>JACKNO010000013.1 GCA_024234815.1 Pseudomonadales bacterium | reverse complement strand
GCGGTCGGTGGGCGGCAGCTCACACAGCCAGGGCAGTACCCGGATTGCCTTGAAGCCGTATTCCCTGACGCAGCGGCGCACTTCCGCCACCGCCTCCATGGGCCTGGATATGTCTACCGAACCCACACCGATCAGGCGCTCGGGGGCCTCGCTGACGAACCCGGCAACCTCCTCGTTGGATATCAGGTCCCGGCCCGGCGCCTGCCAGGCGCTTATCAGCATCCTGTCTACCCCGGCGCTGTCCATCTGCGCCACCGTCAGGCTCACGGGTGGCGCCTCCTGCGGCACGGCCTGCCTGGTCCAGCGTCGCAGGGAATCAAATATAGGGCTCTGGATATGGCGCAGGGTCGGGTGCTGACCCCAGACGTCGATAATCATGGAATATTTCCTCCAATAGAATGCGGTGCTCTCGCTCCCCTGGCGCGGAAACCCTCATCGCCCAACTGATCGGCCGTACCCGACTGATCTGTCGCGGCCGGCAAGCGAGACAAAACGCAGATATCTGGCGAGCCTTGTGCCCTATCGGTTCTATCCTGGTTTCCACTGCCAAATTAAAAGATTTTCTCCGGCCGCAGAGCCGGGGCCGGCTCATAGCGGCGGGGTTGTCCCGGCGGTTAGACGCTGGCGGACGATGATCGCCTGGCGAAACGCCTCGGGAATGGGAGTGGATTTGCGGGTTTGCTTGTCGGTAAACACCTGGGTGAAGGAGCCCCTGGCCAACAGCGTGCCGCTGGCGTCGTTGTACAGCTCGAAGCTGACGTCGGCGCTGCTGTTGCCCAGCCGCGAATAACCCACACACACCCGCACTGTATCGAACGCCTTGCACTCGTCGAGATAGCTGCAGTTGAGGTTGACCGTGAATATGAAGCAGGGCGCCTCGCCGGGGTTCATGGCACTGAAGCCCAGTTCCTCCATGTAATGCCCAACAACTTCATCCGCATAGACCAGGTAGTTGGCGAAATAGAGGTGGCCCTGGGCATCGGTATCGCTGAAGCGAACCCGCACCAGGTCACTGAAGGGCAAGTTAGTGCTCATTGCCTGTTGGTTCTCCCTGAAGCAATTGATCCTGGTTAATGTGCGTCACTTACTTAACGCGCGTCCTTCAATGCGACTTCCTGGCGCGGGCTGGCCAGGGTGATGCCATGTTCCTGGCGCGCCAGTGCCAGCAGCCGCAACCAGAGCTCGCTCTGCACCGGCAGGAAGTCCGCGTTGTTCACCCAGCAATACAGGGTCAGCGCCACGCCTGTTGCATCGGCGTTCAGTACATAGGTTGCCGGAGCGGGATCGGCCAGGACCCTGGGCTCGGCGGTCACCACCTCCAGCACGCGAGCCGCAGCGGCGGCCGGGTCGGTATCGAGCGCGATAAGCAGCTTCAGCTCTATACGCCGGGTGGGCGTGTAGCTGAAGTTCTGGATACGGGAAGCCATTACCAGCGCATTGGGCAGGAACACGATCGTGCCGTCGAACTTGCGCAGGGTGGTGTGAAAGCTGGATATGGAATCCACGATACCCGTCACGCCCCCGGTCTCTATCATATGGCCGGGGATGAATGGCAGCTTGGGCAGGAAGGGAAGGAGGAAGTAGACCAACACCGCGCCGAACAGCACCAGCAGGACGGCTATCTGCCCGAAGCCAGCGGTATCGAAACCGGCCCGCTTGAGGGCGATCAGCGCCGTGACGACCAGCACCAGAACGTAGAGCGCGCCAAAAACCACCCTGGCCAGGCGTGCATTGGGAAGATAGGGATAGAGAAACCGCGATGCCAGCTTGTGCAGGACAAATACCGACAGCATGCCGATAACAATGAAATACAGGCTGTCGATGACTATATAGCCGTACTGATTCAGCGCCTCGCCGATAATGTCGGAGTTTTGCCGGACATACTCGATGGGGTGGCTCAGGTCCGTTTTCGCTTCCACGGCGACGCTCCCGGATAGTGTGCAGGCCAAAGTATACCCGGCGGCAGCGCCCACGCCAGCAATGCAGAAAACCGGATATAGCGGTAAAGTAAGGCCACATAATAATGCAGGAGCACCGGGACAGTGCTACTCGTCTTTCTCGTCAACATGTTGGTCATCGCGACAGCGGTCATGATTCACTACGAGTTCATGTACCGCTTCACCGTTGCCATGCCCCGGCTGAAGATTCGCCACCGCTTTCGCATCGTGCTGGGCGTATTCGGCGCGCTGGTGGCCCATGCGCTGGAAGTGTGGATTTTCGCCTTCTCTTTCTACTTCATGCACAACTCCGATGGCTGGGGCAGCCTGCACGGGAACTTCGAGGGCAGCCTGCTGGACT
>JACKNO010000012.1 GCA_024234815.1 Pseudomonadales bacterium | reverse complement strand
ACGGCGAGTTATTCGCCTATGCCAACTACCCGCCCGTTGGCGTGGTGGGCGCGATTGTGCCCTGGAATTTCCCCACCCTGCTGCTCGCCTGGAAGATCGCCCCGGCCCTGGCCGCGGGGTGCACGGTGGTGCTCAAGCCCGCTGAGGAAACCCCTTTGACGGCGCTATATATGGCGAAGCTGGCCGCGGAGGCGGGCTTCCCGCCCGGGGTTATCAACGTGGTGACCGGTTACGGGCACACTGCCGGTGCTGCCATTTCCGGGCATTCCGGCATTGATAAAGTGACCTTTACCGGCTCGACCGAAGTGGGCAGGCTGATCCTGCAGGCCGCTACCGGCAACCTCAAGAAAGTTACCCTGGAACTGGGTGGCAAGTCCCCGGCCATCGTTTTGCCGGATGCCGACCTTGCGATCGCTATTCCCGGCGCCGCCAGCGGCATCTTCTTCAACCACGGCCAGGTTTGTACTGCGGGCTCGAGACTGTATGTCCACAGGTCCCGGTTCGACCAGGTGGTCGAGGGTGTAGCCGACATCGCTCGCAACATGAAAGTCGGGCCCGGGCTGGACCCGGGTACCGAGATTGGGCCGCTGGTGTCGAAAATCCAGCAGGAGCGAGTCTGCGCCTATATAGCCTCCGGCAGGGACAGCGGCGCCGAAATCCTCGCCGGCGGCGACAGCCCGGCCGGTGACGGCTTTTTCGTCAACCCTACGGTGTTCGTCAACACCCGTCCGGATATGAAAATTGTGCGGGAGGAAATCTTCGGGCCGGTGCTGGTGGCCAGCCCCTATGATGATATTGAGGAGGTTATCGCCCAGGCCAATGATACGCCTTACGGCCTGGGCGCCAGTATCTGGTCCCGGGATGTCTCGATGATCCACAAAATCGCCCCGAGAATCCGGGCGGGAACCGTATGGGTCAACTGCCACAATGTTATCGATGCCGCGCTGCCCTTCGGCGGCTTCAAGGAGTCCGGCTGGGGTCGCGAAAACGGTGTCGAGGCAGTCAGGGCCTATACCGAAACCCAGACCATCGTGATTTCCCTGTAGGGCTTTCAGGTCCTGGCCGGCCCTGTCGCCCGTTTCGCCGGCAGCCCAAGTCGATTATGATCAATCGATGGCTGCCGGCATTTTTTCCGCAAACTCTGCGACTCCTGACACCGACGGTGCCATTCGGGAGCTGTTCACATCCCTGCCGCTGGAGACTGCGGAATTCGTGCTGTTGCTGCACGGGCCCAATCATACCGGCCCCGCGCTGGAAAACGCATTGGCGCAACACCCCGACAAACGGTTTTTTGGCTGCTCCACCTCCGGCGAAATAACCCCTGGCGGCTACCGGAAAAACACGGTATCGGCCATCAGCTTTGACCGCAGTGGCTTCAGCTGCGTCGCGCGCAGAATCGACTCGCTGAGCCACTTCGGCTTCCAGCAGGCCAGGGATCTCGTGCTGTCCATGCAGTGGGAACTGCGCCGCAAATCCCCGGCCTCGAATGCATCCAATACTTTTGCACTGCTGCTGATTGACAGCCTCAGTCAGGCGGAGGAATTTGTCGCGGCGGCCCTCGGTAACGAACTGGGCACGATTCACCTGGTGGGAGGCTCCAGCGGTGACAACTGGCAACTGCAGCGAACCCCTATCCTTTACGACGGTGCCTATTTTGACGACAGCGCGGTAATTTTACTGGTTCATACCACCCTGGATTTCAGGCACTATAATTTTCACAATTTCATCCCCAGTGACAAACGCGGTGTCATCACGGCCGCCACCCCGGCCAAACGTCTGGTGCACGAGATCAACGGTGAGGTAGCGGTCACCGAGTACGCCCGGCTGTGCGCGCTGGACCAGGCGATCCTGAACCAGGAAATCCTGTCGGTGCATCCCGCCATCATAACGGTGGGGGATCGCGCCTACCCGCGAGGCTTCATGCAAATCCTCGAAGACGGCTCACTGCAATGCGCCTGCGCCATCGACGAGGGCGTGGTCTTCCGGGTCGCCACCCAGGTGGATTATGTCGCGCAACTACGCCAGGCATTCGCGCGAATGCGTCACGAGCTCGGCGATCAACTGATGGTCCTCGGCTTTGAGTGCGCCGCTCGCCTGCAGATAGTCAACCAGTACCAGTTGCAGGATGCGGTGATTGAACAATTCACTGCCTGCAATGTCTGGGGCTTTTCCTGCATGGGGGAACAATCGAATTCACTCAATATGAATAATTCTTTCAATTGCCTTACCTTCCGCCTGCCGTCATGACAAATCCGCGAGACACGTTATCGGACCCGCAGGCCGGCGTTGAGCGCACGCGCCTGCAGGAGCTGGAGCAGGAAGTCGCCAGCTTGCGCAAGACCAACAAGGTACTGCTGGACCGGGTTGAACACCGTATCAACGTGGAAGGGGGCGCCTTCGCCGCCTTCCAGGCCGCCAGCAACCTGGAAAAGACCGTGGCGGACAGGACCACGGAATTGCGCCAGGTCAACGAGCAACTCGAACACGAACTCGACCTGCGGCGCAGCTTCGAGACCGCCCTGTTGAGAGCCAAAGCACAGGCAGAGGAGGCCACCGCCAGTCGCACCCGTTTTGTGGCCGCCGCCAGCCACGACCTGCGTCAACCGCTAAACGCCGCTGTGCTTTACCTGGAGACCATCGACCGGCGCCAACTGAACGCAGCGGATGCCGACAGTCTGCGGGGCGTCGGCCTGGCACTGGAAACGCTCAACAGCCTGCTGGGCACGCTGCTGGACATATCCCGCCTGGACAGTGGTGGCCTGCACCCCCAGCCGGGTAATTTCCGCCTGCAGCGACTGTTCGAACGCCTGTCCGTGGAATACAGGTCTATTGCCGAAACCCGGGGTCTGGCACTCAAAGTGCAGGCGACCGGCATGGCGGTACACAGCGATATCATGCTGCTGGAGACGGTATTGCGGAATCTTCTCAGCAATGCGATCAAATACACCGATAGCGGTCGCATCCTGATGGGCGCGCGCCGCCGGGGAGATTGCGTCAGTATTGAAGTGTGGGATACGGGAATGGGTATTCCCGTCATTCACCTGGATAAGATTTTTGAGGAATTCTGGCGCGCACCCGGTGCGTCCAGCGGCACCAAAGGCAGTATGGGGCTGGGACTGTCTATCGTTCAGCGCATTTGCCGGCTGCTCGGCACGGATATCAGGGTGCGATCGACGCCCGGCCAGGGCAGCGTATTTTCCCTGGAACTGCCCCTGGGCGACAACAGCCAGACGGCCGACCACCCTCATGCAGATCCAACACCCCAGCCCACCATCGGCTTCAACGGGTGCCTGGTGGTGGTGGTGGATGATAACCAGGAAGTCCTGCGCAGCATGGCCAGGTTACTGCAGAGCTGGGACTGCCAGGTGATAGCCACAACGGCGGTAGAAGAAGCGCTGACAACCATTATCGACCGGGATATCACGCCGCGGCTGCTGTTGACGGACTTTCACCTCGGCGATGGCAGCAACGGGATTGCAGCGATCAATGCCATCAATGCCGAAATTGCCTCACCCGCACCCGCGATAATGATCAGCAGCGATAATTCGGTAGCCCTGCGGGACAAACTGGGCCAGTTGGGCATACCGCTGCTGACCAAGCCGGTCGACCCCGCCCGCCTGCGCGCGGCGATGCAGCATTTAATGGCGCGGCCCGGTACTTAGCTCAGGACTTGTGCGTGTGGCCGGCGAGCACGGCCTGCACCCGGTTCTCCACGCCCAGCTTGCGCAGGATCGCCGAGACATGGGCCTTGACGGTTATTTCACCGATATCCAGTTCCCGCGCGATGGCCTTGTTGGACATGCCTTTTTCCAGCAGCGCCAGAACCGCCAGCTGGCGCGGCGTGAGGTCCGCGCCGCTGCGGGTCGCGCCCTTCTCCCCGCCGAGATCACCGGACAGGTGTTTGACGACCGTATCGATAAGTGCCTCAGAGGGTACGTAAACCCCGCCACTCCTGACCAGTTGGAGAGCATGCTTTGTCACTTCCGTACCGGAAGACTTCGGCAGATAGCCGGAGACCCCCAGTCTGAAGGACTCGCGCACCAGGCCGGGATCGTCGTGTGCGGAGCAAATAATAACCGGCGTCGCCGGGCTGGCGTCACGCAAGCGGCGCAAACCGTCCAGCCCATCGGCATCGGGCATGGAAAGATCCAGCAACACCAGGTCCACGGTTCCCGAGTGCAGACAGCTCAGGGCCGATGCAATATCCTCACACTCGAAAACCTCGACATCGTCAAAGGCGGCACACACCAGGTTGCGTAGGGCATCGCGGTACAGCGGATGGTCATCGGCGACCAGAACACGATATAAAGTCATAACGACGCGCTTTGCATTAAATTGCTCCTTTAATGCTGTCCATTCAATGATGACACAGCGAGCACTCTCTCAGGGGGCCGGAGTCCTCGCCTTCCCCTCGCGTGCGCACATGACAGCCGCGACAAAAATCGTGAAACGTGGCCTCCATGTTCGCGGCAATCTCCGGGGTCAACTTGTGGCAGTTGTAACAGGCTCCGCCGCCGGTTTCATCAAGAAAATTATGATGACAGTCGGCACAGGGTACCGTGCGGTGATCCCCATGCTCAAAGGCGACGGGCAACTGGGGGTGCTGCACAATCGCCTCGAGGCGCCAGGTATAAATGATATACGCCAGGCCGGGCAAGGCCAGAGCAACCACCAGCACAGCCACATAACGACGTACCAGACTCACTCCGGCAACCTCAGCCATACCACTGCCAGTGCAATGACTGACAGCAACAGCACCGCGCCGTAGCTGAGAGCATGCGAATAGCCCGCCGTGTCCCGCATGCGTGAAGCGCGGCGAATGTCCGGCCGACGCCCGAGGCGTCGCCGCAGGTAATAGCCCATCAGGCCAATGACGGCCAATCCCCCCGCCGCCAGTTTTGGCGAAGTATTCAGGTAGAATCGGCTCCCCGCCACATGCCAGCCGATCAGTGCCACACAGGCGATAGCCAATACGGCATGCAGCCATTTGAAACGGTGGTAATCCTGCCAGATGCGCTTGCGCAAACCCGTGATAGAAGAGAAAACAAGCACCAGCAACAACACCGCAGCCCCCAGCCCAGCCAGCATGTACAGCGGTGCGGAGGACTTGAGATGCTCAAGTAACAGCGGCTCACTCAACAGCAGCAAACCCACATGACCCGTTACCAGCGCCAGTGCCAGATAACCCAGGTCGCGGTGCAGGTTGGCAAAAAAACGCCCGCTGAAGGGCGGGGAGCTACGCGGCCGCCCGGCGTAAACGAACAGTAACAGGCAAGTGGCCAGGCCCAGGAAACCCAGGGCGTTAGCCCAGTCCC
>JACKNO010000011.1 GCA_024234815.1 Pseudomonadales bacterium | reverse complement strand
CCGGGCAGTCATCCGGCACATGGGCATGGAACCGATTTTCGCTGCGGTGGTGGCCGGCGGCATGATTGATAGCCGCAAGCCAGCCCCGGACATGCTGCTGAAAACGATTCACGACCTGGGAGGCGGCCCTACGCTCTATGTGGGCGACAGCGAGATCGATGCCGAGACCGCGAAGCGCGCGCACATTCCGTTTGCCCTTTACACCGGTGGCTATCACAAGGCGCCTTGCGAGAGCATCCACCACGACTGGCTCTTCGGCGCTTTCAGCGCACTGCCGGATATTGTGAGCGAACGCCTCCGCCAGGCGCAGGCCGGCAGCTAGGGCTCCTGTTCCGAACGAGCGCACGAGTGATCCGCGACCCCGTGCCCGCATCACCCATTTCGCATCTTACTTTACCGATCCATCACATCTCCCTACCGGGAATTCCTGGCGTGGGTGTTTGCCTGACGAAAGGAAGGCACAGCCAGGGGAGTGGGACCCAGTCACTCCCGGGTATGCCACTGTGTATAACTGTGTGGCCAAATCCTTTATTTAACATAATATATATTATGCGCATATGTGGATAAATATGCGGAGAGGCCCAACCGGGCTGTTCTGGTGGGTCTCGTGGGGTCTGGGGCGCAAAAAACGGATTCCAGGACACTGTCCGCGCCTGTCAGATTGCCTGCCTGCAGGTATAACCAGGTATTAGGGATTAAACAGATCTTCGATTTCGAAATAAAAAATGAGCGTATCCATGGCTATCATCACTGGCGCCCTGATTAATGGGCGTCTCGATTTTTCTGTTTCCCAGGCAAGTGCAGCCATTACGAACTAGCCTCTGTTCTATGTGCATAGGGAATTGATTTGCGGCTCCGCAGAAGTTCTCGGTTGATTCATGCGGCGCTCCTACGCGCATGGTTTATGCTTCGGCGAGCACTAATACTGGATCACGATCCCTGTGGCCCATTAGTGTCTCTACTAAAAGCCCCAGATTTTTACGCCTTAGTCCTCTGTGGTCTTAAGGGATTTGCCTCATGATTGTCGTTTCCGAATTGCAACCTCTTGCCATTGCATGGCGGGGTAAATATCTTGCGAATCAATTTGAAAATTCAAGCGGGATCTTACCCTGAGCTGCCAGGCCTCTGCGACGCACTAACTGCCTCAACGACCTTGGTCATCGGGTATTGAGCTTCGATAGGGACTGCTAGGAACATCCATGGATTGGACTGGCTCTCACCCTCAAGCCCGTGAGCAAGGCGGGGCCCCACTCCCCTGCCCTCGGCTATGCAAGTCCGGAGTGCATCGGACCGAGGCTACTAATTGGCCCGAGGGTATGGTATCTAGGCGGGATGCGAGTGATTCCCCACCGCCACGATTTCATAAGCGAGCTGCCCGATCCCATCCAGGCGGATATTATGGGCGAGTTCCGTCCGGGGGATAGTTTTGGGGATATGGGTATCATCGACGGGCTGCCACGGGTTAGTCACGCAGTGGCCGCAAAGAATTCCCGGGGCAGTGTGGTCAGCAAGCAGGATTTCGAAAACTTGTGTGATGAATACCCGGAAATTTACCACCAGTTGACTCGAATGATGTGTCGCAGGGTGCGTTTTCTCTACTCACTCAATGAGGACTCCGTTGGCCTAAAGCTCAGGTACGACTGGCACGTACGCTACACCGGTTGGCTTACAGCCATGGCTTTCGCAATGAGCTCGGCGAAATCTACATCGAGATTTCGCACGAAGGATTAAGCAACATGCTCGGTGCCTCGCGCCAGAGCATTAGTAAAGAATTGAAATTACTGGAACGTGAGGAAGAGATTGAACTGCGCTACGGTAAGATCTGTATCCGCGATACTGATCAGACTTGGTGAAAAGTACGAAGTGGCGATTGGCATGGAGCAAGTCACGCCGGTTTATAACGATGGTCAGTAGCGGGCATGTGACATCAGGTGGCCGGAGACGATGAGGATAAATAATTCCCCCACTGTAAGAATATAGTCGATGTCACGGCTCCGGATTTTGTCGGGGTCGGCTACTGACAGGAATTCCCCGAAAGCTTCGATATGCTTTCGCTTTGCTTTTATTGCACCACATTTACGCACGGCGGTATCTGTGGCACGTTCTTTTTCTCATCTCAGCGCAGCGATTGCTGGACAGCCGGGCAACTGAAAGCGGTATCGTATGTTTAGTATAATGCGCAGTATTATCAGGACCTCGCTCACGGCGCTTGTTGTCTTATCGCTGTCTAAGGCCACCCTGGCCGCGACTGCGACGGATTCAAGAGAAAGTGCCCGGATTCAAAGGCAGAGCCTTTGGTACGACGGAGTCGAGCGCGGTTATATCGCGCGTTTTTTTGCGGACCGCAACAGCCATGTTCGAGTGCCGCTTGTGCTGGTATTACACGGCGGTGGCGGCAATGCGAGCATCGCGGAGCGCATGACCGGATTTACCGAGAAATCCAGAACAGAGGGTTTCGTGGTGGTCTACCCCGAGGGTAGCGGGCGTTTCAAAAACAAACTCCTGACATGGAATGCAGGTCATTGCTGCGGGTACGCAATGGACAATCGAATTGATGATGTAGGCTTCATCGATGCGCTTATAGATGAGCTGATTGAAACATATCCAATAGATCCCGCGCGTATCTATGTAACCGGGATGTCAAACGGCGCCATGATGAGCCATAGCCTGGCGCTGGCGCTTCCGGGCAGGTTCGCTGCGATAGCTCCAGTGGTCGGCACCCTGTTCGGGGATGAAATTGATCCCGGCAGCCCAGTTTCCGCCCTCATGATCAACGGGCTGCGCGATGAGTCGGTGCCCTTTGAAGGCGGTCCGCCTGGTGGACGATTTTCTCACGCCTGGGACGGGACTCCGGCAAAACCGGCGATGCTGCAGGCAGTTTTCTGGGCAGCGGTAGATGACTGTTCAGTTGCACCCGCACGGCACGAGCGCAGCACATTTACGCAATGGCAATATTCTTGCCCTGCCGGACGCGCGGTCGAGCTATACATGGTCCACGACAACGGTCATGCATGGCCGGGCGGGCAAAAAGGAAATCGCGGGGGAGACGAGCCAAGTTCCAGCTTCGACGCGACAGATGTAATCTGGCGTTTTTTCAAGGACCATTGAAATCCGGGCCAACTCCGGCTATTTGGCTTGCTCCGCCCTGCTGCAACTTGCGGTACAAAGAGCGCACGCTTATGCCGGCAATACCGGCAACGATTTCCCTGTCGCCTTTGTGGGCGGTCATGAGCTGATGCAGATGTCGTTCAGTATCCGCTGGCTATTGGAATATACTGTGGCGCTTGGCTGGCCTATTTCGCTATATCATTATTGCAAGGAGTGCCCGATATGCCCGGTAGTATCGGTCCGTTGTTACCCAGTGATGAACGGTTCAACCACCAGGTCGTAGAGACTTTTGCGTCAGTGGGTCAAAGTGATCTGGCCTGGGCGGAGAAGGTCTGCGGGATGGCGGCGGCCATCGACGGTTCCCTGCAGATTGGCTTTGGTTTCGGCAAATACACCAACCGCAATGTCGTGGATGCCTACGCCGGTATCGCCCGCGGGGCCGAGCAATGGGTAGTTCGGGCCAGTCGCGCCCTTCACACTGATCCGGAAAGCGTCAACGCGGGGCCGATCCGTTACGAGATTCTTGAGCCACTGAAGCAGGTGCGCATCGTGCTCGAGCGCAACGACACCCAGCCCATCGCCTTCGATATCACCTTTCACGCCGCGGCCGGCTGTGTTACCGAGGACCGTGAAGATCGCCGAGACCTTCACGGCTACCGCAAGGCCACCGACCAGATCCGCTATCACCAGACGGGTCGCGCCAGCGGCTGGCTGGAGGTCGAGGGGCAGCGCATCGAGATCCGTCCCGAGGCCTGGGTATCCACCCGTGACAAATCCTGGGGTATTCGGCCGACCGTGGGCGTGCCCGTACCGGACCTGGAGCCCGACTACCAACAACATATTCCCCAGGCTCTGGCCGTGTGGAACCCGCTGCTGTTCACGCGCGAGGACGGCAGCGAATACGCCTTCCACCACTATTACCTGCAATTCGCCGGCCCCGGCTATACCCACCTGCGTGTGCAAGGGGGCTTCGAGGATCTGACCGGGAAAACGGTCGGTGTGGCGGACATGACGCCGACGCTGCAGTTTGATCCGGCGACCAAGCGCCTGCTGCGGGGGGAGTTCCTCCTGCAGATGGAGGATGGCAGTGAGCGTGCGCTGCCGTTTGAAAAAGTCTCGGAAACAGGTTTTTACCTTGGCGCCGGTCACTACCATGGCGGCGACGGACAATTCCACGGGAGCTGGCGCGGTGAACTCCACGTTGACGGTGACTATGTTGCGAATGCCGCCGACCCGGCGGTGCTTGCCCGCTATGGCCAGTTCCGCGACTGTGTCATTTGCGTCAGGGACCCGGCAGGTGGCGGCGTGGGCTACGGTAACTGCCAGACGTACGTCCATGGCTGTTGGCCGGCATTTGGCCTGACCGACAGTGAACCTCGTTACTGACAAGCACACTACAGGAAAGCAGCAATATGTTAGAACTGATTGCGCGCCCGGCGGACATGACCCCGGAATGGATGACGCAAGCCCTGCGCAGTGCCGGTGTGCTTGGGGATGGCAGGGTCTCGGCATTGGATTTTGACTTTATAGGTACCGGGAAAATTGGTGACAACGCACGTTTTGCCCTCCGGTACGAAGGTGATGCCGAAGGCGCGCCGGCGACCGTGGTGGGCAAGTTTGCTGCCGAGGACGAAACCGCCCGTACCATGGCAGGAGCCCAGGGAGCCTACTACAACGAGGTTATGTTTTATCGCCACCTGGCCAGTCGTACTACCATACGTATCCCGGTCATCTACGCCAGCGTGATCAGCGAGGCGCGTGATGAATTTATTCTATTGATGCAGGACCTGGCACCGGCAGAGCCTGGCAGTCAGTTGGTGGGCGCCTCGCTGGGTCAGACCCGGCTGGTACTCGCAGAAGCCGCAAAGCTGGCTGCAGCCTTCTATGGCGACGACAGCGTTGCCAACCTGGACTTTGTCATGAGCCCTACCCGCAACGGCGGCGGAGCCCTGGCGCAGCAATATCTACAACAGTGTTGGCCGGCATTCCTGCAGCGCTTTGGCAGTTCCCTGACGGAGGAGGCCCGAGCTTTTGGCCGACGCTACGTGAACGCGCACCTGCACTTCGCTACCCGGCATCCCGGGCCTCGCACCCTGGTACACGGCGACCTGCGTATCGAGAACATGCTGTTCTCGGGCGACAAATGCTGGACAGTAGATTGGCAGACACCGCAGGAAGGGAGTCCGGTAACCGATTTTACCTACTTTCTGGGCAGCAGTGTGGATGTAGAGCAGCGTCGCCAGTGGGAGCGTGAATTACTGCGCGAGTACAACAACCAACTCTCCAGCCTGGGTGTCGAATTAGGCTTTGACGAATGCTGGGCCCAGTACCGGGAGCAGTCCATGCACGGGCTGTTATTGACGATCCTGGGTGCCAGTTTCACCTCCCCTGGCGAGCGAAGTGACCAGATGTTCCGCACAGTCATCCAGCGGCAATTGCAGCATTGCCTGGATCTGGACGCGGGAGAGTTCCTGCCGTGATGCCCCCCCCGCCACTGGCGCGATCCCGGGCACGGCTGAGGTGAGCGCAGGCAATAATATTGTTATGTTAAATATACGCGGCTACTCCCGCCTCCAGATTCCTGCACTGGTGAAGCGATCGGGCCTCAGGGGCACTGCCAGTCGCGGA
>JACKNO010000010.1 GCA_024234815.1 Pseudomonadales bacterium | reverse complement strand
CTCAAAGCGCGGTTTGATTGCAACCCGGAGCGGGTGATCATCAACCAGACCGCTAATCTGTTCCTGCACCTGATCGCTTCGGTCATTGAGATACCCATCGAGAATTTTATTCTCACCGGTCACGAAACCGGGCATGTCGGTTCTGCGGATATTCTGATCGGATTGGACAGGCTTCTACATTCCGGCGGTATGTGCGAGCCCTACCTGGTGGCGGGCAGCACACCCTACGCATTCGGTTCGGGTTTGATGATGCCGGTATAAGATGGATTTCCGTCTCATCGAATATTCGGCGGATAAACCAGTAAAGTGAGTGTAAATCTAACTGAATACAGCCACGGTGCCGGGTGCGGTTGCAAGATCGCACCTGCGATCCTGCAGCAGATCCTCGCCAGCGAAACGCCGCCGTTTCATCATCCGCAATTACTGGTGGGCAACGAAACCAGCGACGGAATGCTGATCGCCGTCGAACCCGGCGCAATCGATGCCTTCTTATCTTGTGCGCTGAGTTCTGGCCTGCAACTAACCAGTTTTGGTGAAATGAAGTCGCCGGCCGCTCAGTGGGTAGAATTTTGACGCCTGCAAAACCTGCGCCGGGTTCTTACAGCGAAAGCGGTTCGACTGCTCGAGAACACAGTGCATAATAGAACGGCCCGCGCTCTTGATACCTGCTTGACGATAGACGATTTGTGTCGATTGGCGAAACGTCGTTTGCCCGCGCCCATGTTTGAGTATCTTAGCGGCGGAGCCGAAGATGAAAGGGCATTGCACAATAATCGCGCAGCCTACTCGCGAGTTCAACTGATACCGAACACTTTGCGAGACGTTAGTCATGTCGATACCTCGACCCATGTGCTGGGCAGTGATATTGGCATGCCCCTGCTGCTCGGTCCAGTTGGCTTTGCCGGCCTGTTTCATCATGAGCGCGAACCAGGCGTGGCGGTGGCGGCAGGGAAGTACAAGACCTTTTACTCGCTCGCCACCTGGGGTTCCTCGACACCAGAGGAGATCGGTGCCGTGTCCACAGCACCCAAAATGATGCAGCTTTACATACCATCGGATCGCGAGCGCGCCTATGCATTAGTCGATCGTGCGAAGGCCGCGGGGTTTACCGCGCTGTGTGTGACAGTAGACACACCGGTGCAGGGTAGTCGTGAAAAAGCCTGGCGCATGGGTATGCCACCACCGGCAAAAATGCCCATCAGCTCGTATTTAAGTATTCTCGGCCACCCGCGCTGGCTGTTCAACTTTCTCAGGAGCAGACCGACGCCGGGCGTTAGCTTGTTTGATCACCCGCCAAGCGAGCGGGAAATGATGGCCGCGGGACCCGCTACAGATCTCACCTTTGAAGATATCACCCGGTTGAGGGAGCGTTGGGATGGGCCACTGGCGATAAAAGGTGTTCTGGCAACGGCAGATGCGAGATTGGCGGTCGAACACGGCGCCTCGGCGATCATCCTGTCGAATCATGGCGGCAGGCAATTTGACGCCGCACCGGCGCCCATAGACCTATTGCCTGGTATGGTCGATGCCGTTGGTGACCGGGCGGAGATTATTGTGGATAGCGGAATTCGCCGGGGCGTTGATGTGCTGAGGGCGATCGCCCTGGGCGCAACGGCCTGCATGATTGGTCGGCCCTATCTTTATGGCCTGGCAGCCGGTGGGCAGTTGGGTGTGGAACGGGCGCTGCAGATACTAAAAGGCGAGTTGGAACGAAACATGGCACTGCTGGGTGTCACCAGGATTGCCGATGTGGATGGTCGCTTTCTTCACCCGGGGAGGGATATTGTCGATAAGCGCAAGCCGGATGAGCTTTACCGATGAGAAGTGCCGGTGAGAAGTGACGGAAGAGGCAGGAGTCGAACCTACCAGGCGCGTTACTGCGCGCCTCACGGGTGTTGCAGACCAGGTGCTCCACCGGGGGGGATAGGCTTGAAAGCAAATCCCCGGGCGGTGTAAACCTCGGCCAGTTGCCGGCAATAGCGACCAGTATGAACCGTCGCGGGCAGAATATGTCAATTGATTAACCCCGAGGTGTCACAGCTCAGGTTTGATCTACCGGCGCACCCGGCATGGTTTCATACAGGTTGCAGTTTGCCAGTCCGCCATCCACCGTAAACTCACTGCCGGTGGTATAGCTGCTTTGATTCGAGGCGAGGAATAATACTGTTTTTGCGATTTCCTCGGGCTCACCCGCACGGTAAAGCGGCACCAGTTTCCTCACATTATGGGCCCAGCTGGAGGTGTCGCCCGTCATTGCCGTGGATATTCCTCCGGGGTGGACCGAGTTCACTCGAATACCCTCTTGCCCCAACTCTCTTGCAGCTACCTTGGTCATGCCGCGGATGGCCCACTTGGAGGCTGCATAAGCGATCAGGCCATTGGAACCCGTCATGGCATCGAAAGAGGATATATTGATAATCGACTTGCCTGATTTCTTTCTCAGTAATGGAATGGCGCTGCGCATCCCCAGGAATGTGCCGACCTGGTTAATATTGACAATGGCCATGTACTGCTCCAGCGTCGTATCCTCTATTGTGGCGAAACGGAGAATGCCCGCATTATTCACCAGGATATCTAGGCCACCGTATTGCTCATCGATACTGCCCATTACCTGAGCCCAGTTGTTTTCGTCAGAGACATCCAGGTGCATATAACTGGCGTTATCGCCTATCTCGTGCGCGAGCTGTGCTCCCTCCGTATCCAAAACATCAGCAATGATGACTGTGGCGCCCTGCTGGGCAAATAACCGTGCTTCGGCTTCGCCCATGCCTCGCGCACCACCGGTAATCAGGGCCACCTGGCCAGCTAGAACTTGCTGTGTACTGTTCAAAGTCGTTCCCCCTGTTGTCTTTGGCTGTAGGAGTTGTGCCCAAAGCCTGTTCACTAAATTCAAAGTTGAATATTAGTCTGGAATCCCGGGATTGCTACCCCAGGTATGCCTGACCACCGTCAACGGCAATTGTCTGTCCGTTGATATAGCTGCAGGCATCCGAGCAAAGAACGGCCACAAACTGGCCGATGTCCTCCTCGCATTCACCGATACGCCGCATGGGAATTGTCTTCATAAATTCAGCAGCTTCTTCCGGACGGGCTTTAACCCAGCCCTTCAAGCCGGGCGAGGTCGCGTGGGGCAGAATGACATTCGTGCGAATTCCATCCATAGCCCACTCACAGGCAGCAGCACGTGTCAGCGCTCGAATGGCTTCTTTCACTGCAGCGTATGGGCCGTAACCTACGCCATCCCAACGCTTGGCCGCACTGCTGCCAAGATTGACAATACAACCGCCGCCCTCCTTTAGATGGGGGTAGCAAAGCTTCATCATACGTAGTGTCGCAAGGGGGCCAGACAGCCAACCCGCTTCAAAGGCTTCTTCTGTAACATCGAGAAGTTTACCCAAGGGCACCTGCTGCGCGTTGTTCACCAGGATGTCGATCGTACCGAATTCATCGACGACAGCATTCACACAGGCTTCCAGTGAAGGCTTGTACTTGACGTCACACTCCACAGCGATCGCCTCGCCTCCGCGCGCCCGAATCAGTTCGCAGGTTTCCTCGAGTTTTCCCAGGGTGCGGCCTGTGACTGCGATACGGGCGCCCTCGTTGACCATCGCCAGTGCAATACCCTGTCCCACGCCCTGTCCAGCGCCGGTGATCAGGGCCACTTTTTTATTCAGAATCATAGTATTCCATCCTCAAAACCATTTGCTGGGGTTTATCGCTGTCAGGAGGCGAAGTGATGACAGCGCTCTTGCTGCTCGCTATACTAAACCATTTACGAGGCGCCGAACGTCATCCGTATGCATGATTGTCGTCACGAGATGGCAGGCTGTCATATCGATGGTCCAGTTGATCGCTTTCGGGTAGCTATATGCAATACCCAGACGTATTAACGTTTAATCAGCTGCTGCTGGACCTCTACCGTGGCGCCTTCGAAACAACGCCCTGGAAGGCTTTCCTGACAGGCCTGAAGAAAGCGATAAATGCGGACCTGACTGTGCTGGGGTTGCGCAAGCCCAATCCTATTAACCCAGGTGTTGTTTTCGTGAGTGAAGTCGTCCTCAACCAGGACTTTGGTACACTTTATCGAACCCAATTGGCTGCCATCGATCCATTTGTCAATCTGCCCGACGGCAGGGCGGTCACCCTGCACGAAATGATCCCGTCGGAGAAATTGAAGACGCTTCCGTACTACCGGGATTTTATGATTGCCAAGGATTACGTCTACCATATGGGGCTGGATCTATATGCCGAAAAAAACCTGTCCGTCTTTATGCGGGTAGTACGGGGTCAGTCCGGTAGCGATTTTGGCGAAGCTGAAAAGACGCTGCTGAATTTGCTTGCGCCGCATTTAAGAAACCTCGCGGTGTGGTTGGAGCAGCAGGAAGAGCAGTCATTTGAACGCCTGATCTACGGCGATGTTGTCAATCAACTGGCGCTTGGGTGTATCGCGCTTGATGAAGAAGGCAATATTCTGAGCAAGAACCCGACGGCACAGCATATTCTTGATCAGGAAGATGGGCTGCTGGAGAAGAACAATAGGCTGATGGGCCAAACCGACTCCGTTACCAGGTCTCTTCGCCAACTGAGCACCCCAAGTGGGGACCCGCAGAAACCCAGCCTGTTGAAATCTATCCTGGTTCCCAGAACGTACCACGAGCAGCCACTGTACCTGACAATCAGACCAGGTGTGGAGGGAGCTTTTGGCAAGAGTGCCATTCGTCCCCGACAGATTCTGTTTATTCATGCGCCAGAGATGAATGCCTCATGCTCGAATGTCTCACTGCAGAAAGCGCTCGGGCTCACCCCGACCGAAACTCGCTTTGTGATCGAATTGGCCAATGGATTCACGGTTGAAGAAATTGCCGAGAAATTTAACGTGACACGCAACACCACCCGAACGCATTTACAGCGAGTCTTTCAAAAGACAGGTGTGAATAAACAGGCTGCTTTAGTCAAATTTGTAATGCGTTGTATCGCCAGCCTGAACTGATGACAGGCCCGGTGGATTGCCTTCCCGCGGGTGGCCCATACCCATGGCAAGGTGGTCTCCTGCCAGCCAACTCTTGTCTACTCGGGGTCGCTGAGTTTAAGCAGCTGTTTCCCCTGATTCTTGCCTTCAAACAGCCGCATAAAAGTACTGGGTATATTCTCGAATCCCTCTTGAATATCGTTGCGAAAGGCAATTTTGTCCTCGATAGCCCACACAGATAACTGCGCAAGGGCCTCGTCAATACGCTCGGAATAGTCGATGGAAATAAAGCCTTGCATGCGTACCCGCCGGATCACCAGGTTCACCAGATTTCTGGGACCAACCCTGGGCTCTTTCGAATTGGAAATGGAGATAGCGCCACACAGGACGATACGACCGTAATTGGCAATACTGTTTATTGCCGCTTCCAAAATACTGCCGCCTACATTGTCGAAGAAAATATCGATACCGTCAGGACAAAGTTCCTTGAGGCGCTCGTTGACGTCCTCATTTTTATAGTCAATAGCGCCATCCAAACCGGCTTTGTCCAGCAACCACCGACACTAATCCTCGCCACCGGCTATTCCGATCACCTTACAGCCTTTGAGTTTCGCGATTTGGGCTGCGACAGAACCCGTTGCACCTGCAGCACCCGAAACCACCACGGTTTCCCCTTTCTTTGGCTGGCCTATATCCATTAAGCCCCAAAACGCGGTGGTGCTGCTGCCGCCCAGAACACCCAGTGCCATCTCGGGGGTGATGAAGCGGTTCAATTTTCTATAGGGCACCATGTCTGTTGCTGCGACTGCGGCATATTCCTGCCAACCGTACATTCCCAGTAGCAGTGTGCCTTCTGGCAGTTCAGGGTTTTTCGACTTCACTACCTGTGCGACGTTAAATGATCGCATTGGATCACCCAGTTCCACCGGCGGCATATAGCTGGGTTTGAGACTCATCCAGCCACGCATGGCCGCGTCGTAGCCAATCCACAGGTTTTTGACCAACACCCGACCGGCCGCGTAGTCAGGTTCTGGCATAGGCGCTTCCTTCAACGCGAAATTGTCGGCAGATAAAGTGCCTTTGGGGCGGCTATTGAGAACCCACTGGCGGTTAGTCCGTTGCATGTCCTACCTCAGTTTTTATGAAAGATAACATTGTTGACCAATAATGTTAGCCGAATGGCCGTATGAGTATGTTTCCGTTCTATGCACCAGTCTAGACCAAACAGAAAAATAAACACGCCGTGCTCGTGCTGGGTCTGTACAGTTTTTTATACCAACTATTCTTCTAACGAACCGCGATACAGGTCGACAAGTACGTCGTTAATCAAAGGACAATCGATAGATTGCCTGGAATCTCCCGGGATAGATGCGCTTGATTAACCATACATAGCGTCGATGGCAAAATCATGCATTTGCATGACGCCCTCGCGCTGCGAACTCGCTAATTTTATCGCTCAAGACGATAACAGCGTACAACTAACGTCTGCCAGGGAGGTGCTGCGTATACCACCCAAAAAGTATTTCGCTGAGTATATGCGCTCTTTTTTTGAATGACTGCGGCCCACCCAGCTTTTACCGGGCAATGTGTTGGCAGAGAGAATGGGTGGCGCTGAAGTAGCGGCTCAGTGCTGAGTGTCGATGGTGGCCACGCCGACCTCGTCCCAGGAGTAGACCAATGTTAGGCATCAAGCAGCAATTCGATGGCGCCATGGCGCAGCTGACCGCACCGGGCGCACCATTTGAACTGGCCGGAAGTAGCGAGTCGGGCCACTATTACGCCCAAGCGCCAGCCAATCTGGTTGAGGCCCTGTCGGTCGCGCGTCAGTACGGCGACCGGGAATTCCTGCTCTACGAGGGTGAGCGGCGCAGCTTCAATGATTTGATGGACGAGGCGGACGCCATTGGCGCGGCGCTGCAGGCCCGCGGGATCAGGCCCGGCGAGCGCGTGGCCCTGGCGATGCGCAACTACCCTGAGTGGATGGCCATTTTTATCGGGGTGGTTGCGGCCGGGGCGGTAATCGTGCCGGTGAACAGTTGGGGCAAGCCCGCTGACATTGCCTATACGGTAGAAGACTGTGGCGCCAGGCTGGTTTTCTGTGACCAACAGCGCTACGACGGTGTGGCGGAGCTGTTCAGGGGCAGGGGTGTCGAGGCGATCATCGCCCGGCCCGCCAGGGCTGATGACCCCAATAGCCTGGATGCCCTCGTGGCGGATTTCAGGGGGAGGGGACCGGCGGCGGTGGGTATCGACCCCGAGGATCTGGCGATGATCATGTACACCTCCGGTACCAGCGGCAAGCCTAAAGGGGCCGCGTCCACGCACCGGGCCATCTGCCAGGCGCTGTATAACCTTGAATACGCGGCTGCCGTCGCGGCCATGAACAACGGTGAGCTTATCAATGCCATGGTCGAAAAGGGTTTCGAGCCGACCTCACTGCTGGCCGTGCCGCTATTCCACGTCAGCGGCTGCCATGCCCAGTTCCTCACCAATCTGCGCGGTGGCCGCCGTATCGTGATGATGTACAAGTGGGATGTGGATAAAGCCCTGGAATACATTGAAAAGGAGCGCATAACCACCGTCTTCGCCGCCCCCTCCATGCTGCTGGATCTACTGGAGGCGCCCCAGTTTGGCCAGACCGACACCCGCAGTTTGTTCTCCCTGGGCATCGGTGGTGCCGCCACCCCGCCCAAACTGAGTAAACTGCTCTATGAGAAGTTACCCCAGAATTACAGCGGCACCGGATGGGGCATGACCGAGACCAATGCCCAGGGCACGTCCCTTACCGGCGAGGCATTTCACCTCAAGTCAGACAGCGCGGGATTCCCCCATCCTATTGTCGATATTCGCATCTGCGACGAGAAAGGCAATATCCTGCCGCCGACCGATAGCGGGGAAATCTGGGTGCGCAGTTGCACCAACATTCGCGAATACTGGCACCGCCCCGAAGTCAACGCAGCAGAAATCCGCGATGGCTGGCTCAAGACCGGGGATATCGGTTACCTGGACGGTGACGGTTTCCTGTTCCTGGCGGACAGGGCCAAAGATATGATCATCCGCGGTGGCGAGAATATTTTTCCGATCGAGATCGAGAACCAATTGCTGGAACTGGAAGGGATTAAGGAAGTGGCCGCTATCGGCCTCCCCAACGAGCGCCTCGGCGAGGAGGTGGCAGTGGTGGTTCACCTGCACCCGCACACGTCATTGGGAATGGAGCAAGTGGTGGACTATGCCAAAAGCAAGCTGGCGGCCTACAAGGTTCCCACACAAGTATTCTTCAGCGAGGAGCCACTGCCCCGCAATGCCAGCAACAAGATTTTGAAAGCGGAGCTCAAGGCGAAGTATGTACACCCCCCAAAGGGGAGCAGTTAGTGCATATATACCGCAGAAAGGTTACTGCTTATAGCAATCAGGATGCCCAGGTACGCAAGTCCGGATGTCCAGAGACTCAACCACATAACGATTGAATAAGGGAGTTCCACCCATGATGATTCCGTCTAAGAAGTCTGTTCTCGTGTCAGCCCTGGTGTTGGCCGGTGCGGCGAATTCGCCGTTGGTGCTGGCCCAGTCCAAGGTGACCTCACTGGCGCTGGAAGAGGTGGTGGTCACGGCCCAGAAGCGGGCGGAAGACTCCCAGGACGTGCCCATATCTATCTCCGCCCTGAGCGAAACCGACCTGGAGCGCCGCGGCGTGCTCAACGCCGGTGACCTGATCAGCACCCTGCCCAATATGACCGGTTACGAGGCGCCCGGCTCGCGCGGCAACCTCAGCATTAACTTGCGGGGTGTCAGTTCCGGGAGTCCCAGCAACCTGTCGACTAGCCCGGCCAACGCCATGTATATCGACGGCGTCTACATGGGCACACAGATGGGTTCTGCCCTGGATGTGGCCGAGCTGGAGCGGGTTGAGGTGCTGCGCGGCCCCCAGGGTACACTGTACGGCCGTAACGCCACCGGCGGCGCCATCAATTTCATCACCCAGAAGCCCACCGGGGAGTTTGGCGGTAAGTTCACCGGTGAACTGGGCGATGACAGCCTCTGGGGTGTCAAGGGCACGGTGAATACCGGTACCCTGGGCAGCGTGGGCGAGGGCCCGGGTGCCCTGTCGGCCACGTTTGGCGGAATGACCCGGCAGCGCGATGAGCTGTACGAGAATACCAACCCCAATCTTGACGATTTCGAGGACCTGGACCGGGAGGCCTACCGCATCGCCCTGCGTTGGGAGTTGAATGAGGCCCTGACGGTTGACTATGCCTACGACCATTCCAAACTGGATGAAAAATCCGCGCCCCAGTTCATGGTGGGTAGCACGCCACACAGCATTAACCCGGTGACCGGCGCGCCAACCAGTCGCTCAGAGTTCCTTGAGAATGTGGTGATCGGGCAAGTCGGCGCCAACCTGGGGACCATGAACCAGTTTGCACCGCGATTCGGCCTGTCGCCGGATAACACGGCGGACCGCTTTGTCAATTCCGCCGAGGACACCCTGAACCTGTATAACAACCCCAATGACGGCAGTCGCAAGCATAAGGCGTCCAGCGATGTCAACAGCACGTCCTCGAATGAGGCCGACGGCCACGCCCTGACCGCGGCCCTGGCCTTTGACGACCTGGGGTTCCTGCAGAGTGTCGAGTTCAAGTCCATTACCGCCTACCGGGAGCTGGAAAATGGCAATTCTAATGATTTCGATGGCACCGATAACAGCGTGGTACCCGGCGGCGCCGGTGCCATCAACGACAGCACACTGGGCATACTCACCGCCATGTACGGCGAGGAGTTGGGCCTGTTCGGGGCGATGGCGGGCAACCCCGCCCTGATCCCGGTACTGACCCCGCAGTACAACGCGGTGCAGCAAAGTACCGCCCAGATGTGGGACTACATCGATGAGTTCGGTGGCGCGTTCTTCAATACGACCGCCCACAGCGATTACAGCCAGTGGTCCCAGGAACTGCAGATGGTGGGTACCGCCGACAATGTCGACTACGCTGTGGGAGCCTACTACTTCAGTGACGAGGGTGAGTTCCGCAACAGCTCCTACCCGGCCCAGCCTATTGCCGGCCACAATGCTTCCAGCTACGACAACGAGACGGAGGCCTGGGCAGTATTCGGCCAGACTACCATCCGCCCGGAGATGTTCGATGACAAACTGGCCGTGACCCTGGGCCTGCGTTACACCGAAGAGCAGAAGGATATAAAATACCTCTACCAGAACGCGGGATCGCCCTTTTACCCCGGTCCGTTTCCCCGTACCTACCGGACCAATCCGGATTATACCGGCGAGCTGATGCCCACGGCAGGCCAATACGATGTGAAGAACGATGCACAGTTCAGCAACACCAGTGGCAATGCGACCGTGGCTTACGATGTGGGCGAGGCCACCAATGTCTACCTGCGTTACGCAACCGGTTATCGCAGCGGGGGTTTCAACGGCGAGGTGTTCAACAACCTCTATGACGAGGAAACGATCGAGACCCTGGAACTGGGCTTTAAATCCGACGTGATCCCGGCGGTACTGCGGGTGAACGGCGCGCTATTTGGCTATAACTTCGATGACCTGCAACTGACCCAGATCCAGGTGAACGAAAATGGACAGACGGCCACCTTTGTTGGCAACGCCGGTAAGGCGGAGCGTTGGGGGGCTGAACTGGAAGCCCAGTGGTTGCCCACCGATGACCTGATGTTATCCCTGACCTACAGTCATATAGACGGTGATTTCGATGAGTACGCACCGCTGGTGGGCCCCACCACCACGATTAATACCAATAACCTGGCCAAGCGCACCTCGCCGAGCAATATGGCGTCGGGTATCGCGGACTGGGTGGTGTACCGCGCCGACTGGGCTGAATTTATTTTCCATACCGAAGTGTACTGGCAGAGCCAGAGCTATGCGTCTGCCCTGTGGACCGGAAGCTATAACGGCGAGCCCTACGTGTATCCCCAGATCAAGTTGGATGAGCGCACCATAGTGAACATGCGCCTGGGCATGGAAGGGGTGCAGGTCGGCGACGGCATGCTGCGCGCCGGTCTTTGGGCGAAGAACCTCACCGACGAGGATTACAATACCTTCGGTATCAATTTTGCGAGCCTTGGCCCGATTACTTCGCAGTACGGCATTGGCACGACATTTGGTATGGATGTGACCTACGAGTTTTAACAACCCATTCGTGGGTCCCTTGAGTCGCACCGCTAATCCCGGTGCGGCTTTTTTCAGAAAATTGAATTGCAAGCATTGGCAATTAGCTATCCAGTGCGAGCGCGGGTCATACACAACCCGGCGCCCATTGTCTCACCGTCAAGCCGCTCCTCCCCGGGTAGCAGCGGGGGAAGCCAAAAATATGAACACACGGGTATGGTTCGCGGCCTGTCTTTTCGGCCTCGCAGGGATCACCAGCAACATTGCGTTGGCGCAGGCGGGTTCACCGGGCACAGCCGCCGCCGATCTAGAACGAAAAGCACCAGCGGGCGCACCGAATGTTGTCCTGATCATGCTCGATGATGTTGGCTTCGGCGCCGCTGCTCCGTTTGGCGGACCGGCTGCAACGCCAACCTTCGACGTACTTGCGGACGAAGGTCTGCGCTACAACCGTTTTCACACCACCGCGATTTGCTCGCCGACGCGGGCTTCGTTGCTGACCGGCCGCAATCCACATGTCACCGGTATAGGTGCGGTGATGAACTCAGCCGACGATCGCCCCGGCTACAACGGGTTTCAAAACAGGGACACCGCCACCATTGCCGAAATTTTGCGCGAACAGGGATACAGCACCGCCGCATTCGGCAAGTGGCACCAGACGCCGCCCTGGGAGACCTCGCAGAGCGGCCCGTTCGACCGCTGGCCGACCGGTCAAGGCTTCGAGAAGTTTTACGGCTTCCAGGGTGGCGAGACCGATCAGTTCGAGCCGACCTTGTACGATGGCACCACTCCGATCATGCGCCCTGCCGGAAAACACTACCATCTGACCGAAGATCTTGCCGACCGCGCGATCGCCTGGATGCACTCACAGAAATCGGTGACGCCAGACAAACCATTCTTCCTGTATTTCGCCACCGGCGGTATTCATGCGCCAATTCAGGTGCCGGCAGAGTGGATTGAGCCGTACCGCGGTAAATTCGACGGGGGCTGGGATGTGCTGCGCGAGGAGATTTTCGAGCGGCAGAAACAACTCGGTATCATTCCGGCCAACACCGAGCTGACACCGCGGCCGGACAGCATGCCGGCCTGGGACACCCTGACCCCGGATCAGAAGACGGTAGCCGAGCGACTGATGGAGTCCTACGCCGGTTTTCTCGCCCACACAGACGCACAGGTCGGGCGGTTGGTGCAGGCACTCAAGGACAGCGGTGAATTTGACAACACGCTGTTCATTTATATCCTCGGCGACAACGGCGCCAGCGCTGAAGGCGGCCTGCAAGGCAGTATCAATTACGCGGGCACCATACAGGGCGTCCCGGAACCCATAGACTACCAGTTGTCCCGACTCGATCAGATTGGCGGTCCGCAAGTGTACGCGCACGTCAACGCCGCCTGGGCGTGGGCCACCAATGCACCGTTCCAGTGGACCAAGACGGTGGCCTCGCACCTTGGCGGCACCCGCACTCCGATGGTGATTACATGGCCGCATCACATCGAGGATGCGGGGGGACTGCGCAGCCAGTTCGGTCACGTCAATGATATTGTGCCGACTATTCTCGAAGCGGCGCAGATCGAAATGCCGACCGTCGTCGATGGCGTCAGGCAGGCGCCGCTGAATGGCGCCAGCCTGGTCTACACCTTCGCCGACGCCAATGCGCCTGAGCGGCATACGACACAGTACTTCGAGGTGTTCGGCAATCGCGCCATCTACCACGACGGCTGGATGGCTTCGGCATTTCATGGCCGTCTGCCGTGGAATGTGATGTCGAAACCCAGTGCATCGTTCGACGCTGACCGCTGGGAACTGTATGACCTGCGCAACGATTTTTCGCAAGCTCACGATTTGGCTGCGAAGTATCCGGAAAAACTCGCGGAGCTGAAGGCGCTGTTCATGGAGGAAGCCGCCGCCAATCGGGTACTACCACTGATCAATCCACCACCGAGCCAGCGGCAGCGTAACTTGCCTGATCTCGGTGCAGGGCGAACGCACGTTAGCTATTACGCGGGTACTGTCGGCGTACCCGAATCGGCAATCCCACACACGTACAACCGCTCATGGTCGGTGGAAGCGAATGTCGACACCACCGATAATCCGCAAGGCGTGATCGCCGCATTGAGCGGCACCGCTGCCGGCTGGTCGCTGTACATAGACACCCGGCATCGCCCGGTATTCACTTACCGTGCGTTCGATGTGAAAACAGCCAATCTTGTTGGTCCGCCTCTGACCGCCGGAAGCCAGGTATTGCAGGTTGACTTCGACTACGCCGGAGAGGGTAGGGGAAAAGGAGGCAAACTCACGCTGAGCGTGAATGGCGGCGCGGTCGCGACGGATACCGTGCCCGTTACGCCGCTGGCGTTCTATTCGATCGACGAAACCTTTGATCTGGGTATCGACCGCGGTTCGCCCGCTGGCCATTACCCGAACACAGCACAACCGGGCTATCCGATTGAGGGCGCCGATATCAGGTCGGTAACCATTGGTCTGCGCTGATCATTCCAATACAACACAACACGAGGGTGCACAGCACAACCCTTTCATCAACTGAGGGCAGAGCGCGTTTTTCGTCTGTTATTATCTCAGTTGTGCACTGCCCCCATTAATTCCAGACGGGAGTATTTCGATGCGAAGTGAGACACAGAAAGTACCGCCCCTGAACAAAACAACCATGGGTATCAGCGAGGGCATGCCCCTGATAGCCTCCGAGGGTGGCATAGAGGAATTGCGGTCCGACATCCAGCGCTTGATGGATATGGAGGCGATAAAGCAAACAAAGCACGCGTATTTTCGCTGCATTGATACCGCTAACTGGGACGAGTTGAGCGCCATCTGCCATCCGGAGCTGCAAGTGCACTACGCAGGCGGCGGTTATGAATACAAAATGAAAAGTCGGGAGGAATTTCTCGCGGCGATGCGGCAGGCATTCCATAGTGAAGCGATCGCCCGGCACAATGGCCACATGCCGGAGATTCAGATTCTGAGTGAAACCCAGGCTACCGGCATCTGGTATCTCTACGATCATTTCTGGTCGTTGAATGCCCACCACCTCACCCACGGGACCGCGCTGTACTGGGACAGTTACACGAAGGTGGATGGACGCTGGCTGATCAGAGAAACGAGTTATCGCCGCATCTACCAGATCAACGAGACCCTAGACGAGAAGCAGGACGTCGCAGCGCATTATTTGCGGGATCACGGCATGGTGTTATAGCGCTTATTGCTGCCATCCAGTGCGACCATTGAAGCCATCGCGCTTAATTTATTATTCAATTACACAGGAGCATGGATGG
>JACKNO010000009.1 GCA_024234815.1 Pseudomonadales bacterium | reverse complement strand
CAAGTCCCCGATAGCGACGACAAGCACTTTTACGTCGCCTCCGTGGGTTGCAGCCAGCCGCCGACATCCGCGGTCAAAAGGTCGGCTTCAGGCGGTCCCCAATGCCCGCATCGTAGCTGTGGGCGGGCGTCACATCGCCGACTATGCCATCGACCACTGTCCAGGCACTCTCCACCGCGTCCTGCCGCGCAAAGAGGGTGGCGTCACCTGCCATGGCATCGCCCAGCAGTCGTTCATACGCACTCATTTCATCGCCCACCGGGTGATTCACCAGAGACAGTTCCGTGGGCTCGCCTACCATGGCCTCGCCGGGTTTCTTGACCATTGCGCCCAGCGCGAGTGTGACCTCGGGACCCAGGCGCAGCCGAAAGTGGTTGCCGGCGCCGGCAGCCAGGTGGGTCATCGGCGGGCGCTTGAGTGTCACCATCACTTCCGTCGCTGTGAGCGGCAGCTGCTTGCCAGTGCGGATAAAATAAGGCACGCAGTCCCAACGCCAGGAGTCGATCGCCAGTCGCATGGCGGCAAAGGTCTCCACCCGGGATCCTGCCGCCACGCCCGCCTCCTGTCGATACCCTCGGAACTGCCCCCGGATGACGTCAGCCGGAGTCAGTGGCCTGATCTGTCGAAATACCTTTACCACTTCATCGCGAATAGCCTCGTTCTAGGTGCTGGCGGGAGCTTCCATAGCGAGGAACCCCACCACCTGCAGCAGGTGGTTCTGCACCACGTCCCTTATCGCCCCGGCCTCCCCGTAGAATATACCGCGACCCTGCACACCAAAGGACTCCGCCATAGTGATTGGTACGCTTTCGATATAGTTCCTATTCCAGATAGGTTCGAGAAAAGTATTGGCAAAGCGAAAAACCAGTAGGTTCTGTACCACCTCCTTGCCCAGGAAGTGATCGATGCGAAAAACGCTGGATTCCGCGAACACCTTGTGAATCGTTTCATTCAATAGGCTGGCTGAATTCAGGTCGCGGCCAAAGGGTTTCTCGACAATGATGCGCGCATTTTCCGCGCAGCCGGAATCTACCAGTTGATTGATCACCACGGTAAACATACCCGGCGGGCTCGTTGCCGGTTTTGTTCCAATGTCATACCTGAAGCTCCGGGGTGGACTCTATCGTCACCAGGAAATCTTCGGTCTCCCAGTGGTCGCTACCAGTCCAGTAGATGGTGAACACCAGGCGAGTCCCGCCAGTGAGATACGCTGTGGGCAGGTCGACAAGGTGAATTCCGAGGGTTGTATCGTAACTGGCGGTATCTGTTGTCGTCAGCCAGTCGTCCGCGCTCCAGTGCACCAGTGCCGGCCGGCGCAACTCCAGGCGCAGGCGTTTCCCGGCGGGGATATGCTGGCACTTGTTGTTGTGGCGCCAGATTGCCAGGTCCGAGACTTGCCGCTCCACCTGGTAGCGCTGCACCGGCTGCGGAGGCATGTCGAAGACCTTGCCGTCCGTCAGGGACCGGCACAGCTTGATATATTCCGCGTGGGCCCACACCAGTGGCATGGCTGAACCAGACGGCCTGCCCCGGAACAATTCGTGCCGGGACAGATCATCCGCATCCCAGATCTGTTCGGGCAGGAAGCCGCCTTCGTTGCCACAGTTGGAGAGTGTTGCGGCCAGGGCCCGTGCCTGCTCCAGCCGGCCGGCGGCCAGTTCATAGTGCGCCCGCTCCCCGGTGAGCAAGGGCCAGGGCCGTCCTGTGCCGGTGCCGTCGAAGGGCTCGCCGTCCTCGTGTTCACCGTAGCCATCGCCGTTGTAGCGACGCCACAGCGGTCCCTGGGGCGCCTCGAACCGAAGCAGGGTGTCTATCGCCCTGATCGTGTTGACGATACGGGGGTCGTCTGCGGCACGCAGGCCGAACCGGACCAGGGCGAGGGCATCGGGGCTGATGATATGCGAGGCGGGCGTCGTCGACTGGCCGGGCGGCCGGTTCTTGATGGGCACGTATCCCAGCGTGGGTGAGGGCCCCTCTGCGGACTCCGGCGGTGCAATGCGCACGTAGTACCCCTCGACGCCTGCCTGCTGTGCCAGTTCGCCGCCGGTGACATAGGTCCAGCGCTCAATGGCGGAATTCCAGGTATCCGCGGTCTCCCGCAGATGGCGTGCTATACCGGGGTCGAGAGCATCGGCCAGGTCGGCAGCGCAAAGCAGGGCGGCCACCTCTACCGCCAGGGTAAAGGGCGAGTACCCCGGGTCCTCCTCCCAGCGGTCCTGCTGGGTGACCGGGCCATTGCGCACCAGGAAGCTGGCGGCCCGACGGACCATGGGCCAGTATTGGGCAGCGGTGCTGCTGTCGATGGCGCCATAGCGCAGGGCGAGTTCGACCAGCAGGATAGGGAAGCCGGTTTCGTCCATCTGGATACCCTCCCAGTAGGGTCGGCCATCCACCCACATATTCTGGGGCCAGTAGCCATCGTCTTCCTGGGTAATTGCCAGATAGCGCAGTACCCGCCGCACCTCGTCATTTGCACCTGCCGCCAACAAGCCGCCGGCGGTTTCCACCAGGTCGCGGGGCCAGACCAGGTGATAACCTCCCAGGTCGCCATCGCCCTTGGAAAATCCCCAGGGAATCGACAAGCTGGCAATAATGGCGCCGGGGAACCGGGCGGACTCATGGCTTCGCAGTACCGCGGTGGATACTCGGTATATATCGCGGCCCCCTGGCGTGTCTGGGTGAAGCGGCAGCAGGGTGCTCTGCCAGTCCTGCCAATCCCTGCAGTATTTGGTGAGGGCCGGATCAAAGCCTTCCCAGAGGCTGGCCGCCGCCCTGTGTCCGGCCTCCTCGCAAGTGCGACCGAAACCCAGGGCCAGGATAAAGCTGCCCTGGCAGGACGCGAGGTCGATTTCAGCCGTCAGGGCGACGTTGCCATTGTTTGCGCTGGCGTAACTCCAGGCCATGTGGCGGTGCCGCGACAGGTCCTGCCAGCCGTCCGATACACCAACGAAGCCGACCGATCGTTGCAACCAGTTGGTAGAACAGGCCAGGGCCAGTGCGACGCCATCCCGCTGGGCGAATAGCATCGGTACGCCTTTGAATGCTCCCAGTCGTGCACTGTTGCCCGCGCCGCTGTTGCCCAAATGCGGTGACAGCAGCGCGAACAGCGAATAGTCGGTGAGGGCACCCCGCAGCGGGGTGAAACGGATGCGTTGCAGCACCACTTCGCGCACCGGGTCGGCGAGGACTTCTTTCTCTATTTGATAGCGGTCCTGCAGGCAGGTATTGGTCAGGTGGTAAGCCGGCACGCCTTGTGCGAGACTCGCTATCTGCTGCCGGGTATGGCGTTTCTCCTCCGAGAAAAAGTCCGCCCGGTCCGTCACCAACAAACCCATATCCCGGGTACACGCCTGGTCCACTCGCGGATAGTAGATTTCGTTGAGAATGCCATGACTGATGGAAAACCACAGTCGGCCGTTGGCCCCCAGGGCGGTGCCGACCCCGCACTTGGCGCTTGATGTCCAGCGCGCCTCGATGCCCGGCCAGCCGGGAGCCTGGTCCGCGGTAAGTTTCTGAATAACGCTATTCACTAAAATTCCCCGGAAATTACTCTTCCGACTATAGTAGCATCGCACTCATGCCCAGCAAGCCAGTCCTCGCCGCCCCCGCGCGGCTCACCGCGAGCCATCAAGCCCTTGTGGCAGCACTTGGTGTTGTGTTCGGCGATATCGGCACCAGTCCATTGTACGCACTGCGAGAGGCGTTCGGTGGGGTCGGGGCGCCGCCACTGGACAGGCCCGACCTGTTGGGCGTGATGTCGCTGATACTTTGGGCGCTGGTGCTGGTGATTTCCATCAAGTACCTGGCGTTTATCCTGCGGGCGGATAACCAGGGAGAGGGCGGGATCATCGCCCTGGTGGCGCTGCTGAATCCATGGCGCAGCAGCGCCGACCAACCCCGGTACTGGTTGATGTTGCTCGGTTTGTTTGGCGCCTGCCTGCTCTATGGCGATGGCACCATCACGCCCGCTATTTCGGTGCTGAGCGCGGTTGAGGGGCTGCATGTCGCCGCGCCGTTGTTGGACAGCTACGTGGTCCCGATTACCATCGTGATCCTGATCGGCCTGTTCAGCCTGCAGCGGCACGGCAGTAGTCGGATTGGCGGCCTGTTCGGACCGGTCATGTTGCTCTGGTTTCTGGTGCTGGCCGTGCTGGGTGTGCGTGGGATATTGGTTGAGCCCGCCATCCTGGCAGCGTTCAATCCCTGGTATGCCATAAGCTTTTTCGCCAGCAATGGCCTCACAGGGTATCTCACGCTCGGGGCTGTGTTCCTTGTGGTGACGGGCGGCGAGGCCCTGTATGCGGATCTCGGTCATTTTGGCGCCTCGCCCATAAGGCGCGCCTGGTTTTTGCTTGTGTTTCCGGCACTGGTATTGAATTACCTGGGTCAGGGTGCCTTGCTGCTGGCGCAACCCGATGCGATACAGGCGCCATTCTTTCACCTGGCGCCGGAGTGGGCCGCAATACCCCTGGTGGTCCTGGCGACAACAGCCACTATCATCGCATCGCAGGCGGTTATTAGCGCGACCTTCTCGCTTACCCGCCAGGCGATACGGTTGGGGCAGTTGCCGCGCATGCAGGTTATTTATACGCACGCGGAGGAATCGGGGCAGGTCTACCTGCCACTGGTCAACTGGCTGCTGATGATAGCCTGCGTGGCACTGGTTATCGGTTTTGGCAGCTCGGAAGCCCTGGCTTCTGCCTATGGGGTAGCTGTGTCGATGGATATGGTGGTGACAACTATCCTGGCGGTGGCCGTGGCCAGGCGGTTTGCCTGGCATCCCCTGCTGGCTGTCGGCGCCGGTGCCCTGTTTGTGATCATAGACAGTGCCTTTCTGGGGGCCAATCTGGCAAAAATACCCGACGGCGGCTGGTATGCCTGTGTCATCGCGGCACTGATATTTCTGATGATGTGGAGTTGGCGTGCCGGCCGGGCAATGCTGGCCGGGCATCTGGCAGAGCGTTCGACCAGCCAGGAGGCATTTCTGGGCCAGATTGAACACACTCCGGTACACCGGGTTCCCGGCGTAGCCGTGGTGCTCACCGGGCGGGACGATCCCAACATACCGGCTGCCCTGGTACACCACCTGGCCTGTACCGGGGTGCTGCATGAGCAGGTACTACTGCTCAACGTGGTCACCGCTGACCGACCGCGCGTACCGGCGGCGGAGCGCCTGGATATTGCTGTGCTCGGACAGGGATTGATGCGGGTTCGGGTTCACTACGGCTTCTCGCAAACACCGAATATACCTGTCGCCCTGAAACTGGGTGAGCATGCGGGGCTTCCGGTTGATACCGACTCGGCGATCTACCTGCTCAGCCGTGAAACGCTGATTCCCCGGCGGGGCTTGCGCGGCCTTCCCCGCCTGCAGCAATGGGTGTACCTGTGGATGACCCGCAACGCGGCGCGCGCAACGGCGTACTTTCACCTGCCGGAGGAGCGGGTGCTGGAATTGGGTTTGCAGGTGGTGCTCAATTGAGCGAAGATCCGCCCAGGACCGGCATCGTTGAACCGACGGAAATCGGTAAGATTTTAGCGTTTCCCTATGTTGATCACCCGCACCATTATGGAAGAATTGCGGCTTGACGATGACAGAATCTGGCAGCAGAACGGTACGACTGCATATTAAGGTGGGCCACCTCCTTGCAGCCCTTGTGCTGGCGATCATCGCCGTCTCCGCCGGTGGCTGTGCCGAGCGGGGCATCGCACCTCCCCAGATCGAACGCCTCGGTCCAGGCGCAGTTGGGCTTCGGAACAACTCGCTTCGTGTTGCAACTGCGAACCTGTGGGGCGTATCCGTTTTTGGATTCGATTGGGCCGACGAAGTCGATTTGCGGTTTGCTGAATTCGCAGAAAGGCTGGGCCGGAATGAACCCGCATTGGATATCGTATTGATCCAGGAGGCCTGGAAGGATGGCGCGCGTCGCGCGATGCTTGCGCATCCGGGAGTCATTCTGAATTTTCCCTATCGCGTCGACGCACTCGAACGACCCGGCGGCTCCGGGCTGGTAGTGCTGTCGCGTTTCCCGATCGTACGAACCGAGTTTCATCGATTCGATGCACAGGGTAATTGCTTCAAGTTCTGGGAGGCCGACTGCCTTGCGGGAAAGGGTGTGCTCGCCGCTCAGATCAAAATTGGCGAGCAACTTTTCTGGGTGGCCAGCACTCACCTCATCGCTTGCTATTTGGGCAATGAGGCGTCCGGAACAGCCTGCGACTTGCACGATCCAAATGGCGATGTGCGCTGGAGCCAGCTCGTTGAAGCGAGGCACTTCATGGAGGAATTGCCCGGTGAAACACCTGTCCTGTTGGGAGGCGACTTCAATTTCACGCGAGCTTCCCACTACTACCCGGGCATGACGAGCCCAACGATCCCACCGGATCCGCCCGACCGAGCGGTAACCAGATCGAAGGATCGCCAAACTCCGCGTGGCTGGACTGAAACTGGTAAGCGAGACACGCAGGCCCGACAAATCGACTACATCTGGACGCGGCCGGGCGCCCTCGAGCGGTGGCAAGCGCAGGCGCCGGCGCGTCTCATCTTCACGAATCCAGTGAAACTTCCCTCGGGTGAATCGATCCCGATTTCCGACCATCGTATCCTCACGGTATCCCTCTGCCTCGTGGAAAAGACAGCCGAACAAGCCTGGCATCAATGTCGCTGAGTCTACCGTGGGCAAGTACCGCGGGCGCCAACAGCAAGCGAGGCTATTGATTGAGGTAATCGGAGCCGTTGTCCGCGTGAAAACTGGGGATGTCAAAAAGGGAATTGTTCCAGTAGCAAAGCCAGCACCGAAATCAGGTAACGCTCGAATACTTTCTCCACTGTGCGGACAATTTCAAACCGGGTTTTCTCGTCAACGATATTGATATGGTAGCGCCTGTTACCCCCATGCCGATCGCCCTGGTGGACGCAAACTACCCGAACATAGTCTCGTTGACTGGATAAGGCCAGTACGCACGGCACCTTTTTCCTGGCGGCATCGAACAATTCTGCGAGCAACGCTGTTCCCGTTCGTGCCAATCCTACGAGCAAATATACAAAATGGTAATGTTGCGGACAGCTGGCCTCAATGTGCTTATGTTTAGATAGTGCAGCGGTGACCCGTGTCGGGTTGAAAGAATCTCAAATGTAAAGTTGGATGATATCGTTTGGTTGCCGCTGAAAATCAACCTGTGACCATCTGCAAGAACATTTGTTTTAACAGGAGACACGACACTGGCATGGGGCTCCTATGGCGATTGAATGAATATGATCGACTATTATTCCTGAAATTATTCAAGCACCGCGAAAATGGATTTGCTTTACTTTCTCTGCGAATTTTGTCGCGTTCCAGTGAAGGGGTATTGCATGTTCTCATTCCTGTGGCTATCCGGAAATTCGGGCTACCGGGCCTCGAGACAGTTTTTCCGTTACTTGTTGTGTCCCTGGTTATCGAACGCAGTCTCCACTGGGTCTTGAAGAACACACTGCAGCGCCCACGTCCGCAGGACTCAATACCGGGCGTGCGGAGCCTGGCAGCAGGAGCTAACCGGTTCAGCTGTCCTTCAGGACATTGTTCGCGCGCCTTCTTGCTGGCAACCGTGCTGGTGCTTGTTTATGGGTGCGGGGCAGTGGTTATGTATCTCTGGGCCGGAGCAGTCGCGTTGTCGCGGGTGTCGCTGGGTGTGCACTATCCGGGAGATGTACTGGTCGGTGCAGTGGTTGGGAGTTTTGTGGCGGTCATCAGCTGGCTTGTGGTCGTTGGAGCCTGAGAACAAGCATTCAAATCAGGTTGGTCCCTGAAAGGCTAAGCTCCAATGCATTACAGGTGATCTTTCATCGCCACCTATACCAAATGGCAATACTGCCGACAGCTGCACGCAATACCAGCTGTGTTCAACTATCCCCCAACACATAGACAACAGCCTCCAGCGGAAGAGACAACATGAACACATCAAGCAAGCACCTGATCGCACTTACCCTGACCGCGGCATTGGTCGGCAGCCCTTTCTGTTTCGCGGTCACCGCCGCTGGTAAACCTTTCGAAGGGGCTGTTATCGCGGGTGCCATCGCGATTGACTCCCTCCCGGCCGAGGTGCAGTACGGCTCTATTCCGGTAAGCAAGAATGCCAGGAAGGACGACCGGACCCTCGCCGGATTGACAAGCATCACTTCGAGTAACGCTGCCGAAATAGCTGGCAAGGCGGTACCTGGCAAGGTGGTAGCTACGGAACTGGAAGTGGAGAATGGCTACCTGGTCTGGAGTGTCGAAATGGTCGGCAATGATCCACACGACCTGGAATTGCTCATAGATGCCGGCAACGGTCGCCTGCTGGCAGTTGAACAAGAGCAGGAAGACAAAATGGACTAACCGCGGACGGGAACCTGATGTGACAGCTGTCGCCCCACGATTGCCAGCGTTTAACCATGTCGGCTGTGCCCGGGTCGCGGGAGAATTGCGACGCTATCGCCCAAACGCGGCTCAATGTCGGCGCTTTTAGCAAACTATACGAAACGGCAATGTTGAAACGTGAACGCCACGGGGGCAGAAGTGCCCAATGAAGGGTCAGTTAACACCTGGCAGGCAAAGAGGAAACACAGCAAAGAGGAAACACCATGAACGAACAAAGTTTCAAAATAGCCAAAGCGAAAACGCCCCATTCCACTGTCGCAAAATTTATTTTCAGGCAGCGGGCCCTGTTGCTGTTTTTCACTGGTATATTAACTATTTCAACGTTGTACCAGGATGTCAACGGGATACTCCTGCCGGCGAAGCTCGGATACATACTCACCGGCATGGGAGCTGCCCTACTGGCAGCGGGGTTATTTGTCCGACTCTGGGCGTCCCTCTACATCGTCCATAATCGTAACAAAAACCTGGTGTGTTCAGGCCCCTACGGTATCGTCCGAAATCCGCTTTACGTTGGCAACTTCGTCGCTGTAGTCGGTGCCCTGACCATGACGGGATCCGCCTATGCCACACTGGCCGCATTTGCCGGCATGGCGTTCGTTTATTATTTCACCATTCAGTACGAGGACGAGAGACTGGAACAATTTTTTGGGCAACAGTTTGTTGAATTCCGTTGCAGAGTACCCCGTGTGCTGCCTTCAATTCATGCTCTCAAAGCACTGATAGTGGACCAGGATTTCGACAAAATCAGCTACAACAACGTTGGCAAGGAGCTGGCTCGAGCATTCCAGGCACTGGCGATAGTCGTTCTTCTACTGGCCTTTACCTACACGGTCAGGCACGGCCTGATGTAAGCGAATCATCCATGGACGTATCGGCCATATTACCGGTGCTGACCAGTCGGGGCAGGCATTGGCGGAATTCATAGTCGGGAATTCCTTGCGCAAACTGGCGCGCAGGCACCAATTGCTGCAGCGAGCTCTGTGGCGCCTGGATTTCATACTGGTATGGGGGGTAGTCAAGCTGGCCAGGCTGCTCCCAATAGATGCGGCATCCCGGTTCGGGAACCGGGTAGGTACATTCATAGGGCCCAGATTAAAAGCAAAATCCGCGAAATATCGCCTTAACATGGCCACGGTGCTTCCCGCGCTGGATGATACTGCGCTCGATTTGCTAGTTCGGCGGGCCTGGGGGCGGGCGGGTCAAATCCTGGCAGAGTTCCCGCACATGGACACCATACTCCATGATCGGGAGCGCCTGCTTATCGATATCCGCGAACCGGTAGCCGCCTATGAGAACCACGACTTACCCTGCATAATCGTAACCGCACACCAAAGCAACTGGGAGGTTGTCGGGGCGGCCATGGCGCGGATGGGAATTCCCAACACCACGCTATACTCCGCCCCAACCAACCCACTGCTGGACGAGATGTTGCTGGCGTCCCGCCGTGTTCTCAACTGCACATTGGTACCCAGGGACAACGGGGCCCGGATGCTGCTGCGATCGCTTAAGCAAGGACACGCAGCGGCGATGGTGATGGATCGACGGGTTGAGGATGGTAAGCTCATACAATTTTTCGGTCATGATAAGCTTTCGACTATCCTGCCCGCTAAACTGGCGCTCACGCTTGGTTGCGATCTTATCCCCGTACAGGTCGAACGACTTCGGGATGCCCGCTACCGGGTGACGTTCCACTCTCCAGTGCGGCCCTCGGATGCTACCGAAAATGCTACCAACCAGGCCATAGACATGATTCAGCAAGTCCACGGTCAGTTCGAAACCTGGATAAGGGCACATCCTGAAGACTGGTTTTGTCCCAAACTGGTATGGCAAAAGGCGTCTTAATTCACCGGGCTCAACGATTGAACGACAAGCTCACACGCAGGCCCGGCTCATTGTCCCCAAGCGATAGCTCCGCCTTATGCAAGTCGGCTACCGCTTTCACCAGGCTCAGACCCAGACCATTGCCTGCGGAACTACGCTCGGATTCCAATCGCACGAACCGCTGCAGCACCTTTCTGCGGAGATGGGCGGGGATACCTGCACCATCATCGCTCACAGCGACTATCAGACAACCGGATGACCTGGACGCGGTTAACCGGATCTTGCCGTCGACCGATGTAAATTTGAAGGCATTGTCGAGCAGGTTCCTTATGGCCTGGGCTAACAAATGCCGATTCCCCTTGAGCTCCAGCGCAGGCTCAACCTGTAACTCGAACACTTTACCTTGGGCCTGGGCCTCGTCACTATAGAGTTGGCCAAGTTCTAGCAACAGTGCCGATATATCCACGACACTCCAGTCGCCGCGAAAGCTGCCGGCTTCTGCCTGCGCAATTTCGAGCAATGCACTGAACATGTGCATCAATTCATCGGCATCCTCCAAAGTTTCCAGCAGGACATCACGGTATCCCAGTTCGTCGCGCGGCTCTCTCAGGGTGACTTCGATCCTGCCACGCAAGCGCGCCAATGGTCGGCGTAGATCATGGGCAATATTTTCGGTCACCTGACGCATGCCGGTGAGCAGGTGTTCAATGCGATCCAGCATGTCATTCAGATGTGCAGCCAACTCATCGAATTCATCGTTTCTTCCACTCAGCGGAATCCGGCGGGTCAACTTATCGGCGGTTAATCCCTTGGCGGTGTTATTGATGGTATCAATACGCTCGAGCAGGGAGCGACCGAGCAGCCAACCCATTGTGAGTGCCAGCCCGATTGAAACCGTCAGGATAACGGCCATGGTACCCAGGATGAATTCGAGCAGGTCCTCTGCCTCGTCCACCCTCTGGGCCAGCATTAAGCGGCTGCCATCGTCCAGCTTCACGCCGACCATGGGCCAAAGCTCGTCGTCATTCGGGGGCTGACCAGGTATTAGTGAGTCCTCGATCCAGACATTGTGGACACGACCGTCCACTGCAAGGCCGGAAGGCCATCCTTTAAGGTTGCCCGCAAGCTTTTCACCCGAGGGAGATTGCAATAGGAAGGAGCGCTCGTCGTCCCGCGCGGCTTTTTCCTGCGCTTCATCAATAAAGGCAATGAGGCGTTCGCGCCCGTAACGACGATCAACCTGAAGCAGGCGAGCAGATTCCTGGACCAGGCCGAGTGATACCTGGACATCCACATATCGACCAGTTACCCAGTAAAGTATACCAAAACCCACCGTGATCAGCAGGGTGTAGAACACCGCATAACGCAGCGCAAGTCGGATCGCCGTGGTGTGCAATAACCTACGCAATGTCATCTAGTCGGTAGCCGACGCCACGCAGGGTATGCAACAGCGGTCGGTCGAAATCCTTATCAATCTTGCTGCGCAGCCGACAAATCTGGGTGTCGATCACATTGGTTTGCGGATCGAAGTGGAAATCCCATACCTGCTCCAGCAACATTGTGCGAGTGATAACCTGGCCGGAATTGCGCATCATATATTCCAGCAAACGCAGTTCACGCGGCTGCAGGCGTATCGGCTTGCCGGCACGTACGACCTTATGCCTGACCAGATCCAGTTCCAGATCGCCGACGCACAGACGAACCGGCAAATCGTCGCAACTGCCGCGACGTGCAAGCGCGTCGAGCCTGGCGAGCAGTTCGACAAAGGCATAAGGTTTTACCAGATAGTCATCGCCACCGGCGTGCAATCCCTCAACCCTGTCGTCAACATCTCCCATGGCGCTCAGGATCAAGACCGGGGTCCGGTTGCCGTCTGCGCGCAACATACGGACAATTGAAAGCCCGTCGCGCGCTGGCAACATTCGATCCACCACCAGAATGTCGTATTTTCCGCCCAAGGCCAAATGGAGGCCGTCCTCGCCATCTGCCGCATGATCCACGACGTGTCCGCTCTCGGTCAGTCCCTTGCCGAGATAAGTGGCGGTTTTCTGATCATCTTCGATCAGGAGAATATGCATGATGCTATCATAGACCACTTCGATTGCCGGCGATGCTTACAGTTTTGTAAGAATCCGGTTGGCTGTCTGGAAAATTCAGTTGGTTATCCTGTCCGGGGTAAAATCGCAATTCCAAGCGCTGCCATCAGCTCAAACAATCCACGGCAATCATTTTCCCATCGCTACAGATTTATACCGACTTTTTTGGAACAGTGTCGATCAGTTTCGCCACAAATGGATGAGACCTGATGACTAGATTCGATTTTCCGGGTTAGCGTAACTCAGTGGAAAAACCTTGCGATGGTGCTCATTAGGCGAGCATCTTTGGTAAAGCGCTGTCGGAACACCAGGACGTAGCAACCCAGGGCAATCATCCAGCAAATATATGCGCTGGTCAGGTCGTGTGAGGGGAAATGCGCGCCCCGACTCCACTGGCCAAGGGCAAAAAGTCCACCAAACAGCGTCGCTGGAAGCAGGCTTAGCCAGGCGCGCGGAAAGTCATACTTGCGGCCAATAAAATAAAGCGCGAACAGTGCGAAACCGCTCGAACTGTGTCCACCCGGGAAACAGCGGCCCCGCGGCAGAACGGGAGGTTTGTCCTCGAAAAGCCCGAACTGAAATCTGGTTCCGCCGTATTGGACGAGATCCCAGGGACAGTCCACATTGGTTAACGCCTTGCCGATATTGGCGGCCAGAACACTCAGTACTAAAACCCACAAAAAATAGGCTAGCGGTCTCCGGTAGTCCGCCAGCCACTTGCCTTGCAGTGATAGCAGGTACGCTACCAGGGCGGTTGTGGCAATCGAGATTATCACCCGGCGACCACCGTTATGGATAATCTGCTCGGTCCAGAAATTGTGCTTGAGCGGAAAGACGCTCTCGAGCGGGTCGAAAAAAATCTGAGTGATCAGTTGATCGATGCCTCCCAGCTGTAAAGTTCCAGCAACCAGGACAAAAACAACCGATGGCCATACTGCCAGGCTGGTTAATGTCAGGCGCGGTCTGCTGGTGTGCTTGTGCGCATCAAGCACGGTAATTAGTAATGGTGGCGGTGAAGCGTTGCACGGAGTTTGGAGTTGGAACCGGTTCGAGCGGGCTCACCGGTGCGCACTCCGCAGGATATCCAGCTTATCGTTGTAGACAGACGTCTGTACTTCAAATAAACCCAATACGGTATGAAATAGATTGGCGTGGGTATAGGTGTCCGCGGCGTGTGCAGTGACTTCGTCCAGGTTTATCTCGAAGTTTTTGCCGAACCAGATCAGGGCAGCGACCTCTCGTTGTTCCCGGGGTGCAATCATGTTGGGTAGCCCGTGCAGGTACAAGCCGTGTTCACCCAGCGATTCGCCGTGGTCGCTGACGTAAAACAGTGCTGTCTCAAAACGGTCATTATAACTTTGTAGCAACGCAATTACCCGTGTCAGGAAGTAGTCCGTATAGAGTATGGCGTTATCGTAACTGTTGTTGATCGCCTCGACAGTGCAGTCCTCCAGTTGATTTGAATTGCAGGTCGGGGTAAAAATATTGAAGCTTTCAGGATACCGCTTGTAGTAGGCAGGGCCATGATTGCCCATCTGGTGCAAGACAATCAGGATGTCGCCTTGGTTGATGCCAGTGATATATTCATCCAAGCCTGCCAACATGCCGGAGTCACGACACTCGCCATCGCAAGTCGGGTTCAGTTTTGCACTTCTGAAGTTTTCTGAACGGACATTGCGCGCCACGCCTTTGGAGTCCGAATTATTGTCGCGCCACAGAACGCTCACGCCCGCGTGTGTGAGGACATCCAGCAGGTTTTCGGTTCGCCCGAACTTCTCTATATCCACACTGTCATCATCACGCAGCGCAAACATGCAGGGAACGGAGATTGCCGTGGAAGTGGCACAAGACTGCATGTTGCTGAAACTGACCAGGGATTGGTACCGTTCCAGGCCCGGATTGGTCTTTCTTGCATAACCGTTGAGAGAAAACCTGTCTGCTCGAGCGGTTTCACCCACCACCAATATGACCAGTTCCCTGTCGGTGTCGGCCGCCGGGATGCGGGCGTCTTCTCCCAGCGGATTCCTGGCAGGATCGCTTCCCGTGATACGGTGTTTGTCGAAATATCTGACGGTCGAAAATAGCGGGCTCACCGGGTTGGCGTAGTACCGCAAAATCTTGTGCTCGCGAAAAAAGCTGGCGTATTGCGCACTGAAAGGCGCAATGGCCAGGACCATTATCCCGATCGACAAGAGCACTGATTTTACAGAGCAGAAGAATTCCGCCCGGTAAGACATGGCGGCGAGAGGCATTCGGTAGATTATGCCGGCCGGTATCGCCCCGAGAGATACCATGTAGAGCAATAGCTTGCCCGACATCAAATCCCGCGCTTCGCTGATATTGGTTTGCAGCGTATTGGCGATCATGTCCGAGTCGATCACGGTATTGTAACTGTCCATAAAGTAGGCGCAAAGAGCGGCTATGGGGAACAGCAACATGAGCAGGGGTTTAACGGTAAAACGGTTGCACACCACGGCTAAAGTCAGTGATGAAAGGCCCGTAACCAGTGCGCAAAGCGAGAGAAGAAAGCCAAAATTGCCCTGCGCAGGCGGATAGCTGGTGGCAGCATTCGCGAAAAATGCGCCATTAAAAAAGCGGTAAAGACGCAGCCGGAAGCGAACGCCCGGGCGCCGGGACTTGCGCAGACGCTCGCTGCCGAACTGAGTGCTCGAGCTGTGCGACTGCTCATTTGCCCGTCTTAATGCTGGAAAGGCGTAGGTACCACTGCTTGCCCAGCAACGGTTTGGTTGCCATCTTCATGTCGACCTGAAGGCCCGCGGCTGCGATATCAGCTGAAATAGCCCGGAACGAAATGGGAACCCGGTCAGTTGCGGGCAGACGCCGAAAGCTGTTTTTCAGCAGGAAAGCTGCAGAACTCAAGGAGCGGCTGCAGAAGAATGACATGATGACCGGTCCTCGACTGATGCGTCGCAGTTCACGCAGCGCCCGGATACGAACGTCCGATTCAAAAAAATGGTGGAACAGCCTGTTACACACCACTGCATCGAAACTTCCATCCGAAAAGGAGGTGCTCATGATATCTTCGATGCCAAACTCGATTTCATTCGTACATTTTTGCCTCTCGGCCAGC
>JACKNO010000008.1 GCA_024234815.1 Pseudomonadales bacterium | reverse complement strand
GCCGGCCTTGGGCGGGGCTACCAACAGGCCGCGTGCGCCTTTACCGATAGGCGCCACCAGGTCGATGATCCGGCCGGTCAGGTCTTCAGTACTGCCGTTGCCCGTCTCCAGCGTGAGGCGCTCATTCGGAAACAGCGGTGTCAGGTTTTCAAACAGGATTTTGTGCTTGGAATTTTCCGGTTTGTTAAAGTTGATCTCGCTGACCTTGAGCAGGGCGAAGTAGCGCTCACTGTCCTTGGGCGGGCGGATCTTGCCGGAGATCGAATCGCCAGTTCGCAGGTTGAAGCGTCGAATCTGGCTTGGGGAAACATAAATATCGTCGGGGCCGGCCAGGTAGGAACTGTCTGCGGAGCGCAGGAAGCCGAAGCCGTCTTGCAGTATCTCCAAAACTCCGTCGCCGGAAATGTCCTCCCCGCTCTTGGCGTGACGCTTCAGGATCGCAAATATAATGTCCTGTTTGCGCGAGCGCGCCATGTTATCCAGGCCCATCTCTTTGGCGATATCAATGAGTTCCTGAGTGGGTTTGGTTTTAAGGTCGGTAAGATTCATAGAGGAAATAGCTGTGTTGTTTAAGGAGGATTGAAATGTGTGTACAGGTGGATACGCGCTGGCGGCGCCAGCATGCGAAGCTTAGTAAAGTGAGTGGCAAGTTATTATTTGTGCACGGGGCTGTGCAACGGTTGAGAAGGTAGCATGCCCCGCAGGTGTCGTCTACCGCTTTTGTAGCTTTTTTGGATCCCGCTTTTACGGGGTGTCGGTCGCGGTGTCGGGGTCCGAGCCCGGCTTGCGCCGGGCTCTCAATTTACCTAGACGACTTCCTGGATAAAGGCGGTAAGTTGCGTCTTTGACAAGGCGCCCACCTTGGTGGCCTCGGCGTTGCCGCCCTTGAACATGATCAGGGTGGGAATGCCGCGGATACCGAACTTGGGCGGTATCTCGGGGTTGGCGTCCACGTCAACTTTGCAGACCTTGAGCTTGCCGCTGTATTCACTGGCGATTTCGTCCAGTACCGGCGCGATCATTTTGCAGGGACCACACCACTCCGCCCAAAAGTCTACAAGTACTGGTATTTCTGAACTGAGCACTTCAGCGTCAAATGTGGCATCGCTGACATGCACGATCTGGTCACTCATGATTTTCTCCAATTCATCGGCGGACGATATGCCCGCAGGCTCTGAGGTGGACAATGATACCACCGAAGTTTTACCACACAACTCCGCGGGTAGAGTTTTTCGGCATGCTGATATGCTTGTGGGACATATCCAGCGTCGGGAACGCCGCGGGCCGCTGCCAGTTATTCCGGCTATTGTCGAGTCAGGGCGCCGCCGTGCGAACCAAGCGGCAATGGCCTTGTCATACAGGTGAGAGTAGTCTCTCATTACGCTCGCGACTGCATAACGAACAACAGGTGAACCACTAGTGTCTATAAAGAAAGTCGCCGTCATCACACTCATTGCTCTCGCCATCGCCGCCTGGTTCAAGTTCGACCTCGGCGTTTACCTGCAATTCGATACCCTGCAACAGCGCGTGGGCGAACTGCGCGCATGGTACGACGCCAATCCCGCCCTGGCCGGCGTACTCTATTTCGCGCTGTACGTGGCGGTTACGGCCCTGTCCGTGCCGGGTGCCGCGATAATGACCCTGGCCGGCGGCGCCCTGTTCGGGTTCTGGTATGCACTGTTGCTCGTGTCCTTTGCGAGCAGCATCGGCGCCACGCTGGCATTTCTGGTCTCGCGCCTGTTGTTGCGTGACTGGGTGCAGGCCCGGTTCGGGAGGCAGCTGCGTTCCTTTAATGCCGGATTCGAAAAGGATGGGGCGTTCTACCTGTTCTCCCTGCGCCTGGTGCCCCTGTTTCCTTTCTTCGTGATCAACCTGTTGATGGGCCTGCTGCCGATTCGCCCCTGGCGTTACTACTGGGTATCGCAGTTGGGTATGCTGCCGGCGACAGCCGCCTACGTGAACGCAGGCACCCGGCTCGGCGAACTGGACTCGACAGCCGGTATCATCTCCCCGGCACTGCTGCTGTCTTTTGTGCTGCTGGCGGTGTTTCCGCTGCTGGCAAAGTGGCTGCTGGCGTACATCCAGGCACGCAGGGTGCTCGCGCCGTTCGAGCGCCCGCGTCGCTTTGACGCCAACCTGATTGTCATAGGGGCGGGATCGGCGGGACTGGTGGCGGCATTGATTGCGGCCACGGTGAAAGCCAGGGTCACGTTGATAGAGCGCCACAAAATGGGCGGTGATTGCCTGAATACCGGCTGTGTGCCCAGCAAGGCGCTCATTCGATCAGCGCGCATAGCCGAGTATGCCCGCCGCGCCCCCGAGTTCGGCCTGGAGCCCATGTCTGTGCGGGTGAATTTCCGGCAGGTGATGGAGCGCGTGCAGGCGGTGGTGAAAACGATCGAACCGCATGACTCGGTCGAACGCTTCACCTCGCTGGGGGTGGATTGCGTGCAGGGGGATGCCCGTATCCTGTCGCCCTGGGAGGTTGAGGTCAACGGTCGCAGGCTGTCCGCGCGCAATATCGTTATCGCCAGTGGCGCCCGGCCGCGCGTGCCGGATATACCGGGACTGGCGGCCCTGGATTACCTCACCTCGGATACCGTATGGGAGCTGCGGGAGGCGCCCGGGCACCTGCTGGTGATCGGCGCGGGACCCATTGGCTGCGAGCTGGCCCAGGCCTTCGCCCGCCTTGGCACGCGGGTCACGCTGGTCACCCACGCCGAGCGCATACTGCCGCGCGAGGATCCGGAGGTATCGCAGCGGGTACTGGCGACATTGCAGGCGCAGGGTATGACCGTGCACTGCCGCTACGAGCCGCTGCGTTTTCGGCAGGAGGAGGGCCAGCGCGCGACCTTTGATACCCCCGAGGGGGAGCGCGAACTGGACTTCGATCGGGTATTGATGGCCGTTGGTCGCCATGCCAACGTGGAGGGTATGGGCCTCGAGGCGCTGGGGATACCGTTAACCGCGAGCGGAACCGTGGTGGTGGACGAATACCTGCGCATCCGGATTCCAACCGTTTTCGCCTGCGGCGACGTTGCCGGCCCCTACCTGTTCACGCATATGGCCAGTCACCAGGCCTGGTATGCCACTGTTAACGCGCTGTTCGGCCGCTTTCGCAAGTTCAAGGTCGATTACTCGATTGTGCCCTGGGCGACATTTACCGACCCGGAAGTCGCCCGGGTGGGGCTGAATGAGCACGATGCCCGTGAGCAGGGTGTGCCCTATGAGGTGACCCGCTATGATATCGATGATCTCGATCGCGCCATCGCCGACGGCGAGGCCCACGGTTTCGTCAAGGTACTCACTGTGCCGGGCAAGGACCGCATTCTCGGCGTCACTATCGTCGGCTACCACGCCGCCGAGTTGCTGGCGGAATTTGTGCTGGCAATGAAGCATGGCATCGGCCTGGGCGGGATTATGTCCACCATCCACGTCTACCCCACCCTGGGTGAGAGCAACCGCTTCCTTGCCAGTGAGTGGCGCAAGTCCCGCAAGCCCGAGCGCGTGCTCTCCTGGGTCGAACGCTATCATCGCTGGTGCCGATCATAAGGGCTGGGGCGGCTGCCCCGCCGTGTGCAGGATGCTAAAGTAGTGCTTTTTTACCGGCCGCTCTGGCGCCGGTCTGTCCTTAATCAACAGGGGGAAGTTTATGAGCAAAGTGGCGGTAGTTCTGGCGGGATGCGGCGTCTACGATGGCGCGGAGATCAATGAAGCGGTGCTGACCCTTCTCAGCCTCGAGCAGCAGGGTGCAGGCTACCAGTGTTTTGCTCCCGATATTGAACAGATGCACGTGATCAATCACCTCACCGGCGAGCCCGCGGCGGGGGAGACCCGTAATGTACTGGTGGAGGCGGCGCGGATCGCGCGCGGCAATATCAAGGACCTGGCGGCTGCGGAAGTCTCCGAATTTGACGCCCTGCTGGTACCCGGCGGCTTCGGTGCCGCCAAGAATCTGTGTAATTTCGCGGTCGCCGGAGCCGACATGACGGTGCAGGAGGATTTTCTGAAGCTGGCCCGCGCATTTCACGAAGCCGGCAAGCCCATCGGCCTGATCTGTATCGCGCCAGTGATGGCCGCGGCGATCTGCGGCGAAGGCAGCAGTTGCACCGTGGGCAACGATGCGGACACCGCCGCGGCCATCGAGGCCATGGGTGGCAGGCACCTGGTCTGCCCGGTGTCCGAGGCGAGGGTTGATGTCGAGCGCAAGTTGGTTACCACGCCGGCCTACATGCTGGCGGGCTCGGTATCCGAGGCCTACAGCGGTATCAGCCAATGCGTGAAGGAGGTGCTGGCGCTGGCTTGAGCGCGGATCCTGTGAGCAAGCGCCCGGTAAGCGCGGCCTGGTCTGTTTATATCCTGCGCTGCGCGGATGGCACTCTCTATACCGGGGTTGCCGTGGACCTGGACAAGCGGCTGTTGCAACACAACGGCCAACTGGCCGGCGGCCCGAGGTATACCAGTGGTCGGCGGCCGGTTCAGTTGCTGTGGTCGGCCGGGGCGCCCGATCGCAGTGCCGCCCAGCAACGGGAGGCGGCCATCAAGAAACTGGACAGGGCGGCCAAGTTGCGGCTGGCGGGTTGCTGACCCTCGTTGCCCCTGGCCCCGGCCTGGCTCAGGGCCTGGCCAGTTCCTCCAGGGTTTCCTGTTGCTCCAGCCAGGCCTCCTCCAGCTGAGCCGCCCTGGCTTTCAGTTCCCCTTCGCGCTTCAACAGGGTCGCCAGCTCCTGTTTCTGCTCCTCGAGGTACAGGTTGGTATCACTGAGGCGCGTCTGCACCTGCGCCTGTTCGATCTCCACCGCATTCATCTCGGCTTCGGTTTTCGCGATATTTTTTTGCAGCGGTCTCAGTTTTTCCCGTTTCGCGGCAGCGCTCTGGCGTTTTTCCTTGCGCGAGTTGTCGGCGCTCACCGGTTCTGAGCGATCCGCCTGCCGATAACTCGACAGGATCCAGCGCTCGTAACCCTCCAGGTCCTCCGCGTAGGACTCCACCCTGCCATCGTGTACCAGCAGCAGTTCGTCCACCGTGTTGCGCAGCAGGTGGCGATCGTGGCTTACCAGGATCAGGGCGCCTTCATAAGCCTGCAAAGCCACCTCGAGTGCGTGGCGCATATCCAGGTCGAGGTGGTTGGTGGGTTCATCCAGTACCAGCAGGTTGGGGCGCTGCCACACCACCATGGCCAGTGCCAGTCTGGCTTTCTCACCGCCGGAGAACGGGGCGATCACGCTGGTTGCCGCATCGCCCCGGAAATTGAAGCCACCCAGGAAGTTGAGAATGTCCTGTTCCCGGGCCTCGGGACTCAGCCGTTGCAGGTGCAGCGCGGCACTGGCCGTCAGGTCCAGTGCCTCCAGCTGTTGCTGGTCGAAATAGCCGATGTGGCAGTGCTCCCCCTCCGCGCGCTCTCCGGCCAACAGGGGGAGATCCCCGACAAGACTCTTGAGCAGAGTGGATTTTCCCGCACCGTTCTTGCCGAGCAGGCCGTAGCGACTGCCCGGTCGCAGGTGCAACTCGACACCCGTAAGAATTGCATTGCCGGCGTAGCCGAGGCTGGCGTCATCGAGGCGCAATAGCGGGTCGCTGCTGTTGGCGGGGGCGGGAAAGCTGAAATCGAACGGCGAATCGATGTGGGCGGGCGCCAGCGACTGCATCCGCTCCAGTTCCTTCAGTCGGCTTTGGGCCTGGCGCGCCTTGGTGGCTTTGTAGCGGAAGCGCCGCACGAAGTCGTCAATCTCGGCGATACGGCGCTGCTGCTTCTCATAACTCGCCTGCTGGTTGGCCAGGCGTTCGGCCCGCTGCTGTTCGAAATCTGAATAGTTGCCCTTGTAAGCCTGCAGTTGTTGCTGCTCGATCTGCAGGATGCGCCCGCAGGTGGCGTCGATGAAATCCCGGTCGTGGGAGATCATCAGCAGGGTGCCTGGATATTGTTGCAGCCACTGCTGCAACCACAAGGTGGCATCGAGATCCAGGTGGTTGGTCGGTTCGTCGAGCAGCAGCACGTCCGAGGGGGTCATCAGGGCGCGGGCCAGATTGAGGCGGATACGCCAACCGCCGGAGAAATCGCTGACCGGACGGCTCGCGGCGTCCTCGCCGAAACCCAGGCCCTGCAACAGGCGCTCCGAGCGGCGCTCGGCACTGTAGCCGTCAATTTCCTCAAGTTGGCTGTGGATTGGGGCGACCGCGTCAAACTGGCCGGCGTCCTCCAGTTGCTGGAGTTTATCTCTCAGCCTTGCCAGGCCGCTGTCGCCGCGCCAGACATACTCCCCGGCGGCCATTCCGGAGGCGTGCACTTCCTGTGCCATATGGGCGAGGCGCAGGCCCGCCATACCTTCGATGTCGCCGGTGTCCGCCTCCAGTTCACCCATCAGCAGGGAAAACAGGCTGGATTTGCCGCTGCCATTGGCGCCAATCAGCGCCAGGCGCTGCCCGGGCTGGATGGTTACGCTGGCGCCCTGGAGCAGTAGCTTGCTGCCACGGCGCAGCCCTATGTTTCGCAAGATGATCATGAGGACGCGAATTCTACCCGCGAAGGCCGGCTTCAGCCACAGCACTCTTTAATTCGGCTTCAGGCGAAGAATCGCAATCGGGGTGGGCAACTGTGGTTGGGGGTATCCCGAGAAGGCCGGGATTTTTGAGAGTATCAGGGACCCGGGTCGGGGTCGGCAGGAGGAGCACTGGCCGGATCGGGCTTTTTCCTCAGGCTGCCGAACAGGGCGGCGACCAGCCCCATGATGAGTTCGTCCGCAAACGGTACTACATCGGGGATGAACAGATTGGCGATGAACAGCGCCAGGGTGAGCAAAAACAGGTAGGGAAAGCGCAGCTTCGATGCCCAGCGCAGAACGATACCTGCCATTCCTCCACGAGCCACTTTACCGATAGCCACGCCAATTCCACGCTTGGTAATTGTCCGGGTGGCAGTGTAACCCAAAGCCTTAAAGTGAAGAAACCGGGAGGAATTCCTGCGATCGCTCCGCTTCCATGGGGGAGTCGTTTACCTGTAAATTCAGTGTCATTGTCCCCCATCTTCCCATGTGACTTTCTCTCGACCTTTGATGTACTCTTGTCGTGGCGGGTGTATAGGGCGAAAGAGCTATGTCCTTTCTCGGAAGCAGTACGGGGCTCGACGTTCAGGCAGAATAAGCAAGTTCAAGGGGAGCGTATTCATGAAAAAGCTGTTAATCGTGTTGTTTTCAGGCGTGCTCGCGGCGCCGCTGGGTCTGGTATGGGCCACCCCGGTAACCAACTCCACCGGCCTGGCCGCGCCGGTTTCGACCATAACCTTTGATGAGCACGTTTACGCTCCCTTTACCGACATCACGGACCAGTACCTCCCGGAGGGCGTCACGTTCACCCCCCTGGTCAGCTACGACTACCAGTTTTGCGGAAGCTTTCCGGGTATTCAGGGGCACTGTGTGGGCAGCTTCGGGCAGACGGCCTACTCGATCCATTTTACAACCCCCCAGTCAGGGGCGGCATTTGCCATTGCAACCAATCCCACGACCACGACTTTCACCGCCAAACTGAATGGCGCAGTGGTCGAAAGCTACCAGAGCGCCACGGATAATAGCCAGCCTTCGATCTCGTTCCAGGGCTTCGAGGGGATCGAGTTTGACGAAATCGAAATCTCCGTGGCGGGTCCCGTGAATAACCGGGGATCCGTGATTGACAATATCCAGATGGCGGGTCCGCCGAGCCCCCCTCCTGTACCCGGTAACAGCGTGGCGGTTCCCGTGAATCCGGTGTGGGCCATTGCCACGTTGATCCTGCTGGTCATGTCATCCGGTTTTGTCGCGGTAAACCGCCGCAAGCGCTGAGTGGCGCGGGCTTCCAGCGCTGCTCGCAATGGGGTAGCGCAGCGGCGGTCTGGATAGTAACATGTGCCGCCACTGCGAATTGTTTGCTCTGCACCCTATCTTCAGCGGAACTGTTTCACCGCGAGACTGTCAACAGTCGGGGTCACACTTTATCCCCGGGGAGTAAGGAATCGCTTTGATAAGTATATCCGTGATGCTCCCTTTTCTTACGATTGGAAGGAATTTATGAAGAAGTACGCACTGCCGCTTGCCCTGGCCGGTCTGGTCACCCTGCAAGCATGTAATCAACAGTCTGGCGAATCGGCCAAGGCACCAGCCTCCACTCCTGCCGCATCAGCTACCGCCGGGGGTACCGTTCAACTGGAAACCACTGAGCAGCGCCTGAGCTACGGCATTGCCCTTACGCTGGGCCAGCGTATGCAGGCTGACGCCGTTCCCATGGACGTCGATGCATTCTCCGCTGGTCTGCGGGACGCCATCACCGGTGCTGAGCCGCGCCTGACCCAGGAAGAAATCGCCGCCGAGATGCAGGCATACCAGGAAAAAGCAGCTGCCGAGCAACAGGCGGCACAAGCCGTACTGGCTGAAGCCAATTTGGCCGCGGCGACCGCCTTTCTGGCCGAAAATGCCGCCCGCGAAGGTGTAACCGTCACCGAATCCGGGCTGCAATATGAAGTAGTCGAAGCTGGTGATGGTCCCAAGCCCGGCCCGGAAGACACTGTAGAAGTGCATTACCGCGGCACCCTGGTGGACGGTACCGAGTTCGACTCGTCTTACGCCCGTGGTGAAACCGTTACTTTCGGAGTTGGCCAGGTAATTCCGGGCTGGACCGAGGCCTTGCAGTTGATGCCGGTAGGTTCCAAGTACAAGCTGGTGATTCCGCCGGAACTGGCTTATGGCGCTGGTGGCGCGGGACAGGCGATAGGGCCTAACGCCGCACTGGCTTTCGACGTGGAACTGATCTCCATTCCCAGCCAGTCAGAAGAAGCCGCCCCGGCAGCTGAAGCCGAGGCTGAATAAAGGCTAGGACGCTTCCGACGCCTGGTCTTCTACCAGGCGGCGGTGTCTGTTGTGAAGACCGGCAATCAGCCGGTCTTCCAGCACAAAACGTGACTCCAGCATTTCTCCCAGTGAGGACAGGTCGCGTTGCAGGGTTTCGGGGTATTCACCGCCACTCCCATACTTTTCCTCGTAGGCCAGAATAACCTCTGTGGTATCCCCAATGGCGGGTATCAGTTGTCGCGCCAGCGCGTCACTGCCATCGGCGAAGCTCTCGGCCTCATTCAGCAACTCATGGAAAACCTCGAAATGCCCCGCCGATACATAATCGACGAGCACGCCGCATAGCGCCTGTTGCCGCAATGTCAGCGCCGCCGGTTGCGGGTTGCTGTCCAGCGCGACCGCGATTTCGGTGTACTTGCCAAGCAGCTCGCGCCGCTCTTTCAGCCAGCGAGTGATCAAATCCTCCACGGCGGCAAATTGCAGTTTGGGATTGTTGTTCCTGTGCGGCATTGTGGCGTCCTGCTGATGAATGGCCTACCCGACTAACTATATGATTGCGGGCAGTCGGCGGCAAGGTTGTTGAGCGCGATTATGCCCGCCGGTGCGCGAATCGGGGCCACGATGCGGGATTCGGGGCCGCCACTTCGCCGCTGCGCTGCCTATTTCCGAAAAAGCTGCCACAGGCAGACGATCATCACCCCGGTGGCCATGATCAGGGTCTGCTCGGGTATGCTGAGACCGAGGAAGGTCCATTGGGTTTCGGCACAGTTGCCGTCGCCCATGAGCACCAGGCTCAGAGTTTCGCTGAACGGCAGCGTTTCCAGCATATATTCCAGGCTGGGACCGCAGGCCGGAACCTGGTCTGCCGGCAAGTGTTGAATCCAGACGTGGCGGATTGCTATCGCGCCGCCCGCGACCGCCGCCAGCGCACAGAGAGCGGCATAGATGCGCCGACCCAGGCCAGCCGGGTTGTGGAGTGCGGCAATCAGTGCGATGCCACCCCACAGCACCACGAACAGCCTCTGGGTCATGCACAGTGGGCAGGGTGCCAGGCCCAGTATGTCCTGGAGATAGACGCGGGCAAACAACATGGCGATGAGCGCGGTGACGGCGAGGCCGAAAAAAACCAGCCGTGGGGAGAGCGATTGAAGCATTGTCCAGAATTTCCTGCAGGTAGGGGAGGTGGGGTCAGGGAGGATACGTTAGGGGCTTTTCCGGTTGAGTGCAATCTTCGATGACTGTCCGCCGTTCAGGTTCAATACAGAATCATGGTTCGCACAGAATGCGCTCAACTCGGGATAAAACTCCAGGAATGCTTCCTCGAGCATATTCCGAGCCGGGTTGAGTTGAGGGTTTACATCAGCCAGCGGGTTGCCCCGGCGAAAGCGCTGGCCGATGCGGGCGGCGCTGGCCGGCACGGTTTCCCAGTCCAGGTAGAGGCCCAGTATGTCATGGTCCACCATACGGGCCAGCATTCTCCGGGAACCTTCGCTGAGCGTATGCTGTTGGGTCTGGAGGGTGTGGTAGATCCGGCTGTTGAACTCCGCCAGCGGGATATCGCTGTAGTTCCGCCAGTGCTTGCTGAGGAAGTGGTCGAAACTCAGGTCGATCAGGATGCCGGCGTAGCGGCGCAGGCTGCCGGGGAAGTCCCGCCGCAGCTGTGCGACCCGCGGATGATTGTCGGTATAGGCGTCTATGGCGCGATGCAGGCGGACTCCGCGTTCAATAGCTGCGGGTAATTCGCCCCGCAGCGGCCCCTTGTAGTAGTCGCCCTCGAGGCCGCCGGCCACCAGGCCTTTATCGGGCCAGGCCAGGTGAAAGTGGGCCAGGAAATTCATCCGCTCAGGATTCGACCGGGACGGCGGCGCCGGGCAGGGGCATGGGGCGGGGCTCCCGGTTCACCGGTGCCGCTCTGGGCGATGTGTGGGTGGTCACTACAGGGCCCTGTACTGGGCAAAGTACTGGTCGAGGTATTGCTCAAAGCTCATGCGGTCTGACTGCTCGATCTCCCGTTGAGCCACGAGTGAGCGGCGCGTCTCCTCCTCGAATTCCGCCTGCAATTGCGGGCTCAGCGCGCGCCGCCGAAAGTAGTCTGCCCAGTGTTCGCTGTAGGCCATGGAAAGGCGAAAAAACGGCAGGTTTTTTTCCCGCATCTCGCGCAACACCCTGGCAGAAGGGGTCAGCTCCGGATCAGCTCCCGCGGCGACCTGTTGCTGCAGGCTGTCGGAGTAAAGAGTGGTCTGGCTGGCGGTATCCAGCAGGTTTGCAACACCCTGCATATCAGCGAACAGCTTGCTCGCATACTCTGTCATGGGCAGTTCGCCCTCGTCCGTTTGCAGTAACAGCCCGGGCAGCCTGCCGCGATTTACCACCGCTTCAAGGTTCGCCGCCTGTATGGCCTGTTCCCTGTCGCTGCAGGGCGGGCTCTCCTCCAGCAGACAATAGAGCAGGAAAATGTCGAGGAAGCGAATCTGCTCCGCGGTAATGCCCACGCTTGAAAACGGGCTGACATCCACGCAGCGGACCTCGATGTACTCGATACCCCTGCGATGGAGCGCGGTGAGAGGCGTTTCACCGGGGCGAGTTACCCGCTTGGGCCGGATCGGGCTGTAAAATTCGTTCTCTATCTGGAGCAGGCTGTCGCTGAGTTGCTGGTAGTCGCCGTTCTGCCCGCGCGGGATATCCCGGTAGTCGGCGTGGGGTCGCAGGATGGCGCTGCGCAGGGTTTCCACGTAGGTGTCCAGGCAGTTGTAACAGATGTTCAGGTCTTTCTGGGCGGCACTGTTGTAGCCCAGGTCGCCCATTCTCAGCGCCGTGCCGTAGGGCAGGTGGAGGCTGCGGCCCTGTTCGTCGAAGGGTTCCAGTCCGGGATTTTCGCGGCCGCGCAGGAAGCTGGCGCAGATAGCGGGCGAGGCACCGAACAGGTAGATCAGCAGCCATGAATGACGGCGAAAGTTGCGGATCAGGCCGAGGTAGGCGGTGCTGATGTAATCGGTGATATCGCCCGGACTGCCGGCCTGCTCCCAGGATTGTTCCCAGTAGTCCTGCGGCATGGAGAAATTGTAATGAATGCCGGCGATGGCCTGCATCAGCCGTCCGTAGCGATGGCCCAGCCCCAACCGGTAGACGGATTTCATGCGCGCCACGTTGGAGCTGCCGTACCGGGCCACGGGAATACCGTCATCATCGGTCATGATGCAGGGCATACTCGCCGCCCAGAGCATCTCCTCGCCGAGGTGTTGATAGGTGAAGCTGTGGATGTTCTCGAGCGTCTCCAGGCTGGATTCGATGCCTGTGCTTACCGGGGTGATGAACTCCAGCAGTGCCTCTGAGTAATCAGTAGTGATATAGCCGTGGGTCAGCGCTGAACCCAGCCCGGCGGGGTGCGGTGTCTGTGCCAGCTTACCCTGGGCAGTGATACGCAGGCTCTCTTTTTCCAGCCCCCGCCGAATGGTTTTGAGCAGGGCGAGGGACGCGGGGTCCGCCAGTTGCTGGAGCCTGGATTGCAATTGGGAGGTCAAACGATGCTCCTTGTTACGTGGCAGGCTGGCGTGGGGTCTGCCACAGCCGCAGGCCGGGTGCGTTGCATCGCCCGCGCTGTGAGGCGCGCCGGGCGGCGGGCATCAAGTGTATATTCCCACCGTGGCGGAGTACAGGCGTGGGATGGACACGGGCAGGGGCCTGAGGGCTGTCTTCACCGTCCAGGCATCAGGTGAGGCGGTCCATGGTTTTGCGCAGCAACTGGCAGGCGAAATTGCCCTGCACCTCCCGTGCCTGTCCTGTTGCCAGCATGATGCGCGACAAAATCAGCGCGTAGCGCACTCCCGCGAAAATTACATAGTAGTTGTAGTCCCTGGTGGGATAGCCCGCCGCCTGCTCCCACTGGTCGACGGACTCCTGGTAGTCGGGCAACCCCGCCAGCCGCGGCATACCCAGGCCTTCGGAAAAAGTGGCGTCGAGATAATTGAACCAGGCAATATCCTGTACCGGATTTCCGAGCACGGCCATCTCCCAGTCCAGTACAGCGGCGATTCCATCCAGGGATTCCCTGAAAATGATGTTGCCGAGGCGGGAATCGCCCCAGCACAAAACCGTGGGTTCGGCGGCAGGTTGCGCGGCGCGCAGCCAGTCCAGGGCGGCCTGGCAGATGGCATGGCCCTCGCCTTCCAGCGCCCATTCCAGGTACCCCTGCCAGTAATCCAGCTGCTGTTGCAACGGAGTGCTGCCGGGCACCTGGAGGTGCTCGAACCCCAGTTTCCGGTAATCCAGTTGATGAAACCGCGCCATGGTGTCGATGGCCGCACGCCACATGGCCGCCCGCTGCTGCTCGGTGGTCTCGTGCACCATCCAGCCATCCATGTTATAGGGCGGCATATCCGGGGGTATCCTGCCCGGGGTGCGTTTCATCACATAGAACTGCACGCCCAACAGCGACCGGTCCAGTTCCAGGCCGCGCAGCTCGGGTACAGGGATATCGCTGTTGCGGCCGATACTCTCCATGACCTGGTATTGCAGGCCGAGGTCATAGGTCGGGAACACCGGGCGCGCCACCTGGGGCTGCAGACGGCCTACGCAGGATTCGCTGCGGGTTTCGTCGTGTTCCTGCCATTGCACATCGAACAGGAGGGTGACATTGGACATGCCGCTGGATTCCGGGATAGTCAGCTCGGGAATCCTGACAGGTAAGTCCCGTTGATTGCTCAGCCAGGACTCGAGTTTCTTGCGTGTGGTCTCTATATCCTCGACGAGCGGTGTGGGGCGTTCGTTATCCATCGACTGATATCCGATTCCGACTGTGCGCAGCTATAATAAATTAGATATGCGCAGCGCCGCCAGTACGCTACAAGGAGTGTGAACCCTGTCTCTTGCCCGGTTTTGCCAGAGTGCTACAGTACCGAGGTTCATGTGCCTGCCCGCCTGGAGGGGCAACCAGTCGGGACAATCCAGCCATGAACGCAGATGACCAAACTCGCGCAGGAGCGCAAGACTAACCGGGGGAACCGCAGTGAGAATAATTGAATGGCTGAAAATCCTGTCGACTGAGGGCGGCTCTGATCTTTATTTGAGTACGGGCGCACCGCCCTGCGCCAAGTTCCAGGGCCAGCTCAAGCCGATTGCAAGCGACATTCTGCGGCCCGGGGAGATCCGGGACATCGCCAATGAGGTTATGGATTCCACCCAGCGGGCGGAATTTGAGCAGGAGCTGGAAATGAACCTGGCAATGTCGGTGTCCGGCTATGGCAGGTTCCGGATCAACATTTTTGTACAGCGCAATGAAGTAGGGATGGTGGCGCGCAATATCGTCGCCGACATCCCGAACTGGCGCGACCTGCGCCTGCCGCCGAATCTCACCGAGGTGATGATGCGCAAGCGCGGCCTTGTGCTCTTTGTCGGCGCCACCGGTTCCGGTAAATCCACATCGCTGGCTGCGCTCATCGATTACCGCAACAGCAACAGCAGTGGTCATATCGTAACCATCGAGGACCCGGTGGAATATGTGCACTCCCACAAGAAGTCCATTGTCAATCAGCGGGAAGTGGGTGTGGACACCCGCAGCTGGCACAACGCATTGAAAAATACCCTGCGCCAGGCGCCGGATGTGATACTGATAGGAGAAATCCGCGACCGCGAAACCATGGAGCATGCCATCGCTTTCGCCGAAACTGGCCACTTGTGTATCTCCACCCTGCACGCTAACAATGCCAACCAGGCACTGGACCGGATTATCAACTTTTTCCCCGAAGACCGCCGCCAGCAGTTGCTGATGGACCTGTCCCTGAACATACAGGCTATCGTTTCACAGCGCCTGATTCCCACTGTGGACGGCAAGCGCTGCGCCGCTATCGAGGTGCTGCTCGGTACGCCCCTTGTCGCCGAACTGATTTTGCGCGGTGAGATTGACGGGGTGAAAGAGGTAATGCGCAAATCCGAGAATATTGGTATGAAAACCTTCGATACCGCACTCTTCGAACTCTACCAGCAGGGTCTGATCAGCGAAGAAGAAGCGGTCCGCAATTCTGACTCCGCCAACAACGTTCGCCTCAAGATCAAGTTTGCGAAGGAAGGGGAGTCAGATGGCAGCAGCGGTATGGGCGGCCTGAGTCTTGCGAACCTGGACGAGGACGACGACGGCATGTTTTGACGGCGCCCTCACCCGCCTCCTGTTGGTGTCGATCAGTCAGCCGATTGCTGTTTCGCCTGAATGATCAGGTTTTCCGGGGCTGGCCGGGTTTCGAGAATGTCGACCAGCCCCTGGCGAATAAGAGCCACGAAGTCCTCTCCCCGCAGCTGGCGCGTCGTGGTCCCGTTGCGGTTTACGAATATGTAGTTGTTGTGCTCGCGGTCATGTCGGGCGAGTTTGGCCAGTAAAGGTGAATCGCCGTCATGAAAGCCCAGCCAGGTGCCCGCGGGAAGCCCGACGACCTCGACCTTTGCGGTTTGAACTTCTCCGCTTGCCGGACTCTGTCCTGTCTCCCCCGAAACCGGTTGTGCTGCCTTCAGTGCCTGCGGCTCGCGCCGGATGGTTTCTCCCCGGGTGTCGGCGGCCGCAACTTGCGGTCGCTGCCCGGCCCCGGTAGTGACCGGCTTGATCGCGGAATCCACGAGTGTACTCAGGTCTGTCACCGTTTCCACGCCCGCCGCCCGCGCCAGGGAGCGACTGAAGCTCGCGCCGGTATCCAGTGGCGATACCCTGCCGGCGTCCAGCAGCCGGGTAAATTCCCGCGGGCTCTGCCGCAGGACCCTCAGGCCGGCGTGATTCACAAAAAGTAACTCGCCAGTATCCTCTATTCGCAGTATCAGCCGCACCCTGAGGGGCTCGTCATTATCGCGGCGCATTGCGAACCACTGTCCCTCCCGGGCACTGCGAGCCGTCTGTTGAACTTCCCGGGTATCTTCGGGGCCGGGCATGGATATCGGTTCCTGGAGCTTCAGTTGCACGGGCTGCTTGCGCAGTAACTTCATGTGCGTGTACTCCACCAGACCGATAGCATCCGCGATCGCATCGCCATCGTGCTGCAGGCTCAGTAGCCAGCGCTTGAGCTCTTTGGGGAGACTGGTGACTATTTCAAAAAAATGCTGGCGTCGAACCGGATCTTCCTCTTCCTCCGGAACCTGCAAGGACTTGAGCAGGGTGTTTGTCGTGGCGCTGAGCTGTGACCACTCATTCGAGGGAGCACCAAATTTGAGTAGTACCAGCTGAGCGCTTTCGTACCAGGGCCCGCGCAGGAATATCCCGACAGTATCCGGAGCCTGGAAACGTTCCAGTGCATCGTTGATCATGGCCGCCGCGTCCCGTTTCGCACGGATCGTTTTTATCCGGCCCTGCTCGGTTTCTATCGCGCGTTGCGCCATGCGATTGGCGCGTGCCAGGTCCCGCTCGGTGGCGGTCAAGACCTCGGCGGCCAGTTCACCCAGCCTGGGCTCCGCTGACTCGAGCCGGGCGAGTACATCCTCGACGGCACTGACGACCTGTTTGCGGACGGATTCCCCGATCTTGCCCAGCCTGTCCTGCCAGCCCACCGCAGCCAGTTGCAGACTATCCAGGATCTGGTGCAGAGGGTGTCGCCCCGGCACCAGGAAATCGGGGTCGCCGATAGCCAGTTGCGCGGCGAGCGGCTTGAGCCGGCGCAACTGGGAGCGCAATGGTTCATCCAGTGGGAAATCCTTCTCCCAGGTCTCGAACGCAACTCCCAGCCAGGTCAGTATGGCCACGTGTTCCGCCGTGGGCATGGTCGGGTCGCCGGCGGCCTCGGTCTGGGCAAGTAGCGACTGCATGGGGGTGAGCGCCAGGTAGTCCGGATTGCGCAGGTATTCTATCAAATCCCCCGAATCCATCGGCTGCATACCCAGGGCTGTGGATGCCAGCGTTGTATAGCGATGTATCACCAGGTCGTGCAGTGAGCAGGCCAGGGGGAAATGTTCCGCTGTCAGTTTCAGTGGTTGAGCTTCCAGATAATCAACGCGAAAAGGTAGCCCCACAATGCGATGAGCAGGATAACTCTCAGCTTTCCGGACTTGCGCGCTGCAGGCGCGCTGATTTTCCCCGCCAGGTTGAATGATCCGCAGGCCGGGCAGCCGCCGCCCTGACCACTTGATTTTCCGCGGTAGCTGCAGTCTTTGCAGGTGTAGTTCATTGGATTTAAGAGGTGCTCTTCAGAAGTTGGTCGACGATGCGTTCCAGCTGTTTAAGGTTATTGCATTCGGCGCTGAAATGACAGGCGCTCTGGTAGCGCAACATCTCGGAGTCGCCGCTGCCCCAGATCCGGCGTGACTCGGGATTCAGCCACAGGACCTGGCGTGCTCGTTGGTAAATACTCTGCATGATCTCAAGTTTGGGATCGCCGTTGTTGTTGCGCGCGTCCCCCAGAATGATCACTGTCGTATTGCTGTTTATATCGTCCAGCGCGAGTCTGGCAAAATCCTGCAGGCTGCTGCCGTAGTCAGTCGCTCCGCCGTATTTCCAGTTAACCAGCTCGATGGCCTTTTCTACGGGGTGCTCGTCGAAGTAGCTGCTGACTTCGCCGAGATGGCTGGAGAACGCAAAGCTGCGTACTTTTGGCAGCACATCCTGCAGGCTGTAGAGAAACAGTAACAGGAATTTGGCGTAGGCGGCCACCGAGCCGCTGACATCGCACACCGCAAGAATCTGCGGTTTTTCCTTGCGAACCCTGCGCCAGTAGGTATTGAACAGGACGCCATCAGTGACAATACCCTTGCGGATGGTCTTCGCCATGTTCAACTGGCCCCGCTTCAGTTGGCGGCGCTTGCGCGAGTGGCGGCTGGCCAGTTTTTTGGCCATTTTCCGCACCAGGTCGTGTACCTTGTGCAGGTACAGGTGTTCGATATTGTTGAGGCGGGTCTTGCTCAGGACCTCATCCATGAACTGCCTGGTCTTGCCCTCCGCATGGAGCAGGTATTCCCGCTCGACATAGGCGCGTACTTCCTCGCGCAGGATATCCCGATAGCGCTGTAACTCGGCCAGGGCGGGGCTCTGCCGGCGCTCGAGCTCTATTACGGCGTCGCGCAGCTGCTCCTCACCCATCGCATCGAGAATCTTGCGGGTAAACTGTCCTTTCTGGGTAAAAAGCTGGATTTGCCGTAGGCCGACCTGCTCCGCCGCCCGGCCGATCGCCATGGTCAACTCGTTGCGGTCATTGTCTATCAGGCTTTGCATCAATGGCGATGTCAGCAACTCGGCGACCGCGGCGTCATCAGCTGCTTCGAATGCCAGGGGCGATAGCTCGGCAACAGCGTCTGCCTGCTGATTCGGTCCGTCGCCGTCATCGGCGGATTGTGAGCCCGCGTCCGGGTGCTCGCCGTTTGCCGCATCCTGCCGGGAGAAATCCGATAGCTGCTGGTAGTAATAGCGATCAAAGCAGCTGAGAAAAATCGCCTCCTCCTCCGGCGTCTTGGCAAGCGTCATGGCAAGCCCGTCGCGCAGCACATTGCGATTGGTGTAGCCCAATGTGGTGGCCACGGCCATGGCGTCCAGGGTTTCTGCGGGCGATACCCGGACATCATGGGTGCGCAGGACCTGGATGAAACTGACGAGACTCGATTGCATACCGCTGACCGGACTATAGCTTGCCGACACTTTATAACAGATGGAAATGCCATGCAGCCGGCGTTGGCGAGTATCTCCAGAAAGCTGTAGCCCCCCGGCGGGGTTATTCCAGGGATTGGTGCCCCGGATGAACGGTCAGGCTCGGGTTGTCCAGCGCGAGCTGTTTCAGTTTTGCGAGGCTTACCACGCTCCCGGGGCCGTCCAGTGAGTAGGGGCCGGGTTCAACGCCATTTTCCCAGCCCCACCGGGTGTGAGTGGCATCGCCGATCAGCAGCTGCGGGCCGCTGGCGGTCCGGACCAGGTAAGCGGTGGATCCGGGGGTATGCCCGGGTACATGGATCGCCCAGACCGAGCCGTCGCCGAATATGTCGATAATACCGCTGGGGCCAAATTGCCACTCGCGCAGATAATCGACGTTCGCCAGCAACCGGTCGGTGGTTCCCCGGGTAGCGAGATGCATGCCGGCGCTGGCGGCGGCATCTCCCGGGCCGATGTAAACCGGGGTTCCCGGCGCGAGGTCGGACAGGCCCATGATGTGATCCATATGAATGTGGGTCAGAAACACGCCGTTGACACCCCGCTCAGCTTCCGCCAGGCGGGACGTGGTGAGTTTGACATCCAGCTCAGGAAATTTCATGGCCTGACTGACGAGAAAGGATACGTCGTCATTGGTCCCCGCATCGAGGAATTTTTCCGAGACGCCGGAATCGACCAGGAAAGTACCGTGTTCGGGGTGCCGCAGACTGTACACGTAAATCTGGATAGGCTCTGCATGATCTTCCAGCCCCGCAGCCACGGCCCTGGGGTGCTCCAGGTTCAGCAGGCCTGAAAGTGGCACAGTCCAATTTGCGGCCAGGTGCTTTTCGAAGACTATCGGCCCCGGTTCGTTGATCACAGCCTGCATCTCCTCGCTGCTGGCGGGCTGGCCGAGCGCGGCGGGCCGCGTCTCCACGCTGCTGGCCGAGCAGCCGTGAAGGAGCGCGAACCCCAGGAGACAAACAGCAAGTAGGCGGGTGGGGAGCATTGTTGGCATCATCTCAGGTTGGCAACAGGGAGCGAAGCTCGGCGTCGGTAGCCTCGATATCGTCCTCGAACTTCAGCAGAACGTTCAGGGTACTGCGCACCAACTCTTCGTCCAGCTGGTCGGCGTGCAGCAGTAGCAGGCTGCGGGCCCAGTCGATAGTCTCTGAGATGGCGGGGGATTTTTTCAAATCGAGCTGGCGCAGCGAGTGTACAAATTCTACCAGTTGATGGCGCAGCTGCGCGTCGACATCCGGGACCCGGCTGCGGACAATACGCTCCTCCAGCTCTACGCTGGGGAAAGGTATGTAAAGGTGCAGGCAGCGCCGTTTCAGCGCATCTGATATATCCCGGGTGTTGTTGCTTGTCAGGAAAACCATGGGTGAGGTCCGGGCCTTGATCGTACCGATTTCCGGAATGGATATCTGGTAATCCGACAATATTTCCAGCAGTAGCGATTCGAACTCGTAGTCGGATTTGTCTATCTCATCGATCAGCAGGATAGCGCCGCGTTCCTGTTGCATGGCCTTCAGCAGTGGCCGCGGCTCCAGGAAATCCTCAGAGTAGAAAATATCGCCGAACTGGTGCAGGCGCTCTACCGATTCGGCCAGCCCTTTCGCGCCCTTTAACAGATCGCCAAGTTTCTCCTTCAACACCTGCGTATACAGCAACTGCTTGCCGTACTTCCACTCGTACAGTGCCTTGGCCTCATCCAGTCCCTCGTAGCACTGCAGGCGAATAAGCGGGAGATCCAGCAATTGGGAGGTTGTTTTCGCCAGTTCGGTCTTGCCAACCCCGGGCGGGCCTTCCACCAGGATAGGTTTGCGCAGCTGGAATGCAAGAAAGACCGCGGTGGCTATTTTGGTACTGCAGATATAGCCGTAGGACTCGAAACCTTGCTCGATCTGTTCGACTGAAGCCAGCTGGGGAAAATCGTCTATCTGCACCGGGGAACCTCGCGAAGGGGGGTATATTGTACATGCTGGTGCTTGTTGGGGTTATACGCTGGCGCTGAAAAAGCCTGGTACTGATAAGCGGGCCGCAAGCGGGGAGATGGATCAGCCTCCGGTCATATTCATGAAGCGCACAATCTGGGGCTCGCCCGCGTTGTCGAAATGGTGGCGCTCCGGCTTGATCGCCATGGCCTCGACTATCGTCCGTTTCAGGGAGGCCAGGCTGTAGCCCGGTGCCCGCAACACGCCGCGCAGGTCTACCGAGTGTTCATTGCCAAGGCACAACAGCAGGCGGCCTTCCGCCGTTACCCTGACGCGGTTGCAAAGGTGACAGAAGTTCTCGCTGTGCGGCGAAATGAAACCCAGGCGAGTAGTGGTGCCCGGCAGGCTGTAATACCGCGCGGGTCCGGCGTTGCCTTCGGGTTCGCCCAGCGCGTGCATGATGTAGCGCTTGCCAATGATGTCCCGCAGCTGCTGGCTGCTGCAGAAACTCAGGACACGGTTGTGTTCCACGATGTGTCCCAGCGGCATTTCCTCGATGAAGGCGATATCGATACCGCGTCGGCAGGCGAAGTCCACCAGGTCCAGTACTTCATCCTCGTTGCGCCCCTTGAGCACGACCGCGTTGATCTTGATTCGCTCAAAGCCCTTGGCGATGGCGGTTTCGATCCCGGCCAGCACCTGGTCCAGGTTACCGTGGCGGGTCAGCTGCCGGAAGCGGCGGGGCTGCAGGCTGTCCAGGCTGATGTTGATGCGCTTGACGCCGTAGTCGCGCAGTTGCCCCGCCATCCGTTGCAACTGGGAACCATTGGTAGTGAGCACCAGTTGGTCCAGCGTCGGCAGCTGGCCGAGACGCTTCACCAGGGTCAGAATGTCCGTGCGTATCAGCGGTTCGCCGCCGGTCAGGCGAATTTTGCGCACCCCCAGTTCGGTGAAAGCCTGCGCTACCTGGAAATGCTCTTCCAGGGTGAGAACCTGGGCTTTGGGAACGAAGGTCATTTCCTCCGCCATACAGTACACACAGCGAAAATCGCATCGATCCGTCACCGACAGGCGAACATAGTCGACCCGGCGCTGGAAGCGATCTATCAGTGTTGACGGAAGTGACTGCATAGTGGCGGGCAGTGTAATGCTTCTGATGCTGTGACACTAGGGCGAAACCGGTGCCCGGGGAGCCTGCTCCGGGGCGATGAAAAGACGGACCGGGTAATGGGCTGACCCGGTCCGTACGGATCCGCTAGAGCAGCGCCATCATGGTTTCGGCAGAACTCACATCGACTCCCGCACCGGGTTCGACGTTGAGGTGGGTAATCGTACCGTCCTCGACAATCATGGCGAAGCGCTGGCTGCGGGTGCCGAGACCGAAACCCCTGCCATCCAGCTCGAGTCCCAGGCTGGCGGTGAAATCGCCATTGCCATCCGCAAGCATCAGCAATTCGTCGGCGTTCTGGGCCTTGCCCCAGGCGCCCATGACAAAGGCGTCATTCACGGACATACAGGCGATCGTATCAACGCCTTTGGCCTTGATCTTGTCCGCGTTGACCACGTAACCCGGAAGGTGCGTAACACTGCAACCGGGTGTAAAAGCGCCGGGGACGGCAAACAACAAAACCTTCTTGCCATTAAATATTTCGTCGGTGCTGATATCCGTGGGCCCTTTTTCGCCCATGATTTTCAGGGTGCAGCTGGGTATTTTGTCGCCGGCTTTGATGCTCATGTCGCGCTCCTTGGTAAGCGGGTTATCTGGTGAGCTGGAATCATAGCAGATGCGCGGCCGGATGCATCGTCCGGGGTCGTATGGCGGGAGATAAACCGGGATGAGTTGCCCCGTTCGGGGCGGGGCCGCCGGTGGGAGCTGGCACTGCGACAGTGCTCCGGTATAGCCTGTTACTCCGTCCCCTGTAACAGGTTGGCATAGATTTCTTCACAATCCCGGTAGAAAGTGAGCTCGTCGTCTCCCAGGTAGGGCGCCACCATGGTCAGCAGCTGCAGCACGCCCTGGTGAATTGTAATTTCGGGTGGCCTGCCGTCGTGCAGCAACTGGTCGTAATTGAACCAGAAGGTCAGGGTGAGGGTCATATTGTCCACCAGGCCCAGCAACTGCTGGTCCCGGGCATCGATGATGTCCTGTTGCAGAAGGTTCTGGCAGATTGAGAACAGGGATGCGCGCTTTAGCTGGATCAGGCGCTTGAAGCCTTTTCTGATATCGGGGTAGCGCTGCAGAATATCGTCGAGGTTATAGTAGAGAAAGCGATACTGGTACATCTCCTCCATGACTACATAGAGGTAGTACCAGTTGTCCTCCACCTGGTTTTTCTCCGCGCTCAGCGGCTGTTCGATCGGCGCGCTGAGGGTGCTGCCCAGTGCCAGCTCATACTGCTGGTAGAGCTCGGCGATAATCTGGTCCTTGCCCTTGAAGTGGTAATAGAGATTGCCGGGACTGATATCCATTTCGTTGGCGATGTCTATCGTGGTGGTATGTGCCTCGCCTTCCCCATTGAATAACTTCAGGCTGGTTTCGAGTATACGGTCCCGCGTTTTCATTGGGCGCTTTTATCAGGCCTTGCCGCGCCCCCTGGTTGCTTTCCTGGTGGTAGTTGTCTTGCGTTTGGTCCTTGCGGCGACCTTGGGGGCGGCCGGTTTTGCAGCGGTTTTACTGCGGGTGGCCGCTTTTTCGGTCATACCGTGTTCCGCCAGGGCCTTGGCCAGCTTATCGACCTTCCGGCTGAGCTGGTCCACCTTCTTCTGCAGTGCGGCAATGTCTTCAATCCGGGCGGGGCGCTGCATATGAAAATTCTCCCTGACCCGATTTATGCGTTGCTCCACGGAGCTCTTGGCCGCGGCGCTGGCCTCGAGCGCGCCGCGGGCATCTTCCTCCAGCGCGCTGCCGGCCTTGACGAGGTCGCGAAACAACTTGGGAGGCTCCATGGCCCGCTCGAGCCTGCCCTGGGCCTCATCGACGGCTTTGCCATAGGCGCCGACCCCGGCTAGCCAGATGTTCTTGGCTATCTCGCTGGCCTTGTCGGCCACCTTACTCTTTTCGTCGCTCATCGTATTAGCCCTCAGAACACATGCAGTAGCCATAATACGCCACAGGACCGATCATTTAAGGATCATCTGATTAATCTGTGAAACTGACTAACTTCATGAAAATATTTTTGCCATCGTCAAAGTTTCGATTCGATTCGTCGAAAAGCGCAACGAAAAGGCCTGTTTTAGCCGCATTCCGAGGCCTATCTACCCCGGTTCCCGTTTTTCAGGCGCAACTTGCCTGTAAACCCAACTGGCTTCGCCGCAGCAGTGTTTTCTTCGCCATCACCAGGTTGCTCAGGGCGCAGGCCACAAACAGCCGATGAGCATTCTTGTCCAGCCCACGGTATCGAACTTTAGAGAATCCGAATTGCCGTTTGATGATGCCAAACTGGTGCTCCACTTTCGCCCTAACTCGGGACTTGTTCCGGTTCCTGCTGCGCTCGTCATCAGTCAGCGTCCGGTGGCGGCTGCCCTTCGCCTGAGTGAAGTCCTTGGCCCGTGGCGCGCAATCAGTAATGGCCTCTTTCTGTCCGGTATAGGCCGAATCACCCCATACCCGGGTTTCCTCCCCATGAAGCAGGTCAGGCAACACCTGGGAATCGTGCACGTTGGCCGGGGTGGCGACCACCGAATGAATAAGCTTTGTGCGACTGTCCACACCGATGTGGGCCTTCATCCCGAAGTACCACTGATTGCCCTTGCGGGTCTGGTGCATATCCGGGTCGCGCTCCTTCTTTTTGTTCTTGGTCGAACTCGGCGCATTGATGATACTGGCGTCAACGATGGTCCCGCGGGATACCTTCAGCCCGTTCTCCTTGAGGTATTGATTGACCAGGTGAAACAGATGATCGCCCAGATTATGTTTCTCCATCAGATGGCGGAATTTACAAATGGTTGTCTCGTCCGGCACCGGTTCCCTGCCGAGATCAACACCGACGAAGTGGCGCAGGGCGCGGGAGTCGTAAAGAGCTTCCTCAGCAGCCGGATCAGACAAATTGAACCAGTGTTGGAGAAAGTGGATTCGCAGCATACGTTCGATGCCGATCGGGCGGCGTCCCGCCCCCTCCGGATTGGGATAGAACGGCACAATGGCCTCGGTCAGTTCCTCCCAGGGGATGATAGTTTCCATCTCATCCAGAAACTGCTCTTTGCGCGTTTTCTTGCGGTACTTTTCAAACCCGGAATCAGAAAAGGAGTCTTGGCGCATGAATGTTTACCGGTGTAATTGGGCTGTGCCTATTATGAACGATTATGGGAATTAATCAGAGTATCCTTAACCAGATTGCCGGACAAAAAAAAGGGGGCCACAGCGTGGCCCCCCAAAAATTCCCCAAGATGGGGACAAGTGGTCCTGGATGGATTCCGCTTACGCGGCGTGCTTCAAACCTACGGTTCCTTTCAGATCTTCAAAACGCGCCTTGACCTTCTTCAGTTGCTTGTCCAGCTTCTTGCGGTCAGTCAGGCTGTTCAGCTCCAGCTTGGGCAGCTCGATGTCCTTGAAGGCAACTTTGGCGTTTTTCTCAACTTTCTCACCGCGCTTGACCAGTTCCTTGTAGAGCTTGTCAGCTTTCTTGCGACGGTCTTCAAGTTGATCCTGAAGGTTGTTGTACTGCTCCTGAGCCTGATCAAAGGCCTTGCCATAAAAGCCGAGGCTAGCCAGGAAAGCCTTGCGTCCGGCTTCCTGCGCCTTCACAGCGAAATCAGGGGTGGTCTTCCTGGCAACGGGCTTGCGCTTGGCTGCGGTTTTGCGAGTGGCGGCCGGCTTGCGCTTGGCGGCGACTTTGCGCTTGGCAGCAGTCTTGGGTGCGGTTACAACATTGGTTTCTTCAGCCATGATTCAACTCCTGAGTAGTGAATTTTCTGTGGTGTTGCCACCAGTTCGGAGCGAGAATACGCAAATAAATTAGAATAAACATACTAGAAAGATGGCTATTTGTGCCGCTCGATGGCCGTGCCGGCCCAGCGCGCGCGGCGCGGGGATAGTCGCGGGAGCGATGTCAGTCTGCGCGGGGTCCGGCGCTGACAATTGCTGGCGCCAGTTCGAACTGCTCAATGTTCTCCCGGAACAGTCCGGCGAGTTTTTTCGCCTGCTCATCGTAGGCCGCGTCGTCGCCCCAACTGCTGCGGGGGTCGACGAAGGACGTCTCTACTCCCGGAATCGACGTGGGGAAATCGAGATTGAGAATATCCAGGTGCGCCGTGGGCAGCTTCAGGAGGGCGCCGCTCTGGGCCGCCGCCACCACTGCCCTGGTCACCGGTATGGGAAAGCGTTGGCCGGAGCCGCCCGGGGCGCCGGAGCCGCCCGTCCAGCCGGTGTTGACGAGATACACCTGGCTGCCGAAATCCTCGATGCGCTTCATCAACAGCTCCGCGTAATCCGACGCAGATCGCGGCATGAAAGGGGCTCCAAAACAGGCTGAGAAAGTGGGATGAATCCCGGCCTCGGCGCCCAGTTCAGTTGACCCCACCCGGGCGGTATAGCCGCTGAGGAAATGGAACGCCGCGGCCTCCTTCGACAGGATGGAGACCGGCGGCAGTACGCCCGAAACGTCGCAAGTGAGAAAGATCACGCAAGCGGGTTCGCCACCGGAATTGCTCGCGGTGCGCTTGTCTACATGCTCCAGCGGGTAGCAGCAGCGCCCGTTCTCGGTGATGGCCGTATCGCAGTAATTGGCCTGCCGACTTTCGTCCAGCACCACGTTCTCGATAATCGCGCCAAAACGAATCGCGTCCCAGATTACGGGCTCGTTTTCCCGGCTGAGATCTATCGTCTTGGCGTAACAGCCGCCTTCCAGGTTGAATACCGCACCCCTGGTCCAGCCGTGTTCGTCGTCGCCGATCAGGTAGCGGTCGGGGTCGGCCGATAAGGTGGTCTTGCCGGTGCCCGAGAGTCCGAAGAACAGGGTTGTATCGCCAGCTTCGCCCACATTGGCGCTGCAATGCATCGGCATCACATCCTTCTCCGGCAGCAGGAAGTTCTGTACCGAGAACATGGCCTTCTTCATTTCGCCGGCGTAGCGCATTCCCGCCAGTAACACTTTGCGCTGGGCGAAGTTGATGATAACGACACCATCGGAATGAGTGCCGTCCCGCTCGGGTTCGCAGACAAAACTGGCCACATTGAGAACGTTCCACTCGGGCTTGCGACCGCTGTTATAGGCCGTGGGTTGAATAAACATGTTGCGCCCGAACAGGGACTGCCAGGCGGTCTCGGTTGTAACCTTCACCGGCAGGTAGTGATCGTTGTGCGCACCCACATGCAGGTGACAGACGAATCTGTCGCGGCTGTCCAGGTGGGATTCCACGCGCTCCCAGAGTTCGTCGAACTGATTGCTGTCGAAAGGCCTGTTCACTGGCCCCCAGTTGATACTGTCCTCGGTGCTTGGCTCTTTCACGATGAATCGGTCGGCGGGGGAGCGGCCTGTGCGGGAGCCTGTGGTTACCAGCAGCGCACCGGTATTGGCGAGGATGCCCTCGCCGCGTAAGAGGGACTCTTCCACCAGTTGGGGGGCCGTCAGGTCGATCAGCCCCTTGGTGGTCCGGATATCTGCGGTCATGCTGTGTCCTGTGATTTGGCCCCGGGGGCTTCCACGTGGTGCATAGACTGGAAATGGCGTGGCTTTCGGGGGCGGTAATTATGGCAGAGTTGCCGAAATTTGCGAATTTAAATGACGGCAGATGCGGCGAATGTCGCCGAACGTGACGGTCAGTGCAGAATAGAGGGGCCGTGTGGTCCCAGCAGCTCGCCCAGGTCCTCACGCTGGAACCGGTACTGCTGGTTGCAGAATTCGCAATCCATGGTGATTGATCCCAGCTCCCGCAGCAGGTTTTCCAGCTCGGCCGCATCAATAGCGGACAGGGCCCGCAAGGTGCGCTCCCTGGAGCAGCCGCAGTGAAAACTGATCTTTTCCTGTCCGAACAGGCGCAGCGAATCCTCGTGATAGAGCCGGTACAACAGGGTCTGTGTGTCCAGTTCCAGCAACTCTTGCGGCTGGACCGTGGCGGCGAGGGTACAGGCGTGCTCCCAGTGGCGGGTCCGCTCCGCGAGGTCACTGGTGACCTGTGCCGGCAACTGCTGGAGTAGCATGCCGCCGGCCCGGGATTCATCGGCGGCCAGCCACAGGCGGGTGCCAAGCTGCTCGGACTGTTCGAAATAGGCATCGAGACTGTGTGCGAGGGAATCTCCCGCCAGCGGTACGATGCCCTGGTAACGGCGACCCCTGACCGGGTCAACTGTGATTGCAAGGGTGCCGTTGCCGAGCAACTGGCTGAAATCGGTAGCGGTGGCCTGGTCTGCTCCCCGGGCGATACCCCGGACTTCCCCGGCGCTGCTGCACTCGGCCATCAACAGCGGAATCTGGCCCTGGGAGCGGGCCTGCAGGATCAGCTTGCCCTCAAACTTCAGGGTGCTGCGCAGCAGCACCGCCGCCGCCAGCAGTTCGCCCAGCAGTCGGCTCACTCCCGGCGCATACTGGTGAATGGACAGGATGTCTCGCCACGCGGTTTCGAGCTGTACGGTTTCGCCACGGATATCGGCTTCCTCGAACAGGAAGCGGCGAGCCCGGTCGCCAGCGGTTCCCTGGCCTGTGTCTTGGGGGTTATCCATGGGGCGCTATTGTAAGCCAATTAACTGGCAAATGGCTGCCTGGCTGAACTGTGGGAGAGCTGGCCGCGTACCAAGGACACCGAATACGCAGTAGAGTATGTGCGGTACGTTCCGGTTCGATAAAGTGAGGTCCAGCGGGGTCGTGCCTGGATGCCGGAGACCTCGGCAGTCGCGCCGGGCTGAAGCAGATTGCCCAGGACCCCGGGTCTCGCCCGCCGCCAGCTGCGGCCAACCACAGTCTACAACAGGAGAAGAGCAATGAGATTCAGCTACCAGGTGGGGATGTGTGATGCCAGCCATTACCTGCCTCTGGCAAAGGCCGCCGAAGCTGCCGGTTACCACGGTATCACCATACCGGACAGCATCTGTTATCCGCGGGAGGCGACCTCCAGTTATCCCTACAACAAGGACGGCAGCCGTGAATTCCTCGAGAGCGTGCCTTTTGTGGAGAGCCTTATCGGTGTGACGGCCATGGCCGCCGTGACCGAGACTATCGAGTTCGCAACATTCGTGTACAAGCTCGCGGTGCGTCAGGTACCACTTGTCGCCAAACAGGTTCAGGGGATACAGGTCCTTTCGAACAACCGTTTCATATTTGGTGTTGGTATCAGTCCCTGGGAAGAGGATTTCGCGGTTTGCGCGGTCCCCTGGGAAAAGCGCGGCCAGCGCCTGGATGAACAGATCGAAATCTTCCGCGGCCTGGAAAAAGGCGATTTTTTTGGCTACGAGGGCCAGGTGCACCAGATGCCGGCCAACAAGATGTGCCCCGTACCCTCGCGGCCGACGCCTATCCTGATCGGAGGTCACGCGGAGCCGGCCCTCAGGCGTGCTGCCCGCATCGGGGATGGCTGGATGTGCGCCGGTGCCGACCTGGCGCAACTCGAGGCCTATATCGGGCGTATCGAGCGACTGCGGGAGGAATACGGCACCGCTGGCAAGCCTTTCCGGATATTTACTACCGGGCAGGACGCTTTCACCCGGGAGGGTATCCAGAAACTCGAAGCGCTGGGTGTGACCGACGTGATTATCGGCTTTCGGAATGTATACGAAATGGAGCCGGATCGCCCGCTGGATGAGAAAATCGCCATGCTGGAGTGGTACGCGGGTGAATTTATCCGCAGTTGACGGGGCGACGCCTGCCGCTGCCGTCCATCGTCGCGGGCAGATTGCTGGCAGCAGTCTATCCGATGCCCCCGGGCGTCGGGGAAAGTAGTGATGGTGTCACTTGCCGGGGCTTGATCTATACTTTGGCGAAATCGAAGAGGGACGCATATGGCCGGATTCAGGCTCACCAAACCCTATACCATGTCCAAGGAAGAGGTGCGAGAGGCGGCCATGGGTCTCGCCGCCAGCCTTGAGAGGGAGCACGGGGTGCGCTCGCGCTGGGATGGCGATACCGTGCGGATTACCGGTGCGGGGGTCGATGGACAGATGTCATTTCACGACGGCCTCATCGACGTTTCCGTCAAGTTGGGATTGCTGGCGTCAATGTTTGAGCCGGTTTTGCGCAGCGAGGTGAAGCGCTATCTCGACACCCATGTGAGCTGAGGCTTCAGGCGAGGATGCTGGCGCCCCGCAATGGGTCGCCACCCTCCAGCAGTTCCCAGAACTCCTCTGCCAGCGCCGCGCTGCGCTCTATACATTGTTCCCAGTAACTCACCCGGTCGGCGTGGGCCAGGCGGCTGAAGTCGGAGCGGTCGGGGATTTTCCCCATGGGCAGGCTGGCAGTGAATTCCTCGCTGGGACACAACAGGACCAGTTTGTCGATTTCATGAATTGCAGCTTTGCGCCAGGGCAGGAATTTGTCGAACCAGCCCGGCACGATGCTGGCACTGAAATGCGGGTAAAGTATCAGGCCGTCTCCCTGATACTGGCCGAGATCGAAATGGTAATCGATGATCCCTCCGTCCCAGTACTGCCCGGCTGGCGCGCCGCTGATGTCGCGCTCGCCGGTGAGCACGAAGGGTATGGCGCCGCTGGCGTGCAGCGCTGCCAGGACGTTGTCCTCCCGCAGGCGGCAATAGGCGGTGGCGAAATCATGCAGGTCCAGGCCGGGAGCAGGCGCGGACTGTGAGTGGAATACCACCCGCTGGAAGTGGTGGCTGAGCAGGGTTCGGCTGACGGCATTGCCCAGGGCCGCCGCTCCCATGCCGGTGGCCAGCAGGGGCGTCGAGGCCGCCGCCGCCGGCCCGCGGCCCCGGGCTGTGACGATGTGGCTGTGAATGCGGGGGTGGTTCGCCAGGGCTTGCGCACCGTGCTCCCCCAGTACCCGGCGCAGGATATCCCGGCTCACCGCGCTGACGTCGGCTGCCGTGGGTTTGCTTGCATAGTGTTGGTTGAGATAGCCGTCCTGCAGCCGGTCTATCGCCGCCACCGGGTCCGGCATGGCCAGACAGGCGTGGCGCCAGGAGCCGATAGATGAGCCCAGTACCGATAGTGTGCGCTCACTCCGTTGCAGGAAGTCGCCGAATAGCAGGCGGTCGAGATGTCCCAGGATGAACCACTTGGGTCCGCCGGAGGCGCCCAGCAGCAGGCTGAACAGGTCCGCTGACCATCCCTCACTGCCAATCCGGCGGGCAGCTTCCCTGCCCAGGCAGACGCGCAGACTAGCGCTCATGCCGCACGTCCGCCGGTGAGCGACCGGTCCATTTCTGGTAGGCGCGGCGGAAATTCGAGGTGTCGTTGAAGCCGATTATGTAGGCGATACTGGACAGCGGCAGGCGCGTGTTCTGCAGGTAGCGGGTCGCGTGTTCTGCCCTCACCTGGTCCAGCAATTCCTGGTAGGACCGATGTTCGCTTTCCAGGCGCCGGCGGTAGGTGCGTGCGCTGAGGTTCAGCATCTTGGCAACCTGGGGCATCTGCGGGTACTGACCCTCCAGTTTGCGCATCAGGCGCAGGGTCTGTTCGGATACGGATTCTTCCTCCTCCAGGTCCGACAACAGGCGGGCGCACTCGTTTTCGTAGAGGTTGCGCAGGGCGGGGTTGGACGAAGGCAGGGGCGTCGGCAGCAGGTCCCGGCGAAAGGCGATGCGCCCGCTCACGCAGTTGAAGCGGACATCGCCGCCGAACACCTCGTAATAGCGCGCCGCGTGGGCGGGGGCCGGGTAAGGCACTTCGAGGTGCAATTGCAGATCGCTCCGGTTGAGCAGGCCCCGCAGGGTATTCAGCATGGCGCCGCATATCAGTTCAAAACCAAAATCCAGGGGGGTCTCTGCCGGACTGCTGACGATGGTCAGCACGCAGCGGTCGCCAAGTTCTTCATACTCGAGGTGCAGAGCGGGCGCCAGCAGGTGGTAATACTTCAGAAACAGTTCGATCACCTGGCTGAGGTCGCGGCAGGTCATGAATGCCTGTCCCAGCAGTGCATGGGCACTGAGGTTCAGGCGCAGGCCCAGGTTGAGGCCGAGCGCGGGGTCGCCGGTCAGGCGCAGAGCATTGCCCACCAGTACGCTGAAATCGCGGTCGCTGATGCGGGCGCCGATGCCGGATATTCCCGTGCCGGCCAGGCTGGTGCCCGCCAGCAGGGCCTGGCGGTCGCAGCCCTGGCTCTCGGCCATATCGATGAGGATCAGCGCGTACTGTGCTGGGGTAGTGGTTTTTACCATGGCGCTATTTGGCCACAAATGACCTTATATTGACAATACTTTACCTTGTTGCCCTTGCCGGCTTCTCCCATAGTGGGTAGTTCAAGCATATACAGTGGAGTTTTCCCAATGAAAGTAGAATGGACTGAAAGTGCCCCCCGCAAGATCCAGCAATTCCCCGGTGCTGACTACCCGAAGGAAAACCCTGATCTGGAAGACCTGCTGACCAGCGCTGATGTCGACCATATCGCCGAGATTTTCCAGACGCCCCTCAGCGGTTCCTATAACTGGGATTACAAGGTGCAGGATGACCGCATCAAGAAATTGTACGACCTGGGCAAGCAACTCAACTGGGATCCGGAGATGGATATCAATTGGGATCGCCCCTGGCCTGAGGAGCAGCGCCAGCCGGAGATGATGAACCTGCACGAGTACGGCCCCTACCTGGCCATGGACGAGAAGACCCGGGATGAGTTCTGGCTGCACATGAACTCCTGGAGCCTGTCCCAGTTCCTGCATGGCGAACAGGGTGCCCTGCTGGTGGCATCGCAGCTCTGTTCCTGTGCGCCGACGCTGAACGCCAAGTTGTATGCCGCATCCCAGACTTTCGACGAGGCGCGCCACGTGGAGGTATTCAACAAGTACCTGCAAACGCGCATAGGCATGATGTATCCGATCAACACCTACCTCAAAAGCATTATCGACAAGATTCTCACCGACAAGCGCTGGGACATGAAGTTCATCGGCATGCAGATCGTGATTGAGGGCCTGGCCCTGTCCGCGTTCAACACCACGCGCGAGACCACGCCCGACCCGGTGCTGAAGGACGTTGTTTACCTGGTGACCCGGGACGAGGCCCGTCACGTTACCTTCGGGGTGAATTACCTGGAAGAATTCGTCAAGACCCTGTCCGATGAAGAGCGCGAAGAGCGCGCCCAGTTTGCTTACGAGGCCTGCGTGGTCAGCCGCGAGCGCTTGGTGGCGACGGACGTGTTCCGCCATTTCGGCTGGGATGTGGAAGAGGCCCGCCTGCAGGTGTTGGACGGCTTTGTGATGTCGACCTTCCGCAACCTGTTGTTCCAGCGTGTCATCCCCAACCTCAAGCGGATCGGCCTGTTAACTGACAAGATCCGGCCCAAATTTGAGGAACTGGGTATTCTTGACTACGAGAACCTGGCCACTGATGGCGATATCGACTGGAGTGCGCTGGAGCGCCCGCTGGACACCGAAGAAGCCCAGTCACATGAGCAGAGCATGCTTGCGGCATTTGCCGCGGAACACGAGAAACAGGAAGCGAGCAAGGCAAGTAACGCGGCCTGACCCCGTTCTTTGCACGCAGCATCAACGGAGCCTGTCGCCCCGTTGATGCGGCTTAGTCCCCGATTGGATAAGCGCGGGTCGGCGAATCAGACCCACAAATCAGACCCACAAAAAAGCCGGCGTTAAAGCCGGCTTTTTTTGTGTTTGAGGAGGAGGCGCTTCAGGCTGCGAGGGCTTTCACTTGTGAATTCAGGCGGCTCTTGTGGCGCGCAGCCTTGTTCTTGTGAATGATGCCCTTGTCTGCCATGCGATCAATAACCGGCACGGCATTGTCGTAGGCGGCTTTGGCTGCGACGGCATCGCCGGTGCTGATGGCGGCGTTTACTTTCTTGATCATGGTGCGAACCACGGAGCGCAGGCTGCCGTTGTGGTGGCGGCGTTTTTCGGCCTGGCGGGCACGTTTTTTTGCTTGTGGTGAGTTTGCCACTGGTAATATACCTCTGGGGGTCGAAATTCAGGAGGCGAGATTATTCACATTCGGACCTGTCTTGTCAACCGCTGCAAGCCCCCCGACGCGGTCCGCGGTTGCGCCCGGCGCAGACCCGTACCGCAATGAACGTTTTAAGCCCGGCCTCCTGCTGGGGTATACTAACGCCTATTAGTTATTAATTTCATGTACCGGGTAGTGGGCAGGTCGACATGGATATTCAGACAACGCCGGCAGCAAGTGCCGATCAACCCCCGAGCACGGCCGAGCGCATCCTCGATGCAGCGGAGAACCTGTTCGCGGAGAAAGGCTACAGCGCCACCTCCCTGGGGGATGTGGCGGACCGGGTGGGAATCCGCTCTCCCAGTCTGTACAACCATTTCAAGAACAAAGAGGCGCTCTACGAGGCAGTACTTGAGCGCCTGCTGACAGATTTTTCCGCGCCGCTGGACGAGTTGGGCAAGGGTGCGGTGACTTACGAGCGGGTGTTCCAGTGGCTGGAGACGATTGTGCGCCAGCATCACGCCAATCCGAACCTGGCGCGCCTGTTGCAGCACGCCGCGTTGTCAGGGGGGCCGCACACGAACGAAATGATCGATCGCCTGTTCCGACCGATGTTCCAGCCGGATGCGCGGATAGAGGGTGATACGATCAAGCTGTTCAAGGATTCCGGCCTGCAGCCCTGGGCTGTCATGGCGTTTAACAACCTGGTGATGTCCTATGTAACCATGGCCCCCATGTACCGGGATTTGCTGGGCCAGGATCCTTTCAGCGAGTCAGCGCTGGAAAATCAGTTGAATCTCATCAAAACCCTGCTAAAGGCGGTTTTCGAGTACCAGGGTGATTAGGCAGTTTGCCGCTCCCTGTGTTTTTCACGGTGTTCTCGCGGTCGAGCCGCAGGATGTCGGTATTTGAGCGATGAGACTGGCGGCATATCGGGCATAATGCGCTAGTGCCCTCCCGCATACATATAAAGGTTTTATACAGGCAATGTTGATATCCGAAGAGGTCCATATCTGGCGCGAGCCGGGTGGGGATTACCATATAGAGTGGCAGGTCAGCGACTCCGGAACAGAGGTCACCGTTGAGTCGCTGGCCGCGACAGGCGACTTACAGCTTCATTATGACGCGCATCCTGGACCCCGCGCCCGGCTGGTTGGTTTGCCGCCGGCGCGCCGCCACTTTTTCCGCCTGCGGGACCAGCACGGCACGGAAGTGGTCGCAACCGAGCGCCGACTAGGCATGGAAGGAGCGCCCAATTTCCGGGATTTCGGTGGTTACCGAACCGGAGAGGGGCGTCAGGTAAAGTGGGGATTCCTGTTCCGCTCGGGCCATCTCGCAGCCCTGAGCGCGCAGGATGTCGAACTGCTCGCCAGCCTGCAGCTGGACCTGGTATTTGATTTTCGCCGGGTGGAGGAGCAGGAGAGCGAGCTGAGTCGTCTGCCGCCCAAGCCCGTCCCGCAGGTAGTCAGCCTGCCGATCATACCCGGCAGCAATTCACGCTTCTTTGAACAGGCGGGCCAGCAGTCGGATAACCCGGCGGCGATGTTTGAGTTCATGCAGGAGATCAATCGCGAATTTGCGGGACCCCAGGCGGGGACCTACAGCCGGATGTTCCGGGAGATTCTCGC
>JACKNO010000007.1 GCA_024234815.1 Pseudomonadales bacterium | reverse complement strand
TTATGTTGATGAACAAGGGTGCCGAGGTGGCAGTTGCCGAACTCGAACAAATGTTGCAACAGGATCCGGAAAACGCTGAGCTTCGGGCGGCGCTCGGTGGGCAGTTGGCGTTTATGGGGGAAACCGAGCGCGCCGAGGCAGTCTACAAGGCGACCTTTGACTTTGATACCAGTGGCCCGAGTTCCCAGGCGGCCAGGAACCAGCTCACGCAACTTGCCCTGTCCCGCAAGGATTTTGAACAGGCGGCCAGGTGGAATGACGAAGCGCTGGAAATAGAACCGGAAAACCCCGAAGCACTGGCTAATCGCGCCCGGTTGAAGATGGTGGAAGGTGATTACGGGCAGGCGATTCCCGATCTGCGCATGGCGCTGCGGGGCAGCCCCGACTCCGTCACGATCATGCTGCTGCTCGCCGAGGCGCAGCAGAAAAACCGCTCAATAGATCTGGCCCTGGACAATTACCGCGCCGTTCTCAGGCAGCAGCCGGGTAACCTGATCGCGCTTTACCAGAGCGCGACTATCCTTGCCGGCCAGGAGAATTATGCGGAGGCCGAGGCCAATATCGAGAAAATTCTGGCCCAGCAGCCTGAGAACGTGATGGCTATCAATCTGCTCACGGAGATACTCTCCCGGCAACAGCGCTGGGATGATGCCCAGATGCTGGTTGATCGCCTGGCTGCGAACGAAAAGACGGCGCCCCTGGGCGACACCATGACAGCGCGTCTGGAACTGCGTCAGGGCAACCTCGATACCGCGATAGAACTTGCTGAAGCGGCGCTGGCGCAGAACGACAAGATAACCGCTGCCACGACCATAGCCGCCCAGGCCTATGCCGCCAAGGGCGACACCGAAGGCGCTATTAAATACCTGGAAACCTACCTCGCCAAGTATCCCGACAGCGGTGACCTGTACGATGTGCTGGCGCAGCTCTACCTCAACGAGAAGCAAACTGACCAGGCTGTAGCGGCCTACAAGCGAGCTATAGAGTACGCACCGGAACGCATCCAGTCCTACGTCAACCTGGCCCGCATCCTGCAGTTCAGGGGCACACCGGAGGAGATTGTGGGCGTTTACGAGGCGGGTATTGCATCGAACCCCGAGAGCGTGTTGCTGAAGCTTGAATTATCGAACCGCTACCAGCTGATGGGCGATTATGAGCAGGCGCGCAAGCTCCTGGAGGAAGGTCTTGCCATCGATGCGAACTCGCCAGCGGTGAAGAACAACCTCGCGGGCTTGCTGATAGATTTCTTCCCGTCCGAAGAGAATATGCGCAGGGCGCAGGAACTCACGTTCGGCTTTGAACAATCCGGCAGCCCTCCGCTGATAGATACCCTGGGTTGGCTCCAGTATAAGCAGGGCAACATCCCGCAGTCGGTGAACTTGCTTGTGGCTGCCCAAAAAGCCGGTGGAGAGGGTCCCGATTACTGGTATCACCTGGGTATGGCCTACTACAAGAATGGACAGCTCGAGCTGGCGAAGGAACAGCTCGGTAAAGCCTTGTCGGCAGAGGGCAGGGGCTTTGCCGGTAAGGAAGAAGCTCAAAAGGTATACGACAGCCTTTAGTTTTTGATCCTACCGCGGGTTTGGCGCGTTTCGTTAACCCGCTCTTACCCAACTGAACGAATGGCCGGGTTTTACCCGGCCTTTTGCCGTGCGCTGTTACTTGCCGTGGCTACAGGAAAGGGAGTTACGCTCTCACCTTATCGATATTCCGCCTGTACCACTCATAGGCATCCTCCAGGCCTGTTTTGAGACTGTATCCCGGCTCCCAGCCCAGGCTCCTGAGCTTGCTGTTGTCCATCAGTTTGCGCGGTGAGCCATCGGGTTTGTCGGTGTCATAATCAATCGTGCCGGTGAACCCGGTAACCTCGCGAATGGTATTGGCCAACTCGGCAATCGAGCAGTCTACGCCGGAACCCACGTTGATATGGGACATCCGGGGCTCGGTAAGCTGTGCATACCGCTCCGGGCTGAGGTTCATTATCAGGATTGACGCGTCCGCCATGTCATCGACATGCAGAAACTCCCGCAGGGCCTTGCCCGTACCCCAGATGGTGATTCCCTCAGCCCGGCTCTGCACGGCTTCGTGGAACCGTCGGAGGAGGGCGGGAATGACATGGCTGTTCTGCGGATGATAGTTGTCTCCCGGTCCATACAGGTTGGTTGGCATGACACTGCGATAATCGGTGCCATACTGGCGATTGTAGCTTTCGCAGAGCTTGATGCCTGCTATCTTGGCCAGGGCATAGGGTTCGTTGGTGGGTTCCAGCGGCCCCTGCATCAGTTCAGTCTCGCTGATGGGCTGCGAGGCAAGCCGGGGGTAAATGCAGGAACTACCCAGGAATAGCAGTTTCTTCACGCCGTTCTTCCAGGCCTGGTGGATAACGTTACATTCCACCATCAGGTTGTCGTATATGAACTCGGCCGGGTAGGTATCATTTGCGTGTATGCCCCCGACTTTCGCCGCGCCGAGGTATACCTCGTCGATGTCCTGCTGTGCAAAGAAGTCGGCCACACCCTGTTGATTGGCGAGATCCAGTTCCTGCCGGGTGCGCGTGACAATGCTCACCCCGGGCTTCCTGCTGAGTTGCCTGACCAGTGCCGAACCGACCATACCGTTATGGCCTGCTACAAAAATACGCTTTGTCATTATCTGGATATCCTCCCGGTTCCCCGGCATTCTTGCGCTACCCGAATTGCCCGGTTACCCTGTTTTCACGTACTGGATGGACCCGGACTCGACGCATAATGCCTACTTTCTTCGATATTTCCCACCACGGCGCAACCAGCGGTGTGACGGGCTCCTGCCACGAATTGCGTTTGTCCGGTGGTCCGGGTCTGCTGGTGGATTGCGGCCTGTTCCAGGGGGCGGAAACCTCTGGCAAGGGCGCCAGCGCCGGGCAACTCAAAATTGATTTTCCTGTCGACCATATCCAGGCTCTGGTTGTCAGCCATGTGCACATCGACCATGTCGGGCGTATCCCTTACCTGCTGGCGGCAGGCTTCAAGGGCCCCATCGTGTGCACCGAGCCCTCCGCCCGGCTGTTGCCCCTGGTGTTGGAAGACGCGGTTAAAATGGGAATCTCGCGGGATCCACACACCGTGGAGCGTTTCATCACGGCCATATCGGCCCGTATCGTGGCCGTGCCCTACCGCCGCTGGCACCGGGTAGTGGTCGCAGAGGGCGGCACCATTGATATCAAGTTCCAGCCGGCGGGGCACATTCTGGGGTCGTCCTACGTGGAATGCGAGGTGAAGTCAGGAGGCGAGGGGCACCGGGTGGTTTTCTCGGGTGATCTGGGCGCGCCCCACGCGCCGCTGCTGGCCGCGCCGCGCGCGCCGTATCGTGCGGACACGCTGGTGATTGAAAGCACCTACGGCGACAGGACACACCAGGGCCGGCGCGAACGCAGTTTACAGTTGAAGCAGGTGGTGGAGCGGGCGCTCGAAGACAACGGGGCCGTGCTGATCCCGGCGTTCAGTATTGGCCGTACCCAGGAGATCCTGTATGAAATCGAGGGGCTCATTCACCGCTACGGCTCTGACAAGGCTGGCGCAAATCGCTGGCGCGACCTGGAGATAATTGTTGATTCGCCACTGGCGGCCAGTTTCACCAAGGTCTATCGCCAGCTCAGGCCATACTGGGACGCCGAAGCCCTGGGGCGCGTACGTGCCGGGCGCCACCCATTGAGTTTCGAACAGTTGTATACGGTGGGCAGCCACGCCCAGCACCAGACCGCGGTTAACTATATCAAGAACCGCGGCCACCCCTGCATTGTCATTGCCGCCAGCGGTATGTGCGCGGGGGGTCGCATGGTGAATTACCTCAAGGCGCTCATCGAGGATCCGCGCACCGACATATTGTTTATCGGTTACCAGGCAGGGGGCACGCCGGGACGCGATATTCAGGTTCACGGCCCGCGGGGGGGCTGGGTGAAACTCGACGGCCAGCGCTTTGACATCAGGGCGGCGGTGCATACCATCAGCGGCTACTCCGCCCATGCCGACCAGAAGGACCTGGTGAACTTTGTCAAACGAATGCGCGTAAGGCCCCGCCAGATTCGTATCGTGCACGGTGATCACAGTGCCAAGCTCGAGCTGCAGCGCAAATACCGCGCCCTGGTGCCGGCGGCGGACGTCATTATTCCCGGCCAGCCGGTCTGAAGGTTCAGGTCTTATGCATACCGCAGTTTTTGTCATCTACACACTTCTTGTCACCTACCTGTCCCTGCGCCAGATTGACGTCGGTATCGGTATTGAGCCCTGGGACAAGCTGGTGCATCTGCTTATGTACTATATCTTCGCCGTATTCGGCTATCGTGCACTGAGAGAGGGGCGAGGCTACTGGCTCCTCTGCCTCGGGATTATCGCCTACGGCGTCCTCCTGGAGTTCGCCCAGGCCTATACCCCCGGGCGCTTTACTTCGGTCTACGACATGCTGGCCAATACCCTTGGCGTCTTCCTGGGTGCGCTGGTTGTGACGCGCAAGCGATAGCGAACTGGTGCACATGCCCGCATAACTGCAACCAGCAGGCCTGTGGCTTCGGTGCATTTACGATTTTTTTAGTTTGTTCTGTGATGAGTTCGCCAAAAACCGGTCCTTCCGGGTCACGGAGTAACTAACCTGTCGGTTAATATGAGTCTCAGCGCCCTGCATACGTGTCAAAGATACGATGTGGCTTCATCCGCAAATGGAGCCCTGCTGGCCAGTCGGCCACGCTGTGGGACAATCAAAAAAAAAACAAGGACGAGGAACACAAAGCCATGGAAAAAACCAACGATATGCCAATCTGGGTTTATCTGGCGTTTTCGAGTATAGAGGCGCGTAGAACGGCATTGATACTGATCGGCGCAAGTGCGCTTTTTACGCTTTACTGCATCCCCTGGGTTACGTTGGCGGAAATGCCGGAGTGGGTCGGGAAGGTGTTCCGCATTGATGACTGGAGCTGGTTTGCGATGATGGTCCCGATGACTATCTGGTACTGGTTAGCGTTGCGGTGGGTAGATAAAAACGCCGGTTGGAAGCTTCCGGAATAGGGTAGAGGCCTGGCAGAACCCGGCAGGCGCGGATCAAATCCAGGGTACGAAAAAAACCCACCGAAGTGGGTTTTCTCGAGAACCAGTTATTATTTTTAGGCTTTGGTCTTTCTGCGTTTGATCCCGACCAATCCCAACAGTGCTGAACCAAACAGCCATGCGGATGCGGGCAGGGGCACAGGAGGATCGATACCGACCGGAGACACGTCAACAGCCAGTGACTGGCCCCTGTTCTGGCCATCAGTGAAATCCAGGATGAAGCTGGTTGGGTCGCCGATAGTCGCGGTGGCGCTTGAGTCACCAACGTAGCCGTTACCCCAGTCGACGCCGAGAACGAACTCGCTGCCGTTGATTACCAGTGTGCCCTGCCACGCGTTGGCGACATAAGCATCTACGGTAAATGACCCGTCGGTGTTATCGGTGAACAGGAAGATACCGCCACCTGACCCCAGGACGAGCGGGTTAGCCCAGGCTACGTCTGTGTCGGCGAAAAGTGCCAACTGTCCACCGTTAAGATCCAGGTACGAAGTAACCTGGATAATGTTGACATCCCCGGTGTTCGTTACGTCCGTGGGCTCCCAAATTGTTGCCGCGTGAGCTGAGACGCTCATCACCAGCGCTGCCGTAATGCCCAGGGCCGCCTTCAAAAGATACTGTTTCATGATTAGGTTCTCTCCATTTGTTTACTATCACGCAGTGGGTCGTTACGCCCGTAGGTAATAAAGCAAGTTCCATGCCAGCTCTTTAAAATCAATGACTTAGCTCAAATTGCGATGTCCGTGGGGGGGGAAGTGTAATTTTTTGTGACAGCAATGGCCGGTGCGGGCTGGTGAGGGCTGACCGGGCTCGGATGTGATCACGGCAAAGGCCGCTCACCGCCCGGGTAGTCTCCGGGGTTGGTGTTCACTTGGACAGAGCTGCGGCAGGAATGCCGGTTCAGGGGCGGGATGCGGGGTCCCCTGACCTTTCAAAGCCAAAAAAAAGCCCGCCGATCTGGCGGGCTTTCATGACAAAGGCTTTCAGCGTGATCAGGCTTTTCTGCGCTTGATTCCCACCAGGCCCAGCAGCGCGGAGCCAAACAGCATGGCTGCGGCGGGGAGGGGCACGGGAGTCAGGTCAACAGCCAGGGATTCACCCGCGTTGTTGCCATCGGTGAAGGAAATCAGGTAGGTGTTCGAGTCACCTGAATCCTGGATGTACCCGGAGTCTCCGACGTACCCGTTACCCCAGTTCACGCCAAAGCTGAATTCCCAGCCGTTCATAACCAGGGCGGGACCCTGGGGAATATTGTTTACCAGGGCCTGCACGGAGAACGTGCCGTTATTGTTGTCGGTAAACGCAAAGATGCCGCCGTTGCTACCCAGCGCGAGCGGGTTTGAGAATGCCACATCAGTATCCTCAAAAAGCGCCAGCGTGCCGCCGTTGAGGCTGAGCCCAGGGATGTTGAACTGGATGATATTGACGTTGCCGCTGCCGGACACGTCGGTGGGCTCCCAGATGGTTGCTGCCTGCGCTGCCGCGCTCATCATCAAAGCCGTCATGAATCCTACGGCCGATTTAAATACATATTGATTCATGATTGGGTAATCTCCATTTATCTGAATTTACATTGAAGGCTTGGATGCCTGTCCTTGTAAATCAAAGCAATATCTGTGCCAGCCTTTGTAAATCAATAGCTTAGAGCATGTGAGACCCGGCTCTGAGGGCAAACTGTAATCTTTCGTGACAAAACGGGGCTCTTCCAAATCCTCTCGGAAAATGAGTTGCGGCACTAGCGGGGCTCCGCATCCGACCCCTCGGCTAGTCGAAGCGGGGGTTATCCACTCCGAATTCGCCCAAATCTCCCGGGAGCAGCGATAAGGAATAACCCTTATTACAAAATGGTATTTGCTTATGCTTATTGCCGTGTGTAGGCTCACTAATCCATATAAAAAGTAATGTTATTGGCGAGCTGTAGCCGTGTTCGCCATTCCCGGAGGGAGTCAGGAGTGAAAGTGGAGACCTTGCGAGATGCCATTTCAGGCAGTATTTCCAGCTTGTTCCGGGTCAGAGACCTGACAGCATATGACAGGTGGTCGGATTCGCCCTCCACGGGGGCAAGCCATCGGGTCAATCTCACGAAGTACCTTTTGCTGCCGCTGGTGGTTTTGCTCCTGCAAGGCTGTCGGATCGTCCAGGTGGTGCCCATGGGCGGGCAACTTGTCTCCGATTCCCACTTGTATGACTGCGCGGCAGGACAAACCTGCGTAGTGCAGATTGACGGTGTGCCCTTCAGCGATACCTTCACGGCCGTACCCGCGCCGGGTTACCGGTTTGTCGGTTGGAAAACCGGGGCAGGGAGTCTTTGCGCCGGCACGGCCACGCCCTGTGCGGTGCTGGATGTTCCCGCATCGATTACGGTAATTGATTACGACACTTTCCTGCTCCCGGAATTTGCAGTGGACGGTGCCTCGGTGTCCATCAACTCCAGCAGCGCCGGGGGCTATTACCCACTCAACTATTCTCCCGTGGCGGAGCGCCCACAGGTGCTGAACGGCAACTACTCGGTGTTCGCGGTGAACGACCTGGGCATGCACTGCGTCGACCTGGATGGCCGGATCGCCAACATTCTGCCGCCGTTCCAGGTACTGCTGGGGCAGGTGATAGAAAAGGGTGTACGGCCCAAGCTGAATCCACCCGGCATCAGCCTGGCGTATTCGGCAGCCTCCAATCCCGCCGACCCCCAGGTCAACCCCGGTAATCCACCCCGGGCGATAGCGGCCGACGGCACCCTGTTCAAGACCAATTTCTGGCAGGGTGTGCCCCTGCGCTCCTATGACGCTTTCTATCCGCCCGTGGTCACGCCACTGGCGAGCGGACCCTTTCCAGTGACGGAAGACGTCGGTCTGCCCGTGCCCAACACCGAGCTGTTGTATCTTGGTGAAAACGGCATAGTCGGCGATGGTGACGAGAGCCTGAGCGCGGTGCAGCACAGTATGCCCGGTGTCGGCGATCCACTGCGATCGAACGCGCCGCAGCCCATCCTCGAGCACTACGTCAATAAGCCCTTTTTTACCAACTTCCCGATCGGTTACGTGGCCGAGGCCGTGAACTGGCGGGAGGCCGCGGGTATCCCCATGTCGCCCTTTGACGACGCGGGGCGCCAGAATCCTTTCCCGCTGGTGCGGGTCGAGGCCAGCGATGGTCAAACCGTTGTCGCCACCTCCGATGCGGTGCTGCCTGTGTCCAGCGAAACAAGCTGTTCCAACTGTCACAGCAGCCCCCTGGATGTGCCCGACATGAGATCGAGCGCGCCTGCTGCCGCCCTGTTGGCCGCGGGTCTTCCCGTCGCGCAAAAGAGCTGGGATCCGTTGCTGGCCGCCGGTTCAGTGCCGGAGGCCGTCGGCCTTGAATACGCGGCGGATATCAATCTCCTGCGCCTGCACGATTTGAAGCACGGTGCGGCTTATGTGACACCGCTGGAGATCGGCGGCGAAGTGGTACACCAGGCCAACGTTTGCGACCCCGGCCAGGGCGCCAACGGCTCCCCCAGTTGTCTCGTCTACCAGGCACTGGTGGAGCGGCAACCGGTGGTCTGCCAGATCTGCCACTACACTCCGGCGCTGGATCTGGCCCAGGTGGGGCCCGTGGCCGGCCCTCCGGGTAGCGCTGCCAATGGCCGCAACCAGTTGGCTCACGAGACCAACTCGCGGGTGATGCACAACCACCACGGTAGTTTCACCGAACTGTTTCCCGCCATTCCAGCGCCGGTCCAGGATCCGGTAACGGGCGCCATCAGCAATCAGGCGGACCGTGTGGCGGCGCTGGAAAACAACTGTTACCAGTGTCATCCGGGTAAGGAGACCCAGTGTTTGCGGGGGGCGATGTACAACGCGGGCATACTGTGCAGCGACTGCCACGGCACCATGGCCCAGATAGGAGCCGACTTCTCCGCGGGCGTATCCGCTGCCAATCCCGGCGGCTTCCAGCTGGGGCTTGGCAATTTCTATGACCCGGCCAGCGAACAACCCCGGGTGCCCTGGGCGAATGAGCCGGGCTGCGGGTCGTGCCACTCGGGTCACGCCAACGACAACCTTGCGGGCCAGCCAGGTGTGGTCGTCAATCTCAAGGACAGCAAGGGAGTGACCGACGGTATTCGCCTGCGCCAGGCCTTCCTCACTGGTGACCCCAAGGCCACTCCGATCGTGCCCGATAACAAGTTGTTTGCCGAGCCGGCCGTGCCGGCGGTATTCAACGGCTTCGCCAATCCCGGCGCCGGCAACCCGAAGTTGTACCGGGTGAGCACCGGCCACGGTGGCGTCATGTGCGAGGGCTGCCACGGCGCTACACACGCCGAGTGGCCGGTGGCGGGCGCGAACGCCAACGACAATCTGCTGGCGATACAAGTCCAGGGACACGAGGGGCCGATCATCGAGTGCGGCGCCTGCCATAGCACCAGCGGGATGAGTGCCAGGACCATGCAGGGGCCGCACGGCATGCACCTGGTGGACGACCGCCGTTTCTGGAAGGAGGCCCACAAAGACCTGGCAAAGCAGGAGAACCGCAAACCCGGGAGCGGGACCTGCGGCAACTGTCACGGCGCTGATCACCTGGGCACGGTGCTGTCGCGAGCCGCGGTAGACCGCAGCTTTCTGGTGGAGGGACGGCAGCGCCGGGTCAGTGCTGGAGAGCCGGTTGCCTGTAACCTGTGTCACAGCCTGTCAAAGAGCTTCGAGGATTAACGATGCGCCAGACCACAAACCGGGTGTTTACAGCAGCCCTGAACCAGCGAAAAGGATATGCCATGAGCAATTATGTGAACAGACTCATCCTGGTATCGGCCGGCCTGTTGCTGCCGTGGACAGCGGCAGCGAATACACTGACTGATGTGGGCGTGGGACTGGAACCCGATTTCCCCCCTTCACATTACGACCCGGAGATTCACGACCAGGCCTGGACGCTCAGCAGTTCCTGCGTCGATATCAACGAGAACGGCGAGGCGGCCTGTCGCGCGCTTGCCAGGGGGCCGGTTTACGGTTGCGGTTGGCGCAATGCGCAGAACTGCAGTTCCTCGGTGGCGCAGGTGCACAAGTGGAATGGTGTCGACCTGGAGTTGATATCGGCAGCAGGTGCCCAGTCCGACGAGCCGCTGGTGATGAACAACAAGGGTTGGATAGCTGGCTACTCCTACGACGGCGCGGTTTACCCCAGCGGTGGCGGTAATGGCCGTATCTGGCGCAATTCGCATTACCGGCAGGTAAAACCGTCGCTGGTCAGTTTCCTCAACGACAAGGGAGATTTCATTGTCCAGTCGGCCACCACCTCGGGTGGTGTGACAAGCTACAGTGGCGTGGTGTATGACAAATTTGACGTCGAAATTCCGTTTCCTGGCTCGCTTCTCTACCCCATGGCACTCAACAAGAATCGGGATGTGGTCGGCGGGCAGGTGATTCAGGACTATCTGTCGGAACTCGCATCTCCCACAGGCAACGAAGTGCCGGAAATCTCCGGGGTCGGCTGGCTGTTGAACCAGGCCGAAGTCGATGCGCTGCCCCTGACCGGGTTTGGCCTGATCGACCTGGATCGCGATCAGCTCTGGTCCGTGTTGTTTTATCGGCCCATGGGCTTCACCAGTTATAAAACGCAGGCGTTCGACATCAACGAATATGGTGACTTCGTGGTGCAGACCCAGTTTGGCGGGCTGTTTTCCGGGCGGCTCTGTAGTCGTGAAGGGGAGACCACCTACAACGACGTGTATGGCATTTCCCATACCGTTCCATGGGTTTGCGACTCAACCGACTATCACGGCGGTACCTATGCCGGCGGCAAGGCATTTCGCGGCATAAACAATATTGGCGATGCCGTGGGTGTTTTCACGCCCGGCGTGTACCAGTACCAGACAGTCTACCCCACGCACCCCTGGGTCTGGTTGCGCAACAGCGCCGGCGGCTGGGATGAATACAATGCCAACGATCTGCTGCCGGCGGGTAGCGATTACACGATAGTGTCGATCAATGATATCAACGATAGGCGCGAAATCGTCGGTACCTGTGAGAATCCCCAGGGCCAGCAAAGGGGCTGTATCCTCCACGTCACTGAACCCGCCATTCCAGCCGATACCGTCAAGCCCGCGTTAAGTATCAGCGCCCCCGCCGTCGGCGAAACCGTATCCGGCGTGGTTGCCATCCAGGCGTCGGCCTGGGACCGGCAGAGTCACATCAGGTATGTTGTTTTCAAGATCGACGACGTGGTGATTGGCAGGGACAGGGACCGGCCTTTCAGCGTGGAATGGGATACCGCCGGTCTCGCCGCCGGTGACTACACGATAAAAGCGGTGGCGGTCGATCGGGCCGGAAATCGCAGGGCAAAAAAACTGGTCGTTACCGTGTCCGGTGTGAATCCGCCGCCACCGCCGCCACCCGTTGGCACCGTGCTGGAGGGTGAGGGCACGCTCAGCGCCATTGGCGTTGACTACATCGAAGTCGATGGCCTGCGCATGTATATCACTGAACAGACGGTCATCAAATTTAACGACGTGGACGATTTCGAACTGGGGCTACCCGTGCAGTACAAGGCAGTACAGGATGAAAACGACCTGATCACCGCCACCGATATCGAGGTTAACTAGCGGGAAGTGCGGGTCTGCGCGACCACATCCACCATGGCCGCGGTCAGGGTGGCGATGTCATTGCTGCTCATTACGAATGGCGGCATGGCGTACACCAGCTTGCCAAAGGGGCGCACCCACACGCCGCGCTCCACGAACATGGGCTGCACCTTGCGCAGATCCACGGGTTCTTTGAGTTCGATTACCCCGATTGCGCCCAGGGTGCGAACTTCAGCGACATTGTCCAGTTTTCGGGCGGGCGCCAGACCCGTTTCGAGTTCGTTGTGAATGCGCTGCACAATGCGCAGCCAGGGCTGTGATAACAACAGTTCGACGCTGGCGCAGGCAACCGCGCAGGCCAGCGGGTTGGCCATGAAGGTGGGTCCGTGCATGAACGCGCCGGCCTCGCCGTCACTGATTCCGCTGCTGATGCGCTCGTTGCACAGCGTCGCCGCCAGGGTCATGTAGCCGCCGGTGAGCGCTTTGCCCAGGCACAGGATGTCGGGCTCCACTTTGGCATGCTCGAGGGCGAACAGCTTGCCGGTGCGGCCGAATCCGGTCGCGATCTCATCAAAGATCAACAGGACGTCAAAGGCGTCGCACAGGGCGCGCAGCTGCACCAGGTAGTCCGCCGAGTAAAAGCGCATGCCGCCGGCGCCCTGTACCACGGGCTCGACGATGATGGCGGCGATCTCGCGGTGATGTTCAGTCAGCAGGTCGGTGATGGCGATCATTTCGCTGTCGGGGCAGGGTTCGCCGAAGCGACAGCTGGGTGCCGGGGCGAAGAAATGTTTGGGCAACACGTCACCGAACAGGTGGTGCATTCCGGTTACCGGGTCGCACACCGACATCGCGCCGAAGGTGTCGCCGTGGTAGCCGTTTTGCAGGGCTATCATTTTCTGTTTGGCGGGCTTACCCACGGAATACCAGTACTGGATAGCCATTTTCAGCGCGACTTCCACCGCCACGGAGCCGGAGTCGCTGAAGAACACCCGGTCCAGTCCCGCTGGGGTCAAGCCGGTGAGTAATTGGGCGAGTTTTACTGCCGGGGGGTGGGTCAGACCGCCGAACATGACATGAGACATCTGCCCGAGCTGGTCGCGCGCCGCCCGGTTGAGCGCGGGATTGTTGTATCCGTGGATGGCGCACCACCATGACGACATGCCGTCGAGCAGCCGCCTGCCGTCCGCCAGCTGCAGGTGTACCCCTGCGGCTCCGGTGACAGGAATGGCGTCTGGCGCGTTGGTGGCGGACGCGTAGGGGTGCCAGATCGCCGCGCGGTCAGCGGCTTGCAGTTTTGCCCAGGTCCAGTCGCTCATCAGTCGGCCATTACGGATTCAATCGTGGGCAGGATATTTTGCAGCAGTATTGGCTGGGCCGCCACGTCGGGGTGGATCCCATCGTCCTGCATCAACTCCGGATCCAGCGCTACCCCGTCCAGCAGGAAGGGGGCGAGGGTGCTGCCGGTGTCGGTGGCTACTTCGCTGAAGCTCTCGCGAAAACCGGCGGTATAGCGGGCTCCATAATTTGGCGGTATCTCCATCGACACCAGTATGACACTGGCTCCGGCATTCCTGGAAAGCGTGGCCATCGCGGTGAGATTATCTCTCAGGCGGGGCAGCGGGAACCCGCGCATGCCGTCGTTGGCGCCCAGTTCGATGATGACGATACCGGGTTGGTGCTGTTCCAGTAGCGCCGGGAGTCGGCGCAGACCGCCGTCGCTGGTCTCGCCGCTGATACTGGCATTGATCACCTCGACGGCAGGGTCCGCGTCAGCCAGGTGCTGCGCGAGCAGCGTAACCCAACCCTGGGTAAGAGACATGCCGTAGGCCGCACTGATACTATCGCCCAGCACCAGTATCCTGTGTTCCCTTGCCTGGGTGTTCGCGACGAGGCAGGCCAGCAGCAATCCAGCGACGACGCCCGTGCGTAAAACGGGATAGAGGATGTGTTTAATGATCAAGGTCGAAAATCTCCAGAAGCGGATTCCCATGGCGGGAACCGAACTCGAAATACTGAAAGGGATCACGCTGGAAATCAAGTCGGGGGAATCCGTGGCCATCGTGGGGGCGTCCGGCTCCGGCAAATCGACCCTGCTGGGCCTGCTGGCCGGGCTCGATGAAGCCAGTGCCGGCACTGTGGTTATCGGGGACACCAACCTGGGTGAACTGGACGAGGACGGACGCGCCCTGTTTCGCGGGCGCCACGTGGGTTTTGTGTTCCAGTCCTTTCAATTGCTGCCGGCGCTTACCGCCCTGGAAAACGTGATGCTGCCGCTGGAATTGCAGGGCCACGCCCGGGCGCGGGAGCAGGCCGACAACTTCCTGCAGAGGGTGGGGCTGGGGCCGCGCACCGGCCACTACCCGCGCCAACTGTCCGGAGGCGAGCAACAGAGGGTGGCTATTGCCAGGGCTTTCGCCTCGCATCCATCCATTTTATTTGCCGATGAGCCGACCGGGAATCTCGATACCCGCACCGGGGCCACTATCATCGACCTGCTGTTTGAACTCAACCGCGAGGAGGGCACAACCCTGGTACTGGTTACCCATGACGCGCAACTGGCTGATCGCTGCCAGCGGCGAATCTGCCTGGAAGCCGGTCAGCTGGTGGTGGAGTAGAGGCATGTCGGTAACAGCCGGAAAAATGCTGGCCAGGGACTGGCGCGGCGGCGAGCTGGGCGTGTTATTGCTGGCGCTGATACTCGCGGTAGGGGTGGTTTCGGGTATCAGCGCATTCGCCACCCGTCTGCAGAACGCGCTCACCCAGGAAAGTCACCGCTTCCTCGCCGCCGACCTGGTGGTGCGCAGTGGCCGGGAAATTCCGCCCGACTGGCTGCAAAGGGCAGGGGAGCAGGGCGTGGCGTCTGCGGTCACGCTGGTGTTCCCCTCCATGCTCTACGCCAATGATGACAGCATGCAACTGGTGTCGGTAAAAGCGGTGAGCGACGGCTACCCGCTGCGCGGAGCGCTGACCTTCAGCGAGGAGCCATTCGGTGCGGTGCTGCCGGCCCAGGGCGGCCCCGGGCGGGGCCAGGTGTGGCTGGAGTCGCGCCTGTTCGCACTGCTCGATGTGGCGATTGGCGATAAGGTTGCGATCGGCGAGGCCGAGTTCACGGTCGCGGCGGCGGCCCGCACCGAGCCGGACCAGGCGGCCACCTTTGGCGGCTACGGCCCGCGCGTGTTGATGCACTACGCCGATATCCCGGCAACCGGGGTGGTACAGCCGGGCAGCCGGGTCGAGTACCGCCAGCTATATGCGGCGCCGCCGGATATCCTGGAGTCTTTCCGCCAATGGCTGCAGCCGCAGCTGGAGGATGGCCAGCGCCTGCTGGATGTGAACGAGGGGCAGCCGGGTATCGGCAACGCCCTGCAGCGTGCCGAGCGCTTCCTGCTGCTTGCCGGCAGTCTCGGCGTGGTGCTGGCGGGCGTGGCGATTGCCCTGGCCGCGCGCCGTTTCAGTGAGCGCCACAATGATTACGTCGCCATCATGAAGAGCCTCGGTGCCACCTCGGCCCGCGTCAACCGTCTGTATGGCGGTAGCCTGCTGATGCTCGGCGCCGTCGCCACCGCCATCGGCTGCCTGCTCGGCTGGGGAATACAGGCCGTGTTTTTCTCCCTGTTTGGCGACCAGCTGCCGGTGCAGCCCGGCCCCAGCGGGATCCGGCCCTACGCCATCGGCGCCGCCACGTCACTCACCTGCCTGCTGTGCTTCGCCTGGCCGCCCCTGCGCCGGCTCGCACTGGCCAGCCCCCTGCGAGTGCTGCGCAGGGACACGCCACTGGAGAACCGCCGCACCCTGGGAGATTATGCCCTGGGCCTGTTGGCGATAAGCTTGCTCATGTGGGGCTACAGCCGGGATTGGCAACTGACCCTGGCGGTGCTGGCGGGGCTGGCCGTGACCGTGGCGCTGGGCCTGGTGCTGGCCCTGACCCTGTTGCGCGGCGGCCGCCTGGTGGGGATGCGCGCTGGCAGTATCTGGCGCCTGGCCCTGGCCGGTCTGCAGCGGCGGGGCACCAGTAACGCCATGCAGGTGGTGATCTTCGCCATGGCGATCATGTTGCTGCTGGTGCTGGTGCTGGTGCGCACCTCCCTGATCGACGACTGGCAGACCCAGTTGCCCGAGGGCACGCCCAATCACTTCATGATTAATATCGGGCCCGGCGATGTCCAGCCCGTAGACCAGATGCTGCGCGCCCAGGACATCAAGAGCGAGCCCCTCTACCCGATGATCCGTGGACGTATCATGGCGGTGCGCGGCGAAGCGCTGCCCGCCAGTGACGACCGGGAGGAAGGCCGGCGCCAGCGCGAATCCAATTTCACCTGGTCGGATACGCTGCCCGAGGGCAACCGGCTGTTTGCGGGGCAGTGGTGGGCGCCCGGTACCGACGAGGCCCTGGTGTCCGTGGAGCGGGAGTTCGCGGAACGCCTGGGCATCGAGGTGGGCGACACGGTGGGTTTCCTGGTGGGCTCAGAACCGCTGGAGGCCCGTGTCGCCAACCTGCGGGAGCTGGACTGGCAATCGATGCGCCCCAACTTTTTCCTGATTTTCCCTCCCCGTCTGCTGGCGGATTACCCGGCAACCTTCATGACGAGTTTTTACCTCGCGCCCCAGGACAAGGGTTTTCTCAACCGTTTCATCCGCCAGTTTCCGACGGTAACCGTGATTGAAATGGATGTGGTGGTTGAACAGATACGTACCATCGTGCAGCAGGTCTCCGCCGCCATCGAGCTGGTGCTGGCGGTAATCCTCGCCGCCGGCTCGCTGGTCCTGGTGGCGGGTGTACAGGCCAGTGTCGATGCCCGCATGCATGAGAGCGCTATTTTGCGCGCACTGGGCGCGCGCCGCAGCCTGGTCCTGGGAGGACTGTTCATTGAATTCGCCGCCCTGGGCCTGTTCGCTGGCCTGTTGGCCACGGTGGCGGCGGAGCTGTCGGTTTACATGCTGCAGGAATGGGTAATGGACATGCGCTATACGCTATCGCCGCGAATATGGCCGCTGGGTATTGGCGCGGGAATGCTCCTGATCGGCGGGCTCGGCGTATTCAGCTGCCGTCGCGTAGTGTCCAGTCCGCCGGTGGCCCTGTTGCGCGAGTTGTAGCGCTGTCCCGGCAAAAACGGCACCGGGCGCAGCGGCCACTACACCATGAAGCCTATGGGCGGCTCATCGCTGCCACTGGGGTAGAAATTGCGGATATTGGGCAGGATGATCTCCAGCCCACTGTCATTGGGGATGCCAAACCAGCGGGCGAGTTCAGCATTGTATTCGTCGACCGAGGTGGTGGGAATCAGGCGGCCCCTGCCGGTGTCCAGCGGGTTGCCCTGGGCGAGGGATTCGGGATACTGGCCGTAGACCTGGCCGCCGGCGACACTGCCTCCCATAATGATCTGGTTTCCTCCCCAGCCGTGGTCACTGCCCGCGCCATTTGACGTCAGGGTGCGACCAAAATCCGAGGCCGTGAACGTCGTGACGTCGCCGGCAACGCCCAGTTCCTCGGTCGCGTTGTAGAAGGCTTTGAGTGCGGCACTGAGTTCAGGCAGCATGAGCGCCTGCTGGTTCAGCAGGTCGTCGTGGTGATCCCAGCCGTTCATCTCCACAAAGAACACCTGGCGGGTCTGGGCCAGCGCCTGCCGGGCTGCGATTGCCCTGGCAACCACCGCCAGTTTCGCGCCGAGTCCCGTGGCGGGGAACCGCGTCCTCATCCCGACGGTGTCGAGGGCGAAATTGAACTCGACCGCGGCGTTGATCGAGCTGGCGCCGAGCGCGGCGTGTTTCATTTTGAGTGGGTCGCTATAGTTCTGATTGAGCAGGCTGTCGGTGATATTTGTCAGAATGCGGCCCCTGTTGCCCCTTCCCTGGTAGCCGGAGAGTGTTGTCGCACCATCCTCATTGATCACGTAAGGGGTAACGGTAACGCCCGTCTGGAACAGGTTCAGGTTGTTGAGGGCAATATTCATGGAGATAGTGGGGTTGTAGTTGCTGCTGTCTGTCAGCGCGTCGGCCATGCGCCCGGCCCAACCGGAAACCTGCACCCGGGATTGTGGTATTGCCGAATGCCAGTTGCGTTCCTGATCGGAATGGGAGAACAGGCCGACGGGAAGGTTCTGCCTGTTTTCGTAGGAGTAGAGGTCCGTGGGTTCGACAAGGCTGCCCACGTTGGCAAGAAAGCAGAGCTTGCCCTGTTTGTAGAGTTGCCTTACTTCACCCATGCCGGGGTGGATTCCAAAGTTGCGCCCGCCGGTGTCCGCGACCTGCAATAGACTGGATCTCGACAGGGCCAGGTCGTTGCGCACCGCGGCGTAATCATTGTATTCATCTTTTTCAAAAGGCGTGAGCATATTGAAGGAATCGTTGCCGCCGCCGAGGAAGACGCATACCAGCGCCTTGTAACCTTCTGTGCCGCCCTGGGCAGCCATCGCCCCGGTCGTACCGAGGGTCAACAGGCTGGAGAGCAGCGGCGTCGAAGTGAGTGCGGCACACGCTCCCGCTCCCGTGCGCCGAATGAATTGCCGTCGAGAGATGGAGGCCCTGTGTTTTACGCTATCGCTTTTCACTGTCATGTCCTTCGATGGTCGATCGATCTGTAAACAGATATTGCCGAATGCCAGCGGGTGTCCGGTCCGGGTCTAGTTGCTGACACTGCATTCGGTGGAGGTGAGGGTGGCCAGAATGGCGCCGCTGGCCCGCTCCAGGTTTTCCTCTGTCTCGCTTGCGATCACTTGCTGAATAATCAGTTTCACCCTGTCGCTCATGGTGCCGTGGCACAGGAGCAGATCGAGGTGTTCCATTAACGCGGCCGGGTCGCCGGCCAGCTCGATTTCCCTGCGGAAGTCGAAGGTCACTTTGGACCTGATCTCCCCGAGCCAGTCATTGTTTTTGAGAATGTAAGTTGCCGCGCCGCTTTCTATGTGGCGGCGCAGTAAATTTGCGAATTTGTTTATCGCGGGAGAAGTCAGAATCGCGAACTCCGGCCCCCAAAGCGTGGCGCTGGCCGAAGTGTCGCGAGGGGAAAAAGTTCGGTTGTATTCCGAGGGCGCGAAGGCGGGAGCGCCATTGGTCGTGCTTTTCAGTCGACCGAAGGAGTTATCGTAACCGCCCAGTGATAAACCGTCGTCGATAACACCAGCGCGGGTGCCAGTGGTCGCGCCACTCACTCGCCCGTAGGAGTTGTCATAGCCACCCAGTGAAAATCCGTCATCCTCTGAACTATCGTAGGCGCCGGTGGCGGGGACCGCACTGAGGGTCGGTCGCTCCTGGCTTGTGGAACCGGAAACTGCCTGGTAATCCGGGCGATAAAAGTTAAAAACGCTGGGCGCGCGGTAGGGCGCCTGGTTCATGACTGAGTAATTGGACGGTACCAGGAACCTTCCGCTGGGGTGATCCGATGAAGGATTAAACGCGCGAATGAAGGCGGTGTAGCGTATGACGGGTTCGCGTAAGCGGGTGTCTTCGATGCTCGCAGGGGTGATCCGCAGCCCCGAGGGCGTTTTTACCGGTGTATAAACCTGTGAGGCCCAGACCTCGGGGTCCAGCAGGACAGCCTTGATGACAGCCTTGAAATCACCCCGTACTCCCTGGCCATTGTCTGCGAATGCGTCCGCCACCCGTTTTATATAGCTACCGGAAGGGTTCGATTTCACAAACCTCTGGATCAGCCTCTGGGCGAGGAAGGGCCCGACGTTGTTGTGGTAAAACAGGTGGTCCAGCGCCATGTGAACGTCCTGCATGCCCGTTTGACCCGCCGGAAGCACGGTTCCGTCAAAAAGTATTTTTTCACCCTTGTCGTGTTCCTCCTCAATCATTTGCATGGCTTGAAGATAGTTCTTCCTGGCACGGAATCTGTATTCGCCGGCGAAGGTCAATCCGGTAAAAACCCGGGCCATGGATTCAATGTCGTCGTTGTCGTAGGTTTCCAGGTACTCCCCTCTGGCGTTTCTGCGGCTGGTTCCGTCTGCATTCAATTCATACAAGCCTATTGAGAACAGCTGCATCACTTCCCGTGCGTAGTTTTCATCCGGAAAGAGGCCGAGCGACGTATCGCCCTTCGAATTGTTGACGTGGCTTAGAAAGACACCCATGACCGGATGCAGAGTCACCTCACCCAGGACATCGCGGTAACTGCCAAATGCATTGCGCACCAGCACGTCGTAGTAATCAGGCAGGCCGAGCCACCTCGGCTCACCCGACGCGTCGATGTCGGCGTTGTTGAAACGCTCCCCGGACTCATTGACGACGAAAATTTGCGCCAGTGCCCATGCCATTCGCTGCCGCAACTGGTCCTTTGCCGCAATAGCCGCGTGCCACCAGGCATAATCCCGGTAGCGGGACACACCGATGTCGTCCCGGTCCGGCGCGAAACCATCGGCCTCGACCATCTGCCTGGCGAGTGCTTTGTGGTAGGTGGCCGGCACCGCGAACTGTGTATCAATCCATTCTTCGAGAGCCCTTTGGCGCCCGACTCTGGTAATGCGCCCGGCCAGTGTGTCGATATCATTAATCGTGGGGCCGAAGGTGGCGTAGGAGAGGAATTGGGCGGCCTCCGCGCGCGCCTGGATTGCGCCAGAATCTCTTGCGGCGGTTGTGCTGAAGGTCCCTGCTGAAGCCGAGGCGCTGAGCAACAGAAGCGCCGCCAGGACGGTTGACCAAACACAGGGATAAGATCGCAGACGTGCAAGTTTCATAATATTTGCCCCGGAGTAAATGCAAACGGGACCAACGCTGGGCCTCCATTAGACGTGTCACCAATGAGCGACGTGAATCAATTGATAGACGTTCATCGTTTTATAAGGGCGGGGTGGCGATCGCATCAACAGAGAAAGTGCAGCTTTTCTGTTGAATGTCAGGAATGGTGCGATAATCTGCCAAAATATTACATTGAAAAAATTATGCGCTATAAAAAATTATATATTTGCCATATTTTTGCATGTAAAACGTGCGATACGGGGATCAGAGTAGGTGAAATGGAGGGCTCGGCGTATTCAGCTGCCGCCGGGTCGTGTCCAGTCCGCCGGTCGCCCTGTTGCGCGAGTTATAGGCTGAGCCTGGTCAGGTCGTCTTGATGCCGTCGATAAAGGTGTTTACACCCAGGTCGACCTGCCGGTGCAGGTCGATATGGCGTTCGAAGAGTTCGGGTGCATCCACCCGCAGGGTTGCGAGGCCGTGGATGCCGGCCCAGGCGGCGTTGGCGAGGTAGACAAAATTCTGCTCGCGAAACTGCCCCAGTTCCATGCCGCGCTGCAGGATGGTCTGCACCAGGCCGAAGGTCTCGCGGCTCGCTGCACGCAGCTCCGGGTATTTCTCGGCCGGTTGCACAGCCGGCCCAAACATCAACTTGAACAGCTGTGGCTGGCTGGCAGCGTAATCCACGTAGGCGTGGGCAAAACCGATAAGTTGCTCAGTGGGGCAGTCCGGGGACATGTCTCCGGCCGCGCGCAGGGCGCCGAGCAGGTCGCGGTAGCCGCGGGTAGCCATGGCCGCGAGCAGTTCACCCTTGTCGGCGAAGTGGCGGTAGGGGGCGGTCTGGGAGACGCCGACGGCGCGGGCGAGCGCGCGCAGGCTCAGGTCGTCCGCATTGCCCTCCCGCAACTGCTCGATCGCGGTGTCCAGCAGTTCTGCCCGGAGATTGCCGTGATGGTAGGTTTTGGAAGAAGCGGAATTGCTCATATTTTACCTTTACAGCAGTGACGCATTTGCTGAATCGGTGTCGCCACCCAAAGAAAAGGCGTCTGTCGACCGGCGACAGACGCCCTGCGGAGCCACTCGCTCAGGGCAGCAGGTGCTGTACAGCGTCGCGCTCTTCAGTGAGTTCCTTCTCGGTCGCACTCATTTTGGCGCGGCTGAATTCCCCAACCGTTGCGCCCTGTACGATCTGCCATTCACCATCGCTGCAGCGGCAGGGAAAGGAATAGATCAGGCCTTCGGCAATCCCGTAGGAGCCGTCTGAAAGTACACCCATGGAAACCCAGTCTTCGCCCTCGGTGCCAAGCGCCCAGCTGCGCATATGCCCGATGGCGGCGTTGGCAGCGGAAGCGGCGGAGGAAGCCCCGCGCGCCTTGATGATGGCCGCGCCGCGCTGCTGCACGGTGGGGATAAAGTCCTCTTCGTACCATTTCTGGTCTACCAGTTCGATGGCCGCCTTGCCTTTGACTTTGGCGTTGAAAAGGTCGGGGTACTGGGTGGCGGAGTGATTGCCCCAGATGGTCATATTGCTCACGTCGTTGACAGTGGTGCCGGTCTTCAGGGCTATCTGGGTCAGCGCGCGATTATGGTCGAGCCGGGTCATGGCCGTGAAGTTGCGCGGGTTGATGTCCGGCGCGTTGCGCTGGGTGATAAGCGCGTTGGTGTTGGCCGGGTTGCCGACCACAAGGACCTTGATGTTCTTGTTGGCGTTGTCGTTGATCGCCTTGCCCTGCACCGAGAAAATCGCGGCGTTGGCTTCCAGCAAATCCTTGCGCTCCATGCCGGGGCCGCGGGGGCGGGCGCCGACCAGCAGTGCGTAGTCGGTGTCCTTGAAGCCCGTGTTCGGGTCATCGGTGCAGACAATACCGGCCAGCAGGGGGAAGGCGCAATCTTCCAGTTCCATCCTCACGCCTTCCAGTGCTTCCATCGCCGGGGTGATGTCCAGCAACTGCAGAATGACGGGCTGGTCGTCGCCAAGCATGGCGCCCGAGGCTATACGGAACAGGAGTGCGTAGCCAATCTGGCCAGCTGCACCGGTAACGGTAACGCGAACAGGTTTTTTCATCGGAGCTGGTTCCTCACAGAGAATAGGGTCTTGTCTTTCGGGGCGCACATTGTCGTGGCATTTCGCCGAAAAAACAAGCGAGCCCGGAGCCGGGCCGGCTCGCCCCGGGCGGGGTTCGCGGCTGGACTGCGGACGCGGCAAGCGAGTAAACTGCGCGCCAATTCAGGCCAGCCCGGCGATATCACGGTGCAAGAACTCTCACGCAAGGACAAAACCCACTTCAACAAGCTGCAGAAGCGCTTGCGTCGCAATGTGGGCAACGCCATTGCCGATTACAACATGATCGAGCACGGCGACCGGGTGATGGTGTGCCTGTCGGGGGGCAAGGATTCATACGGCATGCTGGATATCCTGCTCAGCCTGCGCCAGAACGCGCCGGTCGACTTTGAACTGATCGCCGTCAATCTGGACCAGAAGCAGCCCGGCTTTCCGGAGGAAGTGCTGCCGAACTACCTGTCGGGCCTGGGTGTGCCTTACTACATTCTGGAAAAAGATACCTACAGCATCGTGCGGGAGGTCATCCCCGAGGGTAAAACCACCTGTGGGCTGTGCTCGCGCTTGCGTCGCGGCAGTCTGTACGGCTTCGCCCAGGAGATCGGCGCGACCAGGATCGCCCTGGGCCACCATCGCGACGATATCGTCGAAACCCTGTTCCTGAACATGTTTTTCAACGGCAAGTTGAAAGCGATGCCGCCCAAGCTGCTCAGCGACGACCGCCAGAACGTGGTGATCCGGCCGCTGGCCTATTGCAAGGAAAAGGACCTGGATCGCTACGCCCGCTACAAGAACTTCCCCATCATCCCCTGTAACCTGTGCGGTTCCCAGGAGAACCTGCAACGGGTCCAGATCAAGAGCATGCTGGCGGCCTGGGAGCGTCAGTATCCCGGGCGCACGGAGAGCATATTCCGCAGCATACGCAATGTTGCACCGTCACAACTGGCGGACACCGGACTGTTCGATTTCGGATCCTTGCGGATCGACGCCAACAGGACGGATTCGCCCGCTATTGCCGAAGATACCGAGCTGTATTTCCCCGCCATTTCGGTGGTCAACCTATAGTGCCGGCGCAAGTGCCCGCAGGGACAGGCGGTGAGGCCCTGTTGGCGGTTCACGACCTCTGCCTGGAAAGAGGGGGCAGGGAACTGTTTCGCGATCTTTGTTTCGAGGTACTTCCCGGCAGTCTGTTGCAGGTGGAGGGCGCCAACGGCGCCGGCAAAACGAGCCTCCTGAGGATTCTCGCCGGGCTTTCGCGCTACGGTTTCACGGGGCGGGTGGAGCGTCGCGCGCCCCTGTTGTATATCGGCCATCTACCGGCGGTAAAAGCCCTGCTGACACCGCGTGAAAACCTCGCCTGGCATGTCGCGGGTGAGGCCGTGCACAGCAATGACGAGATCGAGCGAGCGCTGGCTAAAGTGGGCCTGTACGGTTACGAGGATGTATCCAGCCACGCCCTGTCGGCGGGTCAGCATCGCCGCGTCAACCTGGCGCGTCTCTACCTGTCCCACAGCCCGCTGTGGCTGCTGGACGAGCCCTTTACCGCCATCGACAAGGGCGGCGTCGCCGAACTGGAAAACCTGCTGGTGGAGCAGGTGCAGCGGGGCGGGGCCGTGGTGCTGACCTCGCACCAGCAGCTGCGGGTAGCCTGCCAGGTGCAGGCGCTCAGCCTGACCGAGGGCCTTGTCGCGTGAAGGAGCAAGCTGCCGCGCCCGGAACCCTGGGCTTTTGCCTGGCCCTGTTGCGCCGGCAACTGACCCTGGCGGCCCGGCGGCCCATCGAGATCGGCAACCCGCTGTTGTTTTTCATGATGGTGGTGGCGCTGTTTCCACTGGGCCTGGGGCCGTCGCCGGAGAAGCTGGCGGGTTTTGCGCCAGGTATACTCTGGATTATCGCCCTGCTGTCCAACCTGCTCACCTCCGACACGGTATTTCGCAGCGACTTCGAGGACGGTAGCCTGGAGCAGCTCTTGCTGGCGCCGCAACCGCTGTTCCTTTCAGTGCTGGCCTATATTGCCGCGCATTGGTTGATCACCGGCCTGCTGCTGGCGTTGGTATCCCCGGTCTTTGCATTGATGATCAACTTGCCCGCCGTGGCGATAGGCACGCTGGTAGCCAGTCTGCTGCTGGGTACGGCCGTACTCAGCCTGGTGGGCGGTATCGGCGCCGCGCTGACTGTCGGCCTGAAGCGCGGCGGCATGCTGATTTCGCTGCTTATCCTGCCGTTTTACATGCCGGTGCTGATTTTCGGCAGCGCCGCGGTGCAAAATGCCGTGCTTGGGGTCCCCCCCGGACCTTACCTTGCTATCATCGCTGCCATGCTCTGTCTCGCCGTGGCGCTGGCTCCCCTGGCGATAGCCGCCGGACTGAGGATCAGCGTCGATGCCTGAGCCGCGCTTGCGCCAGATCAAGTCACTGGTGAACGACTGGTTGTGGCGGCCACGCCGGTCTGTATAATTGCCGCGCCTATGTGGTCATTCTTTCATAAACTGGGTTCCCCGCCGTGGCTGTATCGCATCGCCGGGACCATCGTGCGCTGGCTGCTACCTGTCACCCTCGTGGCACTCTGTGTGGGCCTGGTGTGGGGGCTGCTGTACACCGCTCCCGATTTTCGACAGGGCAACAGCTATCGCATTATCTATATTCATGTGCCCGCTGCTGTCGTGGCCCTGGCCGGCTACTATGTGATGGCGATCGCCGGTGCGGTCAGCCTGATCTGGAAGATGAAAATGGCGGATGTGGCAATGAAGTCCTGCGCGCCCATCGGCGCCGCACTGACATTTATCGCGCTGGTGACCGGGGCGATCTGGGGCAAGCCTACCTGGGGTACGTGGTGGGTCTGGGATGCCCGCATCACGTCCATGCTGATCCTGCTGTTCCTCTACCTGGGAGTGGTGGCCCTGTACGAGGCTTATGACAATAAAGAGGCGGCCGGCAAGGCCTGCGCCGTGCTGACCCTGGTGGGCACGGTCAATATCCCCATCATCTACAAGTCCGTGGACTGGTGGTACAGTCTGCACCAGCCGGCGTCCATCAAGTTTACCGGCGATTCGACCATCGATCCCAGCATGTTGTATCCGCTGCTGCTGATGATTGCGGCTTTCTACGGCGTGTTTACCTGCTGCCTGCTGATGAATATGCGCGCCGAGATTCTCGAACGTGAGGCCCGCACCAACTGGGTGAAAAAACTGGCGCTGGAGTATCGCGCCTGATGTATTTTGACAGTGTGCAAGCAGCGTTGTCCATGGATGGCCACGGCGGCTTCGTCTGGTCGGCCTATGGCATCTGCCTGCTGGTTCTTATGTTGATCCTGCTGGCGCCGCGGCGCAGGCAGCAAAAGTTCCTGCGCCAACTGGCGGGGGAACAAAAGCGCCGGCAGCGAGGTCCGACTGTATTGAAAGAGGGTAATTGATGCACCCCATACGCAAGCAAAGACTTTACCTTGTGCTGTTTATAGTGTTGTTTTCCAGCGCAGCGGCGGGCCTGGTCATGTACGCCCTCAGCGGCAATATCAACCTGTTTTTCCCTCCCGCCGAGGTTGCGCGAGGCATGGCGCCTGTCGGTCAGCCCATCCGGGTGGGCGGCATGGTGGTGGAAAACAGCGTGGTGCGCAGCGACGACAGCCTCGCTGTGGCGTTCGAACTCACCGATTACGAGGCCAATGTGACCGTGGTTTACGAAGGTATTCTGCCGGACCTGTTTGGCGAAGGGCAGGGCGCGGTCGCGGCGGGTCGTCTCGACGAGCAGGGGGTGCTGCGAGCCACCGAGGTATTGGCAAAACACGATGAAAACTATATGCCACCTGAAGTGGCGCATGCGCTCGAACAGTCGGGCTACGATGAAAAGGGCAAGGCGCAATGATTCCCGAGATTGGCCATTTTGCCCTGATTATCGCGTTTTGCCTGTCGATCATACTGGCGGTGATTCCCTCCTGGGGAGCCTGGCGGCGCAACACTGGCGCGATGGCGCTGGCTCCGGGCCTGGCGGTGGGTCTGATGGTATTCGTGGGGGTCAGCTTCGCCTGCCTGGCCACCGCTTTTTTGCAGGATGACTTTTCCGTCAAGGTCGTCGCTTCCAACAGCAACAGCATGCTGCCCCCGATCTACAAATTCTCGGCTGTGTGGGGCAACCACGAGGGCTCGCTGCTGCTGTGGGCGCTGATCCTGAGCCTGTGGACCGCGGCGGTCGCCCTGTTCAGCGGGCAGTTGCCGCTGCTGGTGCTGTCGCGCGTGTTGTCGGTCATGGGCGCGGTGGCGGTGGGTTTCCTGTCGTTCATGCTGCTGACCTCCAATCCTTTCGCGAGGCTGTTGCCGGGCACGCCGGCTGACGGCAACGACCTCAACCCGCTGTTGCAGGACCCCGGCCTGATCATCCACCCGCCATTGCTTTACATGGGCTACGTGGGCTTTTCGGTGGCATTTGCCTTCGCTATCGCAGCGCTGCTGGGCGGCCGCCTCGACGCTTCCTGGGCGCGCTGGTCGCGACCCTGGACCAATGTCGCCTGGGGCTTCCTGAGTCTGGGCATCATGCTGGGTAGCTGGTGGGCGTATTACGAGTTGGGCTGGGGCGGCTGGTGGTTCTGGGACCCCGTGGAGAACGCCTCTTTCATGCCCTGGCTGGCTGGTACCGCCCTGTTGCATTCGCTTGCGGCTACGGAAAAACGCGGCCTGTTCAAGAGCTGGACGGTATTGCTGGCAATCTTCGCCTTCTCCCTGAGCCTGCTGGGAACCTTCCTGGTGCGTTCCGGTGTGCTGACCTCGGTGCATGCCTTTGCCACCGATCCCGCCCGCGGCCTGTTTATCCTGGTGTTTCTCGCCCTCGTGGTGGGGGGCTCCCTGACCCTTTACGCCCTGCGTGCGCCAGCCGTTACCAGCCGGGTGAGTTTCGAGTGGGTATCCCGGGAATCGCTGATCCTGTGTAACAACGTGGTATTCCTGGTGGCAACCATCACGGTGCTGTTCGGCACCCTGTTTCCCCTGATCATGGACGCCCTCGGTGGCGGCAAGTACTCAGTGGGACCGCCGTATTTCAACGCCGTGTTCGTGCCGTTGATGGCGCTGCTGGCACCCTTCATGGGCCTGGGGCCGGTATCGCGCTGGAAGAAAGACTCTACCCGTCGCTGGCGACAGGAGCTGGCACTGCCCGCCGTTGTCGCGGTGCTTTGTGGTTTTACCCTGCCGTTGTTTAACGCCAGCTACAATCTCTGGGTGGCGCTGGCGGTGGCCCTCTCGGCCTGGCTGGTACTGGGTTTGCTGCGCGATCTTTGGTACCGGGTGCGCGGCGCCGCCACCCTGGCGACCGGCCTGCGCCGCATTACCCCCAGCTACTGGGGTATGTTCCTGGCGCACCTTGGTTTTGCCGCCTGCGTGACCGGCATCGTGGCCACCAGCCAGTACAACATCGAGCACGATCTGAAGATGAGTCCGGGGGACACCGAGCAACTGGCCGGTTACGAGTTCACATTTATCGAACTGGTGCCCGTTCGCGGTCCAAACTTCGTGGCGGATGAAGCCCGCTTTGAAATTCGTCGCGACGGCGAAGTGGTGGCGCGGCTGGCCCCGCAGAAACGGCGCTACCTGGCCACGGGCCAGGTGATGACAGAGGCGGACATTGACGGCGGCCTGTTCCGCGACCTGTACGTGGCCATGGGTGAGCCCATCGGGGAGGGCGGCGCGTGGGCCATGCGCCTGCACTACAAACCCATGGTGCGCTGGATGTGGCTGGGCGCGATTCTCATGGCGCTGGGCGGCTTTACCACCGTACTGGACAAGCGCTACCGGCGGCAACGCAGCCCGGCCATTGCAAAAGGGGCCGTGCATGTCGCCCAGGCTTAAGCTGTTTATACCGCTGATCCTGTTCACCGGGATGGCGCTGTTCCTGTTTCGCGGCCTGTCGCTGGATCCGCGGGAGCTGCCCTCCGCGCTGATCGACCGGCCCCTGCCAGACTTCAATCTTCCCGTACTCGGCCAGGAACGACTGCTGCAACGCGCCGACCTGGTGGGCGAGCCCGCCCTGCTGAACGTGTGGGCCACCTGGTGTGTGTCCTGCCGGGTGGAGCATCCCTACCTGCTGCAGATCGCGGCCAGTGGCGTGCCAATCTACGGCATCAACTACAAGGACGAGGACGCTGCCGCCGCGCGCTGGCTGGCTGAACTGGGGGATCCCTATCGCGCCAATATCGCGGATCGGGAGGGGAGCCTGGGGCTGGACCTGGGGGTTTACGGTGCGCCGGAAACCTATCTTGTAGACGCCGAGGGCGTTATCCGATACCGCCACGTGGGCGTGGTGGATGAGCGGGTCTGGCAGACGATATTGCAGCCGATGTACCAGCAATTGTCGGCCAGCGGTGACCGTGGATGAACCTGATGTCGCGCTTCACCTTGCTTGCCCTGCTACTGTTTAGCGGCAGCGCCGCTGCGGTTATCGAAACCTACGAATTCAGCAACCCGGAGCTGGAGGTGCGCTACCGGCAGTTGAGCCAGGAGTTGCGCTGCCCCAAATGCCAGAACCAGAACATCGCCGATTCCAACGCGCCGATCTCCCAGGACCTGCGAAAACTGCTGTACCAGCAACTCGAGGCGGGCGCCAATGACGAGGAGATCCTCGACTACATGGTGGCGCGCTACGGTGAGTTTGTGCGCTACCGGCCCAGTTTCACCGGAGCTACCGCCCTGTTGTGGCTCGCCCCGGTCCTGCTGCTGATGATCGGTATCGCTGTGGCGGTCGCCGCGGCGCGCGCACGGCGCAGTCGCGTTGAACAGAGCGCCCTGCTGAACGCCGATGACGAGCAGAGCCTGCGGGAGCTGCTGGCCAAAACGGAGAATGACTCTTGACGCTATTTATCCTGGCCTGTGCTGGCCTGGTACTTCTCAGTGGCCTGTTCTACCTGCTGCCCCGCAGGCGTCGCAGCGGTGGGGTCGATGCCGACCTGGAGCGCGCCAATATCGAATGGTACCGGCTGCGGGAAGCGGAGCTGGCCGGGGAGGGCGCCGATGCCCTGCAGGACGATGCCCGCCTGCGGCTGCTGGAGGACGAACAGCAGGCCCGGGCCGCGCTGTCTTCGGGCAATCAGCAGGCAGCTGAGGCGGACTCGGGGCGCCCGTTCCCGGCGTGGTTGTTGTTTCCCATTGTGGCGATTATGTCCTCGGGCCTGTACATCATGCTCGGGGCGGCGCCGGATGTGGTTATCAGCCGCCAATTGCAGGCGCTGGACGACACCAGTACGCCCGAGCAAGTGCAGGTTTTGATGAGCGCTGTTGAAGCGCGCAGCGCCCGGCGCCCTGACAACCTGGACTACGTGGCCATGCTGGGACGCTACTACATGGGTCGCGAGGACTATGCGCAGGCAGCCACCACCTACAGCAGTCTCGCGCGCGAAATCCCCGAAAATTCCTTCGCCCTGGCGTCTGCGGCGCAGGCCGAATACCTGGCGGCGGGACGCAAACTGAGCGACCAGGCCCGGCTGCGGGCCGAGCAGGCTCTGGCGATAGACCCGCACCAGCGCACTGCGCTGGGTCTGCTGGGTATGGCTTCGTTTGAACAGAAGCAGTACCGGGCGGCCATATCCTACTGGGAACGTCTTCTGGCCAGCGAACAGCCGGGCAGTGAAAGCGCGCAGATGATCACCAGTGTCATGGCCATGGCCCGGCAGCGGCTGGGTGAGTCCGGGGAATTGGCCGCAAACCCGGCAGCCGTGAACCCGCATGCGACCGCACCGGCAAGCGATGCCCCCGTGCCGGGCGATGCCACTGCCGGGGTAACCGTACGCGTTGAATTGCCCGATGGCGCCGAAGTGACCGCCAGCGACACCGTCTTCGTGCTGGCGCGGAACGCGGCCTCGGACAGTCGCATGCCCATCGCGGTGCAGCGCCTGCAGGCCGGGCAGTTACCTGTCACATTGCGCCTGGACGACAGCAATTCCATGGCCGGGCAGAAGCTGTCGGCAACCGAGTCGGTGGTCGTGGTTGTGCAGGTCTCCCCGGCGGGCACCCCGGGGGAGGCCAATGCCACCTGGCTGGGTAAAGCGGGCCCGTTGGCGCCGTCAATGGACGATTCCCCGCTGCAGATTCTGCTCCAGCCCAGGAGTTAAGCGCCGCCACAAAGACCCCGGCACAAGGCGGTGCCGGGAGCGCCAACCGGCGCGAACAGCCCCTCCCAAGCCTTAATTTTTGTATTTGTGGGTGACAGGCATAGTGTTGTCTCATTAAAGCCTATACACTATATCTTGTGGTCCGGCGCTGGGCAAAATACGCAAATAACCAGATAAAATGTATTAAAAACAGCAAGATAAATTAAAAAGTTAATGTGAAATGCGACTAAAGTCTATCAAGCTGGCGGGATTCAAGTCATTTGTCGATCCCACGACGGTCAATTTCCCGGGCAACATGTGTGCTGTCGTGGGGCCGAACGGCTGTGGAAAATCCAATGTCATCGACGCCGTGCGCTGGGTCATGGGCGAGAGCTCGGCCAAGAACCTGCGCGGCGAATCCATGACCGACGTGATATTCAATGGCTCGGTCAATCGCCAGCCTGTCGGGCAGGCATCGATCGAGCTGGTATTCGACAACAGCGACGGCGGCGTTGGCGGCGAGTGGGCCAGCTATGCCGAGATTTCCATCAAGCGCCTCGTCACCCGCGAGGCCCAGTCCGAGTATTTCCTCAACGGTACCCGTTGCCGGCGCCGGGATATCACGGATATCTTCCTGGGCACCGGCCTCGGCCCGCGCAGCTACGCCATCATCGAGCAGGGGATGATTTCCCGCCTGATCGAGTCCAGGCCGGAAGACCTGCGGGTATTCATCGAGGAAGCGGCGGGCATTTCCAAGTACAAGGAGCGGCGCAAGGAAACCGAAAGCCGGATGCGCCGCACCCTGGAGAACCTCGAGCGCCTCACCGACCTGCGCGATGAACTCGGGCGCCAGCTCCAGCATTTGCAGCGCCAGGCCCAGGCAGCCGAGAAGTACACCGAATTCAAGGGCGAGGAACGCACCCTGCAGGCCCAGCTGCACACTCTGCAATGGCAGCAGCTCGATTCCCGGATCAAGTCCGCCAGCCAGACCATAGGCGAACTGGAAGTCCAGCTGGAAGCGGTGCACGCCGAACACCAGCAAGTGGATACCGGCATCGAGCAGCACCGGGTCGAGCACACCGAGGGCACCGATGCGTTCAACCAGGTGCAGGCCACGTTCTACTCACTGGGCTCGGAAGTAGCGCGCCTCGAGCAGACACTCAAGCACCAGCACGAGCGCGGCCGTCAGTTGCGCGAAGATCTCGAGCAGACCAACGTCGGCCTCGCCGAGGCGGAAACCCACCTGGGTGAGGACAGCGAGAAACTGGCCAGTTGGGAGGCCGAACTCGCCAGCATCGAACCCGAGCTGGGGATGTTGCAGGAACTGGAGGAAAGCTCCGCCGAGGCCCTGTTGCAGGCGGAAGAGGCCATGCACGACTGGCAGCAGCGCTGGGATGAATTCAACCAGCATGCGGCGGAACCGCGTCAGCAGGCGGAGGTGCAGCAGTCCCGCATCCGTCACCTGGAGCAGGTGCTGCAGCGTATCCAGGGTCGCAGCCGGCAGCTGGAGGAGGAAAAACAGAGCCTGGCCCCGGGGCCCGAAGACAGCGAGATCGATGCCCTGGGCGAGCGGCTGGCGGAACTCGAGCTGATCATGGCGGAGCACGAGAATCGCGGTGAGTCGCTGCTGGAAGAGTTGTCGGCAACCCGCGACAACAACAACAGCCTGAGCACGGAGCTGAACCAGGTGCGTTCCGCCCTCCAGCAACAGCGTGGTCGGCAGGCATCGCTGGAGGCGTTGCAGCAGGCGGCCATGGGCGACGGCAACGAGGCGCTGGGCAATTGGCTGGCGGCCCGGGAACTGGCCGACAAACCGCGCCTGTTGGAGAACCTGCAGGTAGACGACGGCTGGCAGTTGGCGGTTGAAACCGTGCTGGGTGATTATTTACAGGCGGTCTGTGTCGACGACATCAACCCGCTGGGCGCGGCCCTCGACCAGCTTGAGCAGGGTCGTCTGGCCCTGCTCGAGCGCGGCGTGGAGCAAACTGTTCCGCAGGAGTTCCTGGCCTCCAGGGTGCGCTCCGGCGGGCGCACCAACAGCCTGCTTGCCGGTGTGCGCATCGCCGACGACCTGGCTGCGGCGCTGGCCTTGCGCCCGGCCCTTGCCCCCCACGAATCAGTTATCACCCGCGATGGCGTGTGGCTGGGTCCTGACTGGTTGCGGGTCGCGCGCCTGGGCGAGGAACAGGGTGGTGTGATCAAGCGGCAGCAGGAGCTGGACACCCTGGCCGCGGAAGTGGAAGCGCAGCAACAGCGCGAGGAAGAGCTGGAACTGGATCTTCAGGCAGGCCTGGCCGGTCTCCAGCAGCAGGAAGACCAGCGCCAGGAAGTGGCGCGTGAACTACAGGCCAGCACCCGGCAGCATGCGGAGCTGAGCGCACGTCTGTCGGCGCACCGGGCGAAACTGGAGCAGATCAACGCGCGCCGCGAGCGCCTGAACGCCGACATCGACGAGGCTCGCGAGCAGTTCAGGCAGGAGGAGGGCGCCATCGGCGAGGCGCGCCAGCTGCTGTCCGAGGCCATCGAGCGCATGGAAGCCGACTCCAACAGCCGCGAAGAGTTGCTCTCCAGGCGTGACCAGACCCGCAGCACCCTGGACGCGGCTCGCCAGAAAGCGCGACACGACAAGGACGCGGCTCACCAGGCCGCCATGCGCCACCAGTCATTACAGACCCAATTGGTGGCGATGCGCGCCGCGATTGAGCGCACCAACAGCCAGGTAGCCCAGCTGCGCAGTCGCCGCGACAGCCTGGAGCAGGGGTTAAAGGAAAACGACTCGCCGGTTGATGACCTGAAGCTGGAACTGGAAGAGCAGCTGGAACTGCGCTTGCAGGCCGAGGCAGAGCTGGGCGCGGCCCGCCAGCAGGTCGCTGAAGTGGATCACCTGTTGCGGGAAAAAGAGCAGCAGCGGGCGGCGATAGAGCACCGTGCCGAGCGCGTGCGCGGCGAACTGGAGCGTCACCGCATCGCCAACCAGTCATTGCAGGTACAACGCGAGACCATTTACAAGCAGCTTTCCGCCAACGGTCACGACATCGCCCAGGTCCTTGAAACCATGCCCGAGGGCGCGGTTGAATCCGAGTGGCAGCTGTCGCTGGAGAAGGTGGCGGCGCGTATCGCCCGGCTCGGCCCGATCAACCTGGCGGCCATTGATGAATACAACCTGCAGTCAGAGCGCAAGAACTACCTCGATCTGCAGAACGAGGACCTGGAAACAGCGCTGGAGACCCTGCAGTCGGCAATTCGCAAAATCGACAAGGAAACCCGCAATCGTTTCCGCGATACCTTCGAGCGGGTAAACAGCGGCCTGCAGGAACTGTTTCCGCGGGTGTTCGGCGGCGGTAGCGCCTACCTGGAGATGACCGGAGATGACCTGCTCGACACGGGTATTTCCATCATGGCGCGCCCCCCCGGCAAGAAGAACAGTACGATTCACCTGCTTTCGGGCGGAGAGAAAGCGCTTACGGCAATCGCCCTGGTGTTCTCGATCTTCCAGCTCAACCCGGCTCCATTCTGTATGCTGGACGAGGTGGACGCGCCGCTGGACGACGCCAACGTGGGGCGTTACGCGCGCATGGTGAAAGAAATGTCGGACAAGGTGCAGTTTATCTATATCACCCACAACAAGATCTCCATGGAACTCGCCGACCAGCTGATGGGCGTGACCATGCATGAGCCGGGCGTGTCGCGCCTGGTGTCGGTGGATGTGGAGGAGGCCGCGGAGCTGGCCGCGAGTTGATTAGCAAACGAGTGAACGAGTAAGGCGAAGGGGCAATGGATCTTACCATGCGGGACTGGATGGTCGTGGTCGGCGTTGTGCTGATCGTGGCGGTGGGGCTTGATGCCTGGCGAAGGGTGCGTCGTGAGCGCAACAGCAAGGTGAAGGTGAAACTTGTCGAACCTGCCGGCGAGACAAGTGATCGCGATGAGCAGATCGCCTGGCTCAAGGAGCTTCCCAATGGCGGTGCGCGGGTCGTTGATCGCCGCGACCTGATCAATGCAACCAACAAGTCGGACGCCGAAAAAAGGCAGCGGGCCGCCGCGGGCCGCGCCAAGCCGCCGCCTGTGGCCAAGCGACCGGTGCCCGAGGAAGTTGAACTTGTCAGCGGCATGACGGGTACAGACGCCGATCCTGAACCCGCGAACCTCGACTGGCTGGATGATATCGACGAGGAAGAGGAAGTGTCTGCCGCCGCCGCGGTCGAGGCGGACGATGACGCGAATGACGACGAGGATGAGGATGAGGATGAGCGGCACTCCGCGTCCGCTCCGGACCCGGGTCGTCTGCCGCGGGATGTCGACCCCGAAGTGTTCATGCTCAATGTGATGGCGCGTGACCGGGCCGGTTTTCGCGGGGAGGACATCCTCCACATACTGCTGGCCTGCGACCTGCGTTTTGGCGATATGAACTTCTTCCACCGCCATGAGTTCGAGGCTGGACGCGGTGCGATCCAGTTCAGCGTGGCCAATATGATGCAACCCGGTGTATTCGATATTGACAACATGGGCGACCTCGAAACACCCGGGCTGGTCTTTTTCCTTACCCTGCCAGGCCCCGAGGACATGATGAAGGCATTTGATTACATGCTGGAAACCGCCCAGGCGGTTGCCCGCAACCTCGATGGCGATGTACTGGACGAGTCGCGCAGTGTGATGAGCAAGCAGTCGATCGAGCATTGTCGCCAACAGATTCGCGACCTCGAAAGGCGCATGTTGGCCAGGGCGCACTGAAGCCGGATTCCAATCCATGCCAACGCCAGCCGTAGAGCGGGAGATCGAATCCCTGCGCGAACGCCTCGATAGCTGGAACTACCAGTACCACGTACTGGACCAGCCCACGGTTCCCGATGCCGAGTACGACCGCTGCATGCAGCGCCTGCGCGAACTGGAGGAGGCGAATCCACAGCTTTTGCGCGAGGACTCCCCGACCCAGCGGGTAGGTGCCACACCGCTGGAGCGCTTTCGGCAGGTCAGCCATGAAGTGCCCATGCTCTCCCTGGACAACGCCTTCAACGAGCAGGACATGCTGGACTTCAACCGGCGTCTGCAGGACCGGCTTGGTGCCGCCGAGGCGGAACCGCTGGAATTTGCCTGCGAACCCAAACTCGACGGCATCGCCGTCAGCCTGCTTTATCGCGGCGGCGTACTGGAGCGCGCCGCGACCCGCGGCGATGGCACCACCGGCGAAGACATAACCCTCAATGTTCGCACGATAGCTTCGGTGCCGCTGCGCCTGCGCGGCACCGGTTATCCCGATACCCTGGAAGTGCGGGGCGAAATCTATATGCCGCGCGCGGGCTTCGAACAGCTCAACGCGCGGGCCAGGGCGTCGGGGGAAAAGACCTTCGTAAACCCCCGCAACGCGGCTGCCGGCAGCCTGCGCCAGCTGGATGCGAAAATCACCGCCCAACGACCCCTGCAAATGTGCTGTTACAGCGTCGGCCAGGTTGCCGGCGGGGTGTTGCCCGGGCGGCACTCGGAGGTTCTGGAGTGCCTGCAGCGCTGGGGTCTGCGCATCAACGCCCAGTCAAAGGTGGTGAGGGGCATCGAGGCCTGCGATGACTACTACCGCGACCTGGCGAGCCGGCGCCAGGATCTGCCCTACGATATCGACGGTATTGTGTTCAAGGTGAATGATCTCGAGTTGCAGCGACGGCTGGGCTTCGTTTCCCGCGCGCCGCGCTGGGCGATAGCTCGCAAGTTTCCGGCGCAGGAAGAGGTGACCCTGTTGCTGGACGTGGAGTTCCAGGTCGGCCGCACAGGAGCTGTCACCCCGGTCGCGAGGCTGGAGCCCGTTTTCGTAGGCGGCGTGACGGTCAGCAATGCGACCTTGCATAACAGCGATGAAATCGAGCGGCTCGGGGTGCGTATCGGCGATACGGTTATCGTGCGCCGGGCGGGCGATGTCATTCCACAGGTGGTCTCGGTAGTCATGGATCGACGCCCGGCGAATGCCCGGGCGATTGTCTTTCCCGACAGCTGTCCGGTGTGCGGTTCCGAAGTGGAGCGCGCTCCCGATGAAGCGGTGTTGCGGTGCATGGGCGGGCTGGTATGCGCGGCCCAGCAAAAAGCCGCCATCAGGCACTTCGCCTCGCGTCGGGCGATGGACATAGAGGGGCTCGGTGACAAGCTGGTGGAGCAACTGGTGGATGAGGGCCTGGTGACCAACGTCGCCAGCCTGTACAAATTGCAGCGTGAATCCCTGCTGGCATTGGAGCGGATGGGCGAGAAATCGGCGGACAATCTGCTCGCCGCGCTGGAGGCCAGCAAGAAGACCAGCCTGCCGCGATTCATATTCGCCCTGGGCATTCGCGAGGTCGGGGAGGCAACGGCACTGGCTCTGGCGCGCCATTTTGGTAACTGGGAGGCGCTGGCGAGCGCCTCGGAAGAGCAACTGCTGGACGTGAGTGATGTCGGCCCCGTGGTGGCCGATCACCTGCGACAGTTTTTTGATTCGACCAGCAGTATGGCGGTTGTCAACGAACTGCGTGCGGCGGGGGTCAGTTGGCCGGATATCGAGGTCGAGAGCGCCGACCTGCCGCTGGACGGCCAGACCTGGGTGGTGACGGGCAAGCTTGAGTTGATGGGGCGCGATGCCGCCAAGGGCCATCTGCAGGCGCTGGGGGCCAAGGTCGCCGGCAGCGTTTCGGCAAAAACCACCCGGGTGGTGGCGGGCCCCGGCGCCGGTTCAAAGCTTGGCAAGGCCCGGGAGTTGGGCGTCGAGGTTATCGACGAGGCGGCCTTTGTGGCCCTGCTGGCCAGTTACGGTGTTTCGGTGTGAGCGCTTCAGACTTTGCCCCTCCGAGCCCTTTTTCCAGCAGCGTATTGATCCCGTCCCTGTGCGGTCGCGCCAACCGCGCCGCCGGGGGATTCCGGGAAATCTGTTGGCGCCTGTGCTTTTGCATTGTGCTTTTAGTGGCGGTTACGGCCTGCACGACCTCGCCGCCAGCTGACACAGACAACATCTGCGCGATCTTCTTTGAGAAAGACGACTGGTACGAGGAGGCGGCGGAAGCCCGGGACGAATGGAACAGCCCTATCCCGGTGATGATGGCCATCATGCACCAGGAGTCGCGTTTCAATGCCACGGCCAAACCCGCCCGCACCAAACTCATGGGCTTCATTCCCTGGTCGCGCCCTTCGAACGCCTACGGCTACAGCCAGGCGCTGGAGTCCACCTGGGAGGGTTACGAGCGCAGTGCCGACCGATGGGGTGCCGACCGCGATGATTTTGGCGACTCCATCGATTTTATCGGCTGGTACAACGAGCAGTCCCATCGGCGCAACGCCATCGCGCGCGACGACACCTACCGCCTGTACCTTGCCTACCACGAGGGCCACGGCGGATTCAGCCGCGGCAGCTTCAACAAGAAGCCGTGGTTGATCGAAGTGGCGCGCAAGGTACAGCGCAGGGCGAATACCTACCAGGTGCAATTGCAGGTGTGCGAGGAGAAGCTCAAGGATAGGGGCTGGTTCTCAGGATGGTTCTGAGAGCGGCCGGGTTCATGGGCTAAGTACGGGAAAATAAAGGTAATTATGCCCTGATTTGATGTAATGCCTGAGAACCTGTGACACAATTTCCCGGCATCTGCGCGTATAAATGACTTCTGACAAAAACGAACCAGGCAGCTAATGTGAAACCGACGAACATCAAGAACCCCGAGTATTTCCACAAGGTAGTGGACTGCCAGTACGCTTGCCCAGCCCATACGCCCGTACCCGAATATATCCGCCTGATCGCCGCTCGCCGCTACAGCGACGCCTACATGATCAACTGGTATTCCAACGTGTTCCCCGGGGTATTGGGGCGCACCTGTGATCGACCCTGCGAGCCCGCCTGTCGCAGGGTAAGGGTGGAGGAACAACCGGTAGCAATCTGCCGCCTGAAGCGGGTGGCTGCCGATAACAAGGACGACATTCGCGAGCGTCTGCCCACCGTCCCCAAGAAGAAAAACGGCAAGCGAATCGCCCTGATTGGCGCCGGCCCCGCCTCGCTTACCGTGGCCAGGGACCTCGCCCCGCTCGGTTACATTATCGATGTGTACGATAACCAGTTCGCCGGCGGCGGCATGATGCGCAGCCAGATACCGTCCTTTCGCCTGCCGATAGGGGTTCTGGACGAGGAGGTCAATTACATACTCGACATGGGCATCAACGCCACTTTCGATATCGAGGTGGAGAGCCTGAAGGAAATCCTCGACAAGGATTACGACGCCGTATTTGTCGGCACCGGCGCTCCCCGGGGCAAGGGCCTGAATCTGCCCGGCCTCGAGGATGCCCGCGATCATGTCTTCCTGGGTATAGACTGGCTCGCCAGTGTCGCCTTTGAGCACACGGACAAGATCGGCAAGCGGGTGCTGGTGCTCGGTGGCGGCAATACGGCTATGGATTGCTGTCGCACCTCGATGCGCCTGGGCGGGGAGGATGTGCGGGTGGTCGTGCGCAGTCCTTTCGAGGATATGAAGGCGTCCCCCTGGGAAAAAGAGGATGCCATGGCCGAAGGTATCCCCTTTTTCAACAACCACGTGCCCAAGGAGTTCGTCACCGAGGGTGGCCAACTCAAGGGTATGCATTTCGAGAAGGTGGAAGCCCACTACGATGAAGACGGCAAGCGCAGCCTGATACCCACCGGTGAAGATCTGGTTTTCATGGAAGCCGACGATGTGCTGATGGCCATCGGCCAGGAAAACTCCTTTCCCTGGATCGAACGCGATCTGGGTATCCAGTTCGACAAGTGGGATATGCCGGTGGTCGACAAGGTGACGTTCCAGTCCACCAACCCCAAAGTATTCTTTGGCGGAGATTCCGCCTTCGGCCCCGAGAACATCATCACTGCGGTGGCACACGGCCACCAGGCCGCCATCAGCATCGACCTGTTATGCCAGGGCAAGTTGGTGGGAGAGCGGCCGCCGCCCATGACCAACCTGGCGAGCCAGAAGATGGGCGTACACGAGTGGAGCTACGACAATGCGGTGGCGCCCGACCCGCGCTACGCGGTGCCTCACGCACCCCTGGACCAACTGCTCAGGGATCGCAAGCTGGAGGTGGAATTGGGTTTCGACGCGGCCACCGGCTTCAAGGAGGCGGAGCGCTGCCTGAACTGCGATGTGCAGACCGTGTTCGAGGAGGTGCGCTGTATCGAGTGCGACGCCTGTGTCGACATTTGTCCCACAGACTGTATTACCTTTACCGTCAATGGCCCCGAGGAGGATCTGCGAACCCGCCTGACAGCGCCGGCGAAAGTTCTCAGCCAGGACCTCTACGTATCCGCCGAGCTGCCGACCATGCGGGTAATGGTGAAAGACGAAAACGTCTGCCTGCACTGCGGACTGTGCGCCGAGCGCTGCCCGACGGGCGCCTGGGATATGCAGAAATTTCTCTACAACGTGAGCGGGACTCTGTCATGAAGCGTCTGCAATCGGTAAATGACTTCGTCATCAAGTTCGCCAACGTCAACGGCACGGGTTCAGCCAGCGCCAACAACCTGTTTGCCAAGGCACTGTTTCGCATGGGCCTGCCGGTCAGCCCCAAGAACATTTTTCCGTCAAATATCCAGGGGCTTCCCACCTGGTACGAGGTGCGGGTCAGCGAAAAAGGCTACCTGGGCAGGCGCGGCGGGGTGGATATCATTCTCTCGGTTAACCCCCAGAGCATGCCCCAGGATATCCGGGAGATTGAACCGGGCGGCTACTTCATCTACGACGACACCAAACCGCTGGACCTGCGCCTGGTGCGCAACGACATCAATATCATCGGGCTGCCACTGACCCGAATTTGTAACGAGGTGTACAAGGACCCGCGCCAGCGCCAGCTTTTCAAGAACGTGATTTACGTAGGCGCGCTGGCGGCATTGCTGGACATGGATTTCAAGGTTCTGACCAACCTCGTATCCGACCAGTTCAAGGGCAAGGAAAAACTGGTCCTGCCGAATATCAAGGCGCTGGAGCTGGGCCACCGTTACGCCAAGGATAATTTCGAATGCCCCATCGGCATTCGGGTCAAGTCCGTCGACAAGGTCGGTGACAAGATACTGCTCGACGGCAATACCGCACTCGGCCTGGGTGCCATCTACGGCGGCGCCACCGTGGCCGCCTGGTATCCGATTACACCGTCCACGTCAGTGGTCGACGCCTTCGAAAAATATGCGCGGCGGGTACGAATCGACCCGGGCACCGGCCGGCGTAACTACGCCATCGTCCAGGCGGAAGACGAACTGTCGGCGATTGGCATGGTAATCGGCGCCAGCTGGAATGGCGCCCGGGCATTTACCGCCACCAGCGGCCCCGGCCTGTCATTGATGAGTGAATTCCTGGGACTGGCTTACTTCGCCGAGATTCCCACTGTGCTTTTTGATGTGCAACGGGCGGGCCCGTCCACGGGCATGCCCACGCGCACCCAGCAGTCCGATGTGCTGGCGGCGGCTTACGCCAGCCACGGCGATACCAAGCACGTGCTGCTGTTTCCCTCGTCTCCCAAGGAGTGTTTTGATTTCGGTGCCCAGTCGTTTGACCTGGCTGAACGCCTGCAGACCCCGATCATCATGTTGACGGATCTCGACCTGGGTATGAATGACAATATGTCGGACCCCCTGGTGTGGGACGACAGTCGCGAGTACGACCGCGGCAAGGTGCTCAGCGCCGAGGATCTCGAGGGCATGGAGAGTTTCGGGCGTTACCTGGATTCCGATGGCGACGCTATTTGTTATCGCACCTATCCCGGCAGCCATCCAACCAAGGGTGCTTATTTCACCCGTGGCAGTTCCCGGGACGAACAGGCGGTTTACACCGAAAAAGGCGAGGAGTACGAGAGAAACATGCTGCGCCTGCTGCAGAAGTGGGACACCATCAAGGAGTATGTGCCGCGCCCGGAAATACTGCCCTGCGGGAAACCCACCGACATGGCGGTACTGTATTTCGGCACCAGCGAGGCGTCTGCCCTCGAGGCCGTCGACTACCTGGCGGAGGAGGGGGTCGCCCTCGACGCGATGCGGGTTCGCGCCTTCCCTTTCAACCGGGAGGTGGAAGAATTCCTCGATCAGCATGAGCGAGTCTTCGTGATTGAACAGAACCGTGACGCCCAGTTGCGCACCTTGCTGATGGCCGAGTTTGAACTGGGTCCGGACAAGTTGAAGTCGGTACTGTGTTTCGACGGCACCCCGATCAGCGCGCGCAACATCCGCAAGCAGATCAAGGAGCATCTACCGGGTAATAATGTCACGCCGCTGCACCGTAAAATCCGGGCCAATAAAGGCGTAGGGGAAAGAGCATGAGCTACCAGATACCGAAATTTCGCCACCCTGACCTGCCGCTCAACGAGCTGGGTTACACCCGGGCAGCCTACGAGGGTTCCATCTCCACGCTCTGCGCGGGTTGTGGCCACGATTCCATCAGCGGCGCTATCGTGCGCGCCTGCCACGAGTTGTCGCTGGAGCCACACAAGATTGCCAAGCTGTCCGGGATCGGCTGCTCGTCAAAGACCCCGACCTACTTCCTGGGCAAGTCCCATGGCTTCAACTCTGTGCACGGGCGTATGCCCTCGGTAGTCACCGGTGCCGCCATGGCAAACCGGGACCTGCTGTACCTCGGCGTATCCGGTGACGGCGATACCGCCTCTATCGGCATGGGCCAGTTCGCCCATGTGATCAGGCGCAACCTGAATATGGTTTACATTGTGATGAACAATGGCTGCTACGGCCTGACCAAGGGCCAGGATTCGGCTACCGCGGACGAGGGTTCGGCCAGCAAGAAGGGTGACGCCAATCCGTTCAGCGCCATAGACCTGTGCGCCACCGCCCTGCAGATGGGCGCTACCTTTATCGCCCGCAGCTTCTCGGGTGACAAGGAGCAGCTGGTGCCCCTGATCAAGGCGGCGATGAGCCATCGCGGTTTTGCACTCATCGATGTGATTTCCCCCTGTGTGACCTTCAACAATACCGCCGCTTCAACCAAGAGCTACGAGTTTGTCCGCGAGCACGCCGAGGCCACCGGTACCGTTGACTTCGTGCCGATGCGGCAGGAGATCACCACCAGTTACCGCCCCGGCGCCAGGCATGAGGTGACCATGCACGACGGTTCGGTGCTGCGCCTCTACGAGGAGGAGGGGAGCCTCAATCCGTTTGATCGACGCTCGGCGATGATGGCGCTGATGGATCACCAGAACGACGGCAATATCCTCACCGGCCTGATCTATATGAACAAGAACTCCAGGGACCTGCACGATGTCCTGCAGACCTCCCAGCGGCCGCTCAACCAGCTGGAGGAGGGAGAGTTGTGCCCGGGTAACAAGATGCTGGTGAATATCAACGCGAGTTTGCGCTAGCGCCGTGTGACGGCGCCGTTGTCATCGAATTGTCACATTTTCATCATCTAATAGGCACACTTCTTAAGCAGATGGGATAGTGACCGATGAGTGAATCGACAGTGCTGGTGGTCGATGACGAAACAGCGATCCGGGATATGCTGCGCATGGCACTGGAGATCGCCGACTTTCGCTGCATCGAGGCCGACAATATACAGGACGCCTATACCCAGGTAGTGGATGAGCGCCCCGATATTGTATTGCTGGACTGGATGCTGCCCGGCGGCAGCGGCCTGGAAATGCTGCGCCGCCTGAAGCGCGGCGATACCACCCGCGATCTTCCCGTGATCATGCTGACCGCCAAGACCGCCGAGGACAATGTCATCCAGGGACTCGATGTCGGTGCGGACGACTACATCACCAAACCTTTCGCCCCCCGCGAGTTGATTGCCCGGGTACGGGCGTTGTTGCGGCGTTCCGGCGCTGGCCCCGGCAATGAACGCATGCAGGTGAGTCAACTGGTTGTGGATGGCGAGAGCCGGCGCGTCCTGGTTGCGGATCAGCCGGTGGAGATGGGGCCAACCGAGTTCAAACTGCTGCATTTTTTCATTTCCCACCCGGAGCGGGCTTATACCCGCGGCCAGTTGCTGGACCAGGTCTGGGGTGCCAACGTCTACGTGGAGGAGCGCACTATCGATGTGCATATCCGCCGTCTGCGCAAAGCACTGCAGGCCCCGGGCGGTGACTACAGCAACCTCATCCAGACGGTGCGGGGTACCGGATACCGATTTTCGTCCCGAGGGGTAGCCTAGTGCTGTCCTGTCCTAGAAGATGAGTTGGTTCACCACTGCCACCAGGGTCGGTTTCCTGCTGCTCGTGGCAGTCTGCATCGGCTGGTATTACGATATGCCCCTGCTGGCGGTTGCCGCCACCCTGTTGTGTTTGGTGGGGTACTGGTTGTACCAGATGTACCAGGTGCAGCGCTGGCTGGCTGATCCCGGGAACCCGCCTCCGGAGACCTATGGGATCTGGGGAGATCTGCTCAGCCAGATGTACCAACTCCAGAAAAAGGACAGGCAAGCCAGGGCCAGGCTGCAGTCCACTGTCGACTATTTGCAGAACTCTTTCACCTCGATGCGTGACGGTGTGGCGATTGTCGATGATCACGGGATTCTCAAGTGGTTCAACGAACCGGCCCGACTCCTGTTGGGATTGCGGTCGGAGGATGAGGGGCAGAGCCTGATGAACCTGGTGCGTGCGCCAGAGTTCCTGCGCTACTTCAATCGCGGCGAATTCGGGACGCCGCTGGAGTATCGCACCGGCGGCGATAGCAGTTCCTGGCTGAGCGTTGAAATTACCCGTTTCGGCGCGGGCGACCGCTTGCTGTTTATCCGCAACATTACGGCCAGCGTGCGCATGGAAAAAGTGCGTAAGGATTTTGTCGCCAATGTCTCTCACGAACTGCGAACCCCGCTGACGGTGATCAGCGGTTATCTCGGTACCTTTCTCGGTGACACCAGCAAGCTGGATTCTCGCTATATCAAGCCCCTGCAACAGATGCAGCAGCAGGCTGATCGCATGGAGAACCTGCTCAAGGATCTGCTGTGGCTGTCCAGGATCGAGGGTGAGCAGGGCATAGGGATGCATACGCCGGTGGATATTCGGGCCCTGCTGTCTGAGTTGCAGGACGAATTGCGCACCGCGTATCCAGGGCGCAAGGTCGAGCTGGAGCTGGCGGCGGACCACAAGGTGGCAGGTGACTACCGTGAGCTGTACAGTGCAGTGTCAAACCTGTTACTCAACGCCATCAAGTACAGCAAGGAAGGCAGCGTGGTAAGGGTCTCCTGGCGGCAGCAGGACGGCAGTTACCACCTGGCGGTCAGCGATGAGGGTATCGGCATAGACGCCGCGCACATACCGCACCTGACGGAGCGTTTTTACCGGGTAGAGGACAGCAGGTCGACGGCTTGCGGCGGTACAGGCCTGGGCCTGGCTATCGTCAAACACGTCGCGGCGAGCCACGCAGCGCGCCTGCAGATCGCCAGCCAACTGGGTAAAGGCAGTACCTTCACGCTGGTTTTTCCCGGGCAGGGCAAAGTGGCGACAACGCGGGAATCCAGTACTCCGCCGGCGCAAGGCACCACGACAGTGACAACGAGGGTTTAGGCAGATGTTGAAGAAGGACGATTACAAGCACCATATTTCGGGGCAGTTCAATACTGAACTGGAGGAACTGCGTAATCACATGCTCGAGATGGGAGGCAAGGTCGAACAGCAACTGGCCAGTGCCATCGAGGCCCTGGTCGCTATGGACAGCGGCCAGGCCGAAATAATCATCGACCGGGACCATGAAGTGAACCAGATGGAGATGTCCATCGATGACCAGTGCGCCTCTATCCTGGCGCGGCGCCAGCCCGCAGCCAGTGACCTGCGGCTGGTGGTGGCGATTATCAAGGTGAATACCGACCTGGAGCGGATCGGGGACGAGGCCGCCAAGGTCGCGCGCCAGGCCATGCGCCTGTCCGAGGCGGGCAATTCTGCCAGCAACTTCGTCGAGATCCGTCATATCGGCACCTATGTGGCCGATATGTTGCGTCGCTCCCTGGATGCCTTCGCCCGGCTGGATGTGGAAGCCGCCGTGGAAGTCGTTAAAAATGACAGTATCGTTGACCGGGAATATGGCAGCGCACTGCGCAGCCTCATGACCTTCATGATGGAGGATCCGCGGGCGATAGGCAGCATTATCAACGAGATGTGGGCGCTGCGCTCTTTGGAGCGGATCGGCGATCATGCCAGCAATATTGCCGAACATGTGGTGTATCTGGTGCGCGGTCTGGACGTTCGTCATGGCCGCCTGTCGAAGTTGGATAGTTAGATACCCCGTGGCGGCTATGTCGCTGCCGCCGCTTCCCGCGACCCCGCCCCGCGACTATTCGCAAGCCCATTTCCAGGGCTGTAACATTTTCGTAACAAAGCAGGCATAGAATTCTCCCCGGGAACTCGAGGCAGGCCCCGAACTTTATCCAAGTCTTATTCAGGGAGTACATACCACGTGAAAAAGCATCCAGTGAGTGCAGTTGTCCTGGCCGCCATGATAGGCGGCGCAACTGTGTCCCAGGCGGCGAACCGCGACACCATCAGCATTGTCGGATCCTCCACCGTCTACCCGTTTGCGACAGTAGTCGCCGAACGCTTTGGCCGCTCCACGCAGTTCAAGACCCCGAAGATAGAGTCGACCGGTTCCGGTGGCGGTCTCAAGCTGTTCTGCAAGGGCGTGGGTGCCAATACCCCCGACATCACCAATTCCTCGCGCAGGATCAAGGCCAGTGAGTACAACGACTGCCAGGCCAACGGCGTTACCGAGATAGTAGAGGTTCTGATCGGCTACGATGGCATCGCGCTGGCAAATGCCGCGAGCGCACCCAGATTGGCCATCAGCCTGAAAGACCTGTACCTGGCCCTGGCCAAGGATATTCCAGGCCCCGATGGCAAGCTCATCCCCAACCCGAACAAGACCTGGAAAGACGTCAACCCGAATCTGCCCGCCACAACCATTGAAGTACTCGGACCGCCCCCCACCTCTGGAACTCGCGACGCATTTGCGGAGTTGGCCATGGGCGGTGGCGCCAAAAGAATTGCCGAACTGAAAGCCTTGAGCGACCTGTCAGCGGAGCAGGCACAACAGATCAAAGCGGCAATGGCCAAACTCGGCCTGCCTGCAGGCCTCTACGAGGCGATGCAGGAGCAAAAGGGCAAGGCGCCCAAGGGCGAGGATATTTTCGAAACCATAGCTTACGCGCTGCGCGAGGACGGGGCCTATATCGAGGCTGGTGAGAACGATAACCTCATTGTGCAGAAACTGGATGCGAACCCCAATGCCGTCGGAATCTTTGGCTTCAGTTTCCTCGAGGAGAACGGCGACAAGGTCCAGGGCTCCGAAGTGGACGGTGTAACCCCGACATACGATACGATTGCCAGTGGCGATTACCCCGTGTCACGCCCGTTGTACTTCTACATCAAGAGCGCCCATGTCGGAATCATTCCCGGCATCCAGGAATACGCAGTGGAGTTCACGTCCGCAAGGGCCTTGGGTGAAGACGGTTACCTGCCCGATAAGGGCCTGATTCCCCTGCCAGAGGATGAACTGAAAGAAGTCGAGGCCGCTGTCAAAGCCCTGACACCGATGTCGATGTAAATGTCGAGGTAAATGTCCGGCACCGGGGTCCTGCGCCCCGAACAGTTACAAGTGCGTTGTCTCCGGGTTTACCGGAGCGGCGCACTCTTTTGTTAGAGGCGGGAATGGAAACAACAACAGTCTTTCTGGTACTGATCCTGTTGACAGTCATCAGTTTTCTGACGGGGCGTAAACGTTCCCACGCGGTGACGTCGGGACAGGGTGGCGCGCGAGCGCTGCACTCGCTGCCCAAGCACTACGGCTACATGGCCGGTCTCTGGGCGCTGCTGCCCGCCTTGACCGTGCTGGTGTTGTGGCTGCTGTTCGAGTCCAGCATTCTGGCGAGCATCGTGAAGGATGATATGCCCGGTGAACTGTGGCAGATGTCGGAGAGCGAGCAGGGGCTCTATTTCAACCAGGTCGTCGGTTACGCGCGCGGCGCGACAGACGCGGATATGCTGGACCCCGCCCAGATCGTCGCGGGGGATCATTACCGGGCCTTGGCAGAGTCCAGTCGCGTCATCAAGGCCCTGCTGGTGTTCGTGATTGCGCTGCTCGGCGCGCTGCTGGCGATAAGACGAATTCACCCTAAACTTCGGGCCCGCAACCACGTCGAAAAAATATTCAAGTGGCTGTTGTTCAGCTGCTCCCTGCTGGCGGTGTTGACCACTCTGGGTATCGTGCTGTCGGTGCTGTTTGAAGCAATCCGATTTTTCCAGGCGATACCAATAGCCGATTTCCTGTTCGGTCTGCAGTGGAGCCCGCAGACGGCTATCCGCGCCGACCAGGTGGCGGCGTCGGGCTCGTTTGGCATTGTGCCGCTGTTCGTCGGCACCCTGTTGATATCGACGGTGGCAATGATAATCGCCGTACCCGTGGGCCTGATGTCGGCGATCTACCTGTCAGAGTACGCCACCCGCCGTTTCCGGGCGTTCACCAAGCCGGTACTGGAAATCCTCGCCGGGGTGCCCACGGTGGTCTACGGATTTTTCGCGGCGCTGACGGTGGCCCCGTTTATTCGCAATGTGGGCGAGGCACTGGGCCTGCACGTGGCCTCGGAAAGCGCTCTTGCGGCGGGCCTGGTGATGGGGATCATGATTATCCCCTTCGTGATGTCGCTGTCCGATGACATTATCAACGCGGTACCGGACACCATGCGCGAAGCATCGCTGGGTATGGGCGCCACCATGAATGAAACCATTCGCAAGGTACTGCTGCCGGCGGCACTGCCGGGCATTGTCGGCGGTATCCTGCTGGCGGTATCGCGGGCGATCGGTGAGACCATGATCGTCGTGATGGCGGCCGGTTTGTCGGCGAGGTTGACCATCAATCCACTGGAAGCCGTCACCACGATTACCGTCCAGATCGTGACCTTGCTGGTAGGGGACCAGGAGTTCGACAATCCCAAGACCCTGGCCGCATTCGCCCTCGGGCTGGTGCTGTTTTTCGTGACCCTGCTGCTGAATATCATCGCCCTCTATGTCGTCAGGAAATACCGTGAACAATATGAGTAAGCCGCGTTCCGCCACGCCCACCGACGCGATCAGGGCATCCCTGAAGAAGCGCTATGCGCGCGAGCGCCGTTTCCAGTGGTACGGACGCCTGGCGGTGCTCACAGGGTTTGTATTCCTGTTCATTTTGCTGGCCGACATTGTCAGCAAGGGAACACCCGCCTTCACCCAGCATTACATCAAGGTCAGCGTTGATCTCGACCCGGCCACCCTCGGACTGCCCGCCGAACCAAGCCGGGAACAGCTTTATTCCGCCGACTATCTCGGTGCGATAAAGGCCGGTCTGCGCGCGATGTTCCCCGATGTGAGTGGGCGCAAGGAAAAGCAGCAACTCTACCGTTTGCTCAGCATGGGCGCGGAATACAACCTCAGGGATAAGGTACTGGACGATCCCCGGTTGATTGGCCACAGCTCTGAGTTCTGGTTGCGGGCGCACGCCGAAGCGGGCAGTTACCTTAAGGGGCAGATTCCGGCGGGCAGCCCGGAAGCTGACCGCAAGGTAAAGGATTTGCAGATAGCCTGGCTTGACCAGTTGCGGGCGGAGGGTCGTACCGAGTCGCGATTCAATACCACCTTTTTCACCCAGGGCGACTCCCGCGAGCCCGAAATGGCGGGTATCCGGGTGGCATTGTACGGTTCATTTTTTACGCTTGTGGTTACCTTTCTCATCGCGTTTCCCATTGGCGTATCCGCCGCGGTCTATCTCGAGGAGTTCGCCCCGCGCAATCGCCTGACGGACCTGATCGAAATCAACATCAATAACCTGGCCGCCGTACCCTCCATTGTATTCGGCCTGCTGGGCCTCGCGGTATTCATCAATTTTTTCGAGTTGCCGCGTTCGGCACCGCTGGTGGGCGGTATCGTACTGTCGCTGATGACGCTGCCTACCATCATCATCACATCCAGGGCCGCCATCCAGGCAGTGTCACCATCGATTCGCCAGGCCGCGCTCGGAGTAGGGGCGTCCAAGCTGCAAACCGTGGTACACCACGTGTTACCGGTTGCGATGCCGGGCATTCTCACCGGCTCCATTATCGGTATGGCGCAGGCCCTGGGCGAATCGGCACCCCTGCTGATGATTGGCATGGTGGCCTTTATCATGGAAGTGCCTGGTGGGGTTACCGATCCGGCAACGGTATTGCCGGTGCAGATATTCCTGTGGGCGGACAGCCCTGAAAGGGGATTTACCGAGAAAACATCTGCGGCAATCATGGTGCTTATGGGTTTCCTGATCCTGATGAATGCTTTCGCGATTTTCCTGCGCAGGCGCTTTGAGAGAAAATAGACGGGTGGATGGTATGTTGGTTACCGAAGCAGATTATTTGTTGGCAGCAGGGGAAAAGAAGATGAAAAGTTCAGAGTCAAAGGGCGCTGCCGCCACGCGAGAGGTGGGGAATAAACGCTCGCTGGATATCCGCGAACACGTCGAGCAGGATGATTACCGGACCATAGGTTCTCCCTTTGTGGATGACGCCAAAATGACCGCGCGCAACGTCAATGTCTTTTACGATGAGAAACAGGCGATCACGAATGTATCGCTGGACATCGGGCGCAATGAGGTTATCGCAATGATCGGACCGTCCGGTTGCGGCAAGTCCACCTTCCTGCGAACCCTCAACCGTATGAACGACATTATCCCCAGCTGCCGGGTGCAAGGGGAATTTGCCCTGGACGGCGAGGACATCTACGGCGAGGAGCAGGACACGGTTCTGCTGCGCGCACGGGTGGGGATGGTGTTCCAGAAACCGAACCCCTTCCCCAAATCCATTTATGAAAACGTTGCCTACGGCCCGCGGATTCACGGTCTCGCCCACAACAAATCCGAGATGGATGAGATAGTCGAGGACAGCCTGCGCCGCGCGAGCCTGTTTGAAGAGGTCAAGGAGCAACTGGACAAGCCCGGCACCGGGCTGTCGGGGGGGCAACAACAGCGCCTTTGTATTGCTCGCGCCATCGCGGTGAGTCCCGAGGTGATATTGATGGACGAGCCCTGCTCGGCGCTGGACCCGATTGCAACGGCGCGCATCGAGGAACTCATTGACGAGTTGAAGGAGAATTACACGATAGCCATCGTGACCCACTCAATGCAGCAGGCGGCGCGGGTATCCCAGCGCACGGCGTATTTCCACATGGGTAAGCTGATCGAGGTGGGCGATACCAAACAGATATTTACCATGCCGGCGCACCAGCTGACCGAAAACTACATCACCGGTCGTTTTGGCTGACCGCAGCCCGACCCTGGAGCGCTCGAATGGATAAATCCCAGCATACCGACCAGCACACCTCCCAACGCTTTGACGCGGAGCTCGAGGCTTTGCGCTCGAGTGTACTTACCATGGGGGGGCTGGTGGAACGCCAGTGCCGCCAAGCGCTCGAAGCGCTATCAAAAGGGGACGGGGAGCTTGCCGGAATCGTCGCCAGGTCGGATAGAGAGGTCAACTCACTCGAGTTGCAGATCAGTGCCCAGTGCACGGACATTCTCGCCTTGCGCCAACCGGCTGCACGCGACCTGCGTACCGTCATCGCGATTATCCGTTTGGTGGCTAATCTCGAGCGGATCGGCGACGAGGCCGCCAAGATCGGCCGCAAGGCTTTGAAGCTCGCTGACGATGCGGGCCGGAACTCCTATTGCAGTGAGCCACAGCATATGGGCGAGGGCGTTTGCTCCATGTTGCGTGGCGCGTTGGACGCTTTCGCTCGCCTCGATGTTGACGCCGCGATCGAGGTTATCGCAAGGGACAAGGAGATAGACCGCGAGTTCAAGTCCCTCAACCGGCTATTGATGACCCACATGATGGAACAGCCCCAGCGGGTCAAGAACCTGCTGCGTATAAACAGTTGTGCACGGGCACTGGAGCGCGTCGGCGATCACGCGGTGAATCTCTGCGAAGAAGTCATCTACCTGGTAGAGGGCAACGATGTCCGGCACCTGAGTCTCGACGAGGTCAGGCGGCGCCACGGCTCCTGACCCTGCTTTTTCGCTGGTCCGCCTCCTCTGCGCGCGCGGACTCAAGTCTCGACAACCCGGGAGAGTGGGGGCCTGTATTGCGCCCCGCTAGTCCTTCTTACCAGCCTTCTGGTCCTTCTTTTCCGCGTCTTTTACCCTGCTGGATATCAGGTTGGTGACCCAGTTGGATAGTGAGCGGCCGTCTGCCTCGGCGAGCTTCTTGGCTTTTTTCTTCAGTTCCGGGTCGATGCGGATATTGAGAAGTTTGGTCTTGGACATTGCAAGATATTGATTAATAAGAGTAAAGAATCGGTATTTTAGCACATGTATACACCTTGTCTGACTAAAATTTTCGTATATAGTAGGTGTATACAAACAATATCAACCGTAGTGGAAGTGTAAATGAACTTGATGGCAGCACAGAAAGAATTGCGGGGCAGGGCGCCCCGGGTAACAGGCGTAACGCTATTCGTTGAGATGCTGGTGGTGGTCTCTGTCAGCTTCGTGCTGGTTGGGATATTCGCCTGACAGGCCTCACCCCCCGGCGACCCCGCCCCTCCTGATCACACACCATACGTTCGCGGTCACAGAACTGTCATATGAACGTCGTGTTAAAAACCACCTGTCGTAGCGGCACCTGGGCCGGCTATACCTGGGAAACAACCGCCCGCATCCGCTCTCGAGCAATCCCCGCTGTAATAAAAATGTCACATTGAGGCAGTACTCTGCTCCCCCATGCACACCAAGGTGCAGGTGATATCCATATCCGGGGGAACCAAACATGAAGAAACTTCTTGCTGTCGCTGTCAGCGGTACCATGCTGGCCAGCGCTTCGGTATCAGCTGCCGTAAGTGACGCGGAATTTGCCGAACTTAAAGCGCAATTCGCGAGTATGGCCAAGCGCCTCAGCGCCCTGGAAGCGGAAAACAACCAGTTGCGTGAGCTCAGCAATAATTCAGTTAACCAGCTCGAGGTTGCCAGGGAGGACCTGGCGGGCGCCAGGCAGGACCTGGACGTGGTGAAAAAGCAGAACAGCGAAACCTCCTGGGCTGAGACCATCTCGCTCAAGGGCGATTTCCGTTATCGCTATGAAGAGATCGATGTGGACGGCGAGAATTCGCGGGACCGCAGCAGGATTCGCGCGCGCCCCTCGATAACTGCCGAACTGCCGGATAATGTCACCGTGGGATTTGGCCTGGCGACCGGCAGCGATGATCCGGTGTCGTCCAACCAGACCCTGGGCGCCGGCAACTCCTCCAAGGACATTAATCTGGATCTGGCATACGCCAGTTGGAGACCCATTCAGAATACCTACATTGAGGCCGGCAAGTTCAAGAACCCGTTGTTCACGCCGCAGAAAACCGCGATGTTATGGGATGGGGACTGGCGACCGGAGGGGTTCAACGCAGGCTGGAACGGCGAGCATGTCTTTACCACCGCCCTGGTCAACTGGCTGGAGAGCGACAGCAAGAGCAGGAATGATGAAGTCGCCTGGGGTATCCAGACCGGTTTGAAATTTGACATCGCCGGGGCGTCGCTGGTTACGGCCGTCGGCTACTACGACATTCCGGTCAAGGGCAACGAGTCCTATTATGACGACAGTTTCTTCGGCAACTCTTACGTTGTCGACGGCGGTGTCGATGTCTATGAATACGATTACGAACTGTTTGAAGTTTCAGCGCAGCTCGGCCTGAGTGTGCTCGATATGCCGCTGAGCATCTTCGGTGACTTTGTGCAGAACCAGGACCCGGACGATTACAACACGGGTTGGCTGGCGGGCGTACAGCTGGGTAACTTAAGCGGCAAGGGCAGTTGGGAGGTCGCGTACCAGTACGAGGATCTCGAGGCGGACGGAGCCTTTGGTCTTGTCACTGATTCCGACTTTGCCGGTGGCGGTACCGATGGCAGGGGTTCGAGGATTTCCGGCGCCTATGGAATCAACAAGCAGTGGAACCTGGCATTTACCTGGTTTATCAACAACGAGGCAGGGGAGAAAGCCTTCAAGAACGAAGGCGGTGCGCTGGAGTACAACCGCTTCATGCTCGATACCAACTTCAAATACTAAAGCGCTGGCAGCCTTTGCGGGTTTCAGGCGGGTGTCCTGAAACCCGCCCGCCTAATCCTGTTGCCGAGAATGCGTTCCTCTCAAATCGCCACCCCGGCTCCCGAGTACAGGGCGGGGTGGGTTTGCAAGCTGGCGCAGTGAGCGTTCCCGTTAGGTTCCCACACTGATCAGCTCGGTTTTGGAACTGCCCGTACTGTCCTTCTGGTAACGGTATTTCACCGAACTGCCGGCTTCCGCATCTTTAAGGCGAGGATCATCCGGTAATTTGAACTCCAGTTTCTCGCCGCGTCTGACGCGGCAATTGGAGTCCTGATCGTATTTTTCCATTGAGTGGAACTTCACGCTAACGCCCTGGTCATGCGAACCCGTTCCCTTCTGCACGGTACCTTCGAGCATGCAGTCGCGCTCGGTGTCGGCGATGCCGATGCTGGCGCAAAGCGATAGTGCGAGAGTAGTGATTATCTTGCCGGTTGTATTCATAGTCCTTGCTCCTTATATACCCGGCCGTCTGTAGCGGCCTTGTCGCGCCATCTCCGGCCGCTGCGATGCCGTAAACACCATTCGCAGCGCGCCAGGCGCTCGTCGGAGCCAGTGTACACCCGATGTATACACAAAAAACAGCTTGTTCACGCAATCTTAATATTACTGTAACAATTGTGTTGTAGGCGGCCATTCTGCGTCATGAATATGTCATACGGCTGTAATGATCCGTCGCTATCCTTGCCCGGGAATACTCAGTCCATTTCCGTCAAAGAGGTAGCTATGCGCACAAGGTACGTTATTTTCCCGATCCTCCTGGGGCTCGCTTGCCAGCATGCAAGTGCCCTCTCGTTCGCCCCCGAAGAATTCAAGGCATCGCGCAAGCTCGCCTGCGTACTTGCGGAGCAGTCCCTGGGTTATATCAACGAAACCCAATATGGCGAAAAGACACACACCCTTCTTGACGGATTTGACGACGCGGAACGTGACACTATTCTCGCGAAGGCATTGGGGTATTACGACGGACTGATGTTTTCTGTAGAGGCCGCGCAGGTCGATGAACGTCTTGAGACCTTTGTGGCCAGTTCCTCCTGTCGCGATAGTGGGTACCAGAATGCCAGTGTCACACTCTCCCTGTGAGTTGATCTGGCAGTTGATCCTGTTTTGATTCAGCCGCACCCTCGCGCCGCATAGCGCTCCTCAAACACCGCAATTGTCATCTATCTGAAATCTACTAGTAACAACACTGTCATCTCACGTCCCTAGGATATCGCCAGTCGGAATAACGGCCGGAGCCTTCAGGTTCCAATCCATTTCTTACCGAAACATAGGGGATAAACATGTCGTCTGAAACAAGAATGAAGAAATTCTTGCTGGCACTTTGCATCGTTGGCATAGGGTCAACGCTTACCGCTTGCGGGGGTTCTTCCAGCAACGTGTCGCCGGGGAATGTTGTCGTGCCGCCCGACGGCGGCGGCACTGATCCTACGGATCCAACAGATCCCACAGAGCCTCCTCCCACAGGCGGCGACATAGCCTCAATCATTCCAGCGTCACTTTCCAACGCCATTTATGACTCAGGTGAAACTGCGCCTAACGGCAAAGCGGTTTTTGTCATTGATGTCACAGCGTTGCCCGGAGGCAAGCTGGATCCTGCGGGTCTCCTGCTCGGGAATGACTACATCTTTCGCATACAAGGTGGTGCCCTGCGCATCGCCCAGAACTAGGGAGTTCGGGTAATGAAGAAACGTGGCATATACGCGGCCGTTACGGCTGGACTGACCTTGTTGGGCTGGCAGGGCGCACAAGCGCAGGACTGTGTGCTGGACATAGCTCCCGGTGCGGTGATATCCGGCGCCAGCAGCTCGGACTTTGTGGTGATCGAACAGGGTTGCAGGATCAACGCCGCTGGAACGGCGGAGCAACCGATCAACTTTACCTCCTACGCCGCTGTCGCCGGCAGTGTCGAGTCCAATGCGCGCGGATTGTGGGGCGGCCTGGTAATTAACGGCAGAGCACCAATCAATGACTGTCCAGAGGGCGCGCAGGGTGGCACGGCCGCCTGTACCAAGGAGGGTGAAGCCAACTCCGGCCTGTTCGGCGGTGCTCAGCCCAATGACAATTCCGGTGTGCTTACCTACGTAGTCGTCAGCTACGCCGGCTCCAATGTCGATCCGGAAAACCAGCTGAACGGTATCGCCTTCCAGGGTGTCGGTTCCGGCACCACGGTCGATTATGTGCAGGTGCACAATAACCTGGATGACGGCATCGAATTTTTCGGCGGCACTGTAAACGCCAGCCACGTGGTTCTCACTGGAAACGCGGATGACTCGCTGGACTGGACCGATGGCTGGCAGGGGGCTGTGCAGTTCGTCTATCTCGAGCAGAGCAATGGCGGTGACAATCTCATAGAGGCCGACAACCGCGAGGGGGATGAGAATGCCCAGCCGCGCTCGATGCCCTATATCAGCAACATGTCAGCTTACGGTGTTGCCGGTGAAAATGGACTGCGCCTGCGGCGCGGGACCGGCCTGTTCCTGACCAACTCGATTGTTACCGGTTCTACCAGTTGTCTGCGCATCGAGGGCGCCTCCCTGGACCTGCTCGGTTCCGACCTGACAATCGGTGGCACCAGCTTTGGCTGTACCGAGGTGGTGACAGGTGATGACGGCGGCGCCGTAACCGCCTATCTGGACAGCGCCGATGACGTATCCCAGGACGGCGGCGATGTTAACGCTGTCCCTACAGGCAACCCTTTCCTTGAATCGGTCGATTACGTCGGCGCCTTCGGCGGTTCTGACTGGACGGCCGGTTGGACGTTAGCGGGATCGGTAAGTAACCCCGGTACGCCCTCGCTAGGCTGCCCGGCCGGTACCGAAACAACTGCGCAGCAGGTGGCCGGTACCCGTGTGTGCCAACTGGTCGGTGACATCACTTCGAGTGTCACTCTCACGACGGGCAACCTCTATGAACTCGTAGGCAAGGTCGTGATCGGTGACGATAACCAGAATCCGGCAACGCTGACAGTGCAGGCCGGCGTCACTGTATATGGCGGTAGCAGCAGCGATTTCCTCGTCATCTCCCGTGGATCCCAACTTGTCGTCAACGGCACCCGCAGCGCGCCGGTCACCTTTACCGCTCTTGCGGACCTGCTTGGCAATGTCGATGCCTCCACCCGCGGTCTTTGGGGTGGCGTGGTCATCAACGGCAACGCCCCCATCAATGACTGCCCCGAGGGCGCCCAGGGCGGCACGGCGGCCTGCACCAAGGAGGGCGAGGCCAACTCCGGCCTGTTTGGCGGCGATGACCCCACCGATTCCAGCGGCAAGCTGAAATACATGGTGGTCAAGTATGCGGGCTCCAACGTAGACCCGGAAAACCAGCTGAACGGTATTGCATTCCAGGGTGTGGGATCCGGCACCTCGATCGAGTTCATACAGGTCTACAACAATCTTGATGACGGCATCGAGTTCTTCGGCGGGACGGTCAATGCCAAGTATGTTGTGCTGACCGGCAACGCCGATGATTCACTGGACTGGACTGATGGCTGGCAGGGCACTATCCAGTACCTGCAGATCGACCAGGCTGATGACGCTGGTGATAATGGTATCGAGGCGGACAACCGCGAGGGCGACGAGAACGCCCAGCCACGCTCCATGCCGGTTATTGCCAATATGACGATCAATGGTAATAGTGCCGAGCGCGGCATACTCCTGCGACGCGGCACCGGCGCTTTCATCTACAACTCCTACGTCACCGGCAATGCGATCTGCCTGGATATCTCCGGCGAGTCTCTGGCGCTACTGCAAACCGATATCGTGTTTGACGGTGTGTCCCTGGACTGCCCGGAGACTGTGGAAGGTGGCACCGCGGAAGTACAGGCATTCCTGGATAACAGCAATGTCAGCCAGAACGGCACCGCAGTAGCCCCTGCCAACCTGTCGGGCGACGCCTTCCTCGATGACACCGATTACATCGGCGCCGTGCAGGATGCAGCCAACGACTGGGTGGCGGGTTGGACAGTAGGCATGCCGGATACCGGTGGGCCTGTTGTAGCTTGTCCTGCGGGCACGAGTGATGGCCCAGACATCGCGGGCACTCCCAGCTGCATCTTGTCGGGAACTATCGTCTCCGATATGACGCTGACGCGCGGTAACTACTATGTGCTGGATGGCAAGGTCGTGGTGGGCGGTGACAATATCGACTCAGCTGTACTGACCATCGAGTCGGGTACAACTGTGATCGGTGATGACGAGACCGACTTCCTGGTGATCTCGCGCGGTTCGAGAATTCGCGCCATGGGCACCAATATGGCGCCAGTTACCTTTACGGCTATCGAGGATGTCCAGGGTGGTGGCAACCTTGCTGATGCCCGCGGTCTCTGGGGCGGCCTGGTTATCAACGGCAACGCACCGATCAACGACTGTCCCGCGGGCGCCCAGGGCGGCACTGTAGCGTGTACCAAGGAAGGAGAGGCAAACTCCGGCCTGTTTGGTGGCGCATACTCCGACGACAACAGTGGTGTGCTCAGGTACGTCGTGGTCAAGCACGCTGGCTCCAACGTCGACCCGGAAAACCAGCTGAACGGTATTGCTTTCCAGGGCGTCGGATCAGGCACCACGGTCGACTATATCCAGGTACACAACAACCTGGACGATGGTATCGAGATGTTCGGTGGCGCAGTCAACCTCAAGCACGTCGTTCTCAGCGGTAATGCCGACGACTCCATGGACTGGACCGATGGCTGGACAGGCAATGTACAGTATGTGCAGATCGTCCAGGCCGCTAATGCAGGTGACAACGGCATCGAGGCGGATAATCGCGAAGGTGACGAGAACGCGCAACCTCGCTCCAATCCGACCATTGCCAACATGACGATCGTAGGCAATTCCGGCGAGCGCGGCATCCTCCTGCGCCGGGGTACCGGAGCGGATATCTATAACTCGACGGTTACCGGTTCCGGAACCTGCATCGCTGTGCAAGGTGAGTCCGTCGCCTTGTTGGGCACCAGCATCAACCTGGCGAGTGTCTCTCTCGGTTGTGCGGCTGTGTCCGGTGGGGATGACCCGCAGCTTCAGAACTACCTGGATGGGGCTCCCAACGTAACCCAGGACGGCTCGACGCCGCCCTCGGCGACACTTCCCAATAATGGATTCTTCCAGAGCAACAAGGTGATCGGCTCCGATTTCCAGAGCTGGAAAGGAGCCTGGGTATTCGGTTTGTAGACAGGGCTGGCAAGTAAGTAAGGCAGGGGCCTGGCAGCGATGTCGGCCCCTTCAATACAGGATATGAATGACGATGCGCGGTATGGCAATTCGTCGACAGTCATTGACCCAATACCTAGCGGGTTTCTCACAGTTGGAGAGAAAGTGGAAATGAAGCAAAAATTATTAACAGTGGCAGTGATCTCTGCTCTCGGGATGCGGGTGCCGATGGCATTGGCACAGGAACCGGAGATCGAGAATGCCGCACCGGCGGTGCAGTTGGAAGAAGTGTTTGTGCTGGGAGAATTTATTCCTGTCGAAAAGCGCGATACCTCTGAAATTTCCAATGTGCTGAGCACTGAGGATCTCAATTTCGTACCTGAGACAAATGTGGGTGCGGCGCTTTCAAGGGTGGCGGGACTCAGCCTTGTCGGCGGGAAGTATGTGTATGTGCGCGGGCTGGGTGAGCGTTATTCATCCACGCTGCTCAACCGGGCACGCATTTCCAGCCCTGTACCGTTCCAGAAAACGGTACCGCTGGATCTCGTCCCCAATAACATCGTGAAGAGCTTGCTGGTACAGAAAACATACTCGGTTCAGTATCCCGGCGATTTTTCAGGTGGTCTGGTGGACATACGCACCAAGACAACGCCGGATGAGGATTACCTGATGGTAAAGCTCAATGCCGGAGGTAACTCCAAGACCACCGATGGCGACGGCCTGACATATGCAGGCGGTGACAAGGACAACTGGGGCTATGACGACGGTACCCGGGCGATCCCGACGCCGGTGCAGAAACTGACGACTGCGGAGTTTGACGATACAGTCTATCCCGAGCGCGCCAACCTGGGAGCAGGCTTCTACAATACCTGGGATATTTATGAAAAGAACATGAAGCCTTTCTATACCGGCGAGGCGGAAGGCGGAAAACGCTTCGAGTTCGGCAACGGCATGGTGCTGGGTTTGATAGGCAACTACAAGTACAGCAATCGCTGGGTCAACACCGATAAGGATCTAAGGCGTTACGAGTTTACCGGGGTGGATGGCGGCAGCAACCAGACAGTGCAGTACGAGCGCTTTATCACCACCCAGAATATTGACATCAGCGCCTTTGGCAACGTCGGTCTGGAACTGGACGAAAACAACTCCGTAACCTTTACCGCTGCCAGGTTGCAACAGACCACAGACCAGGTGCAGCAGGACACAGGTATCTCCAGTGAGGACAATGTCGATAACGGTACCGCCATCGAGAGCTACCTGCTGGAGTGGACGGAAAACCAGATTGAGTCGTACCAGCTGTCGGGCAGCCACTATTTTCCCTTTCTCGATGACGCCTTGCTGGAATGGCGGGCGATAGACGGCAGCGGCAAGCGCGACGCGCCCGATGCCCGCAGCTACACCTACGCGCAGAATAATGATGGCCTGATGGAGATGGTGTACTCCGGTAGCCAGGCGGCGGGCGACCTGCGCGACGTCTACCAGGCACCTCAACGAAGTTACAGCAAGTTGAAAGACAGCATCGACGAATACGGCTTTGATGTGGAGTTGCCATTTACCGTGCTGGGGATCGACACGGTATTCAGCACCGGCTATTCCGACTACGATCGCACCCGTAAGAGCAATGACCGCCTGTTCCGTTTCGATATCACTTCGCAGGCGCCCGATTATGTGGCACTGGAGACGCCGAGCCAGTTGTTCGGAGATGAGAACTGGATCGAAGAGTATGTCAGCGTCAGGGATTTCAGCGATAGCGCCGCCAACGCCAGCGGCATCTTCCCCTTTGCCCGCTCGAAGGAACAGGTCGAGGCTTACTACGGTTCGCTGGATGCCCAGGTATTGCCGTCCGTGAGAGTCCAGGCCGGTGTACGCCAGGAGGATACCACCATCGAGGCTGATGCCTGGGGTGGTAATACTGACCCCGGCACGGACAATCAGGTGAAAACCACCTACAACGACTCCCTGCCGGCCGTTTCAGTCACCTGGGAATTCATCGAGAATATGCAATTGCGACTGGCTTACTCCGAGACGGTCAACCGCCCCAGTCTGCTGGAGATCACCGGCTCCACCCTGCGCAATCCCGAGGACCAGAACCTTTATCGAGGAAACGTATTCCTGGAGTCGGCTGACCTCAATAATTACGATGCGCGCTGGGAATGGTATTTTGGAGCCGCCGACGAAATGTCCGTGGGCCTGTTCTACAAGGAGTTCGACAACCCCATCGAACTGGCCAAGGTACAGGCGCAGGGCGACATCTACACCTGGTTTAATGCCGACAAGGCGGAGCTGAAAGGTGTGGAATACGACGTGCGCAAGGAGCTGCCGCTGGGCGAGTGGTTTGGCCTGGATCCCCGCTGGAACGGTTTCAACGTCTCCATGAACGTATCGTATATCGACTCGAAGGTCACCCTGCTTGGCTCTGGAGAGACCGCTGCCGATGTCCCCTTGACCGGGGGGCGCCAGATTGCCCCGCTTTATTCGAACGAACGCAAGATGACAGGGCAGTCAGACTGGCTGGGCAATGTGTTGGTTTCCTATGTCGATTACGACCTCGGCGTGACCGGCAGCGTACTGTACAACTACACCGATGAGCGCATCATCCTGGTAGGCGACAATAACGCTCCCGATATTATTGAGGAGGGCAGGGGTGTTGTGGATCTGCTGTTCAAGTACGAATTTCCGTGGAGAAAGTATGACTTCGAGCTGGAGGCCAAGGCCGGGAACATCTTTGATACCGGCATAGAGTGGACCCAGGGCGGTTTGACCTACGAGAACTGGCAGCCCGGTATCAACTATTCTATCGGACTTCGTGCCACCTTCTGATACCGTTCCCGATGAGGCGCAAACGCAGTGGTAGCCGCGTATGCTCGCAATCCCGCTTTGTTGCATTGCGCGATTGCTTGGGTACAATGTGCCGCTGCCGGCGATCGTGATCTCCGGTATCGCGTCCCCTTCGTCTAGTGGTCCAGGACACTGCCCTTTCACGGCGGTAACAGGGGTTCGAACCCCCTAGGGGACGCCACTATTGCGGGTACGCCATGAGCCGTTACTGGAGTGATGTTGTTCGTCTGCTGACGCCGTATGTGCCCGGAGAGCAGCCGCAACTCGACAAGCTGGTCAAGCTCAACACCAACGAGTTTCCTTATCCGCCTTCGGAGCGGGTGCTCGAAGCCATCGCGGCTGTCAGCGGCGATGAGCTTCGTCGCTATCCCGACCCGGAATCAACACGCCTCAAGCAGGCATTTGCAAGACTTAACGGTCTGCGGCCCGAGCAGGTTTTCCTGGGCAACGGCTCCGACGAGGTGCTGGCGCATGTCTTCCAGGCGCTGCTTCGGAAAGATTTTCCGCTGCTCTTTCCCGATATCAGCTACAGCTTTTATCCCGTATGGTGCGAGCTTTACAGCATCAACTGGTGTGAGGTGCCGCTGGATCCGGATTTCGCTATCGACCCCACGCACTACCGCGGGGAAAACGGCGGCATAATCATCCCCAATCCCAATGCTCCCACCGGGGTGTTGATGGAACTGGACGTGATTCGCGACCTGCTCACGCAGAACCCTGATTCGGTGGTGGTCATCGACGAGGCCTATATCGACTTCGGCGGCAAGTCCGCGGTTTGCCTGATCGAGGAGTTTGACAACCTGCTGGTCGTCCAGACCATGTCGAAATCCTGGGCCCTGGCGGGGCTGAGAGTTGGCGTGGCGATGGGAAGCGCCGAGCTGATAGAAGGTCTGGAACGGGTAAAAAACTCGTTCAACTCTTATCCACTGGATGTGCTCGCGCAGCGAGCAGCAATGGCCGCCCTGGAAGATGCCCCGTATTTTGAGGCCGCCTGCCGGCGCGTCGTCGCCAGCAGGGAGCGCCTGTCGACGAAACTGCGCGAGCTGGGGTTTCAGGTGCTGCCATCAGCGGCCAACTTCATTATGGCGACACACCCCGAGTACCCGGCGCGAGAATTGTTCAGGGGATTGCGACAACGCGGGATTATCGTGCGTTACTTCGACAGGCCGCGTATCGATGAGTACCTTCGTATCAGTATCGGCACGGACGAGGACTGCGACGCATTGCTGGCCGCAGTGGCTGAGTTACTCGCGTAGTTTTTTGTTTAGCGCTTGCTGAGAATGACGCTGCCAATACTGTAACCGGCCCCAAAGGAACACAGCACGCCTATTTCCCCCACCTTGAAATCAGCGCGATGTTTATGGAATGCGATCACTGATCCGGCGGAGCTGGTGTTGGCGTATTCATCCAGGATAGTAGGTGCTTCCGACTCGGTTGCCTCACGACCCAGTACCCGTTTGGAAATCAGTTGATTCATGCTCAGGTTGGCCTGGTGCAGCCAGAACCGCTTCACGCGGTCCGGGGCAATCCCGAGCTTTGCCAGCTGCTCTGAAATCTGGGTGGCGACTGCGGGGCAGACCTCCTTGAAGACCTTGCGACCCTCCTGAACAAAAAGCTTGTCGCGCTGGTCAACACCCGATTCATCGCCACGATTGAGAAAGCCAAAATTGTTGCGGATGTTGTTGGAGTATATGGTCTGAAGTTTGCAGTCCACGATGAGGTACTGTTCATCGGCAGTAGCAGTCTGCGCATCCTCGATGATGACCGCGGTGCAGACATCGCCAAATATGAAATGCGAGTCGCGATCGCGAAAATTGAGGTGCCCGCTGCAGATTTCGGGGTTGACCATCAGCACACAACTCGCGCTGCCCGATGCAATCGAATCCCTGGCCTGTTGCAGCCCAAAAGTGGCCGACGAGCAGGCGACATTCATATCGAAGCCGAAACCTTCAATTCCCAGCGCATCCTGGATCTCCACCGCCATCGCAGGGTAGGCCCGCTGCATGTTGGATGCAGCAACGATAACCATGTCGATATCCGCTGCGCTCTTGCCAGCCTGGGCCATTGCTTCAGCCGCGGCCGCAACGGCCATCTCACACTGGATCGACTGGGCTTCATTGGGGCGCTCAGGCAGGCGCGGCACCATGCGCCGTGGATCGAGAATGCCGTCCTTGTTCATTACGTGCCGCGACTTGATGCCCGACGCTTTTTCGATGAATTCCACAGAAGAGGGCTGCAGGGGTGCTATTTCCCCGGCGGCTATGGCGTCGGCATTCTCACTGTTGAAAATATCTACATAGGCGTTGAAAGAGGCTACAAGTTCATCGTTACTGATGGACTCTGCGGGGGTATAGAGACCTGTTCCGCTGATAACGATGTCTGTCATGTTGGCTGGCTCCGTTGTTTATCAAATGGCCGGATATCGACCCGGGCAAGAAAAAAGGCCGCGAGGCGGCCCTTGGTCTGCAGTTTCCTGCTGCTCTCAGCGCTTGTCGAGCGACACATAGTCGCGCTGGGTATAGCCGGTGTACAACTGGCGCGGGCGCCCGATCTTGTAACTGCCTGAAATCATCTCGTTCCAGTGGGCAATCCAGCCAACGGTACGACCCACGGCGAAGATCACGGTAAACATGCTGGTAGGAATCCCTATGGCCTTCAGGATGATGCCCGAATAGAAATCCACGTTGGGATAGAGTTTCTTCTCGATGAAGTAGGGGTCGCTGAGGGCAATTTCTTCGAGGCGCTTGGCAATGGCCAGCAGCGGGTCGTCCTCTATGCCCAGTTCGGCCAGTACATCGTCGGCGGCCTCCTTCATCACCTTGGCGCGCGGGTCAAAGTTCTTGTAGACCCTGTGACCGAAGCCCATCAGGCGGAAGGGGTCTTCCTTGTCCTTGGCGCGCGCAACGAACTCGTCGATTCTGGAAACATCCCCGATCTCCTCGAGCATCTCCAGCACGGCTTCGTTGGCGCCGCCGTGAGACGGACCCCACAGCGCGGCGATACCGGCTGCGATACAGGCGAAAGGGTTGGCGCCGGACGATCCGGCAAGGCGCACCGTCGAGGTGGACGCGTTCTGCTCATGGTCGGCATGCAGCAGGAAGATGCGGTCCATGGCCTGCGCCAGAACCGGACTGATATTGCTGGGCTCGCAGGGATTGCCGAACATCATGTGCAGGAAGTTTTCGGAATAGCTCATGCTGTTGTCCGGGTACATGAAGGGCTGCCCGGTGGAGAACTTGTAGCTCATGGCGGCGAGGGTCGGCATCTTCGCTATCAGGCGGAAAGCGGCTATCTGGCGGTGGTGCTCGTCGGAGATATCCAGCGAGTCATGGTAGAAAGCGGAGAGGGCGCCGACCACGCCACACATAATGGCCATGGGGTGCGCATCGCGGCGGAAGCCGTTGAAAAAGGTGCGAATCTGTTCGTGCACCATGGTGTGGCGATGCACTGTGCTGACAAACTTCTCTTTCTGCGCCGCGTTGGGCAGTTCGCCGTACAGCAGCAGGTAGCAGGTCTCGAGGTAGTCGGATTTGTCCGCCAGCTGCTCTATGGGGTAACCGCGGTGCAACAGCACGCCCTTGCCGCCGTCGATAAAGGTGATTTGCGACTCACAGGCGGCCGTAGAGACGAAGCCGGGGTCGTAAGTGAACATGCCTTTGGCGGTGAGGGCACCGACATCCACAACGTCCGGACCCAGGGTTCCGGAATAAATCGGCAACTCGATGGGTTCATCCAGTCCGTCGATGCTGAGGAGGGCTTTTTGGTCGCTCATGGCAGATCCTGAAGTACGCAACAAATGGGCGCTTCACTATAGAGTTTCCCGTGTTTTTGTCAATTGATCTGGGTCTATTTGCCGTCATCGGGGGGCTAACGGGGCAAAAAATCGCCAATCCGGGAAATGGGAGTTCGATGCAGATAGCGGCTGTTTCCCGGAAGCGCAATTGCGCGGTCACGTTTTTGTAACGGGTTTGTAATTGTCGGGGTAACTCCCTATAATTTGCCGCGTTTTGATTTGCTGCCCGGGGATTGCCCGGCGTAGCGAATGGCTTCCGGCTCGACCCGATTAACCGCCCACCCGGGCGTTAAAACTATGGTGCCCTATAGTGAAAGACAAGCGTCCCGTAAACCTGGACATCGGTACCATGCGGCTGCCCGTCACCGCGTGGACGTCCATTGCTCATCGCGCCTCCGGCGTGTTCCTTTTTGCAGGCATGGCGGTCCTTATATGGGCTCTCGATGCCAGCCTCGCCAGCCCCCAGAGCTTCGCGGAGTTGCAGGAGTGCCTCACCAGCCCCCTGGCCAAATTCGTGATATGGGCCGTGGTGGCGGGCCTTATTTACCACTCGGTGGCCGGGGTCAAGCACCTGGTCATGGACCTGGGCATCGGTGAGACCATGGAGGGCGGCACTCGTGGCGCACGAATCGTTATTGGTGTCTCGGCCGTACTAATTCTGCTGGCAGGAGTCTGGATATGGTAACTTCGGTAACCAGTATGGGGCGTTCCGGCCTCTACGATTGGTTGATGCAGCGGGTGACGGCTGTCATTTTGCTTGCTTACTTCCTGCTCGTGGGCTGGGTGCTCATCTGCGGGGTGGATTACGCCTCCTGGAAAGCGTTGTACGCCCAGACATGGATGCGTGTGTTCAGCCTGCTGGCCCTGCTGTCGCTGGGCATTCACGCCTGGATAGGGTTGTGGGCGGTAGTCACCGACTACCTGACCGAACGCCTCATGGGCACCACTGGTAATGTGCTGCGCCTGCTGGCGCAAATAGTCTGCGCCATCATCATGTTTACGTATGTAGTCTGGGGCATCCAGATTCTGTGGGGATTTTAGGAATGGCGTCACTTCGTACTCTTTCTTTTGACGGTGTTATCGTCGGCGGTGGCGGCGCGGGTATGCGCGCAGCCCTGCAACTGGCCCAGTCCGGTTACAAGACGGCGGTAATCTCCAAGGTTTTTCCCACGCGCTCCCATACTGTATCCGCCCAGGGCGGCATCACCTGCGCCATAGCCAGCGATGACCCCAACGACGACTGGCGCTGGCATATGTACGACACGGTCAAGGGCTCCGACTACATCGGTGACCAGGATGCGATCGAGTACATGTGCAGTGTCGGCCCCGAGGCCGTGTTCGAACTCGAGCACATGGGCCTGCCCTTTTCCCGCACCGAGGCAGGGCGCATCTACCAGCGGCCTTTTGGCGGCCAGTCAAAGAATTTCGGCGAGGGCGGCCAGGCGGCGCGCACCTGCGCGGCGGCAGACCGCACCGGTCACGCCCTGTTGCACACGCTCTATCAGGGCAACATGAAGAACCAGACGGTCTTCTTCAATGAGTGGTACGCCACCGACCTGGTCAAGAACCAGGACGGCGCGGTAGTGGGTGTGATCGCCATCTGCATGGAGACCGGAGAGACGGTCTATATCAAGTCCAAGGCCACGGTATTCGCCACCGGCGGGGCGGGGCGCATCTACGCCTCCACCACCAACGCCCATATCAACACCGGTGATGGCATCGGCATGGCGTTGCGCGCGGGCTTTCCCGTGCAGGACATCGAGATGTGGCAATTCCACCCCACCGGCATCCACGGTGCCGGCGTACTGGTGACCGAGGGTTGCCGGGGCGAGGGTGGCTACCTGATCAACAAGGATGGCGAGCGTTTTATGGAGCGCTATGCGCCCAACGCCAAAGACCTGGCCGGGCGCGATGTCGTCGCCCGCTCCATGGTGCTTGAAATTATCGCGGGCCGCGGCTGTGGCCCCGAGGGCGACCACGTTTTCCTGAAGCTCGATCACCTGGGCGAAGATGTTCTGGAAAGCCGGCTGCCCGGTATTTGTGAGTTGTCCCGCACCTTCGCCCACGCGGACCCGGTCAAGGAACCCGTGCCCGTGGTGCCCACCTGCCACTACATGATGGGGGGTATTCCCACCAATGTTCACGGCCAGGCCCTCACCATCGACGCCAGCGGCAAGGACAGTGTCATTCCCGGATTGTATGCCTGTGGCGAGGTGGCCTGTGTATCCGTCCACGGCGCCAATCGCCTGGGCGGCAACTCGCTGCTGGACCTGGTGGTTTTCGGTCGGGCGTCGGGACTGCACATCGAACGTGCCCTGCGCGAGGGTATCGACCTGCGGGACGCCTCCGAGAGCGACCTCGAGCAGGCCATGTCGCGCCTGGACAAGGTCAATAACTCCACGGGTGGCGAGAATGTCGCCGCCCTGCGCAAGGAATTGCAAAACACCATGCAGAACCATTTCGGCGTATTCCGGAATGGGGAGTTCATGCAAGAGGGCATCGCCAAACTCGCCGACCTGCGCGGTCGTATCGAGGGTGCCCGGCTGGATGACAAGAGCCAGGCATACAACACCGCGCGCATCGAGGCGCTGGAGCTGCACAACCTGTTTGAGGTGGCCGAGGCAACCGCCATCACCGCCGAGGAACGCAAGGAGAGTCGCGGCGCCCACGCCCGCGATGATTTCGAGGAGCGCGACGACGAAAACTGGCTATGCCACTCCCTGTATTTCCCCACAGACAAGCGGGTGGGCAAGCGCGCGGTGAACTTTGAACCCAAAACCGTGGATACCTTCCAGCCGAAAAAGCGTACCTATTAAGGGGCAGTAACCATGTTGCAAGTAAGTATCTATCGCTATAACCCGGAAACCGATGCGGAACCCTACATGCAGGACGTGCAGGTGGACACCGGCGGCAAGGATCTTATGGTGCTGGACGTCATGGAGCTCATCAAGGCCCAGGACACGACATTCGCCTACCGCCGCTCCTGCCGCGAGGGTGTGTGCGGCTCGGATGGGGTCAACATGAGTGGCAAGAATGGCCTGGCCTGTATCACCCCCGTCTCGCAAGTGGTTCGCAACAATAAATTGGTATTGCGCCCGCTGCCAGGGCTGCCCGTGATTCGCGACCTGGTCGTGGATATGGGCATGTTTTACGCCCAGTACGAGAAGGTGCAGCCCTATCTGCAGAACAATACCCCGGCGCCGGCGATCGAGCGCCTGCAATCTCCCGAGGACAGGGCAAAGCTGGATGGCCTTTACGAATGCATCCTGTGCGCCTGCTGTTCCACTTCCTGCCCATCCTTCTGGTGGAACCCGGACCGCTTCATCGGGCCGGCGGGATTGCTGCAAGCCTATCGTTTCCTGGCCGACACCAGGGACACGGCCACCGAAGAGAGGTTGTCCCGGCTGGATGACCCGTTCAGTGTATTCCGGTGTCACGGTATCCAGAACTGCGTAAACGTCTGCCCCAAGGGCCTGAACCCCACGCGGGCCATTGGACATATTCGAAATATGCTGTTAAGTCGTGCGACATAACATTAACTTGTCGGCATAAGTGATTGAAATATATACGACTATAGCAGTTTTAAACAGCCGTAGAGAGGGTGTCGAAGAGTGGCTTTGAACCGGCCGGGCCTTACCCCGGCATGTGTCCCGCTCCGGTGCTGCTACACTCTGTTATCCGATGCGCCCTGGGCGCTGTTGTAACCCGCTGGAAGGGTCTAGATGCAAGAAAGCTCGATGGAACAGCTCTGGCGCAGCTCGCATATCGCGGGTGGCAACGCGACTTATGTGGAGGATCTCTACGAGGTCTACCTGAAGAACCCCAACGGTGTGCCCGAGCAGTGGCGCGACTATTTTGACAAATTACCCCGGGTGGAGTCCGCCACCGTGCAGATCGAGGATATACCGCACTCGGTCATCCGCGAGCGTTTCGCCCAGATCAGCAAGATGCGGGTGCGCACGGAAGCCACCGTGCAGCACGACTCCCAGGCGACCGAGTACGAGCGCAAACAGGTCCGCGTTGTACAGCTGATATCCGCCTACCGCCAGCGCGGTCACCAGAAAGCCATTCTCGATCCGCTGGGCCTGGCTCCGCGCGAACATGTTGCCGATCTCGAATTGTCCTTTCACCAGCTTTCCCCCGCCGATTTCGACACGGTTTTCCAGACCGGCAGCATGCATATTGGAAAAGCGGATGCGACCCTGGGGGAGATCGTCAAGACCCTGGAGCGCACCTACTGTCATACCGTCGGTGCGGAGTTCATGCATATCGTGGACACCGAGCAGCGCCACTGGATTATGCAGCGCATGGAATCCGTACGCTCGGCGCCGGATTATGGCAGGGAGGTCCGCCTGCAACTGCTCAGTAGCGTGATCCAGGCCGACGGACTGGAAAAGTCACTGGGGACCAAGTATCCGGGTACCAAGCGTTTTGGCCTTGAGGGCGGCGAGAGCCTTATCCCGATGCTCTCGGAAATGATCCAGCGCTGCGGCTCCTACCGCGCCCAGGAAATCGTCATCGGGATGGCCCACCGCGGTCGCCTCAACGTGCTGGTCAACATACTGGGCAAGAACCCGGCCGAGCTGTTTGCGGAGTTCGAGGGTCGCGTCCAGTACGAAACTTCTGGTGACGTGAAGTATCACCAGGGTTTTTCCTCGAATGTGATGACCCCGGGCGGCGAGGTTCACCTGGCGCTCTCATTCAATCCGTCCCACCTGGAGATCGTTTCCCCGGTGGTGGAAGGCTCCGTCCGGGCTCGCCAGGAGCGGCGCAACGATAAAGTCGGCGACCTGGTAGTGCCGATCGTAATCCACGGCGACGCAGCTTTCGCCGGCCAGGGCGTGGTGATGGAGACATTCCAGATGTCCCAGACCAGGGCCTATAAAACCGGTGGCACCATCCACGTTGTGCTCAACAACCAGGTTGGTTTCACCACCAACCGCCAGGAGGATGCCCGCTCCACCGAGTACTGTACCGATATCGCCAAAATGGTGCAGGCACCCATATTCCACGTCAACGGGGATGACCCCGAGGCCGTGCTGTTTGTCACCCAGATGGCGGTGGATTTCCGCACCGAGTTCAAGAAGGACGTGGTCATCGACCTGATCTGTTATCGGCGCCGCGGTCACAACGAGGCGGATGAGCCATCGGTCACCCAGCCCCTCATGTACGCCAAGATACGCAAACACAAGACCACCCGCGATCTGTATGCTGCGAGGCTGATCGCCGAGGGCGTTCTGACCGAGGCCGAAGACCAGTTCCTGGTGGAGCGCTATCGGGAGTCCCTCGACCGGGGGCAGCCCATGGTGAACAGCCTGGTGTCGGAACCCAACAAGACGCTGTTTGTCGACTGGTCGCCGTACCTGGGCCATGACTGGACCCTGCAGGCCGAGACCGGGATGGACATCCACGAACTGCAGAGCCTGGCCAACGACACCAATACCCCGCCTGACAACTTTCCCTTGCAGAAACAGGTGGCCAAGATTCTTGAGGACCGCCGCAGGATGGCTGCGGGCGCGATGCCACTCAACTGGGGGTTTGCGGAGACGCTGGCCTACGCGACCCTGTTGAAACAGGGCTATCCTGTGCGGATCACCGGCCAGGACGTGGGCCGCGGTACGTTTTCCCACCGCCACGCCGTCCTGCACAATCAGAAAACCGGGAAGACCTACCGTCCGTTGCAGCACATCAGTGCCGACCAGGCAAGATTCAAGATTTATGACTCGCTGCTGTCCGAGGAAGCGGTACTGGCCTTTGAATATGGCTATTCGACAACCTTGCCCCAGGGCCTGGTGATCTGGGAGGCCCAATTTGGCGACTTTGCCAACGGTGCCCAGGTGGTGATAGACCAGTTCATCACCAGCGGCGAGCACAAATGGCAACGCCTCAGTGGCCTCACCATGTTGCTGCCGCACGGCTACGAGGGCCAGGGCCCTGAACACTCGTCTGCCCGGCTTGAGCGCTTTATGCAGTTGTGCGCCGAGCACAATATCCAGGTGTGCGTTCCCAGCACCCCGGCGCAGGTGTTCCATATGCTGCGCCGCCAGGCTATCCGCCCGCTGCGCAAGCCCCTGGTGGTCATGACCCCGAAGAGCCTGTTGCGTCACAAGGAGGCTATTTCGACGATTGAGGATCTGGCTCACGGCCGCTTCTTCAATGTCCTGGATGAAACCGATGAGATGGACAAGTCGGCGGTCCGGCGCGTTATCCTGTGCAGCGGCAAGGTGTTTTATGACCTGCGCGCGGCGCGGCGGGAGCGGGGTCTCGATAACATCGCCATCCTGCGGCTCGAACAGCTGTATCCCTTTCCTGAAGAAGAGTTGCTCGAGGTTCTTTCCGCGTACCCGAACATTACCGATGCCGTCTGGTGTCAGGAAGAGCCCATGAACCAGGGTGCGTGGTATTCCAGCCAGCACCATATGCGCAGGGTCATCAGCCGACATCTCAGCGACATTTACCTGCATTACGTGGGCCGCGAATCGTCGGCGGCACCGGCGGCGGGGTATATGGCGCTGCACGTGATGCAACAGGAAAAATTCATCAACGAAGCACTGGCCGCCGAGAAGCCGGCCAACGATTAGCGGAACAAGGAAGCGACATGTCTATTGAAATAAAGGCGCCGGCTTTTCCAGAGTCAGTGGCGGACGGTGAGATAGCCAGCTGGCATAAGGCTGAAGGCGATGCGGTCTCGCGCGACGAGTTGATTGTCGAAATCGAAACCGACAAGGTTGTCATGGAAGTACTGGCGCCAGAAGACGGCGTAATAGTCAAAATCCATGCCCAGGAAGGCGATACCATTCAGAGTGAGCAGCTGTTGGCCACCCTGCAGCAGGGCGCTGCAACTGGCGCCGGTGCCGCGGACAGCAAGCCGGGCGCCAAACCGGAATCGACCCCCGCCGCGGCCGGGAAAACAGAGCCGCAGGGCGAAGCCTCCGGGCTGCTCGGGCCGGCGGCGAGGCAGTTGGTCGAAGAGCACAAGCTGGACGCGAGTCGTATCAGCGGTACCGGCAAGGGCGGTCGCATCACCAAGGAAGACATTCTCGAGCACCTGAAAACCCGCGAGGCCGAACCCGCAGCGCCCGCGCGCACCGATTCGGCCGCCAGCAGCAGCCTCCCCGCGGCGCCTGTGGGGCCGTCTGGCGAGAGAGTGGAGCGGCGAGTCCCCATGACCCGGATGCGCGCCAAGATTGCGGAGAGACTGCTGGAGGCCACCCAGCAGACAGCCATGCTCACCACCTTCAACGAGGTGAATATGGCGCCGGTGATGGCACTGCGCAGCAAGTACAAGGAGCAGTTCGAGAAAATTCACAATGGTACCCGCCTGGGATTCATGGGCTTCTTCGTCAAGGCCGCCTGCGAGGCCCTCAAGCGTTTCCCCGCGGTGAATGCCTCGATTGATGGTCGCGACGTGGTGTACCACGGCTACCAGGATATCGGCGTAGCGGTATCTACCGAAAATGGTCTGGTGGTACCGGTGCTGCGGGATGCGGATTTCATGAGTCTTGCCGACGTGGAGGCCGCAATCACTGACCTGGGTCTCCGCGCCAGGGACAACAAACTGACCATCGAGGATATTACCGGCGGGACCTTCACGGTCACCAACGGGGGTGTCTTCGGTTCACTGCTATCCACGCCGATTCTCAATCCGCCGCAGACCGGAATCCTCGGTATGCACAAAATCCAGGATCGCCCGATGGCGGTGGGCGGGCAGGTTGTCATCCTGCCGATGATGAATCTGGCCCTGTCCTACGATCACCGACTGATCGATGGCAAGACCGCGGTGCAATTCCTGGTTGCCATAAAGGATCTCATCGAGGATCCGGCCCGCATACTGCTACAGTTATGAGCAATCGCCGAGTCAGTGAACAGACACAATTGGAAATGAGCCATGCCTGATAAATATGATGTCGTTGTAATTGGTGCCGGTCCCGCCGGCTACGTAGCCGCCATTCGCGCCGCCCAGCTCGGTTTGTCTACCGCCTGTGTGGAGCAGTGGCTGGACGACCAGGGCAAGGTGCGCCTGGGGGGGACCTGTCTCAATGTCGGCTGCATTCCGTCCAAGGCGCTGCTGGACAGCAGTCAAAAATTCGTCGAGACCCGGGACTATCTCGCGGTGCACGGTATCAGCGTGAATGCTCCCAGCATTGACGTGCCGGCAATGCTCCAGCGCAAGAACAAGATCGTGGACCAGCTGACCGGTGGTATCACGGGTCTGTTCAAGCACAACGGGGTGACTGCCATCTCCGGCACCGGCAAGGTACTGTCCGGCGCGCGTGTGGAAGTGACGGACAAGGACGGTGGGGTGCAAATCCTCAGCGCTGCCAACGTTATTATCGCCGCCGGGTCTTTGCCGGTCAGCATTCCACCGGCTCCGGTAGACAACAAGCACATCATCGATTCCACCGGCGCGCTGGAACTTACCGAGGTGCCCGCTCGACTGGGCGTAATTGGCGCCGGCGTTATCGGCCTGGAACTGGGCAGCGTCTGGGCCCGACTGGGTTCCGACGTGGTGGTGCTGGAAGCGCTGGACGAGTTCCTGCCCATGATGGATGTGCAGGTCGCCAAGGAGGCCGCAAAGATCTTCAAGAAGCAGGGCCTGGATATCCGTCTGGGGACCCGGGTCACCGGTGCGAAGGTAAAAGCCGGCGCAGTGGAGGTAACCTACAGTACGGTGAATGGCGAGCATGTGGAAACCTTCGACAAGCTGATTGTCGCGGTGGGGCGCAAGCCGCGTTCAGAGGAACTGTTTTCCAGTGACAGCGGTATAACCCTCGACGAAAGAGGCTATATTTTTGTCAACGACTACTGCGAAACCGAGGCCCCGCATATTTTCGCGGTTGGGGATGTCGTGCGCGGGCCGATGCTGGCCCACAAGGGTTCAGAGGAGGGAATCATGGTTGCCGAGCGTATCGCCGGCAAGAAAACCCAGATGAACTACGATTGCATCCCATCGGTCATCTATACCCACCCCGAGGTGGCTGCGGTTGGCAGAACCGAGCAGGAGTTGAAGGCGGATGGCGTGGACTACAAGACCGGCGTATTCCCCTTTGCCGCCAGCGGTAGAGCCCTGGCGGCCAATGATTCCGAGGGCATGGTGAAACTGCTCGCCCACGCCGAGAACGACCGTATCCTCGGCTGCCACATCGTGGGTCCGTCGGCGGCCGACCTCGTGCAGCAGGTGGTGATCGCCATGGAGTTCGGCTCCAGCGCCGAAGATCTGGCGCTGACCGTGTTCGGGCACCCGACTCTTTCCGAGGCGGTACACGAAGCAGCCCTGGCGGTTGATGGCCATGCCATACACATAGCCAACAGGAAGAAACGCAACTGAGAATTTCCCACGCGCGAAAAACAACATAATCCGCGCGCGCGTGGGTTTGAAGCGGGAGATCCGGCAAATATTGACGCCGGTTTTTTTATAAACAGAGTATCAGACTAAAACAGGACAGCAGATGAACCTTCATGAGTATCAGGGCAAGCAATTGTTTGCCGAGTACGGACTCCCGGTTTCCAGGGGTTATGCAGTGGAGACTCCCCAGGAAGCGGTGGATGCAGCGAACCTGATCGGCGGCAGCGAATGGGTGGTAAAAGCCCAGGTGCACGCCGGCGGACGCGGCAAGGCCGGAGGGGTAAAGCTGGTCAAGACCAAGGACGAAATTCGAGAATTCGCGATGAAGTGGCTGGGCCAGAAACTGGTGACTTACCAGACGGACGAGAACGGCCAGCCTGTAAGCAAAATACTGGTGGAGAGCTGCACCGATATCGCTGAAGAGCTCTATCTCGGCGCGGTGGTCGATCGCGGTTCGCGTCGAATCGTGTTTATGGCGTCCACAGAAGGCGGGGTGGAGATCGAGAAAGTCGCCCACGAAACGCCTGAGAAGATTCTGCGCGCGACCATCGATCCACTGGTCGGCGCACAGCCTTACCAGGGCCGTGAACTCGCGTTCAAGCTCGGCCTCGAGGGCGACCAGATCAAGCAGTTCGTCAAGATTTTCATGGGCCTGGCGCAGATGTTTGTCGACAAGGACCTGGCGCTGATTGAAGTGAACCCGCTGGTGATCACTGATCAGGGTAAATTGCACTGCCTGGACGCCAAGATCGGCGTTGACGGCAACGCGCTTTACCGCCAGAAGGCCCTGCAGGAAATGCACGATCCCAGCCAGGAAGATTCGCGCGAAGCGCACGCGGCGCGCTGGGAACTCAATTACGTTGCGCTCGGCGGCAGCATAGGTTGCATGGTCAACGGCGCCGGCCTTGCCATGGGCACCATGGACATTGTGGCGCTGCACGGCGGTTTTCCCGCCAACTTCCTCGATGTAGGCGGTGGCGCGACCAAGGAGCGCGTGGCCGAAGCCTTCAAGATCATTTTGTCCGACTCGAATGTGAAGGCTGTGCTCATCAACATTTTTGGCGGTATCGTGCGCTGCGACCTCATTGCAGAGGGCGTGATTGGCGCCGTGGAGGAAATAGGCGTGAATGTGCCGGTAGTGGTGCGACTGGAAGGCAATAACGCCGAGCTGGGACGCAAGGTGCTGGCGGAGAGCGGCCTTAACATCATTGCGGCCACCAGTCTTACGGACGCCGCGCAGCAAGCAGTAGCAGCAGCGGAAGGAGCGGCTAAATGAGCATTCTTATCGGTAAAGACACAAAAGTAATCTGCCAGGGCTTCACCGGCTCCCAGGGTACTTTCCACTCGGAACAGGCCATCGAATACGGCACCCGGATGGTCGGGGGGGTAACCCCGGGCAAGGGTGGTCAGGAACACCTCGGCCTTCCGGTGTTCAACACCGTTTCCGAAGCCGTTGCGGCCACTGGCGCCGATGCCTCTGTAATCTACGTACCGGCCGCTTTTTGCAAGGACTCCATCCTGGAAGCGGCGAATGCCGGTATAAGGCTGATCGTCTGCATAACCGAGGGCATTCCCACGCTGGATATGCTGGAAGTAAAGGTCAAGTGCGACGAACTGGGTGTGCGCCTGATCGGGCCAAACTGTCCCGGCGTGATAACGCCCGGCGAGTGCAAGATCGGCATCATGCCCGCCAGTATCCACCTGCCCGGCAAGGTCGGTATCGTATCGCGCTCAGGTACCCTGACCTATGAAGCCGTCAAACAGACGACTGATGCCGGTTATGGCCAGTCAACTGTGGTGGGGATAGGCGGCGATCCGATTCCGGGCTCCAATTTTATCGATATCCTCGATATGTTTGAGCGGGATCCGGCCACCGAGGCCATCGTGATGATCGGCGAGATCGGGGGCACGGCCGAAGAGGAGGCGGCGTCCTTTATCAAGGCCAACGTCACCAAGCCGGTAGTGTCCTATATTGCCGGGGTAACAGCCCCCAAGGGCAAGCGCATGGGGCACGCAGGCGCGATCATCTCCGGCGGCAAGGGCACGGCGGACGAGAAATATGCCGCTCTTGAGGACGCCGGCGTGAAGACTGTGCGCAGTCTTGCCGACATAGCCGCGGGTCTGGCTGAAGTCACCGGCTGGTAGTACGCTGCAGGCAGGCGCAAGTAAGGGGCTATCTTTAACCGGGGCCCCTTTTTTATAAAGTAACCGCTAACGGGCGCTATTTCCCGGATAGAGTGCTCCTGATGTGATCTGGCTCAAGCTCCGAGGTTCCAAGATCATCGCAGCGGCGATACCATGTCGAGCGGAAAAAACAGCATAAGGAGAGGGTCCCGGGTACCGCAATACCTGGCCCTCCAGAAGTAACCAGGCAGTAGGGCAGGCGACTAACTATGACACAAAGAATCGATTTATCCGGGTACGGCATTAACGACGTGGACGAGATCATCCACAATCCCTCCTATGAGCGACTGTTCGAGGAAGAGACGCGCGCCGGGCTCGAAGGCTACGAGAAAGGGGTGGTGACCGAACTCGGAGCCGTTGCTGTGCACACCGGTATTTTCACGGGGCGTTCACCCAAGGACAAGTTCATCGTGCTGGATGACACCAGCCGGGAACACACCTGGTGGAACTCGCCGGAGTCGCCCAATGACAACAAGCCGATTTCACCGGAGAACTGGGCAACCCTGAAAGCCCTGGTCGCGAAGCAACTTTCCGCGAAACGATTGTTTGTGGTCGACACCTATTGCGGCGCAAACGAAAACACGCGACTGAAAGTGCGCTTCGTCATGGAGGTCGCGTGGCAGGCGCATTTTGTCAAGAATATGTTTATACGCCCCAGTGAGGAAGAGCTGGCCAGCTATGGCGAACCCGACTTTGTGGTGCTCAACGCCTCCAAGACCAGCGATCCTGACTGGCAGTCGCACGGCCTGAACTCGGAAGTTTTCACGGTGTTCAACCTGACCGAAAAAATGCAGATCATCGCCGGCACCTGGTACGGTGGCGAGATGAAGAAGGGCATGTTCTCCATGATGAACTATTACCTTCCGCTGCAGAACATAGCCTCGATGCATTGCTCCGCCAATGTTGGCAAAGAAGGTGATGTCGCGATTTTCTTCGGCTTGTCCGGCACCGGCAAGACCACCCTGTCGACCGACCCCAAGCGCCGCCTGGTGGGGGACGATGAGCACGGTTGGGATGACGATGGTGTCTTCAATTTCGAGGGCGGATGTTACGCCAAGACTATCGACCTGGATCCGAATAGCGAACCCGATATCTACAAGGCGATTGCGCGCGATGCGCTGCTGGAAAACGTCGTGGTCGACGACAAAGGCAAGATCGACTTTTCGGACCGCTCCATCACTGAGAATACGCGGGTTTCGTACCCGATTTATCATATCGATAATATCGTCAAGCCTGTTTCCCGGGCTGGTCATCCGACCAAGGTGATCTTTCTTACCGCCGATGCTTTCGGTGTGCTGCCTCCGGTATCGGTGCTCGACCGGGAGCAGACCAAGTACCACTTTTTATCAGGTTTCACCGCCAAGCTGGCCGGTACCGAGCGCGGTATCACCGAGCCCGTCCCCACTTTTTCGGCCTGTTTCGGCAAGGCTTTCCTGAGCCTGCACCCGGTGGCCTACGGCAAGACTCTGGTGTCGCGCATGGATGCGGTCGATGCGAAAGCCTACCTGGTCAACACCGGCTGGAACGGCAGCGGCAAGCGTATCTCCATCAAGGACACGCGGGCGATAATCGACGCTATCCTGGACGGCTCCATCGAGCGGGCCGAGACCTCGAAGCTGCCGATATTCAACCTCGCGATTCCCAAGGCCCTGCACGATGTGGACGCCGGTATCCTGGACCCCCGGGATACCTACAGTGATCCAGCCGAGTGGGAGCACAAGGCGACAGAACTGGCTCAGCTCTTCATCAAGAACTTCGCCCTGTTTACCGGCAACGACGAAGGCAAGGCCCTGGTGGCCGCCGGGCCCCAATTGTAGGGTTCACCTTTCACAAATCGCGCTCCGGGGCCTTCCCGGGGCCGCTCCTTCCCCGGATTTTACGCGGGGGCCTTTGCGGGCGCCTGCCTGGCTCAGGGCCCGATCGACCCCGATGCCAGCCCCTTGCCTGACATCGAGCGCCTAAATTGCCCTGTACGGTCTTGAAAAGTCGTGGGCTTGCCCCCATTTCAGACAGCACCTGGTCAACTAACCTGGACAATTCAACGAGGATCCCATGACTGCAGACGTACGCAAGGAAACCCTGGGTTTCCAGACTGAAGCCAAGCAACTGCTTCACCTGATGATTCACTCCCTGTACAGCAACAAGGAAATTTTCCTGCGCGAGCTGATCTCCAACGCCAGCGACGCCATCGACAAGCTGCGCTTCGCGGCCCTGGCCGACCCCAGCCTGCTGGAAGGCGGCGCCGAATTGCAGGTACAGGTCGATGTTGCCAAGAGCAAGAAGCTGCACACGATTACGATAAGCGACAACGGTATCGGGATGAACCGTGACGAGGTCATAGAGAATCTCGGCACGATCGCAAAATCCGGCACCGCCGCGTTCCTCGAGAACCTCACCGGGGACCAGAAAAAGGATTCGCAGCTTATCGGCCAGTTTGGCGTTGGCTTCTATTCCGCTTTCATAGTGGCCGACCGCGTAGAGGTGCACACCCGCAAGGCAGGCGAAGCCGCGGATCAGGGCGTGCTGTGGGAATCCCACGGCGAGGCCGAGTTCTCCATTGAGGCGAAGCCCAAGGAGACTCGTGGAACCAGCATCACCCTGTTCCTCAAGAAAGACTGCCAGGACTTTGCCGATGACTGGCGTGTGCGCAGTGTCATCAAGAAGTACTCCGACCACATATCGGTGCCGGTGATGATGGCCAAGCCACCGGCTCCGAAAGACGACGACGCAGAGAAGCCTGAAAAGGATGCACCCCTGGAGTACGAGGCGATCAATGCCGCCACCGCCCTGTGGACACGGGGGCGTACCGAGGTCAGTGACGAGGAGTACAAGGAGTTCTACAAGCATGTCTCCCACGACTTCCAGGACCCGCTGACCTGGTCTCACAACAAGGTTGAGGGCAAGCTCGAGTACACCAGTTTGCTGTATCTGCCCGCGAAAGCACCCTTTGATCTCTGGAACCGGGAGATGACTCGCGGCCTGAAGCTGTATGTTCAGCGCACCTTCATCATGGACGAGGCCGAGCAGTTCCTGCCCATGTACCTGCGTTTTGTGAAGGGCGTGGTCGATTCCAATGATCTTTCCCTCAACGTTTCCAGGGAAATCCTGCAGCAGGACCCGGCGGTGGAGTCCATGCGCAGTGCTCTTACCAAGCGCGTGCTGGATATGCTGGCGAAGCTCGCCAAGAGCAAGGGCGATGATTATGCGATTTTCTGGAAGGAATTCGGCCAGGTCCTGAAAGAAGGGCCTGCCGAGGATTTTGCCAACAAGGAAAAAATAGCGAAGTTGCTGCGTTTCAGCACAACCCATACCGATGTGGCGACCCAGGATCAGTCCCTGGAGGACTACGTATCCCGCATGCAGGAAAAACAGGACAAGATCTACTACGTCGTCGCTGAAAACTTCAATACAGCCAAACACAGCCCGCACCTCGAGGTATTTCGCAAGAAGGGCATCGAGGTCCTGTTGCTGAGCGATCGCGTGGATGACTGGCTGATGAATCACCTGCAGGAGTTTGATGGCAAGCGCTTCCAGGATGTCGCGCGCGGAGCACTCGACCTCGCTGCCGAATCCGAAGAGGAGAAAGCAGAGCAGGAAAAACTTAGCAAAGAATCGGAAGCGCTGGTTGAGCGACTTGGCAAAGTGCTGGAAGCGCAGGTCGCCGAGGTGCGCGCCACCAGTCGACTGACCGATTCCGCCGCCTGCCTTGTCGTCGGTGATCACGACATGGGCGCGCAGATGCGTCGTATCATGGAGGCCGCTGGCCAGCCCGTGCCCGAGAGTAAGCCCATTCTCGAAATCAATCCCGCGCACCCGCTGGTCAGGATGCTGGACGAGGAGGCGGATGAAGATCGCTTCGCCGACCTGGGCAGCATTCTCTTTGATCAGGCCAATCTCGTCGAGGGAGGTCAACTCGACGATCCCGCGGCTTATGTGGCCAGGATGAACCGGCTGCTGTTGCAGATGAGCAAGGCCTGATTATACAGGCTGGAAAACTCGCAAAGCGGGCTTAATTGCCCGCTTTTTTGTTAGACTGCACAGGTGGCTGGCGCGACAGAAGGCTTTCGCCTACCCGGCCCCCACGGATCGACACCTTAAAAAAATAATCAGGGAATTTCGCCATGCCCGATACCTGCACTGTTGCCGTACTTGGTGGTGGCAGCTTCGGCACCGTCATCGCCAATATCATCGCCGGCAACGGTCACCGGGTGCGCCTGTGGCTGCGCAATGAAGAGCGCGCCAGCGCTATCAATACGCAGCGCCAGAATGCAGAGTACCTTCCCGGTTATCATTTACACGATAAGCTCGAGGCCACCGCCTGTTTGGCTCGCGCAGTGGCAGGCGTCGACGTTCTCTTCGTCGCGGTGCCGAGCAGTTCCTTCAGGGCGGTAGTTCGCGAGTTGGCCGAACATGTCTCCAGCGCCGCACTTGTGATAAGCCTCACCAAGGGCATTGAACCGGGCGGCTTCCGCCTGATGAGCGAAATACTCGCAGAAGAGATGCCGGACAATGCCAGGGGCGTACTCAGCGGCCCCAACCTGGCCAGGGAGATTGCGGCCGGTCATATCACGGGCTCGGTAATCGCCAGCGACGATCCGGCAATCAACAGCCGCATACACGATCTGCTGCACAGCGAGTCTTTTCTGATTTACAGCTCCCGGGACATGTATGGGGTGGAGCTCGGGGGCGCGCTCAAGAACGTATACGCCATTCTCGCCGGTATCGGGGCGGCGCTTGAACTGGGAGAGAACACGGTCGGCATGCTACTGACCCGCTCACTGGCGGAAATGTCGCGTTTTGCCGTCGATCTCGGCGCCAATCCAATGACTTTCCTCGGTCTTGCCGGGGTAGGGGACCTGTTTGTCACCTGTTCCTCGCCGCTGTCGCGCAATTATATGGTCGGACTGGCCCTGGGGCGGGGGCAGCCGCTGGACGACATCCTGGGAGCGATGGACCAGGTGGCCGAAGGTATCAACACGCTCGGCCTGCTCAAGGCGGAGGCCGACAGCCGCGGTGTGCATATGCCGCTGGTGGACGGCCTGTACGCCATTCTCTATGAGCACCGCCCGGTGGCGGATGTTTTCGATGGTATGATGCACGCGGAAGAGGCACAGGATGTGGAATTTGTCACGGGTCGGTAAGCGATGATAGTAACGATATGGCGGCACGGTGAGGCGGGATCTGCGCCCAGCGACAAGCAGCGTGAGTTAACCGACAAGGGATTTGACGATGTCGGTTTCGGCTGTCGTCAGTTTCATCACGCACTGGAAGCTCGCGGCATGCCGTCCCCGGATCTCCTGCTCTACAGTCCATGGGTTCGCACGCGGGAAACGGCGGACATCATTGCTTCGGCTTTCACGCACGCGCCGTCCCGGGAGCTTGAAGCATTGCGCCCCGGCAGTTCAGTGCAGCGCGTGGAGTCCGCCCTCGTCCAACTGGCAAAGCCGGAAGCCAACCCGGATTCAGATACCCTGCTGCCCACGCATGTGGTGCTGGTCTCGCATCAGCCCCTGGTCTCGCAGTTGGTCGACTATTTCATGGACACCGCCGGTGCGGTGCCTCCATTGTCGCCCGGCGCCTTCGTTACGTTTGAGCTATCCACCCCGGCTCGCGCCTGTGGCGAGCTTCGCTTCTGGGCGGTGCCACCGGAGTACCAGGCGGGAGTATGAGCGAGGCTGCGGCGGTAGCCAGGAGCTGGCAGGTAAATGGACTGTCGCTGGCGGGGCTGTCGTGGGGCGAACCTTCAGCGCCGGGAATTCTGGCGCTGCATGGCTGGCTGGATAACGCGGCCAGTTTCGGTATTATCGCGCCGCTGCTGGCGCGGCGGCATCACGTGGTAGCGGTGGATCTCACCGGGCACGGCCTCAGTGCGCACCGCTCGCAGGACGCGGGCTACCAGATATGGGATGACCTGCCGGAACTGCTTGGCGTGCTCGATGACCTGGGCTGGCAGCAGTTTGCCCTCATGGGGCACTCCCGGGGCGCAATCATGGCGACTGTGCTGGCAAGCGCGATACCCGACAGGGTGGAGCGCCTGGTGTTACTCGACGGCGTAGTTCCCGCACCAGTAGGGGAGGAGCAGTTTCCCCGCCAGTTGCGCAAATTCCTCGATGACAAGCGCTACTGGGCACAGAAACGCAATCGAATCTATCCGGATGTGGAGGCGGCGCTGGCGAGCAGGGCGGACAACTCGCCACCACCAGAGCTGGCCAGGGCCCTTGTCGAACGCAACCTGCGTCCCTGTGAGGGTGGCTACACATGGACAACCGATCTGCGCCTGCGTGGTGCATCCGCGGTAAAATTATCCCCGGGCCAGATTCAGGCGGTCCTGGAAGCGCTGGCCATGCCGACCTTGCTGCTGCTCGCTCAAGACGGTTTTGCCAAACACCCGGAGCTGGCCGCCCAGGCCCGACAATCGATCCCCCATCTTGAGGTTCATGAAGTGGCCGGCGGGCACCATTTTCATATGGAGTCAGGTGCTGCTATTGTGGCTCGACAAATAATCCAGTTTTTGCAGTGATGAGATGAGTGTTTTGCGTTTGAAAGTAGTATTTTTTTCAGGGTCCGCCAGGGTTTTTGTCGCCCTGCTATTGTCTGTGATCGCCACCCTGGCCTGGTCGGTCACCCCCCTGCAGTTACTGCAGGAATTGAATGAGTTCCCCCACTCCAGCGTTGTCTCCATGGACGAGGAGGATGTCCTCGACTATGAAATCGGCCTTGGTGCAATGCAAAAGATAAGTGGAGCGTGGCAGTTCAAGCACAGCGAACGCCTGAGCGGCCGACTGACCAGTTATACCTGGCAAATTGTCGATGGTTTTACTTCTCTGGAAGTCATGGCTGAACTTGTTAAACGCGCCGAACAACTGGATGAATCCAGGCTGCTGTTTTCCTGCGACGGCAGAGCCTGCGGGCGCGGGGTAGAGTGGGCCAATCGCGTATTCCACCAGCCCGTGCTGTACGGCCGCGAAGATCTGCAGCGATATCGGGTATTTTCAATCGGCAAGGATCAGCGCAACGTGCTGATTATCTATGCATCTGCGCGCACCGCGGATCGGCAGTACCTGCACGCGGAGGTATTCGAAGTTACGCCCTGATAAAGGCGGCCACATCAAATTGAGCATGGAGTTCTAACGCTTCATTTGCAGCAGCGAGAGGAACTCCTCGCGGGTTTTCTGCTCGTTGCGGAAGCAGCCCAGCATGGCCGACGTCTTCATCACGGAGTTCTGCTTTTCCACGCCGCGCATCATCATACACATGTGCTGGGCCTCGATGATGACACCCACGCCTTCGGCATTGGTGACCTGCATAATGGTCTCGGCGATCTGGGACGTAAGGGACTCCTGGATCTGAAGGCGTCTTGCGTACAGGTCGACGATTCTGGCGACCTTGGACAGGCCAAGCACCTTGCCGGTGGGGATGTAGGCCACGTGGCATTTGCCGATGAAGGGTAGCAGGTGATGTTCGCACAGTGAGTACAGTTCCACGTCCTGCACCAGGATCATTTCGCTGGAATCCGAGGGAAACAGCGCATTGTTCACGACGTCGTCGACCGATTGTCCATAGCCGCGGGTGAGGAACTCGAACGCCTTGGCGGCGCGCTTGGGCGTATCGGCGAGACCGGGCCTCTCCAGGTCCTCGCCGATTGCCTCGATGATTTTTGCCCAGTGATCTTCCATCGGCTGTGCTCCTTGTTTCGACTGATCGGACGAACCGCCTGAAGGGGTCGCGGGGCCGCAAATAGTAGCAACCCCCCCTGGTCGTGGCAATCGCCACGCCGGTCACGCTTCGGTTACACTAGCACCCCATGAACGATCACGAAGACACAAACATCCCCGGCACGGTGGGCGAGGCACTGCAGTACTGCAGCGAATCGCTTGCCGCCAGCGATGTTTTCTTTGGTCACGGCACTGATAATGCGTGGGACGAGGCGGTGCAACTGGTGCTGTCGGTCGCCGACCTGCCGCTGGATTCAGATGACGGGGTACTGCCACACCCGCTGTCTGCCGCCGCCTACAAGCAGCTGCAGGGATTGCTGAGTGCGCGTATCGAACAGCACACGCCACTGCCATATTTGCTGGGCAAGGCCTGGTTTGCCGGCCTGGAGTTTCGTTGCGATGCGCGTGCCATCATTCCCCGATCACCCATTGCCGAACTGATACTCAACGAGTTCAGGCCCTGGTACAGCGGCCCCGAACCAGCGCGCATACTCGACCTGTGCTGCGGCGGCGGCTGCATCGGCCTTGCCGCGGCATACTATTTCCCACATGCCCGGGTAGACCTCATCGATATAGACCCCGCGGCGCTGGAACTGGCCCGCGAGAATGCCATCGCACTGGGGCTCTCGGAACGGGTGAATATCCTGGCCTCCGACCTGTTCAGCGCGCTGGACGGCGTCGAGTACGACCTGATCCTGAGTAATCCACCCTATGTGGATGCCGAGGATATGGCGGCCCTGCCCGCGGAATTTCGTCACGAGCCGGAACTCGCACTGGGTTCTGGCGCCGACGGCCTGGACCTGACCCGCAGGATTCTGCGCGATGCGCATCGCTACCTGGCTCCTGAGGGCCTGCTGGTGGTGGAGGTGGGCAATAGTTGGCCGGCACTGGAACAGGCGTACCCGAGAGTGCCGTTTACCTGGCTGGAGTTTGAACACGGCGGCGATGGTGTGTTCGCCCTCAACGGCCGCGAGTTGCAGGAATACCGCACCAGCCTGCTGTAGTGCTCAGTGCCTGCTTATTGGCTTATAATACCCGGCTTTTCACGATTACCCCGGGAGCATCATGGCAGGCAACACCATAGGAAAATTATTCACGGTGACGAGCTTTGGCGAAAGTCATGGCCCGGCTCTTGGCTGCATAGTCGACGGCTGTCCTCCGGGCCTGGAGCTGGCGCCCAGTGATCTGCAGCGGGATCTCGACCGGCGCAAACCCGGTACCTCCCGCTTCACTACCCAGCGCCGGGAAGATGACGAGGTGCAAATCCTCTCCGGGGTGTTTGAGGGCGTAACCACGGGTACCCCCATCGGTATGTTGATTCACAATACAGACCAGCGCTCCAAAGACTACTCGAACATCAAGGATACCTTTCGCCCGGCTCACGCTGATTACACCTACAACCAGAAATACGGTTTTCGCGATTATCGCGGGGGCGGGCGTTCATCCGCCAGGGAGACGGCGATGCGGGTGGCGGCCGGCGCCATCGCCAAAAAATACCTGCGCCAGCGCTACGGCATCAAGATTCGCGGTTACCTCGCGCAACTGGGTCCGATCGTTGCACGGCAACTCAACTGGGAAGCCGTGGAAACCAACCCGTTTTTTTGCCCCGACCCGGATACGGTGCCGCAGATGGAGGAATTCATGGCCGCCCTGAACAAGCGGGGAGATTCCATCGGCGCCAGGATCAACGTGGTGGCAAGCGGTGTGATTCCCGGTCTGGGCGAGCCCGTGTTTGATCGACTGGATGCGGACATTGCCCATGCCATGATGAGCATCAATGCGGTTAAGGGCGTCGAAATAGGTGCGGGATTTCACTCGGTGGTACAGCACGGCAGCGAACACCGCGACCTGCTGACGCCCGAGGGTTTCATCGGCAATAACGCGGGCGGTATTCTCGGCGGGATCTCCAGTGGCCAGGACATCACTGTCAGCATCGCGCTCAAACCCACGTCCAGTATTCGCCAGCCCGGTGCCACCATCGACACTTCCGGGAAGGCTACCGAGATGTCCACGCACGGGCGCCACGACCCCTGCGTGGGTATTCGCGCCACGCCCATCGCCGAGGCCATGCTGGCCATTGTGCTTATGGACCACGCCCTGCGTCATCGCGGCCAGAATATGGATGTGCAGTGCGACACCCCCGTGCTGCCCGCCGCCGCGCCGGACCCCGCCGCATCCTGATTGCGGAAGATTAGCCCGATGAACAGGCCAGCCCGGCGCTATGTACGCACGATTGTAATTGGTGTTTTTTCCCTGGCGGCACTGCTGTGGATCGCGGTCCGGCAGTTTGGGGTGAGCCCCCGGGAACTGCTTGACCTGCTGATGGCTACGGGGCTGGTGGTGTTGCTGGTGATTGGTTTGGCGGGCGCCGCCGCGCTGCTCTGGGTTGGATTGCGCAAACTCCTGCGCAAGCCTCCGCCGCCCTGAAACGCGCCTGCCGGATTGCGGCGAAGAAACCGCGCGGCAGGCAGGGACCGGGAGGACGCCTTACCCGGCTTAACTGTGGCTGCGCTCCAGGTCTATCTCTAGGGTCATGACGTTGGCGATTTCCTCGAGACTGTCCTCGAGATCGTCCAGGTCGATATGTTCGGGAATCTCTGCATCGATACGCGCGGTAAAGATAAGCTCCGCGCTCATGGGCGCACTGCTGACCGCGCTGTCCATCTCTATCACGTTGACTTGCCGCTGCGCGAGCGCCCGCGAGATTTCGCGCACGATACCCAGGCGATCCGGGCCTATCACCGTCAGCGTGATGCAGCGGCCCCTGCTGGTGGCCGCCATCCCGGTCGCCGGGGTTACCCGCACACTGAGGCCGCTGGCGGACAGGGTTTTCAGCTCCGCCTCCAGCGCTTCACCATTTTCGTCGGGCAGGGCTACCAGTACCAGGCCCGCGAATTTGCCACCCAGCTGTGACAGGCGGCTCTCAAGCCAGTTGCCCTGGTTGTTCTCTATCACCCGTGAAAGTGCCTCGACAAGGCCGGGCCGGTCATCTCCGATGAAGGTGACTATGTAGGACGTTTCCACCAATTTGACTCCACATTCGCGGGCGCAGGCCGTATATTAGCGCGCTATCGGGCACTACACTAGCGAACAGGAATCACATTACCCCCGGGTGCACCGGAAATCGATGACGCAATTTGTAGAAGTACCACCACAGCGCCTCGCAGCAGATGTCCTGCAGGCCCTGCTCGAAGAGTATGCAAGCAGGGACGGCACTGACTACGGCGAGCGGGAACTCAGCCTGGAACAGAAAGTGGGCAGTTTACGCGCGCAGTTGCACCGTGGGGACCTGCTTATTGTCTACGAGGTGGACGGTGAGCACTGGGACCTGGTATCGAAAGAGCAGGCGCGCTCCCTGCTGGAAGATTGACGACAAATAGTATGACCTCTGACACTCCTGATCATATCCTCGACGCCACCGGGCTGCTCTGTCCCGAGCCCGTCATGTTGTTGCACAACCGCATCAGGGATATCGCCGACGGCGACACGCTGCTGGTGCTGGCGACGGACCCGTCCAGCACCCGCGATATACCGAAATTCTGCAGCTTTCTCGGCCACCAATTGCTGGAACAGGAGGAACAGGACGGCAATTACCGCTACCTGTTGCGCAAGGGCGGGTGATCCGCTTGTCATCACATGGATACCGTAACCGTGCCTTCCGCTAGCGCAGTGCAGGAGCCCCGGGGTGCGCTGGAGATTTATCGGGCGCAGCGACTAGAGCGTTTGTTCGATGCGTGTTTTGGCGGGCGCTGGCGAACCAAACTCGTCGGCGGCGCGAGCGAGCCGTATTACCAGCCTGCCTCCGGACCGCGGGACTGTCACCGGCTCTACTATCGCAGCGATTATTTTGCCAGCGCGCTGCATGAAATCTCGCACTGGTGCATAGCCGGCGAACAGCGTCTTCAACAGCCTGATTTTGGTTATTGGTATGCACCGGAGGGTCGCGATGGGGCCCAACAGCTCGCCTTTGAGGCGGTGGAGGCAAAGCCACAGGCACTGGAGTGGCTATTCTCACTGGCCTGCGGTTACCGCTTCTGCATCAGCGTGGACAATTTCGGCGCGCCAGACGGCGAACCCCACGATACGCGGCCCTTTAAGCGGCAGGTGCTCGAGCAGTCGCGGAAATGGCAGAGCCGGGGCCTGCCGTCCCGGGCGCAGGTTTTCTTCAGCGCACTCAGTCGCGATTTCGGCACCGGCGTGCAGTTACCAGAGCTGGAACTCACAATCAGCGGCCTCGTGGGATGAGGGTCGCTCGCGCCGTGGCGGCGACGCCGTGACCCTGCGAATTCTCGCCGATGAGAACATTCCCGCGGTAGAGCATTACGTGGGCGCGCTTGCCAGTGTGCAGCGCTTTAGCGGCCGCGAATTGAAGCCGGAGCAACTGCAGCGGGCGGATGTGCTATTGGTGCGCTCCGTCACCCGGGTGAACGCGGACCTGCTCGCGGGCAGTGCCGTCCGCTTTGTGGGCACAGCCACCAGTGGCGTTGATCATATCGACCGGGACTACCTGGCCGGCGCCGGCATTGCCTTTAGCCACGCGCCCGGCTCCAACGCCAATTCTGTTGTGGAATATGTGCTGGCGGCGATCTCCGCGGTGGGTGATCACCTGGAGCGTGTGCTGGCGGGAGCCCCAGTTGGCGTTGTCGGCTACGGGGTGATCGGCAAGGCGGTGGTGGCCCGGTTACAGGCCCTGGGTATCCATTACCGGGTTTACGATCCCTGGCTCGCCCTTGGCACCATTCCCCACGGGGCGGAACTGGCCGCCGTGCTGGACTGCGCCGTCATCACACTGCATGCGGAGCTGACGCGACAGGAACCCTGGCCCAGCCACCATCTGCTCGATGACAGGGCTCTGGCCCGCATCGCTACGGACAGCCTGCTGATCAACGCCAGCAGGGGCCCGGTTGTGGACAATCGCGCGCTGTCGGCACTGTTGCAGCGCGAACCGGGCCGCGACGTGGTACTGGACGTCTGGGAGGGCGAGCCGTGTATCGACCAGGCCCTGCTGCGACGGGTGCGCTATGGCACGCCGCATATCGCCGGCTACAGCCTCGACGGCAAATTGCTGGCCACCCGTATGCTGGTGGAGGTGATGGCGCGCGAGCTGGGCCTGCCCTGGCAAGAGCCCGGCAGCGCCGCGGGACAAGCGCCACCGCTGCTTGTGCCGCGAGACTGCGGCACAGATGCGGCATTGCTGCGCCAGGTGCTGCGCCAGCGCTACGACATCGCAGTGGACGATGCCGCGTTGCGGGGCGTCACCCTGGGAGTCGATAGCGCCGCCGCCAGCGCCGGTTTCGACCAGTTGCGACGTCAGTACCCCGAACGGCGCGAGTTGCTGGGCAGCCGGGCAGATGCCGGGCACTTGCCACATCGAGTCAAAAACATGCTGGCTAATCTTGGTTGTTTGCTTGAGGAGCCTCTGCCATGACCGCGATCCTGCACATCGGCCTGGTCATCAACCCCCTGGCGGGCCTGGGCGGCAGCCTTGGGCTGAAAGGCAGCGACGGCGAGGCCCTGCGGGAGCGCGTGGGTTCGTTGACGGAGCAGCAGCGCCATCGCGCGCTGGAGAGGGTGGAGCGGGCCCTGCAGGCGCTGGCCGCGGCCGGGGACCGGGTGCGCTTCAGTACCTGGGGCGGGGAAATGGGGGAGAAAGCCCTGCTGCGGCTGGGTCTGCCGCACGAGGTGATTGGGCGCGCGAGCGGCGATCTCAGTGTCGCCCAGGATACCCGGCGCGCAGCGCGCGAGTTACGCGAACACGGCGTAGACCTGATTCTGTTTGGCGGCGGTGACGGTACGGCCAGGGACATTTTTGACGTTGTCGGCAGCACTTTTCCGGTATTGGGCATCCCCGCCGGAGTGAAAATGCACTCCGGTGTCTTCGCGGTCTCGCCGGAGGCCGCGGGCGAATTGCTGTTGCAACTGGTGCGCGGCGGCCTGGTGGGCCTCGTGGCCCGCGAAGTGCGGGATATCGACGAGGAAGCCTTTCGCCATGACCAGGTGCGCAGCCGTTTTTACGGCGAGATGCTGGTCCCGGGGGAGGGCCGCTACCTCCAGCACACCAAGGTCGGGGGCAGGGAAAGCCCTGAACTCGTGGCCGACGATATTGCCGACTGGCTGGTGGAGCAGATGGAGCCGGGCAGAACCTACCTCATCGGCCCCGGTTCCACCACCGCCGCGATCATGGACAAGCTGGGCCTGGCCAATACCCTGCTCGGGGTCGATGTGGTCCGGGATGGCCAGTTACTGGCCAGTGACGTGGACGAGGCGCGCCTGCTCGAGCTTCTGGAGGAAGCCCCCGCAGGGGCTGCCATGGTGGTGACCGTGATCGGCGGCCAGGGTAGCGTATTCGGGCGCGGCAACCAGCAATTCTCCCCGCAGGTGATACGCAAGGTGGGGTTGGAGAACATCCTGGTCGTGGCCGCGAAATCGAAGATTGCCGCGCTCGAAGGAAGGCCCCTGCTGGTGGATACCAACGACCCGGCGCTGGACCGTGAACTGTGCGGTTGGCGCACCGTGATCACCGGCTACGACGATCGCATACTGTATCGCATAGCGACCGCTTGATAGCGTGCTGAGCTGTCGCCGACCTGAAACGGCGGCTCGTCTTCCCCGCCGTAGGCCGACCGCGGATCAGTGCCCGCCCAGCGGCGGTTGCGATAACAGGTAGGACACGGCCTTCTGCAGCTCGATGCTGGAACCTTCACGCAACACCTTGCGCAGCAGGGCAATATTGGTTTGCGTGCGCTCCGCCACGCTGGGGGGAAGCCCCTCGGTTGTCACGGGTTCCGCCAGACCGGCTTCCGAGCGGGAGGAAAGCAGCAGGAAACCCCTGCGACTGAGCACTGCCTGGTCCAGCGCCTCCGCCCGGATCACTTCCTGGAAATTGAGGTAACCGTGTTCCGCCAGCCACACCATGGCGCTGAAGCCGGCTTGAAAACGCGGGTGATGCAGACCGAATTCATCGGGTTGGTCAGGGCCGCAGATGTCCTCTACATAGAGAATGGTTTTGCGCGGGAAAATGGCATACAGGCGCAGGAAAGTGGTGGCGACGTCACGGTAAAAGTCATCGATGTGGAGATCCGCCATGCGTAAAAAAGCCTGTAGTTTGCGACGATTTGCTAGTGTACGCTATGCCCCCCGGACGATCTAGCGAGGCAGGTATTATGAAAAATGACGAGCAATGGCGCGATAAACTGACACCTGAAGAGTTTCATGTATGTCGGGAAAAAGGCACCGAGCGGCCCTTCACAGGGGAGTACTGGGATACCACGGACGACGGTGTGTACAACTGTCGCTGCTGCGGCGAGCCGCTTTTCATGTCCGAGACCAAATTCGACGCCGGCTGCGGTTGGCCCAGTTTTTTCCAGCCGGCGGATTCCGAGGCTATTCTCGAGGAGAGGGACACCAGTCACGGCATGGTGCGCACGGAGGTTATGTGCAAAAAGTGTGGCGCCCATCTGGGTCACGTGTTCGAAGATGGCCCAAAGCCGACCGGCTTGCGCTATTGCATCAATAGCCTGTCGGTAAAGCTGGATAAGGCGGAGTAATCCGGGCGGGGAGGGGTGTTATGGAGCGGGAAACCGGGTTCGAACCGGCGACCTCAACCTTGGCAAGGTTGCGCTCTACCAACTGAGCTATTCCCGCAAAAATCGTTACGTGTTACCACCGTCGTGGTCGCCGGAACCGTCGAGGCTGCGCGCCCCGCCACAACCATGTCAAGGTTGCGCTCTACCAACTGAGCTATTCCCGCAAAAATCGTTACGTGTTACCACCGTCGTGGTCGCCGGAACCGTCGAGGCTGCGCGCCCCGCCACAACCATGGCAAGGTTGCGCTCTACCAACTGAGCTATTCCCGCATAAATCGTTACGTGTTACCACCGCCGTGGTCGCCGGAACCGGCGAGGCTTGATGAGTGGCGTCCCCTAGGGGGTTCGAACCCCTGTTACCGCCGTGAAAGGGCAGTGTCCTAGGCCACTAGACGAAGGGGACGCATAGGTCTCAATCAAGAGGCGCGCATTGTAGGTAGCCAGCCGGGACTCGTCAAGCCCCCCGCCAACAAAACTCCGGCACAATTCACTGTAAGTTCAGCAGCTTAGCTCTGGCGGCCTGGAGGTCGATAATTTCCCCGGCGGAAGCGGCCTGGCTGCGTTTTTCGTCCAGTTGCTGGTGCAGGGCGATCTCCTCGTCGGGCATAAAGTGCAGGCAGTCGCCGCCGAAGAACCAGAGCAGGTCGCGGGGGAAGGTCGGGGCGAAATCCGGGTAGGTGGTGAACAGGCGGTCTATCAGCGGGGCGGCCTCCCCGTATAGGTCGGAGCCGCCACTCTCCGCCAGGCGCTGGAAGTCCGCGGCCAGTGCTCGCAAGGAATCATCCTCGGGCAGTGCATCGGTGCGCTGGCACAGGGTTTGCGCGAAATCGGTAAGCAGTTGCCGGCAGTGCAATAGGTATTGTTCGTCGTTCATGGGCAGTGTCGTTTAGCAGGGGGATAAGGGGTACAATACCGCGCCTTGTTCTTGCGCGAGCAGTCCAGCCCAACATGATACCAGCACTGACCATTGAAAATCTCCGCAAGGTGTACGGCGGCGGCTTTGAGGCCCTCAAGGGCATCAGTCTGGAGGTTCAGCAGGGCGATTTTTTTGCCCTGCTGGGACCCAACGGCGCGGGGAAATCCACCACCATCGGCATTATCTGCTCGCTGGTGACCAAGAGCGCCGGCAAAGTGTCTGTGTTTGATGTTGATATCGACAGGGACTTTGCCGCGGCCAAGAAGTACATCGGCATCGTCCCCCAGGAGTTCAATTTCAACCAGTTCGAGAAGACGATGGATATCGTGGTCAACCAGGCCGGCTACTATGGCCTGGCTCCGGGGCTGGCCAGGCAGCGGGCCGAGAAATACCTGAAGGCACTGGGCCTGTGGGACAAGCGCGACACCCCCTCGCGCATGTTGTCCGGGGGCATGAAGCGGCGCCTGATGATTGCCCGGGCGCTGGTACACGAACCCAGACTGCTGATACTCGATGAGCCCACCGCGGGCGTCGATATCGAAATGCGCCGCACCATGTGGGACTTTCTCAAGAAGATCAATGCCGAAGGCACTACCATCATTTTGACCACCCACTACCTGGAAGAGGCGGAAGCCCTGTGCCGGCATATCGCCATCATCAATCACGGCCTGATCGTGGAGCACACCTCCATCAAATCGCTGCTGCGCAGGCTGCACCGCGAGGTGTTTATTCTGGACTGCGTGGAAGACACGCCCGAGAACGTTGCGATAGAGGGGTTCACGGTGCGGCGAGTGGATTCACACACGCTGGAAGTGGAAGTGGAAAAGGGGCAGTACATCAACCAGGTGTTCGATGAACTCGACCGCCACGGGATTCATATCAGCAGCATGCGCAACCGCGCCAACCGCCTGGAGGAGATGTTTGTGAACCTGGTGGAGGGCGCTGCGTGAGCCCGCGGGAGCAGTATGTCGCCTTCATGACCATCGTCCGGAAGGAGATCAAGCGTTACCTGCGGATATGGACCCAGACCCTGTTGCCGTCGGCGATCACCATGTCCCTGTATTTCGTGATTTTTGGTTCGCTGATCGGCTCCCGTATCGGCGAAATGGGCGGCTTTACATATATGCAATTTGTTGTGCCCGGGCTGATCATGATGGCGATCGTTACCAACTCCTATTCCAACGTGGTGTCGTCTTTTTTCGGTTCCAAGTTCAATAACAGCGTGGAAGAGTTGCTGGTCTCGCCAACCCCGAATTACATCATCCTGCTGGGTTATATCGTGGGCGGTATCAGTCGCGGTTTGATGGTGGCGGTGGTGGTGACTATCGTTTCCCTGTTTTTCACCCACCTGCATATACATAGCTACTTCGTGGTGGTTGTGGTCGTGCTTTTGACGTCGACGCTGTTCGCCCTGGCGGGTTTTATCAATGCGGTATTCGCCAACAGCTTCGACGACATTACTATCATTCCCACCTTTGTGCTCACGCCGCTGATTTACCTGGGCGGGGTATTTTACTCCATGGATTTGTTGCCGGCGTTCTGGGCCGGGGTGTCCAAACTAAACCCGCTGGTTTACGTGGTGAACGCCTTCCGCTACGGCGTACTGGGGGTGTCGGACGTCAGTCTGACCTTCGCCTTCGGTATGATTACGCTGTTCACCATCGTCGCGTTTACCTATAGCCTGCACTTGCTGAATTCCGGCAAGCGGCTCAGGCAGTAGCCGCGATGACTGCCGAGGGGGGGGAAGGCATGTTACTGGGCCGGCAAACAGGCGTGGTCGACAGCTATGCGCCTCAGTTGCTGTACCCGATTCCCCGGGCTTCCGGCCGCGAACACATTGGCTGTACAAGCCCATTGCCCTTTTACGGTACCGACCTTTGGCATGCCTATGAAATGTCCTGGCTGGACGGGCAGGGCAAGCCGGTGGTTCGGGTCGGACGGATACTGGTTCCGGCCGGTTCGCCGAATATGGTCGAGTCCAAGTCCTTCAAGCTGTACCTCAATTCACTCAACAACACCCGCTTTGCCAGTGAGGAAGAAGTCATCGCGCTGATCCGGCGCGACATAGCCGCGGTTGTCGGTACCGAAATCGGCCTGGACCTGTTTGCAGTCAACGACAAGGTGTTGGCGGGCGCGGCACCGGCGGGGCAGTGCCTGGACGATCTGCCGGTCACTGTAGCGGACACCGAACCCAGTGCCGATATGCTGGAGCTGGACTCTGGCGCCGGCAGGGAAGAACAACTGAGCAGCCACCTGCTGCGGTCCCTCTGTCCGGTGACCAGCCAACCGGACTGGGCCACGGTGTGGGTACACTATCGCGGCGCGCCGCTGAAGCATGAATCCCTGCTGCGCTATATCATCGCCTATCGCCGCCACCAGGAGTTTCACGAGCAGTGCGTAGAGCGGATGTTCTGTGACCTGCAACGGCGAATCGAGCCCGAGTTCCTGCACATACAGGCGTTTTACACCCGCCGCGGCGGGCTGGATATCAACCCTTTTCGCAGCACCGACCCCGATGCGCGACCGCTGCCGCGCCTGAATCGGCAGTAGCCCGGCCCCCACCGGTTTCTGGCCGCCGCAGATTCCTGCCGCCCCAGGGTTTTCATGGGGCAAGCGGGACTGGCATCCGCCATATCTTGTGGTATGATGCGCGCCCTCAACGGTGAGGTGGCCGAGTGGTCGAAGGCGCACGCCTGGAAAGTGTGTGTACGGCAACGTACCGAGGGTTCAAATCCCTCCCTCACCGCCATATCTTTCAGAAAAAACAATCAAATCAAACGAATACGGTTCGGCTCGGCTCTTCGGGCCCCGGTGTTCTGGCGCGGCAATCGCCCGCCCGTCACACGCGGCTCAGGGCAACAGGCAGGCCGTTGCCCGGAATTTCTAGTGGCACATAGCGAACGCGCGGCTTGTGGCCCGGGTCCGCGGTAATACGGTAGCTGCGCAGCAGGTGAAACAGGAAGATTTTTGTCTGCATCTCGGCGAAATGCAGCCCCAGGCATTTGTGCGCGCCGCCGCCGAACGGCAGCCACTGGAAACTGTGTTTTTTCTGCTCTTCGCGACCGGGTAACCAGCGCTCCGGGTCGAAGGTGCCGGGTGATGACCAGAACTCCGGCAGGCGGTGATTGAACCGCACCGGCAGAAACACCGCCGTGTTCGCAGGCAGTGCATAGCCGCCCCATTCGAAATCCTTGGCCGCGCGCCGGATGATCGCCGGGACCGGCGGGTGCAGGCGCAGTGTCTCCCTGAAGAAGCCGTCCACCTGTGGCAACTGTGCAAAGTGATCCAACTGCAGCGGCCCGTCGGGCAGTGCGCTGAACTCTTCCCGAAGGCGCTCTTGCCACTGGGGGTGTTCGCACAGGATTCTTGTCATCGAACTCAGGGTGCTGCTGGTGGTGTCGTGGGCCGCGAACAGCAGGAACAGGAGGTGGTCGATAATCTCCCGGTCGTTCAGCGCCCCTTCATCATCCGCAGCCTGGCAGAGTGTCGAAAAAAAATCGTCGCCGGGTTTGGCCTTGCGCGCGCCCAGCTGGCTTTCCAGGTAGGCCTCGAGCGTGCGCCGCCCCCGCACCCCCTTGCGCCAGTTTGTGCCGGGCAGGGGGCGGCGCACAATGGCCAGGGTGGCGTTCAGCATATCGATAAAGGCGCGATTGAGCGGTGCCACGTCCCGGGTCGGGTCGTCCCCGAAGAAAGACTCGATCGCGTTGTCCAGCAGCAGCTTTTTGACGGCGGGATAGAAGTCAAAATAACTGTCCACCGGCCATGACCCGATGCCCTCGGCAAGAAACGCGTTCAGGGTGCGGCAGTAGGATTCCAGCACCGGCTTTTTAAAAGCCTGCTGCAACGCCCGGCGGTGGCTGCGATGATCGTCGAGGTCGCGCAGCAGCAGCCCGTTGTCGAACAGGCCGCCCAGGATAGTATTCCAGGCGGGTCTGGCGGCGAAATTCTGGTCCTGGTCGAGCAGCACGAAGCGCGCCGCATCGGGCCCGACCAGCGCTACCGAACGCTGGAACAGGGCAGAGGAGCGAAACACCGGGCCGTAGCGCGCCACCATACTCTCGGTCAGCTTCGGGCCGTTGGTCAGCAGGCCCCAGGTATGCCCGAAGACAGGCAGGCCGTAGTCGCCGGGCAGGTGGCCCAGCTGCCGATTGGGTTTGGCGGGCAGTTTGCGAATCGTTTCTTGCAGCAGGTCGTTGTTCCTGGCGCCAGCGGGTGCATTCATTACTGTCTTCTCTGAAGTGATGCCCTGTGGAGACTCTAGCATGAAGCCTGGAATCGGTCAGCAGGGTGTCGGCCACCCTGCGAATGAGTTGCATCGGTCTTCACTCGCGGTAAACTGCACTGCGTCCCACTACAGCTGGAACAAACAATGCCCCATACCCAAGCCAGCCCAGCCGCAGCGTGGTTATGATTCCGCCTGCAGCGGCCATCCGCGGCCGCGACTGATGGCTCGCATACTGGCGTTGCTGGTGGCAATCGCCATGTTTGTGTTCAGCCTCTGGATGTACAGTCGCACGGGCGATTGGGTTGCGATTGTCTTTGCCATTGGCAGCGCCGCCTATGGCACCTATTTTTTTAACAGTGTGCGCAAGCAGTGAGCCGACGCCGCTGTCTACCCTGAACTCAAGGAGTGACCCCATGCTGCAACGTCCCACAGGATACCTGCTACTCCTGCTCGCATGGGGGCTACTGGCCAGCGGTTGTGCCAGCATGATGCCTCCGGTCGATCCACCCAATGTCACCCTGGAGAGTTTTTCAAGCCTGCCAGCGGAAGGTGGCGGCCCCCGTTTCCTCGTCAAACTGCGGGTACAGAACCCCAATGAGCAGCCCCTGGACATTGCCGGAATCAGTTACACCATCGACCTGGTAGGGAAGCAGGTAGTTACCGGCGTGGCCAAGGATATCCCCGTGATAGAGGGGTACAGCGAGGGTGTGGTCAGCCTGGAAGCCAGTCTCAAAATGCTCCAGGTGTTGCGCCTGTTGGCCAGCCTCGGCGAGACGGATACTGACGAACTCACCTATAAATTCGTAGCCAAAATCGATTTCAAAGGGCTCGTTCCCACCCAACGGGTAGAGGAGGAGGGGAAGATAACGCTGAACTAGGCGTTCAAGCCCGAGGATTCAAGCCAGCAGGGAGCGGGCGAAAATAGCGAGGATAATGGCGGGGCAGACCAGTCGCACCCACCAGGGCCAGATCTTCCAGAACAGCCCGCGCTCAATGTCGGGGTTGCCCTTGCGCAGCTCCTGCAAGAGCTGGTCCCGATGCAGGATCCAGCCTACGTAGATGCAGAAGACAAAGCCAATCAGCGGCTGGCTGTAGCGGGTCGTGACCGTGATGACCAGCCCGAACAGCGTATCAAAGTTCAGCAGGATGATAGTGCTGAACACTGCGATGATGCCGCCTATCGCGTAGGTGGCGGATTGCCGGCCCACATCGTGCTCCTCAACCGCGTAAGCCACCGGCACCTCGAGCATGGAGATGGAGGAGGTGAGTGCGGCTATCGACATCAGGAAGAAAAACAACACCGAGACCAGCGTGCCAGCAAGCCCCATGCTGGCGAAAAGCTCGGGGAGCACCGTGAAGATCAGGGTGTCCTCGGAGAGCAGATCGCCCGCCGCCGTGTAAATTTCCACACCGTTGTGCAGGGCCACGTACATGGCAGGCAACACCAGGAAGCCGGCGAGTACCGCAATGCTGATGTCCACACCCGTGACCAGGCCACCGATCAGCGGCAGGTTTTGCTTGTCGTCCAGGTAGGAGCCGTAGATGAGCATGGTGCCTACACCCAGCGACAGCGAAAAGAATGCGGAGCCCAGGGCGGCGATGATGAGATCGGGATTGAGTGCGCGCTGAAAGTCCGGCAGCAGGTAAACCTTCAGCCCCTCCATGGCGCCTTCGAGGCTCAGTACATACGCCACCAGCACCACCAGCGTGAACAACAGCATGGGCATCAGGCGTTCGGACCACTTCTCGATACCGTTCTGTACCCCCCGGGCCACGATCATGATTGTGAGCCCCATGAATGCCAGTACGCCGAGTTCATTGCGCATGAAGCCGAAGGAGGTCAGCCATGATGTCGCCGCCGCGCTACCCAGTAAGGCGGTGATTGACGACACACAAAAGGCCATCATCCAGCCGGCCACAATCGCGTAAAAGCTCAGAATCAGGCTGGCGACGACAAAACCGATCGTACCTGCGGCACCGCCAAAGCGCCGTTGCGCAGGCGTGTGAGAAAGCCCGCGCAGCGCGGTGACGGCGTTGGCATGGGCATGGCGGCCGATGATCAGCTCGGCCATCAAGGCAGGATAAGCCAGCGTGAACGCGAGAATGAGATAGACGATCAGGAAGGCGGCGCCGCCGTTACTCGCGGCCTGGGTGGGAAACCCCCAGATATTGCCCAGGCCGACGGCACTGCCCGCCGCGGCCATCACGAAGCCGAAACGCGAGCTGAATTGACCTCTAGCGGATGCCATAACACGACCCTGTTGTTGCTGTTCTTATCGCGCACCAGTGTAACACGAAGCGCCCTGGCCCCGGTCCCGTTAGTTACCCAACTGGGCCTCGCAGGGGCGGGTGTTGCCGGTGGAGCCCGTGTTCACCCCGAACAGCTTGAGGGTGAGGCTGGGGATCAGCATCAGCGCGGCCGAAGTGGCGTCCGCCACCGCGCTGACCGGGGAAATGACGGGCTTGGGATCGCTCATGTCGCCCTTGAGCCTGACCTCCGACGGCACCTGCAACAGACGTGACTTGGACAGCGGGGTAATGCGCAGGTCCATCTTTTGTCGCGGCAGGTCAAACTCCGCGGTGCCGGTTGCCACCATGCGCGCGGACTCGATGTAGAGGCTGTCGGTGGTGGCGACTCCCTGGCGCAACTGGAATTTCGCCATGGTGCAATCGAGGTGCGTGGATTTTTCGGTGAGCGCCCCTGAATATATCCAGGCCAGCAGGTCAGTGGCCAGCAGGTCGTAGGCCGCGCCTTCGATAACGGCATTTTCCAGGGCAATAGCGACACTGCCGTTGAGGCTGGCGATCAGGGCCTGCGTGTCCTCGCCCATTACCGTGACGCCGCCCAGTATAGACAGCGCGCCCGACACATTGGTTTTTACCCCCGCGTCAGCGAGGATGGCGCTGAGGGGCAGGGCGGTCGCCTGGCCGGCCAGACTCAGGGCGGCGGGATCGGGGTTGAGATCGATAATGCCGCGTACTTCCGCCAGGGCGTCGCTGTAGCGCGCGGAGAATTCTTGCAGCATGTAGCGCCTGTCGTTGCCGGTAATCCGCAGCTGCAGAGTGTCTATGTTGCTGGCGTCGCCGCTGAGTTCATCGATCTTCAGGCTGATGTCTATCGGGAAAAGCGGGGCACTCTGGCGCAGTTGGGCGACAAAGCCGGGTGCTGCTTCGGTGGTGGCAGGGGCCCCGGGAGCGGCTTGTTGATCCTGTTGCGTTGCCTGTTTCTGTGCCTGGTCAAGCTCCAGGCCCAGACCGAAATCCTGCAGGTGCAGGTGGGGCGTATCCACCGTGAGCTTGAGATTCTGGATACCGCTTTCGCCCACCGCGATATGGGCGATAGCGTCGATGCGGGTCTCGCCCAGCAGGGCTGTTGCCTTGCTGCTGACCTGTCCGTCAGCTGCCGCCACTGTCAGGTCGCCGCTAACCGGTTTCAGCCTGAGACCGGTGAGTGTTTCGAGCAGTGCCGGGTCGCCAATCCTGAACTGTGAACGGATATCCGCACCGATGAGCCCGGTAAGATCCCTGATATCACCGTCCAGGCTGAACCCAAAAGCTGCGTCTGGAGCGCCGCCGTTCGCGGTCAGCTTTGGTACGGTCCACACCGCCTGCTTCCTTCGGAGTTTGAATGCCCCCTCCATCGCGCCCAGGGGTTTATCGTAGTCAAAATCAGGCCGTACGAGGGACAACAGCATACGGTTATCGAGCCCCGTGAAGCTGGTGTCGAGCGAGACATCGTCGAACTGTACCAGGTTGCCGATACGCCCCTTCGTCGCGACCTCCATACCCTCGCCACTGACGGAGCCCACCAGGTCCCGCAATTGAAAGACCTCCCCATTTTGCGCAAGCTGGGCGGTAACCGTGAGCGCACCCAATGCCGGTATCGGCTGCGGGGTGAAGGGCGAGGTGTACTGTGACAGCGCCGAAGTATCCGCAAGTTCAATTCGCACAGGGCCAGCCAGGGCTGAAAGCGGGACCGGGTCCGCGGGACGCAGCACGGCGCTGAGCGGCCCCGCGGTAGCCTGCAGCTCACTGCCGCTGATTGTGAGCGCACCACTGTTCAGGAGCAGTTCCTGCCCGCTGCCGCTTATCTCAACCGATGCCGTGACTTCGTGGTCGGGCGGAATGTCATCGCGGGCGAGCAGGGAGCCTATTTGCGCCGAGTCCGGGGCGTGAGCCTTTAGCGATAGCAGAATGCCGTCAACCGTGTATTGTTCCTGCTCTGCCTGTGGTCTGCTGATTCTGCCAACGCTGCCGCTGGCTCCCAGTTCGAGTGAGTCCGGCTCGCCGCTTTCAAGCCTGATGTCCTGCAGGGAAAAGTTGTTCTGGTCTCCGGTCAGTTGCGCATGGGCGCGCCAGGGCCCCGGTTCAAACGGAGCTTCCCCGATCCAGCGCTGCAATACCGCGAGGGACGGCCCTTCCAGGTCTATGGTAATGGCATTGGTGCCGGGGCCGTTTTCGGTGTCGGTTTCAAACAGATTGAGCTGGCCGCTCATGCTTACTTGCAAGCCGGCATCGTTACTGGTGGTTAGCCTGAACTCATCTATCACCGGCTTATCCAGACTGCCGCTGAGCTTGATTTCGCTCTGGATGCGGCCGAAATCCGCCACATCGAACTCTATCCAATTGACGAGGTAGGACATTGAAGCCATCTCACCAAGGGCGGCCAGTTCGATCCTGGTTTCCCCGGACCATTTGTATTCCAGGGAGCCGCTGGCCTGGAAGGCGTAGTCCGGGATGTTGTTCAACAGGAAGGTGGCGTCCGACAGAACAAACCCCTCAGTGTCACCTGCCATGTTGCCCTGCATACGCAACTCGCCCGCGAGATCGCCGCCACCCTCAAAACCCTTGAGGAAGCCGCTGATATCGCGATAAAACGCGTTCAGGGCGAAGTCGTACCGGAAATCATCCGCCGTGCCCTCAAGCGTCCCGGCGAGGGTGATCTCACTGGCGCTGACCGGCGCCAGAAGCTGGACCTTTGCCTCGGCGGATGTCGCGCCCCAGCCGTCCTCCACGGCCAGCAGGTCGACCGCGATCTGCAGCGGTTCACCCTCGTAATCGGCCTCCGCGGTCAGTTGATAGTTCCCGCTGTCCAGCCTGTCTCCGCGGACATTTTTCAGGGGGAATATCCAGGTGTTGGCGGCGCTGGTCACCAGATGGACCTGGCCAATGCGCAGCTCCATCGGCAGCCAGCCCAGGTATCCCAGCCACTGCATCGGCTCGGGCTGTGAGGCTTCAGAATTATCGGATGTGTAGATCAGAATCGAGCCGGCGTGCAGGTAGGATCTCCTGGGGCCGCCGGCTGGGCTACCGACCGCTGGCAGCCCGGCGGCCAGATCCAGTACCGAGAGCAGGGCCGGGCCATCACCGGACTGCGGTACCAGGTGGACCTCTTCAGCGGACAGGCTGCCCCCGTAGAAATCAACCCGCGGCGCAACCAGTTCCAGTCGAAAGTCGGTGAAAGCCGCCACCGCCCAGTGCGCGGCGCCAAGCACAAATGACTCGGAGCGCAGAGCCACAAGCAGCGCGGCGATAAGGCTGAAGAGCAGCCCGGCAACGACGAGTAACAGCCTACGCATGTAACAGAACAGCCTCCCGGATAACTAGCCCGGAGTGTATCACGCTGTACCCTTTAAGGACCGATCAGCGGGACCATGGGGTAGCCAGCCACCCGGAAATCTGTGCTATTATTCGCGCGCTTCCGCCAGTAACCCTTACCGTGATCCCTGCGTACCGCCCGGGTGGTGAAATTGGTAGACACAGGAGACTTAAAATCTCCCGACTATTGCAGTCGTACCGGTTCGATTCCGGTCCCGGGCACCATAGTTATAATAAAAACAATGAGTTATAAGTTATCTGCTAATTATCCCTACAAGCCACCCGCCATAATGAAAATGCTGAAATTTAGTCACTCATTGGCTATTCTTCTGGCATGGACACAAGTGGAGAAGCCAGAATTGCGCGCCAGGCCGAATACCTGAGTCGTGAGCTGAAGAAAGCCAGTCGTTTCGCGCTCTGGTTCGGCATTGTCATCGGGCTTGTGGCTGGGCTGGCCTTGGGCTTTGCCATCGGGTACAGCCAAGGAAGCCACCAGACGATTGTTATACCGCTGGAGCAAGGGGTGGAGATTTAAGACTGGCTATCCTGTTCGCTTTCATTGCACCCCCCACCGGTATTCAGTTTTATTGATCTGTATCCGCTGTGGTTATTGGGGTGGCGTGTAAATTGCTTGAAGATCTGAATAGCAAGCTCTCATAGACGGGAAGGAACAAAATCATGTTAAAAATATCTGCATCTCTTATCGGGCTTACCTTGGCAATAAACGTAAATGCGGCTCTCTATGATCGCGGGAATGGACTAGTTTACGATGATGTCCTAGACATAACCTGGCTTCAGGATGCGAATTTGGCTGCAAGCAAACATTTCGGCGTAGCCAATATTAATTCGAATGGTTCAATGAACTTATCGGTGGCCGAACAATGGATAGAGGCTATGAACACTGAGAGTTATCTAAATCATAGTTCTTGGAGAATGCCTGATGTCTCCCCGATTAACGGTATTAGCTTCGACACTAGGGAATCCAACAACGGCTCAACAGATAACGGGTACGGAGGCTGGAGTACATTTAGTGAGATGGGATATATGTACTATGTAAACTTGGGTAATCTGGGCCTTTGTGAACCCAATGGGTCAGGTAGTACAGCGTCATGCGATGTGCAGGACGGCTGGGGATTGAACAACACAGGTATCTTTAGCAATATTCAGCCGGGCTCCTCAGAACATTACTGGACAATAGATGAATTTCCGTTTGTCGGTACTTATCATGTTTGGGGATTCGATTTCTATAGGGGGAGACAAACCGGCTTTACTCCCGGCAACGACTTCTTCGTTTGGGCTGTACATAATGGTGATATAGGTGCAGTTCCCATTCCCGCCGCCGCCTGGCTATTCGCGTCGGCCCTTCTTGGACTGGTTGCGTTGAAGCATAGGCACGCTTAACTCGCTTATATTTGTGGAGACCAGGACGAACCACCCCGGGCGAGTGCGAAACTGAGCCACTCAACACGGAATTCGTTATGATTCCGGCATGTATAGGTACGTGAGATTCGGCGATGTCCAAAGTGAGTACTGAAAAAGCTAAAGGGCTCAAGCGCATACTAGTAGCCATAGGCGTTACGGCGGCGGTCATTTATTTGATTGCATTAGCAGTCTACTTTTTTCACTTTAATGGTAATGTTTCTGACGGCCAATCAATATGGGGCGCTTTCGGCGATTTCATTGGTGGCACTACAAATCCAATATTTAGCTTTCTTGCTCTGGTTGCAATTTTGATGTCTTTGGCTATCCAAATGGATGAGTTGCACCTCACAAGGGATGAGCTCAAGGGTTCAAAAGAAGCTCTAGAGAAACAAAACTCATCCTTAGAGGCGCAAAATTTCCAGAATACATTTTTTCGATTGCTGGATTTTCTAAGAGATCTCCACGCGAACGCAGGGGCAGTAAACAGCAAGGAAAATACAACAGGCGGATTTGATAAATATTTCAAAGAAATCATTATTATGACGAAAGAGCCCAAGATCGATGACGACTCGGAGTATGGATACGAGCCAGGTTCGGAAGATCGATATAACGCGATCACCGATCATTTTGTGAAAACGAGTATAAACCCAGAGCTTGGCCGGTATCTCCGAACCCTCAATATGCTTTCCGACCTCATTGCCACTGCCCCTGGAGCAAATCCAAATAGGCAAATTTATTTTGACATCCTTGCTGCCCAATTCACCAGAGGGGAAATGCTTTTAATGTTTTTCTTGGCTCCGAATGCTCACTCTCCAATTCATCAAATGATGCCAGCCATCGGCAAATATGGCCTTCTAAAGAATCTCGGACAAGATGGCCTCGTGTATACAAGAGAATATATTGTTCAATATTATACTCCGGACGCTTTCTCAGCAGGTGTCCCGCAGATGGCAAAAGAATGGACAGAAAGGCCAAAAGATCATTCCTTCTTTTCTTAGGAATAAGCTGCCGGACTAGTAGATCATACCCGGCAAAGCACCTAACTACCGCTTCCCATTGTTCGCAAAACTGTTGCCCTTTCGTTTCTCTCCACCAAACCCGACTTTTTGCAGGCTCGCGGGCGTCATACCAAAGCCGTCACACAACTTTAGATACTGGCTATACAAGTGCCCAGTGGGGGCCATTCCGGCGCTCCAGAGTTGCACCAAGCGACCGTGCAGGGCGCACAGGTGGGCAAGTGGAGTAACTCCTGTTGCGGTCAATAAGCCGTTAGCCTTCAGGATCGGCGCGAGGCGGTCCCACTCCTTCACAGCAAAGGCATTCGGCAGCCAGTCGGGCGGGTCCGGCAATGCTTCCAGTACAGGCAAATCCACGCCACCCTCCGGCAAACGGTCCTTGCGGATCGTACCGCGCAGGGATTTAACATTGCTGGGCTTTTTCGATGGTCCTGGCATACATCCTCCAAATCCGTTTTTCTAACTTGGCCGCGCAAAAATTCGATTGGCCGTCGGTCCTCGTGCTCTAGAAGCACAGAGATTGAATGGGGTTACCCCCTAGCCATAGATCACCCCCGGCAGCGAACCGCCGGGGGGAACGGTCATTACGGAATGATTCCCGTAATCTTGCAGAACGCCTTGGGCTGCAACAACTGCACATCGTAGCGAGCGCGGGCGAAGAAGCCGACTTGCCCGGTTTCGCGGAACAGCTCAGGGGCTATTTGCAAATCCAGACTTGTTCTAACCCCAATCAACATGTGGGAGTAATCCCCCATGAGAATGGTGCTGGCGTCCGTTGCTGTGCCGTGTGACTGGTTGATGGGCACCTGGTTGGTCTCCAGGAACGGCACCGCCTGTAACGCGCGAGACAGTTGCAGAGGCTGGTCGGTGGTGTCCGTCCAGCCGTCAATCTCATAGTACGTCCGTGGGGCCATGATGGCCGCCGTAGGAGGTGGTGCGTTATTGGCAGACAGCAGCGCCATAGCTGAACGCAAGTCGGCCTGCTCCAGCGTATCGCCATTGGTGCCCAGGTTTAAGGCCAGCACATTTGCCTGGTTCCATAGCCCTGTCGGCTGATTGCTTGCGCCCGTACCGAAAAGTGCGGCCCGGTCCAGCTCCAGGGCGATGGCTTTACCCAGCAAATCCAAGATCAGCTCATTCATGTTGAAGCTATCTTCCAGCAGCTCAATCGTGGACTTGATGAGCAGGTCAACAGATTTGGCCTCGAACGTTATCTGCTCGAAGGTCGGCGTTGACTCGCTTACTGCTGCGCCTTCCGCACGCCAGGACGGTGTGGGCTCAGTAGCGACGCGGGCCACGTTTACTGTTGCGGCATCCAGCAGCACCATCCGGGCGCCCGCCTCCATTACCCGGGATTTATTCCGCATCGCCTCGATGACTCCAGCCACCAGGTGCTCGGGCACGGTGTAGCCACCGGCGGGGTTGCTTCCCACAGATAGCGCGTTCTGAACAGCCAGGTCGCCGCGAGGTCCGAGAAACATACCCCGGACCATGGCGCCCAGGCCGGGGCCCTTGCTGTGTGTGACAGGCAGCTTCTCGCCTTTGCCATACACTCGGATGGGTTCCCCGGTCTTGGTATCGATCCAGGCTTGTCCTGAGTTGTGTAGCGCCTCGGGGTTAGGATCAGGGTTAGTGCGGCGGACTGTGTTGTCAGGCGGGGTGTTTACCTCTACCTGGAGTCCGTTGGAAATCTCGATACGCTCAATCTGCTTCTGGAGAGCGGATTGCTTCGCGTTCAAAGTATCAAACTGTTTCTGTTCAGCCGCATTCAAATCACGGCCCTGTGTTTCGGCAGTGTCGAGAATGGCTTTCATCTCGTCTGCCAGTTGTCCGCGCTCATAGCGCAGGTCTTTTGAGTCTTTCATAAATATCACCTTCAAAAAGTAAATTGAATTAAGGCGATACTATTCAGGGCGTCGGCCCGCGGGCTGTATCTGTGCTGGTGGGCGGCTGCCCGGTAGCTGGTCCCCATTCGCTGGCCACAAGCGCCAACGTACTTGCATGATTGGTTCGGCCTCCGGCCTGGCAATCGGGGCACCAACTACCTGCACTACGCGAACGCAAACGGCTAGGTAGGGGTGCTGCACCACTTAACCCAGTGGCCGGGTGAGATGTCATTCTGGATCGGGTGAAAAGGTATACTCTCGGCAGCCCCATCCAAAATTAACGAGCCATCTCTGTTCCCGTTTTTACGTCTGCCGAGAGCAATTCGGTTTGGTTGTTCCTTGGCTGGCCCTTCGTCACAAATAACCGACCAAATGTAAAACTTAGTGCCCTGGACTCGCGTCGAGTGAAGCCCCGCTCACGAAGCCACTTGTCAAACTCTTTAACAGAGCTGATTTTATCACGGTCACCTTTCATCACGAAATATTCCTTTTAATGCTTCGTAGCATTTTCCAGATTCCAGGCGCGGAGCTGCGCAATCTCGCTGGCCAGAATGTCCGCAATCCGCGCCACTTTTTGCAATAGCACACCGCGCTGCTCATCGGGTAGCTTTTCCGATAATGCGGCAAGTCTTGTCAGGTAGTCGCGGTATTCGCCAAGTTTCTTGATTCGATCGGCGAGCACCTCGTATGCCACTATATTGTCATGTGTCATGGTCAGGTCTCCTAGTGAATGGGCGCAAAGCGGATTCGCTCGCGCTCCTGGTGTTGCAGATCAAGTAACAGTTTCAACTGATACCGGTCCGCGTCACTCATTGCCTTGTAAGTCGTTTTCCTCGCCAACAGGATCAGCCGGGCAAGGTCGGTCGGGTGGTCTACCCGCCTGCCGTGGTTTGTAATCAGTCTCATCGTCATCACGTCCAAAAAGCTCCGCGTATCTTCGCGGTAACAGGGTCTTTATCGTGTCTCTGTACTCAGTCATACCCGCTCCCTAAAAAGTGATATAACTGATATAACCGTACTAACCGTACCTACCGATACAACCCAGTATTTGCGCGGGTTTCGGCCATGCGGGGGCGCACCAAAGCGCCCCCTTTGGCCTCCGGTTATCTCGGTCGTCACGGTCGGTCGGTCGTATCGTCGTATCAGGGGGCGGGTCATGCTCGGGATTCCAGCAGGGTGTAGTAGTTGGCGTTATCTCTGAATTGCTTCTCGTTGCGCCACAGGGGCGTGGTCTTGGCGTCCGTATGTCCCTGGCAATACCGTTTGATCACCGCGTCAAACTCGCGCTTGCTGATCTTGCTATCCAGGCAGTAGGCCAGCAGTGCGACCCGCTTGTGGTGCCCCTCCTTAATGCCCTCGGTAATGACATCAATGGCAGTTTCGTCTTTCTCGCGCTGATTGGTAGCCGCGGCGGTCGCCTTAACGTCTACGAAACTTTCCAGGGCCTCAACGGTGCGGTCGGGGTGAATCCTCCAACTTCTAGGCGTAAAAATCCCGCGCACCTTGTCGCTGGGTTCCGTTGATACAGTCCTGATTCCGTCCTTGTCTTTTTCACTCTCCAGATACACCAGGTTGTCGCAATCGCTCTCAACATCGCCCACGCCTTCAAACACCAACTTGCCGGCGGCGTCGCGGTGTTTGTTGCAATGCGCCAAACAAACAACAGTTGCGCCTTTCGCAGTCAGTGCCCGCAACAGATTCATCGTGTACTTCATGCGGGTCTTATTCATGAGGTCGCCGATTTTCTTCAGCGTGTCGATAACAATCAGCAGCTCGGATAAATCTCCGTCCCTATTAGCCATAAGTGCCAGCCCAACCAGCCAGTCATCCACACCACCAGCGCCGGAAAAGTGCGGTGTAATCATGCGAAAACCGCCCTCCTTAGCCAACCGGTGCCAGTACTTCACATCGGCCGCACCACAATCCATGTTGACGTAGACAACCCGGTAACCGGCTTTAACTGCGCTGCCGACTTCGCGCATCATCACCGAGGTTTTGCCGCTGCCGGGCTTTGCAGCTATGACGGTCAACTGGCCTGAGATAACCAGCACAGAAATGATAAATTTCGCGTCCTGCATTTCGGCTATCTCCTCATCGCTCAATTCGTAGCGCCCCATCCAGTCTTCGGGATCGGGCCATTTAAACGCTTTATAATTTGCCTTTTCCAGCGCCCTCACCTCGCGGGTATGATCCGCAATGACCTCTTCAGCTTGGGTAACCAGACTGTGGAGCTCTTGGTCTTCTTCATTGGCCTCGTGTATCATTGGCACGTCCATTCTCGTGGATAACGTCATCTCAACTCGCCGCGTTGCTCACCCTTCGCGGCTTTTTTTGCCGCTTGAAGCGTGATTTATGCGGCTTCTTCAGCCTCGATGATTTTCTTGAAGTCCCAGCGTGTGGTGTTCGGCCCCAATTTCTCAGGTGGCGGGAGTCTGCCGGATTTTGCCCATGCCCAAATTGTGACGCGGGAAACCTGGTAGTAATCGGAAAGGAATTTATCGGTAACCCAGCGGCGGATTTGCGAATGCTCTAAGCTCATGTTTTATCCCTTCAAATACGTGAAGATTGCGTTCGGTGCAGTAAATCTACCGCATTGAAGAGGGGTGCTACAGAGCTGGTAGCGGTTTACGGGGGGTTAAGATTCACACCTCGGAGGTGTAACTCAGGGTCAAATTCTAGCGGGCTTTTATGATTTTTGGCGTGCTGTTCTCGCGTGCCTCGCGGCCACTTTTTTGTCGACAGGCATCCTTTTGATTCCTGCGGCTCTTAGCACTTCTGAGGCATTCTTTGCCGCTTCCGCGGATGTATCGCTGTACGGCTTCAACAGGGCAGCCACACCTGCCAGGAGGTTGCGCTCAAAGGACTTCTTCCGTTCGCCACGATTCTTCCAGTTATCCATTGTTTCCACCGCATCAGAGCAAATCTCCATATACAGTTTGAGGTCACTCTCCATGCGGTAGCAGGTTTGCTCGTAGTCCTCACGCCTGTGCTCAAGAAACTTTACAGACGCGAGGGATTTGAAGTCCTCCGGCATGAGTTCCAATTGTGCCAGCAGGTAAGTTACGGCCCTACCGGTTTTAGCGACATGTTCCTTCGAAACTTCGGGCGGTGAAGCCGTATCGCGATTCTCTTGTTTCAAGCGGAAATCTCCGACTAATTTGCCGATCCGCACATGCAGTGTAGGATCGTCATAGTCGCTTAATTCATTTATCAATTTCAGTGCTCTCGGTGAGAGCGATTCATCTGCCCAGCCGTCAGTAATCTGCTTCTTGATTTTTCTAGTCATTTGGATTTTCTCCGGATCGGTACCACCTGACCCTTGGGCTTGCCGTGAAAACAAAAGCGCTCCCAGTCGCTCATCAGTAGGCGGCGCTTATCGATCAGCTCAGAGCGGGCGTAGGCGGCCCGAGTAGCGTCACTGTTGATATGTGCCAGAGCTAGTTCGCAAACTTCATCAGGATAGCTTGTGTGATCCTGTGCCCAGGTTCGGAAGGTTGCCCGGAAGCCGTGTGCGGTCACGTCATGCCCCATAGACTTGGGCACTTTGGCAATGGTCATATCGCTGAGCTTCCCGCCGCGAACAGCGGGAAATATGTAGTCGTGGTCACGGGGTAATGATTTCAGGAGATTAACGGCTGAGGCAGATAAAGGCACCTTATGCTCTTTGCCGTTTTTCATACGTTCGGCGGGTATGGTCCATACCTTGGCACGAAGGTTGATTTCTTCCCAGGTTGCTCCACGGACCTCTCCGGACCTGGCAGCGGTTAGGATTAAGAATTTTAGTGCTTCGGCGCCCGTTGTTTTTTTGGGTGTGAGTCGCTGCATAAACTCGGGCAGTTCGGAGTAGGGCAGGGCCTTGTAATGCTCTACTTTTGAAACCTTGCCGGGGTTAGGCAGGGACAACTCCAGATTCCCTTTCCAGCGGGCTGGATTGTCACCACGGCGCAGACCTTCAGCCCCGGCCATATCCAATATACGTTCAACGGTTGCCCGTACCCTGTTTGCGGTTTCGGTTTTAGTCTCCCAAATCGGCTGTAGCATTCGGACTATGTTTGCCCGCTCAATCTCACCAACTACCATATTTCCGACAAATGGATAAACGTAGGTCTCTAAATGGGCGGTTAGCTTCTGAACCTGCTTAGCGGTTTTCAGCTCCTTGGACTTTTTGACAATAAAGCGGCCCGCTACCTGCCGGAAGGTTACCGCCGTGGCCTGAGATTGGATCAGTGCCGATCTGCGGGCCCGTTTCTCTGCTAGAGGGTCAATGCCCTGGCAAATCATGTCAGCGTACTCTCGGGCCTTTTCTCGCGCTCTGGCGAGGGTCACATCAGGGTAGCCGCCTAAGCCCATCTCCCGGCGGCGCTTGCCTACCATTTTTTTGTATATCCAGGAACTGGCCTGAGTGTCGCTAACATTGAGGTACAGGCCGGTCACACCACCTACCGCCCAGAACCCGGGTTTGGTAGAAAGGCGCTTTACCTTCGCGGCTGAAAATTCAGGAACCTTACTTGGCATACCTACACCTATCCCTACATAAAAAATCTCATTGCAGCTTATTTCAGTTTTCGGGGCTTTACAAGATAAATGAGAAATATGCTTTAAATACAGGGCTAAACCTTATGCAATCTTACGGGAGTTTGCGGGGCATTTGAGGAGGTCCCGGGCACCATTAAAACAGGGTTTTATTGAGTTTATACAATTCGACCCCCCGCACACTCAAAACCATGCAGACACAATGTTGATGAATAGAGCTTCCCCTGTTTTCAACGGTTGCAATAGTGCCAAAAGCGGACCGTTAGCTTGATCTAACAACGTTCGCCAGAACATCAGCGGCGGGGACGGCATAGGCTTGAGCCGCCGTCAGCTGGTTGCACTTCAAATAGTCGCCAACCAAACCAAAGCCAATGGCAAATCCAGTATATTTAGGCATTTCCTCAGGAGACTTGCCTAAGAACCAGCTTTCGAAGTCAAAATCTGTACTGTTTAATATTGGTAAGCTCGCAGCCAAGTAATCACGGAACTGTCCGCCGACGTCGGCCGGTATAAACGAAGGCAGCGGCAGCCCTGTTATTTCCGTTTCAAACTGGCAAGCCAAACCCTCAATTACAAAACACTCACCAAGCGTGTCTGCCGCAGGAATTTCTGCCAGTCGAGCGCAGTGATGCATTTCATGTGCAAGAACCGCGGGGAACTCGTTCTCGAGAGACGACTGGAGGTTTGGATTATTGGCATCCAGAAAAATGTCCAGGCGTATACCGCTATGGGCCGCTCCCCCGATTCCCAGTTCCTTGTTTGTACCCTCGGGATGATGAGCAACGCAGATGTCTAGAGCTCGAATGGGTAACCGACCGCCAATATGGCTGACCCAATTTTTCAGAAGGTCTTTTAGTAGCTCTGTATGAGAAGAGAGAGCCCCAGATGCATCCAGGATGTGGCATTGTATAGTCACTTGTTTGGCCTTAGTTCTGATACTAAAAAATACGTGGTCTTCTTTGAGCTTGTAACTGCCAGTTTGACCTGACTATATCCTAGCCTGCAACGGGCGCAAAGGTGCTACAAGCGGACCATAAGCCGTGAGGAACTATAGAAAATGAGGCCGTAGTTATGGATTCCTCGTTACTTGAAACTGTCAATAGAGGGTTCGTGGCAGAAGCACCTGGAAACATCATGGATACGACTTTCAATGGTGGCTCTTGGAGTGAGTTCGTGAAATATGGAGACTCGTGTTTCCAGGTCAATCAAGCGAATCCGCTTGACTCAACATCAAGAGAAATGTGGTACCGAGTCCAGTGCCCAGACTAGAATCGCGAGAGACAGCTTTGAGTCGGCTTGTGCCCCTTCTGCCTGAGTATATCCTGCCTCAAGACAGTCACAAAGGTGCCAGCTCCGGTCTTTAGCAACCTCACATCACAGGCAATAAAAAGCCCACCGAAGTGGGCATGTATAAGGCTACGTTTACGCTTTCTTGCGCTTGATTACGCCGAGACCCAGCAGCGCTGAGCCGAATAGCCATGCTGCAGTTGGGATGGGGACCGCATTCAACCGCCACCTATTGCGTTCGAATGCCTCCTCAAGAACTGGTGGCGGCCAGTTCATATCGGCGACCAAGGCCATGCTATCGAACTCATCCAAACGGAATCCACCCAGCCCTGCAAGCGAGGGCGCACCCGTGAGAAACGCCAAACCAGCGCCTGAAAACGAGATTACGTTCTCCAAGAGGATTGAATTGAATACTATGGATGGGTCGCCCGAGAAACTCGCCGTTAGCAGGGTTGCTTCGAGGATGTCGTCTCCTGAAGCGGTTCCGTCTACCATGCCTGACAGGACTTCGCCACTGGCAAAGCTGTAGCTGAAAGCAAACTGTGCCGCGCTCGCTGCCATCGGCCCAGCCAGCATCCCCGCCGCGAGAATCGTCAAAAGTTTGGTTTTCATTGTCTCAGCCCGTTAACCCCATACTGCACCATATCTCTTAGGCTAGACCAGGCAAAAGAGCCGCGCCAGTATAATTGGATATGAATCCGTTTAATTACTTATAGCGAATGCGGGTCTCGGCCTCTAGCGCCGGCGGGCGAAAGTGTAAAGAAATCCGACACCACTTCAGGTCTGTGTGCGGGGCGCAGCGGATCTTTCCGCAGGGCCACTCGGCAGCCAGACCGGCGCCGAAAAGTCGCTGCACTCCTTGCGCGTCCGTGCAGCAATAGAAACACCTTCACAGAGCGGCGCGATGTCTGCCGGTGTCGAAAATGGGGCTAACCCACGGCGCAGGCGAATGACCGCAACGAGTCGATAACCGACCGTTTGGCTGGAGTATATCTCACCTGGTAGCAGGCAGAAATGTGCCAAAAGCGGACACCTCAAACACCGGCGGCGTTTACGCCGTCCGCGTGCTTTGACTTGTTCGCAGTATATTTGAGACGCAATACCTGCTGCCCTGTTGGCTCATGTAACTTTTCTTCCATAAACTCAAAACCATACTTTGAATAGAACTTACGGCCAATACTGTTGGCTTTAAAAACCTCAACCTCCAAGTTGCCATGTAGTTCTTGTGCTTTATCCATTAAAGCCCTCCCGATACCTTTGCCATGACAATCAGGCTGAAGAAATATTGCACCAACCTCGTTGCCCATGAGAGCAATAAACCCCCTTACTTCATTGTCTATTTCAGCAACCCAAGTATCAGTATTGGGAAGATAGACTTCCTCAACATTTTTGCGTTCTTGCGCTATGAAATCATCTTTCATGAACTCGTGAGCTAAGCGTGTGGCAATCTCCCATGAATCAAGAACTGATTCCAAATCTGATTCTTCATATTGTCGTATTTGCACAGACTTCATTCCTTTACTGTTAACGCCGTGATAAGCGGCACTTGATTGGGGCTAACTGGAGCGGTAGCGCAAGGAGGCCGCAGTCAAGTTTCCGCTTCATCACCTTTTTAGGCGTCAGCGTCTCCATATCAATCAGGTCTTCTCTCTGCATCTTGGCCACTCAGCCGCACGCTCTCCAGCACCGCTCTGATAAATTGATAAATAGACAATAGTAGTATCGATATCAATCCAAAATAGAACACCGCAAACGCGTCTACTCTAACAATCTGTGTAGCTGCAACGATATGAGCCATGATCAGCACCACTAAGAGGATAAGCGCTGCATACAGGATGGGTTGCTGAATCATCGCCCGCTGCCCGGTAGGTAGATTCGCTCGGCCTAAGAGAATTACCGAAATGAAGACAATGTAGAAGAAAACTGCGATTGCACAAGACAGCCTCCAGGCCATGAGTTCGTCGGAAAGCAAGCTAACGAGGCCAAGACTAACAAAGGCCATGAACGCAGGAATTGAGGCTCCAAGCAGTAGATTTCTAAGTCTGAATAGCTCAAGCGGAGTTCGATCTGGAGACCTCCCGGCGAACACGGCTATCACGCCAGAGAATCCTGCTAACCCTATGGAAAATTCAATGACATAGCCTAGAAGGTCGATGGTTAGCTCCTTGATGCCTAACGCTTTGCTAAACGGCAGACAAACCGCAGGTTTGGCTGTCCGGTGGAGGCCCCCAGGGCCGGAACGAATTTGAGCAACTTGTTAAGTGTGCAGGACATTAAGACTTATGCTCCTTGCACAGCGACTCCCAAAATTCTTTGTACGGTAACACCGCCTCATGTTTTGCACGCCAATGCGCGTCGATACCGTCCCAGCCATTTCCCTGAAAAATGTGACCGCACTCTGGGCACTGTCGAGGCCTCTCGATGCTGATTTTCTTCTCACAGCACTTGCAGCTCATAAGCTCTCCTGCACATTTAACAGCCATCCATGGACTCTCCCTGGTTTGCAACAAAGAATCAAGACTATTTCAGTATCGACTGCGGCTATCCATTCGGCCTAGAGATCGACTCTGGCCCTGATGACATCTGCGCACAAATTCCTCGCTAAATATACGGCCTTGTATGGGCCTTAGCTGTTATCAGGTCTTATCTGTGCACGGTCGTACCGTTTCTCATCATGCTTCTCGTGCAATCGTAGAATCGTCCTCCCATCTAAATTACAGCGCAGGCTGACTACGATGATCATCCATCATTACAGCCCACGCCGCCCTAGCCTGCTTGGCCGCCATTGCTACAGCAACAACATTCTCTGGCCTGCGTTCACGTAAAGACTGAATCCATTCGCAATGGTTTCCTTTGTTTCGAGATGCCATTAGAAGTACAGTTCTTGCGCCGTGAACCAGCAGTTTCCTTAAGTACCGATCTCCTCTTTTCGTGATCGACCCCAGTTTGTTCTTGCCACCGGAGGAGTACTGACTGGGCACTAATCCTAACCACGCCGCAAACTGCCTGCCATTCTTAAATACGCTGCTATTCCCAGTAGTTGCTACCAGAGCTGATGCTGTGAGCGGGCCTACTCCATCAAGCTGCATCAGGCGACTAGCAACCTTATCTTGCCTGGCCCACACCTCGATCCTGGTGTCCAAGTCGGCAATCTCCTCATTGAGGCGTGACAATCGCACCAACATCTCATGTAGCATATTCACGACCAGTACCGGCAGAAGGTCCTCGGCAAGTGCATCACCAATGCCTTTTTGAAAGGTACGTCTTCCAATTGGCAACACGACCCCAAATTCCATTAGGTGACCACGCATCTGGTTAATGAGTGAGGTTCGGTCTGACACCAGTTGCTCTCTCACCCGATGAGCCATCAAAATTGATTGCTGCTCTTCAGACTTAATCGCCACAAGGTTCATTCCTGGACGACTTATGGCCTCACAAATAGCCTCGGCGTCATTTGCATCATTTTTCCCTTTCCGGCGATAGGGGGTCACAAATTGTGGAGATATCAGTTTCACTATATGCGCTTGCTTGCTCAATTCACGCGCCCAGTAATGGCTACCGCCACAAGCTTCAATACCAATCACCGTTGCTGGCGTTTGAGAAAAGAAATCCAGTACTTCATTACGTTTCAATTTCTTTCTCAGCACGGTGTTACCCTTATCATCGACCCCGTGAATTAAAAAGACTTGCTTGGCTATATCAATTCCCACTCTTGCGACTTTGCTCATGACTAGAACCCTCGCTTGTTGATCCCTCGACCACTACCGTGGGTATAGTCGATAGAAAGGGAGAGTCCATGTCATTAGATATAGAGACTAAGTCTATTGTTTTCGGAATCTGAGTTTTCATGCGAATGTCCGAAATGAGTCGGCTAGTGCTCCTTTGGCTTGAGTATATCCCGCCACGTGACGGGCACAAGGGTGCCAAAAACGGACGCTTAGTAACACTCAGAACGGAGTGCTATGGATCAACACCATCCTTGCTCGGAACAATTTGCGCACCAGGACCCAAGATGAAACTGCCTCGAGTAGCGGCGATATGTTCTATAAACTGATCTGTAACCATAGAGCTAGCCGATTCAGCCTCCCACCATTTGGATAAAGATGGTTGATCTATCATGCTTTTGAGCCAGCATCTTCGAGTGTTCCAATATTCTTCATCTACAAGACCTGCCTCATATTGGAAATACATCGCCTCCAAACGCTGGATTATTCCTCGAAGTACGAGCGTTAACCGAAATTGTTCTAGTGAGCTCAAGCTATCAAAAGGTTCGCCAGACGAAACCCTATGAGCAAGCCCTGCTAAAACCTCGTCCTGGGCCAACACTTCGTTATAATGTGCGGTAGACTCCATTCCGGAGGTTTTTGCATTAGCTTTCAGAATCCGAGAATTACCGCGAACTTCAAAAATAAGAAAAACTAGTGTCGCCAGTACTCCTAGCCCCCCTACGAATTCGCCAATCAGTGCAATTTGCTCGAAATTCATTTGATACCTAGCCGCTTATTCGCCCAGAAGTGCGATTGAAACACAGGAGCTCCGCATCTTACGAGCGCCGGTTATGAGTCGTTTTCTACTTTATACGATACCACATGATTTGGGCCGTTCTGCGTCGTTAGCTGCCCTAGAGCAGCTTTCTCCATCCTGTCTGCTCTCCACCCGGAAGTGGTCGTTCCCGGCTCACTGAATCTGCTGCCAGAAGGTCAGTTAAGTGCCAACTGGCATAGCCCGAGTCGACCTGGAGCGATAAGATTGTTGAAAAGCCTGTAGTGACCGCGCTAGAAGATAAATAATTTGCAATTCAGTCGAAGGCAGTGTGAATGGCATTGATTTCTTTCTCCAAGCATTTGTCGACGTACTCCGCGAACTCAGTTCCGAAACCTAATCTGATCTTTGGCCATAGTATCTTGCTAGGACTATTGGCGAAATACGACAAAAAAGATCGCTCGAATCCTTCTGTCATCGATTCGGGAATCATGCCAAGAGTTCGTTGCATGTGGACTGCCTCAAAACGCCGCAGCAACGCCATGTTGAGGAAGTGAAAACGCGCTTTTTCTTCTTTAGAAAGTGAAGAATAGTCCTCTTGTGCCTTCAGAAAAAATGGCAATAGATATTCGTTGTTTATCATATCATCGAGATTTTTACTCATCGAGTCATTGATTGCTTGATAAGTAGCGGATTTGATGGCTTTTGTATTTTGGCGAAACTGAATGGCAAGATAAACCAAAGTAGGAAGTACAAGCACTGCGGCTATGAGTTCAGCAGTGGCGCCGATTGCAGCCCAATTCATAACGATTCTCCGATTACTATTCGTATTGAAAGAATAGTAGATATATTGTGCGATGTCCGGAATGCGTCGGAAGCAGTCATCATCCTGGAGCCAGCCAGTATTCTCGTTATGGCGGCTTAGTGCCAACTGCGGTCATAGCATCTTTCTGGCTTTAAACCCACACTTCTCGATTCGGCTATTAGCAGACATCGAGGTATCCTTGTTCGTAGTCGGACAAGAGGGAGACAAAGATATGAATTGGGAGGCAATCGGTGCTGGAGCTGAATTACTTGCGGCCATTGGTGGTGTAGTTGCAATTTTTTATCTTGCGGTCCAAATTCGTATAAATACAAGGGCGGTACGCTCTGCAAGCATTGATTCTTGGGTGACGGCAATATCTCTTGGTAATCAAGCTCTCGCCTCTACAGATGAGTTTATAGCTACTGCGAATGAGAATTACGACGAACTAGTCCCCCAACAGCGGATCTTATTTCATCGCGCACTCGCTCAAAATATGAATGCTATGGAGGCGCTGTATTTGCATCACTCAAATGGCGTGGTGGACGACATTTTCTTTGAATCCAAGATGAGATCGATGATCTCAATATTTCAAAGCTCCGGTGTGCGCAGGTGGTGGTCAGAAAAAGGAATAAATTATTTGGACCCGCGCTTCGTTAAATATGTGGAAGCACTAGTCGATTGACGATAATCCGCGAGTTTTGCCGTCTTAATAAAAAAATTGTCATCTTCGAAAGGCTGAGTACTAGACCCTAAAATCATTAAAGAGGTGAAGCCGGCACTAGGTATCCAATCAGTTTAAGGCAAGCTGGGTGATGGGCTTATGGCGCCTGTGCGTCGACTCCGGTCACTGGTAATCTCAAATAGCAGGCACGAAAAGCTCACCGAAATGGGCTAGTATCAGGAGTGCCGTTTACGGTTTCCTGTGCTTGATTGCGCCAAGACCGAGCAGTGTGGAACCGAATAGCCAGACAGCGGCGGGAATGGGTACCTCTGCAACTGACCATGCCGTTCCAACATATGATCCAATGAATTCATAAGGAGCGTTCTCAAACACAGCCGTAGACCAACATGGGTCGTCGGTGGAAGTGCAAAAGCCACCCACCAGGTCATCGCTGGGGCCCCCATACACAGCATAGGTCGCCGATAAGTCAGAAGCAGGGAAAAAGTCCCTTAGATTATTGAGCAGTTGGATGCCAGAACTGTTTAATATATCGTTTATTGCATTCGCGGCAGCTAATGCTTCGCCTGCAGAGGACCAAAAAAGTTCCTCTCCGCCAAACGTGGAAAACCGGCTTCCACCTACCTCAAAATCCACGTTGTATAACATGCCGCCGATGTCTAGACCACCAATGGCAGTAGCGACACCGGGTGCGGAATAAACAACGTAGGAGGCATTCGCACTTGAAGCCCAACCGGCGAACATCAAAATCGAGAGCGTTACTGTGATTTTCTTTATCACGCAGGTGCGTCCACCACCAGAATAGACGTTTTCCAGGCGCTCCAGAAGGAATATTCGTAACTAGATGGGGGGGGACCCACTAGCTTTTCTCACCTGGTCCAGTGCCTATCTCGACTATGTCCGCTTCTGACACGTTTCTGCCTACTATCAGGTGAGATATACTCCGGGCAAACAGTCGGTTATCGACTCAGAACTGCCGCTGGGTCGCTCCGGCAGGGAGTAGAATGCGAGGGGCCATTCCCATCAAAGTTGGACTTTTATTTCCCGGTGGCGAACTTGATCACCCTTGTTATGTATTTTTTTCCTTCCCAACATTCCCAGAACTAATTTCTTCGTGAACAAAGTTTGACTACTAATAAAGCCTGAGTATTTAGGTAGGTTGTCATTGATATAGTTTACTCGGCGATGATAAAAAATATGAGCACAGGATTCAGGCAGATAACTTCCTTTCTCAATATTCTGACTTGGAATAATTGTAAGGGCAGGAAATAGAGGAATATTCAGGAACTCGATTACAGGTTTGTGGCATGAGCCGCATTTTCCGCGATCTACTGCTGGAGGTGATTTATACTTTTTAAAATCTACGTTTTGAGCTTGATCAAATTCGATATCTTTAGTCAAAAAAACAGTTACATCAGAAAAACTTTTCTCATTGAATTCTTGGCAAATCGTGCAGTGGCAGAACATACGCATCAAGGGCTTGCCCTTAAGAGTAAATTCGGTTTTTCCACACTCACAATGACATTGTTGTTCAGGAATAACTTGATTCATTGTTTTCTCCGAAGTGCATAACACCTACATATGTAGACCGGTCGATATGACGACCAGGCCCAGTATTTTGATTTTTCGGTTATTGAATGAAAATCAGTCTATTGTCGCTCCTTTTGAAGCATAAAACATAATATGAGGGGCCTAATTAACTCTCGAAAATGATGTGTCGCGAGTCCTGCATCCACAGACACGGGTCACTCCACGGTGCGCTCTGGTTGTCGCGAAACTTTTGTCACGAAACTTTACAGAAGACGAGCCGCAGGCCGGGCAGCAGGCGCTAAGCACTTGATTTCCTTAGCCCGGTACGAAACTTGCTTGTTATGTTCCCGATCACTACGAACCTGTGACTAGCACCCGCTGACGGTCGCTTCACAGGCAATAGCATGTATGTTTTTGTCTGGCTCGCGTTATCTCCGGGTGTAACCGCATTGGCGGTTTTTTCGGTGTCCAGGGCGCTGATTTCGAAAGCACGCAAACTAAAGCTCTGGAGGCTTGATATGTCCTACTTGAAGAATGTTCGCACTATTTTCCTGCTGGTTCTCATATTAGCTGTACCAGGTTTCGCCCAGGCAGCTGCCTATTCCCAACTTGTTGCTTTCGGTGACAGTCTGTCCGACACGGGCAACGTGTTTGCAGTAACGGGCACTCCGGTGCCGCCTTACTACGACGGCAATTATTCCAACGGCCCGGTGTGGGTTGATCGGCTGGCACAAAAGAGGTGGCCCCGGAAACCTGAACAGCCCTATAAGTGGATTGGCTGCCTGACACCGGTATGATAATACCCGTAATCAGGAGTACCAATCATGGCAAGACGACCCCGTCGCAACCACTCATCTGCCTTCAAGGCCAAAGTGGCCCTGGCAGCGCTCAAAGGCGAGCAGACAATGGCTGAGCTGGCTCAGCGATTCGATGTTCACCCCAACCAGATTACCCAGTGGAAGACCCAATTGCTGGAGCGATCCGCCGACGTGTTTGATGGTGCACAACCCAAGGAACCGCCGGTGGACGTGAAGACGCTCCACGCCAAAATCGGAGAGCTGACGCTGGAGAACGATTTTTTAGAAGGCGCGCTCAACAAGGCGGGATTGCTGAGCGAAAAACGATGATCGACCGTGAACATAAGCTGCCCATCAGCCAGCAGGCCAAAGCGCTGGGTATTAGCCGAGGCACTGCCTACTACCAACCCAGGCCGTTGAGCCCGAGGGACCAGACATTGATGAACCGTATCGACCGTCTGCATCTGGAGCTGCCATTCGCCGGAGCCCGCATGCTGCGCGATCTGTTGCGCCAGGAAGGCTTTAAGGTCGGCCGCAAGCACGTCGCCACGCTGATGAAGCGCATGGGTATTGAAGCCCTGTATCGCAAGCCCAGGACGACCAAGCGCCACCCGGGGCACAAAGTCTATCCCTACCTGCTGCGCAACCTGCCGGTCACCCGGGCCAACCAGGTCTGGGCGATGGACATTACCTACCTGCCTATGGCCCGTGGCTTCGTATACCTGGCCGCTGTTGTAGACTGGTTTACCCGCCGGGTGCTGTCCTGGAAGATCTCTACCACCATGGATGTGCACTTCTGTCTGGAGGCGGTTGAGGAGGCCATAGCGAACTACGGCACCCCGGAAATCATGAACACCGACCAGGGCAGCCAGTTCACCAGCCAGGCTTTCACCGGCCTGCTCAAGGAGAACGGCATCCGCATCAGCATGGATGGCAAGGGCGCTTGGCGGGACAATGTCTTTGTTGAAAGACTATGGCGGTCAGTGAAGTACGAAGAAGTCTACCTCCACGCCTACGACTCGGTCTCATCGGCCAGAGCAGGCCTCGATCGTTACATCCGGTTTTACAATGGACGCCGCCCCCACTCAAGCCTTGACCGACAAACCCCGGATCAGGTTTACTTTGAATCACTGCCGCAGATCCTGGCAGCTTAACCCATGGGCAGTCATCCACTCATAAAACCGGGATCAACTGTTCAAAGGAATGGGGCCACTTCTCAAATGCTTGGACTGCCACAGCCGATGGCTTCCCAAACCCCTTTGTTGCCCGTGAATATGGGCACTAACTATGCCTGGGGTGGGGCGAGGACGACCATAACATCAAATGGTATACCTTCAACACAAACGCAGGTTGCAACGTATCTGGGCGAGGTGGGAGGTGCCGCGGACCCGAACGCGCTGTACACAATCCTGACCGGCGGTAATGATATCAACGGATTTAACGGCACCAGCTATGGCTTTCCCCAACTCGCAGCTGATGGCATGGCGGTCGCTTTGCTTGCCAATGACCTGGCGCTTGCCGGCGCACAACATATTCTGGTGTTAAATGTGCCTGATCTGGGGCTTGCTCCGATTGCCGATGGTAACGAGGTCTTCGCCACATTCCTGACATCGAGCTTCAATGAAGCACTGGAAGGGGGCCTCACCGCTCTCGCGTCACCCTATGTGTCCTTTCTGGATGTATTTACCACCTCCCAACAGATAGCAGCGGACCCGGGCGCTTATGGCCTTACCAATGTCGAGGATAACTGTCTGGTTGATACCGGCGGCGCAGGTGGGGCGATTTGTGACAGCTACCTGTTCTGGGACAGTCTGCATCCAACCGCCGCTGGCCATGAACTGATTGCACAGGCGGCGTTCGCCGCGGTGATACCAATTCCGGCGGCAGCGTGGTTGTTTGGCTCTGCACTGATGGGTTTACTCGTAATCAAACGCAAGCGCTAGCACCACTGCGGTTGGTCTGCCGAGGGCGGCGAATGGAAGCCGCTTTCGCGGGCCGGCCAAATAAGAAAGCTATTTACGCAGTCTGTACCGAAAGTCCGACATGACGCCGATCAGCAAGCGCCCGGGAATTTGCGAGGGGCGATTCAGCTCCCACTTTCCCATCAGGTAACCGGGCAGTGCGGCCAGCATTTGCGCCGTACCAGTGTTTTCACCCAGATCGTTCTGGAAGCGCTTCCAGTGCTGCAGCTGTTTTCGAAATACCGGCAGGCGTGGGCTGTTCTGCGTTGTCGTACGCCGCAGGATTGCAGTCGGCTCCTGCATTGCCTTGGTCTGTGGTGCCAGCATGCGCACTGATTCAAGCAGTGGGCTGGAACAGGTCTGCAGCAGCTGCAGAAGCTGGCGCCAGCCTGCCTCGTGCTCCGGTTGCCGCAGGTAGAGCAGGGCGCGGGCACAGCGCCTGAATGCAGATCCGAGGCCGGGAGCCAACAGCAGGTAGCGAACGGTGTCCTCCGCCGTCAGGCAACAGGCCACACAGCCGGCGAAATTCGCTTGCACGCCTTCGCGTAAAGGTTGCCAGTCTGCGCCGCTGGCGTATTCACCGCCCGGCCACTTCAGTTCCAGAGCACCGTGTTTCGGGTGTTGCAGGGCCAGCGAAGTGGCGGCCGCCACGAAACCGTGCAGGCTCCAGCGGGGAATATGCCGGTCGGGGATAAGCCAGCCGTTCGCGCTGAGCTTGGCAATTAACTCTGGCAGGTCCTGTCTGTGCGGTAGCCAGATGGCAGCGTTTTCATTGCTGAAGGCGGTACTGCGGTCCTCGCTTAACGACGACAGCGGGGGCAGAACGATCAGGTGCCGTGCGGGCAGTGTGCTGCAGTTTAGAATGGCTTTGAGCAGAGCGAGCCGATGGCTGTTGGCCACCCAGTTTTGGCGGATGATACCTTTCAGTCGGCTGAAAAGAGCGTCCTCCACCGCGCCACTGCCGAGGTTGTGATACACCTGCGGGAGCAACAGGTAGGCGTCAAACTCCACGTGCTCCTGCCAGTTGCTGCTGCGCTCCCACAGATCCCAGGCCGCCAGCGCCTCGTCGCGTGGGGCGAAGGCGGCGAGTAACAGGGTTTGCTCAAGCTCGAGTGGCAATGTCATGCGGTGGGGAAATTTTTGCGTGCGAGGTCGTACATGTTCGCGTATTGACCGGACTGTTCCAGGAGCTCCCGGTGGGTCCCGGCTTCTACAATTTTGCCCCCATCCATCACCAGTATCTTATCCGCCATGCTCACCGTGGTGAAACGATGGGAGATGAGCAGCGTGGTTGTGCCCCTGGCCAGTGCTCGCAGGCGCTGGAACAGTTCGAACTCCGCTTCCACGTCGAGGCTGGCGGTGGGCTCATCCATGATCAGTATCGGTGCGGTGCGTGCCATCATGCGCGCGATAGCCAGGTGCTGCCACTGACCGCCGGACAGGTTGAGTTCGCCAAACTCGCGCCCAAGAACGGTATCGTAACCCGCGGGAAGTTTACGAATCATGTCGTCTACTCCCGCCGCCTTTCCAATTGCCTCGATCGCCTCCCGGCTGCCTTCGAGTTCATTCCACTGCCCGAAAGCAATGTTATCCGCCGCGCTGGCCGCGTAACGGCCGAAATGCTGGGGAACGAGGGAGATGGCGCGGGAATAGGCCTGCGGATCGAACTCGCTGATGTCGTGCCCGTCGATACTGATACTGCCGCTGTCCGGTCGATAGAAGCCAGCCAGCAGTTTTGCCACGGTGCTTTTCCCCGCGCCGTTTCGGCCCACCAGGGCTACGGTTTCGCCAGCCGCTATATGCAGGCTCAAGCCGTTAAGTATCGCCGCATCCGATTCCGGGTAGGCGAAGCACACATTATCAAAACGGATGTCGCCCGCCAGCACCGGCACCGCTGCGGTACCGGTATCCGGGCGGTCAAAATCCGCCTCCAGGAACTGTCGCAGGCGCTGCACATGCATGTATTGCATGCGCACCCGCCCCAGCAGTTGCATGCTCTGGTCCACCATGGTGCGCATCTGGGCGGCGGCGCTGCCGTAAATCGCCAGGTCACCTATGGTGAGCCCGCCTTCCACTATAGCGAAGGCCGCCTTGCCCAGGGCGATGTATACCGCGCAGACAGACAGGACGGAGAAAACGGCAATTCCGATGAATTCCAGATTCTGGGTGCGGGTTATCAGCGCGTGGAAGCTGGCCATGATCTCGCCTGCTCGCCGAATCAGTTCGGGACCGATCCCCAGTAAACGGATTTCCGCTCCCTGTTCGAGATTTGAAGAGAGACTCCGGTAATAACGGAGCCAGCGGTCCTGGCGAACCCTGCTGTCCAACTCCTCAAACCCCCGGCGCGACATGCGCCACTGAAAGTACAGGTACGGGATACCGATCGGCAGCAGCAGGATAAAAAGCAGCGGCTCGATCGCCAGCAGGATGACGCAGAGGGAGAGCACCTGTGCCGCCTTGGTCAACAATTCCATGGTGGTCACGTACAGCAGGGTGATATGCGCCTCGGGCACATTGCTTGCCCTTGTCAGCTTGTCGCGATAGTCCTGGCCTTCAAAACTTGCATAGGGCACGGTGAGGTTCTTGCGCATGAACTCCTCGGAGAGGCGCAGGCGCAATTCCAGTTGGAAACGGTTGGCCAGGTGTCGGGTGGCTGCGTTGCTGATGGCGGTGCCCAGAGACATCACCAGCCCCAGCAGCAGCCACAGGTAGACAGTGGTCGAGTTCAGGCTGCCAGATTCCAGGCCCGCGCTGACCGCATTCACCAGTCCGCGCACCGACAGGGCGATGCCGGCGGGATACAGCATGCTGGTGGCAGCGTTCACCCAGAACAGGGTGAACAGGCGAGGGCAGGCGTCACGGGCCTTGCCAAAGGCCCAGTGGATGTCCGGCCACAGGTTTCTGATCTGTTTCAGCCCCGGCAGGCTCATGCGGCGCGCTCCAGCAAGGAGTAAACCTCGCTGTCGAGCAGGCTCTGGCGGAAGTGATCGCCGGTCAACAGCTTGCGCTGCGGGCATTCCAGCAGGTAGCTGTGGGCAGCACGAACCCGGCCCAGGTCCATCGCCAGGGCGGCGGCGTCCTCCAGATCGTTGTAGTAAAGGGGATAGTCGGCCCCGAGGTATTCGATGACGGCCGGCAGTGGGTTGACCAGCAGCGGCGTGGCTCGCAGCATGCACTCGATCACGGTGTTATTGGCGCTGGCGTCATACAGCTGCACGAACACGATGTTGCGGGACAGTAACTCGTCATAGGCCTCGTTATCCAGGTGGTGCAGTTCCTGTGTGTTGTTGCAGTCGGGAACAATCGAAGTGCCTTCCAGGGCAAGTTCCTCATCCAGCAGCCTCGCCAGGCGCTCGCCCGACCCTTCCGCGAAGTGCGGAACCAGGCGTAGCTTGCCGTAGCCGCAATCGTTGTCTGCCGGTATCGGCAGCCTGTAGATTGCACTCTGCCGGCGCAGCCACCAGCCCACCTGCACGATATTCTTCTGCGGGTTGTTCGTAAAAGCGTCAAAGCAGAAGCCCAGTGACGGGGCCTGGCTGGGGTGCAACAGCGCTGTCACGGGTTTGCCGGTCGCTTCGCGTAGCCAGTTGGCGTGGTACTGCGAAAGAGTGAATAGCCCCAGGCAATAGTGCATGCTCTCGCGCCAGGCGCTGCTGGCCAGTATTTTTTGGGGAGCCTCATTGGAGTGCAGCCACGCGGGCATGTTTGGCGGGTTGTGCATAAAGCCCACCCAGGGCTCGCGAAATGGAATCACCCCGCATTCGCGTGCGTTCAGGGCGGCATGCCGCGACGGATTCAGCAGGTATTCCAGCAGTTGCGCTCCCTGACGCCGCTCGCTATGCGCCTGTTGCCAGGCGAACGGGTCTTCCAGGAAACTTTCGAACAGCACGCCGCTCTCATTGTGCAGCGCTTGCAGGCTGTCGACCGCGTACTGCCAGCCGCTGCGATGATGGCTGCGATCGTAGCGCTGCCTGAAGCGCAGCCGGCCGTCGGGGTGGCTTGCCAGCGGCGGCTCCTGCAGGTTCCCGGTAAGGGCCTGAAACTGGGTGTGCTCCCAGTGCAGGCCCCGGTCCTTGATGTCCAGTTCACAGGCCCGGCTTGAACAGGCCAGCCCTTCCTCGAATTGCTCCGCACGCAAACAGACGTAGGACAGGTAGCGGTGGGCCAGGGCGAGTTCCGGCCACAGCTTTATCGCCTGTTCCAGGTGGCCTCGCGCGATATCATCGCGCGCCTTTTCAAACCAGGCGCGGCCGAGCAGGAACGCTGCCCAGCCCCGGCGTTTTTCAGGCGGCAAGCGGGTCAAGACACCTCCCACTGTGACGGGCTCGCTTCATTTGACCTCCGGATCGACGATGCGCAGTTCCAGCAGTTGCTGAAACCCCTGGTAACGCACTGAATGCTCCGGGTCGTACAATGAAATGTCTTGGTGGCGATCGAGTTCTCTCGTATAGGACTTGTACTGTTCCCCGCCCATGGCGTGAACACCCCGCTGGGCCTCGCCCCGGGCATAGTCCTCGAAGGAGGCGAAGAACTTGAAGTGCAGCAGTACCATCTGGTTGTGTGCTATCTGTTCCTGCGGCAGGTTGGTCATGTGCTGGCCGCTCGAGAGCACCCGATCAGGCTCGTAGTAGAGCAGGGCGATCTTGCTGAGCATGTAGTCGCTGGGCGTGGGAAAAACCCGCTGCCGGGCGCCGCCGAACAGCATGCGCTGATTGCGATACTGCCCCGCATTTTCATACAGGCGATGATAGGGCTCGCGGTCGAAAAAGGGGCACCAGGTGAGGGGGTCATCTCCGGACTTATACAAGACCTCTGCTACCGGGCATTCGCTGTACATATCGAGTAGCTGCCCGGCCAGTGCTTTATGCCCGCGATGCTCCATGTCACGGCACAGGGAGCGCAGGTCCCGCTCGGGCGACCCGCTGTAGACAAGGAATTCATCGGTGTCGACCGTCAGGCACCAGTGTCCCACACCATAACGGCGCAACAGCAACTCGAACCAGGCTGAGCCGTAATTGGCGTTCACGAACGGCAGATCCGACAGCCACAGGTCCACGTCCGGTTGTGTCAGCAGGTAGTCCGGGCTGCCATCGTCGGAACCGTTGTCAATAAAGAAAAAGCGGTTGACCCCCAGCTTGCGGTAGTGCGCCAGGAAGCCGGCCAGGCGCGGCAGTTCGTTGCGAGCGGTGACGCAGCAGATGATATCGTTTTCGGCTACCTGCACCTGTTCATCCCGCGCCGGGCGCAGGTCGTACCAACGCCAGGCTTCCTCGCTTGAAGATTTGCGCTCCAGCGCCGTGACAAGCATTTTGTGGAATTCGGCTATGTCGCTGAAAGTGCGCAGGCCCTGCTGGCACAGCGCTATCGTGGCGTCCCAGTCTTCCTGCGCAAGGTAGATCGGTCCCAGCTCGAGGTAGGGATCGAGGAAGCGGCTGTCTGACTCGATCGCCTTGCGGAAGCTGCGAATGGCCGCCTCGGGCTTGCCGCTTTTTAGCCAGCCGAGTCCCATGCCGTGAAAGCCCTGGGCGCGCCGGTCAACCTGTGGCTGCATGTCATGCACATCAGCCTGTTTCATGGAAACTCCCGCGCCAGGAATGCCTGCAGTGCCTGCTGGTGTGGCGCGTACCAGTTTTCCAGGCGCCGTTGCAGAATCTCAGGCTGTTTTCCGTAGCCGCCCACATTCATTCGCGGCGGCGCCACAATATCGTGGTCCGGCAAGCCCAGGAAATGAAATATCCGGTTCATGGTCGCGGTGGTGTCTTTGCCCAGGTCGCTGTTTTGCACCACAAGAATCTTGCGCTTGTCATGGTGTCGCAGCCAACGTTGCAGGATTGGAAGTACCGCGCCCTTCATCAGGTAGTTGCGATCCTGGGCGAAATGCTCGGGCAACTCTTCTTCATCTACCGGACAGCGCGGTGACTGCGCGAGTTCTTCGTCGACGTAGTCCTGCCATGCGCGCGCTTCCAGCCCCAGGCGCAGGTTCATGTTGTAATCAGAGTAAGCGCGGGCAACGGGCTCCCGCAGGATAAGTATCAGCTTGAGATCGGGGGCCTCCCGGGCTATGCGCTCGGGCGCCTGGGGATCCCAGAATGTCTTGATGCTGGCTTCGCCGGATATCTGTCGCGCGCCAGGTGGCAGGGGCGGGAAGAACGCCTGGTACCAGTCTGGTCCTGCTGCGTGGTGGTCGCTCCAGTAATTGATCTCCTTCGCCATGGCGCGGCATATCAGGGGATGCATGCAAAGATACTGGTAGAGCGAAGAGGAGCCACTTTTCGCAACGCCCATCACCAAAAAAACCGGGGCTTTGGCGGTTTTGAAGTCGGTCGCCGTACCCGGCCCGTGGACAAGTTCCCATTGGCGGCGAGAGGCGGCCTGCAGGTGCGGCACCCCATCCGCGGGATGTTCCGAGTAGCGCAGAAGATAGGCCAGTAACAGGTGACAGTCGGGGGCATCCGGGTGTTGCGCCAGCAGTGCCCGGGCTTTCTCTACTCGCTCAGCCGTGTAGGCGCTGCGGTGCACCAGCCACCAGTCGGGGTGGATGACAGGATCTTCCATGGCGGGGTTGGCCAGGGCGCTGTCCAGCCATTCGTCCAGGGCCTGCTCCACGCCGTGGCGCGCGCGTGCATTCTGGAACAGGCAGAAATGAGTCCAGGCGCTGTTGGGTCTGAGTTTCAGTGCCTGTCGCAGGTAGGGCTCCTCCTCCACGTGCTTGCCCTGGCGGCGCAGGGTGTCGGCCATATGCAGGCAGTAACCATCATTTTTCGGATAGATGTCGATCGCTGTCTGCAGATGCTTTTCAGCGTCGGCGAATTTACCCAGCAGGCACTGGCTTCTTCCCAGGTAGTTATGGGTGGAGGCCTTGTCCTGGCGCCCTGCCGCCAGTGCCGCCAGCAGCCAGCGCTCCGCCTCGGCGTGGTCACCGCGAATATAGTGAATGCGCCCACCGATATGTCGCATCCTGGCGCGCAGAGGGCGCAAGCTCCCCAGCCCGCGAATTGCCCAGAACAACAGGGTATCTGGTGCGCTGCCCGCGCGCAGCTGCTGGACACGGTCGTAAATGTATTGCTGTGTGTCCCGGGTAAGGGCGCTGTTCACGCCTTCTCCTCCAGTTCGCGCAGAAAAGCCGCGATAACTCCGGGAATGGCATCGATATCACTTCCCAGCGCGATTTCGTAGGCGGGGGCCTGTCGCGTCAGCCGGGCGGTGGCCTGAAAGGCGTCCCGGGCGTCCCCCGGCAACTGGAAGAGGGTGCTGGGCATGAGTGCCTTGAAAGCGTGCGCACTTGAAGTCGGGGCGATAGATGTCTCTACACGGTCGACGATGCGCGGCACTAAAATAGCGCGCAGTGGACTCCGGCTCATCAACTGCTCCGGAAAATGTTGCTGCAGGTAGATCAGTGCCCGCTCGCCATCCTCCGTGTCTTCGACCTGGTCGAGGTTGTCCACGCAATGTTTCAGGTGTTCAAAACGCTCCACATCGGCCAGGCCCTTGAGCTTGATCGTATTGTAGAGGCTGTGGGCCGTCATATTCTGAGTATCGATAACGCAGTAGTCGTCACCACCCAGTTTGAGGCCGGAGTTCAGGCAGGCGAGGGTGGTAGTGGATTTGCCGCTGCCGCCCTTGCCGGTCAGCAATACCGAACCTGTCGCGGTGCCGATACAGGCGGCGTGCACAAACTGGCGCTGGCGTTTGGCCAGCCACCAGTTGAGGATGACAGTCAGGGGGTAGCCCGTTTCGTAGTAGGGAATTTTGGCGGCGTCCTGCACCCAGTACAGGGCGCGGTCGCTGGCATGATCCAGTACGCTGAGAATATCGGGCCCGGGGTGGAAAGCGCAGCGCACTTGCGTACCGTCGAGCCCTTTAAGCTCGCGCCTGGATCCCAGGTACTCCCACCATTTGGCCTGTACCCGGCGCATGAAAAATTCCAGCAAAAAAGGCAGTGGAGTTCCGGTCGAGTGGGCATCAAACAGCTCGATGACAAGATCCGGCGCGGCCAGGGTGTCAGTGCGCAGGTGTTCTATCGCCGGCGTGACGGCGGGCAGTAATGCAGGCCCCGCACAGCGCAGAGCCACCCGGAAGCCGGCAATCAGGTAGTGCCGCTCCACCAGGCCGGCAGCGTCCAGTGCCCGCCTGTAGCCTTCCGATAGTGCGTCAAAAAATGCCTTCTGGTCTGTGGCCAGTGGCTCAGTGCCTACTTCAGGTTGGGCCATCCGTCACTCTCAACTTCGTGAATCGGATCGGCAAGCAACAGCGCTTCCATATCAGTGTAGATATTCAGCCTGGGCAACTCGAACGCGGCGCCCGATGCAAGGTCGGCAGCGGTGGATTCGGTGGCGGGTGCGGTGTCGGCTTCATCGTCCGCGGCGACCAGCATCTGTTCTTTTTGCAAGGCATTGAAAAAGCGGGTCACGCCTGCGCTGATGTCCTGCGGCAAACCCCGGTAGTGGGCGCAAGCGGCGTCGATGATCTGCTCGAGGCTGGCGCCCGCGCCGCTGATGCGGTCCCATATGAACTCGCCGGCACCGTCAAACGCGTAATAAGTGCCGGTCTCCAGGTTGACGATGACCACTTCGCCGTCAATGGTTTCGTGCATGATGTTTTCAGTGTCTACCCGGTACCGCTGCCCCATAGTGTTTTCACTCCGCGAATTCATGTTTATTGTGTGTCGCGCTGCTGCGCCCTGCGTCGGTCGAGCATGGCCTTGATCACATGCAGGCGCTCATTCTTATCCGCGGCATGCACGAGGTTGGTGTTGGTGCGATGCACGCGGCGGTGTAGTAACACCTCGTCGAGCATCAGGCATTTTACCAGCTTTTCCTGCACGCGCGCATACCAGTCCAGGTCGGTGCCCACGGTGAGCTCTGTAGACCAGGGGCCCACCCGCTCCAGCGCCTGGCGCTTTATGAGCGTGGTGCTGGCCATTGGGGCCGCGAGTGGTCGCGACGTATCCACGGCGAGGGTAGCGGCGAAGTCAGCGTCCAGTTCCGGGCTGACAAACTGGATTAATTGACCCTGTACGCACTCCAGTTCCGGATCGGCATCGAAGCATGCCATCTGCCTCGTCAATTTGCCGGGAACATAGAGGTCATCGGCATCCAGGTAGGCGATGAATTCACCGCTGGCAAGGGTCAATCCGGTATTGCGGGCGGAGCCAATACCACCGTTGCTCTGGTGTGTCTTTCTCAGGCGCTCGCCGAAAGTGGCCAGCAGTGTCGCGGTGTCATCGGTGGAACCGTCGTCGACCACGATGATCTCCAGTCGCGGGTAGTCCTGTGAAAAAGCGCTTTCAATAGCGTCACCCAGGTAGTGGGCGCAATTGTACGTGGGAATAATAACGCTGATGAGCGGAGCTGACATGGGATGACCCGGATGTGAGTGACCGCGATTGGCTGGCGGGTGTTTATAAACTTCGGCCGAGAAGATACCTCATCGGCGCGGTGAGTGTCCACCAGCCCACGTAGCGCCAGGCGGGCACCTGCTGCAGTCTGGCGAACCACAACCTGTTGGCAAGATGCTGGCGTGAGCGCCCCAGAACGCGGCTGACATCAGCTGCAGAACAGGACACCATGTTTTTGCGCGAATCCAGCAGCGACCGCAAGCCGGGAAACTCTTCCTCGCAATCCAGCGCCAGCAGTGTGAGAGCGAGCATATTGAGGCAGAGTACCTCGACACCCTCGTCGCCACAGCGCCGGCAGAATGACTCCCAGTCGAAGTCCCGCTCAAGCTGCAGCCAGAGGTAGATATCCCAGAGTTTCCGGTAGCGGCAGTGACCTCGCTCGGCATCCTGTGCAATGCCCAGCAGCATGATCAGCAAGCTGTCCTGCGCAGAGGGTATATCACAATCCAACTCGCCGTCGTGCCAGCGCTCGCGGCGTGCCCACACCGCATCGTAGTCTATGGCGAAACCCGGGCGCTGGCGGAAACTCCAGTGCAGATCCACAGGCAAATCTCCCTTGCTGATTTCCACCGCGTGGCTCAGGCGGTAGACCAGTTTGCGGGGGATCAGCGATGGCGATGTGGTGGTATAGCCCGCGTTCTCCAGGGTGTCTATCGCGCGGCTCCTGTCGCGAGTGCGGACCAGCAGGTCCAGGTCCCAGCAGAAGCGCCGCTCCACTCCACCCCAGTAGCGTTGTGCCAATGGCAGTCCCTTGAGCTGCAAGGTCTGCACCCCGGCCTGCGCGAGAATGGATTGCAATCGAGACAGGGTCTCCAACAGGCTGCGATTGCGCTTCTGCTGGTCGCCTCGAAGCCATAACAACTGTTCGCGCATAGTTCGCGGTAGCAGTTTCAGCAGGCGCTGGTCCTCCATCAGGGCCAGGAAATATATATCGAGTTGTTCCTCGTAGAGGAAGCTGGCGAGGCTGGGAAGGTCAATTTTCCTGGCCAGGAACTGGCGACCCAGGCGGTGGTCATCTGTGCCAGCCAGGGTCTTCAGTAGTTGTATTTCGCGGGCGAATTTCATAGCGGCCACAGTGTAGCCCAATGTGGGGTGCCGGTAGAGACATTTGGATTCAAGGGCTGCACCGGCATTTACGGCAAACGCCGTAGCCAGTACTATCCCTGGCTTGTTTGGGTGCCTGGCTCGAGCCGGGTGCGCAGCATATTCACCACGCTATGCCGCAAAGATCTGCAGAGCGGTTTGGGCGCCGGCTTGTGAGCGCGTCGAGTGTCACCCGGAAATGGACAAGTAGTATGCGTTTGCAACAGACAATAACCGCTATGCCAGGCAAAATTCTGCGCCGCCTGCGCCGCGAAAAACGGCGCCTTGTAGCAGCAAGGCTGGCGCGGGAATATGCGCGCGCCACCCGCTCGCGCAAACTCTATTACTCCATCACGGTGCCCGGACACGTGGGCTTCACAGACCAGATACTCATGTTCGGGCTACTTTACAAATTAAGTGCCCTGCTTGGAATGAAGTACCATTTCACGCCACTCAAGCCCAAGCCGAACCTGCTGCTGTCAGCTGCGTCCCACGATTGCGTGGTCGAGGATAACGGCGCCATAGAGTATGGCGGCATATTCGGTTTTCTCGGTTTTGACTGGTATTTTTCCCGAAAGGGTCAGGTTGAGGCGATCGATTCTATCGAAACACTTGATTTCGAACTCAACCAGGCGCTTGTCGATGACAAGCAGATCAACGATCTGCAGGATTTGATCAACTATCTCCGGGGCCTGATTCAGGGCGCCTTACCGGCAGACGGCTCGCCGCTGCATTTCAGATTCGTGATACGCAAGCAGATTCCCGCACTGGCGTGGCTTAACGAGTTGCCCAACTCGCTGCTGGATTTCGACCTCGCCGATATCTACAGGGATTTCCGGCAGCTGTATCCCGTGCCCGAGGTGTTTGAAGCGGGTAAGCCCAGGGCATTGATCCACATACGGCAGGGAGACACCGCCGTTATCACCACACCCTGGAATACCTTTCTCCAGATATGGCCGCGCGGCAGAGACGCGTTCAACGAGCGGGACTCCATGGCGGAGATTCGGGATCACCAGGTGATATCCGTCGCGGATTTTGAAAAATTTTATGCCGACCTGAAACAGGGGCTTGAGACTTATCAGCTCTCGACACTGCTTCACTCCGACGGTTTTGCGCGGTCGTTTTTTACCATGGACCAGCACGCCGAAAAGCTCAACTTCAGCGCCGGACAAATCGAAGAAATGAAAGCCTATCGCGGTGACTACAACTCGCGCGCCTTTGCTGTCTTTGATCGACACCACGATGTGAAACGCTTTGTGGGGGAAGAGCTACAGTTGCTGTATGAGCTCATGCATGCGTTCTACAGCGCCGATATCGTTATAGTGGGCACCCAGCAAAGAATGCTGGCCAAACAGTACGCCTATTCCTTCCACGAGGGAGGAGGGCCGTTGCTGATATCGCTGTATAAAGGCAAAAAGCCATTCTATAACTATCTGGGCAATCATCGAATGCTGGATAGTTGCCTGTACGTTAACCTTGATGACTACCACGTTTCTGAAGTCGTGGAACGGGTGCGTCGCCATTTATCTGCACGCTACCAAACAGTCCGCCACGGGGAATCTCTGCTGGCAGGAAGTCCTGGTACTTGACTGGATTCATGTATTCCTCTCCAAAAGCTCCTGGCTGCGTCCGGCCAGTGTAGCAGGCGGTCACCGTTCTGCCTTGTTGGTTGCGTCACGCCGTTCGGTCCGCCGCTGCGGCGCCGGTTCTGCGCCGTGTTTTTCGCGGTCGACGCGTCTTGCCGCGCGGCCTTGTACCTTTGGCAGACTCCAGACCCGAAGGTTTCACGGACTGACTCTGTGCAATCAGTTGCGTCAAGGACGTCACCAGCGGCTGCATGAATGCCTCATAGCTGTCCTGTCGACGACTGATGGCATTGAGCCTGGTTTCCCAGTGAGCAGTCATATCCGGCGTGGCGGCGGTCTCCGGCAAGCTGTGAATCAAGCCTCTGCCCACCGTTGTCGAGCGAATCTGTTTGCCGTTGCGAACCAGAAAACCGCGGCTGAACAGGAGTTCGATTATGCCGGCCCGCGTGGCCTCGGTACCAAGGCCGTCGGTGTCTTTCAGGATTTTACGCAGTTCCGGGCTTTGCACGTGGCGGGCGATACCGGTCATTGCCGCCAGCAAACTGGCGTCGTCAAAAGGCCTGGGAGCCGTGGTTTCCCGCTCGAGGATTTCGCCGGATTCGCACAGGCAGGTTTCGCCCTTACTGAGCGTCGGCAACTGTGTATTCAGTGCGGGTTCGCCATTGTCCCGTTCCCTGACTGCGGGAAACAGCTGTTTCCAGCCGGGCTCCACGGGGGTTCTGGCCCTGGCAATGAAGCGACCCCCCGCGATATCCAGGTCGATCTGGCTGTCCGTGTATTCGTGGTTCGGGTAGAACTGCGCCAGGTAGTGTCTGGCCACCAGTTCGTAAATGTTGCGCTCCGGCTGGCTCAGCCTGTTTTCGTCAATTTTTCGGGCCGTGGGAATGATCGCGTGGTGTGCCTCCACCCGGTTGCTGTCCCAGGCACGGCTTTGCAGGCTCAGGTCGGCTTCGCCTGCGGCGCTTGCGAGGGCGTGACAGTTGTTAGCCAGCGCTTTGATGACAGCCTCGCGGTCGGCCAGGTGTTCCCGTGGCAGATACCGGCAATCCGAGCGGGGGTAGGTCAGGAGTTTGTGGCGTTCGTACAAGGCCTGACAGGTATCCAGCACCTGCTTCGCGCTCATGGAAAAGCGCCTGGCCGCGTCGATCTGCAGCGCGGATAAATTGTAGGGCAGGGGAGGCGGCTGCTTCTTCAGCTTGCGGCTGCTGAGCGTGACGCTGGCGGGCTGCTGCGCAATACGTGACCGCACATTCTCAACCAGGGCTTTTGATAACACCCTGCCTTCTTCATCCTGCCAGGGTTCGCAGGCCGCGCTGGGTTGCCAGCGGGCTTTGAAGTGCTCTGCGCGGCTTGTGACCACGTGGGCCACGAGCTGGTAAAAAGGTTTGGGAGTGAAGCGCTCGATTTCCTCGTCGCGCCTCACCACCAGACCCAGCACCGGCGTCTGCACCCGGCCAACGGACAGCACGCCCGCGTAACCCACTTTGCGCCCCATCAGCGTGTACGCCCGGGTCATATTGATCCCGTACAGCCAGTCGGCCCGGGAGCGCGCCAGTGCGGAAATGGACAGTGGCGCGAACTCCCTGTTGTCCCGCAGCTGGCCCAGCGCCCGGGTGACCGCCTGCGGATTGAGATCGTTGATCAGGCAGCGCTGCACAGCGGCCCGCTTGGCGCCGCTGACCTTGAGGTAGTCAATCACCTGGTCGACCAGCAACTGGCCCTCCCGGTCCGGGTCGCCGGCGTGGACGAGTTGGTCGGCCTGCTTCACCAGCTTGCGCAGCACGGCCAGCTGCTTGCGGGCGCCTGACTTGGGCTTCAGTTGCCACTGCTGCGGCGTGATTGGCAGATGCTCGAACCTCCATTGTTTGAAGGCGGGGTCATAGTTGTCTGGCTCGGCCAATTCCAGCAGGTGTCCCACGCACCAGCTGACGCAGTCACCATTGCCGACATGAATACAGCCCTCGGCCTTGCGATGCGGCCTGGGCAATACCTCGGCTATGGCCCGGCCCAGGCTGGGTTTTTCGGCGATATAAAGTTTCATGGGGCAACAATACTGTATATAAATACAGTTATCCAGATATCAGCTGTTGTCAGTCAGTGGATATCTTGTCGCACGCTGCTTATCATACGCGAGCGCTGGCGCTGTCCGCCGCTCCACGACCGACCCGGGCGCGGTTGGCAACACTATTTATTCGATTCGAGGTAATTCAGTTGAAGCAGGCATTGGTCAATATGCTGGAAATGCAGCACAGCATGAACACGCGCGTCCACGAGCACTGGGTTGAGCAGAACTTCGCCTGGTACCGCGCCGCGTGGATCGAGTGCGGTGAGCTTATGGACCACTATGGTTACAAATGGTGGAAAAAGCAGCAGCCGGAACTGGACCAGGTCAGGCTCGAAGTTATCGATATCTGGCACTTTGGCCTGTCGGCATTATTTCGCGACGGCAAGTCCGTTGAACAGATAGCGGATGACATCATCGCAGATCTCTCCAGGAGCGAGCCCAGCGGACTCGGGGTGCGTGAAGCCACTGAAGAACTCGCTCTGCACTGCCTGCAAAGCAAGAGCTTCTCACCCTCCCGTTTCCGGGATCTGATGCTCGCCTCGGGGCTCGATTTCGATACGCTTTACACCGCCTATGTGGGCAAGAACGTACTCAATTTCTTCCGCCAGGATCACGGCTACAAGGACGGCAGCTACGTCAAGACCTGGGCTGGCAGGGAGGATAACGAGCACCTTTCCGAGCTGGTTGCCGCCATGGACCACGCCGCCGACGATTTCGCCGACGCCGTCTACACGGCGCTTGCCGAGCGCTATCAAGCGCTGGTGTTGCTCAACTAAAGGCCGGGGCTGACAGGGCGCCCGGCGTGGGAAAAAGCATGGAAAAAAACGTGGACCAGGGCAACGAGCAAAAAGACGACAGGCTGTCTACCACCGCCCTGGCGAGGAAGCTGAATATCCCGGCCCAGCAACTGTTCGCGACCCTGAAGGATTATGGCTGGATAAACCGCGCCGGAGAATCCTGGGTACTCACCCCCAAAGGGGAGTTCGAAGGCGGCAATTACCAGAACAGCCGACGCTACGGTCGCTATATAGTCTGGCCCCAGCGCCTTGAGCAGCATCCGCTGCTCGCGGCCATCGAATCCAACCAGCGCATCAACGCGGCGTCCATGCGCCGCTATTACCCGCGCCTGGACGCGCGTCACATCAACCGGGCACTGGCAGAGCTGGGTCTGCAGCGTCACAGCATCCTGGGCTGGGAATTGACGGAACGGGGTAAAGCGCTGGGCGGACTGCAGGAGGAGAGCGTCAACAGCGGCGCGTTCTATGTCACCTGGCCCCATGAGATCGTCGACAACCCGGTTATTCATCGCGAGCTTTCCCAGCAGTCGGACCAGGGCCTGGCGCCTGCACCGGAGGCTGATGCCGAGCCGGACCTGTTTGCCGCCGGGGCCGTCAGCTGCACCGGTATCGATGGCCACAGTCTCGGGTCAGCACTGGAGGCCAGGGTATGTAACTGGCTGTATCTGGCGCAGCTCGCCCATGCCTGCCAGCGCGCACTGCCCACCGAGGAAGCGGTGCGGGCCGACTTCTACGTACCTGAGGGGAACGTGTACATTGATTGCTGGGACGAGGATATTCCGGCCCAGGCCCTGTCCGGCAAGCTTCACAAACGCGATTTGTACAGGACGTTAAAGCTGCGTCATATCGAGATCAACGCCGCCGACGCGGGGCGACTCGATGAGGTGCTCGGGCGCGGCCTGCTCGCATTCGGGATTCGTTGCTGAATCCTACAGTAATCCGTCTATGCGAGTTGCCAGGGTGAAGTCGCGCGCGGATATTCCCGCCACGTCATGGCTGGTGAGGTGTATGTCCACCCGGTTGTAGACGTTTGACCACTCGGGATGGTGATCCATGGCCTCGGCCAGCAGCGCCACGCGGCTCATGAAACCGAAAGCCTCTACGAAGTTCCCGAACTCGAATTGCCGATAGAGTTTCTGTTTGTCGACTACCCACTCCGGGAGCTTCGCCAGCCGCTCATCGATTTCCGCCGGGGATAGTTTTCCATTCGACATTGGAGCCTCCTGTGCGGGGAACCATTTCCACGTACTCTTATACCACCTGTTTGCGCGACAGAAAAACCCCGCACTCCATGTGATCCGTGTACGGGAACTGGTCAAACAGCGCGAAGTGATCAATATCGTGGCTTTGGCACAGTACCGCAAGGTTGGCGGCCAGGGTCTCGGGGTTGCAGGAGATATAGATGATTCTGTCGAAACCTGCCGCCATGGCCACGGTTTGCTGATCAAGCCCTGCCCGCGGCGGATCTACGAAAAGCGTATTGAGTTCATATTCCCGCAATGGCCTGGGCAGCTGTGCGAGGCGACGAAATTCCCGCTCGCCACGCATGGCCTGGGTGACCTCCTCGGCGGACAGGCGAATGATATGCACGTTGTCTATCGCATTGTCTTCAAGGTTCTGGGCGGCCGCCCGGGTCGAGGTTTTTGACAACTCGGTGGCGATAACATTGTTGAAATGGCGTGCCAATGGCAGTGTGAAATTGCCGTTGCCACAGTACAGTTCCAGCAGGTCTCCCTCCAGGGGGGCGCTGTGTTCGCAGGCCCAGGCCAACATGGCGGTGTTTACCCCGGCATTGGGCTGGGTGAAGGCCTGCTCGTACTGGCGATAACTGAAGCGCCTGCCCTCGACGGTAAGCGATTCCCGCACGAAGTTGCGGCCGATAACCACCTTTTGCCGCCGGCTGCGGCCGACAATGGATACCTGCAAGCGTTGCGCCAGGGCGCTTGCCGCCGCCTCCCAGTCTGCACCCAGCTTGCGGTGATAGACGAGGGTGACCAGGGTGTCGTCCGCCAGGGTGGAGAGAAATTCCACCTGGAACAATTTGCGGCGCAGGGCGGGGTCGCTCCTGAGCGCGTCGCGCAGCACCGGCATCAGTTGCTGGATGCGCTCACCGGCAATCGGAAAGTGATCGATCGCCACAGGGGTTTTCGGGTCATCCCGGCGGTACATCACATAGTCGAGCGCATCGCCTTCGTGCCATACCCGGAATTCGGCGCGCATCCGGAACGCGGTGGGGGCAGATGGAAAGACCGCCGGCGCCGGCGGTGAGAAGGGCGCCAGTAGTGCGGTGACGCGCGCGCATTTCGCCGCCAGCAACTCCTGGTAGCGCGACGGCTCTACAGCGGACAAAGGCATCAGCACAACCTCGCCGGATCGCGGTCCCGCCACAGGGATCGCGCTTGCGCGATGGCCTCCGGCAGGTCCATTTCCGGTCGCAGCAGGGTGAGCGCCAGGGCTGTCGTACCTTCCACCGCCCGGATGCCATAGACATCGGCGCCTGCGCCTCGCCACAATGTTCGCAGGGGTTCCACCGCTGGTCGCGCAACCGGCTGGATACGCTCATGAAGGGAGCGTGCCAATGTCAGTTCTTGGCGCTGCCCGTCGATCAGCAGGTGCACGCGGGTATCGGCCTGCGGTTTGATTTCGACTTCGCCACTGTCACCCTTGAATACCATTGCCCGGGGCTGCCCCAAGAGTTGGTCGGCTGCCTGGTGCAGTGTCGCGTAAGCCGGGTGAAAAATACTCTGGACACTGCAGGGCGCGCACAGGGGGTTGAGCATGCGGGTGAGGGTATTCACCGGCGAGCGCAAGCCCAGCAGGGGACGCAACTGGATCAGGTCGTGCAAGGGACGGCAGAGCTGGCGCAGGGGCAGGTAGCTGAAATTGCAGGTGTCGAGCTGGGTACCTGCCTCCGCCCAGCTGGCGGCCACGGGCAGCTCCAGTTCGCGCAGGGCCTGCTCGGTATACAGACGCTCGGGAGTGTGTCCGTCGGAGCCGTGCAGCAGCACCCGGTAACCGGCGTCGGCCAGCAGCAGCAGGGACAGGATAAACCAGGGGTGCTGGTGTTTCTTGCCGGCGTAGCTCGACCAGTCCAGGTCCGCCTGCAGGCCGGGTGGAGGCGGCGCCATTTCACTGCGGCAGGCATCGACGAAACCCGCCAGTTCCTCGCCGGTTTCCTCCTTCACTCTCAGCAGCATCAGGAAGGCACCGACCTGCAGGGGTTCAGTCTCACCCCGGAGAATCATGCCGAAAGCCTGTCGGGCCTCGCTGCGGGTCAGCGAGCGGCTGCCGCTTTTGCCCTTGCCCAGGATGCGTACATAGCCGGCAAAAGGATGTTCCTGTATGGGTGGCTGGAAACCGGTCGCTGTCACAGTGCTGTCCTACAGGCAATTATCGGGTTTGGGCAGGCCGGCGATTTTACTGCCCAGTTTTGCCGGCGAGCCGGGAAACAGCGACATCAGGTAGATACTCCGACCCTTGTCGGCGCCCAGCCTGGCCGCGCAATACTTCACCAGCGGGCGCATGGCGGGGGAGCTGTCGAACTCCCGGTAGTAATCCCGCAGCAGTTCAATGATCTCCCAGTGAGCCGCGGTTAAGGTAATCTGCTCCGCCGCCGCAATCTGGCGAGCGGCATCGGGGGTCCAGTCCTCCAGATTGCGCAGGAAACCCTCCGGGTCGAATGCAGCGGGCGCTAGCATCGATCAGTACCAGGCCAGCTGGCGGCTGCATTGCTCAGTCAATGCCACGAAGCCGTCGATATCAATGATGGTGACCCCGTCCACACGCGAGAGCACGCCTGCGGCGGCCGCATCGGTATCAAGTACATAGACGGCGGCGCCGCTAGCGTCGAGTCGGGCGCGGTCAGCGCTGCCCGCAAGTGCTGCGTACACCCCGTCTCCCAGCAGCAGCAAGGCGTCACCGGATGCCAGCAGGCGCAGGCAGTCACTGCAGGCGGACGACGCGGGCGAGGCATTCAGGGTATGTAAAATCACGTTCAAAAGCCCAGTAGCTGATCGTGGTTCCGAAACATCTCGCTGATCTGGCCGCTATCCAGTGGTACCGCTTTGAGCGGTGCCGTGTCCAGGGCGAATTGGTAGTGCGCAACGGCTTGCGCGTCGACATAAACCTGCTCGATACCGTATAGCGGCAGGGAAGCCAGCAGGCGCCCGATGTTTTTCACCCCGCGCGCGTGGGTGTCCTGCTCCGGCAACAATTGCAGCACCCCGTCGCCGGCAAACAGCAGGGTGACGGGCTGGTCGAAGGCCGCGGCCGCCAGCGCCACGTCCAGCGACGCGCGCGCGAGGCTGCTGCCATAGGGGGAGTGCCGTATGAGAAGGAGCAGGCGTTTAGGCGCGGCAGCGACCATCACTACCCACCGAAGGTTATAAGGCGATCGGCGGCGCTGGCCGCCTCCACCAACTGGCCCAGCCCGGACACGCTGAAGGCGGGGTGCACGGTGGCGGCCGGCTTTTCCCGGCGTTGCGCCTCCGTGGCATCAAGCATGCCGTATTTGAGCGCGGAGGCAATGCACAGGATCAGTTCCACCTGGTGCTGTTCCGCCAGCTCAACCCAAGGTGCCAGGCGATCCGCCTCGTCCTGTGGGAAAACCGCCATCGCCGAGCCGCTACTGGTCCCCTTATCGAGGAAAAACACGCGCTTGATACTGTGGCCGCGCGCGAGAACCGCCCGGGCGAATTGGGCAGCCGTCGTCGCGCACTGCCCGGAGGCGGGGGAGGACATTACGAGCAGGGAGTAGATCATGGCTGTGCGGAACAAAAAACCCCGGTATGGACCGGGGTTCTTTGCTTACCTGTTGGCTATCAGTCGTCACCGCCGAGGGCGGTCAGCAGGCTCAGCAGGTGGATGAACAGGTTGTATATATTCAGGTACAGCGATACGGTCGCGCGAATATAGTTGGTCTCGCCGCCGTTGATAATGCGGCTGGTATCGAACAGGATCAGACCGGACATGATCATCACAACCGCCGCGGAGATGGTCAGCGAAAGGGCGGGTATGGCCAGGAAAATATTGGCGATCATGGCCACTACGGCCACCAGCAGTCCCACCATCAGGAAACCGCCCATGTAGGAGAAGTCCTTGCGGGTGGTCAGGGCGTAAGCCGACAGACCGAAAAATACCAGCGCCGTGCCACCCAGCGCCTGCATGACCAGCGAAGGTCCGTTCGGCATGGCCAGGTAGTAGTTCAACATGGGTCCGATGGACGCGCCCATGACGCCGGTAAAGGCGAACACAGCCAGCAGGCCTTTGCTGCTGTCAGCCGTGCGATTTACCACGAACAGAAGACCAAACCCGACCAGGCTCAAAATCAGCGCAACGCCGTGGCTCAGGCCAGCTGCCATGGACAGCCCAGCGGTGAACGCACTGAACAGCAGGGTCATACCCAGCAACATATAGGTGTTTTTCAGCACCTTGTTGGAGCTGATCGCCGACTCCAGGCCGACAGTGTTTATGTTGTAGAGGCTCTTGTCTTGCATCGTTTACTCCGTTGTTTCGCGCACGGTATGTGCGTCACCTGATTCGACCTGTGAATTCTGGAAAAGTTTCCCATCTATGTGATTGAAACCTAAACTTTTTCCCAGTGTCATCGAGTGCCCGCGCCCCGCCAGGGGAGGGGATAAGGCACCCGGGTAGTACTATAACTGAGTTGGGTCAGAAGTCTCAACATTCCTTGCATCCCGGGGCATTTGAGCAGGACTGTTAATCCAGGTAGCGGGCTTTGATGCTGGCCTTGAAGGCCGCGGTGTCCAGTGGCGAGCCGGTGGCTTTCTCAATGAGTTCGTCCGGCAGGTAGAGGCAGCCCTGGCTGCGGACATTCAGGTCCAGCCAGTCAAAGAGCGGCCGAATATCGCCGCGGCCAAGGCCGGGCAGTATATCGCTGTTGTCGCGCTGGGCGGCGGCAAATATCTGCGCCGACGCCATTGCGCCCAGGGAGTAGGTGGGGAAGTAGCCAAAAATGCCCTCTGGCCAGTGCACATCCTGCATCACACCGTCGGTATCATCCGTTGGCCGCACGCCTACCAACTGCTGCATCATGTCATTCCAGGCGCCGGGCAGGTCCGCAGTGGCCAACTCACCCGCCAGAATGGCTTTTTCCAGGCGGTAGCGCAGGATGACATGCAGCGGGTAGGTGACTTCGTCGGCAAACACCCTCACCAGACCGGGTTCTACCTTGCGATAGAGGCCCAGGATGTTATCCGCTTCCCAGGCGGGACCAGTGCCGCCCAGGATGCGCTTTATCGTCGGCACCAGGAAACGCACGAATTCCTCGGAACGCGAAGCCTGCATTTCCAGCAGGAGCGACTGGCTTTCATGCAGGGTCATGCCGCGGGCGGCGCCCACAGGCTGTCCGCGCCATTGGTGCGGCAGGCCGTTCTCGTACAGGGCGTGACCGGTCTCGTGAATCACCGCCATCAGGCTTTTCATGAAATCGGCTTCGTCGTAGCGGGTGGTGATGCGGACATCGCCCTCAGCGCCGCCGCTGAACGGGTGGTGGGCGGTATCGAGACGACCGTGGTCAAAGGGAAAGCCAAAAATCTTCATGACCTCGTGGCTCAGCTCGCGCTGCTTCGCGACGGGAAACGGCCCCTGCGGGTCGACCGGGCGGGGCACCGCCCCCTGCTTCTGCATAACCTGCTGCACGAAACCCGGCAGGAACTGTTCAAGGTCATCGAATATCCGGTCTACCTGCACTTCCCGCCTTCCCGGGTCGAACTGGTCGAGCATGGCTTCATAGGGGGTAACCCCCATGATTCCGGCCTTGATGTCGGCCTCTTCGCGCTTTAGCTGAAACAGGGCGTCGAGCGTGGGCGCCAGCCTCTTGAAGTCGTTGGCGGGGCGCGCTTCGCGCCAGATCATATGGGATTCGGACTGGGCCAGCACCATCTTTTCCACGAGTTCCGCCGGTACGGCATTGGCGTGGATAAACCCGTGGCGGATTTCGCGCAGGTTGGCGCGCTGCCATTCATCGAGCTGGTCGGCCTGGGTCCCCGCCTCGTCGATCAGGTCTGACAGTTCATTGCCCGTTTCCATCTCATGGACCAGCACACTGAGTTCGGCAAGCACCGTTGCACGCGCCGGGGCGGCGCCATCGGGCATCATGGTCTGTTGGTCCCATTGCAGGATGCCCATGGCATTGTTAAGGGCGGAAACGCGTTTTTTACGGGCTTCAAGCTCGAGGTAGGCTTTCATGTTCTGGCTCCGGAGCGGTGATAGGGGGCAGCTGCACACGGTAGCGGGCAAGGCTGAAAGGGGAGCAGGGTAGTAGCGCCGGGGGCTCCTGTCCAGAGCGGTGCAGCTTTACATCTGTGCTAGAGGGATGAGGCCAGGTAGTCTTCGCCACCATAATATTCGTCGTAAGCCACGCTGGCCTGCCTGACTTCACTGACGGCGTATTCAACCGCCTCCGCAACCCTGTCACTCAGTTCATCACAGGGTACCTCGCCCACATCGATGAGCACCTGCGGCAATTGTGTTACCAATTGCCGATAAATGGCGTGATGCCCGGCTTCATGCTCGGTGATCAACTCCTGGAAAGGCTGCCAGTGATCCTTGAGGTGATCACTCGTGTCTTCCTGCAGCGCCAAGCGGGGCAGCACGGTTTCGAACCTGAACACCAGCGTACCCGAGTCTACCTTGCAACTGGACATGCCAGTCCCGTACGCGCTGCGGTAGTCGTACTGGTAGCGGAAATCCGCATGGCCAAGGGGTTTGGCGCCGGCCCGGCGATCGACCGCAAGCGGATTGGCGCTGCCGTGGAGTTGCGCCCAGACTTCCTCCTGGGTATTGCCTTGTACCTGGTAGTAATGGGTGGTATGAAACGAGTTAATGCTGAATCTGGGAGTGACCTGCGTCTGTGGGTAGTCGCTGCCGACGAAAGAGGGGTTCATGGTAATAGCGCCGCCGCTCCTGCGTCGGTCCTTGAAGCCAGGTTCGGCGTCGAACACAGCACCGTTGTCCAGTTCCTCACAATAGGGGTTGCGGCTGCCCTGGCAAAGGCTGCCGGCCTTGTCTCCCCAGCCGTGGAACTCATACCCGGAATCCGCCACGGCGGTAAAGGTTTCAGCGTGGTGGCGCTCGTCGAGCTCGATGGTGCAGGTCTCCCCCGCGGAACAGGCAAACAGGCCGGAAGATGACACCACTGACCCGCCCTGCGGGACGTGAATAATGATCTTGCTGCCCATCAGCAGGATACTGGTCCCCAGTATCGCAGCCGCTCTGACCCACGCCAACATGCCCCAATCCCCGTACTCATTATCTTCACCGACGCAGTTCGACTGCAGCCGGCTCGCCCTGGTAAAAAGCTACAGGGGGTATCCGCAGATGACATTGAATAAGTGCTGAAAAGTAGAGATTTTCGGGCTTGGAAATCTTTGGAAAACAACAGATTAAGCTTGACTGGTGAAAAAACCGTCAACATTTGGCACGCGCCGCGGCGCTTGCGCCCGCAGGTATGTTGTTCAGGTCAATCGGGGGGCGCGGCTTGCGTATCTCCCGCCTTCAGTGCGGCGTAGGCGGCCAGGGCCGATTCGCGGGCGGACTTGTGGTCGACCACGGGCTGCGGGTAATTCTTTCCCAGACTGACACCGGCAGCTTCCAGAACGGCGGCCGGTGCCTCCCAGGGTTTGTTCAGGTAGCGGTCGGGCAGCATCGCCAGTTCCGGTACCCAGCGGCGAATGTAGTCCCCGTGTTCATCAAACTTCTCGCCCTGGATGACCGGGTTGAAGATACGAAAATAGGGCGAGGCATCGGCACCGCTCCCAGCCACCCACTGCCAGCCGCAGCTGTTGTTGGCCAGATCAGCATCTACCAGCGTGTCCCGGAACCAGCGGGCTCCCGCGCGCCAGTGCACCAGCAGGTGTTTGCTCAGGAACGAGGCAGTCACCATGCGAATGCGGTTGTGCATATAGCCGGTCTGCCACAGTTCGCGCATCCCGGCATCGACTATGGGGTAGCCTGTCTGGCCCCGCTGCCAGGCGCGCAGGGCCTGCTCGTTCCCAAGCCATGGGAAATCGCGAAACTGCGGCTTGAATGGTTCGCGGTCAATCGTCGGAAAGTGGTACAGCAGGTGGTGGGAGAATTCACGCCAACCCAGCTCACTGAGAAATTTGTCCACCTGCTCCGCGCTATCGGGCTTGCTGTCAGACAGGTTCCGGGCGGCGTGCCATACGGCGCGGGGCGAAATTTCACCGAAGTGCAGATGGGGCGAAAGCCGCGAGCACGCCTCTCTTGCCGGGTGGTTGCGACCCTCGCTGTAATCCATGACGGGACCCGCGAGAAAGTCCCGCAGTCGTTGTTCGGCGCCGGCGGAACCCGGCCGCCACAGCTCCGGCCAGTGCCGTGCCCAATCGGGACTCTCGGGCTTCAGGCCCCAGGACGCGAGCGCCTCGCTCTCGAGGTTCCCTTTATACCAACGGACATCGCGGGGCGCGGCGGCGGGAAATGAAGGCGGTTGGCTGAACCGGCAATGTCGCCAGAACGGGGTAAATACCTTGAATGGCGCGCCGCTTTGATTCTTTACCTGGTCTGGCTCAAACAGCAGCGAACCCGGAAAGCGTTTGATGCTTGCACCGCTGCTTTCCAGTGATTCGTTGAGCCGTTCCTCCTGTGTGTTCGCCCAGGGCTCATAAAGGCGGGAACAGTGGACGCAGTCGGCACCGGTTTCTTGCAGCAGGCGGCTCAACTCGCGCAGCGTATCGCCGCGCCTGAGGACGAGCGTGCCACCCAGCGCCTTGAGCTCCGCCGCCAATGCCTCGATACTGTGATGCAGCCACCAGCGGCTGGCGCCGCCCATCGCTGCCTCTCCAGCAGCGAGATCGTCGAGGATATAGCAGGCAATAAGGGGGCGATCGCTGGCCACGGCGGCGCGAAGGCCCGGCAAGTCTGCCGTCCTTAGATCCTGTCGGTACCAGTAGATAATGGGTTGGGTCACGCTGTAGATACGGCCCTAGTGAGCTATGGGATCACCTCGCGAGGTATTTGTCGTGACTGCCATATTGGTACCGGTTACTCTTTGCCGGAGGTGGTGAGGAGTTCATTATGCAAACACAAACCGCGCAAGCGAGCATCAACGGACCCTGGTCGGCAAAGGAGATTGCACAATTCTTGCAGGATACCTGCTACCCGATGCGGCTGGCCTGTGTCGGGGCAGACGGGTATCCAAGGGTGGTTTCAGTCTGGTTTCTCTATGAGCGAGGGCAACTCTTTTGCGCCTCACACAGTTCCTCGCAGTTGGTTGCGTTGCTGGGCGGTGATGGCCGCATCGGTTTTGAAGTCGCTACAAACGATCCTCCCTATTTTGGCGTGAGGGGGCAAGGCGATGCGGCATTGACCACCAGCGGTGGCGATCGCATGCTTGAACGTCTGCTCGAACGCTATCTCGGGAGGCTGGATTCTCCGCTTGCAAAATGGTTGCTGTCACGCAAGGCGGAGGAAGTCCTGATCACGCTCACGCCGCGCCGCCTGTTCAGCTGGGACTACCGGCAGCGGATGGGGAGCACGGTGGAGACGTCCTGATCTCAGCGGTCAGGGCGGCCAGCAGTAGCTGGCAGTCCGAGCGCAATTTCAGGTCCGCGAGTGGGTCCGCGCGGGTGTTGCCGGGGTTGATGATCGCAACAGGCTTACCCAGTTCTTTTGCCAGGCGGCAGAAACGAAACCCGGAGAAGACCTGCAGTGAGCTCCCCACGACCAGCAATGCATCCCCTGCGGCCACGGCATCGCTGCATCTCTGGACGCGCTCCAACGGCACGCTGCCCCCAAAGAAAACAACGTCCGGTTTCAGGTGGCCGCCGCACTGCGCACAGGCTGGCACCAGAAACTGGTCGACCAGGCTATCCGCCACGTCCGAGTCCCCGTCGGGCCCCGGGGCGACCTGCCGGCGCAGGCTATGTGGGTTATCCCGCAGCAACTCTAACTGCAGCTGCTCCCGGTCGATCGTATTGTCGCAGGCCATGCAGCGAACCCGATCAACTCGACCGTGCAGGTCCACCACCGCTGCACTGCCGGCCCTCTGGTGCAGTCGGTCGACATTCTGGGTGATCAGCAGACCGATATGGCCAGCCTGCTCGAGCCGCGCCAACGCGCGGTGGGCGGCAGTGGGGCGCGCATCGCGCACCGTGGGCCAGCCCGCCACGGAACGCGCCCAGTAGCGCCGGCGTCTGGCCGGATTGCAGGTAAACTCCTCATGGGTAATGGGGGCGGTGTGCTGCCACACGCCGCAATGGTCCCGGTAGGCGGGAATGCCGGCAGCGACACTGATCCCCGCGCCACTGACGACGGTAAGTCGTGGATAATCCGCCAGGAAGCGTTGCAGGCGGCCGGTGTCGGATTGCAGTTCGGTCATGGGGGCAGTATACGCGGGGTCGGGAGCGGCAGATGAATCTCTTCAGGGAACCGTTGCGTATATCCTGCGTGTACTGGACGTTGATAACGGCTCCTGTCGGCCGTGGCGTCCCTCGGAGAGATTATTTATGAACTTTCTGCTCACCGGTGGCACGGGGTTTATCGGTTCCGCGCTTGTGGAGGCGTGGTGCGATGCCAACCACTGTGTCACCGTACTGACTCGTCGGCCCCGGGCGCGGCGTCGGAACGTGTGGTATGTCACCAGTCTCGATGCCATCGCGGCCGATACCCGGTTCGATGCGGTGGTAAACCTCGCGGGAGCCTCCCTGGCCGGCGCGCGTTGGACGCCAGCCTACAAGCGGGAAATTGTCAGTAGCCGGCTCAACACGACCGCGGCCGTAGTGGCGCTGCTGCACCGCCTGGAGCATCCACCTGCCACTCTGCTCAGCGCCAGCGCAATCGGTTATTACGGACACCACGGTGATGAGCCCCTGGATGAAGACGCCACGCCAGCGCCCGGTTTCTCCCACGATCTCTGCCAGCGCTGGGAGGCTGCCGCCCTGCAGGCTGCCGATGGGGGAACACGGGTGTGCCTGCTGCGGTTGGGGGTGGTGCTCGACGGGGGCGGCGGGGCGCTGCAGGAGATGGCCAGGCCGTTCCGCTTCGGCGTGGCCAACTGGGTTGGGGACGGCCGCCAGTGGCTCAGTTGGGTGCATCGCAGGGATGTGATTGCCGCAATCGGCTTTCTGCTGCAGCGCCCGGATTTGTCCGGTCCATTCAATGTTACCGCGCCAAACCCGGTGACCGCCCGCGAGTTTTGCGGCGTCATGAAGCGCAACAAGCGCACGCTGGTGACAGCGCCAGTGCCGGCCCCGGTGATTCGATTGCTGGTTGGGGAAATGGCGCAGGAGCTGTTGTTGCACGGCCAGCGGGTGGTGCCAGCGCGGCTCGAAGCCGCAGGTTTTGACTTCAGCCTGCCCGGCCTGGATGCGGCCCTGGCTGAGTGCTTTGCGCGCTAGATGAGATTGCGCAGCTTCAGCTCATCGGGGTAGGGCGCCATAAATACCTGGCTGTCGATGTAGGCGTTGGGGTTATTGGCAAAGTGGTGCTTGAGCATAGTCAGGGGTACTACCAGCGGGATCTGCCCCAGTCGGTACTGTTCAATGAGGCTGTTGAGCCGCTTTCTTTCGTCCCTGGGAACGCTGCGCTTGAGGTAACCAGCCAGGTGAAACAGCACGTTGGTGTGGCTGCGCAGGGTGGCCCGTTGGGCAAGTGCTCCCATCAATGCCGCGATGAATTCGGCCGCCAACTCATCCACCGCGCGATTGCCGGCATTCGCCAGCAGCTTGCCAAGCTCCCGGTACGCAGGGACATGGTGTGCCATTACCAGGTATTTGTACCGGCTGTAGAAACCGATGAGCTTGTGCGCACTGAGCCCACTCGCGCATAACTGCTTCCAGTCGTGGTAGGCGTAAGCCCGGGTGACAAAGCTTTCGCGCAGCCCCGGGTCATTCAACCGGCCATCGTCCTCCAGGGGTAGCAGAGGGTCTGTCCTGGCCAGTGCGGCGGCGAAGATGCCCTGCTGGTCGGAGCCGATGCCGTAGCCGTTGTCCGCATAACGCCGGACCCGGTCGTAGCCGCAGCTGGGGCTGCCTTTTACCAGAATGTAGCCGCACAGCTCGGGGGCGAGTCCCAGCACGGTGTTGGCGTAATCGGCCAACTGCTCCGTGTAGTCTTTGCTGTGGGTTTCCACGTCCAGGGCGCGGACCTGTGTGGGGCCGCCAACAAGGTGGATGGGTGCGCGGGGAACCCCCATGCCGATGCCCATTTCCGGGCAGAAGGATCGCAGCTCAAATGCCTCGCCCAGATCGCGCACATGTTCATTGGGGCTCTTGGTCTGGCCATTGTAGCGTACCGCCTTGCCCGCCAGGCAGGCACCAATACCCATCACCGGTCTCGCGGCGGGAGTTTTGTCGGGCATGTCGGTCTCCTGATGCTGTGCGGAAGCAAGGTACAAGGCCACAGCTGTTCGTGCAAGGGCGTGCACCACAAGCGACAAAACAAGCCATTGAGCTGGTAGCTGAGGCGGCCGCGGCGCAGTGGGTCTCGAAATACGTAAACAAGCAAATCCATAGCGACACCCGCTGCGTACACAGAGTGTGCCCATAATACGGACAGTGATGTGCAGTCAATGAAACTGGAACCCCGACCCCTCTATGCGATTGGTACTGTAGCGCGCCTTACCGGCCTGAAGCCAGACACGTTGCGTGTCTGGGAGCGACGATACGGCCTCGGGGCCAGTCATCGGTCCCGGACTGGTCGGCGCCAGTATACCCAGGCGGACCTGGAGCACATGCAACTGGTGGCTACCCTGGTCAACTCCGGCGTTCGCATAGGCGAAATATCGGCTTGCAGTGGTAAAACGCTGGAAATCATGGTGCGGGGTCCAGGGGATACAAAGGGAGAGGTCCAGGAGCGCAAACCTCGCGTGCTGGTCATTGGGCCCACCATGTGTCGCTGGCTGGATGAACACCAGGGATGTCTAACGCATGTGACCGCAAACCTTGCCCGGGTGTCACTGGCAGAGGCCCGGGACGCCCTCGCCGGAGCGGACGCCCCCGATCTGTTGGTGATCGGATGCGAGCGCCTCGGCATGGCACAGGTCCGCCAGGTGGAGGAACTGGCTGCCGCGTTGCACGCCGGGAGGACGCTGGTGGCCTACACGAGCAGTACCCAGCGCTCTCTGGCGGCGCTGGCGCGCGCTGACACCGGCACCACTGCATTTCCGCCGGATTCCGGCTTCCTGGCCTTCGAACTGGCGCGCCTGGCGGCAGAGCTTGCCTCGCGCCGCGGCAGCACTCACCTGGGTGAACTGGTAAACGGCCGACCCAGGCAGCTTTCCAGTGCGGAACTGGCCGCTGCCAGCGCCGTGGTGCCGGGGTCGGACGTTATCGATCCCGCCCGATTGGCGGCGCTGGTGAACGGGCTTGCCGGGCTGGAGGAAGACATTGCGGCTGGCGCCGTGGGAGACTGGTCCGACGCAGCGGTACAGGCCTGTGCATATGCGTACGCGGGCCAGGCGCGCTGGTTGATGGAAAGGGCCCTGCAGATCGTTATGAGACCGGAATGAAACCCGCTCGTTAGCGTTGCCAAAACCGGGCCTGCCCCAGCATTGCCCGGTCCAACCCCTGCGGGCGACCCTGCCGGCGGCTGGGGCGCGGAGGGAGCCTGTCAGGTGGAGGTCGGTGACTCCGCACTGCAGTACACGTTCTGCACATCGTCGAGGTAGTTGAGCATATCCAGCAGCTTGTCCAGTACGAGCTGGTCCTCCTCGTTGAGAATAGTGGTGGTCTGGGGAATGAACTGTACTTCGTCCACCTCGAAATCAATGTCGCCGAAGGCGTCCTGCAGTGCCTGCCTTGCCTTGAAATGCTCGGTGTGAGGAACAAATATACTGATGCTGCCGTTCTCGTGTTCGAGATCGGTAACATCGACATCCGCCATCACCAGGGCCTCCAGCACCGCTTCTTCATCATCGCCAGGGAAGACCAGAATGGCGCTGTGGTCGAACAGGTGGCTGACGCTGCCCGGGGTGCCCAGCTTGCACTTGGTCTTGGTAAAACAGGCGCGGACGTCGCCGATCGTGCGGTTGGCGTTATCGGTCAGGCAATCCACGATCACCATACAACCCCCGGGGCCAAAGCCCTCGTACCGCGCCAGCGCAAAATCCTCACCGCCGCCGCCCTTGGCTTTGTCGATTGCTTTATCAATGACGTGCGTCGGTACCTGGTCTTTCTTCGCCCGCTCGATCAGGCTGCGCAGAGCGAGGTTGCCGACAGGGTCAGTTCCGCCGGATTTGCCGGTCACATATATTTCCCGGGCATACTTGCTGTACACACGGGCTTTCTGGTCCGATGTTTTGGCCATCGAATCTTTGCGGTTCTGGTAGGCGCGGCCCATGAGCTTGATCCCAAGTCGTTAAAAACGCAGGCAATATAATCACTCTGCCCGCCAGAATCCAGCCCGGGCGAGCGCGATGCGCTACCTCAGCCGGCCCTGCACAGGGGCGGGCATACGGCTATACTGCGCTGCGTCTGACCCGGGCAGCGCTGGTGCAACTAATTGCAAAAGCGCCTCGGGGCGGCGCAAAAGGCGACTACTGGAGGCACTGGTGCTAAAAAATATTGAGATCGAGCTGGAGCGCGGCAGCGTGAAGGGCAGGCTTGCACAGGGCTTCGAGCCAGTCGCCCAGGCGTTCGCCGACAACTTCAAACGGCATGGCGAGGTGGGCGCAGCCTGTGCGCTTTACCAGGCCGGTAGCCTTGTGGTGGACCTCTGGGGCGGCGTAGCGGATCCCGCCAGCGGCCGCTTGTGGGAGGAGGACACCATAACGCTGGTTTTCTCGGCGGCCAAAGGGCCGACGGCAACCTGCATCCACCAACTGGTGGAGGCGGGCAGCCTTGATCTGAACCTGCCGATCGCTCACTACTGGCCGGAGTTCGGATGTAACGGCAAGGAAGGCATTACCACGGCGATGGTGTTGTCGCACCAGGCTGGCCTGGCCGCCATCGACGGAGACCTGACCCTCGAGCAGGTGCTCGCCTGGGATCCGGTTGTGGCGGCGATCGCCGCCCAGGCGCCCAACTGGAAGCCGGGGACCAAACACGGCTATCACGCGCGTTCATTCGGCTGGATCCTGGGGGAACTGATCCGTCGGCTCAGCGGGCAGAGCGCCGGGCAGTACCTGGCCACACATGTCTGTGATCCCCTGGAACTGAGCTACTGGGTCGGGCTGCCGGCGGACAAGCTCCCCGCCTGCGCCACCCTGGTACCACCCGCGGGCGGCAGCCAATCGGTCGCAGAGCTGCTCGGAGCGGACAGCCTGACAGCCAGGGTTATGACCGGCCCCAGCGGCCTGTTCGGTTACAACGAGATGTGGAACCGGGAGGAGGTGCTGCGGGCGGAGATGCCCTCGTCCAATGGGGTGGGGGACGCGCGCTCGCTAGCGCGGTTATACGCGGCATTGATCGACGAGGTAGACGGTGTTCGCCTGCTGGGGCCTGCGCAACTGGCACGGGCATGCGAACAGCAGGTGAGGGGTCCCGACGCGGTGATCTTTCACGAAACCTGCTTTGGCCTGGGCTATGGATTGCAGCCAGCGCTGGCGCCAGGGGCGGGTTCGCGCAGTTTCGGACATCCCGGTGCGGGCGGTTCGCTGGCTTTTGCCGATCCCGAGGCCGGCCTGGGTTTTGCCTACGTGATGAACGCCATGCAGTTCAACCTGCAGGGAGATCCTCGCTCCACCGCCCTGGTCGCGGCGGTCTATGAATGCCTCGCCGGGGCCTGACGCGGTCAGGCCCCGGGGCAGGGGTTCTCATTTTTTTCGAATTGGGGTGAAGCGGGCTCAGTGGAGCGCTCCGGAAAAAAACTTCCGGCGACGCTCCTCGCGAGCGGTTCCGGATCAGTCGCTCGTGGATACCCAGTCTGGTGAGCCATCGAGCATGGCGCTCACCCAGTCGAGTACCGTGACGCCACCGGCGGTAATGCTGGTGTCATAGAGCAGGAAGGTATGGCTGTTGCCGTTGGCGATAAAGCTGTGCATCCGCTCTGGGAAAGCCGCCTCGAGGTCCGCCGTTTCTTCCAGCAGGGTCTTTTCAAACTCCTCGCCGGCCACCTGGACGAAGGTGAGGGCGATGGTCGAGTCCCGCTTATAGCTCATCATTGACAGCCGGATGTTGTCATCCTGTGCCAACTCCCACTTGTGGTAGTCAGTGGTATGACCATCGGCGCCTATGCAGTTATCGCAACTGGCGGGGATGAAAGCGGCCATGTTCCAGTCGTTCATCAGCAGTTCTACGAATTCGGGTTCACCCGGACGTGCAAGGCCCAGGCCTGAGTCGTTGATCACCTCGATGGGGATGCCCGGATAGAGGGAGCGCACCAGGGGCAGGGCGTAGGTGGTGCCGAAGCCACCCGCACTGATGCCCGTCAGCAGAATGCGTTTTGGGGAGGGAAAGGTGGTCACGGCGACATCCAGCGCCGCTGAAAGATTGTGCAGGCCGCGCTGGAAGCGGTCGTTCTGGCCGTCACCGTCGGTGTCACTGTCGGCATCGCTGGCATGCAGTCCGCCATCGCAGTAAGGCAGATACACCGTGTTCCATTCGGCGACCGGGTTGCCTGCCAGGTCGGGATCCAGGATGCCCGCCTTGGGAATACCTTTATCAGCTGATTCGGTCGCCAGGCAAAGCTGGGACCAACAGGCGCCGCCGCCCTGCAGGAATATCACCAGTTCATCGGAGCCTTTATCGCGAGTGGCCATGGTGTACTCGCTGCCATCGAGGCAGAGCGGCCCATCGCCCGCGCCGAAGGTATAGTTGACGATGTCACCCTCGGTTTCAGTGACCATCGGAGAGTAAACGCCCAGGTAACGGGTAACACCCTGGTCAATCAGTTCCTGGAAGGGTTCTGCGACCGGGCCCACAACGGGGTCAGGGCTGTTGTTGCTGTCGGAACAGCCAGCGGCAAGGATCAGGCTGACGGCGGCCAGTGATGACAGTATTCTGTTGCGGACAGGCATGGATGACCTCTGGTTTTTAGTATGGATTATTGGGGGACGATGGTAGCAGCATCGCCAATACAAAGCAGCCATTAGAACTGGCTTTCACCGACTTTACACTGGCGGTCGGAACTACTGCCGGGTTCGGTTCAGAAAAGGTTGGGGTATTCTTTCCAGTAATACTGGTAGTCCTTGTGCCGCCAGTCCCGGTACACGCGTTGCCAGTCAAGGCCATCGATACGCCAGCCGTGGTGGGGCTCCAGGTTGGTTGAGAAAACCGGTGCGCCATAGTCACAAAAGCGAGTGTCAACGCTCATGCGAACCGTGGAGTCGGTGGTATTTGGCTCGGCCTTGTGAACCGTGGCGGAATGGAATATCAGGACATCACCGCGTGCGGAATCGGCGACGTGCCAGCAGGTTTCGTCGGGGTATATCTCACACTGCACACCGCCGACTCCGGCAGCCTTGAATACCTTGCGCACACCCCCTTTGTGCGATCCGGGCAGTACCTTTACCCGCCCCATGGGCGCGGATATGTCATGCAGGGCAACCCAGATACCCGCCATGGTCGGCCCCGCGTGATGGGAATATGCATCCTGGTGGGGTGGGGTTTCGTAACCGATTTTCCCGGGCGTGGAAATCCGGGCCATCTTCATGGGGTAGACAAACACCTCGGTGCCAGAGACCAGTCGCATCAGGTCAAGCATTGGCCGTGTGTGGAAAAAACCGTGGAATTCCTCCAGTGCCTGGATGCGAGGGTAGATGATGTCCCAGTCCGTGTCGGCTTCCACAAACGGGCGACCCCGCAGTGTCGGCAGCCCGCTTGCCGGGTCCAGGGCCACCTGTTGCCCGGTCTGGGCCAACAGGGAGGCCAGCAGATCATTGCAGGTGGCATCTGGTACATAGCGCTTGAAAAACAGGTAGCCCAACTCCTGGAAGCGGGCCTGTAGTTGCTCCTGCTCCTCGTTCACGCTGGAGACGACGAATGCTTGATTGTCAGACATGGATGTGGACCGGGCCCCGTATACTGGTACGGGCGCAATATTATAGTGGCGCCCGGTCGGGCGCCAGCGCCGGTCAGGTCTCCGGCTGCACCGTTGTACCGCGCACCTTGAGCGCCTGCTGGATCCGCAACTGGCCATCTTTGCTGATGTCGATCCGAAATGCCACCCAGGCGGGAATGGCCAGCAGCAGGGCGAGTCCCGGGCCCATGATCAGCCCGAGACCCCAGATAACGCTCGCCGGAGCTTCCCCCGGTTGCATGCCCGACTCCAGACCGATCAGGTCCAGGAAGGGGCCACCCACAAGATAACCGAAGCCGGTGACAAATTTTGCGGCGAAAAAGGCGGCGGCGAACATGACGCCTTCCTGGCGCTTACCGGTGGCCAGATCATGTTCGTCGGCTATATCCGCCAGCATCGCGTGGTTGGAAATCGTGCGGACGATGGTAAATACGGTATTGAGTGTGTAGTTGAGGAAGATCAGCGCGAACACAAACGCGCTGCCCTCGGGCAACAGCCCAAATAACTTCAGGGGCGTCAACCACAGCAGGTTGAGCGCGCCCAGTGCGCAGCTGAGGCGCAGCAATTGCTGCTTTTCCAGGTGGCGGTTGACGACCCGCGAAGTGGTGGTGACCAACAGCACCGCCAGCAGTGGCGGACCGGCGAACAGTATCGATATGGCGGTGGTGTCAAGTTGCCAGAAATAGGTGTAAGTCACCATCAACAGAACGCTGATAATCCCCGCCATGCCACCCAGCACGGTGTCGAGAATGACCACCAGGCGGAAGTTGCGATTGCTAAAGGTGCCCGCGATATCGCGCCACATGCTTGAGTCGGCCGAGCTGACGCTCTGGGGGAGGGTAGGAATAAAGGGCTCGGTCCCCTTGATGCAGACCCAGCTTGCCACCAGCACGCCAACCGCGCAGAGGATGCCGTAGATGTGGTAGTGGCCGGTCACGAAACGGCCGTCGAGCCCGTCCTGCGGCGTGAAGATCAACGTCAACGAGATGGCGGGTATGAGCACTCCGACAAACCAGCCCAGGTTGGTGCGGGCGCTGGCCAGCAGGGTGCGCTCGTGGTAATCGGTGGAGATTTCCGCGCCCAGTGCAAGGTAGGGCACCATGAAGAAAGTCAGTGCGGTGCGCAGCAACAGGACGCTTCCCAGCAGCCAGTAAAACAACGGGAGCTGGGTGCCGCTGACCATGGCGGGTGGCCAGAACATGGCGATAAAACCGAGGGCGAGGGGGATGACAGCCGCTACCATCAGCGGATGACGCCGCCCCCACCGCGAGCGCAGTTTATCCGACCAGGCGCCCATCAGGGGATCTGAAATGGCATCCCACAGCACGGAAAGCGCGATTGCCAGTCCCGTGAGCGTTCCGCTTAATCCCAGGACCTGTTTGTAATAGAACAGGACAAAAACGCCGAAAGCGGCATCCTTCAGCGCGTAATTGACAACCCCGCTGGCGTAGAGCAAACGGCGGCGCACGCTGTTGGCCTGCATGGCTGTCGTGGAGCCAATGCCGTCGCCCATGGCAACTTTTTCCCTGTTGTTATTGTTCCGGGCCGGTCAGGGGTTACGGATTACAGCACCCACTCTGCCATATTGCGCAGCAAACTGACATCACCGTTAATCAGCAGCGTTGTGACCGGCGATTTTTTCCAGTCCTGGAGACGCTCGCGGATACGCCCGGGCGGGCCGGAGAGTGAAACCTCGTCGGCGAACTGGTCGGGAACCATGGCGATTGCTTCATCCCGCTTGCCTGCGAAGAACAGGCGCTGGATCTCCTCGGCCTCGTCCGCGAAGCCCATTCGCGCCATCAGTTCCTTGTGGAAATTGCGTTTGCTCGACCCCATGCCGCCGACGTAAAAACCCAGCATGGCCTTCACCGGGTACAGGGCCTGGGCGAGATCGTCGTTGACATTGACCAGGGCGAGTGCGGCGATTTCAAAGCCGGGCTTCGCGCCTGCCAGCTGGTCCGCATACACCTCCTGCCGGTACGGTGAGTAGTACAGTGGCAGCCAGCCATCGGCAATTTCGGCGGTCTGGGTGACATTTTTCGGGCCCTCCGCGCCGATAAAGATAGGCAGGTCGGCCCGCAGGGGATGTGTAATCGATTTGATCGGCTTGCCCATGTCCCAGGAGCCCGGCCCCCTGTAGGGCAGTCTGTAGAACTCACTGTCGCTGGTGACCGGTTCCTTGCGGGCCAGCACCTTGCGCACAATGTCCACATACTCGCGGGTGCGGGTCAGGGGTTTGGTATACGGCTGGCCATACCAGCCTTCAACCACCTGCGGTCCGGAGACACCCAGGCCCAGGATCATGCGGCCGCCTGACAGGTGATCCATCGCCATTGCCGCCATGGCACAGGCCGTCGGCGTACGCGCGGAGAGTTGGGCGACTGATGTACCCAGCCTTATGGTCGAAGTATGGGCGCCTATCCAGGCCAGCGGTGTGAAACAGTCGTTGCCGTAGGCTTCGGCGGTCCATACCGAATCGAAGCCCAGCCGCTCCGCCTCCTGCGCCAACTCGACGTGATTGGTGGGTGGCTGGGCACCCCAGTATCCCAGTTGCAGTCCGAGGGAAAGTTTTGACATGGCGCATCTCCTGTAGTTTGGCGCTACTTTACGGCAACCCCGATAGAACGCAAACGTGGTGCGGTGGCCATAATCGCTGACTTTCCCGGTCAACACGATTGTCAATCGGGCGCGCCATTGGATAGACTCATGCGCCCCGTCGCACGTCGACTTCCGGAGATCACAATGGCTTCACTCACCCACATCGATGAAACCGGCGCCGCGCGCATGGTGGATGTCGGCAACAAGGCGGTGACCGAACGGGTGGCCGTGGCGCGCGCGGTGGTGACAATGCAGCCTGAGACCCTGGCCCTGCTGGAATCCGGCGGCCACAAGAAGGGCGATGTGCTGGCGGTGGCGCGGGTAGCTGGTATCCAGGGCGCTAAAAAATGTTCGGACCTTATTCCACTGTGCCACCCCTTGATGCTCACCTCGGTGGCCGTCGATTTTCGCCTGGACCCCGAGGCGGCATGCGTGCATATCGAGGGGCGTTGCAAGGTCTCGGGGCAGACCGGGGTGGAAATGGAAGCACTGACGGCAGTATCGGTGGCGGCTCTCACAATTTACGATATGTGCAAGGCCGTTGATCGGGGTATGGAGATTCGCAGCGTCGGCTTGCTGAGCAAGGCCGGCGGCAAGTCGGGAGACTGGCAGCGCGAGACCCCGCCGGAGGAACGATGATCAGGGCCGCGCAGTGATAAAGGTTCTGTTCTTTGCCAGGGTTAAAGAGGAACTGGACTGCGCCTGCCTCGATATCGCATGGCAGGCGGATATTGCCGACCTCGACAGCCTGCAGGCGTATTTGTGTCGCCGGGGAGGCCCGCGCTGGCAGGAGGTGCTGAACCGCAGCAACATGATCAGGGCGATCAACCAGGCCGTAGCAAATGACAATGCCCGCATTGATGACGGCGACGAGGTCGCTTTTTTTCCCCCGGTAACCGGTGGCTGAAATGACTGCACCGCCGCAACTTGCAGTGACTGTCCAGGCCGAGGATTTTGAGGTGTCCGCGCTGCAGCGGGAATTGCTGGGCGGGGCGCAGGAAGAGGGCGCGGTTGCCTGTTTCACAGGCTATGTGCGCGGCGCCAATGCCAGCGGCTCGCTGCAGTGCATGGAGTTGGAGCACTACCCCGGCATGACTGAACGCAGTATCGAGGGGATTCTCGCCCGGGCGGCGACGCGCTGGCCCCTGCTCGCGGCAAAGGTGGTGCACCGCATTGGACGCCTGCGGCCCGGAGACCAGATCGTGTGGGTGGGCGTGGCATCGGCCCACCGTGATGCCGCCTTCAGCGCCTGCGAATTTATAATGGACTACCTGAAAAACGAGGCCCCCTTCTGGAAGAAAGAGACTGGCAGCCAGGGCGCGGCGCAGTGGGTGGATGTGCGCACCGACGACCGGGTCCGGGCCGCGCGCTGGGACGACGACAAGCCCGCATAACCTGAACAGGGGATGTACTGCCCGGGGCTTGCGAGGTGAAATAGGGACAACCGCGATACCTGCGGACAAAGACAATAAGCAAACCTGATCTGAGGAGACAGCATGGAATTGGACAGCCGGGAACTGAGAAATGCCCTGGGGCGATTTACCACCGGAGTTTGCGTGATAAGCGCCGTGAGCGAAGCTGGCCAGCCGCTGGGGCTCACTGCCAATTCCTTTGCCTCCGTTTCTCTCGATCCCCCCCTGGTGCTGTGGAGTCTGCAGAACAATTCCGATGTATTCGACGTGTTCGCCAAACCCCGCTATTTCGCCATCAACGTGCTGGCGAAGGAGCACGAGGGGCACTCCGGTCGCTACGCGAAGAAGGGCGATCACCTGTTGGATCCGGACCACTTCCGTCCTGGCAAGTTCGGCGCACCGATCGTGCACGACGCACTGGTTAGTTTCGAATGTGAGCTGCACGCCACCCACGAGGGCGGCGATCACCTGATCATAGTGGGCAGGGTACGGGACGTGCAGACCCGCGAGGACGGCGAACCGCTGCTGTTCTACTCCGGCAATTACCGCAATCTGGGCTAGCACTTAGCGCCAGGGTGGCGGGGTCATTCGATCAGCGGGAGGGCTGCGGCACTCGCAGCGGTCGGTAGAAGCCCCTATACTCTGGCGCAGGCACTGACGGTTACACCCATTCGATGAAATTTTGTACCAGTTGCGGCAGCGTAGTCATTCGGCAGATTCCTGCGGGCGATGACCGGGAACGGTTCGTCTGTACGTCCTGTGAGTTCATCCATTACAGCAATCCCCGGATTATCGTCGGCTGCGTACCGATCCATGAGGGCAGGGTTCTGTTGTGCAAGCGCGCGATCGAGCCGCGCAGGAACTACTGGACTCTGCCGGCCGGTTTTATGGAGAACGGCGAGACAACACCCGAGGGCGCGGCCCGGGAAACCTGGGAGGAAGCCCGCGGGCGAGTGAGCAACCTGGAGCTTTACCGGATTTTTGATGTACCGTCCATCAGCCAGGTGTATATGTTTTACCGTTGCGAGCTGGACGGTGGAGTGTACGGTGTCGGCCCCGAGAGCCTGGAGTCGGGGTTATTCCCGGAAGAGGATATCCCCTGGGACCAGATCGCCTTCCCCGTGGTGTACGAAACCCTCCAGGAGTACTTTAACGACGCCCGGGCGGAGCATTTCCCGGTGCGTGTCTCCACCGTGGAGCGCAGGCCCCGACGGCCGTAACGAGCCCGCTCGACCGGGCACCAGCAACCCTGCCTGAGGTACAAGGCGTAACAAGGAGCAGTCACTATGGCATTTCCCAAGGTCGGCAATATGGCGCCAGCATTCACTTTGCTGGACCAGGATGGCGAAAAGGTGAGTCTGAAGCAGTTCAAGGGCAAACAGAACGTGGTCCTGTATTTTTATCCCAGGGCCATGACGCCGGGCTGCACGGTGCAGGCCTGTGGCATACGTGACAGCAAGAAAGCACTGGCGAAACTGGATGTGGTGGTACTGGGCGTCAGCCCGGACCCTGTGGCCAAGCTGGGAAAGTTCATTGAAAAGCAGAAACTCAATTTCACCCTGTTGTCCGACGAGGATCACGCGGTTACCGAAAAGTACGGCGCCTGGGGGCTCAAGAAGTTTATGGGCCGGGAGTTTATGGGCGTGTTGCGCACCACCTTCATCATCGGCAAGGACGGTAGACTAAAGCACATCATGGACAAGGTGGCTACCAAGTCCCATCACGATGACGTTATTGCCCTGGTGAAGGACCTGGGCCTGTAAGTGCCGGGGGACGTGTACTCTACCCCGAAATACCTGTTTGACGATGTTCCGGCTCCCGGTGAGTTGTGGGAGGTGGCCAAGGGGGTAATGTGGCTGCGAATGCCGCTGCCCATGGCGCTGGATCATATCAACCTCTACCTCCTGGAAGAGGACGACGGCTGGTGGATCATCGATACCGGCATTGCGATTGGCCCGACGCAGGCGTTATGGGAACAGATTTTTGCAGAAAGCCTCGGCGGCAAGCCGGTGAAAGCGGTGCTGTCCACCCACTATCACCCCGACCATGTCGGCATGGCGGGCTGGCTCTGCGAGCGTTGGCAGGCACCTTTTTACATGACCCAGGCAGAGTACCTCAGCGGGCTTGCGTTCAGCCGCATGCAGCCGGAACATTTCAGCTGGAGCTCCGAGCGCTATCTCCAGCGTGCGGGCTATGCGCCGGAACAGGTTGAGAGGGCGCGCGAGCGCTTCAACGGTTTCGGAGACTATATCAAACCCATGCCCACCGCTTACCGCCGCCTGGTAGATGGCGCCAGCCTGACCATCGGCGGCCGTCGCTGGCGGGTGGTAGTAGGGAGCGGGCATTGCCCCGAACACGCCTGCCTCTATAGCGAGACCTTGAATATCCTCATTTCCGGTGACCAGGTTATCCCGAAGATCACCTCCAATGTCAGCGTGATGGCGGGCGAGCCCGAGGCCAATCCACTGAAAGATTGGCTGGCCTCGCACGAGCGCTTTCTCGATACCCTACCGGCGGACGCGCTGGTATTGCCAGCCCACAACGCGCCCTTTCACGGCCTGCATACGCGCCTGCGGCACCTTATCGAGCACCACGAAGAGCATCTGCTGGCGCTCGAGGAGGCCTGCGTAGAGGCGGCCCCCACGGCCATGGAGCTGTTGCCGGTACTTTTCAAACGCCCCCTCGATGACAGCCAGCTCGGGCTGGCCCTGGGGGAGTGCGTGGCCCACCTGAACTACCTTCACCAGCGCGGTCAGCTCGCCCGTGAACTGTCGGGAAACGGGCAGTACACCTATCGCTCCATCGACGACACATTGCGCCTGCGGCTGCGGCGCAACCGGGCGGAGCCCGATGACCAGGCTGTACTTCAGGTATAAATATCCTTAAATATTATAAAGTTATAATATAAATTTAATTTTAATTATCAAGATATTCCAGAGAAGGAGCGCTCTATGCCCATGCCCAAGGATATCGGTGTGATCGACCTGATGCTCGCCGTGCCGGGTGACGACACCAGCCATTTCTACGAATGGATCAAGCCGATGCTCATGGACAAGGAGAGCCATGAGATGTTCAAAATGCCGGCCCAGTATATGTTCAAGGATATCCCCGAGACCGGTAAGCAGGAGGACTATATCGCCTACACACTCGCCCAGATGGACAAACACGGGATCGAGCGGGCGATGATCGGGGTGGGCAAATTCGGCGACACCCATGCCGAGGCCCTGCGCCGGCACCCGGATCGCTTCTTCGGATCCTACGAGGCCAACCCGAACAACGGTATGGATGAGGTGCGTACGATTGTCGCCATGCACGAGGAGTTCGGGATCAAGGCGGTAACCGCCTCACCGGCGATGATCTGCCCGCCGGTGCCGGTCAATGACAAAAAGTGGTACCCGATCTACGGCAAGCTGGTGGAACTGGACATTCCGTTCTGTCCCTGCATGGGTGTGCCCGGGCCGCGCGTACCCTTTGGGCCGCAAAAAGTGGAGCTACTGGACGAGGTGCTGTGGTTTTTTCCGGAGTTGCGCGTGGTCACGCGCCACGGCTGCGAACCCTGGACCGAACTGGCGTGGAAAATGATGCTGAAGTATCCCAACCTGCATTATATGACCAGTGCTTTCGCGCCCAGGCACTACCCGGCGGACATCGTCAACTTCGCTAACAAGCGGGGCTCGCACCAGGTGATGTACGCCGGGTACTTCCCGATGGGGCTGTCCCTGGACCGGATTTTCAGCGAGTTGCCCGAGGTGCCGTTCCGGGATGAGGTGTGGCCCAGGTTTCTGAGGGAAAACGCTATCAGGGTATTCAAGCTCGACCAGTAATTCGTTCTCGCAGGGGGGTCAGCCATGCTGTCACAACAGGAATTGTCCGATCGTTTTGAAATCCAGGACCTGGTCTATCGCTACGCAGAGCTGATAGACAGCAAGCAGTTTGAAGCCTTGCGCGATGTATTTAGCGAGGATGTGCATGTCGATTACAGCGCCTTTGGCGGCGTAGTCGGCAACCTGGAAGAGACTCTCGCTTTCCTGCATGCGGCGGTCACCGCCGAGTTGTTTCCCAAGACCCAGCACCTGAACGCCAATATTCAGGTCACCGTCGACGGCGATACCGCAACCGGTAGAGTGATGTGCTTCAACCCCATGCACATGGCCCTGCCCGACGGCACCAGCCACACCTTTTTCCTGGGGCTGTGGTACCTGGACGAATACCGGCGCACAGCGCAGGGCTGGCGTATCTGTCGCCGGGAAGAAGAGAAGAGCTGGGTTTTCAACACCCCGGATTTTATGACGTTCCAGGACGACTGAGCGTGCCTGAGCGCACGGCCAATCTGTTGCGCCAGCCGGGCAGTTGGCGGGCCCGGAGCGAAAGAGGGCGCCTAACTTTCAGTCGCTTCAGCCCAGTTGTGGGGCAGGAAATCCAGCTCCAGCCTGATTGCGGCGTCGCGTAGTCGGCCATCCAGGTCGGCGAGTTCCGCCTGGCCGATCTTCGCGGCGTACTCCCGTTTGACTTCATCTATGCTGGCTACCGCGTCAGTCACCAGTTGCCTGCCCCTGGCTGTGAGGCGTATGTCCTTTGCGCGGCGGTCGGTTTCATCCACGACCCGTTCGATGTAACCGAGACTCTCCAGCTCCCGCAGCGTCTTCCCCATGGCCTGTTGGGTAATTTGCGCGCGTTCGGCCAATTCGGTAACCCGGGTGCGCCCCAGCCCTATATTGGAAAAAACCACCTGGTGCGAAAGACTGATATCCGCATGCCCCAACTCGTGCAAGCGGCGGGTAACCCTGCGGTCGAAGTCCCTGGAGAGCTCTCGCAAAACCCTTGCCAGGGTTGTGGACAGGCGCCGGTTTGCCGCGTGCTGCAGCTCGTCATTATCCTGAGAGTTCACAAAATGACTCCGATGAGATTTTCTTTCGCTACCGACAATAATAGCAAAGAGTCCAATACTGACAATCATCCCCCGCCGCCGGGCTTATAAAAAGTTTTAGCGCGGCCCTGTTTGAACCCGCTCAAGGGTATCCGCTACACTGCGCCGCTCCCTGTCACCGTGAACCCACTACCATGGTTAAAATCATCAGCTGCAACACCAACGGCATCCGGGCCGCCGCGCGCAAGGGCTTTTTCGACTGGCTCGAACTCGAGCAGGCAGACGTGGTTTGTATCCAGGAAACCAAGGCCCAGCGACACCAGCTCGAAGACCCGGTATTCGAGCCGGCTGGTTACCACTGCTTTTACAACGATGCCGTCAAGCCCGGATACAGCGGAACCGCGCTGTACTCCAGGGTCAAGCCGCAGAAGGTGACGACCAGCCTGGGCTGGGACCCGGCCGATTCGGAAGGGCGCTACCTGCAAGCGGATTACAAGGGCCTTAGCGTGATCTCCCTGTATATGCCTTCCGGCTCCAGCAGTGATGCGGCCCAGGAAAAAAAGTACCGCTTTATGGATGCCTTCATGGAGCACCTGCGGACGTTGCGTCGCAAGCGGCGGGAGTTCATCATCTGCGCCGACTGGAACATCTGCCACAAGGAAGTCGATCTGCGGAACTGGCGCGCAAACCAGAAGAACTCGGGTTTCCTGCCCGAGGAGCGGGCCTGGCTTGATACCCTGTACGATGAGGTGGGTTATGTGGATTCGTTTCGCCTGGTGAACCAGGAGCCCGAGCAATACACCTGGTGGTCCAATCGCGGCCAGGCCTGGGCCAGGAATGTGGGGTGGCGGCTGGATTACCAGGTGATATCACCGGCCCTGACCGCAGCCGTACGCAGCGCGGATATCTACAAGGCGGAACGCTTTTCCGATCACGCTCCGCAGATCATGGAATACGATCTCGAACTGACCGGCTAGCGACCGGGCTGGAATTGCGGCTACCGCTCAAACCCTGTACATTACCCGCGTTTTCCACGCTCCCGTGCGGGAGCACAAGCATACACAGGAAGCTTTTGATGAGTTTGTTTATAGCCAGCGCCCACGCCCAGGCCGAGGGAGCTCCCGCTCCCGGCGGAGAGATGTTCCAGATTTTTTTCCTTGTCGGTCTGTTCGCACTCTTTTATTTCATCGCCATCCGGCCGCAGCGCAAGCGCCAGAAGGAACACCAGCAGATGGTGGCTGCCCTGGAGAAGGGCAATGAAGTGGTGACGTCGTCCGGTATTCTGGGCAAGGTAACCGCCCTGGACGATAACTACATGGTGCTTAACGTCGCCAACAATGTAGAGATGAAGTTCCAGAGAGTCCACGTTCACGCGGTTCTGCCCAAGGGCACCCTCAAGTCTATCGGCTGACCGCCGCCCGCGCCGGGATGGAACTTAGCTACCCACGCAGGATCGACCTGGCCCGGGTGCCAACTCCGCTGCAGTACCTTGAGCGCGCCTCGAAACAATGGGGCGGCGGGCACCGTCTGTGGGTAAAGCGCGACGACCTTACCGGTTGCACCCTCAGCGGCAACAAGGTGCGCAAGCTGGAGTTCATCACCGCTCACGCCCTGGACAACGGCTACGACACGCTCATCACCTGTGGCGGCCTGCAGAGTAACCACTGCCGGGCAACCGCATTCGCCGGCGCCCAGTTGGGCCTGAAAGTCCACCTGTTGCTGCGCGGCGATGCTCCCGAGGACCGCGAGGGTAACCTGCTGCTGGACCACCTGGCCGGGGCGACCGTCAGTTGCTATCCGAAGCGGCAGTACGTGGCCGAGATCGACTCCCTGTTCGAACACTGGCAGCGACACTATGCCGGTCTCGGTCGCCGGGCATTGGCAATACCGACCGGCGGTAGCGACGGTATCGGCGCATGGGGCTATATCGCCGCCTGCGAGGAACTGGGGGCGGACTTTGCCGCCAACGATATCCGGCAGGCTCACGTCATCACGGCTTCGGGCTCAGGCGGCACCCAGGCGGGGCTCACACTGGGTGTGGCCCTGCACCAGCTGCCGGCGACAGTCTGGGGAGTCAATGTCTGCGATGACGAGGCGTATTTCATCGAAAAGATCACGGCCGATGCGCTGGACTGGCGCGAGCGCTATCCCGGCGTACCGGAGGTGGAAGTGCGGCCCAGGGTGATAGATGGTTACGTCGGACAGGGCTACGGCATCGCCGATGCCGGCGTATTCCGCCTGATATCCGAGCTCGCCGCACTGGAAGGGCTGGTGCTGGACCCTGTATACACAGGCAAAGCCTTCAGCGGCATGCTGGCAGAGCTCGCGGCTGGCAGGTTCGAGGGCTGCCGTGATATCGTTTTCGTGCACACGGGTGGTATCTTTGGCGTGTTTCCACAACGCAGCGGTTTCAGCCGGTAGGCATAGAACAATAAAACATTACAGGGGAACACCGTGACGGAGCTGATTACCACTATCAATTCATGGGCCTGGGGCGCGCCCATGCTGGTGCTGCTACTGGGCACCGGCCTCTACCTGAGCGTAGGGCTGCGCTTTTTGACCATACGCAAGATTCCCGTCGCCCTGCGCCTGCTGTTGCAGGGGCGCGCAGGCAAGGGAGAGGGTGATATTTCACCTTTCAATGCCCTTATGACCTCCCTGTCCGCCACTATAGGCACAGGCAACATCGCCGGTGTCGCGACAGCGGTGGCCCTGGGCGGCCCCGGCGCCCTGTTCTGGATGTGGATTACAGCCCTGCTGGGTATGGCGACAAAATACGCAGAGGCTGTGTGCGCGGTGCGCTTCCGGGAGCAGGACGCGCGCGGCAATTACAGCGGCGGACCGATGTACTACATTCGCAACGGGCTGCACAAACGCTGGCACTGGCTCGCCTATGTGTTCGCCCTGTTTGGCAGTCTCGCGGGGTTTGGCATTGCCAACACGGTACAGTCCAATTCGGTGGCCGAGGTCCTGCAGGATACCTTTGCAATCCCGCCACTGGCCACGGGCCTGGTGTTGATGCTGCTGGTGGGCGCGGTGGTGCTGGGCGGTATCAAGCGCATCGCGGGGGTTGCCAGCTACCTGGTGCCGATGATGGCGCTTAGCTACATCCTGATGAGCCTGGTAGTCATTATTACCCACCTGGGCGCGCTGCCGGGGGCGATTGTCACGATCATCGAAAGCGCAATGAACGGAACCGCTGCGGCGGGCGGCTTTGCCGGCGCCTCGGTATGGGCCGCGCTGCGGTTCGGTGTTGCCCGGGGCGTATTTTCCAACGAGGCGGGGCTGGGCAGTGCCCCGATCGCGCACGCCGCCGCCCGCACCAACCAGCCGGTGCAGCAGGGCATGATTGCGATGCTGGGTACCTTTATCGACACCCTCGTCGTGTGCACCATGACGGGGCTTGTGATCGTAATCATGGATGTCTGGCCCACCGGGGTCAGCGGTGCAAGCCTGACCTCCATGGCTTTTTCCAACGCCTTTCCCGGTGGGGAATACGTGGTTGCCCTGGGGCTTTGCCTGTTCGCTTTCACCACCATGATTGGCTGGTCGTTCTACGGCGAGCGCTGCGCGGTATTCCTGCTGGGCACCCGCAGTATTACGCCATTTCGGATCGCCTGGGTCATCGCCATTCCGGTGGGCACCCTGGTGGAACTTGACCTGGTATGGCTGATTGCAGACACGCTCAATGCGTTTATGGCAATCCCCAACCTGATCGCGCTGGGACTGCTCAGTCCGCTGGTCTTCCGTATTTCCAGGGACTACTTCAACAAGCACTGAGCATTAACAAGCACTGAGCATTGCGCCAAATCAAGGCGCAGTGGACTCCCGCTGGCATACTGATGGTCCAGAGGCTCGTCACCTGACGGGCGGCATCCTTGAGATTAGCGGGAGGGCAGGATGACAGAGTTGCTCACGTCTGTAGAAGAGTGCGTGGACAGGGCGATAGCCAGGGTGGGAAAAAACCTCGTCCTGATGGCGCCGCTGGGGCTGGGCAAGCCGGTGCAGGTGGTCAACGCATTCTATAATCGGGCCCTGGCCGATCCCGGCATTTCCCTGCACATCTACACGGCTTTATGCCTTGAAAGGCCGCCTGCGGCCAGCGGGGTCGAGGCGGCCCTGTCCGGCCCAATTATGCAGCGCCTGTTCGGCGACTACGAGGAGCTGGCTTTCATCGAACCGGTGCGCAACGGTACCTTGCCGGCTAATATCCAGGTCAGCGAAATGTATTTCAAGGCCGGCTCGATGAAGGGCGTTCACTCTGCCCAGCGCAACTACATTTCCAGTAACTACACGCACATCGCACGCGATATGTTTGATGCCGGCGCCAATGTGCTGGTACAGCTCGTCGCTGCCCGGGACACACCGGCCGGGCTTTCGGTCAGCCTGTCCTGTAACCCGGACACATCGATGGAACTGATCGAGATGTACGCGGCTTCCGACAAGCCCTGTATCTCAATCGGCCAGATTCACGCTGACCTTCCCTACATGGAAAATGACGCGGAAATCGGTGTTGATGCCATCGACCTGCTGGTGCGCAACCCCCAGTACGATAAAACCCTGTTTGCCGTTCCCAATACCTCAGTTCCCATGCAGGATTACGCTACAGCACTGCATGCCAGTACGCTCGTGGCTGACGGCGGCACCCTCCAGATAGGCATCGGCGCACTGGGGGACGCGGTGGCGTATTCCTGCATACTGCGGCAGCAACACAACAGTGACTACCGCGCGGCCATCGCGGCTATCACCCACCAGCGCGCGGCGGTGGCGGATCACACCGAGCTCTTTGAGCAGGGCCTGTATGTCTCTACCGAGATGTTCGTCAACGGCATGATGCACCTGGTCGAAAACGGCGTGGTGAAACGCAAAGTCTACGATAATCTCGCTCTGCAGCTCGGCCTTAACAGCGCGGAGATCAGCACCGGCATCGACGAACGCATGTACGACTACTGCCGCAAGCAGGGACTGATGCCGCCGCGCCTCGACGAAAACGCGCTGGAGAAACTCAAATACTGGGGCATTCTGGCCGAGGACCTCGCCCTGGCCGGAGACAGGCTGTTGCTGGGCTCTGCAAGCGTACCCAACGATATGGACGACCCCCGCGCGCGCAAGGCGATACTTGCCAGCGGCAAGGGGCGCGAGTTGCGTCACGGCCGAATACTGCACGGCGGCTTTTTCCTGGGGCCCGCGGATTTTTACCGCAAACTGCGGGAACTCGACGCGGCGGGGCAGGAGCAGATATGCATGACCGGGGTGAGGCGCACCAACCAGCTGCTGCTGGATTATCCCCTGTACTGTGCACAACGCCAGAAGGCCCGCTTTATCAATACCGGTATGATGGTCACTCTCACGGGGGCGGTAGCCTCCGATGCCCTGGAAGACGGCACCGTGATCAGCGGGGTAGGGGGCCAGTACAATTTTGTCGCCATGGCCCACGATCTACCCGGGGCCCGCTCGATACTGTGCATTCGCAGCACCCGCGGCAGTGGCAAGCAGCTGAAGTCCAATATCGTACCTTTTTACGGCCATATCACCATCCCCAAGCATCTTCGGGATGTGATTGTCACCGAGTATGGCGTTGCCGACCTGCGCGGCCAGAGCGACTCCGAAATAATCAAGCGGCTGCTTAACATTGCCGACTCCCGCTTTCAGGCCGAGTTGCAGGAGTTCGCCGTGAGCCACGGCAAGCTGGAGGCGGATTACCGGATTCCCCGCGAGGCACAGGACAATACACCCGAGCGCCTGCGGCAGGCCCTTGCGCCGCTTTCGAAGAAGGGTCTGCTGCCAGCTTACCCCTTCGGCACGGACCTCACCGAGCAGGAACTCGCATTGGCGGCCAGCCTGCGCAAGATCAAGGCCCTGAGCGAAGAGCCGGCGCATTTTGTCAGCGCGGCCTTCAAGGCCATCTTGCACCACGGTGACGAGACCGCGGCGGCGCCCTACCTCGAGAGGATTCAACTCGAGCATCCGGAAACCACCAGGGATTTCATCATTCAGCAGTTGCTGATGCTGGAACTGGAAGAGCAGGGGATGTTCAAGGTGAGCTAGCGGCTTGCCCCTCCTGTAGCCAGGATGCCCCGGGAGCCACGCTGCCGGGCATTGCACACACCGTTGGCCACTGGTAGCCGGCCCCACAACTGGTTATCCTTGGGCGATGTCACAAAACCTGAATGACCGACTGGTTATCGCGATCTCGTCCCGGGCACTGTTCAACCTGGACGACAGCCATCGCGTGTACCAAAGCGAGGGCCTGGAGGCTTACTCCGCCTACCAGGTGGCCCGGGAAGAGGAGCCACTGGAACCCGGTGAAGCCTTCCCGCTGGTGCAAAAAATGCTGCGACTCAATGACCGGCTGGGGGAGGACTCCCGGGTCGAAGTCGTATTGCTGTCGCGCAACAGCGCCGATACCGGTTTGCGGGTATTCAACTCGATCCAGCATTACGAACTGCCCATCAGCCGGGCGGCCTTTTGCGGTGGGGAGAGTCCATGGCGCTATATCAATGCCTTCGGCTGCCAGCTGTTCCTGTCCAACGAGGCAGAAGATGTGCGCTACGCACTGGATTGTGGTGTGGCGGCGGCCACACTGGTATCGAGCAAGGGTGGCGCTTCGAATAATGACCAGTTGCGCTTCGCCTTTGACGGGGACGCGGTAATTTTCTCGGACGAGGCCGAACGGGTCTACAAACGCGATGGCCTGGAGGCCTTTACCGCCAGTGAAAAGGCCGCTGCCCGGGACCCCCTGGCAGGTGGTCCGTTCAAGCCCTTCCTTGCCGCCCTGCAACGCCTTCAGCAGGCGTTTCCGGCCAGCGAGGCGCCTATTCGCACCGCACTGGTCACGGCCAGGTCAGCGCCGGCGCACGAGCGTGTAATCCGCACCTTGCGCGCCTGGAATATCCGCATCGACGAATCAATTTTTCTCGGCGGCCTGAACAAGACGGAGTTTCTGCGAGCCTACCAGGCGGATGTTTTTTTCGATGACCAGCCGGCCCATTGCGCCTCCGCCGCCACCCATATCGCCACCGGTCACGTGCCCCACGGGATCGCGAACGCCTGATACTTGACAGGTGTTTTGTTATTACCTATTTATTTGGCCTTTACCCGGGTTTATGGCTATTCTTCATAAGTACTCGCCGCCACCTGTTCGGGGGCGCATCCGGAGGCAGGCATGAAACTTCAGCAGTTGCGCTACATCTGGGAAGTGGCGCATCACGAACTCAACGTATCCGCAACGGCCCAAAGCCTATATACCTCGCAACCGGGCATCAGCAAGCAGATTCGCCTTCTCGAGGATGAACTGGGCGTGGAGATTTTTGCCCGCAGCGGCAAGCACCTCACGCATGTGACACCCGCCGGCGAGGTGATTCTGCAAACCGCCGGCGAGATCCTGCGCAAGGTGGAGAGCATCAAGCAGGTGGCGCAGGAATACTCCAATGAGAAAAAGGGTGCCCTGTCCATCGCCACCACCCATACGCAGGCGCGCTACGCCCTGCCGGCGACCATAAAGAAGTTCATGCAACGCTACCCCGATGTTTCCCTGCACATGCACCAGGGAACGCCGATGCAGATATCCGAGATGGCGGCGGATGGGACCGTCGATTTCGCGATCGCCACCGAGGCTCTGGACCTGTTCAACGATCTTATAATGATGCCCTGCTATCGCTGGAATCGCTGCATCCTGGTGCCCCGGGACCACCCCCTTGCCCAGGCATCCGAACTCACCCTGGAGATGGTCGCGGAACACCCCATAGTGACCTATGTTTTTGGATTCACCGGGCGCTCCAAGCTCGATGAGGCTTTTGTGGAGAAGGGGCTTGAGCCCAGGGTCGTGTTCACTGCCGCTGATGCGGACGTCATCAAGACTTACGTGCGCCTGGGCCTGGGAATAGGCATCGTCGCCGCCATGGCCTATGACGAGAGCAAGGACAGTGACCTGGTCGCCCTGGATGCGAGCCACCTCTTCGCCAGCAGCGTCACCCGGATCGGTTGCCGCAAGGGTACTTTCCTGCGCGGTTACATGTACGAGTTTATTGAGGATTTTGCTCCTCACCTGACCCGCGAAGTAGTCCAGGACGCGTTCGGGCAGCACACCAAGGCGGAACTGGAGGAGCTCTTTTCCCACCTGAAACTGCCGGTTTACTGATATTTTCAGCGGGTACTTGTACCCGCTGCGGCAAGTCGTTAGATTGGGGCGCTTTATTGCCTGCCGACCCCAAGGAGACTGATAGATGGAACTGGCCTGCCTGGACCTGGAGGGGGTTCTGGTCCCCGAAATCTGGATTGCATTTGCCGAGCGCACTGGTATCGCTGAACTGCGCGCCACCACCCGCGATATACCCGATTACGATGTACTGATGAAGCAGCGCCTGGGCCTGCTCGATGAGCACAAGCTGAAAATCGGTGATATCCAGGAAGTGATTGCGACACTGGAGCCGCTGCCCGGCGCCATCGATTTTGTCGACTGGCTGCGAGAGCGCTTTCAGGTGATTATCCTTTCGGATACCTTTTATGAGTTTTCCGAACCATTGATGCGTCAGTTGAAGTGGCCGACCCTGTTTTGCCATCGCCTGATAACCGATGATAGCGGTCGGGTGGTGGATTACAAATTGCGCCAGAAAGACCCCAAGCGAGCTTCTGTAAAAGCCCTGCACAGCCTCAATTACCGGGTGATAGCCGCTGGCGACTCGTATAACGACACTACCATGCTCGGCGAGGCGGATGTGGGCTTCCTGATCCATGCCCCGCAGAACGTGATTGAGGAGTTCCCGCAGTTCAAGTCCGTGGATAACCTGGAGCAACTGAAGTCGGCATTTGTCGAGGCGAGTAATCGCAAGCTGACGCTATAGCCATTCGGACATGGACCCATGCCGGTACTGTTGTCCGGTTCAGTCCTGCCGGGAGTTGGGTCGGGTTTCCAGCAAACGCAGAAACCGGCCCACCTTGTCGAATGTCTCCTGGTATTCCGCTTGCCACTGTGAGTCCGCGACAATGCCCCCTCCGGCCCAGCAGTGGATTTCGCCATCGTTGCACAGCAGTGTGCGGATGGCGATATTGCTGTCCATGCGCCCGTCAGCGCTGATATAGAGCAGCGAGCCGCAGTAGACCTGGCGCGAGTCAGGCTCCAGTTCCGCGATGATTTCCATGGCGCGCCGCTTCGGCGCCCCGGTTATGGAGCCACCGGGAAAACTGTCGCGCAGCAGATCCGCAGCGCTGCTGTCGGCTCGCAGCTCGCCGCTGATCGTGCTGACCAGGTGGTGAACCGTCGGCAGGGACTGGACTTCAAACAAGCGATCCACGTGGATACTGCCAGGTACGCAGCTGCGCCCCAGGTCGTTGCGCAGCAAGTCAACAATCATCAGGTTTTCGGCGCGGTCTTTCTGCGAAGCGCGCAGCTCCCGTACCACCTGGCGATCCGTTGCCGGGTCGACATGCCTGGCCCGCGTCCCTTTGATCGGTGCGGTCTCCACATGGTGGCCGTGCAGCGACAGGAACCGCTCGGGAGACAGGCTGATCAGGGCGCTGTCGGCGTCCAGGGAGAGAAACGCTGAGAACGGCGCGGCCGCCGCCCTGCGCAAATCCCTGTAGGCATGCCACGGGTCGCCCTCGTAGTTGGCGCTGAAGCGCTGCGCAAGATTTACCTGGTAGCAGTCTCCCGCCTGGATGTAAGCCGCGATGCGCTCGAAGGCCGCCTGGTAGCCCTGCGCCGAAAAATTGGATGTGAAAGCGCCCGCCAGCCTGAACTCGCCGCCGGGGGCGGTGGCAGCTTGCCGCAATCGGGCTGACAGGTCCCGGCGCATGGCCGGCGTTACGCTCGGCTGGGTGACGAGCGTGGCCCTGCGCAGCAGGTGATCCTGGATGACGCACCAGTTGTAGACCTGCAGGCTGGCGGCGACGGGGCCAGACCGGACAGGGGCGCTGTTGACTCCGTGCAGGCTGTTGCCGCAGCCGTAGCCGATGTAACCGAGGATGCCGCCGCAGAACGGGATGTCCTGGGACACAGGTTGAATGCTCGAAAAGTGCTCGCGATGGTATCGATCCAGGTCGACAAAGAACTGTCGGCAGGCGGCCTCGCTGGCGCCGTGAGCAAGCGCGGGCAGCGAGTCTATGGGCTCGGCGCAGAGTATGTCGTATCTTCCCGCCGTGGAGTGGGGAAAGCTGCTGTCCAGAAACGCGGCGCCAGGCATCTCCCGCATCGCATCGAACAACAGACAACTGTCCCGTTGATACGGGAGGTCGTCCAGGTGTACGGTCCTGTTCATGCCTGAATCACTTCGCCGCTAGATAGACAGTGAACGCAGCTCAACATCTTCCTCACCACAGCGCCACAACTCCTCGAACAGCTCCAGCCGCCGCCGGGCGGACGCGCGGGAGGAGGGTTCATAGAATCCGTTATGGTCGCTATCTCCGGGTTTGTAGAGCACGCCATCCCGGTCGCGGATGACCATCGTTTCATTGTTCCACTGCGGATGTTCCGTCAGTTTGCGAATCCGCACGCTGCTGGGCAGGCGCCGGGCGAGGGACAACAGCCTGTGACCGCGCTGTACCAGGTGCCGCGAATCCGCTACCAGGATACGCACACTCGACTGGCGGCTTCCGCGGATCAGTGCGCTCAAGCTATCGGCCAGTTCGCTCCTGTCGAACACGGCGTGATCCAGTAGCGGACTGAGGAGACAAACCTCGCGCAAGGCACTGGCGCACAGTTGCACTGTCAGGTCGTCAAAAGGACGGGGATAATCAACCCCGGCCACAAATTCATTCGACATGAATACCCCCGTTTTCCAGCAGGTAATCCAGCATGCTGGCCGTATCCTCCCGGGCGAGCCCCTCGCTGAGTTCATCGCCCTCCAGCCGCCACTGTTCACACAGGGTGATCAGGCTCGGTTTAACCGAAGCGGCGCACGCCAGGCCCTCGCCGTTACAGAACACCAGGATGCCCTCCGGTGTGTCCTGCCAGGCAACCCGGGCCGCAGTGGAGAGCAGTACACGGCTCGCCCCGCCGGCGAGTAATGCCCTGGCCTCATCGAGTTCCGCGGGCAGTGGTTCGCAGCTGTAGCGAGGCTCGGTGACCATTGCGCCAAACCAGTCGTCGCTGCTCTCCCGCTCGAGGGCAGCGCGCAGTTGGGCGCGAACCCGCGCGAGATCCTGCGGCCTGATCTCTCCCGCCCGGGGCGCGGCTTCGATAGCGCTGTCGGTGTAGAACAGCTCCGGATCAAGTTGTTCCAGCACTCTGTCAGCCCAACGCGACACCAGGTCATTGATTCTGGGAGCCCGAAAACCGATCGAGAATGTAGTGCACTCACCCTGCGCCACGCCCCAATGCGCCAGGCCAGGCGGTACGTAGAGGATATCGCCGGGGCCGAGCACATGCTCCTCCCTGCATTCGAACTGTTGCAGGATACGCAGTTCATCGTGCGCGATCAGCGGCGAATTGGCATCGCAGCGCTGGCCAAGTTGCCAGCGGCGTACGCCCTCGCCCTGTAGCAGGAAAACGTCGTAGTTGTCGTAGTGGGGACCGACGCTGCCGCCATCCGCCGCATAGCTGACCATGACATCATCCACCCGCCACTGCGGCAGGAAGCTTACCAACTGGCGCAATTCAGCCACCGCCGGAATGTAGTGATCCACGGCCTGCACCAGCAGTGTCCACGGGTGGTCCCGCTCGAAGTCTTCGGGCTCGAACGGGCCGTGGCACAATCGCCATTCGTCGTCGCGGCATTCAATAATGCGCGACTCGATAGCGTCTTCCAGGGCGAGCCCCGCCAGTTCATCCGCAGGGAGCGGTGTCTGGAAGCCGGTGATGGCGTTGCGGATCAGCAGTGGTTTGCGCTGCCAGTATTCGGCCAGGAACAACTCCCTGTCGAATTTCAGTTCACCGGCGCTCATGGTATGGGGTTAGCGGATGGCCCGGGCCTGGGCCACGGCGTTGCCGATATAGGTGGCGGGAGTCAGCTCCAGCAACTCCTTGCGAGCTTCCTCGGGCAAATCCAGCCCCAGTACGAACTCGCGAATAAGCTCGGCGTTCATGTCCTGGCCCCGGGAGAGCTCCTTGAGTTTCTCATACGGCTTTTCTATGCCATGACGTCGCATTACTGTCTGGATTGGTTCAGCCAATACCTCCCAGCTGTTGTCCAGGTCATCCGCCAGGCGGGTCGCGTTGAGCTGCAATTTACCAATGCCCTTGAGTACCGACTGGTAGGCGATGAGGCTATAGGCCGCGCCGACTCCCATATTTCGCAATACGGTGCTGTCGGTAAGATCGCGTTGCCAGCGGCTGATTGGCAATTTTGCTGACAGGTGCTGGAAAATCGCGTTGCCCAGGCCGAGGTTACCCTCGGAATTTTCGAAATCGATGGGGTTGACCTTATGCGGCATGGTGGAAGAGCCCACTTCGCCGGCAATTGTCTTCTGCTTGAAGTATCCCAGTGAAATATAACCCCAGATATCGCGATTGAAATCGATCAATATGGTATTGAAGCGGGCGAGGGCATCGAACAACTCGGCCATGTAATCATGGGGTTCGATCTGGGTGGTGTAGGGATTCCAGTCCAGCCCGAGGGATGTCACGAAGGCTTCGGCATGCGCCTGCCAGTCAACCGCAGGGTAGGCCGACAGGTGAGCGTTGTAATTGCCAACGGCGCCATTGATCTTTCCCAGGAACTGCAGTTGTTCAATCTGCCCCAGTTGGCGCCGCAGCCGGGCTACTACATTCGCAATTTCCTTGCCCATGGTAGTCGGGCTCGCAGTCTGGCCATGGGTGCGCGACAGCATGGCGGCCTCGGCGGTATCGGATGCGAGACTTGCCAGCGCTGTGGTGATCTCATGCATGGCCGGGAGCAGGACATCGCGCAGTCCGTCGCGCAGCATGAGGGCGTGGGCGAGATTGTTGATATCTTCCGAGGTGCAGGCAAAGTGCACGAACTCGGCGACGGTTTTCAGTTCCCTGTTGCCGTCGAAACGCTCCTTGATGAAGTATTCCACCGCCTTCACGTCGTGATTGGTAGTGGCTTCGATGTCCTTGATGCGACGGGCGTCCACTTCACTGAACTTGTCGGCGATGCTGTTCAGGGTGCGGTTGGCGGCTTTGGACAGGCCAGGCACCTCGGGGATGCCCTCGTGTGCGGCAAGGGACTGCAACCATCGAATTTCCACCAGCACACGGCGTTTGATGAGACCGAATTCGCTGAACACCTCGCGCAGTGCTTCGGTCTTGCTGCCGTAACGACCGTCAATGGGCGACACCGCACTGAGTGCTGACAATTTCATGTATTTCTCCGGAAAAATCGATAGGCGATGATTTTACACCACCCCAAGACCCCGCGACAGTTGCTGTGACGTATGCAACAGCTGCTTTCGTTGCAGTACCAGCTTCCAGCGGCGTCCGCCGATCTGGCGCCACAGGTAGGCTGCGCGTATTCCCGCCAGCAGCAGTGCGCGTATGATGTCAGCGTTTTTATCGTCGTGCAGGTGCTGGGCGCTGCCGGTAACCTTGATGCGAAACTTCAACTTGCTCAGCGTGTCCTGGTATATGCCGGACACGCTGTGGCAGATGTCCTGCACATTGTTGGCAAAGTGCTCGGCCCGAAAACTGGCGTGCTTCAAGCGCGAATGAACCACCTCCATCATGGCACTGTCCGCGGCGAACCTGCGCTCGAGATACAACATGGCGAAAACATAGCGCACAAGGTCGCTGCTTTCACTCGACTGTCGATTGGCCAGCAAACTGCTCAGGTTGTTGAGGCCCAATTTGACCCCGGCGACCCCGCCGAACACCGCTTCCACGGAGTCCGCATCGAAGGCGAACAGGCTGTTGATCGTCGGGGCCAGGAATTCCAGCGGATAACTACCGGTTTTGGATACCTGGTCCACCAGGCGGGCCGCCTGGGCCACCCCCGCAAAGGCGATGGTCTGCTGTTCGATCCTGCTGCGCTCGTTTGTGCTCATGTTTACTCTGTTGTCTGTTCGATGACGCCGCCGCCAAGACAAAGCTCGCCCTGGTAAAACACTACGGATTGCCCTGGAGTTACCGCACGCTGACGCTGTTCGAAGTCCACCCGGTAAGCTTCCCCGTCACGGCGCACGGTGCAGGCCTGGTCAGGTTGACGATATCTTACCTTGGCCTTGCAGGTCATGGGCAGTTCTGGCTCGCGCCCGGCAATCCAGAGAATCTCCCTGGTATAGAGGGAGGACTTGAACAGGGCGGGGTGGTCATTGCCCTGGGCCACCAGCAGGATATTCCGCTGGAGATCCTTGTCGACCACGTACCAGGGCGCCTCGTCGTGATCGGCCAGGCCGCCGATCCCCAGCCCCTGGCGCTGGCCGATGGTATGGTACATCAGGCCCTGGTGGCGACCGAGACACTGCCCCTCAAGGCTGTAAATTTCCCCGGGTTGCGCCGGCAGGTACTGTTGCAGGAAATCCTTGAAACGGCGCTCGCCGATAAAGCAGATACCGGTCGAATCCTTCTTTTTTGCGGTGGCGAGCCCGTGTTGCTCGGCGAGTTTGCGCACCTCGGGTTTGGCCATCTCCCCGATAGGGAAAAGGGTCTGCTCCAACTCGCGGTGGCCGACGGCATGCAGGAAGTAACTCTGGTCCTTGTTGTTATCCAGCCCCTTGAGCAGGGTTCCGCGACCGTCAGCTTCTCCGCGGCGGGCATAATGCCCCGTGGCTATGGCGTCAGCACCGAGAGTGAGCGCGTAATCGAGAAATGCGCGGAACTTGATCTCGCGATTGCACAGAATATCGGGATTGGGCGTGCGGCCTGCGCGGTATTCCTCGAGAAAATGTTCAAAAACGTTGTCCCAGTACTCGGCGGCAAAATTGGCGCCGTGCAGGGTAATACCGAGCTTGTCGGCCACCGCCTGGGCATCGGCGAAGTCCTCCTTCGCCGTACAGTACTCGGTGCCATCGTCCTCCTCCCAATTCTTCATGAACAGGCCTTCCACCTGGTAACCCTGCTGCTGGAGCAACAGAGCCGACACGGAGGAATCGACACCGCCGGACATACCGACGATCACTTTTCTGGTGGAGTTCAGGCTCATCAGCTGTAAACAGGTCCAGGGGAAAACGAATTACCAATTGGCGCTGACGGTTAACTGGCAGCGCTGATGGACCGCGCATTCTAGCAGTGTGTAATTGTCGTCACAAACGACCTTTCTCCGGCGTGGACACAGCTGCCGAACACGCCGTTATTCGATTCGCAGATGAAAGGCGTGCGCCATAGGTGATCATTTGTGGGGCAGTCGGGCATCGAGAGCCGGGAGCAGCGATCTCAGATAATGGCCGAAACCAGGTCTAGCGGATAAAGGGTGCCCGCGCGGTGTCGTCGGATATCTGAAATAACCATCGGGCTGCGCATCTGTTCTCGCCGCGCCAGGATTTGCCCGTAGTCCAGCCAGTGCGTCATGTGGATATCCGGGTCCAGGGTGGCTTCTTCAATCCGACACAGTGGTTTACCCAAAAAGGTGGTTCTGTAGTAGGTGATGTTGTTGCCGGGGGCCCTGTACAGGGCCACGCCGAGAATGCCCAGCAGCTCGACTTCCCAGCCTGTTTCCTCCAGTGTCTCCCTGATGGCAGCCTGCGCCAGGGTCTCCTCCGGTTCCAGGTGCCCGGCGGGCTGGTTGAACACCATCGCCCCAGTGAATTTGTCCCGCTCCTCCACCAGCAGGTAGCGGTCCTGGTGCTCAATGACCGTTGCCACGGTAACGTGCGGCGTCCACACCTGCATTCAGTGCCTCCTGCGGCGGGAACCGGTACCGCGCTTGCGCGGCCCCGCCGAAGGTAACTGCAGATCAACTTCACATCGCCGGTGCTCACCCGGGGCCAGGTCCTCAAGCTCCCAGTCGCCAATACCAATACGCACCAGGCGCAGGGTGGGGTAGCCCACTGCCGCGGTCATCCGCCGTACCTGGCGGTTGCGGCCTTCATGAATGCTGAGCTGCAGCCAGCTGTCGGGGACTGTTTTGCGCTCGCGTACAGGCGGCACCCTGGGCCACAGCTGAGGGGGCTCGATACGCGCGGCCCTGGCGGGCAGGGTAATCCCATCCCTGAGTTGCACCCCGCTAGCCAGCTGCTGCAGCGCCTCGTCGCTGACAACGCCCTCGACCTGCACCAGGTAGGTCTTCCAGCGCTTGTGCCTGGGATTCGCGATGTGTTGTTGCAGGGCGCCATCATCCGTGAGCAGCAACAGTCCTTCCGAGTCGTAGTCCAGACGGCCGGCTGCCCGAAAACCGGGCGCTGACAAAAAATCGGCGAGTGTCTTCCGACCGTCCTCGTCAGTAAACTGACTGAGCACGTGAAACGGTTTGTTGAACAGGATAATTTGTGGCATACCAGTTTCGATAGATGGTCGGGTCAAGATCCCGGCAGTCAAAAAATCGCGGCTGCCACACGAGAATCAAGCGCAATCGTGCTACACTACGCGCCGCTTTGCCAGCGGTGACCGCACTTTGTGATCACCGCGACCATTTCACGAATCCAACCGCAGCAATGGAGTACATTTATGGGCTACAAGCATATTCAGGTTCCCTCTGAAGGTGACAAAATCACCGTCAACGAAGATTTCAGCCTGAACGTCCCGAACAATCCTATCATTCCCTACATCGAGGGCGACGGTATCGGCGTCGACATCAGCCCCGTCATGATCGACGTGGTTAACGCCGCGGTCGAGAAGGCATACAAGGGCGCGAAGAAAATCTCCTGGATGGAAATCTACACCGGAGAGAAAGCCGCCGAACTTTACGACGGCGACTGGTTTCCCGAGGAAACCCTTGGCGCGATCAAGGAATACATCGTTGGTATCAAGGGCCCCCTGACCACCCCGGTGGGCGGCGGTTTCCGCTCGCTTAACGTGGCACTGCGCCAGGAACTTGATCTCTACACCTGCCTGCGTCCAGTGCGCTGGTTTGAAGGCGTGCCTTCACCGGTCAAGGACCCGGGTGCCTGCAACATGGTGATTTTTCGTGAAAACTCCGAAGACATCTACGCGGGCGTGGAGTACCAGGCGGGTACCCCGGAAGCGAAAAAGGTTGTCGACTTCATCATCAAGGAAATGGGCGCCACCAAGATTCGCTTCCCCGATATGTGCGGCATCGGCATCAAGCCGGTATCAGAGGCGGGCACCAAGCGCCTCGTGCGCAAGGCTATCCAGTATGCGATAGACCAGGACCTGCCATCGGTAACCCTGGTTCACAAGGGCAATATCATGAAGTTCACGGAAGGCGCCTTCCGCGACTGGGGTTATGAACTGGCCCGGGAAGAGTTCGGCGGTGAATTGCTCGACGGTGGACCCTGGGTTTCGATCAAAAACCCCAACACGGGCAAGGAGATCGTGATCAAGGATGTGATCGCCGATGCCATGCTCCAGCAGATTCTGACGCGTCCGAAGGACTACAGTGTGGTAGCCACTCTGAACCTCAACGGTGACTACCTGTCAGACGCGCTGGCAGCCCAGGTAGGCGGTATCGGTATCGCGCCCGGCGCGAACCTCTCCGACACTATCGCCCTGTTTGAGGCAACCCACGGTACGGCGCCCAAGTATGCCGGCCAGGACAAGGTAAACCCGGGTTCGCTGATCCTGTCCGCGGAGATGATGCTGCGCCACATGGGCTGGAACGAGGCCGCCGACCTGATCATCACTGGTATGAACGGTGCAATCCAGAAGGGTACGGTGACCTATGATTTCGAACGCCTGATGGAGGGTGCAACCCTGCTGAGCTGCTCGGAATTTGGCCAGGCGATTATTAAATCCATGGACTAGGTGTTTCGGACACAGTTGCGAACAAAAGGGCCGGTGGCAACACTGGCCTTTTTTTTGCCCCGGGTTGGTTCAGGCTAGCGGCTCCGACCGGGAAGGCTTTTTCGCCCGCTTCCCCGATACTCGCGAACGAAAAAGCCTTCCCGCCCGAATCCTCGAATAGTCATCTGGAGGTAGCAGTGCTCAAGCTACCAGTTCTGTCCGAAGCCTTGAAAAAGCCATTGGCTGTAACAGTGTTCAAGTTACCAGTCCCGAACGAGGGAGCGGGTGGTAGGGGTACAATTCGTTCGCAAGTATCGGGGAAGCGGGCGAATTGTACCCCTGCCGGCCGGGCCCGCTAGCTTCACAAAACCTCTTCCTGGTTCGTTCACGCTACCGGCCCCGACCGGGAAGGCTTTTTCGCCCGCTTCCCCGATACTTGCGGACGAAAAAGCCTTCCCGCCCGAAGCCTCGAACAGGCATCTGGATGGGGCAGTGTTCACGCTAACAGTCCCGATGGAAGCTTGGGGGCAGCACTTGGATGGAACAGTGTTCAAGTTACCAGTCCCGAACGAGGGAGCGGGTGGTAGGGGTACAATTCGTTCGCAAGTATCGGGGAAGCGGGCGAATTGTACCCCTGCCGGCCGGGCCCGCTAGCTTCGCAAAACCTCTTCCTGGTTCGTTCACGCTACCGGCCCCGACCGGGAAGGCTTTTTCGCCCGCTTCCCCGATACTTGCGGACGAAAAAGCCTTCCCGCCCGAAGCCTCGAACAGGCATCTGGAGGAAGCAGTGCTCGAACTACCGGTCCTGACCGAAGCCTTGAAAAAATCCATTGGCTGGAACAGTGTTCAAGTTACCAGTCCCAAACGAGGGAGCGGGTGGTAGGGGTGCAATTCGTTCGCAAGTATCGGGGAAGCGGGCGAATTGTACCCCTGCCGGCCGCGCCCGCTAGCTTCACAAAACTGCTATCTGCATCATTCGCGCTACCGGCTCCGGCCGGGCCCGCTAGCCTCGCAAAACTGCTATCTGGTTCATTCGCGCCACCGGCTCCGGCCGGGCCCGCTTGCGTCCCCAACCGCTGAAAGCCCGAATCAATTCAAGTGTAAGCATATTGGTGGCCACCACCGGGCCCCGCGGGGAAAATCGCAGCACCGTTGCCCCCCGTTGAATTCCCGTATAATGTATCCATATACAGGTACTGCGAGAACAGTTCACAAATTAGAAACGAGATTTTTTAAGTGGAATACATCCAGCCGAAGCTAAACTGGCGCATGACTAAAGAGGGAGAAGACTCTGACGGCGGGCTGGCACTGCAGGAGTCGAAACCTGAACTAAAGCGCCCGCCACTGTTCAAAGTAGTGTTGCTGAACGATGACTACACTCCCATGGAGTTTGTGGTCGAGGTGCTGGAAATCTTTTTCCGCATGAACAGGGAGCAGGCCACTCATGTCATGTTGACCGTACATACCCAGGGTAAGGGTGTATGCGGAATATATACCCGGGATATAGCCGAAACCAAGGCGACCCAGGTCAACCAGTACTCAAAGGAAAACGAACATCCATTACTGTGTGAAATCGAAGCATCGGAGGGGTAATGCCCCGGGAGCGGTAAATGCTGAGTAAGGACCTGGAACAAACACTGAATGAAGCTTTCCGGGGCGCCAGGAGCAAGCGCCACGAGTTCATGACCGTGGAGCACCTGTTGTTGGCGCTGCTGGACAACAACGACGCTATCCGGGTTCTCAAGGCCTGTGGTGCGGATATAGGCGGCCTGCGGGGAGATCTGGTGGAGTTTGTCGATGCCACCACACCGCTCATTCCCGCCGACGAGGAGGACCGGGATACCCAACCTACCCTGGGTTTCCAGCGCGTACTGCAGCGAGCGGTGTTTCATGTGCAATCCTCCGGCAAGAGCGAGGTCACCGGGGCCAATGTGCTGGTGGCCATATTCAGCGAGCAGGAAAGCCAGGCGGTGTTCTTTCTCAAAACCCAGAGTGTGGCGCGCCTGGACGTGGTCAATTACATCACCCACGGTATTTCCAAAGTGTCCAACGAGAGTGACCCCGGGGAAGCGGGTCCCGCTGGCGGCGGTGCCGAGCTTGGCTCGGAGGACGGCGAGTCAAATCCCCTCGACAGTTTTTCTACAAACCTGAATGAAGAGGCGGCCGCGGGCCGCATAGACCCCCTGATTGGGCGTATGGCCGAAGTCGAGCGTGTTGCCCAGATACTGGCCCGCCGGCGCAAGAACAACCCGCTGCTGGTAGGCGAATCCGGCGTCGGGAAAACCGCCATCGTCGAGGGGCTGGCGAAGAAAATCGTGGATGGCGATGTACCCGACATACTCAAGGACAGCGTGGTTTACTCCCTGGATCTGGGCTCGCTGCTGGCCGGAACCAAGTACCGCGGTGATTTCGAGAAGCGCTTCAAGGGCTTGCTGGCGGAACTCAAGAAACGTGAGCATGCAATTTTGTTCATTGATGAGGTGCATACCATTATTGGCGCCGGCGCGGCGTCTGGCGGCGTCATGGATGCCAGCAACCTGTTGAAGCCGCTGCTCAGCTCGGGAAAGCTGCGTTGCATCGGCTCCACGACTTTCCACGAGTATCGCGGCATTTTCGACAAGGACAAGGCGCTCAGCCGGCGTTTCCAGAAAATCGATGTGATGGAACCCAGCGTGGACGATGCCTACCGGATATTGAAAGGGCTGAAATCGCGTTTCGAGGAGCATCACGGCCTGCGTTATACAGATAAAGCGCTGCGCGTCGCCACGGACCTTTCGGCGCGCTACATCACCGACCGCTTCCTGCCCGACAAGGCCATCGATGTGATTGACGAGGCGGGCGCCTACCAGCAACTGTTGCCTGCATCCAAGCGCAAGAAAGTGATTGGCGTGGGTGACATCGAGGCCGTGGTTGCCAAGATCGCCCGCATCCCGCCCAAGTCTGTCAGCAGCGATGATAAGGAAACCCTGCAGAAGCTGGAGAAAAACCTGCAGATGGTGGTGTTCGGGCAGGAAAACGCGATCAGCAGCCTGGCGACGTCGATCAAACTCGCCAGAGCCGGCCTCAAGTCGGGAGACAAGCCTATCGGCTCATTCCTGCTCGCCGGGCCCACGGGCGTTGGCAAGACCGAGGTCACCCGTCAGCTGGCGCACTTCCTGGGGCTGGAACTGATCCGTTTCGATATGTCGGAGTACATGGAGCGGCATACGGTCTCCCGGCTGATCGGTGCGCCTCCCGGCTATGTCGGTTTCGACCAAGGCGGATTATTGACTGACGCCGTGACCAAGCACCCGCACGCGGTGGTATTGCTGGACGAGGTGGAAAAAGCTCACCCGGAAGTTTTCAACCTGCTGTTGCAGGTTATGGATCACGGCACCCTGACTGACAACAATGGCCGCAAGGCGGACTTCCGCAATGTGATCCTGGTAATGACGACCAATGCCGGCGCCGAGACCATCAGTCGCCGCACCATTGGCTTCACCACCCAGGATCACAGTACCGACGGCATGGAGGCGATCAACCGGATGTTCACGCCGGAGTTTCGCAACAGGCTGGACAGTATCGTCCAGTTCCAACCCCTGGCGGAGGATGTCATTCTCACTGTCGTGGACAAATTCCTGACAGAGCTACAGGGCCAGCTGGACGAGAAACGGGTGACCCTGGAAGTGGATGTGGATGCGCGCCTGTGGCTGGTTGAGAAGGGTTACGACCTGCACATGGGAGCGCGACCGATGGCCCGCGTCATCCAGGAGCACATCAAGAAGCCCCTGGCGGAGATGGTGCTTTTCGGTTCGCTCGCCCAATCCGGCGGCACCGCGCTGGTGCGCCTGAACAAGGCGGACGACAAATTGGAAGTGACGGTGGAGCAGGAAGAGGCGGCGCTCGAGGAGAGCTAGGTCCCTGTGGGCTGAGGCCGCTTATCTCTCGCGATAGGTAATGCGGCCCTTGGACAGATCGTAGGGCGTTAGTTCTACCCGAACCTTATCGCCCGTAAGAATACGGATATAGTTTTTACGCATTTTGCCGGAAATATGCGCAGTCACGATGTGGCCGTTTTCCAGCTGAACCCGAAAAGTGGTATTGGGCAGGGTATCGACTACCTCGCCTTCCATTTCTATCTGGTCTTCTTTTGCCATTGAGTGGCAACCCTCTTGAAAAAACAGTCGCGCATTTTGCCTTAAAGTGGCCACTAAAGCCACTGTAATAATCCGTGTAAATGCGACGGCTAAAGAACCGCGGTCCAGCGACTCTTCAGGTAAAGTTCAAGGGGGCGATAGTCTGATTTGTAAGCCATTTTCCTGCAACCACGTATCCAGTAGCCCAGGTAGAGGTAATCGAGTCCCATCTCGCGGGCCCGGTTGATCTGCCACAGGATTGCATAGGTGCCAAGACTGCGCTTCTCTGCGTCGGGGTCGAAAAACGTGTAGATCGCTGACAATCCGTCCTGTAACTCGTCAACCACCGCCAGGGCGACCAGCGTTCCCCGATCATAAAACCGGTAGTAGTGGGTGCAGTCCCAGGCATTGTTCAGAAACGACTCGTACTGCTCCCTGTCGGGCGGATACATATCGCCATCGGCATGGCGCTGCTCGATGTATCGACAGTACAGCTTGAAAGCCTCGCTGTCGGTTAGCCTGGAGCTGCGCAAGACCCGCAGGTCCCGGTTGCGATTCCAGGTGCGACTCTGCGAGCGGCGGGGCTTGAACCCCGCCACCGGGATACGCGCGGGCACGCAGGCCTCGCAATGGTTGCAATGGGGCCGATAGATGTGGCCGCCGCTGCGTCGAAAACCCAGTAGGGACAGTTTGCTGTAGAGCACCTTGTCCACTGGCTGGCGCGGGTCGACAAACAGGGTGGTGGCCTCGCGGTCATCAAGGTAACTGCAGCTGTGAGGGTAGGTGGTATACACCTTCAGGTCCCGCATCGATGAGGTCACAGTAACTCTCCACAGGTGCCCGGCAAGGACCAGATGCGCGGGTCGATTTCAATACCTGTAGTTTGGGCAAGGCGAGCTTCGAAGTCCAGCCTGTCGATGTCGCGAGCGCCCAAAGACTCCAGGTGAGGATTGCCCACCTGGCAGTCAATCAATTCGAAGTCCCCGCGCAGGGCAATATCCACCAAACCCACCAGCGCGACCTTGGATGCGTCGGCCTGATGGCTGAACATGGACTCTCCGAAGAACACGCCCCCCAAGGCGACCCCGTAAAGGCCGCCCGCCAGTTCGCCGCGCTCGTCCAGGACTTCCACCGAGTGGGCATAACCCAAGCGGTGGAGCTCATTGTAAGCCTGGAACATCGCGCTGCCGATCCAGGTGCCGTTGCTGCCGCGACGCGGCCCGGCGCATGCCCTCATGACCTTGCTGAAGTTCGTGTCCACGGCCAGCCCGAAGGCGTTGCGCCGCAGCACCTTGCGCAGGGAGCGGGAGATATGCAGCTCACGCGGGAAGAGCACAGAGCGTGGGTCAGGGGTCCACCACAGCACGGGCTGCGGTTCTTCGTACCAAGGGAATACGCCGCGCCGGTATGCCGCCAGCAGACTGGACGGGGTCAGGTCTCCTCCGGCGGCCAGCAGGCCGTTGGGGTAGTCCAGCGCCTCATGCGTAGGCGGTAATTCCTCGCCTGGCTCCAGTATTGGTATGCGACGCTGCAATGCGGTGGCCCTGGAGGGGTTGTTGGAAGGCGGTTAAGTGCGCGGCAGTTGCCTGGAGGGCACTAGAGATTGTCCAGGAATTTCTCCGCGTCCAGCGCCGCCATACAGCCGAAGCCGGCCGAGGTGACCGCCTGCCGATAAATATGGTCGCCCACGTCGCCGGCGGCAAAAACCCCCGGCACACTGGTCGCAGTGGCATTGCCCTCAGTGCCACTGTGTATCTGGATATAGCCATTTTTCATTGCCAGTTGACCGGCAAAGATGTCGGTGTTGGGTTTGTGACCGATGGCGATAAACACCCCGGCAAGATCCAGGTCCGTAAGGGCGTCATTCTTGACAGACTTCACCCTAATACCGGTTACGCCGCTGTCGTCACCCAACACCTCATCGAGCTGGTGGTCCCAGAGGATTTTGACCTTGCCTTCCTTTTCCCGGGCAAACAGGCGGTCCTGCAGCACTTTTTCCGAGCGCAGGGCATCCCGGCGATGCACCAGTGTTACTTCGGAGGCGATATTGGCCAGGTACAGCGCTTCCTCCACGGCGGTGTTGCCGCCGCCGATCACCGCCACTTTCTGGTTGCGGTAGAAAAAACCGTCGCAGGTCGCGCAGGCGCTGACCCCCTTTCCCATGAACGCTTCTTCACTGGGCAGGCCCAGGTACTGGGCGGAGGCGCCAGTGGCAATAATAAGGGCGTCACAGCTGTAGCTATTGCTGCCCTTGAGTTGGAAGGGGCGGGTGGACAGGTCTACCTGTTCTATATGGTCAAACACAATCTGGGCATCAAATCGCTCGACATGCGCCTGCATCTGGGCCATTAATTGCGGCCCCTGCAGGTCGGCGTCCCCACCTGGCCAGTTCTCCACTTCCGTGGTGGTAGTCAACTGGCCCCCCTGTTGCATGCCGGTGATGACTACCGGCTGCAGATTCGCCCGCGCCGCGTAGACGGCGGCTGTGTAGCCCGCAGGTCCGCTGCCCAGGATGATCAGGGGATAATGTCTGGTTTCGCTCATGTGGTTATTTCTCGCCTGCTGTTGTTAAATGCTGCCCCAATTCCGGAGCCGCCATGACCTTCATGGGGGCGGACTATGGTACTTTAAAGGCTGATCTCCGGCAAAGAAGAGATCAATTCTAAATAGCTCTCATAACTCTTTGAAATAAATGATAAATACGTTCACAATGTCGGGCAAGTATGAAACTGAGGCCGCACCTTTGATGACTGTTAGCCGACACCGATGACGAGGACGCGAACACAGGTGGAGCAATCCGCCAGGCACCCGGTATTGGGGCCTCGCCTGCGCGAGGGGGCTTTTATCGGGGTGAGTGCCGTCTGCCTTTACCTGTTGCTGGCCCTGCTGAGCTACAGCCCCAGGGATCCGGGCTGGTCCGCTACCGGCACCGGCAGCAAGATCAGTAACCTTGGTGGCCCTACAGGCGCCTGGCTGGCTGATGTCTCCTTCTCACTGGTAGGTTATGCCGCCTACCTGTTCCCGCTGTTGCTGGCCTACCGGGCCGTCATCATCCTGGTGGAGCGACACCAGGACAAGGGTTTTGACTGGGTGACTTTCGGTATTCGAGCGCTGGGGCTGGTGCTGGTCATGATTGCCGGAACCGCATTGGCGGCGCTTAACGACGTCGGTGGATCCAGCCTGCCCCAGGGGGCCGGTGGCATCCTGGGCCAGGCTATCGGCAGTAATTTTACCCACGCCTTCAGCGCGGTGGGCAGCCGCCTGATCCTGCTCGCGGTATTCCTGTTCGGCATGACGATCTTTACCGACCTGAGCTGGTTGAAGCTGATAGAGAAAGTGGGCGCCCGGGCCATCACCAGTTTTAACAGCAGCCGCAGTTGGTTGTTGAAGACCATCGACAGTATCCGCGACAGGCGCGCCAGGGAAAAGGCGGTGGAAGCCCGCAAGGCGGTCATCACCGAGCATGTGGAGCGCGAAAAGAAACGTACCCCACCCAAAATCAAACCCCCGCAGCCCAGGGTGGAAAAGAGCGAGCGCGAGGAAAAGGAAAAACAGCAGCCTCTGTTCGATGTACCTGTCACGGGCTCCCTGCCTCCGCTTGAACTGCTGGACCCCAATGAGAACGATCCGGACGCCGGCTATTCCAAGGAGGCCCTGGAAAGTCTTTCCAGGTTGTTGGAATTAAAACTGGCTGACTTCAGTATCAGTGCCGAGGTGGTGGCGGTCTACCCCGGCCCGGTTGTCACCCGCTTTGAAATCCAGCCCGCGGCCGGGGTCAAGGTCTCGCGCATATCCAATCTCGCCAAGGACCTCGCCCGCTCCCTCGCGGTGATCAGTGTGCGGGTGGTAGAGGTTATTCCCGGCAAGTCGGTCGTGGGCATAGAGATTCCCAATGAGCACCGCGAGATCGTCAATTTCCGCGAGGTGCTGGCTTCGAAGGCATTTGACCAGAGCAAGTCGCCCCTGACCCTGGCACTGGGGCACGATATATCCGGTCTGCCCGTGGTGGCCGACCTCGCCAAGATGCCGCACCTGCTGGTGGCCGGCACCACCGGCTCCGGTAAGTCGGTGGGTGTGAACGCGATGCTGCTAAGCCTGCTGTACAAGGCATCTCCCGAAGATGTGCGCCTGCTGCTGGTCGACCCGAAAATGCTCGAGCTGTCGGTTTACGACGGTATTCCGCACCTGCTCACGCCGGTCATCACCGACATGAAAGACGCCGCCAACGGGCTGCGCTGGTGTGTGGCTGAAATGGAGCGGCGCTACAAACTCATGGCGACGCTGGGTGTGCGCAATCTCGCCGGCTTCAATCGCAAGGTCGAAGATGCCAACAGGGCCGGTAAGCCCATTGCTGACCCCCTGTGGAAGCCGGACCCGATACTGGCCCTGACTGACGAGGAGCAGGAGGCGCCCAGCCTGCAGAAACTGCCGGCGGTGGTGGTGGTCATCGACGAGTTTGCCGATATGATGATGGTGGTCGGCAAGAAAGTGGAGGAATTGATCGCCCGCATCGCGCAGAAGGCGAGGGCGGCGGGTATTCACCTGGTGCTGGCCACCCAACGGCCCTCGGTCGACGTCATTACCGGCCTGATCAAAGCCAACATACCTACCAGGATCGCCTTTCAGGTCTCCTCCAAGATCGATTCCCGAACCATCCTGGACCAGGGCGGCGCAGAGCAATTGCTGGGGCATGGCGACATGTTATACCTGCCGCCGGGCAGCGGGGTTCCCAACCGGGTGCACGGCGCCTTCTGCTCGGATGAGGAGGTACACCGCGTGGTCGCCGACTGGAAACGCCGTGGCCAGCCCCAGTACATAGAGGGCCTGCTGGACGAGGGCAGCAGTACCCCGGTCACCGCCGGCGAACTCCAGGCCAGCGCTGCTGACGGTGATGACGAAAGTGATGCACTCTACGATGAAGCCGTACACTATGTCACACAGAGCCGCCGCGCCTCGATATCCAGCGTGCAGCGCAAGCTCCGTATCGGCTACAATCGAGCAGCCCGCCTGATCGAGACCATGGAAGCGGCTGGCGTTGTCAGCAGTATGGGCAGCAACGGCCAGCGCGAAGTGCTGGCGCCACCACCACAAGAAGATTGACTATGAGCAAAGTGCTACTGATCGCCAGTCTCGGGCTTTGCATGCTTGCGGCGCTCGCCAGAGGTGAAGACAGCGCAGCCACCGAGCAGTTGCTGGCGGACCTCGGCCGTATCACCCACCTGCAGGGCGAATTCAAGCAGCGCCAGTTTGGCGACGAGAGTGTGGTGCTGGCCGAATCCAGGGGGAAATTCAAACTGTTGCGCCCCTCGTTCTTCAGCTGGGAAATCACCTCACCGGACAGCCAACTGATCGTGGCCAATGCGGAATACCTCTGGCACTACGATATGGATCTGCAAACCGCCACCCGGCGGCCGGTGGCTGGAAACGTGGAGGCTTCGCCCCTGCAGATACTGGGCGGAGACGAGTCGGCGCTGCGCGACCAGTACTCGGTCACCCGCGATGCCGACAACACATTTACCCTGACCCCCGTGGGTGACGCCCACAGCTTTCGTCGCCTTACCGTGACCTTTGCCGGCGACACCATCAGCCGCATGGATATCGTGGACAAACTCGGGCAGCGGGTCGTGGTCGACTTTTTGAAGGTCGATTCACAATCGCCACTGCGCAGCAGCGACTTCAACTTCACACCTCCGGCGGAGGGCGTGGACCTGTTTTTCTATGACGAGTGATTCCGGGCAAAACTCGAATCCCTCCGCCAGAACACAGCCAAGCCTGTTTGCTGATTCGCCAGAGTCACCTGTAGCCCCCGAATCGACTGGTACCGCCGGCGGTTACCAGCCGCTGGCGGCCAGGTTGCGTCCGCGCGAACTGGACGATTACGCCGGCCAGCAGCATCTGCTCGCCCCGGGCAAGCCCCTGCGGCAGGCTATCGAGAGCCGGCAACTGCACTCCATGATCTTCTGGGGCCCCCCCGGTGTGGGAAAGACCACCCTGGCCCGGATCGCGGCGAGCCACGCCAATGCGCATTTCCTGCAGCTGTCAGCGGTGCTCTGCGGTGTGAAGGAAATTCGGGAGGCCATCACCCGGGCGCGGGCAAACAAGGCCAGCGGGCGCGATACGGTCCTGTTCGTCGATGAGGTTCACCGTTTCAACAAATCACAGCAGGATGCCTTCCTGCCCTACGTGGAAGACGGCACCGTGATTTTTATCGGGGCCACCACGGAAAACCCGTCCTTCGAACTGAATAACGCCCTCCTGTCCCGCTCGCGGGTGTACAAACTGCGGGGGCTTGAACCAGGCGACCTTGAGGCTGTTCTGGCGCGGGGGCTGGAAGCGCTGGACCAGCGTGTCAGCGCCGGGGCGGAATGCCTGGCGCTTATCGCCCGACAGGCGGATGGCGACGCCCGCAGGGCGCTCAACCTGCTCGAGCTGGCGGCGGACCTTGCGGAAGACGGTGAAATCACGACAGCCACCCTGGACGAAGTACTGCAGGCCTCGCTGCGCCGCTTCGACAAGGGCGGGGACCTGTTTTACGACCAGATAAGCGCCCTCCACAAGGCGGTTCGCGGCAGTGCGCCGGATGCGGCACTGTACTGGTTTTGCAGAATGCTCGACGGCGGCTGCGATCCGCTCTATATCGCGCGCCGGGTGGTGCGCATGGCCAGCGAGGATATCGGTAATGCCGACCCCAGGGCACTGGCGCTGTGCCTGGACGCCTGGCAGGTACAGGAGCGCCTGGGCAGCCCGGAAGGGGAGTTGGCCATTGCCCAGGCTATCATCTATCTCGCCTGCGCCGCAAAAAGCAACGCTGTCTATACGGCTTACAAAGCGGCAAGGGCGGATGTGGAGCAGGGCGCCAGTCATGAGGTGCCGCTGCACCTGCGCAACGCGCCCACCCGCCTGATGAAGGAGATGGATCACGGCGCGGACTATCGCTACGCCCACGACGAAGAGGGCGGTTACGCCGCAGGGGAGAACTATTTTCCAGAAGCCCTGCAGGACCGCCGCTACTACCAGCCGGTGGATCGCGGCCTGGAGAGCAAAATCCTCGATAAGTTTAAATACCTGCGCGAACTCGATAAGATCAGCGCTCGCCGGCGTTATCGGGACAGCGCCGGCGATGACGAATAGCCTACGGACGGAAACTCACGAAATCATGACAAACAAGGTGCTGGTCACCGGCGGCGCGGGCTATATCGGTTCGCATGTCTGTGTGGAATTACTGGAACAGGGCCACCAGGTGGTGGTGCTCGACAATCTTTGCAATGGCAGTGAACTCGCCCTGGAACGGGTGCGGGAAATTACCGGGAGGCCGCTGGCCTTCACGCGCGGCGATGTACGTGATGAAGCCGCCGTGCTGGAGCTGCTGCAAACGCACGATATCGGCGCGGTCATCCATTTTGCCGGCCTCAAGGCAGTGGGGGAGTCCGTGGCCCAACCCCTGGAGTATTTTGACAACAATGTCAGCGGCGCGGTGCACCTGTTGCGGGCGATGGCACAGGCCGGCGTCTACAACCTGGTTTTCAGCTCCTCCGCCACGGTATACGGCGACCCGTCGAGCAATCCTATCAACGAGGAATTTCCGCTCTCTGCCACCAATCCCTACGGTCGCACCAAGCTGATGATCGAGGAAATGCTGCGTGACCTGTATGCGTCGAACAGCGCCTGGAACATATCCATCCTGCGTTACTTCAACCCTGCGGGGGCCCACCCCAGCGGCAAAATAGGAGAGCACCCCGCCGGGATACCCAACAACCTGATGCCGTATATTGCGCAGACCGCAAGCGGCTTGCGGAAACAGCTGTCGGTGTTCGGCGGCGATTACCCGACCCGCGACGGCACCGGTGTGCGTGACTATATCCACGTGACCGATCTCGCGAAGGGGCACATCAAGGCACTGGCCAAGCTGGCGGACAAGCCCGGCTGCATAACCCACAATCTGGGAACGGGAACCGGCTACTCGGTCCTGGAAATGGTGGCCGCCTTTGAAGCCGCCTGCGGCAAGACTATCCCCTTTGAAATCGTGCCCCGCCGCTCGGGGGATGTCGCCGAGTGCTATGCCGACCCCTCCCGGGCCAGACAGGACCTCGGCTGGAGCGCGGAACTGGGTCTGGAGGCCATGTGTGCCGACAGCTGGCGCTGGCAGCAGCAGAATCCCACCGGTTATCCCTGACGCGCTACCCCGGCCCGGTCCGGATCATGGAAACACCTGCGCCGTCCGGACAAAACCGTTACAATGCGGCCAATCAGGCGGCCATCGCACGACAATCATGAAATACCTGCTGTTTATTGCCCTCGGCGGCGCATCCGGTGCCGTAGCGCGCTACCTTCTCGCCGAATGGGCTCACAGCCTGTGGGCGGGCAGGCTGCCGATCGGCACCCTGTTGGTAAACCTGCTGGGCTCTTTCGCCATCGGCATTGTCTATGTGCTGGTGGTTGAAAAACAGGTGATTCACCCGGATTGGCGCGGTGTGCTGATGGTCGGTTTTCTCGGCGCCTTTACCACGTTCTCCACATTTTCGCTGGAGACCATCACCCTGCTTGAGGCCGGGCATACAGGAGTCGCCGCGGGCTATATGCTGGCCAGCGCAACGCTCTGCGTGGCAGTGGCCGGCGCCGGGATACAACTTACGCGGACCCTGGCCTGATTGCGTTAACACCAATAGAACAACCCGAATACAGGACAACACACAATGCTGGATATCAAGGCCGTGCGGCAGGACCCCGATGCGGTGGCCGCTGCCCTGGACAAACGCGGTTATCATTTTGATGCGGCCGCTTTTACCGCACTGGATGCGCGGCGCAAGCAGGCGGACATCGACAGCCAGAACCTGCTGGCCGAGCGCAAAAGCGCCTCAAAGAAGATTGGCCAGTTGGTGGGGCAGGGCGTGCCCGTGGAAGAAGCCAAGGCCCAGGTCAACGAAACACTGACCAGGATCGCCGGCCAGATCGACGCCTTGACGGAGCAGGCGCGGCAGGTCCAGGGCGAAATCGAAGAGTTGCTGCTGAGCGTGCCCAATATTCCCGCGCCGGAAGTGCCTGCAGGCGCCAGCGAAACCGATAATGTGGAAGTGAGCCGCTGGGGCAGCCCGACGGTGTTCGACTTCCCGGTAAAAGATCACGTGGAACTGGGCGAAACCCTGGGCCAACTGGACGCCGACAGCGGCGGCAAGATCACCGGGTCACGCTTTACCGTCATGTATGGCGGCCTGGCGCGGATGCACCGTGCCCTGATCCAGTTCATGCTCGACCTGCACACGCGCGAGCACGGCTACCGCGAAATCTACGTGCCCTATATCGTCAACCGGGAATCGCTCAGGGGTACCGGCCAGTTGCCAAAGTTTGAAGAAGACCTGTTCCGGCTGGAGGGAGAACAGGGCTATTACCTTATCCCCACCGCTGAGGTGCCGGTGACCAACGTGGCCCGGGATCGCATATTTGAAGACAGTGAACTGGGTGAGACCGGTGTGCGCTTCGCCTGCCACACCCCCTGTTTCCGGAGCGAGGCGGGCAGCTATGGGCGCGATACCCGGGGCATGATCCGCCAGCATCAGTTTGAAAAGGTGGAACTGGTGCAACTGGTGCGCCCGGAGCAGTCCGACGATGCCCTGGAGCAGCTTACCGGTCATGCAGAGAAGGTCTTGCAGCTGCTGGAACTGCCCTACCGCAAAGTGATCCTGTGCGGCGGCGATATCGGTTTTTCCGCGCGCAAAACCTATGATCTCGAGGTCTGGTTGCCCGCGCAGGACAACTACCGCGAGATATCTTCCTGTAGCAGCTTTGGCGACTACCAGGCCAGGCGCATGCAGGCCCGCTGGCGCAATCCTGCCACCGGTAAGCCGGAACTGCTGCACACCCTGAACGGATCCGGGCTCGCGGTGGGGCGCACCCTGGTCGCCATCATGGAAAACTACCAGCAGGAAGACGGCAGTATCGCCGTACCCGCGGCCCTGCAACCCTATCTGGGTGGCACGACCGAGCTGCGCGGCTAAGGTGAGGGCGCCGGCGATGTCACCGTCCAGGCGCTCAGGCCGCTAGACCAATGGATTTTCTGCCGGTCAGTCTGCGCTTGACGGGAGCCCGCGTGCTGCTTGTGGGCGGAGGCCAGGTGGCTACCCGCAAGGCGCGCCTGCTTATCCGGGCCGGCGCCTTGTTGAGCGTAGTCGCCCCGGCGATCAACGCGGAGCTGGAAAAGCTGCTGGCGGACGCCGGCGGCACCTGGCAGCGGGGCGAGTACAGCGAGGATTGTATTGGCGAGGCCGTGCTGGTGGTCGCCGCGACACCGTCGCGGGCGGTCAATGAGCGGGTGTATCGGGACGCGAGCGCCCGGCGCCTGCCCGTCAATGTTGTGGATGAGCCGGAACTCTGCACCTTCATCTTTCCCTCTATCATCGAGCGCTCGCCGCTGACCATCGCCGTGTCCAGTGGCGGCAACAGTCCGGTCCTTGTACGCCTGTTACGGCGCAAGATTGAAGCCATGGTTCCGGCTGCGTACGGCCGCCTCGCCCTGTTCGCCGGGCGCCTGCGCGGCCTGGTAAAAGAGGCGATTCCCGAGGAGAGTCCGCGGCGCCTGTTCTGGGAACAGACTGTTGAGGGCGCAGTTGGTGAGCTTGTGCTGGCAGGCAAGGAGGCGCAGGGCAGGGCGCTTTTGACGGAGCAGTTGCGCGACACAAGCGCATTGCACCGAGGTGAGGTCTATCTGCTGGGCGCCGGGCCGGGTGATCCGGATCTCATGACATTCAAGGCCCAGCGCCTGTTACAGAGCGCCGATATAGTGCTTTACGATCGACTGGTGGCGCCCGCAATTGTCGATATGGCCAGGCGCGATGCCCGGCGGATATACGTGGGCAAGGCCAGGGCGGACCATGCCGTGCCGCAGGATCAGATCAATCAGCTTCTGCTGACACTGGCGTCGGAGGGCAAGCGGGTGGTGCGCCTGAAGGGCGGCGACCCCTTTATTTTTGGTCGCGGCGGGGAGGAGATCGAACTGCTCGCCGAGAACGGCATTCCGTTCCAGGTCATTCCCGGTATTACAGCTGCCAGTGCCGCGGCCTGTTACGCGGGAATTCCGCTTACCCACCGTGATTATGCCCGCAGCGTGCGCTTCGTGGCGGGACATCTCAAAGACGGTACAGTGGATCACAACTGGAGTGACTTTCAGTCAGAATCGGAAACCCTGGTGTTCTACATGGGGCTGGTGGGTCTTCCGGTAATCTGCGAGCAACTACAGAAGCACGGCCGCCGCTCGGATACGCCGGCGGCCCTGGTGGAGCGGGCCAGTACTCCGGAGCAGCGCGTGATCACAGGCACCCTCGGCACCATGGTGGATATCGTGCAGCGCGAGCAACCGCATGCCCCCACCCTGATTATCGTTGGCGAGGTGGTGCGCCTGCATGAAACCCTGGCCTGGTTCGGGCAGGAGAACGACCATCCCGCATAAAAAAACCCGGCAAGCGCCGGGTTTTTTTGTAAGTATGCCTGTGGTGCCCAGTCTACTTGGGTGACTCTCCATTGGGAGAATGAAGGGCGTAGGCGCGCTGTTTCAGCAACAGTACATCCACCAGCACGTTGCCGGCCTCTGTGAGCAAAACATCTGGCTCTTCTTCCTCTTCTGAGTCCTCACTGGCGACAGCGTCCGCGTCTTCGATGTCTGCTGATTCGCCGTCAGCATCATCAGCGGCATCGTCGTCAGCCTCAGCCGCCAGAGATGCCAGCGGGTCCTCCCCCTGGGCCACCCGCCGTTTGTTCTCGATCTGCAGCGCCTT
>JACKNO010000006.1 GCA_024234815.1 Pseudomonadales bacterium | reverse complement strand
ATCTTTTTGTTAATTATAGTTTGGAATACCATGGGCGCCTCGATTACAGTGACCCCACGAGTTTAATACAGGGGAGAGCCTGTCGCAGAACAGGTCTACGGGGAATGAAGCATTTTGCTATTGCGTTGTTGAGAACGGGGGTGGACGGTGCCCGTCCGCTGGTTGGCGTTACTGGGTTGCTGCGTGCGCTATTGGCTGTATTACTGGTGCTGTCGTGGAATATCGCCGCAGCGGGCATAAAATCGCCGGTCCAGGGCAGCACTCTATTGCAGTCGAGCGTGGTATTTAGCTGGGATCCGGTGCCCGATGCCACCGAGTACTACCTGGCGCTGAGCACCGCGCCAGAAATCCTGAAGGAACCGCCGTGGTCCAATCTGGGTTTCCGGGTGGTCACTGCCGGCACTTCGACCGAGTTTCTCGGCCTGCCCCAGGACGGTAACCCGGTCTACGGGCGGCTCTGGTACGCCACGGCGTCCGGGGGATTGGGTTTCGAGGATTATTCCTGGGAGACAGATGCCGGTGGCACGCCCGATGTCGCGGCCACGCTGGTCTCACCCCTGCCGGCGGAGACAATTTCATCCGGCACTGTCCTGACATGGGACCCGGGCCATGGCGTGACGGAGTATATGCTGACGGTTGGTAGCAGTCCTGAGGTCGTCAGCGGGCCACCGTGGGCCGATCTGTTCGCCTGGAACGGTACTGACACCAGTGTCTCAATCCCCGGCCTTCCCAGTGACGGTTCATCCGTTTACATGCGGCTCTGGTCGCGAATCCTGGGTGTATGGGTCTACGAGACCTACTCCTTCCAAACCGAGGCACGCGAAGCTGCGACCATCAACCTGCCCCTGGCCGGTGTTCCCATCGGCAACACCAGCGCGGAGTTCCAGTGGGACAAGGTACCAGGTGCTGCGAAGTACTGGCTGACCGTCGCAACCAACGCGCAGAAGCTGCAGGCGCCCCCGTGGGGCGACATCTTTCTCGGCAGTACCAAAAAGAACAGCCTGGTGGCCTACAACATACCGCTGGACGGCCAGGACATTCACGTGCGCCTGTGGACCAACTTTGACGGCGCCTGGCTGTTCAATGATTACCAGTTTCCCACCCAGAAGGTGGTGCCAGCTGCGCTGGTTTCACCGTCGACTGTAGAGGCACTTGGCAAGCACGCGCAAAAATTCGCCTGGAACCAGGGCAGTAACGCTACGCGCTATATGTTCGGCATCGCCACCGATCCCGCGCTGCTGGCGGATGACCCTTACGGTGATGTCTTTACTGCTTCGACAATGGATAGGGAGATCGTTGCCACGGGGCTGCCGCTGACCGGTAACGATGTCTACGTGCGACTCTGGTCCTTGATCAACGATGAGTGGTTCTATCGCGACTCCACCTACCCAACTGTGTTCAATAACAATCCGCCGGATATGCTGCAGGAATGCACCGAGCGTGACTGGCAGCACGTGACGGTAGACATTGCCGGACAGGAGCGTCAATTACTGGCGAAGGGTACAGGCGGTGCCTGGACACGTGGCGTGATAATTGTGCTCCACGGCGGTGGTGGCGTCTTTACCAACTGGTGCAATGACAGCGTAACCTATAATCAGTATCAGTTCGCGCGTGAGGCCATCGAGCAGGGCTATGCTGTCATCGCGCTGGATTCCTCTGACAAAACGCTGTTGGATGACTGGGACCAAAACTGCGGAAAGCGCTTCGACGCGGTCAATGAGACACGGGACAATATCGACCTGCCGTTTCTGTCCTGGCTCCTGGATGACTTCATTCCTTCGCTGCGACCGCCAAACAGCAGCGAGGACATCTTCGTCACAGGCATATCAAATGGCGGCTTTATGGCGACGCGCATCGCCACCCACTTCGATGATCGCATCACGGCTTTTGTGCCGGTAGCAGCGGGAGATCCCTATGGAACGCAGCTCTACTGTGACGAGACCCTTGGCACAAGGCCGGAAGCGCCGGGCATTTTCTTAGACAGGGAGACGGGGCTCAGTATACCGGAGGAGTACGCCTGCCTGTCGTCTTCATACCCCAATGAGAAAACCTGGGACACCACCGATCCGGTGAGCAAGCCGCCCTACATGCTCGCCTACCACGAGGACGACGGAGTGGTGAACAACAGTTGCATGCAGAAGCTCAACGCGCAGTTGGTGAGCCATGGTTATCCGGATGCGGGTGCGCTGATACTGACCGGTGGCGGGCTGGATCCGGAGGACGCACACTTCTGGCAGCCGGAATACAATCAGGCGATTTTAGACTTCTTCAATAGCGTGGGGCGCTAGCAGGGCGTGGGGTGCGGGGATGTTGTGGCGACTGTCGGGGTAGGGCGTCAACCCCTAACCCTTGGCCCGCGTCATCTCGATGCTTTGTGAAAGGCGAATTTTTGCATTAACTCTGTCAGGTCCGCCTTTAGGTCCACGCGCTGCGCCGGCATCAATGCCGAGAGCTTTGTTTGCGGCGAAACGATCAGGTTCCCGACCGGCATGTGTTGATCGACGAAATTAAACTCGAGGTCAGGAATCAGTTCCTTGGCGGTCATCGCTATATCGAGTACCGAAAAGTTATCGTCAACCAGGTTGTATACCCCCGGGGTCGCGCTGCCTTCCAGCAGAAAGACCAGTCCCTGCACGGCGCGGGCTACGTTTACGACCGCCCGGGCCTGGCGGCCGCTGCTATATATGTTAACGCGGTTGAAGAAGTTGGCCTCAAACATGAGACGATTGATCACCGCATCGAAACGCATGGCGGGGCTGTAGCCGTATATATTGGCACACCGCACTGTGTATGTACTCAAGCGGCTACTGAGGCGAGCAATTTGCTTTTCACCTCTGTGCTTGGCAATGCCGTAATGGGTGACGGGGCTGCAACGCGTTTCTTCAGTGGCAGGCGTATCAGTAACGCCATACACGGCGGTGCTACTTGAGAATATCAGCCGGCTCACATCGCTGGACTCCACCGAACTCGCCAGTTCAGCACTACCCCAGTGGTTAATCTGTTCGAAAGAATGTGGGGCCTCGGGCTCGAACGGTGTATCGACCTTGGCGGCAAGATGGTATACGACATCGATTCCGGTAAGCTCCGCCTTCAGGCGGCGCTGATCAAGAATGTCGGCGTGGACATAACGGACGATAGTTCCCGGTGTTGGCCGGCCTATGAATAGACTGTGGTTACCGCGACTGAGATTGTCGTAGACGACCAACTCTTCGATATCGGGCCTACAGGCCAGCGCATGTACCAATTCAGTGCCGAGATAACCGGCGCCTCCGGTGATCAGTATTCTCATTTCGTTTTATCAACCAGATCGATGTGTAATCCACATTCGGTTTTTTGTAAGCCGAACCAGCGGGCCAGCCTTGGATCTTTCTCAACCAGTTCCAGATCTATCTTGCGGGTGCACGGCTCACAACCGACGCTCAGATAACCTTCACTTTCGAGCGGATGGCGCGGCAGCGCATATTCGCTGATGTAAGCCTCTATCTTACGCTCAGTCCAGCCTAACATGGGGTGGAAGCGCATCGCCCGTCCAGGGCTCTGTTGTTCAACGGCGAGTGTGCGGCGGTTGTCATTCTGATCAGCACGCACCCCGGTTATCCACACATCGTATTTTTCGAGCATCGCCTCCATAGGTTGGACCTTGTTGAGGTAGCAACAGAAATCGGAGTCTGAAGCATACAGGGAGCGGCCCGAACTATCGCGCTGTTGAGTTTTCGGAACGGCCGAGTGCAGGTCATGCACTTTGAGCTTGAATTCTTCCGCAATCCGATCACGAAAGGCCAGCGTTTCCGGGAAGAGATACCCGGTGTTCAGGAAAAACACAGGAATGTCGGCAGCGGTGCGGCTCAAAATGTGAAGTAACACCAGACTGTGAGTCTGAAAAGAAGATGTGACAAACATCAATCGGCCCGCATCGCGGTAGGAAGCGAGTTGCCTTCCTATCATTTCAGCTGTCATCAATTGATGTGCCTGGTCGCTCATTGTCGATCTGGTTCGGTACCGGGGCGCGAACCACCTCTGGGGTATCATGAATTGCGAGCTAAACGCCGCCGCACGTCCGACTAACATAATCTGTTATATTTTTCACTATTTCAACAATATTCCGACAGAAATGCATGGGTTCTTGAAAGTTAAGTCGCCGAAACGAAAATCATGAAGTCTGGCGGATTCACTCTAGCAATTGCTCCCGAACCCTGCTCCACCAATCCTGTTCGCCTCGTGGAAATGCCCTGCGCGGTGCCAGCCATTGCGGCGACTCGATTGTCACCTTGTAACGGTGCACAGTTGCCCCTATCCTCTAACAAGATGGGGCGTGTGGACAGGCAAAAAAAAGGAACTCCCAAAAAGCTATGGTAAGTCTGCAGCCTGTCTCACCAGGGCGAAGGCAGGTCAAAGTTAATCATTGCCCAGTTGCCGCAGAAAGCTGTCGTCCCCAGGCAAGGCAGCCTGGTGTGAATTTAATTCTTCCAGGAAAGGACGCAGGGGAACAACCGGAACCATTGTAATGCATGCAGGTCACAGTGGTTACATCCTCCAAATCGATATGAGCATAAGCTGAATGACCATAGGCGATAACAGAAAATGCGTACGACCAGTTGCTATAGCGTGGTTAGTCCTGCCCCTGTTGTTCCTGGCAAACCACACAGTCGCCGAACCTGCGGAGGGTATGTGTGCGGGTAAGCCAGCCGTCAGCCCGGGGGATTACACATACGAACTGGAATCGGGTGGCTACACCCGCAACTACCGCGTGCACGTTCCACCAGGCTATTCTACTAACACGCCAGCGCCTGTCGTTATGGTGTTTCACGGTGGCTGGGGAACCGGTAAATACATACAAAAGCAATCGAAGATGAACGCTGTCTCCGACCAGCACGGCTTTATCGGTGTATTTCCCGATGGTAAGTACCGTGCATGGAATGCCGGTGGTTGTTGCGAGAAGCCGATGCGTAAAGGCATTGATGATGTCGGCTTTGTCAGGGATATGATTAACAAACTGGAGCAGGACTACTGCGTGGACAGTCGCCGGATCTATGCCACCGGTTTTTCCAATGGAGCCATGTTGTCACACCGGCTTGCCTGCGAGCTGTCCGACAAGATAGCTGCAGTAGCGCCGGTATCCGGGGTGATCATGGTAAAGGATTGCAAACCACAACGCCCCATGGCGATCATGGAGTTTCATGGCACGGATGATCCGCGTTCCCTGTGGGAGGGTGGCTTGGGTGCCAAGGATCCAAGCAAGGGGGTACGTGACTCGATTCCGGTAACCCTGAACAAGCTGACAACACGCTACCACTGTAGTAGCGAAGCGCAGAACACATTCAAAAAGGGCAGCGTCAGTTGTGACACCTATGGTGGTTGCGACGGTGGCGAGGTCAGCTTTTGCACGATCGGCGGTGGGGGTCACCAGTGGCCCGGTGGCGAGGGTGTGTGGGAAGGTAAGTTGGGCCCTGTCAACAGGGATATCTCGGCAAGCGAGATGATGTGGGAGTTCTTCAGCAAACACCCGATGGCAGATACAGAAAGGCAGCCTGAAAAACAGGCCGCTCAACAGTAATCGCGGCTGTATGCCCGCTGCGTAATCAGCTTTCCGGATCGGGCTCTGGTTCCGGTTCAGACGGGAGTCCCGGGTCAGCGATCATTGCTTCCAGGATGACGTCGTCTATTGGGAATTGGAAAATGTCACCGGCGAACCTGCCATCCGGCCCATCGATATCTATTACCTCGTTGCCCTGTGACAAAAGGTAGTCTGCCACCTGGATACGGCTCAGGTGCGAAATGCGCCCGGCGACTTCCAGGGACGGGGCCAGTGAGCGATAGGGCAGGGTGAAGTAAATGTGGCGCGCCAGTTCGGGTGTGATGATCTTTCGCCATTGCTCGTCGAACAGCGGTTCATTGTCCGGTAACAGTATCGAGGTCCTGTCCTGCAGGCCGCCGGAGCGAACCATCATAGCCTGCACTGGGTTGATGGCCGCACCGTCGCCGCGGGACAGTTGTACCAGCAGTTTTGCCGGGCTGCTGCGCAAGTCACCAGAGCCTGTGTGTTTTGCAAAGGCCAGCGGCATACTCTCAAGATCGCGCCACATGTTGAAATCAAAGGCCCGCTGTATGGCCTCTGCACCGGGTGCGAGGCCGACCTGTACATCACGGCGTTTCAGGGGGATGTCCTCATTAAAAGCCCCGCCCCATTCGGGTGATGGCGCGTTGATCAGTGAGGGTTTCCGTCTAGCCAGCTGAACTTCGGCAAAAGATCGCGCTCGCGGTGCCACCAGGGGGTGAAAGCCCGCGGCACGCGCGCGGCTGCCTTCACTGGATGGCACATTGGCAACGAACACACTGGCATTATTTTCGACTGCAGCCGAGATAAAAGCGGTTGCCCCGCCGAAGGATACACCTGCTACGTAAGTCTCACCCGCGGTGGTAGCGATATCATTGCTACCATCGTTATCCAGGTCGACACCCATCTGTAGCGAACGTATGACCGTCGACAGGTCTGAGATACGCTGTGGGTAAGTATATTGTTCCGTTGCCTGGTAGATGCCGTCATTATCGATATCTATGGCACGGCCCGTACGTTTGATTACCACGCGGTTGTCACGCGTCAAAATTTCGATATATGAACGCGGTCCACCCTCGAACTCGGACGCGGAAAAGCTCACGGTTGCGAGACCACGTTTTGCGAATATCGGCGCGACGGTGAGAACATTTGAACTGAGCAGACTGCTGGTGGTTTCGACTCCACCATGCAGCATGTGCACCACAGGCCAGGGCGCGGGCGGACTATCACCTTCTTCAGGTTTCGGCGGCAGGAACAGGGCGAACACCACTTTTTCGGTGCCGGTCTGCGGCGGCAGTACTTCAGGGGCGGATGGGATAGGGGCAATCAGGCCGTCAGCACCGATGTACATCGGAACATCTATGCTGCCAAAGGCGATGGATCCGATAGCGTTCCACTGGAAGGGACGATAGCCAGGGAAGCTGCGCCGCAGGCGTACTAGTACGGCGAGTTCATCACCTACCTCGGGCTCTAGTGACGAAATATCCAGATCAACGATAGCGCCCGTATCCACGTCGATGTTCGCCAGGGGCACACCGATACTTACATCGCTGCGAATATTCTGCAACAACACCAAATTGTCAGTGTCGACACCCACCTGTAGCTGACTTGTCTGTACACGCAGAGTATTCGGGGGAAAGCTAATCAGCGTCGATCCATCTGAAATATTACTACTGCGGTGGACCAGGCTGTTGATCATATAAATATCGCTAAGCGGGAAGTGTTCAATACCCGGTTGGTCGTCCACATCGAACTGTGCGGGTGTGACGGTGAAGTTACCGTTATCAAGATGTTGTAACAGCTTCACCGGTACATCGGACACCGTCCTGGTGGTAAACACAGACAGTGTTACGATATCCGCAGGAGCCATGCCAAGGTCTGACGTCAGTACGTCCATCGCATAGTAAAGAATCGCATCGTAACTACCGGTTGGGGCTGCCGGCAGTTGGTACCGATTCAGGAAATTCTGGAACGTTGCACTCGGTGCATAAGGTAGGCCGCCACCTGTCAGGCCATTTGTGACAACAATGGCATAGGTACTCTTTTCCCCGAGATATTCGTCAGGCGCGAAAATAAGCCGGGGTGAACCAATGTTGGCGTTGTCGATAATCCGCTGGTCAATCGGTATGACCTGTCCTCGATTCTCGTCAGGTTTGAGTGTCACCAGGAACACGTTGCTGCTGGTAAATGTCTCGGTATCGGGATCATCGCCGACCAGAGGTACCGTTATACGCGGAAAGATGGAAAAACCGTCCAACGCGTTGGCCAACTGCACATCACGAGTTTCCGATAACTGTAGTTGGTCAGCGGGCAGGGGAAGATTTACCCGGCGCCTTGTCTGTGTACCGGCTTGCGCTACAGTAAATAAGTCATTGGGGAAGATGACGTCCCACTGGGATTCTGCACTGAATTCGAAAACGGCTTCGTTATCAGCGGCATAAACAATACTTGTTGCGTAAATAGGTAAGCAGCAGAGCGCCAACGTAACCCAGTTGATCGCACCCTTCATAATTCACGCCTCTTACCTGGCTTGTGAATGGATGACCGGAACAGAATCCGGTAGTTCTATCCTGTGAAGATATTGTTTATGAGATTAGCTGAACCGCGTACTCGATATTCCTTGCCCTGTCGGTCGCGTCCCTATCGATGGCACATCTGAGTCGCAGTCGAGTGGCCTCTCTATCCCTTCGATTTCATAAAAAGAGAACCATCACTGTTTGTCCGTGGAGCCGTCCCGTAAAGGTTCTGTTACTGCGCAGGCGCTTGGACAGTCTAGTCTCCACTGTGTAACCGACCCTGGGTGCTTGCCTGTTTGTTGCGTACAAATCCCGCCAACCCAGCCATTCCCAAAAACATGAGCAATAGCGAACCCGGTGCCGGTACTGCCGTGATAGAGAATTGGTCTATCGAGGCAATTTCCAGCCGTAGTAAATCGGATGAAGAATTTGCCAGCCTGAACGGATTTCCAATACTGGTAGCGGTAGGCAGGAGATTCATCCCGACAGGAATTCCACCTGCATCGGCATCACCGGGAACCGCGGCAAAACCCACCCGGAAAAAACCGCCTATTGAGTCGATCAGGCCAGCACAATTGATCGCGACGCCGGGGATTCCGCAATTTTGCAGGTAACGATTACCGGAAACGGAATCAGCAACAAAACTTCCCAGTGCTCCAAAATCGAACACACTGGTCGCAGGAAAAATTCCCACTCCGCCCACCGCAAAAAGATCGGTGTCTAGAGTCGTTGACCCTCTAATGGTAAAAGTTGTGTTGGACAAATTGATTAAAGGGCCACCGAGGAACATGAGACTGCCAGTATCAGTGGTTGTGCCCCTGAATTCGTAGTTCAGCAAAACCGCTTGTGCTGACATGCCCGCTGTCAGCGCAAACACAATGAATACCCCACCTACCAGTTTACGTACCATCACAGCCCCCTTCTCATAACATGGACAGGCACATCCACTCGACGGCCATCAGTCCAGAGGGGGCGCACCGGCGACCGTGCAGCCCAGCTGACACCCCCTGTAGAATAATCAGCAAATACCATGCCAACCCTTATAAATCAATATGTTACGAATTTAGCCAAGCGCTGATGTAAAAAAAACTGACACATTCAAGGCTGACCGGCACTCAACGCCCTTACTGAACGAGGGACGCAGGAGCATACTGCGGCCTGGACATTGGAAAAACCTGGTCCGGGTGGGGTAAAACCCCCGGAATATGCTGGATACAGGCTTCCCGGGGAGAAATATTCGCCTGGCAGGCGAGTGAGGATGATGGTGTTACGGCGTCACCCTTGAATTCTGCTTTTGCTATCCACTAATCAGGCTTATCTTAAGTTATTGATTATATTAGGTTAAAAAAATTGTTGTGGATCCTGTCACAAAAGCTGACGTTTAACTTGAACAGGTCTACGCAGTGGGTGACCCTGCGTAGGAGTGTAAGCAATGAGGTGGACTACCACTTACTCTGGCGTTTCTACGTCAATGCGCCAAAATGAACGGTACACGAGTCGGTGTGAGGACCTCCAGACCTGCTTTATGCATGGTAGTTGTGAGCCCAGGGTTGACCGAGCGATATCTTGCCTGATATAGCGAAGGCGTGGCGATGTTTGAGCCGATTCTGCTGCTCTTGGGTGGGGCTGACATTTTTTCTACTGGACAGGAGTTGCCTGCAATCATCAGTCAAGCGTTGGTTCAGGGTTATTGGATTGAGATCGTGAGGGAGAAGTAAAAATGCCAACAAGTTTAGATATCTATGAGACGGAATATTACGATTGTGACGTCAGCTTATCAGCTTCACCTGTGGATGCGCGGCAACTTGCGGCTTTTGCAGATACCCAAATGCCCAGAACCGGGATTGGCGAGGTACCCTGGAGTACGCCCTTATCCGCCGCTCAACTCACTGAGTTAACCGAGAATGGGAAATCGGAATTCGTATCTGCTCGAATGATGCTTGCCTCGGTTCAAGAACCTTTGCTCATCGCAATTGGCGCCCTGATTCGAGACCCGGAGAATTATCCGCATCCCAGAATGATCATTGTGGTGGAGACCGAATCACGCGGCCAGGGCCTGGGGCTACGAATTGCGAATGAGCTTCTTGGCCGATTAAAACACGGCGAAATTGTTCAAGTCGAAGTTCAACAAAAAGCTTCAACTCCAAATAGGACTGCAGGCTTTTTTGAGAAGCTCGGATTTAAGTGCGTCGAGAAAAATTACCGAACCGGGAATGTTTCCGAGTATGTCAGAGGTGATCTGGTTGGTACCGTGCCGACAAATTTTTCCCTATACGAACTTACCAAGCGTGGCGCCGGTTAAAACTGGGCGAATAATAATCTGGTGGAGCCACTGAAGTATCGTTGGAGGCGTTGATCACCCGAGCTTTTAGCTTTTGCCTAGAAATCTGTTTGATCGGCCAAGGTTGGAAATTTTGTGTCTCGCTCTGAAAGCGTAATATCGCGCTTAGGTACAGACCAATCGATATTCAGGTCGGGGTCATTCCACAGAATCCCCCTCTCATGCTCTGGTGAATAGAATGCACTGGTTTTGTAAAGCACTTCTGTATCGCTCTCCAATGTGCAGAAACCATGAGCAAAGCCGGTTGGTATTAACAATTGCTGCATATTTTCAGCCGATAGCACCACGCTTACGTATTGGCCAAACGTTGCTGACTTGTGGCGCAGATCTACTGCGACATCAAGCATTGAACCGCGGATAACCCGGACCAGTTTTACCTGGGCCTGCGGTTCTATCTGATAGTGTAATCCGCGTATTGTGCCTGCGTTTTTAGAATAGGAATGGTTGTCCTGGACAAAATCGGTTTCTATCCCGAGCTTTTTCAGAGTGCCCTCATTGTAAGACTCGTAGAAGAAACCCCGGTTATCTTCAAACTTTTTGGGCTTCAAAATTCTAATTGCGTCTATTTCTGTACTTAATAATTCCACAGTATTTTTCTCTCGGCTCTATTCTGGAAATGTGACTTACAGGAACATCAATGTGATGCTTTCACCAGGCCTATACCCGGCTACTCCCTAACTTCCAGCATAGTCAACACATCTGTATGAAGCCTAAAAGTTGATATCGCTAGTTGGAATATCCCTGAGCAGACCGCGTTGTCTAATGATTGGCGAGTCGTTGACTGCCAGGCCAGCATGGCTGGAGCTGGTACTACGAATTTCTCGCTCTGGGGAGCGGGTCATGCCCCCGGAATGTGAAGCACTAAACTACAGTTGGTCCTAAGCTGTCAATTAGGTGCGTGCGTCGTTTTTCGACTGTTCACGTGATTAACAGGCACTACTGCAGGAGCCTGTACTGGTCTGCAACATGGGTGCAAATGGCGTTTGCTATGATAGTACCTGTGCCGCTTCTTCCGTTAGCTCACAGTGAAGGCGATTCATCCCCCTTTGGGAGAGGAGGCAAACGGTACTCGAAAACACTGAAGTGGATTACAATCCAACCCCCCGCCGATACACTGTCCTGGTTTCTTCAGCCCGGAAGTGTTTGAGGCACGATAAATTGCTTAATGACATGTCCACTGTCAGCGCGCGGGTTCAATCTCGATGTAGTTCGCAAAAAATTCAGGTTTGAGGAGCGAAAATGAAAGGAATAGTACTTGCCGGCGGGTCTGGGACCCGATTACACCCGATCACACGGAGTGTCAGCAAGCAGTTGCTCCCGGTTTATGACAAGCCTTTGATTTATTATCCACTGTCAGTTCTCATGCTGGCGGGTATCAGGGATATTCTGATCATAACGACCCCCGCCGATGCTCCTCAATTTCAGAACCTGTTTGGAGATGGGGCTCAACTGGGCATAAGTGTCAGATATGCAGAACAGGCAGAGCCCAAAGGGCTGGCCGAGGCTTTCATCATAGGCCGGGATTTCATTGGGAACGATGCCTGCGCACTTGTATTGGGCGACAACATTTTCTACGGCCAGGGTCTTTCACCAATGACGCGGCGAGCCGCCGCCCAGGCTAACGGCGCGACAGTTTTTGCCTGTAAAGTGAATGATCCCCATAGATACGGAGTAATTGCATTCGACAAAAACGACAAGCCAATAAAAGTGATTGAGAAACCCAAAGAGCCACCATCCAGGTATGCGGTGACGGGTTTGTATTTTTACGATAACCAGGTAGTGGATATTGCGCGGGAAGTGAAGCCGTCCTGGCGAGGCGAGTTAGAGATTACCGACATTAACCAGGTATACATAGACCAGAAGCAGCTTAGCGTCGAAAGGCTTGGTAGAGGTTATGCATGGTTTGATGCAGGCACTTCTGACAGCCTCCTGGAGGCGTCGGAGTTCATTCGCACCATAGAAGTTCGACAGGGATTGAAAGTTGCCTGTCTCGAAGAAATAGCCCATTCCCAAGGCTATATCGATGACGAGCAGCTTATTGTTCTGGGGCAGACAATGAACAAGGGTTCCTATGGTGGCTATATTTCGCATTTGTGTGACGAGATACTCAATAATCGAGCCTCGAATGAGGCTTCAGATACCTGATCATGGCTTTTGTATTAGTATTATCGGAGCTGCTTGTCGTGGCCGCTGAACATTTGTAGCGACCAAATTTAGACTGCAAGGGATACGAAAATACTGGATGTACGGGCGACTGTTGGGGAGCGGTACCCGCAATTGACGTGTCGAACCAGATACAAATTGACACCGTGGAGCGCCAATTTCGTTCTCTGTAGCGCCGAGGAATATCCCTTCGGAGGCTTCCTGCTGGAAAAGGACAGTAGCTCGATAAGGTCGCTGGCTTTTCGATACCTTTGTGAATCGGTTCTGCCTGTCTTATTTCCCCATGTTCTGAATTATTGGATAGTGATGCGGGAGTAGTTGAATGAGTTTTGATAGGGTGTTCATTACTGGGTGTGGCGGAATGTTAGGCAATGCCATATACCCATATTTTCTGGAACGCTATCGGAAAATCCTCGCGGTTGATATTCAGATTGAAGAGCATGAAGAAACCTGGTTGAAGTATTGTGATGTGCGCGAGCGATCGCAGTTGGAGCGTGTATTCAGGGATTTCAAACCCCAACTGGTTTTGCATCTTGCAGCGTTGGTAGACGTAGAAACTTGTGAGGATGACCCGGACGACGCGGTAGCTACGCATGCTACTTCTACAAAAAACGTTGCCGAGCTATGTAAAGAATATGGTTCAACCATGGTCTATATCAGTACTGGCCGGGTATTTGATGGGGAGAAAGACGGCTACTACACCGAAGACGACCAGCCCAATCCCATAATGGTCTACGGCCAGACAAAGTATGATGGTGAAATGTTTGTACGCGACATACTTGATACGCACTACATCGTTCGTCCTGGCTGGATGGTGGGAGGCGGTCCAGAGGTAGATCATAAATTTGTTAAGCAGATACTCGAGCAGATTGCCGCGGGCGAGCCCAAAATTTACGGAGTTGATGACAAGGTTGGCACTCCTACCTATACCCATGATTTCGCGATGACTCTTTTTGAATTGCTGAATACAAAGAAGTACGGCACTTATCATATGGTGTGCAAGGAGGCCGGAACCCGCTTTGATGTGGCAAAAGAGATAGTCAAAATCTGCGGGAAGGGGAGTGTTAGAAATTCTGTGTCAATCCACTAATCTCAATATGAGAGGATTGACCCATGAGCGAAGAGTTCGATTTTGACAAAGCCCTGAAGGCCCTGCAATCAGGCAAAGCAATCACCGGGAAGGACGGCGTCCTGACCCCGCTGATCAAAAAACTCACCGAGGCAGCACTGGAGGGGGAGCTGGATTCCCATCTGGCAGAGGACGTGGTCCCCAACCGCAAAAACGGTAAAACCAGCAAGACGGTCAAGAGCACTGCCGGCCCCTTTGAACTGGATACTCCCCGCGATCGAGCCGGCACCTTTGAGCCTCAGCTGGTCAAGAAGCACCAGACCTCTGTCGGCGACGAAATTGAGGCCAAGATTCTGTCCATGTATGGCCTGGGGATGAGCTATCGCGACATTGCCTCTCAGGTCGAGGATCTTTATGGCATAAAGGTCTCTACAGCCACGCTGAGCGCCATTACAGACAAGATCATAGCCGAGGTCCGGGAGTGGCAGCAGCGCCCTCTGGAGAGCTTGTATCCCTTCGTCTGGCTCGACGCCATCCACTACAAGGTTAAGGACAACGGGCGGTACAAAAGCAAGGCAGTGTACACGGTACTTGCCGTTAACCTGGAGGGCAAAAAGGAGATTCTCGGTCTCTACCTGTCCGAGAGCGAGGGTGCCAACTTCTGGCTCTCTGTCCTGACCGACCTCAAAAACCGTGGCGTCGAAGATATCTTGATTGCCAGCGTCGATGGCTTGACTGGATTCCCCGATGCCATCTCTACGATCTACCCGAAGACAGAGGTGCAACTCTGCATAGTCCACCAGGTCCGCAACTCTCTGAAGTACGTGGCTTCAAAAAACCAGAAGGCCTTCATGGTCGACCTGAAGCGCGTCTATCGGGCTACCTCCAAAGACGCTGCGGAGCAGGCCCTGGACGAACTGGAAGCCCGCTGGGGCGATCTGTACCCCATAGTGATCAAATCCTGGCGAACGAAGTGGGAGAACCTGTCCGCCTACTTCAAGTATCCGCCGGATATTCGCCGCGTAATCTATACAACGAATTCCATAGAGGCTGTTCATCGCCAGTTCCGTAAATTGACCAAAACCAAGGGTGGCTTCCCGAACGAGGACAGTCTCCTGAAATTGTTATATCTGGGGGTTCAAAATGCCAGCAAGAAATGGACGATGCCCATCCAGAGTTGGAATATTACACTATCCCAGTTGGCCATCTTCTTCGAGGGTCGGCTTGATGGTGTATTGGAACTGTGATCAGATGACTAACGAGAAATTACTGTGACACAGAATTCTGAACAGTCCCGCGGGAAGGCTGATGAGATTGAAATAGTTCCCGTTAAGTCGGATTTCTTTTCCAGCCGTTTTTTTGCACCGCGCCCGGCAAATGAAATGCTACTCAATCAAAACCTCGAGAACCTTGGAATTGACCTGATGCGGCCTTGGCCTATCGCTCTGCGAGAATACATTTCCAGTGAGTATATGGAGTATATCGGGCTGCACAATGCAGGTGAATTAAAGGTGAACTAGCAACCTGTGACGTCACTCCTGCCGCTACACTGCAAGACACAGATCCGCCACCCCCCTTGACTCAAAACAAACAACTATCGCATGTAGATTGCAGGCGCCTTTTTCACCTGCTTCTTATAACGCTCGATAATGCTGATTTGGTAACTCGAAAGTTTACTGAGAATATTATAAGTGTCGCTATCCAGCTTCGACTTACTTTTATTAGTTAGAATCTGGAGGCCTTTGTAAAACTGGCTGTTGGCGCTTAAAATTTCTTTCTCTAGGCTGACGAGCATCTTCTCTGTTTCAAACATGCAAATGCATTTAGCCACGGCAGAAGCAGAACAAGGTGTCATGGCTGATTCCGCATTCAATCACGTTAACTTAATTGGCTACTGATAAGAATATAAAGATGGAAACAAATTGAAGAAATGAACCCAGATGATCGGACAGTGGGTAGAGGAGGGATGTCCCGGTAAACACCAAACGATGGGCAAAAAAAACCGCGACCCAGGGCCGCGGCAGTTTACACCTTGCGCCTGAAGCGCCTGTTGATCAGGGAGCCTCTTCAATCGGCGCCGGCGTGGGCACACAGCCGAAAGTTTTTGTATAGGCAGTGCCTCCCTCGGGGCTCAGCGTGATCTCCAGCGAGTTTTCTGCGCTGCCATCTTCAGATTCTTCTCCCCCCGTTACCACTGAGAAGGCGAAGGCGCCGTAGGCTGTGGTATTCGTGACGGTGAAACTGTCGGCGCCCACGACCTTGCAATCCCCGTTAGCCTCGAGTGTTACCGTGGAGCCCGCGGGCGGCCGGTTGTTATAGATGTCCGAGATATAGACCTGGTACGGGCCGCCACTGGCGGTCGTGCCGGATACCTCGTTGCGCCCCTGGAACATGGAGATATACCAGTTCGTGGGGTCGGACAGGATCAGAACAACGCTGTCGCGTACGTTTAGCAATTCACGGCTGCACCATAGGCCATTGCCGTCGACCGGACAGAGCAGGCCGTTGTAGACCGCGGGATCATTGTTCAGGTCATATTTGCCGTTGTCATTGAAGTCGACAAAGACTTCCTCCTGGCCAGCGATACACTCCGGCGTGTTGGCTCCGGAACCAGCGCAAATATTCGTCGCCGGGTTGAAAATACCGTCTTCATTGTTGTCAAGGAACGCCTCGGTCAGGTTGGCAAACAGGTCTTTTTCGTCCTCGTCCATGATGCCGTTGCCGTTTCGGTCGATAAAAGACTCTTCTCCAATCGCGGTAACCATAAGAGTGGAGCGACCGCCCCTGGTGTAGCCCAGGTCAGAGGGGCAGGGTCCCGATCTGCCATTATGCTCGGGGCACTTGTAACCAGCGCTGAAGATAGTCTTGACAAACTCGGTACCTGTGAGCGTGGGAAATCTCGGGTTGCCACTGGTCCACAGTACGCTGCACTCGCCCTCTGCCGGCGTGCCGCCCAGGCGCTCACCGTTTGATACTCCGGTCTGGCAGGACGGGTCGACGGTGCCGTACTCCGTGGTAAAGACTGCCGCGGTCCCAGCGGTCACCGGGTTGTTGAATTTGTCCGCCATGCTGACGGTGATGGTTCGGGTGACCCCATCCTGTATAAATCCATTCTCTATCACAAAGCCGCCATCACCCACCGATAGACTTATGGAGTTCTGGTCTGGCAAGCCCGTTGTCACGGTCAGTACATCGGAAACGGTTGATACCTGCTGGCTGCTGCCATCTCCCGCCGCCACGGTGGCGATTACCCGCACGACCGTCGGTATGTCACCGGCGATCGCGTTCACTTTCACAATGCCGTCACTGCCGCTGATCGCGGAACTCGAGGACAGGGACAGGCCTCCTACATAGGTAGTCAGGGAGAAATTGACTTTAATGCCACCGATGGCTTCATTGTTGTTGTCTATGACTTTGAAGCTGACGGTGGAGAACTCCGACCGGTCAGTGGTGCCGTCGCCCGTGCCGCGAAGTACCATGGTCGTGGGAATCGCCTCTACAAAGGTAAAGCCGTTGGCCTGAGCCGATGCCACCGACACTGTGCCGAATGCCTGTGCCGAGGAGCCTTCAAGACTCGCTGTTATCTGGTCATTGCCGGAGCATCCGGCGGCGCGGTAGGAGGTGCTCACCTTGCCGTCGCCCGAGACAATTGGACTGACGGGGTCGAGGATCGCCTGGCCCGAGGCGATACAACCGCTGCTGAAGGTGACGGTTTCTGCGCTGCTGGCAAGGTCGCCGTTCTGGTCGAGAATAACCATGGACAATTGAGCTACCGCCTGGGAAGCCAGCAGGGAGTCAGGTTCAATCCCGATTTCGTTTTCCATGAACATGCCGTTCTCGTCCAGGTATCCCAATCGCAGGCCGCTGTTACCTACCTGGAAGTTTATCGTGGCGCTGACTTCACCTGCGGGGCCTTCAGCACTGACAGTGATCGTGCCCGCGCCTTTGGTGGTATCGGCTTCAACCCGGAAAGTGGCAACGCCGGAAGCGTCAGTGAGTGCGGTCCCGGCGGCTGGAGAAATGAGTGCTGCGGTTGTCTCAGCCGTTACCACGACATTTGAGATGGGAGCGCCGTTCTTGCCGTTCTTGGTGACAGTGACTCGCAGGGTTGCCGGCGAGGCCGAAGAAATTTCACTGGTAGGGGAGCCGTTCGCGTCGAACAGGGCTGGCGCGAGGTAATAGGTGTCAGGGCCTTTATCACCCTCGTAGAAACTGCCACTGCCACTGCCGCCCCCACCACCGCAGGCTGTTATCGTGAGCATCAATGTGGCAGCCGCCAGCAGGTAGCCGGACAGTGAGGCGAACCGAGTAGTCATCTTTATCCCCTTTTGCCCGCTGGAAAGCAGGTCTATTTTATGATCCGTAGCGTCCAGATTTTGGATTGTTCAGCCAGAGAGTCAACATTTCTGTCGACTTTTCGCAGTTTATCACGCCCCAAGTCCAAAACTCGATAAATAACATGATGATAGGCCCCGTTTGTCACTTACTACACAAAGTATTTTGGCAGGCCCCAGGCATCCGTCCCAGATTATGGCATGAAACAACAGAATACCATTCCATAAAGTTATAGTTTTGTTACTTTTAAGGAGATATTGCCACGGAAGGCATGTGTTCGGCCCCTGTCAGGCAGCTGTGGTACGCGGGAGTGCAGGGAAGAAAGAGTCCTGTTGAGCGCCCGGGCGCAACTTGTGTTTTTGATGACGGCGCGACAACTGCTACCATTCGCGCCATGGAAGAAAACCACCCAATTGGAACCAGTCTCTCCGTCTCCATCGTAGTGCATAACAACTCGCTGCAGATGCTGGATCGGGTACTGCGGAGTTTGCACCGGTCGGCGATGGACGCCCACGTCGCGCAATGCGTTGATCACGTATTGGTGGAGGTTCTGGACAACTCGTCAGACCTCGAGTTTCGCCGGCGTGCATCCGAGGCCATAGCCGCCCGCCCGCAGACAGACTTTTTCCGGGTCCAGTATCTCGGCCTGCCGGAAAATCGCGGATTCAGCGCCGCGCATAACCTCGCAATTCAACGGCTCTCCAGTGAGTTTCATCTGGTGCTGAATCCCGATGCTGAACTGGCGGAGGACGCCCTGCGCATCGGGCTCTCGACCTTGCAGGAGGACCGCAGCATTGTCTTGGTCAGCCCCAAGGTCCGCGGAGAGGACGGCCGGCAGGAGTTTCTCTGCAAGCGTTATCCTTCCCTGCTTGTGCTGTTACTCCGGCCGTTCGCACCGCGCCTGATTCAACGCATTTTCCGCCGCCCGTTGCACCGCTACGAAATGCGCGATGTGTGCAGTGGCAACCAGGAGGCAGATGTGCTGCTGGCCAGTGGTTGCTTCATGCTGACTCGCACCGCCGCGCTGCAGACGGTAGGTGGTTTTGACGACAGTTATTTCCTGTACTTTGAGGATTTTGACCTTTCCATACGGCTGGGCAGCCAGGGGCGACTGGTCTTTAATCCCGCCATTCGTATAGTGCATCACGGCGGGTATGTCGCCAAAAAGGGCATGCAGCATGTGAAATATTTTATTCGCTCGGGAATCACGTTTTTCAGTGAGCACGGCTGGCGCTGGATATAGCCCCAGGCCGAAAGCTGCTAGACTCGCGCAGATCGGTATTTGTGGTATCTGGCTAGTATGTATGAATGAATTGAGACGGTTGGCGTACCTCCACGCCATGGGCACAGATGCCTATACCTCCTTGCGACAGCTGCCTGGCGCTGCCTATACGCGGCGCCTGGCAATGGTGCGCAAGTCGTCCCCGGCGCAAACGCAGGCCGTGCCGGAGAGCGTTGCCGGCTCCCGGCGGGCGCCCGTGCAAATGCCCGAACTGGCGCCTGCATCGGTCATTCCCCGGCTTGAGTCGTCACCGCCTGCAACGCCGGCGAGAAGGTCAGTCGCGCGCTCCCCCACCGAGGAAGTTTCGCCACGTTTCAGTCTTGCAGCGGTTTACTGCGGCGGCTGGCTGTGGCTGGAGGAACTGGAGCGACCCCCGGTTTCAGCCGCACAGGTGCAACTGGTGCAGGGCATGGCGACCGCGCTTGGCCTGATTGCGAGAGGAGCGAACGGCGGCGACAACGCCAGTGCCCGGCCCGAAGTCAATCAGTTCGACTGGCCCATACACAATAACAGGCAACTCGACCTGGGGCGTGATGCTGCCCGTTCCAGCGCCGCGGGTTTCATCCAACGCAAGCTCGAACAGCTGGAATGCCGCGGCCTCGTGCTGCTGGGGAGCGGTTGCGAGTCCCGAGTGGCGCTGGACCAACTGGAATGCCCGCGAGTCATCCGCACTCTGGCCACTGGCGCGATGCTGCTTGATCCACTGCTCAAGAAACAGGCGTGGCCTGAACTGCGATCCCAGTTCCTGCGGGCGTGAAGGGGAACCGACAGCAGGTGGCTGTGCGTGCCGCGGTGCCCGGTGACGAGGTTGAGCTGGCGGCGCTGGATAGCCTGGTCAATCCCAGTCCGTGGACGGCGGAGCAGTTTGTCGACGCCTGCCGCGAGCAGGAAGATCGTTATGAGTGCGCGCTGGTAATGGTTTGCGATGAGCAACCGGAAGGCTTCGTGGTCTATTCCCGGGTGCTGGACGAGGCCTGCATTCACAATATCGCGATTCGCCCCGCCATGCAGGGCGCAGGCCTGGGGCAACTATTGCTGACCGCCGCATTGGCCCGGTTGCGGGAAGCCGGGGCTGCGCGCTGTTGTCTGGAGGTTCGCGAATCCAATATGGCAGCTATCGGGTTTTACCGGCGGTTGGGCTTCGAGTCCGGGGGTGTACGCAGGAACTACTACACCACCGCTGCGGGGCGCGAAGACGCTGTGTTGATGTCCAGGCAACTGATCGAGCAGGAGTGCTGAATGAACGTGCTGGAAACGGAATGGTGGACCATGGCTCTGCCGCCGGAATGGTGGGCGGATTCGGAGGACGACAGTATCCTGGTCGGCGATCGCGATGACGTCGGCTGTATAGAGATATCCACGCTGCATAAAGAGCGCGGTGAGTTCAGCCAGGCTGAAGTGCAGGAAATTGCCAACACCCAGAGCGATTCAGTTGAAAAATGGGACAAGGTGACCCTGGGCGACTTCCAGGGTGTGCTGGGCAAGTTCGTGGAAGAGGGCGCCGCCATCAGGGAGTGGTATGTGATGTGTGGCCCCATGTTGCTGTTCATCACCTACAGCTGCGATGAAGACAACGGCGGCATGGACGACGCGGCGGTCGACGAATTGCTGGATACCCTCGCGCTGGTGTCAGCGGCGCGCTGAAGGACCGCCGCAACGGGGTCCCTGCATGGCTAGGAGATATGCCCCGTGACCCGCACTCGCTTGGCGCCCTTTACCGGCCGTGCTTTCAGTGCGTCCTGGCGCCGCTTGATCTGGGCGTCCACGAGGTTTTTCCCGGCGATCAGCAGGCCGGTAAAGATGAACGCTCCGGGTGGCAGTATCGCCAGCAGGAAGTTCGGGTAGTCGTTGATCAGCGTGATTTTCCAGTTGGCCGCGTTTTGGCCAAATAACAAATCCATATTTGCGAACAGCGCTCCCGTGCCCAGCAGCTCCCGTAGCGCGCCAAGCAGAACCAATATCAGACTGAAACCCATACCCATGATAAAGCCGTCGTAGGCGGCCGGGGCGACACTGTTACGGCTGGCGAAACCGTCGGCGCGGCCGAGGATCACGCAGTTGGTAGTGATCAGGGGCAGGAAGATGCCCAGTATTTCGTACAACTCGTAGGCGAAGGCCTGCATCAGCAGTTCGATGCAGGTGACCGCCGCGGCGATGATCATCACAAAGACAGGCAGTCGAACAGCGTCCGAGACGATATTGCGGATCAGGGAGACCGAGGTGTTCGAGCAGACCAGCACCATGGTGGTGGCCGCGGCGAGCCCCACTGCATTCACCACGCTGCCTGTTACCGCCAGGAGGGGGCACAGGCCCAGCAGCTGCACGATAGCCGGGTTGTTTTTCCAGAGCCCGTTGAGAGACAGCTCCCTGTAACTGACGTCGGACATTATTTCTCTCCTGCCGGGGGCGCTGCCGCCGGACGCGCGAACAGCAACTTGCTGTTGGCATCGGCATACTGTAATGCGCGCAGGGTTGCCGCGACAACCGCCCGCGGGGTAATTGTAGCGCCGGTGAACTGGTCAAAGACGCCTTTGTCCTTTTTAACAGCCCAGCCGGGCAGTTCAGGGTTGCCCAATGAGCGACCATTGAACCCCAGTATCCAATCCGACTTCTTGAGATCTACCTTGTCGCCAAGCCCCGGTGTCTCCCGATGGCCAAGAGTGCGCACGCCGGCGATGCTGCCGTCGGCGTTAACCCCGACTATGAGCTCGATCTCACCGGTATAGCCATCGGGAGCGGTCACCGGGATGACGGCGGTCACCACCTTGCCTGCATTGCGCGCCAGGTAAATGCGCTTGTCCTGGGTGAGGGCGAGCCCCGGCGAGTCTGGCCCGACAGGAATCACGTCATCCAGCATGGAATTGTCGTGGAGGCTCCTCGGTACGATCTCCAGCAGGGCTTTTTCTTCAGCCATGCGCTTTTGTTCGCTGATCCTGTCCTTGGTCAGAAGGTGGGTGCCGGCAATCAGGAAAGTGGTCGCCACGGCGAACAGGGCCAGTAACAGGCTGTTGCGGGTTATGGACTGCCTCAGCACGTTACTTCTCACTCCCGCCAGACTGGTGGCCATAGGTGCGTGGTTGGGTGTAATTATCGATAAACGGTGCCGCAAAGTTCATGATAAGCACAGCGAAGGCCACCGCGTCGGGGTAGTTTCCCCGCACGCGGATGATGTATACCAGCGCGCCTATCATTGCGCCGTACACCAGGCGGCCGCGGACCGATACGGCTGACGTCACCGGGTCGGTGACGATGAAGAACGCACCGAACATGGTGGCCCCGCTAAGCAGGTGAAACAGCGGTGAGCCGCCGCTGGCGGAGCTGCCGCCGTCGTAAAATACCGCTGCGAACAGACTGAGGCTGGCGAGCATGGCCACCGGTGCGTGCCAGCTGAATATCCGCTTGTAGAGCAGCCAGGCGCCGCCCGCGAGAAAGGCGAGGTTTACCCATTCCCAGCCCAGCCCCGCCCAGCGGCCAAATTGCGGTGTTTGGGCGTAAAGGTCCGCGATCAACAGGCTGTTGTTCTGTTTCATCAGATCCAGCGGAGTCGCCATCGTGACGCCATCGTACGCTCCCGGGGTGAAGCAGGCCTGCAGGGATGCCATCAGCCCCGGCAATTGCTCGAGTCCGCGCGGCGGGGCCCAGGCAGTCATCTGTACCGGGAAGGAAATCAGCAGGATCACGTAGGCCGCCATAGCGGGGTTGAAGGGGTTGTAGCCCAGGCCGCCATACAAGTGCTTGGCAAGCAGGATTGCGCAGGCGATGCCAACCGCGATCAGCCACCACGGCGCATAGGGAGGCAGCGCAATGGCCAGCAGGGTCGCTGTCACCAGTGCGCTACAGTCTTTCAGGTAAAAGCCTATTGGCCGTCGCCGCAGGGCCAGTGCCAGGGTTTCGCATGCCAGCGCCACGATACATGCCCATGCGAGGTTCACCAGGGTGCCGTAGCCAAAGAAGTGGCTAAGCGCGATGATCCCGGGAATCGTGGCCAGCAACACGTTCTGCATAACCCTCGATGTACTCATGGGGCCGTGGGCATGGGGTGATGTGACGCGCATCAGGGCCATGTCAGACCCCTTCCGGGTTGTTCAATTGTTGTTTGGCAGCGCTCACTTTTTCCTCTAGCAGGCTAACGCTCGACTCCAGCGCATCGATGATTTTTTGCTCTTCACCGGCGCCCTGACTGGCCGCCAGCCTGGCGCGGGTTTTTTCCAGGCGCTGCTCCAGGGCCGCAAGCTGTTTGCGGGATTTCTCGGCAGGGTCCAGCGCGGCCTCAGAAGCCCTGGCGGCAATTGCCCTGGCGATAGCGGCCGCCGCCGGGTCGACTGGAGTTTCCTGTAGCGGGGCTTCCTCGGCGGCCGCCGTGAAGTCGCGCAGGGCCTGTTCAGCCGCCTCGAGCCTGGCCCGGGTCTTGTCTACCCCGGTTTGCAACGCGGCTACCAGGTCGCTGCCCTCGGCTTCCGCCTGCGCCAGCTTGGCACTCGCGGTTTCCAGTCGTTGACGGGTGCTGGTCACGGCCTTTTCGAGTTTGTCCCTCGGGTTTGTATCTGCGGCATCGCCCGCCTGTTGTGCTGCCTTTTTTGCCCTGGCACGGTCGATCGCCGCCTGGATCGGGTCGGTCTCGCCGCCGCCTGTCGCAGCTTCCTGCGCGCGTTTTTCCGCCGCCAGTTTGCGAGCGGCCCGCTTTGCGACCTTCTCCGCCTCGTCCCGTTCAATGCGCTCCTGCCGCGCCTCAAAGCGAAGGCGCGCCTGCTCGGACTTTTCATGCTCCCGGCGCAGCTGAAGTATCTCCGCCTTGGAGGCGCGATAGTACTGCACCAGCGGGATATTGCTGGGGCAGGCCCAGGAGCAGGCGCCGCACTCGATACAGTCGAAGAGCTTGTGCTGTTCCAGCTTCTCGAACTCCCTGGCCTGGGCAAACCAGAACATCTGCTGGGGTAACAGGCTCGCCGGACACGCCTGCTCGCACATACCGCAGCGGATACAGGCCTGCGCCGGCGGTGGGGAGGGCAGTTCCGCCTCGCTGGGCGCGAGCAGGCAGTTGCTGGTCTTGACGATGGGTACGCCGGCGTCGGCAACGGTAAAACCCATCATCGGCCCCCCCATGACCAGGCGTCGATTCCTGTCGGGCTGGAAACCGGCCCTGGCCAGCAAATAGTTCATGGGTGTGCCCAGCAGTACGCTGAAGTTGCCGGGTTCGCGCACTGCTTCGCCGGTCACGGTGGTGATGCGCGATATCAGCGGCTGCCCCAGCAGTACGGCGTCCGCAATTGCGGCCACGCTGCCCACGTTCTGGCAGATAACCCCGATATCCAGAGGCAGTCCGCCGCTGGGTACCTGCTTGCCCGTGAGAATTTCAATCAGCTGTTTCTCGCCGCCGGAGGGGTATTTGGTGGGAAACACGACGATCTCAATATTCGAGCCTGCGGTCGCCGCGCGCAGGGCGGCGATCGCCTCGGGTTTGTTGTCTTCAATCCCGATCAGGGTTTCGCCTGGAGCGAGCAGGTGCTGCAGGATTTTTACGCCCTCGACGATACGCCCGGGACGCTCCCGCATCAGGATATCGTCAGCGGTGATGTAGGGCTCGCATTCAGTGCCGTTGATTATGAGCGTTGCCACCTGGCTGCCGGGGCGCGTAGAGAGTTTGACCGCTGTCGGAAAACCCGCCCCGCCCATTCCCGCGATACCGGCTTCGCGAATCCGGTTCAGCAGGTCTGCTTTCGGCAGTTGTCGGTAGTCGGATATCCCCGCCAGCTCCGTCCATTCGTCCAGACCATCGCTGGCGATAACTATGCAGGGCGCCGGCAGACCGGAGGGATGGGCGATCAATCGATCCTCAATTGCGCTGACGGTGCCCGATGTGGGCGCATGCACGGGAACGCTGACGAATCCGTTGGCCTCGGCGATCATCTGTCCCTTCAGTACCCGGTCACCAACCGCGACCGTCGGCTTCGCGGGAGCGCCGATATGCTGGGACAGTGGCAGCACCAGCTCCGGCGGAATCCCGGCATCGCGTATGCCTCCCTGCTGGGACTGGCGTTTGTTTTCAGGCGGGTGTATGCCGCCGTGGAAATCAAATATCTTCCTCATGCGGCCCGGTCTTGGGTCGGGGTGGCGTCTGTGGCGATAATCCGTGACTCGCCGCTGGCGGGGTCGGGCAGGGGCCAGTGCCATGTTTGCAGGCTTTCCTGCTGGGGAATCATGTCTATACAGTCCACCGGGCAGGGCTCCAGGCACAGGTCACAGCCGGTACACTCGCTGGCGATTACGGTGTGCATTTGTTTGGCTGCGCCGAGAATGGCGTCCACCGGACAGGCCTGGATGCACTTGGTGCAGCCGATACACTCGTCCTCGCGAATGAAGGCGACGGCTTTGACCTTCTCCTCCCCGTGCTCCTCGTCCAGCGGAATGACTTCGACGTCCAGTAAATCCGCCAGTGCCTGTATGCCCGCCTCGCCGCCGGGCGGGCATTTGTTTATCGCCTCGCCGCCAGCGATGGCCTCCGCGTAGGGTCGGCAGCCGGGGTAGCCACACTGGCCGCACTGGGTCTGGGGCAGCAGGTCATTGATCTGCTCGGCAATGGGGTTGCCCTCGGTCTTGAACCGTACCGCGGCGAAACCCAGCACGGCGCCGAACACGGCACCGAGGCTGACCAGCGCGAGCAGGGCGGCAATCAATGGGTACTGGGAAATTAACTCAAACACTGTCTATACGAGGCCCGCAAAACCCATGAAAGCAAGAGACATCAGGCCCGCCGTGACCATGCCAATGGCCGGACCCTTGAAGGGCTCGGGCACATCCGCCACGTTGAGGCGCTCGCGCATGGCCGCAAACAGAACCAGCACCAGGGAGAACCCCACTGCCGCGCCAAAGCCGTAGAACAGGGACTGCAGGAAGTTATGATCCTTGTTGATATTCAGAAGGGCAACGCCCAGCACGGCGCAATTGGTGGTGATCAAGGGCAGGTATACGCCCAATACCCGGTACAGCAGTGGGCTGCTCTTGCGCACGAACATTTCGGTAAACTGCACCACCACCGCGATTACCAGGATAAAGGCGATAGTCTTGAGATAACCAAGGCCCAGCGGAACCAGCAGGAACTGGTAAGTCAGGTTGCTGCAGGCGGAGGCCAGGGTCAGCACGAAGGTCGTGGCCATGGACATGCCCATGGCGGTTTCCAGCTTGTTGGAGACACCCATGAACGGGCACAGTCCAAGGAACTGAACCAGCACGAAGTTGTTGACCAGAATCGCGCCGATCAACAGGATTGAATAATCTGCCAGCATGGCCTGTCTCTAGTGCCAGGCGCCCCCGCAGGGCCGCCAAAAGGGTGCATGTTATGTAACTTTTTCTTAAAAAACAATTGGTTAATGAATTCTGCGCCGCGGGTCGGGTGCTCGCTCATTTAACCTGCATGCCGGCTCTGGCACCGGCGTGGGGCTCCAGCAGAAACAAGTCCTTGCCGCCCGGGCCGGCGGCCAGCACCATGCCCTCGGATACCCCGAAGCGCATTTTGCGTGGCGCCAGGTTGGCCACCATCACGGTGAGCTTGCCCACAAGGTCGGCGGGTTGATAGGCGGACCTGATGCCGGCCAGTACCTGCTTCTCGCTGTCTCCCAGGCTGAGGGTAAGGCGCAGGAGCTTGTCGGCGCCGTCCACCAGCTCCGCCGCCACGATCTCGGCTATGCGCAGGTCCACCTTCGCGAAATCCTCGAAAGCGATGGTGTTATCCATATCCGGCTTCGCGGCTGGCGCAACAGGCGCAACGGGCGCGGGTGTCGGCGACGCCTGCTTGCTGGCCTCTACCATGGCCGCGACCTGCTTGCTGTCTATCCGCGTCAGCAGCGGCTCGAAGGTTCCCAGCTGGTGATCGAGCAGCGCGGCCTGCAGTTCGGTCCAGTCGAGGCGACAGTTCAGGAAAGATTCCGCTTTCCCGGCCATGGCGGGCAGCACCGGCTTGAGGTAGGTCATCAGCACCCGAAACAGGTTGACCCCCACGCTGCATACGGCGTGAACCTCCGCGCTGCAGCTTTCATCTTTGGCCAGCAGCCATGGTTTTTTCTCGTCGATATACTGGTTGGCCCGGTCCGCGAGCGCCACCACTTCACGCATGGCCTTGTTGAATTCCCGCTGTTCGTACAAGCTGGCTATGGCGTCACCGCTGGCGATAAATTCTTCAAGCAAGCGGGGCTCCGCGCACTCCGGGGACAGGCGGTTACCAAACCCCTTTGCCAGGAAACCCGCGCAGCGACTGGCAATGTTGACAATTTTGCCAACCACGTCGGAGTTCACCCGCTGCACGAAGTCCTCCAGGTTGAGGTCGATATCATCGACCGCGGCGCTCAGTTTGGCGGCGAAATAATAGCGCAGGTACTCCGCGTCCAGGTGTTCCAGGTAGGTGTCCGCATTGATGAAAGTCCCCCGGCTTTTTGACATCTTGGTACCGTTTACCGTGAGAAAGCCGTGGGCGAAAACCGCGGTGGGTGTGCGCAGCCCTGCCGAATGCAGCATGGCCGGCCAGAACAGACCGTGGAAGTTGATGATGTCCTTGCCTATAAAGTGGTAGAGCTCGGTATCGCTACCGGGTTGCCAGTAGGCTTCGAAGGGGTGGCCGGTGCGGGCGCAGTAATTCTGGAAACTGGCGATGTAACCGATAGGCGCATCCAGCCAGACGTAAAAGTACTTGCCCGGTTCACCGGGAATCTCAAAACCGAAGTACGGCGCATCGCGGCTGATGTCCCACTCCTGCAGACCGGCCTCCGTCCATTCGCGCAGTTTATTGGCTACCTGGGGTTGCAGGGTATCGGAGTCCAGCCACTGCCTGAGCATGGATTCGAATTCGGGCAACCTGAAGAAGAAATGGATGGAATCCTTCTCCACAGGCGTGGCGCCGGAAATGGCGGACACGGGATCGATCAACTCCGCCGGGGTATAGGTAGCGCCGCAGGCCTCACAGTTGTCGCCATACTGGTCAGGCGTCTTGCAGTGAGGGCAGGTGCCCTTGATGAAGCGGTCCGCCAGGAACAGTTTTTTCTCCGGGTCGAAAGCCTGGGTGATCGCCCTGGAGGCAATGTGGCCATTGCTTTTCAGGCGACGGTAGATTTCCTCGCTCCAGTAGCGGTTTTCCTCGGAGTGGGTGCTGTGGAAGTTGGCGAAATCGATCCCGAAGCGCTCACTGTCCCGCAGGTGATTGGCGTGGATAGTGGCGATGTGCTGCTCCGGGGTGATGCCCTGCTTCTCCGCGGCCAGCATGATTGCCGTGCCGTGGGCATCGTCCGCGCAAACGTACAGGCAGTCATGCCCGCGCGATTTCTGGAATCGCACCCAGATATCCGTCTGCACCTGTTCCAGCATATGTCCCAGGTGAAGCGGGGCATTCGCATAGGGCAGCGCACTGGTTACCAGGATTTTTCGGGGACTGGTCGGGGCCATGATCGTTGAGTGTCCGTATGCCGGAAAAAGGGGCGCTACTATAGCGTTTTTGCCATGGCTTTTCATCAGCCGCCAGACGTCGTTGTTGTACCGGCGCGATGTCCTTATACTACCGCCGGTGCAAGGTCCGTGGGTCGCGGTTGGATGACCGCGGATTGCATCGAAGATGACAGCGAGCGGGCTGAGCGCCACTTCTGTGCAACCACGCCACCGACGGGAAATCATGAACGAAATCAAGCATATTATCGCCGTTGCCTCGGGCAAGGGCGGTGTCGGCAAATCCACGACTGCCGTCAATCTGGCGCTGGCTCTCAGGGCCCTGGGGTGGAACGTGGGCTTGCTGGACGCGGACATCTACGGCCCCAGCCAGCAGGTGATGCTGGGTGTTGCCGAGGGGACCCGGCCCGGGCAGCAGGACGGCCAGCACCTGCTGCCGGTTGAGGCGCACGGGCTCAAGACCATGTCGATGGGCTACCTCGTGACCGAGCGCACTCCCATGGTTTGGCGTGGCCCCATGGCCGGGGGCGCTCTGGCGCAGATGCTGGAGCAGACTCTCTGGGGTGACCTGGACTGCCTGGTGATAGATATGCCACCCGGTACCGGTGATATCCAGCTGACCCTGTCGCAAAAAGCCAAGGTCGCCGGCGCCGTGATAGTGACCACCCCCCAGGATATCGCCCTGATGGATGCCCAGAAGGGTATCGAAATGTTCCGCAAAGTGGATATCCCCATTCTCGGCGTGGTCGAGAACATGGCGGTGCATATCTGTAGCAACTGCGGCCACCAGGAGCACATTTTTGGCGCTGAAGGCGGCCGGCGTATCGCTCGCGAGTACGGGGTCCCACTGCTGGGAAGCTTGCCGCTTGCGCTGTCCATACGCGAGCAGACTGATTCCGGGCGGCCCACCGTAGTGGCGGAGCCGGCTTCGCCCGTGACGGCCATCTACCTGGAAATAGCTGGCGCCATTCAGGCGCAACTGGAAACCGCTGCCGCCGGCGAGTTTCCGACGATCAATATTTCTGATGACTGATAATGTAGGTGACCGGTGAGTATAAAATCAGACAAATGGATCCGCCGCATGGCCAACGAGCACGGCATGATCGAGCCCTTCGAGTCCGGCCAGGTGCGGATGGACGGCGCCAACCGGCTGATTTCCTATGGTACCTCCAGCTACGGCTATGATGTGCGCTGCTCGCGCGAGTTCAAGGTGTTCACCAACATCAATTCCGCCACTGTGGATCCCAAGCATTTTGATGAAAACAGCTTCGTCGATGTTGTTGGCGATGTCTGCGTGATTCCTCCCAATTCGTTCGCCCTCGCCAGTACGGTGGAGTATTTTCGAATTCCGCGCAATGTGCTGACCATCTGCCTGGGTAAATCCACCTACGCACGCTGCGGCATTATCGTCAACGTGACTCCATTGGAGCCCGAATGGGAAGGGCACGTCACTTTGGAGTTTTCCAATACCACGACCCTCCCGGCCAAGATATACGCCAACGAGGGCGTGGCCCAGATGCTGTTTTTCGAGTCGGATGAAGTCTGCGAAGTCAGTTACAAGGACCGCGGTGGCAAATACCAGGGCCAGACGGGGGTAACATTGCCCAAGGCCTGATCCAGCAGCTCAGCCGCATCCGCCGGGGCACAGTGAAGTGCTGACAGCAGCCCTGAGCGTTGGTATCGTTGGGCGAACGTTGGCCACACTTGCAGGCACTGGTTGATGCAGAAGCTCCTCGAAGCTGTGCTCGTTCCGCTTATCGACCTGATGCTCGGCATTTTTTTTCGCAAGATCGAGCTGACGGGCGTGGAAAACGTTCCCGCCGATACGCCGGTCATCTATACGCCGAATCATATGAATTCGCTGGTGGACGGGTTTCTGGCCCGTACCAGGTTGCCGCGCGGGCCGCGTCCACTGGCGGCGGTCACGCTTTGGGAAACGGCCCTTTTACGCCCGCTTCTGACTGCGGTGGGGGCTATCCCGGTGTATCGCCCCCAGGACGCGGGCGCTGTCTCTCACAACGAAAAGAACCGCGACATGTTTTCTGCCTGCTACGAAGCACTGGCGCAGAATGCCTGTATCGTCGTGTTTCCCGAGGGCGAGAGCCACGCCGGTTCCGAATTGCTGAAACTCAAGACAGGAGTGGCGCGGATCGCCCTCGGCGCTGAACAACAACGCGGACCCCTGGGGGTGCGGATCATTCCCGTGGGCCTGAACTTTGACGCGAGGCAGAAGTTCAGGTCGCGGGTTCTCGTCAGTATTGGCAAGCCCATAGACCCCATAGCGGGTCTGGTTCGGGTAGACGCCCAATGCAGGGAATCCGTGAGCCAGGTGATGAGCAGGGTGGACGAGGGTATCAAGTCCGTCACCCTGAACTATCCGAGTTGGGAAGAGGCGAAACTGATGCAGCGCGCGGCGGCCCTGTATGACAAGCAAACCCTGGCGAACCAGGAGGAGGCCAGCCTTGCGGATGCATTTTCAGTGCAGAAGCAACTGGCCGATGCCTACCTGCGGACCAAAGAGCGTAATCCCAGGCGCATCGCCAGGATTGTAGAAGCAGTCAATGGGTACGACCGTATGTTGCGGGTGTTGTCCGTCCAGCATGAACACGTCGTACAGGAACATCCCAGGCTGTTGCAGGCGATATACAGTCTTCGCAAACTTTCCCTGTTTGTCGTGCGGCTGCCGCTGGCGCTGCTGGGGATTTTTCTGAATGGGCTGCCATTTTTCCTCACACGGGTATTCAGCCGCCTGAAAATCCGCCCCGACCGCCAATCCACAGCGAAGCTGTTCGCCGGGCTGATCCTTTATCCCCTCTGCTGGAGCCTGCAGGCGCGGCTTTTGGGGGCTGATGTATTTTCGCCGGCGATCTGGTGGCTGCTGGCCCCGCTGAGCGGCATCGCAACCCTGCTGTTCCGCGAACGGCATGCCCAGTTGCTGGAGGAGCTCAGAACCTACCTGAAGCTGAATACCCACTCCGAGATGCGGCAGGAGCTGGCGCAGCGGCTGGAAACGGTGCGTGTAGAGGTCGCAGAATTACTGGCTTTTGACGCCCAGCAACGCAACTGAGCGGTTCCAGAAAGCTCAGTTGGCCGCGATGACCGGCTGGCCGCCGAGTGTGGCGCTGGTGAGAATCATTTCCACGGGGTCACCATCCTCTATATGGACGGTCTTGACCATCAGGTAGTCCCACTGCGGAGCGAACCAGATATCGGACTTGCGATCCGCGTCATCGTGCAGGCGCTCATAGTGCAGTGTTTCCACCGGCCCCAGGGGGGTGGAGAGCATCTCCCGGGCAATCAGCACCAGGCGGGAATCCTTCACCCGTTTGCCATCTGCTACCCGTAATGTAACGTCGAGTACCGCCTCGGGGTCCTTGAGCAATTCCAGTCGCAATTGCTCCATCTGGTTCATGCGATCGAGGGTCGCCTCTGTATACGGCAGGTCGTACCATTTGTCCTTGTAGAGACTGCTGATCTTGCCCGGCTGCGGTGGGAACTGAAGCTCGCGTCGGCGTTTTACCAATCCGGTACCCTGGAAAATGTAGGAAATGGGCAGGATTTCACCGTCATTTATCCTGAAAAGACTGATCTCATGGAAGCCGACCACCAGCATTTTGCCGCCGTTAGTGAGGATGTAGTCGCCGTTGTCGCTGGTTTCAAGTTTGCGTGTGACGCTCAGGTCGAAGCCCCTGGCGGTGGTCTGGTATTGGGCGGTATAGGGTTGCAAAGTGGGCGCCTGCCCTTCGGTGGCCGCGCTGGCCGGTTGCCGGGCGATACTGGCCATCAGGGCGATGACCAACAGCAGCGGGGCTTTAATCCTCCTCCTGTCGGTAGTCAACGCCTGTGCTGGGTACGCTCTTGCCATCGAGGCAAACTCCGCTTTCCGTGAGCCGCAAACGCCCTGAGATGTGCCACTGGGCTGCAAGCGGGTAGATTATGTGCTCGTTTACAATTACCCGGGCGGCCAGTGTTTGCGCGGTATCCTGCGGCAGAATCGGCACCCGAGCCTGGATGATAGGCGGTCCGCCATCGAGTTCCAAGGTGACATAATGCACTGTTACGCCGGCTTCGCTGTCACCCGCATCCAGCGCTCGCTGGTGCGTGTGCAGGCCGGGGTACTTCGGCAGTAACGACGGGTGGACGTTCAACAGGCGGCCGCTGAAGGGTTCGATGAAGGTGGGTGTGAGGATACGCATGAATCCTGCAAGGATAACGAGATCGGCACGGTAATCGCTGACTTCCCGTGCCAGCACCGCGTCGAATTCCTCGCGGGTGGCGTAGTCCCTGTGATCGATGCAGCGGGTGGCAATACCCGCGTCGGCGGCCTTGCGCAGCCCCTCCGCCTCCGGGTTGTTGCTGATAACCACGCAAATTTCCGCCGCGAGGCGGCCGCTGGCACAGGCGTCGATGAAGGCCTGCAAATTACTGCCCCGACCTGATATGAGTATGGCCAACCGGGCCCTGGCTGCGGTCACGGCAGCAGTTCAACCCCGTCGCCGGCGCTTATCCGGCCGATTCGCCAGGCTTTGTGTCCGGCATCCGCCAGATGTGCAAGTGCGGTATCCTGTTCTTCTTCCGCAACGCAGATCACCATGCCCACGCCACAGTTGAAGGTGCGGTACATCTCCCTGCTGTCGATATTGCCCTGTGTCTGCAGCCACCTGAATATCTCCGGCCACTGCCAACTTTGCGTATCGATCTGCGCCGCGCACCCCTGGGGCAGAACCCGCGGCAGGTTTTCCAGCAGACCGCCGCCTGTGATGTGGGACAGGGCTTTGACCTGGACCTGCTCAAAGAGCGCCAACAGGGCTTTTACATAGATGGTGGTCGGGGCGAGCAGGGCCTGGCCCAGGGTGGTATCACCCAGAGTTTGCCCGAGATCGGCGTTGTCTATCTCCAGAATCTTGCGTATCAGCGAGTAGCCATTGGAGTGGGGCCCGCTGCTCGCCAGTCCCAGCAGTACATCCCCGGGGCGCACGGCGCTGCCGTCGATAATTTTTGACTTTTCCACGACTCCCACGCAAAACCCGGCCAGGTCGTAGTCCTCGCCTTCGTACATCCCCGGCATTTCAGCCGTCTCGCCGCCTACCAGGGCGCACCCCGCCAGTTCGCAGCCGGCGCCTATACCCGTGACCACGGCCGCAGCGGTGTCGATATCCAGCGCTCCAGTGGCGTAGTAGTCCAGGAAGAACAACGGTTCCGCGCCAGCCACCACCAGGTCGTTCACGCACATGGCAACCAGGTCGATACCGATTGTGTCGTGGATGCCCATGGCCATGGCCAGGCGGAGTTTGGTGCCGACTCCGTCGGTGCCGGCAACCAGCACGGGCTGGGTGTAACCGGCGGGAATCTCGCACAGTGCGCCAAATCCGCCCAGGCCACCCAGTACCTCGGGCCGGCTGGTGCGGCGGGAAATACCCTTGATCCGTTCGACCAGCGCGTTGCCCGCATCTATATTGACGCCGGCATCCTTGTAACTGAGAGAGGTTTGCCCGTTGTCTTCTTTCATGGCAGTGGTGTCCGCAGGCTGTTGGGGGTAGTGTCAGAGGGCGGCTATTCTAGCGGCAATCCTCACACAGATCATCCCGCGTGTGACAATTTCGCGCCTCCCCCCTGAGCTTCCTGTCCTGCTACAATACGCGTTTGCCACCAACCCGGGAGAGGGCTTTGATCACACTTGTTTCACGCAGTCTCGTATTTGTGTTGATCCTGCTGGCGGGGGCCGTCCGCGCCGAAGTGGTGGAGAATATGTACTCTTCCTCGGTGCCGCTGGCGGATCAGTCGTCGGGTGAACTCGCCCGCGCCGCCCGGGAGGCGCTGTCCGAGGTGTTCGTAAGAGTGTCGGGCAGCGCCAACGTGTTGCGCAATCCGGCTGTTTCCGCCGCCCTGGGCAGTGCGGCCAGCCATGTTCAGCAATATTCCTATAGCAAGGATCCGAATAGCGGGGGGCTTGTTGTGCGCCCTGTGTTCGACGAAAAGTATGTCAACGACCTGATCATCAACGCGGGGGAGCCCCTGTGGACCGCGAACCGGCCCGCTGTGCTGCTATGGCTGGTGATGGAGGATGCGGCGGGCCGGCAATTTGTCAACGCGGATACGGCCCCGGCGCTGGTGGCGGCGGTGCGGGCTGAATTTGCCCGGCGCGGTGTCCCCCTGCAACTGCCATTGTACGATCTGGTCGATACCAGCGCTGTGACTCCGGACCAGGCCTGGGGCCCACTTGATCCGGCGCTGATAAGCGCATCCCAGCGCTACCACCTCCAGAATGTCCTGGTCGGTCGTTTTTCCCTGCCGGCGAGCGGCGGCGTGGACGGGGACTGGAGCTATTATTACGAGGATACCCAGAGCCATCAATCCGGCAAAGCGGCGAGCGAAGAGGAGTTCCTGCGCACGGGAGTTGCCATGGTCGCCGAGGCCATGGCGGCCCGCTATGCGGTGTCCGCATCCGGTGTCGAGGGTGAAATAAGCCTGTCAGTGACTGGCGTAACGGCCTACGCCGATTATGCGGCTGTCGTCGCCTGGCTGGAAAGCCTGGAACTCGTGGAGCGGGCTAATCTGGTTTCGGTAAGCGGTGACACGATCACGCTGACCGTGCAGGCGCAGGCGGATGCGAGCCAGCTGGCCGCTACTATCGAACTCAACGAAAAGCTGGTGCCATTGCCCGCGGCGGGCCCGGGTGTCCAGCTGACCTACCAATGGCAGAAATAAGCTCCGGATTGCCGCCATTTGTGAATCGCTGGACACTTACCGTGGTGGCGGCCGTTGTCGCCGCCGTGTTGTTTTATCTGTTGCAGCCTATTTTGCTGCCCTTTGTCCTCGGGTCGTTGATCGCCTATCTCGGTGACCCACTGGTGGATACGCTGGCGCGACGCGGGCTCAGCCGCACGCTCGCTGTAGTGGTGGTGTTCGCGGTTTTCACTACCCTGGTTATCGCGGCGATGATTGTTGCCGTGCCGATACTATTGCACCAGCTCGATCTGCTGGTGGCGAAAATCCCTCAAGTATATGCCTGGTTCGCAGAGCAGGCCGTGCCCTGGGTTCAGCATAAATTTGACTTGAGCCTGAAGCGGCTGCCGGATATGGATTGGTCCGGTCAGTTGTCCGATCACTGGCAATCACTGGGTAGAATGACGGCCCAGACTCTGGTGAGGGTGTCGGGTTCCGGTGCCAGCATGCTGCTTGGGCTGGCTAATCTGGCACTGGTCCCTGTCGTGGCTTTCTACCTCATGCGCGACTGGGACGAACTGGTGGCCAGGGCCCTGGCCGTCCTGCCCAAGGTCTGGCAGGGCAAAATAGCCCATATTGTGGGAGAGGCCGACGAGGTCGTCGGCGCTTTTTTGCGCGGCCAGTTTATTGTTATGTGTACCCTGGGCGTTGTCTACGGGGTAGGCCTCTGGCTGGTGGGACTGCAACTGGCGCTGTTGCTCGGGGTGGTCGCCGGGCTGGCCAGTATTGTGCCCTATCTGGGATTTACCCTGGGTGTACTGGTGTCATGTATCGCGGCCTACGCCCAGTTCGGTGACTGGAGCGTGCTGCTCTGGGTGTTATTGGTGTTCGGTATCGGGCAGGCGATCGAGAGCATGGTGCTGACCCCGGTGCTGGTGGGGGATCGTATCGGCCTGCACCCCGTGGCCGTAATCTTCGCCCTGATGGCGGGGGGCCAGTTGGCAGGTTTTGTCGGTGTTGTGGTGGCTTTGCCGGTAGCGGCAGTCATCGCCGTGTTCCTGCGGCATCTGCTCAACCACTACCGCGCCAGTGATCTGTACAGCGGTCATTGAGTGAGCGGCGAGGGACAGCGGCAGCTGGCATTGCCCGTGCGCTTGCGGGACGAGGCCAACCTCGACAATTTTCTGCCCCTGCCCACAACGCAGGCGCTGATTGCCGCCCTGCGGCAGCAGGCGGAGGGCCAGGGTGAGGCGATTATTTACATTTACGGCCCAGCCGGGGTCGGCAAAACACACCTGCTGCAGTCGAGTTGCCACCTGGCGGGGGTGGGCGCCCTTTACCTGCCGCTTGGGGAGTTGGCCGATCATCGTCCCGAAGAGGTTGTGCAGGGCATCGAGAGCCTCAATCTGGTTTGTCTCGACGATATAAATGTGGTGCTGGAGCGTCCTGATTGGGAACTGGCGCTCTTCAATCTCTGTAATCGGGCCCGCCAGCACGGTTGCCGGCTGCTGGTGGCCGGAAATGCCGCGCCTCGCGCCCTGGCAGTGGCGCTCCCCGACCTGCGCTCACGCCTCGCGTGGGGGATTGTCTACCAACTGGCGCCGCTGGCCGACGAGGACAAGATCGCGATCCTGCAGTTTCGCGCCGCCCGTCGGGGGCTGACCCTGGGGAGGGATGTCTGCACTTATCTCATTTCCCGCTCTGTCCGCGACATGGCGGCCTTGCTGGCCCTGCTTGAAACGCTCGATAATGCCTCCCTGGAGGAGCAGAGGGCGCTGTCGATACCTTTTATCAAATCCGTTTTGGGTTGGTGAAAAGGGGGCGGGATCGGCTCGCCGGTGATAGCGAAATATCACCAAAAAAAAATCACTGAAAATCAATGAGTCAAGTGTTATTCTGCCGCTAGACATCAATCATGGACAGGAGTTCCTTAATAATGAAAAACAAAATTCTGGCAGCGGGTGCGGCTGTAGGGCTTGTCCTCACGGGGCTCGCCCCCGTCACCGTGGCCGAGGTACCAATTACCCTGAACGCCGGTATCGCTCGCTGGTGGTACTCAAGTGATCGTGATCTCGAGCAGAACTACGCGCCGTGGGCCGGACTGGAATGGGCCTTCAGTGACCGTTGGGCCGCAGAAATCTCTTTCACCCAGGATGATGCCAACAACGAGGCGTACCCAGGCACCAATACCGAGGTAACCCTGGCGAACCTGGGTATGAAAATGTATGCAGGCAGCTATATCGTTGACGAGGCTGCGATTATTGGCACGGGCACCCGTTTGCGTCCCTATGCGGTTCTCGGTGCAGGTTATTTCGCAACCAATCCTAACCGGGCTGGCGGCGAGAAGAATGAAGACACCACGATGAACGCCGGTCTGGGTGTGCGCTGGATGCTGACCCCTCGCTTCAGCACCAGCCTTGACGCGCGTACGATCTACAATTTCGACAAGAGCAACAACGACACCATCGCCTATTGGGGCCTGAACTACTACCTTGGCAACGTCACTCCGCCGCCGCAACCTGTGGCAACCTCATGCCCGGATGAAGACCGCGACGGCGTCTGTGATGAAGTAGATGCATGTCTGGGCACTCCGCCCAATACCCGTGTAGACGCCAGCGGCTGCCCGCTGCCGGTGGCACAGGTTGCCTCCATCAAGCTGAAGGTGAACTTCGCGTTCGATTCGTCAGTGGTCCAGGAGCAGTACTTCACCGATCTGGGTGAGCTGGCCAAGTTCCTCAAGCGGTTCGACCAGGTGGATGTGAGCATCGATGGTTACACAGACAGCGTTGGTGCGGATTCCTACAACCAGCAGCTGTCCCAGCGTCGCGCGCAGGCTGTGGTGGACATGCTGGTCAAAACTTACGGTATCGCCCCCTCGCGTCTGAAGGCAGTGGGTTACGGCGAGTCAAACCCGGTGGCCAGCAACGACACCGCTGAAGGTCGCGCCGAAAACCGTCGGGTAATGGCCTCCCTGGAAGTCGAGTACACGGACTAGGACTCTCCCGGGTCCAGCTGGAAGCCGTCGGCGTCCAGCTGGCAGGGGAAGCCCTCTCGATACTTTTGTAAAGCGGCGCCGCTCAGGACTACCCTGGCGGCGCCGTTTTCGTTTCCCATATCCTTCAACAGTGCGCCATCAGCCGCGATAGCCAGGCTGTCTCCGCTGTAATCCAGCCCTCTGGCATCACTGCCGACCCTGTTTACCCCGACCACGCATGCCTGGTTTTCGATTGCCCTGGCGATCAGTAACTGGCGCCAGTGCTGACGGCGCGCGGACGGCCAGTTTGCCACGTACAGGGCCAGATCGTAGTCCTCGCGGTTGCGGCTGAACACAGGGAAGCGAAGGTCATAGCAGACCTGCAGGAGAATGCGCCAGCCGCGCCAGTTGGCAATGACCCGCTGCTCGCCCTGCAGGTAGCGTTTGTGTTCACCCGCCATGCGAAACAGGTGGCGCTTGTCGTAGTACACCTTGTTCTCGGGTGTGACGAACAGCATGCGGTTGTAAACCCCGTGATCCGCCTCCACGGCTATGCTGCCGGTCAGGGCGCAATCGTGGCGCACCGCCAGTTCAGCAAGCCATTGCTCAGTGTCGCCCCCGGGCGATTCAGCATTCCCCAGGGCGTTCATTGAAAAGCCGGTGGTGAACATCTCGGGCAGGACGATAATATCGGTAGCTTCCGCCAGGCCGTCGATGATCTGGCCGATCTGCCGCCGGTTGTCGCCGGGTTTTTCCCAGGCCAGCTCACACTGGATCAGGGTGACGCTCAAATCTCGCATAGTCGCTCCGTTGCCGCTCGCAGCACCGGGTCGCTTTTGGCAAAGCAAAAGCGCAGCAAGTGCTGTGGTGGCGGTTCCTCGTAAAAGACCGAAATGGGTATGGATGCAATGCCGTGTTGCCGGGTCCATTGTTCACACAGCACGGTGTCCCGTTCTGCGCTCAGGGCGCTGTAATCCAGCAGCTGGAAGTAGGTGCCCGCGCTGGGTTTGATTTTGAAGCCCGAGCCCGCCAGTCCTTCGCAGAACAGGTCGCGTTTGTGTTGGTAAAAAGACGCCAGAGTTGCCGCATAATCCGGTTCGGCCTGCATGAAATCCGCCAACGCCAGCTGCACCGGGGTGACCGCGACAAAGGACACAAACTGGTGCACCTTGCGCAGCTCCGCGGTAAGCGCTGGCGGCGCCACGCAGTAACCGGTCTTCCAGCCGGTGACAGAGAAGGTTTTTCCAAAGGAAAAAAAGGCGAAACTGCGTGCCCGCAGGCCCGGGAACTCCAGCACGCTGTGATGGGGCCGGCCGTCATAAACCAGGTGTTCGTAGACCTCGTCGCTGATCAGCAGCAAGTCGTGCTGTTCGACCAGGGCCTGCAGGTAGACAAGGTCATCACGCGAGAGCACGCTGCCGCTGGGATTGTGCGGGGAGTTGATCATTATCAGCCGTGTCCTGGGCGACAGCGCGGACTCGAGGCGCTCGCGGTCCAGAAGGAAGTCGTCCCCCGACAGCGGAACGTGAATGGCCCGGCCCCCGGCCAATTCGATGGAGGGCTGGTAGCTGTCGTAGCTGGGGTCGAACAGGATAACCTCGTCTCCGGTGCGCACGCAGGCCATGATCGCGCAAAAGAGTCCCTCGGTGGCGCCGGGTACCACGGTGATTTCGCTGTCGGGGTTGCAGGCAACCCCGCGGTGCAGGTCTAGCTGCATGGCGATCTGCTCGCGCAGGCGCAGTACCCCCGCCATGGGAGCATACTGGTTGTGGCCGGCCATTACGTTGCGCGCCATCGCCTCCCGCAGGGCCACCGGCGCGTCAAAGTCGGGAAATCCCTGGGACAGGTTGATCGCCCCGTGCTCCGCCGCCAGCGCCGACATGCGGGTAAAAATCGTGGTGCCCACGTTGGGCAACTTGCTCTTTATCATTTCCCTACCTGGCTGCGTCCACGGATGCGCATCACGCTGATGATGAGAGTATCCTTAATAATGGCGGGCAATCATCGCTATACTAAAGAATGGGGCAGTTGATGGCCCGATTGGAATAGCGGTTCAGTCGCTATTCACAATCAGTCGTCTCTCTAACACACTGGTGGAGTAAGGTGATCATGGCTCAGCTGGAATCGGCACACAAGGTTTCACTCGATGACAAATATGCCCTGGACGCCACTCGCGCGTACATGACGGGTATCGAGGCACTGGTGCGCTTACCGATGCTGCAGCACCAGCGCGACATGCAACGCGGTCTCAATACCGCGGCCTTTATCTCCGGCTACCGCGGCTCCCCCCTTGGGGGCGTGGACCAGGCTATGTGGAAGGCGAAGTCCTGGCTCAAGAAACACAATGTCTACTTTCAGCCGGGGGTAAACGAGGATCTGGCCGCCACGGCGGTGTGGGGCAGCCAGCAGACCAACCTGTTTGCAGGCGCCAGGTATGACGGCGTATTCGGCATGTGGTACGGCAAGGGGCCGGGTGTCGACCGCAGCATGGACGTGATCAAGCACGCCAACGCCTTTGGCACGTCGAAATACGGTGGCGTGCTGGCGGTGGCGGGCGATGATCACGCCTGCAAATCGTCCACCCTGCCACACCAGTCTGAACATATGTTTATCGGCGCTTCGGTGCCGGTACTCAGCCCGGCCAATGTGCAGGAGGTGCTGGACCTGGGCGTGTTTGGCTGGGAGTTGTCGCGTTACAGCGGTTGTTGGGTTGCCCTGAAGGCAATTACGGAAAATATGGATTCCGCCATTTCCGCCGATATCGATCCGCAGCGGGTCAATATCGTGATTCCGGAGGAATTTGCCCTGCCGGCGGATGGTGTGCATGCCCGCTGGCCCGACAAGCCCCTCGAACAGGAACTGCGACTCAACAAATACAAAATCTACGCAGCGCGGGAATTTGCCCGCGCTAATGGCCTGAACCGCATCGTCGTCGACAGCCCCAATCCCCGTTTCGGTATTATCACCAGCGGCAAGGCTTACCTCGACGTGATGCAGGCACTGGAGGACATGGGCATCACCGATGCGGTAGCGGCCGAAATCGGCCTGCGGGTCTACAAGGTGGGCATGCCCTGGCCGCTGGAGCCGCGGTCCACCCACGAGTTTGCAGAGGGTCTGGAAGAGATACTGGTGGTGGAAGAAAAGCGTTCCATCATCGAAGACCAGCTCACCGGCCAACTGTATAACCAGCCAGTGGCCGCGCGGCCGCGGGTGATCGGCGAGTTTGACGAGAACGGGCGCGACCTGCTGCCCAATCTCGCCGAGTTGACCCCTGCCATGGTGGCACTGGCTATAGCCAGCCGCATTCGCCGCTTCTACCGCTCCGAGACCATGGACGCGCGTATCCAATGGATAGAGCGCAAGGAAGCCTCGTTGGCGGTGCCCAGGGATATCATCGAGCGGGTGCCGCATTTTTGCTCCGGATGCCCTCACAACACCTCCACCCGGGTGCCCGAGGGCAGCCACGCTCTCGGCGGTATTGGCTGCCACTACATGGCCACCTGGATGCCGGATCGGGAGACAGACACCTTCACCCAGATGGGTGGCGAGGGCGCCACCTGGATAGGGCAGGCTCCGTTCACCGATACCCCCCACGTATTCCAGAACCTGGGAGATGGCACCTATTTTCACTCGGGTATCCTGGCCATACGGGCGGCCGTGGCAGCCGGGGTCAACATCACCTACAAGATTCTCTACAACGATGCGGTGGCCATGACCGGCGGCCAGCCCATAGATGGCTCCCTCAAGGTTGAGGACCTGATTTATCAGCTGCGCGGGGAGGGTGTACGCCGCATAGCCCTGGTCAGCAATGACCCGAATCGCTGGCGCGGCCGGTTTGGCAGTGTGCCCGGCTACAGCCTGCACCACAGGGATGAGATGGATGTCCTGCAAAAGGAGTTGCGCGAATTCGAAGGCACATCGGTGATCGTCTACCAGCAGACCTGCGCCGCCGAGTTGCGGCGGCGCCGCAAAAAGGGTTCTGCGGAGGACCCCGCCCGGCGCTTGTTCATCAATGACGAAGTCTGCGAGGGCTGCGGCGATTGCAGTCTCAAGTCCAACTGCCTGTCGGTTCTTCCCAAGGATACGGCGTTGGGTCGCAAGCGCCAGATTGACCAGAGCGCATGCAACAAGGACTATAGCTGCGCCAAGGGTTTCTGCCCGAGCTTCGTCACGGTGTTGGGCGGGAGCCTTAAAAAGTCGACCGTCAAACTGGCGGATGTCGACAGCCTTTTCGCGCCCCTGCCGGAACCCGTGCTGCCAGCGCTGGATCGGCCCTGGAACACAGTGGTTACCGGGGTCGGTGGCACGGGTGTGCTCACTGTAACGGCGCTGATCGCGATGGCGGCCCACATCGAGGGCAAGGGCTGCGCCACCATGAACCAGACAGGGCTGGCGCAGAAATTCGGCGCGGTGGTCAGCCATGTGCGCGTCAGCGCTAACCAGGAGGACATCAAGGCGGTGCGCATTCCCGCGGGTGAGGCGGACCTGCTGCTGGGCTGTGACCTGGTAGTGACAACCACCTATGAATCCATGGGCAAGGTCGCCCAGGGCCGCACCCATGCTGTGGTCAACGAGGCCGAGGTGCCGACCGCCGCCTTCGTACTGGACCCCGACGCGAAATTTCCCACTGTGGCGATGAAGGACAAAATCCTGGCGGAAGTCGGCGAGCCAGGTTGTGATTTTCTTGATTCCACGCGCATCGCCACCGCGCTGCTGGGTGATTCCATCGCCAGTAATCTGTTCCTGCTCGGTTTCGCCTGGCAGCGCGGGCTGGTGCCGGTGTCCGCCGCGGCGTTGGAAGAGGCCATAGAGATCAACGGCGTGGCCGCCGATTTCAACCGCCGCGCCTTCCTCTGGGGTCGGCGCTATGCCGAACAGCCGGAGAAAGTGTTGCAACTGCTGGACCCGGCGGACGAGCGCCGCGCGCCGCCCTCCCTGTCTGAGGTGATAGCGGATCGCCAGCAACGGCTGACCAGCTACCAGAATGCAAGCTACGCCAGCTCCTACCTGGCACAGGTGGAGCGGGTGCGTGCCGCCGACCCGCGCGCTGATGAACCGGATTCGATTACCATGGCGGTGGCGCGCCAGCTCTACCGCCTGATGGCCTGCAAGGACGAATACGAGGTGGCACGGCTGTATACCGATGGCGAGTTCCTGCGCAAACTCAACAGCCAGTTTGAAGGGGATGTGGAGCTGCGGTTCAACATGGCGCCGCCGTTGATAGCCAAGCGTGACCCCCATACCGGGCACCTGATAAAGCAGGAGTTCGGCCCCTGGATGATGCAGGTCTTTGGCCTGTTGGCACGTTTGCGCTTCCTGCGCGGCACGGCCCTGGATATCTTCGGATACACCCTCGAACGCAGGCGGGAACAGGCCGACCTGGCAGAGTATCGCCAGCTTCTGGACACGCTGTTAGCCGGGCTTGATGACTCCAATTACGCAGTGGCGCTGGAGCTTGCGCGCCTGCCAGCCAAACTCAGGGGCTTCGGACATGTGAAGGATCGCAACCGGGATATGCTGGCGCCGCGCAGGGAGGAGTTGCTGCGGGAGTTTCGCGGCGAAGCGCCCGCGTCGGCGGTAAAACTGGTTGAGGTGGCCTAGTGGATATGGAGTGCGCCTTGCGTAGCTGACCCACCGCGCGACCCTGGGGAGTCACGCGGGTATCCGCTGGCCAACAGTGCGTTATTTCTTGCCGGCGATTGACACCATGTAGTTGGTCGCCGCTTCCATCTGGTCGGCGGTAATCTCTTGCATGGAGCCGTCACCAGGGTCTTTGAAGAAGCCGTCATCGACGTGCTGCAGATGCACGTCGGACCATAATATCTGGGTGCGATCAGTCCATTCCACCATGTCGGCGAGAACCGGCGCGCCCTCTTTGCCGCTGTCATGGCAGTGCGAGCAGGACGCTTCATAGACCTGCTTGCCCACCTGCATTTTATCCGCATCCGCGTAGGCCGTACCCGCAGCCGCAAGCAGGCACAGCGCCGCCATATTCAATGATGATTTATTCATGAGCACTCTCCATTTGCACCGTATTGTTCGGCAGGCCCGTTGGTCTGGTTTCCCACCCTTTGCCAGCAGGTTTGTGATTGACATTAGTAGTGAAGCGAAGGGCGGTCAAGTTGCGACATCGGCGCGGTGCAGGCTCTGGCCATTCACGCGGGTGCTGATGTGCATGCGCGGGCTCGACACTAGGGCGGATCGATGACGCTGGCCACGGTTTCATTGCCGGGAAGCTGCAGGTAGCGCCGCAGGTAGTGAACCGCGAGGTACAGGGGGCCGGTATCCAACAGCGCGACAACGGCCTTGAACAGGTAGTTGCTGCCTACCAGCATCAGGATGACATCTAAAGCCATGTCGCCGCGCAGGTATGCCGCACCGAATGTCACCGAGATCACCATCACTGAATCCACCATCTGGCTTATCAGGGTGCTGAAATTATTACGAATCCACAGGTGTTTGCCGCCGGTGACACGCTTCCAGAAATGGTACAGGTGGACATCGCAGTACTGGGCGGCAATATAGGCCACCATCGAGGCGACCATTGCGCCCGAGGTCGTGGCATAGATCAACTGGTACAGTCCCACGCTGTGTTCCACCACCTCGCCGGTGGGCAGCGCGACCGGTGCCGCCAGTTGCAGGATCTGCCAGGGTGGCATGCTGTCCGGCGGTACCGCCGGCAGGGCGTTGCCGGCGAACAGTACAAGCAGGATGAAGATGTTGAGGCCCAGGCCTACGCTCACCAGGAAATTGGCGCGGGCCTTGCCGTACAGTTCACAGATAAGATCCGTACACAGGAATGTCAGCGGGTAGGGCAGTACGCCGACGGCGAGCGCCATGGGGCCCAGTTGGACAAAGCGGGTTATGCCGATGACGTTGAGCAGGGTCATGGCGCAGAGAAAGAATCCCGCAAGTACCAGGAAGGTGCGCTCCCTGCGCTCGCGCAAGTCCGCCACGTAAAGCACTGCTCAGCTCTCTTTCTGGCCGAGATTCGCGGCCAGCACGGCGCCGTTGATGACCGGGTTGTGGTGCGCCCAGCGGATCACCTCGGCGATTTCGGCAGGGTCTATCAGGCGGTCGAAACTGTTCATGCCGGCTATCAAACGCTCGAGATCAGGATCGTTCCCAAGGTGGGTGCGCAGCATTTCGGTATCGGTAAAACCGGGGCAGATCAGCGCGGTGTGCAGGCCGCTGCCCATGAGGTCCTGGCAGGTGGCCCGCATCATGCCGAGTTGGGCATGTTTGCTGATGACGTAACTGAAAGAGTATGGCACGGCTTTTTCAGACAGGGTGGAACCGACGTAGAGCACACTGGAGCCGCGCGGCAACAGCGGCAGCAGTTGTCGGTTGAGGCTGTTGATGGCGACCACGTTGGTTTCCAGGACATCGCGCAGGCTGTCGCTGTCGCAGTCCATGGCGCCGTCCTTGCGCATCTGGCTTGCGTTGTGGACCAGCGCCACCGACTCGCAGCCTTTGATGGCTGCAGCGAGGGCTTCACAGGCACTGGCAATAGAGCTGGTGGAAGCCAGGTCGCAGGCGAGGTTGGTGACCGCCGGCACCGGGCAGGGGCGACGAGACAGATTGTAGACATCGAAGCCCTCGGCCAGGAACGCCTCGGCGGTCGCCCTGCCAATGCCAACGCTGGCGCCGGTAATAATTGCCGTTTTCATTGTTGGGTCCCCGCCTTTGCGCTACATGTGAACTGCCGGGCATGATACCGCACTGGGCGCCCACGTGCCGACAGTTTGGGTATCCGCGGTTGCGCCGACGACAGGCAGGCGTAACAATGCCCCTACCGCGAATGAGCAGACAGTATCGATGGAACAACTGACCACCCTCTATATCGACAAGGAGCGCCATAAATTTTCTGCGGCGCATTACACGATTTTCAGCGCCACGCAGCGTGAGCGCCTGCACGGGCACAATTACTCGGTATCCGCGCGCATCGTGGCGCCCATGGGCGACAATGGTTTCGCCGCCGACTACAACGTATACAAGAACCGGCTGGCTACCCTTTGCGAGGCCCTGGACGAATATATGCTGCTGGCGGCTGAGTCGCCTTTCCAGTCGATCGAGGAGGAGGGCGACTGCTATCGGGTGAGCTTTGCCGGCGAGCAGATGCGATTCCTGAAAAGCGATACTCTGCTGCTTCCTATCCGCAATGCCACGGTGGAGGAGTTTTCGCGCTACCTGTTGCAGGGATTGCTGGCCTTATCCGCGGATGACGACCTGCGTGAGATCGAACTCTGTGTCGCCTCCGGCCCTGGCCAGAAGGGATGCGCCGGCTGGAGCGCGAGCTGACCCGGAACCCGGGGGCAGGGCCGGAGCCACCCGGGGTCAGGCTGCCGCGGCGGCTATGCCGCTGTGTCGCAGCAGCGGCTCTATTACCGGTTCGCGCCCGCGGAATGCAACAAACAGCTCCATGGGATCTTTGGATCCGCCCATTTCAAGGATGTGGGTCCGGAAGGCGGCCCCGGTCTCGGGATTGAAAATTCCCTCTTCCTCGAATCGTGAGAATGCGTCCGCCGACAGTACCTCGGCCCATTTGTAACTGTAGTAGCCCGCCGCGTAGCCTCCCGCGAAAATGTGGGAAAAGCTGTGCTGGAAACGGTTGAACGGCGGCGGTACCAGCACCGCGACCTCCTGGCGAACGCTGTCCAGTATCTGCTGCACCGACCTGCCCGCGGCCGGGTCCCACTCGCTGTGCAGGCGCAGGTCGAACAGGGCCAGCTCCAGCTGGCGCGCCATCATCATGGCTGACTGGAAGTTGCGCGCGGCCAGCAGTTTTTCCAACAGCGCCTGCGGCAAGGGCTCACCGCTCTCGTGGTGGCCGGAAATAAGGGCCAGCGCTTCAGGTTCCCAACACCAGTTTTCCATGAACTGGCTGGGCAGTTCCACCGCATCCCAGGCCACACCGTTGATTCCCGACACCGAGGCGACGGTTTGCCGGGTCAGCATGTGGTGCAGACCGTGGCCAAATTCATGGAACAGTGTCGTCAGCTCAGTATGGGTGAGCAGGGCAGGCGTCTCACCCACCGGCGGCGTGAAATTGCAGACCAGGTAAGCGACGGGCACCTGCAGGGTTTGTCCCACCAGCCGCCGTACGCGACAGTTGTCCATCCAGGCTCCGCCACGCTTGTTTGCCCGGGCGTAGAGGTCCAGATAAAAACGGGCGATCACCTCGCCGTCCCGCAGCAGTTCGAACAGGCGGGCGTCCGGGTGGTAACTGTCAAATTCGCTTACCTCCCGCACAGTCACTCCGTACAGCGACTGAACGACGGCAAACAGTCCCGGCAACACGCGGGTGATCGGCAGGTATGGGCGAATATCCTCCTGCGACACCTGGTAACGGCGCTCTCGCAGTTTTTCACTGTAGAAACTTACGTCCCATGCGTGGACCGTTTCGGCGCCGTACTCCCGGCGCGCGAATTCCTGCAGCTCGGCCCACTCGGCGAGGGCCTGTGGCCGCGACTTCCGTGACAGCTCCTGCAAAAAATCCGCGACCTGGGATGGGCTGTCCGCCATTTTTGTAGCCAGGGAGAGTTCCGCATAGTTGGCAAAACCCAGTACTTCGGCAAGTTGCCCGCGCAGGTCGAGGATCTCCTCGATGATGGCAGTATTGTCCCACTTGCCGGCGTGGGGACCCTCGGTTGAAGCACGGGTACTATTGGCGCGGTAGACTTCTTCCCGCAGTGCGGCGTCCTCGCAGTAGGCCAGCACCGGGTAAAAGGAAGGGAACTCTAGGGTGATCAGGCAGCCGTCGAAGCCCGCCTGCCGGGCCGCCTGGCGGGCATTGGCGATGGCGGTGGCCGGCAGCCCCGCCAGCTGCTCCTCGGTGACCTGTTTGCTCCAGGCGTTGGTGGCGTCCAGCACGTTGTCGCTGAAACGACTGCCCAGTTCCGATAGCCGTTTGCGCAACCTGGCATAGTGCTCCTTTTGCGCCTTGGGTAATGCCACGCCCGCCAGGCGGAAGTCGCGCAATACGTTGTCCAGCGCCTTTCGCTGTGCGTTGTCCAGGGACGCGAACTCCTCGCCCCGGGCGATCTGGCTGTAGGCCTCGTACTGGCCGCTGTGCTGACCGCTCCAGGTGCTGTAGTCGGAGAGCAGAGGCAGGCAGGTGTTGTACGCCGCCCGCAGCTCGTCACTGTTGGCGACACTGTTCAGGTGCGAAACAGGGGACCATGCCTGTGCCAGTTCATCCTCCATCTGTTCAATCGGTCGCCAGAAATTGTCCCAGCTGTAGTTGTCGTGCGCTTCCAGGAGCGCCTCGATGGCCGCCTTGTTGCGTTCTATCAGTCGGGTTACGGCTGGTTCCACATCCGCCGGGGTTATCGCGGAAAAGGGCGGCAGGGCGTTCTGTTCGAGCAGGGGATTGGACATTATTACCAGGTTCCGAAAACAATTGGGTAGGCAAGTCTAGCGTATTCCCGAAGCAAGGCGCGAGTCGGGAGTTCAACCAGCGGGGGCGGCCAGTTCCCAGTGTTGCAGTGGGTGATAACTCACCCCGCTTTTACCCTGTCTCGATTCGAACAGGGTGAAATGCCGATAGGCCAGGGTAATCGCGGGTTCTGTGGCGGGCGCCAGCGGCGCCGTCACGCACTGGCGAAAAAGGGTTACATGGGGCTGGAAGGGATTGCGGTCGCGCCTGGCACCGATATTGGTCGCCAGCTGCCGCAGTTTCGCCGCGAGCTCGGACAGGGTGTCAGGCCAGGTCTTCGGCCCCAGCCAGTAAATGCCCGGTTTGGGCCAGTAGCCTGTGCAGTCCAGCAGCAGCTTCGCACCCCGGGTGTCTTGTCTGGCCAGCCAGGCATCCACGGACAGGCACAGGTTTTCCAGTGCCTGGGGTGAAGTTTCCCCGACAAATGCCAGCGTGATATGAAAATTGGCGGGCGGCACCGGGCGGCCATCGCAAGCAAACTGGCGGTCGCGCCAGTCAGCAATCTGAATCGCTGTTGTCGCTTCCGCCTCGAGTCCGAAGAAAGTTCGCATCAGGGCCTGGGTTTTTTCTTCATCAGCGGCGCAAAACCATCATTTTTCTCCGCTGGATCGCGTTTGACCCTGGCGGAGGGTTTGCCGACGTTCTTCTGGTTGCGCTTGCGGGATTTGCTTTTGGCTGCGGCTGGTTTTGGCACCTTCTTTTTGCTGCCAGCGGCCTTGCCCGAGGCCTTTTGCTTTTTGGGACCATTGAAGCGGGCCTTCAGCCCGGGCAGGCTGCGCCGCTGGAAATCCAGCTTCAGGTAGCGCTCTATGCTGATCATCAGGTTCCAGTCGGTGGCGGTCACCAGCGACAGCGCGAGGCCGCTGGCGCCGGCTCTGCCGGTGCGGCCAGTGCGGTGCAGGTAGTCATCACCACTGTGCGGCAGGTCGTAATTGATTACCAGGTCGATGTCCTTGATGTCGATGCCTCTGGCAGCCACGTCGCTGGCGCACAGTATGCTCAGCTTGCCGTCGTTGAACCGGGTGATCACCTGGCGGCGATCCTCGGTGGACATTTCACCGTGCAGGCAGGCGCAGCGCAGCTTGTGGTACTTCAGTAACCCCGCCAGCCTTATCGCGGTACTGCGCTTGTTGCCGAACACCAGCACTCGCCCATAGCCGCCCTGCTCCAGCAGCGCGAACAGGAGCTTGTCCTTGTGTTCCTGGCCATCCGCCAGCATCACCTGGTGGTCGATAGTGCTATGGGGCTCCCGCGCCGTTCCCACCGCGATGGTTTGCGGCGTTTTAAGCAGGGAGCGGCTGATGGCGCCCAGTTCCCGGTGGTTCAGGGTCGCGGATACCATTATGACCTGGCGCGAATCGGGGCTGTAGCCGATGATCTTCAGGACATCGTCCCGGAACCCCATATCAAGCATGCGATCGGCTTCGTCCAGCACCAGTACCTGCAGCTCTGCCAGGCTGGTGCTTTTGCGTTCGCAGTGCTCCAGCAGCCGTCCCGGTGTGGCGACGATGATCTCCGGATTCTTGCGAAACAGGGATTCCTGGTACCTGAAATCGGCGCCGCCGGTAATGCCGTACACCTGCAGGGGCGTTTTCGCCAGCAGCGCCCTGCAGTGCTTCAACACCTGCCGGGCGAGTTCACGGGTGGGCACCAGGACAAGTGCGGCGGGACCGTACTCTCGAGGTGCGTCCGATGCCAGCAGTCGCTGTACCGTTGGTACCAGGTAGGCCAGGGTTTTACCGCTGCCGGTCTCAGCGCTGACCACCAGGTCACCCCCGGCCAGCGCCGCGGGAATGACCTGGCTCTGCACCTCGGTTGTTGAGTCGAAAGACAGCGCGTCCAGCGCCAGTTGCAGTCGCCTGTCCAGTTGCAGTTCTTCAAGCACGGCAGTTTTTCCTTTTCACGACTCGCTCACTGTAACAATTGGGGTGACAAGGTACACTAGTGTGCCCGGGCAGGGGAACAACTGTCCGGCACGGATTCCGGCTGGCCCATTACCCAATCCGGTATCCGACACAGGCAGCGCGCAGGTCCGGGTTGCGACACACTTTCAGGCGGGGAGCGAGAAGATATGGTACAGGCTATCAGGATACACAAGACCGGCGGGCCGGAGGTAATGGTGCTGGAGGATGTGGCGCTGGAGCCGCCTGGCCCCGGCATGGTGACAGTGAGCAACCGCGCAATCGGGCTCAATTTCATCGATACCTACCACCGCAGCGGTACCTACCCGTTGCCGATGCCCACCGGAATCGGAATGGAAGGGGCCGGGGTGATCGAGGCCGTGGGAGAAGGGGTGGACCTTGCGGTGGGAGAGCGGGTTGCCTATTGCTCCGCCGGCTTTGGTTCCTACGCGCAGGCACTCAACCTGCCGGCGGCGCGGCTCGTGAAAATACCCGGGGGCATCGACTTCGAGCAGGCCGCAGCAGTGATGCTCAAGGGCCAGACCACGGAGTACCTGTTGCAACGCACATACGAGCTGAAGCCGGGGGACACCTGCCTGTTTCACGCCGCCGCCGGTGGGGTTGGCCTGGTGTTCGGGCAGTGGGCCAATAGTATCGGCGCCACCGTGATCGGGACGGTGGGTTCGGAGGAAAAGGCGGCGCTGGCGCTGGCTCACGGCTACCACCACGTGATCAACTACCGCCGGGAAAACGTGGTGGAACGCGTGCTGGAAATTACCGGCGGTGACAAACTGCCAGTGGTTTATGACGGCGTCGGCAAGGACACTTTTGAAATCTCGCTGGACTGTTTGCGACCCCGCGGCCTCATGGTCAGCTTTGGCAATGCGTCAGGCCTGCCTGCGCCCCTGGATCTGCAGGGCTTGTCGGTGCGCGGCTCCCTGTATATCACGCGTCCCACGCTGTTCACCTACACCGCCACCACCGAGGAACTGCGGCAGTCCAGCGCCGCCCTCTTCGACCGTGTGCTCGCGGGCCAGGTGCGGGTGGAAATAGGCCAGCGCTACCCACTGGCGAACGTACAGCAGGCGCACCGGGACCTGGAGAGCCGTATGACCAGCGGTTCCACGGTGATCGTGCCGTGAATTCCGGTATGCGCGTGGAGCCTGAAATATTGCGGGGGGAGGGCGTTCGCCTGGAACCCCTGCAACTCGACCACGCCAATGGTCTTTATAACCGGGCGCGCAGCGGCGCCGACTGGGACTATATGCCCAGAGCGGCCTTTGTCGACATAGCCGACACCCGGCAATGGATTGAAGAGGCGGTTACGACGCCCAACCAGCTTGCGTATGCGATAGTGGAAACCGGGAAGGACCGGGTGGTCGGCAGTACCCGCTACCTGAATATCCGGCCCGAGCACCGCTCCCTGGAAATTGGCTGGACCTGGCTGGGTCAGGAGTGGCAGCGCACGGGCGTCAATACCGAGGCAAAATTGCTGCTTCTTGCCAAGGCCTTCGACCGCTGCGGTTGCGTGCGGGTTGAATTCAAGACAGACGCCCGCAACCTGCGATCGCAGCGTGCCCTGGAACGGATTGGCGCAACCCGCGAGGGGGTAATGCGCAATCACATGATTGTACAGGGCGGATTTGTCCGCGATTCAGTCTATTTCAGTATCATCGACCGGGAGTGGCCCAGAGTGCGGGAGCGGCTCCAGACCTTGCGTGACCGCTCCTGATCCGGCTCAACTCACCGTGGTCTGAACGGTCTCATTCTCGCTGAAGCGACCTGCGAACAGCGGGGAGGTCAGATAACGCTCTCCCGAATCCGGTAAAATCGCAACGATCATTTTGTCCTTGTTGCCCGCCTGCTGCGAAATACGGTGGGCGGCGGCCATGGCGGCGCCGCAGGATACGCCGGCAAGTATTCCCTCTTCCCGCATCAGCTTGTGCGCCCACTCCATGGCCTCGTCGCTGGATACCTGCTCAACCTGGTCGACCATGCTCAGGTCGAGGTTGGCGGGGACAAACCCCGCGCCGATGCCCTGGATCTTGTGGGGTGCGTGGCTGGGCTCGGTCCCCGCCATGGTAGCGGTGATCATCGTGGTGGAATCCGGCTCTACGGCCACGGTGGTGATGGCTTTGCCACATGTATTCTTGATGTAACGCGATATTCCCGTGAGAGTGCCCCCGGTGCCGACACCGGACACCAGGATGTCGATTTTGCCATCGGTGTCATCCCAGATTTCAGGGCCGGTGGTGCTTTCGTGAATGGCGGGATTGGCGGGGTTCTCGAACTGGTGCGGGCCCCAGTACTTGTCCGGGTCCGACGCAATGATGTCCTCCGCTTTCTGGATGGCGGCGGGTATGCCCTTGGCGCCGTCGGTGAGGATCACTTCCGCGCCCAGGGATTTCATCAGCATGCGGCGCTCCAGGCTCATGGTGTTGGGCATGATGAGAATGCAGCCATAGCCGCGAGCCGCGGCCACGAAGGCCAGGGCGATGCCGGTGTTGCCGCTGGTGGGCTCAACGATGGTCATGCCCGGCTTGAGGCTGCCGTCTTCCTCGGCGGCCAGTACCATGCTGGTGCCGATACGGCATTTGACCGACATCGCGGGATTCCGGTTCTCCAGTTTGACATAGATATTGCCGTCGCTGATGTGGTTGATCTTCACCAGTGGCGTTTTTCCTATAGTCAGGGAGTTATCAGCGAAGATGTTGCTCATGGTCGTGTACCTGTCGTTGCGGTCGGAAGTCTGGATATGCCCTAAGCCTAATAGCGGGCGCGGCTGCTGTCCATTCCCGATCCGCCGAGGATAGTGGTCACCGGGGCGGCGACCCACAATTCGCCGAATCGAGGGCGATATTTTTTTGTTCCGGGGAACTTATTCCGGTGCGGGCCAGTCTGACCTTGCAGTGACGATGGATGCCTGCCCGGTGATTGCGGTAGACCTTTCATGGCCACCAGGGATTCTATCCAGGTCTGTTGTACCCCCAAGCGAGAACCCCATCCTGCCGGCCCTCTGGGCCGGCTTTTTTTGCGCGGACGTCGGGAGTAATCCCCCCGTTCCGGACGCGTCAGTGCGCGTTTATGGTCTGCCCGGTAGCGGCTGCGAGTGTTTCCAGCGTCTGGGGGCCCACCAGGGTGTCGCGCAGCTGGCCTTCGGGGTCGATTACCAGGGTAGTCGGCAGGACTACGGGGCGGCTTATACCAAGCTGCGCGGCCGGATCCTCATCCAGGGTGGGGAAGACGATTCCCAGTTTCTGCAGTTGTTGTTCCAGTTCCTCGCCGCCGGCGCCATCATAGTTCACGCCCAGCACTGTGACCTGAGGTAGTTCCGACAGTGCGTTCAGTTCAGGTATCTCCTCGATACACGGTTTGCACCAAATTGCCCAGTAGTTGACGACAACCCACTGCCCGGACAGCTCATCCAGCCGCAGTGTGTTACCCGGCGCCTGTTGCGGGCTGCAGGCGGCCAGGGCCATTGTCATGATCAGTAATAGCCAGGGCTTCATTTCGAGAATAGCTCCACCAGGTTGATGCCCAGCGAATCCCGCTGCTGACGACGCTGTTCCTGCATCATGCGATAGGCCTCCTGCTGGAAGGCCAGCTTCCCTGGCGCTTCATCCGCGGCGAGGTTGTACTCGGTGTTTACCCATTCCTTCAGTTGGCTGAAAGTGATGGTATGCAGGTCGCGGCTGAGCAGGTACTGGCCGCGGTCGTTTTCCGCGATCAGCTTCTTTTCCAGAAAGACTTCCCGCAGTCGCTGCCAGCTGCCGCTGTCCAGCCCCCGGGTGATTTCGTGTTTGCGGTTGAGCAGTTCGATCTCACTTACCGTCTCGCCCGTTTCCTGTCTTTGCCAGAACAGGTAGAGCACATCCAGCGCCTTGAGCACCAGCGGCCGGCCGGCCTGCTCCTCGTTCTGGTAGGCGGACATGCTGTGCACCAGGATGCCCCCCATGAGAACGATGTTCCAGGACAGGTATATCCACAGCAGGAACAGGGGAACGGCGGCGAACGCGCCGTAGATGAAGGTATAGCTTGAGCCCACGACCAGTTTGGTGAACACCGAGCGCGCGAAGTGGAAGGCCATCGCTGCCACGAATCCACCGATTATGCAGTGTTTGAAGGGTACCCGGCAGTTTGGCACGGCGATGTAAATCAGGCTGAAACCAATTGTGCTGAGCGCAAGCGGCGCAACCTGCAGCAGGAACGCTTTTACACCGATGACATCGTAAACCTCGATAACGTGGGCAAAGGATGACAGGTAGGTACTGAGCGCCAGCGCCAGGCCTATGGTGATCGGTGCCAGGCTCAGCACAGCCCAGTACAGCAGGAAGCTGGATACCGGGCTGCGGTTTTCACTTGCTCGCCAGATCTGGTTGAAGGCCTTTTCGACATTGCGCAGCATCAGTACCGCGGTTACAACAAGGAAGATGATGCCCGGGCCGGTAAGATTCTTCGCCTGGCGGGAAAAGTCGTCCAGGTAAGTCCTGATCTCGGAGTTGGTATCCGGCATCAGGTTCTCAAACATGAAGGCCTGCATTTTCTCTTCCAGGCCCTGGAAGGCGGGCACCGCCGAAGCCATCGTATAGACCACCGTGAGCAGCGGCACCAGCGCGAACAGGCTCATGTAGGTCAATGCCGCCGCATTCTCCGAGCAGCGGTCAGCATTGAAACGCGAAAACAGGTAGCTGGTGCGCCGCCACAGTTCGGTAGCGGTAATGGCATCGAGATTCATGGCGGGCATTATGGCATGAACATTCTCGCTTCTGCACGATAGTGGTTCGACATCGGTCGATATATCTGTGCAGTCTTTCCCGGGTCGCGCGATGCGGGTTTTGGTATACTCTGCGCCTGATTTTGACATCGCAGGAATCATCATATGAGCGACTTTACCATTTATCACAACCCCCGCTGTTCGAAGTCCCGCCAAACACTGGCCCTGCTTGAGGAGAACGGCGTGGAACCGGAAATCGTGCTCTACCTCGAGACACCGCCGGACAAAAAACAGATCAAGGGCCTGCTGGCAAAACTGGGTATCAGTGCGGGTGAGCTGGTACGGCGCGGGGAAAGCGAATACAAGTCCTGCGGGCTCGGCAAGGATTCCAGCGCCGATGACCTCATTGCCGCCATGGTCTCGCACCCCAAACTGATAGAGCGCCCGATAGTTGTCAAAGGCGACAGGGCGGTGCTTGGGCGTCCTCCCGAGAATGTCCTGGAACTTATCGGCTGATGCCTGAGCCCTATATTCTGGTGTTGTATTACTCCCGTCACGGCGCCACTGAGGCGATGGCGCAGCAGGTTGCGCGGGGTGTTGAGCGTGTACCCGGAATGGTCGCGAGATTGCGCACGGTACCGCCGGTGTCGGCTGAATGTGAGCAAAGCCTGGACGACATTCCCGCCGACGGTCCGCTTTATTGTGAGCTGGATGACCTGCGAGACTGTGCCGGCCTGGTGATGGGCAGCCCCACTCGCTTCGGCAATATGGCCGCCCCGCTGAAGTATTTTCTGGATCAGAGCTCCTCGCTCTGGCTCAGTGGCGCGCTGATCGATAAACCGGCCGGGGTGTTCACGTCCACCTCCAGTCTCCACGGAGGCCAGGAATCCACGCTGTTGAGCATGTTGCTGCCCCTGCTGCACCACGGCATGGTGGTGGCCGGCTTGCCCTATAGCGAAGCCGGCCTGATGAGCACGCAGTCAGGCGGCACGCCCTACGGCGCCTCTCACTGGGCGGGCGCGGATAACAGCCGGGAATTCGATGAGGGTGAGGCCGCCCTGTGCCGGGCCCTGGGGTTGCGGGTGGCCCGGCTTGCCGGTGGCAAGCCCCGATGAAGCGGGGGCGCGCCAGCGCTGCGGCCCACACCCTCGCCTGGCTGGGGTGGTCGGTACTGCTGGTGCAGCAGTTTGCGGACGCCTGGGTGCATCAGCTGCCCTGGATTATCTGGCTGGGCAAGTTGTTGCCTTTGCTGATTTTCTTGCCGGGCCTGTTGCGGGACAGGTTGCGCAGTTACATATGGCTGTGCTTTGTCAGCCTGCTATATTTTATGGCGCTGGTCGAGCGCCTGTTCGCGGTGCCCGGCAGTGCCCTCGCGGTGGTAGGCACTTGCGCGGTGGTAACGCTGTTTATTGCCGCGATGATGTATGTGCGCTGGCGGGCGCGGGAACTCAGGGCCGCCGGCGCTACCCAGTTGGTTTCGGGAGATTAAAACATGAGCAAACCGTCGCGCCTGCGGGCGCTGTTCTCTGCAATCTGGTCCGGCATTACCCGAATCAGGCTGGCATTGTCCAATATCCTGTTCCTGGTAGTGATCGCCGTGCTGCTGTTTTTCTTCTTCGGCGGTGGCAGTGAACCGATACCGGAGCGGGCCGCGCTGTTGCTGAACCTGCGCGGTGTGGTAGTGGACCAGAAGTCGCAGGTGGAGCCACTGGAGGCCCTGCTGGGGGAGCCGTCGCTGGAAAACCACGAGGTGCTGTTGCGCGATATTATCGATGCGATCAACTATGCCAAAGACGATCCGGCGATCAACTCAATGGTTATGGAGCTGAATGAACTGACTTATGTCGGCATCAGCAGGACGCAGGAGATCGCGGTAGCGCTCGAGGCGTTCAAGGCCACCGGCAAGCCGGTGGTGGCGGTGGGTGATTTCTTCAGCCAGGACCAGTTCCTGCTGGCGAGTTTCGCGGACAGCGTCATCGTCAACCCATTCGGGGGTATCGGTCTCGAGGGTTTCGCCAGTTATCGCAACTACTTCCGAGAGACCCTCGAGAAACTTTCGATAAGCATGCATGTGTTTCACGCCGGCGAATTCAAATCCATCGCTGAACCCTATCTGCGTGACGATATGTCGCCGGGGGAGAAACTGATTACCGAGCGTTGGCTCGACGTGCTCTGGGGGCAGTACGCGGTTACGGTTGAAACCCAGCGTGAACTGCCTCCCGGCAGCGTGAACAGCTACGTGAACAACTTCGCCCGATTGCTGGCGGAGCAGGGCGGTGACACCGCCGCGCTGGCTTTGGATGCGGGCCTGGTAGACGAGTTGCTGAACCACGACGAGGTCAACGATTACCTCGTGGATCTGGTGGGCGCCAGCAACGAGGACGGACTGTACGAGGCGATGCTGTTTGAACCCTATGTCCGCAGGATGCGCCCGTCGCCGCTGGCGGTAGAGCTTGCCGACAGGGTGGCGGTCATTACCGCAGAGGGCACTATTCTTCCCGGTGACCAACCCCCCGGCAGCATAGGCGGCGATTCACTGGCGTACCTGATCAGGTCCACGGCGGAGCAGGAGGGGGTTGCCGCAATCGTACTGCGGATCAACAGCGGCGGTGGCAGTGTGTTCGCTTCAGAAGTCATCCGCCAGGAGCTGTTAAGGACGCGGGCGATGGGCATTCCCATCGTGATCTCCATGGGTGCGGTGGCGGCCTCGGGTGGCTACTACATCGCCGCAGAAGCGGATGAAATCTGGGCGACACCGGGGACCATCACCGGCAGTATCGGCGTGTTCGCGGCAATACCCACTTTCGAGCGGCTACTGGAACGCGCCGGAATCTATACTGACGGCGTGGGCACCACCGACCTGGCGGGTTCACTGCGCCTGGACCGACCGCTCAACTCGCAGGTCGCCCAGTCCATTCGCAGCGGGGTCGATTTCAACTACCGGCATTTCGTGCAACTGGTGGCGGAGGGTCGGGACCTGACCTCTCAACAGGTTGACGAACTGGCGCAGGGTCGGGTGTGGAGTGCGCCCGATGCGCTGGAGCGCGGTTTGCTCGACGGCCTGGGGTCGCTGGATGATGCCGTTGTCGCGGCAGCTGCGCGGGCGGGTCTTGAGGATTACGAGGTGGAGTTTGTCGAGTTGCCGCTGACGCCCCGGGAGCTGTTTCTGCAACAGTTTGCTGATCGACTCGGCGGTCTGCGGGCGTGGGCACCCTCAGCCCTGGCCGCCTCGGTGGCAAATTTGCTGGCGCCGGTGGCGGATGCCGCCGCCGAGTTGGCCAGCCTGAAAGATCCGCGCCATATCTATGTGCGCTGCCTGCCCTGCGGGTCTATTCGCTGACCAGCTCCTGCCGCTCTCCGGCGCCGGATTGCGTGGCTGCGGTGGCCTGCTTTGTACCGGCCCACCAGTGCAGCAGGTCATCCAGCATCACGTAGAGGCAGGGTACCAGCAGCAGGGTAATAACGGTCGCGAATACGATGCCGAAGGCCAGGGAAATAGCCATGGGGATAATGTCCTGGGCCTGTACGCTGCGCTCTATAAGAATGGGGGCGAGCCCCATGAAGGTGGTCACCGAGGTAAGCATGATGGCGCGGAAGCGGCGTTGGGTAGCTTCCACCACCGCAGTGTAACGACAGGCGCCGGCCGCCACGGCGTTGTTGGTATGGTCCACCAGCAGCAGGCTGTCGTTCACCACCACACCGCTCAGGGCGATAACGCCGATCATCGACATCATGCTGAACGCATAGCCGGTCACCCAGTGACCCACGATAGCCCCGATAATCCCGAAGGGAATAACGCCCATGATGATCAGCGGCTGCAGGTACGATTTGGTGGGAATGGCCAGCAGGGCGTAGATGCCGAAGATGGCCAGGGCGAAACCGATCATCAGGCTCACGCCCAGTTTGCGCTCCTCGTCCGCCATACCCGAGATGCCGTAGCTGAGACCGGGATATTTTTCCAGCAGGGCGGGAATGACGTTTTCCTCAATTTCATCCATGACCCGGGAGGGCTCAACCAGGGTTTTGTCTGCCTCGGCAGTCACTTCGGAAGCGCGCTGAAAGTCAATATGGGTAGTCTTGAGCAGGCCCTGGGTTATTTTAAGGTCGGCCACCGTGTCGAACGGCACCTCGTCTCCCTGGGGGGTGCGAATGAACATATTGCTGAGGCTGCTGGTCATCTCGCGGTCCGCTTTGGGGTAGCGCACCATGACCTTGATTTCGTCCGGCCCGCGCTGTACCCGCTGGGCTTCCGCACCGTAAAAGGCGTGGCGCACCTGGATGCCAAGGTCGTAGCGGGTCAGGCCAAGGGATTCGGCTTCCGGCAGTATATCCAGGTGGAATTCATCCGCTGTATCGCCTGCGCCGTTGCGAATATCGTATACGCCCACGTAGTGGCGCAGCGCTTCTTCCAACTCTTCCGATGCGGCCTTCAGTTTGTTGAAATCGTGGTGCATCAGGTCGAACGCTATGGCAGGCCCCCAGCCACCTTCGTCGTCGCCGCTGATAGCGAGTACCTCGGCCCCGTGAATGGTGCCCACCCGGTCGCGCCAGCGCTGTTCCACTTCCCGGGTGGTTAGACTGCGCTGGTCTTCTTTGGTCAACTCCACCGAAATACGACCGTTGATCTGCTCGAATCCGTAGGCGGCGATATGGGCGACCAGTTTTTCCTCGCCCCCGGTTTCGCGCTGGTATTCCTCGTCGATCTCCATTAGCGCATTGGCCACACTCGATATGGCTTGCCGGGTTCGCTCCTCCGGCGACCCATGGGCGAGGCGGAGTTCGGCCTTCAGGAACTCGCCGCGCGCCTCCGGTGCGAGGACTGTGCGCACCTGGCCGCCGGCAAGGAGGCCGCCACAGAGAATCAGCAGCGAGATGAAGAAGGCGAGGGTTACGTAACGGTTCTCGACGCAGCGTTGCATGAACGGGGTGTAGCGGCGATCGACAAAGTCCCGCAGGGACTGGTTGCAGTGTTGCTGCACCCGGTTCATGGACATCAGCAGCGGGTGGCGCGACGGTTTGCTGTGCGCAAGGTGGGCGGGAAGAATCCACTTGGACTCGAGCAGTGATAATGCCAGGCACAGTACGACGACGATTCCGCAGGCCTCGGGGAAAGCACCGAACACCCCCTCGACGAACAGGGTCGGCATAAAGGCAACGATGGTTGTCAGCACGCCGAAGGTTGCGGGGGTAGCCACCTGGTAGACGCCGGAGACCACGCTTTGCACGCTGTGGCCGTGACGCTCCTGTTCCGCGTAGGCACTTTCACCCATCACGATAGCGTCATCCACGATGATACCCAGGGCAATAATGAACCCGAAAATACTCAACAGGTCGAGGCTGGCATCCACCAGCGGTGTACTGATGACGGCCATGGCGCCCAGGAAACACACCGGGATGCCTAGCATGACCCAGAATGCCAGTTTGATTTCCAGGAACAGCGCCAGGACGATGAAGACCAGCAGGGCGCCCACCGCGAGGTTCTTCAGCATCATCCCCAACCTTTCCTTGAGGTAGTAGGTGATATCCTGCCAGGCGTCGAGGGTGACACCCTCCGGTAGTTGCCCGCGTTTCTGCTCCATGTAATCGCGGGTGGCCTGGGCGGTGTCGATAATGTCCTGCTTGCCCATCGCGAAAACGTTGATGCCCAGCGAGTATTGCCCATCGAAGGTTGTGAATCCGTTGCCGTCCACGAAACCGTCGTCTATGGTTGCGATGTCTCCCAGCAGCAGTCGGGTCCCGTCGGGCCATGTCTTGAGCACGATCTCCTCGAAGTCCCGCTGCACGTAGGCCTGTCCGAGTGTGCGCAACATGATGTCACCGTTGCGGGTCTGCACGGAGCCCGCGGGAATATCCAGCGAGGAGGCGGCGATGATATCGGCCACATCGCCCAGGGTCAGGTGGTATTCGCGCAGCAACTGTTCAGATATCTCAACGGAAATCTCATAGTCGCGGGCGCCCACGACCTCCGCCGAGGAGACTTCCGGCAAGCTCAGCAGTTCGCGGCGCATTTCGTCCGCCAGCGACTTGAGTGCGCGCTCGTCAATGTTCCCGGACAACTGCAGGGTAAGCGTGGGGAACAGCAATTCAGGTTGGCGTACGATGGGTTCCTCTGCGCCATCGGGGAAGTGCTGGATGGCGTTGATCCGATTCTGTACCTCATCCAGCAGTTTGCCCAGATCGATGCCCTCATTGGGCTCGATCATAATGCGCGCAAAAGACTCGTACGCATCAGACTCCACCCGCTTGATGCCGTCGAGATCGTTGATCGCCTCTTCTATTTTAAGGACAACGCCCTGTTCGACCTCTTCGGGTGCCGCGCCCGGATAGGGAGCGGTAATGAAAATGACCTCGATATCGACACTGGGGAACATGGCGCGCTGGATAGTGAAAGCTGAACCCAGGCCGACCACCATGATAATCAGCATCAGCAGGTTGGCGGCAACCGGGTTATAGGCAAACCAGGCGATGACGCCGTTGGGATGTTCCAGGCTCACTGGCCGCCCGCTGCCACGCCGTCCGCACCGGTGGCGGCGGTTATTTCCTCTGTGCGCTCAGCTTGTTGCGCGGGGGCCTGTTGCGTCGGGTCGAATAAAAGATTCGTGGGCGTCGAAGACAGAATCTCCACTTTCGCCCCTGCAAATGAGGCGTCAAGGCTGGTCAGGGAGACGAGGTCGCCCTCGTTGAGGCCGGCGCTGATATACACCCGGTCGCCACCCGTGCGCAGGCTGGTCACCTGGCGATTACGCAGATGCATGGTGTCATCCACTACCCACACATAGCTGCCAGCCCGCAGTACATATCGGGGTAGCACCACGACATCCCTGAGTTCGCGACCCTCGATATTGGCGTTGACAAAGGTACCGATCCGCAACGGGTCCTGCCCCGGATTTTTGAGTCCGTAGGGGTCCTGGATGCGGGCCACGGTATAGAGCGCCCGCGAGCGCTCGTCAAATACCCCTTCGGTGCGATGCAATTGCGCGGACCAGTGCTTTATGTCGCCGCCCACATCGGTATACAGGTCGATCGCCGAACCGTTGACGTAACCTTCCAGTCCCGGCAGTTCCAGGTACTCAAGTTTGCTCTGCGGAATCGGGAGCCGGACCTCCGCTATATCCACGGAAAAAATGTCTGCCAGCGGCGTGCCGGTGCCGACAAATTGGCCCAGGTCCGTGTTTTTGCTGCGGATAAGCGCAGCGTAGGGCGCGCGGATGATGGTGCGCTCGAGGTTGTCGCGGGCCGTGTTGAGGTCAGCCTGGGCTGCCTTCAGTCGCGCCTCCGCCTCTTCCAGTTGCGGTTTGCGTAAATAGAGGTCACGGGCCTGTTCGGTGCGCTGGCTGTTCCTGGGCAGTTTCTCCCACTCGCGCAGGGCTACCTGGCCGCGACCCTTCTCCTGGACAAGCGCACTCTCTGCGGAATCGAGGGAAGCCTGGGCCTGCAGCAGCCGGGTCTGGTAATCCCTGGGGTCGATGCGCAGCAATATGTCGTCGCGGGAGACAAAACCACCCACGTGGAAGTTCTCCGCCACCTCGATGACCCTGCCGCTGACTTCAGCCAGGATGGTTGTCTGTTGGGACGGCGTGACCGTGCCCTGTGCCTGCACCTCGATACGAAGGTTTTCCTTCACGACCTGCGCGACATCCACCGTTACCGCCGCGTAGACGGGCGCCGCGATTTCAGCTGCCGGCCGCAACTTGTAAAGCACGACGCTGACGGCCGCCGCGCCCAGGAGCATGGCGAGGGATACGACTGCCTGTTTGGATTTGCTGGCCACTTTCGGTGATTTTCCGCTTACCAAATGCCTGCGGGCTGGATGTCCGCTGGAGTTTGGCTGTATTGGGTCTGCCGGCTGTTATACCACATCGCCCCTGGCGGCAGATAAAAAATGCAAGTATTTGAAGCAGTTGGGGGCGTTTTAACGCCCCCCGGTCTTACTATTCGGTCTTGCTGAAGTGAACATCCACCTGGGGGTAGGGGATGGTTATACCCGCTTCGTCGAATTTCAGCTTGACGGCTTCCGTGGTATCCCACAGCAGACCCCAGTAATCCTCCTGCTTGGCCCAGGGGCGCACCAGGAAATTGACGCTGGATTCCGCCAGCGCGCCCAGGGCAATAACCGGAGCCGGTTCCGGAAGCACACGTTCGTCGGCGGCAATGATCTGTTCGAGTATCTCCTTGGCCTTGCGAATATCATCATCGTAGGAAATGCCGAACACCATATCCACGCGGCGGGTTGGGCGGGCGGAATAGTTGGTGATGTTGCCGTTGATAATGGCGCCGTTGGGTACGATGACTTCCTTGTTATCCGTGGTTGTCAGGGTGGTAGTGAAAATGCTGATTTTGTCGACAACACCGGTGGCGCCTCCAGCCTCGACAAAGTTGCCCTTGGTGAAGGGGCGGAAGATGATCAGCATGACCCCGGCTGCGAAATTGGACAGGGAGCTTTGCAGCGACAGGCCTATCGCGAGGCCCGCGGCGCCCAGCAGGGCCACCAGCGAGTTGGTATTGATACCCAACTGGCTGAGGGCGGCGATGACCACGAACAGCAGCAGCACCCAGCTCAGGATGGAGGTGAGGAAGCTGACCAGAATCTCGTCCATAGAGCGCGTGTTCAGCACCTTGCGCACGAAGCCGACGATTCCCGCCACTACCATGCGGCCGATGATGAAGATCGCCAGCGCGAACGCGAGCTTTATGCCCCAGGGAATCACGTAAGTCTGCAGGATTTCGGCAATATCAATATTTTCCACGCGGTTTTCCTCCGGATTGAAAGTGACCAACTATAACCAAGGACCCTGGTCTTGCCAACGTGCTCGTGATTTGCTGCGGAAAGTTCATGTGGCTGGTGAACGCTGTGTCGGTGAGATGGTATAGTCGGCGCTGCACGGGCTTGCGACGAGAACAGATAATGACGACGATTTTCAATCACCCCGCCGAGTTGCTGAATGCCGTCGGCAGGCATTTGGGCCACAGTGACTGGCTCGAAATCGATCAGCGCCGCATCGACCTTTTCGCCGATGCCACCGGTGACCATCAGTGGATACATGTGGACCCCGCGCGGGCCGCTTCCGGACCGTTTGGCAAAACCATTGCCCATGGCTACCTGACCTTGTCCCTGGCCAATCAGTTTCTGCCGCAAATAATGCGGGTGGATAATGTGTCCATGGGTGTGAACTACGGTTGTGAAAAAGTGCGATTTCCGGCGCCGGTGCCAGTGGGTAGCCGGCTGCGCGGCGGTGGCGAAGTGATCGACGCGCAGGAGCTGAAAGGTGGCGTACAGGTGGTGGTGCGCATGACCATCGAGATCGAAGGTAGCGAGCGCCCGGCCTGTGTGATCGATACCATCAGTCGATTTTTCCCCGCGCGGGACTGAGTCCGTTGCCATGCTTGAGTTGAGTTCAACAGCAGAGCCCGTTTTCCAGGCCGCCACGGTGGTGCTGGTGCGCGACGGCGACAACGGGCTGGAGGTGTTGCTGGTGCAGCGCAGCAAAGCAGTTGCCCACATGGGTGGTATGTGGGTGTTTCCCGGCGGTCGCGTGGACGAATGCGATTATCCGCCGGATCGAGATGATTACCGCGCTGCCCTCAATGCCGCCATCCGGGAAACGCAGGAGGAGGCCGGCCTTGAGATCAGCGCCGGGCAACTGGCGTGGTTGTCACACTGGACCACTCCCGAGGGTGCCAAGCGCCGTTTTGCCACCTGGTTTTTTCTCGCCACGCTGGAAGACGGGCAGGAGGTATCCGTGGATGGCGGGGAAATCTCGTGCCATCGCTGGGTAACCCCGGCAACCGCTTTCGCGGAAATCGCCGATCGGGAGCACCCGTTCCGACTGATGCCCCCCACCTTCGTGAGTATGGTAGACCTCGCGGCTTATGACAGTTGCCAGGCGGCTCACGCAGGGATTTCCTGCCGCGACGCTTTCCATTACGCGCCGCGCATGGTGTTTGTCGAAAACGGCATCTGTTTTCTCTACGAGGGCGATGCGGGCTATCCCAACGAGGACCTCGAGGCAGAGGGCGGCCGTCATCGCACCTACATGATCGATGGCCAGCTCGAATACATACGGCGATACTGATTTCCCATGACCGACTCATCTGATAGCCCCGGGCTGCGCCGGCGCGACCTGTTGGCCCGCATGGGCGCGGTTGCCGCGACGACTTTCGCTGCCGGCGCCGGGGCGCTGCCGGCGGCGGCCGTCGGCTCCTGGGACATCCGCACTGACGTACTGGTAATCGGCTCCGGCGCTGCCGGCGCCTGTGCGGCCATAGAGGCTCGCACGGCGGGGGCCGAAGTACTCGTGGTTGAATCCCTGCCGCTTTTCGGAGGCTCCTCGGCAATGTCCGCCGGCGTCGTCTATGCCGGCGGTGGCACCGCCCTGCAGCGCGCTGTCGGTGTGGAAGACAGCGTCGAGGAGATGTTCCGTTTCATCTCGGGGGTCGGCGGCAAGCACCCGCCGCTGGAGAAAATTCGCCTCTATTGTGAGAACAGCAGTGCCCACTTTGACTGGCTGGTCGAGCAGGGCGTGCGCTACCAACCCCGGCTGTCTACCGGCATGAGCGTGCCGCTGGACGGTGAATCCCTGTATTTTTCCGGTTGCGAACTGGCGTGGCCCGCGCGCGATATCGCCCGGCCCGCGCCGCGAGGCCATGTACCCGCAGCGTCGGGCATGACGGGCGGGCGCGTGTTGATGGAAGCCCTGCTGGCCCGGGTCGGGGCTCTGGGCGCGCAACTGCGGGCCGGTGTCTCGGGCGAGCGCCTGGTCGTGGCGGCCGATGGTCGCGTGCTGGGGGTCGAGGTCAGCGAGGCGGGCAGGCGCCTCACCATACAGGCCCGCCGCGGCGTCGTGCTTGCCGGTGGGGGGTTCATTCACAACCGGGAGATGGTGCGCAGTTATGCCCCAGAGTTGTACGACTGTTCCGTGCCCTGGGGCAATGTCGGCGACCAGGGTATGGGCATCAACATGGGGATTGGCGCCGGCGCCGCGGCGCTGCGCATGCACCAGGGCTTCGCCATCGTGCCGCTTTACCCGCCTGAATCGGTGCTCATGGGTATCGTGGTCAATGCCTTCGGCCAGCGTTTTGTCGCGGAGGATACCTACTATGGGGTCCTGGGGGACGCCATTGCCTATCACCAGCAGGGGCGGGCGTGGCTGATCACGGACCGCGGCAGCGAGCCACCCGTGCTGCAGGACAATTTCCTGTCAGTGGCCGAGGGCAATACCATCGGTGATCTGGCGGTACAACTGGATTTCCCCAGGGGAGCGCTGCAGGACACGGTGGCCTATTACAACCGGCATGCGCGGAACACCGAGGACCCCCTGTTTCGCAAGCGCGCCAGCCTGCTGCGGCCGCTGCAGGGTCCGCCCTACCGCGCCTGGGATTTGTCGGTGGACAAGGCGTTTTTTCCGGCCCATACCTTTGGCGGCCTGCACACCGGGCTGGACGGCGAGGTCATCAACAGTTTCGGTGAGGTTATTCCCGGCCTCTACGCAGCCGGCCGCAATAGTGCGGGCCTTCCAGGGGCGCCCTATATCGCCAGCGGCCTGTCGGTCGGGGACGCCACCTTCTTCGGGCGTCGGGCGGGCCGGGCGGCGGGAGCAGTGGCATGAAACGGATACTGGCGGTACTAGTGGGCCCCCTGTTGGCGCTGGTGTGCGCGTCGGGCCATGCCCAGCAGGACGCGGCGACGCTAACGGAGCAACCTGAGGGGGATGCCCAGCGCGGGCGCCTGGTGTTCGGGCCCTGCCGCAGCTGCCATTTTACCGACGCCCGGGCGGGTCATGGCAACGGGCCGAACCTCTACCGAATTTTCGGCAAGGTGGCAGGCAAGCAGGCGGGGTTTGATTACTACTCCGAGCCGCTCAGGGCGGCGCAGTTCGTGTGGACGCCCCGGGTGCTGGACGCCTGGCTGGCGGCGCCAATGCAGGTACTGCCCGGCACGACCATGATGAGCCCGGGGGTGCCCGATGCAGCGCAGCGGGCAGACCTCATCGCCTACCTGCAACTGGTGTCGGTGCGTGAAACTGACGACGCCGGTGAGCCCTGAGGCGAGCTGACCGGCCGGGCGCTGCCCCGGCTATTTTTTTACGATCACCGAGCTGCCATGGCCAAACAGGCCCTGGTTGGCGGTGATACCGACCTTCGCTCCCTTGACCTGCCGGTCGCCGGCCTCCCCGCGCAGCTGCCAGGTGAGCTCACAAACCTGTGCCAGGGCCTGAGCCGGGACAGCCTCGCCGAAACAGGCCAGACCCCCGGAGACGTTAACCGGAATCCTGCCGCCCAACGCCGTGTCGCCGCGCCGCAGCCAGGCCGCCGCCTCTCCCCTGGGGACGAGTTGCAAGTCCTCGATCCAGTCGAGTTCAAGCGCCGTGGACAGGTCGTAGACCTCCGCCAGGCTGACGTCCTCGGGGCCTATGCCAGCTTCCTCGTAGGCTTTGAGCGGTATGCGCGATCGGTAACTGATGGCCTCCACGCCGTTTGCGGCTGCCGAATCGGTGGCGATATCGGGCATTTCGACCACACCGCTGGCGAAGGTGGGCGTGGTGGTGGAGATTCCTGCCACCCGGGGCGCGTCTGCCTTCCCTATTTTCCGGGCGTACTCCAGGCTGCACACGATCAGGGCCGCACCGCCATCGCTGGTGGCGCAGATATCCATCAGGCGCAGCGGGTCGGCCACCATCGCGGATGCCGCCACGTCCTCGGCGGTGAAACATTTGCGGTAGCGGGCGCGGGGGTTCTTCGCGCCGACCCGGGAGTTCTTTACTTTTACCGCGGCGAAATCTTCCAGCGTATCGCCGTAGATATCCATGCGTCGCCGCGCGTACAGGGCGAAGTAGGTGGGGTTGGTAATGCCCAGGTAGAATCGCACCCAGTCAGGATCCTCCGGACGATAACCTCCGGCGGGCGCGAGAAAGCCCTTTGGGGTAGTGTCCGCGCCCACAACCAGTGCCACTTCACATTCGCCGGCGAGTATCTTGTTGCGAGCCGCCGCCAGGGCCTGGGACCCGGAGGCGCAGGCGGCGTAGGATGTATTGACCTCGGCCCCCTGCCAACCGAGGGCCTGGGCAAAGGTGGCGCCAGCGACATAACCGGGGTAGCCGCAGCGCACCGTGGCTCCGCCGGACACAAAGCGGATATCCTGCCAGGGTACGCCGGCGTCAGCCAGGGCTTCCCGGGCGGCGGCCACACCGTACTGCACGAAATTGTGGCCCCATTTACCCCAGGGATGCATGCCGGCGCCTATAATCGCGATTTCATTGGCCATGGATTACGCTCCTGTCGCGGGGTTTGAGCCGGTGGGCAGCGGTCGCCACTTCCAGGTCACCTTGATGTCATCGTCTGTCTCGTGGAGGGTTTCCAGCACCAGTTCCACCGGCATTCCGACCCTGAGGTCGGCAACGCTGACCCCCGCCACCACCTGCCCCAGCACGACCATCTGTTCCCGCTCCAGTTGCACCCCCGCGATCGCATAGGGTTGGAAGGGGTCCGCTGCCACGAAGGGCGCCGGCGGTTGGTAGCAGGCGTTGGTGTAACTCCAGATATGTCCCGTTCTGCTCAGCTCGACCTGACGAAAATCAGTACTGTCGCAAGCGGGATTGCGGCAGTATTGATTCTGGGGCGGAAAAAAATACGTATCGCAGTGGGTACACTGGGTGCCGATCAGGTGGGGTTTGTCTGCCATGGTGTGCCAGCCGTCGATGGCTGCTGCCAGGGGTTTGTCACTCATTGTAATCTCCGGGTCTAGCGCGGCGCCCAGAGTACTATCGGCCCGCAGTGTCAGGCAAGGAATCCTCCGTGGCGTGGGGCGGTCCGCGCCGGACAGGGGCGAGGGGTTTACTATGACAGTCCACGCCGGCGTCTGCCGGTGCGCCAGTCGCGGGGCGCAAGTCCGGGGCATGAAGGAGATTTAACATTATGTGTGGCCGTTTCAATGTCATTGACAGCCCGGGACTGCAGCAGTTGTTGCGGGATCTCGGTATAGACCTGACGCTGCCGCGCGGCGTGAACCTGGCGCCCACGGAGCCGGTGCAACTGGTGCGCGAGCTCGCGGATAAACGCATCGCGGACGCGGCGCGCTGGTGGCTGACGCCCTCCTGGGCGCGGGCAGTGGACCAGAAGTACGCCATGTTCAACGCCCGCAGCGAAACGCTGGCCAGCAGCCGCGCTTTTGCCCATCCGTTCAGGTCGCAACGCGGCATCGTGCCCATGAGCAGCTTTATTGAGTGGCGCAAGGAGGGGGCCGCCAGGCAGCCCTGGCTTATCACCAGCGAGACTGAGGCGCTGGCGGTCGCGGCCTTGTGGGACGTTTGGGAGGGCGAAGGACTGGCCATGCTCTCCTGCACCCTGGTGACCACAGCCGCAGCGCCCGCGTTCGCACCCTGGCACCAGCGGATGCCCGTAATGCTGGCGCCGGATGAGTATGAACGCTGGCTGGATTGCAGCCGTGTAATCGACGTGGATGATTCCCTGTTTCGCAGCGAACTCAAACAGCCGCTGCGCCTGCAGGCGCTGCCTCCCGCGGTTGGCAACGCCCGCAACAAGGACCCTGCCCTGCAGCAGGGAGTGGGTGAGATTGTCGAGCTGCCGGCAAATCGTGCGAAAAGCTGACCCGGCGAGAAATCACCCCTTTCTGGCTATTGTCTGACGGCGGTGCTTGCGGCATATTGGCGCACACAAGAATGGGTTATTTCCATGCCCAATACCAATAACGCTTAACAGCGCTCGCACCCGGGGATCACAATGTCTCAAACGCCACTCACTGCCGTCCGCCGCTCCGTGCTGGCGGTTTTCGCCGCCAGTCTTGTCTATACCGGTCAATCGGTTTACGCCCAGGGCCTGGAGGAGGTCATCGTAACGGCCCAGAAACGCGAGGAGGGATTGCAGGAAGTACCTATCGCGGTGGAGGCCTTCAGTGCCGAGCAGATCACCAATCTGTCGGCCCAGGATATTGGCGACCTCGGTACCTTTACTCCCAACGTGAGCATATCCAAGGCCGCCAACCAGCCCAACTACGCTATTCGCGGAATTGGTACTGACGATTTCGGCATCGGCGCGGACCCTGCCGTGGGGGTTTACCAGGATGGGGTCTACATCGGCCGGTCCGGTGGATCGAAGGTAGCGTTCAACGATATCGCGCGAGTGGAAATTCTCAACGGGCCCCAGGGTACCCTGTTCGGTCGCAACGCGGCTGCGGGCGCTATCCAGTATGTGAGCAACAAGCCCGAAGAGGAACTGTACGGCTGGGCCCGGGGCACGGTGGGCAACTACAACCGCTACCAGGTGGATGGTGTGGCGAACGTACCGCTGGCGGACAATCTGTTCCTGCGGACGGGCGTGCTGTGGAACAGGCGAGACGGCTGGGTAGATAATTACTACAACGGCAAGGACCTCATGCGCGAAGGTGACAGCTCCATCGTCACCCAGTTGCGCTGGCTGCCTACCGATCGCCTGGATACCAACTTGCGTCTTGAGTTCGACAACACCGACCAGGATTCCAGGGCCCGTTCCAGCGCCGTTTGGGGGCCGCGGGACAACGGTGCCGGATTCAACAAGGTCGCCAGCGATTCCGACCTGCACGAAAAGCGCAACCTGTTTGGCGCCTCCTACCACCTGACCTATGAGATGGACTGGGCGACACTTACCTCCATCAGCTCCTATCGCTGGTTCAAGTTGCATAACCCCGAGGAAAAAGACGGCTCCGCGGAACTGTATTTTTTCTTCAATGACCTCAACCGGGAACACAATGACCAGTACAGCCAGGAGTTCAGGCTGGATGGCGATTACGGTTCCAGCTTCCGCTGGACCACGGGTGTCAACGTCGCCTACGAACATGCGCGCCAGACCAGCGGTATCCACCTTACGCCGCAGTCCGTGGACAAGCTGATCGCGGAACTGGAAATCGGCGTGCCCTACGACTCCGTGCCCCCCGGGTTGCCCATTGATCTCGCTTTCACCCAGTTTCCCGACCCCTTCAATGAGCGCACCGTCACCAGTGGCGCGCAGGCCCTGGCCGACGACATCCAGTACCGGGAACAGACGCGGATCAACGCCAAGTACAGATCCTACGCCGCCTTCTCCGATGTCACCTACGACATAACGGATACCTGGTCCCTGACCGGCGGCTTGCGTTACACCTACGACGACAAGAAGTTCGGTCGCTTTGTCAAATTCAACGATTATGTCATCGCCTTCGCCTTCACCACCGAGACCCGGTTGGACGGCAATGGCAACTACGACCCCGAAGGCGAGCTGAATTTCCTGAAGCAGGACAAGAACTGGTCCAAGCTCACTCCCAGGGCAGTGCTGGAATGGCAGGCCCAGGAAGAAGTCATGTTGTATGCCTCCTATACCGAGGGCTACAAGGCCGGGGGCTTCAATAGTACCGCCGACGATATCTTTGCCGGGCCATTCGACCCGGAGGAAGTAACCAACTACGAGCTGGGCATGAAGTCCAGTTGGCTGGATAACACGGTGCGAGTCAATGCCGCGGTTTTCAGCTACAGCTACGATAACCTGCAGTCCCTGGAGTTCGTTGATGCGGAATGCCTGCCCAACTCCAGCGTAGGCACCTACCTGTTCGAGACCTCCGACGTGGAGGGAGACGGCTTCGAACTTAACGTCAATTGGCTGGCCCTGCCGTCGCTGGAGCTGTACTTCAACACCGGCTACCTGGATGCCCAGTACACGGACCGCCAGAGGAGGCAGGTGATAGACGGCGTATGTGTCGTCAAGGACGAGTCCGGCAAGACATTTTCCAAGTCGCCGGACCTGAACTTTACCGTGGGAGCCAACTACAGCTACGACTTCAGTAACGGCAGTGAGATGGTATTGGCGCTGGCCTATAACTACACCGAGGGTCTGCCCCAGGACAGCTGCTTCTATGTTGTGGACAACGCCGCCGAGGGCAAGTCCTCGGATGTGTATGAATTCACCAAGGTGGACGGCAAACTGGTCATCAGCGACCCTTCCGCCACCGGTGACCTCACCGAGCCCCCGTTCAGCGATTGCCCCGACACCAGCGACCAGGAGCAGCTCAACGCGCGGCTTGCCTATAATAGCCCTGAACGCGACTGGACCCTGGCGGCCTTCATCACCAACGCCACCAACTGGATGCCCGACAAGGTCGGCGGGGAACCGGGCGGCCTCGGAAGTCAATTGGCCACAGCATTTTCCGATGGTTCCCCCTCTTACGGCCGCACCGCCGAACCGCGCATGTATGGGGTGGAGTTCCGCTACAACTTCGAGTAGTAGCGGCAGGCCGGGTTCGGTACGCTCCACCGCGACCCGCCCTCTGGCGGGTCTTTTTTTAACGCCATAGGACAGGTAACGCATTATGGGTATGTACGCGATCACGGGCGGTGCTACCGGTATCGGCGCCGAGCTGAAAAGGCAGTTGCTGGAGGCGGGTCACCAGGTGATCTGGGCGGATATCAGGGATGGTGATATTGTCGCCGACCTCGGTACTGCCGAAGGCCGGCAGGTGGCGATTGACGGCATTCGCGAGCGGGCGCCGCAGGGGCTGGACGGCTTCATCCCCTGCGCGGGTCTGCCGCCCGTGGCCAGGCCATTGTCTGTGATAGCCGGCGTAAATTATTTCGCGGCCGTTGAAACAGTGGCGGCCCTGCGCGACCTGCTTGCCATGAAGCGGGGCACGGCGTTGCTGGTCGCCTCCAACTCCGCGCCGATGATCACCAGCGACGATCCATACGTACAGGCCTGCCTGTCAGGAGATGAGGCGGCAGCCTGCGCACAGCTGGAGAACCGGGATGGTCATTCCGCCTATGCCGGTTCCAAGCGGGCCCTGGTACTTTGGATGCGGCGCAACGTGGTGGCCTACGCCGCTGCAGGCGTGCGCCTCAATGCTGTCGCGCCGGGGATTACCCAGACACCGCTGACTGAGCAGGTTATGGCAGATCCCGAATTGGGTGAGGCCATGAAACAGTTTGCCGGGATGGTGCCCTGGGGGGGTACTGCCAAGCCCGCGGATATCGCCAACGTCATGCGCTTTATGTTGTCGAAAGAGTCAAACTTTGTTTGCGGCTCGGTGTTTTTCGTGGATGGCGGCTCCGATGCCATGCTGCGCAGCGACGATTTCTGAGCGCGCCTGGGGGCCCCCCGGGGGTTTTAACTGGCGCCGGGCTCCGCGTTCGCAGGTTTGCTTTCTTCCTCCTCGATCGCGGCGGCAATGATCTCACTGAGCTCGTACAGCAGCGCGCTGTAGGCGGCTGGTAATTGCGCCGGCATTGTCCGGCCAGTTGCCAGTGGTTTGTTGAGCTGGCTCATACGTCGGATGATTCCGGAGCCATCACTGGGTCGGTATAACAGCCACTCCGCTACCAGCATGGCCTGCCCGTCACGGGCATCGAGGTCCAGTACACGAACCTTCACCCCGTATTCCGGCGCATGGCGAACATCCCAGGGGAAGAAGCGGATGTCTTCGCTGTGCAGCAGGTGCGACAGGTTAATGCCCATTACCCGCGTGATACCGTAATCCAGCGGCTCCGCCCAGAGTTCTTCCCCGGCGACCTGCAACTGGTTGCCGTCACGGGTGTAGACCATGGCGTTGCGGTTGAGGAATTCCGGTATGTCGATCGGGCCTATACCCACGGTAGGCGTCTGGCCGCCTGGAGACGGGCTCACCGCAGCTGTCAGCCGGTAAAAGTTGCTTTGCGGGGAGCTACCGCAGGCGGTCAGCCAGAGTGCGATGCAGAGGCTGGCTGTTATGTGTTTCAGGGTACTGGTCATTGCGTGTCCTCTTGCTTGCCCCGCAGAATTGACTCTGGTTGTCGGTCCAGAAGATTGGCGAGTTGCTGGATGGCGCGGCTGGCCAGGGTCAGTTCCCGCAGGGCCTTGTTCAGCTGGTAGGCCGTTGGGGACCCGGGGGATACCAGGCTGTCGACATTGGTCATGGTGGCCTCAAACGCCGCTATGGCTTTCATCAGCAGGTCGAGGTTTTCCTGGGCGAGAGCGGAAATTTTGGGCAATTCCTTGTTGGCGCCGTCCAGGGTTACTGAGGCATCGTCAATCAGCTTGTCCATTTTTGGACCCGTGGACTCGACCTGGGTTCGCAGATCGTCACTGAGCGCCGAAAGGGAGGTCAGGGTGGTTTTGAGGTCCGCGGGTAAGGTCTGGAACGCATCGCTGGTGACGAACGCGTTGAGCCCGTTGATGGTGCCCTGTACTTTGTCCAGCAGGGCCGATATGTCCATCTCCTCGAATTTCGCGGTCAGGAGCTCCAGGTCCGTGGGTATGGTCGGGATCTGGGTATAATCGGATTTCAGATGGGCGAACACCGCGGGTTTGTCGGGGTGGAAATCAAGCTGGATGTACAACAGCCCGGTCAGCAGGCTCTGGGTTTTGAGCTGGGCGCGCAATCCCCGCGCAATCAGGTCATCGGTCAGGTCACCCTGGTTGGTGCCGAGACGCTTGATGTTTTCGCTGCTGATTTCCGCCTCAACCACCATGATCAGCTCGGCGGTATCGGTTTTCAACATCAGTTCGAGTTTGGTCACCTGTCCTATCTGTACGCCCCTGAGCGCCACAGGTGCACCCACTACCAGCCCCTTCACCGAGCTGTCGAACACCATGACCACTTTGTCGCGCTCGTGGCCGAAGCCGGAACCCAGGGCAAAAATCACGATCGTGATCGCGATCAGAAAGGCCCCTATGACAAAGGCGCCAATAGCGACGGTATGTGGTTTCTCACTCATTACCTGATCCCCGTGGTGGTTCGGTTTTTGCCTCTGCGCCATTGCTGCGATTCAGGAACTGCCTGACGACCGCCTGCTCGCTGTGATCGCGGAGGTAGCGCGGATCGCCGTGGTCAATCATGGTCCGGCTCGCTGCGTCCAGGTACACGGAGTTGGTTGCAATGGCGAAAATGCTGGCCAGTTCGTGTGTCACCATCACCACTGTGGCACCGGTGGACTGCTGCAATTCCACGATCAGGTCGTCCAGAAGCCTGGAACTGATCGGGTCGAGACCTGCCGAGGGTTCGTCAAAGAACAGTATTTCAGGATCCAGTGCTATCGCTCGCGCGAGTGCGGCGCGCTTGTTCATTCCGCCGCTGATCTCGGAAGGATAGTACTCCTGGTAGCCGGCCAGGCCGACCAGTGCGAGCTTGTAGGCCACGATATCGGCGATTTCACTGCTGCTGTACGGCGTGTAAAGCTGCAGCGGCAGGGCCACGTTTTCCGCCAGGGTCATGGCGCTGAACATGCCCCCGGTCTGGTAGGAAATACCCCAGGTGCGGCGGATGGCATCGCGCGCCTGCGCGCTGGCGCCGACAAAGCTGCTGCCGTCGTACAGGATGTCACCTGCCGCTGGAGCCAGCAGCCCCAGCATGTGCTTGAGGAGGGTGCTTTTGCCGCAGCCGCTGCCGCCCATAATCACGAAGATATCGCCGCGCCTGACGTCGAAGCTGAGGTCGCGCTGGATGACGAAGGAGCCATACGCCATGGTCAACTCTCTCACGCTGATATGCTGGTCTGTTGTCGGCGTACTCATCACAGGCGGATGGACTGGAAGAGAATGTTAATGCCGGCATCTGCCACGATCAGGTAGACAATGGCCGTGACGACCGCCTCGGTAGCGGCCATCCCTACGGCGGCGGAGCTTCTGCCACAATTAATGCCCGCGCGGCAACCGGCCACGGCGATCAGGAGAGCGAACAACACGCTTTTGATCAATCCCACAAACAGGTGATTAAGCGTCAGCGCCTGTTCCGTCTGGCTGATAAATTGCAGCGGTGAGATACCCATGCCGCCGGCCACGATGCCGCCACCGACAATGCCCAGGAGGTCGGCGTACAGCGTCAGCAGGGGCATGCACACCAGAAGGGCGAGCATCCTCGGCAGCACCAGGAATTCTATGGGCGAAATGCCTAGAGTGGTGATGGCATCTATCTCTTCATTGGTTTGCATGGTGCCAAGTTGCGCGGCGTAGGCCGCTCCGGTGCGACCGGCCATCACCACTGCGGTCATGAGCACGCCCATCTCCCGCAGGATGCCGATGGTAACCAGGTTCGCGACGTATACCTCCGCACCGAACTGCTGCAGCTGGACAGCGCCCAGGTAGGCCAGGATCATACCTACCAAAACGCTGGTGAGACTGATGATGCCGATGGCGTTGGGGCCGGCCTGGTAGCAAAAGTGAAGAAAATCGACAAACCGCGTATTGGCCTTGCCGGTCACCAGCCTGGCCAGGGCGATACTGACTTCGCCGGTAAATGACAGTGAATCAGTGAGGACTACGCCGATACGGCGGGACAGCGCCAGCGGGTTGAGACTGGAAAGCCAGTTCTCCTGTTGTTCGGCGGGTGGCTGGTGAGCCTCCACGGCGGTGGCCAGGGACAGCAGCTTGGCGGCGCCCTCAGGCAGCTTGCCGGGGGCGAATTCCAGTCCCTCCTCGTGGCAGAGGTTGTAACACTGTAGCAGGAAGGCCATCAGGGTCGAGTCCCATTCGCCTATCCCGGAACCCTCCACCAGCAGGCGTTTCGGACTCGCCGCGTGCAGCTCATGGGTAAATTCGGCGAAGTCCACCGTCGCGGAGCCGCGCACCCAGGCTCCCGAAAGCGTCAGCAGAGTCTCCTCGTCGTTCTGGTGAACCAGCTCAAAGCCTGGATGTGATTCGCTCATGGGGCCTGCAGTTTCTTCCTGATGCCGCTGAGTTTAATGGCTTGGGCTGCGAAAGACCACGCTACCGCGTCACTGCGAACCGTCCAGGCGGCGGTAATCGCGGTCTAGCTGAAGGGCAGTGCCGGTGTCAGTGGTGCGATGAGGTCATACGCCTTCTGGTAGATATCGATAACGGGCGTCTGGTTGCCGACCTCCCTGCGCCTGGAGATCATGGTTATGGGAAACAGGTATTCGTCGGTCTCTTTATAGCGCAGGGCGCGGCTGCGTCCCTGGGCGTCTTCATATATAACCCAGTGCATATTGAGCTCGGCGGCCAGCAGGTCTCCCATGATCACGCCCATGGCTTGCAGCTCCCTGGTCTGGTCGGGCCTGACCAGGCCCCTGTCCAGCAGTAATTGCAGTATTTCCAGGTCATTTGCCCGGGTGCCGGTGAAGCTGCGCCCGAGTCGGCTGGTAGCCAGGTCCTGCAGCAACGCTCGCTGCTGATCCATGTACTGCCTGTCGAGGTTGGAAGGCTCGCTGATTCGTAGGTTGGGCTGGGCGGCGGCGGAGACCGCTACCAGCAAGGCCGTAACCACTGCCAGTAGCCAGCCGGTAAATTTTGCTGGAGACATCGGTTTATATCCCTGGTTGCCATAGTTTGCGGAGCTGGCCGGTGTTGCGCCCGTAGCGGATTGCCGCAGGTGCCACCGGAGCGCAGCGCCGTCTTCCGGCTTTCATTTTAGCCCAATTTGGTTGTCTTACAGCCATTGTCATGGATAATGGCGGACTTCCCACGGGGGCAGGAACGACTCAGGGCCCACGACCCGCGCACTTTCGGAGACAATGAATGATTACCGGCAGTATAGTCGCCCTGGTTACCCCCATGCATGCCGATGGCAGCGTGGACTGGACCGGGCTGGAGCGGCTGCTCGATTTGCATTTGCAGTCAGGTACCGCTGCTATAGGCGCGGTAGGCACTACCGGCGAGAGCGCCACCCTCAGCGTGGAGGAGCATTGTGAGGTTATCAGCCACTGCGTGAACTACCTGGGCGGGAGGCTACCGGTTGTCGCCGGTACCGGCTCGAATTCCACCTGGGAGGCGATAGCGCTTACCCGGGCCGCTGCCGAAGCGGGTGCCGCGGCCTGTCTCCTGGTAACGCCCTATTATAATCGCCCCACGCAGCGCGGTCTTTATGAGCATTTCAAGGCGATCGCCACCGCAGTCGACGTACCGCAAATCCTGTACAATGTGCCCGGCCGGACCTGCGTCGATATGAGCAACGAAACCGTAGCCCGCCTGGCGGAGCTGGCCAATATCAGCGGGATAAAGGATGCGACCGGTGACCTTGCGCGCGGTCGCGAACTCATTGCACTGTGTGGCGAGCGTATTGCCATCTACTCCGGAGACGACCCGACGGCAATGGAACTCATACTGGCTGGTGGACATGGCAATATCTCGGTGACAGCCAATGTGGCGCCCGCGCGCATGGCACAGTTATGCCGCCTCGCCCTCGCGGGTGACCGCGCCGGCGCCGCGGAAATCAACGACTCGCTCGCGGCCCTGAACGCGGCGCTGTTTGTGGAAGCTAACCCGATTCCGGTGAAGTGGGCGCTACAGCAGCGCGGGCTGATCGAAGAGGGGATACGCCTGCCCCTGACGCCGCTTGACCCCGCTTATCACGGCCGGGTGCTGGCGGCGCTGGAAGCGGCGGGCATCTGATGGAACGTGCTGTGAAATCTATACAATTGGCGCTGCTGGTAGCTCTGCTCACCCTTTGCACCGGATGCGGCTACCTTTTCGGCGATGACGGAATCTTCCGGGACAAGTCGCAGGATTACAAAAAAGCGCGAGTGGTCCCGCCCCTGCGCTTGCCTGACGGTGATGACAGCTCCAGGCTTGGAGAGATGTATCCCATTCCTCCCGTCACCGATGACATCCTCCTGGCGGGCAAATTCGAGGTGCCGCAGCCCTCTCCGCTGGTTGCCGGCGCGGAAGACGAGCAGGTGCGCATACAGACCCTTGCGGACGAAAGCTGGGCCGTGGTAAATACCGCACCGGGCCAGGTCTGGCCGCAGGTACGTGCCTTCCTCTCGGTATCCCAGATTCCCATTGCCAGGGTGGACGCCAGCGCGGGAATCATGGAGTCGGGGTGGGTGACCCTTGAGGGTGAGCCTATGGCGAGCCGCTTCCAGTTTCGCATTGACCAGGGCGTGCAGCGCGGCACCAGCGAGTTGCATGTGTTGCAGATGAGCCAGGCCGGCGATGTGGATCGTTGGCCGCTGCAATCCAATAGCCCGGATCAGGAAAACCAGATGTTGCGCGCGGTGTCCCAGTACATCGCCAACAGCGCGGATTCGACCCCGGTTTCCATGATTGCCGACCAGTCCATCAATGCCAGTGGCAAGATATCGGTTCAGGAAGGTCCTGACGATGACATCTATATTCTCCTCAGCCTTCCCTATGACAGGGCGTGGGCTTCCGTGGGGCGGGCTATTGAAGAGTCTAACTTCGAGATCACCGATCGCGACCGCAGCGCCGGAAAGTACTATGTGCGCTTCCTGGGCACCCGCAGCGAGGAAGAAGCCGGCTGGTTCGACTGGATGCTGGGCAGCGATGACGACCCGATGGTCGACCAGTTGTTCGTGGTGTCCGTGGATTCGCTGGACAGCCAGGACGTGGCGATCAGGATCGAGCAGCAGGCGCCGCTGGAAGGTGGTGAGACCCCGGTACTGGAGCGGCGGGATGAACAGTCCCTGTTGGCACTGCTGAAGGGCAATATTGACTGACGGCCTCGCGCCTGTGGGCGCCATCGGTCCCGGAGGCAGCAGTTGATGCGCTTTTCCTCACTCGGCTCTGGCAGCAAGGGTAACGCTACCCTGGTGCGGGCCGAAGACACCCTGCTGATGGTCGACTGCGGGTTTTCGCTGCGGGAGGCCACGCGCCGGCTGCAGCGACTTGAGGTTAGCCCCGAGGAACTGGACGCCATCCTGGTTACCCACGAACACTCGGATCACTGTTCCGGGGTGGCGGCCCTGTCGCGCCGCTATGGTATTCCTGTCTATCTCTCCCACGGTACCGCCGGTACCGGCCGCTGTGACGGCAGCCACGAGTTGCGTTGTTTCAACAGCGAGGACGTTTTTGATGTCGGCTGCCTCGCCATCAAAGCCGTTACCGTGCCCCATGATGCCGCAGAGCCCTGTCAGTTCGTTCTTGCCTGGGGTGAACAGCGCCTGGGTATTCTCACTGACCTCGGCAGCGTGACCCCCCATGTGCTGGAACACTTCAGTCGCTGCCAAAGCCTGCTGCTCGAGTTCAATCACGATCTGGCGATGCTATACGCCGGAAATTACCCGCCTTCGCTCAAGCGGCGGGTCGGGGGTGACTGGGGGCATCTCAATAACGCTCAGGCCGCGGACCTGCTGCGCCGACTGGGCGGCGCTCGCAGCGGTCACCTGGTTGTCGCGCACATCAGTGAAAACAACAACAGCCGGCAGAAAGCCGAGGAAGCGCTACTTTCGGTTCTGGACTCGCTGGAGCGGGTGGAGTGGGCCTGTCAGGCAGCGGGGTTCGACTGGTTGCGTGTGGCATGCGCTGACGGCGAGGGCTGAGCGCCAACAGGCGGCCGCTTGCGTTTCCAGCGCCGATTGCTCCAAAGCCAGCTTTCAGGCTCGGCGCGAATCGCGGCTTCCGCCAGTTGCACATAGCGCTCGATGATCGGGCGCTCGACTTTGCTCTGCGTATACGGGGGTTGCGCCACCTCGTGGAACTCCACTTCGTAGTGACCCCGACGCAGCCGTCGGCACTGGGCGAACAGCACGGCGAAGCCGGTCAGCCGGGCGATGGCTTCGCTGCCCTCGTAGAAGGCGGCATCGCCATTGAGGAAAGTTGTCCAATAGCTGCGTTCGCTGGCTATTGGCGCCTGGTCCGCCACCATCACCAGGCCCCTGAATTCGCGCCGGTGACGCAGGATATCCCTGGGCGCGGACGCCAGGGGAATTGGGCGGGAACCGAACTGGCTGCGTATCTCGAAAATGAGTCTGTCCAGCGGCTTGTTGTGCAGGGGCTTGTAGACGGGGTCCAGGGGAATGTCCAGGGCGAGTCGTGCGCCGTGCAGCATCCATTCCCAGTTACCCTGGTGGATAGCGAGCAGGATCAGCGAATTACTGTAGTCATTGGAATATGACCTGAGGAGCTCCGGGTTGACCAGTGTCACCCGCCGCTTTATATCCGCTGCACTCATGCGCCGGGTCTTCAAAATCTCAAACGCGACCTGCGCCAGTTGCAGGTAGAATTTCTTTGCGAGAACTGTGATCTCACTCACGGTTCTATCTGGAAACGCGCGAGTGAGGTTCTGTCGCACCACCGCTTTGCGATAGCCTGCGACATAATAGAGCAGGAGGTGTGCAGGCCAGGCCAGCAGGTAGAGAACCGGGAGTGGCAGCCAGCTCAGCAGGCGGTAAATCATGTGTGGGTAGCGTCCGCAGCGACTTGCCGGCGGCGCTACCGGCAGTGGCTGGGCAGGGTGAGGTGGGCGACGCGCAGCAGACTGCCGCTGGCGGGGCAAATCAGTTGGGGATTGCTGTCCAGGTCTACTCGCTGGAGGGCTGGCAGTTCGTACAGCGGCACCGGATCGATGATCCGGTTGTTATCCAGGTAGACGGTTTGCAGTACCGACATCGAAGCCAGCTCGCCGATGTCCACAATATTGTTCGAGGACAGTGTGAGCTGTTCCAGTTCAGTGAAGGTGGACAGCCCGGCCAGGGTCTCGATTCCTGCCTCGCTACAGCTCAGGGCGGAAAGTTCGCTGGCATAGGAGACCTTGTTGTAGTTGATGGCCTCCTTGATGCACTCGCGCAGCCCTTTGTCGGGAACGTCGTAATCCGTAAACAGCGGGTCGGGTGTATAGATCACCCTGTCGTTGAGAGTGAAGTCGTAATTGCTGCAGGCCGCGAGCAGTGCGAGAGTAACAAAGAGCGTGGAGGCAATGAATCGGTTCGACATGACAGGGAGGTTTCCTTGAGGGCTGCGGGGACCGGCGGCGAGTTGGCCAGATTAGCTCCCGTGGGAGAGCACCCCTATAATGCTAGCGTGTCGGGCGGATAAAAACGAGTATGGATATGGCTGAATCGACCAGTAACGAGAACACCGCGGGCGAGCGCGAATCGCCCCATTCCATCAGCATCGTCCAGCGCGGAAACCTCAAGACACTTGAGCAGACGCTGCGTCGGCAGTGGCGGCTGGGCCAGAATATCGTGCTGTGCTGGAGCGCCGACGAGCGCGGCCTGCTGGTGATATTCGTGCCCCACTACTTCCTTGGCAACTACTGCGCAGGAGAGGAGGCCGCGACTACCGAGGGACGGGACAACGAGACTTTCATTCGCAAACTGATCTCCGGTAGACGCCGCAAGAGCCGCGACGAATTGTTCAGGGTCAGCGCGCGCCTCGATATTTCGCCGACTTTTATCAAACTGGACACGGCGCTGACCGAGGACGTCAATGTCCTGGACGCGGTGGAGCAGTTGATCAGGCGCTATGGCCTGAGCTACGTGGAAAGCCGGGCGGTGCTGTTGCTGGATATCGTCGAGTTTTCCCTGCACACCCCGTTTGAGCAGGCAAGCCAGCTCAACAGCCTGTCCTATTCACTGAATTCAGCCTACAACAAGCTGCTTGCTCAGGGCATCGAGATCAATTTTGCGCGCACTACCACGGGCGACGGTTACTACATCTGGAACCGGGACCTCGGGCCTGTCGCCAACCGCGACCTGTTCTATTTCATGCTGCTGGTGGTGGCGGATAACGCGGTAGCGCGGGCGGCCTCCAAGGGCCATACCGTACCCGTGATTCGCACGGCCTACCATATCGGCGGCCATTACGAGCTGTACCAGGCCGAGGGGGTCAATCCCACGGTCTTCAGTTATATCGTGGGCGATGTCACCATCGAGTTGGCCCGCATGGTCGACCTCGCCAGCCCCCACCAGATACTGATCGGCGATTTTCATTGTGAAAGCCCCAGTTGGAAGCCCGTCGCGGACGCGCAGGGTGCGGAGCGGGTGGCACCCATGGTCGCAACTTCAACTTTTGTGAGCAGTTGCAATCGCGGATTGTCAGCGCTGCAGGGCACCCAGCTGTCCGGTAAGTCCGTCAATTCGCTGAGCTGTCACCTCACAGAGAGTACTGACCAGGGCGAGAAAAGCGCGCCGCGACGATTCCGCATAGTGGACAAGCACGGCCTGTCACGCCATGCCTACAACCTGCAAATAGGCATTGAACTGGAAGGGCAGAGCATTTCACTGGGCCTCGACGAGTCCCAGCTGCCCTGTCGCGCCGCCAGTGCGTCCACGGCGTATGTCGGTAAACGCCAGCCGGGTAAGGCGCCCAGCACCGAAGAATTGTTTGACGACCTGGCCAGCCTGCTGAAAAAACGCAACAGCAAAGCCATGACCGAGGATTGAGCGCCGGATGAACCAGGCACTGCGCCCCAGCCATATGGATGTAAGCAATACCGTGGACGTCACAGATCCCAGTGCCGTCAGCGCGGCGGTGCGCGGGATACTGGAAGCCTGTCATCCCCGGTATGATTTTTCAGGTATCGATGGGCTGGTTGCGGATTTTTCCCGCCTTTACGCGGGGGATTTTCCCGGTTTCAGGGCCTGCGAGATTCGCTACCACGATACCCAGCATGTGCTCGATGTCACCCTGGCCATGGCGCGGCTGCTGGCCGGGCATGAAGCTGAGCCGGGGTCCGCGGGCCCGCTCGGCCCCGAACTGGCGCTGGCGGGTATAGCTGCGGCGCTGTTTCACGACTCGGGTTACATCCGTCGCGTGCGCGACAACCGGCACAAGAATGGCGCCGCCTACACGCGGGTCCACGTCAGTCGCGGCGCGCGCTTCATGGCCGATTACCTGCCGCAGGTCAATCTGGGCGAGCTGGTAGGGGTGTGCACCCGCATCGTCCAATTTACCGGTTACGAGACCGATCCGCGCAACCTGCCTGTCGCCAGTGACAAGGAGCGGTGCCTGGGTGCCCTGCTTGGTACGGCGGACCTGATCGCGCAGATGGCGGATGTGGATTACCTCAGAAAGTGCCATGACCACCTCTACGAGGAGTTCGAGATTGGCGGTTTCGCGGGAGAGTATGGCAGTGAGAACCACTCCGGCATGGTTTACCGCTCGCGCAATCACCTGCTGGAAACCACGCCTGAGTTTATCCGCACGACGATCGAGCTGCGCCTGGAGCGGCAGTTCGGTGGTGTTTACCGCTGCGCGGGCCGTTTTTTTGGCGGGCGCAATTTCTATATGGATGCGATTTTCTACAACTGCCGCCAGCTACAGGCGCTGCTGTCGGGCGCGGAGCCGGCAGTAAATTCGCACTTTATTCCTTGAGTCCCGAGCCCGCCGGGCGCCCATCGCTGGCGCTGTTGGCACGGGGCCTTGACGATGAACCCGGCGCGCAGCGCCTCGCGGCGGAACTCGCCTTGCCGCTGGCCACCACCGGCGCCGACCCCGGCGCCTGCCTGGAATTCGACATTGTCCTGATCGTACAGGGTCCGACCCTGGCACTGCAGCAGACTGGCCGCGTGGCGCCCGGTGGCAGGAGTCGGCGTGACAGGGGCGGCCGCGGTTCTGCCACGGGCGCACTGCCCGGCCCGGTGAGCATCGATTTCGGGGCTGACGGCATGCGCCACCGACGGCGCTCGGGACACAACGAACTGCTGGGCAAGGCGGTGGGGGTAAGCGCGCGGCGGCGCCCGCGTATCCTGGACGCGACCGCCGGCCTCGGTCGAGATAGCTTCGTGCTGGCGGATATGGGCTGTGAGGTCATCCTCTGCGAGCGCGAGCCTGTTATCGCCGCGATGCTCCGACAGGGCCTGGATGCGGCCCTGGCCAGTGGCGATGACTGGCTGTTGCCGTCGGTCCGGCGGATGCAGCTGTTTGCGGGCGACGCCCGGACAATGTCATCGCCACAGTCCGGCGCGGTTGATGTCATCTACCTGGACCCGATGTTTCCTTCGCGCGACAAAAGCGCCGCGGTTAAAAAGGAGATGGCGCTGTTTCAACGCTTGCTGGACCCTGACGCCGCCCCCGGCGATGCCGAGGCCTTACTGCATTGGGCGCTGGCGCAGGAGGTGGCGCGCATAGTAGTCAAGCGCCCCGTTCGCGCATCCTTTCTTGCGGAGCAAAAGCCCTCCCACAGCGTGGCCGGCAAGGCGGTGCGCTTTGATGTCTACGTGCGGCGCGCCCTTGGCTGAAATTTCAGGCTGAAGCTTCAGGCCGCAAAGCCGGGTCCAACTGCGCCCAGCGCGACAATGGCATGCCTGCCACGCTATCATCCCCCCCTGTCGAAACATAAGCGATTAAACGGAGCGATAGCATGTCGGATCAAAAGGTAACAGCACTGGTTACGGGTGCCTCCGCCGGGCTGGGTGCCGAGTTCTGCCGCCAGCTGGCTGATCGCTGCGATGTCATTATTGCGGTGGCCCGCCGGGCCGAGCGGCTGCAAGCGCTGCGCAGCGAGCTGGCGGATCGCGTGGAACTGCACCCCATTGAGGCCGATCTCAACTCTGTTGAGGGTGTCGCGCGCACCATGGAAGCCATGCGCCAGCTGGGTCCTGTGGACTACCTCGTCAACAACGCGGGGTTCAGCACCTATGGGTATTTTGCGGACCTGGATATCGACGGCTCGCGCGATATGGTCAGCCTGCACATCGATGCGAGCATGACCTTGTGCCGCGCCGCCGTGCCCTTCATGCGCGAGCGCGGCCGCGGTTACATTATCAACCTGTCCTCAATTGGTGCCTTCCTGCCGGGCAAGGGGCTGGCGGTTTACGGCGCCAGCAAGGCTTTCCTGAACTTTTTCTCCCTGGCCCTGCAGGCGGAACTGGAGGGCACCGGCATTGAGGTGCAGGCCTTGTGTCCTGGCTATACCCATACCGAGTTCCACCAGGAAATCGAACAGCAGGGTTTTGACAAGAGCCTGATACCCGCGGGTATGTGGATGCAGGCCGATGCGGTAGTCGCCGCCAGCCTGGCAGCGCTGGGCAGCGGCAAGGTATTGGTGGTGCCGGGAGAGCAGAATCTCAAGCTGGCCCGGGCGGGTTGCCAGCAGTTGTTGGACGCGCTCTAGATTAAACGGCTGCGCCCTCGGGATGCAGCAGCAGGCGCTCCAGAATCCCTTTATAGATTGCCGCCAATCTAGGCAGGTCCCCGGCCAGTACCTCTTCATTGAGCTTGTGAATGCTGGCGTTTATCGGCCCCACTTCCACCACCTGGGCACCGGTAGGCGCGATAAAACGCCCATCTGACGTGCCGCCTGCGGTGGACAGTTCCGGCTGCAGCCCGGTTGTCGCACCGATACTGGCCACGGTGGCCTCCACCAACGCGCCGCTGGCAGTCAGGAAAGGCTGCCCGCTGAGTGCCCACTGTAACTCGTAGTCCAGCTCGTGGGCGTCCAGGATCGCGTGCGTGCGCTGGCGCAACTCCTCCTCCGTGACCTCGGTGGAGAAACGGAAGTTGAACTGTACCCGCAACTGGCCCGGGATGACGTTGGTGGCGCCGGTGCCGGCATTGATATTGGATATCTGCATTGAGGTGGGCGGAAAGAATTCATTGCCCCCGTCCCAGACCTCGGCGGTCAACGCCTGCAGGGCGGGAAGGGCGCGGTGGATGGGATTGTCCGCCAGTTGGGGGTAGGCGATATGCCCCTGCACGCCGCGCACGGTGAGCACGGCCCCCAGGGAGCCGCGGCGGCCGTTCTTGATCACATCTCCCAGTTGCCCGGTGCTGGAGGGTTCGCCCACCAGACACCAGTCAATCGACTTGCCCTGCTGGTGCAGGTAGTCCAGGACCTTGACGGTCCCGTCCACCGCGGGTCCCTCCTCATCCGAGGTGATCAGAAAACCGATGCGTCCGGGGTGCTCGGGATGCTCCGCGACAAATGTTTCACAGGCCACTACCATGGCGGCCAGGCTGCCTTTCATGTCCGCCGCCCCGCGCCCGACGAGGATGCCGTCGACCAGGGTGGGTTCAAATGGCGGGCTGTGCCACTGTTCGAGCGGCCCGGTGGGAACGACGTCGGTGTGTCCCGCGAATACCAGGATGGGACCGGCATCGCCGCGCTCAGCCCAGAAGTTGTCCACCTCCCCAAACCGCAGAGGTGTGCACTGAAATCCCACCGCCGCCAGCCGCTCCATCATCAGCGCCTGGCAGCCGCCATCCTCGGGAGTCACCGACGGGCGACGGATCAGTTCGCAGGTTAACGCCAGGGTTTTTTCCATAGGGGTTATCTCGCTCGACTTTGGCCTGGTGTCACGCCCGCCCAGTTCGCTGCAATACGGCGAATCATGCGGGCGGTCCACTAGTTGTGGGCGTGCAATTCCTCGTTGAGCTCCACCGCAGAGCGGTTGGTCAGGCACTCCACAGAGCCGGTTGTGGAGTTGCGGCGGAACAGGAGATCGGATTTGCCCGCCAGGTCGCGGGCCTTGGCGGTTTCCACGGGCATGCCGTCCGCGTCCAGCATGGTGAGCTTGGTGCCGGCGGTGACAAAAAGGCCGGCTTCCACCGTGCAGCGGTCTCCCAGCGGTATACCGATGCCGGCGTTGGCGCCGATCAGGCATTCCCTGCCAACCGAGATGACGATATTGCCGCCGCCGGAGAGGGTGCCGATGGTGGAGCAACCACCGCCGAGATCCGAGCCTTCGCCGACGAAAACGCCGGCCGAAATCCGCCCCTCTATCATGCCCGGTCCCTGGGTGCCGGCATTAAAGTTGACGAAACCCTCGTGCATAATGGTGGTACCTTCGCCGAGGTAGGCTCCCAGGCGCACCCGTGCGGTGTGGGCGATGCGCACGCCGCCCGGCACCACGTAATTGGTCATCTTCGGGAACTTGTCGACACAGCTCACCTCCAGTACCTCGCCGCGCAGGCGCGCCGCCAACTGGCGTTCGGCCAGTTCCGCGATATCGATGGCCCCCTCGCTGGTCCATGCCACATTGGGCAGGATTCCGAACAGCCCGGTCAGGTTGGTGCCGTGGGGTTTCACCAGGCGGTGGGACAGCAGGTGCAGCTTCAGGTAGCCCTCGGGAACGTTGGTGGGGGGCAGGTCCTCGCGCAGCAGCACGGCGACCACAGGACGCGCACTGGCCAGTAACTGGCCGGCGAGCTGCGCCTGTTCAGCGGCGCCTGCCGCCGCCAGGGCGGTCTGCAGTGACTGCAGCTGTTCTTTATCGAGAGCCGTATTGGAGTCGTACCCGGCGACGGCCGCCGCCAATTCAGCCGGGGGTGCCAGCACGGGCCTGGCAAAAAAGATTTCCAACCACTGCCCGTTGCTGTTGTGTGTGCCCACGCCGAGGCCGAAAGCGAATGCGCTGTCAGTCATGTTGAATCCTTTTGATCAGAGCTTGTGTTTACTGAAAATTTTCTGGTAGGTGGCGGCAGAGAAGCCGGCGAAACGCTCGTGGCCGATGTCCAGCAGCGGCCGCTTTATGAGGGTTGGCTGCGCCATGATCGCCGCCAGCGCCGAGTCTTCATTCATGCCCTCGCGGGTCGCCTCATCCAGCGCTCTCCAGCTGGTGCTGCGCCGGTTGACGAGGTTTTCCCAGCCCAGTTCGTCCAGCCACCCGGCCAGGGTATCCCTGTCCAGTCCGTCCGTGCGAAAGTCGTGGAACCGGTAATCGACACTACGCGCGTCCAGCCACTTGCGGGCCTTCTTCACCGTGTCGCAGTTCTTTATGCCGTAGAGAGTGATCAAACCGCTGAGCCGCCCTGTGATGCGAAGGGCAGCCAGCATAGCAAATAGCGAGCACCAGATATAGCGAGGGAGCCGCGAAGGGTATCCCGCAGCGTCGGCTTGACCCGTGCGCGGGGCTGACCCAGACTCAGCTTACGGGGTGTTTCACCTGAAGATGCCGCCTGGCCCACATTGCTCGGCGCGGCGGCGCTGGAAAAAGTAGAGCACTGCAATATAACGATGGCGTCCCCGTAGCCATCATCCGGAGGCTATATGGTTGCTACAAGTATGCTGGGTTCGTCCGCGCTCGCACTGCCCATGTTGGGCATGATGATTGTCACCCTGTTGGTCTGGGTATTCATGTTTATCCAGAGGATTGGCTTCGCCCAATCCCACACGCTCGATATTGAGCAGTTCAAGACTCCGGCGGATGTGCAGGCGCTGATTCCCGCCGACCTGTCGGGTGCCAGCAACAACTTCAAGAACCTCTTCGAGTTACCGGTTATTTTCTATGCGATTTGTCTTTACCTGATTGCGAGCGGGCAGGTGGACAGTTTTTATGCCAATTGCGCCTGGGCGTTTGTGGTTTTGCGCGCTGTGCATAGTTTGATTCACTGCAGTTACAACAAGGTGGCGCATCGGTTCGGCATATACATGTTGTCGGGTATTGCGCTTTGGGTGATGGTGGTCAGGGCGTTCCTGGCCGCGCTTTAGGTAGCCTGGTTTGCGTAAGATGTAGATGTAGATGCATATGTAGATGCATATGTAGATGCAAATGTAGCTGCAAATGTAGAAGGTATCGTGCCGCTCCGTTTGCGGCGGAGGGCCGCAACGATGGAGCTAGGACTTATCCGGCCCCCTGTCGAAAATGGAGAAACACTACCCATTGCAGATATTCCGCCACTGCCAGATGTCCAAAAAACTCTTTATAAGAGCCTCGTTTGACTCATCTACCAGACAAAGCACCTACGCCTTGCGCGTCTTCTTCGGATGCTTGCGATCCGGATAACAGGTGCTGCAGATCTCACAGGTACGACCGTCGCAGCCGCGGGCAGTGCAGTATTCGCGCCCGTAGAAAATAATCTGCAGGTGCAGGCGGTTCCAGTGTTCGCGCGGAAACAGCCGCTTCAGGTCCTTTTCGGTCTGCACCACATTCTTGCCGCTGGAAAGACCCCAGCGCTGGGCCAGGCGGTGGATGTGGGTGTCAACCGGAAACGCGGGTACGCCGAAAGCCTGGGACATCACCACGCTGGCGGTCTTGTGGCCCACGCCGGGCAGTCTCTCCAGTGCTGCCATGTCGGCGGGCACCTCGCCGCCATGTTCCGCTACCAGGATTTCGCTCAGGCCCTTTATCGCCCGGGATTTTTGCGGGGAGAGACCGCAGGGGCGGATGATCTCGAGAATTTTCTGCACGTCGACGCGCGCCATGTCCGCCGCGTTGTCCGCCAGCGCGAACAGGGCGGGGGTGACCTGGTTCACCCGCTCGTCAGTGCACTGGGCGCTCAGCAGTACCGCCACCAACAGGGTGAAAGGATTGCTGTGATCCAGTGGTACCGGCGTCTGTGGGTACAGTTCCTGCAGGCGTTGCAGTATGTAGGCAGCGCGCTCGGCTTTCAGCATGGCTGGCTTACAGGCTGTCCAGGCAGCGCAGGATACGCCGGGCGGCATCCACGCACTGCTCCGGTTCGGCTACCAGCGCCATGCGCAGGTGGTTGGCACCGGGGTTGATGCCGTTTGCCTCCCTGGCCAGGAAGCTGCCTGGCAGTACGCTGACATTTTCACTGGCATACAGCTGCCGGGCAAACGCCGTATCACTGCTATCCAGCCGGGGCCACAGATAGAACCCGGCATCCGGCGCGGCCACGTCCAGTTTGCCAGCGAACAACGCCAGCACCGCGGCGAATTTCTCGCGGTAGAGTTCCCGGTTGGCACGCACATGGGCCTCGTCATTCCAGGCCGCTATGCTGCCTAACTGGTGATGCACGGGCATGGCGCAACCGTGATAGGTGCGGTACAGGGAGAACGCCCGCAGTATATCGGCGTCCCCGGCGACAAAGCCCGAGCGCAGGCCCGGCAGGTTCGAGCGCTTTGAAAGGCTGTGAAACACCACGCAATTGCGGTAGTCCGTGTCACCCATGGCGGCGCAGGCCTGCAGCAGACCAGGTGGCGGGGCGTTTTCGTCAAAGTAGATCTCGGAATAACACTCGTCGCTGGCGAGTATGAAATTGTGTTCCCGAGCGAGGGCGATTAACTGTTGCAGTTGCGCCAGCGGCAGTACCGCGCCGGTGGGGTTGCCGGGGCTGCACAGGTACAGCAACTGGCATCGCTGCCACTGGGCGTCGGTGACGCTGGTGAAATCGGGCAGCAGGCCGGATTCCGCGGTGCAATTGATGACATGGGGCGTGGCTCCCGCCAACAGGGCGGCGCCCTCATATATCTGGTAGAAGGGGTTGGGGCTCATGACCAGTGCGTCCGGGCCCGGGGAAACGACGGCCTGGGCGAATGCGAACAGGGCTTCACGGGTACCGCTCACGGGGAGCACCTGCCGTTCGGGATCGACGCCCGGCAGGCAGAAGCGGCGTTGCAGCCATGCGGCGATAGCCTGGCGCAGTTCCGGGATACCGGCGGTGGACGGATAGTTCGATAGCCGGTGCAGGTTGGCCGCTATCTCCGCCAGCACAAAGTCGGGCGCCGCGTGCCGGGGTTCCCCGATCGACAGCGATATCGGCGTTCTATCGGCGGGAGCAGTCGCACCCTCGAAAAGCTGTCGCAGACGCTCGAAGGGGTAGGGATTCAGTTGCTGCAGGAGCGGATTCATCGTTGGTCAGACCGCGGCCTGCTGGTCCAGCTCGCGGCGGATCGCCTGCTGCAGGGCCTGGCAAATCTCGGGGTCTGTTATCGGTTGCTTGTTGGTGTCGGTAATGAAAAATACGTCCTCCACCCGCTCGCCCAGGGTCTGGATTTTCGCCGCATCCAACTCGATATTGAACTCGACAAAAATCTTGCCGATACGCGCCAGCAGGCCCGGCCTGTCCGGTGACGAGACTTCGAGCAAGGTCACATTCTTGATTTCATCTACGGACATGCTGGTTTCGGTGGGTACTGAAAACGACTTTACTCTCCGCGGTGTGCGGCGCTGCATGATTTGCGGCGCACCGGGCCGACCCGAGAGGCACTCGGTGAGCTGTTCCTTGATGTTTCTCAGGCGCTGGCCGTCGTCGCCGATCGGTTGGCCATCGGAATTCAGCACGAAGAATGTATCCAGGCTCATGCCGTCTTCGGCATTGTAGATGCGGGCGTCGTATACGCTCAGGTCCAGTTGCTCCAGCTCGGCGCAGATAGTGGAAAACAGCTGCACATGACTGCGGGCGTGGATGAATATCTGGGTGGTGTTGGCCACGGTAGAGTCGACATTGGTGCGAATAAGGACCAGCGGGGTATCGTGCTTGTGGTGGCTTGCAATGGCCTCGGTGTGCCAGGCAATATCCTCGGCGCGCTCCCGCAGGAAGTAGTCCTCGCCGCGCGGTCGCCACATTATGTCCAGTTCGTCCGCCATGAAACCGCGGTCTTCGAGGAGACGGCAGGCAGCCTCGCGGCTACGATCCACCCACACCTGTTTATCCACCGGGTTGTCCAGGCCGCGCTGCAGGGCGCGCCGGGTCTCTGTATAAAGCTGGCGCAGCAAGCTGCCGCGCCAGGCGTTCCACAGGGTGGGGTTGGTGGCGTTGATGTCGGCCACGGTCAAGGCAAAAAGGTAGTCGAGGTGCTCCTTGTCGCCGACGTGCTCGGCGAACTGCTGGATAACTTCCGGATCGGAAATATCCTTGCGCTGTGATACCGCCGACATCACCAGGTGGTTGCGCACCAGCCAGGCCACCAGTTCGGTGTCCTTCTCGTCGAGGCCGTGATCGATGCAGAAACGCTCGGCATCTACCGCGCCCAGCTCAGAATGATCACCGCCGCGTCCCTTGCCGATATCGTGATACAGCGCGGCAATGTAGAGCAGTTCCGGCCTGCGCAAACGCCTGGCTATACGGCTGGATACCGGAAAGCGCAGCTCGAAATCACGGTAGCGGAAGCGCCGGCAGTTTTTGATCACTTCCAGGGTGTGCGCGTCCACCGTGTAGGTATGGAACAGGTCGTGTTGCATCTGCCCGACGATGCGGCCGAATTCCGGGAGGTAGAGACCGAGGACGCCGTAGCGGGCCATGCGCCGCATCTGCCGGGCCATCTTGTTGGGCGATTTCAGGATGGCGAGGAAGGTTTCGCGGTTGTGCGGGTCTGCCCGAAAAGCGTCGTCGATCAGGTGGCGGTGGTTGCGGATCAGGCGAATGGTGGGGGCCGCTACCCCCTCTGATTCCTCGAGATTGGCGCACAACAGGAAAACTTCAAGGAGGGCGGAGGGTTGCTCGGCAAAGACCTCGTCGCTGCGGGCCTCGACATAGCCGCTGCTCAGCTGGAAGCGCTCGTTGATGATGCGGATGTCGTCAGCCTGGTCTGCGCGCAGGATGGCCTGGTCGAAATTCTGGATCAGCACCTCGTTGAGTTGGCCCAGGGAGAGCGCCCAGCGATAGTAGGTCTGCATGAACTGCTCCACCGCCAATCGCTTGTCGTCTTTGAAGCCCCACAACTCTGCCAGGGTGCGCTGATGATCGAACAGCAGGCGGTCCTCCTCGCGGCCGGTGATCATGTGCAGTGCGTAGCGCACCTGCCACATGAACTCGCGGCCGCGATAAAGTATCTCCATTTCCTCGGCATCGAGGAAGGCGGACGAATTGATGTCTTCCAGCGATGCGACGCCGAAATGGCGCTCGGCCAACCAGCCTATGATCTGCAGGTCGCGCAGCCCGCCGGGGCAGCTTTTGACATTGGGCTCCAGGTTGTACTCGGTGTCGGCGAACTTGGTGTGCCTGGCGCGTTGTTCATCCAGCTTGGCCCGGAAAAAGTCGGCGCTGGGCCACATTTTGTCGGTGCCGGTGGCCTCGCGCACGCGCTGCATGAGTGCCTCGGGGCCACGAATGGTCCTGGCCTCCATCAGGTTGGTGAGTACCGTGATATCTTCCGCCGCCTTTTTGGCGCATTCATCGACGGTGCGCACGCTGTGACCGATCACCAGCCCGATGTCCCACAACCGGGTCAGGAAGGTTTCCAGCTGCTGCTCCTGGCCGTGCCGGCCGTCACCGAGCAGCAGAAGTATGTCGATGTCCGAATGCGGGTGCAGTTCGCCGCGACCGTAGCCGCCGACCGCCACCAGTGCGAACTCGGCGGCGCCCCAGTCCTGGTGGTCCCAGAGGGCACCCAGCAGTGCGTCCATGAACTTGGCGCGCAGGCGGATGAGCTCGCCCGCGCTGGCGCCGGTCCGAAACTGGCCGTGCAGGTAATCAGTGGCGGTCGTGATGGCCTGCTTGCAACCGGTCAGGACCTTGTCTTTCTCGAGTTGCTCGCCGAAGGCGCGGGCATCGAACATTTCCGGCGGCAGTGCCGCGATGCGATTGTACATGTTCAAACCGGCAGCGACTCCGAGCTGCGCCGGGTAAACACTTCGCAGCCTGTTTCGGTGACGCCCAGGGTATGTTCCCACTGGGCCGACAGGCGGCCATCGCGGGTGGTGACTGTCCAGCCATCTTTCTGGTTGAGGCGGGTCTGGCGGCGACCGGCATTGATCATGGGCTCGATGGTGAAGGTCATGCCCGGTTCCAGCGTCATCCCGGTACCCTTGCGGCCGTAGTGCAGTACCTGTGGTTCCTCGTGAAAAACCCGGCCGATGCCGTGACCACAGTACTCGCGGACCACCGAGTAGTAGTTCTTCTCCGCGTGTTGCTGGATCACAGCGCCAATATCACCCAGGGTGGCTCCGGGTTTGACGATCTCCAGCGCCATGTAGAGACATTCCTGGGTAATCTGGATAAGGCGCTTGGCGTGTGGTGCCACGTCGCCAACCTGCACCATGATGCTGGTGTCGCCGTGGAAACCATCTTTTATTACGGTCACATCTATGTTGACGATATCGCCGTTCTTGAGCTTGCGGGTATCAGACGGGATGCCGTGACAAATCACGTCGTTAACGGAGGTGCATATGGAGCGGGGGAAGCCGTTGTAGTTGAGAGGAGCCGGAATCGCCTGCTGGGTTTTGGTGATATAGTCGTGACAGATTCTGTCCAGCTCTCCTGTCGTGATGCCCACCTGCACCAGCGGCTCGATCATTTCCAGCACCTCCGCTGCAAGGCGCCCTGCAATCCGCATCTTTTCCATCTCAGCTGCGGTCTTGATCGTTACTGCCATCTGTAACCTATTGATAAATATGTGAAATATGCTTTTTTCCCAAAAATCGGGCTTTTCAGCGGAGGCACATTCTACCCTATTGCGGCACCAAATGAGTAATTGCGCGTGATTCCGCCCCGCAGGAGCCTTTAATCCCCTGCCTGCTTGTGGTATAAAGCGCGCCTTCGCGAGAGCAGGGATGGAAAATATTCGTGCGCTTTCGGAGAAACAACGACACACACATATCAATACCTGCTCCAGGGTGCCGGTTCGTCCGGTTTGGTTGCAGGGGTATGTGGAGGTTTAACCCAAACACAAGGTAATCATATTATGTCGCAAGTAAGCATGCGCGACCTGCTACAGGCGGGCGCACACTTTGGACACCAGACCCGTTACTGGAACCCCAAGATGGACCAGTACATCTTTGGTGCCCGCAACAAGATTCACATCATCAACCTTGAGCACACGGTTCCCGCTTTCAATGAAGCGCTGGACCTGGTCAAGCGCCTCGCCGCCAACAAGAACAAGATCCTGTTCGTCGGTACCAAGCGCGCCGCTGGCAAGATTATCAAGGAGCAGGCAGAGCGTGCCGGTATGCCTTATGTCAGCCATCGCTGGCTGGGCGGTATGCTCACCAACTACAAGACCATTCGCGCCTCGATCAAGCGCCTGCGCGACCTCGAGGCGCAGATCTCCGACGGTACGTTCGCCAAGCTGACCAAAAAAGAGGGGCTGATGCGTTCTCGCGATATGGAAAAGCTCGAGCGCAGCATCGGTGGTATCAAGAACATGGGCGGTTTGCCTGATGCCCTTTTCGTGGTCGATGTGGACCATGAGCGCATCGCTATCACCGAGGCCAACAAGCTTGGTATTCCGGTGATCGGGATCGTGGACACCAACAGCAACCCCGACGGGATCGATTATGTGATCCCTGGCAATGACGATGCCATCCGCGCTATCAGGCTCTATGTCGCCGCTGTGGCTGATGCCTGCCTGGCCGGCAAGATCGAGTCGGGTGAGGCGGTCGCAGCCAAGGACGAGTTTGTCGAGGAAGCCGCCGCTGCTGAAGTCGAGGCTCCCGTTGCCGCTGTTGAAAAGACAGAGGCCCCCGCAGCTTCCGAGTAAGCAACAGTTTCTGCCCGCCGCCGCTACGCCGGCAGCGGGAAGCACCTTACCCCTGGTGGTTCAACCGCCGGGGTTTTTATTTTCCAGCTCCAGCATCCTGGAGTGGCAAGAGGAGGAATGACGATGTCCGCAGCACTGGTTAAGGAACTACGTGAGCGCACAGGCCTGGGCCTGTTGGAGTGCAAGAAAGCACTGGCCGCCTGTGACGGCGATGTAGAGTTGGCTATCGAGGAATTGCGCAAATCCAGCGGCATGAAGGCGGCGAAGAAGGCCGGCCGTACCGCCGCCGATGGCGTGGTCGCCACGCGTGTAGCTGACGACGGCAGTTATGCAGTGATTATCGAAGTTAACAGCGAGACCGACTTCGTGGCCCGTGACGCCAGTTTCCTGGCGTTTGTCGACAAGGTGCTGGATGTGGCTTTCACGGCACGCCAGACAGATGTCGCAGCCCTTATGGCTGGTGATCTGGAGGCGACTCGCGAGGCGCTGGTACAGAAAATTGGCGAAAATATCGGTGTCCGCCGGATCGAGATTTTGAGTGCCGATGCCGGTGTCGTCGGTGCCTACGTCCACGGCAACAATCGCATCGCGGTACTGGTAGCGCTTGCTGGTGGTGACGCGGACCTGGCCAAGGACGTGGCCATGCATGTGGCGGCGGTCAACCCGCAAGTCGTTTCCCCCGCCGATATGCCAGAAGAAGCAATCGCCAAGGAGAAGGAAATATACACCGCCCAGGCCCAGGATTCCGGTAAGCCCGCCGAGATCGTGGAGAAGATGATTGGCGGCCGGATCAAGAAGTTCCTGGCGGAAAACAGCCTGCTGGAGCAGTCCTTCGTCAAGGACCCCGAGATTACTGTTGGCAAACTCGTATCCAATGCCGGTGCCAGCGTAGAGAGTTTCGTGCGCTTTGAAGTCGGCGAGGGCATTGCTGTCGAGAAGGTCGATTTCGCACAGGAAGTGGCGGCCCAGCTGAAGGGCTAGTTTTATCGCGGTCATTGCTGAAAAGGGGCTCCGGCCCCTTTTTTTAGGTCTGGTTTTAAGTGATCGGTGGGCGTCGCCGCTAATCCCGGGCGGACTGTTTTTTTGGCCGATCCCCTAGGGTGTTGGCCCTGAGTCCTGTAAGATACGGCCCAGCTCAGGAGGGGGAAATCTATGCCACAACCGGTGGGTGACAAAAAATACAAACGCATCCTGCTCAAGCTCAGTGGCGAAGCCTTGACTGGGCAGGAAAGCTTCGGAATAGACCCCAAAATTCTGGATCAGATGGCCCTGGAAGTGGGCCAGTTGGTCGGTATCGGTGTGCAAGTGGGCCTGGTTGTCGGAGGCGGTAATCTGTTTCGGGGCGCGGCCCTGCAGGCGGCGGGGCTGGACCGGGTAACCGGTGACCATATGGGCATGCTGGCCACCGTGATGAACGGCCTGGCCTTGCGCGACGCCCTGGAGCGATCCAATATTTCCACCCAGGTAATGTCCGCCATTCCAATGAGCGGTGTGGTGGATCACTACGATCGGCGCAAGGCTATCCGCGCACTGGGTAATGGCGATGTTGTCGTGTTTGTCGCCGGTACGGGCAATCCTTTTTTTACCACTGATTCCGCTGCCTGCCTGCGCGGTATCGAGGTCAATGTCGAACTCGTCCTGAAAGCCACCAAGGTCGATGGCGTGTACTCCGCCGACCCCAAAAAGGTCCCCGATGCTGTCCGCTATGACCGCCTGACCTATGATGAAGTACTCGACAAGAAACTGGAGGTCATGGACCTGACCGCAATCTGCCTGTGTCGCGACCACCAGATGCCTGTGCGGGTTTTTGAAATGGAGAAACGCGGAGCGTTGCTCAACATTGTGCGAGGGGGGAACGAGGGAACCCTGATCCAGTAATGGGGCAAGCCCCCGGGAGGAAAGAGCCAGGTGATTAACGACGTTAAAAAAGAAGCGCGCGAGCGAATGGAGAAGAGTCTCGAGGCGCTGGCCCACAATTTCAACAAAATCCGGACCGGGCGCGCCCATCCAAGCCTGCTGGACGGCGTGCGGGTGGAATACTACGGGGCGGAGACCCCGCTGTCGCAGATGGCGAACATCTCAGTCGAAGATGCCCGTACCCTGTCCCTGACTCCCTGGGATAAGTCCGTAGTGCCGCAAATCGAGCGCGCTATCATGAAATCCGATCTCGGCCTCAACCCGTCTACCGCTGGCGGTGTAATACGCATTCCAATGCCCATGCTTACCGAGGAGACCCGCAAGGGCTTCACCAAGCAGGCGCGGCATGAGGCGGAGTCGGCACGGGTATCGGTGCGCAACGCTCGCCGCGACGCGATATCCATGCTCAAGGAATTGGTCAAGGACAAGGAGATCAGTGAGGACGATGATCGTCGCGGCCAGGACGAAGTCCAGAAACTAACTGATTCTTTTGTCGCCCAGATCGATAAGCTGCTGGCGGAGAAAGAAGCCGACCTGATGGAAATCTAGTGCTTCGCCCGGCCAAATCGTATTGCCAGCGCATGCCGCTCGGGGCATCCCAGCAGGACTGCCCGGTCCCAGCATTATCCACCGTGGCTTTCACCGGCAGTTCCGACAAGCTCCTTTGGCGCCCCACAGGACGCCGGCACCCATGCGCGTGAGCGAGAATTTATCCGGCCCCGCCAGTGAGCCCGGCCAGGTCATACCGCGTCACGTGGCGATCATCATGGACGGCAATAACCGCTGGGCCAAGCGCCGGGGATTGCCCGGGGCTGCCGGTCACCGCGCGGGTGTGGAGGCCGTTCGCGGAATGCTGAAGGCCTGCCGGGAGCAGGGAGTCGAGGTGCTCACCTTGTTTGCCTTCAGCAGCGAGAATTGGGGGCGACCGCAGCCGGAAGTGCGCGCCCTGCTGGCACTGTTGTCCCGCTACCTGCGCAATGAGGTGCGCGAACTCCATAAGGACGGTATTCGTTTGCGTTTCATCGGTGAGCGCATCCGCTTCAGCGAGCGACTGCGCCGGCTGATGCTGCAGTCAGAGCAGCTGACCGCGGCCAATACCGCGGCGACGGTCGTTATTGCGGTCGATTACGGCGGCCAGTGGGACATCGCGCAAGCGGCGCAAAAACTGGCCCGGCGGGTGCTGGAAGGCAGCCTGCAACCACATCAGATCACCCCTGAACTCATTGACCGCAATATCTCCATCAGCGATCTTCCGCGTCCGGACCTCTGTATTCGCACAGGCGGCGACGCCCGAATCAGCAACTTCATGCTCTGGCATTTTGCCTACAGCGAACTCTACTTCACCAATACTCTCTGGCCGGACTTTGACGCAATAGAGTTTGCCAATGCCCTGTCGGATTACAGTCGCCGCGAGCGTCGCTTCGGCGTGCGCGAGACCACCCCCGGGCTGACTGCCGGAGGTGTCAATGCTTAAGCAACGTGTCATCACCGCGGTGATAATGGCCGGCCTCTTCCTGGCGGCCGTCGCCTTTATGTCCCTGCCCTGGCTCGCACTCATATTCGGCATTCTCATCTGCCTGGGTGGCTGGGAATGGTCGCGCCTCTGCGGTTGGGATGCGCCCGCGATCAGGGTTCTGTATGTGCTGGTGCTGGCGGTTGTGCTCGGCGCGCTGTATCTCTATTGCCAGCTTGGCGCGGACCCGCAGCGGGAACAGGTGCAGCCTTTTCTGGGCCTGGCCTGTCTCTGGTGGTCCCTGGCCCTGCTGTGGGTAAAGGGCTATCCCGGCAGCGCGGTATATTGGCGCACGCTTGCCATGCGTAACCTCATGGGTTTGCTGGTGCTTGGCTCCGCCTGGATGGCGGCGGTCTACCTGCTGAGCTTTCCCCGCGGGGGTGGCCTCATTGTGGTCATGGTGCTGATTGTGGCATCGGCTGACATCGGGGCGTATTTCACGGGTAAAACCTGGGGCCGGCACAAACTCGCGGAGGCGGTCAGCCCCAAGAAGACCTGGGAGGGATTCTGGGGCGGTATGGCCTGTTGCGCCCTGTTGGCCCTGTTGCTGTGGTCACAGTTGCCAAATCAGCAGGCACACATCAGCCTCATTGCCGTGCTCGTGGTAACCCTGACTACCGGGCTGGCCTCGGTGGTCGGGGACCTTACCGTCAGCATGGTAAAGCGCGAAGCCGGCGCGAAGGACAGCGGCAGCCTGTTACCGGGCCATGGCGGTGTGCTTGACCGCCTCGACAGCCTTTGCGGCGCGGCTCCGGTCTTCGCCCTGGGCCTGCTGTTGGCCGGGTGGTGATGGTGAGCGCGCGGCAACGCATGGTCAGCGTGCTCGGTTCCACCGGCTCGATCGGGGTCAATACCCTCGACGTGATTGCACGCCACCCGGACCGCTTCGCGGTTTACGGGCTGGCGGCACACTCCTCGGTGGCGACGCTGCTGGCCCAGTGCCTGGCATTCAGCCCCCGATACGCGGTCATGATGGATGAGGCGGCGGCCGATGCACTGCGTTCGCAACTGCCGGCCGACAGCGGGACTGAAGTCCTGCAGGGTGAGTCCGGTCTGTCCCGGATCGTGACCGCTGCGGAGGTGGACACCGTGATGGCGGCTATCGTCGGCGCCGCCGGCCTGCCTTCGGCGCTGGCGGCTGCCCGGGCGGGCAAGACGGTGCTGTTGGCAAACAAGGAATCCCTGGTGATGGGCGGCCACCTGCTGATGCAGGCGGTGCGGACATCCGGGGCGCGGTTGCTCCCCATAGACAGTGAGCACAATGCGATTTTTCAGTGCATGCCGGTGAACCCCACCACGGCGGAGCCCTCGCTGGCAGGCGTTGGCAAGGTGCTGCTGACAGCGTCCGGCGGACCTTTTCGCCAGTGGAGCCTGGCGCGGATGGAAACGGCAACGCCGGACCAGGCCTGTGCTCACCCCAACTGGTCCATGGGCCGCAAGATATCCGTTGATTCCGCCAGCTTGATGAACAAGGGGCTGGAGTTGATCGAGGCGTGCTGGATTTTTGACCTGGCGCCCGCGCAGGTCGAGGTGGTGGTTCATCCCCAGAGCATTATTCATTCCATGGTGCAGTACCTGGATGGCTCGGTGCTGGCGCAAATGGGTAACCCCGACATGCGCACGCCTATCGCCTATGGGCTGGGCTGGCCGGAACGCCTCGAATCCGGGGTGGCGCCGCTGGACCTCATCGCCACGGCCCGGCTGGATTTCGAGCCGCCGGACGAGGGCCGTTTCCCCTGTCTGCGACTCGCACGTGAGGCTGTAGACGCTGGCGGCACAGCCATGGCGATCTGTAATGCGGCCAATGAAGTGGCGGTGGCGGCATTCCTTGACGAGCGCATTCGATTCACCGCAATTCCCCTGATAATCGAGCGGACACTGGAGAAAATGCCCATACTTGAACCCACGTCCCTCGCTATTGTCGAAGAAGCTGATACTGAAGCGCGGCGCATCGCCGCCGAGCAACTCGAAAGCGGGTTGCGGGGCGAAAGAAGGATAGGGAAGGTTTGATGGATATGCTGTACACCATTGGGATCACACTGGCGACGCTGGCCATACTGGTCGCGGTCCATGAGTTCGGCCATTTCTGGGTGGCCAGGCGCTGCGGCGTCAAGGTGCTGCGCTTCTCCATTGGCTTCGGGCCGTCGCTGATGCGCTGGCGGGACAAACTGGACACCGAGTACAGCATTGCCGCGATTCCACTGGGCGGCTACGTCAAGATGCTCGATGAGCGCGAGGGCGAAGTGCCTGCCGCGGAACTTGAGCAGGCCTTCAATCGCAAGTCGGTCGGGCAGCGGATCGCCGTGGTCAGCGCCGGACCCCTGGCGAATTTCATATTGGCCATAGCGGTCTACTGGGGCCTGTTCCTGGCGGGTGAGAGCGGCTATGCGCCGGTCATCGGTGAGGTGGAGTCCGGCTCGGTGGCTGATGTCGCCGGACTCGAGGTGGGCCAGGAAATCATCGCTGTCGACGGGGAGAAGACGCCTACCTGGCAAGCTCTCAGCTTTCGCCTGCTGGACCGGATCGGCGATACCGGCGCCATTACTTTTGCGGTGAAGTACCCCGATTCAGACGTGGTGTATGAATCCCACGCGAATATCGACCGCTGGCTGGCCGGGCAGGAGCAACCCGACCTGTTTGGAGGGCTGGGGTTGACGATGTATGCCCCGCCGGTGCCGCCGATCGTGTCCGATGTCGTGCCAGGTGGAGCGGCCGATAAGGCCGGCATCCACCCCGGGGACGAGGTGGTTGCCGCCGACGGGGTACCGATGCCCCTGTGGATAGACTGGGTGGAGTATGTTCGCGCCCGCCCCGGTACGGCCATAGAGCTGGAATACCGGCGCGACGGTGAGCTCATGCAGGTGAGTCTCGTGCCAGAGCGCATAGTGGAGGACGGCGGGGAAGCTTTCGGGCGGGTGGGCATGGGTGTCCAGTTGCCGGAAATGCCGCCGGAACTGCTGCGTACCTTCGATCGCGGGCCGGTGGAGGCGCTGGGGGCCAGCCTGGTACGGACCGGCGAATTGGTCGGTTTTACCCTGAATTCCATCAAGAAGATGATCATGGGCCTGATCTCGCCAAAAAACTTGAGTGGCCCGATCACCATTGCTAAAGTTGCCAGCGCTTCCGCCAAGTCGGGCCTTGAGTCCTATGTCAGCTTTCTTGCGCTGCTCAGTGTCAGTCTCGGGGTATTGAACCTGCTGCCGATACCGGTGTTGGATGGCGGCCATTTACTGTTTTACTTCGCCGAGCTATTGGCTGGCAGGCCTGTACCTGAGAAGATACAGGCGCTCGGTTACCAGGTGGGGCTGTTTCTGGTGCTCGGCATAATGTTTTTAGCCCTATATAACGATTTTTCACGCCTGTAGTGAGTTCCCGCCCACAGGCAATACCCGTAGATTGAGTGAACTTTGATTAAGCGTATTACTATATTCTTCGCCCTGGCCCTGGTGCTGTTGGCGCCCCTGGCCTCGGCCGAGACGTTTATCATTGCCGATATCCGTGTAGAGGGCCTGCAGCGGGTGTCCGCCGGCTCGGTATTTGCCGCGCTCCCGGTGGCCGTGGGCGACGTGGTGGACGAGCAGACCATGCGCAGCGCGGCCCGCAGCCTGTTCGCCACCGGCAACTTCGACGATATCCAGGTCGGTCGTGACGGCAACGTTCTGGTGGTCGTCGTGGTGGAACGCCCCAGCATCAGCGAGATCAATATCGAGGGTAACAAGGCCATCGAGACCGAGGCGCTACTGGACGGGCTCAAGGGTGCGGGGCTCGCGGTGGGCCAGGTTTTCCAGCGCTCTACCCTGGAGGGGATGCAGCTGGAACTGCAGCGCCAGTACGTGCAGCAGGGCCGCTACGACGCCAATATCGAGACCGAGGTGATACCCGAGCCGCGCAACCGGGTGACTATCAATATCAATGTCGACGAGGGAACCGTCGCCGCTATCAAGCATATTAACGTGGTTGGCAACCAGGCGTTCAGCGATCAGGAGATCGCCGATCTGTTTGAACTCCAGACCACGGGTTGGCTGTCTTTTTTCAGTAATGACGACAAGTACTCCAAGGAAAAACTCACGGGCGACCTCGAAAAGCTGACGTCCTACTACATGGATCGCGGTTACCTGGAGTTCACCATCGACTCCACCCAGGTATCCGTATCGCCCGACCTGTCAGAGGTCTACATTACCGCCAACGTCACCGAGGGCGAGATATTCACCATCAGTTCCGTGGATTTGTCCGGGGACCTGGTGCTGCCCGAGGCGGACCTGAAACGGTTCGTACTGGTGACCGAAGGACAGATTTTTTCCCAGCAACTGGTTACCGGTACCGAGGAGTACATGACCAGGCGCCTGGGCAACGACGGCTATAACTTCGCCAAGGTGACGGGGATTCCCGAAGTCAACAAGGAGGACAATACCGTCGCCATGAAGTTCTTCGTGGATCCCGGCAAGCGCACCTATGTGCGCCGCATCAACTTCAACGGCAATCTCAAGACCGCTGACGACGTATTGCGCCGCGAGATGCGACAGATGGAGGCTGCGCCTGCCTCCGCCGCCAATATTGAGCAGTCCAGGGTGCGCCTGGAACGGCTGGGGTTTTTCAGCAAGGCCACGGTTGAAACCAAGGAAGTGCCGGGGCACGATGACCTGATCGACGCGGATTTCACTGTCGAGGAGCAATCCTCGGGCAGCATAGGCGCCAGCATCGGTTACGCCCAGGATGCCGGTATCATCCTCGGCCTGAATGTGCAGCAGGACAACTTCCTGGGCACCGGCAAGCGAATCGGCCTGGGCCTCAATCGCTCGAAATACCAGGACCTGTACAACTTCAGCTACACCAACCCGTATTACACCGTGGACGGGGTGAGTCGAGGCTTTAATATCTATTACCGCTCCACCGACCTGTCCGAAGTCAACATTGCCAGTTATTCAACCAATACACTGGGTGGCAATCTCAACTTCGGTTACCCGATCAAGGAAACACAGCGGCTCGGCTTCAGCTTTGGTGTTGCCAACACCGACGTGACGGCAGGCCGGTACGCGGTGCAGGAAATCAAGGGCAGCCCTCGCCTGCAGAGTTCCGTCAAGGACTGGTACGTGAATACGCTGCAGCCGGACGGCACCTACAGCGAGGTTGAGGTTATCCAGCCCATCGACACCCTGCCGCCTGAGTACGAGATTGAACCCAGGGAGCAGGGCTTCCTCGATGAGAATGGTAACGACTACCTGAACTACACCGTCACCAGTAGCTGGAGCCAGTCAACCCTTAACCGGGGGCGAATGGCTACCCGTGGCGCGTCCAACGTACTGGCGCTGGAGGTGTCCGTACCGGCTTCCGACCTCGAGTTCTTCAAGCTGACCTACAATGGCGAAATCTACTTCCCGGTGCCGCTGCTTTCGCCGAGCTGGACCCTGCGCCTGCATACCGAACTGGGCTATGGCGATGGCTGGGGCGATACCAAGGGCCTTCCGTTCTACGAGAACTTCTTCGCCGGCGGCTTTGGCTCGGTGCGCGGATACCAGAGCAATACCCTGGGGCCTCGCAGTACTCCGGCCCTGCCATATTCTGTGGCGCAACCGGTGACCAAGATCGATGAAGATGGCAATCCGCTGGAGTACGGTGGGCCAAAGGGCGACGAGTTCGGCTATGTCTACCTGCCCAGTGCCGGCAAGCTGGCGGTGCAACTACCCAACCATAATGGCGACCCATTCGGCGGCAACGTGCTGATGGTGGGTGGTGCCGAACTGATTTTCCCGCTGCCGTTCCTCAAGGACCAGAACAGTGTCCGTACGGCCTTTTTCATGGATGCGGGAAATGTGTTCAGCACGGATTGCGGGTCTACCCAGCTAAACTGTTATAATGTCGACTTCAATGAATTGCGTTACTCGGTCGGCGTAGGCCTGACCTGGATTACTGGTTTCGGTCCGCTGACCTTCAGTCTGGCCAAGCCGTTTAATGAAGACGAGTATGACCAGGATGAAGTTTTCCAGTTCACACTCGGCCGCGGTTTCTAATTACTACTTTGATATTTCCTGGAGAAAACTGTGTCTAGACTGTTCAAGTTTACATTTGCCGCATTGGTTCTGGCGCTGCCAACCCTCGGCTGGGCCGAGGGCAAGATCGCCGTGGTCGATTTGCAGGAAGCCATCCTGCAGACCAATGTCGCCCAGAAGCGCCTGGAGGATATTCGCAGCCAGGACGATTTCAAGGCCGACAAGGCTGAATTCGAGCGCCTCAAGAAAGAAATGGACGAAATGGTCAAGAAGTTCCAGAAGGACTCCGCTGTAATGAGCCAGGAACAGCAGGCCAGTGCCCGCCAGAAGCTGGCCAGCAAGCAGGCTGACCTGGAGCATGTGGTCGGCAAGGTGCAGCAGACCGAGCAGGCCGCCGCCCAGGCGCTCCTGCAGGAACTGGGACCGAAGGTTCAGGATGTACTGCGCGAGATTATCAGTGCCGATGGTATTGGACTGCTGCTGCAGCGCGGCGCCGTTATCCATGCTGACCCCACCTACAGTATCACCGCTAAAGTGACGGATAAGCTTAACCAGCTGACGGCGAAGTAAACACGGCATGTATTCACTGGCTGAACTGGCTGACCGATTCGGTCTCGAGTTCACCGGTGACGCAAATACAGGGCTAACCGGTCTCGCCACGTTGGCGGACGCCGGTCCGGCGGACCTGGCTTTTCTGGCGAACAGTAAATACCTGTCCCAGCTGGATTCAACGCGCGCAGGCGCGGTAATCCTGAGCCAGGCACTGGTCGAACGCTGTCCGGTGGCCTGCTTGATAGCTGATGATCCGTATGTGGCTTTCGCCCGGATTTCCGCGCTTTATGATAAATCCCCGCGGCCTGCTGCGGGGGCGCACCCCAGTGCCAGCGTTTCGCCGCAAGCGGATGTTCATCCCAGTGCCTCGATAGGTCCCAATGTCGTTGTTGAACCCGGTGCGGTTCTCGCCGAGGGCGTCATTCTCGCGGCAGGTGTCTACGTTGGCCACAACAGTCATCTGGGCGCGGGCACGCGGGTCATGCCCAACGCGGTAATCCATCACGATGTGCGATTGGGTGAGCGGTGCGTCATTCATGCGCAGGCGGTTTTGGGCGCGGATGGCTTCGGCTTCGCCCAGGGCCCCGAGGGCTGGGAGCGTGTTTGTCAACTCGGCGGCGTGCGCCTCGGTGATCGTGTGGAGATTGGTGCGGGCACCACGGTTGACCGGGGCACACTGGGCCATACCGTTATTGCCGACGGCGTAATCATCGACAACCAGGTGCAGGTGGGACACAACTGTCGCATCGGCAAAAATACCGCGATAGCCGGTTGCACCGGTCTGGCAGGAAGCACGATCATAGGCGCTGGCTGTACCCTTGCGGGTGGCGTGGGTGTCGTGGGGCATGTGGAAATCTGCGATAACGTTCACGTGACGGGAATGACAATGGTCACCAAATCCATCACTCGCGCGGGGTCTTATTCGTCCGGCACTCCAATGACAAGCACTCGTGACTGGAAACGCAACGCCGTGCGTTTCTCGCAGCTGGATTCTATCCAGCGACGCCTGGCGGCACAGGAGAGCCGCGGCAAAAATATAGACAAAGGATGATCATGGATATCAGCGAAATTCGCAAATACCTGCCGCACCGCTATCCCTTTCTGCTCGTTGATCGGGTAGTCGAGCTGGTACCGGGCGAGTCCATCGTGGCGTACAAGAATCTCAGTATCAACGAACCGTATTTTGCCGGCCATTTCCCGGACAAGCCTATATTTCCAGGCGTCCTGCTGCTGGAGGCAATGGCGCAGGCGGCGGGAATACTGGGCTTCAAGAGCAAGAACAAGATGCCGGAGAACGGATCGATTTATTATTTCGCCGGCGCCGATGAATTGCGCTTCAAGAGACCCTGTGTTCCGGGTGACAGGGTGATGCTGCGCGCTACGCTGTTGTCCGAACGCAGGGGTATCGCCAAGTTTTCGGTGAGTTCCGATGTCGAGGGCGAGCTGGCGGCCTCCGCTACAATTCTCTGCGCCGACCGGTAGTTACCGGCATACATGATTCACGACCAGGCCATTGTCGATCCCGCAGCCACGCTGGCGGACGATGTCAGGGTCGGGCCCTGGACCTTTATCGGCCCGGGCGTGGAAATCGGCCCGGGCTGTGTCATTGAGCCGCATGTCATCATCAAGGGTCCCGCCCGGATCGGCGCGGGCAACCACATCTACCAGTTTTCAAGCATCGGCGAGGCGACTCCGGATCGCAAGTACAAGAACGAACCGACGCGTCTGGTCATCGGGGACAACAACGTGATCCGCGAGGGCGTTACCATTCACCGCGGCACGGTGCAGGACCGTTCGGAAACCACTATTGGCGACGGCAACCTGCTCATGGCGGCGGTGCATGTGGGTCACGATTGCGTTATCGGCAACAACACTGTCCTCGTCAATAACGTTGCGCTGGCCGGCCACGTCAGCGTGGGCGATTGGGCTATCCTCAGTGGCTACACGCTGGTACACCAGTTCTGCAAGATTGGCGCCCACAGCTTCAGCGGTATGGGCACCGCGATAGGCAAGGATGTACCGGCTTTCGTCACGGTTAGCGGTGCGCCCGCAGAGGCAAAAACCATCAATGTGGAAGGTATGCGACGGCGCGGTTTCTCCGCCGAGTCAATCAACGACATACGCCGGGCGTACAAAATTGTCTATAAGCAGGGACTCACCCTGGATATCGCCTTGCAGCGGCTGGAGTCGATGATGAGTGGCTCCCCCGAAGTCCAGCTGCTGATTGACTCCCTGCACGCATCGGAACGCGGTATCGTAAGGTAGAGATGATGCGAACCAGCCGGACAGGACGCTAGTGCGCATCGGTGTGCTCGCTGGTGAACCCTCCGGGGATATTCTCGGCGCGCGGGTGCTCGCGGCACTGCGGATGCGTTTCCCGAACCTGGAGATAGAGGGTATCGGCGGCCCCCTGATGGAACAGCAGGGTCTGGACAGCATGTTTCCTATGGACCGCCTGTCGGTCATGGGTTTTATCGAGCCCCTCAAGCGCCTGCCCGAACTGTTGCGCATTCGCAGCGCGGTGCGCGAGCATTTCAGCAGTAAGCCCCCGGACATTTTCCTCGGTATCGACTCGCCGGACTTCAACCTGCGGCTGGAGGCGCAACTGCGCGCCCGCGGGGTGACTACCGCGCACCTGGTGAGCCCCAGTGTCTGGGCCTGGCGCCAGCGCCGGATTCACAGGATCAAACGCGCGGTAGACCTGATGCTGTGCCTGTTTCCCTTCGAGACCGCGATCTACAGGCAGCACGATGTACCGGTGTGCTATGTAGGCCACCCGCTGGCGGACGAGATTCCGACGCAAGCGGACAGGATAGCGGCCAGGTCTGCGCTGGGCTTGCAGCCGGGTGCCAGGCTGCTGGCGCTGTTGCCGGGCAGCAGGGAAGGGGAGGTGCGCCTGTTGGCGCCATTGTTCCTGCGGGCTGCCAGCCTGCTCAGGCGGACAGACCCGACACTCCGCTTTGTGTTGCCCGCTGTCAGCGCGGCGCGCAGGACCGAACTGGAACCGCTGGTGGCCGCCTACCCGCAGCTCGACATCACCGTGGTCACCGGGCGTTCCCGGGAAGTGATGGCAGCCAGCGATGCGGTGTTACTGGCCTCTGGTACCGCCACCCTGGAGGCCGCGTTGCTCAAGCGTCCGATGGTAGTGGCCTACTGCATGGGCGCCTTGTCCTGGTTACTGTTGAAACTGTTGGTGAAAACGCCCTATGCCGCACTGCCGAATATACTGGCGGGGCGCGCGCTTGTGCCCGAGCTTCTGCAGGAGCGGGCCACCCCCGAGGCCATGGCTGCCGCGCTGGAGCCGCTGCTGTCGGGTAGCGAAGCCGCCAGCGGGCAGCTGCGGGAATTCACCCTGATACACGATGCCTTGCGCCAGGACTTTGGCGAGCGCGCTGCCGCCGCACTCGCGGCACTGGTAGACCGGAGCGCTGACGGTGGATGACCTGTTCAGGACGGCTTTTGACGGCCCGGGCCTCGCCGGAGTGGATGAGGTGGGTCGCGGGCCGCTGGCTGGTGACGTGGTGGCCGCCGCTGTAATCCTCGATCCCGCGCGACCGATCGCCGGCCTGCGGGATTCCAAGAAACTGAGCGCTCCGCGGCGGGAACAGTTGGCACAGCAGATCAGGGAACAGGCACTGGCCTGGTCCGTGGCGCGGGCCACAGTGGCCGAAATCGACCGGATCAATATCCTGCAGGCCTCGCTGCTGGCGATGCACCGGGCGGTGCAGGCACTGGACCCGCAACCGTCCTATGTCCTTGTCGATGGCAACCGGCTGCCGCGCTGGTCCTACGCCTCGGAACCGGTGATAAAAGGCGATGACCGGGTGCCCGCAATCGCCGCGGCATCGATCCTGGCCAAGGTGCAACGCGACAGCGAGTTGGTGGAACTGGAGCAGCTTTACCCGGGGTACGGCTTTGCCGCGCACAAGGGCTACCCAACGGCCGCCCATCTGCAGGCACTGAAAATACTGGGGGCAAGCCCGGTGCATCGCCGCAGCTTCGCCCCGGTCAGGGCCGTGCTGGAGGGGCATGAAGCGGGCTGAATCAGCCCGCAGCGACGGGCCTGGGGGCAGACGGCGCTGGCGCCTGCAGCCGATACAGCCCCTCCTAAGTTCCCTGGGTTCGCAATGTTGGCCCGCGGCAATACTACAATCCGGCCAAGCAGGGTAGAATCCGTGGGATGACTGATTTTGTTCATCTGCGACTTCATACTGAGTACTCCCTTGTCGACGGCCTCGTGCGGGTCAAGCCGCTGGTGGGGCGAGTTGCCGCGCTGGGCATGCCCGCCGTCGCCATAACCGACGTCTGTAATTTCTACGGCCTGGTCAAGATGTACAAGGCGGCCTTCGACGCCGGCGTGCAACCTGTTTTCGGGGTCGACCTGCGGGTGCTGGACGCCGATGACCCGGATCGGGCCTGGCCGCTGTGCCTGCTGGCGATGAATCTGCAGGGCTATCGCAACCTCACGCTGCTTATTTCCCGGGCCTTCACCGAGGGGCAACACCTGGGTGTGCCCTACGTCCACAAGTCCTGGCTGCAGGAATGCGCCGAGGGAGTCATCGCGCTGTCAGCGGGCGCCGCCGGGGAAGTGGGTCAGGCCCTGCTGGGAGGTAAGCCCGAGCTGGCGGCCGAACGCCTGCTACAGTGGATGGAGCTGTACCCGGAACGTTTCTACCTGGAACTGCACCGGACCGGGCGCGAGGGTGACGAGGCCCATGTGCACGCCGCGGTTGCCCTGGCTGCCGACCTGCAGTGCCCCGTGGTCGCCACCAACGATGTGCGCTTCCTGGACGCCTCGGAGTTCGAGGCACACGAGGCCAGGGTGTGTATCCGTGAGGGGCGCACACTGGACGATCCCCGGCGCGCGCGGATGTATACCGATCAACAGTACCTGCGCTCACCGGCGGAGATGGCGGAACTGTTCGCCGATATTCCCGAGGCTCTGGCCAATACGGTGGAAATAGCGAGGCGCTGCAGCCTGGTACTGGAACTGGGCAAGCCCTATTTACCCGACTACCCGGTGCCCGAAGGTATGGGCATCGATGAATTCTTCCGACAGCAGTCCCACGACGGCCTGGAGCGTCGCCTGGCAATTTTGCTGGACCCCGCCGCCGCTGATTTTTCGAAGCGGCAGGCCCAGTATCGCCAACGCCTGGACTTTGAGCTGGAGACTATCATCCAGATGGGGTTTCCCGGCTATTTCCTGATCGTGATGGACTTTATCCGCTGGGCCAAACAGCACGATATCCCGGTGGGGCCGGGGCGGGGCTCCGGTGCCGGGTCCCTGGTGGCCTACGCGCTGGAGATCACCGATCTCGATCCGCTGGAGTACGACCTGCTGTTCGAGCGCTTCCTGAACCCGGAGCGGGTTTCCATGCCCGATTTCGATGTTGATTTCTGCATGGAGAAGCGGGACCGCGTCATCGACTACGTGGCCGACACCTATGGTCGCGAGGCGGTCTCCCAGATCATCACCTTCGGCACCATGGCCGCCAAGGCGGTGGTGCGGGATGTGGCGCGGGTGCAGGGCAAGTCCTACGGCCTGGCCGACAAGCTGTCCAAGATGATTCCCTTCGAAGTCGGCATGACCCTGGCCAAGGCGCTGGAGCAGGAGGAAGCGCTGCGCGAATTTCTGCGGGACGACCCCCAGGCCCAGGAAATCTGGGACATGGCGGTGCAGCTCGAGGGGATTACACGCAACGTGGGCAAGCATGCCGGTGGCGTGGTCATAGCGCCTTCGAAGCTTACCGACTTTTCACCACTGTTCTGCGATGAGACCGGCGGCGGCCTGGTGACCCAGTATGACAAGGGCGATGTCGAGGACGCCGGCCTGGTCAAATTCGACTTTCTCGGCCTGCGCACCCTGACCATCATCGACTGGGCGGTGAAGATGATTAACGCGGTGCGCCAGCAGCAGGGCGAGTTGCCGCTGGACATTACCGCCATCCCCCTTGAAGACGAAGCCACTTTCAAGTTGCTGCAGTCGGCCGAGACCACCGCGGTGTTCCAGCTCGAGTCGCGCGGGATGAAGGATCTCATCAAGCGCCTGCGGCCGGACTGCTTCGAGGACATTATCGCCCTTGTGGCCCTGTTTCGCCCCGGTCCACTGCAGTCGGGCATGGTCGACAACTTTATCAACCGCAAGCACGGGCGCGAGGCGATCTCCTACCCGGACGCCCAGTGGCAGCACGAGTGCCTCAAGCCAATTCTGGAACCCACCTACGGCATCATCCTTTACCAGGAGCAGGTGATGCAGATCGCCCAGGAACTGGCGGGCTATACACTGGGCGGCGCCGATATGCTGCGCCGCGCGATGGGCAAGAAGAAGCCCGAGGAAATGGCCAAGCAGCGCGCCGTTTTCGAAGCGGGGGCGGGCTCCAGGGGAGTGGATGGCGATCTCGCGATAAAGATCTTCGACCTGGTGGAAAAGTTTGCCGGTTACGGTTTCAACAAGTCCCATTCCGCAGCCTACGCCCTGGTGTCCTACCAGACCGCATGGCTGAAAGCGCATTACCCGGCACCGTTTATGGCGGCGGTAATGAGCTCTGAACTGCAGAACACCGACAAGATCGTGATCTTCGTTGAAGAGTGCCGGGCGATGGGGCTGACCCTCAAGCTCCCGGACGTCAACGAAGGGCAGTACATGTTCACGGTCAATGCGCATAATGAGATAATCTACGGCCTGGGGGCGATCAAGGGCCTGGGCGAGGGACCGGTTGAAAATGTGCTGGCCGCCCGGGAGGCGGGTGGTCCCTTCCTGGACCTGTTCGATTTTTGTGGCCGCACCGACCCGCGCAAGGTCAACCGCCGCGCCATCGAGGCCCTGGTGCGCTCCGGTGCTTTCGATTCCCTGGGCGAGGCTCGCTGGGTCCTGATGGCAAGCATGGATGATGCCCTGAAGGCGGCGGAACAGAGCGCCAGCAATCGCGACAGCGGCATGGCGGACCTGTTTGGCGACGTGGTACCCAGCCAGGGCAGCGGCCCCGGTGACGTGTATGCCCCGTTTCGGAATGCCCGACCGTGGACCGGCAAACAGCGCCTGGCGGGGGAGAAGGACACCCTCGGTCTATATGTTACGGGCCACCCCATCGATGAGTATGAGAGTGAAGTGCGCAGGTTTGCGCCCACCCGTATCGCCGAGCTGCGCGCGGACAAGGGGAGTAACCAGGGGCATCGCGGCAACCAGGACAACCAGGGTGGCCAGGTGGTCGCGGGGCTGATCGTAGCGACCCGCACCATGAAGACAAAGCGCGGTGACACCATGGCGATACTGCAACTCGATGATCGCAGCGCCCGTATCGAGGTCACCGTCTACGCGGACACCTACGCGGAACACCGCGAACTGTTGGGTAAGGACAATATTGTCATCGTGGAGGGCTCTGTGGCGCACGACGACTACTCCGGCGGCCTTGCCATCCGTGCGCGCAGTGTGCGCAGCCTGTTACAGGCGCGCCAGGATTACGTCTCGGAACTCACTATCGAGGTCAGCGACACGATGCTGGACAGCGAGCTCGCCGACTGGCTGGAAAAAACCCTGGCCGGCGCCGGGGGTGGGCACTGCCCGGTGTCCCTGATCTACCGGCAGGCCTGCGGCAAGGCCCGGGTGAAGCTCGGCGAACGCTGGCAGGTGTTGCCCAGTGACGAACTGCTGCAGGAGCTGCGCGATTGCGTCGGCAATGAGCGGGTGGCGCTACAGTACGCTTGAGAAAGAACAGCCATAAGAATACGGAGAAAAGCTCGATGTTATTGCAGGACAAGGTGGTTATCGTATCGGGGATAGGCCCGGGGTTGGGGCAGGAACTGGCCGTGTTGGCGGCCGCCGAGGGCGCATCGGCGGTGGTACTGGCCGCCCGCACCGCGCGCAAACTCGATGAGGCGGAGCGGGACATCCTCGCCCTGGGACTGGATACCCGGGTGTTGAAGGTAGCCACCGACATCGCCGATCAGGCCCAGTGTCAGGCGCTGGCCGATCAGGCCCTGCAGGCCTTTGGCCGGATCGACGTGCTGTTTAACAGCGCCTACGACCCGGGCAGTTTCGAACCCATCAAGGATGCCAATCTCGATGCCTGGCGGCGGGCGATGGACGTTAACTTCTTTGGCACAATGCAGCTCACCCAGGCCTGCGTTCCCGCCATGATCGCCGCCGGTGGTGGCGCCATCGTCATGATCGGCACCATGGTCGAGCACAAGCCGCTGGCGACCCAGGGTGGTTACGGCGCTTCCAAGTCTGCCCTGCGCAGCGCCACCAAGCATCTCGCACTGGAGTTGGGCAAGCACGGTATCCGGGTCAACAGCTGCCATATGGGCTGGATGTGGGGTCCTGCCGTCGAGGGTTACTTCGCCTGGCAGGCTGGCGCAACCGGCAGGACGCAGGAGGAACTGGTCGCCGAGGTCACGCGCAATATTCCCCTGGGCGTGATTCCGGACGATGGCGAGTGCGCCAAGGCGGCGATTTTCCTGGCATCCGACTACGCCAGCGTTGTGACAGGCGCGGCGCTGGATGTAAATGGCGGCGAGTTCATGCCGGTCTGAGCCGGCGTTCCGACGATGACAAGGAGCAGATATGACAGACGCGACAGAGGCTGAAGTGACCGCAAATATTGAGGCCGCGGTGTTCCGGCGCCTGCTGGCTCACCTGGACAGCCGTAAGGATGTGCAGAATATCGATCTGATGAACCTGGCGGGGTTTTGCCGTAACTGCCTCTCGAAGTGGTATGTGGCGGCCGCGGAAGCCGAGGGTGTGGCGGTCGATTACGAGCGCGCGCGCGAACGGGTCTATGGCATGCCGTATGCGCAGTGGAAGGACAAGTACCAGACCGAGGCAACAGCCGAACAAATGGCCGCGTTTGCGGCCCGCAATAACAGGTAGGCGGATCAGCTTCTGGCGCTGATCAGGTCCCGCAGGTATTTGAACCGGCTGGTGTAGGGCTCGACGGCGTCCCCGGCGATACGCTGCAGCGTATTGCCGATGCTGTCTGCCGGTGCGTTACCGATTTCGTCAGCGGTGGTGATGTGGCGGCCAAGGGCGGACAGGCCGTCCCCGATGGCGGTTGCGCTCTCGATAGTGGCCTGAACGAGAAACATCTCGGCGATGATCAGGTCATCGACGGCTCGGCGAACCCTGCCTTGCGGTTGACTGTTCACTTCCATCCTATCCTCCCGGTATAGCTCAAGCTTCGAGTTCGTACAGCTGGACCTTGCCACGCACCCGGATGGTGCGACAGTCCCCCTGATGCGGCGTTTTTCTGGTGCGTTGTGGGTGAAAAACGGTGCTTTTCCCCTTTATCACACGTATAAAGCAAGCAGCGTGCCAAGGAGCGCCATGGTAGACATCTATTGTGACAATGCAATGTCGGAGGTGGTTCAAACAGCGTGAATAGTACAGATTCAATCGGGGAGTTGAATTCTGGCGGGTTTGCACCATACTCATCGGCCGAGTGCGCTTTGGCGCCGTAGCCGGCAAAATTGCGCAGCGGGCCGCAAAATACACCCAAACATGATAAGGACAGAGAACTATGAACTACCGACCCTTTATGGCGCCGCTGCTTCTGTTACTGGGCGCGACATTGAGCCTGGTTTCACAGGCGGCGGACAAACCGAATATCCTGGTGATCTGGGGGGACGATATCGGCATAACCAATATCAGCGCCTACAGTGACGGAATCATGGGATACCGCACTCCCAATATCGATCGCATCGCGAGTGAGGGTATCCGTTTTACCGATTACTACGGTGACCAGAGCTGCACCGCGGGCCGCTCCACCTTTATCACCGGTCAGTCGGGATTGCGCACCGGGCTCACCAAGGTTGGCCTGCCGGGTTCTGAACTGGGCATCCAGGACAGGGACATCACCATTGCCGAGGTCCTCAAGACCCAGGGTTACGTCACCGGCCAGTTCGGTAAGAACCACCTCGGCGACCAGGATATCTTCCTGCCTACCAACCACGGCTTCGACGAGTTTTTCGGTAACCTCTACCACCTGAATGCGGAAGAAGAGCCGGAAGACCCGGACTACCCGACCGACCCTGGTTTCCGCAAAATGTTCGGCCCGCGCGGCGTGATTCATTCCTATGCCGATGGTCGCATCGAGGACACCGGCGCCCTGACCCGCAAGCGCATGGAAACAACGGATGAGGAATTTGTTGCCGGCGCCAAGAAATTTATCGACAAGGCGGTCAAGGCCGACAAACCTTTCTTTGTCTGGCTGAACACCACTGGCATGCACTTTCGAACCCATATCGCCGAGAAGAATGTCGGGCTTTCAGGGCAGGGTTTCTACAACGACGTGATGGTGGCACACGACAAACTGGTGGGACAGATGCTGGACCAGTTGGACCAGCTCAAGATCGCCGACAACACTATCGTGTTCTACTCCACGGATAACGGTGTACATTTCAACACCTGGCCTGATTCGGGCATAACCCCCTTCCGCAGCGAGAAGAACACCAACTGGGAGGGCGCCTACCGGGTGCCGGCCATGGTGCGCTGGCCAGCGAAGATCAAGCCCGGGCAGATTTCCAACGAGGTCATGGCCCATCTTGACTGGATGCCGACCCTGGCCGCGGTGGCCGGAGACCCCAACCTGAAGCAGGACCTGCTGAAAGGCAAGCAGGTGGGCAGCAAGAAAGCCAAACTGCACCTGGACGGCTACAACTTCCTGCCATATCTCACGGGTGAGGTGGAGAAAGCGCCGCGCCGTGAGTTTATCTACCTGGAAGACAGCGGCATGCCGGTGGGCATAAGGGTCGATGACTGGAAACTGGTGTTCGCCGAGAACAGGGCCAAAACCATGGCTTTGTGGGCGGAGCCTTTTGTCACCCTGCGCATGTTCAAGATATTCAACCTGCGCCGGGACCCTTTCGAGCGCGCCGATGAAAACTCCAATACCTATTGGGACTGGATGATCGACAAGGCTCCGCAGGGTTACAGGGGTATGGCGGTTATGGCACAGTTCCTGGGCACGTTCAAAGAGTACCCGCCCAGCCAGAAGCCCGATTCCTGGTCTATCGACAAGCTTACCGAGCGCTACCTGAACGTGAAGTAAACCGGTCGTTTTTCTTCCAAAAGCCTGCCTCGCGCAGGCTTTTTTTTGAGTCCCCCCCGCTCCGGGCGAGGGACCGCAGCGTCCGTCGGACCTCATGCGCGTTACATCCCACTTTTGGAAAGTGCCTGCAGGAAAGTGTCATTAAACTTTACATTTCGTACTGTATCGATTTTTGCAATTCTTTATAAATCAGCTGGTTAGCATATCTGGCCTGATAATTGCTGCATAATCGGCAGCAATATGTACAGCGCCCGCAGTATTCGGGCGCTGCGAGCAAGGCTGGATATCCGGCTATCAAAACCGGGCCGTTGCCCAAAGGAGTACGACAAGCATGATAAATATCACTCGAGATGTTGTTGCAGGCGCCACACTGCTCGGAGCGCTGGCTTTTTCCGCATCGGGTTATGCCGCAACCCATTACACCTTCGACACGCAGTACAACGGGAGTGCAATCTCCTCCATCGGGGGTACCGATCCCATCGGTGTCGTGTTGGAGGATGGGGATTCGTTTACCTATACCGTCAGCGCCGAGGCTGGCGAGTTCTGGACAGTGGATGAAACCCTGTATTATTTCCCCTTCCTGGCATTTACCGTGGAAGAATCGGCGGAGCGAACCGGCGATATGTCCCTCTCCCTCTATCTGGGTGGCGTATTACAGCAGCCAGCGCTGGTACAGAATGGCATCTACAATGCATATGTACACATGGGCACCAATAGCGTGTCCCTTGATGCCGGCCTGATGTTTGATCAAATTGTGCTGGATTATGTTCTGCTGTCGACCGTACCGGAGGCACCCAGCATCGTCAGTGTATCGACAACCATTTCTGACTATTCAATCGGGGGCTACGTTCCCGGCGGCTTCGACGCAGGCATATCCTACAGCGGGGTCTCCAGTGTCCCCGTTCCCGCAGCGGCGTGGTTGTTTGGTTCGGCATTGCTCGGCCTGGCAGGTATCAAGCGCAGAAAGGCATAGGCGGAACTGCTCATGAATGGCCCCGCTTGCGGGGCCTTTTTATTGCACTGGGCTATTTTTTACACAGGACTGGCTTTGTGCGGGGCTTGCCCGGCGCGTGCTCAGGGACTCCGCGGCAGGGGCGGCCGGAGCACCGGGTTTCAAGGGGCACCGTGTTCCCGCTGATAGGTCTGTACGGTGTCCCACGCTACCCCCTCCAGATAGCTCGCGGTAGCCGCATCCATTCCTTTGAACGACTCCCCGGCGGCCCATTTCCCCGCGGGGCTGCCGCCCGTCACTGTCGCGTATACCACGCAGGCGGCCAGGTAGCTGCCGCTGGCGCTGGGGTGCTCCCGGTCTGGCGCGTAGAGGTCGAGAGTCGGGCGCTCTGCCTTGACCCGGGACCAGGCTAATCCCACCGGCGCCACGTCTATGCCCAGTTCCCGCCCGATCTCCTCGTGAGCCAGAGCAATCTCGTCCTGCGTTATCCAGCCCAGCCGGTCGTACGCCCATGCCATCAGCAGTACCGGGCGGGTGCCGGCTTGTCGCGCCTCGCCGACGAAATCGCGTGTGTACTCCTGGAAGGTCGCGACGTCGCTTTCGGGGATATCCGCCTGCAGGATCAGAACCCGATAGGCGCCCGACTGGATTGCTCTGCGTACTCCACGGTTGCTCCACAGCTGTTTCAATGTGGCGCCGTCTGAGGTCACGGCGGTGGACAGGGCCTGTCCGGAGTTGTCCGGGGAGGCGCTGAACTGGTTCAGAATGGCATCGATGCCGCCGTTCGCCGCGGTGAAACTGTTGCCTATGAAGAGTATTGTCGGGGGCGTTGGCTGCGAAGTCTCTGCCTGCCCGCCCAGGCATGCGCCCGCGGTTGCGGCAATCAATATAAAACTGAGGACCTGCCTGAACATCCGCGACCTCGGGTAAGCGACATGCGTTCGGAAACTGCGATACTGACATTGGTGCTTCTCTGCGCAAAGATCAAGGACGAAAGGCCAGTTTCGAAAGTCAGCGATGCATGTACCCAGTTCGGCAACCGTGGCCCGGTTGTCGGGGGTGGCGCGGGCGACAAAATGACACTATGATATAACAATATACCAAATGCTCCGGCCCAGCCGTCGCGGGCCATTGTTACCAGGCGAGAGCAAGGCGTGAGCGCTATCGATATTGAAATCAGTGAAGTTGGACCGCGGGATGGCTTGCAGAGCATCTCTGCGATCATGCCCACCGCGGCCAAAAAAGCCTGGATCACCGCATTGGCGGGGGCCGGCATTCCCGAGATCGAGGTGGGTTCCTTCGTGCCCGCCAAAATATTGCCCCAGTTGGCCGACACCGCAGAGCTGGTGTCGCACGCCCGCCAGATCCCCGGCCTGACGGTGGCGGTGCTGGTGCCCAATCTGCGCGGCGCCCGGGACGCCCTCGCGGTGGGGCCGCACAAGATGACGATACCGCTGTCAGTGAGTGAAACCCACAGTCTGAAGAACTTGCGCCGCACCCATGCCCAGGTGCTCGAGGAGATTGCGGCAATTCGCGGGGAAATCGATGCCCTTCCGGCAGCCAACCGACCGAAACTCGAAGGCTCCCTGTCCACGGCCTTTGGCTGCACCCTCGAAGGCGTGGTTCCCGAGCGCAAGGTGCTGGAGATGGCGGAGAAACTGGTAGCGGCGGGCTGCGACGAAGTGGGTCTTTCCGACACCACGGGTTTTGCCAACCCGGTACAGGTGCGCAAATACACCCGTGAAATCTGGCAACTGCTGGGCAGGGATAAACTGACCGGCATCCACCTGCACAATACCCGCGGCCAGGGCCTGGCCAATGTCATGGCGGCGCTGGAAGTGGGCTTGACCACGATCGATGCTTCCATGGGAGGTATTGGCGGATGTCCCTTCGCACCGGGAGCCAGTGGTAACATCGTCACCGAGGACCTGGTGTTTCTGCTGGAAAGCCAGGGCTTGCGCACGGGCGTCAATTTCCAGCGCCTGTTTGAGGCCAGGCGGGTGCTGGCCGAGGCCCTGCCCACGACGGAGCTCTATGGGTTTACGCCGCTGGCGGGCTTGCCAAAAGACTTTGTAGCGGCTACACCACAATAGGGTGAGCGTGCTGGAGTGATCCGCGTTTACGTTTTGTGCGTAGACAGGGATATAACCGACAGTCATTGTTTGGGGGATTTATGCTAACGAACCTGTGGTATGTGGCCGAATGGTCAAGCCGGGTGAAAGACAAGCCGGTCAAGGCGAAGTTGTTGGGACAGAACTTCGTCCTGTTTCGCGACAAAAGCGGCAAGATCAATTGCCTGAGCGACATCTGTATCCACCGCGGTGGCGCTCTCTCCAACGGCTGGACGACGGAGCGGGACTGTGTGGCATGCCCCTATCACGGCTGGGAGTTCGATGCCGAAGGCAAGGTGCAGTTCATTCCCTCGCGCGGCGAGGGGGCCGATGTACCGGAGAGGGCGCGTATTGACGCCTATCCAGCCCAGGAGCGCTACGGCATGATCTGGGTTTTTATGGGCGACCTGCCCGAGTCGGAGCGCTACCCGATTCCGCCCTTTCCCGAGTTCGATGACCGCGCCAACTGGCGGCCCATCGAGACCGAGTTTACATGGAACGCCTCCGTCGACCGGGTAGTGGAAAACGGTATCGATATCGCCCATACCTCATTTGTCCACCCCGGCTTCGGCTACCGCGAGATGGCGGACAAGAACCATATAACCAAAATGGAGCGCACCGAATACTCGGGGTCCTCCTCCTGCATCCTGTACCCGCCCCCGCTGAAGGGCAATGCGGGCCTCATGCGCTTCGCCCGCAAGGACAAGGCCGAGACCCGTGTGCACCCAGCCTTTTACCTGTCGGGCCATTGTGTGCGCCTGCATATCCAGGTGAACTCCTGGATGGAAATGATCATATTCGACGCCAACACCCCGGTGGACGAGAACACCACTCGCTCCTTCGTAGTACAGGTGCGCAACTTCTTTCGCTGGGGTTTGTTCGACAAGGGCTCAGTCAAGCGCACCCTGAAAGTGTTCGCCGAGGATGCCCATATCGTGGAGGCCCTTTCGCCCAACTACCTTCCTGAATCCCTGGAGAACGAGGTATCCGTGGAGCAGGACAAGTTTATGGGAGCATGGCGCAAGGTGCGCAAGGTGCATATCGAAGAGAAGGGATGGAAAATCGACAGCAAGGCGATGGCGCCCTACGCGGGCGAGAAGGTGTTCACCATTCCGTCTCCGGCGCGACGCACCAACCCGGAGCTGCGCTGGGCCCTGGATACCGTGCCACTGGTCGCGCCGGTGCGCCGGCCCCTGACCGGTGTGCCCGCCGCCGGGGATAAGCAGGCCTGAGGGTTGCGCCACTGACCCGGGCTGAGGCATCCGTATCGCGACCCTAAAATCGTGATGCGATGCCCCAAACCGGGGGTAACCGGTATATAGTTCCACTCTCCCCCGGAAAGCGTGGACAATCCCGTGACCAACAGTCTGATCGACAAAATCCGCAGCTCTGTCATCGGTGACAGGCAGTTAATCCAGACCAGTTTCGGCGCCAGGCCCCTGGTCTACGCGGATTACACCGCATCTGGCCGAAGCCTGTCCTTTATCGAGGACTATATTCGCCACCAGGTGCTCCCGTACTACGCCAACACCCATACCGAGACCTCCTACACCGGTGCCCAGAGCACCGCGCTGCGTGAACAGGCCCGCGATATTATCCGCAGTGCGGTACACGCCAGTGAGGATGACCGGGTGATATTCTGTGGTCCCGGCGCCACCGCCGCTATCAACAAGCTGATCGATATACTGAATCTGCGCCTGCCTGCGGATCTCGCCGCGCGCTATCAACTGCTGGAGCAGATTCCGCAGGCGGAGCGCCCGGTGGTCTTCGTCGGGCCGTACGAGCACCACAGCAATGAGCTGCCCTGGCGCGAATCGATTGCCGATCTGGAAGTCATTCCACTGACGGCTGATGGTCTACTCGATATCGGCTGCCTCGAGCAGAAGCTGAAAGCATACCGGGAGCGCAAGCTCAAGATCGGCAGCTTCTCGGCGGCCTCCAATGTCACGGGTATCAAAACCAATATCGATAGCGTGTGTGCGCTTCTGCATAAACACGATGCCCTGTCCTTCTGGGATTACGCGGCGGCGGCTCCCTACCTTGCGATCGATATGAATCCCGCTGCCAAACCCGAGTGTGCAAAAGACGCGGTGTTTATCTCTCCGCATAAATTCGTGGGTGGCCCCGGTACCCCGGGTGTGCTGGTGGTAAAAAAGCGGCTGATGACCAACAGCGTACCCGCCGTTGTCGGCGGCGGTACGGTGATGTGGGTGACGCCCCGGGATCACCGCTTCACGCCGGATCTTGAGCGCCGGGAGGAGGGCGGTACGCCCGCGATCGTGGAGGCCATTCGCGCCGGTCTCGTGTTCAAGCTGCAACAGGCGGTGGGCACCGCGGTCATCGAGGAACGCGAAGAAGTGTTCATCGGGCAGGCGCTGGCGCGTTGGAGTCGGCAGGAGAATATAGAGGTGTTGGGCAGCCCCGCCCAGGCGCGGCTGTCCATCGTCTCGCTGCGCATCAAGCACCATGGCAAGGACTTGCACTACGGTTTTGTCATCGCCCTGCTCAACGACCTGTTCGGCATTCAGGCGCGTGGGGGATGCTCCTGCGCAGGGCCCTATGGTCACAGCCTGCTGGGCATGGACATGGCCTACAGTCGTGCCATGGAGGATGAGCTGTTCAAGGGGCAGATGGTGTTGCGACCCGGATGGGTCAGGTTGAACTTCAATTATTTCATAGACCAAGAGACCTTCGACTACCTGGTGGATGCGATTGCGCTGGTCGCGGAGTACGGCTGGCGGTTATTGCCGTACTACCGGTTTGATACGGTCAGCGGGACCTGGCGTTATCAGGGGCGAAGCATGGAGCTGGCCAGTGACCTGCTGGATCTGGATTTTGACGCCTTGCCCGAGGCGAGGGACGCGGAACTGGCCTCTTTGCCGCTGACGGAATACCTCGCGATGGCGCGGGCAGAGTTGCTGCGGGACGACAGGGAGGGCGAGTGCTATGAACTGCACCTGCCCCCCAGCGCTGAGGCTCTGCGCTGGTTTGTGCTGCCGCAGGAAGCGGCTGCCGCCCTGTCGCTCAGCGCGGCCTGAGCAACAGGACCGCCAGCCCCAGGGCAAAAGGCAGGGTGCGCTCGACGATGTCGCCGGGCGTGTTGGGCAACAGGTAGCAGGCTACCGCGACGACAAACCCGGTTGCGATTGCCGGCAGAATCCTGGTGGGGGCACACACCAGCCCCAGGGCGCGGCACAGAATAATGGGCCCCAGGGCCGAGCCTATTGCCACCCAGGCGAACAGTACACGCTGGAAAATGGTAGCCGGGATATAGATGGCGACCAGGATGGCCGCCACCGAGATAATCGCGATCACCAGGCGGGAAATCAGCAGGGCCTGCACACGGTAACGCCGGGTCATGCCCAGGTCATGCGCCACCGTGGTACCGGCCACCAGCAGCATGCTGTCGGCGGTCGACATAATTGCGGAGAGCACCGCAGCCAGCAGGATGGCCCCCAGGAAAGACGGGAACAGCTGGGCATTGACGGCAAAAAACACCTGCTCCGCGTCTGCCAGATCCGGTACCAGCAGGCGGCCCGCAAGTCCCAGCAGGAACATTCCAAGGAAAACCACGGCATACCAGAGGGTGGCGATAAGCTGGCCCTGGCGCAGGGCGCTGGCATCGCGCAGGGCCATGAAACGAGCTACCAGGTGAGGCTGGCCGATAGCGGATATGCCCACCGCGAGGGAGCCGGCCACCATGCCCGCCGCGGTAAGCCCCAGGCTGTTGCCGGTAAGGCTCATGTACTGCGCGCTGGTCCGGGCGCCCAGGCCCGCCCAGAACGCCGCCGGCCCACCCAGTTCAATGACAGCGGCGAGCGGTAGCGCGATGGCGGCCAGTATCATCAGCAAACCCTGCAGGGTATCGGTGACACTCACCGCCCAGAAACCGCCCAGCAGGGTGTAGAGCACGATGATCGAGCCTCCCAGCGCGATACTCCCGGCGCTGCTCATGCCGAAGGTGCTGGCGAAAGTGTTGCCGGCGCCCTGGAACTGCGAGGCGATATACACTACAAAGCTGAACAGGATGATGGCCGACACCAGGCCGATAATACGCTGGCGTTGGCGGCCCGCGGTGCCGTCGGCGATGAACTCGGTAGCGGATAACAGTTGCCGGCGCTCGCTCGCCGCCATGATGCGCGGCGCCAGCACCCACCAGGAAAACGCACAACCCAGAATCGCGCCCAGTGCCACCCACAGCGCCGAGACCCCGATACTGAAGGCCAGCCCGCTCATGCCCAGCAGGGTCCAGGCGGAGGCGGCGCTGGCGGAATAACTTACCGCCGCTACCCAGGGGGCCGAGCTGGCGGCTGGCCAGGAAAAAGTCCTGCTCCGAATTCACCCGGCGCTGGGCCCAGAAACCGATAACAAGCAGCAGTATCTGGTACATTACGAGGGTTGCCAGAACAACGTTTGTATCGAGCATAATGCGGTGTGACCGTGGTGTGTGAGTTAGTGCGCGCCGGTAGTTGTGTTCAAATGATATATTGTTAGTATTATATATCAATTGCCGATTTGCGGGCGGGTACGCGAGCATCCGCCGGTTGTTCGATGTCTGTCGGCCCTGTGAGGCGGCTTGGGTTTATCGCGAGTGAGGTTGTAGCCAATGAGTGAGTTTGAGCGGCCGCTGGAAGGCCTGCGGGTTATCGAGATGGGGCAGCTGCTGGCAGGACCCTTCACGGGCACTATCCTGGCCTATTTCGGCGCCGAGGTGATCAAGGTTGAACCGCCGGGGGGCGACCCGATTCGCGGCTGGCGCGAGGTGCAGGACGGCACGTCCCTGTGGTACAGGAGTCTCGGTCGCAACAAGAAGAGCGTCACGCTGGACCTGAAGTCGGAGCAGGGCAGGGCGCTGGCGCTCAAACTGCTGGAGAGCGCCGATGTGGTGGTGGAGAATTTCCGGCCGGGGTTGATGGAGTCCTGGGGCATGGGTCCCGCGGACCTCAAGGAGCGCAACCCCGGTCTGGTCTACGCGCGTATTTCCGGTTACGGCCAGACCGGTCCCTATTCGAGCAAGCCCGGTTACGCCTCGGTCACCGAGGGCTTCGGCGGCTTTCGCTACATCAACGGCGAGCCGGGCAAGGCGCCCGTGCGCCCCAATATCAGTATGGGCGACACCGTGGCTGCGATCCACGCGGCACTGGGGATCGCCCTGGCGCTGATCCAGCGTGCGAAGCCGGATTCCGGCGAGGGTCAGGTCGTGGATGTGGCCCTGTATGAGTCAGTCTTCAACCTGATGGAGGGCATCGTGCCGGAATATGACGGCGCCGGTGTCGTGCGGGAGCCATCGGGCACTACGGTGACCGGTATCGTTCCCACCAATACCTACCGTTGTGACGATGGCAAGTACGTGGTGATCGGCGGCAACGGCGACTCCATCTTCAAGCGCCTCATGATCGCTGCCGGTCGCTCGGATATGGCGGAAGACCCCGCGATGGCGGACAACGCCGGGCGCATAGTGCACGAGGATGCGATAGACGAGGCTCTGGGTCAGTGGTGTGCCTGCCATTCAGCGGCCCATATCATCAGCACACTGGAGGGGGTGCGGGTACCCGTAGGCCCCATCTACAGCGTGGAGGATATGATGTCTGACCCCCACTACCAGGCCAGGGGATTGTTCGAGGGCGTGGAGATAGATGGCAAGCCGCTCAAGATTCCGGCCATCATGCCCAAACTGGCGGGCACCCCCGGCCGCACCGACTGGCCCGGAATGGCGATCGGCAGCCACAACGATGAGATTCTGAAAGGCATTCTGCAACTGGATGACGCCGCGCTCGAGCAGTTGCGGGCGGACGGGGTGATCGGTTGACGCCACGGCTTGAATTCGGGCGCGGGGCTTGCTGCCGCGCTTCAGGCTGCCTATAATCAAAAGACATAATGTCCTATCAATGATACATTACAATCCATAGAAGGCTCCCGGTTTGATAACGCCTGAAATATTATTGTTGTGCGGCACTGCCGCCGCTATCGCCTTCGTTCATACGCTACTCGGGCCCGATCACTATCTTCCGTTTGTCGCCATGGCCAAGAGCCGTGGCTGGTCGTTGCGCAAGACCATGCGCATGACGCTGTTGTGCGGATGTGGCCATATTGTCGGTTCAGTCGTTCTCGGGATTATCGGCATTTATGCCGGTATGCAGTTACACGCCCTGGAGTGGATAGAGGGCGTACGTGGCGACCTGGCGGCCTGGGCCCTGGTGTCCGTTGGTCTCGTCTACATGACCTGGGGATTGCGGCGCGCCTGGCGCGACAGGCCGCATACCCACTGGCATACTCACGGCGGTGAGCGCCACGCGCACGAACATGTTCACCATGCCGCGCATACCCATGTCCATGCCGGGGTGGATAGCGATAACAAGCATCGCTCCGCAACCGGTTGGGCCATTTTCATAGTGTTTGTGCTCGGCCCCTGCGAGCCACTCATACCGATACTGATGTTTCCGGCGGCGAAAGAGAGCCCGGCGGGCCTGATGGCGGTTACGCTGGTTTTCGCCGCGGTCACCGTGCTGACCATGCTGGCTGTGGTGGCGGTTTCGATGCGCGGCCTGCGCTCTGTCCGCCTGCCGGGTATGGAGCGCTTCAGTGAGGCGATTGCCGGCGGCACCATCACTCTTTGCGGCCTTTCCATCGCCGTGCTTGGGCTATAGGAAAAACAATGGCAGATGACTATCAGGCTATAGATGCCGTCGTAAATATCTGGACAGCCGAGGCGCTGTCCCATCGCCCGTCCTGGACCGACGAGTTTTTCGTCGGCAAGGTCAAGGGCAAGCATGACAGCGCCGGTATCAGCCTCGAGCAGATGCTCGCCGGCATGGATGCCGCCAATATCCAGTACGGGTTTCTGGTGGCAGCCAAGTCTGGGCGGGTGGGCCTGCCCGGCTGTTATCACATGCCCCCGCAAGTGGTGGCTGACGCGGTCGCAAAATACCCCGATCGCTTTTTCGGCCTGGTGGGCATCGACCCCTATACCGGCATGGATGGGGTGCGGGCACTGGAGCACGCGGTGACCGAGTTGGGCTTTATTGGCGCGCATATCTACCCCCACTGGTTTGAACTGCCGGCCAACCATGCCAGGTACTATCCGTTTTACGCCAAGTGTATTGAACTGGGCATCCCGGTGCAGATGCAGGTGGGGCAGTCGCTGATCTATTCGAAAGAGCAGCGCTGTCGCTCGGTGGGGCGCCCGATCTACCTGGACGATATCGCCTGCGACCTGCCTGAACTGAAGCTGATCGGTTCGCACGTGGGTATTCCCTGGCATGACGAAATGATCGCCATGGCCTGGAAACACGAGAATGTCTATATCGCCACCGATGCCCACAGCCCCAAGTACTGGCCCGAGAGCGTCGTCAAGTACCTCAACTCCTACGGGCAGGATAAAGTGATCTTTGGCACGGATTTTCCGGTGCTGCGGTTTGAGCGCACCGTCCAGGAGATCGACGGGCTGGGCCTGAAAAGTGAGGTGCGGCGCAAATTTATGCGTGATAACGTGATTCGGGTCTACGGCCTCGAGGACAAAATCAAGTGAGCGCGCCGCTGGAAGGTATCCGCGTGGTGGAGATGACCAGCGTCGTGCTGGGGCCTTATGCCTGCCAGATGTTGGGTGACCTGGGCGCCGATGTGATCAAGATCGAGCCGCCGGGCGGCGATACCAACCGCAACCTCGGTCCCAGCCGCAACAACTCCGACATGGGTTCCCTGTTTCTCACCTGCAACCGCAACAAGCGCTCCGTGGCCCTGGACCTCAAGTCGGAGCGCGGACGCCAGGCTGCCCTTGAAATCATCAAGTCCGCGGACGTGGTGGTTCACAACTTCCGACCCCAGGCCATGGCACGGCTCGGGCTGGATTACGCGGCTGTGCGTGAGGTCAATCCCCAGGTCGTGTACTGCGCCACCTACGGTTACAGCCGCAAGGGTCCGTATGGCGACAAGGGCGCGCTGGACGATTCCATACAGGCCGCCAGCGGGGTGGCGATATTGCAGAGCATGGTGGAGGGCGAGCCGCGCTACCTGCCCACCATCATCGCCGACAAGACCACCGCCATGGTTGTCGTGCAATCCGTGCTGGCGGCGCTCTTTCATCGCGAGCGTACCGGCGAGGGCCAGGAGATCGAGGTGCCGATGTTTGAGTCCATGGTCTCCTTTGTCATGACCGAACACCTGTGGGGCCAGACCTTCGAGCCGCCCATCGGCAAGGCGGGCTACGTCAGGCTGATGGCGAAACACCGCCGGCCCTACAAGACCAGGGACGGACAGTATCTCGCCGTGCTGCCTTACTGGGACAATCACTGGCGTACTTTCTGTGAACTGGTAGGCCGCCCGGAACTGGCGGAGGACGAGCGCTTTATCGACATGGCCACGCGCCTGAAAAACATCAATGAGTCCTACCGGGTTACCGGTGAAATCATCGCCTCCCGGGACAGGGCGGAGTGGGTCGCGCTGCTGGGCGATACCAATGTGCCGATGATGGTGGTTAACTCACTGGACGAACTGATCGAAGACCCGCATCTCGTGGAGTCCGGCTTCTGGCAGGAGCGCGATCACCCCACCGAGGGCAGGCTTCGAATGAGCAGCCCACCCATGAATTTTGGTAAAACCCCCGCATCCATTCGCACGCTGCCGCCCCGCCTGGGTGAGCATAGCCAGGAGGTACTGCGCGAGGCGGGACTGGACCAGGAATTGATCGACAGCATGCTCGCGAATGGCGAGGCGGTGCTGCCGCGGCAGAATTGACACTGACAAAGAGATTTCGGGAAAAAAGGAGAGAGGTAAGGCGATGACTTTCAAGAACCTGTTTATAGAACATGATCTGGCACCCGAGGTGCGCGAGTGGATTGACAAGGAAATAGAGGAGCAGGAAAAGCGTTTCGCCATCATCGAAAAAGAGATGGAGGACCTCGCCCCCGCTCGCGAGAAGTGGTACCAGGAATTCTTTGACCGAATTACCACCACCGGCTTCAACGTGGACGGCGATGACAAGATGAAACTCAGCCCCGCCGACCTGCCGGTAAAACCCGCGGGCCGGGTTGACCGGGTTGTTTGGAAACACGGTATCGACAGCGAGTAAGCGCGACCTTGCGACAGACAACCAGAAAGAGCGAATTTCAAGGAGAATAAATATGGCACGTCCACATATAGAGCCGTTCTGCGACAGGGACGAAGGTTTCAAGAATTTGCGTCTGCCGGGCTTCGCCACGGGTATGCGCTACAAGATGTTGAGTCTGGATGTCGACAGCGGCGGTTGTTCCATGACCGTGCAACTGGATGCCGGCTACAAGCGCTCGCCCGGGTTTTCCTGGTCCGAGATGGAAATGATCGTCATCGAGGGCGAAATGCAGGTGGGTGAGCGCACCTGCCGCAAGGGCCACTACTTTTACGTTCCCGCGGGCTACGCCATGCCTGCGATCAGCAGCCCCCGGGGTTGCCTGGTGCTGATGATGTACAACACCGGCGAGCCCAGTCATGTCGAAGCCACGGAGCACCACCCGCAGGCCCAGGTGGATCTCTACCACAGCGTCGATTCCTACATGGACCTGCCCTGGGCCATGGGCAATGTCACCAAGCCCTCGGTGGCCGCGGGCTGCCTTATCAAACTGCTGAACTACAACCCCCTGTCACATGCCATGACGTTCCTGTACTGCATGACACCGGGTTACTACCAGGACAATATTTCCTATCACGACTGCGCCGAGGAGTCCTATCACCTGTGGGGCACCTCCTGGATGATGCAGTTCGGCGAGGTTCCCACCGGCGGTTACTTCTGGCGCCCGGCCTATATCAATCACGGCGCCTTCGCCTCCGAATACGGCTGTATCGCCCTGGGTCGTACAGACTCCAAGCTGTTCAATCATTTTCATTACAACCCCTGGACCACGCCGGTGGAGAACGTCAATCGTTCCGCGGCGCGGCTTTACCAGCGGGACCCGTTGCTCTACAAATGGATGGTCAGCAAGGACCATAACCACCCCCATGGCCCGGAAGATTTCGAGCAGACCATGCAACGTCGCGGCGACGAGGAAGGGCATGATACCGAGCACAAATCGGACGGTCGCACCCACGACCATTGGCATGGGCATTTGCATCATGAACCCGGCAGTCCCCATACCCACGCGGACGGAACAACCCATTCCCACGATTGAAGGCGAGGTGATGTCGCGCGCCACAGGTAACGGGCTGCCAGAGAGAAGGCAGCCGTTATCTGCAATGTGACGCGGTAAGCGGCTTGACGACTATGAGTGAACAGATAGTAATTACCGATGTCGGGCCGCGCGATGGCCTGCAGAACCAGCCGCGTATTCTCAGCGTGGCGCAGCGGTTGGAGTTGATCAAGGCGATCGCCGCCGCCGGAATTGCCAGCATCGAAGTAGGCAGTTTTGTCTCCCCGAAGGCGGTGCCCGCCATGGCGGGAACGGACGCGGTCGTGGCGTCCCTGGCCAGCGGAGGCCCGGTCCACTACACCGCCCTGATCCCGAATATGAAAGGTTACGAGTTGGCAAAGGCCGCGGGCGCGCGCTCGGTGACCATGGTGCTGTACGCCAGTGACGGCATGGCGCAAAAGAATGTGAACATGAGCATGGCCGCGGCCGAAGTGGTGACAGCCGACATCCTGGCCGCCGCGCGAGCCGATGGCATAGAGGTGATTGCCGCGATCGCCGTGGCCTTTGCCTGCCCCTTTGACGGCGCCACGGACCCCGGCGTTGTGCGTGCCGTGGCCGACAAGTTTCTGGCACTGGGCGCAGACCAGATCGCCATTGCCGATACTATCGGTGCAGCCAATCCGCGGCAGGCTCGCGCTCTTACCGCCGACCTGGTCCGCGACCACGGAGCCGCGCGCCTGGGTTGTCATTTTCACGATACCCGGGCATTGGGCCTGGCCAATGTTTTTGCTGCAGTGGAGTCCGGCATCCGTCGTTTCGATGCGTCGATTGCGGGCCTGGGCGGTTGTCCGTTTGCCCCCGGGGCGAGTGGGAACGTGGCTACGGAAGATGTGGCGATGATGCTTGAGCAGATGGGGTATGACACGGGCGTTGACCTGGACGCATTGCTGCGGGCTTCGGATCTCGCTGAAGAATTGACCGGGACTGCTCCGGGCGGGCGATCCAAGGCCTGGTTGAAGCCCTGGCTGGCGAAGCGGGCGGGGTGAGTGCTGCTTCGTTTGGCGGCTTTGAGCGGGGTATGGTTCTGCTCCGTTCGCCGGCGTAGATCCGGATATAGAGTGGCTGGACACGCCGTGAATACGTCCATGTAGGCTCGCCTCGGCCATCCATGGCCTCGGACGGTCCCGCCACTCTATATCCGGATCTAGGCCTCGATCCTGTGCTCGGTAAGGGCGACATAGGGGCAACAGATTTGTATTTCGACTCTGCCAAACGCAGAGTAATGAATTGAGGTGTCGTACCAGGAGCCTCCTGCCGGGACCGTTGAGCGCATGGAAGCGCGATACGAGCCCCCATGGATGGGTTCACGGCGAGTCCCGGCAGGAGGCTCCTGGTGCGGCGCCGTTCCAACTGACTAAGCCAAAGCTCAGACAACAGGAGATAAGAATGAGTTACAGACTGGGTGTAGATGTAGGAGGCACCTTCACTGACCTTCTGCTGATCAATGAAGACACGGGCGAGACCCATACCGCGAAGGTACCCTCTACACCTGAGGACTCCTCCATCGGCGTGCTTAACGGCATCGCGCGCATCTGCGACGAATCCGGTGTCGATCCCAGGAGCATCAACCGGGTCATGCACGGTACCACCGTAGCTACCAACGCGGTGCTAACGGGCAAAGGTGCCAGAGTGGGGCTGGTCACCACCAGCGGCTACGAGGACACCCTGCAGGTCGCCCGCTCCTACTGCCCCGGTGGCCTGGGCGGCTGGGTGAGCTTCGTCAAGAAACCGCTGCTCGCCCCGCTGGAACTCACCATCGGAGCCAGCGAACGGATCGGCGCCGATGGGGCCGTGATACGCGCCCTGGACGAAGACAAATTCAGGGCCGATCTGAAAACGCTGCACGCCAAGGGTACGGTGCAGGCGCTGACCATCTGCTTCATAAACGCTTACATCAACGGCGAACACGAGCGCCGGGCCCGGGATATCGCCGCTGAAATTTTCACCGATACGCCGATCTCTATATCGAGTGAGGTGGTGCCGGAAATGCAGGAATACGAGCGCACTGAAACCACCGTGGTCAACTCCTACGTGCGCCCGGAAGTGGCCAAGTATGTGCGCAACCTGCAGGCGGCACTGGAAGACCGGATGGGTGGCGAAACCCAGCTATCCATCCTGCGCTCCGACGGCGGCCTAGCCTCAGCGCGGGGCTCCTCGGAATCGCCGGTGAACCTGCTGATGTCCGGTCCCGCCGGAGGGGTATCCGGTGCCATCTATTTTTGTAGTCGGGCGGGTTTCGACAATATCCTGACATTCGATATGGGCGGCACGTCGACCGACGTGGCGCTGATCCAGAACTCACGTGCGCGGGTGCGGCGCGAAACCATTGTCGGTGATGTGCGTGTGCGGGCGCCCTCGGTGGATGTGCGTACCGTCGGCGCCGGCGGTGGCTCCATCGCTTTCGTGCCGGAGCTGACCAAGGCCCTGCGAGTGGGGCCGGAATCCGCCGGCGCGGTACCCGGCCCCGCCTGTTACATGAAGGGCGGCGAACTGCCCACGGTATGTGACGCCAATGTGGTGCTGGGTTACCTGCCATCGGACGTGCAACTCGGCGGGAAGATGGAGATCAACCGCGAGGCCTCGGTGGCAGCCGTGCAAAAAGTGGCGGACGCCATGGGCATAGAGCTGATGGAAGCCGCGGAAGGTATCTGCAAGATCGTCAATGAATCCATGTTTGGCGCCCTGCGCCTGGTATCGGTAGAGCAGGGCTACGACCCCCGTGATTTTGCCCTGGTAGGTTTTGGTGGTGCCGGCCCCCTGCATGCAAACGCCCTGGGCATCCTCACCGAGGCATGGCCGGTCATCGTGCCGCCGGGCCCCGGAGTGCTGTGCGCCTATGGCGATGCAACCACCCAGGTGCAGGATGAAGCGGCGCGCACTTACCTGACCATGGCGGGCGACCTCAGCGATGAGCAACTGCTGGCGGACCTGCGGGAACTGCAGCAGCGCGCAGGCGAGTCATTGCTGGCAGACGGTATCCCGCTGGAAGATCACGATGTGAGCTTCCAGGCGGACTTGCGCTACGCGGGCCAGGCTTTCCAGATCACGGTGGACTTCACGGAAGCGGAACTCAGGGCCAAAGGCGTTGCGCTGCTGACCGAGCAGTTTGACGGCGAGCACGAGCAGCTATTCACCTTCAAGCTGGGAGATGGCCACGAGATCCTGATGATACGCGCGCTTGCCAAAGCCAGGACACGGGCGATCGCGGAACTGAAGACAGGCCAGGCCGGCACCACGCTGGAGGAGTGCCGCATTCACGACAGTCGCTTTTATTACGAGGGCCAGTGGCACCCGATATTCATCTATGATCGCAACCGCCTGCACGAGGGGCTGGTGGTACCCGGCCCCGCTATCATTGGCGAGATGGACTCCACCACAGTGGTATTGCCAGGCTTTGACGCCAGGGTGGATGCCGTGGGCAACCTGCTGATCAATCCGGCGAGCAACGAGGGTTAATATTATGAGCGCGACGATTACCCAGACCAACAAAACCCCCTTTGCCCGGGTCGATGTCGACGGCGTTACCGTGGACATTATTGAAAATGCCCTGCGCAACGCGCGCGAGGAAATGGACGCCGTGTTGTTTCGGACCGCCATGTCCCCGGGTATCCGCGAGCAGGGAGATTGTTTCCCGATGATCGCCAACCGCGAAGGCAAGATGGTGGTGGGCCAGTTCGGCTCCTTTATCGGCCCCTTCCTCGAGGCCTATGACGCCGAGATTGAAGAGGGGGATATCATTCTCACCAATGATCCCTACATGTGTAACGCGGCCGTGTCGCACCTGCCCGACTGGGTGGTGCTGGTGCCGGTGTTCAAGGATGGCCGCCATATCGCCTGGTCCGCGATGTTCGGGCATATGTCGGATAACGGCGGCATGGTCCCGGGTTCCATTCCCATCCAGGCCACTACCATCTACCAGGAAGGCATTCGTATTCCGCCGATCAAACTGTACAAGAAAGGCGTGCTGCAGGCGGACCTGCTGGAACTCATCCTGCACAACGTGCGCACGCCCCAGTGGAACCGTTTCGACCTGAACGCGCTGGTGGCCGCCTGTAATACCGCGGCCAGGCGTTGCGTGGAACTGGCCCAGCGTTTCGGTGACGACGTGCTGGCGACCACCATGGATATCATGCTGCAGCGCAACTACGATGCCATGAAGCACATCATCGGCATGTTTATCCCGGAAGAGCCCCGGGTTTTTGAGGATTACCTGTGCGACGACGGCATGGGCATGGGGCCGTACAAGATCAAGTGCAGGATGTGGCGCGAGGGCGAGGTAGCGATCTTCGATTTCGAAGGCACCGACCCACAGGCCCAGAGCTCGGTGAACTTTTTCCTCAATGAGGATATGTTCAAGATGTTCTTCGGCTCCTTCACCATCAACGTGGTTGACCCGCAGATTGTGTTCAACGACGGCTTCTACGACCTGGTGGATGTGCGCATCCCGCAGGGTACCCTGCTCAAGCCCAACTTCCCCGCGGCGCTGTCGGGTCGCACCCACGCCCTGGGCCGTATTTTCGACCTGCTCGGCGCGTTGCTGGGTATGGGCGCACCGGAGCAGATGCTCAACGCGGCGGGCTTTTCCGATTCCCCCCACCTGTTCTATTCCGGTTACGACAAGAAGGGCGAGTGGTTCCAGTTGTTCCAGATCGGCTTCGGCGGTATTCCCGGCCGCCCGGTGGGCGACGGGCCGGACGGCCACTCCCTGTGGCCCGGCTTTACCAACGTGCCCAACGAGTTTATCGAATCCTACTTTCCGCTGCGCATCGAACGCTACGAGACCATCCCCGATTCCGGAGGCGCCGGCCTGCACCGGGGAGGTAACGGTCTCAGCGTGGTCTACTGCTTTCTCTGCGACGGGGAGATCGGCATTCACGATGAGCGTTGGCTGATGTATCCCTGGGGTGTGCTGGGCGGCGAAACCGGCCTGCGCTCCACCAAGCGCCTGGTTCGTGCCGACGGCTCCGAAGAGTGGTTGCCCGCGAAGGTGGAAGGTATCAAGGTGAAAGAGGGCGACCTGCTCTACTTCAACACCTGGGGCGGCGGCGGTTGGGGCGACCCCTTCAAACGCGACCCGGAACTGGTGCGGCAGGACGTTGAGCGGCGACTGGTGACCCCTGAGGGTGCGCAACGCTACGGCGTGGTGATCGCGCCGGATGGCGCAGTCGATGCCGGGGCGACGGCCGATCTCAGGGCGCAACTTGTCGCCGCGAGAGGAGAAGACATCGGCTTGTTCAACTTCGGCGGCGACGTGGAAGATATCCGTGCCCGCTGCGAGGCGGAGACCCATCTGCCCGCGCCGGTGGCACCCACCTTTGTGAGCGCGCGCCGGGGTTTATCCAGATCGTGGGGGCCAACTTGTCTCACGGGCATCTGACTCATAAGGTACACTTTTTGTGATTTTACAGGTGTCACCAGATTCGCTTCTTACTTCAAATAGATGTCGATGTTCGACCTTTTGGCCGCTCTGAGGAGATATTTATCAAGCGTCGCCAGAGGCAAGCCTTCCCGAAGTGCCAATTCCAGGTAGGCAGCGTCATAGCTGCTCAGTCGATAGGCTTTTGCCAAAGAGATCGTATGCCCGAAAACCTGGTTAGCCGTTAGGGTGTCTACCGTTATCGGCAGATTCTCCAGCTGGACAGTAAAGCGCTCGACCGCTGATATCTCAATTTCTTTACGATTCGTCGCACTCAGGAGAACATTTGCTGCCTCCAGGTGCCACAGATTAGGCACGATTGCCTCTGCATGAGCTAAAGACTTCAACACCGATTCTGCATACTTTTGGTCCGATGCTTTGCTTGTTGCCAGCAACCAACGCATGGCTACCGAGTTGTCCAATACAAACGCGCTCATTTGCGACCGTATGCCTTGAGCTCGGCCAATTCTTCTCCAGAAACAACGTGTTTTTTGGCTTTCAGGATATTAGCGATGGCGCCTTCTATCCTGCGGTCGCTACCTGACCGACTAGGGATCAGGTCTGCCACCGGCTTGCCACGGTTTGTGATCGTGAAGCGCTCTCCGGCCTCCACTCGGCGAAGGATTTCCGGAAGCTTCGTTTTGGCATCATAGGAACCAATTTCTTCATTCATCGGTACTTTCCTCTCATCTCGAAACGACCAGTATACTGGTCTAGTCTTGAAGCTTCAAGATCAAAGGCCGGGATCCTGCTCTAACAAGAGCTGGAAGCAGATCCAACAGGATATCAATCTGACACTAAGTCCGTGTGCACAGATGCCTGTACCAATATATTCGGTGCCGGTCAGCGACTTATGGAGGAAGTGGCCGTAGTAGGGAATCAAACTGCGCAACTACACCGACGCAGCTACGCTGTTTGATCGGCTGAACTATAGCTTCACATTTGCAGATTCCAGTCGCTCTAGTAGAGGAGACAGCGCGGACTCCAGCGGCAGCCCTCGATCCGAAAATACGGGGTGCTAGACCCTCCCTTTGAGTTCACTCATATTTAATTAGCTGCAATGCTGAGATCGTATCCATAATCATAGCATCCAGGTTTGTGTCGCCAAAAAATGATCTCGCAGGTACATTTTGGCTCTACCATCCACCGGTTTTCATCCCGATCTACTGCAAATTGGTTACACTGTTCCAGGAATATTGTGCATATCATCCCCGGTGTCCGTTATGAACAAGAATGTCGAGCGCGCAAAAGAGCTGGTCCCCGCCATCATCCTCACCATACTCAGTATGATCCAGGCGCTGGCCCTGGAATTGTTCTGGAGCAAGATAGAGGCCAGCAGTTTTCTGTGGGCGGGTGGCTGGGACGCGGCCATAGGCTGGTTACAAATGGCGGTGGTACTGGTCGGGATTCTGCTGATCTGGGTATTTTATGTCAGTTTCGTACTGCGCTTCAGCTGGTTGCCCACACTGGAAGATACGCTTATTCCCTTCCTGATCGGTTTGCTGGAGTTCGCCATGATAGATATCACTTACCCGCATCTGCTGGGCCCCTGGTTCCTTGTTCTCGCGCTCGTCTACGGCATTACCACCGCCACCACCCATGTGACGATGCGTCGGGCCAGGCGCGACCCGGCGAACGAATACTTTTTCAGTAAGACCGGGCCAGCCAGCTGGCGTGACTACAGGGCGACCGTATCCGCGGTCAGTATTCTCGCCGTCACCGGTGTTGTGCTGTGGGTTATCGAAAGCAACCATTACTTTTCGCTGGGGGCGCTGTTGATTGCGCTGTTCGCCATGTTCTATCAATTCATCCAGTCAAAACGCTACTGGATGCACTCCCTGGTCATGGAAGAGGCCGGCCCGGAGTCGGCCCCTGGGGACGAAGAATGACAAGTATGGATCTTGCCAATCTTTCTGTAGAGAGAGCCGCGCGCGCCCTGCGCAGTGGTGAACTTACGCCACTGGAACTCACGGAGGCTTACCTCGACCGTATCGAGCAACTCAATCCCCGGACCAACGCCTATCTTACCGTCACTGCCGAGCGCGCCCTGGAGGATGCGCGGCGTGCAAGCAGGGAACTCGCCGCCGGCAAGGTTCGCGGCCCATTGCACGGGATACCCGTAGCCCACAAGGATCTCTACGAAACAGGCGGCATACGCACTTCGGGTGGCTCGAGGATTCACGCCAACTATATTCCCACTGCGGACAGCACGGTGGCGCGCAAGCTGCGCGAGGCGGGATCCGTCCTGCTCGGCAAGCTCAACACCCACGAGTACGCTTACGGCGTCACCACCACCAACCCGCATTTCGGGCCTACCCGTAATCCCTGGGACCTGGCGCGCATACCCGCTGGCTCCAGTGGCGGTTCCGGCGCGGCGATTGCCGCCGGGCTCGCCACGGCCACCACAGGGTCTGATACCGGGGGCAGTATTCGCATGCCGGCCTCGGTGTGTGGCGTGGTCGGCCTGAAACCCACTTACGGCAGGGTAAGCAAGGCCGGTGTGATGCCGTTGTCCTACCGCTTCGATCACGCCGGTCCCCTGACGCGCACGGTCATGGATGCGGGGCTGATGTTCAACGTGATGGCCGATTACGACCCGGCGGATGCCAGCTCCCTGCGGCTGCCGGTCGAGGACGTCACCGACGGCATCGGCGCAGGTATTCGCGGCCTGCGCATCGGTGTGCCCCGGGGATACTTCTTCGACCGGCTGGAAGAGGACGTCGGCACCGCGCTGGAAGCCGCTATCATCGCGCTTGCCGGTCTCGGTGCGAGTGTGCGGGAAGTCGAGATACCCGGGGTAGTTGAAGGGCTGGGTGGTGTCTTCGGCTTCGTGCATGCCGAGGCGCGGGAGATACATGCCCACGCGCTCAGGCACTGCCCGCAGGATTTTGGTGACGACCTGCGCGCCATTCTCCAGAGTCCGGCGCCGGATGCGGCGAGTTTGATGATCGGCCTGCGGGCCGTCGACGCGCTGACGGCCGCGATGCGCAAGGTGCTGGAGGAGGTCGATGTGCTGGTCACGCCAACCACGCCCATTACTGCGCCGCTTATCGGCCAGGAGTCGGTGCATTACAGCAATGTCGAGGAGGGGGTGATGGCGGCGATGATTCGCTGTACCGCACCGTTCAATGCCACCCATCTGCCCGCGCTGTCGGTACCCTGCGGCTTCTCCCGGGCGGGCCTGCCAGTGGGGCTGCAGATCGCCGGGCGTCCCTGCGACGAGGCGACAGTGTTGCGGGTTGGCCACGCCTACGAACAGGCCACCGACTGGCACCTGCGCACACCGTCACTCTAAATCACCCCGCGAGCAAAAAGCGCCCAGGCCCCTCGCGCGACAGGTGGTTTCAGGCTGCCGCCGCCGGCTCCGCCGTCAGGAAGTCTTCCAGGAACCAGGCGGCAAACGCATGGCGTCCGTCCACACCGGATTTCGCGTAGATGGTGGATGCCTGCTGGCGTACGGTTTTTTCGCGGGTGTCCCTGACCAGCGCTATCTCCTTGAAGCTCAGGCCTTTAAGCAATAACATGGCGACCTGCTGTTCGCTGAGGGTCAGGTTCCAGGCATCAAACTGCTGGTGAATCAGCTCTGCGTACTGGCGGCGGGCGTTGCGCATCTCCTCGGTGACATTGGCTATTTGCTCATCGGCGCGGGACAGGGTCTCGGTCAGGCGTACGAGCTCGCGGGCACGGCCGCGCATTTCAATTATCAGGTAAGTTGCAGTGAGCCCCGCAGCGAGCACGATCATGCTCTCCTCGATAATATGCCAGGTGGGAACGCCCAGGTTTATATCGGTAACCACGTCTGCCAGGTTGAGCAGCATGATTACAGCGAGAATGATCGCGACGCCAAGATCTTTCATTTTATTCCATTAATACAATGAGTTAGCGATATGGTACAAGTGTACCACAGGGCTTGGCGGTACACTCGCCCCATGCTATTACCGCCGGGACTGGTACCCTGCCCATCGTGTAAAAATCCTCCTGGTGATCTTCGATGACAATTTTTGCGCGTTTCACCCCGGGCATCCTGCGCGCATGCCTGCTGGGCCTGTTACTGACGCCGCAGCTGGTGACTGCCCAGTCGATTAGCGACTTGACCCTGGGCGATGCATTGGCGGCGGCCCTGGCAAACGATACCTCTGGCGATCAGCCCGACTCGCCTCCCTACCAGGCCTCCTCCTGGTTGGCGGGCCTGCCCAGCGCGAGCCTGACTTACCTGGGAAGTGACGAGCGTTATGGCACGGACGAAACCGAGTTTAGCGTCAACCTGCCAGTCAAATCCGGGAGCCGCCGGGCCGCTGACAAAAAGTTGACCGCCCTCGGTGGGGAACTGGATGAACTGGATATGCGGCGCCGCGAGCTCTATTACTCGGGACTGATCCGGGAGGCTGTATGGTCCTACAGCCTGGCCGATGCCAGGCGCAGCGCGGCGACCGACAAACGGCGCTTGCTGCTCGAGCTTGAAACGCGTCAGCGCGAACTGGTAAGTGCCAGCGTCGCGTCGGAGTACACCCTGCTGCTGTTGCAGATGGAACAGGTGGAGGTTGAGATTGCCCAGCAGGGCTATCTGCAGGAAATGCGCCTCTGGCTGGAGCGCTACCGCCAGGTGACCGGCTTGCCCTCCCTGCCAGCGGATATCCGCGAGCCGGCGCTTGCAAACGACAGTTTTCGGCCCGCGGCGCATCCTCGCCTGCGGGCGCTGGAGCTATACCACCGCGAGCACCTGCAGTTGTTGCAGGCCGGCAGCGCGGAGGCAGCTGACTGGAATGTCGCGCTAACCGCCAAGAACTTCGATACGGATGGCTACGACGAGCGCCAATACGGCCTCGGGGTTGAAATACCCCTGACACCGCTGCAGGTGTCCCGGCAGTCGGAAAACTCGGCCTGGCGTTCTGCCGAACGTGAATACCTGCTTGCCCGGGACCAGTTGCTGAAGGAGATGGGCGGCAGTTGGGAGCAACTGCTTATCCAGCGGGAAACCCTGGTGCAAAAGCAGTCGCTACTTCAGCGTTCCCAAAAGCTGGCGGCGCGCATCGCCGAGCAACTGGCACAGCTTCGCGACAGTAATGAGATAGCCCAGGAAATCGTCCTGCGTCGCATGATGGATGCTATCGACACGGAGGCCGAAGTCATTATCAACCAGGTACTGATAGACCAGAACAACGCAATGCTGCTGCAGGCAGCGGGATCAAGTCTATGAACAGGATTATTGGGTTGGCATTGCTGCTGTGTGCGCTGCCTGCGGGCGCGACAGGCGGTCCGGTGGAGCTGGCCGCGCTCGGCTCGCTGCAACTCGAATTTGAACAGGCCGTTCCGGTGGAGGTCTATCCGGGGCAGCGCGTGGCGGCCCAGGTTACTTTTCGCAAGGGTGAGGCCTTCAATGTGCCCAGCCCCGGCCGGGTGCAGCAGATTGAATACCTGGTAGAGCCGGGCGCAGCGGTTCAGCAGGGCCAGCCCTTCGCGGTATTGCGGGGGCCGGAGATGCATCATTTTGAGATGAGGTTCGAAAGCAGCCAGGCCCTGGCGGAGAGCGCGGAGCGCCGCTTCAAGAGCAACAGGGAACTGTATAAGCGCAAGGCCATTAGTGAAAGCCAGTGGCAGGAAATCAGCGAAAAATACTACGAGCTGATGCTTGAGTATGAGCACATGCGCCATTTCTTCGAGCTGGTAGTCGGCGGCGATAACGACCCCGACGCCCTTACCCTGGCCGCACCGTTGGCGAGTCAGATCGATTACAGTTCGGCGGAACACCGGGTAGAGGAAGGTGACAGCATCGCGCAGTTCGTGCCGGCTTCGGCTATTCGCCTTGAGGTGGCCCTGCCTGTGGCGTCCGCCCGCGAGGTGAGCGCGGTGCGGGTCGGCGATTGTGAGCTGGCCATTGAACGGGTGGGTGCCATGACCGATGGTTTCTTCGTGCAGGCCTGGACCGGCGCGCTGCCGGCAAGCTGCGGTTTGATGCTGGGACAGCAGGTGCTGGCGACTCCCCTGCTGAGGGTGAGCGGTGCGTATCGCGTGCCGCGCACGGCCGTGTTCCAGTTGGAGCATGAGAGCTTTGTGCTTGTGCGCAGCGGTGCCTCACTGACCGCGGTGGCGGTCGTACTGCTGGCAGCCGAGGACGGCGACTACGTTCTGCAGGCTGCGACCCCACTGGATGCGGCAGATGTGCTGGTTTCCTCAGTGAGCGCGGTGCAGGGTATTATGCTGGGACTGGGGGGCGAGTAAGTGTTGCCCGCAGTTATCCGTTTTTCCCTCACCCAGCGCCTGTTCGTTGGCATACTGGTACTGGCCATGATCGCGCTGGGTATCCGGGCATGGCTGGATCTTCCGGTGGATGCTTTCCCGGATATTTCACCCACCCAGGTGAAAGTCATCCTCAAGGCTCCCGGCATGACGGCCGAGGAAGTCGAGCAGCAGATTACACAGGTGATCGAGACTGAACTGCTGGGCATACCCGACCAGCAGATGCTGCGCTCCACGACTAAATACGCCATCACCGACATTACCCTGGATTTTCGCGAGGGAACCGATATCTACTGGGCCCGGCAGCAGGTCAACGAACGCCTCGCCAATGTCCGCGACGATCTCCCCGAGGGTATCAGCGGCGGGGTCGCACCGATGAGCACGCCACTCAGCGAGATGTTCATGTTCACGGTCGAGAATCCACGGCTGTCACTGAAGGAGCGCCGGCACCTGCTGGACTGGGAAATCCGCCCTGCCCTGCGCACGGTCGCGGGTGTGGCGGATGTGAACGTGCTGGGCGGTTATGCCCGCACCTTCCAGGTTGCGCCCTCCGCTGCCCGCATGGCGCAGGCGGGGGTCAGTATGGACCAGTTGGAGCAGGCCATCCGCGACAGTAACCTCAATCTCGGTGCCGGGCGCCTGGACCAGGGTAACGATACCCTGACCGTGCGCACCGAGGGTCGTATCAACAACCTGGAGGAGCTTGCGGAGCTTGTCGTGAAAGTGCACGGCCAGCATATCTACCGGCTTCGCGATTTGGCCGAAATAAGCATTGGCCACCTCGCGCGTTACGGTGCGGTGACCAAGGACGGGAAGGAGACCACCGAGGCCCTCATCATTGCCCTCAAGGACAGTAATACAGCCCAGGTCGTGGCGGGCGTAAAGCGCAAGCTGGCGGAACTGGAACCTTCGTTGCCGCAGGGCACGCTAATCAATGTGTTCTATGACAGGGCAACGCTGATCGACACCGCCATCAACACCATTTCCAATGCGCTGTTCCAGGCTATCGTTGTTGTTGTGCTGCTGCTGGCGCTATTCCTTGGCAATATACGCGCGGCGATAGTGGTGTCACTGTCATTGCCGCTGGCAGCCCTGGCGACGTTTTTCCTCATGTCAGTCGCCGGATTGTCAGCCAATCTCATGAGCCTCGGCGGTTTGGTGATCGCCATCGGTATGATCGTCGACTCCTCTGTCGTGGTGGTTGAGAACGTGGTCACACGGCTGGCTGAGAAAAAGGGCCTGCCTCGTATGCACCTGATTTACCGCGCCTGCAAGGATGTGGCGACGCCGGTAGTGTCCGGGACGCTGATCGTGCTTATTGTGTTCTCGCCACTGCTTACCCTCACCGGGCTCGAGGGTAAGCTGTTTACCCCGGTGGCGATCACTATCGTGTTCGCCATGTTCGTGGCGCTGGTATTGGCGCTGACCGTGGTGCCGATTTTGGCTTCCCTATTGCTCACCGAGGAAGCGGCGAGAGTGCCGCGCTGGGTGCTCGCGCTGCAATCCTGGTACCAGGGTAGCCTGGAGCGGGTTGTGGCCAGGCCGGGGTACCTGCTGGTCGTTTTCGCCGTGCTGCTGGTGCTCAGTGGCGTGATGTTCGCCTATACGGGGAAAACCTTTATGCCGGTGCTGGACGAGGGCGACATTATCGTCCAGTTGGAAAAGTCCCCCAGCATCTCCCTGGACGCTTCATTGGCGCTGGATGAGCAGATAGAACTCGCCCTGCTGAAACGCATCCCGGAAATACGCCAGATCGTGGCCCGTACCGGCTCGGACGAGATCGGCCTCGATCCCATGGGCCTTAACCAAACCGATATATTCATGGAACTGAAGCCCCGCTCCCAGTGGCGCTTTTCAAGTAAAGAAGCCTTGATCGATGATATCCGCGAGGTCATGCTGGAATACCCCGGTATCAATTTCGGCTTTACCCAACCGATACAAATGCGCATTTCGGAGATGCTGACCGGCAGCAGCGGCGATCTCTCCATAAAAATCTTCGGCAACGATATCGCGCAGCTGGCCCGACTGGCGGATGAAACCGCCGCGATTACCCGTGGCCTCGCCGGCAGTGTCGATGTGCAGACGTCCTCCATCGATGGCGGTAAGTTTCTCAATGTGGATGTGCACGCAGAGCTCGCACAGCGCTTCGACATGTCCACTGCCCAGTTCGCCCGCTACCTCAAGACCCAGCTCGAAGGTGCCCAGGTTTCAGAGATTATCGAGGGTAAAAAACGCACCCCGATCGTATTTGCGGTCGATCCCTCGGGGCCGCAGGCGCTCACCACGATCAATGCGCTCCGCCAGAAAGTTATGGTGATGCCGGATGGCCGCCAGGCGCCCCTGGCCGAACTGGCCGAAGTCAGCTTCCAGGACGGCCCCTTTCTCGTAGAGCGGGAGCGTGGCAATCGCTTCGCCGTGGTCACCAGCAATGTGAGCGGCCGGGACATCGTCGGTTTCGTGGATGAACTCGAGACGGCGATAGCTGAGCAGCTGGTGCTGCCCACCGGCTACCGTGTGGAGTTCGGTGGTGAATTTGAAAACCAGCAGCGGGCGACGCGCAATCTGCTGCTGGTGATCCCGGCGGCCCTGTTGCTCATCGCAATCATCCTTTTCACTACATTCGGGTCGGTGGCGCAGGCTGCGCTTATTCTTTGCAATATTCCCTTCGCCCTTATGGGGGGGCTGATCGCGCTCTTCATCACCGGGCAATACCTGTCAGTGCCGGCCTCGGTGGGGCTGATCGCGCTGCTGGGCGTGGCGGTACTCAACGCGGTAGTGATGGTCAGCTACTTCGAGCAGACCCGGCTCAGTGTGCGAGACATATCGCTGCGTGTCATACAGGGCTCCGCCCGGCGCCTGCGACCGGTTCTGATGACCGCCACGACCGCGATGTTCGGCCTGATGCCCCTGGCATTCGCCACCGGACCTGGGGCGGAGATCCAAAAGCCGCTGGCCATTGTGGTGATCGGCGGCCTGTTCAGCTCCACTATAACCACGCTGTACCTGCTGCCCCTGTTTTACTACCACCTGGAGAAGCGACGTCATGGATAGTCCGCAATTACTGGTGTTGATGGTGCCCGGCGATATCAGGGACGACGTGGTCGATACCCTGATGGCTTGCGACGGAATCTCGGGATTCAACATGCTGCCCATGGCCGGCTACAGTAAGGAACACAGCCAGTACGACCTGCGCGAGCAGGTGGAAGGCCACCGCAAGTTGTTCCAGTTCGAGGTGATGCACGACCCTGAACAGGAGGCCGGCCTGCTGGCGGCGCTGCGGGTGGTATGTGCTACCGCGAATATCCGCTACTGGATTCTGCCGCTGCTGAGCCAGGGACACCTGTAACTGCGGTTACTGCCGGCCGTTTCGCTCCGGGCCTTCCCCGTCGGGATACCGGGAGTCGCGCGAACACTTGGGCGTCACGATAGCCACCCGCGAACAGCAGGCCCGACCCGTGCTGAAAATCACCGTTGGTACAAATACATTTCCAGCTTCTGCGCCAAACCGACTCCCCTGCGCTGACAACAAGCTCGCTGCCCATTACACTCTTGTCGTCCGGTAAAAGAGCGACCGGACCGGAGCCTGTTGTCACTTGTGTGGTTTTATCCTGGATGGGCCCTTACTGGAGATGCGTCATGAGCGATAAGTGCCCCTTACAGTTTGACCTGATGAACCCTATGACCTACCACGACCGGATTCCCTTCGAGTCCTTCGCGACCCTGAGGGCGCAGTGCCCGGTCTCCTTCCAGGGCGCGAAGCCGGAGAATGGCGGCGACTTCTGGGCGATCACCAGGCGTGATGACCTGGATTTTGTCTCCAAGAATCCCGCCCTGTTTTCTTCCAGTGAAAAGCTTGCGCATCCCCAGCCCGGCAGCGATGACCCCGGTGCCATGGAGATCATGCGCCAGCTCATTATCAACATGGACCCACCCGGGCACATCAAGTACCGCCGGGTCGTTCGCAACGCCTTCACCCCCAGGGCTATCGATGCTCTCGAGCCTATGATGCGGGCATTTGCGAAATCCATCGTTGATAAGGTGGCCGCGCGGGGCGAATGCGAATTCGCTGGCGAAGTGGCGGCGGAGATGCCGCTTTTCGTGATATGCGCGCTGATGGATATGCCCTCGGAGAAACGCCAGCAGTTCGGTGACCTGGTGTCGATCATGATCGGCATGGACGATCCGGAGATGAATGTGTCGGTAGAAGACGGCCAGAATGCGGCCGCGCAGATATTCGGGATCGCCATGGAGTTGGCCGCTGCCCACGCGGTAGAGCCAAAAGGCGGGACTATCCTCGATGCGCTGCTGTCCGGAACGGTAGAGGGGGAGAGTCTCAACGAGTTTGAGTTTTGCAGCTTCTTCCTGATCCTGATAGCCGGCGCCGTTGAAACCACGCGCACGGCGACCTCGCAGGGTATGCGGGTGCTGATGGAGCACCCCGAGCAGTTGCAGATGCTGGTCGATGACCCCTCGCTTATTCCAGATGCCATAGAGGAAATCCTGCGCTTCTATCCGCCTTTCATTTTCATGCAGCGCACTGCGACGCAGGATGTGACAGTCGGGGATATGGAGATAAAAAAGGGCGAGCTGGTGAAGATGTTCTACCCGTCCGTAAACCACGAAACCGGCATTTTTGGCGAGGACGCCGAGGCGTTTGATATCTGTCGCAACCGCCGCATGGCGGACCTGAAAAACCAGCACCGCACCTTTGGCGTGGGCCAGCACTTCTGTATCGGCTCGCACCTGGCGCGCAAGGAGCTGCAGATCATGTTTGAGGAAATTGTGCCGCGATTGCGCAACCCGAAACTGGCGCAGGCTCCCGACAACCTGGTTTCCAATTTCATACCCGGTATCCGGCGAATGTACATTACCTTCGATCCGGAAACCCCGCCTGCCTGAAGGCAGGTCCCCAAACCCGACAATCGAGCTGACAAGGATAAGATCATGAAAGTACTCATCACCGGAGCCACCGGATTTATTGGCAACCACGTAACCCGCTTGTGCCTGGAACAGGGCGATGAGGTGCGCGTGATGGTCATGCCCGGGGAGGACCGTTCGCCGCTCAACGGCATGGATGTTGAGTTTGTGGAGGGCAACCTGCTCGATCCCTCTTCACTGGCAAAATGTGTCGAGGGAGTGGAGGGGCTCTACCATCTCGCGGCGGTGTACGCGGTATGGACGAAGGACCCGACACTGCAATACAGGGTCAATGTCGAGGGCGCTAATGCCATGTTGCGGGCGGCGATGGCGGCGGGAGTGAAAAAAGTGGTGTTCACCAGCAGTATTGCCGCGATCGGTATTGCCCGGCCTGGAGAGCTTGCGAATGAAGACACCATGTTCAACGCCTGGGAGTTTGCCAACGACTATGTACTTTCCAAATTTATCAGCCACCAGATGGTGAAAGGCCTGGTGGCCGAAGGCCTGCCCGCCACTATCGTCTGCCCCGGTTTCCCCTTTGGTCCCGGCGATCGCATGCCAACCCCCACCGGCAAATTGATCATTGCCATACTACAGGGCAAAATGAAAAACTACTTTGACGGTGGCATGTGCGCCGTGGATGTGCGGGATGTGGCCAAGGGCCATGTTCTGGCCATGGAGAAAGGCAGGATTGGCGAGTCGTACGTGCTGGCCAACCGGGAGGGTAACATGTCGCAACGTGATCTCGCCCGGCTGGTGGGCAGGGTTGCCGGCGTACCCGATGTCGCGACCAAGGAGGTTCCGTCGTGGGTCATGAAAGTCGCGGCGCGACTGATGGAGTTCTGGGCGGACCTCACCGGAAAGCCGCCGATGACTACCTACAAGACATCGATGTTTGCGCTGCAAAAGATCTATGTCGACCCTTCAAAGGCGATCAATGAGCTGGGAATGCCGCAAACGCCAATAGAAACCGCAGTTAATGACGCTGCGAAGTGGTTTCGGGACAACCGATATGTTTGAATTCAGGATACGTTTCTGGAGGCAGCTATGTTGCAGAGGTTTGTATACATAACCGGGGCCCTTGATATCCTCGTGGCTGTGGGTCTCTGGGCCAGTACCCTGCTCGATCCCAAGCCCATGTACTTTGTCCCCATGATGACTCTGGGTACTTTTCTGATGATGTCCGCCGCCTGCCTGATGTGGGCATCGAAAGACATGCTGAACCGGGCACCGGTGATCTTCTGGCAGGGCCTGGTGCGCCTGACCGCTGTCCTGGCCTTGCTCTACGCTGTGCCCAGGGGCATGGCGAATCAATGGGAGTACACCCTGGTGGCTTTTGACGGCACTATCGCCATCGTCTACATCTTTGGCATGATGCGGGTAACAGGAGGCTCACTCCTCGACTGCCTGATGTGCAGGACGCCCGCGGCCTGAATCCTTGTTCGCGCCCGGTATTTTCCTCGCGCCTGAGGGAAGCACCCAGCCGGGCGATCAAGGGTATGCCTATCCCTCGATGTCCAGTTCCACGAGTTCGTAGTGGGTTTGCATATACCCGCCGACCCCCGCCCGTAACAGAATGTAATCATCATCCGCGGTGCACCAGACATCGTAGGGGGGGTGTTCGTCGGGAAGCTGGCCAGCGGTGTCCACTACCTGGAAATGGCGAGCGTTAAACGTACCGGCCGTTACCGTTATTTCCTCCTCGCCCACGTACTGGATACCAAACCCCAGTGAGAACAGCATCGGCCCGGTGGCGCCGCGATGGTCCGGGGAGGAGAGCATTACCTTGTCCAGGAAGCGTTTGCCCGGCCCCTGTGATAGATCATAGGCTTTCATCAGCAGGGCATCGCCGACGATGGGATGGCACTGCATCCACTGTACCGGCTGGTCGGTGTCGATGCGCTGGGTGATGCGCCCGTCCTTGCGATTGTAGGTTTCACATTCCACAAAACGGTCGCTGAAGCGAAACCAGCCGCTGCCTTCAAACTTGTGACCCACGGTGAGCCGCACATGGCAGTCCATGGGGGCCGCTGTATGGGCGTCCATGGCGGCCACCACATCGCGTACCACCATCGGTTCATCATCTATTTCACAATGGGCGTGCATCACGATTGTCGCGTCCGCCTGGCGGGTCAGGGTGAAGTACTCCCGGCCACGCTCCTGGTCCATGCGCTCGGGCTTCTTGCTGGTGTAGAGGATTTTCCCCCGAATGCTGCGATAGGCCATGTAAATCTCCAGTAGGTTCAGGTCAGGGATAAACCAGGGTGAATCTCTCGCCGGCGCAGCCGCGGCCGGCGACGACGTTCTGATTGGCGAATGGTCCGGTGGTCGCCGCGATAGAGGCTGGATTGCGCTGGTTATCGCAGTAAAACGCGACACTCGCCATACCGCTGCAGATACCCGGCGACGGCGGCCGGGTCCCGGCGATTTCATCGATTTCTATCAGGGCCTGGCCCCGCAGCTGCAAGGTGGCAACCGGGTGGCGCCGCTCCAGGTCGAAGCCCCTGGCCTGGTTTACCACGGTCACCCTGGTGTCAAAGCTGAGGCCGTCGGTGCCCGAAAGAGCGCTATACTCGGCCAGGCTGCGTTCTCGCGAAGGTGTCGACAGTACGGGGATGAACAGGTGATCGACAGGGGCTTCGCACACCGGAAGCTCGAACGGGGGCACCTCGCTGTCGACCTGGGTAAGGTACAGCAGCTCGCCGGCGGGGCCTTTCACCTGGCAGGCGCGAATGCGGTCGGAGACATCGAGGTTCGCCGGGGGGCGCAGTATCTCGAAGGGGGATCCGTTCAGCCCCGCCGCGAGGGAGTCCACATCCGCTACCAGCACCTCCATGGCCAGCCAGCCATAGCTTGCGAGGCTGTCCCCGGGTATCGCCGCGGCATATTCCACGACCTGCAGCCAGCGCCTGCCGCGGGCATTGGCCAGCAACCAGCAGCGGGCGCCGCTGAGTTCCGGGTAGCCGATGGCCCCGGCCGTGATGGCGTCCAGGGTGTCGGCAAGCACCATCACCTGGTGCAGATAGCCCGTGTAGGCGTCCACCAGGGCCTGCCCATCGCGTGCCAACAGGGTGCACAGCGCCACCGGGCCTAGCCGCGGTGTGTTATCCGGCGCGGCGCCAGGACCTGGGGCAGGCGTGGTCGGGGATGGCTCGGGCATGCGGGCGTTTTACCTGTTTAGATATAATGCTATGCTTATATAACAAATGAGCTGGAGAGGCAATTTGTAAGCCTTCCGCTTCGTGCCGGTAACCGGCGCAATCCTGCGAGAAACGATGACATCAACGCTGTTTGAAAAGCTGTGGAACGAGCACCTGGTTGAGGTTCAGGACGATGGCACCGACCTGATCTATATAGACCGGGTTTTCCTGCACGAGCGCACCGGCTCCATTGCCCTGTCGGGACTGCAGGCGGAAGCTTATCCCGTGTTCTGCCCCGAGCAGGTCTTCTGCTGTATGGATCACATCGTGGATACCTATCCGGACCGTGGCGATGATACCACCATGCCCAGTGGCAGGGATTTTATCGTTGCCACCCGGGAGTACACTCACGCCGCGGGGATTACCCTGTTTGACCTCGATGACAGCCGCCAGGGGATAGTACACGTGGTGTCGCCGGAGCAGGGGATCGTGCAGCCGGGCATGACGCTGGTGTGTCCGGACAGCCATACCTGCACCCAGGGCGCGATGGGCGCGCTGGCCTGGGGTATCGGTTCCAGCGAGGCGGAGCACGCGCTCGTTACCAAGACCCTGCGCGTGAAACGCCCCCGGAGCATGCGCATTCGATTCGAAGGTACGCTCTCCCCCGCCGTTACCGCCAAGGATGTGATCCTGCACCTGATCGCCACCCACGGCGCCGACGGTGGCGCCGGCTATGCGGTGGAATTTGCCGGCGCAGCCGTTACCGCGCTGGACATGGAAGCGCGCATGACCCTGTGCAACATGGCGGTGGAGTTCTCCGCGTTCACCGGGCTGATAGCGCCCGACCGCAAGACCGTAGAGTACCTGCGTGGCCGCCCTTATGCGCCGGTGGGGGATCTGTGGCAGCAGGCAACACGCTATTGGGAGACCCTGCGCTCCGATCCCGGGGCAGGCTTCGACCGGGAACTGGTGGTGGACTGCTCGGAACTGGAACCCCAGGTCACCTGGGGCACGAGTCCCCAGCATGCAATTGGTGTATCGGGCCGGGTGCCGCCAGTGGAACTGGCCGATGCCGTGGAAAGTGCGGGCCGCAAGCGAGCGCTGGCGTACATGGCGCTGAACGCGGGAGACGCCATTGCCGGTACGCCCATCGACGCGGCGTTTATCGGCTCCTGTACCAACAGCCGCATCAGTGACCTGCGATTGGCCGCGGCGGTCTTGCGCGGCAGGCGGGTGGCCCCGGGGTTGCGCGCAATCTGTGTGCCGGGATCAATGCAGGTTAAGGCTCAGGCAGAAGCGGAAGGCCTGGACCGGGTATTTACCGAGGCGGGCTTCGAGTGGCGCTCATCCGGCTGTTCCATGTGCTTCTTTGCCGGAGGCGAGCACTTTGCCTATCGCGAGCGGGTGATCAGTACCACCAATCGCAACTTCGAGAGCCGGCAGGGGCCGGAGACCCGCTCCCACCTGGCCAGCCCGGCGATGGTTGCCGCTTCGGCTGTACGCGGTTGTATCACTGATCCGAGGGAGTTCCTCCAGGCGCCTTCGGACACAGCCGGTGCGACAGAAATGATGGAGCCGGGCTGATGGAAAAATTTACCCGTCATGACGGTATCGCGGCCCCGCTGCTGCGAGCCAGTATCGATACCGATGCGATCATCCCCTCGCGGGAGATGAAACTCGTGTCCCGCCAGGGATTGGGCGCCGGGCTCTTTGCCGGCTGGCGCTATCTCGCACAGGATTCGCGCGACCCCAATCCGGAGTTTGTGCTGAACAAGCCGGAATACCAGGGCGCCAGTATCCTGCTTTGTGGCCCCAACTTCGGCTGTGGCTCATCCCGGGAACACGCGGTGTGGGCACTGAAGGAGTTCGGTATTCGAGCGATTATCGCACCGGGCTTCGGCAGTATTTTCGCCAATAATTGCGTGCGCAACGGCTTGCTGCCGCTGGTTCTCGAGGCGGATACGATTGCGCGGATCGCGGACTGGGTGGCGCTCTCGCCACGGGACAACCGGGTGCTCATCGATCTGCCGGCGCGCCATGTACAGGCTGGCGGCCAGCAGTATTCATTCCAGATAGAGGAGGGCGCCAGCCGCATGCTGGTAGAGGGCCTGGATGCCATCGCCCTGACCCTGACCCGCTGGGATTATATCGAGGCATTTCATGAGCAGCGCCGGCAGAGCCGTCCCTGGCTGTACTGAAAGCCCGGCGCCGCGGTACGGGCGCCTATTCCGCGATTGCCAGGCCCTTGGCCACCAGGTCGTCAATCAGTTGCGCGCCCAGGCCCAGGCCCAGGAGATGTTCCCGCGCGCCCTGGCCGGGAGCGGGCAGGTTCTTGCGCAGGGTGGCCTTCTCACCGTTGAATTCCACCGGCAGTCCGGGCAGTTTGATGGTCTGCCCGTTGTTGAGCGTGACGTCCAGCAGGCCGCCGCCGGCCAGCAGGTGCGGGTCGCTCACCAGGTCGATGGGCTTATTGATCGGGGCAAACGGAACGCCCGCCCGGTCCAGCCTGACCATCAATTCCTCCTTGTCGAGACTTGCGAACAGTGCCCGCACCCTGGGAAGAATGATGTCGCGTTGTTGCACGCGCGCATTGTTGGTATCGAGGCTGCGGTCGGCGGCAAAATCCTGCAGGGCGAACTCCTCACAAAAGCGCCGCCAGAGGGAGTCGCTGACCACCCCTACAAAAACCTGTTCGCCATCCTTGCTGTCAAAAATATCGTATACCGACCAGGCGCTGCGGCGTACCGACATGGGCGGGGGCTCCTCGCCCATCACGCCCTGCTGGGCGATGTGCTGGCCCACCATGAAGGCGGTGGTCTCGAACAGGGAACTGGTAATCTGCTTGCCCTTGCCGGTGCGGTGCCGTTCCTCCAGTGCCGCCAGTATGCCTATCACCCCGAACATCCCGCCGGTGATATCGATTACCGAACTGCCGGCGCGCAGGGGTTTTCCCGGCGGCCCTGTCATGTAGGCCAGGCCGCCCATCATCTGGGTGACCTCGTCCAGGGCCGTGCGGTGCTCATAAGGGCCCGACAGAAAGCCCTTCAGGGAGCAGTAGATCAGCCCCGCATTGGCCTCGCTCAAAGCGGCGTAGCCCAGCCCGAGCTTGTCCATGGCACCGGGGCGGAAGTTCTCGATCATGATATCGCTGCGGGCGATAATCTCCCTGGCCGTGTCGAGGCCCTCGGGCGACTTCAGGTCTATGCACAGGCTGGACTTGTTGCGGTTATACATGGCGAAGTAGCCGCCGCCGCTGCCCTTGAGGCGGCGTGTATTGTCTCCCTCCATCGGTTCGATCTTGATGACGTCCGCGCCGAGATCACCCAGGATGAGGCCGACGGTTGGCCCCATTACCATATGTGTGAATTCGACAACCTTGATACCTGCCAGTGGGCGAACCTGCTCTGTCATATGCTCGTGTGTCCCTGGTCAGCACTGAATGCAAGTGCCGGATATAAAAGAATATATGATATATCATTATATCATATCAGTGAAACACCCGTGCGCGGCCGCGGAGCGCATTACCCGGTGGTGTAGTGGCCGTGCCACGGCTATTGCGATCGGGCGGGTCCGGTGGAAACCGAAGTAACCGTTACCGCGCCAGAACAAGACTTTTCACGGTGTTTGTTGTAAAAAATACGGCATGATCCAAAGGCAGGTTTTCCCCCCGGCCTGAATTCGACACGATTGAGCTACAGGAGCCAGTTCTGGTGAATAATGACCTGATTGTGGAACTCGATCCCCCGCGTATCGAACACAGAAGCGGTTTCCTTATCGCCGGCCTGGGTGAGCGCTTCACCTTCGAAACAAATCACGGAATTCCCCGGCTATGGCAAAAGTTCGGGCCCTGCATTGGCCAGATTCCTGGACAGCAGGGCTCGGTGACCTATGGAGTCTGTTGCAGGAGTGACGCAGCGGGGAGTTTTGAGTACATCGCGGGGGTGGAAGTCTCCGGTTTCGCCGATATTCCCGCTAACTTCAGCCGCCTGCAATTACCCGCGCAGAAGTATGTCGTATTTTCTCACCGCGATCATATCTCCTCTATCCGCAACACGGTTTATACCATCTGGAACCAGTGGTTGCCCGGGTCGCAGTACCAGCACGCAGAGGGGCCGGATTTCGAGCGATACGATGAAGACTTTGATCCTCAAACCGGGGTGGGACTCGTGCAGATCTGGGTGCCAATCAAGTGATGTGGACGGGCAGGAACTGGTCTTTCACGGCTTATTTCCCCAGCAACCAATCTTCGGCATCTTTTAAATGGCTGAACTGGGCCAGTGTGTAGCCGAATTGAAAGGCAGTCGAGTCGACGACGAGATTCGGATTACTGTCCCGGTTATGGAGTACAGCGACCCTGGCATTCGCCAAGCCGGGGTGATTGGCAAGGTATTCACCAAATGTTTGCTGTTCTTCAAATGTCAGCTGCATTTTCAATTCGCGGACGTTTACGATAATTTTCAGCGGCACTAATTCAGAGTACGACCCGCATACCTCCTCGACCGCCTGGAATCTTTCTTGCAGGCTGATAATGCCCGCGTAGATGACGTGTACAATTTCTAGCGACTCATCAAAGCTAATCAAGTAAGGCATCGTATCTCTTTGCAATAGAATCAGGCTTTGGAAGAACATCGGCAGGAAGGTGTGACCATGGCCGAATGCTTTGATGGTCGGCACAGCTATCCATGTTTCGCCATCTCCCTCTTGTTATTTTTTCCCCGGGCGCGCTGTCTGTAACCCGGCGCTAGATGATTTCACCATACGGCCAGTATGGACTTAGCCCGTGGTAATTTTCCAGTGTCAGGAATTTTTACAATTCTCGGCGCGAATGCCTCTCATTCACTCACGCTTGCCTGGAGGTCGCCGCGCATACCGCAGCAAGACCGGTGTCCAGGCCAGCGCGGCAAACAGGTAGACCAGGGCAAATTCCGCCATGGGTATACGCAGTACTTCCACGCTCTCTAACCAGCGGTCATTGTAGGTGACGAGCACGCACAGCAGGTACGTGGCGACAATCCCCCAGCGCGCTTTTTTACCCAGGCCGATGCCGTGCATCTGGGTGATGACGAATAGCGTAAAGAAACCGAACACGAACATGATCCAGGCATCGCCCCGCATGTTCATGTAGGCCACCAGCGCGCCATGGAACAGCACGAAAATCTCCAGTAACAGTGTCCAGACCCGGTCCCGGTGGAAGCGGGTGAAGAACATACTGCCCTGTAGCAGCAACAGCAGTATGTAGAAAGTGCCCAGCAGATGCCCCAGCCTGTCCTCGATGGGGTGAAACCAGAAGGTGTAGACAATGGCCCAGGAAAAATAATAGCCGTGATAACGACGGATGAAACCCGCCGGTCGCTCGATAAAGTCGATGTTGTGGCCAAAAAACAGGCCGCGACGGCCGTTCTCCATCATCAGCACGAACACCAGCATAAAGATGACCGAGAACTGGGAGGACAGTATCGAGGTGTCCTGGGCCAGGCCGTCATAGAGGTATTTGGTCTGCAGGATGTGCAGGCCTACGAACAGCAGGTTGAAACCTATCGCGATGACGTTGACGAGGTGCGCACCGGATGTGTAGCCCGGACGCTTGATCTGCGCCCAGGCGATCAGCCCCCACAGGCCCAGCTGGTGCAGACCGTACAGGCCCCAGGCCGAGAACCGGGTCCAGAAATTCGGCTCGGCCAGCTGCCAGTAGTACCAGAGTACGCCCTTGTCGGGAACGAACATGTCCGGCGAGCTGTACGGGCCCAGCGCCACGATCAGTGCCATGATAAGCAGGCAAACAAGAATTGCTGTCGTATGCGCGAATGTCATTCCCTGTCCCGTTGCACCCCCCGGACGTATACGCACTCCGTGCTGTGGCGGCTCAGCGCCGTGAAAGCACCGTGAAACCTTCGGTCAGCTCGGTCAGCTGATCACTGTCGATAAAGGCCCTGGCGGTGGCGTCGTTCTTCAGGTACGCATCGAGGAATGCGGTGCTGACAATACGTACCATGAGCAGGGCGTCGTCCTGCGGTGTTTCCTCACGCTCCAGCCGGCAGATCAGGTTGCCCATGTAGTGATCCGCGCCCTGGGTGACCAGTGCGTATTTGTCACCGGCCACGGCGGTTTCGAAAGACATCAGGTGCATTTGCCAGTCGGGCCAGAAAGTGGGCTGGATGTCCCAGGTGCCGGTGGTAACCAGGGTGGGTGTGGACAACTGCAGCCAGCTTTCTGCGGTGATGGTGTCGAACATGGGGCCTGGTGGGGACAGGGCGACGATGGCGCCAACGCGCTCATCGAGATAGGTCTGGTATTTCTCCGTATCGGGGTCCAGTGCCGCCGCACCGCCAAATTGCTGGGCTGTAAACGCGCCGAAGGAGTGCCCGGCGAGCCCCAGTCTGGCCGGGTCGGATTTGCCTGCGAAGGCCGGCTGCAATTTTTCTATTTCGGGCAGTCGCGCGAGCAGGCGCTGCATGTCGTGCACACGGCCTTCGATAAGCCCCAGCTGGCCATAGCGCAGGCTGTTGAGTATGCCGCTGACGGCGCCGCAACAATCCAGGTGATCGGGAGCGATAACAGCGTAGCCGTGGCTAACCCAGTGTTCTATTACCGCGTCGTAGCTGTCCTTGTTTGACCAGTTGCCGTGGGAAAACAGCAGTAGTGGGTAGCCTGTGCCGGTGTCGGGGTAGTAGAGGTTGAATTCCAGCGCGCGCTCACCGTCGCGCTCATCGAGTTGTAAGCCGCGGGCGCTCACCACGCCCAGGGGACCTGTTTGCGCGCCGTACAGTTGTTGCAGCAGCTGTGGGTCAGTCGTCAGGGCCTGTGCTGGCGGCAGCTCGGGGTCTTCGCCGCAGGCGCCCAGGCAGAGCAACAGGCACAGTGACATGCAGCGGGACATTGGTCGCAGAAAACTGGCGCCGGTCATCGCTTTAATCTCCTTGCAAAAATCTGCGGGCATCGCGCGCCGACTCAATGGGTATCTCCAGTGGTATTACATGGCCCACATTGGGATAGATGCGTTGTTCTACCCGCTTTGCGTTGACCAGGGCGGCGGCGAAACCCGCCGCGTCGGTCACCGGCAGCTGCGGGTTCTGCTCACCCCACATGATCAGGGTTGGCGCGGTGATGCGAGCCAGGTCCGCGGCGGGATCGTCCCGTTCCCAGGCGCGCATGCGTTCGAACTCGGCCATGCGATTGCCCCGGCGGCGGTACATCTGGTGAAACTCGTGCACCTGTTCATCGGTGATCAGCGATTTGTCCACCACCGGCGCCTGCAGGAACGCCTTGAATATCGACTCGGGCAACAGGTAAAACACGTAGCCGCCCCAGGCCGGCAGCCCCCGCTCCATATACTTGTTGCCGCCCCCCGGCATGCCGGGCGCGTTGATGAGGATAAGCTTGTCCACCCGCTGTGGGAAATGCGCCGCGTAATACCAGGCCAGCCCGCCACCGGTGGAGGAACCGGCAATGGCGGTGCGCTCTATGCCCAGGTGATCCAGCAGGCCGTTCAGCAGTGCCGAACCGCGAGCCCTGGTGTAGTCGCCGCTGGGGTCCGGGCCGGTGAGGCCGTGACTGGTCAGGTCGTAGCGAATGACAGTGAAATCCGCGGCCAGCTCATCCACCCATGGCTGCCACATGCGCATGGTGTAGAAGTGGGAGTGCAGCAAGACCAGCGGGGGGCCCTCGCCCTCGACCTTGTAAGCCAGGTTTACACCCAGCACATTTACGTGGCGCAGGTCATCGCCGCCGTAGCGTTGTTCGAGCAGTTCGGGCGGTAGATCGCGATTGCTCCACCACAGCCAGGCGGTGGCCAATACCAGCAGGCAGACAAGGCCGGCCAGTGCAAGGCCGATGAATTTCAGTATACGGCGAATCAATTCAGTCTCCGCAGTCGTAGGCTTTTCCGGCCTTCAATAACTCCTCGGCACCCAGCAGCCGATTCATGTCCCCCAGGTCGTACATATCCGGCCGCAACGCGGCGGTGGAGCCACTGCGCAGAATCTCCGCCAGCAGCTGCGTGGCCAGCGGCGTAAAGCGGTGGAGCAGGGCGGCGGGATACAGGGCAATGCGGTAGCCCAGTTGTTGCAGCTCGTCGATATCGTCGAGCGGGCTGTTGCCGCCCTCCACCAGGTTGTGCACCAGCGGTGCCTGCGTACCGAAGCGTTCGCCAATCTCGCGCATCTGCTCCACGGTTTTCGGTGCCTCTATGAACAGCGCATCTGCCCCTGCCTCCAGGTAGCGCTCGGCGCGCTCCACGGCATCGTCAAAACCGTTTACGCCGAGGGCGTCGGTGCGGGCGATAATGATAGTGTCGGGGTCGTGGCGGGCGTCCAGCGCGGCGTGAATCTTGCCCACCATCTCCCGTGTTTGGATTACAGATTTTCCCGCCATGTGGCCGCAACGTTTGGGAGCCAACTGATCCTCCAGTTGCAGGGCGCTGGCCCCGGCGCGCTCAAAGTCGCGTACCGTGCGCTGCACATTCAGGGCGTTGCCGAAACCGGTATCCATATCGACAATCAGTGGCAAGCTCACCCGGTCGCGCAATATCGCCACTGTCTCGGCTACCTCGCTGGCGGATACCAGGCCCATGTCAGGCCGGCCAAATCGCGCAAAGGCAAGACAGGCGCCCGATAAAAACGCGCACTCGAAGCCGGCCTGCTCAACCAGCAGCGCGGACAGGCCGTCATAGACGCCGGGCGCCTTTACCGGTGTCGACTGCTGCAGGCGCTGTCGCAACCGGGCGCTGTGCGAAATACTCACGTCACTGTTCACCGCGCAGCCAGGTTTTTCACTCTTTATCCATCTGCAGATCCATCTGGTACTGGAAGCGATCCGGGTGGTAATACACCTGCAGGTAATCCACCAGATTTTCCTCGCCATCGTGGGTCTCAAATGACTGGCGCAGCAGGCTGATCAGCGGAGCGCCGGGCTCGGTCTGCAAACGCGCGGCCAACTCGGGCGTGGCCGCCACCGCGCTGATAGTCTGGGTGACGTGGGTGATCTTCAGCCCCTGTTTGCGAAAAATGGCCAGGCGCGGCGTAACTGCAAATTCCCGCTTCTTCACCGCTTGGGTGAGCCCAATCGTCCAACTGGAGTAGTAGCCGAAGGGTTGGCCATCGCGGGAGCGTACACGCAGCAGGTAGAGCGCCTTGTCCTTCTCCCCCAGGCCCAGGGCTTCTTTAACGTGACCCGGCGGTTGTAATTTCTTGCACTCCAGCACTTTGACGTCTGAGTGCCGGGCCATGCTTTCGATTTCCTGCAGCATGCCCACCAGCGGCGCTTTTACGGGCCCCGGCTTGTATTCGTAGGTGACATGGGTTCCTTTTCCGCGACGCCGCTGCACCAGGTCTTCGGCGGCCAATTCGTCCATGGCGCGTTTGGCGGTAATCCGGGATACGCCAAAGGTTGAAGCCAGTTGCTGTTCGGTGGGCATTTGCGACCCGTTGGCCACTGTGCCGTCGAGGATGGCGTTTTTCAGCAGGCTGTAGAGCCGGAAGTACAGGGGGGTCGGAGTATCCTGCTGCAGCCCTTTCAGTTGGGATTCGCTGAAAATGTCGGCAATTGGGTTCATTGTTATTCTTCCTGTTGGAGCATTAGTACTAATGATATATCAAAGTCGTTTTGGGGGTGCAGGATTTTGACCTGTCTTGTGGGGGTGGCCGCGTGTGGAATCGCGACGCCCGGCGCCGTATACCCGCCTTGGTTGGAACCCCACGCCCTCGGAGGGTATACACCGCCGGGCGTCGCTTGCACCGAGCCAGGAACTGGAAGTGTGGCTTTGATGGTCGAACGGAGTGTGACCAAACGAGCTGTCCCTCCCGGTAGGCCCGCCGAAGGGCGTGGGGTATCAACCGCCGGTGGGCCTGCCGGGAGGGGCGGCGTCCTCCAAGAGCACGATTAACAGTCAAGCCGAATCTGCTGCAGCACTCCGCCAGGCGTCGAGAATCTCCGACGGGTAGGCCATCCACACGCCGTCTTGTGAGCTGATGTACTCCAGGGCCTGCTCAAGTTTGCCGATACGGTGCGGCTGTCCCAACATCCACGGGTGAATGTTCAAGGCCAGAATGCGCCCGCCCTGCTCGTTCGCCTCCGCCAGCAAATAGTCGCAGGCGTCGCACACCTGCTCCAGCCATGACTGCTCCGAGTGAAGGTTATTCATCACGATGAACGCATCCTCCAGCTCCGTGGGCAGCGGCATGGCCGTCAGCTCACCGTTGGCAGTGTGAAAAGGGTAGGGCATATCGTCGTTTACCCAGTCGCAAAAGTAGCGCACGCCGTTGGCGGCCAGCAACTCGGGGGTGTGTTCACTCTCGTTGCGGGCCGGGCTGATCCAGCCTGTCACCGGCTGACCGCTGAGCTCCCGCAGGCGCTTCAATGAACGCTCCACCAGTTCGGCTTCTTCCTGCTGGTCCATACCGCCGTAGTGCAGGCTGTCCATATTCCAGCCATGGCACAGAATCTCGTCGCCACGCTCCACGATGCGCCGCAGCAGGTAGGGTGCCCGCTCCGCCAGTTGAGCACTGAAGGCAAAGCCGGGCTTGATGCCGTAGCGATCGAAGGCGTCCAGGAAACGATAAATGCCCACGCGGTTGCCGTAATCGCGCAGGGAGAAGTGGCGTAGGTCCGGATAGGGCATGGTCATGCCGCCGGGGACTGCAAAGGGCTTGCCGCGCTGGTTCAGAGGAAAAAATTGCAGTCCCACGTTTATCCAGACGGCCAGGCGGGCGTCGCCCGGCCATTGTACGGGGCGCCTGTCGGTCAGCAGGCTCCAGTCATAGCGATCGTGGTCCATGCCGTATTTACGGCGGGGGTATCGGAGGTAGTCGTTGTCCAGAGGCATGTTCAGTTTACCCCGCTGCGGGCGGCGATATCGGCCACGCTTTGCTGGTAGTGGTTGTCGATGAAGTGGCGGGCAATCGCACGCCCGGTGGTCACCCAGACTTCGCTGTGCCCGGTGATGTATTCCAGGGCCTCTTCAAAGGCGCGCATGCGGTGGGGGCAGCTCACCTGGTAGTTGTGAGTGGGTATGCACATTACCGTGCCGGAGTTGGCGCCTTCCTGGTAAAGCCGGTCGAAGTTGTCCTTTAGCATCTGTCCGTAACGGCGCGGTTCAATTTTGTTTACCACGTATGCGATGGTGTCGTTCATCTCCAGGGAGTAGGGAATGGAGGCGAAGGCCTTGCCGCTGCGGGTGTTGATGGGGGTGGGCTGGTCGTCGTGAAACAGGTCGCAGGTGTAGAAGCCGGCGTCGTCCCCGAACAGCTCGCTGCCCACCTCGGCGAACAGGTCCAGGGTGAGTTCCGAGTGGGAGAGTGCGGGGGCAAGGTAGCCGGCGCAGTGCTGGCCGGTGTGTTTGTGGATGCTCTCGATAGAGTCGCGAATCATCTCCCGCTCCTGCGCCTCGGACATGCCGTAGGTGTAGCGCGTGTTGTAGATGCCGTGGCTGAAAAACTCCCATTCGCGTTCGGCGCACATGCGGATGATTTCCGGGTGGTGATCACACAGCGCGGTGGACAGGGAGATGGAGCCGCGCACCCCGTATTTTTCCAGCAGTGCCATCTGCCGCATGTGGCCCACCCGGTTGCCGTAGTCGCGGATGCTGTAGCCTGGCAGGGCGGGATAGGGTTGGGGCCAGGCCTTGCGCTGGGGGTTGGGCGGCGGGTCGAGTTCGTAGAACTCGATGTTGGGCGCCACCCAGAATGCCACCCGGGCGCCGTCGGGCCAGCTGATCCTGGGCCGGTTTTCGTAGGGCCAATAATCGTAGAACCCGGGATCGGCCTTCACGACTGTTTCTCCAGCCAATCGAATACCTCCTGTACCGTCAGTACGTCGGCGTACTTGAGTGACAGATCCGTCAGGTTCGCGAAATGGTAGCTCTCATGCTTATCCGCCACACACTCTTCGGGCACGATGGTGCGGTAGCCCCGCGACAGGCTGTCCACGGCGGTGGCGCGAATACAACCCGAGGTGGAGCCGCCGGTGAGGATGACCGTATCGACCTTGTGCCACACCAGCAGTGATTGCAGTTGGGTTTCAAAGAACGCCGAGGGCATTTTTTTGAGGTAGATAACGTCCTTTACGTGATCGATGTCCAGTCGATCATCGAACTCGCTGCGCTCGGAACCAAATTTGATATTCTGCAGGGAGTCGGGGGTGTCTGTGCGGGTACCCCAGATGCCGGCGTCCTCCGCGGATTCCATGTAGGCGACGTGGGTCCAGACCACTGGCCAGCCTAGCTGGCGAAACATCGCCGCCAGTTTGTTGACGTATTCGAGCTGGCGCGGGTCGGTTTCATAGGCCGTGGCAAACAGGTCGGTGCGGGTGTAGGCCTTCTGCGGGTCGATGTTGACCAGTACCGCCTTGTCGCCGAAGCCGAAGCGTTTGCGCGCGGGGTTGTTCCTGATGTCCTGGTAGATTTCCCGTGCCGTTTTACTCGATGTTTCCATTGCTCTCTCCGCAGGCGTTTTCTGTGGTTTTCAGGTTCAGGGGCGGGGTAAAAGATATATAACTATGTCATTATAGTATATAGTGAATTGGGGCACCGTGGCGCGGTTTTTACCCGCGCTGGTGCGTCTTCGTGGTAACAACGAAAGCGAGAATCAGCCTTGAAGCTCTACAACCTTGATCACTCTCCCTACGCCACGCGAGTGCGTGTGCAAATCCGCAAAAAGGAGCTGGATGTGGCTATCGAAGCGCCGCCGGTCGCTCTGGGCAGTCCCGAGTTTATCCAGCGTTTTCCGCTGGGCAAGATCCCGGTGCTGGAACTGGACGACGGCAGCCAGCTACCCGATTCATGGGTGATTATGGAATACCTCGAAGATGTCATGCCGGCCCTGCCCTTGCGCCCGCAGGGCGCCAGGGCCTGTGCCCACATGCAACTGCTGGCGCGCTACACCGACACCTACCTCGGTCCGGGTGCGCTGTTCCCGTTGTTCGCACGGGTTTCCAGGCCGGGAGGCACCGAGGGGGCGGGGGAGCAACTGGCGGCGCTGGAAACAGAGCTGGCACGGTTGGAGCGGCTGTTGGAGTTCCTGCCCGATTTTCGGGAGCGCCAGCTACACCTGGGGGATATTACCCTGGCGCCAAGCATCGACTACGTGTTGTTGCTGGCGCCGATGTTTGGTCGGGAGAATCTGCTGGCGGATTATCCGCGCGTCGGCGCCTGGTGGGAGTGGGTTTGCGCGGACCCGGCAGTGGCCGCCGGCTCAGCGGAAATGCGCAAAGCCGTCGCCGCGTTTTTTAGCCGCTGATAGCGCCGCACCGCGGCGGTCGTTCAGTCGGCCAGGGCCAGTTCAGCCAGCGTATCCGCGTCCAGAATCTCCACGGTGTGAGCCGAGTAGATATCAATGATGCCCTCGCGCTTGAGCTTGCCGAAGGCGCGGCTTACCGTCTCGATGGTGAGACCCAGGTAGTCGGCGATGTCCTGGCGCGTCATCATCAACTCGATCATGTGGGCCTGCTGCCGGGGCAGGCGGCCCGACAATTGTTTCAGCAGGAAACACACCCGCTCATCCGCTTTTTTCTGGCCGAGGGCAAACACCTGGTCCAGGGTGTGGGCGAGGATGTTGCCGCCGATGCGGCGCACGTTGTCCTTCAGTTGCGGCAGGGCGTCCTGCAGGGCCGTAAAGGGTTTCAGGGGAATGTCGCGAACCGTCGCCCTGGTGAGGGCCGACACCGTGAACTCGTAGTGTTCCCGGTGCGTGATACCGATGAAGTTGCCGGGGTGCATGAATGCCATCACCTGACGCCTGCCGGTGGATGAGGAACGTTCCATCATCAGCATGCCCGCTTCCAGCATATACACCGAGCGGGCCTGGGTGTGCTGGTGGAAGAGATAGTCACCAGCCTGTAGCGTGCGCTGGATTACCAGTGCGTCCAACTGGTTAATTTCGGCGACGGACAGGCCGGAGTAGATGGTCAGGTCGGGTTCGTCGGTGTAGTCGGGCCGGAGGCTCAATACCAATGCTCACGCTGGGAGTGCTGATGCATGGTAATGAACTCGGGGCTGGCTGACCAGCCCCGGTGTGGCATTGCGTGGGGGGTGTGAAGTCGGGTTTTAATCCACGTATTTCGCGGCGAGCACGTTTTCGCCGGGCTCGAAGCGCAACACGCCGAAGGTGGTGTACTGCTCCTTCCCGGATTTCAGGAACTGCCAGACGCAAACCATGGTGTAGTCCTCGTCCACCACGGTCTCCCGCGACCAGATCTTGAAAGACTCGCCGAACACATGGCGGATGGAGTACAGGTAGCGGCCGTAGGATTTGCCGTTGCCGTGCAGGTCGGGGCCGTGGAACTGGTGGCTGCCGCCGTTGCGGGTGCGCATGGCGGTCCACTTGCGGTTGATCACGCCTTCGATTTCAATGGTCTGTTCCGAATGCAACAGATTGATCGGGCGGTGGGTTACGGTAACCCTGTTGTGACCGACCAGCTCCTGGCGGTCGTTGTAGACCTCGAACTCGCCACGGAAAACTCCCTCGTTCTTGACCGGCAGGTTGAAGGGCTTCTTGCCCTGCAGTTTTTCCTTCTCTATGAACTCTTCCACCATCTTCTGCGTGGCGGGATTGCTGTCGTAATCCTGGGTGACGACATACAGGCCATTGAATACCCCGACCAGCGTGTCGGCCTCGAATAGCTGGGAGGAATACACCTGCAAGCCGAGATCCGGGACCACGTGGTTAACCGTGCGCAGGTTGACGTTCCATCCCGGCGAGTAGTAGTTGGAGTCGACCAGCAGGCCGTAGGGTCGGCCCGAGCCGACGAAATCCGGGCCGGTATAAATGCGGTCCTGGTCTGAATCAATGACCCCGAACTCCATCCTGGCGCCGATCTCGAAGCGGTCCATCAGCGGCCCGGTGGCGTCGAAGCGGGTATCCATCCAGTAGGTGGTGCGGCCGTCCTTGAACTCGCTGGCGCGGCTGACCTTGTTGATGCCCACGTGGGTGCCGTCGTGCTCGAAAAGGGAAGGGCAGCCATGCCACTGTCCGTCGATAGCCTTTTGCCAGTTGCTGGGTTGTTTGTCTCCGGACATGGTTATTCCTTTCTGGTGGCGGCTTCGCGCCGCGAGTCTGAACTTTTTTGGCTGAATGAATCCCGCGAGGGAGTCAGCCCCGATTAGCCGGCCGCTGCCTGTGCGGCAGGTGAAACCAGGTTTTTAGCAGGCCCAATGGTGTATGTATACCCCCTGCGGGTCTTTGCGTTTTGTCAAATCTTGCGGGCGCGACGGCGACCGTCCCCTCGGGGTCCGTTGTTCAGCGCCGTGCACCGCGCTTCACCAGTGGGTGGCCCTGCAGCAATGACTGCTCAAGCGAGCTGCGAGCATCGGTATCACCTGTGCAACTGGCGCGCACAAACTGGCCGATCAACTCCGCCAGCAATTGCCGCAGGCTCTCGTCGGGCTCGGTAGTAGGCAGGTCAATAAAAGGCCGCCCGGTGGTGTCGTCCAGGGGCCAGGCCAGGGAAAAATGATTGGCGCCCTCGATGACCGCCAGGTAGCAGTCGCCCCGGCTCGAACTGAGCGCTACGTCAAAGGTTTTCTCCACCCGCCCGGAAGCGCTGGCGTCGCCCTCACCGTAGCGTGCGCCGCTGTTGGCGATACAGCCGTCGCGGCTGCCGCCGATGATGAGGGTGGGCAGTTGGGAGGGTGTGTCGAACATGCTGTCCGCCGCGTATCCCAAAGCCGTGGCCGCGCCGGTGTGTGCGCCGTAACTGAAGGCGGCGCAGACCCCTGGAAACCAGTCCGGCCGCGCGTTCAGCAGGGCCACGGTGCCACCCGCCGAGTGCCCGCCCAGCACGACCCGGGCCAGGTCCAGTTTGCCCGCCAGTACGCCTTTGTCGTTTACCTTTGCCAGGTCCTCGAGGATGGGGGCGACTGCCGTGGCCGAGGGTTGCCGCCCGCAGGACCCGGGGGCGAGTGCCGCCAGGGACAAGCCCGGCGTCAGGCTGATATAGCCCGGCATTTCCTCCGCAATCAGGGTGTAGGTCACGGTGACCACTCCCTGGCCGGCCAGGTGCCGTGCCAGCCAGCCATAGGCCTCCGGTCCCACATTGATGCCGGGCATCATTATGACCACCGGGAAGGGAGTCCCGGAGGTGTCGGCCGCTACCACGCCGGTGTTGCGTTCCTCCTCGGTGTCCTGGCGGCGGGCGGGGTAATACAACTTGAGGCTGGCCCTGTCGTAGGGCGCTGGGGCGCCGGGGATGCTGATGGCGCGATAGATGGCTCGGGTAATCATGCTTGTTTCCTACTGACTGTGAGCGTTGGGTAGCGCGTGGTCGGGCACCTGTGCGGACAGGGCTATCACGGAAAAAATTGATAAATATCACGATAATTCGACCAATATGCCAGAATAATGGCGGACGAGCATAGCGGTGATTTAACAGCGAGGAAGGTCAGGTGTTAATTAATCTTTGGTACGTGGCTGAATGGGCCGACAAGGTCGGTAAGGACCCGGTTCGGGTAAAACTGCTGGGCCAGCAGTTTGTGCTGTTTCGTGATGAGGCGGGCAAACCACACTGTCTGTCCGATACCTGCCTGCACCGCGGCGGTTCCCTGAGCAAGGGCTGGGTGACGGATGGCAATGTCACCTGCCCCTATCACGGCTGGCAGTACAACGGCGAGGGTCGCTGCGTGGTGATTCCCTCCGAAATGGAAGGGGGAAAGATCCCCGACAAGGCCCGGGTGGATAGTTACCCCACCGAAGAGCGCTATGGCATGATCTGGGTATTCCTCGGAGATCAACCTGAATCCGAGCGTTTCCCGATACCTCCGTTTCCGGAATTTGACCAGCCCGAGTGGCGCGCGGTCAAGGCGGAATGGACCTGGCAGGCAGACGCAGGCCGGGTCGTGGAAAACGGTATTGATATTGCCCATGCTTCCTTTGTGCATCCGATGTTCGGCTACAAGCACACCGCCCAGCGCAACAAGATCATCAAGCTGGACCGCCACGATGGCTGGGCCACTTCCACCAACGAGATGTACCCGCCGCAACTCAAGGGCGGCCTGCGTCGTTTCATCCGCAAGGACAAGGCCAAGACAATCGTGCACCCGACGTTTTACCTGTCGGGCCACGTTGTGCGCATGCATATCGAGGCCAACCCGAAGATGCACATCGTCATGTTCGATGCCAATACCCCGGTGGACGAGCACACTACCAGGACCTTTGCTGTGCAGGTGCGCAACTTCTTCCGCTGGCGCCTCTTTGATAAGGGTTCGCTGAAACGCCTGGAGAAAGTGCTGCAGGAGGACACCGCCATCGTGGAAGAGACCCGGCCTTTCTACCTGGCGGAGAACCTGGAGGGTGAAGTGTCGGTCAAATCGGACCGCTTCATGAGCACCTTCCGCAAGATGCGCCGGGACCTGATCGAGCAGCGCGGTTGGCTTATCGATACCGATGAAGTGGAGAAGTATCGCGGCAAAAAGTTATTCGCCATTCCATCTCCCTCGCGCAGTGTCACGCGGGAGGAGGGTATAGACCCCCTGTTGGAAACCATTCCTCTCAAGCCTGCCGTTCGCGGGCGAGTCACGGAGGAGGAATCCGCCACAGCCGAGCCCGCCTGAGCCGATCGTGCTGTCCCTGGATAAGAATCTGCGGTAGCGGGGAAGACATGTGCGTTGAGTATTGAATGGTTTCCGGTCGCAATTGCCGCCACCGCAGTTTTGCTTCTGGCGGTATACCTGTCCAGGTATCGGCATCTTCCGGAGAATGTTTACGTACCCGCGGCCTCCTGGCTGCGCGCCGGCATGTACTTCTGTTTCTGTTATCTGGTGGCCTGGTACAGCGGCGCAATACCAGCGGCACTCTCCCAGCCGCTGGCGACACCTGGGCAGCTGGCCGACCCGGTCTGGCGAGCCTGGGCCTTTGGCCTGTTTGTGCTGGTAACCATCGGCTACTGGGTAATCTGGCGCCGCTTCACCATTCGTTTTGAACGTAAACTCGAATTGCTGCCGCAGCTGTTTTTTGGGCTCCTGTGGGGGCTTGCGTCAGGATTTCTGTTCCTGGCTTTCTGGCACATGGTGCAAAGCCTGTTGCCCTCGCTGCCGATATGGGGCGTCTGGCTGATTACGTATTTTATTATCAGTATGTGGCAGTGGTTGTGGCAGGATTACGGCTGGGACGTCTATATTTCTCCTGAACACGATTGCCCCTGGTCCATAGCAGTCAAAGTTCCCGCGACTCACATACCCAACGTCACCTTTTGCCTGATTTTTTTCGCGATTTACGGAAATTACTGGATATTTGTCGGCCTGCAAACCTGGGCGTTGATGGGTGCGTCCGTGAGTATGCGCATGCCTTCGCCCTGGTGCGCGGATGAAACACTGGCGGCCAGAAGGGCTCCGGGCCTGCTGGGCGCAGCCCGGGCGCGCGCTGCAGGCTACGAGGCTGCAGACAAGCGCAATGACATATACTTGCGCTCTACCGGCCTGCCGGCCGGTACTGCAATCTGGGTGTTGGGCGCGCATCTTGTTGCCGCGCTGTGCCCATTGCTGATGCTGGCGGTAGTGCAGCAGAACATGGCCTATCTGGAAACGGTCATGCACATGCCCACGCTGCTTTACCTCGCCGCGCTGATGATGATGCTGGGGGGCGCTTTTGAGATAGCCCAGAACAGCTTTGAACACCATTGGTACAATACCGGGGAAAAGCCAGGTTACTTCGATACCGTATTCGGCACCATGGCCTGCCTGGCGATGGCCACCATGATTGTGGCCTGTTTCGGCCGGCATCCCTGGGTGTTGGCCCTGTCCTACTTTACTGCCGCCGCCTATCCCATTCTGCACCGGCATGATTTCGGTCGTGACATGGCCCGGGCTGCACTGGGCATAGGCCTTGTGATCGCCATGTATTACAGCCTGGGTGACCCGGTGGTCTTTTTGTCCTTCAACACGGTTTTCCTGACCATCTACTTTTACGAGTTGCTGCAGAAGACCAGGGCCCAGTTCTTTCACGGCTTTGTGGCGGTGACCAGTGCCGTTGGTATGTTGACCATTCCCGTGGCGATTTATAACGGCGCGAACGGATTATCCGTGGATGCGTGGCAGGTATTTGTCCTTACAGGCCTGTTGTGGGCCGTGGCTTTCGGCATATGGCCCCGTATGGCTGGGATGCGACCCACGCCGAACGCCCACGTTTGATCGCGAGCCTGATCCGGGCAGGCCTACGTGCCCGTGAACTGTAGCGTGGCAGCCACAATGGCCGCCTGTTGCTGCTGCCTGGAAACGCTCTGCTCCTGTTGGTTCAGCTCATCGCTGAAGTGCCCGAATTGCCAATGATTGCCTTCGATCAATGTGTAAATGGTGCCCTCTGGTAACTGTGCCTTGTGCTGCTCGATGTCAGCCACCGTGGTACTGAGATCATTGCGCGCATAGATCGACAACACCTCAAGCGGCTGCGAACTCAGGTCTGTCGGCGGGTAGGACGCCCAGAGAATGAGGCCTTTCAGCGCGGCTGCATTATCCCGGGCATACATCGCGGCGGCCACGCCGCCAAGTGAGTGGCCCGCCAGGTACCATTGTGTGGTCGCCGGAAAAGCCTGCATTACCCCGGTGGCGCTATCCACGCCAAGGAACGCGGTATTGATCGGCATGGGCACTGCAACCACCAGTATGCCGGCCTCTGCCAGTTGCCTGAAGATCGGGGCGAAAGTTGCCGGATCGGTTTTGCCACCGGGGTAGAAGATTATTCCGCGCTTCGGCGCGAACCCGGCCGGGGAGAACACCAGGTACTCGCCCCGGGTTACCTGGACCCGGTTATCACTGGCCAGCGCCTGCGCTATGGCGTCCTGTTGCATCGGGAAAGGAATTGCCATCCACAGGCCCGTCGCGATCACGCCCAGGACCAGCAGCGTAACGATTCCTATACAAAGTCGTTTGATGAATTTCATTTTTTTGGCTCCGTTGCGGTGCATAATGAATTACGCTTGGCGAAAATCAAAGTGAACATAGCGAGTAGTTGCCTGTGTGAGCAAGACTGCGGACAGAAACAGGGTCGGGAGACGATTTCGCGATATTCCTTCCGGGGTATGGGCCCTGGGCCTGGTCAGCCTGTTCATGGACGTGTCCTCGGAAATGGTGCAGAGCCTGCTGCCCGTATTCTTTGTGTCTGTAATTGGCCTGAGCTACACCAGTGTCGGATTGATCGAAGGCGCGGCGCAAGCGATAGCGCTGATAACAAAGATGTTCTCCGGGGTGCTCAGCGATATCCTGCCCCGGCGCAAGCCCCTGGCGCTGCTTGGCTACGGCCTGGCTGCACTGACCAAGCCGGTGTTCGCCATTGCCTCTTCCGCGGGCCTGGTGGTGGGCGCGCGATTCGTCGATCGTCTGGGCAAGGGAATCCGGGGCGCGCCCCGGGACGCCCTGATAGCAGACATCACTCCCGAGCGAGTGCGCGGTGCCAGCTATGGAATACGCCAGTCCCTGGATTCGGTGGGGGCATTTATCGGGCCGTTGGCGGCGCTGCTGCTGATGGCCCTGCTGGCCAACGACATCCGCGCGGTATTCTGGTTTGCCGCCTTCCCCGCGGCGATAGCGGTATTGATCCTGCTGTTTGCGGTAAAGGAACCGGCGCGGGCCGAGGCAGCGGGCACAGTCAGCCCGCCCCTGAGCCTGGGCGATGTCAGGCAGCTTGGTAAAGCGTACTGGATCACGGTTGCGCTGGGCGCGATCCTGACCCTGGCGGGCTTCAGCGAGGCCTTCCTGGTGTTGCGCGCCCAGGACCTGGGGCTCGGCCTGGGCCTGATACCCCTGGTCTTTATCGTCATGAATGTTGTCTATGCTTTATCCGCCTATCCGGCAGGCCTGATTTCAGACGAGTTCGGGCGAGGCGCTCCTATCGTATGTGGATTTCTCACTATCATCGCAGCCGATATCGTATTGGCCGCGGCCACCGGCCTGTGGGCGGTAATGGCGGGTGTGGCGCTGTGGGGCCTGTACATGGGGCTCACCAGTGGCGTGCTGGCGGCCCTGGTGGCCGACACGGCGCCCGCCCGCTTGCGCGGTACGGCCTTCGGCATATTCAACCTGGTCGGGAGTGTGGCGATGCTGTTGGCCAGCGTGCTGGCCGGGTGGTTGTGGGACTCCTACGGAGCTCCTGCCCCCTTTGTGGCCAGTGCGCTGATGGCGAGTGTCGCCCTGGTCTGCTGGTCAGCCCGCGGCCTCTGGCTAAAGCGCGGTACGACGCTTAGCCACTGAGCCCTCACTCAGCCGGAGGGGTTTCGCCCTCCCGCTGCATCTGCTCAGTCGCCGCTGGGTCGCGGCAAGGTGCGTGCACCGCCCCACAGGGTGGCTACCATGGCAGCGGCGTTGTCCTTGCCGAACAGCCTGTCGCCGAGGTTATTGGCCGGGTCACGCTCACAGATGTTCTGGCGTATCTGCTGGTCGCGGGTGGCGATGGCGGCCCTGTCAGCGACCGGTGTGGGCGTGGCGGCATCCACCCAGCCGAGCCAGCGGTCAAGGCGCTCGAAGGCAATGCCGCGCACCTTGGCGATAATGTCCTCCTCCGCCTTGGCGGTGTAACCCACGGCGGTGGGGGTCATCGCCACCCGGGTGTAAAGGTCGCGGCTGATGAAAGGGTTGAAGCGCTCGTCGGACTGCAGGTCCAGGTACTCTTCGTTTACTTCGGTGTAGTACTGGTCCACGTAGTCAATATTGGACAGCAGGTCGACCCTGGGTATGTAATCCATGTACATGAACAGGTCCGGCACCGTGCCCAGGGCAAAACCAAAGTTGGGTACCAGGTACTGGGGGCCCAGGCTGATCGTGATGTGCATATTGGTAAAGGTCGATTCCGGCGAGCCGATATAGGAGTGCACGTACCAGTCGATTTCGGGACCGGTATAGGTTCGCAGGCAGCCCTCGGCTCCCTCACCCACGCTGATGCTCTTGTAATCGTCGAAGCGCTCGCAGCAGGGGTCCAGTTCCAACTTGAAGCGGGCCCGGATCTTTTCATCCATGGCGGCCAGGATTGCCCACAACTGGTTGAATACCTCGCGGTTATCCACGTCGGGCGACTGTTCTACCAGGTCGATGATGGGGGTAAGAATGCGTTCGCTCATTGGATTTCCCTTGTAGGTTTCGAGGCCGATGCCCGGTATTTTCAGCCGATAGTAGACCAGCCCGGCAGGCCAACGCTTGATTAAAATCAATTTGGCGAGCGGCTTTTTACCCTTCGTATCGCGCGTCAGGCGCGGTTGCTCGCCCCCGTTCCCGCCAGCTGGCGCTGCCGCAGATTGGCGCCGGCGATCATGCCGATCACAATACACGCGAAGAATACGAAGTGGTGCCAGACAGGCGCGGCATCCCAGAAGCTGAGCTGGACGGATATGCCGATGCCGAGCATCAGGACAGTGGCCACCCATGCGTGAGTGCGAATGTTGCCAGGCGCCAACAGGGCGGTCACGTATCCGCAGACGAAAAGAAACAGCAGTTGCAGCAACTCGGTCCCCAGCAGCAGGGGAACATGGCTGGTGCCCCCGGATTCGTTGACATGTTGGGGGAAGCGCCCGTAGAGAAACTCCACGGCCGGAACGCAAAGCATGCCGTAGATGACTGGTGCGCTGAGTACGCTGAGTATGGATCGCAGGTATTTCATAAATGCCTCCACTGTAAAAATAGCCGACTATTCCGCAAGATGCGACCAGATATCCGCGCTGAAGGGCTCCTCGTGGACCGGGCCGTCCTCGCCGCGCGGGTCCAGCGGGTGGCGCCGGTCGCAGGTGGGCCACAGGCGCGTACCCCTGGCGGTCAGGGTGCGCACCGCCTCGCCATGGCGGTACAGTACAGTATGGCGGACCCGTTCTCCCGGCGCGGTGAGTATGATGAAGTCCGGCTCCATATAGACATCGGTCGCAGCTCCCAGCTTGCGGGCATTGAAAGTCAGGATGCCCGGCCCGCCCGACATACCGATGTTCTCGTAGGCCCCGGGTCCGAGAGGGTCGAACACCAGCAGCTCGTCCCTGAGTTTACCGGTGAAGGTTTTGGCCGCGAACTCGCGCCCGCGGATATGCACATTGGTCAGGTGCAGGATTTCGCCATCGAAGTCGATGTAGACCAGGTTGTCGAACGGGCCCGGCCCCGGTGTGCCGCTGCCGGTTGCAGAGTCATCGTCCAGCGGGGTGCCGTCGAGGTTGTACAGTTCTATATGGTCGTGCCAGGTGCCGCGCAGCAGCATCAGGTTGTAGCCCACTGAGCCTACGGGAAATACCGGGTAGCGTTTGCTCATAATTTTTCCAGTAATGATAGATGGGGTTGCGCAACGGAGTCATAATGATATATCAATAATACAAGTAATGCCGCCATGGGAATGACAGCAACCGTGCGGTGTGTATCGGGCAACAGGCAAACTCCCCACGGGAGATCAGAGGCAAGACCATGAAAACAGTAGTCATTACCGGCAGCACCCGGGGTATCGGTCGCGGGCTGGCGGAGAATTTTCTGTCCCGGGGCTGTAAAGTCATGATCAGTGGCAGACAGCCCGCTGCGGTGGACGCGGTAGTGGCGGAGCTGGCCGCCCAGCACGACAGCGCGCGCGTCGCCGGCAAAGCCTGTGAAATTACCGATGTCGAGCAGTTACAGGCACTCTGGGACGAGGCGGCCAGTCGTTTTGGCCGAGTCGATGTGTGGATCAACAACGCGGGCATCAGCGCCCCGCGCAAGCCACTTTGGGAAACTGATCCCGCAATCCTGAGCCGCATTGTTGAGGTGAACCTGGGGGGCGTGTTGCTCGCCAACCGGGTGGCGCTGGCGGGTATGCAGGCCCAGGGTGGGGGCCAGGTATGGAATATGGAGGGCTTCGGCAGTGGTGGCCAGATGCAGCCCGGCATGTGCGCTTACGGTGCCACCAAGCGCGCGGTGAACTACATCAACGAGTCCTTGCAGAAAGAGGTGAAGGGGACGCCGGTGCAGGTCTGCACCCTGAGTCCGGGCATCGTGGTCACAGAGCTTTTGACCGGGGACTACGATCTGTCCTCGCCGGAGTGGGAGAAGAGCAAGAAGATATTCAATATTCTTGGCGACAAGGTCGAAACCGTGACCCCGTTCCTGGTGGACGGCATCCTCAAGGCGGACAAGAGCGGCGCGAAGGTGGCCTGGCTGACCACGGGCAAGGCGTTCCGCCGTTTCATGGGAGCCGCGTTTAACAAACGCGACCTGTTCAGCGATTTGCCGTCGTAGCCATCGCGGCACAGGAACCGGCGGGGCGGCCGCGCAGGAATACCGCCCACACCAGAACGAACGCCGAGATCAGCCCGAAGAACACGAACGGGCCGGTTTTCAGCCAGTGATCAAACAGGTACCCGCCCACCACGCTGGCCACCAGGATGCCGACAGCACCGGTGAGGGTGAAGACGCCAACCACCGAACCGCGCAGCCGGTCCGGCGCCTGCTCCGCTATCAATACGCCGCTGGTGATAATGCACCCGACCTCCGCCATGCCGATCAAGATCAGGCTGATGATCGTCGGCACACTGAATGGATCGTCCAGCCAGTAGGTGCTGCCGTAACCCACCGCGCCAACCAGGAGACTGACGGCCAGGGCGCTGACCCGGTTCATGCGGTCCGACATGATGCCGAACAGGGGGGCGCTCAGCAGCGAGGCCATGTAGGAAATGGCGAGGATGCCGCCCCCCTTTTTGATTGCTTCAGCTGAGGTCAGGCCGAGTTCCTGGGTGCCGTAGACCGACGCCCACAGGGTAAAAAAAGTCCCTACCACCGCCAGGTTGCCGCGCGCCACGAAGGATGAGGTATAGGCCAGCGCGATGATGGGGCGCCGCCCCTCGGCGATGCCTTCGCGCAACTGGCGCAGCATCGGTGTTTTGTTGGCGGATCCCTGCTCGCGGCCCGCTCGCAGGCAGAAAAACATCACCACGCCGACCGCGAAAGTGATGGCTGCCATGGTGGCATAGGTTGCGAAGGCCGCCTCTTCGGCGTTCATCCCGCCGCTTTTGAATATCGCTGGCAGTTTCAGCAGGAACAGGGCCGCGGTCATTGCGCCGAGGCCGTTCATGATGCCGAGGTAGCCCGTCGCCTTGCCCCGGCTGGGATTTTTTACGTAGTCGGCCATCAGGGTGATCAGCATGGTGCTGACGGCGGCAATGCCCGCGGAGTAGATGACGCGACCGATGAGCAGGCCGGGAATATCCCTGGCGAAGCCATACATGAAGATGCCGGCGGCGATCAGGGCAAAGCCCATGGCGGTGACCGCCCGGCGCCCTACGCGATCAGACAGGGAGCCCCACAGCCCCACGGTCACGATAATGACGATTTCACCCCAGAAATTGAGGTTGCCGCTCACCACGCCCTGCCGCCACGGGTCCAGTTTCAGCACCTCCGCCAGCAGGAAGGGTTGGGTCTGGGGTACGAAGGTGGCGAGCATGATGGCCATGTAGCACGCCAGGTAGAACGTGAGCATATGGCCGCCCAGTACGCCGCCGTTCAGGTTCAGTCCGAGGAAGCGCAGCTTGGCAGGGGCGTTCGGTGTAAGCTCTGTCATGAGTCAGTCCAGGTTGCTATTGGCTGGGTATACGAGTCGTAGACGCCAGTGGATCATCACGCTGTCACCCGATGAGATGAACGCCCAGGGCGGTATTGAGAAACAGGCCGGCCCAGATACACCAGACGAAGGGGCGGCACTGGCCGATGGACTTTTCCATCACGCGGTTGCCGGCTTCGCTGGGCCCCTTGCTTACCAGTTCGAGAAAAGCGGGCAGGAACGGCTTCAGGCGCAGTCGTATCGCGATACCGCAGACAACCATGGCGGCAAAGACGATGAGTTTCCAGGCGGCCCAGTGGGCGGCTTCACCCTGGGTGCCCAGCAGCAGGCTGCCGGCCCAGCCGAAGATGGCCAGCGCTACGACTATCCTGAAATAGAAGTCGATTTTTGACAGGAGAATGGTGAAGGGCCCGCCTTCGTAAAGGGACAGCACCATCACCACCGCGAACCAGTACAGCGACAGCAGCCAGGCCAGCGCCACGGCGTTGCCGGAAATGGCGAGCATACCCCCAAGCCAGGCCAGGTGAACGCCCAGTCCGAAAATGAGCGGCATAGCCAGCTTGGGTCCCATATCACAGGCCAGCATGATTTTGAGCGCGGTATGCCGCGATTCAGCCGACAGCTCGCGATTGATGACCTGTTTGCTGGCCAGGAACGTGCCGAGGTCCCCCCCGAGCCAATAAACGAGAGCGATGATGTGGGCAAACTTGAGTAGCAGGAATTCGTTCATGGACTATTTACCGGGTGGCTGGCGAGGCGAGATTGCCTCTCTTGGCCAAAAAAACTAAAGTTATAGGAATATAACATTTGCCGTCCAGTTCCTTTTGACTTTTGTCATCCGCGAGTGCGGGCGCGCATCGTAAGCTGGACCTGCCCGATGGATACCGAGTGACCCGAAGACCATGACAAAAGCCCTTACAATTCGCGTGGCGGCAGCCCAGTTTCACGTGGGTGCCGACCTGGAGGCCAACCTCGCTACCTGCCTGCACTGGCTCGACCAGGCCAGCCAGTGCCTGCCCCAACTGGTGGTATTGCCCGAATTCTGCAATCACCTGTCGTGGTATGAGGACAAGCAGCACTGTTTCGACGTATCGGTGCGGCTGGACGGACCCTTCCTCGCCGCCATTGCCGACAAGGCCAGGGAACACGGTTTTCACGTGGTAGTGAATTGCACGGTGCAGCGCGAGGACGGCAGCGCAACCGGTTCCAGCCTGCTTTATGGGCCGTCCGGGGAGTTGCTGGCGGACAATACCAAGCAAATCTATATCGGCCACGAGAACGACTTCCTGGCCAGAGCGGTGACCGAGGGGCCTGTGGTCGCCACCGCCATCGGCAGGCTGGGCCTCTATGCCTGCATGGACGGTGTGATCAACGAGACGCCGCGCTGTCTCGCCCTCAACGGCGCCCAACTCATGCTCAACAGTCTCAACTCCTTCGCCACTGACGAGGCCTCCCTGCACATTCCGGTGCGGGCGGCGGAGAATAAGGTATTCGTGATCGCCGCCAATAAGGTCGGGCCGCTTGTGCCCGAGCCTATGCTGGAGGGGATAAGCGCCGCCACCGGCATTCCCCTGGATTTCCTGTGCGGAGCCGGCGAGAGCCAGGTGGTGGCGCCGGACGGAACCGTGCTGGCCATGGCCTCCCGCAACGAGCCGCAGTACATCTACGCGGATATCGACCCGGCTGTTGCCGATGACAAGCGCCGTCCGGACGGCACCGACATATTCCGCAGCCGCAGGCCCGAGTTGTACAGGGCCATAGGTTCGGACCCGGCAGGCCAGGCCCTGCCCGCCATGTCAGGCAGGGCCGAGGCCGAAGTCGCGGTGGTGCAGTTGGCGACCGGCGGCGATCTCGATGAAGCCTGTGCGCGTGTAGCGGAGGCGGTTGCGGCGGGTGCGGAACTGGTTGCGCTGCCGCCCCTGGAGAGTCCCTCCGGCGACCTGGCCGAGGCCGTTGCGTTCGGCGAGCAGGCGGTAGCCAGGCTGGCCCAGGCCTGCGCCGGCGCCCACGTTGCCACAGCGCTGGTACGCGGCAACGCAGACGATGGCTACCAGTACTGCGCGGTCCTGGTGGGCGCCGATGGCATTGTTCACTGCCAGGCCCAGGTGCACGCCTGCGCGCGCCACGAGTACAGCCGGCTGGTCGATAGTTTCGGTTCCGTTGACCTGCCGCTGGGGCGCGTGGCCGTGATTACATCCGACGACAGCATATATCCCGAGACTTTTCGCCTGCTCGCCATGGCCGGGGTGGAGGTGGTCGCTGTGCCGCTGTCGCCGCTGGAAGACTGGGAGTTGCATACGGGCCTGCTGGAGCGCTCCGCCGAAAACCGGATCAATCTACTGGTGGCGCCGGATACGCGGACCTATGGCCCCGGCTTCATTACCGCCCTGCAGACCGATTTTACCGTGATGACCGAGTGGCGTGAGCGGCCGTTCGACGGCCTGCTGAGTCAGCCGCAATGGCATGTCTGTCCGCCGGCGCCCGGGGTTTACCTGCAGACGATACGACCCGCCAACGCGGCCAACAAGGTCGTGTCGCGCAATACCGACCTGCTTGCCGACCGACCCTGGGATCTTGCGGCGGCTATCTGCCGCTAGCGCCTTGCGAGCGGCTGGCCGGACCGAGGGATAATTCGCGGTGGCGGCCTGCGTAAATTGAGAAAAATCAAGGTGGCGCACCGCGGTGGGCCGCAGACTGGCTTCATAACAAAAGGAGTAAACGATGGGCGATAATCAGGTATCACTGCCGGGTAAATTATTCGATGCCACGCTGCGACGACTGGTCGATACACTGGGCCTGACCGAGCAGCACGGCGACAATGGCGGGCCCTACCTGCCACTGGTCAGCCAGTTGCCCATGGTGCAGGGCGAAGTAGGGGCGGTGCGGCTGTTTACCGGTGGCTCCCTGTTCCGGGTGGTGACCTGTTCCCTCGTCGTGGAACCGATACAACTCGACTCCCACATGGTGTTCGCATTCACCCCCGGTAACAGCGCGGTGCCCCATTTTACCCTGGACTCGGTGAAAGCCGGTGAGCATTTCGCTTTCCACCTCGATCTCATACCCCGGCTCGACCTGGGCTCGCACCTGCGATACATGGACGAGGTATTCGGACCACTCACCGGGGCCTTCGAGGCGGGTTCCGCGATAGAAGGGCTTAGCAAGGCGCACCTGTCACCCCGTCAGTACGCGGTGATGTCGCCCTGGATGCTTGCCAACCGGGCCTCGGAATCCGCCTTTACCAGCATCGAGGCAGCGGTGGAAGCCTACCAGAACCACTGGTTTTCCCTGTTGGAAAACGGGGTTTCGGCAGAGGCGCTTGAAGGTACTTCGGAAGCGGAACTGGCGGCGCGCAATTTGCGCAACAAGCGCATTATTTTTGACCCGGATGTCGATCCCGTGTGGGCTCGTATTACCAGCATGATCGGTGCCGAGGCGGTCGCGGCGCAACGCGCCCTGCTGATCGGGGAAGATGAGTAGGGCACTTTTTATCGGGATTCCCGGCGGCGGGGATTCGCACCTGAGGATACAACAATGGACAGATTGACCGGCCAGATACTGATTGAAGACATGACCCCTGCCGAGATCGCCAGGGCCAAACGGGTGGAGAGCGTGCTGCCTGCCCTGCGCGAGATAGCCGCGGAAGTGGATGCCCGGGGAGAATTTCACGTGCCCCACATCAAGACCCTGAGCGACGCGGGTTTGCTGGGCCTGATCGTGCCGGAAGCGTACGGCGGCCTGGGCGGCGGGCTGCGCGACCTGTGCGCGGCGACCTTCGCCCTCGGCACCGCCTGCCCGTCCACCGCCCTCACTTTTTTCTTCCACTGCAGCTCCGCCTCCCGGGGTCTGCTGGCGCTGGAGGCTCTGGAGGATGGCCTGTTCTCGGCGGAAGAAGCGCCCCAGGTTCGGGCTTTTGCCGATCAGGTGCTCACCACCATGGGCAGCCGCGGCCAGTGGCTTGCCAATTTCGCCAGTGAGTCGGAGAAATCCGAGAAGGCCGCAATTACGATCAGTACCACCGCGCGCGAGGTTGAGGGTGGTTATCTGCTCAACGGCGTGAAGTCCTTTGGCTGTGCCACCGGCGTGGCCGACCGCTACCTGGTGACTGCCAGTCTCGAGGGCTATGACACCGCCGCCGGCCTGTGCACATTTTTCGTGGAGCGCGATGCGCAGGGCGTGAGCGAGCGCGAGCACTGGGATGCCATCGGCATGCGCGGAACCGCCACCCACGGGATTATTCTGAAGGACGTCTTTGTCGCCAGCGAAAACTCCCTTGCGATCCCCGGCGCATTCACCCGCTGTATGCAAATGAGCCGCGGCAGTTTCGTGGGCAACCAGGTCGCGGGCATTGCCGTTTACCTGGGCGCGGCTCACAGCCTGTACCGGTATACCATCGGGCAATTGCGCACCAAGACCTTCGCCGACAGCAAGAAGTGCGTCGGCACCGCGCCCTACCAGCAGGAACTCATCGGGCACATGCTGGTGGAGCTGGAAACCGCGTCGGTGTGGCTGCGGCGGCAGGTGGACCTGGAGAGCAGCGAGACTCCCATCCTGCCCAAGGAAGAGGTGGTCAAGCGCTGGCGCCTGTGCAAGGGCGTGGTGGCCGAGGCGGCATTCAACCTCGGTGCCTACTGCGTCAAGGCCTGTGGCACTGGGGGCGGCACCGGTAATCACGGCGTACCGGCGCGCGCCCTGCGCGACCTGTGCATGGGGCTGGTGCAGGCTTTCCCGGCAGAGCGCGGCCGCCTGATGGCGGCGCAGATGGAAATCGAGGGCAGCGAACAGGCCCAGTTTGGCACCCGTTCATAGAGCGTTGCTTACCGTGACCGCGGGGCTTTGTATCCGCGGCGGCGACGTCGAGAGAGTGAAAGCGTGAGAGCGAAGGTGAAACGTTGAACAGCAGTTTGCAGGCACAGGGTTTGATAATCGGCGGACGTCGCCAGCCGGCGCATTCCGGGGCGTTGTTCGATGTGCTGGCGCCGGAGGATGAGCGGGTACTGGCACAGGTGGCCCGGGCGGATGCCGTCGACGTGGACCTGGCGGTAAGTGCCGCGCGCAATGGTTTTCTGCAGTGGTCCGCGCTGGCGCCGCGCGAGCGCGAGGCGGCGCTGTTGCGGGCCGCGGACCTGGTGGCCGCCGAGGGCGAAACGCGGTTTCTCGACAATCTGATCGACGAGAGCGGCAGCGTCATTACCAAGGCGCGCAACGAAATCGCCTACACGGTAGATCTTCTGCGCACTGCGGCGGGCGAGGCGCGGCGCCTGTACGGCGACACCTTTCCCAATGACAATCCCGGGCGCCTGTCCATGGTGTTTCGTGAACCACTGGGCGTGGTGGCGATCATCTCCCCGTATAACGCACCTCTTTCACTACTGGTGAAGATGACCGCCTTTCCGTTGGCGGCGGGCAACGCCGTGGTGATCAAACCCTCGGAGGAAACGCCGCTCAGCGCGCTGGCTTTTGCCGACCTGCTGGTAGAGGCGGGTATCCCAGGCGATGCGGTCAACGTGGTGACGGGTTTCGGAGCAGAATGCGGCGCGCCGCTGGCCGCCCACGCTGATATCGACTGTATTGCCCTCACCGGCTCCACCGCCACCGGCATCAATATAGGTATGCAGGCCATGCAACGCATGCGCCGCTGTCAGCTGGAACTGGGCGGCAAAAGCGCGCTGCTGGTGCTGCGCGACGCAGACCCCGTGAAGGCGGCGCGCATCGCCGCCCAGGGCATCTTTACCCACGCCGGGCAAATCTGCATGGCCAATTCCCGCATAGTGGTGGAGCGGCCGCTCTTTGAGGCGTTTACCGCGGCCCTGAAAGCGGAAGCGGAGGCTATCCACCTGGGTGATCTGCGCGATGAGCGCAGCCAGTACGGGCCCTTGATCAATCGCCGCGCGGTGGACAAAGTCATGGCGCATATCGAGCAGGCGCTGGCAGCCGGTGCGCAATTGCTCACCGGAGGAGTGATTCACCACGGGCTTACCATTGCGCCCACGGTGTTGCTGGAGCCGGATCGCGGTGGCGGGGTCTGGCGCGAGGAGAGTTTCGGGCCACTGGCATGTCTGGTAGCTGTCGACAGCCTGGAAGAGGCTATCGCGGCGGCCAATGACAGTGATTACGGCCTGTCTGCGGCGGTGCTTACAAACAATATCCAGTGGGGCTTCAAGGCGGCCCGGGAAATTCGCTCGGGCAGCGTGCATATTGGTATGCATGCCTTCCAGAGCAATGCGCTTGCGCCCATTGGCGGCTACAAGCTGTCGGGCGTCGGTCGCAGTGGCGGCAAATACAGCACCGAGGAGTTTACCGAGCTCAAGTGGGTGAGCGTGGCACTGGCAGATCCCGCGGGATGAGCGCTTCGCTCCCGGTGCGCCGCGCCTATGCGGATGTGGCGGGCATCCAGGTGCACTACCGCAGCGCCGGGGAGCGTACTCGTCCGGCATTGCTGCTGCTGCACCAGAGTCCCAGTTCATCAGCCATGTACCTGCCGCTCATGGCGCAACTGGCGGATCGCTATTTCCTGGTGGCGCCGGACACGCCCGGTTTCGGCGGCAGCGACCCGCTGCCCGGTAGCGGTGTGGATGGCGCGGACAGTGTGGATATCGCGGCCTACGCCCGGCTTATTCACGAATTTGTCACTGTGCTGGATATCGCGCCCTGCGGCGTATTTGGCCATCACACCGGGGCGGCGATAGCGGTACAACTGGAGCACGACTTCCCCGGCACCGCGAGCGCCATGGCCCTGTCCGGCCCCACGTTGCTGGACGAGGCGCAACAGCGCAGCCTGCCGCAGCTGGCAACACCCTTTGAATTGGCCGAGAGCGGAGAGCACCTGCTCGCCATGTGGCGTCGCCTGAGGGAGAAGGATCCGGCAGCTCCGCTGGCGCTGACGCAGCGCGAGTTGCTGAGCGCCTTTGCCTGCGGCGATGCCTACCAGGCGTCCTATGCGGCCGTCGCGCGCCAGGACTTCGCGACACAGTTGGGCGCGATCACCTGTCCGGTACTGGTCTATGCCGGAGACAGGGACCCGCTCCATGGTTCGGTAGCACCGACCCTCGCGCGTTTGCAGCGCGGCTCTACCGTCGCGCTGCCCGGCGGCGAACGCACTTACGTCTGCGAGCGCCAGGCCGAACTGATCGGTACGGTGCTCGGAGAATTTTTCGAGAGCAACAGTAGTTCATCCAAACAGAGGTCAAATTAATGGATCTGGAACGCAACAGTCTCGGTCTTGGCGGCAAATCAGCCCTGATTGTGGTGGATATGATCAATGGCTTCACCGATCCCGCCTGTCCCCTTGGTTGTGCCTGTCCCGAGGTGGTGGCGGCCAACGCCAGTTTGCTGGAGGCGTTTCACGCCGCCGGGCTTCCCGTTTACTTCACGACGGTCGTCTACCACGACGCCAGCCAGGCGCGTGTTTTTCGCGAGCGTATCAGTGCCCTGAACCTGCTCACGCCCACATCGCACTGGGTGCAACTGGACGAGCGACTGCCGCGCCAGGCAGGTGATGAATTGATCGAGAAGCAATGGGCCAGCGCCTTTCACAAGACCGACCTGGACCAGCGCCTGCGCGAGGCCGGCGTGGATTCCGTGGTGGTTACAGGGCTGACAACCAGCGGTTGCGTGCGCGCCACCGCGGTGGATGGCCTGCAATATGATTACCGGGTGGTCATTCCCCGGGAGGCGGTGGGAGATCGCAATAGCGAGGCGCACGAGGCCAATCTGTTTGACCTGCACGCCAAGTACGCGGATGTCATGTCCCTGGCGGAAGTGCTGGCGGCGCTGCCAGCGGCGGCAACGAAATAAGTGGAGCAGGCAATGACACAGCAAGGACAAACAAACAACATCGCCCCGGTAGTTATCGCCGGCGCGGGCCCCGCGGGGTCGCTGATGGCGCTCTACCTGGCCCAGCGCGACATTCCTGTGGTGCTGCTGGAAAAAGAAGCCGCGTTGCCGGTGGATTTGCGCGCCTCGACTTTCCATCCCCCGAGCCTGGAGATGATCGCCGACCTGGGCTACGGCGTCATCGACAAGATGCTGGCCCGGGGGCTGAAGGCGGATCGTTACCAGTATCGCGACCGGCGCAGTAACGACGTGGCGACCTTCGACATGAGCCTGATTGCGGACAGCACCCGCTATCCCTTCCGCCTGCAACTGGAGCAGTACGAGTTCACCCGTATTGTCGGCGATGTGCTGGCCACATTGCCGACGGCGGATGTGCGCTTCAGTCACGAGGTGACAGGCTTTACCCAGTCGGCGGATCACGTCGATGTGGAAGTGCGCTCCCCGGAGGGTGTGCAGACCATTCGCACACGCTTTCTGGTCAGCGCAGAGGGTGCTCGCAGTGTCGTGCGCAAGCAGGCTGGTATCGACTACCTGGGTTTTACCTACGACGAGAAATTTCTGGTGGTGAGTACATCGTTTCCCTTTGAAGAGGTGTTCGAGGACCTGTCCTGGGTCAACTATGTCTCGGACCCCGAGGAATGGTGTGTAATCCTGCGCACCGAAAAGATCTGGCGCGTACTGTTTCCAACCACGCCGGAGACGGCGGCCGATGAAGAGCGCCTGCTGTCGGATGAGTTTATCCAGGAGCGTTTGCAGCACCTGTGGCGCAAGGACGGCGACTACGACATAGGCCACCGCACGCTCTACAACGTCAACCAGCGGGTAGCTGAAACTTACTACCAGGGGCGAGTAGTGCTGGCGGGGGACGCCTGTCATATCAATAATCCACTGGGCGGTATGGGCATGAACGGCGGCCTGCACGATGCCAACAACCTCGCTGCCAAGCTGGTGCGCATCCTGCAGGAGGGCGAGGACCATATTCCCCTGTTCGAACACTACAACCGCCAGCGCCGCGACCTCGCCGTGCGCTTTGTGCAGGAGCACACCATCGCCAACAAGAAGCTGATGGAGGCGCGGGATCCGCAGGAGCAGATCGAGCGCCAGGCGATGTTGATGGCGACAGCGGCCGACCCACAAAAGGCCAAAGCCTTTTTGCTGGAACGGGCGATGATCAACTGCGTCAGGGACAGCGAGGCCCAGGCCTGAAACCGAATGATCGATAGCGATACCCAAGGAGACTAGACATGAATATGCCAGACAAGGCCCTGGACCTTTCCAGGACCAGGGAGCGGGACCAGCGCACGGACGGACACCTCGACAACTATGTCGGCCACCGGGCCAAGTTGGGGGTGATCATACCCTCCACCAATACCGCCGTTGAGTATGATTGCCAGCGGATTATTCCACGTGGGGTCACCTGGCATTTCAGCCGTTTCATGATCGAGCATGCCGACCTCAGCGATGATGAAAACTTCATGAAATTCCTGGACATGCTGCGCCAGACCATCGGCGCCTCCATCGCCAGCCTTATGACCTGCAAGCCGGACCACGTGATGATGGGTATGTCGGCGGAGACCTTCTGGGGCGGCATCAAGGGTAACGACGGGTTTGTCGATCGCATCCAGGAAGCGGTGGGGAGCGACACCGGTCTCACCACCGGCGCCAACGCGGTGATTGCCGCGCTGGAGGCGCTGGGAATAGCGGGCAACACCGGCAAGAATATCGCGGTCATTACGCCTTACCAGCCCATTGGTGACAAGAACGTGCGCCTGTTCTTCGAGGACTCGGGCTATAACGTCAAGCATGTCGTGGGCCTGCGCTGCGAAAACGCCCACGACGCCATAGCCCTGTTACCTGACCAGAAGGTTATGGACGTGGTGCGCCAGGTGGACGGTGACGACATCGACGCGATCATCCAGGTAGGCACCAACCTCTCCACCGCCGACTTTTTTCCGGTGGTGGAGAAATGGCTTGCCAAGCCTGTGCTCCCGATCAATATCGCCACGGTGTGGCACGCGCTGCGCAGTTGCGGCATTCGCGACCAGTACGACCATCTGGGCCGCTTGTTCGAAGAGCACTGATCTTCGCGGCGGCGCGACCGCGCGACCGCCCGTTTTTACCCTGAGGCCGCTGAATGCTGATTGTTTTCCTGGTTATCGTGCTGGACCTCGTGGGGTTTGGCGTCATGGTGCCGATCCTGGCCTACTACGTGGTGCAACTGGGTGGTGGCCCGGAGTTGGCGACCTTCTGTATGGCGCTGTACGCCGTCGGCATGTTGGTCGCCACACCGGTGCTGGGCAGGTTGAGCGACTACTACGGGCGTCGTCCCATCCTCATGCTCAGCATGGTTGGCGCCATTGCCGGCTACCTGTTGCTGGGTTTTGCCGAGGCGTTGTGGGTGGTGGCCCTGTCGCGCCTCCTGGCGGGCCTGATGGCGGGCAACATCGCCGCCGCCCAGGCGTATATCACGGACACTACTTCCATTGAGAATCGCGCCAGGGGTATGGGACTGATCGGCGCCGCCTTCGGCCTGGGTTTCGTGATCGGGCCGGCCCTGGGCAGTTACCTGGCGGGTGACGACTTTGCGACAGCCAACCTGTTTCTGCCCGCGATGTTGTCGGCGAGCCTGAGCGGCGCGGCCCTGCTCGCCATCATATTCCTGTTGCCCGAAAGCCTGGACCCGGCGCAGCGGGAGGCCTTGCGCAACGAGCCCCATGTGGGGCGTTTGCAGGCATTGCGCGAGCTCTGGGGCCGCCCCCTTATTCCTCATTTCCTGGTAGGCGTGCTGGTATTCAACACCGGGGCGGGGCTGGTGGAATCGATCTACCCGCTGTGGGTGCGCGACACCGGCATCGCCCTGGGTCCCCGCGACCTGATGCCATTGCTGCTGGTGAGCGGTATCGTGTTGTCGATGGTGCAGGGCGGGCTGATCGGGCCGCTCACCCGGGCTTACGGCGAGCACCGCCTGTTCCAGTTAGGGGCCCTGGGCTTCAGCCTGGCGATGGTGGGTACCGTGATCGCCGGCGAAAACAGCAGCTATTACGGAGCCATGGCGGCCCTCGCCCTGCAGGCCGCATCGGCCGCGCTGGTGCTGACCTCAATGCAGAGCCTGGTTTCGCAGTGCGCCGGCCCCACCGAGCGCGGTCTGGTGCTGGGTGTCTATTCCTCGGCGGGTACCCTGGGTCGGGTGCTGGGCACCCTTGTCACTGGCGTAATCTTTGCCCGGCTGCATATCGAGAGTCCCTACGCGGTCGCGGTGCTGTTGATGTTGTGCCTGTTCTTCATTGCGCGCAGCGTGCAGGCTCACTGGCGAGAGCATCTGGGCAGTTGAGGGCCGGGACTGCTCGCCGAATTGCAGCGGCTATCCCTCTCACTTTTCGAATCACGGAATGTGCTTGCCACCCGTATTGTTCTGAAATAGTGTGGGAATAGCATAACAATAGATTTTTAGTCTCAGCGACAGGGTTGGATTGGATGCATTCAGGTTGGCACAGGTATGGTGTAGCGGGCATTTTTTGCCTGCTTATGTTGGTGGGCACGGGTTCCGCGCGGGCTGACGATGGGGAGGATTCCGTTTTCTGCGCCTGGGCGCAGCAGGTGGTGGCTGGGACGAAGCTGGCGGCCAATGTCGTCAGCCATACCAGTTATGAGAATTTTGTGAATTCCAAGGCGAGTGATTCGCCACTCACCGTGCAGCAGTACTGGAGCAATCCGCTGGACGGACCCGGCAGCCTGAATCGGGTTGTCTCCTGCAAAATGAAAACGGCCGAGCGAATCAACGAGGCGTATCCACCAGCAGAGCAAGGCGGTCCAGCTGTCGCGAGCGGAAACCAGAGTTGCCAGAAAGTCGTGAGTGAGGTACTGGTCGGTGTACTGGGTGGGATACCGCGGGAGCAACTGCTTGTGTCTCCCGATACCCTGCGGGTGGACGAGGAAGAAACAACCTATATCGGACCGATGTGGTTGAAGCCCTGGCCTTTTGAGCCGCTTCACCGGGGCGAGGATGGGTTGCTGCATTTGCGGTCCCGGGCGCTGTATGTACCCTTCGCGTGGTGGATTCCGATGCCGGACCGGTTCAAGGGTAACTACTACTGTCACCTCATAGCGCCCGATTTCCTCGATGCCGTGCTGCGGGGTATCGTCGAGCCCGGAGTGTGAGGCCGGGGCGCCGGCTCCGGTTCCGGCCGGAAAGATTGACAATTATCATCCCCGCCGGGCCTGACCGGGTATATAACGTCAAAAATACTTTGTTTGCAGGTGCAGCGTGATCCTACCGGCCGGTTTCCTGGGTACCCGCGGCGATATTCTCATGGATATCGTGGTGTTGTCTTTCCTGGTTATCCTGCCGGTGCTGGTTATTTCCTGGCGCTTCGCCAGGGCGGGGGAGTATCGCAGGCATCGCGGCATACAGGTGTCCGTGGCGGTGGTTCTGGCGATCGTGGTCGCCCTGTTTGAGGCGGATCTCAAGCTCTCCGGCGGAATCTTTGCGCTCACCAGTCAGAGCAGCTATGCCGGTACAAATTTGCTGAACGGCCTGATATACGGCCATATGCTGGTGGCTGTCGGATCCGCCCTGGTCTGGGTGCCGCTGGTGATAATCTCCCTGCGCAAGTTTCCCAAGCCGCCGGTCCCGAATGAGTTCGGGCCCACCCATCGCATCCTGGGCACACTCGGCATGTTGCTTATGATGGCGTCCGGCCTGTCCGCGCTGCCACTTTACTACCTGGGCTTCGCCGCCTGAAGCGATGAACGGGACAGAACAAACGATACCTATGGAAACTCGAGTCTATGGATAACTACCAGATTGCCCGGCGCGCCCAGATCGGCGTTGTGATTCCGTCTACCAATACGGGGGTGGAGTACGACCTGCAAAAGTTCTGTCTCGACGGTGTGACCTGGCACCCGTCGCGCTTCTGGATAGAGTTGCGAAACTGGGCCGACGAGGTCGACAGTACGGGCGACGACAGCAATACCGTATTTGAGCGTTTTCTGGAGATCATGCGCGGTGAAATTCCGATGGCGCTGCGCAACGTGCTGTCCGCCAAGGTGAGCCACATCATGCTCGGTATGTCAGCGGAGACCTTCTGGGGAGGCGAGGAGGGCAGCATCCTTTTTGAGCAGGGTATACGCGAGCATATTGGCGACGTGGGGCTGACTACCGGCGCCGCGGCCACCCGCGAGGCCCTGAACTGTTTTGGCGCGAAAACGCTGTCGGTCATCACACCTTATCCCCCGGTAGGGGATGCCAATGTCCGTCGCTACTTTGAGGAGATTGGCTTCCAGGTCAAGGGCGTCAAGGGCTTGAACCGGCCCTCGGCCACGGCCATTGCCGAAACCTCAATACAGGAGGTGCTCGCCGCGGTGCGCGAGGTGGACGGGGACGACGTGGACGCAATCGTCCAGTGCGGAACCAACCTGTCCACCGTGGACCTTTTTCCGACGCTGGAACACCAGTTGGAAAAGCCGCTGATCCCGATCAATATCGCCACGGTATGGCATGCCCTGCGGGCCTGCGGTATCGACGACAGGGTCACCGGAAAAGGCCGTTTGCTGGAGGAGTTTTAAGCACCGGCATGCGGCAAATGTACTAAAGATATATCTTTGTTGCAATGCTGCTCAACGGTTGTTATCTTTGGCCGTAATCGCCCCCGAGAGGGCCTTAAGTGGGTCGCCTGCCGAGACCTGCCGTTCGTAAATTTATCACTTGAACACAACCGGGTTATCGAGGGTTCGTATGTACAATAAGAAGGTCATGGGTGCAGCGGTGTCGGCTGCCATGCTGTTGTTTGCTGCGCAGCTAGAGGCGCAGGAAGAACATACCCGCGAAGTGGTTTCCCTGAAGGGGGACAACTTCACAGTCGAAGAGGTGGTCGTTACCGCCCGTAAGAAATCGGAGAGCCTGCAGTCGATACCTATTGCGATCGATGCGCTCAATGCCGTCGAGCTGGAAGAAAAAGGCATCACCTCCCTGGAGCAGGTTGCCAAGTACACCACCGGCCTTACGTTTGACGTGGGCATCCTGCCCAACGATACACGCCCGGTTATTCGCGGCGTGAACATCTCTCGCGGCCGCCCCAATGTGGCCCTGCTGATCGACTCCATCGACGTTTCCTCAGAAACCCTGACGGTGGCGGGCGGTGGCGCTTTTGCCAACCTGAACCTGCTGGACCTGGAGCGTATCGAGGTCATCAAGGGTCCCCAGAGCGCGGTTTATGGTCGCTCCGCCTTTTCCGGTGCGGTTAACTACGTTACCAAGCGTCCCCAGGCGGATCAGGGTGTCTACGGCTGGGCTGAGGGCGAGTATGACGAGCACGATGCCTGGAAGGGCCAGGTCGGTGTCACCGTACCCATTATCGAAGACAGCCTGGCGGTTGCGTTCTCTTACCTGACATCGGGGTTTGACGGCTACTACGACAATCCGAATACCGGCGGCGACCTGGGTGGCGCGAACCAGGACGGCGCCTCGTTTGCCCTGAATTTTATCGGAATGGAGGATTTCAGCGCCTACTTCCGCGCAGAATATGCCAACGACAATTACACGCCGCGCGCGGTGGTGGCGGAACCATCCTCCAGCACCTACAGCGAGCCAACCGATTTTTTCCTGCTGGGTACAGCCAACCCGGATCACGGTAAGAAAGTACCCATTCCCGGTGGCGAGCGCGGGTTTCCCGAGCCGACCCAGGAAGAGTGTGATATCTACGCGCCCTTCAGGTATACCAATGGTTTCGCCCCGGCCTGTGCGACCATGCTGTATGGTGACGTGGGGCATGCCAAGGAGCGTGATATCGACCTGGGAACGAACCCCAACACTGGGAAGGATTTCAAGGGCACCAAAATCGAGAATACCCGTCTGTCTCTTGAGCTGGATTACCAGATGGACAAGATGGATATTGTCTCCCTGACCGGCTACACCGACAACAAGACCTCGATCGAAGAAGATTTTGACATCTCGGATCGCGAACTCGAAACGCTGGGGCCGGGCTCCGCCAATTTTGCCCCGTTCTATATCGGCCCCGCCGACGCGGCGTTCACCCAGTTCGGTGTCAACACCAACTCCGATACCAGTTTTGATTATTACCAGGTCTCCCAGGAATTTCGCTTCAGTGGCGATGTCGACAAGCTGGAGTGGATGGTCGACCTGCTGTACTGGTACGAGGACATGAACGCGGTGATGAACCAGATGTGGTGGGCCAGTGATTACATGGACACGACTTTCTGGAACTCGGCCCTGTCCGCCACTCTGTTGGCCGACCTGTGTACGGTGCCGGGGGATGTCTCCACCTGTGAAGGGTTCACAGGCGTACAGACCGAAATGACGCCGCTCAAGATTCCCATGCATCGCAATACCGAGAGCTGGTCGGGCGCCCTGTCTTTTGTCTACCACGTTACCGACGCGATTCGTGCAACCGTGGAGGGGCGCTACATCTCCGAGAGCCTGGATTACAAGAGCCTTCCGCTCTCGGTGTTTGACAACGGCTTCCTGAATATTCCCTATGTCAACCCGGAAACCGGCTCCACCATACCCCAGTACCAGCACCAGAGCCTCAATGACAGCGATTTCGTGCCGCGCTACAGCCTCGACTGGCAGGCTACCGATGATGTGTTCACTTACATATCGGCAGCCAAGGGCTTCAAGCCCGGTGGTATCGCCACCACCGATGCCGACGGCGACATCATGTTTGGCCACTTCAAGCCGGAGACCCTGTGGGTCTACGAATGGGGCTTCAAAACGGAGCTGCTGGAAAACCGCCTGCAATTCAACGGCGCGCTCTTCTACAACGATTACACCGACCAGCAGATTCCCTACTTTGTCGAAAGTGATTTCGGGATAGCCAACGTATCGATTACCAACGCCGGAAAGAGCTCCATCAAGGGCGGCGAGGTCGAGATTCTTTACCGCCCCTCGATGAACTGGACGTTCCGCGCGGGCTGGACTCACGTCAAGACAGAGTACGAGGACTTCAATATCAGCAAACTGGGCGACCCCGGTCTGTACGACAAGATTTTGTCTGGCAATCCGGAAGGTGATTTCGAAGGCAAGTCGTTCCCCAACACTCCGGAAGACGTGGCAATTCTGTCCATTCGCTACGATGGAGAGTTTGCAGGAAGCGACTGGCGTTATTACACCGAAGTGCAGGGCAACTACGCTTCGAAACGCTACCTCGACCAGGGTAACCGGTCCTACCTGCCGGATTCCACGGTTGGTGAATTCAACGCGGGCCTGACATCCGATAACTGGATGATAGTCGCTTACGTGGAAAACTTTACGGATGAAGACACCATCAGGTCAGGGCTCGGCAACGTCAATTTCGGTTTTATGCCGGGCGGCCAGGTTCCTCCCTTCTCCGCAAACCTTGTGCTGCCGCAGCCGCGCACGTTTGGTATGAGGGCACGCTACAAGTTCTAGCAGCCAAAGTATCTGGTGAGCGGCGCGTAAGGCCGGCCACCAGTTGAAACTTTAGCCGTAGCTTGCAAGAGCTGCGGCTTTTTTTTGAGGTGGAGTACGTCGTGACAAGTATTCAGTTCAGCACCGACGCCCTTGCGGAAATCGAAAAGCCGGTGGCTCAGGCTTAGATCAGCTGCGGTGTAACAAGGCTACGCACGGAATGGGCAGGGCTGACACGCAACTCAGGGCGCATCGGCCAAACACCGTACCCCGTGCGCTATGCTGCGCAGGTTTCCGCGCCGGATACGGAGTCGGGAGCGGAAGTCGGGCTGCTGTTCTTTCAACCAACGAACAGATTCACGGGAAATGGCGGTCAGCTCACGCTCTGACCTGATTGCAGAATCGTTGTAGGCTTCGATATCCTCGGTGACCGAGAAGCCTGCGCGATCTTCCAGCCACTGGGTATCTCCACTGTCCTGGCTGAGGAGTTTTTCGAACAAGTCGCTGTGAAAATGCATTGCAGCGCCAGGGAGTGATCCCAGTCTTTCAATACGTTCATTGTCACCGCCAACCGGCGTCGGGAAAAACGTACGGTAGATATACAGTAATTGAATTGCCGGGAATGATAGCGCGGTATTATCCTTGCTGTGTTGGCCGTCCTGTCGGGCTATCCCAAGTTGGCCCAGGAAGTGATTGACCACATCTCCACCCGCAAATTCGGCCTTAGAGAATTTGCAAACATGAACCCGGTTCTTGCCAAATGCCTGGTCGAAGCCGCCGATCGACTTTTTGAAACTCACGGGAAACGGTTGCTGCAGGCTGCGATACCTTGTTTTCAGAATCTCCTGGTACGCACTTTCTATTCTGGATTTGATTGTGCGAATATAAATATAAACGTGAATTTCCTTATAGTACTTCTTAAAGAACTCATAGAGCTTGAGGTGTTCAGCCGGGTTGAGTATGCCTATAGACTCGGCAGACAAAATTGTATGGGTTTTATCTATTTCCTGGATTATCTCCGCGATTCTGTTACGTGCCGTTTTCTGAATTCTGAGCACATCTTCCGGTGTGAAATTTTCGTGTTGAAACTGCTGGTAATCGGCAAGATTTTGTCTGAACGCCTGCAGGATTATCAAGGACGAGTTGGGGTTGTTATTGTGGAAATAGCTGTGGTCACTGCCGAGCGGATTGTGGAACAGGTACCCCTGAATGGCGGTGCTTCCCGTCTTGTGGAAACCGGCATGTAGATGCAGCACCTGCCTCATTGGTCAAAACTGCGCTGATGAAGCGTGTTGCTGGATATCGAAATGATCGGCTGCACCATTATTTTTTATGCTGTCAGGTATGCCGGTGCATAGTAGTAGGTGGCGCGGGATTGGTGCAAGGCTGTTTGAATTGTCCTATATATCCCGCTCGCGGATTCTTACCCGCAGGGACCACAGGAAAACCAGGCCATTGAGTATGCCGAACAGCACAAACGGCGCGGACGGACCGATATTCGCAAACAACCAGCCGCCGCCCGCGGTACCGATCAATATGCCGATGGCGCCGGATACACCGAACAGTCCGATGATAGCGCCGCGCCGGTTTGCCGCCGCGCGCTCGCCAACCAGGGCCTGGCTGCTGACGAATGCGCTGATCTCCGCCACGCCCATGACCGCCAGCAGTCCGAACACCCAGGGAGCGGTCGGGTCTTCTACCAGGTAGATGGACAGGTACACGACCGCCGCCAGGCCCGAGGCCAGGCTGACGGCCGTAACCCGTGTTACCCGGTCGCTGACGTAACCCATCAGCAGGCTTCCCACCAGGGCGCCGGTGACCACTGCCAGTACCCGTGGTACGGCCAGCTCGAACATGGCCTGGCTGGCCTGCATTCCCAGCACCCCGGTGCCGAACTGCACCAGCCACAGGCTCATGAAAGCCCCGGTGACGGCGAGGTCGCCGCGGGAAATGAAGGCGGCGCCGTAGGACAGGGCGATTCCCGGCTCGCGGGCGGCTCGGGCGCCGTGCCGCAGCATCGTGGCAATGGACTCCCCGGCGAGGTGGCTGGCCTTGCTCACATGGGGGGCCAGGCCGATAGCGGCGAACAGCGCGCCGACAACACCCAGGCTGCCCGCGGTCGCAAAGGTCAGCTGCTGTGCTGTCAGTTCGTCGTAGCCCTGGCCGACAAATACCTTGGGCAATGCACCCAGCATCGGCGGCAGAAAAGCCCCGAAAGTCGCTATCAGGCCCTGCAAACCGTTGGCCTTGCCGCGGGTGCTGTTGCGCGAGTAATCGGCAATTACGGTCACCATCATGCCGATCATGGCGGCGCTGCCACAGGCGACGATAAAGCGGTAGACCACCAGTTCGGTGATACTGTCGGCATGGGGGTACAGGGTGAAACCCAGGGCCGTGGTCAGTAGACCAAACACGTAGATCGGCTTTCGGCCCCAGCGGTCCGCCAGCGCGCCCATCACGCCCAGCAGCACGATAAGGATAATCTCCTGCATGGCGCTGAGATAGCCGGTCAGGGTTGCCTGGCTGGCACGGTCTATTGCCATCACCTGCAGCAGGCCCGGCTGTAGCATCGCCAGGGCGCCGGCGTAACTGGAGGAGATAAAAGCGGCGGCGAAATAGGCCAGCAGGTGGCGGCGTTTTACACCCTCGGAAAGGTCGATGCCGAGGAAGCGGGTCACAGGCCGGACTCCCTGCCCGTCACCGCGCTTTGCAGATTGCCGTCCCGCAGCAGGTTCAGCGGAATGCGCACTATTTGCCGGCCAGCGCGCGCTGCATCTGCTCGCGGCCCATGCGGATGTTGAGCATTTTCTCCACCTGGCCGGCGCCGAACACCTGTTCCGCAAGCTTGTTCATCGGATCGCGGGCGTAACCCAGTTCCCGTACCTTGAAATCGTAATCCCGCAGTGCGCCCCGCTCCTGCTCGGGTACCGGGCTGGCGGCGTCCAGCCAGCCCAGCCAGCGCTCCAACATGCGATTGGCGTAGTCGCCCAGCAGGTCGATATTGGCGTCGTTGAGGTCCCCTGTAAGACTCTGGGTCGAGGGATTGGTCAGCGCCCGCATGTAACTGCCGTGGCTGACCGACCACTGGAAGTTCGGGTTGCCGCGCAGGGCCAGGTACTCATCATTGATGGGGCTGTAGTAGCGATCGAGGTAGTCCATGTCCACCATCAGGTTGCGCCGGGGGGTAAAGTCGAAATAGAAAAACAGCCTGGGGATCGTTCCGAAGACCATGATGAAGTGGGGCACATCGGTTTCCTGTCCAAGAAACGCGGTGGCGTTCATGTCCAGTATGCTGGCCTTGCGGTTGCCCAGCCAGGAATTCACCAGCCAGTCGCAACCGGGGCCGCTCCAGGCTTGCATGGAACCCTCGAACTCACCGTTGGGCGAGGTGTAATACTCGCGGTCGGCACAGTTTGGCTCTGGCGCAAGGCCCGGGAAACGGCTCGCAATGCGGCTCTTGACGTCGCTCAGAATGCCCCAGCAACGCTCCCAGGCGTGACTCACATCCACGTCGGGGTTTTCGGCGAGAAACTGGTCGATGGTCTTGGTATCAGTGTTCATGGTGGTCCCCTGGTATTGTTTTGGCGCCACCGGGTGTCGCGGTGGCGGTGTGGCGGCAATGTGCCTTGTCAACAGTTACTGGATTTTCTAGAGCCCGAAGGGCTCGAACTGGTCGGGGCGTTCCCGCACCATGGCTGCCAGCATGCGGCGGGCCATTTTCCCCCCGTTCAGCCAGCGAATCTTGCCGCCACTCTTTGTAGTAGCCAGTATGCGATCCACCAGGAAGGGCGCCACGGTTTCCACCGTATCGACAAGCCGGTTCATCATTTTGCGGGACTTCTGGAAGCCTTCCATATTGGCCCTCGCCTCGCGTACCACTGCCTCGGTTATTACCATACCCGGCCGGATCTTGCCCACTATCACGGGCGTGTCCGCCAGTTCCTTCACCAGTGCCCGGGTGAAATAATCCAGACCGCGTTTGGTGGTGCCGTAGATACCCATGCCCGGGAAGTACTCGCCGTCGCTGCCGCCCCCCAGCATATTGAAAAGCTTGCCCTGGCCCTGGGCTACCATGCCCCGCGCGGCGATACGGCTGCCGTTGATGGTACCCAGCATGTTGGTGCAGAGCATGGTTTCCATGTCGCCCTGCGGCACCTCGAGGATGGGCCAGACAGTGCGCGCGAGGCCGGCATTATTGATCCAGATGTCCACCTGGTCAAAACGCTCGACCGCCAGGTCCCACAGTGCCTGTACCTGGTCCACCCGGGTCACGTCGCAGGGCTGCCCGGCGGCCTGGCCGGGTTCCTCCGCCAGCGCCTGCAGGGTCTGTTCCACCCGGACCGGGACGCGCCCGGCGACGACCACGTTGTGGCCGCGGCGGGCGAATTCCAGCGCCAGCCCGCGACCGATGCCCTGGGTGCTGCCAGTGATGACGACCGTGCTCATGGCCGCTTGTCGGCCAGCAGTCTGGCATTGGGGTCGGGGTGTGTCACACGATAGCCCGTGGCGTACAGGCGCGCCGCGGAAATTTTCTTGAGGGGCGCCTTGATCTGATCGAGAAACTCCAGCAGGGGCAGATCATTCTCGCGGCAAATGGCGTCGAATACCTGTTTGTTGGTGCCGGGCAGGTTGTCGTTGTCACAGACGTTGAATTTTCCGTGCAATTGCTTGTCCAGCGCGTGAATCACCGCGTTAACCACATCCTCGAAATGGATCGCATAGAGCGGGGCATCCGCGCTGAATATGGCTTTGCCGCCGAAGTATTCATGGCACATGGCCACCCGCTGGCTGAAACTGAGGTCGCCGGGGGCGCCGTACATGTCAGGGAAGCGCAGAACACAGCCCTCGGGATTGCTGAGCACCTCGCGCTCCGCCGCCTGGTAGTAGCGTGATGACGGCTCCTCGCTGTTGCCTGTCGGGGTCTCCTCGCTGACGGGACCCTCTTCCGAGCCGCCGTCGCCGTACACCGAGAACGAGGACAGGAAGATGACCCGGGGGCAGGCGAGGCGGGCACTGTGGCAGCTGGCTACCAGTACGTCCGCGTAGTGCTGGTGACGCTCCTCGACGGTGCGGGTGTTCCTGACATTGGGCGCCACGGTGACAATTATCGCATCGCAGCCCCTGGCAGCCTCGGCCAGCCGGCTCGTTTCGGAGCCGCGCAGCACGACGACGCGGTCCGCGTGCTGTTCAAGTTCGGCGACCTTGTCCGGCGTGGTGGTGCTGCCGGTGACGCGGTGACCGTCTGCCCGCAGCCTGGCCGCCAGCGCCTTGCCTACATGTCCCATGCCCAGGATGAATATGTCCATTGCTTTTCGCACCTTTCGCCGTCTTGTCGTTCGGCGCTTGCTGATTGCCTGTAATGATATAAAACTATAACATTATGTGAAATGGGTGACCACTGTCGGCGTGAGAAATGCGCCTGCATCCACCTGAATCAAGTACCTGATTACTGGGGATGTTGTCATGGCGCGAGTAGCAGCCCTGCAATTTGCATCAGGCACCGACCTGGAAGCAAACCTGGCCACCTGCTTGCGGATGATCGACAGCGCGCAGGTGCATGCCCCCGACCTGCTGGTACTCCCTGAATTCAGCAACCATATTTCCTGGTACGACGACGCGGAGCACGCATGGCGGGTCTCAGTCGCGCGCGACGGCCCCTTCCTGCGGGCGATCGCGGAGCGGGCGCGGCGCCACGGCTGTTATATCGTGATTAACGTGTCCCTGCGCGGGGAAAACGGCGAACTCACTGTCAGCTCCATGATGTACGACCCCGCCGGTCAATTGCTGGCGGTCGCCGACAAGCAGACCCTGATGGGTCATGAAAATACCTGGTTTGCCCGGTCCCGGAGCACCAGCGAGGTAGTGTCCACGCCCTTTGGCCGGCTCGCGATGTTTCCCTGCCGCGACGGCGTCACCTGTGAAACGCCCCGCGGCCTGGCCCTGCGCGGCGCCCAGCTGTTTTGCGACTCGCTCAACTCCTTCGCGCTGGATGAGGCGACACTGCATGTACCCGCCCGGGCACCGGAGAACAAGGTGTTCCTGGTGGCAGCCAACAAGGTGGGCCCGCTGATACCCGAACAGCTGTTGCAGGCCGTGAGTGACGAGACGCACATACCATTGCGTTTCCTGCAAGGGGCGGGGGAAAGCCAGATTGTTTCCCCGACTGGCGAGATTCTGGCGCGGGGACCGCGGCAGGGGGAGGCCGTGGTGTTCGCGGAGATTGACCTCGCACTGGCGGATAACAAGGCCCGCGCGGACGGCACCGGGTTGTTTGCCTCCAGGCGCCCACAGCTCTACCTGCCGATAGTCGAACCACCGCAGGCGCCGGTGTGTGCTGAAGCGGCAGCCACTGCCGGGGTTGCCTGCCTCTCACCCGCCGCGCAGGATGAGTCCGCGCTGGCTGAACTGCCCGGACTGGTGGCGGCGCTTCCTGCAGACACGGTGCTGGCGGTGTTGCCGGAGCTGTTCTGTTACGGCTCTGGGTCGCCGGCGGACATGCCGGAGGCTGCCGAACTCGCGGCGCGCGCCATCGATGCCCTGGCCGCGGCCTGCGCCGGGCGCGACAAGCTTTTGCTCTGCACCTCGCTGGTGCTGCCCCATGGCGCGGGATTCAGTCTCACCGCGGTACTGGTCGGCGCGGCCGGGGTGCTGGCGCGGCAGCCGCAATTGCACAGCTGCATGCGCCACAGCTGGTCGGTTCCCGGTGACGAGTTGACGCTGGTGGACCTGCCCTGGGGCAGGCTTGCGCTGTTTCCCGGGGACGATGCGGTGCATCCTGAACTGGTCAAGGTGGCGGCGCTGCGGGGCGCCCACGCGATCGCGGTGCCCTTTGCAATGCAGGAAGCCTGGGAGGAGGTATACGGCTTGCGCAGTCGCGCGGCGGAAAACCGCATCTGCGTAGTGGCCAGCACCCGGCCGCTGGCTGGCCGGGCCGGGCTGATAGCGACCCTGGAACGGGACTTCACGCTCATGACGCCGTGGCTCGAGCGCGAATTCGACGGCTACATCAACGCGCCGCTGGTGACAGAGCAGCTACCGGGGGCGACCGTCACCGTGGCAGACATACACCCGCAGGCGGCCTGTAACAAGCTCATGTCAGAGCGTACCGATCTGCTGCTGGACCGGCCCTGGCGGCTCAGCCGGGACCTGGTGCAGCCCTCGCCTGGCACATTGGCAAGTCATTGAGCGCTGTTCGCGACGCTGGCAGATCCGGGTGCTGCGGGGAGGAGCCCGCTGCTACACTTGCACTTCCGCCACGGAGATCGCCAAGATGAGCCAAGCGCTGCAACTTCTGAAAGACCGCATCATTGCCGTTGCGCACGTCGGCTTTGTCGTGTCCTCGCTCGACGAGGCCGTGGCCAATGCGGCACGGGTGTATGGCCTCGAGGATGGTGATGTCAGTTACCAGCCCGCCCCCGGCGTGGAGGCGCTGACGCGATTTGCCTTTTTCCGGGTCGGGGGCCTGGAATTCGAGCTGATAGAGCCCTGTTCGGAGCACTTTCGCAGGCTGCTGCTGGACATGCCCTCCGGTGGCGCGGGTATCAACCATGTGGCCTGGCGGGTAGATGATATCGAAGCCGCGGTCGAGGTACTGGCGGGCGGTGGAGTACGCCCCGGGCATGTGACGCCCGACGGCGTTGTCGCTATCGGCGACAGGAAGATGGTGTACCTGGATCCGGCGACCACAGGCGGCCTGGTTATTGAACTGATCGAATATCCCGCGGAAGCTGGCGATGCCCCCGGGCACTCCTGATTCAGGTGTCTACCATTACCGGCTGAATGGCGAGCCGGTGGGTGTCGAAGAGCGCTGGCAGCGGCATCCGCAGGGCTCCGGCGCCTGCCGCATCAGCAGCAGTCGCAGCGCCCCCGGCGTCGAAATCGTGGTGGATGCGCTTGTTGCCGGCGCACAGGTGACGCAGTTCGAAGTCGTCTGGCGCAGTGATGGGCAAAACGAACTGCGCTCAAGCTATCAACTGCTGGCGGATCGTGTGGTGGTCAACCGTACCGTCGCCGGGGAGCAGGGGCAGAGCGAGGAGGTAGTCTTCCCTGCGGAAGGGGTCGCGCCGCTGCTGTTTCCCCTGATGCGTATATTCACCGGACCGCTGATAGCGAGCCTGCTGGAGCAGGGCGGCCGGGGCGTGGTTGTGCTCCCGTTTATCGGGAACCCGGCGTTGACTTCCAGGTTGCTGCTGCCAGTATCGAGCGAGCGCCAGGCCAGGGTACTGGAGACGGATGCAGAGCTGGAACTGGCGGGCGCCAGCGTCCGCTGCCGCCGCTGTGAATACCTGGGCGATCAGTACGGGCCGGGTACCGAATTCTGGCTGGCCGAGGACAAGCTGTTGTTGCGCTACCAGTGGCGTCAGTCACCGCAGCAACACTGGGATATTTGGTTGCAACGCGATTGCGGGAGTGAGTGATGGCCGCCACTGAAACATCGAGATTGCGCTTTCGGAAGATCACCGAAGCTGACGCCCCGTTCATTTTCAAGCTGTACAACACGGCTTCTTTCAAGCGCTTCATTGCGGACAAGAATTTCCAGGTGGAGGAGGACGCGCGCCGCTTCATAGCCAGCTCCATACTAACAATGTACCAGACCAGGCATCTGGGCCTGCACCTGGTGGAGCTGAAGTCCGACTCGACGCCCATCGGTATCTGCGGCCTGATCAAGCGCGAAACGCTCAAGGAGGTTGACCTGGGCTTCGGCTATCTCCCGGCATACGAGGGACTGGGTTACGGTTTCGAGGCTGCGCGCAGCTTTATCAGCCTCGCCAGTGATGAACTCGAGTTGCCGCGAATCGTCGCCATCACCACCTCCGAGAACGCCGCATGCATCAAGTTGCTGGCGAAACTCGGGTTCCAGTTTGAGCGGGTGCACGAGGTGCTGTCTGCGGACGTAACACTGGGGCTCTACCAGCTGAGCTTTGTCTGACCACGTCAGTATTTTTTACATTCGCGCCCGGAACTTCCCCCCAAAGCCGCTGAATGCCCCGTGTGTTCAGGGGTGGCACGGATATTGCTCTAAATACTGCAGGGGCGACTACCTCGCCAGTCAAGGGGTAACTGACATGTACACTTCCTGTGGGATTGAATAAACAGATGCGCGCGGGCGAAGCCATTTGCGAGCGCAGGGCATCCACGGACAGGCGCACATTCAGCTGGCGTACGGTGGTGTATGGGTTCCTGTATTCCAAGCGCCGGGCTTTGCGGCGTCCGGAGGACGCCGGGAGCCTGTTCATAGACTGGCATCACCCTTGGTTGTTCTTCCTGGCGCTGGGCATCATGATCCTGAGCTGCGTCGATGCTTTCATGACCTTGCAACTGATCGAGCGCGGCATGGTGGAAGTCAATCCTGTCATGGCCAAGGCGCTTGGCGGCGGCGCCGCCACCTTCGCAATCAGCAAGATACTCATGACGGGTATCAGTATTCTCATGCTGGTGTATCTGGCGCGGACCTATCTGCTGCGCGTTATCCGTACCGGCTTTTTGCTCACAGTCTTTTTCAATATCTACTGTTGCCTTGTGTGTTACCAGTTTGTGAGTTTACTGCCCATGTTAACGCCCTAAGGCCCGGCCCCTGGTCCACTCCGCGCGGGGCCTTGCGCGGCAGCCCGCCCGGCGTTGTCGGGGCAGGAACTGGCGCCTGAGTTTGGCATCCGGGTCGCGACTTACCTCACATTTCGGCAATTAGGGCCCGCATCCCGGGAGCTTACGCGGTAAGCTTTGCTATTCCACTTTGGGTGAATAGCCATGACTGACATCTCTCCTGACAATCAGCAACTGATGCGCCGGCAACTGGACAACCTGGAGAAGGTCACCGCGCTGGAGCAATCCCGACATCGCTGGGGCATTCTCTTCAAGCTATTGGGCGTCGCCTATCTTGCGGTGATATCCGTAGCCGGTGTGAGAGCGTACTGGGATTGGCAGCCGCCAGCGGATGGGCATATCGCGGTAGTGCGTCTCAGTGGCGTGATCGCCGAGGGTAAACCCGCTGGCGCCGGCCCGGTGAACTCCGCCCTGCGGGCTGCGTTCGAGGAGGAGCAGGCGAAGGCTGTAATGATTGCCATAAACAGTCCGGGTGGCAGCCCGGTGCAATCCAGTTATATCTACAATGAGATCCTGCGGCTAAAGGCCCTGCACCAGAAGCCCGTGTACGCGGTAATCAGCGACATTGGCGCATCGGGGGCGTATTTTGTGGCCGCCGCCGCTGACGAGATTTATGCCAACGAATCAAGCCTGGTAGGTTCCATCGGGGTCACCGCTGCGGGTTTTGGCTATACCGGCTTGATAGAAAAAATCGGCGTGGAGCGACGCCAGTTCACCTCTGGAGAGCACAAGACCTTTCTCGATCCTTTCATGCCGGTGAAAGAAGGGGAAGCCCTGTTCTGGAAGGGTGTGCTGGGCGATGTCCACCAGAATTTTATCGCGGCGGTTGAGTTTGGCCGCGGGGACAAGCTGAAGAGATCGCCCGAACTGTACAGCGGCCTGATCTGGAATGGCGGCCAGGCGCTGGAACTTGGTCTGATAGACGGTTATGGCAGTGTCCGCACCGTATCCCGGGACAAGTTCGGGATCGAGGAATTCTGGGACTATACGCCGAAAGAGCCCCTGTCCTGGCTCAAGGATGTCATGGGGGCCGCTGTGCAACAGGGTGTCGCCGGGGCCGTGGGAGCAGAAGCTCCGGGCCAGGGCCTGTCGATGCGCTGGGGCCAATAGGGCGGCATCGCCCTGTGAATCCAGCGGGTGATAAATCCCACACGCTCGGATAGACTAGGCTGACGGTCGCCGGTTCGCGACCTTGCTGGGTCCGCGATCCCGTGCGCAGCGCGAGCCGAACTACAATACCAGTTCGCGGCCCAGCGGAAGTCTCAGGGTGAATACCGAGTGGACAGCAGTGATATTCGTGACAATCTGGCGTTAGCGCGCACCCGCCTTGCCAACGAGCGCACGTTTTTGGCATATGTTCGCACGGCGCTCTCACTCATCGCCGCGGGTGTAGTTCTCTTCCAGTTTTTTTCCAGCCACCCGACCTACCTGTTGGTGGCCTGGTTGCTCGTGGTCAGCGGCGGCCTGGTATTTCTGCTCGGTGTATTCCGCTTTTTCCGTACCAATAACGCATTGAATGCGAGTGCCTCCAGTGCTGGCGACAGGCCTGGAAGTTGACACGCGCGGAATCCCGGCGCAGCCGATCAGAGCGCCTGGATTTCCTGATCTCCTTTACCGTTTGATGCTGCGAGGCTTGCTATGAATACATTGATGAATCACCTGGGAACCGTCGCCGGCCTGGTTGGCCTGCTGGTATGCGCCGTATCGGGCATGGCGCGGATCGCGGGCGGCTACTACCTGGCTAACTATGAAATCACCAGCCTGTTTGTTGCCGGTACGGGGCTGATGGTGTTTGCCTGCCTGCTAAAACTTGAGGTGCTGATTCGAACGCGTGTTTGAAGCGACCGGCTATCGCGGTGTTTTATCGGCGTCGCGTTTGCATTGTCGCGAAGCGTAGTTTAAGCGGAACTTGCGGATGATGCGTTGCCTATCCAGTGTCGTTCTGTTGCTAGCCGGGGTCGCGCTGGGTTGGTGGTTGCGAGGTCCGGCGGCTGTTGTCGCGCCAGCCGACATGGCGGCGTTCGAGGCAGGCGCGTCAGCCGACGCCGCCGCAGGTGTAGCCTTCGAGGCGGCCACCCGGGCAGTGCCGCCCGGGCCGCAGGGAGCAGCTGGCCAGCGGCCACGCCCGGAACCCGAAATTGACACAACGGTAAGCGTCTCCAGTTTTCGGGACCTGCTCGCCGGGCAGGATTTCGAGCAGGCGGTGGCGTATTACGAGCAGGCCCTGGATTTTGGCGAGGGTTACCAGGTGTTGCTCAAACCGGCGCTGGAAGACTATCTGCAGACTTGCCTGCGGCAATGTCGTGAGGGCGTCTTTACCAGCCTCGTCGATGTCTGGCTGGCGACCTACTACGATGACATCCCCGTATTGTTGTTACTCACGCAATACCAGCAGCAGCAGGGTTTTCCCGAAGAAGCGGTGAAGGTCCTGCATATGGCCAATACCTACGCTTACCAGGCGGGCCAGCGTGAGCAGGTGTCCCTGGCGTTGCGGCGCCTGGTCAAATCCACCGATGATTACCTGGCGCCACAGCAGCGCTGGATTGAATTGCTGGGATTTTACGAGTTGGTGGAGGCTGTTGGCGTAACCGAGCCCGCGTTTCTTTTCCGGCAGGCCATGATTTACCGCACTATTGGCGAGCCTGGCCGCAGCCGCGATATGCTGCTGGCCCTGCGCGCCAGCGACAATGAACTGGACCCGCGCTGGACGCAGGCCATAGACTCGCAGCTGGCGGAGATTGCGCCGGAGCCGGAGGCGGAACCCGTTCCCGCGAACGCCATACCGCTAATGCGCCAGGGCGACCACTTCCTGGTGGAAACCCGGCTGAACAATCGTGAACGACTGGTCCTGATGATCGATACCGGCGCATCGATCACGTCTATATCCAGGTCCAGCTTCGACAACATCAGTTCCGCCTCGTTTCAGGGCAGGGGGTCGCGCCTCTTCAATACGGCCAGCGGCATAACCCACGGCGATGTATTCAGTGTCGATTCCCTGGAACTCGGGAATGCCCGCATCAATGATATCGAGGTGGCGGTGCTGGATTATGAGCCACGCGCCGGCGTGGACGGCCTGCTGGGTATGAACGTGCTGCGCAACTACCGTTTCGAGATTGATCAGGAGAATGCCCTGCTGTACCTGCAGCCGAGATAGCGGGCCGCTAGCCACCGGTTTACCCCGGACCCAGCCTTGCAGTACCGTGCAAGTAGCCTGTGTGTCCACCTGATACTCCCAACGGTTGTATTTTTCGCGGTGCGGTGATTAGATTCCGTTCCGCCGGTTTGTACGGCACAGGCAACGCAACTGGAGAAATTACATGCACAATCACCTCGCCCGATACAGCCTGCTGTTTCTGCTGGCACTATTCCCCGCCCATGTTTTTTCCCAGGATGACGGTGCCGCGCAGACAGGCGTTGTGAAGCTGGAACTGTCGGGTCTGAGTGACGCCAGTGGCAACATCTACATTTCCGTATACAACTCAGAAGACAGCTGGTTGGGCGCTGATACCTTAGTGACTGAAAAAGTGGCCATAGCAGATGCCCTCGAGGGAGAACTCGTGCTGGCGGAACTGCCACTGCCGCCGGGTGAGTACGCGATCTCCATTTTCTATGATCTCAATAACAACGGCGAGCTGGACACCAATTTCATCGGGATTCCCAAGGAGCCCGTGGCGCTGTCAAACAACGCCAGGCCCAGTTTCGGGCCGCCGAAATACAAGGATGCGAAGTTTACCCTAGGCAACGAACCGGTGGTCCAGCGTATCTCGATAGAGGCAATCTAGATTCCCTGCCGGCTCGCCGTCAGCCGCCGGGTGCGACAGCGGGCCCGCTGCCATCCGCTGGCGGCTTGCTTCAGCGCCCGCCCAGCGGGTCCTGTTGCGAGACGCCCACGACCCGGGCGCCGGTGAAAAATTCTATCGACTGACCGGTACCTTCCTCGCCCAGCCCCGACAGGCCCCAGGCGCCCCGGGGAGCGCTCGGGCTGAGTGAGAGCAGGCTGTAGCCATTGATCTTGACGCCACCGGTGCGGATCTTGCGGCCAAACGCCAGTGCTTTTTCCTCGTTTGCGCTGTACACATAGGCGGCCAGGCCATAGGGCGTGCCGTTGGCCAGTTGCAGGGCCTGCTCATCCGTGTCGAAGCTGTGGACCGTGGCTACCGGACCGAAGATCTCCTCGGTGGTATCCGCCGGGTCGCAGTTGTCCACCAGGGTCGGTGGAACGAAGTAGCCGGCGAGGTCGGGCAGGGCGGTGGCCTGGATGACGCGGCCACCCATGCTCTGTAACCGCTCCACCTCCGCGAGCACACTGTCGTACTGCTGCTGGTGGATAAGCGGACCCATATCGGAGTTCTCATCCAGCGAATGTCCAAGCCGGATCGCGGCCAGCTGGTGTGTCACGCGTTCCAGCAACGCCTCCTTCACCGATCGGTGCACGAGCACCCGACCCAGGGCGCGACACCACTGGGCATTCAGGTTGGTCAGGCCGTAGGTGATACCGATGGCTGCCTGCTCCAGGTCCGCATCCGCAAATACCACTAGCGGATTGTTGCCTCCCAGCTCCAGCTGGGTGGGCTTGAAATCATGGGCGCAGGCCTGGGCGATCACCCGCCCGCCGGCGGTGCCGCCGGTGAAAGAGATGGATTTGATGCGCGCATCCGTGACCATCTGCCCACCGATATGGCGGCTGCCGCAGGTGAGCTGGAATGTGCCGCGCGGCAGGTCCATTTTGTGTATGACCTGGGCCATCAGCAGCGCGGAGTGCGGCGCCCATTCCGAGGGTTTCATGATACACGGGGCGCCGGCGGCCAGGGCGCTGGCTATTTTGTGGGAGCCGATGGCGGTGGGGCCGTTCCAAGGTGACACCAGCAGGGCCGGTCCCCAGGGGCTGCGAAAATATTCCACATTGCCATTCTTGCCGGGCAGGGTGTGCGCCAGGTTGCCCTGCCGGATGTACTCGGCCGCGCCGCGAAATACAAACGGCGCCAGCTGGGCCATGCGCCGGGTAACATTGATCACCGCACCGGTGGTGATGGCGTCCGCGAAGGCGATACTCTCACGTACATCGCTTTCAGCCAGCGCGTCAGCGATGCGATCGAGTACGGCTGCGCGCTCCTCAACCGGCGTGTTCTCCCAGCTGCCGTCCTGGAAGGCGGCATGGGTGGCGGCCAGGGCGGTCTCCACCTGTTCCGGTGAGCAGGACAGTTGCGCCTGCAGCGGGGCGCGGGTGTTGGGGTCGCGCAGCGTATTGTCGCGGCTCACTGCCGGCGCCAGCATCTCACCGTCGATATAGCTGTACAGTGCCGGAAGTTCCCGCTCCGTGCTGCTGGCGGTCTGTTGCTTGTTCTGCTCCACGATACGGTGGCCTTTGCGGATGCTGTCGGGGGATATACGGCTAGTTTGAAAGAGCGCCCGCACGGCTTCTTTGCGGATTGTCAATTTCCGGTCGACGTTGCTCGCTACAATAAGGCGGAATAAGCAATGAGCGAGAGACAGAATAGAGTATGACAACAAGAATTCAAGCCACGCTGATCGATGACCTCGCGGCCGACCGGCAGGAGTGGACAGAGGCGCTGGACAGTATCGGCCGGGAATACGGTGAGGCGGGGGTGCGCGATATTCTGCGCGCCCTGCAGAATCACGTGCTGGGGGCCGGTATCACCCTCAGCGAGGCCACGCTCAATACACCGTACATCAATACCATTCCCGTATCGGAGCAACCGGCCTATCCCGGAGATATCGAGCTTGAGAAGAAGATCGAGAATATCGTGCGCTGGAACGCCATGGCCATGGTGTTGCGTGGGCAGGACGAGGGCACGGGCGTGGGCGGGCATATCGCCACCTATTCCTCGGCGGCCACCATGCTGGAAGTGGGCTTCCAACACTTTTTTCGCGCCCGTGGCAGTGACTATGGCGGCGATGTGGTCATGCCCCAGCCGCACGCGGCGCCGGGCATCTACGCGCGCGCCTTCGTTGAGGGGCGCCTGTCGGAACAGCAGCTGAAAAACTTCCGTCGCGAGCTGAAGCCGGGCGGCGGTCTGTGCTCCTATCCGCACCCGCGCTCCATGCCCGACTTCTGGCAGGTGCCCAACGCTTCCATGGGCCTGTCGACGCCCTCCGCGATATACCAGGCCCGCTTCGCCAAGTACCTCGAAAACCGTGGCCTCAAGCCGAAGAGCGGCGGCAAGTTCTGGTGCTTTATCGGCGACGGCGAATCGGACGAACCCGAGGTGCTGGGCACGATCAATATCGCCGCCCGCGAGAAACTGGATAACCTGGTGCTGGTGGTCAACTGCAACCTGCAGCGGCTGGACGGGCCGGTGAGGGGCAACGGCAAGATCATCCAGGAGCTGGAGCGCTCGTTCCGCGGCGCCGACTGGAACGTCATCAAGGTGATCTGGGGCAGCGGCTGGGACGGCCTGCTGGCGCAGGACTCCCGGGGCATCCTGCGCAAGCGTATGGAAGACTGCGTCGACGGTGATTACCAGCGCTACTCCATCATGCCCGGCAACGAACAGCGCGAGCACTGGGTGCGCGGGGACGTCGAACTCGAACGCATGATGAACTCGCTCACGGATGAAGAGGTGAAGCAGATCAAGCGCGGTGGGCAGGACCCCAAGAAGGTCTACGCCGCTTTCCGCAAGGCGAGTGAGTCCACTGACAAGCCCACCGTAATCCTGGTCAAAACGGTAAAAGGTGACGGCATGGGCGCGGCGGCCCAGGGTCGCAATAACGCCCACCAGAAAAAAGACCTCAGCGCAGAGGAGCGGCTCGCCTGTGCCAGGGCTTACGGTATTCCGCTGGACGATGAGGCCATCACCCGGGCCGAGTTCTACCGGCCGCCTGAAGACAGCGAGGAAATGCGTTACCTGCAGGCGCACCGGGAGCGACTCGGAGGTTACCTGCCTGAGCGTGTCGTGCAGTGCCCAAGCCTCGCCGCGCCGCCGCTGGCCCTGTTCAAAAGCGCCCTGGAGGGCAGTGGTGAGCGGGCCGCCTCTACCACGATGGCAATGGTGCGCATGCTCGCACAGTTGATGAAGGACGAGACTATTGGCGACTACGTTGTCCCGATAGTGCCGGACGAGGCGCGCACATTCGGCATGGACGCCCTGTTCAAGGTGGCGGGCATTTATTCCCCCGACGGGCAGAATTACACACCCGTGGACTCGGAATCCCTGATGTCCTACCGGGAGGCGATAGACGGCCAGATCCTGCAGGAAGGTATCTGCGAGACAGGTGCCATGGCGTCCTTCATGGCCGCGGGCACTGCCTATGCGGTGCACGGGGTGCCGACGATACCATTCTATATTTTCTACTCGATGTTCGGCTTCCAGCGGGTAGGCGACATGATCTGGGCCTGTGCCGATATGATGGCGCGGGGCTTCCTGCTGGGAGGCACTGCCGGGCGTACCACGCTGAATGGCGAGGGCCTGCAGCACGAGGATGGCCACTCCCATGTTCTCGCCGCGACCTTCCCCAACCTGAAGAGCTACGATCCCGCATTCGCCTTTGAGCTGGCTGTCATTGTGCGCGACGGCATTCACCGCATGTATGAGCTCGGCGAAAAGATTTTCTACTACATCACCCTGTACAACGAGAACTACCCCATGCCCGCAATGCCGGAAAGCGAGGGCGTGGCCGATGGCATTCTCAAGGGAGCCTATTGCTGGCGCGTGCGGCAGGGTGCGGGGGAAGCGATCGATCTGCTGGCCAGCGGCTCCATGATGCAGCAGGCCACAGCGGCGGCAGACCAACTGCAAGCCATGGGCTATGCGCCCGCCATCTGGAGCGTGACCAGCTTTACGGAGTTGGCGCGTGAGGCCGAAGAGTGTGAGCGCGCCGCGCGTCTGCATCCCCTGCAACCCCGGCGCACGCCCTATGTGGAAGAACTGTTCGCCAACTGCCAGGGCCCGGTGATAGCGGTGACCGATTACCTCAAGGCCCTGCCCGCCTCAATCGCCCGCTGGATGCCGGACGCCTTCACCGTGCTGGGTACGGATGGATTCGGCCTGAGCGAGTCGCGGGCCGACCTGCGCGATCATTTTGAGGTAAGCGCCGGGCATATTGTGCAGACAGCGGTGGTGGATCTATACCGGTCCGGGCGCATCAGCGAGCAGGAAATGCTGGCCCAACTCGCGCCCCTGGGTCTCGACCCGGACAAGGTCGACCCGGCCACGCGCTAGCGTCGCGGCGCCGCTTTCATCGGCGCACTGGTGAGAACTCCCGTTCGCTAGATTTCCGGGGGCACGCTGCGGGCATAGGCTTCCCAGGTGCCGATCGGGAAACCGTCGTCCCAGTCGTCGCAGGGCTGCAGGAACCCTGGATAGTGCTGTCGCGCGTAATCGAGAATAACAGGGGGAATATCCTCGAAACCGCGGTTGCTCTTGTGGGAGTGCATGCGCCCGAACAGGGCGCCGTCCACGCCGCTGCCGCCCATCCGCATCCAGGGCCACCAGGGGCTGAGGCGACTGAAGCCGCAGTGAAAGGTAGCGCAGGGATTATCCCGGTCCGCAAGCTCGTTCCAGGGCGTTGTGAACGTGAAGTGTTCGGAGGGGTTTATGTACTCCCCGGTGGAGGCTTTGGGCCACTGCCGTGGATTGACGGGATTGCGATAGTGATGGGTGTAATCCCAGGACAGCAGTACGCTGTCACCCACGCGCTGCCAGGGGAGGATAAAGGGAACGCTGCCGTCGGGGTTGCGCCGGGCGCTGCCGTCATTCATCAGGGTGGGGGCGTCCTCCTTATCGCCGAACTGGAACACGGGCATGCTGGGAGTGAGTTCGCCACGGATGCGGTCGTTGAGAAAGTTGAACACAGGCACCCGCTCGCCGGTGTAGGGGTTGTTCCAGTGCTCAAGCACCTCGCCGGTCTCAAGGTCGGTAAAGAAACCGGTTTCCTTTCCGCGCAGGCGCACGTGGCCGTTGTCCAGCAGGCGCGCCTGGAAGCCGCCAAAACCGGCATAGCCGAACAGGGGACGCAGGCGCTGCTGGCCAACCATGCCAAACATAATACCGTGAAATGCGGAAAATACAGGTTCGTCCGCATAGCTTGCCCATAGCTTGCCGAATGCGTAGAGGTTGTCCAGGGGTGACTCGAAATCGAGTGTCTTGTGGTGGTTTGTCCCGCCGGGCGCTGCGGCCCCGCCGCTGTCGTGATCGTCGGCGCGTGCCAGCAGGCGGCTGCGCAGGTAACACGGTACAAAGCTCATGACGTTTCTATCGCCCCTGTTGATGGTCCGGCCGATGCGCGGACATTTCGCCTGTTCAATGCCTACCCCCGGCAGCTTCGCTGACGATGCCAGCGACAGATGCAGGGATTCTGGCACAGGCATTCGCAGTGACAACTGATATTTGTCGCTTTTTGCCGCGGCCGGTTTCCTGTTACATTCCACGCATGAGCGAAAAAAACCACATCCTGGTTGTCGATGACGATATAGAAATTCGCGAACTGGTCGCCCGCTTTCTGCGCGATCACGGCTATCTGGTTGAGGTCGCCGCCGATGGCGAGGAACTGCTGCGCAAGGTCAAAACCTTTGTCCCGGATCTAGTGGTGCTGGATCTCATGCTGCCGGGGGAGGACGGTCTCAGCCTGTGTCGCCGGCTGTCCTCAGAGCACCCGGTGCCTATCATTATGCTGACCGCCGTGGCCGGTGATGCGGACCGTATCGTCGGCCTGGAAATGGGTGCCGATGACTATCTCACCAAGCCGTTCAATCCGCGCGAATTGCTGGCGCGAATCCGGGCGGTGCTGCGCCGGGTCGCGCGCGCCGGCGAGGTGGGGGAGGGGGATCTGCTTTGCTTCGAGGGCTGGCAGCTCAATTGTGGCCGGCGCGAACTGACGCGTGAGGAGGGTACCCTGGTACCACTGAGTGCCGGAGAGTTCCGCCTGCTGCAGGTGCTGGCAGAGCATCCCCAGCAGGTGTTGAGCCGCGATTTCCTGCTTGAGCGTATCCACGGGCGCGAGAGCGGCCCGTTTGACCGCAGCGTGGATATCCAGTTGTCCAGGCTGCGCCGCAAACTGGAGGATGACCCCAGGGAGCCCACGATCATCAAGACGATTCGCAGCGGGGGTTATATGTTCAGCCTGCCGGTGGCGCGCAGGTGACACTGTGGACCTGATGGCGCGCATGCAAATCGATCGGGCAGGGCACTAGCGTGCGCTGGCTGTGGCCGGCGGGACTGGCAGGCAGGGTAGCGGTCGTATTGGCGCTGACCCTCATCGCGGTGCAACTGCTCACCCTGCCATTTTTCCTGCGCCAGCAGGCGAACGCTGCCAACGATATTTTCCACGGCTCCACGGTGGAGCGCATCGCGCATATCATCGAACTGTTCGAGCCCCTGACCCCGGAACGGCGCCGCGAGCTTCTGCCGGCGCTGAGCAGCCCCTTCCTCACCATGGATGTATTCTACGAGCCGACCAGTGCGGATCGATTGGCATTGGATGAGGCTGCGCTGACGGCGTCATTGTCCTCGAGGCTGCAGCGACAGGTGATGATCAAGCAGGTGGAAGAGGCCGCGAGTGGTTTACCTGACCTGCTCCCCTCGCAGCAGCGCATTGCTATCTGGGTGCCGCTGCAGGATTCGAGCTGGTTGCGTTTTACTACCCGTTCGGGTCTGCCATCCATGGGTTGGGTGGCGCACATGTCCGCGCAACTGCTGTTGGTCTGCCTGGTGCTGGTGGTGTTGGCTATCGTGGCCGCCCGCCAGATTACCCGCCCGATACGCACCTTCGTGGCGGCGGCTGAACGTCTGGGCAATGATGTCAATGCTCCGCCCATTCCGGAAAGCGGCAGCCGCGAACTGCGGCGTGCCACCAGGGTCTTTAACACCATGCAGGACCGCTTGCAGCGCTACGTGGAGGACCGCACCCGGATGCTGGCGGCGATCTCCCATGACCTGCGTACCTCGCTCACCCGCCTGCGCCTGCGCACCGAATTCATCAGTGACCCCGAGCAGCGGCACAAGGCGGAACAGGACCTGGAGCAGATGGACGCGATGCTCGCTTCGACCCTGAGTTTTGCACGCGACGATGCGGCGGCGGAACCGCCGGTAAATGTAGACCTGGCGAAGCTACTGCATATGCTGTGCGATGACTTCAATGACCTGGGAGGCAAGGTGGACTACGAGGGGCCGGAGACCTGCACGGTCCGCTGCCGACCGCTGGCGATGGAGCGGGCGCTGAGCAACGTGATGAACAACGCCGTGAACTACGGCGCGCGTGCACGAGTTGAACTGCGGCAGCGGGACGGCTGTTGCGAGATCCGGGTGGAGGATGACGGCCCCGGCATTGCTTACGACAAGCTGGATGCGGTGTTTGAGCCCTTCGTGCGGCTGGACCCGGCTCGCAACAGGAGCACCGGCGGCACCGGCCTCGGCCTGTCGATTGCGCGCTCGGTGCTGCGCTCGCATGGGGGCGACGTGACGCTCGAAAATCTCGAGGGCGGAGGCCTTCGGGTCATACTGCGGCTGGCGGACGGGAGAGCAGCCTGAGCGGCCGTCGGGACGCTGTTGTGTGGTGGCTCTCCCGGCCGGTTTGCGGCCTTACTTGTTCACTCGAATGCGCGGATCCAGTGGAGAGTCCTCGCAGCCATCGCCGACGATAGTGTACTTGTACTCCACCGTGGGAGCGTTGGAGTCCACCGGATGATCCACTTTGCCTTGCGGTGCTTTCAGGGTGGATCCCTTCAGCGGGTCGAAGTATATCCTGAACTCTTGCCTCGATGGCTGGCCCTCCGTGTCATAAGCCTGCCAGTAAATTTTCTTGCCTCTGTCCACGACCGCTTCCTCCACCCCGGGCAGCGGGCAACCCTTGCCGTCAAAAGTGATAGCGATATGGACCTGTGCCGCGGCTCCGGCGCTGAATACTGCGGCCAGCACCGCAGCCGCCAGCGCGCATTGCCGCCTGCTGGAACATCGATCCTGAAGTGTGGGACTGGTCATCTTATTATTCATTCCTGGCCGCCATTTTATCGTCGGGGTTGAATCCCGGTGAAGCAGTTATGGGCATTGCTACCCTGATGCAACCTTGCCACAGCGCTTCAATTTACACGGAATCTCGGGTCCAGGGGCTCGCATTTGTGGGCGTTGTTGCCAGTTGCCCGGTCCCAGATCGTGTATTTGTATTCTGCCAGCGGAGCCCCCTCGTCGATCTTTTTCTCCAGTTGTCCTTTGTTCGACGAGATGAGCGGGTTGCCCTGGATTGGATCGAAGTAAATCTCAAACTTGTAGTCTTCGACAATCTTGTCGTGGTCGGATTCGAGATAGGTCTGCCAGGTCACGAACTTGCCCTGCCAGACGTCGGGGTTGGTCTTGTTCACCTTGTGGGGGCACAGTGCCCCGTCGGCGTATGGCTTGGGTTTCAGGAATATCTTGATAGTGACGTTCTCGGCGTCAGCCTTACTCCGCGGTTCGCTCTTGTCGGTGCAGCCTGCAACGGCGAAGCCCGCCAGCATGAGCGCGAGCGCAGGTCGGAGGCAGCGGGAGATGAGGTGATAACTCTTCCGGTTTGTCATGGTGAACGATCCTCTTTCGTTATTTTGGCGGGATACGACTATTCCCTGGTCTACGGTACCTGGAAACCGGGTAACTCAGTCAGGCCACAAAGACTTGCGTCAGCTTTGGCCAGGGTCGCTGAGTAACCCAGGCGAATGGCCAGGTTAAGCGCAGCAAGGGCTTGCTCGGTTTCGCCCAGGGCGCACAGTGCCGTAGCGGTAGTATAGTTCACATACAAATCTTTTGGGGCCAGCGCACTGGCGCGTGCCAGGTACTGCAGGGCCTGTTCGCGATTGCCGATGTTAGCCTCGTAGTGCGCGAGCAGGCCCAGCGTGGAGACATCATTGGCGTTTACTTCGAGGCTCTCCAGCGCCAGCTTGATGGCGTTGCGATACATGGGTTCGGCAAGTTCCTGCAATCCTTCGCTATAGCGATAAGCGTCCCCGAGACTGCCCCAATTCTCGAAATCGTCTGGCGCGTACTCCACCGCTTTCTGGTACATGTCTACCGCTTCTTCAAAACGACGCAACAGAAACAGGCTGGCGCCCGCATTGGAGTAGGCGATGGCCGTGGGCGCCAGCGCAAGCGATTTCTGCAGGGCGAGTGCCGCGGACTCGAACTGGTTAAGCATGTAATGCACCGCGCCCAGGTCGCTGAAGGCCCCGGCGTTATCAGGCATCATTTCTGTGATGCGCTGGTAGTATGGGATGGCCTCGTCGAAGCGTCCCGCGGAGAAGAGAAAACTGCCCATCCGCTGATAGGCATGCCAGTAATAGGGCTGCAGCTGGATTGCCTGCAGGAACAACTCCTGTGCCCGCTCCGGTTTGTTGTCCTGTTCATAGGTTTCCGCCAGGCCGATGAGCGCGTCTACCGCCTTCGGATTAAGCTTCAGCGCGCGCTCAAACTCCCGGATAGCCGCCGCGTTTTCTCCAGAGAAACGGTAAAGGTTGCCCAGGGCCACGTAGACTGCGGGTACCTTGCTGTCCAGGGCCAGAGCATTCTGGCAGGCCTTCTCGGCGCTCTTGAAATTTCGAGGGTCCCGGCTGATGCGATAGTGGCCGAGGAGACTGTCACAAAGCCCGGCATAGGCCTCCGCGTAGCCGTCGTCGAGAGCGATGGCCCTGGTAAACAGGGTTACGGCCTGGTCCAGGCTATCCACACCGCGAGACTCCCGCAGGTATTCGCGTCCGCGCAAATAATAGTCGTAAGCCCTGGGTACGAGCGCGGGTCGCTGATCGAGAATCTTTTTCGATGAGTCAGACAGGATTACCTGCAACTTGGCGACCACCTGGCGGGCGATTTCATCCTGGATGTCAAAGGTGTCACTGCTGTCCCGGTCGTATGTCTCCGACCAGAGGTGGTAGCCGTTGCTGGCGTCGATCAACTGCGCGGTCACGCGAACCCGGTTTCCCTGCCTGCGCACACTGCCCTCCAGCACATTGCGCACACCCAGGTGGCGGGCTATCTCCTGAATGCCGACATCGCGACCCTTGAAGTAGAACGAAGAGGTGCGCGCTGCGACATCCAGCTCATTGAGGCGGGCCAGCAGGTTCAGGATTTCCTCGGCCAGGCCATCCGCAAAGTACTCCAGCTCCTTCATATCGCTCATATTCACAAAGGGTATGACGGCGATAGAAGTTTCCGAGGGCGCGGTGATCGCAGTTGAGGATTGCTGCTCCTCCGCCTTGCCGATCAGGTCCAGCCGATCCATGTAGAGGAATCCGACAAGGAAAACCAGCCCGGTCAGGATGATAACCACGGCAAGGCGTGCGGGAGAGAGGCGCAGCGAACCCAGGCCATTGTCGGTCGCGTCCGTTTCGACGACACCATCGGGGGTGATATCGAGGAACCACGCCAGAATCAGTGCGATCGGAAAGCCCAGCGCAACGGCCGCCAGCACGGTGGTAATAGCCTGTTCCGGCAGACCCAGCATCGGAAAAAACAGGTCTGCTACCTGCAACAGTGCCCAGCTGCCCGCCGCGTAGATGACAGCAATGCGGTAGACTCGCCTGTCCTTCATCTCTGCGAGGAACCGTTGCACATCCATAAACACTACCCAAAACTGTTTTTGAAACTGGCTCGGCCCGCCGACGTCAGGTCAGTCCGGATGGGCTCCCGTAGTTCTCTGGCGGGGGCTTCGCCTTTGTTTTTGCCCCCTGGAGATACAACGCCCCGGGAGGCATCTGGCAGCGCAATCAGTTTAGTGCACCGGCGCCGAGAGTGTAAGAGCCACTTTGACCCGCTGGCACGCGACTCCGGTCGCGTTTTCCTCCCTGCCACAAGGCAGCGGTCGCGGGATGCGCAGGATGACCGTTGCCGGCCTGTGACTGTTACACACTGTTACAAAACCCCCGGAATCCGACACATCGCCGATACACTAGCCACCTAGAATAGGAAGGCTGGCAATAGCATTACCCCAGGGACTGGAATGGCGACGAAACGAAAAAAGATACTCATGGCCGTGGCGGGACTGCTGTTGCTGGCGGCGGGCTTTGCCGCCTACAGCAAGTATGTATCCCCCACCCGGGTCGCCCTGGTCAACTATGAGGATTTCCAGGTCGCGCGCGTATTCAAGTCCAATACGAACCCCCTGATCAAGGTGGAGACCCTGCCGCTGTCGGAGCTGTCGCGGGTGTCCGATTACGATCTTGTACTGTTTTTCGGTCGCGGCCTCAACCTGGAGCCCGAGCAGTTTGAGTTCCTGCAGGCGCAGGGTATCAAGGGCCTGAAAATGTTCATGGAGGGAGCCACCAATCCCAACATCGATGTGACCAACCTCAGGGGCGGAGACCTGGATTTTGTCGGCGATTATATTCAGTACGGGGGCACCGCCAACTACCGCTCCCTGCTGAACTACGCCCGCGCGGTATTCGATGGCAAGAAAGTATTCGTAGATCCCCTGAAGGATCCGATACCGCTGTCCCGCGACCTGGTGTTCCATATCGACGAGGAGGCGATGTTCGAAAGCGTGGCTGACTATGAAGCCTATGCCGTGGAAAAGGGGCTGCACAAACCGGGCCAGCCGCGGGTGGCCATGGTGACCTCGGTACCCGGGCCATTCAATTCCAACCGCGATCATGTGGACGCACTGATCCGTTCACTGGAGGATAAAGGCCTCAATGTCTATCCCATGGCCGCGCTCAACAAGCGGCTGGAGTTCCTGCAGGCCATCGAGCCCGACGCCGTGGTGTTCATGCCCCACGGGCGCATCACCCTCAACGAGGCGGACGCGGCGGTGGCCTGGCTGCAGGAGCGCAACGTGCCAATTTTTGCTCCGATCTCGGTTTTCCAGAACCACGATGAATGGCTGGAAGACCAGCAGGGCATGATGGGAGCGTTGATAACGATGTCGGTGGTGCTGCCTGAGTTCGATGGCGCTGTCGTGCCCTACGCCATCGCCGCCAAGTATCCCGATGAGTACGGTTACCAGATATTCAAAGCCATTCCCGAGCGCATGGAGAAGTTCACGCGCCTGGTGCGGCACTGGATCAACCTCAAGTCGCTGCCCAACGCCGACAAGAAACTGGCTATCTACTACTACAAGGGGCCGGGTAAGAGTGCGATGACTGCCGGTGGGCTGGAGGTGGCCGAGTCACTCTACAACACGTTGCTGGTGCTGCGTGACGCGGGTTACAACGTGGACGGCCTGCCCGCGGACCTCGCCGGTTTCAAGGCCCTGATTCAGCGCCAGGGCCCGGTGCTGGGCCCCTATGCGGCAGGGGACATGGCGGGCTTTTTTGAAAGCGGTGATCCCGCGCTGGTCTCCGCCGAGACCTTTGACAGCTGGTGCGCCCAGGAGTTGGCCCCGGCGATGTGCGATGCCATCCAGGTGCGCTATGGTCGCAGCCCCGGGCAGTACATGACCACGGTGCGCGACGGTGTCGATTATATCGGCGTGGCGCGCGTGGAGTTGGGCAATATCGTGTTGCTGCCTCAGCCATTGCCCGGTGTCGGCGAGAACACGTTCGCCCTGGTACACGGCACCCGCGAGGCGCCACCGCATCCCTACGTGGCCTCCTACCTGTGGACCCGCAAGGTGTTCAAGCCCGATGCGATCATGCACTTCGGCACCCACGGCTCGCTGGAGTTCACCCCCTGGAAGCAGGTGGCGCTTTCCGAGTATGACTGGCCCGATGCACTTGTAGGAGGTATGCCGCATTTTTACATGTACACGATCAATAACGTAGGCGAGGCCATCATCGCAAAGCGTCGCTCCTACACCACGACCATCTCCCATCTTACAGCGCCTTTTATGGAAAGCGGCATTCACAACGAGATGAAAACACTGGGCGATGAGCTGTCCAGCTATCATCAGTTGGAGGACGGTTCGGTCAAGGGTGCCTACGCGAAGCGCATACGCGAGATGGCCATGGAACTGGGTATTGTCGAGCAACTCGATGTCGGCTCCGCGAATGGGGAGTGGACGACGGCTGATTACTTCGCGCTGTCCAACTATGTGGAAACCCTCTCACACGAGAAAATCAACGCCGGCCTGTACACGCTGAACCAGCCGTACACCGAGGCACAGATGGACTCCACCACCCGCCTGATCGCCACCGACCCGCTGGCCTATTCCCTGGCGGCGCTGGATGTTTTAAAGGGCGAGATCGACAGCGAGCGCATGGAAGACAAACCCTTCTTCGATACCCGCTATCGCCAGCCCGCGCGAGCCTGGGTGGACCGGGTACTGGCGGGGGAAGATGCCGATGCGGTGCTGGCGGAGATCGTGTCCAGCGACGACCGGGTGCGCGCTTCGCGCTGGTTTGAGGACAACCGTCGCCTGACCGATGGCGAAATCATCGGTGGTTTTGTCGCCATGGGTAGCATGGAGGCCGACCTGGGCGAGCAGGGCGGCGCCGGGCAGGAAGACCTGCGCCGGGCGGAGGATTTGCTGGTGAAAATCATGCCTTACCCGCAGCGAGTGGATTTCATTCGTACCCTGGCATCGGAAAAGCGCTTTGAAATGGCCTCCAAGTCACTGGACCCGGAACTGCTCAAGCAGGCCCAGACCATTGCCAGGGCCATCCCGGCCATGGCGGAAGGTCTTAAAATTTCCCAGCAGGAAGACGTCAACCAGTTGCTGCGACTGATGCAGAAGCCCGCCGTTTACGAGCAGGTTTTTGTGCTGCTGGATGACCCCATGCTGGCGGAGCGGGTGGAAACCGAGCGCCAGGCAGTGGCGGCCGCGACCTTGCAGCAGGCGCTGGGAGCGGCGAACCTGCAGACCCTCAGCCTGGCGCTTGACGATGTGCAACTCGGCGCGGCGCTGGCGCAGATGAACCGGGACCAGTTGCAGGCCTTTATCGAAACCCTGGTGTTCTACCGAGACAATGCGCAGTTGCTCACCGGCAATGAGTTGGAAGCCAGCGATGCGATGGCGCTGCAGGCCCTGCTGGCGGTGCCTGACTTTGACCGGCGCCTGCAGGGCGCGGGGGAGATGGCCTCGGAGAAAATCCGGGTGATGGACCAGGCGGACAAGAACTACGCCTACGCCGTGCGCACTATCGAGCGGAATCTGCTGTCGGTCAGTGACTACCGCCGCGCCCTTGCAGAAAGCCCCGGCCAGGAAATGGCGAGCATGCTGAACGCCCTCGGCGGAGGCTACATTCTGCCGACCTCCGGCGGCGACCTTGTGCGCAATCCTCGCACCTTGCCTACCGGGCGCAATATGTACTCGATAGACGCGGAACAGACCCCCACGGTGGAGGCCTGGGAAGTCGGGGTGAAACTCGGCAGGGCCCTGCTGGAGAATCACGCCGCCGCCAATGCAGGCGCCTACCCGAAGAAAGTGACGTTCACCCTGTGGCCGGGGGATTTTATCCAGACGGAGGGCGCCCAGCTGGCGCAGATACTCTACCTGCTGGGCGTGGAACCGGTGCGCGACCCCTTCAACCGCGTGGTTTCGGTGAGACCGATCCCGCTGGCGGAACTGGGGCGCCCGCGCATTGATATCGTAGCCCAGACAGCGGGCCAGTTTCGCGACCTGGCCGCAAGTCGCATCCTGCTGATCAACCAGGCGATCGAGACGGTGGCGCAGCTCGAGGAGAGTCCCGAGGACAATTATGTCCGCAGCGGCGTCACCAAGTCCGAGCGCATGATGATCGACAAGGGCATTTCGCCGCTGGAGGCCAGGGAGCTGGCCAGCACCCGGGTGTTCGGTGGTGTCAACGGAGCCTACGGTACCGGCATCATGAGTCTTGTGGAGAAGGGCGATGCCTGGGAAGAAGACGCCGAAGTGGCGAAACAGTATCTCAACAATATGGGCGCCGTGTACGGCAAGGGCGACAAGTGGAGCTATTTCCGCCAGGGCGTGTTCGAGGCGGCGCTGCAGGATGCCGAGGTGGTCGTGCAGCCACGCGAGTCGAATGCCTGGGGGGCGTTGTCGCTGGACCACGTGTACGAGTTCATGGGCGGCCTGAACCTCGCGGTACGTGAGGTTACCGGTAACGATCCCAAGGCTTACTTCAACGATTTCCGCAACGCCAACAACCCCGGGATGCAGACCATGGAGGAGGCGGTGTGGACCGAGGCCCAGGCCACCCTGTTCAACCCCCAGTACATAAAAGCCTTGCAGCAGGGCAGCGCCTCCTCGGCGGAAACCCTGGCGGAGACCTTTCGCAACACCTACGGCTGGAACGTGATGAAGCCCGATGCGATCAAGGATGAATTGTGGGATGAGATATACGACACCTATGTGGAGGACAAATACGATCTCGGCGTGCAGCAGTTTTTTGAAAAGGAGAACCCCTACGCGCTACAGGAGATGACCGCGGTAATGATGGAGACGGCGCGCAAGGGTATGTGGGAGGCCAGCCCCGAGCAGGTGCAGAGGCTCGCAGCGCTGCACGCGGAACTGATAGAGAAATACGATGCCGGTTGCTCGGGTTTCGTGTGCAACAACACGAAGCTACGCGACTATATTGCCCAACGGCTGCCCGAAGCCCAGCGCCAGAACTACGAGCAGCAGATGAAGAAATCGCTGGAAGCGCCCGCTGAGGCGGATGAGCAGTCCATGGTGCTGGAGAAGGAGGTGATCCGCCAGGCGGAGGAGTCGGAGCAGCCGTTGATACAACGTCTCAATTGGGGTCTGATTATCGGGGTACTGCTGATTCTCGCCACGATAGCGTTTCTGGCCTCGCGCCGGCGCCACGCGCAGGCGCTGGAACCGGGGGAGATTTAGATGACGACGCAGGCCGGGGTCCACGGTCGTGGATAACATCATCCTGTTCCTCGCGCTGTTCAGCCTGACTGCCACGGCGGCCCAGCTTTCCCTGTTCCGACACTGGTGGCAGCAACTCGCCCTGGCGTTGGTGATCGCGGGCATTACCTATGTGTTTTATCCCACGGCTATCGCCTACAGCAGCACGGATATTGAGGCGCTGCTTGCCGACCCCGAAGCCATGCTCGACATGTCGGTGGTGCTGGTGCTGGAGGCGGTGTTGATGCTGGTACTGGCCCTGTTCATGCTGAGGGAGATGTACGCCGTGTTGCTGCTGCCATGGAAACTCGTGCTGTGGCTGCAATACCTGCCGATGGTAAGTGCGGTGGGCGTGCTTTGCTTCTACCAGGTGCACGTCTACCAGCAGGGCATCGAACTGCCTTTTGAACAGACCGCGCTGGCCTACGGCGGCGCTGTTGCCTGTATCGCCGTGGCGATGGCCTGGATCATTCGCTGGCTGGTGCCTATGCGGGTGTTGCGCCTGGAACTCAAGCTCGCCATGCACGCGGCGCAGATTGTCCTGGCGGTGGCGGTCTCGGTGCTGACGGCAAGCTACCCCTATCGCTCGGCGGATATTCAACCCAATGTCACCGAGTTCCTTGCGGTTCTGGTGCTGGTACTGCTGGGCGCGGCGGTGGGCTATTTACGTTACAAGCGGGCCATGAAAAAACTGACGCGACAAATGTCGCAGCCATTACAACAGAGGTGAAACTATGGATCTGATCGTACAGGCTCTGTACTGGATTTCGTCGGGGTTGCTGATCCCCACGATCGTGCTGTTGCTGCTCTTCCTGGCCCAGGGCCTGTTCGTGGTGGGCGGCTTCTACGGGCTATATGCACACCGCATGGCCTATGAAAAGTCGGTGAAACCGGCCCTGCAGGAACTCTCCATGGAGAACGCCCGCGCGGTGCTGGCGCCGGACCATATTCGCAAGACGGGCCTGGTGAACCTCTATCTCGAGCAGTTGCTGGCGGTAGCGCATAACCCGGTGAAGGCCGAAAAAGTCCTGGCTGATTTCGAGATGGCCTGCGAGAAAGACCTGGCGCTGGTGAAGACCCTCGCGAAGATAGGGCCCATGCTGGGTCTGATGGGCACCCTTATCCCGATGGGGCCAGCGTTGGTGGGTCTGGCCTCCGGTGATATGGCTTCGCTGGCTCAGAATATGCAGGTGGCGTTTGCCACCACGGTGGTGGGCTTGCTGGTGGGTGCGATCGGTTTTTTCTGCAACCAGATCAAGACTCGCTGGTACGCCTCCGACCTGTCGGACCTGGAGTATGTTTACGCCGTGATCAAGGACTAGCGCAATGAAACGCCATCGCTTCCTGAAAAAGAACGACGACGACCTCGACCCGCTGGGCTCACTCACCAACCTGTTCGACGTGGCCATGGTATTTGCGGTCGCCCTGATGGTGGCGCTGGTGCAACACCTGAACGTCGCCGAATTATTGATGGAGAAGGAGTTCACCATCGTCAAGAATCCGGGCAAGGACGACATGGAGATCATTACCAGGAAGGGTGAGGAGATCACCAAGTACAAGCAGAACCAGGAGAGCCAGGCGGACCCGAGCAAGCCTCGCGGCAAACGGGTGGGCGCCGCCTACCAGTTGGAGAGCGGTGAAATTATCTATATCCCGGAATAGGCGCCTGCGCAGTCGCTTGTGAGATAATCCCGCCCATGAATTATCTCCTGTTGTTTTTCGCCGCGCTGGACCTGGCGCTGCTGTGCTGGACTTTAAGTTCAGCCGGCTCGGCACGCATGTGGCTGCTGCGGGGGCTGCTGCTGGGCATGTGCTACGACAACCTGATGCAGGGCCTGGGCAACTGGTTTATCAACGCCTCCTGGTACGAGGGGGCCAACGTACCGCGTTTTGTATTGCACAGCGCCTTGCTGCCCTTCCTCACCCTGTTCGCCCTGTCGGTGATGCGCGATGCCGGTGTTGCCCTGGCGTGCAATCCGGCATTTATCGGTTTTTGCTGGGTATTCACCGCGGCCGCCCTTGCCTGGGGACTGTACCACGAGGTCTACCTGCTGCAACTGGGGCCCAGGCCGGCCCTGGGTGTGATGAAGCTGGGCAGTGTCTCAGGCATGCCGCCCATTGCCACCATAGCGACCAATATCCTGGTGCTGCCCATGGCGGCGGCGGTGTGGAAGAGCAGTGGCTGGCGCTGGTTTTTTCTGGGCGCCATTTTCATTTTTATAGTCAACGGCGCCACCGGTTCGCAGCCCTGGGGTCTTCTCTGCGGGAATTTTGCGGAGCTGGTTTTTGTGCTGTGCCTGCTGGCGACGGCGCGACATTTTGCTGCCGCAAGCACGCCCCCGCGCTCGCTGTAACACGGTTTTACTACTGGACTTAACGCGATGCAGCCCGTAAAACTATTTGAACGAACATACCTGCATATCGGCCTTGGCAAGACTGGCTCCAGCGCCATACAGGAGCAGTTGTACAGGAATGCCGACCTGCTGGAGCGTGAGTACGACATTCATTATCCGCGGGACCTGGACGATTCCGGCGTGTTCGACGGCAACCACTCCAGGTTCCTCAGCGCGATGTTTGTGGATGGTGAGGAACTCAGCCGCCCCCAGATTGTGGCCGGCTTCAAATCCCGCAAGGAAGTGGAGCAATACGCTGCCCATACGCGTGCGCGCTTTGAAAAGGGTTTCGCGGCTTCTTCCGCGACCCGGTTGCTGGTGTCCGCCGAGGCAGTTGGGCACCACAGCGAACAACGGCTGATTCTGTTGTCCCAGTGGCTGCGCCAGTTTTCAAAAGAAATCCTGATTGTCGCCTGTGTGCGCCATCCTCTGGAAGCGCTTTCAAGTGAGATACAGGAGCGGCTGAAGCGGGGATTTGTGCTGGAGGACCTCTACCAGACACCACCGTATTACAAGTTGAGAAACCTGTTTGGCAGGGTGGATACGGCATTCAGCGGCTGTGATGTCTGCATTTACGATTTTGCCAGGGCGGCCGCGAATCCCGCGGGATTGGCCGTTGCGCTGCTAGAGCAGATTGGCGTACAGGCTGCATTGCCCGTGCAGCCGTCCAGGTTCACCAATACCAGCATGAGTCAGGAAGCGGCGCTGCTGCTGAGCGCTTTGAACCGGTCAACGCCCATGGTCATCGGTGAAGGCCTCAATAAGGCCAGGACGCCTAACGATGTTATTGAGTTTATCGGTATACCCGGCAGGAAGTACCAGGCGCCCGCGGAAGTGCACGAGCGGCTACGGCAGTTGGCAGAGCCTGAATTGAGCTGGCTGAAAGCGACCCACGGCATTGAACTGCAGGCGGCCCCGGTGCAGTACGATGTGGATCACAACTATTTCAGCCAGGAAAGCATAAACAGCATCGCCTTGCGCATCGCCAGATTAAACAGGTACCGCTATTTCCTGGCGGCACCTTTCAGGTTCAGTGGGCGCTATGTCAGGGCGCTTTGGAAGCAACTCATCACGAAAATACGGTAGCCGGGGACAGGGCAGACGCCCGCTTCGCTGGCCAGGGGGAGCAGCGAAAAGGCGACCGCGCAGAGCCGTCTCGATACATTAAAGGACTCCGCATTTTTGCCAGCCGGGGCTAGACTGAGGTGGCGCAATTACGTTGAGAGCATCCTTTGACTGTCATCTCTATTACCTCACATGACGATCATCCATCTGCGGAGTCCGCACTTGTCGACGCCGGTCTGGAGGAATTCAATAGTTCCGCAGCCTCACTTGACGAAGTGCGGCTCATATCTAGCTTTGCCAGGTCAACTTCCGGTGAAATTTTCGGCGGCGCGGTGGGGCGCATATGGGGGCCGTGCTGTGAGCTACAGCAGCTTTGGGTTGAGCCGTCGCATCGTCGCCAGGGTATCGGGACCAGGCTGGTGCGGGCATTCGAGGCGCAAGCGGCCTTGAACGGTTGCAGCTCTGTGTACCTGGAGACGTTCAGCTTCCAATCGCCTGCGCTATACGATGCGCTTGGCTACTCGGTCGAATATGAGCGCCGGTGTTTTCCCCATGGTGTTGTGAAGTTTCACATGACCAGGAAACTCCCGGCGCCTGACATCGCATGAACCGCAACGCAGGGCGTTCACTTTGATACCGCAGGCCAGATGGGCTTAATTTGTCAAAACCTGCTGGACGTTTACGATTTCAGTCGATAATAACGAAACGCGGAAATCATCAAGGCAATGGCTGTCAGCGGAATCACCATCGACATCGCCATACCAAACTCTTGCATCGCATCGTGTTGAGCGGCGGCCATAATCAAATAGGCTGTATACGCGACGTAGTAGAACAGAAACAGGGTCCCGTTCCACCTGCTGATCACATAACCGGAAAAGAATATTGGCAGGCACATCAGCGCGACGCCGATCATAACCGGGATATCAAAGCTAATCGCCGCGACCGGAACTACGATGCCGCTGGGAGAGACGATGCTGGAGAGCCCCAACACAGACAAAAGGTTAAAAAGGTTACTGCCGACGATGTTTCCAACCGCTATATCGCGCTCCCCACGAATGGAAGCAACCACAGAGGTGGCCATTTCCGGCAAAGACGTACCCGCCGCCACTATAGTCAAACCGATGACTAACTCGCTAACGCCAAAGTATTGCGCGATAGTAATTGCGCTATCAACCAACCATTGCGAACCCAGCACCAACAAAAACAAGCCGCCGAGGATCAATGCCCCATCGCGTAGATAATGTATGGAACCATCGGTGTCTTTATCTCCATACTGTCCCTCATACTCTGCCCGCACGGCGGTATTGGTTTCCTTTCGGCTTTGGAAAACGAGGAACACGGTATAGATCAAAATACCCGCAAATAGAACCGCACCTTCCAGCCTGCCAATATTTCCATCCAATCCAAACAGCAGTACCAGGAAAGACGCCACAATCATTAGCGGCACGTCCAAACGCACCAGTTGTTGATTGACGAGCAGGGGTGTCACCAGGGCAGACAGGCCCAGAATCAGCAGCACATTGAAGATATTACTGCCAACGACATTGCCCAGGGCCAGATCTGCCTGGCCTGCAAATGCCGCACCAACACTCACGGCCATCTCCGGTGCGCTGGTGCCGAATGCAACGATGGTTAAGCCAATGACCAGGGGTGAGATACCAAATGAAGCCGCTAAGCTGGCCGCACCCTTCACTAACACAGTGGCGCCAAACACAAGCAACACCAGGCCCAGCGCCAGGAACAGGATCGTCTCCATGTATTAGCCTTTTGTAGATGCCCAAAGAAGTTGGTAATAAATTCTAAGCTGGCGCTGGTAGAAAGAGTAGGCTCGCCGAGAAACAAGCTGGTAAATTCTAGCAATTCCTCCCACTTTAGGTCATGAGTAAGTGAAAAACTAGATGGTAAAACAGTGATGGCGCCCTCTGGTCACCGGTTTTGTGAGCTCGAACTTATTGTTAGTTATTGATGAGTATGGCAATAACTAACAATAGTCGGCATCAGAAGGACTGATATTCCCCCAGACAGCCATGGTGGCTCGCTTGGTCAAATAATGACCAAGCGAGTGGCGATCAATTTGCGGTGTTTCATCCTAGAAAAAGGAAACCCCCGATTGGATAGCCTGTAGTTCCATCTGGTTATTGGTCTTGAATTCGCCAGTGCTGCGATGGATAAGTAAAGTGGGCGAAGGTTTCTTGAATCGATTTCTCCACCAGTTCTGTGGCGACCTTGAGCTTCATCAACTCAATGGTTTCAGGCAATAGAACTGAAGATCACTGCGAGTGTGTAAAAAAAGCTGACACGTTCTGATGGCGGAAATGCATCGGTAGCCACCAGAAGGGCTATCTCAGCCCCTCATTACTTTGCTCCCGAAAGCGATCACTCAAGAGAGCAGTGGAAGTTTCCTCAGCACTGCTGCTTTTGGCACTCTTGTGCCGGTCGAGAGACTCGATATACTCAAACCGAAGTGGCAGTAGACGACTGTGGCTGTGTGAAAACTCTGCCTTCGGTATAGTCTCCGTAAGTTCCTGATGCAGGGTAATAGCATGAGCGATTTTATCCAGGGTGAGGTCAGAAACCAAGCTACATTGCTTCCAGAACTCCTTGATGATTATGTCTCCGAGGGAAACCCCAAAGCGCAGGCAATAAAAAGCCCCGCATGGCGAGGCCGGACGTCAGGATATGTGTCTACACTGTCTTGCGTTTAACGGCTGCCAACCCAAGCAGGGCCGAGCCGAATAGCCATGCGGCAGCAGGGATGGGTACCGGCGAGGGGGTGAATGTGACGAGTGTGACATTGCCTGAGTTGGCGGTGTCGTAGTTTAGTGTTATACCTTGGGCGCCCTGGTTGGCCCACCCTTCGCAACCCGGCCCGCAATCGGGGGAATAATATATGACGGCAAATGTATCGATGTAAATGCTGTTCACGTTGATAGGGGGAAAATTGACGCGATCGGCATTGAATAACGTACAATTATTTACGTCCAACCCGCAACCTCTGATGTCGTTCCCCGACGCCGCGCTGGCACTTAAAAATGTAAACATAGCGAGGCTAACGGCATCCGCTTTAACCCTGTACGCCTCATCGAAGGTGATGCCACCGAATACGGTATCCGTATTGCCATCCGCGAACGAAACGTCGTACAGGGAACCACCAGCGATTTCCAAATGGGATATGCCCGTGATGGTAGAACCACTATAGATGAGAGTCGCTGAATTTGCGGTCATGCTGAAAAATAGGCCAAACAACACAAGACATAAGTAACGCATAATCACTTACCCCCTCCGCTGATAAAAACGGACTTGGTCACACAAGCCAGCTTTCAATAAACCCGATTTTTGATACAAATCTAGCTCAGAGAGTAGTCCCAAATCATTAACTAGGATATGACCGGAATAAGATTTTTTTGAGCTATTGGAGATTAAAAATTCACTTTTTAGTTCTGAGGGTCACAGGTGGGATGGGGCGATGTAAATGACTAGTTTGCGTCGAAAGCGGCCCTCAACACCCGAGTCAGAATTTGACTGCTGGCGCACGTTGCATATCCTGGAATTCGTTCATGAGCCCGGGAAAAACAATCTGGAATTAAGCGTCACTATTTCCTGATCTTAACTTGAGATATAACTTTATGCAGTTTACGGTCCAAGAAAGCGTAAAGCTCTTTGATCGCCAGAATCAGGCTGAGCCACAAGCTGGTGCCCTCGGAACTGGCTTCGAAGTTGAAAACGGGGTCAAATATTTCATGGGTGCTTATCGATTACTCATTCTCCGCCCATTTTCCAGTAGGGGCCATATGCCACATGAATGAATGAACATCGATCATGTCTCGTGGTTTTAGCTCCGCGATTTTAGACTTTAGCCAGTTTGAGTAGGCAAGAACTTCGGAATATAGCTCCGCACTAGGTTGTGATTCGTATTCAAGTGGATATCTGCAAAGCGATATCGACTTTTTAAGCATTTCTGGCTTTACGAACATGTATTTTTCGGGGTTTGATAGGAACAGAAAGTAGGTGGCGTAAGTCCACTTTGAGAGTTCTAGATCGGTTAGTACAGAACACCATTCACCAAATCGAACCATAATAGCTGCATCACCGTAAAGTACGCTAAATAGGGCAGGAAAAAATTTGTCAGCGTGTTCCGGCCGCCTAATACTATCCAGTAACTGTGGTTTTTCGAAGCTTCCTTGAATGAGATTTGTCATACCTACAAGGTTTGCGCAACGATTATATATTTCTGAATAATCTTCTGCTTCCATCAAATCAGCGTAGACTGGTTGAGAAAGAAGTTCTTGAAATCTATGGCATGCGGCGAGTTTGTACTCCCGCTCCTCAACCGCTTGCTTCTCGCCATAAAAACCACCGGGATAGACGTTACGAAAGGTTTTAATCATGCCCGGTAGATAGCGCCTTTCGAGCTGCTCATCAATAGCACTAAGAACTTCTTCTGCATAATCTAGCTTTTTTGCTTCGGTGGCACTTTCTAGTATTCGCAGGGCGTTTCTTCTTAACGCATCTAGATCCTGCTGCGTCATACTTGGAATTTTCTCAAGTACACTGCTCATGTATATATACCCATTTGAAGATGCATGTTTGGTTACTGTGGTGGCCCAGCCGTGGAAATTAGAGGCAGAATATCAATTTTCTGAGAAAAGCAAAGCCAAAAATCCTGCATAGGTTCAGAGTTCTTTATCACGTGTGTTTTCCTGCCGGACCCCGCCACCGATTCCAAAACAAAACTGTCCCCGCGTGCCCCGAGGTATCCCGCAAATTTGTGTCATTGGACTGTCCATGTCCAAGTACCAGGTACGACCCAGTATAGGCTCGAGAATGCTACATGTGTTTTCGTCCAGTATTTGATTGATCGCGTCCAGCTGTAATTATTAGGATATGTCTCAGACGGCTAGAGTAATTTGGAAAAGGATTCACGGATGAGTATTCGAATATTGCATACAGCTGACTGGCAGATTGGTAAGCAGTTTGCCAATGTCCCGGGAGACCCCGGGGCTGCCCTTCGAAAACCACAATTTTCCAACAGGCTGCTAGACTCGATAACTGCCCGTCCACATCCTACAGTCCTCGTATGTGTGTTAAGCGAAGCTTCATGGGTGCAAATTGCCACTCTCTAATAAGCGCGCTAAAGAAAATGTTGGAAAGGAACTCCGCCAAACCTGCAAGAAGCCTTCAAATTAAGAAAGCTGACCACCAGGATGCGACCAAAAAACATGTTAAGTAGAACCGCGCGATTTAGCGAGCCACTGTTTGGACGCATCTGTATTGTTTGATGCCTGCGTTATAGCTTCGGGAGATACCCACTTACAATATACCGAGGCCCGGTGACTGTAAGGAGCAGCGTGTCATTCGTTTTCCCGCCGTCATCGGACAATGAAGCCAATCCCGAGTATTCTCCGTTTAAAACATCACAACTTGTGATAGTTACAACAATTCGATACAAATTGTACTTTGTGTTCAGCAATGAGAGCGCGCCGTTATATCGGCAGCCATCGCTATTGCTGCCCGTTATTCGTCCAACCCCGTCAACGGTATAATTCTCTACAAAGCCACCGGGACCTTTATCAGAGTATTTCCCCGCGATTTTGGAAAGACTTGAACTACGCTCGTATATAGGGTCGTAGGAAAAATCAAACTCTGATGTAACGATCCCATTCAAATAGGCAGAGCCAAATAAATAACTCCTCTCTGCCAAAATACCTGACGCATTGCCCATAGCAAATGTCAAACCTGTGTCAATATAATATGATCCAACAGGTAAATAGGCGATCAGTGTGGCGTCGAAAGAACTATTTTTAACTGTCATCGTGCCAACACTTTGTTCACTATCGGAGGTGATGAATCTCATTTCTCCTGACTCGGTAACAAAGCCGAGCGCTTCGAATACCTCTCCGTTACTCGAGCGAATGGAGCCGCTCCAAATGCCGCCAGGGCTTTGCGAGGACCCCGGTAAAATCTGTGTTCCAGAGAAAGCTGCTTTGTAATTGCACGTGATTCCCAATCTGCTGAGGTGCGCTGAGTATTCGTAGGTGCCGCTCCACTCTCTGTTACCAAAGTTTCCTCGTAGGACATAGTCCATTGCGATCGGAGAGTTCAGAGTGGAAGAATACCCAGTTGCTGACTTACGTACGGTAAAACTAGAATCGGGAAGAATAGAGCCCGTCAGATCTGTACTCGACGAAATGGTTATTCCTGGGATTAAAATGTCACTCTTTGGCTCAATGTGAATTTCCGTATCAGTTTGAAAGACCTGGAAATTGTTATGGAAAGTTGCTCCTGTTCCGGTCTCTCCGTTGGAGCAGCTATATCGGAGTGCGCTAGTATCGATTATGTAGTCACCAGCTACTTGAAGTACGTTACCGACCGATTCGTCAAATACCCACTTGGATCCCGAGAGGCGCATATTCGCGAACGTCTCAAGTGTTTTTTGGATATTTTCTGGGGAGTCTGCAAATTTGGCCAACACCAGCGCTCTGGTCGTACCGCTTGACAGTTTAGCTAACCAAAACGAGATACCTGACTCTGCTCCCTTCCGTCCGAGCACGTTGCGATATAGTTGCTCCACGTATTGTCGATTGTTGAGGGGTCCATACTTATTCGTGAATTCGGGTGAGCCGTAGAAATTGTTCGCTATCGTGACAAGTGAGTTTCCACTTTCGTAGTTGTTAACCCAGAAGTTTAAGCCGTCTACTTTTGGTTCACGGTCAAAGGCTGCTGAATAAAGACGAGCAATCGCTCTAACATCCTCAGCTTGAGCCGGCATTGCAGACAAATGGGGTGAGGATAATTGAAGTATTAGGTATATAGCTCCGATGAAAGATATTCTCCATCGAAAGTATGGTGATTGGGTCATACTACGCTCCGCATTCGTCCTTGAATTTATATAATTGAAGCGGCTTTCATCGAACCCCCCATCGGAACTGGAGGACAGCAGTCACCTGGCTAGCCCAGTAGTAATAGGGATGAATGTGACGCCCCAAGGTCAGTAATGTCGAGAATAGCAGTCACCGCCAAAAAGTCACGAGCGGAGTATCCCCTATTTGGGGGAGCAAAACCGCAGCTGGATGTGATCCTGTGTAGCCAGTGATTGTGACCAATGTGTCCTTGAGTGAATAGATCGATCGTCATAGGCGTGTGTCCGTGTCTAAATTGGGATTCCGACAAATATGCGGTAATTGCTAATAGTCGGCCGACGGTAAAATTGCTCGTTTTTGACGCGACATAAAATGACGCATTAAGGTGCTATGCTACTTCGCATAGGCTAGCAGGTGGCCCAAATTGAAAGGAGAGCGTATGTCAGAGCATGTTCGAGGCTCACTCGAGACAACCAGGCAGATGGCGCGCGAGGGAGACCCCATTGCACAATTCCAGCTAGGTGAGCAGCTGTATGAAAACGTTTGGTGTGACAATGCAGTCAGGTGGTATCGTAAATCGGCTGAACAGGGTTATGCCCCTGCGCAGCACAAGTTATCACTCGTACTGATGGATGAAGCTGCTCCGATCGGGTGGTTGGAGGAGGGAAAAGAAACATTTTGGAACGAGGCTCGGGCATGGAACGCGAAGGCGAGAGAGCAGGGAAACTCCCCGGCTATCTATGAACTTGCCCAAAGTTATCGCTACGGGAAATACTTCGTTCTTAAGGTTGATATGGTTAAAGCAGTTAAACTGCACAAGCAAGCTGCGAGTTCAGGTTACCCTCGAAGCCAGTTAGCGCTGGGCAATATTTACCTGGAGAAAGCTGACAATCAGGGGGATGTTGATTACGGATTGTCCTGTTTGATTTCGGCCGCAAACAGTGGGATGAAACCGGCGCAAAAGGCGCTTGCAAGGGCGTTTGCAGGTGGGCAGCCTGGTGTTGCACAGAATGTCAGTATGGCGCGGGAATGGCTAAGGCAGGCTGAGAATAACACGACAACAGTGGAGAGGAACGTAATGTCATGGCTGACTCACAACTAAGGCTGTTGCACCTGGCAACGTTACTGCCCACATATCCAAAGTCCAAGACACGGGATCAGTTGCGGGAATCGCTTTATAGGAATTACGGCCATGTGGTGGGTGTTCGCACTCTACAGCGAGATTTGCGGACATTGCTCGATGATGCCTATCTCTGCGTTATGCAAACCGATCCGACGGGAAAGGGAAGGGAGGGGCTCGGATATTGTTACGGGAAGACTGCAAGCACTATCGGACCGAAAATGGAGCCTTCCACAGCTCTAACCCTGGTTATGGCGAGCGAATACGCCTCAAAGCTGATGCCAGAGGAAGTCTCAGAGGCCATGAGACCCTACGTCAGGCAAGCAGAAAATACGCTGAATGCATCCGGCAAAAAGTATGGGGGCTGGAAGGAAAAGGTGCGAAGTGTGCCGCGATATTTGTGCTTTCTAAAACCCGATGTCGACGAGCAGATATACCACGCTGCCACGACCGCTCTACTCAACGAAAAGTGTTTAGTAATCACCTACAAAGAGCGGACGAAACCTTATCAATTGCATCCCCTTGCGCTGGTTGATCGCGGCCTCGAAACGATCCTTGTGGCCTATGTAGAGGAGTACCGTGAGCATAGGCAATTCATGCTGCACAGAATCAATACAGCCATAATCACAACAACTTCTTTCAAAAGACCCGCCGAATTTGATATCGATAAGCTGATTGAGGAGGGCTATTTTTCCGTTCCCCTGGACAACGATAACTATGAGCCGATGACTTTAAAGCTCCGGCTTTTCGTTCGTCCAGATGGCGCGGAACCTTGGCTTGATATTGAGGGGACTCCTTTGTCACAGGATCAGGTCGTTCAGAGGTCGGAGGACCGTAGGAGCGCTACGGTGTCGGCCACGGTTCGCGACACGCAGGAACTGCGATCCTGGTTATTGGGACAGGGGGCTCAGTTGGAAGTGACGGAGCCGGCGTATCTCCGACAATTCATGGCCGATTCCAGCGCTGTATTGTGGGACCGATACAAGAACATGCCTGCTAGCTGAAGTGCGTGTGCCATCCGCGACCTATCTGCTACAACCGCTATTTGCTGAGCACAGCGCGTAAGAACGAATCAAAAATCCTCAGTACCTGATCTAGGGAGCTGTTCAATCTGTGATCGCCCACAATAAGGTGGAGCGTCGACTCACTTTCTTTAGCGAAGGCGATAGAGTTTTCCACTGGGATAATATCGTCGGACCAACCGTGAACTATTTCCACCGGGCAGCTCGCCCGATAGGCCTGGTGTTTATAGTTGGGGATATACAAAGCTGGCGCCAGCAGAAAAACGGCCTTTGGGGTGTGGTCCATAGCAGTGACAAGAGAAACGTAGCCACCCATGCTCGATCCGACCAGTATGAATTCATCCTGCTCTTGCGCCAGGTAGTTTGCCAGGCGAGCTACCCGCTCATCCGGGTCCATCAAGCCCTCATAATCGAGACTATCCACGGCGCACCCGTGCCCTTTGGCTGTTTCCGCCAGGGCTCGTATTTTGGAGCCCCAGGGGCCGCTTTCCTTTCTGTGTGAAAAAACAAGCTTCATCCGTTTTATGCCTCCGATATGAAAGAGCACCGACGCGTCTAAAGAGTCGGTTAACCAAGTTGAACCGGCTCGAGATTGACCGGACGGCAATACTAACAATCTGTTGCGACATTCCCTATCGCAAAGGAATGAAAAATAGATCAGCTTTCTCTAATGCGTCACACTGTGTCGCAACAAGGATGTAGGATGGTCCAACTGATCGATGTCTTGTGGTACGAAGGGGCATAGTGGCGGCTGTCACTGCTTGTCTAATGGCGCAAGCTAGTTCGATTCTAATCTAGAGTGAGGACCAGGTATGGTGATCACAGAAAGCCTCCCCCATGTGTTCTACGTTGGACTGATCGTTGCGGGGATCTACTATTTCTACAGTGCTCTCCAGGTTGCAGTTTCGGGTATCGCAGCACTGATCGGCGGGGTCTATTTTCAATCTATCGAGGTCGCATACGCGTTGCTGATCTTAACCATTCCCCAGGTGGTTGTGGCGATAGTAGTGGGATGGTTACTGGGTACATGGCTATTCGATGACTGATTCGGTGTCAATTGGGGCTTGAGAGATGGGTGGGCGGGAGATAACACGATATTCCAATTCAAGGCCTTACCCCTGCCAACTTTCCGGTGAAGCCCTTGCTGACGGTTGTTTCGAGAAAAGTAATTCTACTTTTCCAACCAAACTGCTTCCCTCGACTTCGCTTCGAGTGGAAGAATCTCGCAATGGCGTAAGGAAGCGCTGGGTGGGGCAGGTTGCCACACCTAACAACTCCCCTGGCACCCGATGAGATCAACTTCGTTCATTTCGGTAAAAGAGGCAAATGGATCAATGACTACTCCAAGATATCTGACGAAATCTCGCTTTAAGCTGGCGACAGAGTGTCCCACCAAGCTTTTCTATACCGGGAAGAAGGACATTTACCCGGATACGAAGCTGGATGATCCATTCTTGCAAGCATTGGCAGACGGCGGTTATCAGGTGGGTGAGCTGGCCAAGTGTTATTACGCTGGTGGAGTGGAGGTATCAACACTCGATTATGATGAGGCTGAACGGCAGACCAGGGAACTGCTAAAGGAAGAGAGCGTTATCATCTATGAGCCAGCTATCCGCTTTCACAACCTCTTTATCAGGGTCGATATTCTAGTAAAGCATCGTAACAGAATCGAACTCATTGAGGTTAAAGCCAAGTCATACTCTATGGAGACTGATGGCGACTTTATGGCGAAACGCGACAAGCGAGTCGCGTCCAACTGGCGACCCTATCTCTATGATGTGGCTTTCCAGAAGTATGTCCTAAGTAACGCGTTTCCAGAGTTTGATGTTTCCAGCTACCTTCTGTTGGTTGACAAAAATGCGGTAGCAGCCACGAGCGGCCTTAACCAGAAATTTCGGATCAAGACTGATACCGATGGCAGAAAGCGAGTAGTAGTGTCGGACGCTATAAGTCATCAGGACCTTGAGAACAAATTGCTTGTCAAAATCAATACCGATGAAGCCGTTCAGGTCATATACGACACTGAGTTGACCAGTGGCTTTCCGAAAAACACCTTTATTGAGAACATTGGTGCGTTGGCAGAGTTGTACGAAAAAGATCTGCGAATAGCGCCCGTTATTGGTAGGAAATGTAAAGACTGTGAGTTTCGTTGTTCCGCTGAACTGGAGAAAAAGGGCTACCTGAACGGGGTCAAGCAATGCTGGAAAGAGCAGTTGCGCTGGCAGGACGGTGACTTTGACCAGCCAACGGTGCTGGATATCTGGAACTTTCGCGGTGCACAAAAATGCCTGGAACAAGGTGTGATCAAACTCACACAAGTAACAAAAGATGATATTGGCGAAGTTGATTCTCTCAATGCCGGGTTGCAGCCCAGGGAAAGACAATGGCTACAAGTAGAAAAAGCACAGAACAATGACTCGAGCATCTATTTCGATGCGGAGAGCCTCAGGCAGGAGATGAATGGTTGGGTATATCCCCTGCACTTCATCGATTTTGAGACCAATGCGATGGCGATCCCGTTCTATCAGGGTATGAAGCCCTATGAAGGTATAGCGTTCCAGTTTTCCCATCATCTGCTTCATGCTGATGGAAAGATTGAACATGCAGGTGAGTTTTTGAACACCAACCAAGGTGAGTTTCCAAATTTCGAGTTTGTTCGAGAGTTAAAAAGGCAACTCGAAAAAGATGAAGGAACAATATTTCGCTACTCAAGTCATGAGAACACTTATCTGAACAAGATACACCAGCAGCTTAAAGCGTCTACGGAGCCTGATGCGCTTGAGTTATGTGACTTCATCAAATCGATTACCAGATCCACTGCGAGTAGCACAGAGACGTGGATCGGCACGCGATGCATGGTCGATCTTATCGAACTGGTAAAGTCGTACTACTACGACCCCAGGACCAATGGCTCAAATTCGATTAAGCAGGTTCTTCCGGCGATTTTGGCCAGTTCAAGCTATCTGCAAAACAAGTATGCCGGTGCTGTATACGGGACCGCTGATCAGCCAAGTAACAACTTTGAGTGCCAGACATGGATACAATTCGATTCCGCCGGAAACTTAATTGATCCCTACAAGCTGCTACCCAAGATGTTCAAAGGCATTTCAGATCATGACGCAGAGTTGCTTTCAAATGTCGATGAACTCAATAACGGCGGCATGGCATTAACCGCTTACGGACTATTGCAATTTGTGGAGATGAGTGACTATGAGCGAGCGGAGCTCAATGCTGCGTTATTGAAATATTGCGAATTAGATACTTTAGCAATGGTGATGATCGTCGAAGCCTGGCGGGAATGGATAAAGAATGGTATTGCAACCGAGGCCGCGTGAGGCGTATGAATAACAAGAATAGCAACTGATGGAATAAACAGACGAGAAACTGCTGCTAGTTTCTGATTTCGGGAATTTTGCATGAATACCAGCGCCAAACAAGCGAAAGAAGATAGAAAGCGTACCGTAGTTCGGAAAAAGCGGTTCGATAAGGTTCTCGTGCCAGAGTTCAGTGATGCGCCCAGAGCTAAAATCAAAGTGATACTAGTTGATGCCAAGCCCGGGCAGCCGGTGGGGCGCAACTCAGAATTGGGCGAAGTGAAAACCCAAAGTAGAGCTAAATCTGTCAGGTTCCGCTATGAAACTGTTCAAGCAGAAATGTTTGGTGTAATTAAAAAAATCTATCTGAAAAAGGGCGATACAGTAACCGCTGGTCAGCCTTTTGCCCTGGTGGAGTTGTTTGACGAAGAGGAGTTCGGGTGCCGATCTGATGAGTACGAGGCCGCTCTAGATTCGAACCAAGATATAAGGTTAGTCGAGTATCCCAGTAATCTAAAAGCCGAAAGTCCTGAGATTCTGCGGCGCGCCGCCAAATTGATGATCGGTTTCTATAATGAATACTATTCGAATGAAGTGAACTCACCAATCGAAGAATGTGTTGAATCAAGTCTGCAAAGCTACCTCTTGAATGAGACCAATTATGAGCATGACGATTGGTTCCCTGAAGAGAACTGGGAAGTTTCGAGGCAAATGTTTTTTGAAGGAGTGAATACTAATGGAATCGATGTATGGTTTGAAGACGACCAACTTAGGTATGATTTTCTTGAACAACGTTTTGCTAATGCTCGGTATGAAGGAGCCTCTTCGACAGAAGTATTTCGCTATTCCAATCTGCTCAGATGGGTATATGACAATGAGCGGGCTATTAGTGACGACTCTGACCTCGGGGATCAAAGAGTTAAGGAGATATACGAAATTATTGAATTGGAGAAGGGCGTTGAAACTCGGACTGACGAACTACTTGATCAATAGAGGTATATCCGCAACTGATAGGAGCTATATGGGATGAAATAGTAGCGATCGATTTGGACTAAACAGATATTAGAGTCACTAGCAAACAGACATACTGTAGAACATGAATGCGCAGTTCAAAACTTCGGGCCATTTCCTACAACCAAGGAGAACACTACAATGCCAGTACCCGAACCAATATCAAAGCTATCAACTTCAATAGTTAGATCAGTCTCTCAGGCTTATGTAATGGCTAGGTATCTTCAGGAACTTTTTGAATGTGTCGGAGTTGACTACCAAAATAGTCCCATTCGACTAGAACACGGGACAGGAACTGGATTTTTTGGTGTCTCCAACACCGGTAGCACAGACTGCATCAAGGAGCGATTTCGGGGAATAACAGATGGGCTTGGACTCAAGTATCGTACGATAGATAACATATATTTTCGCTCCAGGAGTTGCATGGCACTAAAACATAGGGATAAAGCAATACATAGAATCGAACACACTTATGAGTTAATCGATATGTACAATGACTTTGAAGAGTTGTACATAATGTCCCGCCGGCCATTTTCAGCGAATGATCTAGCGACTCATGTCATTGAATCACAGATTGTTTGCTTGATAGAAAAAAAAGAGCAGAAGACTGGTACTGATCTCAGAACAAGCCACAACAAACAAGAGCCATTTTCAAAATATTCATCGACTGTTTTCCTTGGTGAATCTGACGTTAGTGCAATTTCAAAAAGTGAAATACTTGAAATTAATCGAACAAGGTTCGCTGAACTGCTAGAGAGAGTTTCGACCTACGATTTTTCCGAGGATGTCGATGCAGCCAAGCAGAAACTGATTGTGGGCGGTCCAAAAGAAGCTTCTCGAAAGCATACATTGCCTCTTCTGTCCTTCGCGAAACAATACGCCAGAGATGAATTTTCATTACTCAGACATCACTACACGCACAAGCTAGAAAAGCGTATGGATAGAGGCAGTAGGTGGTATGGAGAGGCGGATTCACAAAGGTACTTGAGATGGTTGAACGAAAGCAACGGAGGTTGAAGGCAAACCATGATTCTATACTGGAACAACTAACAATACAGTTGTTTATATGCCGTTGAGATCTAGTACTTGGTTCTGGACATGACTTTCGACAGGTATATCTCCAGTACCTTCGTTGCCCGACGTAAGGAGCTTAAGGCGAAGTTCCTTAGTCAATCCAACTAATTATACTTGGGTGCCCCCGAGCTATTGGCTGGGGCGAATTGGGCAGAGGGGTTAGTGTTACGAGGCCTCGCGAGATGGTCGAGTGCTAGTTTAGTTTCGACTACGTCGCAATACAGCGGGGTGTAGAGAGACTCATCCAGGAAGCTAAATCCGATAGTATCGTAATAGGACGGAAGTCCGGGAAAACTCAACGGTGCCCGAAGCCAGATGGTGCCAAAGTCGCTGAATGATTCATCATCTGGGCCGTCAATGGATTTCGTATACTGAGACTCGTTGGTCTCCACATAGGCTAGTTCATTGTTGCGTGGGCTATCGAACAGAATATGCTCCGTCACAAGGTAGTGAAGATAGCTCGCAAAGTCAGGGCTCAACTCTGAGGCTTCGTGTAGGGGGTAGCTGTCGCTTCTAGAACTCTGCCGAGGAAACTCAAGCATTATGAGACCGTTGCCTGGATTATAGAGCTGCCCCTGTCTCGCACTAACATCGAAGAGAAACAGGGGGCACATTGAGGTTAGCTGATAATCATTCTGCATCTTCAAGCCACTCCAGAACTTTGTAACGGATTTTGCCAATGCCTTTAGAAATGATTTTTGCATGTTTAACCGGGCCTTTCTTATGCTGCCAGAAAAGCTCGAGTTTATGGAGGAAGTCACTGTCAAAAACTTCGTCGAACTCAGCGACCTTCACGGCCTCTCCGGGAAGGATCTTTTCGAAGTAGAGGATGTCATTCTGTATATTCGCGTCAGCCAGTGTAGTTATGAAAAGAAGTGGTTGAGTGCTGGCAACGAAGTCAAGGGTATCTGAGGTGTTATTAACCAGGTATACCTCGATGTGATGTGGATATTCCTTGTCGTGGAGGCTGTCGAGGTAAATGGCGGGGAGCTTGTTACTGAACCGGGGTGAGGCCCGAAAGTGGTCTTGAAGGCGGAACTTGTTCATGTGCATTTCTCCTGACGTGTGTTGGTCGTGAGCATCGTGTGCGCACGGTAATCGCCAAGGAAATGCAGTGTCAGACTAAATTGTGATCTTCGGTGTCATGTGGTGAGTCTATTGCATGGTTTTGGTGTAGACAAATGTCATAGAAGACACCTGTAGCCTAATCAGGCGTGTTTGTTCGTGGGTGGGACACCGAAGCTGAGTGAAGCAGTTAAAAAATATGTATATTCTCCGGGAAGGATTTCCGAGCAAACTGTGATTAGCTGAACTGGGAGGGGATTCACCCGGTGAATGGGCTGTTCGTTGAAGCAAGAATTTTCAGGAATTGGTCAGTTTCTCAGGGAAAGTTTGTTCCGACCGTATTAAGCTCACCGAACAGATAGTTGCCAGACTAGATGAGATGCATGTGTAGGCTACTATGTTTTTTGACGTCAACGCTGTCAGAGGTTGATTCGGCTGATAAAGGAAGGGTGAATACGAGTGGTGGAAAAATGTTCTACTGATGGTTACGACATTATCGGTGATATTCATGGGCACGGTGCTGAACTCATTGCCCTGTTGGAGAGTCTTGGCTATTTCCATGACGGGATAAGCTACATCCACCCACAAGGTCGGCAGGCGCTATTTCTTGGCGATTTCATCGATCGCGGCCCACAACAACGACTCGTTATGCAAACGGTAATGCCAATGGTTGAGCGAGCAAGTGCGCGCGCAATCATGGGTAACCATGAATTCAATGCCATATTGTTTCATACCTTGGATCCGGAGAATCCAGGGTGCTGGCTCAGGCCGAGAGATAACAAGAATACCAATCAACATCTGTCTTTTCTCGCGGAGTATCTGAATCGGCCGGAAGAGCTTGGTAAAGTTATTGAGTGGTTCAAGCGACTTCCCCTGTGGATTGATATCCCGAAAGGCCCTCGCCTAATCCATGCTTGTTGGCACCAGGATCATATAGATACTTTGAAGCCTCGCCTTGGCCATGGAAATACGTTAACCGACCAACTAATCCTGGAAGCGTCTCGTAAAGGCAGTCCAGTCTATGCCTCCGTCGAGGTACTATTGAAGGGACTCGAGATTCCGATTAAGGATAAATACTTCGACAAAGATGGAAATCCACGATCAGAAGTGCGAACGCGCTGGTGGATAAACGGGGAAGTGAATGTACAAGAAGTTGCGCTGCCCCCAAGCATGTCTTTGCGTCTTCCTACTGAGACGCTTGCTGCCGACGTTTTGCCAGGATACTGCCCCAGCAAGAAGCCAGTGTTTTTTGGACACTATTGGTGGAAAGGAAAACCAGAACCACTTGCTGATAATGTGGCCTGCCTCGACTACTCAGTCGCTAAAGGAGGGTCTTTGGTAGCGTATCGGTGGGACTCATGTGAGGCCTTGCATCACTCAAAATATATAGCGGTTTCAGCACATTCTTCCCCTGCTGGTCACTATCAGGCTGGGAGGTCCTAGTGAATAGTAATGAATATCTAGAGCTGTTTTCCAGTGCCGGTGTTTATACTGTTGAGGTGCGCTTCTCAAATCACGATGGCACTGTCAGTTTGCAGCGCATGTTCGCTGACGAGATAGGCAAACTGATTGACCCTGCTACCGGGAATTTCTACTCAGAGATGCGCTTCGACGATTGGTTAGGTGAAGTTACGAAGTACCAAATACTTCCCAAGTCAAAAAAGGTGGTCATTTTTGCGAAGCTTGTTAAGGGTGATTGAGCGTTGATTATTGCAGATTTCTAAGACATAGACCAAAGACTGCGCCGGAGGAGGAATATTATACCTTGATATTAGCCAACCCTACGGAATTCATGCGCCATGTGCTACTGTCTGAGATCATTTCTAGATTGCAAGAGAAATGTCCTTTGTATAGCTGATGCACGCCAGCTTTAAATTGAGGCCCTTCAAAATCCTTTTGGCTGACGCCGCCGATGATGGCTATATCGCCGTGATGTCTGGTAGAAGATGCCACCGATACCTTTCATGCCATACTCCGCATAGGAACGGGGCTACCTATGCGTTCACGTCCACACATCGGACGTACTTTGACCGGAAATTGAATGCAAGAAAATTGAAACTAGCTCATTCATAGTACAGGTTATGCTACTCATAGTCTGTAGCACTATAGTCATCACTTGGAAACAATAACTCTTTTGATAATGTTCTGAAGATGCCAAGAAAAGCAAGCCCATCACTCCGCGCAATACTTGCTGAAAATGTCAGTGCTTTCCGCAAAGCGAATGCAATGTCTCAGGAGGACTTGGCCGATATTTGCGGATTGCACCGTACCTATATTGGTTCGATTGAGCGTGAGGAGCGTAATTGTACTTTAAGCACCTTGGAAGCTCTTTCTAAGGCTCTTAAACTCAGCGTCGCGGAACTGCTTGTAGAGAGGCCAGAGAGTGACGCAAAAGACACCCCTTGATTACAAAAATGCTATTCGATCGTCCGGTTATAACATCTATCACCCCATTGAGGTGGGCGATGCAAATTTCTGGATTCCCTCGCAACATTTAGACACTTTGTTAAATCAGTCATTAGTAAATAGAAATCTGGAAGGGCTTGCGCTTCGGACCCGTTCGAAAGTCGTCAAACAGGCGGTATGCGAATCTCTTGGTTATCCCATTCCAAAGTCATTTAGAAAGACGCAACCTCGGTTTCTTGGCCAGCATCTAGATATATACACACAGAAATCAAACAACTTACAAATTTGGAATGAAGAACTTTCGCCCACTCGTAGATATGCGCTTATACGAATATCAGAGAATGATGTCATCTTGAAGGTAAAGGTAGTTAACGGCCAGGAACTTGCACATTTAGACACCACAGGTACTATCACGACGAAATATCAAGCACGTCTGGATAGGGGCGCTAAAGTTTGTGAACTAGTTAGTGAGCTTGATACATCTGCTTTGATTCCGTACGTAAGAATGGGAGCTACTTTCTCGCCGATGATCAGTCCGACTAATGAGCCTGAATCTGGTTCTTTGCTTCCGATTCGGGAGATATTTGAGCGCTTGTCCTCTCTTATTGGTTCTTCGTTTGTTGATCCAGGAATAGATCAGGAGCGAAATCGCGGAGCAGAACTTCATCGAATGACCTCAGCGTGTTTGGGATATGATCTTTATGGGGACACAGGGCAATTCCCTGACATTCGACATCAGTTGCTGGAAATGAAATTGCAGACTTCTCCCACCATCGATTTGGGCTTGGTATTGCCGTGCAGCGAAGACCGTATAGATATACAGCAAATTGGTGAATATCATCCCAAGCACTGCGATACGCGTTATGCTATTTTCTTCGCGAATACAGACGGTAAAAAGGTAACGCTCACAAATCTCTATGTGGCAACGGGTGCCGATTTTTTTAATCGGTTTAGACGATTTGGAGGCAGGGAGTTCAACGGTAAAATCCCGAAGAAGCTTTCCACGACGGCATTGTCGTAGCAGTTCCCCCGCGCACTCATGCTGCTTTCGACTCCATGCTTGAGCAGCAATTTCCGGAAGTCATCACTGGAATACTGCGCTCCTCGATCTGAATGATGTAACAGCGGTCGCCCATTCTCCGGCTGACGGGCACCCAGTGCCATCCTGAAGGCGTCAATCACCAGGTGGCGGCTGATCCACTTGCTCATCGACCACCCCACGATGCGGCGCGAGAACAGGTCCATGACCACGGCCAGGTACATCCACCCCTGCCGTGTCGCCACATAGGTGATATCTCCGGCCCAGCGTTCATTCGGGCGACTGGCGGAGAAGTCCTGTTTGAGTAAATTCGGTGCCGTCGGGTGCAATGGATTGCTCTGAGTGGTCACACGGAAGCGCCGTTTAGGACATCCTTTTAGGCCGGCATTTCGCATTAATCTGGCCACCTTGTGTCGCCCACATTGGTAACCCTCGTCCCGAAGATCATCGCGTATCCGAGGGCTGCCATAGGTGCCATTGCTTTCGGCGTGCAGACGACGAATCACCCGGAGGAGTTCTCGGTCAGTTTTTGCTCGGTGACTCTCTGGTCTTGCCTTCCATGCGTAGTAGCCACTGCGCGAAACCTGGAGCAACCGACACATCATGTTTACTGGGTATTGGTTGCGGCGTCGATCGATACACAGGTACCTTACTTCGACTCCCTGGCGAAGAACGCCGCCGCTTCCCTTAAAAAATCACGCTCCTGCTTGACCTTGGCCAACTCGCGCTTGAGATGTGTGAGCTCTTCATCGCGGCTCCGTCCTTGGCCGATGAAGGCAGAATCACCGTGAAGCCTGAACTGATCTCGCCATCGCCGCAGCTGCCTGGCGCTGATACCCAGTTCGTCGCGAACGTCTTTATCGACGATACCGTCTTCGCTTGACCGTCGTAAGGCTTCTCGCTTGAACTCTGGGCTGTAGCGTTTGTACTTTCTACGTCTAGTCATAAGACACCTCCCAGCACATCATCGTGCCAATTATAGGGTGTCTATTGAAACGGGGCAGGACCTATGAAGCGACATGAGGGTAACCAAGAAATCCACCCAAGGCCCCACCCGAAAACGGAAGCTATCGCCTAATTTTGAACATCGGTCTATTCTTGCTGGAAGTTCAACGAGCAGGGAGCAGATAAAATGGCAGTAGATGTAGTACCCCTTGGCGTTCCAGAACTCGGCATGACCAGAGCCGAGATACTAGAGTATGCAAATACGATGAGGGAAATGTCCATTAGCATGGGCGAGATGTTCTATACCTTGCTGTTTGCTTACGTGGTCGCGATGTATCTGGCTGGCAGCCAGCTAACGAGAATGCAGTACGCAATCGCAAATACAATGTACCTTGTGGTAATGGCTGGCACAGTTTTTAAACTCTACGTGTTGCAGTCCGTCGCTCTCCTCTGGGTTGATTACTCTGGCTTAGAAAACGTTGATAGTTCTGCCGAGATTTGGGTTTATGCAGATGCGGCGAGCGCCATGATTCTCGTAGCCCTTAGCCTCTGGTTTGGTCGAAGAATAAGACACCCGAAGAAAGAATGACTGCTATGAGGTAGAAGCAGAAGTCAGCGCGCAGCGGGGATACCGTGTTTTTGGCAGGGAGCTAGGGTCGCTTAAGCGTCGATTAGCGCCATTAAGGCCTGGCAGCTCCTCTGACCGCTATCGGGAGAAAAGGAGACTTAAAATCTGACACTGTCTGTCAGATCGGGTCTGAGATATTAGAAATTAGCAATAGTGAAAACAATTTCATTCGCGTTTATTCAGTATAAGCTCATTCCTTTCGTTCTTTAACGACACGATTCCCTACAGAAATCATGCTCATTCACCTCTGTCGATGGCAAAAAGAAAATGTACTTCTGCGGGATCAAGTAAGTTGATCAATGCATGGAGTAAACGCGATGCTTACTCTGTACTCGCGGAGGCTAGGTAGGTTTGAATATCATGCCTTAAAGACCGGGTTTCCTCGAGTCCAGCGGACGCGTCGACATTGATAATTGTTCTTATAAGGTCCTCGATCTCATCGTCAAATGATTCATAACCTGGCGGGCGTGGTTTCATTGATTGGGTCCAAATTTTTTCGTGGCTACAATCGGCACTATAATCAGTTTATTGGATCTCAAAAAATGAGAGGAGCTTCTTAATGGGAGATGAAGTCTGTGAGGCGAAAGTGGAACCTACCATGTGTCCCTATTGTGGTAGTTTGGCTTTGCCACCAAAATTTTGGCGGCCACCATATGAAAAATTTTGGGAGCGAAACGAAGTTCACCCTGATGATGTAGAAGAATTTGATAGGACTGGGCCAGCATGTACTGGTTGCTACGACCCGCAACGCTTGAGCTAGTTGACGGACGCCATCCACCCTTAATGGGGTGGAACTAAGCCACTGAGTAGGATGAATAGGCCATCAGACTGTAGCAAACAAGGTGTCACCCATTTCCTCCGGATGGTCGGATAGTCTAGCTACCCATATCTTGTTACCGATGTCTCTGAACTGGTCAGAAGGCGAGTTCTATAGAATCTCCGCAGAGATCAGTGAGGCCATCTATTTAATGTCCAGCGGAGCAAATCCCACATAGCTACCAAAAAAAGAAGGGGCGCCGACATAAGAGGCAAATTTAATAGAGTCTGCTATTGAAACCTTGTCTGTTAATCCATCGTACCCTTTGTCACCTGTTTCGATTTCATCATCTTCGATGCCACTCAGGGACATATTCACATCAAATCTATCCGAGCGATACTCAAAGCCTTCATCATGTGCCATGAAAAGCGTGTGTGGACACGGATTAACGGGAATTAATTCTTCATCGTCTTCAAAGTCTGTCTTCACGACCAATTGGCCACAAAAAGGGCAGTGGATAGAGGCGTGATAGTTTTTGTTAATCTCAACGCGCTGTATTTTGGACATTCCCAATCTCCATCGAATATGTGTCTAAACAAACGTATGAAATATGCGTCGCTACTACGCACCGTCCAAATGCCGGCAGCGGTAACTTTGCCTAAGTCGGATAGCGTATTCGATAGAAAGCCTTTTAAAAAAAAACAATAAGATGGTGTGCCCAGAAGGGCTTGAGCTTTCGACCATCCGATTTTGACGGTGATGTACTTTGTATTGGAGATAAGGCTCTCTCGGCACGTTTTGCGCTTAATTTTTGAGCAATTCGGTGGCCTGTAATTTTCACAAACTTTATTAAATTCACAAAGTTTTGGGACCTAATCACAATCTTTATTCAAAACTGACACCTTTTTCCACCTCCCGGTAAGAATCGATAGCCGGGCAGGCGCAAAACAGGTTCCTGTCTCCGTACACATTGTCCACCCGGTTTACCGGCGCCCAGTATTTGTAGCGGCGCAGGGAGTCCACCGGGTAGGCGGCCAGTTCGCGGGAGTAGGGGTGCTCCCAGGCGGTGGCGGCCACGTCGGCCAGGGTGTGTGGGGCGTTGGCCAGCGGATTGTCGGCCGCTTCCAGGCGGCCTTCCTGCACCGCGGTGATTTCCTCGCGGATGGCGATCATGGCATCGCAGAAGCGGTCCAGTTCTTCCAGTGATTCGGACTCCGTGGGTTCCACCATCAGGGTGCCAGCCACGGGAAAGGACATGGTCGGGGCGTGGAAGCCGTAGTCGATCAGGCGCTTGGCCACATCCTCTTCGGTGATGCCACTGGCCTCCTTGATGGGGCGGATGTCGATGATGCATTCGTGGGCGACATTGCCGCTACTGCCCTTGTACAGAATGGGATAGTGATCCTCCAGCCGGTGGGCGATGTAGTTGGCATTGAGGATCGCCACCTTGGTGGCCTCCGCAAGACCCTCGCCGCCCATCAGGGCGATATAGGCCCAGGAGATCGGCAGGATGGAGGCGCTGCCGTAGGGGGCGGATGAAACCACGTCGTTGCCCGCGTCGACACCCGGCACGGGGCGCAGGGGATTGGTGGGAAGAAAGGGTTGCAGGTGCGCGCCCACGCCGATGGGGCCCATTCCGGGGCCGCCGCCGCCGTGCGGGATGCAAAACGTCTTGTGAAGGTTGAGGTGTGAGACATCCGCCCCAAACTTGCCCGGCGCGGCGATACCGACCAGTGCGTTGAGGTTGGCGCCGTCAACGTAAACCTGGCCGCCGTGCTCGTGCACAATCTTGCACAACTCGATAATGGATTCCTCGAACACGCCGTGGGTGGAGGGGTAGGTCACCATGATGCAGGCCAGGTCATCGCGATGGCGGCCTGCCTTGGCGCGCAGGTCCTCCAGGTCCACGTTGCCCAGATCGTCACACTCCACTATTACCACGTCCATGCCGGCCAGGGCCGCACTGGCGGGGTTGGTGCCGTGGGCGGAAGAGGGGATCAGGCAGATGTTGCGCTGGTGGTCACCGCGACTCTCGTGATAGCGGCGAATTGCCAGCAGGCCGGCATACTCGCCCTGGGAGCCCGCGTTGGGCTGCATGGAAATGGCGTCGTATCCGGTGCACTCCAGCAACATGTGTTCGAGTTCCGCCAGCATGGCCTGGTAACCCGCCGTCTGGTCCGCCGGCGCGAAGGGGTGCAGGTTGGCGAACTCCGGCCAGGTCACGGGCAGCATCTCGGTAGTGGCATTGAGCTTCATGGTGCAGCTGCCCAGCGGGATCATGGCCCGGTTGAGGGCAATGTCCTTGTCCTCGAGGTAGCGCATATAGCGCAGCATCGCGGTTTCCGAATGGTAGTCGTTGAACAGGGGGTGCTGCAGGTAGTCGACCTCGCGCCGCAGGTCGGGACAGATGCCGGCATTGCGATCGGCATCTTCCAGGTCGGGCAGCTCAGGCGCGTTTTCGCCAGTGAAAATTGCACACAGGTCGCGCACGTCCTCCGCGCTTGTTGTCTCATCCAGCGAGATGCCGATGCGATCACTGTCCAGTGCGCGCAGGTTCATGCCGCGGGCGAGGGCGCGCTCGATGATGGCGGCCTGCTGATCGCCGACCGCGATAGTCAGGGTGTCGAAGTAGGAGGTGTTTTGCGGTGTGAAACCGGCGCGTGTAAGTGCCGTGGCCAGGAGCCCGGTGAGGTAGTGGATGCGCTCGGCGATACGCCGCAGACCCTGGGGGCCGTGGTACATGGCATAGAAGGTGGCCATGATGGCCAGCAGTGCCTGCGCCGTGCAGATATTGCTGGTGGCTTTTTCGCGCCGGATATGTTGCTCGCGGGTCTGCATGGCCATACGCAGGGCCTGGTTGCCGCGGCGATCTATGGAGACACCGATAATGCGCCCGGGCGTGGAGCGCTTGTAGGCGTCGCGAGTGGCAAAGAATGCCGCGTGAGGTCCACCGAATCCCATGGGCACGCCGAAGCGCTGGGTGTTGCCCACCACCACGTCCGCGTCCATGGAGCCGGGCGACTTCACCAGCAGCAGCGCCATGATGTCTGCGGCGACTGTCACCAGGGTGTTGGCCGCGTGTGCCTGCTCGATCAGTGGCGAGATGTTCTCCAGGTGGCCGTAGGTGCCCGGGTA
>JACKNO010000005.1 GCA_024234815.1 Pseudomonadales bacterium | reverse complement strand
CCTTGATCAAGAGTGAAAACTCCCGCAAATCTCCCGCAATCGGGAGGAGGGAGAACCATAGAACGGTTTGAGTGCTCTTTAAGCTATTGATTTTTAGATTGAAAATGGTAGCTACGGGTGGACTTGAACCACCGACCCCAGCATTATGAATGCTGTGCTCTAACCAGCTGAGCTACGTAGCCACAATCTGCGGCGGGACGCGCAGTCCCAAAGAGGCGCGCATTTTCCTGAAAACACGCCATCAAGTCAAGCGTAGCGGGGCGGTTCAGACGTTAAAGCGGAAGTGGATTACATCGCCGTCCTGTACCACGTAGTCCTTGCCTTCCAGGCGCCAGCGCCCCGCGTCCTTGGCGCCCTGTTCGCCCTTGTAGGCGACAAAATCGTCGTAGCTGATCACTTCGGCGCGAATAAACCCCTTCTGAAAATCCGTGTGGATAACAGCGGCGGCCTCCGGTGCGGTGGCGCCGACGCGTACGGTCCAGGCGCGCACTTCCTTGACGCCGGCGGTGAAATAGGTCTGCAGGTTCAACAGTTCGTAGCCGGCACGTATGACCTTGTCCAGGCCGGGTTCGTCCATGCCCATGTCCTTGAGGAATTCGGCGCGCTCCTCGTCTTCCAGTTCTACGATTTCCGACTCCAGCTTGTTGCAGATGGCCACCACCGAGGCGCCTTCCTCCTCGGCAATGGCGCGCACGGTGTCCAGGTGAGGGTTGTTCTCGAAGCCCTCCTCGTCGACATTGGCGATATACATGGTGGGGCGCGCGGTAAGCAGGAAGAGTTGCCGCACCAGCGCTTTTTCATTGTCGTCCAGTGACAGGGCGCGCACCGGCAGGGCTTCGTTCAGGTGGGGCAGTAGCTTGTTCTCCAGCAGCGCTTTCATGGCGATGGATTCCTTGTCGCCGCCTTTCGCGGTGCGGATAACTTTCTGCAGTTGCTTCTCGCAGCTTTCGAGGTCCGCCAGTGCCAGTTCGGTATTGATCACTTCGATATCGGATTTGGGATCGATACGGTTGGAGACGTGGATAACGTTGTCATCTTCGAAACAGCGCACGACGTGGGCGATGGCGTCGGTCTCGCGGATATTCGCCAGGAACTGGTTGCCCAGGCCCTCTCCCTTGGAGGCGCCCGCCACCAGGCCGGCGATATCGACAAACTCCATGGTGGTGGCGACTTCCCGCTGGGGTTTCACAATCTCGGCGATGCGGGTCTGGCGCGGGTCGGGTACTGGCACCACCCCGGCATTCGGCTCGATGGTGCAGAAGGGAAAGTTCTCAGCGTCGATCCCGGCCCTGGTCAGGGCGTTGAAAAGAGTGGACTTGCCCACGTTCGGCAGGCCGACGATACCGCATTTGAAACCCATGTGATTATCCTGTGTTGGTGGCGGCTCAGGCCGCGCTGAAGCTGTGTAGCCTGGTCATCGCCTTCGTTTCATCCCCTTCCAGCAGCAGTGGCAGCGAACGGATGGCCTCGTCGATGCTGGCCGCTATCCGCTCACGGTCCTCTGCGGAGGGCTTGCCGAGCACATGGCTGGTTACCCTGGAGGCGTGACCCGGGTGGCCAATACCGATACGCAGCCGGTAGAAATCATTGTCGTTGCCCAGGGCCGGGATGATATCGCGCAGGCCATTATGGCCTCCGTGGCCGCCGCCGCGTTTGAAGCGTGCGGTTCCCGGGGGAATATCGAGTTCGTCGTGGGCAACGAGTATCTGCTGCGGTGTAATTTTGTAGAACGTCGCCAGCGCCGCTACGGCCTGGCCGCTGCGATTCATGAAGGTCGTCGGGATAAGCAGGCGCAGGTCGTGGCCAGACAGCGTGAGCTGGCCGGCCAGTCCGAAAAAACGGGATTCGGCGCGCAGGGTGGCGCCGTTGGCCTGCGCCAGTGAATCCACGAAATCGGCGCCCGCATTGTGCCTCGTACCCCGGTATTCGCTTCCGGGGTTGCCGAGGCCAACGATCAGTTTGATTGCAGTCAACGCGGGTGCCGCCTGCAGCGAGGGGTTTAGTCCTCGCTGTCGCCTTCTTCTTCTGCGTCAGGCGCTGCCGCTGCAGCCCCTTCCTCTTCGTCGGCGTCGCTCGCGCCTCTGGGCGCGATGATCGAAGCTACCGCCAGGTCGTGGTCCTCGCCAAGGGCGAGGGCAACCGAGTCGACGCCTTCCGGCAGGACGATGTCAGATAGGTGGACGATCTGCCCGATTTCAACCTTGAGCATATCCACTTCGATGTACTCGGGGATGGCGCTCGGCAGACACTGAACTTCGATGTCCGTTTCCTGGTGCTGAATGATACCGCCACCGGTTTTGACGCCGTGCGACTTCGCTTCGTTGATGAAGTGAATAGGCACGTGAACCTTGACCGGGCGGTTCTCGTCAACGCGCAGGAAATCCGCGTGCATGACGCTTTCGCGGGCGGGGTGACGCTGGAGGTCCTTGAGAATGGCTTTCTGCTTGTCCTTGCCGACGTTGATGGTCAGTACATGGGAGTAGAAAGCTTCATTTTCCAGCGCTTTTTCCAGATCCTTGCGAATCAGGCTCAGGGGCTGGGGGTCCTTGTCGCCACCATAGATAATGGCGGGGACGTGGTCTACGTGACGACGCAGGCGGCGGCTCGCACCTTTCCCCAGGTCCTCTCGTACTTCTGCGTGTAGTTCAAATTGGTCAGACATGGTCGTGACTCCTTTGATAAATCATTACCCGGCTTGCGACCGGCCTGGCAATGAGTTGCTGTTAGCGCTGGCCCTACTGGAACAGCGCGCTGATTGATTCCTCGTTGGCAACGCGACGCATGGATTCAGCAAGCAGGCCAGCTATTGTCAGCTGGCGAATCTTCCTGACTTCCCGCGCCTCTGCACTCAGGGGAATCGTGTCCAGGACCACCAACTCGTCGAGCTGGGAAGTCCGAATATTTTCCAGGGCGTTGCCTGACAGTACCGCGTGGGTACAGTAGGCGACTACCTTGGCTGCGCCGCGCTCCTTAAGGGCGTCGGCCGCCTTGCACAAAGTACCTGCGGTATCGACCATGTCGTCCACCAGCAGACAGGTGCGGCCTTCGACCTCGCCGATCAGGTTCATGACCTGGGCCTCGCCGGCGCGTGGGCGGCGCTTGTCGATAATCGCCAGCTCGGCCTCGTCCAACTGCTTGGCGATGGCCCTGGCTCTTACCACGCCGCCGATGTCGGGCGACACCACCATCAGGTTGTCGTAACCGCAGGCGGTGATGTCTTCGTTCAGCACCGGCGAGCCGTAGACGTTATCCACGGGGCAGGTGAAGAAGCCCTGAATCTGTTCCGCGTGCAAATCCACGGTCAGTACCCTGTCCACTCCCACGGTCACCATCATGTCCGCTACGACCTTGGCGGTGATGGCTACCCGCGCCGAGCGCACGCGTCGGTCCTGGCGGGCGTATCCGAAGTAGGGCACTACTGCCGTGATGCGTGAAGCCGAGGCCCTGCGCAGGGCGTCGATCATCACGATCAATTCCATCAGGTTGTCATTGGTGGGCGCGCAGGTCGATTGCAGTACAAACACGTCCTTGCCGCGTACATTCTCATTCAGTTCCACGGCGATCTCGCCATCGCTGAATTTGCCTACGTCGGCCTGACCCAGGGAAAGATAAAGCCGGCTCGCAACTTTCTGAGCCAGTTCCGGGTTGGCGTTACCCGAAAAGACCATCATTTTTGAGGACACTGTACGCTACCTTTGGGCCATTAGTACCGGGTGATTCCAAGCCTTCCGGCTTTGGCGCTCCGATCTGCCGTCGCGGCAGGAGGTACACCTCGGAGCCTTGCTGTATGGCTGGGGTGGGAGGATTCGAACCTCCGAATGCCAGGATCAAAACCTGGTGCCTTGCCGCTTGGCGACACCCCAATAAACTTGCGGGTCAATCTATGGAAGCCGTTACCGGCGACACGTTAAGCCCTCTGGCCACTGCGCCTGTCCACTGGCGTGGCAACTGACGTAGCACTGTGTCGGCTTCCTGTTCTGTTTCAAAGCCCGCGAATACGCTGGCGCCCGTTCCTGTCAGTCGGGCGTTCCCGAACGTTTCAAGCCAGTCCAATGCCGCGTCAACCTCCGGGTGGAGGAGTCTAACCAGCGGCTGGCAGTCGTTTCGGGATTGGGCCTCAAAAAAGGCCGCCATTTTGATGGGAGAGGTGTTGCGTGTCAATTGTAAGTGGGAAAATATTTGTCCCGTGGCGACATGGCAGTCGGGTGTAATAATGACATACCAGCGCTCGGGGAGGTCGATTGGCGTGAGTATCTCGCCGATCCCCTCGGCCCAGGCAGTGTGCCCGCCTACGAAAACCGGTACATCCGCACCCAAACTGGCCCCAATACCCAGCAATTTCTCCCGGCTGTAAGCCAGTCGCCACAGTTTGTTCAGCGCCAGCAGCGTGGTGGCGGCGTTGGAACTGCCTCCGCCCAGGCCGCCGCCGCAGGGAATGCGCTTGTCCACCGTGATATGCACGCCCAGCGAGCCGCTGCGCAGCATTGTGGCGGCCCGGTAGATTAGGTTGTCCTCCAGCGGAACGTCCAGGCCGGCACAGTCGAGGGTAATTCTTCCGTCCTGGTTGGGGGTGAAGCTGAGCCAGTCACCCCAGTCCAGCAACTGGAACAGGGTCTGCAACTCGTGGTAGCCATCGGGCCGGCGCCCGGTGATGTGCAGGAACAGGTTGAGCTTGGCCGGGGACAGCAGTGTCAGCGTGGCGGACATCAGGCGGGCGCTATCTGCCAATCGCGGATGACCAGTTTCACGGTGGTGTCCCGGCGCTGAATCTGTAGCTTCGTGGGGAGTGTGATGCCGCCGTAATTGGCGTAGGCCAGGTAGTGAATCTCCCAGTCGTCCTGGCGCAGAACCTGCAGTTGCGACTGCCCCTGGCCCAGCTCCATGCGCTGGATATCGAGCTCCGGTGCGGGCAGGCCCTTGAGCCAGTACGCCAGGGCCGCCAGCGGCAGGTCCCATCCGGTGCTTCGTTCCAGGGCGCCGGCATCGGTCAGGTCCCAGCTGCGCAATTCTTCGCCCTGGCGAATCTCCAGGGTTTTACCGTCGCTGTAGACTCGGGTGGCGGCAATGCCAAGCGGGCCGCTGAGATACAGGCGGGTTATGGCTTCGTGCTGGCGCCACTGAATGGAGGCTGATTCCACCTGATCCGGTGTCTGCAGGGCGATTTTACCCTCGACTGTCCAGATGGTGAGGCCCGCCAGTCGGGCGCTGTGTTCCACCCAGTCGGCGGCGACAGGCAGTTGCGGCTGCTGGGCGCAGGCCGTCAAAAGCAGCATCGCCAGAAGGACACCGCCCAGGGGCGCTCTGGCGCCCACCTAGGCTCCCGACACCGTCGGATTTGCGCCGGGTCCGGGGCGACCCGGCAGGTCGAAGTCTGTCGTGTCCACTTGCAGGCGCTGCAGGGTTTCCGCGAGCACGGGGTTTTCGGGGTCTTTCAGCAACGCCCCCTGCCACACCCGCATGGCACCCTCGGTGTCACCGCTGACCCACAGCACTTCCCCGAGGTGAGCTGCCACCTCCGGGTCGGGGAATTCAGCGTAGGCGCGTGTCAGGTAGACCACCGCCTCCTCGTAGCGGTTCAGGCGATAGAGAACCCAGCCCATACTGTCCAGGATGGCGGGCTCATTTGGTTGCAGGGCCAGCGCCTGTGAAATCAGGGTGTAGGCTTCCTCGTAGCGCTGGGTGCGGTTGGCCAGCGTGTAACCCAGCGCATTGATGGCGGTGCTGTTGTCGGGTTCGCTGGCGATAATTGCGCGCAGTTCGCGCTCCATCAGGGCCAGTTCGCCCTGTTGTTCCGCCAGCATGGCGCGTGAATAGCGCAGCGCGCTGGACTGGGGCATCTGGGCCAGCCCCTGCTCAAGCACCCGGGAGGCCGCGCTCAATTGATCGGCGCGGCTCAGCAGGTCCGCCTCAATGCCGTAAAGCTGTTCCGCGTCCTGCGGGTGCTGTTTCCGCAGTTCGTTGAACCACTCGTGATTCTCCTCGATCCGCCCCTGCGCGATCAGTATCTGGCTGCCCCGGCTGGTGGCCACCAGCAGTTCCCTGCCGCCTTCGACCTGCCGATACTCATACAGGGCCGCGGCTGAATCCCCGGCGTCTTCGGCAATTTTGCCCAGGTAGTAGTGGGCCTCGTCGACATGCTGTTCCAGCGCGAGCAGTTGACGCAGATAGTTCTTTGCCGCCGCGTCATCACCGACTTCCCGACTGATGAGCGCCAGTGACAGCAGTAACTCCCCATCCCTGGGAGCCTGGGCGGAAAGCAGTTCGAACTGCTCTCGTGCCGCCGCCATGTCAGTCGCCGTCAGCAGGCGGGCGTAGTGAAGTCGAACCTGCGTGTCCTGGGGGTTTTCCTCCAGAATGCGCTCCAGGCGCGCGTAGGGCTCGGGGGACTTCTGCGCCAGCAGGATACGCGCTTCCAGCATGGCCGCCTGGCTGTGGTTGGGTTCCAGCTCGAACAGTTGCTGGAGGCTTTGCAGGGCTGCATCGAATTGTTCCGTCTCCGCCAGCACCATCGCCTGGGTCAGTAATAGTTGCACATCGTCGGGGTGTTCCAGCGCGAGCTGGTTGATGCCGTTCGCCAGCGCGTCGCGCTGTTGTGCATCGAGCTGCGAGTACCCGCTGAGCAGAGTTGGGAAGTTTACGTCCTCGCCCTGTTGCGCCAGGTACGCCATATGGGGCAGGGCCTCGATGGCCCGCCCCTGGCGGATCAGCAGGATGGCGTAGGTGCTATTGGCCTCGATATTGTCGGGTTCCAGTTCAATCCAGAGTTGTGCTGCCTCCAGCGCCGCCTCCTCATTCGCCGTGAACTGGGCGAGGTGGGTGGCATGGGCGCTGACGCCGGCATCGCGCAACTTCGGGGCCTGCTCGAGATACTGCGTCATCGCTACATCGTAGGCGCCGCGCCGCAGGGCGAATTCCGCCAGCAGCAGCGGGTAGATGCTGTCATCGGGAAACGCGCGCTCAGGTACGGTTTTCTCGGGAGTGCTGGCTTCGGCGGCCGGCGGCGGCGCTGCTTCGGTGGTCGCAACCGGGGCCGTGCTGGCGCAGGCCAGCAGCAGCGAGCAGGTGATGCCGATGAGTAGTAGGCGAAACATAGTAAGCGAGAGCTGGAACCCGGCAATAAGGAGGGGGCATATGATGACATAGACCGGCCCCGAAACCCACAACCCGGAACCCGGGCCCCGAAGCCGGTTTCGCGCGGGTAACACCACCCCGGGGCGGCGCGCTGTCATTTGCCGGCCAACTTGTTAAAATCACGGGTAAATTCTGCCAGATATGCTAATGTGCGCCCGTTTTGGCCGGGTGTTAACTGCCTCGTTACCCTCATGACAAAGAGAGCCAGCCTCAGACATGAATCTGATCGCACTGGGAATCAACCACAACTCCGCGGCCGTCGAGGTGCGCGAGCGGGTTGCGTTCGCCCCGGAGCAGGTAGGAGAGGCGCTGAATGACGCCTGCGAGCAGGGAGGGGTAGAGGAGGTCGTCATTCTGTCCACCTGCAATCGTACCGAGATGTATGCGATTGTGCCCGAGGGTGTTGCGCCGGTGGAGAAGGCTTTGCAGTTGATCGACTGGATGGCGAACTATCATCACCTCTCGCTCGACGAACTGCGCCGCTGCGCCTATCACTTTGAATCCCGGCAGGCCCTGCAACACATTGTCCAGGTGGCGAGCGGGCTGGACTCCATGGTGCTGGGTGAGCCGCAGATTTTTGGCCAGATCAAATCCGCGTATGCGGTGGCCAACGAATCCGGCACGGTAGGCAGTGAACTGGGTCGTCTGTTTCCCCGGGTGTTCGCGATAGCCAAGCGGGTGCGCACCGATACCGCCATTGGCGAAAACCCCGTGTCGGTCGCCTATGCCGCAGTCGACCTGGCGCGGCATATCTTTGCCGACCTCCACAAGTGCACCGCCCTGCTGGTGGGCGCGGGTGAAACCATCGAACTGGTGGCGCGGCACCTGATAGAGGCCGGCGTCAGCGGCATTGTTATCGCCAACCGCACCCTGGGTCGCGCCCGTGAACTGGCCCAGAAATTTGGTGCCGAGGCCGTATTGCTGGCCGAGATTCCCGCACAACTGCTGCACGCTGATATTGTTATCACCTCCACCGCTAGCCAGCTTCCCATCCTGGGCAAGGGCGCGGTGGAGCAGGCTTTAAAGGCGCGCAAACACCGCCCCGTCCTGATGGTGGATATCGCCGTTCCCCGCGATATAGAGGCGCAGGTGGGTGACCTGCGGGATGTCTATCTCTACAGCGTTGACGACCTGCGGGAAATCGTCGAGCAGAACATGCGCAGCCGTCACCAGGAAGCGCGCAAGGCGGACCAGATCATCGCCGACGGCATCAATCTGTACATGGAAGACCTGCGCAGTCTGGCCGCCGTCGATGTGGTGAAAGACTACCGGCGCATGGCCGAGCAGATGCGGGAGCTGGAACTCCAGCGCGCCCTGCGCGCCCTTGCCCGCGACGAAGACCCGCAAAAGGTGGTCGCGCAGTTAGCCCGCGCGATTACCAACAAGCTGATTCACGCGCCCACTGCAGGCCTGCGGCAGGCCAGCGCCGACGGGCGCCAGGATGTACTCGCCCATGCCCAGAAGCTGCTCGGACTTGAGTCCGGGCGCAGGCGGGAGCAACAGCGGGCGGATACCGATCAGAACCAGGACTTTGACCCGCCTTCACCCGAATCGGAAAAACCCGGACACACACTGCAATGAAAGCCTCGCTGTTGACCAAGCTGGAAACGCTCACTGACCGGCACGAGGAGGTATCCGCGCTGCTCAGCGACGGTGAGACGATCGCCGACCAGGAGCGGTTTCGCGCCCTGTCCCGGGAATACGCGGAACTGGAGGATGTGGTCAAGTGCTACGGCGTCTACAGTCGCCTGCGAACCGAACTGGAAGAGGCGCGAGGCTTGCTGGATGACGCCGACCCGGACCTGCGGGAAATGGCCAGGGAAGAGCTGGAATCCGGGGGAGATCGCCTCGCTGAACTGGAAATCGAGTTGCAGGCCCTGATGTTGCCGCGTGACCCCATGGACTCCCATAACGTATTCCTGGAAATTCGCGCGGGCACAGGCGGTGATGAGGCGGCGATTTTTTCCGGCGACCTGTTTCGCATGTATTCGCGCTATGCCGAGCGCCAGAACTGGAAAGTCGAGGTGTTGTCGGAGCGGCCCGGGGAACACGGCGGCTACAAGGAAATTATCACCCGGGTGGAGGGACGGGATGTGTATGCCCACCTCAAGTTCGAATCCGGCGCGCATCGCGTGCAGCGTGTACCCGAGACCGAATCCCAGGGGCGAATCCACACCTCGGCCTGCACCGTGGCGGTGATGCCGGAACCCGAAGAAGTAGACGAGATAGAAATCAACAAGGGCGACCTGCGCATCGATACCTACCGCGCCTCCGGCGCCGGCGGCCAGCACGTGAACAAGACCGACTCGGCCGTGCGTCTTACCCACCTGCCGACGGGAATCGTGGTGGAGTGCCAGGACGAGCGGTCCCAGCATAAGAACCGGTCGCGGGCCATGTCCCTGCTGCAGGCCCGGCTCATGACCAGCGCCCAGGACAAGGCGGCGGCGGAGCAGGCGGAACAGCGCCGCAACCTGGTCGGCACCGGCGATCGCTCCGATCGTATTCGCACTTACAACTTTCCCCAGGGGCGCATGACTGATCACCGGATCAATCTCACGCTCTACAAGCTGTCGGAAATCCTGGAGGGCGACCTCGACGCCGTTGTCGGACCCCTGCGCCAGGAATACCAGGCGGATCAGCTGGCGGCCATGGCCGACAATTGATGGCAACGGTGCGGGAGCTTCTGCGCAGCGGCGACGACCTGCCCGTGGAAAGCGCTCGCCGGGACGCGGAAATCCTGCTCGGTCACTGCCTTGGCCAATCCCGCAGCTGGCTGTATACCTGGCCAGAGCGCGAGGTATCTGCAGCGCAGGCCGAGCACTACCTGCAGTTGTTAGCGGAGCGCAGGCGCGGCCAACCGATCGCCTACCTGGTCGGGGAACGTGAATTCTGGTCGCTGCCGCTGGTGGTAAACCAGCACACCCTGATACCTCGTCCGGAAACGGAAACCCTGGTGGAGTGGGCGCTGGAACTGCGCCTGCCCGACACCGCGCGGGCGCTCGACCTGGGTACCGGCTCCGGCGCCATCGCCCTGGCCCTGGCGGTTGAGCGCCCGGCCTGGCGGGTGAGCGCTGTGGATGCCAGCGAGGAGGCATTGGCGGTGGCGCGGCTCAACGCCGAGCGCCTGCAACAGGAGCGGGTGCACTTTGCCCGCTCCGACTGGTACCAGGCGCTGGCGGGGCAGCGCTTTCACCTGCTGGTGTCCAACCCGCCTTATATTGATGCCGACGATCCGCATCTCGAGCAGGGCGACGTGCGATTCGAGCCGCGGCCGGCACTGGTCGCAGCCGCCCGGGGCCTGGAAGATCTCGCGCAATTGGCGGCTGGCGCGCCGGCGCAACTGTACCCGGGTGGCTGGTTGCTGCTGGAGCACGGGTGCAGCCAGGGCGAGGAGGTAAGGCAGCTGCTGCGCGATTCCGGATTCGGCGATATTTCCACCCGCAGTGACCTGGCCGGGTTGGAGCGCATCACGGGAGGGCGTCTGCGTGCTGAATGATGAACAGCTGCTGCGCTATAACCGGCAATTGCTGCTGCATGATTTCGATGTCGCGGGGCAGGAGGCCCTGCTGCGGGCGGCGGTGCTGGTGGTCGGCCTCGGCGGCCTGGGTTGCCCCGCGGCGCTGTACCTCGCGGCGGCGGGGGTGGGCAGGCTGCTGCTGGCGGACGGCGACAGCGTGGAAGCCAGCAACCTGCAGCGCCAGATCGCCCATGGCGATAAGGATATCGGTCGCAACAAGGCCGCTTCGGCGGCGGACGCGATAGCCGCCCTCAATCCGGGTGTGACGGTTGAGGTTATCGCTCGCGAATTGTTCGAGGACGACCTGCCGGCGCTGGTGCAGCGGGTGGACCTGGTGGTGGACGCCACCGATAACTTCCCGGTGCGCCACGCACTCAATCGCGCCTGTATCGCCGCCGCCGTGCCGCTGGTATCGGCCGCCGCGGTGCGTAGCGAGGGACAGCTCAGCGTATTCGACCCGGTACGCGGCGGACCCTGTTACCGCTGCCTGTATCCCGACACCGCCGACGTGACCGCCTTGAGTTGCAGTGAGAGCGGCGTGCTGGCGCCGCTGGTGGGTGTGCTGGGTTCACTGCAGGCCATGGAGGCGCTCAAGATCCTGGCAGGCTACGGCAAACCGTTGCGGGGTGAGTTACTGCTGCTGGATCTGCGCAGCGTGGACATTCGCCGCCTGGCCCTGTCGCCCCGCGCGGATTGCCCGGACTGCTCCCACCTGCAGCGCTGAGCCGGGCTCCCTGTTGCGCAAGGTCAGCTCAGCGGCTTGCGCAGCGTACGGTAAAGGCGCAGGAATACCAGCAGCGACACCACGGTGATCCCCGCGATGAGGCTTTGCCAGAAGGCGATGGTACCGTCATAGGCGTTGTCCGCCGTGACTATTCCGCGCCAGTAACCCAGCGGCAGCGTGATCAGCCAGTAGGCCAGGCAGAGGGCGAAAAACGCGAAGCGGGTGTCCCGGAATGCGCGCAGGCAATAGCTGGCGGCCACCTGCGCCGAGTCGATAGCGATAAAAAGCGCCGCCAGTCGCACCAGGCTGATGGCGAGCACGGCGATATCCGGGTCGTTTGTGTAAAGGCTCACGAGGCCGGCGGGGGACGACAGCAGTAGCGTCATGCCCAGCAGGCCCACCATGACCGTCATTGAAGTGCCGCAGGCGATGGACAGCCGCAACGCCGCGCGATCGCCGGCCCCGATCGCATGTCCCACGCGCACCGCCAGGGCCGAGCCGAAGCTGATCAGGGGCATGTAGACGACATCCCACATGTTAAACGCAATCTGGTGGGCGGCCACGGCGATATCGCCCAGGGTGGCAATACACAGGGCAATGACCGAGAAAAAAGCCACTTCCACGAACAGTGTGCAACCCAGCGGGAGACCCAGGCGCACGATTTCGCCGATGACATCAAGACGGGGCCGAACCAGTTGCATCCGCGGCAGCCAGGGCTGCAATTGTGGCGCGCGCTTCATTAAGAGCGCCAGCGCAGCCGCACTCAGGCACATGGAACCGGTGGTGGCCCAGCCGCAACCCGCGGCTCCCAGCTCAGGCATTCCCCAGCGCCCGTACATCAGGGCGTAGTTTAGCGGGATGTTGGCGACAAAGCCGAGCACACTGGCGATGGCGAAGGGACGCATTACGCCAATGCCCTGGTTGTGGCAGCGCAGGGCCTCGAATACCGCGGCCGCTGGAAGGCCGAATGCAACGGCCCGCAGGTATGCCAGGCTCTTGGCCTGGGTGACCGGGTCGAGGTCGAGCAACTCCAGCAGCGGCCCCGCGAAATAACACAGGGGGCCTCCGAGCAGGCCCAGTCCCAGGGCAAGCCACAGGGATTGCGGCAGCGAATCACGTATTTTCGCGGTCCGGCCGGCCCCAAAATGCTGGGCGATGATATACGTTGCGCCGAGCATGACCCCTATGAAAAACAGGTAGATCGGCAGCCAGATGTTGTAACCGATGGCTATCGCCGCGAGATCGCCCGAGCTGTAATGGCCCGCCATTATGGTGTCGACCACGCCCGTGCCGATCTGTGCCAGCTGGGCGATGACCATGGGGGAGGCCAGCGTCAGCAGTGCGCGGCACTCCTTGAGAATTGTATCGGGCTTTCCTGGGCGCATGGTGGGGTCTGTGGGCAAGCTCGGTGGATTCAACGGCCGCGAGCCGGTTCGAAAACTTTTTGCCGGTTCGGTTGTCAGAAACCGCAAGCCTACATGGGAATGGATAATGAATACATTGGCGCATTGGTATTACGGCGTGCATAACGCGGTTTTTTCGCGCCTGCGACACTTCGACTGGCTGGCCCCCCTGGCGCTGCGTCTGTACCTGGTTCCCATATTCTGGATGGCGGGCACACGAAAGATTGCGGGTATGGACCAGACCGTGGAATGGTTCGGCAACCCCGATTGGGGCCTGGGCCTGCCTTTTCCCGCCCTGCTGGCCGGTCTGGCGGCCTATACCGAAGTCATCGGAGCGCTGTTGCTGTTACTGGGCCTTGCTACGCGCTGGATCGCACTCCCCCTGATGGTGACGATGCTGGTGGCGATTTTTGCAGTGCACTGGGACTACGGCTGGGCCGCTATCGCGGATTCCGGATCCCAGGAAGTGGCTGTGCGCATTGGCACCGCCACGGATATCCTCAAAGAGCACGGCAATTACGCCTGGCTGACGGAGAAAGGCAGCCTGGTGATTCTCAACAATGGCATCGAATTCGCCGTGACCTACTTCATCATGCTGCTGAGTCTGCTGTTCACGGGTGGCGGCCGCTATGTCAGCGTTGATTACTACCTGTCGAGGTTGTTCCCCGCGCGGGGATAATGCCCGCCGGAATGCCGGCGCGCCGCTGCCGACACCGCCCCCCGCGACGATATCAGCGCTCACCTATTGCCCGCTTACAGTGGTAGACTAGCGCGTTTTTTGAGCAGTCATGGGAAGTTGAGCATTGATTAAGAGTTTTGTAGGGCGTATCGCCGGCAAGGGCGGCGTCCCCCAGGATCAGAGCCCGGCCAGTTCAGGTCACGGCACCCCGCCCCGGCACGAACCTTCGCATAAAGCAGCCACAGGCGCGCAACAGGGCGGCGGCGGTGAGGGCGGCAAGCGCCGTCGGCGCGGAGGCAAGGGCAGGCCGGAAGCGACGCCGTGGAGCGTGGACGAGTTCCAGGTGGACCCGAAAGAAGGCGAGACCCGGTTTCACGATCTAGGTCTGCGCGACGAACTGATGCAGGCCATCGCCAATCTCGGATTCAGGTACTGCTCGCCGATTCAGGCCGCCATTCTGCCGCATACCCTGCAGGGTAATGACGCCATCGGTAAGGCCCAGACCGGTACCGGCAAGACAGCCGCGTTCCTGGTCACCATTTTCAATGACCTGTTGTGCAACCCGATTGAGGGCGAGCGTTTCGTGGGGGAACCGCGCGCGCTGGTTATCGCGCCCACCAGGGAACTGGTCATGCAGATCGCCCAGGATGCGGAGGATCTTGCCAGGTATTCGGATTTGCAGGTCGCAACACTGATCGGCGGCATGGACTACCAGAAACAGCTTAATCGCCTGCACAACACCGTCATCGACCTGGTGGTGGCCACACCGGGCCGCCTGCTGGATTTCATGAGTCGGCGCGACCTCTACCTCGACCACATCGAGATACTGGTGCTGGACGAGGCGGACCGTATGCTGGACATGGGCTTTATCCCCCAGGTAAAGCGCATCGTGCGCGCCACGCCACGCCGCGAGGACAGGCAGACGCTGCTGTTTTCCGCTACTTTTACCCAGGACATCATCAACCTTTCGGAGCAGTGGACCTACGAACCCATTACCATCGAAATTGAGCCGGACCATGTGGCCACGGACTCGGTGGACCAGAAGGTCTACCTCGTCAGCAGCGAACAGCGCTTCCGGGTGCTCAACAACCTGGTGCGCAGCGAGGATGCCACCAGCGTGATCGTGTTCGCCAACCGGCGCGACCAGGTGCGACGCCTGCACGAACGCCTGCGCAAGTCAGGGATAGCGGCAGGCATTCTCTCCGGCGAAATTGCGCAGGCCAAGCGCACCAGCACCCTGGAACAATTCAAGCAGGGCAAGATCAAGGTTCTGGTGGCAACGGATGTCGCTGGCCGCGGCATACACGTTGAGGGCGTCAGCCATGTGGTCAACTACAATCTTCCGGAAGACCCGGAGGATTACGTTCACCGTATCGGCCGCACCGGACGGGCCGGCGCCAGCGGAATTTCAATCAGTTTTGCCAGCGAGGACGATGCCTTCCTGCTACCGGACCTGGAGGCATTACTGGGTACGCGGCTGGAGTGTACCCATCCACCGGCGGAATTACTGGTTTAGCTCCTCACACCACAACAGCGTGGCGCCCACCACCGCGGCGGGCACCACGAAGAAGTTGATGATTGGAATGCCCGTGCACAGGGCTACAACCCCGCCAAAGCCCATGCTGCTGAGGCGCCGTTCCCGCACCGCCTCCTTCACATCGGCAAAACTCAATTGGTGGTTATCCATCGGGTAGTCGACAAACTGGATACTCATCATCCAGGCGCCCAGCAAGAACCACAGAACCGGGGCGACGACGTTCAGCACCGGGATGAATGACAGGATCAGGACGAAAACCGCCATCGGCAAATAGTAAAGCAGCTTCGACAGCTCGCGCAGCACCCCTCGCGGCATGGCCATCAGCGCCGCCCCCAGACCCTCCAGCGAATCCACCGGCTTACCGGTTATCAACTCCTCGGCCTTTTCCGCCAGCAGGGCGTTGAACGGAGAGGCGATGATCAGCGCGACCGCCGTGAACAGGTAGCCCGTCACCAGGCTCACTGTCAGACCCACCACGGGCCAGATGATCCACTCGATAAACCCGAGCCAGTCCGGGATTTTCCCCAGCCAGTCGTCCATCACCGCATCGAGGTAGCTCAGCCCGTACCAGATCAGTCCGCCAAAGATCAGTATGTTTACCAGCAGGGGGATAAATATGAACAGGCGCAGTGACGGGTGCTTCAACATACTGGCCCCGCGGCCCAGATAGCCGGCGCCGTGCGCGATATTACCTTTCATCAGGGGTGTCTCCTTTGCTGCGGGCGCAGCCAGGGCACAGGCAGCGTTTGCCGATGGAATCGGCTGGCACCGCCGCCAGTGCCTCCGGGCTTATCGCCGTCCCGGCGCACCAGCAGGTGTCGGCGGGCCGCCCCGCCATAACCGCGCACTGGTTGTCCTGTCCACATACAGGACAGGTTTTCAGCCATTGTGCCGGTGCCGTCATATGCCGTCTGTGCCCCGCGGGTTTGCATCGGGCTATAATAGCGGACTGATGCCGGGGTGTAAGCATGGCCAGCGACGAAGATAAGACTTTTATTGATGAGATGGCCGACGTCGTGCCTCTCAAACGCGCGCCGCGAGTGGCGGTGCGCACCGGCTCGGCCACCGCGCGTGACAGCTCACAGGAGCATCGGCGCCAGGCCGCGGTGCAGGTCCCGCAGCGCGACCGCAATATCCTGACGGACGGTGGTATCGCCCCGCTGGACGCATGGTATGTGCTGGAATTCAAGCGGCCGGGGGTGCAGAACGGGGTGTTCCGCAGGCTCAGGCAGGGGCGCTATGAAAGCGAGGCGCGCCTGGATTTGCACCGCATGACTGCCGCTGGAGCGCGCCGGGAGCTTTTCGAGTTCATAGAGGAATCGTACCGACTGGGTCTGCGCACGGTACTGATCATTCACGGCAAGGGGCAGACGCGGGCGGAGCAGGAGCGCAGTTCAATTCTCAAGGGTTGCGCCGACCAGTGGCTGCGCGAACTGGATATCGTGCAGGCCTTCCACAGCGCGCAACCCCAGCACGGCGGTACCGGAGCGGTGTACGTACTGTTGCGCAAAAGCGAGGATAAGAAACGGGAGAACCGGGAACGGTTCGCCAAGGGGCGCGTTCCTTACGACCCGGTTTGAGCGGGCCGCGACTTCCCGTTCCTTTGGCGGTTATAATGCTGTCCTGCTTCCCACGGGAAAGATGCGATGTCACTGTCCAAACGCCTTGTTTGCGCCACGGCAATGCTGTGCATGCTGGTTGCCTGCGCCACAGTCCAGCCCGAGCGAGAGCGCACCGCGGAGCGGGCACTGGCACCTGCTGCAATGGAGCACTGGCCCGGCCTTACGCAGCTGCAGGATACTGACTATATCGCGGTTCTCAACCTGGGGCCCGGGGCCCTGCAGTGGCGATTGCGGACCCTGCGTGCGGCCACTCGCAGTATTGATCTGCAGACATTCATCTGGAGAGACGACAGCGCCGGCCTGGCGGTACTGCGCGAGATAATCGCGGCAGCGGACCGCGGTGTACGTGTACGGATCCTGCTGGATGACAGCTTTCTGGCGCATGCCGATCCCATGTTGCGCGCACTCCAGAAGCATCCCTCAATCCATTACCGCATTTACAATCCATTGGCTCACCGCGGCGGTAATCTGGTAGTCCGCGAGATGGAAAATATCACCGACTTTTCACGCATCAATCACCGCATGCACAACAAACTGCTTGTGGTGGACGGGCGAATAGCGATCATCGGCGGGCGCAACCAGGCGGACGAGTACTTCGGAATCCGGGACGGCCAGAATTTCCGCGATTTCGAACTCGTGACATCAGGACCGTTTACCCAGGAGTTCAGTGATGTGTTCGATCTGTACTGGAATGACCCCTGGAGTATCCCGATCGAACACCTGGTGGCGGCCGAGGACGCGGGGGATATCACGACCGTGAGGGACTGGCTGGGGCCCAATGCGAGCGACCACGAGGACGCAGTCCAGACTGATCGCCACGATTGGGCGAGCCTGTTCCAGGGCGGCTTCAGCGGTGAAATGCAGCTGTTGGTGGATGCTCCCCCCGATGCCAGCCCGGCGCTGGATGCGCCCGTGCAGTTGGGGAATGCGCTCGTGGAGGAAATTGACGCGGTTCAAAGCGACCTGGTGCTGATTTCAGCCTATTTTATTCCGACCGAGGCGCTGACCAACGCTATAGAGCGTGCCACCGACCGTGGCGTGCGAGTGCGGATACTCACTAACTCCCTGGGCTCGAACAATCATGTGGGCGCCCATGCCGCCTACGCGAAACACCGCCCGGCGCTGTTGCTGGCGGGGGCGGAGCTTTACGAGTTGCGCCCGGATGCAGATACCCGCGAGTTGTACCTCGATGCCGCCGTCGTGCAATCCATTCTGGGATTGCATGCCAAGGCAATGATCATGGATCAATGTTGCGTTTTCATGGGTAGTGCGAACATGGACCCACGCTCCCTGCGCCTTAATACGGAGCTTGGCGTACTCATTGACAGTCCGGAACTGAATGCGAAGGTGCGACAGCTGCTGGACGTGGACATGCAGGCGCAGAACGCGTGGCGGGTTGAGCTCGATGAGCGCGGGGGTATTGTCTGGGTCGGCGAGGACGGCACCTTACGGCATGCGCCGCCCGCATCGTTCTACTTGCGCGCCGAGTCCTGGTTCTTTGGCCTGTTGCCTATAGAGGGGCAGATGTAAATCAAGTTGCCCCGGCCTGCTCGAGTATCCTGGCGTATTCCACGCCATGCCGGTGCGTCTTTACGATTTCCAGAACTGATCGCCCATCCCGCCCGGTGGCATTGAGGTCGCGCTTCTGGTCGGTAAAAAAGCCGACAAACAGCTCGAAATCGTCCGCGCGCATGCTCTGGTAAGCCTTCAGCAGCATATGGAAGTTCTCATCTGAACCATCGTGGGGCCGCACCTGCAGGAAGCTCCTGACATGGTCTTCGGTCCACACCTCGTCCAGAACCTTTTCCTTGTCTTTTCTCATGTCGTGTAATCCTCAGACCAGCTTTTTCGCCAGCAATTCGTTGACCATCTGTGGGTTGGCCTGACCCTTCGACAGTTTCATCACCTGGCCCACGAAGAAGCCGACCAGTTTCTTGCGCCGGTCCCCGTCAGCGGCGAGGTATTGTTCTACCTGGCCCGCGTTGGCGGCGATTACCTTGTCTACCATCGTCTCCAGCTCGCCACTGTCGCTGAGCTGTTTCAAACCGCGCGCCTCGATGATCTCGTCCGCGCTGCCCTCGCCCTGCCACATCGCCTCGAACACCTGCTTGGCGATCTTGCCGGAAATACTGTTGTCCAGAATACGCTGGATCAGGCCGCCGAGCGCGGGGGCGGAAACCGGGGAATCCGCGATGTCCAGCGCCGCCTTGTTCAGCTGGCCGAGCAATTCCACCTGCACCCAGTTGGCGGCGATTTTCGCGTCGCCGCAGCTTGCGACCACCGCCTCGAAATAATCCGCCAGGGTGCGACTGTCCGCCAGCACATTCGCGTCATACCTGCTCAGGTCGTACTGCTCGACAAAACGATGCCGTTTCCCGGTGGGCAGTTCCGGCAGTCCTGCGCGGATTGACTCGATGTAGTCTTCATCGATAACCACGGGCAAAAGGTCCGGCTCGGGAAAATAACGGTAGTCGTTGGCGACTTCCTTGCTGCGCATGGGCCGGGTTTCGTCCAGGTCGGCATCGTACAGGCGCGTTTCCTGGATGATTCTGCCGCCATCCTCGAGGATGTCCGCCTGCCGTTCAAACTCGTGGCGAATGGCCTTTTCAACAAACCGGAAAGAGTTCACGTTCTTTATTTCGGTCCGGGTTCCCAGCGTGTCGGAGCCCATGGGGCGCAGGGAAATGTTGATATCGCAGCGCATGGAACCTTCCGCCATATTGCCATCGGATATTCCAAGGTAAGTGACCAGGCTGTGCATTGCCTTCAGGTAGGCGACGGCCTCGGCCGCATTGCGCAGGTCGGGTTCCGAGACGATTTCAAGCAGTGGCGTTCCCGCCCGGTTCAGGTCGATGCCGGTCTGGCCGTGGAAGTCCTCGTGCAGCGACTTGCCCGCGTCCTCTTCAAGGTGTGCGCGGGTGATACCTATGGAGCGCGTGCTGCCATCCTCGAGTTGTATTTCAAAACTGCCCCTCCCGACAATGGGCGACTCGAACTGGCTGATCTGGTAGCCCTTGGGCAGGTCCGGGTAAAAATAGTTTTTGCGGTCGAACACCGAGCGCCGGCCTATCTGCGCGCCGATACCCAGCCCGAACATAACCGCGTAGCGCACCGCCTCGGCATTGAGCACCGGCAGCATACCCGGCATGGCCAGGTCGACCGCGCTGGCCTGGGTATTGGGTTCGGCGCCAAAGGTGGTGGCCGAGCCGGAGAAGATTTTGGAACGCGTGGCCAGTTGCAGATGCACTTCCAGCCCGATGACTGTCTCCCACTGCATCAGACTGCCTCCCCGGTTGCGCTTGCAGGTCGACGCGTATGCCAGTCGGTAGCCTGCTGGAAGCGATGGCCGACATTCAGCAGCCGCGCCTCGGCGAAATGGGGACCGATCAATTGCAGGCCCACCGGTTTATCCGCCACAAAACCGGCGGGTACCGACATGCCGGGCAGGCCCGCGAGATTGACGGCCAGGGTGTAGACATCTTCCAGGTACATGGCCAGCGGGTCATCGGATTTCGCACCCAGCGCGAATGCCGGGCCCGGAGTGGTGGGGCCTGCGATCACGTCCACCTGCTCGAAGCAGCTGGTGAAATCCTGCTTTATGAGCCTTCGCACCTGCTGCGCTTTCTTGTAGTAGGCGTCGTAATAGCCTGCCGACAGGGCGTAGGTGCCCACCAGTATCCTGCGCTTCACCTCGGCGCCAAATCCCTCCTCCCGGGTGCGGGTGTACAGGTCGTGCAGGTCAACCGGGTTGTCGCAGCGGTGGCCATAGCGCACACCGTCAAAGCGCGACAGGTTGGTGGACGCCTCGGCAGGGGCGAGCACGTAGTAGGTCGGAATACTCAGGTGGCTGTGGGGGAGGGATACGTCGACCAGGGTTGCCCCCAGCGCTTCAAGCTCTTTCAGTGCGGCTTCGATGCAGCTTGCGGTGCCCGCCGCCAGGCCCTCGCCGAAATATTCCCGCGGTAAGCCGATGCGCAGGCCCTGCAGGCTGTCCCCGAGTTGGGAGCAGTAGTCCTGTGTCGCCAGCTCGGACGATGTGGAGTCCAGCGGGTCGTGGCCCGCCATGCTGTTGAGCAGGAGGGCGCAATCCTCCGCGCTGCGGGCCATGGGTCCCGCCTGGTCGAGACTGGAGGCGAAGGCGATCATGCCCAGCCGGGAAACCCTGCCGTAGGTGGGTTTGATCCCGGTAATTCCGCAAAAGGCCGCGGGTTGCCGGATAGAACCGCCGGTGTCGGTGCCGGTAGCCGCCGGGGCAAGCATGGCTGCGACCGCTGCGGCGGAACCACCGGAAGAACCACCCGGCACCAGGGTGGTGTCCCAGGGATTGCGCACCGGGCCGTAATAACTGCTTTCGTTGGAGGAGCCCATGGCGAACTCGTCCATGTTGGTCTTGCCCAGGATGACGGCGCCGTCGCGATTGAACTTTGTTATCAAAGTGGCGTCATAGGGGGGAACGAAGTTGTCCAGCATGCGCGAACCACAACTGGTGCGCATACCGTTGGTGCAGAATATGTCCTTATGGGCGATGGGAATCCCGGTCAGCGCTGTGGCGGTGCCCGCGGCGAGGCGCTCATCGGCGGCCCGGGCCGCGGCCAGCACGGCGTCTTCATCGACGCTTATAAAGCTGTTGTAGGCACCGTCGAGTCTGGCAATCCTGTCCAGAAAACAATGGCTTAGCTCCAGGCTGGAGAACTGCTTGTCGCGCAGTCCTTCACCCAGCTGGGCAACGGATTTGTCATGCATGTAATTGTCCTGTCTTCACCGCTATTCGACGACCCTGGGAACCAGGTAGAGGCCGTTTTCGACGGCGGGGGCTATAGCCTGGAAGGCCTCCCGGTGATTTTCCTCGGTGACTTCATCGGGCCGCAGGCGCTGCACGGCATCCAATGGGTTGGCCAGGGGTTCTATGTCCCGGGTGTCGACCGCCTGCAGCTGATCCACCATGCCCAGGATTTCGGTAATTCGACCGGTTACCTGGCCGATCTGGTCAGGCGCGATGCGGATACGCGCAAGCTCGGCAATCTTTTCTATCTCGTTCTGCTCAATAGCCATGTATTTTTAACCGGGGAGGGCTGCCTCCGGGGCAGCGGGGGCGTAAAGTTATCATATTTGCGCCTTGCCCAAAATCCCCGTGGTTGATACAGTTGCGGGAAAATTACATCCCCAAGAAATCATCCGTCGCCGCAGTTATTTCAGGGCTTTTTCCAGCCCTTCCAGGTTACCGGTATTTGCCTGGAGGTGGTGGGTAGGGAAGCATGCAGGACTCCGCGTCGGAGTTCCCCCGTTGTATTCAAAAGGTAGTAAGAATTAATGTTGAAAAAACTGCGCGGAGTGTTCTCAAGTGACCTCTCCATCGATCTGGGTACGGCCAACACCCTGATCTACGTGCGCGACAAGGGAATAGTGCTGAATGAGCCCTCGGTCGTGGCTATTCGCATCCATAATGGCCAAAAGACCATAGAGGCAGTTGGTACGGAGGCAAAACGTATGTTGGGCCGTACCCCTGGCAATATCACCGCGATCCGTCCCCTCAAGGATGGCGTCATCGCCGATTTCCAGGTCACCGAGAAAATGCTGCAGCACTTTATCGCCAAGGTGCACGAGAGCAAGTTCATCCGTCCCAGCCCCCGGGTACTGGTGTGTGTGCCGTGTATGTCCACCCAGGTAGAGCGGCGCGCTATCCGCGAATCGGCGCTCAGTGCCGGTGCGAGGGAAGTCCGCCTGATCGAGGAGCCTATGGCCGCCGCGATCGGCGCCGGCCTGAGCGTCGAGGAAGCCACTGGTTGTATGGTGGTGGATGTCGGTGGCGGCACGACCGAGATAGCGATTATCTCGCTCAACGGGGTGGTCTACAGGGATTCCCTGCGAATTGGTGGCGACCGTTTCGATGAAGCGATTGTGGCCCATGTGCGCCGTCGCTACGGCAGCCTGATTGGCGATGCCACCGCGGAGCGTATAAAAGAAGAGATCGGTTGCGCTTTCGCGGGTAGCGAGATGCGTGAGATCGATGTGCGCGGGCGCAACCTGGCGGAGGGTGTGCCCCGCAGTTTTACCCTCAATAGCGACGAAATTCTCGAGTCCCTGCAGGATCCCCTGTCGTCCATCGTGCAGGCGGTAAAATCCGCGCTGGAGCAATCACCACCGGAACTGGCGGCAGATATCGCCGAGAGCGGTATAGTATTGACCGGTGGCGGCGCCCTGCTGCGCGATCTGGATCGCCTCATCTCCGAGGAAACCGGCCTTCCGGTCATCGTCGCCGAGGACCCGCTGACCTGCGTCGCCCGCGGTGGTGGAATGGCAATGGAGCGGATGGATCGACACACGATGGACCTGCTGTCTACAGAGTGACGGTTTGCACGGCCGCCCTGCCTGCCGGCGGGGTGGCGCGATTTAGTGAGGACTGAGTATCAAACCGCTGTTCGTCAAACAGTCTTCCGCCGGACTGCGTCTTTTGCTGGCGATTTTCGTGATCCTCGCCCTGATCACCGCCGATCTGCGTTACCAGAGACTGGAGACTACCCGGTCTGTGCTGGACACGCTGGGCACCCCCATTTTCTGGTTGGCCGACCTGCCGCTGCGTTTGCGGGATTGGAGTGAGGAGCATGTCCAGTCCCGGACCGAGATGCTGGAAGAAAATGAGCGCCTGGCGCGGGAAAACCTGATTCTGCAGGGCCGTTCCCAGCAGATGGCCGCGCTGCAGGCGGAGAACGTGCGTCTGCGGGCCCTGCTCAATTCCACCGCGATGTTGCGCGACGATGTCCTTGTAGCCGAATTGATGGGTGTCTCACCGGACCCTGTGAGGCACCAGTTGGTGTTGAATAAAGGCGAGCTGGACGGTGTTTTCGTCGGCCAACCGCTCATCAACGCGGATGGACTGATGGGCCAGATCGTGGAAGTCAGCGCGACGACCTCGCGTGCGCTGCTCATCACGGACGCCACCCATTCCATCCCGGTCCAGGTCAATCGCAATGGTGTACGGGCCATCGCCGAGGGCACCGGCTCGCTCGGCGCCCTCGAGATCCGGCATGTTTCCGCCACCACTGATATCCAGGTGGGCGACCTGCTGGTGACATCGGGCCTGGGCCAGCGCTTTCCGGGTGGATACCCGGTAGCGGTAGTCACCGAAATCGAGCACGATCCCGGCAAAATGTTCGCCCGCGTCGTGGCCCGGCCCAGCGCTGCGCTAGATCGCAGTCGTCATGTGCTGCTGGTCTTTTCAACCCAGGCCCACCAGGAACCCTGAGCCGTGGTACAGCAGGAGGCGCGCGGCTATTGGGTAATTCTTGTCTCATTTCTGGTGGCTTACGTACTGGCGGTGTTGCCGCTGCCGCAGTGGTTGTTGTTTGCGCGCCCGGAGTGGGTGGCACTCACCCTCATTTACTGGACCATCGCATTACCGCATCGGGTGGGAATAATCACCGCTCTGCCGCTGGGCGTCATGCTCGATGCGCTGGAAGGGGCGGTGCTGGGCCAGAATGCATTCGCCCTGGTGGTCGTGGCGCTGCTCTGCTTCACCCTGTACCAGCGTCTGCGGGTGTTCAGCGTTTTGCAGCAGGCCGCCGTGGTATTTGTAATTGTCGGCATCAACCAGCTGGTTTGCCAATGGGTACAAAACCTCGAAGGTATCGGCAGTCCCACCCTGTCGTTTTTGCTGCCGGCGGTCTCCAGTGCACTGCTCTGGCCGGTGATCCTGCATGTCCTGCGGCGCCTGCGTCGGCATTACATGGTGACCTGAGATGACTTCCCTGGTGTTGGCATCGGCCTCCCCGCGCCGCCGCGAATTGCTGGATCAGCTGGGGGTGCGCTACCTGTGCGAACCCGCCGACATCGACGAAAGCCGGCACGGCGGTGAAACCCCGGTCGCTTACGTTGAGCGTATGGCCATGGAAAAGGCGCTGGCTGTCGCGCAACGCTTCCCCGCGGACCATGCGGTGCTTGCCGCCGATACCACAGTGCTCATCGACGATGATGTCCTGGGAAAGCCCCGCGATCACTTTGACGGGCTCGCCATGCTGGCCAGACTCAGTGGCCGCAGCCACTCGGTCTACACTGCCGTATGTCTTTATCGTGGGGGGAACATCGAACAGGATCTGGTTGAGACCCGCGTGGAGTTCATAGCGTTGACGCGCGAGCTTTGCGAGGCCTACCTCGCCACCGACGAACCCTGGGACAAGGCCGGGGCCTATGCTATCCAGGGCCTGGCGGCCGCCTTTATCCGCAGTATCCACGGCAGTTACAGCAATGTGGTCGGCCTGCCGCTGGCCGAAACCTGGCAGTTGCTGCGCAGCAACGGTATCGCCACCAGCCTGGAACCGGGGGATGAGTGAGACGCTCCTGGTCAACGCCTTACCCGGGGAGATGCGGGTAGCGTTGCTGGAAAATGGGGAGGTCCGGGAAATCCATATTGAACGCAGTGCCGGCCGTGGACTCGTAGGCAATATCTATAGCGGCAAGGTCGTAAGGGTGTTGCCTGGAATGCAGGCCGCGTTCGTGGATATTGGCGCTGAACGTACCGGGTTTATTCACCAGTCGGACCTGGCCGAGGCGATGAGTGCCAAATCTGGCAACGGGACCGAGCGTCACTCCGCTATCGGTGACTACCTTCGCCAGGGCCAGAAACTGCTGGTACAGGCGACCCGCGGCCCGCTCGGTGACAAGGGAGCCCGCCTCAGCTCCAGCCTGTCGCTGTCCTCACGCTGCCTGGTCTTTCTGCCTGGATCGGCCCGGCTCGGCATCTCCCAGCGCATCGACGCCGCCGCAGAGCGGGCGCGCCTGCTTTCCTGTCTGCGGGAGGCGCTCGCCCTGGAGGGGCTGGGGGAAAGCGGCGGCTATATTCTGCGCACGGCGGCCGAGGGCAGCGATCTCGCGACGCTGCGCGCAGAGCTGCGCTATCTCCAGCGCTTGTGGGCCAGGGTGCGCCGCTGTAGCCAGGAGTCCACCGCCCCGGGGTTGCTGTACGCTGACCTGCCGCTGCATTTGCGGATTGTGCGCGACAGGGCCGCGTCGACGCTGGAGCGGGTACTGGTGGACCATCCCCCCAGCTTGCAGGAACTGCGCGACTTTTGCGGCGAATATTTACCCGAGCTCTGCGAGCGTCTGCAGGCATACCGGGGCGAGCGCCCATTATTCGAATCATTTGGCGCCGAGGTGGCAGTGCGCGAGGCACTCGAGCGCAGGGTGGAACTGGATTGTGGCGGTTTCCTGGTGATCGACCAGACCGAGTCGATGACGACCATTGATGTGAACACCGGCTCTTTTGTGGGTGGTGCTGACCCGGTGGAAACGGTGTTACAGACCAATCTTGAGGCTGCGACGATGGTGGCCCGGCAGCTGCGGCTGCGCAATCTCGGCGGCATCATCGTTATCGATTTTATCGACATGTCAGGACGTGAGCAGCGCCGGCAACTGGAAAGTGCTTTGCGGGAGTCCCTGCAGCGCGATCCCTCGCCCACTACCTTCAGCGGGATGTCAGACCTGGGCCTGGCTATAGTCAGTCGCAAACTCACGGGGAAAAACCTGCTGCAGACGCTGGGGGAGGAATGCCCCAGGTGCCTGGGCAGGGGCGCGATAAAATCCGCCCGCACGATTTGCTACGACATCGCCCGGGAGGTCAACCGGGTCGCCCGAACCGGCGAAAAAGTCGAGCTCCTGGTGCAGGCAGCGCCAGCGGTGGTGGCTTTGCTGAGGGGCGAGGAGGCGCCCTGCCTTGCCCAGGTGTGTGCTGCGACGGCAGCGCGGGTCCGCCTGCAGCCGGAGCCCCTTTATGGGCAGGAACATTTCGACATAGCCATGCTCTGAACTTCATAATGGCAGCCTTGGCAAGCGTCGTTAATGAAGGCCAGGTCGCGGGACGCAAATTGAAACAATCCATCTATCACACGCTCAGCAGGGTTCTATGGGGCGCGATTGTCATTCTGATCGTGTTGCTGGCGGTCTATGTCAGCGTGGGTCGAATGCTCAGCTCCCTGACTGGCTCGTTCCAGGCTGAAATCCTGCAGGGACTCAATCAGCGCGTTCCTTTCACCATAGACGCCGACCGGGTCAGCTCACAGTGGCATTCGTTCACGCCGGTATTGGTGCTCGAGGGCTTGCGGCTCACCATGCCCGGAGAAAGTGGGCGTACCATGGAACTTGCAGAGGGACGGATTGCCCTGGACGTGGCCGGCAGCCTGCTCGCAGGCTCGTTGCAAATGACGCTCCTGAACCTGAGCGGTTTGCAATTGGCGGGTGAGCTCGATACTGACGGTCGACTCCACATCCGGGGATTCGATGCTGGCGATTCACCGCTGGGAGATTCACTGGAGGGCTTTCTGCTGACCCTGGAGCAGCTTGCACTGGATGATGTCCACCTGGAATTGCTTCTTCCCGGTGGTGAAGAACGCCGGTTTGATCTCAATCTTGCCCTCTCCCGGGAGGGTAGCCGGCGCCACCTGGAAGGCCAGCTGCTGTCTTCAAGGGGGATGGAAATTTTCTTCCTCGGGGAGGGCATTGGCAATCCGTTCGCGCCCGAGGCGTTTACAGGTCGACTCTACCTGGATGTCGCAACGGCCGAGCTGGGCGCAGTGAACGATCTGTTGCCGGACTCCCTGCGCAGTCTTCGCGTTGACGGCGGCCTGGGTCTGGAGTTGTGGTCGAACTGGGATCTGGGAAAATCCTCGACATCGCTGCGAATAAGGATGGATGCCGCACAGTTGTCGGCCCGGGACGGGTCCTGGAAGGTTTCCCTGGACAGGGTAGGCTTCGCGGCCAGTCTCGCGGACCAGAACGGCGGTTGGGGGTTGTCCATCGCCGACCTGGAACTGGCGCGCGGCGGTGCCCATTTGCAGGTGCCGCGCCTGCAACTGAACATCCGAGGAGAGACTCTGAACCTGGGCGCGCAGGGATTGGCCCTGGCGCCGCTCAGTACCCTGCTGGCGGATACCGAAAGCCTGCCCGCCGCGGCGGCCGAGCTGCTGCGAACCCTGAGCCCCAGGGGTACCCTGTCATCCCTGCAGGCCAGTATTTCCGACACCGGCGAGCTTCAGTCCGGCTGGCAGCTGCAGGCCAGGTTTGATGAGTTCGCCGTGGATGCCTGGCACGGTGCGCCCGGTATCACGGGAGCCCGCGGCTATGTAGAGTTGTCTCCTGGCAGTGGCTTCGTGGTGCTGGACAGCTCGCAATTCGACATGGATTTTCCCACCGTTTACGAGAAGCCCCTGCACTATGACAGTTTCCGGGGCACCATATACATCGACTGGGACGAGGAGGCGGTCAAACTCTCCAGTGGCCTGGTGCAGGCACTCGGGGATGAAGGGACTGTGCCGGTGCTGTTCGGCCTGAACATACCGCTGCTGCCCACCGACACGGGACTGGAAATGGATTTGCTCGTCGGGCTGCAAAGCACGGCTCCCCGACAGCGAGCCAAATACATTCCGTTCATTCTCGACGAGGGCCTGCGCTCCTGGCTTGCCGGGAGTATTGGCGACGGATTGATCGAGCAGGGCGCTTTCCTTTGGCGGGGGAGCCTAACTGCGGGCGCCAGCGAGTTGCGCACCGTGCAGCTGTTTTTCAATATCCAGGACACCGCACTGAGTTATCACCCGGACTGGCCGCCGCTCTCCAATGTCGACGGTACTGTCCTGATCAATGACAGTAAGGTCAGCGTCTGGGCCGCGACTGCGAACCTGCTGGAATCGGACGTTAAGGACCTGTCCGTGGAGGTATGGTCAGACCACGCTGCCCAGCTATGGCTGGCCCTGGATGGCAGGCTGGCGGGACCCGCCGCCGACGGCCTTGCCGTGGTCAACGATTCCCCGCTGCAACCACTTGTGGGGGAGGCGTTTTCTGACTGGCAGTTGTCGGGACAAATAGATACCGATCTCCAGCTGCAACTGAATCTCACTGACGCATCGCTTGCGCCCCGGGTTGGTGTATCGGTGAAGTTTAACGAGGTCGACCTGGATATCCTTCCCGGGAGGCTGCCGCTGCGGGGTATCGGCGGCGTGCTTGATTACGATACCGCGACGGGTTTCAGCTCGCGTGAGCTCGCGGGGCAGTTGTGGGGACGGCCGTTGCAGGCCGTGGTGAGTCAGCGACCGGCGCAGGCCGAAACCGGGCGAACCGCCGTATCGGTGGCATTGTCGACCTCCGTGGACGTGGACGATGTACAGCGCTGGCTGGCGCCGGACATGCCGCATTTTGCCCGGGGCGAGACCGCGGTGACGGCACACATTGTCACCGGGGCAGGTGAGCCGCCGACGATGAGTATCGACAGTAAGCTGCTGGGCGTCGCGCTCGAATTGCCGCAGCCTTTTGACAAGCCCGCCGGGGTCGCCGAACCGCTGCACCTGGACCTGTCTCTGGGCGGGGAGAGCCTGGGGGTGAGCGTGGCGCTGGACAGCGGCTTCACGGCGCAGCTGGATGTCAGAGGCGGGCATCTTCACTCCGCCGCGCTGTCACTGGGTGGGGAGCGCCCCGCCCCGGAGCCTGGTGTGGTGCGTATCGGTGGGCGTGTGGCCCACGCCGACAGCTTCGAATGGGAGCAATTTTTGATGGCTGACGCGCCGGCGGATCAGGAGGTGGTCGCCGCGGTAGAGCAGGTATCCGTCGAGCCGGCTGGGAGCCCGCCGCCGCTGGCTATCGACATTGAAAAGCTCCGGGTAGACCGGCTGCTGGCCGAGGGGCAGGATCTTGGTCCGGTGCTGTTCAGTCTGGCCGATGAGGGCGGGCGATGGCGACTTGACGTCGAAACTGACTGGCTGCAGGGCGAGTTGCTGTACGTGAGCGATGGCGAATCACGACTGGATCTGCGCTACCTGGATCTGGCAGGCCCGGCCATCTCGGAATCCTATCCCGGTTCGTCACGCGAGGCGCGCATCATCAAGGTGCCGGATATGGCGGTCACCATTGCCGATCTACGTCAGGCCGATGCTTCGCTTGGCGAGCTGGCCTTTGATTTACGCAGTGAAGGCGACGACCTGCAGGCGCTGAATATCACCGGCAATATTGCCTCGATGGAATTGCAAGCGGCCGAACCCGGTCGATTGGTCTGGCGACAGGGTCCGGACAGCCAGACTAGCGTTGAGGCCAGGCTGGTTTTCAAGGACCTGGGGAACACCCTGCAAGCACTCGGGTATCAGAAAATTATCGAGACCGACTCCGGGACATTCGACCTCGCGCTGGAATGGGCGGGCGGGCCGCGGGATTTCTCGCTGCAGCACGGTCAGGGCTCCCTGCGTGTCGCTATCGGCAAGGGCCATTTTTCCGAAGTGTCCGGTGGCGCCGCCGGCGCGTTGCGGGTAGTCAGTATTCTCAACCTTGCGGAGATCGTACAGCGTCTCAGCCTGACACATATGTTCGAAGAGGGGATACCTTTTGATGACGTGGATGGTGAGGTGCTTTTGCAGGGCGGCAGAATAGAAGTGCCCAGGATGGACGTGCAGGGTGGCGCCAGCAGCTTTCAGTTCAGCGGTGTTTCGGTAGTGGAATCCAGGGCGCTGGATGGTGAACTGGTGGTTACGCTCCCCGTCGCCAATAACCTGCCCTGGGTGGCCGCGCTGGCCGCCGGTCTGCCGGTGGCGGCGGGTGTATTTGTACTGAGCAAGGTGTTTGAAACCCCGCTCAATCGGCTGACCAGCGCGGTATATACCGCCACCGGCACCTGGGATGATCCCACCGTAGAGTTCGACCGGGTGTTTGACGACACCCCCGGCGAAGTAGCGCAGCCAGAAGTGCCGCCGGCCAGCCGGGGTTCGCAGCCCCCGCCTCAGTCTGAATCGCCGTAGAGTTCCACCAGTTCCCTGAGGTAACGAAACAGCTTTCGGCTGGCCGAGGGCGGTTTGTCTTTTTCTATCTCGCGCTGGTGTTGCAGCAGCAGTTGTCGTAGCTGCTGACGGTCGGCCTGGGGCCAGCGACCCAACACCAGTTCCACGCCGGCCGGGCCCGCCGCCAGCGTGGCGTCGCGCAGTTCTTCGAGTTCGTGGAACGCAGCGGCCTCGCTCTGCCGCTGTCGATCCATAGCCCCGAGGGCATCCTCGATGGGAGTGGGGTCGATATCTCGCATCAGCTTGCCGATCAGTTGCAGGTGCCGACGGCGTGCGCTGTGACTGCGCATACCGCGGGCTTCGCGGATCACCTGCAGCAGGCGCTCGTCATTGACAGGTATCTTTTCGAGCTGCTTCTCACTGAGTCCCGTCAGGGTTTCCCCAAGTTGCTGCAGCGCCAGCATGCGCCGTTTTACCGCGCTCTTGCTGGGGCCATCCTGCGGTGAATCCGCAAAGTCATCTTCTGTTGTTTCAGGCATAGACCAGTGTCGCCAAACCGAGGAAGGATACGAAACCGACCACGTCGGTTACCGTGGTGAGAACCACACCGCCGGCGAGGGCGGGGTCGATATCCAGGCGTATCATCAAAAGAGGCAGTACCGCGCCCACCAGCGCCGCGGTGATCAGGTTGATTACCATCGCCGCGGCGATGATCATGCCGATGTTCCAGTCGTTGAACCACACCGAGGCCGCCACTGCCACCACGGCCGCCCAGAGCGCGCCATTGAGCATACCTATCATGACTTCGCGGTTGATCAACCAGACCTGGTTGTTTCGACCCACCTGACCCAGCGCAATACCGCGCACCAGCACTGTGAGGGTCTGGGTACCGGCAATACCGCCCATCGACGCGACTATAGGCATCAGCACGGCAAGGGCTACCACCTTTTCTATCGTGTCCTGGAACATGTTGATCACACCGGAGGCGATAAACGCGGTGACCAGGTTGATGCCCAGCCAGACTGCGCGCCTGGGCGCCGCGCGAAACACAGGGGCGAAGGTGTCCTCGTCCTCGTCCAGGCCGGCCATGGACATCAGCGAGTGATCGGCGTCCTCGCGTATTACGTCGACCACGTCATCGATGGTGATTCGCCCGAGCAGGCGCCCCTCGCTATCGACCACTGGCGCCGACACCCAGTCATTGCGCTCGAACATTCGCGCGACCTCGGAGTCGGGCAGGTTGACCGGGATGGGTTCTACGTCGGTGACCATCATTTCGCGCACGGACGCGGTGGGGTCGGATACCAGCAGCGTGCGCAGCGGAAGCATGCCAATGTACTTGTCGAGGCGGTTTACCACGATCAGGTTGTCGGTCATGTTCGGGATTTCTTCATGCCGTCGCAAATAGCGCAGGACGACATCGAGGGTCAGCGGCGCGCGGATGGTGATGGTATCCGTATTCATCAGGCCGCCGGCGGTGTCTTCGGGGTAGAGCATTACGCGTTCGAGGCGCGCCCGGTCCTGGTGGTCCATCGAGGTCAGGACTTCGCGGGTGATGCTCTCTGGAAGCTGTTGCAGAATGTCGGCGACGTCGTCGTCTTCCAGGCCTTCCATCAGGGCTGCGACCTTTGCAGCCTCCATGTCGCTCAGGAAGTCGATTCGCAGTTCATCACTCAACTCGTTGAGAACCTCACCCTCGTTCTCGGCGTCTATCAGCTGCCACAGGATGTGGCGAAACTTGGGCGTGGAAGATTCCAGCATGTGGGCGGCATCTGCCGGAGGCAGGCCATTGAGCATGCGCCGGGCATCCGCGAAGGTGCCGCTGTCCAGGGCCTGGGTCAGCTTGTGGAAGGTTTTCTGGGATGTGGCTTCAGTCTGGCTCACAGCATCTTTCCGCGAAAATCTCCGGCAGGGCGGATGCCCGGTCGGGGGCAATTATCGAGGAAAGCGTGAGCTACAACAACGTGATTAGTTACAGATTGAATGGCTATTCCGGTTCGTCGAAGCGGTTGTTTATCAGGGTCTGGAGGGCTTCCAGCGCGGCTTGCTCATCCCGCCCCTCTATCTGCAGATCGAGCACCGTACCCTTGCCTGCGGCCAACATCATCACCGACATAATGCTTTTGCCGTCTACCAGCTTGCCGTCCCTTCCCGCCTGTATGCTGCTGGAGAATGCGGCCGCGCAGCTGACAAATTTCGCCGCCGCGCGCGCGTGAAGGCCGAGCTTGTTGATGATGGTTACCTGTATCTGGATCACGGGCTTAGAGGAGTTCCCTGTGTCTTACGTGAATGTTGGGATGGTGGGCCTGATAGTGACGGTACAGGCGATCGGCCAGATATACTGAACGATGTTGGCCTCCGGTACAACCCAGCGCCACCGTCATGTAGCTGCGATTACTGTCCTTGTAACGCGGTAGCCAGTTGTCCAGATAGCTGCGTATGTCGCGGTACAACTCACCTGCCAGCGGTTGCGACTCAAGGAACTCCTGTACCTGCTCATCGAGGCCGGTCTTCATCCTGAGTTCCTTCACCCAGTGGGGATTCGGCAGCATTCTCACATCGAATACGAGGTCGGCATCGGCGGGAACGCCACGCTTGAATCCGAAGGACTGGAACAGCAGGGACATGTTGCCGCCACTGCTCTTGAGCAAGCGTTGCTTGATGGCGTCGCGCAGTTCGTAAATCGTCATGCGCGTGGTATCCAGAACCAGTGACGCGTCGCTGGCGATCGGTCCCAGCAACAGGCGCTCCTTGTCTATGGCCTCAGCCAGCGGAGTGGTATCGCTGCTCAGCGGGTGGCGGCGGCGGGTCTCGCTGAAGCGCTTTATGAGCGCGCTGTCCTGGGCATCGAGGTACAGTACCTCGGTGTGCACCGATTTGGGCAGGGTGCCCACGATTTCGCCGAAACTTGCGAGATCCTTCCATGCGTTTCGAGCGTCTATGCAGACAGCGGTACCGCGAAAATGCCGGAATTCGGGTCTGCCTGTCTCCACCACCAGGGCGGACAGCAGCGACACCGGCAGGTTGTCTATGCAGTAGTAACCCTCATCTTCCAGTTGATGCAGTGCGGTGCTCTTGCCGGAGCCCGAGCGACCACTGATGATGATCAGTTGCATGGCCTTTTGTTTGTCGTCGCTCATGGGGATTCAGTCGGCCTGGCACGAGTCTGCTGGTGCAACGAACAAGGGCTTACATTTCCCATGTGGTGGCGATATCGAACAGCGCACGGTCAGCCCTGGCGCCGCGCAGTTGCTCACAGAAATTGCCCTGGCTGAACAGTCTTGCGACATTGGCGAGTATGTCCAGGTGTTGCTGGTGCGCCTCGCCCGGCACGAGCAGGGCAAACAGCAGATCAACCGGCTGGTCATCGGGTGCGTCAAAATCCACAGCCTGGTCGAGGGAAAGCAGCGTGCCAAGTGGTTGCGGGCAGGCGTCAACCCGACAATGGGGAATAGCGATGCCCTGGCCCAGGCCGGTACTGCCCAGTTTCTCCCTGCCAATCAACTGGGAAAAAATATCCTCGTACACCAGTGTGGGCTGATCATCGCTGATGATCCTGGCGATCGTCTCAAATAGCCTTTTCTTGCTGGCACCTGATGCGTGGCAAACCGTGCGTGCAGGGCTCAATATCTCGGTCAGAAAATTCATTGTCGGTGGAGTCGGAATGCTGTCCGGCCAAAGCTGTTTCAGCCGGTAACTGCACTAGCGGCCTCTGGCTTTTTCCTTGTGTTTGATAAGTTGGCGGTCGAGCTTGTCGGCCAGTGTATCGATTGCAGCGTACATGTCTTCGGATTCCGATGCGGCAAAGATGTCCGCTCCGGAGATATGGATGGTGGCTTCTGCCTTCTGCACCATTTTCTCTACTATCAGGGTGACCTGTACGTTCGTGATCTGGTCGAAGTGCCGTTGCAGGCGCTCAAATTTATTCTCGACGTACTCGCGTAATGGGTCTGTCACATCCACGTGGTGTCCGCTGACGTTCAGTTGCATATATATCTCCTTCAACGTGTGGCCGGCTGCCCGGCGTCTGCAGTGGCGGGGCTACTTTGACTATAGCCGGGATTCCAGACCACTGCGGTAACCTAAATGAATATTTCATCCCGGTCGGCCTAGACCAGGCGCTTGCGTTCATTGGATGGCGGAATCATCAGCGATTCCCGATACTTTGCGATGGTGCGCCTGGCCACCTGCACACCCTCGGCTTCCAGCAACTGCGCAATCTTGTTGTCGCTGAGCGGTTTGCGGGGGTTTTCCGCGCCCACCAGCTTGCGGATAAGCGCCCGGATGGCCGTGGACGAACACTCTCCTCCGGCGGTGGTGGATACGTGACTGGAAAAAAAGTATTTCAGCTCGAAAACGCCACGGGGGGTATGCATATACTTCTGGGTGGTAACCCGGGAGATGGTCGACTCGTGCATCTCGACCAGTTCGGCAATTTCGTGGAGCACCAGTGGCTTCATGGCCTCGGTGCCATATTCCAGAAAGTTGCGCTGGTGTTCCACGATACGGGTCGCGACTTTCATCAGGGTCTCATTGCGGCTGTGCAAACTCTTCAGGAACCAGCGGGCCTCCTGCAGATTATCCCGCAGGTAGGTGTTGTCGGCACTGCTGTCCGCGCGTTTGATCAGGCCCGCGTAGTTGCTGTTGATGCGCAGTTTCGGCGCGATGTCCGGATTGAGCTCGACAACCCAGCGACCCTCCTTTTTGGAGACAAACACATCGGGAACAACATACTCCGTGCTGTTCTCCCCAACGGTCTGGCCGGGGTTGGGGTCCAGCGACTGGATAAGGGCCAGCACCTCTTTCAGCTCCGACTCCTTGAGGCGGGTGCGTCGCAGTATCTGGCTGAAATCGCCGCTCCCGAGTTGGTTGATATGGCGACTGAGTACAAGTCTGGCCTGCTCCAGCCATGGCGTGGAGGGGGGTAGCTGCTGCAGTTGTACGAGCAGGCATTCCTTCAGGTCACGGGTGCATACCCCGGTGGGCTCAAACTGCTGCAGGCGGTGCAGCACCGCCACCATTTCATCGAGTTCAATTTCAAGGTCCATTTCCAGGGCCAGGGATTCCCGAATCTCCTCCAGGTCCTGTATCACGCGCCCGTTTTCGTCAGTGGCGTCAATGATGGCCATGGCAATGACCCGATCGACATCCGACAACCTGGTCAGGTTCAGCTGCCACATCAACTGCTCTCGCAGCGAGTCACTCGCAGCGTTACGGCTGTCGAAGCCGGAGTCGGACAGGTCCTCACCAGAGTAGGAGGGCGCGGAAGCGCTTGGCAGCAGGTCTTCCCACTGGGTATCCACGGGCAGGTCGTCGGGCATCTGGCTGTCCCAACCGTCGTCGCCGGAGTCCTGGTCCGTAGCGCTCCGCTCGAGGCTGTCCATGGGGCCGTCCGAGCTGCTGTCGTCGCCGGTGCGGGGGGCGCGCTCCTCGGAATCGTTATCGTCGTCCGCCATTTCCAGCATCGGATTGCTGTCCAGGGCCTGTTGGATTTCCTGCTGCAGATCCATGGTCGACAGCTGCAGCAACTTGATCGCCTGTTGCAGCTGCGGCGTCATCGTCAGCTGTTGGCCCAGTTTTAGTTGCAGTGACTGTTTCATGGGTTGATAGGAGTTCCTCGGAAAGCCGCTTTCTGCCGGTGACAAAAGCGCAAACCTGCCCGTCGAGTGTAGCCCCGGTCAGTGCGGTGTGGCAACCGCTTGGCGCGAAAATTGCTTGTCAGTTGATGGAAGTGAGCAGGAGGTCCCGCAATCGGGGGCCTGGAGGGGGTATTTACATACGAAAATGGTCGCCCAGGTACACCTGGCGCACACGCTTATTGGCGAGAATCACGTCTGCGGAACCCTCCGCAATAATGTGACCTTCCCCGACAATATACGCTTTTTCACAGATATCAAGAGTATCGCGAACATTGTGGTCGGTAATCAATACCCCGATGCCGCGGTCGCGTACCTGGTTGATGATTTGCTTGATGTCGCTGACCGATATGGGGTCCACCCCCGCGAAGGGCTCGTCCAGCAAAATGAACTCGGGCTCCGTCGCCAGCGCGCGGGCTATTTCCACCCTGCGGCGCTCGCCGCCGGACAGCGACTGACCGGCATTTTCGCGCAGGTGCTCGACGTTGAATTCCGCGAGCAGCTGGTCCCGGCGCTCCAGGCGCTGGGCCTTGTTCAGGTCGGGGCGGGTCTGCAGGATGGCCATCAGGTTGTCCCCGACGCTCAGCTTTCTGAAGATAGAGGCTTCCTGGGGCAGGTAGCCGATGCCGCGCCTGGCCCGCTGGTGCATGGTCAGGGCGGTTAGGTCTTCGCCGTTGATACTGATGGCCCCGCGGTCGGCCCGGATTATGCCGATGATCATGTAGAAACAGGTGGTTTTGCCGGCGCCGTTTGGCCCCAGCAGGCCCACTACCTGGCCGCTTTCTATCTCCAGTGAGACATCCTGGACGACTTCCCTGCCGCGATAGGCCTTGGCCAGGTTAATTGCTTTCAGCTGGGACATCTTCGGCGTCTTCCTCGCGCAGAACCTTCGGTTCGATGACAACCCGCACCTGCTTCCCGTCGGGCGATTGCTCGGAACCGGCCTTCACCAGTTCCTCGGCGATGTAGTAGTCGATGGAGTCGCCAGTCACCGAGGAGCCATCCTGGGTGATGAAGGCGTTTATCTTCAGGTTTACCCGCTCCTCGGTCTTGTAATATTCGATGATTTCGGCGCGCGCGCGCACCAGGGGCTCGCCGACCTCCGGTCTCTGCTGCATTTTTGCGGGTTTGCCCTCTGCGACGATTTTGTCCGCCTGTGCGGTCTCATGGAAGATGGTCAGGGTGTCGGCAACAATATCGATACTGCCCTGGACCATATGCACATTGCCTGTGTAGACCGTGAACCCCTGCTTTTCATCCCGTATGGCGGTGTCGGCGGTAATCCGTATCGGCTGCTCGCTGTCATCGGGGAGGGCGAAGGTGCGGGCGGTCGACAGGCAGGCCAGGAGCGTGACCGCAACGGTGACCAGGCGAAACTGTGCCAACCAGTTGAAAAGGCGCAACTCGCACCCCTGGGGGCTAAGGTTGGACATCACGGTTCTCCAGGCAACGCTTTCGATGGCGCGGGGGATGTTGCGTTGTCACTCCCGCGTTGTTCAGACCCGTGCCGATGGTAACTGGTTCAGCGGCATAGGCAATTTTATTTTTTTGCATCCCTGTCCCGGCGCGGCAGCCGAGCCCCCTTGCCGGTCGCGAATCAGGCAAGCCCGGCATGCAGCAGGTGCATCAGGTGGATGACACCGGCGACGCTGCTGTCCGGGTTCACAACCACCAGGGAGCTGATTTCATTTTCTTCCATGATCCGCATCGCCTCGGCGGCGAGCATGTCAGGGCTGGCGGTTTTGGCGCCGGTACTCATAAGTTGCCCCATCGGGGTCTCGTTGATATCGATGCGGGCGCGCAGGGTGCGGCGCAGGTCGCCGTCAGTGAATATGCCGGCGAGTCGACCCTCGCTATCCAGTATCGTGGTCATCCCCAGGCCTTTGTTGTTGATCTCAAGCAGCGCCTCGGACAGCAGAGTGGAGGCCTCCACCCGGGGGATGGCGTCGCCGGATCGCATGACGTCAGCCACTTTCAGCAGGAGCTTCTTGCCCAGCGTGCCGCCCGGGTGGGAAAACGCGAAATCGTCTGCCGTGAAACCACGTTCTTCCAGCAGGGCTATGGCGAGTGCGTCGCCCATGACCAGGGCGGTGGTAGTGCTGGATGTCGGCGCCAGGTCCAGTGGGCAGGCCTCGGTCGCGACCCCGGTGTTGAGGTGGACATCCGACGCTTTGGCCAGTACGGACTCATCGTTGCCGGTCATGCTCACCAGCGCGGTGCCCATACGCTTTAACAATGGCAGCAGGGTAATGATCTCGGCTACCGCGCCGCTGTTGGACAGGGCGATTACCGCGTCCTCTGCGGTGATCATGCCCATGTCGCCGTGGCTGGCCTCTCCGGGATGCACGAAAAACGCGGGCGTGCCGGTGCTGGCCAGGGTGGCGGCAATCTTGCGGGCTATATGTCCCGATTTTCCCATGCCGGTGACAATCACCCGGCCGCGGGTCTGCAGCAGCAGTTCGCAGGCGCGCTCAAACTCTTCGCCTATGCGCCCTTCGAGCGCAGCTACCGCCTCGGATTCCATCCTGATCGTGCGTCGTGCTGAGGTGACGAAACCGGTCTCTGACATAAGCGTTTCCCAGCCTATAGGCTCAGATAAAGCAGGTAATAATACAGTGCGTAGAATGTCACTAACAACACCCCGACCGTGCGCCCCATGCAGGTGTGCCCCTGTGGCGCGCGGTTTTTACCGCCCCCCAGAAAAAGCGCGGCCGCCAGGATGACAGTGATGATCGCCATGGCCGGATAGTCCCTGGAGTTCACGACAGGCAAGATAGCCTGGCTGGAAACAATGCCCGGAATGGCCATCACCACAAGCAGGTTGAAGAGGTTGGAGCCGATCACGTTACCGATCGCTATATCCGTGTGTCCCCGGCGGGCGCTGGTCACGGTCGCTGCGAGCTCCGGCAGGCTGGTGCCGATGGCTATCGCAGTCAGGCCGATCAGCAGTTCCGACACACCCAGCTGGAAGGCGGTGGTCACGGCGCCCCAGACCAGCAGGCGTGAACTGGCGACGAGCAACAGCAGCCCTATAATGAAGGTCAGCCAGGCCTTGATGCCGGACAATTTCGACTGGCGCTCATCCTCAGCCTCAAGTTGTAGCTGGGAGTCCTGGCTCTGGCTGCGCATGATCAGGGCCATCACCGGTACCATTGAGGCCAGGAGAATCCACCCATCCACCTTCGAGAGCACGCCGTCGGCCAGCAGTAGCCCCGCCAGGGCGGTGACGGCAAGCAACAGCAACAACTCCTTCCTGATGGTGCTTTTCAGCACCAGCATCGGCGTGATCAGCAGTGTGATTCCGAGCACCATGCCGACGTTTGCTATGTTCGAGCCGATCGCGTTGCCGATGGCGAGCTCGCCGGCGTCACTGTATGCCGCGGTCAGGGAAACCAGTATCTCCGGAGCCGAGGTGCCGAATGAAACGAGAGTCATGCCGATGATGATGGGTGACAGGTTCAGATTGCGGGCTATCGCGGCCGCACCGCTGATAAACAGTTCAGCGCTCCACAGAAGAATGGCGAAGCCGGCAATAATCGCAGCGGCAGCTATCAGCATAGGGAGATATTTCCTGTTAAAGTATGCGCCGCACCAGCGGGCGGAACTGCGCGATGGGGGCGACTGTCATAACGACGTAGGCGCCAGGCTGGCGGCGCCTCCGGCCGGTCGACGGGCTCGGCGCGATTATACAGGCCCAATTTGGCCGTGGTAGTCCAATATTGTTAAATTTGAGGAGAGAAACTGTGTTAAGGGTATATTCAGCCTGGGCTTTGGCGGCGTGTTTGCTGGTAGCGGGGGCGTGGGCGAAAGAAGCGGGGCCCAGCGCCCATGATGTGGTTGACGCCACCACCAAGCGTGTGATGCTCGTGGTGGGTGAGGCGGGCTCCTACGTCGATGAGGACCCCGAGCGCTATTACAGCCAGGTACAGGAAATTCTCGACCCGGTAATCGATTTCAGGGGGTTTGCCCGCAGCGTCATGGGGCCTTACGCGAGCAGCGACCGGTATCGTTCGCTGGACGAGGCCGGGCGTGCGCAATTACGCGACCAGTTGGACCGATTCACCGAAGTGATGCGCTTGGGCCTGGTGCGAACCTACAGCAAGGGCCTGCTGGCGTACGGCGATTCCCGCATCGAGGTTTTTGCCGCGACCGACGAGGACCAGGATGCGGGGCGTGCCACGGTGAGGCAGCTGGTCTACACCAGCCAGCCTGAACCCTATGTGCTCATTTACCAGATGGGTCAGGGCAAGGCCGGAGACTGGCAGCTGCGCAATATCATTATCGAGAACGTCAACCTGGGAGAGATCTATCGCAACCAGTTTGAGGCCAGCGCGCGCAAGAACAACGGGGATCTCAACGCTGTCATCGACAGCTGGACCGCGGTTGAAGTTGAGACCTGAGCCTCTCCCCTGACTGGTTTAGCGGTCGCCAGCGGGGAGAAATTCTCCTAGAATGGCCGATTTTTTACCCCAGCCCGGATGCGACCTGTTGTCCGCCCGGGTGGGGGGTGATGCAGGAGAGACACTATGGATGCCGGCGCAGTAAAGCAGCTTCTACAAAACCACCTGGGTGACTGTGAATTCCACGTTCAGGGTGAGGGTAGCCACTACGATATTACCGCAATCGGGGAAGTCTTCGAGGGCCTGTCGCCGGTGAAAAAACAGCAGCTGGTCTATGGTGCCCTCAACGAATGCATCGCCGATGGCAGCGTTCACGCGGTCAATATCCGCACCTTCACCCCGGCCCAGTGGCAAGCGCGGTCGGCGGGCTGAGCGGGGCGGTGCAAGGCTCAATGAGCGATCAGCTGACGATAGCCCTCACCAAGGGGCGCATTCTCAGGGAGACTTTGCCCTTGTTGGCCAGTGCCGGTATCGTGCCGCTGGACGATGTGAGCACCAGTCGCAAGCTGGTGTTCGACACCAGCAACCCGGGTGTGCGCCTGGTGATCATCCGCGGTTCAGACGTGCCTACCTATGTGCGCCATGGCGTTGCGGACATGGGTGTGGTCGGCAAGGATATCCTGCTGGAGCATGGCGCCGAGGGCCTGTACGAACCACTGGACCTTGGCATTGCGCGCTGTCGCCTGATGACGGCGGGACCCGTTGGCTGGAGCGGCAGCGGCGGGCGCATCAGGGTGGCAACCAAGTTTGTGAACATCGCACGCCGGCATTTCGCCATGCAGGGCGTGCATGCCGATGTCATCAAGCTGTACGGCGCCATGGAGTTGGCACCCATCATGAATCTGGCGGACCTCATCGTTGATATCGTCGATACCGGTAACACGCTGCGCGCCAATGGCATGGAGCCGCTGGAAGAGATCGCCGCGATCAGTTCCCGCCTGGTGGTCAACAAGGCCGCCATGCGCTCACGCTATGCGATTATTCAGCAGGTGATCAATGACCTGACCGCAGTGGTTCCACGGGAGTCGTAAGCGATGCAGCGACTGGACACAGGTGAGGCGAATTTCGCGCGCCGCCTCGAGCAACTGACCGCCTGGCAGGAATCACTGGACAGGGAGGTTGCAGAGACCGTCACCGCCATCATCGCCGATGTGCGAGCGCGCGGGGATGCTGCCGTTCTGGAGTTGACCGCCCGCTTTGACGGCTTGCAGGCCAACTCGGTAGCGGAACTCGAAGTTTCGCAAGAGAGTTTACTGGCGGCGCTGGAGCGGATCGATCCGGCGCAGCGGCAGGCGCTGGAATACGCCGCCGGGCGAATTCGCAGTTTCCACGAACACCAGACACAGGGCAGTTGGCAGTATCACGATGATGCCGGCAACCTGCTGGGCCAGAAAGTCACGCCACTGGAGCGTGCCGGGATCTACGTGCCTGGCGGCAAGGCCAGTTATCCCTCCTCGGTATTGATGAACGCGGTGCCTGCCAGGGTGGCCGGCGTAGAGGAAATCATCATGGTAGTGCCCGCCAGCGGCGGGGTACTGAATGACCTGGTGCTGGCCGCGGCGCGGATAGCGCAGGTTGACCGGGTGTTTACCATCGGGGGTGCCCAGGCGGTGGCCGCGCTTGCTTACGGTACCGATACGGTGCCGGCGGTGGACAAGATCGTCGGCCCCGGCAATATCTACGTCGCCACGGCCAAGCGCCAGGTGTTTGGTCGGGTTGGGATCGATATGATCGCGGGGCCCTCGGAAATACTGGTGATCTGCGATGGCACTACCGACCCGGACTGGGTGGCGATGGATCTGTTTTCACAGGCAGAGCACGATGAAAATGCCCAGTCGCTGCTGTTGTGTCCCGATCCCGACTACCTGGACAGGGTGCAGGCCAGTATCGACCGCTTGCTGCCGGGAATGGAGCGCGCGGATATTATCCGCGCCTCACTGGCCGGTCGCGGCGCGATGATCAGGACCCGCGACCTGGACGATGCCGTTGCCGTGAGCAACCACCTGGCGCCGGAACACCTGGAGCTTTCGGTGCAGGACCCCGAGGCCCTGCTGCCGCTGGTTCGCCATGCGGGCGCCATTTTCATGGGACCCTATACCTCGGAAGCGTTGGGCGATTATTGCGCCGGCCCCAACCATGTGCTGCCCACGTCGCGCTCCGCCCGCTTTTCCTCCCCGCTGGGGGTGTACGACTTCCAGAAGCGCAGCTCTGTGATCAAGTGCAGTCAGCAGGGTGTGCAGGAACTGGGTGAGGTGGCGGCGGTGCTTGCCCGCGCGGAGTCGCTGACAGCGCATGCCCAAAGCGCCTGGTTGAGGTTAAAAAAGTAAATGGGGCATCGGCAGATTGCCGCCTGCCGCCTAAATACCCGTCTGACCCAAAACCCCTACCACCGCGCGCAACTCGAGGCTTTGCTGCCCTCGCCGGATCGCGATACTCACTGAGTCTCCCGGGCGCAGCAGGGCGATGCGGTGCATGGTGAGCCTGCCGTCGCGCACGGGTTCGCCGTCGATATGGGTAATGAGGTCGCCAGCCAACAGTCCGGCTTTCTGCGCCGGGCTGTCGACAGCCACTTCCACTACAGCGAGCGCGCGCCCGTTTTCCCCGGTTCCCTGCGAGACGCTGACCGGTTCGGCGCTGACTCCCAGCCAGCCGCGGATGACCTCGCCGTAATCGATCAGGTCCTGCATCACGAAAACAGCCAGATTGACGGGTATGGCGAGGCTGATGCCGATACCGGTGGTGGCGCTTTGGCCCTGGCCGCCGCCGGTATAGATCAGCGTATTGATCCCCAGCAGGCGCCCGCGGGTATCAATTAACGCGCCGCCCGAATTACCCAGGTGAATGATGGCATCGGTCTGTATGTAGTCCTCGTAGGCGTTGGGCTGCAGTCCGTAGCGACCGAGGGCGGAGACGATGCCCTGGGTCACAGAGTGTCCGAAACCCAGGGGGTTGCCGATGGCGAGCACGACATCGCCGACCCTGGCGGCGTTGGAGTCGCCCAGGGTGATGGGCTGGAGGTCCGGAAGCTCTATTTTCAGCACGGCCAGGTCAGTTGCCGCGTCGGTACCAATTACCACCGCATTGGCGGAGCGTCCGTCCTGCAGCAGCACCTGGATCGCGTCTGCGTCGGCAATAACGTGGTTGTTGGTCAGGATATGGCCCGCAGCCGTCATGATAACGCCGGAGCCCAGGGATCTTTCGATCCGCTGGCGTTGCTGGCCCGGCTGGGCAAAGCGCCGGAAGAACCTGTCCTGCAGCAAAGGGTTGGCGCGGGAGTTGACCAGCTTGGCCGTGTATATATTGACGACCGCAGGCGTGGCACTGCGTACCGCGTTGGCGTAGCTGATCAGTTCGTATCCGTTAGCGCCGCGGTTGCCGACGGCTGGCAGGACCCAGCGATCCAGAATCAACAGCGCAGCCAGCAGGCCGGCTATAGCGGGCCAGACGAGAAATTTCAGGCTTGCCATTGGATTCTGCGCAGAGAGATGTTGGTCGCCACGGGCGCAGCAGCGTCAGGCTGGCTTACTCGGTCTCCGGCACCGGCTTCGCATCCGGCTTTTCGGCCGCGGCCCTGGATTTTGCGCGGTCAATCCCGAATTCTTCATTCAGCATGCCTTTTTCCCCCGGGGATGCCTTGGGGGCGTAGTCAAGGGGCGGTCGGATGTCCGCCAGGTTGGCGGGAATTTCCGAGTCGTCGCTGCGGTCCCGGAGTCGGCCCAGTGATACCGGACCCCGACCCTGGCACAGGGCATCGGCACCCTTGGCCAGGTGGTTGTGAACATCGCGATAGCGCTCGGTCAGGTTGTTGAGCAGCTTGGCGGTATCCGTGAAGTGATCCACCACCTCGTCCTCGTAGGCTTTTTTGTCCTGCAGCACCTGTTCCAGCTTGAGTTCCGCATCGCGCTGGCGCTGGGCGGCGGGTGAGGAGCGCCTGCCAAGCAGCGTACCCAGACCCAGACCCAGTACGAAAAGGGCCGCTCCGGCAATTATCACGATAGTCAGGCTGTACTGAACTGGTTCCACGGGCGATCCTCATGTAAGTGGCAATCTGGGAGACGCGCAAGTATAACCCCTGGGAGGTGAGACTGTAACCACATGGCCTGCCCGGGTTCGCGCCAGAAGGTCGCCGTTGCCAAGTTTCCGGGCGCTGGTTAAAGTGTCCCGCTAGGACTATACCGGACTGATCCCCTTTTTCATGACGACACCCTGGCAGCGCTATCAGGCAGACTTGCAGCGGGAAGACTTCTCCCATGACCCTGCCCAGGAGCATGCCGTCAAACTGTTGCAGGACCTTTACGAGCGCCTGGTAGCCAGGCGCCGTGAGCGCAGCGGCGGGGTGATAGGCTGGGTGCGCAAGGTTCGGGGCCAGAAGCGGGAGCCGGAAACAGGCCTCTATCTCTGGGGCGGGGTGGGTCGTGGCAAAACCTATCTGGTTGATACTTTTTTTGATTGCCTGCCTTTCCGGCAGAAAATGCGCGTTCACTTCCACCGCTTTATGCGCCGCGTGCACGATGAACTGAAGGAGTTCGACGGACACAAAGATCCTCTCGAACTTGTGGCGGACCGACTCGCCAGTGAAACGGTGGTGCTGTGCTTCGACGAGTTCTATGTCAGTGACATCGCCGACGCGATGATACTGGGCGGCCTGATGGAAGCGCTGTTCGCCCGCGGCGTCAGCCTGGTAGCGACTTCAAATATTGAGCCGTCCCGGTTATATGAAAACGGCCTGCAGCGCCAGCGCTTCCTGCCGGTCATCGCCCTCGTTGAGAAATACACCCGGGTGGTGAATGTTGACGCGGGGATCGACTATCGCCTGCGCACCCTGCAACAGGCCGAGCTGTTCCATTACCCGCTGGACGCGGCGGCCGATGAGAGCCTGCGCGACAGCTTTGGCAAACTCGCCGCCCAGGCGGGGATCCATTGGGAGCGCATGGAGATCAACGGCCGCTATATCACCTGTCGCTGCCGCGCCGATGACGTTGGCTGGTTTGACTTTGCGGAGCTGTGCGATGGTCCCCGCTCGCAAAATGACTACATCGAGTTGTCCAGGGTATTTCACGCCGTGCTGATTTCCGGGGTGCCGGTGTTCGGGCCGGACATGGATGACCAGGCGAGGCGTTTCATTAATCTGGTAGATGAATTCTACGACCGCAACGTCAAGCTGGTGCTGGCCGCGGCAGCCCCTTTGCTGGAGTTGTACGGTGGCGGTCGGCTGTCTTTCGAGTTTCAGCGGACAATTTCCCGCTTGCAGGAGATGCAGTCTTACGAGTACCTTGCGCGAGAGCATAAGCCCTAGGCGTTGGTTCGCCGCGAGGGGGCTTGTTCCCCGCCCGGGCGGTCTCCTCCGGGGCGGGAATTAGCTCGGGTTTTTTTTGCTTGAAATAGGGTCGCCCATTGATTAGTATTCGCGCTCTTGAAATTGGAGCCCTCCAAGAGGCTGTTATTGATGAAAACTTATAGTGCCAAATCAGGTGAAATCAACCACGACTGGTTCGTGGTGGACGCCGCCGACAAGACTCTGGGTCGTCTGGCCAGCGAGATTGCCCACCGCCTGCGCGGCAAGCACAAGCCCGAATACACACCGCATATGGACACCGGCGATTACATCGTGGTGATCAACGCGGAGAAAATTCGCGTGACCGGCAACAAAACCAAGGACAAGATTTACCACAGCCACTCGGGTTATCCGGGCGGCATCAAGTCTATCTCCTTTGAAAAACTGATCGACAAAGCGCCTGAGCGCGTCCTTCAGGGTGCCGTGAAGGGCATGTTGCCGCGCAACCCGCTGGGTCGTGCCATGTTCAGGAAGCTGAAAGTATATGCAGGCACTGAACACCCGCACACAGCACAACAACCGCAAGTACTGAACGTCTAACGGATATTATTTATGTCAGCAACGCAATATTACGGGACGGGTCGTCGCAAAACTTCCACTGCCCGCGTTTTTATCAGTAACGGAGGCGGTAATATTACCGTCAACAAACGCCCGCTGGATGTTTACTTCGGTCGCGAAGTGGCTCGCATGATTGTGCGTCAGCCGCTTGAACTTGTTGATTTAAAAGACAAATTTGATATTAACGTGACAGTTGCGGGCGGCGGCAGTTTTGGCCAGGCCGGCGCTATCCGCCACGGTATTACCCGCGCCCTGATGGAGTACGATGAGACTCTGCGCAGTTCGCTGCGCAGCGCCGGGTACGTCACGCGCGATGCTCGAGAAGTGGAGCGCAAGAAAGTCGGCCTGCGCAAGGCGCGTAAGCGTCCCCAGTACTCCAAGCGTTAAGCAGCGGGATATCCCGCGTGCAGCGGGAGTCCAGGGAGAATCGGAAGCGCCCGGCTGTTTGTGCAGCCCGGGCGTTTTTTTTGTGGCGGGGACCAGCGCGGTTGCGCCTGTGATTGCTGCGGCCGGGGCACGAGGAGCGCGGAAAGCATCTCGCGCGCGATGGGGAGTGCTCCACGCCCGCCGGGCCGTTCCGGTGGCGACGATGGCGAGGCCGGCAATCGGCCCTGGTGGAGACGGGGTGCCGCTGAAAACCCTTTGTAGTCAAAGGGTTCTCCTTGTAAGAAGAAGGTAAAATCATTACCATTTGAACCTTTTTGGGATCAGCTGAACCGACGGCTTGGAAGCGGCCGCCCCGGGGCGGGCAATCAGGAGAAAAGAGCATGAGTAGCGATGGCGTTAACTCCGGCAGGAGGAAATTCCTGACGGCGGCCACCAGTGTTGTGGGCGTGGCTGGCGCGGTGGGGATTGCCGTTCCGTTTGTCGGATCATGGAACCCCTCGGCCAAGGCCAAGGCGGCAGGTGCACCGGTCAAGGCGGATGTCAGCAAGCTGGAGCCCGGCCAGATGGTGGTTGTGGAGTGGCGCGGCAAGCCGGTTTACGTGGTGAATCGCACCGAGGCCCAGTTGGAGGAATTGCCCAAGCTGAACGACCAGTTGAAGGATCCTGATTCCCTGATCTCGGAGCAGCCCCCTTACATCAAGGGTATTGATCGTTCCATCAAGCCCAACCTGCTGGTGATCGTGGGTTTGTGCACACACCTGGGCTGCGCGCCCAAATATCGGCCGGATGTCGGCGCACCCGACCTGGCAGCGGGCGGACACGAGTGGGAAGGGGGATTTTTCTGCCCCTGTCACGGCTCCAAGTTTGACCTGTCGGGCCGCGTATACTCGGGCGTACCGGCGTCAACAAACCTGGTTGTGCCCCCGTATACATTCGAGGGTGACAGTGTCCTTGTAATCGGCGTGGATTGGGAGGCTGTCTGATGAACAATATGCTTATTGGATTACGCGACTGGGTTGATGCGCGCCTGCCTATCATGCGGGCGTGGAACACCCACATGGCGAAGTACTACGCCCCCAAGAATTTTAATTTCTGGTATTTCTTCGGTGTGCTGTCACTGCTGGTGCTGGTCAATCAGCTGCTGACCGGCATCTGGTTGACCATGAGTTACAACCCGAGCCAGGAAGGCGCATTCGCGTCAGTTGAATACATCATGCGCGATGTGGATTACGGCTGGATTCTGCGATATATGCACTCCACCGGCGCTTCCGCCTTTTTTGTGGTGGTGTACCTGCACATGTTCCGTGCGCTGCTGTACGGCTCTTACAAGAAGCCCCGGGAGCTGATCTGGATCTTCGGCATGCTGATCTTTATCGCGCTTATGGCTGAGGCCTTTGTGGGATATGTACTGCCCTGGGGTCAGATGTCGTACTGGGGTGCGCAGGTGATCATCTCGCTGTTCGGTGCTATCCCGGTAGTGGGTGATGATCTGGTGACCTGGATTCGCGGCGACTACCTGATTTCAGGTATTACCCTGAACAGGTTCTTCGCGCTGCACGTAGTTGCCCTGCCGATAGTGTTGCTGGCGCTCGTGGTGCTGCACCTGCTGGCGCTGCACGAGGTTGGGTCGAACAACCCCGATGGCGTGGAGATCAAGAAAACCAAGGGCCCCGATGGCATTCCCCTCGATGGCGTTGCCTTCCACCCTTACTACACCGTGCACGACCTGCGGGCTGTGGGCGTATTCCTGTTCATTTTTTGCGGCATTATTTTCTTCCTGCCGGAGATGGGCGGGTTTTTCCTCGAGTACGCCAATTTTGAGGAAGCCAACTCCCTGAAGACGCCTGAGCATATTGCCCCGGTCTGGTATTTCACGCCCTTTTATTCGGTGCTGCGAGCGGTACCCGACAAGTTCTGGGGCTTCGTAGCATTCGCAGCCTCGGTGGCCATACCGTTCATGTTGCCCTGGCTGGATCGCAGCCCGGTGAACTCCTGGCGCTATCGCGGCAATATCACCAAGGTTATGCTGGTTGTGTTTGTTGCGTCATTCCTGATCCTCGGCGTTCTTGGGGTCAAGGCGCCCAATCCGGCGCGGACCATGCTGGCCCAGATCTGCTCCATCATTTACTTCGGCTTCTTCCTGCTGATGCCGATCTGGAGCGCCATGGACAAGACCAAGCCGGTGCCCAAGCGGGTTACCATGGATGGCGGTATCGGCATATGGGGCAGCCTGGCAGGCCTGGCACTGATTCTGTTATTGACGTTCCTGCCGCTGAAAGTGGTTGGCGCGGATGCGGCCTTCAACTGTGGGAGCATGCCCTGCGATGAAATCGAGGTGAACCCTCACGACAAGGCGTCACTGCAGAGCGGTGCCAAGTACTACATGAACTACTGCATGGGTTGCCACTCCCTGAAGTATGCCCGTTACAACCGGGTTGCTGCTGATCTGGGGGTGCCCGAAGACCTGTTCATGGCCAACCTGGTATTTAATCCGAACACCAGCAGCGGTTCCCTGATGGAGAATTCCATGAGTGATCGCAACGCCAAGCTCTGGTTCGGGGCAACGCCTCCCGACCTGACCCTGGTGTCGCGCGCGCGTCAACCGGAGTGGCTGTATACCTATCTGCGCACTTTCTACAAGGACCCCAGTCGTCCGTACGGTGTGAATAACAAGGTCTTCAAGGATGTCGGCATGCCCCATGTCCTGCTGGAGTTGCAGGGCATGCAGGAGTGTGCCATGGGTCCCGTGCAGGCACACAATGGCGGCGTCAAGCGCGATCCCCTGTCCGGCCAGGATATTCTGGAGGACCCGTGTGGCCGTTTTACTATCGCTGAAGCCGGGCAATTGACGCCGGAGGAATTCGACGGCGCCATGTACGACCTGGTGAATTTCCTGGCGTATATGGCCGACCCCGTAAAGATTGAGCGCCATCGTATAGGTACGTTTACCCTGCTGTTCATCGCACTGTTTTTCGTGTTCGCGTGGTTGCTCAACCGGGAATACTGGAAAGACGTACACTGATCCGCAGGCTTTACCGTTGCGGCGCGACACATTGTCGCGCCGTGTCGTTTTACCCAAGACATAACTGAGGAATCCCCCGATGGGTGTTGTGGCAAAGCGGTCTTCGATGACCTTTTTCTCCGATAACACAAGCCAGTACAGCCACCGCGTTCGTATCGTACTCGCGGAGAAAGGCGTGACGGTCGATCTGATCGAGGTGGATGCGGCGCACCCCCCGGCGGAACTGGCGGACCTGAACCCCTACAACAGCCTGCCGACCCTCGTGGACCGGGAACTGGTCCTCTATGAGTCCAAGGTGATGATGGAGTACCTCGATGAGCGCTTCCCGCATCCGCCACTCCTGCCGGTCTACCCGGTGGCCCGGGCCGAGAGCCGTTTGTATATTCACCGGATCGAGAAGGACTGGTGTAGCCTTGTGGATTCCATTCAGCACTCGCGCAGCGATAACGTGGTGAAAAAAGCCACCAAGGAGTTGCGTGAAAGCATCATGGGTATTGCCCCGATATTTGCCGAGAAGCCATTCTTCATGAGCGATGAATTTACCCTCGTCGATTGCTGTCTGGCGCCGATCCTGTGGCGTTTACCTGCGCTCGGTATCGACATTCGCTCGGGCAAGCAGTCCAAACCGTTACTGGCCTATATGGATTCCCTGTTCAGCAGGGAGTCCTTCCAGGAGAGTCTGACCGAGCAGGAGCGGGATATGCGCCTTTAACGGCGCCAAGCGCTTGCTGACTGCCAGGAAAAAGTGATGACGCCCAGCCGCGCCTATATTATGCGGGCATTGTACGAGTGGATCGTGGACAACGATTGCACCCCCTATGTGCTCGTCGACGCGAACTACGCCGATGTCATGGTGCCGCGACAGTTTGTGAAGGATGGCCAGATTGTGCTCAATATTTCCCCGGGCGCGGTGATGGATCTCGATATCGGCAACGAGGCAATGGCCTTCAACGGCCGCTTTGGCGGTGTGGCCACGGACATCTATGTCCCAATCATGGCTGTAGTCGGTATTTATGCCCGGGAGAATGGCCAGGGCATGGTGTTTGAGCCTGAGGAGCCAATCGGGCCGCCGGACGGGCCACCCTCCGATCCCGTAAAACCCGAGAGCCGCCCCTCACTTAAAATCGTAAAGTAGACTTTCTCGCCGCTTCCAGGGCGCGCTGACGCCAGCTCTCAGCCGGGCTTGTGGTTTCCGAACAAGCTGTATTCAACGAGTTCGCACAGGCTGTGTATGACCATTGCGTGCAGTTCTACCACCCGCGGTCGCCGCAGGCTGTCAACGCGGATTTCGACATCTCCCTGCAGCAGCAGCGTCCCCAACTCGCCATCGGTGGCGTTCGACATCACTATCACGACCATATTTCTTTCATGCGCCGCCTGCACGGCACGCAGCAGGTTACTCGCCTCGCCGGCACTGCTGATGCACAGCAGTACATCGCCGGCCTGCCCAAGCGCGCGCAATTGCCGCGCGTAGATGTCGTTGAGTCCCGTGGTGTGGGCTATGGAGGTGAGGCAGGCGCCGTCGCTATTGAGTGCCAGTGCGGGCAGGGCTGGCCGGTCTTCGTCAAACCTGCTCAGCAGGTTGCAGGCGAACAATTGCGCCAGCGCGCCGTCCACGCCGTTGCCGCAGGCGACAATTTTGCGGTCCTGCAGGAGCGCCTGGACAATCAGTTCGCTGGCTTGTGCGAGCGGCTCCGCCAGTTCATCGACCGACAGTGCGATTGTTTCTATGGTGCTCTGGAAGTTGTTGGAGATTAGCTGGTAGTAGTCCATGTATTGGCTCATTCAGGCGGTAAAAGCCCCGGGGATCCAGCGGATCTCCAGATCATCGCCGGATTGTCGCGGCTCGAAGGCGATCACGTCAAATCGACAGGGCAGGCCCGCCAATGCCGGATTGCGTTGCAGGAACAGCTGGGCGGTGCGCAGGATGCGTTGTTGTTTGCGCCTGTCGACCGAGCCCGCCGCGCTGTTGAATGCGCGGTTTCTGCGCGCCCTGACTTCCAGGAACACCAGGTGGTCGCGGTCCCTGGCAATGATGTCGATCTCCCCGGTTTTGCCCCTGAAATTCCGCAGCAGCACCTGCATGCCGTGTTCCTGCAGCCAGCTGGCGGCGGCGGTTTCGCAATCGTCTCCGAGGGATTTCAAATCACTGTTCCAGGAGGTTCCGGGTCAATGTTGGCAGTCTAGCTATTTTGCCTTGATGTCGCCCTCATCAAATGTGGTCAACACCAGCTCGCGCTGGATGTGTAATTGCGGGTCCATGCTCAACAGGCCGGTGTTGCCGCGCAGCAGTGCGTCCGCCCCGGCCTGCAATTGCGCGAACTGCGACTGCACCAGGAAGGCGTCCGCCCCCAGCGCGTTGAGTCTCGCGTAGCCGTCAGCACCATTTTTTCCCGCCGAAACGGCGCTCTTCAGCTCCGGGTTGGCGCCGACAAGCCAGGGTATCTCTACAAAATTGATGCCGTCCAGGTCGCGATCCCTGGGGTCGGGAACGCCGCTGTAGATACTCGAAACGGCGTATACCGGTATCGATGCCGCGTAATGGAACGCCAGCAGTGGCTTCAGCAGGCGGGCCTCGGCCCCGCTGTTGCTGAGCAGGAAAACCGCATCGATGTCCTGCCGCCGGCGGGAACTGGTTTCGATATTCGTTGCCAGCAACTCGCGCAGTGCCTGCGCGCGCTGTTCACTTTCGGGTATACCCAGGGCCGCCTTGACGCTATTGGAATAGTCGTCGCGGCTGGTGTAGGTCACGCTGTTTACAATGGTGCCGCCCAATTGCTGCCAGCGTGTTATCAGCGCCTGCGCGACCTTGCTGCCCCGATCGTCCTGTGGGCGGAGGATCAGGGCGTTGCGGGCGCCCTGGCCGAAGGCGATGTCCGCGATGTTGCGGGCTTCATCCTCTGGAGACAGGGCGAACTGCACCAGGGCGCTGCTGCCCGGGGGGAGTGTTTCGGTATCATCGATCCGGTTCAGGGCGAGCACCGGTATCGGCCTTTGTTCGCGGTTGCCCAGCTCTGCCACCGCCTCTTTGCTCAGGGGGCCAACCACGATGCTCGCGCGCTGTGCCACGGCGGCGTCGTAGGCGGCGATGGCGGACCCGTATTTGTCCTGGTCCAGTACCAGTATGTCGAATTTTTGACCGCCGCTTTCCAGGTATGCGTAGTAGCCGGCCAGGTAGCCGTCACGCACCGCCCTGCCGGCAGCTCCGAGGCGCCCGCTCAACGGCAGGATCAGTGCTACGCGCTGACCCGGCACGGGTGGGTTCAGCAGGTAGGCCAGGCCACCGGGCAGCGGGGTGGCCGCGGGGTGTTGCGGATTGTTCTGCAGCCACAGGGACAGGCTCTGCCTCTGGACCGGCAGGGCCGCCCGGGACAGCAGGGCCAGTTCCAGCCAGTTCTGCCAGCGCGGATCAGTAGTGGCGGTGGCCGCCTGCTGCAATTGTTCGGTTCCCACCTTTTGCAGGTCATGCCAGATGCTGCGTTTCAGCGCCGGCGCGTCCGCAGCCGGCGCCAGTAGCAGTGCCTGGTCGCCGAGCCGTGCACTCTCGAGGTTGTCTCCGGACAGTTCCAGGATATGGCGGCGGAAGTTGAGGATGCGGTAGCGTTGCGCGCCATTTATGCCGGGTTGGTCGATCTGCTCGAGTAGCTTGAGCGCCTGCGCCTGCCTGCCCCGGATAAAATCGATGCGCGCCTGCAGGTAACCCAGGTATACCCGATCCGAAGCGGTGGCCTGAGCCTCGGGGATAGCCGCAATCACTTCGCTGGCCTGCATCCATTTTTGCTGCCCCAGCAATTGGTCCGCCTGCTGGAACTGGGCCTGGAAGGCGCTCGGCGGCAGCGTCGTATTGCCAGATGGCTGCGCGACTGGTTCTGGCTTCTCCGCGACCGGAGGCGGCTGCTCGGGTTCGGGCTCCTTTACGGGCTCGCTGCCACAGCCTGAAAGGCCCAGGAAAATAAGGGTTAGGATAAACTGCGCCACCGGGCGCAGGTGGCTGTTGCGGGTCTGTCTCATGCTATGCTTCACCGGTTGGTTTGGTCGGGTTGTTACAAGCCGTTGCGAGTGCGCTGCAGGGAATTCGACTGCCGCGACGCGATGTTGCCTGGAACACAGTATAAGGGGAAATCGTGGATTCTGGTCTTTATGTTGTGGCAACGCCCATAGGTAATCTCAATGATCTCGGTGTACGCGCCCTGGAGGTGCTGCGGGGCGTGGAGCTGATTGCCGCCGAAGACACACGCCACAGCCAGCGCCTGCTGCAGCATTATGCAATAGACACGCCACTAATGGCATACCACGATCACAGTGACGAGCGGGCGGTCCGGAAAATCTGCGCCTGTATCGAGTCAGGCGGCAGCGTTGCGCTGGTGTCAGATGCCGGTACTCCATTGATCTCCGATCCGGGTTACCGACTGGTGCGCGCCGTGCAGGATGCCGGTTTTGTCGTGCGACCGATTCCCGGCGCCTGTGCAGCGGTTGCCGCGTTGAGCGCCTCCGGTCTGGCCACCGACCGTTTTCTGTTCGAAGGGTTTCTGCCGGCGCGGGCGGGAGCCCGGACCCATCGCCTGGAGCGCCTGGCGCGGGAAACCGCCACCCTGATTTTCTATGAGGCGCCGCACCGTGTACTGGAGTGTCTGCAGGCTATGACCACCGCCTTTGGCGCCGGGCGGGAGGCGGTGCTGGCACGCGAGGTCACCAAGACCTTCGAAACGATCAGGCGCGGAACACTCGAGGAACTGCTGGCATTTGTCGAGGCGGACGCCAATCAGCAGAAAGGCGAAATAGTGTTGCTGGTCGCCGGGGCCCGGGATGACACACCGGAAGTGACCGCGGCGATAGCGGGGCTGCTGCAACGCCTGGCGCGAGAACTGCCCGCAAAAACGGCCGCGGCCGTGGTGGCCGAGCATACGGGCTTGCGAAAGAAGCAGTTGTACGACCTGCTGCTGGAACTGAAGGGCAAGTGAGGCCGTGCTGCCTCCTCACCGCGCGGCCGCTGAGGGGTGTGCCCAATCCCACCGGCGTCGGGTTGCCGGCGCCTCTGCCGGTGTGGGTCTTTAAATGCTTGTCCTTGCGTCGCTGCGGGGTTAGTCTTCGCGCCGAGTCGGTCAGGCGATCGCTCTCGAGCCGCTTCACGGTGGCTCGGGGGAGGAAAGTCCGGGCTCCACAGGGCAGAGTGCCAGGTAACGCCTGGGGGGCGAAAGCCTACGGAAAGTGCAACAGAGAGTAAACCGCCCAAACGTGGCAAAAGCGGGGTCAGACCCCACTGCGTCATTTGAGTGCCATTTATGGCTGGGTAAGGGTGAAATGGTGCGGTAAGAGCGCACCGCGCGGCTGGCAACAGGCGTGGCGATGGTAAACCCCACTCGGAGCAAGACCAAATAGGAATCCGTCAGCTGTGGCCCGCAGTGGATTCGGGTAGGTCGCTACAGGCAGGTGGTGACACCTGTCGCAGATGAATGATCGTCCACGACAGAACCCGGCTTATCGACCGACTCATCTTTTTCCCTTCCTTCCCTGGCAAGCCCCGGGCAGTGCGATAGCGCTAGCCCGGTGGTGCCCAATTACAACCGCGGTTGGCCCGCTCGATCCCTCCCTGCCTGAAAAGGCGATAGTTGCGGGCATTCTTATATTTTTTCCTGCTAAGCAGGGTCCGCAGAAATGAAAAATTGGACTGTAAGTTAAAGTAGAACCTTAGAAGTAGCGGTTACAGGCCTGTTTTCATCCATTATTTTGCTCGCCACGTCCTCGATTTTCCGGCGGCGCACTCCCCCAAAAGTGCGCTAATTGACTGAAATTAAAACGTTTTTTTCTTCGTCTGGGTTGACACATTCTCTCGGCGAGACCTATAGTGTCGAAAAGTGGAAATAAGTGGGATTTTTTGGCTTTAAGTGGTTTTTAAAGTCATTGGAGTGGGGAAAACTGGCGTGTTTCGCGGCGTACAACATATCAACATGGATTCGAAGGGTAGGTTGGCAATGCCAGCCCGCCAGCGCGAACCCCTGTTGAGTGAGTGTGGCGGCCGGATCGTGGTGACCATAGATACCCAGTCAGCCTGCCTCGCGATCTATCCCCTGCCCGAATGGGAGCGAATCGAACGCGATATCCAGAACCTGCCCGCCCTGAAGCCCGCCGTAAAGCGGTTCCAGCGCCTGATGCTGGGTTACGCCACCGACCTGGAGCTGGACGGCAACGGTCGTATGCTGCTGCCCCAGCCGCTGCGGGAATACGCCAAGCTGGACAAGAAGCTGGTGCTCGTGGGGCAGGGCAACAAACTCGAATTGTGGTCTGAGGTGTTGTGGATGGCGGAGCGCGATCAGGCGCTGCTGGACTCCGGACCTGAGGCCGAATTACCTGAAGAATTAATGTCGCTGACACTGTAGGTGAGGGCCATGCATCAGACAGTTCTGTTGCGAGAAGCGGTAGATGCTCTGGTGACGCGCCCCACCGGCTTTTATGTGGATGGTACCTTCGGTCGAGGCGGCCACAGCCGTTACCTGTTGCAGCGGCTGGAGCCCACGGGCAGGTTGCTTGGGGTTGACAAGGACCCCGCCGCGCAGGAGGCCGCCAGGGAGCTGGCCGCCGCCGACTCCAGGTTTGAGTTTTTTCATGGTTCTTTCGCCGATCTGCCCGGGCAGCTGGAGCGCATGGGTGTGGCGGAACTGGATGGGATATTGCTGGATCTGGGCGTATCCAGCCCGCAACTCAACGAGGGCGAGCGCGGATTCAGCTTTCTGCAGGATGGCCCGCTGGATATGCGCATGGATACCACGCGCGGGGAAACGGCGGCGCAGTGGTTGTCTCACGCCAGCATCGACGAGATTGCACTGGTGCTCAAGGAGTACGGAGAGGAGCGTTTTTCACGCCGTATCGCCACGGCCATTGTGGAGGCCAGGAGCGAGCAGGCCATCACCTCCACGGGTCGCCTCGCCAAGGTCGTCAGTGAGGCCAACCCGAAGTGGGAGAAGCACAAGCATCCGGCGACCAGGGCGTTTCAGGCTATCCGCATCAAGACCAACAGCGAGCTTGATGATCTGCGGGAGCTGCTCGCGGTTGCGTTGGACATGTTGCGCATCGGCGGCCGGCTCGTGGTGATCAGTTTTCACTCCCTGGAGGATCGCCTGGTCAAGCGCTACATGCGCGATATGGCCAGGGGCGAGCAGTTACCAATGGGTGTGCCGGTGCGCGACAGCGCGATCAATCGGCGCATGAAGTTGATTGGGAAGGCAGTAAAGGCCAGCGCCGAAGAGGTGGCAGGCAATGTTCGATCCCGCAGCGCAATTATGCGCGTCGCGGAAAAAATCAGCTGACCATTGGGTCAGCCTGCAGTGGGTAGACAGGCGTGGTAACAGCGACAGCGACAGTTGATCAAGAGGGCCCCGGCCGCCAGTTGGCCTGGCTGGCTGCGGCCTTGACGGTGCTGATCCTGGCCTCCACTTTCGCCGTGATCTACAGCACCCATGCCTGCAGGGCCATGTATGCGAAGCTGCAGGAGCTGGAATCCTCCCAGTGGTATCTGCAGGAAGACTACGGTCGGCTGCTGCTGGAGCACAGTACCTGGGCGTCCCACTACCGGGTGGAAAAGGTTGCAGTGCAGGAGTTGGGTATGCAGGCGCCGGAACTCTCCCAGCTCAAGGTGCTGCCCCGATGACCCGGGATGGCAAAAAGCGGGTGTCCAAGGGCAAGCCGGAGGCCAGGGTGCGCTTTTACCTGGTGGTGGCAGTGTTGGCCGCGCTGCCGATAATGCTGGTGGGGCGGGTGCTGTCGCTGCAGATTATTGATACCGAGCGCGGTTTCGAGTTCCTCCAGGACCAGGGTGACATGCGCTCTGTCCGCACTGCCGAGATTCCCGCCTACCGCGGTGTGATTACGGATCGTCGGGGGGAGCCGCTGGCGGTGAGCACGCCGGTCATTTCGATCTGGGCAAACCCGAAAGTGCTGGAAGGTTCAGAGCGCCTCCCGGAGCTGGCGGACGCGCTGGGAATGGAATTGGGCGTGCTGAACGAGCGCCTGACCCGATACCAGGGCAAGCAGTTCATGTATCTGCGGCGGCATATGGTGCCGGCTGACGCCAGGGAGATTCTGGCCCTGCGGATCAGGGGGGTGAGCGGCGAGCGCGAGTACCAGCGCTTCTATCCCGCGGGTGAGGTGGCGTCACAGTTGCTGGGCTTCACCAACGTTGATGACCAGGGCATCGCGGGGCTGGAATTGGCTTACGACGAGTGGCTCAAGGGCGTGCCCGGCAAGAAAAAGTACATCAAGGACCTGCACGGCGAGGTGGTGAGGGATATCGGCGTATTGCAGCCGGCACAGTCGGGCAAGGACCTCACCCTGAGTATCGATCTGCGCCTGCAGTACCTGCAGCATCGCGAGCTGCGCAAGGCGGTGACCGAGATCGGCGCGGAATCCGGTTCAATCGTGACCCTGGACGCCCATACCGGTGAGATTCTGGCTATGGTGAACTATCCGGCCTACAACCCGAACAGCAGCAAGGGCGCGGACCCGGCCAGCATGCGCAACCGGGTGGCAACCGATGTGTACGAGCCCGGTTCCACCATGAAAACGCTCACTCTGGTGGCGGCGCTGGAAAGTGGCCGCTATACCACAAGCACCATGATCGATACCTCCCCCGGGCGTATCCGCGTGGGTCCCAAGGTCTACCCCGATCCGCGAAACTACGGCCTGATCAGCGTGTCCCGCGTGATCGAAAAATCCAGCCAGGTGGGCGTAACCAAGATCGCGCTGGACCTGGGACATGAGCCCATCCGGGAGGTGTTCAACCGCTTCGGTATCGGGCACGCGCCGGGCACCGGCTTCCCGGGAGAGAGCTCGGGGTCGCTGCCGGATCGCGCCCGCTGGTATGCCACCGAAAAAGTATCCCTCGCCTTTGGCTACGGTATAAGCGCAAGCCCACTGCAGCTGGCGCGGGCGTATAGCGTGTTTGCCAACGACGGGGTGCAGCAGCCGCTGTCACTGCTGGCCCTGAAGGGCGCAGCGCCTGCCGGCGAACGAATTGTTTCTCCCCAGATAGCGCGGGAAGTTCTCGAGGTTCTGCATGCCGTTACCGGCGACCAGGGCACGGCGCGCAAGGCGCGAGTGCCCGGATTCCCGGTGGGCGGCAAGACAGGGACCGTCCACAAGGTGGGGGCGAAGGGCTATATTGCGGATCAGTATGTAGCCTGGTTTGCGGGCATTGCGCCTATCGACAATCCGCGTATTGTCACGGTTGTCGTCATCAACGATCCCAAGGGCGACGCCTACGGTGGCGGTGCGGTAGCGGCACCCGTTTTCTCTACAGTCACCAAGGGTGCATTGCGCCTGCTGAACGTGGCGCCCACGGACGAGACCGCGCTGGCCGCGGCTGCGAAGTCTGCAGGCAGGGGGCCGGCGTGATGATGGCTGCCGGTACAGTCGCACCCGGGGCGATGCCGCTGTCGCAGTTGCTCGGGCGTCCGGGTTGCAGCGGCGGTGATACCTTGATCAGCGGCCTGCACCTGGACAGCCGTAAGGTGCGCAAGGGCGACCTGTTCCTGGCCGTTCCCGGTGATGTGCACGACGGCCGCCAGTTTATAGAGCAGGCCGTCGCGAATGGCGCCTCGGCTGTCGTTGCGGAAGCGCCCGTGGCCGGTTTTGTCGATGCGCTGCCGGTGCCGCTGGTGGAGATTCCGGAATTGCGTTTTGACCTGGGATCGCTGGCGGCGCGGTTCTATCGCCATCCGACACGCGACCTGCATATGGTGGGCGTCACCGGTACTAATGGCAAAACCACCACCAGCCGCCTGGTGGCGCAACTGGGTCGCTCCCTCGGCAAGTCCTACGGCGTGATTGGAACCCTGGGCGCCACCCTGGATGACAGTGTCGCGGAGTCTGTCAACACTACCCCGGATCCGGTCTCTTTACAGCAGCAGCTGGCGCAATGGCGTGACCAGGGCGTATCCGTCGTCTGCATGGAAGTGTCGTCTCACGCCCTGGTGCAGGGGCGCGTCAGTGGTGTTGAGTTCAAGACCGCCATTTATACCAACCTCTCCCACGATCACCTCGACTACCACGGCAGTATGGATGCCTACGGGCGCGCCAAGCTGCAACTGTTCGCCAGTCCGGGGCTGCGCAACGCGGTTATCAATGTGGACGATGAATTCGCTCCCCAGGTGCTGGCGGCGGTCGGCGAAGGCGTGCGCCGGTTGACGTATTCGGGCAGTGGCGCGAACTCGGATGTACGCGTTCGAAACCCGCGCTTCAGCGCCGGCGGTGTCGATGCCGAGTTGCTGACTCCCTGGGGCCAGGGCAGGGTTTCCAGCCCGCTGCCGGGCGAGTTCAACCTGGCCAACCTGGCCGCGGCGGTGACCGCGGTGATGCTGGCGGGGGAAGACCTGGCCGCGGTACTGCAGGCAGTGACAGAACTGAAGCCGGTGCCAGGGCGCATGCAGGTGATTCCCAATGACCTGGGGTTGCAGGTCATCGTTGATTACGCGCACACGCCCGATGCGCTGGAGCAGGTGCTGCGCGCACTGAAAACCCATGTCGCGGGGCGGCTGGTGACCGTATTCGGGTGCGGTGGTGACCGGGATCGCGCGAAGCGGCAGGTGATGGGGCGGGTGGCGAGTCTGCTGTCCGACCGGGTCATCGTAACCAGTGATAACCCGCGCAGTGAAGACCCCGCCGCTATCCTGGCGGATATCGCCACCGGCTGCAGCGGCGATTTTGTGCTGGTGCCTGATCGGGCCGCGGCAATCTACCGCGCGATAGGGGATGCGCGCCCGGGCGATTGTGTCGTCATTGCCGGCAAGGGGCACGAGGACTACCAGATTATCGAGGGCGAACGCCTGCATTTCAGTGATGAAGAGCAGGCGCTTGGGGCCCTGGCGCAGAGGGCGGCATCATGATGCGGACGCTGACGCTGGCCGAGCTGGTGGAGCCACTGCAGGCGCAACTCATCGGTGTTGACCGGGAGTTCACCAGCGTGTCCACGGACAGCCGGGCTGTCCGCGAGGGCGCCCTGTTCGTGGCGCTGCGGGGAGAGAATTTCGACGGGCACGACTTTTTGGGGCAGGTGGCCAACGCCGGCGTGGACGCCGCGCTGGTCAGTCGTGAAAGCGACCTCGAGCTGTCGCAGCTGAAGGTGGTCGACACGCAGCGGGCGCTGGGGCAGCTGGGCGCCTATAACCGTTCCCTGTTCCGGGGGCCGCTGGTGGCCATCACCGGCAGCAGTGGCAAGACCACGGTCAAGAATATGGTGCGCTCGGTGCTGGCGCAGCGAGGCCGCACACTGGCCACCGAAGGCAACCTGAACAACGAGATTGGAGTGCCGCTGACGCTGCTGGCGCTCGAGCCCGGCGTGGAGTTCGCAGTGGTTGAGATGGGTGCGGCAAGGGCCGGTGATATTGCATGGTTGTGCGAAATCGGCAGGCCCACGGTGGCGCTGTTGCTGAACGCCATGCCGGCCCATTTACAGGGCTTCGGCAGTGTGGAGGATGTGGCCGCCGCCAAGGGCGAAATTTACGATGCGCTGGGAGCGGGGGATTGCGCTGTGATCAACGCAGACCAGCCCTGGGCACAGGCCTGGCGAGACCGCGCGGGCTCCGCGACCATCCTCGATTTCGGGATGAATTCCCCTGCGGCGGTAACTGCCACGGCAGTCCGGTCCCACGGAATCCGGGGCGTCAGTTTTACGGCTGTCACCCCGCAGGGCGAACTGCCGATCAAGCTACTGCTGCCGGGTGTTCACAACGTGGCGAATGCGCTGGCGGCCACGGCGGTCGGCCTGGCCTGCGGACTTCGCCTGGACGAAATCGGGGCGGGACTGGAGGCGGTGCGACCGACAGCGGGGCGCCTGGCGTATGCGATATCGCCGACCGGCGCCACGGTGATCGACGACTGCTATAACGCCAACCCCGGTTCCGTGCGCGCTGCCATTGACATGCTGGCGGGCTGCGAGGGGCGCCGCACCCTGGTGCTGGGGGCGATGCGGGAGTTGGGTCCCGGCAGCGAAGTCCTGCACCGGGAGATCGGTCAATACGCTTTTGCCAGCGGTATCGACCAGTTCTGGGGCGTGGGTCCGGAACTGCAGGTCGCAGTCGATGGCTTTGGTGCGGGCGGCCGTTGGTTTGCCGATTGCGAGGCGGCAATCCAGGCACTTGAGGGCGAGTTCGGCGCCGCTGACAGCGTGCTGGTCAAAGGTTCCCGCAGCACCCGTATGGAGCGGGTGATGCAGGCAATGCTGGCGTCAGCGCCGGCGGGGGAGAGCTGAACATGCTGTTATTTCTGGCGGAGTACCTGGGCGAATTCCACAAGGGGTTCCTCGTGTTCGGGTACCTCACCCTGCGCGGCATCCTGGCCGCCGGCACCGCGCTGGCTATTTCATTGCTGGTGGGGCCGACCATGATCCGGCGTTTGAACTACTACCAGGTAGGCCAGGCGGTGCGCAGCGACGGCCCGCAGAGTCACCTCAGCAAGTCCGGCACGCCAACCATGGGCGGCGCTCTCATACTTGTCGCCATCGCCATCGCCAGTCTGCTGTGGGGCGATCTGCGCAATGCCTACCTCTGGATTGCCATCCTGGTCACGGCGGTGTTCGGTGCGGTGGGTTGGGTGGACGACTACCGCAAGGTTGTCGAGCGGGATTCCCGCGGCCTGCCTGCCCGCTGGAAGTACTTCTGGCAGTCGCTCGCGGGTCTGGGTGCCGCCCTGTACCTGTACCTCGCATTTGATACACCGGTAACCACCGAACTCTACATTCCTTTTTTCAAGGACTTCGCCTGGAGTATGGGGCCGCTGTTTGTGGCGCTGGCGTACTTTGTCATCGTCGGCGCCAGCAACGCGGTCAACCTGACGGATGGCCTGGACGGCCTCGCCATCCTGCCCACCGTGATGGTGGGTAGCGCGCTGGGTATCATCGCCTACCTCACGGGGCACGCGGATTTTTCCAGGTACCTGCACATACCCTACGTGGCAGGCAGCGGTGAACTCGCCGTATTCTGCGGTGCGATTGCCGGCGCGGGTCTCGGCTTCCTGTGGTTTAACACCTATCCCGCGCAAGTTTTTATGGGTGATGTCGGGGCGCTGGCACTGGGCGCGGCCCTGGGAACCGTGGCCGTCATCACCCGCCACGAAATCGTATTTTTCATTATGGGCGGCATCTTCGTGCTGGAGACCGTATCGGTCATTCTGCAGGTGGCGTCGTTCAAATTGACCGGCAAGCGCATTTTTCGCATGGCTCCGATACACCACCACTTCGAGTTGAAGGGATGGCCGGAGCCGCGGGTGATTGTGCGTTTCTGGATTATTACCGTGATGCTGGTCCTGTTCGGACTGGCGACACTGAAGTTGCGCTAGCGAAGGTGATGTCGAACGTGGCACAGGGTGTGATTGCAAGCAGTGTGAACCGGGTGGTCGTCGGCCTGGGCGCTACTGGTCTGTCCTGCGCCCGCTACTTTTACCGACGTGGAGAGGCTTTCAGCGTCATCGATACCCGCGCCGAGGCGCCGGGGCTTGCCGATTTCAGGAAGGAAATGCCAGATGTTCCCGTCTACGCAGGGGTGTACCCGGTGGAGTTGGTCACCGGTGCGAGCGAGCTGGTGGTAAGCCCCGGAGTTTCCATGGAGTCGCCGATCGTGCAACAGGCCCGCGACGCCGGCGTCGAAATCATCGGTGATATCGACCTGTTCATGCGCGAAGCCATGGCGCCTGTAGTGGGAATCACCGGCTCCAATGCGAAGTCCACGGTCACCGAGCTGGTCGGGCAGATGGCGAGAGACGCACACCTCGACGTGGGAGTGGGTGGCAATCTCGGTACACCCGCGCTCGATCTGCTGGACCCGAAGCGTTCTCTGTACGTCCTCGAACTGTCGAGCTTCCAGCTGGAGCGGGCGGGAGAATTGAAACTTGAAGTGGCCACCGTCCTCAACGTCAGCCCGGATCATCTCGACCGGCACGGGTCGATGCCGCGTTACCATCAGGCCAAGCATCGGATCTTTCGCGGCTGCCGCAAGGCCGTGGTGAACCGCGATGACCCGCTGACAATTCCACTGGTGGGCGCCGACGTCGAAGTAATCAGCTGGCGGATGAACAAGCCCGAACTCCAGGGTTTTGGTCTCGACCTGATCGCCGGCGAGGAATACCTGTGTCAGGGCTTCGAGCCGCTGCTGCCGACTCGTGAACTGGGGCTGGCCGGCCGCCACAATGTAGCCAATGCCCTGGCGGCACTGGCCCTGGGGCATGCCGCCGGTCTGTCGAACGCGAGCATGACGGCAACGTTGAGACAGTTCAGGGGCTTGCCGCACCGCTGCCAGCGGGTCGCCGAAATCGCAGGCGTCAGCTACATCAACGACTCCAAGGGTACCAATATCGGCGCGACCATCGCGGCCCTGCATGGCCTAGGGCAGGGGCGCAACATCCTGCTGATTGCCGGTGGGCAGGGCAAGGGCGCCGATTTCACCCTGTTGCAGCCCGCCGTGGCGAGTCATTGCAAACAGGTGGTGTTGTTGGGCGAGGACGCGGCCAAACTGCAGGCGGCACTGGCCACCAGCGCGCCCGTGACTTTGGTTGGCAGCCTGGATGAGGCGGTCACACTGGCGGCGGGGCAGGCTGTGGCAGGCGATGTGGTTCTGCTGTCGCCCGCCTGCGCCAGCTTCGATATGTTCGCGGGCTACGCCGATCGAGGCGAGCGCTTCGTACGCGCAGTGGACCGCTTGCGGGAGGCTGGGGTATGAGCACCTATCGCCCCGCAGCTGCCTCGATCGCGCCGGATGCTCCCCTGGTAATTCTGGGCGTCGCGCTGCTGCTGGTAGGGCTGGTGGCGATCAGCTCCGCCTCGATTGAATACGCGGACTGGCATTTCCAGAACCCCTGGTTTCACACCCAGCGTCATCTGTTCTACCTGGTACTGGCGCTGGCGGCTGGCGCACTGGTCTACCGGGTTTCTCCGCAGTTCTGGCTGAAGACAGGCTGGGTGTGGCTGTTCATCGCTCTGGCAGCGCTCATTCTGGTTTTGATTCCCGGGGTCGGTCGCGAAGTGAATGGCAGCCAGCGCTGGTTGCCGCTGGGACCCTTTACCCTGCAGCCCTCCGAGTTCGCGAAAATGGCCATGGTGATTTACCTCGCCGGTTACATGGTGCGCCGGGAGCACGAGGTGCGCAATCATTGGCAGGGTTTCCTGAAGCCGATGGCCGTGCTGTTCGCCGCCACGCTTTTGTTGATGATCGAGCCTGACTTTGGCGCCACGGTCATCGTCGCCGGCAGCGCATTCGGCATGTTGTTCCTGGCGGGGGTCAAGCTCGGGCATTTCATGCTGGTTCTGGGTGGCGCTCTGGCCGCTGGCCTGGTGCTGGTAGTGAGCGAACCCTACCGGCTCAAACGCCTGACCGCTTATACCGATCCCTGGGCAGACCCCTTCGATACAGGCTTCCAGCTGACCCAGTCACTTATCGCATTTGGCCGCGGTGAATGGTTGGGCGTGGGACTGGGTAACAGTGTGCAAAAGCTGTTCTACCTGCCCGAGGCGCACACCGATTTCGTGTTTTCTATCTGGGCTGAGGAAACCGGCTTTGCCGGGGCGCTGGCGGTGATTTCAATTTACGTGGCACTGATCGGTCGTATCCTCTGGGTTGGCCGCACTGCCCTGGCCGCTGGCAACCCGTTTGGTGCCTATATCTGCTACGGGGTGGCGCTGGTTTTTTCCGGTCAGGCTTTTGTGAATATAGGCGTGAGTTGCGGCCTGCTGCCGACCAAGGGGCTGACCCTGCCATTTGTGAGCTACGGCGGTACCAGCCTGATCATATGCTGCTGCATGCTCGCACTGGTGCTGCGAATCGAGCGCGATGGGCGCAGTCAGGGGAGGCCCGCATGACGACGACTCCCGCGCCATTGGTGCTGATGACCGCTGGCGGCACAGGTGGCCATGTTTATCCCGCCCTGGCGGTTGCCAGCGAATTGCAGGCGCGCGGTCTGCGGGTTGAATGGGTGGGCACCACCCGTGGGCTCGAGCACCGCGTGGTGCCGGCCGCCGGTATCACCCTGCACTGCCTGCCTGTGCGGGGTGTGCGCGGCAAGTCAATCTGGGACAAAGTGCTCGGCCTCTGGTTTCTCGCGCTCGCCTCGGTGCAGGCCATGTGCCTGTTATATCGGCTGGCGCCGGCGTGTGTGGTGGGCATGGGAGGTTATGTCGCGGGGCCGGCCGGCGTGGCGGCCTGGATGCTGCGCAAACCCCTGCTTATTCACGAGCAGAACGCGATCGCCGGAACCACCAATCGCTTGCTGGCACCGCTGGCCGCGCGGGTGGTTGCGGCGTTCCCCGGAGCTTTCACGGACAAGATTCGGCATATCGTACTTGGCAACCCCGTGCGCCGCGCGCTGATCGAGGCCGCTGCCGCGCGGCATTACGATTACGCCGGTCAGCGGCCGCTGCGTTTGCTGGTGCTGGGGGGCAGCCTCGGTGCGCAACCTATAAACCAGGTTGTGCCCGATACTTTGCGGGCCTTGCGCGACACTGGTAGTCAGCTGGATGTGTGGCACCAGACCGGGGATGCGCATGTCGCCGCTGTGACAACCAGTTACGGCGATCTTCTGGAAACGGGCGCGCGGGTTGTCCCTTTTATCGAGGACATGGCTGCGGCCTATGGCTGGGCGGACCTGGTACTGTGCCGGGCCGGTGCCTTGACGGTATCCGAGTTGGCCATAATGGGCTGCCCCTCGATCCTGGTGCCGCTGCCTCACGCAATCGATGATCACCAGAGTGCCAATGCGCGTTTCCTGAGCGACAGTGGCGCAGCCGTGCTGCTGCGCCAGTCCGACATGAGCGTGGCAGCGCTGGTGGCTTCGCTGCAGGGCTACCTGGCCCATCCCGGCATGCTGCAGAAGATGTCGGCGGCAGCGTCCGCGGTAGCGACCCCCGATGCCGCCGAGCGGGTGAGCGATTGTTGCGAGGAGTTGATCCATGCTCAATGAACGCAACGCCTACGCGGTTCCCGAGATGCGCAGAATTCGCCGCATACACATGATCGGTGTCGGCGGGGCGGGTATGAGCGGTATCGCCGAGGTCCTGGTGAATCTCGGCTACCAGGTCTCCGGCTCCGACCTTCGAGCCAGTGCGGTCACCCAGCGGCTGGAGGCAAAGGGAGTCAGGTTTCATGTCGGCCACGCCGAGGGCAATGTGGGAAATGCCGACGTGGTTGTCAGCTCCAGTGCCGTGGACGAACTCAACCCCGAAGTGCTCGCCGCTCGCGCCGCCCGAATACCCGTGGTGCCCAGGGCCGAGATGCTGGCGGAACTGATGCGTTACCGCCACGGTATCGCCGTAGCCGGCACCCATGGCAAGACCACCACCACCAGCCTGATCGCGCACATATTCGGCGAGGCCGGCCTCGACCCCACCTTTGTAATCGGCGGACTGGTCAATAGCGTCGGCAGTAACGCGCAGCTTGGCGCCAGCCGCTTCCTGATCGCGGAAGCGGACGAGAGCGATGCCTCCTTTCTCCATTTGCAGCCTATGGTGACCGTGGTCACCAACATTGAAGCGGACCACATGGACACCTACGGCGGCGATTTTTCGCAGTTGCGCCGAACCTACCTTGAGTTCCTGCACAACTTGCCTTTCTACGGTGTGGCGGTGATGTGCATCGACGACCCGGTGGTCAGGGAAATGCTGCCGGAAGTAACCCGGCAGGTCATCACCTATGGTTTCGCGGAGGATGCCGACTACCGCATCGACCAGCTGGAAAAGGCGGGCCTGGCCACTCATTTCGTGGTGCACAGGCCCGGCGGGCAGGCTGCGCTCAAGCTGACGCTTAACATGCCGGGTACGCACAATGTGCTCAACGCCACCGCCGCGGTGGCCGTCGCCGGTGACGAGGGTCTCGAGGACGGCGCTATTCAGCGCGGTCTGTCCAGTTTCAGCGGCGTTGGACGCCGCTTCACGGGTATGGGCGAACTGCGGCTGCCGGGTGGCAAAGCTTTCCTGGTCGATGATTACGGACACCATCCCACCGAGGTCAGGGCGACGCTTGAATCCTCGCGCCAGGTCTGGCCGGGACAGCGGGTGGTGATGATTTACCAGCCCCATCGCTACACGCGTACGCGGGATTTGTATGAGGACTTTGTGGCGGTGCTGTCGCGTTGCGACGTGCTGCTGCTGCTGGATGTCTACGCCGCGGGCGAGGCCCCGATCGCCGGGGCCGACAGTCGCAGCCTGGCGCGCAGCATCCGTCAGCGCGGCCAGCTCGAACCGATTTTTGTCGAGCAGATTGAAGATGTAGCGGCCGTCCTGTGCGGCGTGGTGGGTGAGGGTGACGTGGTGATCACCCAGGGTGCGGGCAATATCGGTCGGCTGGCCCAGGAACTGGCGACGATGGATTTTCTTCAGGAGCAGGGACAATGAGCCTGGATGCGGTGCGGTCAACAGTGATTGCGGTCCTGTTGGGTGGCAACTCGGCAGAGCGGGAAGTATCGCTGGCCAGTGGGAAGACTGTCATAGAAGGATTGCGAGAAGCGGGTTTTGAGGTGCGGCCGGTCGATCCGGCGGAGCCGAACTGGATCGCGCAGTTGCAGGGCGTGTCCTTCGCCTTTATCGCGCTGCATGGACCTGGCGGCGAAGACGGCATTATGCAGGGCGCGTTGCAGGCCCTGAAAATACCTTACACCGGGTCGCGGGTGCTGGGCTCGGCACTGGCAATGGACAAGTTGCGTTGCAAGCAGCTGTGGCAGGGTATCGGCCTGTCCACAGGGGGCTTCGTGCGGCTCACGGGCGAGACCGACTGGCAGGCTGTAATCGATGACCTGGGCAAGGTGTTCGTAAAGCCAACTTGCGAGGGTTCCAGTATCGGTATGACCTCGGCTGCCAGCGCAGAGGCGCTGGAAAAGGCCTTCCATACCGCCAGCCAGTATGGTGGCGGGGTGATTGCCGAACAGTTTATCGATGGCCCCGAATACACCGTGGCCATCCTCGGCGATCAGGTCCTGCCCTCGATCCGGATGGAGACAGACAACGAGTTTTACGACTACGACGCCAAATACCTGTCCGACGAAACCCGCTATCACTGCCCCAGCGGATTGACAGCGGAAGATGAGGCCCGCCTGGGTGCGCTGGCCCTGCAGGCTTTCCGGTCGCTGGGCTGCGCCGTCTGGGGAAGGGTGGACATCATGCGCAGCCAGGCGGGCGAATTTTACGTGCTCGAGGTGAATACCATTCCCGGCATGACCTCCCACAGCCTGGTGCCGATGGCGGCCCGCGCGGCGGGAATCGATATTCCGTCGCTGGTCAGTCGCATCCTGGAGTTGAGCCAGGCGGGGTGGAGTCAGTGATCAGGCGCGACAGAACATCGCCGCCCAGCAGTCGCAGCCGGGTTCCCGCGGGAAACAGTCGCAAGCCGGTTAAGGGGGCGACACGGAAGGCGCCGGCCGCAAACGTGCCGCGCCAGCCTTCGGCCTGGCTCAACCGCCTCATCATTATTATCGCAGCCGGTGTTGTCCTGGTCGCGGGCCTGCAGGCCTATCTCGCACTGCAGGCCATTCCTGTCCAGCACATTATCGTCACCGGCGAGCTGGAACACACCCGCCCCGAGGTGGTGGAGGACCTGATACAGCCGGCGCTCGTCGGCGGGTTCCTGGGGGCGGACCTGCAGCGCATACGGGCCCAGTTGGAAGAGCTGCCCTGGATCTACCGGGCCACGGTGCAGCGCCGTTGGCCGAATGCCCTGGAGATCAACGTCGTAGAGCAATTGCCGATCGCGCGCTGGGGTGAAAGCGGTTTTCTGAATCATGAGGGCGGCGTCTTCCAGTCCGAAAACAGTGAGGATTGGCAGAACCTGCCGCGCCTGCAGAGCCCGGTGGGTGACACGCGTGCGCTGGTGGCGGGTTACCAGCGGCTGGTGGAGATACTGGAACCTCTTCACCTGTCAGTGGCGCAATTGACCGAGGATGAGCGCGGCCAGGTCGAGGTGGTATTGAATGGCGGGATGGTCCTGCTGCTGGGCAGCGAGAACTTTCTGGAACGCATGCACCGATTCGTGGCGATCTACCGCACTGAACTCGCCGCCAGGGCGGCGGAGGTGGAGCGGGTGGACTTGCGCTACCAAAAGGGCATTGCGGTGACCTTCACCCAGCCGGCCGAACTGGCCGGCGTATTGGCTAATAACTAGCAGCACAGGAGAGACACTGCCATGGGCAGCGTACGCGACAAAAAAATGATCGTCGGCCTGGATATCGGGACATCCAAGGTAGTCGCCATCGTAGGGGAAATCGATCCTGAGGGTCGGGTCGAGATAGTGGGTATCGGCTCCAATCCTTCCAAGGGAATGAAAAAAGGGGTGGTCGTCAATATCGAGTCTACGGTGCAGTCGATCCAGCGCGCGGTGGAAGAAGCCGAGTTGATGGCGGGCTGCCAGATTCACTCGGTGTATGTCGGCATCGCCGGCAGCCATATCCGCAGCCTGAACTCCCACGGCATTGTCGCGATCAAGGATCGGGAGGTTTACAGCCTCGACCTGGAGAGAGTGATCGATGCGGCCCAGGCCGTAGCCATCCCCGCGGATCAGAAGATTCTGCACATCCTTCCCCAGGAGTATGTCATCGACAACCAGGAAGGGATAAAGGAGCCCCTGGGAATGTCAGGGGTGAGGCTGGAGGCGAAGGTTCACCTGGTGACCTGTGCCGTGAATGCCGCCCAGAACATCGAGAAGTGCATCCGGCGCTGCGGTCTCGAGGTCGAGGAAATCATCCTCGAACAGCTGGCATCCAGTTATTCGGTGCTGACCGATGACGAGCGCGAGTTGGGAGTCTGCCTGGTGGACATCGGCGGCGGCACTACCGACATCGCAATTTTCACCGACGGCTCCATTCGCCACACCGGGGTCATCCCGATTGCCGGCGACCAGGTGACCAATGACATCGCGATGGCCCTGCGCACTCCTACCCAGCATGCGGAAGAGATCAAGATTCGCTACGCCTGCGCGCTCACGCAACTGGCCGGGGCCGATGAATCAATCAAGGTACCCAGCGTGGGTGATCGCCCGCCTCGCGACCTGTCCCGCCAGTCCCTGGCGGAAGTGGTGGAGCCGCGCTATGACGAGCTTTTCACACTGGTGCAGGCGGAGCTGAGGCGCAGTGGCTATGAAGACCTGGTACCGGCGGGCGTAGTGCTCACCGGCGGCACCTCGAAGATGGAAGGGGTGGTGGAACTGGCGGAGGAGATCTTCCACATGCCTGTGCGGGTGGGCTATCCCCAGAACGTACAGGGCCTGAACGATATCGTGCGCAACCCGATATACGCCACCAGTGTCGGATTGCTGTTGTACGGCGCAGAGCACAACCAGGAGGCGAGCGCAGGGGTTTCCAGCAAATCCAGCGCGTCAGGTGAGGGACTCTTCAGCCGGGCCAAAACCTGGTTGCAGAGCAATTTTTAGTTGTTGTTTAAGTAGCAAGAACGCCGTGCGCGAGTGCGGCATCTCAATATCAAGGGGAGCAAGGCCATGTTTGAACTCATAGAAAATATACCTACAAATGCCGTCATCAAGGTCATTGGTGTGGGCGGTGGTGGTGGTAACGCCGTCAAGCACATGATCGCCAATAACGTCGAAGGCGTGGATTTCATCTGCGCCAATACCGACGCCCAGGCGCTGGCGGATGTGCAGTCCAAAACGGTATTACAACTGGGCGGGGATATCACCAAGGGCCTGGGCGCGGGCGCCAACCCGGAGATCGGGCGGGCGGCGGCCATGGAAGACCGCGACCGTATCGCGGAAGCCCTGCGCGGCGCGGATATGGTCTTTATTACCGCTGGCATGGGTGGCGGCACCGGTACCGGCGGCGCGCCAGTGGTTGCCGAGATCGCGCGGGAACTCGGCATTCTCACGGTTGCGGTCGTCACCCGGCCGTTTCCTTTCGAGGGCAAGAAACGCCTGAGTATCGCTGCGGATGGGGTGGCTGAACTGCAGCAGCACGTGGATTCCCTGATCACCATTCCCAACGAAAAACTGCTGGACGTTTTGGGGAAAAATACCACTCTGCTGGATGCCTTTAAAGAAGCCAATGATGTACTGTTGGGAGCGGTCCAGGGTATAGCGGACCTGATTATCAGGCCCGGGATGATCAACGTCGACTTTGCCGATGTGCGCACCGTGATGTCTGAGATGGGCATGGCGATGATGGGAACAGGCAGCGCCAGGGGAGAAAACAGGGCCCGTGAGGCCGCCGAAAGGGCTATCCACAGCCCATTGCTGGACGATGTAGACCTGCAGGGCGCTCGCGGTATTCTGGTGAATATCACCGCCGGTCTCGATCTCTCACTGGGTGAGTTTTCCGAAGTTGGCGACACGGTTGAGGAATTTGCCTCGGAAGATGCTACCGTGGTCGTAGGTACCGTAATCGATCCCGAGATGGGCGACGAACTCAGGGTTACGGTAGTGGCGACAGGCCTGGGAAGCGTGGCAGCCAGGGCGCCTTTGCAGGTCGTTGAGCCCGCTCCCAAGGCGGCGGTATCTGCCGATGTGGATTCCGAGCCGGATTACGCCCAGTTTGAACGTCCCACAGCCATGCGCAAATCGGGGCGTTCCGGCTCGGGTCAGGCCCTTGCCATTGAGGCAGGTGGTGAGGAATATTTCGATATTCCGGCGTTTTTACGTCGCCAGGCCGATTAGGCAACAAGCTGTCGCGCACCCCGCGGCCCTGTTGCCGCGGTTAAGACCAATAATAAATGCTTGCAATTGGTTGGGAGTGATTCGGATGCGACAGCGCACACTGCGGAACTCGATCAAGGCGACCGGGGTCAGCCTGCACACGGGAGAGAAGGTCTATATGACCCTCCATCCCGCGAAGGTGGACAGTGGGATCGTCTTTCGCAGAGTCGATCTCAACCCGGCAGTGGAATTTCCCGCCCGCACCGAGAATGTGGGCGATACAACGCTCTCCACTACCCTGGTAATGGGCGAACACAGGGTATCGACGGTGGAGCACCTGCTCTCGGCCCTGGCGGGGCTGGGCGTTGACAACGCCCGCATCGACCTCAGTGCCCCCGAGGTTCCGATCATGGACGGCAGTGCCGGCCCGTTTGTATTCCTCATCCAGTCCGCCGGTATTGTCGAGCAGGCCGCAGCCAAGAAATTTGTACGTATAAAGCGCAAGGTCACCGTGGAAGATGGCGACAAGGTCGCCAGCCTGCTGCCGTTCGATGGCTTCAAGGTATCGTTCACCATCGATTTTGACCATCCGGTGTTCCGGGATCGCACGGCGCACTGCGAACTCGATTTTTCCACCGCCTCCTTCGTGCGGGGATTCAGCCGTGCCAGGACCTTCGGTTTCATTCACGAGATCGAATACCTCCGCTCCCGGGGGCTGGCTTTGGGCGGAAGTGTCGATAACGCGATCGTGGTCGACGAGTACCGAATCCTCAACCAGGACGGGCTGCGCTTTGAAGATGAGTTTGTGCGCCACAAGGTACTTGACGCGGTGGGCGATCTCTACCTGTTGGGGCACAGCCTGCTGGGCGAGTTCCGGGCCTATAAATCAGGACATGCGCTCAATAATGCCACTCTGCGGGCCCTTATCGCCCAACCCGATGCCTGGGAGATGGTGACGTTTGGCGAATTGGCACCGGCGCCAATCTGCTACGCCATGGCGCCGGCGACGGCGGGCTGATGAGCGGTTGTGCAGGGGCAAGTGGAGGCAACCCGGTGGTCGTGAGTTCGTGGATTTGTCGCCCCGGTTGTGGCATAGTCGCAACCCAATCTGCCGTTCGCCAATTTTAAATGAAAGTAATTCTTATTAGCGATAAGCACGGGGGGTCCCGGTCTATCGAGCTGGGACGCTGGTCCCGAGCCCTTGTATCCCTGTGTTGTCTGGGTTTTCCACTCGGCATGATTGCTATCGGCTATCTGGCCGGTCAGGAGAGCGCCGCGAGCGCCGTGCGCGGTGCCGCCCTCGATACCATACAGGAAGGGCTGGACAAGCAATCCAGCAGCTTTGATGCCCTGCAGAACGCCGCCGAACTGAAGTTGCAGGCGCTGACCATCAACCTCGCTGAACTCCAGGCCAGAATGACCCGCCTCGATGCCCTCGGCGAACACCTCACTGCCATGGCCGACCTCGGCGATGGCGAGTTCGATTTCAGCCAGCCCCCGGCAGTAGGCGGGCCGTTGGCCGGTGAATACAACGTCGATTTCAGTAACATTGACCTGAGCAGCGAACTCAAGCTGTTCGGGGCCCGTCTCGATGATCGCGAAGAGCAGTTGGGCATTCTGGGCTCGCTCTTTCAGAACCGCAAACTGGCGGATGATACTTGGGTGTCCGGGCTGCCGGTCAGAAAGGGCTGGATTTCCTCGCCATACGGCACACGCACCGATCCGTTCACCGGACGCAAATCCGTGCACACCGGCATCGATTTCGCGGGTAAGGCCGGTTCGGATGTACTCGCGGTCGCCTCGGGCGTCGTTACCTGGACCGGTCGCGAAGCCGGGTATGGGAACATGGTGGAAATTTCGCATGGTGACGGCTACGTTACCCGCTACGCCCACAATAAAGAAAACCTGGTAGCCGCAGGTGATCTGGTGCACAAGGGAGACCCCATAGCGCTGATAGGCTCCACTGGTCGCGCTACCGGTTCCCACGTGCATTACGAGGTTTACAAGCACGGCCGCCCGGTTGATCCTTCCAGCTACGTCCGTCGCACCAGACGCTAGGTTCCTTCCCCCGTTTTGCACCCCGCCGCGGCGACTGCCCTGGCGAATCCTCCTATGTCAGATAAAGTGAAATACGATGATAAGCAATAGCCTTAAAAAACTGTTCGGCACCCGCAATGACCGGGAGCTGAGGCGCATGGGCAAGGTAGTCAAGCAGATAAATGCCTTCACCGATGAGATCAAGGCACTCAGCAATGAGCAACTGGCCGCCAAGACTGCCGAATTCAAGCAGCGACTGGCCGGTGGGGAATCGTTGGACAAGATATTGCCTGAGGCGTTTGCGGTCACCCGGGAGGCCGGCGAGCGGGTGCTGGGGATGCGCCATTTCGATGTGCAGTTGATAGGTGGCATGGCGCTGCACGAGGGAAAAATTGCCGAGATGCGCACGGGTGAGGGCAAGACCCTTGTGGCGACGCTCCCCGCTTACCTGAATGCCCTGACGGGCAACAGTGTTCACCTGATCACGGTGAACGATTATCTCGCCACCCGCGACGCCCAGTGGATGCAGCCCTTATACGAATTTCTTGGGGTGTCGGTAGGTGTTATCCGCTCCGGCCAGTCACCGGAGGACAAGCGGGCGGCATACAATGCGGATATTGTCTACGGTACCAACAACGAGTTTGGTTTCGATTACCTGCGTGACAATATGGCCTTTTCCCTTGAAGACCGGTTCCAGCGTGATCTCAGCTTCGCCATCGTGGATGAGGTGGATTCTATCCTGATAGACGAAGCGCGCACACCGCTCATTATCTCGGGCGCGTCGGTAGACAGTTCCGAATTGTACAAGCGGATAAACCGCATGGTTCCGCTCCTCAAACCCGATGTCGAGGGGCAGTCAGGTCATTATACGATTGACGAAAAGCAGCGCCAGGTAGAACTCACCGAGGAGGGTCACGAGTTCATCGAGACGCTGATGATCAAGGAGAAACTGCTGGAGGAAGGCGACAGCCTGTACGCGGCGACCAACCTCAATCTGTTGCATCACATTTTTTCCGGCTTGCGTGCGCACGTGATGTTTCATCGCGATGTCGAGTACATCGTACAGGACGGGCAGGTGGTGCTGATCGATGAGCACACCGGCCGTACCATGCCCGGCCGCCGCCTGTCGGAGGGTCTGCACCAGGCAATCGAGGCGAAGGAGGGGGTCTCCATCCAGAGCGAGAGCCAGACCCTGGCCTCGACCACCTTCCAGAACTATTTCCGACTGTACAACACCCTGTCCGGCATGACCGGTACCGCCGACACCGAGGCCTTTGAATTCCGGCAGATCTACGGGCTGGAAGTGCTGGTGATCCCTACCAACGTGCCGCAGCAGCGCAAGGATCTCAACGACCTTGTCTACCTGAGCAAGGAGGAGAAGTTCGACGCCATAGTTGCAGACGTGAAGGACTGCATGCAAAAAGGCGCGCCGGTGCTGGTGGGTACCGCTTCCGTGGAAACCTCGGAGGAACTTTCAAAACGCTTTCGCAAGGCTGGCATTGAACACAAGGTGCTTAACGCCAAGTACCATGAGCAGGAGGCGGAAATCATAGCCCAGGCGGGTCGTCCGGGGGTTGTCACTATCGCCACCAATATGGCCGGGCGCGGAACCGATATTGTGCTGGGCGGTAATCTTGCGGCTGAACTCAATGCCGCGGGTGAACTGGATGAGGCGCGCACGGCAGAGCTGCGGGAGGCCTGGCGGCAACGTCACGAGCAGGTGCTCGCGGCCGGTGGCCTGCATATCCTGGGTACCGAACGCCACGAATCGAGGCGTATCGATAACCAGCTGCGGGGCCGCGCCGGGCGCCAGGGTGACCCGGGACTGTCCCGGTTTTACCTGTCGCTGGAAGACAACCTGATGCGGATTTTCGCGTCCGACCGGGTCAAGAGTTTCATGCAGGCACTGGGTATGGAAAAGGGCGAGGCTATCGAGCACCGCATGGTTACCAATGCCATCGAGAAAGCGCAGCGCAAGGTAGAAGGTCGCAACTTCGATATTCGCAAGCAGTTGCTTGAGTACGACGATGTCGCCAACGACCAGCGCCAGATAATCTACCAGCAGCGCAATGACCTGCTGGGTGAGGCTGATGTATCGGAAACCATCACCGCCATACGCCGCGATGTCGTGAATAACGCCATAGACAGTTTTGTACCTCCGATGAGCGTAGAGGAGCAGTGGGATATTCCCGGGCTGGAAAAACAGCTGGAGGCGGAGTTCGCATGCCCGCTGCCGCTGACCCAGTGGCTCGAGGAAGACAACCAGCTGCACGAGGAAGCCCTGCGCGAAAAAATCTGCGCTGAGGTGCAGGCGGCCTACGATGCCAAGAGCGAGCAGGTCGGCCCCGGTATGCGCAAGATCGAGAAGCAGATTATGTTGCAGGTACTCGATACGCTGTGGAAGGAACATTTGTCGACCATGGATCACCTGCGCCAGGGTATCCACCTGCGGGCCTACGCCCAGAAGAACCCCAAGCAGGAGTACAAGCGGGAATCGTTTGAACTGTTCGAGCAACTCCTTAACAGCCTCAAGGAAGAGGTGGTGAAATTTCTCAGTCACGTCCAGATCCAGCGCCAGGACGAGGCCCAGCAGATTGAGCGGCAGCGGCGCGAGGCTGCCGAACGCTCGAAGCTGGCGTTCCAGCATGCCCAGTCCTCTGCCCTGGCAGGTCCCGGGACAGGGGAGGGCGAATCCGAGGGGCAGGAACCGGAGGCAGCCCCACAAACCTTTACTCGCGAACAGCCGAAAGTCGGGCGCAACGAACCCTGCCCCTGCGGTAGCGGCAAGAAATACAAACAGTGCCACGGCAAACTCTGACCGGGGGGTTTTGATATGGCGGTAGGGGAGGGAACCCTGGGCAGACTCCATCCGGTTGCCGGTGTGCGCCTGGCGACGGTGTCCGCGGGAATAAAAAAGCCGGGCCGCAAGGACCTGGTCCTGATGGAGCTGGCCGAAAGCGCGGTCGCCGCGTCGGTGTTCACCCGCAATGCTTTCTGTGCGGCGCCGGTAACGGTAGCCCGTGAGCACTTGCGGGCAGCCGAGGGCCGGCCACGCTATCTTTTGATCAATACCGGCAATGCCAATGCCGGCACCGGGCAGCCCGGAATCGAAGCTGCGCGAACCTGCGCCAGTGCGGTCGCGGCCGCAGCGAAAGTCGCCCCCTGCCAGGTATTGCCGTTTTCCACAGGGGTGATCGGCGAGCCGCTCCCGGTTGCGCTGATTGAGGCCGCGATACCCGCCGCATTCGCGGCGCTGACCAGCGACGGCTGGGCCGATGCGGCAACCGGGATCATGACCACCGATACCCGTCCGAAGGGCTGCTCCCTGCACTTTCATGCAGAGGGTCGCGATTATGTCATTACCGGAATCGCCAAAGGCGCCGGTATGATCCGGCCCAACATGGCCACCATGCTGGCGTATATCGCCACGGACATGGCCGTGTCACCCCAGCTGTTACAGCAGCTGCTCGCTGGCGCCGTGGAGACGACCTTCAATCGCATCACCGTGGACGGAGACACCTCCACCAATGACGCCTGCGTCCTGGTGGCAACTGGCGCTGCGGGTAACCCCGTCGTCGATGATGCCGGATCGGCCCTGTCCGAAGCCCTGCGTTCAGCACTCGAAGAGGTCTGCCTGGCCCTGGCCCAGGGCCTGGTGCGCGACGGGGAAGGCGCCAGCAAGTTTGTCTCGGTGCAGGTCAACGGGGGTGGTGTGGAACAGGAGTGCCTGGACGTGGCATTTACCATTGCCCACTCTCCCCTGGTGAAAACTGCGCTGTTTGCCAGCGACCCCAACTGGGGGCGGTTGTTGGCTGCCATCGGCCGGGCCGGCCTGGAGCGGCTCGAGGTCGACAAGGTTGACGTCTACCTGAACGACGTTCTGATCGCGAGCGGCGGCTGTCGCGCCACCAGCTATACCGAAGCCCAGGGCGTTGCCGCAATGGCGCCGTCGGATATCGTCATTCGCGTCGAATTAAACCGCGGTGACCACAGCGCCACCGTCTGGACAACTGACTTCTCCTACGACTACGTGCGAATCAACGCCGAATACCGGACCTGACATGGAACCGGTTCATGTGGCGGTTGGCGTGGTGCTGGACGCCTCGAACAGGGTCCTGATTACCCGCCGGGCCGCTGCGAGTCACCAGGGTGGTTTGTGGGAGTTCCCCGGCGGCAAGGTGGAGGCTGGCGAATCGTTGCGCCTCGCGCTCGCCAGGGAGTTGCGCGAGGAACTCGGGATCGAGATCGGGCGCACCAGTGAGTTGCTGGAAGTGCGCCATGATTACGGTGACAAGCGCGTACTGCTGGACGTGCACGTGGTGTGGGACTTCCGGGGTGAAGCGCGGGGTCTTGAGGATCAGCCGTTGGAGTGGGTGGCGCCCCAGGCGCTCACGCAGTATTCGTTCCCGGCGGCGAATGTGCCCATCATAGGCGCGATAAATACCCTGCTGAATGAAGCGGGCTCCAGGCCCGGCTAGGCGGAGCGTTCGGCTCGCGCCAGGAATTCCTTGTGTAATTCGCCGACCACGCCGTCCAGTTCCGCCAGTGGCTGCTCGTTGTCGATAACGATATCCGCCAGTGCCAGCCGCTGCTCGCGCCCCATCTGGGCAGACATGATACGGCGGATCTCCTCCTCACTGTTTGCGTCCCTGGCCGCCGCCCGCTGCAACTGGACGGCCTCGGGAACATCGACCACCACGATACAGTCCACCAGCGCTTTTTGCTGTGTTTCCAGCAGCAATGGCGAGCTGAGTATGCTGTAGGGGGAGTCGGCAGCCTTTAACTGGCGCTGGATCTCCGCGCCAATCAGCGGGTGGGTGAGGCGTTCCAGCCACAGGCGCTCATCCTCGCTGGCGAATACGAGTCGGCGCAGGGCGGCCCGGTCGAGCTTGCCGTCCTCGCCGATGATATCGGCGCCAAAATGCTCCGCGATCGCAGTCAGCGCGGGAGCGCCGGGCTCCACAATGACCCGGGCGGCGACATCCGCATCCACGACAGTTATGCCCAGTTGTTCGAAGCGCCGGGTGACCTCGGATTTCCCGCTGCCGATGCCGCCGGTGATACCTATCACAAGGTTCATCAGTTCAATCCCGTCGCCGACAGGTAGCGGCTTGTCAGTGTTTCGCCCCACATCAAGGCGATCCAGCCAGCCGCGGCGAGATAGGGGCCGAAGGGGAGCGTCTGTTCCCGCCCCCGGCCTTTGAAAAGAATCAGCGCGATGCCACAGACCGCTCCCACCACTGAGGACAGCAGAATGATCATCGGCAGGGCCTGCCAACCCATCCAGGCCCCGAGGGCGGCCAGCAGTTTGAAGTCGCCATAACCCATGCCCTCCTTACCGGTTACCAGCTTGAACAGCCAGTACACGCTCCACAGTGCGAGGTAACCAAGCATTGCACCCGCGACCGCGTCCGCCAAACTGGTGTAGGTACCGCCGAGGTTGAGCAGCAGGCCCAGCCACAGCAGCGGCAGGGTGATGTCATCCGGTAACAACTTGTGATCGACATCGATCATGGTCAATGCCACCAGCGCCCAGGTGAATATCATGGCCCCCAGCAGGGCAGGTGAGGCAGGGAAGGTGAATACAAGGGCGAGTGTCAGCAGTCCGGTCACCAGTTCCACTGTGGGATAACGCAGTGAAATGCCCGTGCCGCAGGCCGCGCATTTGCCGCGCAGGAACAGGTAGCTGAGAACGGGAATATTGTGCCAGGGCTTGATGCCGGTGCCGCAGTGCGGGCAGTGCGAGTTCGGTGTTGCCAGGTTCAGGCGCGCGGCCTCCGCTTCCGGCGGCAGTTCCAGCAGTTCACAGCAGTCCTTGCGCCAGCGCGTTTCCATCATCAGCGGTAGCCGGTAGATCACCACATTCAGGAAACTGCCCACCATCAGGCCGAGGCATAACAGGCCGAGTGGCAGCAGCCAGGTGACTTGATCAAATATGTTCAGCATTGGGTCTGTCGCCCCTGCCCCTAAGGGCCCGGGTCTAGATCACTGACCCGAGCATGAAGATAGGCAGGTACATGGCGACCATCAGGCCACCCACCAGTACACCCAGGATTGCCATGATCATCGGTTCCATCAGCGAGCTCAGGCTGTCCACCGAGTTGTCCACCGCATCCTCGTAGTGGGTCGCCACCTTATCGAGCATTTCGTCCAGGGCGCCTGATTCCTCGCCGATCGACATCATTTGCAACAGCATGTTGGGGAAGAGCCCGGTGGCCTTGGTGGAGGCGTAGAGTGTGTTGCCTGTGGTTACATCATCCCTGATCGTGCGAATGGCCTTGGCATAGACGGAGTTGCCCGCAGCCCCGGCCGTTGACTCCAGCGCGTCCACCAGCGGCACACCGGCCGCGAAAGTGGTGGCCAGGGTGCGAGAGAAGCGGGCTATGATCGCATCGTGCACGATGGCGCCGAAGATGGGCAGACGCAGCAGCAAGCGATCCAGGAATTCGGAGAACTTGACCGATCTCAGTTTCGCCTCCCTGAACGCAAATATCCCCGCGATGATCATTATCAGAATCACGAACCACCACTTTTGGACAAAATTCGATATGTTCAGCACAAACAGCGTGAATGCCGGGAGGTCTGAACCGAAGCTGCGAAAGGTGTCGGCGAATTGCGGGACCACTTTAACCAATAGAATACCGGTGACAATGACGGCCACCACGACTACCGCGGTGGGGTAGGTGAGAGCCTTCTTGATTTTCGCCTTCAGCTGCTCGGTCTTTTCCTTGTACGTAGCCACGCGATCAAGCATCACTTCCAGCGTACCTGAATCTTCACCCGATGCGACGAGGCTGCAAAACAGGTCATCAAACATACGGGGGTGTTTGGCGAGTGACAGGGCGAGGCCACCGCCCGCTGCTACGTCATTGTGGATTGTGTTGATCAGTTCGCGCATCTTGGGTTTCTCCGAACCCTCAGCGACAATTTCGAAACTCTGTACCAGCGGTACACCCGCTTTGATCATGGTCGCCATCTGGCGGGTGAACACCGCAATATCCGCCGGCTTGATAGGCTTACCGCCGCCGCCAAACAGTGGCTTGGCTTTCTTCTTGACGTTTTTGGGTTTTATTCCCTGGCGTCGCAATTGGGCCTTGGCCAGTGCCGTGCTGGCGGCTCGAATTTCTCCGGTGCTGCTGCGGCCGGCTTTATCCGTGCCGCTCCAGATGAAGATATCATTCCTGGTTGCGCTGCTTGTAGCCATAGTACTGTCGCCCCTGTGTCCGGTGTCCCCGGCACTTCATATTTTATGTTCTAATCGACCGTGATGCGGTTGGCCTCTTCGAGGCTGGTCATCCCCTGGGCCACCTTCATCAGTGCGGAAGCTCTCAAATCATTGAACCCCTCACGCTGGGATTGCTCGTGGATCTGGATTGAGTTGCCCTCTTCCATAATGATACGGGCAATTGCAGGGGTTATCCGCACCACTTCATAAATACCCACCCGGCCCTTGTAACCCTCGTGACACAGGCTGCAGCCCACGGCTTTCTTGATCGTAGCCGTGGCCAGTTGCTCCTGCGTAAAGCCCATCTTCAGTAGCGCCTCCTCGGGGATATCGGTAGCGGGCGCGCTGCATTCCTTACACAGTCTTCGCGCCAGTCGCTGGGCAATGATCAGGCTGACCGAAGATGCGATGTTGAAGGCGGGAACGCCCATGTTCAGCATTCGGGTAACGGTCTCGGCAGCGCTGTTGGTGTGCAGTGTGGATAGCACGAGGTGACCGGTCTGGGCCGCCTTGATCGCGATTTCAGCCGTCTCCAGGTCGCGTATCTCACCCACCATGATGATGTCCGGGTCCTGGCGCAGAAAGGAGCGCAGTGCCTCGGCGAAGTTCAGGCCCACCTTGGCATTGACGTGTACCTGGTTGATCCCCTCCAGGTTGATTTCCACCGGATCTTCCGCAGTGGATATATTCCTGACCGGCGTGTTGAGAATATTGAGGCCGGTATATAGGGAAACCGTCTTACCCGACCCGGTGGGCCCGGTGACCAGGATCATGCCCTGGGGCTGATTCAGGGCCTTCAGGTACATCTCTTTCTGCTCGGGTTCATAGCCGAGAGCATCGATACCCATCTGCGCGCTGGTGGGGTCCAGGATACGCAGTACGATTTTTTCCCCGAACAGGGTGGGCAATGTATTGACCCGGAAATCGATGGCCCTGTTGCGGGAGAGTTTCATCTGGATCCGGCCGTCCTGTGGCATGCGGCGCTCGGAGATATCCATCTGGGACATCACCTTAAGGCGCGCGGAGAGGCGGGGGGCCAGGTTCTTGGGCGGTTTCACAACTTCCCGCAGGATACCGTCCGTACGAAAACGTACGCGGTAGTTCTTTTCATAGGGCTCGAAGTGAATATCCGAGGCACCCTGTTTGATAGCGTCGATCAACACCTTGTTAATAAAGCGCACGATAGGCGTTTCATCCACGCCCTCGGTGCTGCCGGTGTCGGCTTCGTTGGGGTCCGCGACTGCCGAGACGTCGATGTCGTCGAGGTCGGCGGAGTCGAGGTCCGACAAGCCGTCATCCAGTTGATCCTGCGACTCGACCCATTCGGCGATTGCCTTGGTGAGAGCGCTATCCTCAATCAGTACCGCGTCGGTATTGATCCCGGTGTGGAATTTGATCTCATCCAGGGCCACCAGGTTGGTCGGGTCCGAGACGGCGATAAACAGGCGGTTGCCCCGGCGAAACAGGGGCAGGGCATGGTGTTTGGTGATCAGCGCCATGTCGACCCGTACTTCCGGGAGGGCGCTGCGGTTGAAGGCGTTCAGGTCAAACAGGGGTACCCCGAACTCGTGGGAAGCCACTTCCGCGAGCCGGCGGCCGTTCACGTTTTTCTTTTCGACCAGGTACTGCACAAAAGGCATGCGTTCCTGCGCCGCATCCTTCTGGGCCTGGCTGGCCGCCTGTGCGCTGATCAGCCCCTCGGAGACAAGACGTCCCGCAAGGCCACTGAGTTGCCCGATTACCTTTTCGTTCATGAATCCTGCGTCCCGTATTCCGGAGCAAACACACCGTACAGTGCACTTGCACCTGATAAGGTGTTGCTTCGTCTATTAGAGGAAGTATAAACCAGCCAAAGACCCGCATCCAAGGGTCCGGGCGTGGCTAATTGGCCGAATTTGAGTTTATTTGGCGGGTACTGTAGTAACGCCGGAACCGGTTTTTCCAATGATCGCATCGAATGGCGAAGCAGATGGACGCCCGCGCATGGCGGCGCGCGCAATCGGGGGGATACACTTCTTCAGTCAAATTGGCGATGGGCAGGGTTTGTGGCGGCGCGCAATATCGCGGGATGCACCCCTGTGGCGAAACGTGCGGGGCCGGGTACGAGGCAGGAGGCGGTCGCCTGGACTGACAAAGGTCGGGTGACGGTGGGTGGTCCATTTATCGGCGGCCCAAATTTGCTCAGGGGAGTACGAAAGCGACAAAAATTGTCACTATGTGGCGGGGGATGGCAAGCGCCAGCTTGTGCCGATGGCGCGTTAAATTTCCGGACAGGTGCCACCATGAATAGCCAAGTATATGAAAAATAAAGAAATAAAATATTTTATAACTACTAGATACAAAGTTGGCACGTGAATTGCTCTATCTATCTGGCAAGAGTTGGTTCGGGTCCATCGGGGCGTTGGAACCAATAATCTGGTAAACATCCATCACGGGGTTAGCAATATGAATATTCAAAAGAAACAGCAGGGCTTCACTCTTATCGAACTGATGATCGTAATCGCGATCGTTGGTATTCTGGCCGCCATCGCGTTGCCGGCTTACCAGGACTACACTGTACGCGCCAAGATGTCCGAGGCACTGGCTCGCATGGCTGAAGGCAAGACCACAGTTGCTGAGTACTACGCGGCAAACGGCACCTTCCCAACTCTGGCTGCAGCTGGCATAAACACTTTCCCGAACACTGACATCGTGTCTTCCCTGAAGTACACCCTCGTGGGATCAGGAGCTACAGCACTGCCGGTGCTCGAAGCTATTGTGCAGGCAAATACTATACCTGGCAGTGCAGGACCGGATTCATTCGTACTGTCCGGCACCACCAGCGCCGGCAACACCATCCGCTGGAAGTGCAAGAGCGCTGGTAGTGGCCAGTCGGCTACTCCCATCGAAGTAAAATATCTGCCGGCCAACTGCCGCGGGTAATAGCAACACCAGATATAAAGCCCGGTCAGTCCGGGCTTTTTTTTGTTGCCCGGGTTTCCCGGGCTTCGTCGTTGGGGCTGGGGATAGACCATTTTGATGTCGCACGAGAAAACACCAACACAGTTATCGGTTTTTGCCGCGCTGGTGTTTCTGGCGGGTTTGTTGCTATACCTGCCGGGCCTTTCGGGTCCCTTGTTCTTCGATGATATGCCGGCGCTGACCGGCAATACCCAGGTGCAGATTCCCGGCACGGTATATGATGAGTGGCGCGCCGCGGCCCTGAGTTCCGACTCCGGCCCTCTGCGGCGGCCACTCGCCATGCTTAGCTTTGCCGCCAACCATGCTGCGGAAGGTGGGTTTACACCATGGGGCCTCAAGGCGGTCAACCTGGCCATTCATCTGGGCATGGCCATTTTACTTTTTTACTTTTTCCAGGCCGTGATCCGGGCGCTCGGCCTGGTGCCCGATGCATTCACCATTCGCCTGCTCGCGCTGACCGGCAGCGCCATCTGGTTGCTGCATCCGCTCAATGTCTCAACGGTGCTTTACGCGGTGCAGCGCATGGCCCAGTTGTCCGCCCTGTTTGTGCTCGCGGGTTTGTTGGTGTTTATGTGGTACCGGCAGCGCTGGGCCGAGCGCGGCGCACCTGCCGGCGAAATCATCGCGGCGGCTCTATGGGTGTTTTTTCTCGCTTTGCTGGCCACCCTGTCCAAGGAAAACGGCGCTCTGCTGCCGTGGCTGGCGATCGTGCTCGAGGTTTGTATCTTTCGCGGCCGCTGGGCGGGACGCTCCCACATTGGTCTGCGAATGGCGGGGTGGGTTCTGTTGTTCGCCCCCGTTGTGCTGGTAATGGTCATACTCGCGATAAGCCCCGACATTCTGGTCGGCGGCTATAGCGGGCGTGAGTTCTCGCTGGAAGAGCGACTGTTGACCCAGGCCAGGCTGCTGTGGCGTTACCTCGGCTGGATCTGCCTGCCCAATATCAACGACATGGGCTTCCAGCACGATGATATCCCCCTCTCTACTGGCCTGTTTTCCCCGTTCACCACGGTGTTGGCGTTGGGCGCCTGGCTGCTGGTGCTGGTCGTGGCCTTCCTGTTGCGACGGCGTTTCCCCCTGCTGTTACTGGCGCTCCTGTTTTTCCTGGTGGGGCAGAGCATGGAATCCAGCGTGATTCCGCTGGAAATGGTTTACGAACACCGCAACTATCTCCCGGATGTCCTGCTGTGCCTGGCGCTTGCCACAGTGCTGGTCATACCCGCCACGCGCAGCAAGCGCCTGAACGTCTGGTACCCCGTGACCGGTGTGCTCGCCGTCCTGTGCCTGCTGTTGTTTATCCGGGTCCAGGCCTGGTCCGATGAATTGACGCTGAGCCGCGTCAATCTCGCCAGCCACCCCGAGTCAGCACGCTCCCATTTTTTCTACGCCAACGCCCTGTTCAAAAACTACCGCAGGATGGAGGAGAGCGGCGCGGCCGAAAGCGAAAAAACCGAGACCCTGCTGCTCTCCCGGCACTACTTTGAACGCATGTACCAGACCGATAATCAGGATGTGGCGGCGCTGGTAATGCTGTTTTACCTGGACAGCCAGTATTTTACCCGGCTCCCGGAACAGGTCGACTGGCTGGCGAAAATTGAGGATTTACTCCCCACCAGGAAGCTGCAGCGATCGGACTGGAATGCGCTGGCGCTGCTTTTCGAACTGCTAAGCGCGAACCCGGGCTATGCGAATGAGACGCGGGTGACCGGTCTGCTCGATGCACTGTCTGCGCGATATCCTTGGTCTGTGGATGTCCTGCGGTATCGCTACGAGTACCTGTTGGCTATCGGCGCGGGGCCGAATGAGCTGCTGCCGCTGCTTGAGCGCGCCCAGAGCATGGCCCCCGGGCAGAACTGGCCATACCACGCCCTGCTGCGGGAGATGGCGCGCGGTCAGGACCCGGCCGGCATCTACGCGTATGCGCGCCTATGGCTGCTGTTTGATCCACAGCGCTACGATATTCACGAATTGAAATCTCTGTTTGGCGGCGCTGAACCGGCCGCCGAACCTCTCGACAAGTCACGTGCAGAGCCACCCGCAGAGGCGTCTCCGTGAGTTCCCGTTTATTGAATTGTGCCGTCGTCGCGGCGAGCCTGCTGATTCTGTTGTTCTCAGCCTGGGTTTACTGGCCTGGGCAGAGCGGCCCGGCCCTGCTTGATGACGCGACCAGCGTGATGGTGATCGGTGATCTGAAGCAACATCCGGAACAGGCCTGGGACTATATTCTGGGCGACAAGTCGGGCCCGCTCGGCAGGCCGGTTTCCATGGCCAGCTTTGTGTTGGAAAAGCTCCTGCTGGAGGAGGGGCTGGCGACCAGCAAGCGGGTGAACATTGTGCTTCACCTGTGCAACGGCGCGCTGGTGATATGGCTTTTCCTGCTTCTGTTCGGCCATATCTCGACTCCCGGCTATCGCTGCTTGGCGCTTGTCCTGGGCGCGGCCTGGCTGCTCTCGCCCCTGTACGTCAGCACGGTACTTTACGTGGTGCAGCGCATGGCGATGCTGTGTACCACATTTATGCTTTGTGCCTGTATCAGCTATGTGTACTGGCGAATCAAACTGGAGCGGGGGCGGTTTTCCTGGCCCCTGCTCGGCCTGACAGCTGTCAATGTACTGCTGGCGGTGTTCTCCAAGGAAAACGCCGTGGTGATTGTGCCAACGCTGTTGCTGCTGGAAGCGTTGTGGTTCCAGTTTGCCGGTCCCGGGGGGCGACCTGTCCGCTGGTTGCGGCACCTGGTCCTCGGCTTGATTGCCGCTGGTGGACTGGTGGCGGTATTGTTAGTGGCGCTGGATTACGACGGTTTGGCAGCCGCCTTTCATTTGCGCTATTTCACACTTGAAGAGCGTCTGCTCACACAGGCTCGCATCCTGTGGGATTACGTTGCCCAGCTCTACTATCCCGATGTTGTACGCATGGGGCTGTATCACGATGATGTGGTGGTCTCCACTTCACTGTCGCAACCGCCCACTACCCGGTATGCGATGCTCGCCTGGCTGGGAGTGCTGGCCGCCTCGCTTATCCTGCTCTGGCGACCCCGGTGGCGCTACCTCGTTCTGGGAATTGCCTGGTATCTCGTCGGCCACAGTATCGAATCCTCGGTACTGCCGCTGGAATTGTACTTTGAGCACCGCAATTACTTTCCCGGAGTCGGCCTGTTTCTCCTGCTGGGCGTGGTGTTCTCGGCGCTGGTCAGGGCGTGGCCGCAAACCACGGCGCCACTGCTGGTTTACCTGGCTTGCTATGTCTTGTGGCTGGCAACCATGACCGGTTCCCAGGTACAGGTGTGGTCGAGTCACCCGCTTATCATCCTCAATAATCTGAACGCGCACCCGGATTCCTATCGGGCCAACGCGGACATGGCGGTGCAACTGGCGAATCTCGGCGAGTTTGAAGCGGCGCAAAAATACTCCGCCAGGGCCTATGCGCTGAGTGTTGCGGGCGAGCGCAGCGGCGATCGTGACATACGGGATCTCGCGCTTGCCTGTATCGCGAATCAGCCGGTAGATCCACGGCAGATCAGCGAACTCGGTAGGGACAACCCGCGACGGCCGTTTGGTTCGGTTGTGACCCTGCAGACCATGGTTCACCTGTTGCAGGACAACGCCTGCCCCGAGTTTGACCGGGTGGCGTTTGCAGACCGGATGGTACAGATATTTCTCGGCGGGAGCGCTGAGGCCACGGCCTCTGCGAATATGTATCTGGGCCTTGCGCTATTGGAAAATACCTTGCAGAGGTGGCAGTATGCCGACGCCTATATCGACCTGTACCTGAATCTGGCCCCGGCAAATGCCCAGGGTCTGCTGATGAAGCTGCATTTTACCCGCGCATTGGGTAAAGTGACGCAAGCCGACGAAGTCATGGCCGCCCTTTTGGCGATGCAGCGAAAAGGGCTGTTGACGGTTGGTGAGCAGCAAACCCTGTCACTGTACCAGGAGAAGTAACCCGTGAAATTTTCCATCGTCATTCCGGCTAAGAATGAAGCGGAAGGCCTTGCCACGTTCCTGCCTTCGGTTCGCCAGCTCTATCCCGACGCTGAAGTTATCGTGGTAAATGATGGCTCCACAGACACCACGGTGGATGTGTGTAATGCCGCCGGGGTCAGGGTAGTCTCTCATCCGTATTCCAAGGGTAACGGCGCAGCCATCAAAACCGGCGCGCGCGTGGCGGTCGGTGACTACATCGTGTTCATGGACGGGGACGGCCAACACGACCCGAAGGATATCGAACGCCTTTTGTCACGGATGGAAGAGGGTTATGACCTGGTGGTGGGGGCTCGCAGCGGCCTGTCCTCGCAGGCCAGCGTGGCGCGCTGGAGCGCGAACGGCTTCTACAACAGGCTCGCCAGTTGGATGGTGAATCGGGAAATTCCGGATCTGACATCGGGCTTTCGCTGTGTCAATCGCCGCAAATTTATCGAATTTCTGTATCTGCTGCCCAATGGTTTCAGTTACCCGACGACATCTACCATGGCGTTTTTCCGGGCCGGTTATTCGGTGGGTTTCGTACCGATCACCGTTGCGCCCAGAGTCGGCAGCAGTCACATCAATCTGCTGCGTGACGGCGTGCGCTTCTTTCTCATCATTTTCAAGATAGGAACGCTTTACTCCCCGCTCAAGATCTATTTCCCGGTCTCGTTCGGGCTCTTCATCCTCGGGCTGATCAACTATTTTTACACCACCCTGATCAGCGGCGGTTGGCGATTCACCAATATGAGTACGTTGTTGATGCTGTCGGCGATGATCGTATTCCTGATGGGCCTGCTGTCCGAGCAGCTCACCAATCTCCAGTACAAGGAATCCGATTCCAGACACGAGTGAGGGGCCGCCCAGGAAGGGGCCGCCCAGGAAGGGGCCGCCCAGGAAGGGGCCGCCCGGGATAGGGCCGCCCGCCTGATACACCAGCTTTTGCGGACTGCTTACCCCGCCCGCTTCGTTTTTGCCTCTCTGCGCCTGGCGTGCAGAACCGGCTCGGTGTAGCCGTTGGGTTGCTCCCTGCCGAGAAAGACCAGGTCGCAGGCGGCCTGGAACGCCACGTTTTTCCCGAAGTCGGGGGCCATTGGGGCGTAAGCGGGATCGCCTGCATTCTGCTGGTCCACGACGGCCGCCATCCTTTCCATGGTCTCGCGTACCTGAGCCTCGGTGCAGATGCCGTGGCGTAACCAGTTGGCGATGTGCTGACTGGAAATCCGCAGGGTGGCGCGGTCCTCCATCAGGCCGACATGGTTGATATCGGGCACCTTGGAGCAGCCCACGCCCTGGTCTACCCAGCGCACCACGTAGCCAAGGATGCCCTGGGCGTTGTTGTCCAGTTCGCGCTGAATGTCCTGGTCGGAAAGACCCTGCGCACCTTTGAGCGGAATGCTCAGGATATCATCCAGCGATGCCCGCGGGCGTTTGCTGAGTTCCGCCTGGCGCGCCGCCACATCGACTTCGTGATAATGGATGGCGTGGAGAGTGGCCGCGGTGGGAGAGGGCACCCAGGCGGTACTGGCTCCGGCCTGGGGGTGGCCGATTTTCGCGCTCATCATCTGCGCCATTAAATCGGGCATGGCCCACATGCCCTTGCCGATCTGGGCGCGGCCCAGCAGCCCGCAGTGCAGGCCGATATCCACGTTCCAGTCCTCGTAGGCATTTATCCACGGCTCCTGCTTCATGGCGCCCTTGGGCGTCATGGCACCGGCTTCCATGCTGGTGTGGATCTCGTCGCCGGTGCGGTCGAGGAAGCCGGTATTGATGAAAACCAGGCGATCGCGGGCGACGCGGATGCACTCCTTGAGGTTGATGGTGGTGCGTCGCTCCTCGTCCATGATGCCGACCTTGAGGGTGTTGCGAGCAAGCCCGAGCGCATCTTCGATACGATCGAAAAGGTCGCAGGTGAAGGCCACCTCGTCGGGGCCGTGCATCTTGGGCTTGACGATGTAAACGCTGCCACAGCGTGAGTTGCGGTTGGCTGAGTCGGTCTTGCCCAGGTCGTGCAGGGCGATCATGGCGGTAAACATGCCGTCCATAATGCCTTCGGGAAGTTCCTCGCCACGGCTGTCGAGAATGGCGTCATTGGTCATCAGGTGGCCGACATTGCGTACGAACATCAGACTGCGGCCGGCTAGAACCAGTTCGCCCCCTTCCGCCGCGGTGAAGACCCGATCCTTGTTCAGGTGGCGAGTGAGCGCTTTACCGCCTTTCTCGAAGGTATCGGTCAGGTCGCCCCGCATCAACCCCAGCCAGTTGCGGTATACCACCGCCTTGTCTTCAGCATCGACTGCCGCGACGGAATCCTCGCAGTCCTGGATGGTTGTCAGTGCAGCCTCCAGCACCAGGTCTTTCACACCGGCGGGGTCGCTGCTGCCGATCGGGCTGCCCGGATCAATCTGAATCTCGATATGCAGTCCGTTATGCCGCAGCAGTACACTGGTTGGGGCGTCGGGCTCACCGCTGTAACCGCGAAATTGTGCGGGCTCCGCCAGGGAACTGATCCGGCCATCGGACAGCACAACCTGCAGCTTTCCGGCGACAATCGTGTAGGAATTGGACTCGCCGTGGGTTCCCGTGGACAGGGGGCAGTGGCGGTCGAGGAAGTCCCGGGCATAGGCGATAACCCTGGCGCCGCGCACCGGATTGTAGGGGCCGCTGCGCTGGGCACCGTCATCCTCGGGGATCACATCGGTGCCATACAGGGCGTCGTAAAGGCTGCCCCAGCGGGCATTGGCTGCGTTCAGGGCGTAGCGGGCGTTCATGACCGGAACGACCAGTTGCGGCCCCGCCAGCGTGGCAACTTCCGGGTCGACATTGTCGGTGCCAATGGCAAAGTCGCTACCTTCTGGCAACAGGTAACCGATTTCAGTCAGAAACGCCTTGTACGCCGCCCGGTCGTAGTCGGGTCCCGGGTTTGCCCGGTGCCAGGAGTCTATTTTCGCCTGCAGTTCGTCCCGTGTGGCGAGCAGGCGGCGATTGCGTGGCCCCATCTCGTCAACGATCGCCTCCAGCCCCTGCCAGAACCGGGTCGGGCTGATATTGGTGCCCGGTGCGATGTCGGTTTCCAGAAGCTCGCAGAGCACAGGGGCGATTTGCAGGCCGCCGCGCTGGATACGGTCAGTCATAGTGAAGTCCTTTTGGAGATGGCCGCTGAAACGATTCAGGCCGATAAGGGACAGAGTCTAGGGCTGCGACCTTAATTTAGCTAATTTATCGTTTTTATCATCGCCATTGCGCAGATGAATGTTTTTGGGGTCCTGCGCGGCGGCGGGGCGGATTCATGGCGTGGGGGCTTTGTCGTCGAGTTCCCGGGCGGTATCCGCGATCAGTTTGCGCAGCCATTTGTTGGCCGGGTTGTGCTGTAGCAGGGGGCTCCAGGCCATTTTCAGTTCGAGCTGCGGAATGTCCAGTGGCGGTTCACGCAATACGACCCGGGGATTGTCCCGTTTTAACAGTGCGGCCCTGGTGGGGAGCGTGACGATCAGGTCGTTCTGTTCCGCCAGTGTCATGGCGGCCTGGTAGTGGCGGGTAAATACCCGGATCTGGCGCTTCTTGCCCAGTTTGTTCAGGGCAAGGTCGACCCATCCCAGGCGCTGGACGTCATCGGGATTCACCCCCACGCCGACCCCCATACCGGTCTTGCTAACCCAGACATGGTTGGCCTTGAGGTAGTTTTCGAGGGTGAACTTTTTCAGTACGGGGTTCTCGGGGCTGAGCACACAGGTAAAGGTGTCGTTCCACAGGTGTATCTGGTGAAAGGACTGGGGCATGGTGTCGAAGCGATTTATGATCATGTCCACCTTGCCTCGCTCCACGTCGAGGAAACTGACGTCGCTGGGGGTCATGATATCGAGGGTCAGCCCCGGCGCCTGGGTACGCAGCTTGCCCAGTACGCTGGGAAAGAGGGTGGACTCCGCGTAATCGCTGGCCATGATGCGAAATACCCGGTGTGCGTTTCGCGCGTCGAACTCCGAGCGCGGCTGCACCGCCCGGTCGATGCTGGTCAGTACCTCGCGCACGATGGGCTCGAGTTCCAGCGCGCGTTCGGTGGGAGTCATACCCTCGCTGGTGCGCACCAGCAGCGGGTCGTCGAACAGTTCCCGCAGGCGCCGCAGGCCGTTGCTCATCGCCGGCTGGGACAGGTTCAGTTGATTGGCGGCCTGGGTAACATTTCGCTCCCGCAACAATGCGTCGAGATAAACCAGCAAATTCAGGTCCACGCGGTTGATATTCAGAGTCAGCCCCTATTCATTCAGCGAATGGTGAGAATACTACCTATTGATTGGGGAAATTATACCCGCCTAACTAAAATTGCCAATTACTTTGGCTGGCGCGCGATGCCACAACACCGGACCTGACTATGCCTGCGATATCTACCCCCGACCTTACCGACGCCCATCCCGAAGCCCGGGCGATCGAACTTCAGTTCGCCAGCTTCGGCGCGATAGCGCGATTTCACGGCCCGGCCGTAACCATAAAATGCCACGAGGACAATTCCCTGGTGAAGCAATGCGTGGCTGAACCAGGGGCGGGTCGCGTGATCGTGGTAGACGGTGGCGGTTCGCTGCGCCGCGCCCTGCTGGGTGATATGCTGGCCGAGCAGGCAGCGGCCAACGGCTGGGCCGGGCTGGTAATCAACGGCGCGGTGCGCGACGTCGATGAGATTGCGGCAACCTCCATAGGGGTGCAGGCCCTGGGGCGTTGCGCGCTCAAGACCGAGAAACTGGGGATGGGGCAACGGGATGTGGTGGTGTCCTTCGGCGGCGTCTCAATCGCCCCCGGGGATTACATTTACGCGGATAACAACGCTGTCATCGTCAGCAAGAGTCCCCTTCTATAGAAGGCGCATCGATAAATCCAGCGCCTTGCAATCCTTGGTCAGGGCGCCGATTGAAATGTAATTCACGCCCGTCTGCGCTATCGGCCTCAGGGTTTGATCGGTGACATTGCCGGAGGCTTCCAGCTGCACCCGGCCGGCGCTGCGCCTGACGGCTTCGGCCATATCCTCCAGGGAAAAATTGTCCAGCATTACGCGGTCGCAGGCGGCCGCCAGCGCCTCGGCCAGCTCGTCCAGGTTTTCCACTTCGACTTCCACCAGCTTACCCGGTGCGGACTCTCTTGCGGCATTCACGGCCTGGAGGATGCCGCCGGCCGCCCGGATATGGTTTTCCTTGATCAGAAACGCATCGTATAAACCGACGCGATGGTTGTAGCAGCCGCCACAGGAAACCGCATACTTCTGCGCGATTCGCAGGCCCGGAATGGTCTTGCGCGTATCGAGCAGCTTTACGCCAGTACCTGCCACAAGGTTCGCGTAGCGGCGACAGATTGTAGCGGTGCCGGAAAGGAGTTGCAGGAAGTTCAGTGCCGCGCGCTCGCCGGTCAACAGTGCGCGCGCCGGGCCGCTCACGGTGAACAACAGGTCTCCCGCGGCGATGGCCGAGCCATCGTCGGCCTCCCATTGGAGCTCGATGGACGGGTCCAGCTCAGCAAAGACCCTGTTTACCCAGGCGCGACCGCACAACACGCCGTCTTCCCGGGTAATGACCCGGGCGCTGGCATTCGCCGCTGCGGGTATGAGGGCGGCGGTGATATCGCCGCTCCCAACGTCCTCCGCCAGGGCTGCGCGTACATTCGCGCCGATATCCTGTTCACTGGGGGTAATCCTGTCTGGCTGGCACTCGTTCATTGCTGTAGTCGCGGGATTGGAAGGCTGGCGATTGTAGCAGCTACCCTCACCGGCTGTCAGTCGGGCGGCCGGGTCATTGAGCGCCGCGCCGCGTCTCGGCTATGATGGGGTATGGCACTCGAAACCCGGACCGGGGAGATTATTGTGGAGAACGGCCGGGTGCTGCAGGCCCGGCAGGTTCCGTCACCGAATTTTGGCCCGCGGCCCGATGGTTGTGTGCCCGAATTGCTGGTCATCCATAATATTTCACTGCCCCCGGGACAATTCGGTGGCGAGTGTATCGAGCGTCTGTTCACCAACTGCCTGGAGTGGAGCGAGCACCCTTTCTTCGAGGAGATTCGTGGCACCCGGGTATCCTCACACCTGCTGGTGCGACGCTGTGGCGAGCTGGTGCAGTTCGTGAATCTTGGCGAGAGGGCGTGGCACGCGGGGCAGTCCTGCTACGCCGGTCGGGACAACTGTAACGACTTCAGTATCGGCATTGAGCTGGAGGGGACAGACGATGAGGCATACACTGCCGAGCAATACGAGGTGCTGGCGGCCGTGACCCGCTCCCTCCTGGAGCACTACGGCACACTGGATGGCAGCAGGATCGTGGGCCATAGCGACATCGCCCCGGGGCGCAAGACCGACCCGGGGCCCGCGTTTGACTGGAATAAATATCGCAGCCTGCTGGCGGGCACCGGAGAATAACAATGACATTTCTCGCAATAATTATCGCTGTATTGCTGCAACAGGCCTGGAGCCTGGCCGAGCGGGTGCAGCATGATCACTGGTTCGATGGCTGGCGGGCCCGGGTTGGAGCGCTGGGCTTTGGCGACTGGCTTGGCCTGGCGCTGGCGGTCCTGGTGCCGACGGTCCTGGCGCACCTGGTACTCGACGCGGTGGAGCCGGTGCTGTTTGGTCTCGGCTGGTTGCTGCTGGCGATTGTGTTGTTGTTGTACTCGTTCGGGCGGGGCGATTTCCAGGCGGCCATGGCGCAGTACCGCGGGCACGCCTACAGCGGGGATTTCGAGGCCGCCTATCTGGCCGCCAGCGAGCAGTTCAACTGGGAAAACGACGAGCATCCTCCCGATACCGCTTTGGAAGTACACGCAAGGGTGCAACGGGTAATGCTCTACGAGGGTTTCCAGCGCTGGTTTGCGGTTATGTTCTATTTTGTACTGCTCGGCCCCGCCGGCGCCCTGGCGTATCGCTTGTCCCAGCTGTATTGCGAAGCCAGTGAGGTCCCGTCGGCGACAGCCTTGCGCTGGCTGGCCCTGTTGGACTGGGTGCCGGTGCGGCTACTGGCGTCGACTTTTACAGTGACCGGCGATTTTATCGGCAGTCGGGATGAGTTGTTGGCCTCCCTGACGGACCCGGCCGCGAACGCGCAAGAGGTGTTGTACTCGGTGGGAGTGGCGGCACTGGGTCCTGATGTGTGTGACCCGTCTGGCGACGAAGCAGTGTTTGGCCCCGAGGCGGCGGCACAGAACAGGGAGTTTGAGGCCCTGCTGTCGCGCAGTGCGATAGGCTGGATTGTGGTTCTGTCGCTGTTGATCCTGCTGTTCTAGCCGGCCGGCAGGCCTTGATCCGCACACGGGGGGACATTTTCTCCGGCAGCTGCTAGGCTTTTGGCTTAGCAGCACCGCTCATGGAGTTGACCTTAATGCACGGACGCAACCCGCCCACGCTGACCCGGCTCGACGCCGACCTGACCCTGCCGTCGGTAATCCCCGTCCTGCCCGGAAGTGCCGAAGAGCAGCGGCTGGTCCTTACCATCGTATTTCATCCGGACACCTCCCGTATCGGGGCAGCGGCACAGGTTCCTTGCCTGGACGACGGCGAGCCGTGGATACTGGGCCGGCGCAGCCCCGGATTCGTCCGGGCGCCGGGGACACCGGCCGCGCCACTCGAGGATGCCCATGTCAGCCGACAGGCACTGGCCCTGGTGAGCGAGGGCGGGGACCTGGCCGTGGAACGCCTGCCATCGTCCACCAGTCGCTGTCGCATCGGCGGCCGCGAGCTGCACGAGAAGGTGGTGCTAAGTCGCGAACAACTGCACGCCGGAGTCCCCATACTGCTTGGTCACAGCGTGGTCCTGCTGCTGCGCCTCGCACCGTGGAGCGAACCCGTTGCACCCCGCGCCGCAACAGTTGAACTGTGCGGGGGCAGCGCCTACATGACACGCCTGCGTGAACAGGTTCTGCGGCTGGCCGATGCCGGGCTGGATGTGCTGGTGCGCGGTGAAACCGGCACTGGCAAGGAGGTGGTTGCAACGGCTATTCACAAGGCCAGCGCGCGCGGTTCAAAGCCGCTGGTAAGGGTCAACATGGCGGCAATGCCCGCGGACCTGGCCCCCGCCCTGCTGTTTGGCAACACGCGCGGCGCCTACACGGGAGCCTCCAGTGCCAACGAGGGCTTCTTCGGGCAGGCTGATGGCGGCGCGCTGTTCATGGACGAAATCGGTGATACACCCGCCGAAATCCAGCCCCAATTGTTGCGCGCATTGCAGGAACGGGAGATTCAGGCGGTGGGCGGTGCCATTCGCAAGGTGGATGTCAGGGTCATTTCGGCCACCGATGCCGCGCTCGAAGGCGAGGGCTGCGATTTCAAGGCGGCCCTGCGCTATCGCCTTGGCGCCAGCGAGATCAAGCTGCTGCCCTTGCGTGAGCACCCGGAAGATATTGGCGAGCTATTGCTACACTTCCTGGAAAAGAACCTGCGGCAGCTGGGGCGCGGGCACCTGCTTCCCGGGGTAGAGACCAGCGCCCTTGAAATAGCCGCCTGGGCCGAACTTTTTTACCGGTTTCTGGCCTATGACTGGCCTGGTAATGTGCGCGAACTGGCGAACTTCAGCAGTCAGGTGGCAATAGCCAGCGTCGACGGGGTGATGCTGCCCGACGACATCCGCCAGACGCTGCAATCACCCTCCCATGCCGCGTCCTCCGCGGTGAGCGCCACCCGCGCGGCGCCGCGCAGGCATATCCGCGATGTCAGTGAAGCGGAGTTTGCCACCGCGTTGCACGACACCGCGTACGAGGTGGCCAATGTGGCGCGCCAGCTGGGGGTGTCGCGACAGTCGGTATACCGGCGCATGGATGAATCGCCGCTTTATCGCCTGGCCGGGCAGGTGCCGCTGGCCGAATTGAAAGAGGCACTGGGCAGGCATGGCGGCGATGTGAGGGCGGCAGCGCGGGATTTGAAGGTGTCATTTACTGGGCTGCGCTCGCGCTTGCGCGATACAGCGCTGGACTGGACCCGGGCACAGGAGGACTGAAGCATAGATGTCCGGTGATGCCATGGTGGGCCCCTACCGTATACTCAGGCTGATCAACAGGGGCGGTCAGGGCTCACTCTTCCTTGGCTATGACAAGCGCCTGCGCCGCCGGGTGGCTATCAAGATTTATTCCCTGCCGACCGAGCGCAAGGCGCGCAAGCGCTTGCTGCATGAAGCCCAGCTGGTGGCCAGGATGCAGAGCCCCAAGATCGTACAGATGCATGACGTCATCGAGTCCAGCGAACACCTGGCGATGGTGATGGAGTATGTCCCCGGGTGCGATCTCGAGGAGCTTCTCGCGTCCGTGCGTCCTTCCCTGGCCAGTGTTCTTGCCATTGCGACCGATATAGCCGGCGCCCTGGCGATAGCGCGTCAACAACATATAGTTCACGGCGACCTGAAGGCGGCCAATGTCCTTGTCGGTACCAACGGTCGCGTAAAACTGACGGACTTTGGTATCGCGCGGCAGTCCGATGCGGGGCAATGGCCCGGGGGCAGTCCATCGGCCATGTCACCGGAGCAATACCTGGGCAAGCCGCTCGACCATCGCTCCGACCTGTTCGCCCTGGGCTGCCTGCTTTACCGTATGTTGAGTGGTGTGCAGCCTTTCTATCGCGACGGCAAACTGGATGCGCGTGCCCTGCTGGAGCAGACGCCTGCGCCACTGGAAGATATCGTGGCGCCGGATGTCGAACTGCCTGCGGAGCTGACCGGCATGGTGGCCGCACTGCTGGAAAAGAACCCGGCAGACAGGCCACCTGGTACCCGTACAGTGCGGCAGGTTTTGCGCCGGGTGGCCCGCGCCATGCCGCTCGCGGCTGGCGACAGTCTGATGGACGAGGCGCGGCCCTGTTTCCGGCCGGAATCGGAAGAGGATATTCCGCCGGCTGTCCCGCCCGGTCTTGGTCGGGGTGGACGTTCGCGGCTGGTGCATTCCAGGCTGGCGGATGTCCGTTCCCGGCTGTTGGCGAAACTGCGGGCGTGGCGCTGGCCAGCGGTACTGGCGGGCATCGCCCTCGCGGCGGGCGTTGTCTATCTTCTGAAGTTGCCGCCAACGCGGCTGCGGGTACATATCGATGCGCCGGTAATTCGCCTGGCGACCAGCGTGAAGCTCCCGCGGGAGATCACCGGTCGCTGGCTCGTGGATGAAGTAACCGGGGCGATGAGCGAACGCCTCGGCCCGCTCTGGGTCACCGGGCCCGTGGGCGCCACGCCCGTTACCACGCTGTATGGCGACCCGGCGTTGCGCGAGCCGCCGGCACCGGAGGAACAGCTGCAACTCGGTCTGCGCTGCGTCGATTTACTATGTGTGTTCGCGGTCACCCGCAACTGGCAGGACCGGCAGCTTAACCGGCAGGCGGTCCTGTTTCCCGATATGACCTCACGCCAATGGCGCGATGTTATCCGCACGACAATCCAGGGAATGTACCCCTGATCCAGGCGGTTTTCCGCGGCGCGATTAGACGAACGCGACGGACGCCGCCAGCACCATCTGCGACAGGAAATACAGTGGCGTACCCCACAAGCCGTTCCAGCGGCTGCTCTGGACAAACTGTTGTCGCGCCACCGCCAGGTCCGATATGGCGAAGCCCCAGGCGCCGCTGATAATGTATGACGCCGCCGGTTGCCCGGCGCTCAAGCCGGCGCACAGCAGCATGCCCGTGATCACCAGGGTATACAGCGTCACGGGTAGCTTCATCTGCGGCTCGACCGCAGGCAACCAGCGTGAGGCGAACCACAGCAGGATGATGGCGGGTATTATCGATAGCGCCAGCCCGGTCGGGTTGATGAGCAGGTGTAAAAACGCAACGGCATACAGCAGGTGGCCGCAGAGGAAGGCGATCAATCCCGCCAGGAATGTGCGCTCGTTGTCCGGCATCAACAGCAGGTCGCCCGCCATGCAGCACAGCAGGCCCGCCAGCAGCCAGCTGCCGTATTCGGACTGCAGCGCGCCCAGCGCCAGCGCCAGCCAGATAAAGGCGAGTGCCGCCAGCGGTTTGCACAGGTAGCGCCCCGGACGGAAGTTGTACTGGTCCGATACCACCAGCGCGCTGACCGCCAGGGCCGACAACAGCGCCGGAGCCAGCACAGTGGACGATTGCAGTGCTTCAGTTATCACGGGCGAGGATGCTCCTGAAAAGGGCTTCGTTCCGGGGGACGTCAACCCCGTGGGCACGAGCCACGCTGAGCAGGTGGCCGGTAATGTACTGGATTTCCGTTTGCCGCCCGGCCAGCACGTCCTGCAGCATCGATGAGCGGTTGCTCGCGGTCGCCTCGATGACCTCACTTACCCGGGCATGCAGGTCCGCGGTGACTCCGCCGTAACCCGCCGCTTCGCTTACCTGCACGATTTCGTCGCACAGGCCGGTGACCTGCGGCGCCATCCCGGGGGCGGCAAGTTCACCGTTACTGCAGCGATGCAGGGCGGTGAGCGGGTTGATGGCGCAGTTGATAGCGAGCTTGAGCCACAGCGCCTGCTCGATATGCGGGTCCCAGCTACTGGGCTGTACCGCGGTTGACCACTGGCTGAACCAGTCCGGGGGGGCAGCGCGGCCGGGCTGGCCGATCCGGGTGAGGCCCTGCCCGGCGTGACGAATATGCCTGAAGGGTGTTTCGCCACCCGGACCCGGGTCGATGTCGCCGTGGTCGTCGATGCGATAGGCGCCCGCCGTGGTGGTGCCGTAGAAGTATTGCGGCCGCGGCAGCCGCTCCTGCAGGTCCCGGGCGTAGCCCAGTCCGTTGGACAGCAGTAGAATCTGGCTCTGCGCAGAGAGTCGGTGCGCCACGGACAATACCGCCACGCACACGTCCTGCGCCTTGGTGGTCACCAGCAGGTGGCTTATCGTACTTTTTTCCGCTGCGCATGAAACAGGGGTATCGAAGTACAGGCTGTCGCCGTTCCGGGCCAGCTGCACCCGGGCGGTCGCCGCCGCGCCGGTCTGGCGCAGCACCAGGGTGACGGGGCAGCCGGCCTGTTGCAGCTGGCTGGCAAACAGGCAGCCCATCGCGCCCGCGCCCAGCACGTGCCAGTGGCTGGAATTTACCGGTAGCGGCATGCGCTCATGATTGTAAACTTGCCGCAGCTCATTACTATGTAGCTCCTGGCCAATAACGGGGAAATGCACTATGCCATCATTTGACGTTGTTTCGGAAGTCGATCTGCACCAGCTGACCAACGCTGTAGACCAGGCGGGCAGAATTGTAGCCAATCGTTTCGATTTCAAGGGCGTGCAGGCTTCTTTCGAGCGCGAGGAGCGCACTGTGGTAATCACCGCCGAAGCCGAATTCCAGGTCTCCCAGATGGAGGATATGTTGCGCACCGCGCTGATCAAGTGCGAGATCGACCCGGCTGCGATGGACTGCGGTGAGCCGGTGACTTCGGGCAAGCAGGTCAAGCAGACGGTGGTGCTGCGCCACGGCCTGGACAGCACCCAGGCCAGGGCGGTCGTAAAACAGATCAAGGATGCCAAGATGAAAGTGCAGACCCAGATCCAGGGCGACCAGGTGCGGGTTACGGGAAAAAAGCGCGACGACCTGCAACAGGTGATCGCGCTGTTGCGCAAGGCGGATATCGGATTGCCGCTGCAGTTCAGCAACTTCAGGGACTAGTATTTGCAGCTTCTCCACCCGCGTCTCCCGGTTGGACGCGGTGTCCCGGGTTTTGTATCAGGGGCCCAGCTCGCGCAGATTTTTATCGAGCAGTTCCCGCTTGAATTCCAGTTTGCGGTCGTCCAGGCCGGGATGATCCTGGGCGAGATACCAAAGCAGTTCCAGGTAGCGATAGACGCAGGTGTATTGCATCACCAGCCGCCGCTGTGACTCACTGGCCGCGCTGCCGAGATAGGCGCGGAGCAGGGTGTCTGTTTCGGCCGGCGTCAGCTCGTCGCCGGCGGCGACTACAGCCAGTTCGTACCAGGCGCTACCCATGGCGCTGTATTCCCAGTCCAGCGCGAACAGGCGGCCGCCGCTGTAGAGTCGGTTGGCACGTAGCAGGTCGTGGTGGCAGAGTACCTGCGGCTGCCGGGTCTGGCCGGCCGCGGACAGGGCCTCCGTCACCGGCAGCCGGTAGTCCTCCAGCAGTGCGCGGCTGGCCGGGTTGCGGTGTATCAGGCGTTTTTCGTAGCTGAGAAGGCGCTCCGCCAGGTCCAGGCGATGGTGTCGTGCCGGCAGCTGGTGAATGCCGCGCAGCAGCTGTGCAATATCAGGTATGTTCAGTGGCTGCTCGCCATCGGGGGTGAGGTAGTCGCAGACCAGGCTGCCCAGCGCGGGGTTGAAATAGCGTGGCGCCGGTGCGAGGCCGGCCCCGTGGGCGGCCTCCAGACTGCGCCACTCACCGTGGCGGTTGAGCTTGTGCACCACCGGATCGATACCATCTATTCGCACGACGAAGCGTGAATCGGCTTCGACCAATATACTGAAGTTGCTCAGCCCGGCGCCCAGGGTCGCAACAAGCTTGGGCACGCCTGCCAGTGGTGGGTCACAGGCCCACTGTCGCCACTGGGCCAGGGTTTGATCGAGCTTCAGCCGGATGTTGCCTGGTAGTGCAGCAACCATTTGCGGTATCCAAACATGACGATGACGAGGTACAGCGCGAACAGGGCGGCGGTCAGGTACAGTTCGCGGTCGAGGTAAAGATAGATGGAAACGCTGTCTATCACCAGCCAGTACAGCCAGTTTTCCAGGATCTTGCGGGCCACCATCCAGGTGGTGAGGACGCTGCCCCAGGTGGTGAAGGAATCGAGATAGGGCAGGGCGGCGCCCGTGTAGTGTTGCAGCAGCGACCCGCTGACAGCAGAGATCAGCAGTACCGCGCAGAGGGCAGCCAGATGCTGCCGGGAGCCCCAGCGGGAAATGGCCAGCTCGGTTTGCCCGCCACTGCCATGCTGCCACTGCCACCAGCCGTAGGCTGCCATCGCCAGGTAATACACCTGCAGGGCGGACTCCATCAACAGGCTTACTTCCCAGAACAGCACCAGGAAAATAGCGGTGCTGATAAATGCGGCATACCAGCACCACAGGCTTTCTCGCATCGCGAGCAGCAGGTATGCCACCCCCAGCACCACGGCGACGGCCTCCCACGCGGACATTGCCAGCGCGGCCTGCTGCAGCGTCTCCGCCAGCCCCGACTCGTTCAAGGTGTGAGCTTGAGTTCCCAGGGGATAAATTTCACCACCAGCACCTGCTTGCCAAACTGGCGGGTGCTGCTTGCCAGGGCCGCGCTGACCACCGCGAACACGCGGTCATAGTCGCCGCATATCTGGGTGCTCATGGCATTGGTGACGACCTGCAGGTCGTCGTGTTCCCGCACGCTGTCAATGAAAGACTGGATTACCGGGATGTAATCATCCTGTACCGGGTAAAGACTCAACTCAGCTGTCAGTTTCATGATTTGTTTTTCCCTGTTCAGAACGTAAAGCTGGTGCTCACCCCAATCATGCGGGGATCACCATATTGATAGTAGGGTTCCACGGCGTACTCCTTGCGGGGGTCGTTGCCGAATGTGCCAAAGCCGCGCACATAGTAATTCTCGTCGGTGAGATTGCGTGCCCAGATCGCCACCGACCACTGGTCGGCAATATAGCCAAGTCGCATGTTGAGCAGATCGTAGGAGGGTGACTTCAGGTCGTGGCGGTCGGAAAAGTAGGCATTGTCCCTGCCCTCTACATCGAGCCGCAGGTAGAAGCCGGCGCCAAAATCATAGTGTCCGCCCACCGCGTACTGGTAGTTCGGCGCCTGCGCCTGGTCCCGCCCGGAGAGGTCGTTGCCGTCGGCGTCAAAGTAGCGGTCGAATTCGGTTTGCAGCAGCCCGAGGTTGGCGAACAAACTGAGATTGTCGCTGGCCAGCCAGGTGAGCTCCGTCTCCAGTCCATAATTGTGACCTTCCGCGGCGTTACTTGTGTAATCGATGAACTCCGTGCTGAAGTCCGGGCGCTCAATGGTCAGGGAGCCTTTGACCTGCTGGTCTTTCCTGTCCATGTAAAACAGTGCCAGCCGCGCTTGCAGGCTGTCAGCCAGCAGCTTGCCCTTGAAGCCCAGCTCGTAATTGATAAGGTATTCCTCGTCGAATTGCTGCAACCCCTGTAACTGCTCGCGGATTTCAGGGTCGTCGCTTGTTTCCATGCTGGCCAGGATGCTGGCGTTGACACCATTGGCGCGGTAGCCGCGAGAGATTTCGCCGTAGACCATGCGATTGTCATCGACCTGGTATTCCAGCGCCAGTCGGCCACCCCAGAGATTCTTGTCGGGATCGCTGTCCACGTCATTGTTGTCATGGTAATCGGTCAGGCGTTCCTCGATGCGCAGCCCGGTGATCAACGTGAGCCCGGCGCTGAGCTGGGAGTCCAGCTGCCCGAACAGGGCGTAGGTGTCGGTGTCATAAGTGCTGTGGAAATCATTTTCCAGGTAGGTGTAGCGCCGCTGCAGCTTCTCCCTGTCGCCGAGGTAGTAGATGCCGGCCACCCAGTCGGTGCTCCCCGCGAACCGGCGGCTGCCGGGGTTCGACAATACCCTCGCAGTGGCGCTGTAGCTGTCGCGGTCGCGTTTGTAGCGGTCCTTTGAAGAGTACTCCCAGCCGGGCGCGATGCCGACATAGCTCCAGTCCTCGTCGAAGCTGTAGGTACTGGCGGTAGTGGCGCCGGTCGCCGCGGTCTCGATTTGCAGGTGTTCCAGTTCGCGCTGCCACTCTATGCCCAGGGCTTTTGAATCCTGTTTGTCCTTGCCTGGTTCATCGGACAGCGTGTGGCGCGTGTTGTCCAGGGAGAAGGCGTCGTAGCCGTTATCAATATCAACGTACATTGCCGTCAGGTCGACCGTATCCCTGTCGCTCGGCAGCCAGCGCAACTTGCCGCGCAGGGTTGTTTCGTCCTGGCCATTGGTGTCGTCCTTGCCCAGGTAATCATTCTTGATGAAACCGTCGCTGTGGAAGCGGTTCACCGCCAACCGGTACAACAACTGGTCGGCGATGAGCGGTCCGGTACCCACGATGCCCGCATTCCAGCTGTCATAGTCCGCCGCGCCTGCCTCGACATGTACGCTGGGTTCCGCCTCCGGTTGTCCCGAGCGAATGTTTATCAGCCCGGCCAGCGCGTTGGCGCCGTGCAGGGTGCCCTGTGGGCCACGCAGGATCTCCACCTGCTCGACGTCGAACAGGGTGCCGGCCCCGCCCAGCCCGCTGAAGTCGATGCCGTCGATCACCAGTCCAATGGATGGGTTGAGGGGTTCCTGGAACTGGCTGCGTTCGCCGACTCCCCTGATCTGGAAATACCGCGCCCTGGAGGTTCCGCCCGCAAAGTTTACATTGGGGGCCAGGTTGAGGATGCCCTCCAGGTGCTGGGCCTCGCGTTCGCGGATATCCTGCGCGCTGATGACGCTGATACTGCCCAACTGGTTCAGCAGGGGGGCGCTGCGCAGTTCCGCGGTCACAACCACCTCCTCCAGCTCGGCCGCGCCGGCGAGCGCAGCCGTACAGCACAGGGCGGCAAATGATGGCAGGGGGTTTCTCATTCAGGGCGCCTCGCAACGGACTTCAGCTGGATAGTGTCGGCAGGGCGCGGGAAGGGGATCGATATGGCGACACCTCTCCCTACGCCAGTATTAACCGGATCAGGTTCGAAGGGTTTACCGTCTCGGTATCTCAGGCCCCTAAAATGTTACGGTGGGCCACCCCCAGGTTTGCATCGGCAGTATAGGACGCTTACACTTGCTTGCCAATAAAATTGACGATCGGGAGCCCCGCAACTGCGGTGTAGCCCGACGCGTTACGAGTGAAGTGTATGGTGGAAGACCAGGATCCAGACGGGGCAGACGAGGTAATACAAGGCGCTCCGCCAGCGGTGTCAAGAACCGAGCTGAGGGAGCGTCGCCTCGCCGAAACGGTCACATTGAACCGCTTTTTATACCTGCAGACACAACAGCTCGAACAGATGCTATTGCAGGCCGCTGATTTGCAGGCCCTGATCGAGATTTTGCTGGTCAGCATGCCGCGGCATTTTTCCTTCCGCGTGTCCGAACTTTGGCTTTACGACCCCGAGAACATGCTGGCTGAGCTTATTGTCGGTGGGCAGCGCTACGGCCACAGCCTGCAGTTGCATGAAGACGTTTTCACGATGCAGGAGCTGTATGACCTGGACCCGGATGTTGAACTGCTGGATGCCACCGACTCGCGCATGTTCGAGGTCCTGAAGTATGAACAGGGGATCGAGTATGCGCTGCTGATGCCGCTTACCGACGGCGGGCGCCTGATCGGCAGCCTGCACCTGGGTCTGCAGGATGACCACCTGGTAAAAGGCGAGCATGAGGAACAGCTGATCGCCCATCTCGGCGCCATAATCTCCTCCTGCTTCCGGAATGCGGTGTCGACACAGCAGGTATCCCGGCTCACGATGCTCGACCCGCTGACCCAGATCAGCAACCCGCGCGGATTCGAAAAGGATATAGCCCGGGAGATCGCCAGGGCGGCCCGTGGTGAGCATGCGCTGACCATACTGATTATCGAAATTGACCAGTTCGAGGACCTGCACATGCATTATGGCGAGCGCAGCGGCCAGTACGTGGTCAAGAAGGTGGCCGAGCGGATATCCTCTGACCTGCGTTCGACGGATATGATGGCGCGCCTCTCCCTCTCCAGGTTTGCCCTGCTCATCCCTGACAGCAGTGACACCCTGGGGCAGGAAATCGCCGGGCGCATGCGCGATGATATCGAGGCCTTTGCAGTCGACGACGGCCGCGGTGCGGTGCTGCAGGTAACCATCAGCGTGGGTATCGTCACCTGGGAACCGCACCGCTCCGGCGCGGTGGATATGCCGCAACTCGCCCGGCAGATGGAACACGCCGCTGGACAGGCGCTGGCGATATCCCAGATGCAGGGGGGGAATCGTGTGACCCTGTCCCGGCTGGGCAAGACTGACTGAAAGAGCCTTCTATGACCGACAGTAATCCCCGCAGGCTGCAAGACCTGTTCGAGAACAACCAGCGCTGGGCCAATCGCATCAGCACCAGTGATCCCGAGTTCTTTGCCAAGCTGGCCGCCCAGCAGAGTCCGGAATACCTTTGGATAGGCTGCTCCGACAGCCGGGTGCCGGCCAACCAGATTGTCGACCTCCTGCCCGGCGAGATTTTCGTACATCGCAATGTCGCCAATATGGTTGTCCATACTGACTTTAACTGCCTTACCGTGTTGCAGTACGCGATCGATGTGCTGCGGGTAAAGCACGTCATCGTCGTGGGCCATTACGGTTGCGGCGGCGTGCGCGCGGCATACGAGAATGCCGACAACGGCCTGATCGACAACTGGCTGCGCAACATCAAGGACGTCCTGCACCGCTCCCGTGCGCGTATCAACGCCCTCGCCGACGAGGAGGCCCGGATAAACCTGCTGTGTGAGCTCAACGTCAGCGCCCAGGTGGCGAACGTCTGCCATACCACTATCGTGCAGAATGCCTGGCAGCGTGGACAGAACCTCACGGTGCACGGCTGGGTTTACAGTCTGGAAGACGGGCGCCTGAAGGACCTGAACTGTTCGGTAGACGGCATCGACCAGATTCCCGATGTCTACCGGGTCCTGCCCTGACCGCGATGAACCTGCTGCTGGTTCTGCTGGGTATTTTTGCCGGGGTTGCGCTGATAGCGGTATTGTCCAGGCGTTTCGGCGGGGATGTGGATCAGCAGCGGCTCCAGCAGTTGCAGCGCTGGCTGATACCGCTGGTTGGCCTGATGCTGGTGCTCTCCCTCGTCAACTACTATGTCTGAGCCCGTGGCTTTCGGCAGTTCCGGGCAATCGGGAAAATCCCGCGCCATGGCGCTGGCGGACGGGTCTCTCTGGGCCGATTTCTGCGATGACCTCAAGCTCGCCGGTGAGCAGGTGCTCGCCGCGGATATCCCCGTTGATGAATTGACCCGTGTCGAAGGTTATCGATACCTCACCCGCCTGCTGCGACTCAGCCTGGAAAAACACCTGGAGTTCGGTGATCCCGATTTCCCCCAGTTCTATTCCCTGTCACATGAAACGGCCAAGATCGGCAACGATAATCCCGACAACTACTACCTGAACTGCGCAATAGACGGGAGCAGGGAGTATCGCATCACCGGTAACCGCGGCTCGGTCGCCTACCTGAGCATCGAAACCAAGGCGGGCTCTTTTGCCGGAGGCGGTGAGATGGCGCCCACCGGACATGTCAACGTCGATGACCTTTTGGTCGCCGCCAATGGCGATTTCGAGCTGATGGTGAGTGCCAGGAGGCAGCGCGGAAACTGGCTGCCCATGACTGCCGAGTCAGACAATATCCTCGTGCGACAGACTTTTCGGGAGCGGTTCAGCGAGCAGCGGGCCATGCTGCGTATCGACTGTATCGGTGGCGGCCGCATCGGCAAGCTCGACCCGGACAGTTTCGCGCGACAGTTGTCGCAGGTGGTGCCGTTTGTGGCGGGAACAGCCGGTTTGTTCCGGCAGTGGATGGCCCGGTTCAGCAGCCACGTCAACGAGTTGCCTCCCAATGATCAGCAGATGTGCCGGCGTGCGGGAGGAGATCCCGATATTCATTATCACAATAGCCGCTGGAAGCTGGAGCAGGACGAAGTGCTGCTGATTGAATTTACCCCGCCCGCGGTCTGCCGGGCGTGGAACTTCCAACTCTCCAATCACTGGATGGAATCCCTCGATTACCGCTACCACCGTATTTGCGTGAACGACCATACCGCGCATCCGGAGGCGGACGGCAGCGTGCGCATCGTGGTCAGCCACCGGGATGCTGCCGAAGCGGGGATGGCGATTCGCCGCTTCCCCAACTGGCTGGGTACCGCAGGGCACTGTAACGGCGCCATGCTGCTGCGCTACGTGGGCGCGAGCGATTATCCGCCAGTGCACACCCGGGTGATGCGGCTGGAACAGCTGCTGCGCGCTACGCCAGAGGGGCCGGTTTGAAAGACCTGTGTTTTGATCCCGATGACGTTGTGGCAGCGGCGCGCGCGGCGGATGGTCTTGAGGATTTTGGCGATGACAGTTACCGTCAGCCACTGGAAAAACTGCTGTGGTCGCTGGAACACGAGGCGCAGCTCAATGACATCGGTCGCCAGGTATTGCGCCAGCGCATGGTGGACATCCTCGCCACGCGACTGCGGGTACAGTTCTTCCTGAACCGCTTTCCCCGGATAACCGAGGAGGAAATACTCGCGCCGTTGTTTATTGTCGGATTGCCGCGCACCGGCACCACGATGTTGCACCGCACGATCGCAGCAGACCATCGCATGTATGCGCCGTTGTGGTATGAAGTGCGCTACCCCAGTCCCGCGCCGGACTGGGATTTCACCACGGTCGGCGACGCCCGCATAGCCGCGGCCAAAGCGGAAATGGCGGCAATGCTGGAGGCCAATCCGGATTTGTTGGCTATTCATCCCATGGATGCTCTCGGACCGGATGAGGACATTATGCTGCTGGAGCAGTCCTTCTACAGCTTCAATACGCAGGCCTATGCCTACATCCCCACTTTCGACAGCTGGATAGAAAGCCAGGACCATACGCCAGGATACGAGTACTTCCACCGCCTGTTGCAGTTCCTGCAATGGCAGAAGAAACGCACCGGGCAGCAGGGGGAGCGCTGGACCCTCAAGGCACCCCATCATTTGCATTACATGGATCTGGTGTTCAGGGTGTTTCCTGACGCGAAAGTGGTACAATCCCACCGCGATCCGCTTGAGACCCTGCCATCGTTGACCAGTCTGATCGCCGGAGTCTGGACGATCTATTCAGACGTCGCGGATCCGGAAGCTGTTGGCAGGCAGTGGTCGCGCAAGTTTGCAAAGGGCATGCAGCACACCATGGCGGTGCGCGACCGGATGGGCGAGGGTCGGTTCCTGGATTTGTGGTTCGAAGATACCGTGAGCCAGCCGCTGTCGGAAATACAGAAGGTCTATGATTTTCTCGGTATGGAGCTGACCCCGGAAGCCCGGGCGGAGATGGCGCGCTGGCAGGAGTTCAATCGCCGCGAGATGCGCCCCTCGCATGACTATACACTGGCGCAATACGGGTTTACAGAAGAGGACCTGAAGCGACAGTTTTCCGCTTACCGGGGGCGATTCATGCAGCGATAGCCTGGTTGCCAGCCCTGGCTGAACAGGAACTGGCGCAAGCGGACCCGATTTTGACACACTCACAGGAGACATAAGTATGGCAGAGCAGAAAGCGACAAACGTGCATTGGCACGAAGGCGATATCACACGTGAGCACCGCGCGAAGATTCTCGGTCACAAGGGTGCGACCCTGTGGTTCACAGGGCTGTCTGGCAGCGGCAAGAGCACTGTTGCGGTGGAGCTCGAGGGCGTGCTCAGCGAGATGGGTGTGCTGTCCTATCGTCTGGATGGCGATAACGTGCGCATGGGCATCAACAAGAACCTGGGCTTTTCCGCCGAAGACAGGACCGAGAACATTCGCCGCATCGGCGAAGTCGCCAAGTTGTTCGTGGATGCGGGAGTGATCGCGCTCAGCAGTTTTATCAGCCCCTACAAAGCCGACCGGGACCAGGTTCGCGCCCTGCATGATGCGGCCGGCATGGACTTCATCGAGGTGTATGTCGATTGCTCCCTGGAGGCTGCCGAAAGTCGCGACCCCAAGGGTCTTTACAAGAAGGCGCGCGCTGGCGAAATAAAGAATTTTACCGGCATCGATGACCCCTATGAGGCTCCCGCCAAACCGGAAATACATCTTCACTCCGACAAGCAATCGCTCGCCGAAGAAGTGGACCAGATTCTCAACGTGCTGCGCGAGCGCGGCATCATCAAATCCTGAACAGGAGCCAACAATGATCAAGCCTCACGGTTCTGATGAACTCAATCCACTATTTATCTACGACACCGAGCAGCGCCATGCGCTTTTGAAAGAGGCCGAGACGCTGCCCTCGCTGTTGTTGAATTCCGCCGCGGCGGCCAATGCGGTGATGCTCGGCGGTGGCTATTTCAACCCGCTCACCGGCTACATGAACCTCGCCGACGCCCTCAGCGTTGCCGAGAAGATGCACACCGTGGATGGTCTCTTTTTTCCGGTACCGATCGTGAACCGCACTGACGATACCGGTGTCAGCGCCGGCAGTCGCATCGCCTTGCGCGACCCCAATGTCGAGGGCAATCCGGTGCTGGCGATAATGGATGTGGAAGCGGTTGAAACTGTCAGCGATGAACAGGTCAACGTCATGGCGGAAAAAATATTCCGCACGCTGGATCCCAAGCACCCGGGAGTGGCCACTTTCACCGGGCTGGGAAACACCATGCTCTCCGGGCCCATACAGGTGCTCAGCTTTTCCTATTTCCAGACCGATTTCCCGGACACATTCCGCACCGCGGTGGAAATTCGCAACGAGATAAAGGAGCACGGCTGGGAAAAGGTCGTCGCGTTCCAGACCCGCAATCCCATGCACAGGGCGCACGAAGAGTTGTGCAGGATGGCAATGGAGCAACTCAAGGCGGATGGTATCCTGATCCACATGTTGCTGGGCAAACTCAAGCCGGGCGACATCCCCGCGGAAGTCCGCGATGCCGCTATCCGCAAGATGGTAGAAGTCTATTTCCCACCCAACAGCGTCATGGTAACGGGCTACGGTTTCGACATGATGTACGCGGGGCCACGCGAAGCAGTGCTGCATGCGGTGTTCAGGCAGAACTGCGGCTGCACCCACCTGATAGTGGGCCGTGATCACGCCGGAGTGGGCGACTACTATGGCGGATTTGACGCCCAGACCATTTTCGATGACGAGGTGCCACCCCACGCACTGGAGCTGGAAATCTTCAGGGCCGACCACACCGCCTACAGCAAAAAGCTGAATAAAGTGGTGATGATGTGCGACGTTCCCGATCACACCAAGGATGATTTCGTGTTGCTGTCGGGCACGGCGGTGCGGGAAATGCTGGGCAAGGGTATCGCGCCACCACCGGAATTTTCCCGCCCGGAAGTCGCGAAGATACTATCGGACTACTACCAGGCCCTGGACGCCTGAGGCAAACCCGGGGTCGGGACGCAATGACCGGCCCTCTCGGCCGCCCCCTGCCTGAGTGGGCGGCTGTTTCAAGAGTGGGTATTTTACTCCAGTTTTCCACGGTAGCGCGGTTTTATCTTTCAACAGCGCCCCCTATAATCGGGGGAATAACAACCCGGGACCTGTTGTTGCGCCACGGGTAGATGATGGGAGCGTGCCTTGCCGGCTAAATGGCTCAGTAATACCAGCGACCTGTCGCTGCGTGCGTCTGCCGCGCTGGAGAATACTTTACGCTCCCTCGCCCGGCCGGACGTCGCGCAGCGCATTCGGCGAGTGCTGTTCGCGCTGTTTGCCGTATGGGCTGTGTTGGCGCTCGCGCAACTGGTGTGGGTGCTCGTGCCCGGTCAGGATGAAAGTCTTCCCGGCGATGCTGTTGTGATCAACCCCGCCAATGTTGCCGCCCCCGCCGCCGACAGTGCGGGCCTGGACATCCAGCGGCTGCAGTCCTGGCACCTGTTCGGGGCGGTGGACGCGACAGGCGCCGCCGGCGCCGTTGTAGAGCCTGAGCCTGTGGCTGCCGCCAGTGCCCGGGATGGTATCGAGAAGGGTGCCAACCAGACCAGGCTCGCCCTGAAGTTGAGGGGCGTGGTTGCATCAAACGAGGATGGATTGGGTTACGCCGTTATCGAATACCAGTCGCAACAGGATGTCTATGCGGTAGAGGACAAGCTTCCGCTGCCCGGTAAAGTAGTGCTCGCCAAGGTGATGCCGCGACAGGTTGTGCTGGACAATGCCGGCACTTACGAATTACTTGAACTGTTCGAGGACTCGGCACTGGATAAACAGCTGCAGCGATCAGCTCCCAGGACGCGCGCGCCTGCGGCGGTGCAGCCGCGGGTGGAGGTCGAGGCGGCGGAATCCGCGTCGACTCTGGCCCGCGACTACCGCGAGCGTCTCTATGCGAACCCCCAGTCGCTGGCGGAAGTCGTCACGGTCAGCGCCGTGCGTGAGAACGGCCAGCTGCTGGGCTATCGGGTAGCCCCCGGCAAGGAGCAGGCGCAGTTTGAGCAACTAGGTTTCAAGCCTGGTGATCTGGTAACCAGTGTCAATGGCATCGCGCTCAATGATCCTGCCAATACCCTGCGCCTTTACCAGACCATGCGTTCCGCCAGCGAGGCTGTGTTTGACCTGCAGCGGGATAACCAGCCCATGACCATCAGTGTCAGTCTGGGCGATCAGGCAGCAGAGCAGTGATGCAAGTGACGCAGCGTACAGAATCAGCAAACGGGGATAAAGCCAAGTGAAAGTTGTGAACCGATCAGCCCGCAGCGCCCTGCTTGCAGTCGCAATTGCCCTGATGGTGGGGGCGGCCCCGACATTCGCCCAGGATTTCACGGTAAATCTCAAGGACACGGATATCCAGGAGTTGATCGAATTCGTGGCGGAGGCGACAGGCACCACCATCGTGGTTGACCCCTCGGTCAAGGGCAAGGTCAAGGTTGTCTCCAGCAAACCCGTCTCGCGCGATGAGCTCTACGACCTGTTTCTCTCCATCCTCGAGGTGCATGGCTATACTGCAGTCAGCTCGGGCGGGGTGATCCGGGTCATCCAGAACAAGGACGCCCGCTCGGCGCCAGTCGGGGTGCGCGAGGGAAACTCCGGCAGACCCAGTGACGAGTACGTTACGGAGGTGATAAAACTGGACAATATTTCCGCCGCCAAACTGATACCGGTACTGCGTCCCCTGGTACCCCAGCAGGCCCATATGGCGGCCTATGCTCCCAGTAATGCGATTATTATTTCCGACCTGTCCTCCAACATCGACCGCATCCGCGACATAATCCAGCGCATGGACAAATCCGCGGTGGCGCAGACGGATATTGTCAGACTGCGTTACGGGGTGGCCGAGAATGTGGTGAGTATGCTCGACCAGCTGACCAAATCCGAAGCCAAGCAAAGCGGTGGTGAATCCGAGGTATTGCTGGTGGCGGATGCCCGTACCAACAGCGTGCTGGTCAGCGGCGACGAACTCGAGCGCGCCCGGATTCGCAAACTGGTGGAATACCTGGATACTCCCCTGGAACAGAGCGGGAACGTCAAAGTGGTTTACCTGGAGTATGCGCAGGCCAGCGAAATAGCCGATGTGCTCACGCGGGTCATGCAGAATATCAACCGGCTGGATACTACCGACGGCGCCAAGAAACCGCGCTCTGACAGCTCGGCGACCATCGAGGCGGACGATGGCACCAACTCTCTTATTATCACTGCGGATACCGACGAAATGGCCGCCGTCGAGGGTGTGATTCACCGCCTGGATATCCGCCGGGCCCAGGTGCTGGTCGAGGCGATCATTGTCGAGATGGAAGTGATCGACGGCCAGGATCTCGGTATTCAGTGGCTGTTCGCAGACCAGAGCGGGGCGTTCGGCAGCAACATCAATGCCAGCGACGCCCGGGCGCGCACCATCGCCGATGCCATCCTCCCCGACGACGGCGATACCAACGATATCAGTCTCGGTGCGCTCGCCGGCGCGCTGGCCAATACCGGCGGCACCACGCTTGGCTGGGGCCAGATCAGCGACAGCCTGTCCATGGCCGTGATTCTCAGCGCCCTCGAGGAGCAGAACAACGCGAACATCCTGTCCACGCCCAGCATACTGACCCTGGATAACCAGGAGGCGTATATCACGGTCGGCCAGAACGTGCCCTTCGTGACCGGTTCCTATACCAACACCGGCGCCGGCGGCGACGGCGCCCAGAACCCGTTCCAGACCATCCAGCGCGAGAACGTGGGTATTACCCTCACGGTGACACCTCACATCAACGAGGGTGACTCGGTGGTCCTGGATATTTCGCAGGAAGTATCCAGTCTCAGCGGTCTCAGCGCGGTGGCCTCGGACCTCATCACCAACGAGCGCAAGATCCAGACCAAGGTACTGGCCCAGGACAACCGGGTCGTGGTGCTGGGAGGGCTGATCAAGGAAGACGTGCAGGACGGTACCCAGAAAGTCCCCTTCCTGGGGGATATTCCCTACCTGGGTCGCCTGTTTCGCACCGACGCGGTGAAAGCGACCAAGACCAACCTGCTCATCTTCATTCGCCCCACCATCATCCGGGACAATGGAGCGCTGCAGGGCGCCAGTGCGGAGAAGTACCGTTATATACGCGACCAGCAGATGCAGCGCCGCGAGGAGGGCCTGATGTTCCTGGGCAACGACACGATCCCGGTACTGCCCGAGTGGGAGGAGCAGCTGCGGCAGCTCGACCAGATCAAGGCGGATCAGCCGGCAGTGAATGCGGAGAGCCCCTGATGACTGAGCCAGCCCCGGTGACGCCCATTGCGGCCGAAGAGGGCGCCGCGCTGCCACGCAGTCTGCCTTTTACGTATGCCAAGCAAAATGGCGTGCTGCTCGATTTCAGCGCCGACCGGCCTGTCGTCGTGCACCAGGCCGCCCCCGGCATCGAGGTGTTGACGGAGTTGCGGCGCTATATCGGTCTCCCTTTCGAATTGCTGGGTGTGCCGGAATCCGATTTCCAGCGACGTCTGACCATCGCCTACCAGCGCGACAATAACGCCGCAGTGCAGATGGCCGAGGATATCGGCGCCGATGTCGACCTGAGTCGGCTGGCGGAGGAAATTCCGGAAGTCGGGGACCTGATGGACGCCGAGGACGACGCCCCCATTATCCGCCTGATAAACGCCATCCTGTCCCAGGCCGTGCGCGACCAGGCCTCGGATATCCATATCGAGACCTTTGAGAATCGCCTGAGCGTGCGCTACCGGATCGATGGCGTGATGATGGAAGTGCTCAACCCCAAGAAAATGCTGGCGCCGTTGCTGGTGTCGCGGCTCAAGGTCATGGCGAGGCTGGATATTGCGGAAAAGCGGGTCCCGCAGGACGGCAGGATTTCAGTGAAGATCGCCGGCCATTCGGTAGACATCCGTATGTCCACCATCCCCTCTGCTCACGGAGAGCGCGTGGTGCTGCGCCTGCTGGATACGGCGGCGGGCCAGTTGAAGCTGCCACAGCTGGCTATGAATGAACAGGTAATGGGTGCCTACGAGAAGTTTCTGCACAGTCCTCACGGTATTATTCTGGTGACAGGGCCCACTGGTTCCGGCAAGACCACCACGCTCTACGCCGGGCTGTCGCATATCAACCAGACCACCCGCAATATCCTCACCATCGAGGACCCCATCGAATATATGCTGCCCGGCGTGGGCCAGACCCAGGTAAACCCGAAGGTCGACATGACCTTTGCCAGGGGGCTGCGCGCCATCCTGCGGCAGGACCCGGATGTGGTGATGGTGGGCGAGATACGCGACCTGGAGACTGCGGAGATCGCGGTCCAGGCATCGCTCACGGGCCACCTGGTGTTGTCCACCCTGCACACCAACACGGCGGTTGGCGCGATGACCCGTTTGAAGGACATGGGCATAGAGCCGTTCCTGTTGTCATCCAGCCTGCTCGCGGTGATGGCCCAGCGCCTGGTCCGCGTGCTGTGCAAGGAGTGTCGGCAGCCGGTAACTGCCGGCGCGGTGGAGCGCGAGAAACTCGGTATTGCAGCGGATGCGCCCGATGTCACCATTTACAAGGCGGAAGGTTGCCAGGCCTGTAATTACAGCGGTTATCGCGGCCGTACGGGTATCTACGAGATGATCGAGGTCGACGACACCATCCGCACGATGATCTACAACGGCCAGAGCGAACAGGTGATGCTGGAACAGGCGCGCAAGCGCTACCCCGGCATGGAGGCCGATGGCCGGCGTCGCATCCTGGCGGGAGAGACCACCATCGAGGAAGTGATGCGGGTGACTGCGGTCGCCTGATCACACCGGGACTGAATCATGACTGCCTATCGCTATCGCGCGCTCAACCCCCAGGGGAAGCTGGTCCGTGGCATGCTCGAGGGCGACTCGGAGCGCCAGGTACGCTCCCAACTGCGCGTCCAGAGCCTGCGCCCTGTAGAGGTGGCGGTAGCCAATCGCCCCGAGCCCAGCAGCTCGACCTGGAGTGCTCCACTGCTGCGGCGCGGGATCAGCGCAGGGGACCTGGCGTTGCTCACCCGCCAGCTGGCGACCCTGGTCCAGTCCAACCTGCCCCTGGATGAAGCCCTGCAGGCTGCGGCCCAGCAGAACCGGAGCGCGCGTATCAAGGGCACGCTGTTACAGGTGCGGTCGCGGGTCGCCGAGGGTCACACCCTGGCGTATGCCATGGCGGAGTTTCCGCAAGTGTTCAACGACATGTACCGGGCCATGGTCAAGGCCGGTGAGCACGCCGGCTTTCTCGGGCCGGTGCTGCAGCAGCTGGCGGACTATACCGAGCAGCGCCAGTACACCGGCCAGAAAATGAAAATGGCGATGATCTACCCCTTTATACTGGTGGGAGTCGCTATCACCGTCGTCGTCGCGCTGATGGTGTTCGTGGTGCCGGAGCTGGTGGGCATATTTGCCCACAGCAAACGTGAACTACCGCTGCTGACCCGGGGTCTTATAGCAGCCAGTGACTTTTTCCGCGACTACGGGGTATGGCTGCTGGCAGGCCTGGTCGCGGCGGTCTTTGTGGTCCGCCGCCTGCTGCGTAATCCCAGGCGCAGGGAGCGTTGGCATCGCTTTCTGCTGCGGGTTCCGGGGGTGTCGAGGCTGGTGATCGCGCTGGATACGGCGCGTTTTTCTTCCACCCTGAGCATTCTCATGGCCAGTGGCGTGCCGTTGCTGGAGGCCCTGCGGATCGCCGGCCAGGTGCTGAACAACCTGGTGCTGCAACAGGATACCCGCGAAGTGGCGGAGCGGGTGCAGGAGGGCAGCAGCCTGAACCGCGCCCTGCAACACAGCGGTCATTTTCCGCCGATGATGGTGCATATGGTGGCCAGTGGCGAAGCCAGTGGCGAGTTGGAAACCATGTTGGAACGCTCAGCCACCAACCAGGAGCGGGAACTGGAAATGACCATGGGGACGATGATGAGTCTGCTCGAACCGCTCATGGTAGTGTTTATGGGCGGCATGGTGCTGATGATCGTGCTTGCGGTCCTGCTGCCAATTTTTGATCTCAATACAATGGTGAAATGACATTATGAAAAACCAAGTGCAAACCGCCGGCGCCCAACGCGGATTCTCCCTGGTGGAGATCCTGGTCGTGCTGGTGATCATGGGCCTGCTGATCAGCGTCGTGGCGCCCACGGTGCTCAACCGCGCGGACGAGGCCCGGGTGCAGAAGGTATACGCCGATTTCAAGGCGATCGAGACAGCCCTCAAAATCTATCGGCTGGACAATTATGTGTATCCCACCACGGAACAGGGGCTGGAAGCCCTGGTGGAGCCCAGCAGTCTCGATCCGGAACCCCGCAACTTCAAGACCGGCGGCTACCTGCAGCAGCTGCCGATAGACCCCTGGGGGCGGCCCTACCTGTACCTGAGTCCCGGTGAGAATGGCGAAATCGACCTCTACTCGCTGGGTGCGGACGGCCTGTCCGGTGGCGAAGAGCAGAACGCGGACATCGGCAACTGGGTGAAGGAGGAATAGCCCTGGATGACGGCATCCCGCCAGAGAGGTTTCAGCCTGCTGGAACTGCTGGTCGCCCTGATGGTGATAGTTCTGGTGACCTCTTTGGTGAGCCTGACGGTCAGCTCCGGCGGGCAGGACATCGAGTTACAGGCGAAGGTGCGCAACCTGGCGGATGTGGCGGCCTATGCGCTGGACGAGGCGCAGCTGACCGGTCGTGACTACGGCCTGCAGTTGCGGGAGGAACGGGTGGGCGCTGACATGCTTTACAGCTACGACTGGCTGGAGCGTGCGGCTGGTAGCTGGCGCCGACCGGCCAGTGGCAAGGACGTGTTTGCCTCCCAGACGCTGCCCGCCGGTATCGAGTTGGTGCTCGAGCTCGAAGACTCCCCGTTCCGGGAAAAAGAGCTGGCCGAGGCCGGCGCCCAGGCCGAGCAGGAGGCGGCGCCCCAGGTCGTGTTCTACTCGAGTGGGGAAACTACCGTCGGCTCCATCGATGTGCGGCGCCGGCCCGGCGGTGATCTGCTGTGGCGTATTCAGTGGGACCTGCTGGGGCGGTTTGAGGTGCTGCTGCGCGGCCAGGAATCCGAAGATGAGTTCGAATAGGGCCCGCGGCTTTACCCTGGTGGAGGTGATGGTGGCGCTGGCAGTGGTTGCCATCGCCCTGCCCGCCCTCATGCTCGCCCTGTCCCAGCAAGTGGACGGCACGGGTTACCTGCGCGACAAGTCCATCGCACAGTTTGTGGCCAGCAATAAACTGCAGGAGCTGCGGATATTGTCCCAGTCCACTCGCAACCTGCTGCAGGGCAAGGACAGTGGCGTTTCCGCCATGGCTGGCCGCGACTGGTACTGGTGGCTGGACAGCCAGCCCACAGAGATGACCAACTTCTATCGCGTTGAAATCGATGTTGCCGCGGTCGAGGACCGGGCGGAGCAACCGCTGTACACCCTGGTGGCCTTCATGTCCGCTGATTTGCAGGTGGATGAAGCTGCAGGTGCCGGGACGGGTACAGGCACAGGTACGGGCACGGGAACAGGCACAGGTACGGGAACAGGTACGGGAACAGGTACGGGTAGCGCAACCGGAGCTGGTACGGAAACGGGAGAGGATAGTGCGGGCCAGTAGCAGGGGCGCAGGTTTTACCCTGGTGGAGGTATTGATTGCCCTTGCGATCACAGCCTTTATCTCGGCTATTGCCTACTCCAGTCTCTCCACGGCGATGCAGGCGGTGGAGAGCACCCGCGCTACCGCCCAGCGCACTTACGAACTGGATCGGGCCTGGATGATCATTTCCCGGGATATCCGCCAGTTCGTCGCCAGGCCCGTACGGGATGAGTTTGGCCAGGTGGAACCCGCTATGGCGGGTGGGCTGGCCTCACGTTTTCCCCTCAGTTTTACCCGCACCGGTTGGCATAACCCCAATGATATCCAGCGCAGCAACCTGCAGCGGGTGAATTACCGCCTGGAGGAGGGTTCGCTGTGGCGGGACGCCTACCCGGTGCTTGACCGGGCGCCCGACACCCAGCCCCAGCAGGCGCGTTTACTCGATGGGGTGGAGGTGCTGGAGGTGGTTTTCCTGGGCACTCTGGCCGAGGTCGAACCGGCCGGGCAGGGCATCAGCCTCGATACCCGCTACTGGCTTGGCAGCTGGGTAGCCGACAGCAGCGCGCCAGAGGTGGATTTCCTGCCGCCGGTCGCGCTGGAAATCAGGCTGGAACTGGAAGACATCGGGGAAATCAGGCGCATGTATGCATTACCGCCACTCTAGGCAGCGGGGCGCCGCATTAATTGTAGCGCTGCTGGTGTTCGCGCTGTGCACGGCACTGGTGGTGGCTATGGAGATGGAGTTCAACCGTTTTTACCAGCGTGGCGCCAACATCCTGCTGGCGGAACAGGCCAACGCCTATCTGCGCGGCGCGGAGGAGTTGGCGACCCTGGCCTTGCTGGCGGATTACGATTCAGATCAGGGCAGGGAGAATCCCCGGGACGACCTGCTGGAAATGTGGGCCCAGACTCCCGCGCCCTATGCGCTGGATGAGGGTGGCTGGATGCTGGGTTGTCTGCGTGACCTGCAGGGGCGTTTCAACCTCAATCGCCTGGCTGAGCGGGTTCCCGCGGCCGAGGGCGCGCCGAAGTTCACCGCCGCCCAGGCGCAGTTTATTCGTTTGCTGCAGACGTTTGAGGAACCGCAGCTCAGTGAACAGGAGGCTATCCTGATCACTGAGTCCGTCTCGGACTGGCTGGACGCAGACATCCAGCCCGCGCCCGACGGTGCCGAAGACGACTACTATTTTGGTCTGACGCCGGGCTATCGCAGCGCTAACCGGCCCATGTCCAGCGTCAGCGAACTGCGCGCCGTGGCCAATGTTACGCCGCAGATATACCGCGCTCTGGAGCCACTGGTGAGCGTCTGGCCCCAGGTGCCGGCGCCACTGAATATTCATACGGCCAGTCCCGCGGTGCTGCGCTCGATAAATGCCAACGATGACCTGACTCCCCTGTCTGCCGCCGACGGGCTGGTGTTGGCGGAGCAGAGAGAATCGATCGGCTTCGAGAGCGTCCAGGCGTTTCTGGAAAGCTCGGTATTTTCCGGCAAGCAGGGACAGATGACAGCGGTAGAGGGTTTGTTGGGTGAGGAAACATCCTACTTTTTGCTTTCTGCCGAGGTGGAAGTTGCCGACCGGAGGATGCGCTTGTACAGTGTGTTGCAACGCGGCGGGCGCCAGGTAACGGCTCTCGCCAGGACCAGCGGCAGCCTCGATGACAGTCAACCACAACGCGGAGATCAGGACAGTTGCACAATAGCGCCGTCATTAGACTGGTAAACGGTCGTCTCGCCTGGTACGCGCCCGGCGCGGCCGAGGAGCCCCTGTGGCTGGACGATGAGCAGGCCCGTGAAAGCCTGGCGGCCGCCATCTCCCAGCAGCGCCTGGCGCCCTGTTTTGCGGTTCCCGGTGCGGATGTCCGGCTACTGCAGCTTACCCTCACCGCCGAGGAGAAAAAACATATCGCCAAGTCGCTGCCGTTCATGCTGGAAGAGCGGGTGGCAACGGATATTGAGCAGGTGCATTTTGCCAGTGTGCCGCTGGACAAGCTGGAACTGGCCGTGGCCGTATGCGGCATCGAGAAGATGCAGGCCTGGCAGGAGCAGCTGGCGGATTTCCCCGCAGTCAGGCTGTGGCTGCCGGAACCGCTGCTGCTGCCCTGGCGCAGCGGCGAATGGTGCATTGTGCTGGAGGGCGACGACGCCATTGTTCGCTACGACCGTTGCGGTGGTTTCACTATCGAGCGGGAACTGCTGCCGGCGATGCTGGCGGCCCTGGCGGCGGAGCAGCCCGAACCCGGGGCCGTGATCTTTTACGGCCGCGAACAGGCGGCGGATATCAGCATGCTGCCGCAGTCGCTGCAGGAAAAATCCCAGTGGCGCCGGGGCAACCTGTATTCTGCGCTGTTGTTGGGCGAGGCGCCGCAGCCCGCGCTGAACCTGCTGCAAGGCGCTTTTGCCACGCGCCTGCCCATCGCGCGCTGGTGGCGGGAGTGGCGTGCGGTGGCGGCGGTTTTCGCGCTGGCCTTCGGCCTGCAACTGGTAGCCACCTACACCGATTACCTGAAACTGGAACGGGAAAATCTCGCCCTGCGCGGCGCCGTGGAGAGCAGTTACCGCAAGGCCTATCCCCGGGGCGCGGTGGTCGATGCCGAGACCCAGTTGCGCAGGCAGCTGGCTTCAATGCGCGGCTCGGGCCAGTCCAGTGGTTTCGTCAGCCTGATGGAACAGGTCGGCGCTGTGATCGCGGGCAACAAGGGCAGCACGATTGACGCTATCAACTACAACTTCAGCAGCCGCGGCGGTGAGATGCGCATGAATATCCTGGCCACGGACTTCGAAACGGTGGAAAGGGTGCGCGCGGACATCAATAAGGCGGGCCTTGAAGCCGTCATGGAAAGCAGCAGTGCCCAGGGCGACAATGTGCGTGCCCGGCTGCGAGTGGGAGACAAGTCTTGAAGGAGTGGTTTGCCGGGCTGGACCAGCGTGAGCAGCTGAGCGTCGTCGCGCTGGGCTTCGTGCTGGGTCTGTACCTGATCTACATGCTCGCCTGGGCGCCGCTGTCCGAACGCCGCGAGCAGTTGGCGCAGCAGAACGAGGGTGTAGCCCAGAGCCTGCAACGGGTGGACGCCATGGTGTCCGAAATCATGAGCCTGCGCGAAGGCGGCGGCGCCAGCACGACACAGCGCAACCTGACCTCGCTGATCAACCAGTCCACGGGCCGGCACGGCCTGCAGGTAAGCCGCCTCCAGCCCAACAGCCGGGGCGATATCCAGGTGCGCCTGGAAAACGCGGTGTTTGATGACCTGCTGGCCTGGCTGGATGAAATCGAAAACCGCGAGGGCCTGCTCGTCACCGAGGTTGCCATTACCCGGGCCGGGACCACGGGTCGGGTGAACGTCACAATCCGCATTGCCCAGGCGTGAAGATGTCCCGCGCATTCGGGGTTTCAGCCCTGGTTCTACTGCTTTTGGTTTGCCTTCTGGCGACCGCTCCTGCGCGCCTGCTGGGGCTGGCGCTCCCCTCCGGACAGGTGGTCGTGCAGGGGTTCAGCGGGACGCTCTGGCAGGGTAAAGCCGGTCGCTGCCTGGTGAAAACCCCGGCAGGATACCTGCACCTTGGCGCCGTGAAGTGGCGCCTGGACCCTCTCTCCCTGCTGTTGCTGGCGCCGCGGGTCACGCTGGAATCCAGCTGGGGCAACCAGACACTCGCCACCGAACTGGTTCTGCGCGGCAGCCGGGACGTCGATTTGTACGACCTCGATGCGAATGTGCCGGCGGATTTGCTGCGGCAGTTTGTTCCGGTAAACCTGGCGGGCATGTTCTCTGCGCAAATGGAACAGTTCAAGGTGCGCGACGGTGTTCCGGTCGAGGGCGTGGGTCGCCTGGTTTGGCAGGGCGGCGCCTGGAACGCGCCCGACGGTCCGGTCTCGCTGGGTAGCTACGCCCTGGATTTCCGGCAGGAAGCGGGCGCCGCACTTGCGGGCGAGGTTGTCACCCTGGCGGGCGTGGTCAAGGCCGAGGGCTCGGTGCGACTCGATCAGCGCTCCTACGACATTGATGTCGCGATAAGCGGCGACGGCGGGCTGGATCAGCGCCTGCGACAGGCCCTCAGCCTGGTGGCGCGACCGACGGATACGGGCTTTCGCATCAAGCTCGACGGGGAACTCCAGGGTGGCCTGTGAGGATTCCGCCGCAGAATAGTGTTTGGCCTCCGCTCGCAGCCGGCCGCGGACTTCGCTGAAATCGCTGCTGGTTCAGTTGTAGCGACCACGACTTGCCGCCGCGGGGGCGAAGCTGATCTATAATCCGGTTTTTATTTTATCCAGGGGACTATATTTTTATGAGTGACAAGGGCTACAGGAAGTGGGAATGCGTAATCTGCGGTTTCATCTACGATGAGGCGGAGGGGCTGCCGGAAGACGATATTCCCGCGGGTACCCGCTTCGAGGATTTGCCTGAGGACTGGGAGTGCCCTGACTGCGGCATCTCGAAAGCCGATTTTGAGCCCATGGAGGATTAGCCGACGATGAATTTACGTACCCCGCTCTGGCTATTGCTGGCATTTTCGACCGTATCGTTCACCGCGGTCGGCCAGGCCCAGGAGCGGGAGTACGTCAAGCCCATGCAGGGCGTTCCCCCCAGCCGGGAGTCCCAGGTCACCATGGCCAATTATCGCGACTATCCCATGAACATGTGGGCTTTTCGCAACGTTGGTGCGGTTCTGAACATGGTGATGGTGCCGCGGGAGGGCGACATCCATCGCCTGCCCGGCCCGCTGCGTCCGGAGATTGGCGAGCGCGAATTCACCGATGCGCAGGGGCAGACAAAAAGCTTTGACGCCCTGTTTGAATCCAATTACGCCGACGGCGTGTTGGTCATGCAGGGCAGTCGCCTGCTGCATGAGGCCTATTTTCACGACTTCAATGAACGCAGCCACCACATCTGGTTTTCGATGACCAAGTCCCTGGCCAGCGCGGTGTTCGGCCTGCTGGTAGAGGAGGGTAAGGTAGACCTGCAGGCATCGCCAGCCAAATACATTCCCGAGCTGAAGGGCAGCGGCTTTGAACGGGTGACCATCCAGCAGGTACTCGACCACGCGACAGCGATCGATTTTCATGAAAACTATACCGACCAGGAGTCTGACTTCTCCCGCTTCTACGCGCCGGCCCTGAATATGGGCTGGATACCCGGCGCCGCCGATGTTCAACCCGACGCTGTCGAGATCTACGGCGCGCAGGATTTCCTGGTGAAGTTCATCAAACCAGACCCGGCGGTCAATCCGGGAGCGGCCTTTGATTACAACTCCAGCAATGCTGACCTGCTTGGCTGGCTGATTGCCAGGATCAGCGGCCAGTCCTTCCAGGACTATGTGCAGCAGAACCTGTGGGCCAAACTCGGGGCGGAGCACGACGCCTACCTGGTGGTCGACCGCGCCCTGATGCCGGTAACGACAGGCGGCATGAATACGACGCTTCGCGATGCGGCGCGGTTCGGCATGATGATTCGCGATCGCGGCGAGTTTGTGGGCCGCCAGGTCATACCCGCCCAGTGGGTGGATGCGTCCCTGGACATAAGTGACGGACTCAGGGCCAACATGGCGGCAAACCCCAAATACGGTGAAGAACCCTGGGTCGCCTATCACAATATGTGGTGGATTCTCGACGAGAAGGCCGGGGAATACTGCGCTGTCGGAATCCACGGCCAGGTGATCTATATCAATCGCAGTGCCGATACCGTTATGGTCTGGTTTTCCAGCCAGCCGGTGGCCTCTGCCGCACGCAACCCCGCCTTTCGCGCCAAACTGGACGCGGCCCGGGAACTGGCAGTTTCCCTGATCCGGCAGCCCGGCAAATAGTGGGCGCAGCGGAAACCAGCGATAAGTAGCGAGATTTCCCGCCCCGCGAGCAATATCCTCAGTGAGTTCCGGCGTCGGTATGGGTTAAACTGGCGCGTCTGTTAAAACCTTGGGAGCAGCATGATGAATACCTATGGTGGACGGCTTGAAGCTGTGCGCGAACAAATGAAAGCGGCTGGCTGTGACGCCCTGGTGGTGCCGCGGGCCGATGAATACCTGGGCGAATACATTCCCGCCCACAACGAACGACTGCGTTGGCTGTCGGGATTTACCGGTTCGGCCGGCTTCGTCATTGTCACCGCCGGGCACGCGGCTATTTTTATCGATGGCCGTTACAAGGTACAGGTGCGTCGGGAGGTAGCTCCGGAACTGTTCGACTACTGCCGGCTGGGAGAGGACCCCCATGCGGATTGGCTGGCGGCGCACCTCCCGCGCGGCGCGGTTGTCGCCTGTGACTCGCGCATGCACAGCCTGCGCTGGTATCGTGACACCGAATCCGCACTGGCCTCGGCCGGGCTTGAACTGGTGGCGACGCAAACCAACCTCGTGGACGCCTGCTGGCACGATCGGCCCGCGCCTGCGATAGCCCCTGCACTGCTGCTGGATGAGCGCTACACCGGTGAATCCAGCAGCGCCAAGCGCGAGCGTATTGCCGCATCGATGGTTGCCAAAGGCTGCGAGGCGGCCCTTATTTTCGCGCCCGATTCGGTCAGCTGGTTGCTCAATATCCGCGGCACCGATATCCCCAAACTGCCGGTGGTACAGAGCCTGGCCCTGCTCGAGGCGGATGGGCGTGTGACCCTGTTAATTGAACCGGGGCGCGTTCCCGAGGGTTTCGCGGCCCATGCGGGCGAGGGTGTCACGGTTCTACCGGAGACAGAGGCCGCTCGAGTGCTGGCCACATACGGTGGCCGCAAGGTGCTGGCGGACCCGGATACGGCCAATGCCTGGAGCCAGCTGGCCCTGGAACTCGGCGGCGCCACTTTGATTGCCGGCGAAGATCCGGTGCTATTGCCAAAGGCCTGCAAGAACGCGATTGAAATCGAGGGTACGCGCAACGCCCATATCCGGGATGCGGTGGCGGAGATCCGCTTCCTGGCCTGGCTGGACGCCGAGGTGGATGCCGGTCGCCTGCACACAGAGAACGAACTGGCTGACCAACTGCTGGCGTTTCGCGAGTCCGGGGAGCACTTCCAGGAAGTCTCTTTCGATTCGATTTCCGCCGCGGGTGGCAATGCCGCCATGTGTCATTACAACCATCTCAACGTGGCGAGTCCCGCGCGCCTGCCCATGAACAGCGTCTACCTGATCGACAGCGGCGGGCAGTACCTGGACGGCACCACGGATATCACTCGCACCGTGGCAATCGGGGACCCGGGCGACGATATCCGGCGCATGTTTACCCTGGTACTGAAGGGTCATATTGCGCTGGACCTGGCGCGTTTCCCGGTGGGTACCACGGGTTCGCAACTGGATATCCTGGCGCGCCAGTTCCTCTGGCAGGAGGGCTTCGACTACGATCACGGCACCGGGCACGGCGTGGGTGTATTCCTCAGCGTACACGAGGGTCCGCACCGTATAGCCAAGGCGCCCAATACCATCGCCCTGCGTCCGGGCATGATTGTCAGCAACGAGCCAGGCTATTATCGCGCTGACGCCTTTGGTATCCGCTGTGAAAACCTGGTGGTGGTGCGTGAATCCGACCGCGAGGGCGAAGAACAGGCAATGCTCCGGTTTGAAGCGATTACCCTGGTGCCATTTGATTTGCGGCTGGTTGATCCCGCGCTGATGACGGCAGCTGAGGTAGCCTGGCTGGACAATTATCACCAGCAGGTGCGCAGCACCATCTCGCCGCTACTGCAGGGGACGGAGCTTCAGTGGCTGCAACAGGCGACGAGGCCGCTCGCCGCCTGAGCAGGTCGCATACCGGCTGATTCGGGGCGGCTAATTGTGTAGACTGGTCCAATAACAACAAAGTCGGTGGAAACAACTATGGCTGCAGCAGGTGGCGCCCAATCTCACTGGTCATCCAGGTTTTCATTTCTCATGGCCTCGGTGGGCTTTGCCGTAGGCCTGGGCAATATCTGGCGCTTTCCCTATGTCGCCGGCGAGAACGGCGGCGCCGCGTTCGTGCTGGTCTATCTCGCCTGCGCCTTCGGTATCGGCGTGCCCATCCTCATGGCGGAAATGCTGATAGGACGCAGGGGGCAGGGCAGTCCCCCCACCGCGGTGGCCAATGTCGCCGAGGAGGGCGGTCGCTCTCGCAGGTGGTCCGGCGTGGGCGGCATGGGCCTGTTGGCAGCCTTTACGATTGAAGTCGTTTACGCGGTCGTAGTGGGCTGGGTGCTGTGGTACCTGTACAAGGCGGTCACCACCGGCTTCGTCGGTGTGGACGGCGTTGCGGCCAGCGCGCAATTCGACGCGGTGCTGGCCGACAACCTCGGCATGGTGTTCTGGACCCTGGTGGGGCTGGCCATAACCGGCCTCATTATTTACGGTGGTCTCAAGGACGGTATCGAGCGCGCCGTGGTGGTAATGATGCCCCTGATGTTCCTGTTGTTGCTCGCCCTTGCCGGCTACAACTACTTTGCGGGCGGTTTCGAGGAAGCGCTGCGTTGGCTGTTCACCCCCGATTTCAGCAAGATCGGGCCCACCACATTGCTGGCGGCGGTCAGCCAGGCGTTCTTCTCCATCGGCGTGGCGATGGGTGGCATGATGACCTACGGCTCCTACCTGCCGCGCTCGATTTCGATTACCCAGTCAGTCCTGATCGTTGTATTCGCCGATACCCTGGTAGCCGTGCTGGCAGGGCTGGTGATTTTCCCGGCGGTGTTCCATCACGGCCTCGATCCTGCCGAAGGCGCGGGCCTCATCTTTCACACCATGCCCGTTGCTTTCGCGCAGATGCCCGGGGGCTACCTGTTCAGCGTCCTGTTTTTTGTCATGCTTGCAGTTGCGGGAATCACGTCGATGGTGGGCCTGGTGGAGTGCGTCAATTACTGGGTGGAGGAGCGTTTTGGTATCTCCCGCCACAAGAGTGCCATGCTGGTGGTCGGGTCCGTCGCGGTACTGAGCGTGCTCAGTTCCCTGTCGTACAACGTGATCAGTGATTTCACCCTGGGCGGGAACAACTTCAACGACGCACTCGATTATTTCTCCACCAAGGTGCTGTTGCCCCTGGGCGGGCTGCTGATCGCCGTATTTGCCGGCTGGGCCATGCACAAAAGCGCCACGCGCGATGAACTGGGTACACTGACTGTGTTGGGTTATGAAACCTGGCACTTCCTCATTCGTTTCGTGGTGCCGCTGGCGCTGGCGGTGATCTTTATATTCGGCGTAATTGGCTAGCCGGGAGCCTGGCGCGACGACTGGCACCGAGCTTCCGGCAGTGGACTGACAGCCGCTTGTATCAAGCCGGCTCGACCACCATCGCCAGCACATTCGCAAAGGCCTTTTCGGCGATTATCGCCATCTCGGCGTCGGTACGATCCTGAATCGGGTGTTCCACGAATACTTTCATGGCGGAAAAACCCAGGGCTTTCGCCTGCGCCAGGTCGGCCTCGCGAAATTCTTCGGTCAGGATGTAGCCGCCGGGAATACCGCGGCTTTCGAGATCCATGATGTCATGCAAACTGCACGACGTGCAGGAGCCTCAGTCGGCGAGCGCTTCGACGACCGCGTCGCACTCGCTGGCGATCTGTTGTTTGACGGCAAGGGGTGCCACCCGGGTCATGGTCGGTTTTTTGTAGCGCTTGACCGCCACGCCCTGCTCATTGAAAAGCTGTTCCAGGCGATCCAGCAGAACATTGCCCCGGGGCTTGTTGATATCGAGCAGGCCAATTGTTTTCCCTGCCAGGCTCTGCAGGCGCGGCAGCAGAGGTTTCGCTGCGGCGTTCAGTTCCGAAGTCGGGTCGAGAAATATTTCTGTCATACGCCTATCTCCTTGCTTACGGGTGAGCTTCCGAATTCCCCGCTGGCCAGCCAGCCGCCCACGATGGCGGAGAACAGACCTGCGCTGCCGCCGGCGCGCACGATATTGAGGCCGCCGGGTTTGAACTTGGGCAGATCCATGTCTTTCAAAAAATCCGGCATGCCTTCGGCAATGCCGTCGACCCCGCTCATTAATTGACTGCCGGGGCGAGTGGTCAATTCGGTCAGTCTTGCCAGGACCTGCTGTTTGCTCCAGTTCGCTTCCGCGAAGACGCGCTGATGTTCTGGCGAGAGCACGATAAAGGCATCGCTGAGCATTGCGAACTTGCGATGCCCTACACTTAGCAGGCTGGCGGCCAGGGAGCGGCACAGGGATTCGGGCTCGCGCGATTTCTGGTCGGCCACGCCCTGTACGCCATCCGCGGCAAACAGGGTCACGGTCGACTGCCCTGCTTCGAAGCCGCGCTGTACCGCCAGCGACTCCCAGCAGGAGTTTTCTTCATCTTCCGCAAAACAAAAGGTGTATTTCCCGGGGTTGCCCAGGGTGGCGCGATCGACCCCGCCGGGCTTGCCGCCTCCGACATTGCGGATGACCAGTTGCAGGGCGCGACCGATGGTCGCATTGGCACGGTTGCCCTGGCCCAGGGCGTTGCTGCCGCTGTTCATGCCGATCGCCCTGGCGATGGGGCCGTTGACTATCACCATGGGACCGGAAAACCATGTGGTGGCCAGCAGGCCATGCATGCAGAATTCGTCGATGAGGCAGGCCTCGACCGCAGCGATTACCACCGGCAGGTATTCGGGTTTGCAGCCAGCCATCACCGCGTTGATCGCCACTTTTTCTATCGTGCAGGCTTGCAGGTCAGGCGGCACCAGGCCCAGCACCTCGTCCGGTTTGCGCTGCGTGCCCGCCAGCATTCGCACCACCCGGATCTCCGTGGGGGGTACCACCGGCAAACCGTCACTCCAGCCGCGTTCAAAGCAGGACTCCAGCGGATCCTCCATTTCGCCGATCTCTATGCGCCGGGATTGCAGCGATATGTCGCCAAACTTCAGCGCCAGTCGTTCCGGCATACCCGGTTCCACGCTTTTTGAGCCGCAGCCGGGGCGAAAGCCGGGCAGGTCCGCACCCAATTGATCCAGTTCAAACAGTCGCATCCACTCGTTCCTGTCCCAGCCGACGGTGCGCTCGCGCTCGGTATCGCGGTCCAGTCGAATCACGGTGGGTACGGTCTCTATGCCCAGTCGCCACGACAGCTGCAGCTCCCGATCATCGCCCACCTCGCCGGCGTTGGCCGGAAAGTCGGGGTCATCCTGGCTCCAGATCTGCAGGCGGCGGCCCGCCGCCCGCAGTTCGGCGATAACCGGCTCCACCAGCACACAGGTTGGGCACTCCTTTTTCAGGACGAGAATGTATTCGGCTTGCTGGCTGCTCATGCTTTCAAGTATAGGGAACCTGTGGCGATCCGGGGGAATGTTTTTCGGGGGCTGTATGCGCGCGCCAGTTGGTAGACCGTAGCGCTGTGAAACTACAGCACCGGTGAGAACAGGCGGGCCACCCCCATGGCCAGCGGAAACCAGAACGGCTTGTTGTCTATCTCCTCCATGCTGACCTGTCGGCTGCGACGTAGATCCGCCTGTAACATCTGCTCCACCTGTGCCGCGAATACAGTATCGTGCACCAGCAAGGTGATTTCGAAATTAAGCCTGAAGGATCGGTTATCAAAGTTGGCGGTGCCAACGCCGGCGATGTTGTCATCCATCAGCAACACCTTCTGGTGCATGAAACCGCCCTGGTAGCGGTATACCTTCACGCCCGTCGGCAACAGCGCCCGGGTGTAGGACCAGTTGGCCATGGCCACCACGGGACCGTCCGGTTCATCGGGTATCAGTACCCGCACATCGACGCCGCGCAACGCCGCCAATTGCAGGGCGGAGATAATCCCGTGATCCGGAACGAAATAAGGGCTGGCAATCCAGATGCGCCGGGTGGCCGCCACGATGGCCTGGTGGTACATGAGGCCCGCTTCTTCGTACTCGCTGGCGGGGTCGGAGGGGAACACCAGCACCGTGCTGTCGCCTTTCTGGTCGGTTGGGAACTCCCACTCGATTTCCATGGGCGAGCGTGTGGCCCAGCGCCAGTCAGTGGCGAATGCGAGTACTGCGCCCAGTACCGCAGGTCCTTCGAACCGGGTGTGGGTATCGCGCCAGTGACCGATACGCTTGTGCAGGCCCAGGTATTCGTCGCCCACATTGTGGCCGCCTATCCAGGCGTACTTGCCGTCCACCACGACGTTTTTGCGGTGGTTGCGGAAATTGAGCTGGAAGCGATTGCGCCGCCCCTGGGTGGTGTTGAAAGGTGCGACCTTTACGCCGGTCATGCGCAGCTGGCGGTACAGGCGGGTGCCCGGAAACTTGCGGCTGCCTATCTCGTCATACAGCAGGAAAACTTTCACCCCGGCTCGTGCCTTGTCCGCCAACAGCCGGCACACTCGTGTGCCCAGGTCATCGTTGCGGATGATATAGAACTGGAACAGGATGTATTTCTCGGCGGTGGCGAGGCCGGCGAGGATACTGTCGAAGGTGCGGGTGCCGTCCACCAGCAGTTCTACCCGGTTGCCCGTGGTAGCGGGCATGCGGGCCAGGTTGAACAGGCTCATGTAGTTAGGGGTATCTTTGGACAGCGGGACGATGTGCTGCTCGATCAGGTCGCTGGTTTTACGGATCAGGCGCAGGGATTCCTGCTCGATTTCCTCGCGCTGGTCCAGGTAGCCGTCGAACCTGTTGCGCCCGAACACCAGGTACAGAGGCACCGTGACGTAAGGAAAGGTGAGCAGGGAGATTGTCCACGCGACCGCCCCCTGGGAAGTGCGCGCATTGAGGATCGCTTCCAGCGCCGAGGCGATGGCTATGACATAGACCAGTACCAGGGCCACGGCGACGAGAGTGGTGATCAGTTGCGGATCCATAGCGCGAGTCTAGCATCGCACGCCGCGCGGCAATACTTCGATTACCTCGTGGCATGAATGACTGATTGGGGTCAGTTGCGCGCGACCTTGTTCGCCACCGCCATTCCCACCAGCATCGCGACCACAAACATGCCGGTCTTGTTGTCCAGGTAGGTGAGCGCCGCCAGGGCGGGGCCGGGACAGTATCCGTAAACACCCCAGCCGATCCCGAAGATGGCGGCGCCGCCCAGGAGTCTGCCATCGATGACGCTGGTGGCGGGCAGGTAGAAGCGCGGGTTGAGTAGCGGGCGTTTCGCCTTGAGTACAAAGCGGAAGGCAAGCAGGGTGACCAGTACCGCGCCCCCCATCACAAAGGCCAGGTCCGGAACCCAATTGCCGGTGACATCGAGGAACCCGAGCACCTTGGCTGTGTCTGTCATGCCGGACATGGCCAGTCCGACTCCGAAAACAATACCGCAGATCAGGCCGACGAGCGCCTTCATAGCCAGGTCCCCACCAGCGTGTGGCGAATCACGTAGACTGTGATAATGCCCGTTGCCATAAAGGTAATGGTGGCTGCCAGCGAGCGGGGGGACAGGCGGCCGATACCGCAGACCCCGTGGCCGCTGGTGCAGCCGCTGCCGAGTTTGACGCCGAAGCCGACCAGCAGTCCCCCGGCAACGGCCTGCCACCAGGGTAAGGGGCTTGGCTCGGGGTAGGGCACCTTGGCCACCAGGTGATACAACACCGGGCCTGCCAGCAGACCCACAATGAACATCCACCGCCAGGCATTGTCCGGTTGGGCCGATACCGCGCCCCAGACGATACCGGCGATGCCGGCAATGCGGCCGAGTAAATACAAAAGCGCGACCGCGGTCGCGCCGATCAGCAGCCCGCCGATCAGGGGAGTGGTGTATGCAGTAATGTATTCGAGCATGGCTTACCTCCGGTGCGGCATTATACCCCCGGCAGTGCCCGCTCGCGACCGTCGCGCCCCGCCAGTTGCCGCAATATGTCGTTGTCGGGTCAGGTCAGGAGGCCCTTGCCCGGGACGTGGTTTGCTTCCAGGCGTATGCCCTCGGGGTCCTCGAACAACACGGAGTAATAGCCCGGCGCCCAGCCGTCTTCCCGCGGCGGGTGGACGATGTGCGCGCCCAGCGTTTGCAGGTAGCCGTGCAGTTCATCCACATCCTCGCGCTGCCTCAGGCGAAAGCAGATATGGTGCAGTCCACTGCGGTTCTGGTCGAAACGATTGTCGGCTGACGCCTGTTCGCTGGCGCGGATGCCAAATGCGGTCTTGCCGCCGACGCAGTAGTAGATACCGTCGCTGTCCAGCACCGGCGACAAGCCCATAAAAGGCAGGAGCTGGCTGTAGAATGCCCTGGCCGCGGCGAAGTCTCCGGCGGTCAGCATGGTGTGGGCGATACCGTTTATTTCCATGTTGCGTGTCCCGCTGATCGTATTACGAGCTCATGCTGTCGGGCCCCCAATAGGCCTTCATGCTGTTGACCTTGCCCTGCGTGTCGAACTCGAACACGTCGATAATATCAATATTCATTCCCGGCATGACAACTTTGAAAGAGAAAGCCACCGCGTTGCCGGCGCAGCAGGGCTTGCCGGTGAGGGAGAGTTTCGCCCCGGATTTCAGCGCTGTTTCGTAAAATGCCTGCACGGCCTCCCAGCCCTCGTGCACCGGGGTACCCACCGGGTCTTCGACCCTGGCGTTGTCAGCGTAGATTTCCCTGATGATACCCATGTCGCTGGTGGCAAATGCCTCCACGTATTTTTCCACCACCTTGATTTTGTCCGCTGCTTCCATATTTGCCTCGCTGTGATTGATAATCCGGCGCTAGTAACCACAGAGCGTGGCGTAGCGGTCCTTGTGATAACCCGTGTCCCCGAAAATTTGCATGGCCACCCGGGCGCGCTTGAGGAAGAAACCGATCTCCAGTTCGTCGGTGACGCCGATGCCGCCGTGCATCTGCACCGCCTCGTTGGTGACCCGTTTTACCAACTCGTTCAGCTTCGCCTTGGCAAGGCTGGCCAGTATGGGCAGTTGCTCGGGTGTTTCGTCGACGGCGGTGAGCGCCTGCAACAGCACCGAGCGGCACAGTTCGAAGTCGGCCTGCATCTGTGCGGCGCGGTGTTGCAAAGCCTGGAAGCTGCCGATAAGCGCGCCAAACTGCCTGCGTTCTTTCAGATAGGCCACAGTGCGCTCAAACGCCTCCAGTGCGCAACCCATCATCTCGGCAGCGATGGCGACGCGGCCGCGGTCGAGGACTGGCTCCAGGATGGCCCAGCCGTCACCCAGCCCGCCGATCAGGCCGCCGGCATCCACTCTTACCCTGTCGAAGCTCAGCCTGGCCGCGTTGCGGCTGTCCGCCATGATAGTGCGCTGGCAGCTCACGCCAGCGGCGGTGCGCTCCACCAGCAGCAGGGACAGCCCGTCGCTGTCGGTCGCGCCACCATGGCTGCGCGCCACAACGAGCAACTGGTCCGCGCTGTGGCCGTCAAGGACAAAGGTCTTGCTGCCGTCGAGTACAAAACCCTCGCCCTCGGCGGTCACACGGCAGTCGATGTGTGTGGGCCGGTGGTGATGAGACTCTTCCAGGGCCAGCGCGAGCGTCAGCTCGCCCCCGGCAATTGCCGGCAATAGCTCGGCCTTTTGCCTGTCGTCGCCCCCGAGTAATACGGCGGAGGCGCCCACCACGGCGGAGGTGAACAGTGGCGAAGCGGCCAGGGTGCGGCCACACTCTTCCATGACGATGCCGGTGCCCGCGAAGCCGAAGTCCAGGCCGCCATAGTCTTCAGGCAGGAAGATGCTGGCCCAACCCAGCTCCGCCATCTGTTGCCACAGACCGGGATCGTAACCCAGCGGGTCGCGCTCATCGCGCAGTTTGCGTAGCGCCGACACCGGCGCGGTGCTCGCCAGGAAATCCCTAGCGGTATCCCGCAGCAGCCGTTGCTCTTCATTCAATACCAGGGCCACGGTTTACTGCTCTCCCGGCTGGGGGAGTTCCAGCACGCTCTTGGCAATCACATTCAGCTGTATCTCGGAGCTGCCGCCGGCAATGGTCATGGCCTTGGACATTGCCCACAGGCGCAGGGTATCCAGTTCCTCCGCCGTGAAACCCTCTCCCTCCCAGCCGAGGCCACGGCTGCCCATGATGGCCAGCAGCAGCTCGCTCTTGGTCTTTTCCGCTTCCGTACCGAGGTACTTCATAACCAGCGGCGCGGCACTGCGCACGCCGGCGGCCTTTTCCTCGAAGCCGCGAAAATGGGTGAGGGCGATCGCGTGCATCTGCATGTTGTAATCCACCAGGTCGCTGCGCAACTGCGCGTCTGCGATCTTGCCGTTCTCGAACGCCAGATACTCCCGCGCCGCATCGTTGGGGGCCACGATCTTGCGCGGTGAGTCACTGCCCATCTCGGCCATCAGCTTGCGCTCATGCACCAGCAGCGCCTTGGCAACCGACCAGCCCTTGTTCAGTTCGCCCACCAGGTTTTCCTTCGGCACTTTCACATTGTCGAAGAAAGTCTGGCAGAATTCGGATTCGCCGCTGATCAGGCCGATGGGTGTGGTGCTGATGCCCGGGTCATCCATGTCAATCAACAGAAAGCTGATGCCCTCCTGCTTTTTTACGTCGGGATTAGTGCGCACCAGACAGAAAATCCAGTCGCACTTGTCGGCCGCCGTGGTCCATATCTTGGTGCCGTTGACCAGGAAGTGATCGCCCTTGTCCTCGGCCTTGCATTGCAGGCTGGCAAGGTCGGAGCCGGCGCCGGGCTCGGAATAACCCTGGGCCCAGCGAATTTCGCCATTGATGATGGCGGGGAGGTGCCGCTGTTTCTGCGCGTCGTTGCCGTACTCGAGCAGGGCGGGGCCCAGCATCCAGATGCCGATGCCGTAAAGAGGCGTGCGCGCGTTGATGCGTTTCATCTCCTGCCGGATGGCCCGGCCCTGGTGATCGCTGAGCCCGCCGCCACCGTACTCAGTGGGCCATTCGGGGACTATCCAGCCCTTGTCGCGCATGCGCTCGTACCACAGCCGGGCGTCCTCGCTGGGAAACTTGCCGCGGCGACCTCCCCAGTATTGCTCTTTCGGAGTCACGGGCTGGCGCTGGGATGGCGGGCAATTGGTTTCCAGCCAGCGCCGCACTTCCTGGCGAAATTGTTCGAGGTCCTGCAAATGATCTCTCCTGGTGAATGCGCGTCACCCTGCCTGCAGCACGACTGAACCAGGTGGTGACATCCCCATGTTACGGGCGCGATAAGTGCAGTTAAAGAGTGATCATGATAGCGCGGTCGTGCCCGGGGACAATGGCTCAATATGTCAGTCCGCTTGACATAATCAGGCACCCGGCAGGCAGTGGTTGACCGACTCCTGCGCCGGCGGCATGCTGGCGCCATGCAAATCATTATCCACTGTGGCCTCGACAAAGCTGGCAGCACCGCGATACAGGCTCATGTCGCCCTGTTCCGGCAGTGGTTGTTGCGCAATGGTGTTTACCTGCCGATGGCCGGACTGTCCGGCTTTGGTCACGTCGCCCTGTTCCGGGACCTGGATGAGAAGAACTGGCAGCCGCTGGTGGAGGAGCTGGCCGCTGCGGCGGCGGGCGACTATACCCGGTGTTTCCTGAGCTACGAGGGAATCTGCTCTTTCGATGAGCAGAGCCTGGCGCGAATCAGGGACTACCTGGCCGGTCACGAGGTCACGCTGCTGTTCTACCTGCGGGAGCAGGCACAGATTATCCAGTCGGGGTACCTGCAGGGGCTGAAATCGGCAGGCAGCCCCATCAGTATGGCGCAGCTCAATGGCGATCACGCACTGTTGTGCTCGGTGAATCGCGACTACATGCGGATGCTGCAAAAATTTGAGACGGTGTTCACCCGGGAGGCGATTGCGATCCGGCGCTACGAGCCGCTGGAATGGCCCGCTGGCTCCATAGTCTGGGACCTGCTGGCGTTTCTCGGCTGTCCTCCCGACGACGAAATCACCCCTTCCGAGCAACGCCAGAACACCAGCCTCGATATGCAGGCAGCGGCGATCCTCAATGTCTTCGACAGCTACGGCGCCAATCCCACGGCTCGCGCAGAGCTCGTCGAAGACCTGCTCTGGTTGATCCAGAAATATCCCGGCGGCAGCAAATACTTTCTCGATGATTCCGCGTTGCGAGCGATCAGGGATTTTTACAGGGCCTCCAACGCGGCTCTGGCGGAGCGTTACGGCGTGGAATTTGATTATGCGGACTGTGTTGCGACGCCAACCGGGCGACTGGAAGCGGCGGGAACCGGTGCAGGAGTATCCTATGTGCAGGAATTGGCCGGCCTTGTGCGCTACTCGCGCTGGAAAGGTGAAGCGATGGACGGCCCCGCGCTCGCTGCCCTGCTCCGGCACCAGCGAGGTTGGTCGCGTTTTGAAGCCTGGGGCGTATGGTCCCTGGGCGATATTTCGACGATAACCTTCAGGCTTCCCCTGTCGCGATTCACCGGTTTCGAGGACGTCATCATCCTGGATTTTCGCGGTCGCTATTTTGGCGGGAACACCTCTACCGAAATATGGGCAGGCGACGAGTTCATCGAGGATTCCGATCTGCGAAACGCCGGGGTAAACATTCCGTTGCGACTGCTGGACGCCGACCGGCTCGTGCATTTGCAGTTGCGACACCACGCCGCCGTGTCACCGGCTGAGCTGGCCATCGATAAAGACAGGCGTCGCCTCGCCTACGGCCTGCAGGGTCTCAGCTACCGCCTGTCGACCTCCTGTTGACGGAAGCTGTCCGGGCGCCAGGGCCGGGGCGGCGGCCGGACTTTTCAAGTCTTGCGCGCATAGATAGTTGACCGTTCCCGGCACTGGCGGCATGCTGGACTTTTTGCGGTGGGATGAACAATGCAGCGATTTCTCGACAAGGTGGTGCTGGTTACCGGCGCCGGCAGCGGTATCGGCCAGGCCAGCGCGCAACGCATCGGCGCAGAGGGTGGCACCGTATTTTGCGTGGATCTCAATGAGGCGGCGGTAGAGGCCACCGTCGCCGGTATCGTCGCGGCGGGAGGCAAGGCTGTCGGCAGGGTGTGTGATATCAGCCGGGAAGAGGATGTGCGCGCCTGTGTGGCGGCCTGTGTTGAACAGCACGGCAGCCTGTACGCCCTGATCAATATGGCCGGTGTGTTGCGTTTTGACGATACCGGGCAGATCAAGCTCGCGCAGTGGCAGAAGGTGATCGACGTCAACCTCACCGGCACCATGCTGCTGTGTCGCGAGGTGTTGCCGCACCTGCTGGCGAGCAGGGGCAGTATCGTCAATGCGGCGTCCACCGCGGCCCTTTCCGGGTTGCCCTGCGGCGTGGCCTATTCCGCCAGCAAGGGTGGTGTGCTGGCGCTGACCCGCAGCATCGCCATCGAGTACGCGAAGCGCGGTGTGCGCGCCAACTGTGTGTGCCCCGGTGAGATTAAGACGGGTATGACCGATAATGTGGAGTTTCCGGAGACCATGGATTACTCGCTGATTTCCCGGATAGTTTCACCCACCGGCGCGCGGGGTCCCGAGGCCGTGGCCAATGTGATTGCCCTGTTGGCATCGGAGGAGGGCGCCCACATCACCGGGGAAGATATCCGGGTGGATGGCGGCACCCTGTCCTGATTCGCTACAGGCTGCGCCCTGAAACGACAAGAAGAGCTCACAGCAATGGATCAGCCAACGATCACGTTTTTCCTCAACGGCAAGACCTATAGTCTGCGCCCTGGTGACACCGCGGCCATCGGCGCCATTCCGTCGGAGGACCGGCAAGTATTGCTAGCGCTGCTCGAATCGGTGAAGCAGCAGGAAGATCTGGCGATGGCCGTTGCCCGCAGGGCGGTGGACAAAGCGCGCGGCGCCTCCCACGGCGTGACAGCGCCGCCTGGCCCTCGTCCGGCTGCCGGGGAGCGCCTGGGCAGCGGCGATGTGGACGCGTTGATGGCCCGCCTGGTCATGGAAGAAAACCGCAACCGCAAACCCGCGCTGACCAGGCAGGGCATGTACAAGTGGGTGCTGGGTAGCGCCGCGATCATCATCCTGCTGTTGCTCCTGTTCTGACGTCGCGGCGTCTCCAGGGCGAGCATTTCGCGAGGGTGCGTTTCGAAGCGCCTGGACCAGCGTGCGGCTTTACCGCTCTGCAGGCAACTACTGCGACTCGATCAGCTCGACCCTGTAGTTCAATTCCTTATCGCCGCGACGGCTCTTGATGGTCACCGTATCGCCCGGCGAATGTTTCTCCAGCGCGTCGTAGAAATCGTTGTTGCTGGCGATGGGGTGATCGTCCACCGCGATGATCACGTCACCCAGTACCACCTCGCCGCGAGGTCCCCGGTAGGCACCTGCCATGCCCGCGTTGGCGGCGGGCAAGCCGGGATAGACATGCACCACCGGCAGGCCCTCGATCTGGTAGCGCCTTACCCAGCGGTCGCTGGCCAGTTCCACGCCTATCATCGGGCGCAGCACGCGGCCATAGCTGATCAACTGTGGCACCACGTCTTTTACCGTGTTGACGGGGATCGCGAAGCCGATCCCCGCGCTGGCGCCACTGGGGCTGTAGATGGCGGTGTTCACGCCCACCAGCTGGCCCAGGGAGTTGAGCAGGGGGCCACCGGAATTGCCCGGGTTGATGGCGGCGTCTGTCTGGATCACGCCGCGAATGCGACGATTGTCCGGCGCCTGTATCTCCCTCCCCAGGGCGCTGACTATGCCGGTGGTGAGAGTGGTATCCAGGCCGAAGGGGTTGCCGATGGCCAGCACCTTGCGGCCCACCGTCAGCTCCGAGGAATCGCCCAGCGGCAGGGTCACGAGGTCGTCGGGCGGGTTCTCGATACGCAGTACGGCCAGGTCTTTTTCCGGCGCCAGGCCGATGACTTCCGCGCGGTGTTCGCTGCGGTCCTGCAGGGTGACCGTCAGTCTGTGGGCGCCGGCGATCACATGGAAGTTGGTGACGATCAGACCGCTCTCGTCCCAGACAAAACCTGTACCGGCGCCCTGGGGAATCTCCTGGATGTTGAGGCTGAAAAAATTCCGGCGCAGCGCGGTATTGGTCACGAAAACCACCGAGGGGCTGGCCTTCCGGAAAATCTCGGTGCTGTTGGCCTCGTCGTCAGTGGCGAAGCTGAGGTAGTCCGCGGCAGCCGCGGCAGAGCCGCACTGCAGGGTGAGCGCCAGTGCCAGAGAGCGTGCCAGCAGCTGGGCGAACTTCAGCGCGTAGCCACGCGCCGGGGTCGAAGATCGTTGTTGTGTCCCCATGGCCGCCCTCGCTTACTGTTGCGCCAGGCGCTCGAGGAACGCGTTGATGCGAGCGGCGTTGGCCCCCATGTCTCCGAGGCCCACCCGGGATACGGAGCGCAGGTCAACCAGGGTGCCGTCCGCGTTGGTGCGCAGGCGAATCACGACGTCGTCCTTGAAGTTCATCATGGCGGTGGTGTCCACGGCCTCTATCACCCCCGCATTGCGATCCTGCAGGTAGATTTCCCAACCCATTTCGGTTGCGGTCCTGACCGCCCGATCAAACATGTCCTCGAACTCGCGCTCGGTGACCAGTGTCTGTATTTCCGGGTAGGCTCCGGCTTGTATCGCGAGTGTTTCAGGTTCTATATCAAGGCTGTTGCTGTCGGGTCCGCGGCGCTGCTCAGCGGCGGTAAATACCGGAGGTTGCTGCAGATCGGTGGTAATGTCGTGGATGCGCGGGTAGCTTCCAGCGCCGAGGATGGACAGCAGCAGGAGGGACCCCGGCAGGGCGACAAGGGCGCGTCCCGCGACAGCCTTGCGCCATGGAGCGAAGCGCGGCAACAGCAGCAGCAGTATGGCCAGCAGCAACAGGATCGCCGCTCCCAGGCAGGCAATCGCATAGAGCATCAGGCCCTGTTGCCAGGCGCCTGCACGCACGGTCAAAACCGCGGCCGGCAATACCAGCAGCAGGGCGATGGCCAGGTAGCCCAGCCAGTTGACCAGCCAGGGCGTTGCTTGCGTCTGGGCGACTGGTATCTGGTTCATGGGAGCTTTCCTCACGGCGGCCAATTTTCGAGCCCACAGAATACTATTTGCGACAGGCACATGCGAGTGCACAGCCGGTTCAATTGGGCAGTCCTCGGGCCAGTTTAGGTCGTTGCGATTTGAGCTGGGGCGTGGCATCTGCTTAACTCTCGCGCTGACCAAAACGTCACCACTGCGCGGCTGCGCGAGTGACTCACCAGGAAAAGGGGATTACACAGTATGGGCAGAGTTTCAGGCAAGGTAGCAATCATCACCGGCGGCGCCAGTGGTATGGGCAAGGCCGATGCCATAGCGCTGGCGCAGGAGGGCGCCAGTGTTGTGGTGGCCGACCTGAATGAAAAAGATGGTCAGGCCGTGGCGCAGGCTATCGGCGGTGCTGCTATTTTTATGCGCCTTGACGTTACCGACGAGGACAACTGGAAGTCTGTGGTCAGCGCCACGAAGGAGAAGTTCGGGCGGCTCGATATCCTGGTCAACAACGCCGGCATGATTGCCCTGGGCAATATCCTGGACACGGACCTGGCAACCTGGCGCAAGATCAACGCGGTCAACAGCGACGGCGTCTTTCTGGGTTGCAAGCACGCCATTCCGTTGATGGCGGAGTCCGGTGGCGGGTCTATCATCAACATGTCATCGGTCGCCGCCATTCACGGCCAGTCCTTTGTCGCCGCCTATACCGCCAGCAAGGGCGCCGTGCGCTCCCTGACCAAGAGTATCGCCATGTTCTGCAAGGAGCAGAAAAACGGTATCCGCTGTAATTCGATTCATCCCGATGGCGTAAAAACGCCGATGGTGGTCAAGGTGGCCATGGGCAAGGATGTCGCCACGGCGGAGGACATTGAAGAAGTGGGCAAGTTTGGCAATATGTGCGACCCGGAGGATATCGCCAACCTGGTGCTGTACCTCGCCTCTGATGAGTCCCGGTTCGTCAACGGCGCCGAAATGCTGATCGATAACTGCGCCACCATCACGCCGCCCCTGGGAATGTCCTAGTACCTCGGGCAGCGGCCTGGATGAGGGGCCTGCAATAGCGGCCGTGGATACATAAACGTGGAAAAACTGGTTTACGCACTCTGGCCCGCCTCGGGCTTGTCCGCCGACGGATTCCGGGACGACCTGTTGGCCGGGCTGGGGCCGCAGCTCACCCAACGGGAGGAGGTGCACGGCGTGCGCCTGGCCGTGGCCGACAGCGCGGTCGCACCGGCCGCCGCGCGCCGCATGGAAAGCCACCCGCCGCTGCCCTGCGCGCTGCTGTCGCTGTGGGTGGATGCCGCGGAATCCGCTGCCTGGGAACCCCTGATAGACCGCTACGCGGAGCGCAGGAGCGGCTACCTGGTGGTGGAGGCGGAGCCGTTGGTGAGTCACCGGCTGCATCCCGCCGCACCGGGGCAGCGGGTACACGGCATGTGCCAGGTGGTGTTTTTCCGCAAGCCGGCGCAGCTGGACAGAAACGACTGGCTGGCCATCTGGCAGGGCAGCCACACCCGGGTGGCTATCGAAACCCAATCCACCTTCGGCTACCGCCAGAACCTCGTGGTGCGCGCGCTCGATGACGGAGCCTTGCCATGCGATGCCGTTGTCGAGGAGAACTTTCCCCCCGGGGCAATGGCTTCGGACCACGAGTTTTATGCAAGCGGTGGCGACGATGCCCTGTTGCAACAGCGGATGACAGCCATGTTCGAAAGCTGCGGACGCTTCATCGACTTCGAGCATATCGATGTCATCCCCATGAGCGAGTACCTGATCAAGCCTCTTGCAGCGCCCTGATCCTGTCCTCCAGCGGCGGGTGTGAGCGAAACAGGCTGCTGATACCCTGCTTGAGCTGTTCGCTGATCCCGAATGCGGTAAGTTCCCCCGGCAGGTCCTGGGGCAGTTCCTGCTCCTGCTGCAAGCGCTGCAGCGCCGCGATCATGTGGCGGTTGGTGGTGAGCCTTCCGCCCGCCGCGTCGGCGCGGAATTCCCGCCAGCGCGAAAACCAGAACACGATCATGCTGGCGAGGAAGCCCAGCACCAGTTCTGACACGATGGTGACCACGTAATACCCCAGACCGTATCCGCGCTCGGTTTTGAATACCACGCGGTCGATCGTGTGGCCTATGATCCTGGCCAGGAACATCACAAAGGTATTCACCACGCCCTGAATCAGGGTGAGAGTGATCATGTCTCCGTTGGCCACATGACCTATTTCATGCGCCATCACCGCCCGCGCTTCCTCCGGTTGGAAGCGTTGCAGCAGGCCGGAGCTGACCGCTACCAGGGCATTGTTGCGGTTCCAGCCGGTGGCGAAAGCATTGGCCGCCTGGGAGGGGAATATGCCCACTTCCGGCATGCCGATTCCCGCCTCTTCGGCCAGCTCCTTCACGGTGGATACCAGCCATTGCTCCTCGCGATTGCGCGGCTGCTCGATGATGTATACGCCCGCGCCGCGCTTGGCCATCCACTTGGACAGGAACAGGGAGATCAGGGAGCCACCGAAGCCGAATATCGCGCACATCGTCAGCAGGGCGCCGAGGTTGAGGTCTACCCCGTTGGCTGCGAGCACGCCCTGCAGTCCCAGCAGGTTGAACACGATGCTGACCAGGATCAGCACGGCCATGTTGGTTGCCAGGAATAATAGAATTCTCATCGCACGTCACCTGTCTGCGTAAAAGGGATATCCGGGCGCGCACACTACAACAGCGGGCCACCCGTGAGATATGGCGGCGCGGCGCATTTTTTCAAGTCCTGCCACGCCGTCGGAATTCCTGTTCAGGCCAGGGGCTGGGCGGACTCCACGCTGTCCTGCCCGGCTGTGGCGTCCCGCTCCCCGGCATCGGCGGGGTCGCTCTCGGCTGCGGGGTCAGCGGGCAGGGGATTCTGGCTGGCTTCGATCATGGGCTCCCCGCGCTCGCTCAACTCTGCCAGCAATACCTCGCCGCGCAATTCGAAGTCCCGGGAGTTGAGTTCAACCAGGGTGTTGACCGCCTCGTCCCGGTGCGGGGTGCGCAGCACCAGGCGCGGTTGCGATCCGTCGACCCAGGTCTTGCTTTTGGCCCAGTAGTGTCCAAGTTGATTGCGGATTACGAATACTTCAGTCATGGCGGTTGCGTGGTCCTGCGGGTTGGCTGGGCGCAAGTTTAAGCATTTATCCATCACCGTGCCAGTCGGGTCCCGCGCCGCCGTCCGGGGTCCAGGCGCCGGGGAGGTGCGGGCCGGGCCGGGACGCTCAACCCAGCAAAATATCCTTGGCCTGATTGATCTTGGCCGCCAGGTAATCGTTGCCGCCGCGGTCTGGATGCAGCTTCTGGATCAGCAGGCGGTGGGCGGCGATAATATCCTCGCGACTGGCGCCATCGGCCAGGCCGAGAATGGCGAGCGCCTCTTTGCGGTTCATGTCCTGGCTGTCGGCGGGGCCGGCCCGTTGCTGGCCAAAAGGCGCCTCTCCCGCAAAGCGCTGTTGCAGGTAGCTTTCCAGCAGGCGCGCGGACTCCTCGTCCTCGCTGCGGCAATACGCCAGCAATTCCTCCAGCTGGTCGCGCTCCATGTCCGCCAGGCGCCAGCCCTCAAAGTGGCCCTTGAGAACCTCGCCCTGCAGGTCGCCGGTGTCGTGGGCCAGTTGCATGCGCAGCAGCGCGGTTTCAACCGTTGAGGTCTGGGCCTTGCCGGCGCTGCCGGCGCCCTGCGCGTGTTTGGCCGCCAACATGGGAAAGAGCCGGACAAGGGTGGGCAACAGCTGGCGCAGGACCACCAGCAGGCCGGTCGCGGCGATACCCAGCCAGTGCATGCGGCCGGTGACGGTCAGCACTATCACGACGACCAGCGCCACCGCCAGTCCCAGCTTGATGTACTCGGCCCTGCGCCGGTGGGGCGGCACGCTCTGGGCGCGCCTGAACATAAGGTAAAGAGCGGCGATTACCGCCAGCAGCAGAATTAATCTGGGCACGGCTGTCTCAGGTTTTCAATTGTTGGAGCAGCAGTCTAGCACTGTCGCCCGAACTGTTCTCCAGTGCCGCGTGACCACCCGCCGCGTAACGCGCCACCGCGCCCAGCAGGGCGGCGAGAGTGCCGGCGCTGCTGTTGTCGAAGCCGGCATAGGCACCGCCGCTGAGTTCGGCCATGCGGCGGAAGGTTTTCTCCACCGCCCGCTCGCGCCCCTCCTGAAACAGGAACAGGGGGAGTTTCAGTAACCCGCACTGTCCGGCGAGATTGCAAAGTGAATCCGCGCTCTCCTCCACCGCGTCGCCGATGAATACCAGGGCGCGTACCGGCAGTTTGCGATGTTCGCCCAGGGCGTGGCGCAGCAGGCGGGCGATCTGGGTGCGTCCGCCCTCGCACTGCACCCCGGCCATCAAACGCGCCAGTTCCCGACTGTCGGTGAGCCAGGGGCTTGCGGAAAACAGTCCGAAGCCACCGTACCAGGCCAGTTGTACGGCCAGCGAGGCAATTCCGGATGTGGCCTGGAACATTTCCTGCTGCACATGGCAGGCACTGTCCCAGGTGGGCTGGCGGCTGGCGGTGGCGTCGATGGCGAAGAGCAGGCGGGGTTGCCGGGCGACAAATTCGGAGATATTCCGGCTCTTTTGCAGGAACAGGTCTATGTCCTGGCTGGACGCTCGTCGGGCGGGGGGTTTAGCCATTGAAAGCGGGGGTGCCGGCGGGAAGCTCAGGCCCCTGTGCGCTTATCCCCAATCGCGCCAATCTGCTGTAACTGTTCCAGGTAGTGACGACGGTTGGCCAGCTCTGCAATCGCTTCCTTGAGCTCTCTTTCGCTGACCTGTTCTTCGGTTTCCGTATTTACCAGCTGCCACAATTTGCGGCTGCAAAGCTCCCGGGGATTGAATTTTACTGTATTCATGTTTTTACCACTTTGTTGCTGCTCCAGTAGTTCCGGCGCGCCTGTGGCGGCCGCGATTGCTGACTGGAGTGAGTCTAATTTCTGATTATGACAATTGCGTGATGGCCAAAGTTCCGACCCCGCCTTGTGAACCCAGCTTACACGTTTGTCAGCTCGAAGGGAAAGGGGGCACCCTGCGCGATACGCGGCTGCGGTCCGCTCCTTTGCTGGCGCTACCCCGGATTGCGCTGGAGCGGCGTTGCAGTTACGCGCTAGCTGGCCTACATTCGTTGCAGGGATCTGCCCGGCCGCCACATTCGATTGCGCGGGGCAAGACACTTTTATGCAAGAGGTAGAAGCGATCATGAGTCTGTTCGATAGAACCAGCAAGAAACAGCTGCCCACTGCCGAGACGGCGCTGCCGGGACGGCAACAGGGCATGCCTGTGCCGGCTAGTCACTATGTTAATGGCAATCCACTGCAGGGGCCGTTCCCGGCGCAATTGCGTCGGGCGCTGTTCGGTATGGGCTGCTTCTGGGGGGTGGAGCGCAAGTTCTGGCAGGTGCCCGGTGTCTACACCACGGCGGCCGGGTACGCCGCCGGCCTGACGCCCAATCCCTCTTACCAGGAGGTCTGTACCGGCAGGACAGGCCACAACGAAGTGGTACTGGTGGTGTTTGACCCGGCTGTTGTTTCCTATGAAGCGCTGCTGAAATTATTCTGGGAGGGACATGATCCCACCCAGGGAATGCGCCAGGGCAATGACAGCGGCACCCAGTACCGCTCGGGAATCTACGTGTTTGACGAGGAACAGGAGCGGCAGGCGAGGGAGTCGAAGGAAGCCTTCCAGCGCGCGCTGGACAAGGCCGGTTACGGTGCCATTACCACGGAGATACTTCCCGCTCCGGATTTCTACTATGCGGAGGAGTATCACCAGCAATACCTGGCGAAGAATCCCGGTGGATACTGCGGCCTCGGTGGTACCGGCGTCAGTTGCCCGACGGGAATCGCCAGCGGCGTCGAGTAAGCGCTCGCCGAATCAGGCGTAGTCCCCGTCATCCTCGTCGTCGAAGTCGTCTTCGCCGGGCTCCGCCGCTTCAATCTGTTCCATCAGGTTGATGGCGATCGCGACAAAGTCTGTATCGGTAATTATCCCTACCAGCCTGCCCTCGTTTAACACCGGCAGGCACCCCAGCTTGTGCTTCTGCAGGTGCATCGCGGCCCCGCGCAGGCTGGCGGACATGTCCGTGGTGTGTACCGGTGTGGTCATGATCGAAGACAGCGCAACATAGTTCTCTTGGGTGCCGCCGCTGCCGCGACTGACCACGCTGGAGTCGGCGGCTGCCAGCACGTCCCTTTGTGAGACTAGGCCGATCAGGCTGCCCTCGGCGCTCACGATCGGCAAGTGCCGGATGCGATGTTCCGCAAGGAGTTGGCGCGCCTGCGCCAGGGTGTCGTCCGGTCCCAGCGAGTAGGGTTCCCGGGTCATGATTTCTGCAACGGTGAGCATGCTTGGTTCCTTGCGTACGCTGGGCGTCAAAGCGGCAACATTAGCCCGGCCAGACGGGAAACACCTTGACCCTCATCAAAAAAAACTTGTGTAACGCCCGACTTCAAAGTATATCTCAACTTGGCTTGCGGCCGGTCCACGGTGTCCGATTGCAGGCCGGAATAACTATAAATCGAGGTGTTTAAATGTCAGTCAATCCAATGCGGAAGTTTGCCGCAGTAGCCTGTTTTGCGCCCGTGGCACTGTTCCCATGGGTCTCCGCGCCGGTTCACGCTGAAAGCCTGGCATTGGAGGAAGTGATCGTCACCGCCCGCAAGAGAGACGAAAACCTGCAGGAAACCCCGGTTGCGGTCACCGCCCTGGACGCCACCGCCCTGCGTGATGCGGGCGTGAAGAACCTGTCGAACCTCAACCAGATTGCACCCAATATCGAAGTGCAATCCGCCAATGGCAATTCCGGGGCAGCCAATATTTATATACGCGGTGTCGGCCAGCGCAATACCGGCCCCAATATCGATTCCGGCGTCGGCATTTATCTCGATGGCGTCTACATTGGTCGCCCGGACGGCGCCCTGCTGGATGTGGTCGACATGCAGTCCGTGCAGGTGCTGCGCGGCCCCCAGGGCACGCTGTTTGGCAAGAACACAACGGCCGGTGCTCTGGTGTTTACAACCAACAAACCGACTGATGAGTTTGAAGGCCAGGTGGGCACCCGGGTGGGTAATTACGACCGACTCGATGGCGATGTCATGCTGAATGTACCGCTGCTGGACGACCTCTGGACGAGATTGTCCGGTGCCTACCGCTCCGCCGATGGCTACATAGACAACGAGTACGACGGCAAGAAATACATGAACGAGGATCGCAATACCGTGATCTGGCAGACCCGTTGGGCGCCGGGCGAGGATTGGCTGCTGGACCTCAACCTGAACTACGCAAAGACCAACCAGCGTGCCCGCCCGCAGAAGTGCCGGTTGGTTGAAGGATACGAGGGCTGGCAGGCCAACTTGCTGAACACCCTGGCCGTGGTGCCCGCTACCGGTCGTACCTACGAGGATTTCTGCGAGGACTCCGCGAATGCCGGCGGCGGTGACAAACACACTGTTATCTCGGATTTAGGTGGTAAATACCAATCCACCAATAAAGGCGCCTCGCTGACCGTCGATTGGGACCTGAACGAACATCTCGGCGTGAAGAGTATCAGCGCGTACCGCTATACCGAGGCCAGGCAGGACGATGACCTGGACAACAGCGGTATCCCGTTTCTGCACCGGACCATGACCGTACACCCCACCTACGACGGCCCCGCCAAAACCGATCAGTACAGCCAGGAATTCCAACTCACCGGAGACATGTTTGACGAACGCCTGCAGTACGTGACGGGCCTTTTCTGGTTCAATGAAAAGACCGATGGCAATGTCAGCGTGAGTTACCTGGGCCCGTTCGACCCGGCGATAAGCGACCTGTTTTTTCTGAACAGCGCGGCGACCGACCTGGACGCGGACAACACGGCGACGGCCGCCTTTGCCCAGGGCGAGTGGGCGTTCGATGAACATTGGCGCGCGACGGTGGGCGTGCGCTACACCGACGAGAAACGCAAACTGAAGCGCGACCGCTACCTGCCGGTACCGGCGTCCCTGGACCTGAACGGCGGCCCTGTCTCGGAACTGGGAGGTGGCCTGTACGCCGTGCAACGCCCTGGTTTTGTGTACAACCCGGACTTTGAACTTGCGCTGCAGGATAAAACCCGTGCAAAACTGAGCGGCGATGATGTAACCCCCATGGCCAGTCTGCAATACATGATGGAGGAAAATGACTGGGTTGACCTGGGCACCTTCTACCTCACCTACAGCGAGGGCTTTCTTTCAGGTGGCCTGTCAGAGGCGCCTACCGGCGAGTTGGATACCTATAAACCGGAGGAGGTGACCAGCTGGGAGCTGGGGTTCAAGCTGGATATGCTGGAGCGCCGGCTGCGTATGAACGGCGCCCTGTACTACACCGATTACAAGAACCGGCAGCTCACCACGGTGGTCATCAACCCGGTGAATGGCAATCCCGCACCCGATACCATCAATGCGGCGAAGTCCTCCATTACCGGCTTTGAGCTGGAGACCACCTGGCTGGCAACCGAGAACCTCACCCTCAGCTTCAACTTCACCATAAACGATGGCGACATCGAGACCTTTGACGATACCCAGTTGACGCTTGGCACCGGTCCCGCGCCGCCACCGGGCTGTACGCGGGAAAACCTGGTCGTGGTGAATGTCGATTCCTGCCCCAACGACCGCTCCGACGAGAACCTGCCGCGCCTGCCCAAGCAGACCTATTACCTGGCAGCCCAGTACGATTGGGAGATGGAACTCGGCACCGTCACGCCGCGCCTGCAGGCCAGTCTCAAGCACGATATCGAGTACTGCTTCGACTCCGCGAGCTGCCGCACGGGCATGTGGTACGAGGACGAGCAGTTCGATCTCAGCGCCAGGCTGAACTGGGTTTCTCCGGACCAGAAATGGCTGGGAGCGCTCTACTGCAACAATATCACCGACACCCATTACCAAGTGGGGGGCACGGCGCTTGTGGAGCCTTCGGGTGCGGGCGGATACTCGGTGGCAACGCCGCGGATGTACGGCCTGGAACTGGAATACCGCTTCTGACGCCAACGCGTCAGAACAGGCGGCCCAGCAATGCGGTGAGTGCGTTTTCCACACGCAGTATGCGCGCTCCCAGTGACACCGGCGCGCAGCCCGCAGCCACCAGTTTCTCCACCTCGTAGGGGATGAAACCGCCTTCCGGGCCAATTGCCAACAGCGTTTGCTCACGCTGTTGGCGCGGGCAGGGCGGGTAGTCCCCGGGGTGGGCGAGTAGCGCTTGCCCGCCCTCGATCAGCCCCGGCAGCAGGTCTTCAACGAAAGGTTTGAAACGCCGATGGCACTCAACCCGGGGCAACACCGTGTCGCGGCACTGTTCGAGGCCCTCCAGCAGGTAGCGCTGCACACTGTCGGCATGCAGTGCGGGGGTCTGCCAGTAACTTTTCTCCACCCTGTAGGAGTGAATCAGGTGCAGCTCGCCAACGCCGAGTTCCGCCACCGTGCGCAGGACGCGCCGCAGCATCTTGGGGCGCGGCAGGGCCAGCACCAGGCACAGGGGCAGTTTTGGGGGAGGCGGCTGATCCAGGTTCAGCGTCAGGATGGCCTGTTCGTCGTCGATGATCTCGACACAGCCTGAACCGGTGAGGCCGCCGACCTCGCCCACTCGCAATTCGTCTCCGGCTTGCGAACCCAGCACCTGGCGCAGGTGTCGCAGGCGGTAATCCGTCACCCTGATCCGCTGCTCACCCAGGCGATCCGCCGCGGTGAATAGCAGCAGGTTCACAGGTGGATCACCCCGCCCACAAATCGTACTCGTCCGCGTGGGTGACTTCCGCCTCTACCAGGTCGCCCGGGTTGAGGTCGGTGATGCCGTCCAGGTAGACCTTGCCATCGATCTCCGGGGCATCCGCGCTGGAGCGCCCTATGGCGCCCTGCTCGTCCACGCTGTCGATCAGGATTTCAATAGTCCTGCCAATTTTGGCCTGCAGCCTGGCGGCACTGATGTCCTGCTGCAGGGCCATGAATCTTTCCCAGCGCTCCTGCTTCAGCGCTTCCGGCACCGGGTCGGGCAGTTCGTTGGCCGCGGCGCCTTTCACCGGGGAATACTGAAAGCAGCCTACGCGGTCGAGCTGTGCTTCCTGCATAAAATCCAGCAGTTGTTCAAAGTCGCGCTCGGTTTCGCCGGGAAAGCCGACGATAAAGGTGCTGCGCAGGGTGATGTCCGGGCAGATCTCCCGCCAGCGCCGGATTCGCTCCAGGGATTTCTCCGCCGCCGCGGGGCGCTTCATGAGTTTGAGTATTTCCGGGCTGCCATGCTGCAGCGGCACATCCAGGTAGGGCAGGATTTTGCCATCCGCCATCAGCGGAATCACGTTATCCACGTGGGGGTAGGGGTAGACGTAGTGCAGGCGCACCCACACGCCCAGTTCCCCCAGTGCCTCGCACAGATCCTGCATGCGGGTTTTCATGGGGCGGCCGTTCCAGAAGCCGGTGCGGAATTTGGTGTCGATGCCGTAGGCACTGGTGTCCTGCGAGATCACCAGCAGTTCCCTGACACCCGCTTGCACCAGGCGCTCGGCCTCGTCCATGACATCGCCAATGGGGCGGCTCACCAGGTCGCCGCGCATGGCGGGTATGATGCAGAAACTGCAGCGGTGGTTGCAGCCCTCGGAAATCTTCAGATAGGCGTAGTGGCGCGGCGTAAGCTTGATGCCCTGGGGCGGCACCAGGTCGGCGAAAGGGTCGTGCACCGGCGTGTGCGGTACGTACTGGTGTACCGCGCTCACCACCTCCTCGTAGGCGGCGGGTCCGGTCACGCTCAACACCTTGGGGTGCAGGTCCATGATGGCGCGGGCGTCATCGCCCTTGCCCATGCAGCCGGTAACAATCACCCGGCCATTCTCGCTGATCGCCTCGCCGATGGCATCCAGCGACTCCTGCTTGGCGCTGTCGATAAAACCGCAGGTATTCACCACCACGATCTGGGCGTCCTCGTAGCTGGGTACGATATCGTAGCCGTCGATTTTCAACTGGGTGAGGATGCGCTCCGAATCCACCAGGGCCTTGGGGCAGCCCAGACTTACGAAGCCAACACGATTGTTGCCGGATTTGGTCATATTCTTGCTCAAGTGCGCCGCCAGACGATTGATTTACACGTCACACAGGGTGGGTGTGCTCAACGGCTTACAGCGGGTGGTTGCGAGTGGCGGCGATGATACCTGAAGCGGGGCCAATATTCAGTCGATATTGCACAAAAAATAGCCAGCTATCCTGTGCGGCACGGCGGTCCATTTCGGGCGCTAGCGCGTTTTTCTTAACACTCCACGGGCAGGAGCGGAGGCCGCGCCGGGCTCCATAGTGCGCTTTCCCTGTTCAATACGGATAACCCGTAATCCTTCGAATCGACCCGTACAGCGGGCTCAGTCGGTCATACATCTTCAGATAAACATCTTTGTATAACTCATCGTAAAGCCGGACGTTGCCGGCAATGGGGGCAAAGCACTCGCCCTTGTGCGTCATGTGCTCCAGCGCGGTCGCATAGTCGGGATAGAGGCCGACGCCCACGGCGGCATTGATCGCCGCGCCGAGGCCGGAGGTCTCATAGGTGTGGGGGCGCTCAACGGTAAGACCGAAAATATCGGCGGTAATCTGCATGGCCTCGTCGCTTTGCGAGCCGCCACCCGAGACTTTCAGTGTTTTTATACTGTGGCCGCTGCGTTTTTCCAGGCGCTCCTTGCCCTCCCGCAAGGCGTAGGCCAGGCCTTCGATGATGGCGCGGTAAATATGCGCGCGCGTATGCACATCGCCGAAGCCGATCATGGCGCCCTTGGCTTCGGGGCCGGGGTTGCGTACGCCGGGCGACCAGTACGGTTGTACGATCAGCCCCATCGCGCCGGGCGGCACCTGTTTTAGCAGGTCGTCAAACAGCGATTCGGTTTCCACGCCCAGCTGGGCTGCCAGCCGTGTTTCGTGCAAGCCAAACTGCTGCTTGAACCAGTTCACCATCCAGTAGCCGCGCTGCACAATGGTCTCGGTGTTGTAGGCTCCGGGTATGGCGGCCGGGTACGCGGGAACGTGTTTGATCGCTTCGATATAGCGGGTATTGGTGCTGTTGTAGGTCGCCGTCGTGCCATAGCTCAGGCTGCCTGTATCGGGTGTGAGGCAGCCGGAGGCGAGCACTTCACAGGCCTTGTCGGCGCCGGCGGAGATGAGCGCGAGTCCCTGCGGGATACCGGTCTGTTGCGCGGCCAGTTCACTGATCACGCCAAGCGGTGAACCCGCCGGCACCAGTTCGGGCAACTGGCTGCGTTTAATGGGCAGTGCGCGCCACTTCCAGTCCAGGGCATGAGCCCATTTGTGGCGCTTGAAATCAAACGGGAGATAGCCTACCTGGCTGGCGACGGAATCGACATATTTTCCGGTCAGCCTGTAGGTCAGGTAGCCCGAGAGCAGCAGGAACTTGTCGGTTTTTTCCCAAACTTCAGGCTGTCGGTTTTTGATCCAGTGCGCTTCGGCCTGGCTGCGGAAAAACCTTACCGTCTCTTTTTCTCCTGCCAGTGTCAGCAGTACTTGCCATATCCCCATGCCGGGAAGCCTGTCTTCGAGTCGCTGATCCAGCCAGACTATGGCAGGTCGCAGTGGATTGCCGTCGCGATCGAGGTTTACAACGGTGGCGCGCTGCGTCGTTAACGCGACCGACTTGATGGCGCTCCTGGGGAACGCCAGCTGCGGCCACAGTCCATTGCAGGCCTTGCACAAGTTGTCCCAGAAATATTCGACATGCTGTTCCGCCCAACCCGGTTCGTCGGAAAAATAGGGCTCGATCTCTATCTTGCTCTTGGCAACCAGTTGTCCATCGAGGTCAAACACGAGTGCGCGAACACTTTGCGTCCCGTTGTCGATTGCCAAAACATATTCTTTGCCATTTTTCACAAGCTGTTCCGCGGGAGGCCTCAGGCCGTAGGCAGGTAATAGTGTCGGCGCCAGATTTCCCGATAACGCGTCTCCTCGGCGCGCCAGCGCGCGGCGTCCCAATGCAGTTCCTCGGCGCAGATTTTTTCCAGGGCTGCAAACAGTGATTCCGCGCCATTGGGCAACAGCGAACCCAGGCGGGTGCGACGCAGCAACAGATCGTCCAGGTGTTGCACAGATTCGTGGCGGGCGGCCCAGCGACATTCCGCAAGACAGAACTCTGTCGGGCCGATCAGTCGTCGCTCCTCGTCACTGGCATGCTCCAGCAGTGTCCCGGCGTGATTGCCGTAGCGGCCAAGCAGGCGCTGGGCCCACTGTTTGTCGGCGGTATTGATCCGCTCGACTCCTATTGCTGGCGACTGGAAGATCACATCACTGCCCCCCTGGACCGAAACACTCCCCAGGGCTGGCGCCGCGGCCGCCAGCGCATCGAGTGCGATCAGGCGAAATGTGGTGAGCTTGCCGCCGCTGACAGTGACCAAGCCATTGTCCACCCACACCGCGTGATCCCGCCTCTCCCTGGAAGGATCAGTGGATGTGTCGGAGCCAATGACGGGGCGCACGCCCGACCAGGTGGAGATAATATCGTCTTCGGTGATCTGGTTATCGGGAAACATCTCATGCACTACCCGCAACAGGTAGTTCAGCTCCCTGGTGCTGATGGAAGCCTCCTGGTCGATGTCGTCCTGATGGTCGAGGTCGGTGGTGCCCACGACGGTGGTACCTTCCCACGGAAAAATAAAAACCGGTCGCTTGTCTTCAGGGTGAAGCAGGGAAAGCGAGTCGCTTACCTGCAGTTTTTCTTTTGGCAACACCAGGTGGCTGCCGCGCAGGGGTCGAATACGCCGCTCCGGATTGACTTCATTGCGCAGACGGTCGGCCCAGGCGCCGGTGGCGTTAATCACCGCCTTGCAGCGCAATTCGAGCTGCGCGCCGCTCTCGACATTCTGCAGCACCACGCCCGCCACCTGCCCCTGGTGTTTGATCAGCGATTGCGCCCTGGTGTAGTTGATCGCCGCAGCGCCGGCAGCTATTGCCTCCTGCAGTACACGAAGTACCAGTCGGGCATCGTCGGTGACAGTGTCGGTGTAATACATCGCGCCGGTCACGCCACTGAGGTTGATGCCGCGATAGTGTCTGGCCAGGCTCGCCTTGTCGAAATAACGGTGATTCCTGATGCCGGCCAACATGTCGTATAACCACAACACCATGGCAAAGGGGATGCGCCCCGGGAACTGACCTTTGCGAAGCGTAAAATGGTAGCCCATTCGCTCAATAAGCCCGGGCGCCTCGAGCAGCAATCTCTCGCGTTCGCGCAAGGAATCCCTGGTCAGCTTGATATCGCCATGGGAGATATAGCGCAGCCCGCCATGTACCATTTTCGAGGAGCGGCTGGAGGTGCCCCAGGCGTAATCTCGCTGCTCCACCAGCAGCACTTTCAGATTGCGTCGAGCCGCTTCACGCAGAATGCCCGCGCCGATGATGCCGCCACCGACGACGACAAGGTCCCAATCCTGCTCGCCCTGTTGCAGCGACTGCCACAGCGCCTCGCGATTGGGAAAGCCGATATGATTGCTGTTCACGCCTGGGTCCTTGTGAGGCCTTGTGTATTCAAGGAAGCAGTTTCCCCGGATTCATTTGCCGATCTGGATCGAACATGGTGACCAGGCCGCGTATGGCCTCGATACCCAGTTCTCCTTTTTCCGCAGGCAAGTATTTGGCGTGATCCTTGCCCACGCCGTGTTGATGGCTGATGGTGCCACCAAAGCGGACAATGGCCTCGGCGCCGGCTGCCTTGAGTTTGTCCCAGCGCGCCCTGGTCTCCTCGTAGCTTTTGCCACAGCGGAAGATGTACGTGGTGTACACGCTCGAACCCTGGCCATACATGTGCGAGAGGTGCGTAAATGCGTGCACCTTCTCGCCTTCATCGGCCAGTGCGTTGGCAATATCGCTTTGAATACCCGCGGCCGCATCGGCGACCCGTACCCAGTCTATCGCGGTCTCCATGGTGTCAACGGCGTAGCCGGCATCCCATAAGCCGTGGCGTAGATAGGGAGAGCGAAAACGACTGTGCTCCCACTTTTTACCCAGCGCGGGGCCCGCGCCCACGCCGCCATGACGTTTGGCTATTTTCCGGGTCAGGCGCAGGGCCGCGGCGCACTGCGCCTTTGATCCGGTGACACCGAATGTGAACATCACTTTGTCACCGGCGACACCGCGCTTTTTCAGATACAACTCCAGCAGCGCGATGATGCGCTCGCTGCCGGCGAGCTTGAGCTGCGTAAACGTTTCCATCCTGTTGCTCAAGCGCATCATGGACAGTTGCATTTTCTGTTGCACAATCTCGCGCACCGCGGCCAAAGCGATCTCCCAGGACGGGAAGAACAGCACATGAAATGCTTCGTGCTCGGGCAGTGGAGTAACGCGTGCCTTGACCTCGGTGATAATCCCCAGGCGTCCCTCGGTTCCGAGAAAAAATTCTCTCAGGTCCGGGCCTGCCGAGGTCGCGGGAAAGGTGGGAATGTTCAGTGTACCCTTCAGCGTTTCTATACGACCACCGGCGAACATCTGTTCGATGCGGCCGTAACGCATGGACTGTTGGCCGCTGGAGCGGCTCGCGACCCAACCGCCTATCGTCGACAGCTCCCAGGATTGCGGATAGTGGCCCAGGGTGTACCCCTTCGGCGCCAGCTGGGATTCCACTTGCGGCCCGATGGTACCCGCGCCAAAAGTGGCGATCTGGCTTTCCCTGTCCAGCGCCATCAGTTTGTTCATGCGCGTCATATCGATGGTCAGCACCGGGCGGCCGTTCTCCTCGGGATTGATATGCCCCACCACCGAGGTGCCGCCACCATAGGGAATGACATCGATCTGCTTGTCCTGCGCATGCCGCAGCAGTGCCTGGACCTCATCACTGCTTTCCGGAAAGGCGACGGCGTCCGGAAAAACGCCCACGTCGCCACTGCGCAGCGCCAGCCAATCCGGCAAGCTCTGGCCACGGGCATGGCGCAGCCGGGTTTCGGCATCGATACTGTAGAGGGCGCTCTCCGGCAACCGCGATTGTGGAACCCTGGCCAGAGCCTGTTCAAGACTCGCATCCGGCAAGCGTGTCGCTTTGCCAATCAGTCCCTGCAAAAACCCCAGGGCAGACTTGCTGAGTTCGTAGTTGAGATCATTGTCGTCATCACCCCAACCGTTCCAGAGTTTCATGGCGCGCGCCCCAAGCCGGATTCAATCATAAATACCCGTTGTCACATCGAAGATAAAAATGAGCCGTCATTATAGGAGTCCGCTACCGATCAAACTACACAAAAATCTTCTGCAGCCGCCAACGCCCGCGACAGCGTTGATTTGTGCGGTATGCCGTATAGCAGGCTGTTGAATGAATCGAGGAACTTTTTGATGATTGCGCGTGGGCGCAACACCTGGCTTCGACACCGACGGCTCGATTGTGGCGCCGCATTGCATCCCCGATTTCCTGCGTTATAGTGTCTTGATGCTGTGGGGCGGCCGCCACGAACGGGGGTCGGACTTCATGCGCGATGGCGAAATCTGCGTCGCGATCAGTCTGGAAATTACAATCAGGAGCTAAGCGAACAATGGGATTATTTGATTTTTTATCTGACGCCGGAGACAAGGCGACTGAAACGGTTGAGGTATCGCCCGAGCGGGTAAACAAGTTGCGCGAGGAAAATATAGGCCGCATGGTGGCGCAACTCGATGTCGATGGTGAAGCGGTATCGGTCAAGGTCAACGGCGATAAAGCTGTACTCACGGGAACGGCGCCCACGCAGGAAGCAATGGAGAAGATCGTGTTGTGCGCGGGTAACCAGTTTGGTATCGCCCAAGTGGATTGCCAGATGAAGGTCGATGAGCCCGAGGCAGTTGAATCGACTTTCTACACGGTCAAGGCGGGCGACACTCTCGGCAAAATCGCGCAGGCGCAGTACGGGTCGGCGGGCAAATACACGGTAATTTTCGAGGCCAACAAGCCCATGCTGACTGACCCGGACAAGATCTACCCCGGCCAGAGCCTGCGCATTCCCCCGCTATAGAGTCGAACCCGATGTAACAGTGGCGCCGTCCCCGGCCTTATTGGCCGGGGGTTGCGCTGTCTTCGTTTCGGGCTGTGCAACAGCTTCCGCGATAATTTCTTCTCCCGCTTTTTCTGCAGGTTTTTCTACAGGTTCATCGACGGGTTCGGCAGGTGCCGGCCGGTACCAGATGGGTGATGACCAGGCGCGTTCCTGGATGGTGCTGTGCAGGTCGCTGCGCGGTTTGACGCCAGCGCGAATGGCGTCCCAGGTGGACCAGCGGCAGGTCGGGTTCTGCAGAACCCGAACATAGTAAAAGGCCTCCTGGCTGCTGTCGAAAGCGGGGTCCCGCCACAGCGCCTTGAGTTCGGCGGCGCCGACGCCGGCGGTGGTGGAGCAGTCGGCCAGGTTCACCCGCGCCCCGTTGTCGGGGCAGCGGGCGCTGGCCGGATCGGGCGCAAGCCCGTCGGAGCAGGCCACATCGTAGATACGCTCGCGGTGTTCGCCGTTTTCCAGGTAGCCTTTGATCACCTGCAGTCGTTGCAGGGCTGTACCCGTCGGGTCCGCCGTCGCCCAGACCAGGAAAGCAGGTGCCTGCGCCGCCTTGCCTGCCAGGTCGCCGCCCATGGTCACGCCGCCGCGATAGGCGCTGGCCACCAGTTGCGGACTGTCCAGCAGTCCGGGCTCATAGTCGTACCCTGCGAAGAAGCGCACCTTCATGCGCGGGCCGCTGGTGGCGAAGGTCTCCTTGCGGCGGAAGGCCCGGTAGAGCGCCTCGCGGGTATTCTCCTCGGCCCAGACGCCGGTCAGTCCCGAGGCGGACCAGTATTCGAAGCCTCCCCCCGCCAGGTAATCCTTGCCGTCCACCTGTTGCAGAAGGTCCGGCGCGCGCCATTTCAACAGGGTGCCGGAAACGAATGACGCCGGGATGGAGCCGCGTAGTTGCGCCGTGCCGTCGAGCATCCCGACTTTGGAAAAGTAGTTCTCTTCCTCCGGGGCCGAGGCGCTGTTGTGCGTGTCGCTGGCACCCACCAGGCCGAACTTGTAGGGATTGACGCCGCCGCCGGATGCCAGTTGCAGTCCCCGCAGGTAGGCGTCGCGCACATAACTGCCGGCAGGTTCGCTGTACAGCTTGGTGGCCACCCGGTAGGGGGCGATTTCGAAATCGGCCCACTCGTCGTTTTTGGATAGCAGGGGGTGGGTATCGGAAGTGCCCTTGATCTGGGTGATCTCCACCAGCGGTTCGTTGCGCATGCGCTGGCTGGAGTAGGCGTCGTCCATCGGGTCGCCGGCCCAGTCGGTCAGTTTGAACATCTGGCCGTTGGAGCCGTTGGAATTGTGCGGAATCGCCAGGCTTTCGATACCCTGTTCCCGCAATTGGTCCATCCAGTCCCACAGGCCCTCGGGGTTTTGCGAATTGAAGCGCGAGAAGGGTACTGCCGGCAGGCGATCGGTGTCGTGGAAGATCACGTTGCGGTGCAGGTTGCCCATGTCATCCGTGGAACTGGTGTACTCGAAGGCGGCGAAGGTGGTGAAAATTCCGGGGTCGTATGCCTCCCGGGCAGCCGTGATGGTGTCGAGCCACGCCGAGCGGGTGACCGCCTCGACCACCTTCGGATCGATGGTGCCATCGAGCAGTTCGTTAATGCTATTGGTGAGAAACCCGGCGAAATTGCGCGCGCGTGAAGTCAGGCTGAGATCGGACATGTTGTACCAGGCGTTGATATTGTGCAGCGGTTCGGCAACCGCATACTGCGAAAACCGGGTGCTGGTGTCCGCCGCCTCCCTGACCAGGCCGAGGAACATGGCGTGGTCCGTCACCGCGTAAAAATCCAGGGGCTGTTGCAGCTGCATACGATAGCCGCTGGGGTGCTCCAGGGCCTCGCCGCGCCCGTAGCGGTAGGCATCCGCGGGCAGGGTGGTATTGCCGAACACAAAGGCGTCGAAGGAGTAGCCGGTATGCACGTGGAGGTCGCCGAAATAGGCATTGCGGTCCGGGTTCGGGGCGGGGACCAGTTCCAGGATGTCCTCGCTTACCGGCAGCAGGTTGCCGGAGGGGCGCTGCGTCGCGGTGATGGACAGCGATTCCTGGGGCTCGGTGCAGCCCAGGAGCACGGTTGTCATGCAGGTGATCGTTAGCAGGGATTTTTTCATAGTTATCATTATGTGAGGGCGGAGTATCACCGGATCATAGGGACTGCCGGTGAAGACGTCCAGCCAGCCTGTCGTCGTAGCCACCGCAGTGACGCTGATGGGGTAGACTGGCTCCCCAGCCAGGCAGACATCGGAGACTTTTCATTATGGACCCAGTCACCACCGAGGTACGGGATCGCATTACCATCGTTCGCCTTTCGCGTCCCGAGGTACGCAACGCCGTGGACGGGCCGACCGCGCGCGCCCTGGCGGATGCGTTCAGGGCGTTCGATGCCGACCCCGACAGCGACGTTGCCGTCCTGCACGGTGAATTTGGCACCTTCTGCGCCGGTGCCGACCTGAAGGCGGTGGCTGCCGAGGCGGGCAGTAACCGGCTGGCGCCCGAGGGCGATGGCCCCATGGGCCCCTCACGCATGGTGCTGGGCAAACCGGTGATCGCTGCCATTGCCGGGCATGCGGTGGCGGGTGGCCTGGAACTCGCCCTCTGGTGCGATCTGCGAGTGGTCGAACGCAGTGCGGTACTGGGTGTGTACTGCCGGCGCTGGGGGGTGCCGCTGATCGATGGTGGCACCATCCGCCTGCCGCGACTGATAGGCCACAGCCGGGCCATGGACCTGATTCTCACGGGGCGTGCGGTTGACGCGCAGGAGGCATTGCAGATGGGGCTGGCCAATCGCCTGGTGGAGGACGGGGAGGCGCTGGCGGGGGCCATTGAACTGGCGACCCTGTTGGCCCGTTTTCCCCAGAACTGCCTGCGCTCGGACCGCCTGAGCGCGTACGAGCAATGGGGGCTGTCGCTGGAAGATGCCCTGGCCAACGAGTTTCGGCGGGGGCTGGAGGTGATAGGGAGCCGCGAGACCGTGGCGGGCGCCACGCGTTTCGCGCAGGGCAAGGGCCGGCACGGCGACTTCGGGGATATCTAGCGCTGGCCGTTGCGGGTCGGCAGCCGGCGCGACCCCATTGGCCTTCAGTGCCGGGCGAGCGCCTGTTTTACCTGGCGTTCGATTTTTTCCATAGGCAGCACGTCGGGCCCCCGCTTGAGCACGAACTCGAGGAAGCGTTCGGCAATCAGCGACAGCTTCCTGGCCTGCGGATGCACCACGTACCAGTCCGAGAGGATGGGGAAGCCCCCGAGCCGCAGCTGCACCAGTCCGTCCTCGCTGGCGTTGGCCAGCACGTAGGCCGAAAGAATGCTGATCCCCATATTTTCGATGACGGCGTACTTGATGGCCTCATTGCTCTCGATGGTCATAGTTTTTCCCAGGGCGAGGCGGTGTTTTTCCAGGTGCCGCCGAACCGCGGTATGGGTGCCGGAACCCTGCTCACGCAGCAGGAATGTCTCACTCGCAAGGTCTGCCCAGCGCAGGTCCTTACGTTTGCTGAGAGGGTTTCTGGCCGAGGCGATTACCACCAGCGGGTTGGGCAGGAAACGGTAGGTGGTAATCCCGAGTTCGTCCGGCGGATCGTTGAATATGTACAGGTCATCCCTGTTGTCGTTAAGTCGCTCCAGGATCTGGGCGCGGTTGCCTACCTTGAACTCCACATCGATGTCCGGGTACTCGCGACAGAACGCACCCAGGATGCGCGGCAGGAAATACTTGGCCGTGGTCACCACCGAGACGCGCAGGTTGCCGGCCGTCAGCCCCTTGAGATTATTGATCCGCTCATCCAGCCGCTCGATCGCGGCGAAAAGCTCGTGGCCGGTTTTGACCACCTCCAGTCCGGCTCCGGTGATATGCAGCTGTTTGCCAATGACCTCGTGCAGTGGCAGCCCCAGCGCCTCGGCCAGTTTCCTGATCTGGACCGAGACGGCCGAGTGGCTCAGGTACAGCTCCTCGGCGGCGCGGGCGATGCTGCGCGTCTCCGCCACTTTCATAAATATTTCGAGCTGCCTGAGTGTGCCCAGGCGCGTCAGCAGGCGTCTCGCCATTGCATTGTCCTTACCAAAATGTAACTACTATCGTATACGTTTATAGTAATTATTAAATACTTTTGATAAACGTTTTCTGCTCTTATCCTGCCCCCTCAAACAGTACGACTCCCGGAGGAATGGCAATGAGACCCCATGTGGAATTAATCGATGAGCAGGACCTGCTGTGGCATACGGCCGAGCTACCCCACGGCCGTGGCGAGGCGCGCCAGCGCAACCTCAGCTATGACGAGGAGAACGGCGCGGCCTCCCTCAAGGTGGAGTTCCTTACAGACTGGACCATCCCCGGGGGCCTGCACGCGGCCCAGACCGAGTGGTACGTGCTCGACGGGAAGATCGATATCGGCGGGCGTATCCTCGGGGAGGGTGGCTACTGGTGCGCCCCGCTGGGGGTGCGCACACCCCGGATATCAGTCGCTGCCGGCACCAGTATTTTACTCTTCAGGGAGTATGCCGACTGGGGCTTCACGCCCGATTCGAATGCGGATGATCAGATGGCAACCGAGGGTCTCGTGGTGCGCGATGTTAACGCCATGGAATGGTATGACGTGATCGATCCGGTCAATGGCAGCCCCATGGATTTCAATCGCGGCGGCACTCCGGTGCCCGGGCTCTTCATCAAGCTGCTCTACCGCGATCCCGTGACGGGTTTCTACACCCGCCTTATCAAGGCCAAGCCGGGTTGGCGGGAACACCCGCTGGCGCACCACCCGGTGTACGAGGAGGCGTACTGCCTGGAGGGAGAGTTTGATTACAACTTCGGCCGCATGAAGCGCGGGCAGTACTTCTTTCGACCCGCCGGGGTGCGACACGGCGATTTCACCGCGGGCGAAGAGGCCGGCTGCACCTGGATACTGCGCTGCGATGGCGACCTGGTCGACTGGTATACCGAAAACGCCAGGGTCGAGATGAAGGGCACGCCGCTGAACTGGGGGGAGGGGTTTCCCGGCACCGAGCCGCCGGTGCATATCCAGCCGGTGCGCTCCCGCTCGACGGGTACATGGCTGGACCCCGGTTACCAGTAAGCGGGTGACTGCGCCGGGGGGCCTCCGGATTGCTTCAAGTATGCTCTACGGGGTGGCTTTCACTGCGATGGCGCGACCCGGGAAACGGGTGGGGCGTTAGAACAACCGGTCGCCGCAGGCGCTGTAGCTGCCCACCCTGATTTCCCGCCGCAGCAGCGCGGCGAGTTCAAGGCTGTCGTCCCGGTTGAGAAACTCGCCGATGCTGACCGATTCACCCGTGCCCTGCAGGGACAGCCCCGGCCCCTCCCAGGGATGCCGTTCGGGCACGATGGCCAGGCCTGTCGCGTGGCGCGGAAACTTCCAGCTCTGTCGGGGGGTGTAGAAGCCCTTGTCTATGCACACGCTGTCATCGCTCAGGGTAATCACATGGCGGTATTGCAGCTTCCAGTTGACGTAGTACAGCGCCGATCCCAGTGCCAGCATTTCCAGGCCGGCCAGCGGCAATACCGGCCAGGCTCCGAGCATGGCGAAACCGATGCCGGCTCCCAGCGAAGGAATGGCGAGCACGAGCAATACCAGCAGGTTGCCGCGCCAGCTGGCGGAGCAATTGGGTTTGGCGATTATCATCAGCCGCGATGCGGTTCGGGAGCTCGTGACCACTGTGCCATCTCACGTGTTTCTGCAAAGGAGCCTGTGAGAAGTCTAGTGAATTTTCGGCGTCTCGCCTACTCTTTGGGGCAGCCTGTCCCTGCCCGGGACTGATACTTCATGCGAGGCCTTTATGCTCACCCCGATGTTGATTGAAGCCCATGAGTTAATGGACGCCCCCGAGCTTGTCGTGTTCGATTGCCGGTTCTCATTGGCCGACCCGGACGCCGGCCGCGCCGACTACCAGCGAGGGCATATTCCCGGGGCGCACTATCTCGACCTCAACCGCGACCTGGCGGCTCCGGTTGCCGAGCACGGCGGGCGCCATCCACTGCCTCGCCCCGGTGACCTGGCGGCGCTGCTGGCGCGCCACGGAGTGGGGCCGGATACCGCAATCGCTGCCTATGACGACTCCCGTTTCGCCTTCGCGGCCCGCTTGTGGTGGTTGCTGCGCGCTCTGGGTTACCGCGCGCCCCGCCTGCTGAACGGTGGCTATCGGGCCTGGCTGGAAGCCGGCGGGCCGGTGGCAACCGGCGTGTCACCGCTGACGCCCTGTGAGCCCGCTGCAACCGGGCCATTTAACGCCTGCTGCGATATCGAGGGGCTGCGCGTGTTGCAGGGTAGCGGGGCGCTTTTGGTGGACTCCCGGGAGGAGCGCCGCTACCAGGGGCTTGAGGAGCCGATAGACCCGGTGGCCGGGCATATTCCCGGCGCCGTGAACCGCCCCTGGCAGGGGGTGACCGCCGCGGACGGCACTTTGCTCAGCGAGGCCGGGCTGCGGGCGCACTGGGGAGACCTGCTGGAGGCTGAACAGCTGGTGGTCTACTGCGGTTCCGGGGTCACGGCCTGTGTCAACCTGTTTTCCCTGGCCGTGCTGGGCAGGGACGACGCCACGCTGTACGCGGGCAGCTGGAGCGACTGGTGCAGCTACCTGTGACGCGGCCTCAGAAATCCGGCGGGCAGGTTCCCTCCAGCCACTCCCCGGTGGTGGGGTGGGTGAAGGCCAGGCTGCTCGCATGCAGCAGCAGGCGCGACGCCATCTCCAGCGCCTGGGGGTGGGCATACATGTCGCAGCCCAGGATCGGGTGGCCCAGTTCGCGCATGTGGATGCGCAGTTGGTGGGAGCGCCCGGTGACCGGTTTCAGCAGTACCCGGGTGCGGTCGGGCCCCCGTTCCAGCACCTCGTAGCGGGTCAGTGCCGCGCGGCCCCGCTCGCGACAGATGACCTGTCGCGGTCGGTTTTCCCAGTCGGTGGCGATGGGCAGGTCGATTTCACCCCGGTCGGCGGCCACTACCCCGTACACCACCGCATGGTAGGACTTTTCCACCTGGCGCAGCTCGAACTGGCGGCTGATATGGGCGTGGGTCGGTTTGTTCAGTGGAATCGCCATGATGCCCGAGGTGTCCAGGTCCAGCCGGTGCACGATGCTCGCCGTCGGGTAGCGCCGTTGCAGCCGCGTCACCAGGCAGTCCTTGTTCAGGGGGTGCCGCCCCGGAATGCTGAGCAGGAGGTCGGGCTTGCGCACCAGCAACAGGTCCGCGTCCTCGTAGAGAATTCGTATTTCCTCCTGGGAGTGGGGGACGAGGTAGGGGGGCTTTGGTTCCATGGCGAGCCATTGTATAGAAGCCCCGCCTGGTGCACATCCGCAATCGGCCGCCTGTCCATGGGCACCTGCGCGGCTGCGTGTCCAGCGGTGCTAGAATGCGCGCTTTTATCGATTGACCACTGCCATGTCTGAAGAGGAATTGCTGGGTGAGGCGCTGCGCCGGATTCTGCCCGCCGCCCGGCTGGAGGAAACTGCGCTGCCGGCAACGCCTGCGGTGCGGTTGCTGTTGCTGCAGGACGATTACCCCCGCGATGCCCTTACTCCCGAGGTCGTGCAGCGGGTGATGGACAACCCACTGTACTGGGTCTTCTGCTGGGCCTCGGGGCAGGTGCTGGCCAGTTTCCTGCTGGCGCGGCCCGACTGGGTGCGCGGCAAGCGCGTGCTGGATTTCGGGTGCGGTTCCGGAGTGGTCGCCATCGCCGCGGCCAGGGCGGGCGCCAGCGAGGTCATCGCCTGCGATATCGACCCGCTGGCGCGGGCTGCCACCCGCACCAACGCCAGGCGCAGCGGGGTACACCTTGAAGTGGTTGAAGATTTCTTTCACGTGGAGGGCCATATCGACCTGATCACCGTGGCGGACGTGCTGTATGACCGCGGTAATTTCGAGTGGCTGCAGCGTTTTGTCCAGCGGGCCGACCGGGTCCTGATCGCCGATTCGCGGGTGAAGGATTTCGACCGGCCTCCGTACCGGCAGATTGAGCGGCAGGCGAGCTGTACCCTGCCGGACCTGGACGAGTCAGCGGAGTTTCGCGATGTGAGGATCTACCTGGCCGACTGAATCCTGTGTGCGCATTCGCGCTGCCGCCCCATTGCAGCTCAATCCCGATATCGCCCAGCGCTCGCTGGCGCCGATAATCCGGGTCGTAGTGCCGGCGGGTCGCCCGCAGCATCGCGCTCACCATGCCCATCACCAGCAGGATTTCCAGGGCCATGGGCAAGCCCGCCCGGGTCGACAGCAGCGCGTGACCTGCGGCCCGGGATTTTTATCGCCGGTCTGCAGCCAGTTCCCTCCGTTGATCTGCTATTGGTCTGCGCCGCATTATTTTTGTACACTGGGCGCCCGTTGTCGCTGCCGAGTTTACCGCCGAATGAACCCCAACTACCTTGACTTTGAACAGCCGATTGCCGATCTGGAGGTCAAGATCGAGGAACTGCGGCTGGTCGGAACGGACAACGAGATCAATATCAGCGAGGAGATCGAGACCCTGCGGGCCAAGAGCACGAAGCTCACCGAGAAGATCTACTCCAACCTCAGCCCCTGGGATATCGTCCGCGTGGCGCGTCACCCCTTGCGCCCTTACACCATGGATTACCTGCCCCTGGTGTTCGAGGAGTTTGACGAACTGCATGGCGACCGCCACTTCGGTGACGACCGCGCAATCGTCGGCGGCGTTGCCCGGCTCGAGGGCCGCCCGGTGATGGTTATCGGCCAGGAAAAAGGGCGGGCGGTGAAGGACAAGGTGCTGCGCAACTTCGGTATGCCCAAGCCCGAGGGCTATCGCAAGGCCCTGCGCCTGATGGAAACCGCCGAACGCTTCAAGCTGCCCGTGATTACCCTTATCGACACTCCCGGAGCCTATCCGGGTATCGACTCGGAGGAGCGTGGAATCAGTGAGGCCATCGCTCGCAACCTGGCGGTGATGTCGCGCCTGGCGACGCCCATTATCTGCGTGGTGATCGGCGAGGGCAGCTCCGGCGGCGCCCTGGGGATCGGCGTGGGTGATCACCTGGTCATGTTGCAGTATTCCACCTATTTCGTGATCTCGCCGGAAGGCTGCGCCAATATTATCTGGAAGAGCACGGAGAACGCGCCGGAAGCCGCCGCCGCCATGGGTGTCACATCCTCCGTGTTGCAGGAACTGGGTATCGTCGACGCCACAATTCCCGAGCCGCTGGGCGGCGCCCATCGCGACCCCGGCGCCATGGCCGAGAGAATCAAGGCGCACCTGGTCGGGCAACTGCAGAGTCTTGGGGAGTTGCCCCTGGAAGATTTGCTGGCGAAACGCTACAAGCGCCTGATGTCATACGGCAACTGAGCCGTCGGCGAGCCTCTCCTGGCCCCTTACAGTGGCTGACACTTCAATTGATCACGGGGTGCTGGACAAGCCACTGGAGCCCCTGCTTGACGCCCGCCACTGGTATGTCGGATTCAGCGGCGGCATTGACTCCACGGTGTTGCTGCACCTGCTGCAGCGTTGGTGCCGGCAGCACCCGAACGCCCCCCGTCTCAGCGCGATTCATGTAAACCACGGCCTCCATGCCGAGGCGGCCGAGTGGCAGGCGCACTGCGAGTGGCTGTGTCGATTGTTGCAAATCCCTATCCTGTGCCTGGATGCGAATGTCGAACGGGGCTCCCTGGGCCTGGAAGCCGCCGCCCGCGAGGCCCGGTACGCGCTGTTCGAGGAGCAATTGAGTGACGGCGACGTCCTGTTCCTGGGTCATCATGCGGATGACCAGGTGGAAACGTTCTTCCTGCGGCTGCTGCGCGGCGCCGGGGTGCAGGGCCTGGCCGCGATGCCCGCCGGTCGAACACTGGGCGCCGGCCGCCTGGCGCGACCACTGTTGCAGCAGCCGCGGGCGGCACTGGAGGCTTATGCCGCGGCCCATGGGCTCAATTGCGTACAGGATCCCAGCAACTTCGATACCGCCCTGGATCGCAACTTCCTGCGCGCCGAGGTGTTGCCCTTGCTGGCCCGGCGCTGGCCCGGGTACCGCGCCACGGTGCTGCGCGCCAGCGCGCACATCGGCGTCGCCGCGGAGCAACTGGCCCGTTCGATGCCAGCACCTGCCACTATCCGCAGCGAGATGGGTGATCCCGGGCTGCGGCTTGGCGAGATCAACACAGGGTCGCCACGGGAGGCCATGCAGGCCCTGCGCCATTGGCTGCTGGGCGCCGGCTGGCCCGCACCTGACCAGGCGGCCCTGGCCGAGTTCCAGCGCCAGCTGGAGACCGGGTCGGATGGGTCCCGATCGCGCCTGCAGTGCAGCGCCTACACCTTGCAGCGTTACCGCGATGCGATTTACCTGTTGCCGGATCCGGGGCCCGCAGAGGCCAGTGGCCCCATGTCCCTGGCGCCCGGTGAAACCCTTGAATTGCCCGGGTCCGCGGGCCGGGCCTGGCTGGCGCAGGTGGCCCGGGAAGGGCTGCGCCTGGCGCCAGGCGAGCGCCTGCGCGTGGCCTGGCGCGAGGGCGGTGAGCGCTGCCGGCCGCTGGGACGAGGCGGCAGTGCCAGTCTTAAAAAAGTGTTGCAGGAGCGCGGTGTGCCGCCCTGGTGGCGGGACCGGGTACCGCTTTTCTACCTCGGGGAGGAGTTGCTGGCGGTGGGCGACCTGTGGTTGTGCGATTCCAGTCGCTGGAGTCGGCATCCGGGGCCGGGTGAACAACTCTGGCAACCGCGTTGGGAGCGCAACATCACCACTGCTTTCGATTGAGCTGACGACAGCTTTCTGATAGCCTGACTCTCCATCTTTTCGCAGGACTCGCACCCGTCGAAAACGCTCCTTCCGGGAGCTGCGTGCGCGTTTTTTGTCTGGCAATACAGCATAGAAAATAAGGCTATTATGACGCGTTACGTCTTCGTCACAGGTGGTGTGGTATCGTCTCTGGGCAAGGGAATTGCCGCCGCTTCTCTCGCGGCGGTGCTCGAGGCCCGGGGTATAAAAGTCACCCTGCTCAAACTCGACCCCTACATCAATGTCGACCCGGGCACGATGAGCCCGTTCCAGCACGGCGAAGTCTTCGTGACCGAGGACGGTGCCGAAACCGACCTGGACCTGGGGCACTACGAGCGTTTCACCCACACCACCATGAAGCGCACCAACAATTTCACCACCGGCAGGGTGTACAACGCCGTCCTGCGCAAGGAACGCCGTGGCGACTACCTCGGCGGTACCGTACAGGTCATCCCTCACATCACCGACGAGATCAAGCGCCGCGTGATCCTGGGCGCCGGTGACGCCGAGGTGGCGATCGTCGAGATCGGCGGCACGGTGGGCGACATCGAGGGTCTGCCGTTCCTGGAGGCGGCGCGGCAGTTGAAGGTGGAAATGGGTTCCAGTCGCGCCCTGCTGATGCACCTCACCCTGGTGCCGTATATCGCCACCGCCGGTGAAATCAAGACCAAGCCCACGCAGCACTCGGTTAAGGAACTGCGCTCCATAGGCCTGCAACCGGACATCCTGCTGTGCCGCTGCGCGGTGGAGATCGAGGAGAGTGCCCGCAAGAAGATATCCCTGTTTACCAATGTGGAGGAGCGTGCTGTCATTCCCCTGCTGGACGCGGATTCAATCTACCGGATTCCCGGCATGCTGCGCGATCATCACCTTGATGACTTCGTGGTGGAGCGCTTTGGACTCAAGTGCGAGGCCCACGCCGACCTGTCTGACTGGGAAGATGTGATTGAACGGGAATTCAGCGAGACCAACGGGCAGGTTCGGGTTGCCATGGTCGGTAAATATGTCGATCTGCTCGACGCCTACAAATCACTCAATGAGGCGCTTAAGCACGCGGGCCTGCAGACCCTGACCGAGGTGAAAGTCGAATACATCGACGCCGAGGATATCGAACGCAAGGGCTGCGAGCTCCTGCAGGGCATGGATGCGATCCTGGTGCCCGGGGGTTTTGGCGACCGCGGTGTCGAAGGCAAGATTACCGCGGTGCGTTACGCCCGTGAAAACAAGATCCCGTTCCTGGGTATCTGCCTGGGAATGCACGTGGCGCTGGTGGAATACGCGCGCAATGTCTGTGGCCTGGAGGGTGCGGATTCCACCGAGATGAATCCCGCCACGCCGCACCCGATTGTGGCGCTCATCACCGAGTGGATGAATATCGATGGCAAAACCGAGTCTCGCGACGAGACCTCTGACATGGGCGGTACCATGCGCCTGGGAGCCCAACCCTGTCATCTCGATGAGGGCAGCAAGCTGCGCGAGATATACGGCAAAGAGACCATCATGGAGCGCCACCGCCACCGCTATGAAATTAACAACAATTACCTGGACCAGTTGCGCGCCGCCGGTATGGGCATCGTCGGCTGGTCGGCGGACCGTTCACTGGTGGAAATGATCGAACTGCCGGAGCACCCCTGGTTTATCGCCTGCCAGTTCCACCCGGAGTTTACGTCCAGTCCCCGGGGCGGGCACCCGCTCTTCACCAGCTACATTACAGCTGCTATCAGCCATGCCCGGGATAAAGCGGGCCAGGCGTAGCGCGCTTTTATCACCCGAATGTTGAGGTACAGCCATGACTGACCAGACCGTCTCGTTAGGGAGTATACGCATCGCGAATTCAGCACCCTTCGTGCTGCTCGGTGGTGTAAACGTGCTGGAGAGCAGGGACTTTGCCCTGAAGGTTGCCGAGCATTACGTGGAGGTGACCACGCGCCTGGGAATTCCCTACGTCTTCAAGGCTTCATTTGACAAGGCCAACCGCTCGTCCATCCACTCCTATCGCGGCCCGGGGCTGGAGGAGGGGCTATCGATCCTGGCGGAGGTGAAGGCCACCTTCGGCGTGCCCGTGATCACCGATGTCCACACCCCGGAACAGGCTGCGCCTGCCGCCGAGGTGTGCGATATCCTGCAGCTGCCGGCTTTCCTGGCGCGGCAGACCGACCTGGTGGAGGCGATGGCCGCCACCGGCAGCATTATCAATATCAAGAAGCCCCAGTTCCTCAGCCCTTCCCAGATGGCCAATGTCGCCGAGAAGTTCGCCGAGTGCGGGAACAACCGCATTCTGCTGTGCGAGCGCGGCAGCAATTTTGGCTACGACAACCTGGTGGTGGATATGCTGGGCTTCGGTGTCATGAAACGCGACTGCGGTGACTGTCCCCTTATTTTCGACGTCACCCATGCCCTGCAGTGCCGCGATCCAGGCGGTGCGGCATCCGGAGGTCGCCGCGCGCAGGTTGCCGAACTCGCCCGGGCCGGGATGGCGGTCGGGCTGGCGGGCCTGTTTCTCGAGGCGCACCCCGAACCGGACAAGGCCCTCTGCGACGGCCCCAGCGCCCTGCCGCTGGCACAGCTCGAAGCTTTCCTGCAGCAGGTCAAGGCGATTGATGACCTGGTTAAATCCCTGCCACCGCTGGATATTGCCTGAATCACGGAAATCTACAGCGATAACAGATACACATGGAGTCACAGTAATGAGTAACATCAAGCAGATACAGGCCTTCGAGGTCATGGATTCCCGCGGCAACCCCACCATCATGGCGGAAGTGACCCTGGAAACCGGTCATGTAGGTGCGGCCTGCGCACCTTCCGGCGCCTCCACTGGATCGCGCGAAGCGCTGGAGTTGCGCGACGGCGACGGCAGTCGCTACCTCGGCAAGGGCGTACTGAAGGCGGTAGCCAACGTCAACGGACCTATCCGGAGCCTGCTGTTGGGGCGCGACGCGGCTGACCAGCGAGAACTGGACGCCGCGATGATTGCCGCGGATGGCACGGACAACAAGGCCAAGTTCGGTGCCAACGCTATCCTCGCCGTGTCGCTGGCGGCCGCCAAGGCCGCGGCCAGTGAGCAGGCAGTTCCGCTGTACCAGCACATCGCCAACCTCAACGGCAGCGAGTCGCTCAGCATGCCGGTGCCGATGATGAATATTCTCAATGGCGGCGAGCATGCCGACAACAATATGGATATTCAGGAGTTTATGATCCAGCCGGTTGCCGCCCCCAGCTTCGCCGAAGCACTGCGCGCGGGCTCCGAGATTTTTCACCACCTGAAAAAAGTGCTCGCGGGCCGCGGGCTCAACACGGCGGTGGGTGACGAGGGCGGTTTCGCGCCCAACCTGCCGTCCAACGAGGCGGCGCTGGAAGTGATTGCCGAGGCCGTGGGCAATGCCGGTTACAAGCTCGGCACCGACATCATGCTCGCCCTGGATTGCGCGGCCTCCGAGTTTTATCGCGACGGGGTCTATGACCTGGCGGGAGAAGGCAAGCAGTTCAACAACGAGGCATTCACTGACTACCTGGTGGCCCTGACGGCGGCCCACCCCATCATTTCCATCGAGGACGGCCTTGACGAGTCCGACTGGGCGGGCTGGAAAATGCTCACCGACAAGATCGGCGACAAGATACAACTGGTGGGGGATGACCTGTTCGTGACCAACACCCGCATTCTGCAGGAGGGCATCAACAAGGGCGTGGCCAATTCCATCCTGATCAAATTCAACCAGATCGGCAGCCTGACCGAGACCCTGGACGCCATAGCCATGGCCAAGGCGGCAGGCTACACCGCGGTCATCTCCCATCGCTCCGGCGAAACCGAGGATACGACCATCGCCGACCTGGCGGTAGGGACCGCTGCCGGCCAGATCAAGACCGGCTCGCTGTGTCGCTCCGACCGGGTCGCAAAATACAACCGTCTGCTGCGCATAGAGGCGGAACTGGCGGGCCGGGCACCCTACCGGGGCCTGGCGGAATTCTCGCGCCAGGGTTGATCGTTGCGCTGGCTGCTGGCAGGGCTGGTGTTCATACTGCTGGTACTGCAGTACCGGCTGTGGATTGCCGAGGGCAGCCTGGCTGAACGACACCGCCTGCAACAGCAGATTGAGGAACAGGCGCGCATCAACAGCGAACTGGAAACGCGCAACGCCGCCCTGGAGCGCGAGGTACTGGAGCTGCAAAGCGGTAACAAGGGGCTGGAGCAACGCGCCCGCGAGCAGCTCGGGCTGATTCGCCAGGGCGAGACCTTTTACCAGTTCGTCGATGGTCCCGCAGCCGCTCCCGGCGCCGAACCCGCCCCGGCGAAAACCACCGTCGGGGAAGCGGCCGCAGAGCCGTCGACGGGGACAAGTCCCCCGGCGGGCGCCGCGCCAGCGGCCACCGCTGCCGCGGAGCGGCCCCGTTGACCACCAGCTTTACCGAGCGCTGCTGGGCCGTTGTGCCCGCCGCGGGCAGCGGGTCGCGGATGGACGCTGCGACGCCCAAGCAGTACCTGCCGCTCGCCGGTTCCACTGTCATCGAACACAGCCTGCGTACCCTGCTGGACTGCGAGCAGCTGCAGGCCGTGGCAGTGGCGCTGCGCCCCGGGGACAGCAGGGCCGCCGGGCTGGCGATATTCGCCCAGCCGCGAGTAATGCTGGTGGAGGGCGGTGAGCAGCGCAGCGACTCGGTGCTGGCGGCGCTGACGGCGTTGCTTGCGGTGGGCGACGCGCGGGACTGGGTGCTGGTGCACGATGCCGCCCGGCCCTGCTTGCAGGCATCTGACCTGGCCCGCCTGATGGAACAGGTGGTTGCCAGCGGCACCGGCGGTATCCTGGCGGAACCCATTGTCGATACCGTCAAGCAGGCGAGCGCGGCGGGGCTGGTGCTGCGCAGTATCGACCGCAGCGGCCTGTGGCGGGCGCAGACACCGCAGATGTTCCGGCTGGGCGAATTGCATGCGGCCCTGCAGCGCGCGCGCGAGCAGGGCCTGGCGGTGACCGACGAGGCCAGCGCCATGGAACTGGCAGGCCACGCGGTGCAACTGGTAGCGGGGTCCACGCGCAACCTGAAAGTGACCGTGCCGGCGGACCTGGAACTGGCGGCCTGGTACCTGGGCGGTGCGAGCGGTTCATGAAAACGACGAGTTGGCGGGGAAAGTCATGCGGGTAGGTCACGGTTACGATGTACACCGCTTCAGCGCCGGCAACGAGATTGTTATAGGCGGCGTACACATTGCCCATCACCAGGGACTGGAAGCCCATTCCGACGGCGATGTGCTCATTCACGCCATTTGCGATGCCCTGCTGGGTGCGACCGGGCAGGGCGATATCGGCCGGCATTTTCCCGACACGGACTCCGCCAATGCCAATATTGACAGCCGCCTGTTGCTGCGCCGGGTGATGGCGCTGGTGCACGCCGCGGGCTGGCAGCTGGGCAACCTGGACGCCACTGTGGTGGCACAGGTCCCACGCATGGCGCCGCACATTGATGCCATGCGCGCCATCCTGGCCCAGGATATGGCGGCGACGGTTGAGCAGGTGAATGTCAAGGCCACCACCACGGAAAGGCTGGGTTTTACCGGTCGGGAAGAGGGGATTGCCGCCCACGCCGTGGTGTTGTTGCAGTCGAGCACCGGGTAATTGGCCGGGATGCCGCGATATAACGGACACGGCGGATGAGGCCTGCCTGGCCCCGCGCCTGGGGCACACCCGCTGCCAGTGCGCTTATTCGCTGCCATCCCGAGGACTTTGTTGTCACCGAGGAGTTGGGTTTTGAGCCCTCGGGCGAAGGAGAGCACGTCTTCCTGTATTTGCAAAAACGCAATCTCAACAGCCTGGAGTTGGTCCAGCGGCTGGCGGCTCTTGGTGGCGTACCCGAGCGCGATATCGGCCTCAGTGGAATGAAGGATCGCAATGCCGTGACCCGGCAGTGGTTCAGTGTCGGTATGGCCGGGCGCACAGACCCGGACTGGCAGGCACTGGAATCCGGCGGCGATGTACAGGTTCTGAGGCGGGAGCGTCACAGTCGTAAGTTGCGGCGCGGGGTGCATCGCGCCAACCGTTTCAGCCTTGTGCTGCGGGATGTCCGCGGTGAACGCGACGCCCTGGAGCAGCGCCTGCAGCTTGTGCGCGAGCAGGGCGTGCCCAATTATTTTGGCGAGCAGCGCTTCGGGCGCGCCGGCGCCACCCTTGAGCAGGCGCGCCGCTGGGCGCGTGGCGGCGGCCGCAGGCCGACCCGGGCCAGGCGCGGCCTGTATCTGTCCGCCTTGCGAGCCCTGTTGTTCAATGACGCGCTGGCGGCACGGGTGGAGGAAGGCTCCTGGAATCGTATCTGTGATGGCGACGTCTGTATGTTGCACGGTACGCGCAGCCTGTTTCCCTGTGTTGCCGTCGACGATGAGATGCGTTCACGCGCGAGCCGTGGCGATGTGCACCCGGGCCTGCCGCTTTGGGGCAGGGGCGTGTCGCCGGCGTCTCCCGCGCGGGACCAGTGGCTGCGGGACACCTTGTCGGAACATAGCGATCTGTGCGCTTTCCTGGAACGTGAGGGCCTGGAATTGGCGTGGCGGCCGGCGCGCTTGCTCGCTGATGACTTTTGCTGGCAGTTTTGTGATGATGGCGCCCTGCAACTGGATTTTTCCCTCGGTGCTGGCGGTTACGCCACCGCGCTGCTGGCGGAAATTGTCCGGTACGAGCTCGGGGACTCTTCAGGGGATAGGGATTAGTGGTAATGGCGGTGAATAACGTCAACGTTAACGGCATCGGCATGACATCGCAGCGCACCCGCGAACGCCTTATCCAGCGCCTGGTGGAGCAGGGTATTTCCGATATGAAAGTGCTGGACGTTGTGCGCAGCACCCCGCGGCACCTGTTCCTGGATGAGGCGATGGCCCATCGCGCATACGAAGATGTCGCGCTGCCTATCGGTTTCCAGCAGACGCTCTCGCAACCCTACATCGTGGCCCGCATGACAGAACTGTTGCTGGAGGCAGGGCCTCGTCGCCGGGTGCTGGAAATTGGCACCGGCTCCGGCTACCAGACAGCTATCCTGGCGCGCCTCGTGGATGAGGTCTACAGCGTTGAACGGATAAGACCGTTGCAGCAAAAGGCAAGGCAGCGACTGCGCCAGTTGAAACTGCGCAACGTACACCTCAATCACGCCGATGGCGGCCTGGGCTGGGAGGAGCGGGGGCCCTTTGACGGCATTCTCACCACCGCCGCGCCGGAACGTATTCCCCGGGAATTGTTACAGCAACTGGCCGTGAATGGTTGCCTGGTGATTCCCGTCGGAGCCAGAACCCAGCAGCTGCAGGTCGTAACCCGCACCCCGGAGGGCTTCGATACCCGGATAGTGGAGGCCGTCAATTTCGTGCCTCTGCGCCCCGGCATAGTGAAGTAGCGCGTATGCAAGCCATCGGAATCTTCCTGCGCGGCGTGCTGATGGGCGCAGCGGATATAGTACCCGGGGTCTCCGGAGGCACTATCGCATTTATCACCGGCATCTACGACCGCTTGCTTGCCAGCCTGCGCGCGTTCGACCTGGATTTTCTCGCCCGGCTTGTGCGGCTGGATATCAAGGGCGCCTGGCAACATGTCAACGGCGGCTTTCTGCTGGCCCTGCTGCTGGGGATCGGCACCAGTATTTTCTCCCTGTCGCGCCTGATTGCCTGGGTATTGGCCAACCACCCGGTGCCACTGTGGGCGTTCTTTTTCGGGCTGATCCTGGCGTCGGCACTGGTGCTGCTGCGCCAGATTGAGGCCTGGACCGCAGCCCGTGGGCTGAGCCTGTTGGCGGGTGCCGCCGTGGCCAGCCTCATCGCGGTATCGCCGGTTACCAACATGGACTTCGGGCTTCCGGGCGTATTCCTTTCTGGCTTCCTCGCGATCTGCGCGATGATTCTGCCCGGCATCTCCGGCAGCTTCATCCTGGTGCTGCTCGGCATGTACGCTCCGGTGCTGGCGGCAGTCAATTCGCTGGACCTGGTATTCCTGCTTGTTTTCATACTCGGGGCCGGTACCGGCCTGTTGTGTTTTTCGCGCCTTCTGCACTGGCTTTTACAGCGGTTTCACCAGGCTACCATGGCACTGCTCACCGGCTTCCTGTTCGGTTCGCTGGCGATCGTCTGGCCCTGGAAGCAGGTTCTGGAATGGGTGCAGGACAGCCACGGGCAGTTGAAAGCCGCCCGCCAAATACCGGTATCCCCCGCGGAATTCCAGGCAATTACCGGGCAGGAGCCGGTCATCGCCCTGTGTGTCGGCCTGATGTTGCTGGGTTTCGCCACGGTGTGGCTGATCGATTACAGCTGGGGGAGAGATTAGCATGGGCGCCCGGGTGCCGACCCGGGTCACCTGGCGTGGTCGAGTGTTATCGTGCTTATAAGGATAGTAGGCATCCTGCTGCTGTGCAGCCTTGCGGCGTGTGCGGTGAACAACGGCAGCCCCGCCCGGGGTACCGATGCGGGTGATTCGAAGGTGACAGTCTACTTTGTGCAGCGTGGCGATACCCTGTATTCGATCGCTTTCCGGTACGGACTGGACTATCGCAAGGTCGCAGAAGTAAACCGCATATACGATCCCTATACTATTTATCCCGGCCAGAGCATTTACCTGTGGGAGACCCTGCCGGCGGCAACCGCCGGTACGGGCGCCAGCGCAGGCGCGGCGGCGGGCACTCCAGCCCCGGTATCTGCGGCGCCCGCCGTGCCCGCGATTCCGACCCCTGCCACGCCCTCGCCGGTAATTGTGACGGCGGTACCCGGAATCGGCGCCCCTGTCAGCCAGGTGGCAATGCCGGGCCGGGGCGCTGCTCCAGCTGCGGCGGGGGGGTACCAGGCCTCCGCACCTGCGCAGCAGACCGCGCCCGCAAGCGCGGCGGCCCCACCGGTGTATGCCGGTACCGTATCCAACCCCGGGCAGACGCCCGTTCCCGCGATCGCCGCTACCACCGATGAGTCCGTGACGGCGGCCGCGCCCAGTCCCGCCACGGCCGGCGCGCCCGTCAGCCCGGGCATCGATCCGTCCGCCAGCCCGATTGCCAGCGCGGCCGCCAGTCCGACCCCGGCACCGCCTGTTGCCGCAGCTCCCCCCCCACCAGCAAGGGCGCCCACGCCCGGAGGCAAGGTAAGCGCCTGGCGCTGGCCGGCCACAGGGACCGTGACCCGTGGGTATTCCTCCAGTGTGCACAAGGGAATCGATATTGACGGCAACCGGGGAGACCCCGTTTTTGCGGTGGCCGATGGCACGGTAGTGTACGCCGGCACTGGTATCGTCGGCTTTGGCGAGCTGATCATCATCAAGCACAACGACATCTATATCAGCGCCTATGGGCACAATGACCGCCTGCTGGTCCGGGAAAACGACATCGTCGGGGCCGGCCAGACGATTGCGGAGAAGGGCAGTTCAGGTACCGATACTGTGAAACTTCATTTCGAGATTCGCCAGGAAGGCAAGCCGATAGACCCGTTGAAACTGTTGCCCAGACCCTGACGGGGGGCGAAATCCCCCCGCCTGTGCGCCCCAGCGGCCAGGATCGGGCCGCGCCAAAATACCCGCGCCACCATCTTGTAATTAATTATCTCCCTGGGTTAACCTGATCGGCCCGACGAGAAAAACTCCCGATTTCTCGTACTACAAAAACAAAGAGGGTATGTAAGTGCAAGCAACCCGTGCCAAAAGGACTTCCAAGCCGAGCAAAGTCGCGGGTGTGGTAAACCCCGCCAACAATGGCCTGGCAGGGCAACCTCCAGAGCAGGCCGATGCTACGGGTATGGCCGATACTATGCTGGAGATGACGTCGGAGACCGACACCGATCCGGATTTCGTGTCAGAAGAGGAGCAGGCACTGTTCGACCGGGCCAGGGCTCGCACCGCCGGCCGGGTAGAAACCTCTCTCGATGCCACCCAGCTTTACCTGAATGAAATCGGCTACTCCCCCCTGCTTACCGCCGATGAAGAAAAATACTTTTCCCGCCTCGCGCTGAAAGGCGACGCCAGTGCCCGCAGCCGGATGATTGAGAGCAATCTGCGGCTGGTGGTGAAGATTTCCCGCCGCTATATCAATCGTGGCCTCACCCTGCTCGACCTGATCGAGGAGGGCAACCTGGGGCTTATCCGCGCGGTGGAGAAATTCGATCCCGAGCGCGGCTTCCGTTTCTCCACCTATGCCACCTGGTGGATTCGCCAGACCATAGAGCGGGGTATCATGAACCAGACTCGCACCATCCGTCTGCCTATCCATGTGGTCAAGGAACTCAATGTATACCTGCGTGCGGCGCGCGAGCTGACCCAGAAGCTCGACCATGAGCCCAGTGCGGAGGAGATCGCCGACATGCTGGACAAGCCGGCTGCCGATGTGAAACGACTGCTCGGCCTGAATGAGCGGGTAACTTCAATGGACACCCCGGTGGGTCCCGACTCCGACCGCTCTGTGGTGGATACAATCGCGGATGTGCATGAATCCGATCCCTCGCAACTGCTGCAGGACAGCGACATACGCGAAAGCATCGCCGACTGGCTGGATGAACTGTCAGAGAAACAGCGAGAGGTGCTGTCGCGCCGATTCGGCCTGCGCGGCTACGAGAGCAGCACGCTGGAGGAGGTCGGTCGCGAGATAGGCCTGACCCGGGAACGGGTGCGCCAGATCCAGGTGGAGGCGCTGCGACGCTTGCGCGGCATTATGGAGAGCAATGGCCTCAGCAGCGACTCACTGTTCAACTGACGCAACCCGGCTGCTCAATGCAGCTTCGACGATCAACCGCGCTCACTGTTGCCGTGCCTGTTCAGGCTCGGCAGGTCCCGCTCCGGCGCAGCTCGCGGGTGGGACATCGCGAATAGTGACTGGCAATAAACGGCGGGTCAGCAGTTCCGATCACGGTTAATTGCCTCACTCCCCCTGTCTGTCAAAATAGGACCTCCCTGTTATCCATACAGGTCCTGCACGCGAACAATGGTATTAATGAGGAGAGCCTGACCATGCCCCGTATCACCCTGATTGAACACAATGGTGCAAGCCACGAAGTCGACGCGGAGACGGGTAAGTCCCTGATGCAGAACGCGGTGGACAATGGTGTGCCGGGAATTGATGCGGATTGCGGCGGCGCCTGCGCCTGTGGCACTTGCCACTGTTTTGTGGAGTCCGAATGGCTGGAAAAGAGCGGTACCGCAGACGCCATGGAGGAGGCCATGCTGGGGATGCGCCCCGATCGCACGGACCTGTCCCGGCTCAGCTGCCAGATAGAGGTCACGGAGGAACTGGACGGAATGGTGGTGCGCCTTCCCGAGTTCCAGATGTGAAACCGGGCCCTGCGGCGGGAAAATCTGAGGAATAATGCGATGACCCAGGCAGTGGAATAACCCGGCGCGTCAAGCTTGCCGTTGGCGCAACTTGATGTCACCGACCCCCGGCGGTAACGGAAAATCAGGGGTTTCCTCGCACAGGTCCAGCCAGCGCCGCAGGGTGGTGCCGATGAATTTCCTGCGGTGGGTTATCAGGAAGAGCTCGCGACTGAAATCGCGCTGGGGTACTGCAAGCGGAACCAGGCGCCCCAGGCGAAACGCCTCCTGCAGACTGATCCTGGACAGGCAGCCCACTCCAAGTCCGGCCTCTACCGCGCGCTTGATCGCCTCGGTGTGCTGTAATTCCATGGCGATTTCCAGGTCGGAAAGCAGGCCGTGCAGCGCCCGGTCAAAGGCCTGGCGGGTGCCTGAGCCGCGCTCGCGCACAATCCATGGCAGGGCCCTGAGGGTATCGTCGGTGAGTGTCGCGAGGGCCGCGGCGGGGTGGTCCGGCGCGGCAAAAACGACCAGCTCATCGGCGCGCCAGCGCAGGGTCGTCAACTCCGGGTGATGAAACTCACCCTCAATCATACCCATGTCGAGTTCAAACCCGGCAACCCCTTCGGCGATGGCCCGGGTATTGGCGACGGTGAGGGCGATTTCCGCCGCGGGGTAGCGGCTGCGGAAGTCTGCGATCATCGGTACCGCGAGGTAGTTGCCAATGGTCATGGTGGCGCCGATGTGCAACTGTCCCGATGTATCCTCGCCGCTGAGGGCTTTCTCGAAGGCCCTGGCCTGGTCCAGCAGGGTTTCCGCCATTGGGCGCAACTGGCGCCCCAGTTCGCTTAATTGCAGGCGCTTGCCCACCCGGTCAAACAGCTTTACCCCGAACTGGTCCTCGATCTCCTTCAGCGACCCGCTGGCTGCAGACTGGGACATGGCCAGTTCATGGGCTGCGCGCGTCACATTCTGGTGTCGGGCTGTGGCGAGGAAGACTTCCAGCTGGCGCAGGCTGTAACGCATGGTGCAACTCTATATCCGATAAACCGATATATATTATCAGATATATCCATTTAGTCGATATAAAATGATTCCTTACACTGGCCCTATCGGCAGTCAAGCAATGGAGTAGTTCAAATGGCGACGATCATGCGCGAACAGGTCACCTCGGTGCATCACTGGACCGACCGCCTGTTCAGTTTCAAGACTACTCGCAACCAGGGTTTTCGGTTCAAAAACGGGCATTTCACCATGATTGGGCTGGAGCAGGAGGGCCGGCCGCTGATGCGCGCCTACAGCCTGGCCAGCGCCAATTACGAGGACGAACTGGAATTTTTCAGCATCAAGGTGCCCGATGGCCCGCTGACATCCAAATTGCAGTCCATCAAGGTGGGAGACGAACTGCTGGTGAACAGCAAGGCCACCGGCACCCTGGTGCAGGACAATCTGTTACCCGGCAAGAACCTGTATCTTATCGCCACGGGTACCGGGCTGGCGCCGTTCCTCAGCATCATCCGGGATCCGGAAATTTATGAGCAGTACGACAAAATAGTACTGACGCACGGTTGCCGTCATGTGGAAGAACTGGCCTACCGCGAGTTGATCACCGAGCACCTGCCGGAGCATGAATATCTGGGGGCAGGCGTGCGCGACAAGCTTGTTTACTACCCCACCGTCACGCGTGAGCCGTTTCGCAACAACGGCCGTCTCACCGACCTGTTGCGCACCGGAAAACTGCAGGCCGACGTGGGCCTTGAGCCGATAGATGCCAGTGTCGACCGCTTCATGATCTGTGGCAGTCCTACCATGCTCAAGGAGATATGTGAGCTGCTGGACAGTCACGGGTTGCGCGAAGCGCGCCATGGCGAGGCGGCACACTATGTCATCGAACGGGCATTTGTGGAAAGTTGATGGTGGGATGCGGCCGCGTTTGCGGCTGACCGCGGCGTGAGCGCAAGGGCTTGCGCGGGGAGTCGCGCTCGGGTCGGAACTACGAATCCAGTTGATGCGTGGCGGGACGCGGTACCCGCCACATCAGCCAGACCGGTGGGGCGCTGCTGGCGAACCTGATCTCGTCGACCACCTCAAATCCGTGCCCCTGGTAAAAGGCGAGGTTCTCCCGCTTGGAATTCTCGAGGTAGGCCGGCATGTTCTCCTCGTCACACTTGCGCAGCACATGCGCCATGAGAGCGCTGCCCACACCCTGCCCCTTGTTTTCCGGCAGGGCGCCGATCAGGAAAAGATAATAGTGCGGTTCCGTGGGATGAAACTTCGCGGTCGTAAGGCCGCTCATCGCGAAGCGGAAGAAACCGCGCAAACCGCAGACCTTGAACATGCGCAGCAAATTTCCCGGAGTAACCGGCCATCTCAACTTTTTGTTCGGCCCCAGCCACGCCGCCGCGCCACGGCCCTGTTCTTCGATGTAGGTGAGCCCGTCCGGCAAAAAGACCGGCAGCGTGATATCGAAAAAGGTGCGCTGGAAACCTGGATGGGCTGACATCCAGTTCATGACCGGGTCGTCATGAAAGGCCCGCACCAGGATATCAAGTGCCGGCTGTTTTTCATGCTGAATCGCAATTTGCATTGTCACGCAGTGTCTCCGCGATCGCCATCCGCTCGTCGTCTCATGAGCAGCCCGGGTACGCGTCGGGGCAGTGGCTGACCCGTCGCGTGCCAGTTCGCCAGGCTCCTCAGTAGATCTTGATATGCGACTGGATACTGGGGCATTCCGGTACGCTGATGCTGTACTTGTAATCACCCCTGGGAACATCCTTGCCTTTCACCCGGCAGCGCAATTTGCCCTTCTTGTTACTCTTGAAGTTGCATTCGCTGTCACCCTTGGTGACGAAGGGGTTGGCGCTGCCCTGGTCGAAAGCAATGCTGAAAGACTGCTTGTCATTTATTTGCCAGGTCACGTGCTTCTCCTGGCGGGTGCAGACACAGCCAGTGTCCTTGCTGCAGTCCGCACGACCCTTGGCGGCATCATTGCTGCAGTTGTCATGGTCACCCTTGAATACCGCCTGCACCTGGCACTGGCCGCCGTCAGCGGGTTTGGTAACCTCAATTCTTACCGTCTGTTCGACAGCTTCCGCGAGCGTTGGCAAGGAGAAGCCGCAGGTGATCGCCAGTACGGATGCACTGATCGCAACCTTTATTTTTTGTATACAAGACATATGATTCCTCCCGGATATACGGTTGTTATTTATGTGTGTACCGCCGCCGCAAACCGCCGGCTGACAGGTAGAAACACGGATTTCCATATATTAGCCTGCCCCGACCGTGGATCAAACCGAATGTTGAGAATCTCGCCTTTTCGGGCATTTGCGTTTTGGTCAGCTGGCTACGCCCCGTATGATCTACAGCAGATGTGCCGGGACTACGCTGGAACCAGCCGGGGGGATACTCAATGGAAATCGCGGTCGTTGTCGTTGTAATCGTGCTCGCAATAGCGCTGTTTTTTGTTCTTCGACCATCGCCGAACCCGGCGGGTCTGTCTGCTAACGCGGTTAAAAGGACGGCGACGGGCAGGCCGGCGAAAAAGGGCGCCGGTGGGTCGAAAGTGCGCGCAGCGCCTGCGCTTAATCCCTACCGGGCAGTTTCGGTAAAATGCGGCCCCGGCGCCTGCGAGGCGGCGCTGGCGCTGGGCAAGCGGCGCTTTCTCACCGGGGAGCTGAAAAAGCTGCCGCTGGCGGGCTGCACGTCATCGAACTGCGGATGTACCTTTGAGCACCACCCGGACCGCAGGAACAGCCACGATGATCAGCGCGCCCCGGCCAGTGCGCTGCGCAGCGAATTGTACGCAGCCTCTGGCAAGCCGGAGCGTCGGGTCCGCAGGGGGCGGCGCAAGGGCGACTTTCTGTAGAGCCCTGCACAAACCTGTCGATTCTTTGCACGATGTGACTGCAAAACGGGCAGCTCGCCAGAGCGCCCTTGCATGGCGGCGCTTGGCGCCCTTTTGCCTGCCTGTCCCCCGGGACTCAAGCGTTGTATACCTTATCTCTGTTATGCTAATACAATCATGAGTATCCCCCGTGGCATTGCGTCCGGGGTAGCGTCAGGTTGAAGGAGTGAGCGAAATGAAGGCAGCGCGCGAAGACAGGCTTGAAAGTGGCGCCGCGTCCGGAGGGTTCCCCACCAGGCATGTGTTGTTGATACTGGCAATTATTGCGGTAGGCGCAGTGCTCTGGCAGACCCTTAAGGAGCAGGCGGTGGAGACGGTGCCGGAACCTGAGGTGGTGACGCCAGTGGTGATAGAGGCGCCACCGCTGCCTGCGGCTGAGGATATTCCCGAGAGGACTGAACCGGTGGTGGTCGAAACCGAGACTGAAGAAGTGGTGGAGGTTGCGCCTGTTTTGCCGCCGCTGGAAGAAAGTGATGTGCTGGTGCGCGAGCAGTTCGCTGCCGCCGGAGCAGGACCCGCCCTGGAACCGATCGGGCAGCAAGAGAACCTGATCCAGCAAGGGGTGGTATTGATCGATGGCTTCAGTCGCGGCGAGGTGTTGCGAAAGTTGCTGCCCCTGCCCGCACCCGCGGTGGCGTTTCCGGTAGAGGAACTGGACGGGCAGATGTACATGAATCCCCAGGGCTACGCTCGCTATAACGATTACGCCGAGTCTATCGCGGGGCTGGACACGCAGTCCGTGGTGAACAGCTTCCACCTTATGCGTCCACTACTGGAGCAGGCTTACGGCCAGCTCGGCCTGAACCCTGGCGATTTTGACAACGCGGTGGTGCGCACGCTCGACCGCATTCTGGCCACGCCGGAAATCGACGAGCCCATTGCCCTGACGCGCAAGTCGGTCATGTATAAATACGCGGACCCCAAACTGGAGCAACTGGCTCCGATCCAGAAGCAACTCCTGCGCATGGGGCCGGAGAATATCCGGCGGATCAAGGAGCAGGCGCGGGCACTGCGGGCGGGATTGCTGAATCAGCAATAGCGCCGCCGTCGCCAACAAAAAGGCCCCGCCGTGTTGCCATGGCGGGGCCTTTTTGTCTTGGGCGCCGGTGTTGGTTTAACGTTCCAGCAGGGCCAGCTTGTTCGGTTTGCCCGCCCACTCCTCGGCGTCCGCCGGGGCTTCCTTTTTCTCGGTGATGCAGGGCCATATCTCCGCGAGTTCCGCGTTCAGCTCGAGGAATACAGCCTGATCCTCGGGCAGTTCGTCTTCCGAGAAAATGGCATCCACCGGGCACTCGGGCTCGCACAGGGCGCAGTCGATGCATTCGTCAGGGTGAATCACCAGGAAGTTCGGGCCTTCGTAAAAGCAGTCTACCGGGCAAACCTCCACACAGTCCGTGTGCTTGCACTTGATACAGTCTTCACCTACAACAAATGTCATTCCTGAAACGCCTCTTGAAAAGTCCTGGCTTTGGTCGAACTCTGGATTGCCGGTCGCGGTGGCCAGCGAGGGGCGTAAGTTTACCTGCACAGGACGGGAAATTGAAGGGGCTAGTCAGCGTAGTGTGGACTTCAGTTCATACAGCTTTGCCAGCGCCTCGCGCGGGGTCAAATCGTCGAGGTCCAGCGCCTCCAGCGCGCTTACCACCGGGTGTGGCGCCGCCGCGCTGAACAGGTCTACCTGGCTGGGAGAATGGGCCTCGGGCAGGGGCGCGGGGGTATTCGATTTGCCGAGCTCCAGTTCCCGCAACTTGTCCCGGGCGGCATCGAGCACGGGCGCCGGTATGCCCGCCAGCTTGGCCACCTGCAGGCCGAAACTGCGGTTGGCGGGGCCTTCCTGGATGTTGTGCAGGAACACCACGTGGTCCTGGTGTTCGGTGGCGTCCAGGTGCACGTTGGCCATGGTGGGGCACAACTGCGGCAAGCTGGTCAATTCGAAGTAGTGGGTGGCGAACAGGGTGAAGGCCTGCACCGACTGCGCCAGTTCCACAGCGGCCGCCCAGGCCAGGCTGAGGCCGTCGAACGTGCTGGTACCGCGGCCCACCTCGTCCATCAGCACCAGGCTGCGCGGGGTCGCATTGTGCAGGATGTTGGCCGTCTCGGTCATTTCCACCATGAAAGTGGAACGGCCGGAGGCGAGATCGTCGGACGAGCCGATACGGGTGAAAATACGATCGATGGGCGCCAGCCTGGCAGTGGTGGCGGGGACATAGCTGCCGATGTGCGCCAGCAGCGCGATCACCGCGTTTTGTCGCATATACGTGGACTTGCCGCCCATGTTGGGCCCCGTGATCAACAGCATCCGGCGCCGCTCGTTGAGCAGGGTGTTGTTGGCAATAAAGGGTTCGTCCAGCACCTGCTCGACCACCAGGTGGCGCCCCTCGCTGACCTCGAATACCTGCTCGGTACAGAACCGGGGCCGGCACAAGCGCAGGTTGTCGGCACGCTCGGCCAGGTTGGCCAGTACATCGATCTCGCTCACTGCCCCCGCGGTATCCTGCAGCGGGCCGAGTTGCTCGTTGAGGCGCTCCAGCAGATCATCGTACAGCGCCTTTTCACGGCTGAGGGCCCGGCTTTTGCTGGACAGGGCCTTGTCCTCGAAGGTCTTGAGCTCAGGGGTGATGAAACGCTCGGCGTTCTTCAGGGTCTGGCGCCGGACGTACTCTACCGGCGCGCGCTCCGACTGGGCGCGGCTGATCTCGATGTAATAGCCGTGGACCCGGTTGTAGCCCACCTTCAGGGTGGAAATGCCGGTGGCCTCCCGCTCCCGGCGCTCGATACCCAGCAGGTATTCGCCGGCATTGCTGCTGAGGGTGCGCAGTTCGTCCAGCTCCGCGTCGTAGCCGTCGGCGATGACCCCGCCGTCCCGGATCAGCACGGGCGGGTTGTCGATGAGAGCCCTCCCCAGCAGCTCACACAACTGCGGATAGCTGCCCACGAGTTGGCTCAGCTGCGCCAGTCGCGGGCATTCAGCCTGCCCCAGTGCGGCGCGCAATGACGGCAGGGCTTCCAGAGAGGCGTGCAGGCGAGTGAGGTCCCGGGGGCGGGCGGAACGCAGGGCCACGCGGGTGAGAATGCGCTCCATATCGCCGATCGGCTTGAGCGCCGCGCGCACGGTCTCATGGGCATAATTGTCGCAAAGCGCGCCGATAGCCTCATGGCGCGCCTCCAGTACATCGATATCCGTCAGTGGTCGGTGTAGCCAGCGCCTGAGCAGGCGGCTGCCCATCGCCGTAACGCCGCGGTCCATCACCGAGTACAGGGTGTTGCGGTCGCCCCCGCCGAGGTTGACATCGATTTCCAGGTTGCGGCGGGTGGCGGCGTCCATGATGACGCTTTGGGCGCGGTTTTCATGGCTGATTCCCCGAATATGGGGCAGGTTGCCGCGCTGCGTATCCTTGACATACTGCAGCAGACAGCCGGCGGCGCCGATGGCCAGCCTCAGTTCCTCACAGCCGAAACCCTTCAGGTCGTGGGTCTGGAACTGGGTGTTGAGCGCGCGCTGGGCGCTGTCGATATCAAACTCCCAGGCGGGTTGGCTGCGAGCCCCGTTGCGGCCGACAATCGCGGGCAGGAAAATACTCTCGTGATAGAGGGTTTCCGCGGGTTCCAGGCGCTGCAGTTCGCTGACCAGGGCCTCCTCGCCACTGACTTCCAGTACCCGGAAGCGGCCCGTGCTGAGGTCCAGGTAAGCGAGGCCGTAGTTCTGGTGCTGCTGGCATACCGCCAGCAGCAGATTGTCGCGCCGGTCCTCCAGCAGGGCCTCGTCGGAAAGCGTGCCGGGGGTGACTACCCGCACCACCTGGCGATCAACCGGCCCCTTGCTGGTGGCAGGGTCGCCGATCTGTTCGGCGATGGCGACGGAAACCCCGGCTTTCACCAGTCGCGCCAGGTAACCTTCCGCAGCGTGATAGGGCACCCCGCACATGGGGATGGGTTCGCCGGCCGACTTGCCGCGGGCGGTCAGGGTGATGTCCAGCAGCTCGGCGGCTTTTTTCGCATCCTCGTAAAACAGCTCGTAAAAATCGCCCATGCGATAAAACAGCAGGTCGCGGGGGTGCTTTGCCTTGATGCGCAGGAACTGCTGCATCATGGGTGTGTGGTCTGAATTTATCGTATCCAAGGAGGTATTCTTCAATCTGAGCTATGGCTTATGGCTTTCGGGAATATGCGCTAACCCCGCCCTTCGTGGCCGGATACTTTAGCGGTTTCGCCAGGCCATATACACCTCTTTGTCAAAGAGACCATGCGGCGCCGGTGATCCCGCGTGCAGGCCATTGCCGCGGCGGCGCTGACCGAGCCGGGAAAGGCGTCTCTATACATCGATAATTACGATCAATTGATCACTTAAACTCGAATTGTTGGAATGTTCCGAATGTATATCCTAGCCCGCACCATACCGGTGGGACACACTCATGACATATCTTAAGTTGGTTCGTTGCGGCCTGCCCCGCAACAGTGGAACACCCGGTCGCGGGAGGTCGGCATGACCGCGCGGCTTGGAGTCATTGGCGGCGGGCAGCTGGGCCTGTATTTGTGCGAAGCGGCGCGTGCACTGGGTGTGCAGGTCGCCGTTTTAACGGAATCGGCTGATGACGCGGCTTCGCACTGCGCGGACAGCCTTGTTGTTGGCGAACTGGACAATGCTGCCGCGGTGGAGCAGTTTCTGGCCGACTGTGATGTGGTCACCTTCGACAAGGAAGCCGTGCCGAAAGAGACTCTGGCCTGGCTTGTCGAGGCCCAGTCTCGGGGGCGTGTCAAAGTACTTCCCGGGGCGGAGACGCTGCTCATGCTTAAAGACAAGGCCTTGCAGAAAACCTGGCTGACACAGCAGTCCCTGCCCACGTTACCGTTTCATGTTCTGTCGGGCAGTGTGTCCTCGCTAGAGCTTATAGGCGGCAGTTTTGGTAAGGCGGTCGTCCAGAAAGCGCGCTGTGGCGGCTACGATGGGCGAGGTGTGCAGATAATCCCCTGCCTGGAGTCAGAGCGACAGCTATGGGACGTCCCAAGCATCGTGGAACCTCTACTTGCGAACTGCGTCGAGATATCGGTAATAACGGTGCGCGACCAGTTTGGCGATATGCAGACCTATCCGCCGGTTGGCATGGAGTTCGATCCCCAACTCAATTCCGTGAAAACAGTATCCCTGCCGGCGGCCGTCAGCCCCGCCGTGGGTGAACAGGCGGTAGCACTGGCGGAGCGCATCGTTAGCCTGCTGAAGGGAGTGGGAGTGTTCGCTATCGAGATGTTTGTCACCGCGGGGGACGAGTTGCTGATAAATGAAATTTCCCCCAGGGTGCACAACTCCGGCCATCTCACGCTGGACGCCTGTAACGTCTCGCAATTCGAACAGCATGTGCGCGCTGTGTGTGGCCTGCCTCTGCTGGAGATAGAGTGCAAAACCTCTGCCGCCATGCTGAATCTGTTGTATTCCGAAGACCTGAGGGTACATTGCCCGCCCAGGCCAGTGGCCGAAAAAATGAAGCAGCCCGGTACCTCGGTCTACTGGTACGGCAAGGCGCCGGGAATGGTCGGTCGGAAAATGGGACATATCAACGCGGTGGCGCCCGAAGTTGAAGAGGCGGTGAGACTGGCCGCGGGCGCACTCGCAAAACTGTCCTCCGGTAAAAACAGGCAGGCTGCATGAACGCACAAATAGGAATCATTATGGGCAGCGACTCTGACCTGCCGACGATGCGGGCCGCCGCCGACATGCTCGACCAGCTCGGTGTCCCCTACGAGATGGATATCGTGAGCGCACACCGCACGCCCGGGAAGCTGCATGAGTACGCCAGTACGGCTGAGGCGCGAGGCCTCAAGGTCATTATCGCCGGCGCTGGCGGCGCCGCGCACTTGCCTGGTATGGCGGCTGCCATGACGGTGCTGCCGGTGATCGGCGTGCCTGTAGGCGTCACCCGACTGGAGGGCATGGATGCGTTATTGTCCATTGTGCAGATGCCGGCGGGGGTGCCCGTTGCCACGGTGGCCATAGACAATGCCACCAACGCAGCCATTCTCGGCGCCCAGATGATCGCCACCGGCGATCTTGAGTTGAGGGAGCGGCTGCGAGAGTACAAGCTGGGCCTGCGGGACAAGGTCCTGCAGAAGTCACTGGCGCTGCAGGCGAAAAAACCCCGGTAATGACAGCGTTCCTGGGCAACCTCGGATCACCGCCGCTGCTCTTCTTTTTCCTCGGTGTCATGGCCGTTGTGGTCCGCTCGGACCTCGAGATTCCGGCCCAGGTAGCAAAGGCGCTGTCGCTGTACCTGCTGTTCGCCATTGGTTTCAAGGGCGGTGTAGCCCTGGCGGAATCGAGCGTCGACGCAGGGATGCTGCTGACCCTGCTCGCAGCCGTGGGTTTGTCGGCGTGCATACCGATTTACACCTTCTTCCTCATGAAGAAGAAGCTGTCCACAGCTGACGCGGCGGCGATTGCAGCCACTTACGGCTCCGTGAGCGCGGTCACCTTTGTTACCGCGGCAGGTTATCTGGATATTCAGGGCGTCGCCTGGAGCGGCTACCTTGTGGCCGCCATGGCGCTCATGGAATCTCCCGCCATCATCGTGGGCATCCTGCTCTACAACCACTTCGGCAAGCGTGGCCAGGCGTCGGCGAACCTGTTTTCCTGGAAACAGCTGCTTAACGAGTCGCTGTTCAACGGGTCTGTGTTCCTGATACTCGGCAGTATGCTGATTGGCTGGATTACCGGTTCCGCGGGAATGAGCCAGGTCGAGCCGCTGGTCAAGGACCTGTTCCTGGGCCTGCTCTGCCTGTTCCTGCTGGATATGGGCATCGTCGCGGCGCGACGGTTCCGGGATTCGCGGCACGCCGGCGACGCCCTGGCCGCGGGGCAGCCCCTGCGACTGATGGTAGTGGCGGCGCTGCTGATGCCGTTGGCCAATGCCATGCTGGCCCTGGTAGTCGCTGGCTTTCTTGGCCTGGGTGAGGGCAACGCGCTGCTGTTTGTGGTGCTGGTGGCGAGTGGCTCATACATCGCGGTACCCGCGGCTATGCGACTCGCCCTTCCGGAGGCCAATCCAGGCACTTACCTGACGATGTCCCTGGCGATCACCTTTCCCTTTAACTTGCTGATAGGCATCCCCACCTATCACGCGATGATAAGATGGCTGCTATGAAACCCTGCAAACGGATCGAAATCGTAATTGAAGCGCCGCTCGCGCACCGATTGACCGAGCGCCTGCGGCAGCTGGGCGCGCCCGGTTTTACCCTGGTACCCGATGTTCGCGGTGCGGGTGATCGCGGCGAACGCAGGGCGGATGAACTGTCGGGTGATTCGAGCAACTGCCTCATACTCATAGCCTGCGATGATCAGGCAACCGTTGACAGCATCCTCGAGGCGGTGCGCCCGCTACTGTCGAGAAGCGGCGGTATCTGTCTCGTATCCGACGCACAATGGCTGCGCCACTGAAACAGCGGTGGCAGGCTTGTGTGACATCGTGGACCTGGAATCCAATGGTGAGAGCTACCTGCGCTTCAGCAAACAGCCTGATGGCAAGCTGGCGACAGAAGGCGCCATCGCCAGGGTGAGAAGGGCGGTCACCCGACCAGGTCGCGCCCGGGTAAGTGCCTGGGGCGCAGCTGTCAGCCCAGAAGCAGTTGATTCCTCGCGGTTTCGATAATGTTCAGCACCGCGGGGTGTTTCAGTTTTCGCTCGGGAGAAATGGCGTAGTATTTTTCCTCCACCGCGATAGCCGGGCCGATGCGCCGGCAGTGATACATCAGCTCTACTTCCTCACTGATGGCCACTGGCGCGGGGAAGATGCCGTTGCCGGCCTCGCCGAAGGCTTTCATCAGCGCACTGTCTTCAAATTCCGCAACCAGGGTCGGCGAGATGCCCTGCTGGTCGAACCACTCCTCCAGCGCGCGGCGGATGGGGTTGTCCATGGTCGGCAGCAAAATAGGGGCTTTATCCAGTGAATGGGGAAAATCCTTTTCATACTGTCGCGTCGTACCCTTCTTGCCAAACAAGGCCAGTTCGCTGGACCCGAGGGCATGGCTGAACGCCTTGACTGAAAGCCCGGAAGGGATAGGACGGTCAGAAAGAACAAGGTCCAATTGGTGTACGGCGAGGTCGCCCAGTAGCGCCTCCAGGCTACCTTCGCGGCACACCAGCCGAACAGGGATGTCGGAGTGCAGCACAGGCTGCAAAATGCGTGATGCGACCAGCTTTGGGATGGAATTTACAACTCCCACTGCCAGCATTGCCGGCACAATTACCCGGCCGGTCTTCACCCTGGAGGTGAGTTCGGCGCCGAGGGTAAAAATTTCGTCGGCGTACTGATACACCATGTGCCCGGTTTCAGTCATCACCAGGCCCCTGCCTACCCGGTTGAACAGCGGTTCGCCCACGGACTCCTCGAGCAGTTTCAGTTGGCCACTGATGGTCTGGGGTGTGAGGTGAAGGCTGTGGGTGGCTTTGGCGATACTGCCCTCGCGCGCGACCGTCCAGAAGTAGAGCAGGTGGTTGTAGTTGAGGTGGCGCACCGGCTCACCGTCCCGGTTTGCGCCGTGTCTCGCGGGAGCGAACTTCTACTCTCAGTGGCTGCAGCCCCGCTTGCTCGCGGTCGCTTTTGTCGCGTCTCGTCGCCAGGACGCACACTGCCGCAAGGGCAAGTGCTATCAATAATGTGGTCATGCTCGTTTCCCTGTTTGGAGTCTTTGCGGCCAGTCTGGGCTTGATCGACAGCAAGAGAAAGCCGAGGTGTTACCACGGCCTTCGGTTTGGGGCTGGCGGCCCCGCTACTGAAAGCCCACCACTGAATGTGGAATGTAAGGCGCCTCCAGCTGGCCGATTTCGGCTTCTGACAGCCTGACATCCAGCGCGGCGACGGCGTCGCTCAGGTGATGCTCCCGGGTGGCGCCGATTATGGGCGCGGTGACATCCGCATGTTGCAGCACCCAGGCGAGTGCTACCTGGGCCCGCGGTAGATTCCGCGCGGCTGCGACTTCCGCCACAACCTCGACGACCTTGCGGTCGGCCTCTACCGTGGCATCGTACAGCAGGTTGCCAAAAGCATCACTGGCGGAACGCTCGGTGGCGGCGTCCCAGTCCCGGGTCAGGCGCCCGCGGGCCAGCGGGCTCCAGGGGATAACGCCCACACCCTGGTCGCGGCACAGCGGCAGCATTTCGCGCTCTTCTTCGCGGTTCAGCAGGTTCAGGTGATTCTGCATCGAGATGAACCGCGTCCAGCCGTGCAGGGTGGCGGTGTACTGCGCTTTGGCGAACTGCCAGGCGTACATCGATGAAGCGCCCAGGTAGCGGACTTTCCCGAGTTTAACCAGGTCGTGCAGCGCTTCCATTGTCTCCTCGATGGGGGTCTGGTGGTCCCAGCGATGAATCTGGTAAAGATCGATGTAATCCGTGCCCAGGCGCTGCAGGCTGTCGTCCACCGCGTGGAATACCGCCTTGCGTGACAAGCCTCCGGCATTGGGGGCCTTGCCCCAGGGCAGGAACAATTTGGTGGCGATAACCACCTCATCGCGCTTGCAATACTCCTTGAGTGCGCGGCCGGTAATCTCCTCCGACGAGCCATCCGAGTAGGCGTTGGCAGTGTCGAAGAAGTTGATGCCGGCCTCGACCGCCTGGCGAATCAGGGGTCGACTGGCGGCTTCGTCCAGCGTCCAGGCATGCATGCCCCGGGCGCTCTCGCCGAAACTCATGCAACCCAGGCACAGACGCGATACCTTGAGTCCGCTTGTGCCCAGATTTACATACTCCACAACGCCCTCAGATCCGCTCGATAATGATCGCGGGGGCCATACCACCGGCGGCGCACATGGTCACCAGCCCGAACTGCAGGTCGCGGCGTTCCAGTTCGTCCAGGATGGTGCCGATCAACACCGAGCCGGTGGCGCCAATGGGATGCCCCAGGGCCATGGCGCCGCCATTGACGTTGACCTTGTCGCGGTCGAGGTTCAGGTCGCGGATAAATTTCTCCGCGACTACCGCAAAGGCCTCGTTGATCTCGAACAGATCGATATCGGACAGCTGAAGCCCGGCCTTTTTCAATACTTTCTGTGCCGCGGGCACCGGGGCGTTGAGCATCAGCGTGGGTGAATCACCGACGTTCGCCATCGCCACGAAACGCGCACGAGGTTTAAGGCCGTGTGCCCTGGCGTAATCCGGTGATGCCAGCAGCACCGCGGCGGCACCGTCCACAACACCGGAGGAGTTGCCGGCGTGGTGTACGTGATTGATCACCAGGTCCGGGTACACGCGGCGTATTTCCGAGCCGAAAGTGACGCCGCTGTCGTTGAGTGGATAGTCGACCATCGCCGCAAAGGCGGGCTTCAGTTCCGCCAGGCTCGCCAGGGTGGTTTGCGGGCGCGGAAACTCCTCGTGATCCAGGGCCAGGCTGCCGTCCAGGTTGTAAACGGGCACCAGGCTCCTGGCGAAGTGGCCATTCTTTATCGCGTTGTCGGCGCGCTGCTGCGACACAACGGCCAGCGCGTCCAGCGCCTGCCGGTCTATGCCCTCGAGAGTGGCGATGGCATCGGCACACACGCCCTGGTGGGGCTGCGGGTGTTGTTCGCGCAGGTGCAGGTTGTCGCTGTCGATAAACGGCGACTGGTTCGGGTCCTGGCCGAAGGTGGACATCATCTCACAGCCGCCGCCGATGACCAGGTCTTCCATGCCGGACATGATCGTGGCCGCGGCCAGGTTTACCGCAGTGATGCCGGAGCCGCAGAAACGGTCCAGGGTGACGCCCGAACTCACCGCATCGTAGCCCGCATCCAGTGCTGCCATCCGGGCCAGGTCACCGCCCTGTTGGCCGCGCTGGGAACTGGTGCCGAAAATAATATCGTCCACCTCCGCCGTGTTGAGCTTGTTGCGTTCAGCGATAGCCTTGAGAACGGTTGCACCCAGGTGTTGCGGATGCAGGTGCGCCAGGGCGCCCTTGCCGCGTTTGCCGATTCCGCGCGGGGTGCGGCAGGCGTCGATAATCCATGCTTCACTCATATTGATACTCCCTATTTGCCTTTCCAGTTGGGTGCGCGCTTTTGCGCGAATGCAGTGGCGCCCTCGATGGCGTCCTCGCTAGTCAGTACCGGCATAACGATTTTCTGCTGCTCGGCGAACATTTCAGCGCTGTCCCAGTCCTGGGCCCTGGCAACGACCTGCTTGCTCGCGGCCACGGCGAGGGGGCCGTTGGCTGCAATTTTGGCGGCCAGGGCCTTCGCGGCGTCCAGGGCCGTGCCGGCGGGCACCACCTGGTTGACCAGGCCCAGCTCGTAGGCGCGCCCGGCGCTGATGAAGTCGCCGGTCAGTGCCAGCTCCATGGCGATGCGCGCCGGAATCTGCTTGGGCAGCTTGATCAGGCCGCCACCGGCCGCGGCGAGTCCGCGCTTGACCTCCGGGATACCAAACTTCGCCTCTTCCGACACAACGATCAGGTCGCAGCTGATAGCCACCTCAAAACCGCCCGCCAGGGCATAGCCTTCCACGGCCGCAATGACCGGCTTCTTGACCAGGTATTCCACCAGGCCCGCGAAGCCGCGGCCTTCCACGACGGGCAGTTCACCGGTAACAAAAGCCTTCAGGTCCATGCCCGAGCAGAACGTGCCGCCGGCGCCGGTAATGATGGCCACGCGCAGTTCGTCGTTGCTTTCCAGTTCGTCAATCGCGGCGGATATACCGTCGGCCACGGCCTTGTTTACCGCATTTTTTGCTTGCGGGCGGTTCAGCGTGATAGTCATTACGCCGTCGGCTACAGTTACCAGAACAACATCGTCAGACATTTTCAATCTCCTTGGGCAGGCTGGTTTGGGGATGACTTCCGCGCGAAACAGCAGATGATCCCGAAAATAAAACGCCCGTCTTTATACAACTTCGGCCCGGCAAGCACAATGCCGCCGGTGTGGCCGCGCAAACCCGGGCGCGACCGAACACCTCAATCCGCGTAGGCGTTGATGACCTGCTTGCCCAGCGCCATCTGGTGCACCTGGTCCGGCCCGTCCGCCTGGCGACACCAGCGCGCGTAATTGAAGGCCTCGGCCATGAAATAATCCGAGGTCAGGCCGCCGGCGCCGTGCATCTGCATGCAGCGGTCGATAATCGTCTGCACCATGATCGGTACGCTGATTTTGCTGGCGGCTATCATATCCCGAGCCTCCTGGGCGCCCACTTCATCCATCCTGTGGCAGGATTTGAGTACCAGCAGTCGCGCCATCTCGATCTCCGCAAACGATTTTGCGATGTCCTCGCGCACCGACTGGTGCTGGCTCAGGGTGCGGCCGAAGGTGGTGCGCCCGGTTACCCGCTTGCAGGCCAGCTCCAGCGAGCGCTGGGCGGCGCCGATCAGGCGCATGCAGTGGTGCATCCTGCCCGGGCCCAGTCTGCCCTGGGCAATCTCAAAACCCCGGCCTTCCCCCAGCAACATGTTTCCAAGCGGTACCCGGACATTGTCGAACTCAATTTCCGCGTGGCCCAGGGGCGCGTCGTCGTAGCCCAGGGTGGTGAGCGGCCGCACCAGCGTCATGCCGGGTGTACCCCTGGGTACCAGTACCTGCGATTGCTGCTTGTGGCGGTTGGGGTTGTCGGGGTCTGACTTTCCCATGACGATGTATATCTGTGTGCGTTCATACATGGCGTTGGTGGCGAACCACTTGCGGCCGTTCAGCACCCACTCGTCGCCATCGCGCACGATACTGAGCTGGATGTTGGTGGCGTCGCTGGATGCCACCTGCGGTTCGGTCATGACATAACAGGAGCTGATCTCGCCGTTCAGCAGGGCGGGCAGCCACTGCGCCTGTTGCTCCGGGGTGGCGTATTTCATGAAAACTTCCATGTTGCCGGTATCCGGGGCATTACAGTTGAAGACTTCGGGGGACCAGAGAACCCGCCCCATGGTTTCCGCCAGTGGCGCATAATCAAAGTTGCTGAGGCCGCCATGATCGCTGAACTCGGCCAGTTTAGGCGGGATGAACAGGTTCCAGAGGCCGGCGGCACGGGCTTTCTGTTTGAGCTCGTCCATCAGCGGCAGTGGCGCGAAACGGTTACTGGACGCTGCCAGCTGCTGCTCGTAGGCGTGCTCGTTGGGGTAGATATGCTCGTCCATGAAGGCCTTGAGCTGGGCCTGGAATTGCATGGATTTCTCGCTGAACTGGTACATGCCGGTCTCCTTCATTGCGCAGGCGTGAAAGACTAGCGGTGTTCGCGGTGTTAGTACAGGGTCTTGGGAGTGGTAGGCGCAGCTTCCTCCTCGCGGGAGATTCCGCCGGGCGAGGACGGGCTCGGAAGCTTGTTTTCGGGCGAGTGGCGCTCGATCGGTCACCCCGGGGGCGAGATTACATCTTCGCGCGGTAGTCGCTATGATGTCGCGGTGTGCGCGGCGCTGCAGTCGGCTTCCGTGCGCAATTTTCCCGGTCGGTTTTCACAAGCTTTGCGCCGGCTACCTGTGAACGCCCGACCCAGACAAGCTCATGGCTGAAGTAAACACGCAAGCTCCCCCCCATACCTGCGGCATGCTGTTGCGGCATCACCTGGGCTTCGCACTGGCCAGCGCGCTGACACTATGGGCGATGTATACCCTGCTGCGCGCGGCCCTGCTGGTGTATAACCTGGATCTGGTCGGGGCCACGCCGGCAAGCGTACTCGCCGAGTCGTTTCGCAATGGCGCCCGCTTTGACCTCAGGCTGGTCGCCTATATCTGCATACCCCTGGTGCTGGCGATTCTGAGCTACAGGGCAATGGCGGCCCGCAGCTTCCATGTCGCCTGGCTGACGATCATGGCCAGCCTCACGCTCTTTCTCGGGCTGGTCGAACTGGATTTCTACCGGGAGTTCCAGCAGCGCCTCAATTCCCTGTTTTTCCAGTACCTGAACGAGGATCCGGCCACGGTGATCAGCATGCTCTGGCACGGCTTTGCGGTGGTGCGCTACCTGTTGTGCTGGCTGGTTCTGAGCGCGGTTCTGCTGTTGATATTTCGTCGTCTCGATCATCGATTCAGGCCGAGCCTGAAGACGCTGAGCGCAGGTGCCGGCGCGTTGCGGCCCTGGTATCTGCGCCTGGCTGTGTTCCTGGTCTGCCTGCTGCTCGTCGTCGCGCTTGCCCGGGGTACGCTGCAGCAGGGGCCACCGCTGCGCTGGGGGGCGGCGTACACGACCGACTCCCTGTTCGCCAACCAGCTCGGCCTGAACGCCAGCCTGTCGCTGGTGGATGCCGCCAAGGAATACTTTTCCTCGCGCCGCGCCAATATTCGCAAACCCACCCTGCCGGATGCGGAGGCGACTGCAACGGTGCGCGCCCTGTTACTGGCCCCCGGGGAAACGCTGGTCGATGCGGATACTGCCGCGGTGCGGCGGCGGGCAGCGCCGGCGATGGCGGCCGGGCCACAGCTGAAAAATGTCGTCATCATCCTGCTGGAGAGTTTCGCAGGGCATTACGTGGGAACGCTGGGAGGGGAGGGGGATATCACCCCGCAGTTTGACGCGCTCAGCCGCGAGGGACTGCTGTTTACCCGTTTCTTTTCCAACGGCACTCACACCCACCAGGGCATGTTCGCCACCATGGCCTGTTTCCCCAATCTGCCGGGCCTTGAATACCTGATGCAGCAACCGGAGGGCTCACACAGGTTTTCCGGATTGCCGCAGCTGCTCGGGGCCGAAGGTTTCCAGGATCTGTATGTATACAACGGCGATTTCTCATGGGATAACCAGGCGGGCTTTTTTCGCAACCAGGGCCTGCGCAACTATATCGGCAGAAATGAGTTCATCGACCCGATATTCTCGGATCCCACCTGGGGCGTGTCCGACCAGGACATGTTTGAGCGGGCGGCACAGGAACTGGGAGACAACTACGGCGAAAAGCCGTTCTATGCCCTGCTGCAAACGCTGTCCAACCATACCCCCTACGCGCTGCCCGAAAAGCTGCCGGTAGCGCCGGTAACCGGCTTTGATCACCTGGATGAGCACCTGACGGCCATGCGCTACTCGGACTGGGCGCTGGGGCAGTTCTTTGAAAAGGCCAGGCGGTGGCCCTTCTACGAGGAGACGCTGTTTGTGGTGGTAGGTGATCACGGTTTCAGCACGCCGCAGCAGTTGACCGACATGAACCTGTACCGCTATTACGTGCCCCTGTTGTTGATCGCTCCCGGCATGCAACAGCGCTTTGGCGCTCGCAATGACATCGCGGCCACGCAGGTGGATGTCGTTCCTACGATTATGGGACGCCTTGGCATGCCTTATACCCACCAGTGCTGGGGGCGTGACCTGCTGGCCCTGGACCCTGCGGACCGGGGTTTTGGTGTCATCAAACCGTCGGGTAGCGACCAGACCGTGGCGATTATCGAGGGCGACAGGGTATTGGTGCAGCCGCCGGACCAGCCCGTTTCACTATTCAGCTACAGTCTTGCTGGCGCCGGCGAGTCGGTCAGGCTGTGGGACGAAGCGCAGGCTGACGCTATGCGCCATCGGCTCGAGGCCTACCTGCAGGCGGCCACGGGTAGCCTGCTGGGCAACAGCGCCGGCGCAGACAAGTGACATGCATGGTGCCATTAATTTACTGTGGTGGTAGTATTTCCAGCCCCTTGCACGCTGGCGCGCAACTGGCCGAAGCCTGCAAATGATATCCCGCGGAGCGCGGCGAAAGCCGGCTCGATGCGCCCCGCCAAGAGGAGTCCTGATATGACCCAATGCACCGAATTGTGGGTAGATCGCACCCAGTACCGCAATACCCGGATTGTCAAAGCCGACCTGCCTGCGCCCGGGGATGGGGAAGTCCTGGTCGCCATCGACCGCTTTGCTCTCACCTCCAACAATGTCAGTTACGCGCTTTCCGGCGACATGATTGGCTACTGGGGTTATTACCCCGCTCCGGACAACTGGGGCAAGGTGCCGGTCTGGGGCTGCGCCAATGTGATTGAATCCCGCTGTCCGGAGGTTCCCGTGGGAGAGCGCCTGTGGGGCTTTTTTCCGATGGCCAGCCACGCGCTGCTGCGCCCCGGCAAGGTGCGCGATGATCAGTTCATCGACGTTTCCGAGCATCGCAAGCCCTTGCCGGCGCTTTATAACGGCTATCGGCGCACACGCGCGGAACCGGGATTTCTGCAGGACATGGAAGTGGAGCGCTGCCTGTTGTTCCCGCTGTTCGCCACCTCCTGGCTGATTTACGACTACCTGAAGGACAACGATTTTTTCGGCGCGAAGCAGGTATTGATAGGCTCCGTGTCGTCCAAGACCGGCTTTGGATTGGCGCAGATGCTGCACAGTGACCCCGATGTTTCCCAGCGCATCATCGGATTGACCTCCGCTGCCAACGTGGCCTTTGTCGAGAGGCTGGGCTGTTGTAACGACGTGGTGGTTTACGGCGAAGAAGAGCGCATCGACAGCAGTGTGCCGGCGGCCTATGTGGATATGTCCGGCGATGCCAGATTGACCACCGCACTGCACACGCTGCTGGGCGACAACATGGTGGAGAGCGCGATGGTGGGTGCCACCCACTGGGAACACGGCGGCGATACCGGCAGCCTCCCCGGAGCCAGGCCCACTTTCTTTTTTGCACCGGCGCAGATTGCCAAGCGCGACGATGAGTGGGGCCCGGGTGTGGCCATGATGAAAGCGATGATGGCCAGCGCCGAGGTTGCCAACAGGATCAAGGGCGAACTTGGGGTGGAGTGGGTGCGGGATCCGCAGCTGCTTGCCACGCTGTGGAATGAACTGCTCGATAACAAGGTTTCGGCCAATCGCGGCCTGATGGTGTCGTTGCTGTAGCGAATGCGCATGGCACCGCTGAGGTATACATGAAAAAGAGTGTTATAGCGTTGCTGGTACTGGCGGCAGCCGTTTACGTCGGCTGGCAGAACCGGGTCAACCTGCTGGTTTGGGGGATTCCCCTGGTGAGCGAGATTACCAGGCCGATCGGGCCAACCCGGGAGGTGTTGTGGCCCGTCGGACCCGCGACAGCCAGTGTGCCCGCCGCGCAGCGCCCCCCCAATATCATCCTGATCCTGGCGGACGATATGGGTTTTAACGATATTTCCCTCTACAACGGCGGTGCCGCGGATGGCAGTCTGCTTACCCCCAATATCGACGCCCTGGCGCAGGCTGGTGTTGTTTTCGAGAACGGCTATGCCGGCAACGCAGTCTGCGCGCCCTCCCGGGCATCTCTTATGACCGGGCGCTATTCCACGCGGTTCGGCTTTGAGTTTACCCCGTTCATGAATATAGGGACGACGATATTCCAGTGGATGGCCGACCTGGAGCCGCCGCCACTGCCCGTTTTTATCGACCACGAGGCCGCCGATGCCCTGCCACCTTTCCAGGACCTGGGCATGCCCGCATCCGAGGTGACCATCGCCGAGGTGTTGAAGCCACAGGGTTACTACACCGCCCATATCGGCAAGTGGCACCTGGGGTATCTGGAGGGCATGCGCCCTGAAGACCAGGGCTTCGATGACAGCCTCAATATGGCCGGTACCCTTTACCTGCCAGAGGACGATCCCGATGTGGTCAATGCCAAGCAGGAAGATGAAGGCATAGACCGGATGGTGTGGGCCACCGCGCGCTATGCTGCCCAGTTCAACAGTGGCGAGCGTTTCGAACCGGGCGGCTACCTCACCGACTATTACACTGACGAGGCGATCAAGGTTATCGAGGCCAACCGCAATCGCCCTTTCTTCCTCTACCTTGCCCACTGGGGGATTCACAATCCCCTGCAGGCGACCCGGGAAGATTATGACGCCTTTCCCCATATCGAGGATCACGCCCTGCGTGTTTACGCCGGCATGATCCGGGCTCTCGATCGCAGTGTCGGGCGGATTGTGAAGGCGCTTGAAGACAATGACCTGGCGCAGAATACCCTGGTCGTATTCACCAGCGACAACGGCGGCGCGGGTTATATCGGCCTGCCGGATATCAACAAGCCCTATCGGGGCTGGAAGCTGGACCACTTTGAAGGTGGCATACATGTACCCTTTATGGCCAAATGGCCGGCACGGATCGAACCCGGTCTCGTGGTGTCTGACCCGGTTCACCATTTTGACCTGTACCAGAGCTTCGCAGCCGCAGCTGGCGCCCCGGTACCCACTGACCGTGTATTGGATGGTGTTGACCTGCTGCCGCTGGTGCGGGGAGGGGAGACTGCTGTGCCTGCCAGGTCCCTGTTCTGGCGCGAGGGCTATCAGCAGAGCGTGCTCAGTGAAGGCTGGAAGCTGATTCGGGCCGACCAGCCGGACAAGCCCGCCGGCGCCGCACAGAAAAAGTGGTTGTTCAACCTGGCCGTTGACCCCACCGAACAGAATAACCTGGCCTCGGAAAGGCCCGACAAGGTAGCTGCCCTGGAGGCCCTGCTGGCGGCACATAATGCGGAGCAGGCCACACCCATGTGGCCCAGCGTTATCCAGAACGCGCAATTGATAGACAAGCCCGGCGGCGTGCCGTATGAAGAGGGCGACGAGTACATTTACTGGCCGAACTGAATCGAAGGGGAGACCGAGCTTGGCTGATCAAGGCTATAAACCCACGCAACCGGGCGATGCGGAGATCCGCCACAGCGGCAGGGCGGTAAAGCCGCGCGATGCGGCGACCCTGATCATTGTGCGCAGGGATGGAAAGTTACCCCGTATCCTGATGGGGCAGCGGGCGGCAGGCCACAAGTTCATGCCCAATAAATTTGTGTTTCCCGGGGGCAAGGTGGATGCCGGTGATCATCGCCTGCAACCTCCCTATGACCTGCACCCGGCAGTCATGTCCCGACTGACCCGCGACTGTTCCGAAACCCGCGCCAGGGCGCTGGCGCTGGCGGCCATACGCGAGACCTATGAAGAGACCGGCCTGGTACTGGGTGAGCCCGACACGCCGACACTGAAAACCCGGTCGCCCCACTGGCGCAACTTCCTGCAGTATGACGTCAATCCGCGGCTGGACCGTTTGCACCTGGTCGCCAGGGCCATTACGCCCCCGTACCGCAACAGGCGCTACGATGCGCGGTTTTTCATGGCGGATGCCGACCTCATCCAGGGCGATGTGCACGAGGCGCCCGAGGGTTCCGGTGAACTGTTGCGTCTGCACTGGGTGTCGCTGCGCGATGCCCATGCGCTGGCGCTGCCCAGTATTACCCGCATGGTGCTCGATGAGGTAGAGCGACGCCTTGAACAGGGGCACACGCCCGAGGATACAGGCCCCTTTGTCTACTTCCGGCGCGGCAAGACCGTAGTGGACCAGATATGACAGAATAGGGGGGGCAAGCGGCAGGAATCGTGATCGGGCCTGCAATACTGTTTGAATGGTTTGACGTACAGCGCGGGACGACCGGGGTCGAAAAGAATAATTATTGGTTCACGGGATGTTGCCGCGGGCCTGAAAAGCGAGGATTCAGCATGGGTTATGGAATCATGGGCCGCGCGGCCATCTTTTGCCTGGCGGCCGCATTGGCCGCTTGTGGCGATAACAACAATAACCACAAAAACGTAGCGCAACCCGTCCCCGCGGATGCGGAGTCCGTGTATGCGGTAGCCAACGGCTGCTTTGCCATAGGTGCCGGCGATGGTTTTATCGCGGCATCCTCCCAGAGCGCCTACACATTTCGCGCTGTCGAGCCCGAGGCGGCGAGCCATTTCCTGCTGAGACCGGCGGACCTGGGCACCTACCTGCTGTTGGACGTCCAGCAGCGTTACCTGACCTCAGACGGTGAGATGCTGCAGCGCCAGTCTTCCCTGCGACACGACACCAATCGCGTGGACGGTGAGGTGGTGATACAGGACAGGATGCAGTCCGAGGGAGAATGGCAGCTGACCGCCGTGCCCGATGGCATGTTCAATTTGCAACACCTGGCATCGGGTAACTATATTGCCGCCGATGGCACCCTCACGGATGCGGCGGGGGCCGCCGGCATTGCGTTGCTGGAGCAGACCGATTGCGCGGACTTCCCTGAGTTGTCCGTTGATGCAACCGGGGAAATAGCAGTCACTGAATTTGACGATGGCTCGGTGTTTGGTTTTGTCGAAACCCACTCTCACCTGTTCAGCAATTTTGCCTTCGGCGGTGGCGGCGTCTACCACGGGGCGCCGTTTCACCGCCTTGGGGTGGAGCACGCACTGGAAGACTGTGACCTGGTGCACGGCGAGGAGGGGCGCCGCGACCTGTTGGGGTTTGCCTTTGGCGCCTCCGGCGATTTTGATCTCGCGGAACTGTTGCCCGCGCTGATCACCGGCGAGTTGCCCGACAAGAATCACGATACCGAGGGCTATCCCGATTTTACCAGCTGGCCGGACGCGCATCTCAGCTCCACTCACCAGGTGCAGTATTACAAGTGGCTGGAGCGCGCCTGGCTTGGGGGGCTGCGCCTGCTGGTCCAGCACGCCACGACCAACCAGGTATTGTGCCAGTTGGTTGTGGGTGTCGGCGCCCAGACCAGGCGCTATGACTGCAACGACATGGTGGCGGTCGATCGTATTATCGAGGAAACCTACGCGCTGGAGCGATACATAGACGCGCTTGCGGGCGGCCCCGGCAAAGGCTGGTTCCGAATCGTCTACAGCCCGGCGGAGGCGCGCCAGCAGATAAAGGACGGACGCCTCGCGGTGGTGCTGGGGATAGAGACCTCGGACCTGTTTGACTGCTTCCTTGTGCCCTTTGGCGAGTTTGGCAAATGTACCGAGCAGGATGTGATCGCCAAACTGGATCGATACCACGAGATGGGGGTGCGGGTACTGTTCCCGGTGCACAAGTTCGACAACGCCTTTTCCGCGGGCGACGGTGACAGGCGCGTGAGCGATATCGGCAACTTCAGCCATACCGGGCACTACACCAACTTCATCGAGTGCCCGGAGGACCTGCTGACCTTTCCCGGCGGCTTTGATCGCGGCGGAGTGGCCCTTGCCAATCTGAACCAGCCGCGGGACGTTTTTGACTCAAAGCCGCCCTTTGACATGAGTGGCTTTGAAAGCGACCCGGTGGGGACCCTGCTGGCCCGGTTCAGTTTGTTTGGCGGTGGCTCGCTGGAGGGGGAGTACTGCCAGAACCACGGCCTGACAGAGCTGGGTGAGTTCCTGATCACGCAGATGATGCAGCGCGGTATGGTTATCGAGGTCGACCACCTGCCTCGCAAGAGCTACCGCCGCGCCTACGAGTTACTGGTAGAAAATGACTATCCGGCGGTTGGCAGCCATGGCCGCAATAACAACGGCCTGCTTTACGCTTTGGGCGGCGTTTCGAAGACAAACTTCGGGCGCTGTCGCTCGGCCGACACGCCGGCCACCATGGACGACGGATTCCAGTCCCGTATAGCGCTGATGCGCGAGCAGGGTGCCTATGCGGCCGAGGGTTTCGGCTTTGACCTGAATGGCTTCGCCGGCGCACCGGGCCCCCGGTTTGGTGCCAACAGCGTGTGCTCTGAACCGCAAACCGACGAGGGTATTACCTATCCGTTCCGTTCCTATGCCGGTGACGTTACCTTCGAGCAACCTGTCGTGGGCAACCGCGTGCTGGATTTCAATACCGAAGGTCTGGTGCATCTGGGCCTGGTAGCAGAGTTGATCGAGGACGTGAGGCGCGACGGTGTCAGCGACGAGGAACTGGAACCACTGTTCAGGTCCGCCGAGGGCTACCTCAGGATGTGGGAGAAATCGGAAGCCCGCGGTGCGGCGCTTAAAAACAGGCTATGACATCCATGCAACGCGTCTTCGCGACAGGGCACTTTTGGCCGGGCGGGCGGGCTTTGTTGGCTGGCTGACCACCGTGTTTCGAATATTCTTTCCGCCAGCGGAGTTGCAACCCGCTGACAAGAAGCTGCTGTTGCTGCTGGGTGCCGCCTTTTTCATCTGCAACTACGACATGACGGTACTCAGCCTCGCCCTGCCAGACCTGCAGCAGAGCTTTGGTATTGCCGAGGAGGATCTGGGCAAGGTGATGGGCGCTGCGCGGCTCGGTGCGCTGCCGGCCATCTTCTTCGCGCTACTGTCAGACCGTATTGGCAGGCGTCGGCTCCTGATCGTAACCCTGCTTGGACTCTCCGTAGCCACCGGCGCCTCCGGCCTGGCGCGCAGCACCGAAGAGTTTATCGCACTGCAGTTCTGCGCACGCCTCTTTACCACGGCAGAGGAAATTCTCTCGGTCATTTATGTGCTGGAAATGCTGCCGGCGCGGCACCGGGGCTGGGGGGTCGGTTTTCTGGCGGCCATGGGCGGCCTGGGTTCAGGTTTTGCGTCCCTGCTCTACGGCATGGTGGATTACCTGCCGGGCGGTTGGCGGGCACTGTATATGATCGCGGCGTTGCCTATTTTATATATAGCGTGGTTGCGCCGCCTGTTGCCCGAGACGGTCATGTTCGAACGCAATGCCAGTGGGGGCCTGCCGGTGATATTCTGGCAGCCCGTTCTCGAAATATTTCGCAGTCACCGACCCGAGATCACGGCAATCGCACTGATAGCGCTCGCCTTCTGGTTCCAGATTACCGCTACCCTCGGCTTCATGTCCAAGTACCTGCAGGAGATACATGGTTACGCGCCGCAGCAGGTGAGCCTGCTGTTCATCGTGGCTGGTTCCCTCGCGATTCTGGGGAACGTGGCCGCCGGCAGTATATCTGACCGGATAGGGCGACGCCTGACTCTCGTGGCGGCACTGGTCGTCAATTGCGCGGCGGTCATTGTCTTTTATAACTCGGCGGGGTTCCTGCTGCCGCTGGCCTGGATCGCCGCCCTGTTCAGTTTCTTCGCCGTGGATGTCATGGTGAACGCGGTCAGTGGAGAACTGTTTCCGACCGGCTGTCGCTCCACGGCATCGACACTGCGCATGATCTGCGTGATGTTCGCCGCGGTCGCTGGTCTGGCGGTAGAGGGCAGCCTGTTCAGCGCGCTGGGGACGCACGCCGCAGCGCTGTCCCTGATGAGCCTCAGCTCCCTGCTGGCGGTGCCGGTGGTGGCGGTGATGCTGCGCGAGACCTCCAACACCGAACTGCGTTAGCGTGTTTGATCGCCGTCCTCCGGCGCTCCTCGTAACTCAGGCGTCGGGGTCCCCGGCGGCAAGGCGTTCGAAGTAGGAGCGCAGGGATGTGGTCCCAAGCGGCGGGCCAACCCCGTCTATTTCCCCGGCCACGACGATGAACTCCGCCAGGTCACCGAACTGTTTTGATAAAAGACGAATCAGCTTTACCAGGGCGCCGGCCAGCCACAGTGGAATGACGGTCATTTTTACCGGCTTGCCGATAACATCGAATGCCAGTTCGCCGGCTTCGCGCTGGGTCATGACATCCGGTCCACCAGCCTCGACTTCTGTTTCACTGCCCTCGGAGCAGTCGACGCAGACTTCGGCGAGGTCGCGGCCGTGGATGGGGCTCATCCTGTTGTTACCCTCGCCAACCAGAAATACGCGGCCCTTCCTGGCCATATCCAGCAGTGCGCCCATGTCGGAAAAATATCCGCAGGGACGCACAATTCGATAGTCCATGCCCGATTGCTTGAGGTCGGCGACAACGCGTTCATGGGTTTTGGTAATCTCCAGCTGCCCGATATGCTCGGCGCCCTGCATGGACACATAAACAAACTGCTTTGCGGAGCTTTCCCTGCAAAGATCCAGCAGGTTGCGATTGCACTGGTAGTCCACCTGTTCAAAACTGAGCCCGTCGCGCTGCCGGGAGATACCGACACTGGAAAATACGATGTCTATGCCGTCCATCAGGCCGGCAAGCGTTTCCGGCCTGGTCAGCTCGCCGACAAAAATATCATCCACATCATCACGACTTATGGCTGGCGCGGTAAACGGGCCGCGGCTGTGCAGGCGCTCCTCGCTGCGGGTCAGCACCCGTACCCAGTAGCCCCGGCGCTTGAAGGCCATGGCGACGAATTTTCCGAGGTAGCCCGTGGCGCTGGCGACCAGTACGCGCTTTCCTGTAGTTCCAGGCTGTGCTTGATCAGGCATATTGCACCCTGTGTAAAGTACCGAATCGAAGAGGCGCTGACATTATCACAATCGTGACGGACTGTTGGGATGCATTTTTGTCCCTGGGGACAGGCCAGTGCAGATTCAGCGGCGCCGGTAGAGTTTGCTTTCAGCCAGGCATGAAAGCTATCTTTCCGTGTATTACCGCCAGACAAAACATGAGGGTTGCCCGATGATTATTCCAGCACCGCGTTGTGCCCTGCATGTCGCCGCCGCCTTACTGGTAGCCGGTCTCGCCGGCTGTGGAAATGATGCGCCGGTCGCCGAGCCCTCGGGCGATGCCACCGCCATCACCGTGGCGGCCAATGCAGCCTACGCCAACGCGCTTGACCTGGCGGACCCCAGGGATGCAGAAAATGCCGTGCGCGGGTTTATCGCGCGACCCCAGGGCAAGGTCCTCGGCGAGGATGGTAGCGTACTGTGGGATTACGACCGCTTCGCCTTCCTGCAGGGCGAGGCGCCGCCCAGTGTCAACCCCAGCCTGTGGCGCCACGCCGCGCTTAACAATAACACCGGCCTCTACCAGGTCGGCGAGGGCATCTACCAGCTGCGGGGATTTGACCTGGCGAATATCACCCTCATCGAGGGAGACACGGGCTGGATCCTGGTGGACCCGCTGACTACTCGAGAAACATCGGCCGCTGCGCTGGCGTTCGCGCGCAAGCACCTGGGCGACAAACCGATCTCCGCCATAATCTTTACCCACAGCCATATTGATCATTTTGGCGGCGTGCTCGGTGTTGTGTCCCGGGAGGAGGCGGTGAGCCGCAACCTGCCTATTGTCGCTCCCGAAGGTTTTCTCGAGGAGGCCACCAGCGAGAATATCCTGGTGGGGCCGGCCATGGGGCGGCGATCCATTTACCAGTTCGGCAATTCGCTGCCGGCCACCGTCACCGGCAACGTGGATGCCGGCCTCGGCCAGGGCGTGGCAATGGGGACCGTCGGTATCCTGCCGCCGACCCTGGTCATTGACCGCACGCCGCAGGAAGAGGTTCTGGATGGCGTGCGTTTTATATTCCAGAACGCGGCGGGCTCCGAGGCGCCCGCCGAGCTGGCGTTCTACCTGCCTGACCTGAAGGCGTACTGCGGCGCCGAGATCATGGTGCCCACCCTGCATAATCTCTACACCCTGCGCGGGGCGAAAGTGCGCGATGCCCTGCGCTGGTCCGGTTATATCGACGAGGCGCTGGTACGTTTCGGGGACGCCGAAATTTTCTTCGCCAGCCACATGTGGCCCGTCTGGGGCAAGGCCAATATCAGCTACTACATGAAACAACAGCGGGACGCCTACAAGTTCATTCACGACCAGACGGTGAAGATGATCAACGCCGGTATGAAACCCGATGAAATCGCGGAACAGATCCGCTTTCCCGAGTCACTGCAGGACGGCTTTTCAGTGCATGGCTATTACGGCACCCTCAAGCATGATGCGCGCGCCGTGTACCAGTTCTACATGGGCTGGTTTGACGGCAACCCGGCGAACCTGGACCGCTTGCCGCGGGTGGACGCGGCCAGGCGCTACGTCGACCTCATGGGCGGCAGTGCCAACGTCGTCGCCTCGGCCCGGTCCGCGTTTGAGCGCGGGGAGTACCGCTGGGTAGCCGAGTTGCTCAACCATGTGGTGTTCGCTGAACCGGAAAACCGGGAAGCGCGCACACTGCTGGCCAGTGCGCACGACCAGATGGGCTACATGGCGGAATCGGCGATCTGGCGCAATTTCTACCTCACCGGCGCCCAGGAGTTGCGCAGCGGTATTACCGGCGAGGGGCCGAATCCGGCGGCGGCCATACAGATGCTGGAGTGGGCTCCGGTGGAGAGCTTTCTCGAAGCCTGGGCCGCGGCACTCGATGCGGACCGGGCCGCGGGCAAAGACCTCAAGCTCAACCTGACGTTCACCGACGTAGTGGACGAGGCCGGTGGCGCTCTCGGCGCACCGGGTACCAACTACGTGCTCTGGATTGAAAATTCCGTACTGCATTTTCGACGGGCGCCGCCGGCCGCGGACGCCAATGCCGGCCTGGCGCTTCCCAAGGAACTGTTTCTCAAAGTGTTGATAGGACAGGCCGGTATTACAGACCTGCTGGGCGATAGCGGTTTGACGATGACGGGCAGCAAACTGGACCTGGTCAGTTTCTTCCGGATGCTGGAGAAACCGCCGGCGAAGTTTCCCATAGTCACACCGTCATAAGGAATGCCATCGCCGTAGGCGCAGTGACGGTCGCCCAAAGTCCGCACAGGGCACAGGTGGTTTGCCCAGCTTCGGCTGTGGAAAAGAAGTGCTCACCGCGGCTCCAGGTACGCCAGCAGTCGCTGGACAATCAGCCCCGAAGGCGCTGCAGGAAGCGGCTGAAGCGGCCGATGGCCTCGATCAGCTGATCCCGGTCCGGGAGAAATACAATCCTGAAATGCTGCTTGTCCACCCAGTTGAAGGCGGTGCCCTGAACCAGCAGCATGTGTTCCTCCTTGAGCAACTGCAGCACCATTTGCTGGTCGTCCGCTATCGGGTAGATATCCGGGTCCAGCCGGGGAAACAGGTACATCGCCGATTTTGGTTTGACGCAGCTTACGCCGGGGATGGCGGTGATCAGGTCGTATGCCAGGTCGCGCTGCTCTTTCAGGCGTCCCCCCGGCAGAATCAAATCGTTAATGCTCTGGTAGCCGCCAAGCGCGGTCTGTACCGCGAGCATGGCTGGCACGTTGGCGCACAGGCGCATGGAGGCGAGCATCTCCAGCCCCTCTATGTAACTTGCGGCGCGTTGCTTGGCGCCGCTCAGCATCATCCAGCCCGAGCGAAAGCCGGCCATGCGGTAGGTCTTGGAGAGGCCGTTGAAGGTGACGCACAGAACATCCGTGGCCAGCCTCGCCAGCGGCGTATGCTGGACCTCGTCGTAAAGAATCCGGTCGTAGATTTCGTCGGCAAAGATGATCAGGTTGTGGCGCCGTGCAAGCTCGACTATTTTCTGCAGCGTATCCTCGCTGTAAACCGCGCCGGTGGGGTTGTTGGGGTTAATAACCACGATGCCGCGGGTACGCGAATTTATTTTGCTTTCTATATCACCGAGATCAGGCTGCCAGTCGTCGCTTTCATCGCAATGGTAATGCACAGGCTTGCCGCCGCTGAGCGATACCGCGGCAGTCCACAAAGGGTAGTCGGGGGAGGGGATCAGCATCTCATCGCCGGTATTGAGCAGGGCCTGCATTGCCATCACGATCAGTTCGCTGGCGCCGTTGCCCAGGATGATGTCTTCCACATCGACATCCAGCACACCGTCAATCTGGTAACGCTGCATGATGGCCTTGCGCGCCGCGAACAGGCCCTTGGAGTGGCAGTAGCCCTGGCCTTCGCGGATGTTGTGAATGACATCGCGCATGATCTCATCCGGCGCGTCGAAGCCGAAGGCGCCCGGGTTGCCGATATTCAGCTTGATGATCTTGTGGCCTTCATCTTCCAGGCGGTTGGCATGGTCGAGAACGGGGCCGCGGATGTCGTAACACACGCCGTGCAATTTCTGGGATTTGAGGAACTCGCTCATTGCCTGCTCTGCCTCCTGGCAGCGTAAATACTGGGCGCTATTGTAGCCAAACGGCCTGTAAACACTATGGGTGGGGAGGGGGTGGGGATAAAAAAATGGCGCGGTTTTGGGTGAGTAATGAAGCATACATTCGCAAATACAGCCCGCTGCCAACGCCGCCAGGCGTGCCCGGCGTTGGCAAATGCGGGTCGACAACCTCCCGATCAGCCACCCAGGCCAAGAGGGCCTCCCTGGGCTCCCGGGTCAGCTGATGCGCAAATGCAGCTGCCATCAGGCTCGCGGCAGTTACCGGTTATGCGGGCGGCAGCAAGGGGTATTTGAAGTTCAGGAAGCCGTCGTCAGCGAACACGGTGGTGCCGTTGATACAGTTGGATTCCGCCGATGCCAGAAAGGCGAATACATCCGCTATCTCGCCGGGCTGGGTAAATTCATTGCGCATTTGTTCGCGGCGAATGTGCTCCCATAAGCCCATGGCCTCGTACTGGCGCAACATCGGTGTATCAACTCTGCCCGGCGCCACGGCGGCGACGCGGATGTTATGGGGGGCCAGTTCCAGTGCCGCGCACTTGGTCATCATATCCACCGCCGCCTTGCTGACGTTGTAGGTGAAGGTCATCTCGGCCGCCATCTGGCCGTAAATGGAGGACGTGTTGAGTATCACTCCGGGTTTGCCCAGGGCCCTGAATTTCCGGCCGGCGGCCAGGATGCCGTGATACACACCCTTCTGGTTGACCCCGGTGATCATGTCGAAATCCTGCGCGGGGTCGTGATCCAGCAGCATTTTTGCGATGGCAACTCCCGCGTTGTTAATGACCACATCCACGGTGCCAAAGTGCGTTACCGCCATTTCCACCATTGCCTCGACCTGGGCGTAGTCCGTGACATCGACGGCGAAGCCCTTTACCTGGCCGTCGTACTGCTCAGCAAGCTTTTCAGTCGCGGCCTGGTCCAGGTCCGCCGCCAGTACCTTCGCGCCCTCCGCCACGAACTTTGCCACGATTGCCAGGCCGATGCCGCCGCAGGCGCCGGTGATGATTGCTACCTTGTTTTCCAGGCGCATAGTGTTCTCCCTGTTGAATTCGGTTAGTCAGAGTTTCAGTCGCCGTTCAGCCCATTACGATGGTGGCATCACAGTTTTTGCCCTCGGCCTCACACAGGGCCGTGTAGACCGCGTATACCGTCTGGGCGTCGAGGATGCTGACAACATTGCCCTTGTCGTCCACGTTGACGTTGCTGCCGAAGATAACGAAATTCACCACCGCGTCTTCTTTGGCATCCGCGGACACGGTCAGGGTATGAACCGAGTGCGCGGGTTCGTACAGGTAGGAGCCCGCCTTGTTGATCAGCTTGGGGTACTCCTTGTAATACCATTCACCCGCCTCGGTAAAGGCGTACACCGCGCCGGTGTGGTAATGGGTATCAATGCAAAAGCCGGGCTTGAAACGGTTGCGTACTATCCACATGTTGTTGTTGAGGTCCACCTGCAACACCTGCAGTGTCGAGCCGTCGGGCAGGGCCACTTCCGGCACGTCGTTGCGCTCGATCAGGATCGCCTCGCGGGCGTGTTCCATGGAAACAACACCGCCCCGCGGGTTGCCGAGACCTTTGAATATTTCAGACAGTTCCTGATTCTTGTCACTCATCTTGTGTTCCTCTTTATTCTGGATTGTCGCCAAGCCCGGCAGGGTTCACGTAACGGGCGTAGGCTCAAGCTGGCAAACGCGAAAAATCGCGTCGCGCCGAAACTGTAAGATAGCGCTGGCGCGGTGCAATATCTTGACATTTTACGAACAGTAATTGATATTTTGCGAACGCCATTCAGTTCGGGAAGGTCAGCTCACATGTTTCTGGTCCGCAGCGGGGCGATAGAGGGGTATACCAGCCTGGTGGTGGCCCTGGGAGAGAACCCCATGCGCCTGCTGGCAGCGGCCGGGCTCAGTGAATCCCTGTTGCGCAATCCCAACACCTACCTCGCTTACAGCAAGCTGGCGGAGTTGCTGGAGTTGACCGCCGCGGCCTGCAGTGAGCCCCTGTTCGGCTTGCGCCTTGCCGGAACCCAGACCTCCACCGTGCTGGGCGATGTCGGTGTGACGATTTCGCAACAACCCAGCGTCAGGGACGCCTTTGCAAGCATCAACAAGCACCTGTATCTGCACGCCAGGGGGGTACATGTCGCGCAGCTTCAGCGCGGCGATGATATCGACCTGGAATTGAAGTTCGAGATCACCAGTCCGCGCGGCCTGAACCAGCTGATCCAGATGAGCGTCGGTCAACTGGCCAATTTTGCCGGCGAGCTACTGGCCGTCCCGAATCACACGATCCCGGTGCTCCTGCGCCAGCCGGCTCCGGCTACGGATATCGGCCTGCGGTACGGGAACAGCGTTGCGGGGATCGTGTTTGATGCCAACAGCAATTGCATCCGGCTACCCGCACACTGGCTTGAGCGAAAGCCGCATCATGATGAAGCGGCGCTGCGCAGGCATTTTGAGGATTACATACAGCTGCTCGAGCAGCGCTACCCGGACAACCTGCAGGACCAGGTGCGGGACATCATCGGGCAGGCGTTGCCCAGCGGTGAGTGCAGCCTGCAACGGGTTGCCGACATCCTCGACCTGCACCCGCGGGTCCTGCAAAAGCGCTTGCGCCTGGAGGGAGTAAGCTATGTGACGCTTCTGCAGGAAACCCGCTTGACGATCGCCAGGGAACACCTGCGTTTCAAGTCGATGAGCATCACCGACCTGGCGCTGAATCTTGGCTATGCGGATGTGTCGGTTTTCAGTCGCTGCTTCAGGAAACTGACCGGGGTGTCGGCCAGGCAGTGGCAGGCGCAGTGGCAGACAAGGTAACCGACAGGGCCTTGAAGCCGCTTCGCAAATCCGGGGCAGCCATTGTCACGGCGACCAGGTTCGACCCGCTGCCAGATCGTTCGGCGTATCTACATCGCGATGAATCCCGCGGTCCGCCAGAGGCAGCTCGCGCACACAGTCTCTGTTGGCATCGATTACCAGGCGGCCACCCTGGTCGCCGTGCAGGCTACGCAGTGAGCTGAAAAACGAGCGGCCAAAACCCACCGGGTGACCACGGCGACCTTCCCGGGTTGGCACACATATCACGTTCCGGGTCAGTGCATCTGCCACCGCCAGGTAGGTGCAGGGCTCGATCCATGGCATGTCGGCCAGTGCAACGAGTACCCCGTCCCAATCCGGCGCCCGGTCCATGCCGTCCGCCAGGGTGCTACCCATGCCGGTGCCGGAGTGTTCGCACAGCGCTGAATGCAGACCCCGGGAGGTCATTGCATCCTGCAGCGGCCGGTCGTCGGCGGCAAGGCAAACCAGGATTGGAAGTCCGGTCGCGCCCAGCCTGCCCAGGGTGGCGTCCAGTAATGTCAGCCCGGGTTTGAGCTGCGCCAGGCGCTTGTCGCGCCCGAAGCGGCGACCGCGCCCCGCGGCCAGCAACAGCACCCCGACGGTCATACCGGTTTGCGGCGCAGCGCGGTCAGCTCGGCCATGATGGCCACCGCGATTTCGATCGGCGTCTTGCTGCCGATATCCAGTCCCACGGGAGCGTGCAGCCTGGCGATCTGCGCCTCGGACAAATCCAGTTGCCGCAGCCGGTCCAGGCGCGCTGCTGTGGTTCGCATGGACCCCAGTGCCCCCACATACCAGGCATCGGTTGTCAGTGCCTCCATCAGGGCCATATCGTCAATTCGGGGGTCATGGGTAAGTGTTATGACGATGCAGAATCGGTCGCGGGCGTAGGTCCGCACTATATCGTCCGGCATGCCCTGCAGCAGCGGCAGCTGCGGCCCCTCCCACTGATCCAGGAATCCCTGTCGCGTATCTGTCACCAGAACTTCGTAGTCCATCGACAAGGCCAGTTCCGCCACGCGCTGGGCAAGCTGGCCAGCGCCGACCAGCAGCATACGCATGCGCGGGCCCAGGCACTGCCGCAAACGGCTGGGGTCAATTGCAAGCTCGGTAAAATGTTCCACGGATATCAGCTGCGTGTTGCCGGACTCCAGTGACAGGTGGCGCTCAATACAGCGTCGCGCGTCCAGGGCCGCCAGAATTTCTGCAAGCCATGACTGGTCGAGTTCACCGAGTCGCTGTACCAGGACCTGCAGGCTGCCGCCGCAGGGCAGGCCGAGGCGGACATTTTCCTCGGGCGTTACGCCGTAGGTAATGAGTTGGGGAGGGTGGGCTTCAATGGCATTGGTGTGCAGGCGGTCCAGCAGGTCCTCTTCCACGCAGCCACCCGAAATCGAGCCCGCCTGCCGGCCATCTGTGAGGCAGGCGAGCATGGAGCCGACTGGCCTGGGGGAAGAGCCGGTCACTTTCACGATGGTACACAGCCAGGGCGCCAGGCCCTGGCGACACCACTCCAGCGCATGCATCAAGGTGTCATAGTCCTGTGTATGCACTACTGCCCCTCGTCATGCATTAACTGCAATCTCCAAATGCATGGCTTAACGGTATGGTTTGCCTGTCGCGACCTGTCTGCGCCGGTGTGTCGATCTTAGTATGGCTGCCGGATGATTGAAACCTGCGGTATGGGATTTCGTCATGCCAACCAGGGGGCGTGTTCCGGTTAAGCCATGGATTGTTGCAAAAAGCCGGTCAACTGCTCTGTAGCATCGTCGTAGCCCGCTGCAATCCGCGCACTGATACGTTGCGGGTCGAGATCCAGGATCGAGTCCATACCCCATGCAGTTTTTGGCGCCACAACCCCGATACGGATATCGCCAAGATCCATAAAATGCTGGCTGGCCAGCGACTCGCGCCCGGCACGAATGTCCCGGCCGAGGTGGGACGCAAGCTCCTGCAGCAGTGACCCGGCGGAGCCGATAGTAATCATGTCGAACGCCCAGGAAAACGCCGCGCCGGTTGTTTTTGGCGGCGCCACCGGATCGCCCGCCAAGGGTGCCAGCAACACCACCAGAATCTCCGTGGCCCCGGCGTCCAGTGCAGGGAAAATTGGTGTATTGGCCATGACGCCGCCATCCCAGTAGAGTTCCCCGTCGATCTCACACCAGGGAAAAACCACCGGAATGGAACATGAGGCCACGAGGTGGTCAACACTGAGCTGCTCGCCGGAAAAATACTCGAGTCGCGCCCGGCAGACGTTGGTTGCCGCCACCGTCACTGTCGGTTGGTCGTCCCGCAGGCGCCCCACGTCAATCGCTTCCGAGAGGGTCTGCCGCAGGGGCTCGTTATCCAATAACGCGGGAAAGTCGGGGTGTCGCCCCAGCAGTCGATTGATCCGGTACTTGATCCGCCGCCACAGTGAGACGCGAAAAGCGCGCTTTCGGTCCAGTGATGTCCAAAACGCTTCCAGTTGCCCGGCATCCCAGCCCGAGCCGATGAGGGCGCCATTGATGGAGCCGATAGACGTGCCGCAGACCATGTCCGGCTGCCAGCCGATCTCCTGAAGCCGGCGCCAGACACCGACCTGATAAGCGCCGCGACCACCGCCACCGGACAGAATGAGTGCTCGTTTTATCGGGGGCGCGGATTCGATCATAAGGTTCACCAAAAAATTAGAGGAAACAGGATAATTTCGAAAAGATCAACCATTGAAACGGACTCTGCTGAATCGCCCCGACGGCCCGCTGGGGACTCCCCGGGCAAGCCATGATGAAGTCGAGCTTGAGAAACCCCTCGGCGGCGCGTGGGAGATCCGGGAGCTGCTTCTTCATCTCGGTGAGGAAGGCCGGCTCGAAATCGCACCAGGCGAGCGCCGCTGCCATGCGCTGGAGGCTTTTGCGGGCCCATCCGTACACGGGATGCCCAGCCAGGAGGTCCGCGTCGAGCGCGTCGATGTTCTCGATGTGCGGCTCGCCTTCGGATTCCGCGATCTCCCGCGCCACGGAGCAGACGAGCAAATAGTGCTCCTCCCACAGCTCGTTGACCGCGCGCCCGGGCTGCACGTCGGGGAACGCACCACCCGCCAGCGTGTCGACGATCCGCCGGAAGCGGCGAACAGGATCTCGGCTCTTGAAAGCCATGTGACCAGCGAGCGGAAATACAACGCCCGCGAATACTGGTGAGACCTGACGCCGGAGCAGTAGATAGGGAAGTCCGTAGTTCCCCGCAGCCGCCTCCATGGCAAGGTCGTAGGCCAGGTCTGAGTATCCGCCATGGACGGCGTGTCGGATCCACCCGGCGTCCTGGGCCTTCCGGAAGTCTGCGACCAGCTCCGCTGCGATCGCCCGGCGTCCACTCCGGATTTCCAGGTCGAGCAGCGTATCGGGTCCGAGGACGTGCACGTCCCAGAACCGTGCCAGTGCCTCGTGCAGATCGCTCGCCGAGAACCCGAGGTCGGCGGGCGGTGCGGCGAAGTGTTGCTTCATGGGGCCGGGCGCCGGGGTTTTCCGGGCTTCACCAAACTCGCGCAGGCGTTGCCAGTCCTCGTCGACACGAAGCAGGAGATACCCCTGACCCAGGTGTTGCCAGAAGTGCACGGTCTCGTGGAAGAGGATGCGAGAGTCCTGAGGTCGGAAGCCGGCGGGGTGATGCAGCACCATGGTGCTCGCCGGGAAGGAATCCAGGTCCGCAGCGATGACCAGGGACAGGGGATCAAGCTGGCTGGGCACGCGATAACAACTGGGCGAGTACCTCTTCCCCCTCGTCGCGCTGCTCGGGACCGTAGGTCTCCACCCCTTTGTCGGTGACGATCACGAGCTTCCCACGATCGACGTACGACAAGCGCTTCAGCTTGACGGGCGAGCTGCGAGCATCGACCAGCTGCCCACCTCCCTTGGTCTCGTCGAGCCAGACTTCCGAGATCGTCTTGATGAGATATCCAAGAGCCAGACTGGCCGCAATCACCATCAGGGGGTCGAACTGCGAATCGCCGAGGTCATCGAGCTCGTCAGGATCGGGTTCGTAAGGCGTCGCGGGCGACCGGATCTCTCCGCCCATGCGCTCGATCTTCTCCATCGCCTCCGCGAGACCTCCCTCCCCGAGAACGAGCTCGAAATCGACCTTCGCCTCTGTCGTCATGTCTCGTCCTCCTCGCCTGTCGTCCAAAATACATCGGAACTCGCGCCTGGTAACTCCCGGCAGAGACACCCTCAGTGATTGTGTTGACAGGACCTGCAGACCTGTCAAAAGCGCTGGCGCGTTTCTTCCTCAACTGTTCGACTAACTGGAGCTGATTCGTCGCATTAACGCCTACAACTGGGGCGGCCGGTACGGCCGTCCCACAGCTTGTACTTGTTATGCGTCATTTAGCTTGAAGTGGATAGCGTTCCGGATGCTCGATGGTATCAACACCGAGGTCGACATCGAGATCAGGCCAATAGAAGTGACCCGGGCTTGGCTCTTGAATATTAAGTATTTTTCCGACCGGAGCGTCCTTGAACCACGGAAAATCTTCGTATGACAAAAAGTACTCGTGGTCATTCGATAGCAACCAGAGTCCGTGACTGGAGATATTGGTAATCTCAGCCCCCGAAGAAGGAATCCCATGCACCGGTGAGTTCATCGTAGTGCTCCTCAATGAGTTCTCTGATTCTAGCCAATTGTTGATCGGATAGCCCATAGTTTTTTGCCAAGTCGATATCCGGTTCTAACCAGAATTTGGCCTCGCCATCTTATCCGTGAACATGCACATGCTTACGGGATTCTTCTCGAGAAAAGAAATAGAAGCGGTAACCTCGATCACGAAAAACGGTCGGGCTCATGCTCGATGTCCAGACGTATAACGCCTCAAGAAGAGGCGCGAGTTACCGCGTCCCTCTTGCTTGACTTGTTCAGTGTACGCCACGCCCAGTCTCGAGCGCACTGCCTGCTTGTTAAGCGGCCGACACACTGATCTTTACGCCAAGAGAATGCAGAACTTTCTGCACTGTCTCGTATCTCGGTTTCGCGCCCGGTGCAAATGCCTTATAAAGGCTTTCCCGACCTAAGCCAGACTCTTGCGCTATAGCAGACATACCTCTGGCTTTGGCAACATGACCGATCGCCGCGATGAACAAACCTGCGTCGTCTTCTTCAAGTGCCGCAGAGAGATACTCTGCAATAGATTCTTCACTATCGAGGTAAGCACTTGGGTCAAATTCTGTAACTTTAATCATTGCAATTAATCCGCTCTCAGTTCCGCCATAATTCTCCGAGCGTTTGCTATATCCTTGCTTTGGCTCGACTTATCTCCTCCGCAAACGAGAAGAATCACTAAGCCAGATTTACGGGTGTAATAGATTCGATAGCCTGGCCCATAATGTATCCTGATTTCGTGCAAACCAGTGCCCAATGTTTTCGAATCCCCAGTATTTCCTTGCCTTAGAGATTCGACTCGGACCAATAACTTTGCCATAGCCTTTCGATCTTTTAGCTTCGAAAGCCACTTAGCGAAGATATCCGTTTGCTGAACTTGATACATTCGATAAGTGTATCCGTTTAGATACAAACAAGCAACCAGCTCGATAGCTAATAGGGCCGCTTAACGAACCTGTAGAAAAACTCTTTTCAGATCACCCATACCTTCCCCCCGCACCGCTACTTCCACTGCTCATAATTCCACCAAACCCTTTAACATAATCACCCATTGTGCGCCGCTTCACCAGCGCGCTGTGGATATCTCTGTAACTATGTCAGTGCACCGTAACGCATCACCTTCTCGATATTGTGAACCAGGCAGAACAACCGCCATTGCCCCTGTACTTTTTCCTTGCCGCGCAACGAGAAGCGATTAAGCCGCCTATTCGTTCCAATATTTCCGAAGACCGGCTCCACCACCGCCATTCGCTGGCCATAAATGGCCTTGCCCTCACGGCTGTCAACACGTCGTTTCATCCAGTCCGTGGCGGTGCGCCCTGTTGCGTAGGTAATTGACACCTGCCGGCCATGCCCGGCGCGGCTGTCCGCGCTCTCCGGGTTTCGCATACACTGCGCTTTCTTCGGGCAGTGTCTACAATCCGTCAGCTTGCCTTCAAAGGTAAGTTTGCGGCGCCCTTCGTATACCTTGTGGTCGCCCACCAACCACATCGCGTTGCCGGCCGGGCACTCACAGCTTTTTGACTTCAGGTCGAAGGTAAACTCCCCCGCAGGGATCACTTTCTTGATGCCTTTGGCGTGTGCCTGGTGACGCTTGCCGTGCTTCTCTTTCTGGTGCCTGAACCGGGGGTCGCGCGAGCGAAACTGGTGATCGGGTATGTAGGCATTGATACCCATGGTCCTGAGAAAGCGGTTGTTTTCCTCATTGGAGAAACCGATATCGGCGGTGACAATCGCCCCGGTGGCGTAAATATCCTCGCACGCCCCGATGCGTCGGTAACGCCCCTTGATACCCTCAAGCATCGGTTCCAGCGTGTGGTGCTCCTGGCTCGCCCCAAAGGCCTGGGCTTCCACGATAACCTGGTGTTTCTGGTCCACCGCTGCGATCCCGTTATATCCCTGAATAGTGCCTTTGCTGGTCGTCATCTTGGCCGACTGATTGTCAGTGATATTACTCTTCACCTCCTTGCGTTGTTTCCCCTGGCCCATCTTTGGGCTGGCCGTCTTTAGGAAGTCGTCAATCCGCCTGAAGTGTTTTTCCAGGGTGGCAGCTGATTGCTCCAATCGCCGTTTTCATTCCCGCTCCCTGGGCCTCCGGCCATCGAGCCTTTTGTGCTCGTTCAGGCAATACCGTATCTGTTTACGGATTTTCCGGGCCTTGCCGCGCAACTCATCCAGCGTGCCGGAATGCTCCTTGGCCGCGTTGTCCGGCATTTTGCAGCCATCAATTGCAAAAAGCTCGCCGCCAATCAGCCCCTGCTGATCACAGACCAGCAGCACTCGCTCAAATACAGATTCGATGGCATCTGGATAGCGGCTGATAAAGCTGGCAATGCCGGTGAAATGAGGAACCGTGTCGCAGGACAGGGCCTTGAAAATAATATTGTGTTCGCACTGCCATTGTATTTCGCGGCTGGAGGTAATGCCCTTGGAGTAGGCGAAGAGTACAATCTTCAGGAGAATCGCTGGATCATAGGCTGACCGGCCACCATCGTCGTTCCTGTACTTGTCATGGAAGGCTGACAGGTCGATATGGTTATTGATCAGGTGGTGAAGCGTGTATTCAAAAGTGTTTGGCTGTAATTGCTCTTCGAAATTGATCACAACCATGGCGGTCTGATTGTAATCGTACTTCTTGTAATTAGGCATGCGACAGATCCTCGTCGTGATGCCCTATATTATCAAAAAATACTAATTTTATAGAGTTTTTCTACAGTCTCAACGCTTACCGCTGCGGCGCAGAAACCGCGCAGCGGTTTTGCCGTCCGGGCCCGCAGGGCCGTACTGCCGGTACTTGTTATGCGTTTGCACGAACGCGACCTTTAATGTTTGCCACAACGAATAGAATTACTGGCGCCCAGGATAGCAAGACTAAGAGGAACGCGCGAAGGCTCTCAAATGCGAAAAGTGGACCCCATATAAGAAACAATGGCCAATTGAGCCATAATGAAATCAAGGCTTCCCCGGGAAACCCTTGGCAGTCGAATCCTGGGAGCATCGCGTCATATGCATAGCATCCAGTGAAGCTCGATGGTTTTTGACCATACTCAACGATTGAGACTATTACAATATCCGCAACAATTGCTGCCCCGAGAGCTGCCAGCAGGATTAGGCACGACTTCCTGACGGTGAACCAACTCACCACGACGCATAACGCCGCAAACAGCGGCGAGCGTCAGCGAGTCCGGCGGCGCTAGCCGCGAACTGCTTTGCCTTGTTAGTGAGCATTTCCATGTTTTGCCACTCGCCAAAATGCAGTTGCACCGGCCACGCCAGTGAGGCCAGCCATAAAGATATACAGAAAGTTTACACCCTCAACCATCAGAACACTCAATACACCAAATAAAGCCCCAATTATTGCTGGGGGCCAATACCCCCAATTCGGGAACGTGGTTAACCTAGCGTAGATGTAAATTGGCACTCCGACTGCAATGGCGCAAGCTAAAGCGACCACAAATGCGAACGGTGCGATTGCGAAAGACAACGAAAGCATTGATGCCATCAGTGCCGCGGAAAATGCTGCTGCAAATGTCGATCCAGTAATGACTCCGAGATCGCGCATGCTCACTAACGCCTAAAGCTGCGGCGGTTCAACCGTCCGCAGCCTTTACTTGTTAGAGGCGTGTTCAAGTCGTTCAGCCAGCCAGACTTTGATAATGGATTGCCGAGTAACTCCCAGTCTTGCCGCCTCTTTATCCAGAGAGGAGATCATCCATTCGGGAAAATCCACGTTAACTCGTCGCGGTGTTTGATTCGGCCGTTTGAGACTGGAAATATCCAGGTCATCAATTATGTCTTCCTTACCTTGGTCGAATTTTTTGTCGAAATCTTTAGCTTTCATAAAGCTCTACCTCAGCTTTGCGAGATCGCCTGACCGAAATTAGTCGAATCTCGTCATCTCGATATGTAAATACGGCTGACCAGTATTGGCGATTGAAGCGAGCAATCACGATTGACCTTGCCTCATCGTCAGACCTCGCTGCCAATTCCACCAAGTTCGGGTCATCCCAAAGAGATTGAGCCTGCTCAAAATCAATCCCATGCTTTTTGAGATTGGAGGCACTTTTTCTTTGGTCATACTGAAACTTCATAATGGTATAAAAAATATACCACCAAGGCATTTATGGCAAGAGGTAGATTTTGAGGCGGTAGGAGCCCCTAACGCCTGCAGCAGCGGGCGCGCGGTACGCGCGTCCGGCGACCGAAGGGAGCGAACTGCCTGCACTTGTTAAATGTTGCGCACACGATCACCACTCCATCCTGTCAACAAGATCGCTACCTTCAGGCTTGTTGCCGGGTAAGTGCTCTACCGATACTGAAAGTATGTGTCCCCGGCCCGACGACGCGTGCTTTTTGGTGGCAAGTACAATCGCCTTTCCTTCGCCGTTCAGCGAACACACAACGTAAGTTGCCGACTCTTCTGGATAGAGAAGGTCGAACGTAACTCTGAATCTTATAGTTTCAGCCATAGCTCTTTGGACATTTAACGCCTCAAGCACCGGCGGCGAAACCGCGCAGCGGTTTTGACGTCCGCGTGGCTTGACTTGTTAGCTCGAGATGTCATGCAAGTGGTCCAGAACTTCGTCTGAGCTCATATGAAGAAATGTAAACGTTATTAGATTGAAGACAATAAGTTGGAAAACCACAGTTAGGAATACCGATAGAGCGGTGCCAACAAAAAAGGCAAGCCCCATGATAAAGCCAACCTTTGCCATGATCAGGAGCGCAGCAGCGGATGTGCCAAGGAAAGTCCCTGCAAAGTATGCACCAATGGCTCCAACAACAAGACCCACTTTAGCCATCGCTCTTCGTCGAGGGTTTTTAGCTCTTTGAATGATCTTGTACAGCAGAATTGGGGCAGTGAAAAATGCTGCTATCATTTTAATTGGTTGCCGGAAGATGGATCGAGATATGTCAGATAATTTTCGAGACTCACCTTCAAGCGCATTCCCGAATAATTTTGCAGCGTATTTTCCTATCATCACTTATTCCTTGTGGTGAGCTAACGCCTTGGTGACCTGCCCCGCCAGGGGTCAGGTTGACCAATTTGCTATGGCTATAGCTTCAATATTTCTTCAATTCCAGGTGAAAGATATATCTCCCTCTTCGCCTCAACTTTAGCGAGAGCCTGGTGACTCGTTAACCTTTCTTTGATCATGAAGTAGCGTGCAACAATACAAACTGACCTAGACCTACCAGCATGGCAATGTACCAATATTTTTTCATTACTACTTACCACATCATCGATATAGTCAGTTGCATCTTTGAAATTTCTTTTATCATTTCCAGCTGCGTCAACTAAAGGAATAACCACAATATCAAAGTCATCATTATCTTCAGAGCAACAGTCGTCAATTAAGCAAAGGATCGCATCAACTTCGCCTTTTTTGACTTCTCGGGCATCAACATAGTTGCCGATAGCTATATTTTCTGTAATCCAATCCATACTACTTTACTCTAAATTTTACGAGCCATAACGCCTCAAGAAGAGGCGCGGGTTACCGCGTCCCTCTTGCTTGACTTGTTCAGTGTACGCCACGCCCAGTCTCCCAGAAAAGACAATAAAGATAGTAGCGTAGACGCGACAAAAATAAGCATCGGCATTAGACCAATATGCATATGGCCCGCAGTTCCTGGATTGGAAGGGCCAGAAACGATGTAAAATGTGAAGACGAATAACGTAACTAGGGCGGAAAACCAGAAAACTGCCGCCGCAAGTAGAATTCGTCTCCGCCGATAAGACCAAAACAAATATAGGCCAGGCACTGATATCGCCAAAGGAGTAGCGAGTGCCCCTATGATCGTCGAATAGAAATGTCCCTCCTGGAAGCCGTTTATGGCTCCCAAGACAAAAAGAATCAGAAATATTGAAGCAACTAACTTCACCATGAAAAGTACACTGAACGCTTCAAGCAGGGGCCAGCGTAAGCTGGTCCCGGCCCGAAGGGCCCTTGCTGCCTTGACTTGTTAGGTGTTCTCACCCTGACCGATAACCTTGATCCCTGGAAACATAGCTATTAGTGCGAAAGTAACCGCAAAGCCACATAAGCCTACGGCAAGCGCTAGTTGGTTTCCCTCAATGCCCATATAAATCAGCCCTCCGGCAGGAATGCCCGCTAAACCACCAACAGGGATCGCGGACAGCGAAGCTCGACAAGCTGGGCAGCTGACTTCCTTTGCATACAAAACTCTCATCGAAATATCAGATCCACACTTGGGGCACGAGTAAGACACGGACACTTAACGCTTACCGCTGCGGCGCAGAAACCGCGCAGCGGTTTTTGCGTCCGGCCCCGAAGGGGCGCACAGCCGGTACTTGTTATGAGGTTCCACAGTACCGAGCTAATTTATACACATAGGATTGTTGGCCTGCTTTGCCACCACGATAGCTTGGCCGAGGAAAATAGACACCCTTTAACTTGAGTATCGTGACTTGATCTCCTTCCTCGACCCAGGGTCTGATGCTATTAGTTATGGTTAGATTGGATTTCGGGAGGGCTGCGGTAATTTCTTGGACACAACCACCGTCAGACATACACAAGACTTTCTCCTTTGAAACTTTCGCCGAGATCGAACTTACGACCTCGTCGCATGATTTAGAGGCATAGCCCAACGCTGGAAAAACGCATATTACAGCCAGGATGATCCTAAGCATATGACTCTTGATCCGCGGCCTCATAACGAACCTGTAGAAAAACTCTTTTCAGATCACCCATACCTTCCCCCCGCACCGCTACTTCCACTGCTCATAATTCCACCAAACCCTTTAACATAATCACCCATTGTGCGCCGCTTCACCAGCGCGCTGTGGATATCTCTGTAACTATGTCAGTGCACCGTAACGCATCACCTTCTCGATATTGTGAACCAGGCAGAACAACCGCCATTGCCCCTGTACTTTTTCCTTGCCGCGCAACGAGAAGCGATTAAGCCGCCTATTCGTTCCAATATTTCCGAAGACCGGCTCCACCACCGCCATTCGCTGGCCATAAATGGCCTTGCCCTCACGGCTGTCAACACGTCGTTTCATCCAGTCCGTGGCGGTGCGCCCTGTTGCGTAGGTAATTGACACCTGCCGGCCATGCCCGGCGCGGCTGTCCGCGCTCTCCGGGTTTCGCATACACTGCGCTTTCTTCGGGCAGTGTCTACAATCCGTCAGCTTGCCTTCAAAGGTAAGTTTGCGGCGCCCTTCGTATACCTTGTGGTCGCCCACCAACCACATCGCGTTGCCGGCCGGGCACTCACAGCTTTTTGACTTCAGGTCGAAGGTAAACTCCCCCGCAGGGATCACTTTCTTGATGCCTTTGGCGTGTGCCTGGTGACGCTTGCCGTGCTTCTCTTTCTGGTGCCTGAACCGGGGGTCGCGCGAGCGAAACTGGTGATCGGGTATGTAGGCATTGATACCCATGGTCCTGAGAAAGCGGTTGTTTTCCTCATTGGAGAAACCGATATCGGCGGTGACAATCGCCCCGGTGGCGTAAATATCCTCGCACGCCCCGATGCGTCGGTAACGCCCCTTGATACCCTCAAGCATCGGTTCCAGCGTGTGGTGCTCCTGGCTCGCCCCAAAGGCCTGGGCTTCCACGATAACCTGGTGTTTCTGGTCCACCGCTGCGATCCCGTTATATCCCTGAATAGTGCCTTTGCTGGTCGTCATCTTGGCCGACTGATTGTCAGTGATATTACTCTTCACCTCCTTGCGTTGTTTCCCCTGGCCCATCTTTGGGCTGGCCGTCTTTAGGAAGTCGTCAATCCGCCTGAAGTGTTTTTCCAGGGTGGCAGCTGATTGCTCCAATCGCCGTTTTCATTCCCGCTCCCTGGGCCTCCGGCCATCGAGCCTTTTGTGCTCGTTCAGGCAATACCGTATCTGTTTACGGATTTTCCGGGCCTTGCCGCGCAACTCATCCAGCGTGCCGGAATGCTCCTTGGCCGCGTTGTCCGGCATTTTGCAGCCATCAATTGCAAAAAGCTCGCCGCCAATCAGCCCCTGCTGATCACAGACCAGCAGCACTTGCTCAAATACAGATTCGATGGCATCAGGATAGCGGCTGATAAAGCTGGCAATGCCGGTGAAATGAGGAACCGTGTCGCAGGACAGGGCCTTGAAAATAATATTGTGTTCGCACTGCCATTGTATTTCGCGGCTGGAGGTAATGCCCTTGGAGTAGGCGAAGAGTACGATCTTCAGGAGAATCGCTGGATCATAGGCTGACCGGCCACCATCGTCGTTCCTGTACTTGTCATGGAAGGCTGACAGGTCGATATGGTTATTGATCAGGTGGTGAAGCGTGTATTCAAAAGTGTTTGGCTGTAATTGCTCTTCGAAATTGATCACAACCATGGCGGTCTGATTGTAATCGTACTTCTTGTAATTAGGCATGCGACAGATCCTCGTCGTGATGCCCTATATTATCAAAAAATACTGATTTTATAGAGTTTTTCTACAGCCTCAACGCTTACCGCTGCGGCGCAGAAACCGCGCAGCGGTTTTTGCGTCCGGCCCCGAAGGGGCGCACAGCCGGTACTTGTTATGAGGTTCCACAGTACCGAGCTAATTTATACACATAGGATTGTTGGCCTGCTTTGCCACCACGATAGCTTGGCCGAGGAAAATAGACACCCTTTAACTTGAGTATCGTGACTTGATCTCCTTCCTCGACCCAGGGTCTGATGCTATTAGTTATGGTTAGATTGGATTTCGGGAGGGCTGCGGTAATTTCTTGGACACAACCACCGTCAGACATACACAAGACTTTCTCCTTTGAAACTTTCGCCGAGATCGAACTTACGACCTCGTCGCATGATTTAGAGGCATAGCCCAACGCTGGAAAAACGCATATTACAGCCAGGATGATCCTAAGCATATGACTCTTGATCCGCGGCCTCATAACGCTTCAGGCTGCGGCCGCTGTAAGCGGTCCGTAGCCCTGACTTGTTAGGGGTTGCTTGCACGAGCCTTCACCATATCTTTAATAGTGTCGTATACGGAGAACACAGCTTTGACTGCTTCGAATGCTCCATCAAGCATCATATACTTAGAAAATTCATCGGAAAATGCTTCATTGAGTTCCTTGAGCTTGTCGGACTTGTCTTCATCAGAGTGGAAATAGTGTGCGTTTAACCAGAGGTCGAGCAATAGCGAGGTTGTCATGGGCTCACCATTGAGTTGAATCGACATTGCCGAGCTGAATAATCCATTTTCCCAACGCTGCTTTAATCGATCAAAATGAGAGCGTGCATCCGCGTTAGCAATGTGCTTTCGAAGTATGTTCAAAGTACGCAGAAAGAAGGTTTTTTCCTTTTTAAGATAGAAGAATCGAAAAGCCATCAGGAATTCAGCGATCACTTCCTCTGGCGGAAGACTAGCTTCGAACCAGAGACCTTTCTCTTTTTCGTAGCGGACTTTTCCATTGATATCGCAATCATCTGATGCGACCAACTTTGTCGCGAGAAGCCTCTCCACTTTCTCGCAGTAGGCGTTAAGCATAGCCCATTCATCGTCACTTAATTTGGACGATATTTCCATCTCAAGATGCTTTGGCACGACGCTCTGAAGACCCCTAACAGCTAAATCGTTCGACTAAGTCAGAAATGCAAACCGCCCTTTGTTCACACACAAAAATACCTCCCACCCGAAAACCTCTTCCATCCATCAGCCATATATCGACTTCAGACACTTCTTCTTTATCCTAATAAGTGTAAACAGGCAGTGTGCCCTTCACCGCGCCCCGGCCCATTGTTCAAGTTTGCCATTTGAGCATAGCCCAAACTTTCAATGGGTTACAGTTGCTCGTGTAGGTACAGCTGACTATTTCTAATGAAAAACGGTCACTAGATTGGACCACTTCAGCTTTGGACTTGCCGGTTAGAGTGCACGATCTCAAGCATACGTTTGGACGTCGACGGAGGGCCGCAGGTGTGCACTTGGAAGCGCGGAAAATATTGCTTGGCCATCGCAATGGTGACACCACATCCCACTACTCTGCTCCTGAATTGAAGGAACTGATAGAGGCGGCGAATAGAGTGTGTGAAGGCAAGTCCGGCAAAACTCCGGCACTGGTACTGCTGATGCATCTGGCAGTTAGCTGAGTATTTTGCTAACTACCTGATAAAAAAAGGAAATTGGCGCGCCCGGAGAGATTCGAACTCCCGACCAACTGGTTCGAAGCCAGTTACTCTATCCAGCTGAGCTACGGGCGCGTGGAGCCCGCATTATATAGACTCCGCGGCGCAGTGGAAGGCCTATTGCGGCGGCAGCTTATCCATCGCCTCCAGTTTCCCCTGGCGGACGAAGAGAAACAGGGGGAACGCGAAGGCAAAGGCAATGCCGAAGGCAAGCAGTATGTACACCCAGAAAAAGCGCAGGCCGAGGCGTCTGGACTCGAAGTAAATCCAGCTCAGTCCGGCGATGCAGGCGATGGCCAGGTCCCAGCTCAGGGATTTCGAAACGGCGTTGGTGGAGCTGGCGGCAACAAAGGCGGCGATGTCGAAACTGCCCTGGGATTCACTTATAAACTGCAAATTGTAGTACCAGGTCATCACCAGGCCCGCGATGGCGAGCAGCAGGTAAAGTATTTTCGGAACGCTCATGAGGTAAGCTCCTGTTGCCAGACTATTTCCCCGGCTGCGATTGTGCTCAGACAGGCAGTAGGGGATGATAGCAGTGCGTTGCGGATGCGCAACAGAGTTCCATTGCCCATACAGATGCTGTTCCCGGCCGCTGTTTTCTAACAAAAAAGACCCGGGGCGCTAGATACCACATTGACCAGGCTGCAAACATGAACACTAGACACGTCGATGTACTCATCGTTGGCGCCGGTATTTCAGGCGTGGGCGCCGCCTATCACCTGCAGGACAATTGCCCCGGCAAAACCTATGCGGTAATCGAGTCCAGGGATGCCGTTGGCGGCACCTGGGACCTGTTTCGTTACCCGGGTATCCGCTCCGACTCCGACATGTATACATTTGGCTTTAACTTCAAACCATGGGTTTCACCCAAGGCGATATCGCCCGGGGGGGATATACGCCGGTATATCGCCGAGGCGGCCGCTGAAAATGGTATCGACAAACACATACACTTCGGGCACAGGGTAATTGCGGCAGACTGGTGCAGCAAGACGGCGTTATGGAAGGCGCAAGTGCGGGAACTCGCCAGCGGTGAGGTGAGTGAAATCAGCAGCCACTTTTTCTTTTCCGGCGGCGGCTATTACAACTACGATGAAGGGTATACACCGGAATTTGACGGCGTAGAGTCATTCCGGGGTCAGGTCATTCACCCCCAGAAGTGGCCGGCGGACCTGGACTATGCCGGGAAGAAGATCATAGTGATTGGCAGCGGCGCTACCGCGGTAACCCTGGTGCCAAGCCTGGCGGAAACCGCCGCCAACGTGATTATGTTGCAGCGCTCCCCGACCTATATCGCGTCACGACCCGAGCAGGATGCGTTTGGCAATGCGGCGCGTAAATACCTGCCCGCGGGGTTGGCCTATTCTGTAACCCGCTGGAAGAACATACTGTGGGGCATGTATACCTATCGCCTTTCCAGGCGCAGGCCCGAGTTGATCAAGAAGTTCATCATTAACGGCGTCAGGGAATACCTTGGGCGGGACTACGATGTAGAGAAGCACTTCACCCCCAGCTACAATCCCTGGGACCAGCGCGTTTGCCTGGTTCCGGATGGCGACCTTTTCAAGGCCATCAAGCGCGGTGCCGTCACTATGGTCACGGATCATATCGACAGGTTTACCGAGACGGGTATCGCCTTGAAGTCGGGTGAGCAACTTGCCGCCGACATCATTGTTACCGCCACCGGCCTTAACGCGGAAATTTTCAGCGGCATGCAGTTGTCGGTAGACGGAACCCCGGTGGAGCCGGCAAAAACGGTAAGCTACAAGGGCATGATGCTCAGCGGTCTCCCCAATTTTGTTTTTTCGATGGGCTACACTAATGCCTCATGGACCCTGAAATCCGATCTCGTGGGCGAATACATGTGTCGCTTGCTCAAGTACATGGACAAACACGGATTCCGCATGTGCGTGCCAACGCTGCCCGCAGAGGGGATCGAGCCGGATCTGATGATGAACCTCACGTCCGGTTATGTGCTGCGGGCACGGGATTCAATGCCAAGGCAGGGTGCCGCGAGACCCTGGAAGCTGTATCAGAACTACATTCTGGATAGATTCAGCCTGGGTATGGGTTCGGTGACAGACAGCGGCATCAGGTTCAGCTAGCGCCTCGCATCGGGAAGACTCAATCGGCTCCGGCCAATTAGGGAGTAACAAAGTGAAAAAGATTCTACGTGTGCTGGTTTCCCTGCTCGCCATTCTATTCGTGATGCTGGGTTTGCGCTGGGTGACCGATCCGTCGGCCGCGGCGTTGACATCGGGCATGCAGTTGCTTGAGGGTGTTGGGCGCAGCACCCAGATAGCCGATGTGGGAGCCCTGTTCCTGTCCCTGGGCCTGATGATCCTGATCGCTCTGATCAGCGGCAGTCGCGCCTGGTTTCAGGCCCCCGCGTTGATGCTGTTATTGGCCGCGTCATTGCGCATCCTGGCCTGGTTGGTCCACGACGCTGCCTTGCCGCTGGAGATGATCGGCGTTGAAGTGGTTGGTGCCAGCCTGTTGTTATTGGCATCGTTCCGACTCCAGCGGGGGGGATAGCGGATGACCACGGTGTGCTCGCTCAGTGCGCGCGGTGTCGGCGCGGTGCTTTTGCTCGCGGGCCTCTGGGTCTGTTCCCAGGCACAGGCGCAGGCGCAGGCTCAAACCCAGGCGTATATGCAGGAGCAGGTTGAGGTACAGGCTCTGGATCAGCTGGAGCCTCTGGATCAGATTCAGGATCAAGCTCAGCAGCAGGAGCAGGAGGAGCAGACGCCCGCGCAGCGCCCGAATATTGTACTGATACTGGCGGACGACCTGGGCTTCAGTGATATCGCGCCCTATGGTAGCGAGATCCATACGCCGTCATTGAGCGCTCTTGCGGCGCGGGGCATCCAGTTCACCAATTACCATACCGCGGCCAGCTGCGCGCCCACCCGCGGGATGTTGCTGACGGGTGTCGAGAGCCATCGCAATGGCGTGCCCAATATCCCCGAAACCATCCCGCCCGAGCTGGAACAATATCCCAATTACCGGGGTACGCTTGGCCACAACGTGGTGACGGTTGCGAGTCTCCTGCAGGACGCCGGGTATCACACGTACATGGCGGGCAAGTGGCACCTGGGCAAGACGCCGGACCTGCTTCCCTACCGCCGGGGTTTTGAGCGCACAGTGACCATGGCCGATACCGGCGCTGATAACTGGGAGCAGAAACCCTACATCCCGATCTACAAGCGGGCCAACTGGTTTGCCGACGGCGAGCGCTTCGATCTGCCCGAGGATTTCTATTCGTCACGCTTCCTGATCGACAAGACCATCGAGTTCATAGATTCCAATCGCGGCGATGGCCAGCCTTTCTTTGCCTATGTGCCGTTCCAGGCGGTACATATTCCGGTGCAGGCGCCGCAGGAGTTTACCAACAAGTACATGGGCGTCTACGACAGGGGCTGGGATGTATTGCGCGCGCAACGCCAGGCGAGGGCAATCGAGTTGGGTGTCGTGCCCGCGGACAGCGCCATGGTGAGGATGTCCACCACCAACGACTGGGATTCCTACAACGCCGATGAGCAGCGCTACCACGCCAAGCGTATGGCGGTATACGCAGGCATGGTGGATGCAATGGATCATCATATTGGCCGCCTGATCGAATACCTCAAACTCAGTGGGCAGTACGACAATACGGTGTTCATCTTTACCTCGGATAATGGCAGCGAGGCATCCGGCGGTGATTCGCCGCGCAGTCCCGCATTGCAGCTATCGCTGTCACTGCAGGACTACAACAACGACTACGACACCCTGGGCACTCGCGGCAGCTTCAATTATATCGGCCCCAGCTTTGCAAGCGCCGCGGCCGCCCCGCTGGCCTTCTACAAATTCTATGCCGGTGAGGGTGGTATGCGCGTGCCATTGATAATTGCCGGTGGCTCGATACCGGCAGCCCAGCGCCAAACTGGCGCTTTCGTATGGGTCACCGACATCGCACCGACCATTCTCGAGTTGACCGGTGTGAACCGTCCGTCCGCGCGCTACGGCGGCAAACCGGTGGAGCCCATGCTGGGCCGCAGTCTCGTGCCGCTGCTGCGCGGTGAGGTGGCGCGGGTATATGATCCCCAGGACGCAATCGGCTATGAATTGGCCGGCAACTCGGCGCTGTTCCAGGGTGACTTCAAAATAGTGCGTAATCGCGGCCCGGTGGGCGACAATCGCTGGCACCTCTTCGATATCGTCAAGGACCCCGGTGAAACCCGCGACCTCAGCGAACTCATGCCCGAGCGCTTGCTGGAGATGCAGAGCCTTTACGACGCCTACGTGCTTGCCAACGGGGTACGCCCCGTGCCGGCTGACTATAACGAAGAGTTGCAGGGTGTGCTGAATGGCGTGCGCAACCGCTTTGGCTCGCAGATACTTCTGGGCCTGCTCGGATTCCTGGTCCTGGCGCCCTGTTACGTTATCTACCGTTCGCGCAGGAGTGGCACGCGGCGCGCTTGAAGTTGACGCCCTTCAAAAGCCGGCAATAATGTCCAGTAACAACTGGTGACTCTTTAGCTGTGCGTTACCGTCTACGCCCGGTAGCCCGCCACGGGCAATCAGGTGGTTTATTCCCAGGCGCCCGATATATTCCTGGAGTTTGTCGCTGACGTAACTGCGGTCACCGACGATGGCCCAGTCTTCCACTGCAACTCCCTCCCGGCGCATCGCGGGAGGCAGGGAGCTTTCCAGTCGCGCGCGCACGGCATTGGCGCTCTCCCGGCGTTCGCTGATAAATATGGTGCGCATCACGGGGACGGTACTCACCGGATTTTTTTTCGCTGCTTTCAATGCCAGCCGGTAGTGTTGATAGTTTTGTTCCAGAGTGGCCAGTGATTCTACTGGCGATGCAAGATAGGGCAGGCCCAGGCGTGCAACCTGTTTCAGGGCCAGCGGCCCGAATGCGGCGACCCAGAGCGGGGGGTGGGGCCGCTGTACCGGCAGTGGCGCCAGCACGACGGGCTTGCCCTGTTTCGAGCCCGCGATGGGGTCGCCTCGCCACGCGGAGCACATGATCTCCAGGTTGGCCTGGAACAGCTTGCGTTTGTCGCTGGCGGATATCCCGAATGCATCGAAAACAGGGCCGCTCATACCGCGACCCATCCCGAGTATCACCCGGCCGTTGGAAAGCTGGTCGAGTACGGCCACCTCCTCGGCCGCAAGCAGCGGATGCCGGATCGGTAACAGGTAAGAGGTGGAGCCCAGCCTGATCCGGCTTGTTCGCGCCGCAACCGCGGCCAGCAGGGTAAGCGGCGCGGGAACCGAGCGCTGGTCACCGAAATGATTCTCGGGCAGCCAGAAAGAGTGGAACCCCATGGCTTCGGCCGTCTCTGCCTGCCTGCACAGGGCGTCCGCACGCCAGCCGGTTCCCGCGGACCAGGCAGTGACGGCCACATTGATTCCCCTGGTTTGTCCATCGGGCATGATTATTCGGCTCCTGCGCAGTGCTCCGCGAGCTTATACAGATTTGGCAGCTTGAACAAACCCTGCATGAGTACGACAATGGCCCACCCCTCCGTTCATTCAGGAAAACACCATGATTACTCTGTACGGTGCCTATGGCTCGCCTTACGTCCGCAAGGTTCTCTTTGTTCTTGCAGTAAAGGAACTCTCATTTGAACATATCCAGCAATTGCCGTTCACCGGTGACCAGGAGTATTTGAAGATAAACCCGCTGGGCAAGATACCTTCGCTGCGCGATGGCGATCTCACCCTGTGCGATTCCACGGTAATCTGCGAGTACCTCGATGAGGCATACCCGGATCACCCGGTCTATCCTGCGGATACTGCCGACAGGGCGCGGGCGCGCTGGCTGGAGGAGCTGGCCGGTTCGCGAGTCACTGAATACGCTGCGGGTATTTTCTTCCAGCGTTTTATGCGACCCCGGTTTATGAAGCAGGAGCCGGACGAGGCCCTGATTGAGAAAATCATCACCAAACAACTGCCGCCGCTGCTGGACTATATCGAGGCCCGGGTTCCGGAGGAGGGTTTCCTGTTCGGCGACCTCACGCTGGTGGACGTGTCTCTGTTATGCCCCTTCGTCAATTCCGCCTATGCCGGTTACAACGTGGATCCTGCGCGCTGGCCCCGGTTTGTGGCTTTCATGGAAAGAGTGAAGTCAGGCCCTGTCATGAAGCGCATTCTGGCTGAAGAAGCGGCCGCGCTGGGTATCGCCTGATGTTCACCCGGCAGGAGGGGGATGCGCATGACTGAGCAGGATCTGCTGTTTGACCTGACGCCTACTGAGGAGCAGCAGATGACACGTGAAGTCATCCGGCGCTTTGCCCGGGAGGAGATGGCTGTCGCGGCGCGGCCGGCGGACGAAGCGGGGGCGCTGCCCGAGGGCTTTCTGACCAGGACGGTTGATCTGGGCCTGAATTTTATGCCGATACCGGAGGAACTGGGTGGTGTAGGGGCGGGCCGTAGCCCGGTATCCAATGTACTGAGTATCGAGGACCTGGCCTGTGGGGATATGTCCATGGCCATCGCGGCCCTGGCGCCGCTGTCAGTGATCAATTGCGTCATGGATTTCGGTACCGATGCGCAAAAGGAAATTGTGAGCCAGACCCTGGCGAGTGCGGATTTCACCGCGGCCGCCATCGCCCTGATGGAGCCGGGTATCGGCTTTGATGCGCGCCGGCTGGCCACGAAAGCCCACAGGCAGGCCGATGGCAGCTATCTCATCGAGGGCGCGAAAAGCATGGTCGCGTTCGGGCCGCAGGCGAAGCTGATCCTGGTCTTCGCCGATACCGGCGATGGCGGTACCCGGGGTTTTCTGCTGGCTGGCGATACAGCGGGTATCAGCTTCGAGAAAGAGGACTATATGGGGCTGCGGCCACTGCCGTTGTACGCCATGGCGCTGGACAAGGTCGTGGCGCCCGCGTCTGCCAGCCTGCGCGATGATTTTGACATCCGGAGGATGGTGAGCCTGGGCAAGATCGCCACGGCCGCCCTTGCCGTGGGCACCTGCCAGGCGGTTCTCGACTATGTCATACCTTACGTAAATGAACGGGTGGCTTTCGGCGAGCCCATCTCCAACCGCCAGGCGGTGGCATTTATGGTGGCGGACATGGCCACCGAGCTGGAGGGCCTCAGGCTGATGGTATATCGCGCCGCGGCGCAGGCCGAGCATGGGCTGGACTGCTCCCGCATTGCCTTCCTGGCGCACCGCAACGCCATCAAGTATGGCATGAAGACAGGCACGGACGGCGTGCAGTTGTTGGGCGGCCACGGCTTTACCCGCGAGCATCCCGTGGAAATGTGGTACCGCAACCTGCGCGCCCTGGCAACGCTGGACGGCATGTTGCTGGCGTGATCGCAAGGCCTGCCACGCATACAATCCTGTAAGGACCGCACTATGATTTTCCTGGAACTACCAAAGCGAATAGAGGATACAAGAGCGCTGCTGCGCCAGTTCTCCGAGGCCGGTCTGCGCCCCCTGTCGCGCAAATACGATTTGCTGGAACAGAAGGAAATGCCGGAGGAACTGTATGAGCTCAGCAAATTGCTTGGGTCCGGCAACCGTGGGGGAGGACGCGGCGCCGCAAAACCCGGCGCGGGTGACGAGGCGGGAAATCGCAACGCCAATAACATGAGTATGGTCGTATCCTCCGCGGAGATATGCTGGGGCGACGTCGGGCTCTTTCTCGCGCTCCCCAACGTCGGCCTGGGTAATGCCGCTGTGAGCGCGGTTGCCACGGATGAGCAGAAGGAAGAGTGGGGCAAGTTGTTCGCCGCCATGGCCATCACTGAACCCGGCGCGGGCTCTGATTCCGCCGCGATCAAAACCACCGCGGTGCTGGACGGCGACGAGTGGGTTATCAACGGCGAGAAAATCTTTGTCACCGACGGCTACCGCAGCAAGCAGGTTGTGGTGTGGGCTTCGCTGGACCCGACGCTGGGCAAGGCCGCCATCAAATCGTTCCTGGTGCCCAAGGGTACGCCGGGCATGACCGTTACCCGGGTGGAACACAAGCTCGGAATACGCTCCTCGGATACAGCCCAGATCGTGTTTGACAACTGCCGGGTGCCGAAGGCGAACCTGCTGGGCAATCCGGAGATTGCGAAAACAGCCGAGGCGCGCAAGAAGGCGTTCGGCGGCGTGATGCAAACATTTGATAACACTCGCCCGATGGTGGCGGCCCAGGCGCTGGGTGTTGCCCGGGCGGCACTGGACCTCACTTACGACTTGTTAAAGGAAAAGGGCATAGAGCTGGACTATGAGAAGGGCTACCACCAGATGAGCGCCGTCGAGAATGATCTGTACGACCTCGAGGCGGAATATGAAACAGCGCGACTGTTGGTGCTGAAGGCGGCCTGGATGGCGGATAACCGGCAGCCCAACTCCAGGAATGCGTCCATGTCCAAGGCCAAGGCCGGGCGCATGGGTAACCAGGTGGCACTTAAATGCGTGGAGATATGTGGCCAGCTGGGTTACAGCAAGGCCCACCTGCTGGAAAAGTTCGCACGTGATTCCAAGATTATCGACATCTACGAAGGCACCCAGCAAATACAGCAGCTGATCGTCGCGCGACAGGTGTTGGGCAAAAGTTCCAGTGAACTGAAGTAGGGCTTCGGGCCGGGCGCGAGTGGCATGATGGAAATCATTGCCGATGTCGGTCCGGGCCGGTTATTGATCATCTGGCTGGTCGTTTTGCTGGCTTCCGTGTTGCGCGCCTTCACGGGTTTTGGCTTTGCCCTCGCGGCAGTGCCGGTGTTTTCCCTGTTTATTCCCCCCACTGAGACGGTAGTGCTGATCGTCCTGATGACGCTCACCCTGAGCCTTTTGAGTCTGCCCACGTATCGGGGCGTGGTCGCGGTGCGCCCGCTTGTTCCACTGCTGGTGATGTTGCTCATTGGCACCGCCTTGGGAGCCGTCCTGCTGCCGCTGATATCCGTCGCCCAGTTTCAGTTGTGGGCGGGCCTCAGTGTCATTCTGGCAGGTGTGGGTTTGACTTTCTTTCAACCGTCGAAGCGATTCGATAGCCCGTTCCCCGGCTGGGTGGCAGGGCTGGTGGCGGGACTGATGAACGGCGCCCTGGCGATTCCGGGTCCGCCGTTGATTATCTATACCATGCTGGTGGAGCGGGAGCCGCGGCGGGGCCGGGCCATGCTGATGACGATCCTGCTGGGCTGCTCGCTGCTCGCCCTTGTCGCTTATGTTGCGGCGGGGTTTTTCCAGTTGCAGTCGGTGGTTTATTTCCTGCTGTCTTTACCCGCGCTCTACGCGGGCAATAACCTGGGAAACAGGCTGTTTCTGCGTCATGGCGATGCGCTTTACCGGCGCATCGCACTGCTGACACTGCTGGCCATAGGCCTGGTGACCTCACTGCGAGCCGTGTTGAGCGGCTTCACCGCGTGACCTGGCTATCGCCCCATCCGCAGTGAAGCCGGGTTGCCGAGGCGCCTTATGCGCGCCGACGTCTCGCCGCCATGCCCGCCACACCGATACCGAATAACGCAAGTGTAGATGGCAAGGGGATTCGCACGTCCGGTACTACCGGCACCGTGTCGAATTCGATGGCACTGATGTAGAACTCCTCACCGCGCATCCCTGAACCTATCGCGGGAATGAAGTAGTCAATATTCAAGGTCTCTCCAAAGAAGAAATCGCCGTTGATACCGGTGAACTCGAATATCCAGCCCAGGTTCGGGGAGATGGCGTCCTTGTCGGATGCCGCAAAAGTATTCTGCTGGCCGCCGATAAGCACCGTGTCACCGGTCATGCCGCGGTCATGATCATGGTTATTGTTAAACCATATTTTTTTGATAGAGATGTTTTCGTTGAACGTTAGCCTCAGTCCCTCGGCCAGGCCATTGTAGGTATTGACGTTATCGTCGCTCGAGATTGCGCACAGATTCGAGCCGCTTCCGGGTTGTTTCGTATTGAGCTTCGCATCGCCGCTCGCGTTGAGATCACGGCAGGTACCCAGGCCAGCCCGGCCGGCGTCAAGATAGGCATAGACGTCCTGCCCATTGAAGGTGCCGGCTATATCGACATCGATACCAAAATCCGCCAGCAGGGACAGAGGCGCGAAGGCGCTCTCGCCATAGCTGCCGTCGGCCATGGCCTGGAAATTTACAAGTACCGGCCCCGCCATGGCGGACCCGGAGAAAGCGAGCACCGCAACGGAGCCCAGGAGGTTTTTTACAGTATTCATGTCGTCGCCCTGTTTTTTGTCATTCACGTCCGAGTGGTCTTCTGTCGGCGCCACTCACCCCAATTCAAGCAGGTATCGTGCCAGAATGTTTAACTGTCTGATTTTAAAGAAAAATATTACTTTCCGGCATGGATGGCAAGCAACGGCGTGTAAAAACGGCTGACGTGATCTGGGTCACAGAAAAATAGGTAAATTCATATATATCAATGAGATAGGGGTGCTCTCCGGCAGGCTCGGCCGGAGAGGTTTGCAGTGAGGCCCGGAGTCGCCGTCCAGCGGGGCGTTGGACGGCGTTTTACGGTGGAGCGGGTTCTTACCCCGCCTGGCTGATGTCCAGGCTCTCCTGCAGGGCGCGCTTGACGAACTTGCCGCTGGCGTTGCGCGGCAGTGGTTCATCCAGAATCCAGATGTAACGCGGGGCCTTGTAGGCCGCGAGCTGGGTCTTGCAGAAATCGCGTAACTCCGCCGCGCCGGGCTTGCTGCCCTGCGCCGGATAGACGGCAGCTCCGACTTCCTCCCCGAGGCGTTCATCGGGCACGGAGAACACGCTGCACTCGGCTACGCCGGGGTGTTTGTAGAGCGCGGTTTCCACCTCGGAGCAGTACACGTTCTCACCGCCTCGCAGCACCATGTCCTTGGCCCGGTCGACGAGGTAGATGAAGTTGTCCTCATCGACATAACCGATATCGCCGGTATGCAGCCAGCCGTCGACGATGGTCTCGGCGGTGGCATCGGGTCGGTTGAGGTAACCCTTGATTACCTGGGCGCCCTTGACGCAGATTTCGCCGGTTTCGCCCCTGGGCAGTGTGTTGCCTTCCTGGTCGATGCATTTTACGTCGTAGATGGGCAGCACCAGGCCAGCGCTATTGGGCTTGTCTGAGAGGAAAAAACCGTCCGAAGTGCTGATGATGCCGCAGGTTTCTGTCATGCCGTAACCCTGGCCCGGCTGGGCGCCGCGCGCACCCTTGTCGATCTTGCCGATCAGGTCTGGCTGCACTGCGGCGCCGCCACCTTTAAGTGCGGTCAGGGTGGAGGTATCCCGTGTTGCGAAGTCCGGATGGTGAATAATCTCCCGACTCATGGTGGGCACGCCGCTGAAAATCGTGATCTTCTCTTCCTCGATGAGGCGCAGTGCCTCGCCCGCGTCCCATTTATGCATGTGCACCAGTTTGCCGCCGCCCAGGGTAGCGGTATGTGCCAGGCAGTTGTTGGCGGTGACGTGAAACAGTGGTGTGGCCACAATCGATGCCATCTGTGTTTTACCGCCGCCCAGCAAGTCGGGCGCTTCCCTGCCCTGGGCTTTGGCCTGGGCCTTGGCTTGCGCCATGGTGCTGAATATCACGCTCAGCACATTGTTCACGCAGCCCCGGTGAGTGAGCTGTGCGCCCTTGGGATTGCCCGTGGTGCCCGATGTGTAGAATATGCAGGCGTCGTCATCCGGGTGGATACTGACCTCGGGCATCGCCGGCGCCGCTGTCAGGGCCTCACTCCAGGGGGTGGTCCACTGTGGTGGTGCGTCAACCCGTACGGTTACCACCTTGATATCCGGTAATTCGTCACGTACTTCCTCAAAGCGGGCCAGGCGCTCGGCGTCACAGATCAGCATTTTGGTGTTGGAGTCCTTGAGGCCGTACTTCAGTTCCGCCGGCACCCACCAGGCGTTGACGCCGACAGAAACCGCGCCGATGCTCGCGATAGCCCAGTAGGCGAGCATCCACTCGGGAAAGTTGCGCATGGCGATGGCCACGTGGTCGTGCTGGCCGATTCCGTTGGCTACCAGCCAATTTGCAATCCGGGCGACCTCGTCGTGAGCCCGGGTATAGGTCCAGCGTTCGTCCCGGTACACCAGGTAGTCCGCCTCGCCGTGGCCCGCGGAATTCAGCCAGATGTCGCGCAGCGAGTTGGGCGCCATGGCCCAGGCTTTTACGGGGTGGCCGCCAACCTCGACCTCTGTGGTCGCGAACATCTGCCCGGGGGCTGTCATTTCGGCGATAGTTTCCTGAAGTTCCTTGTACATATTATTCTCTCTCCGGCGCTGAAAGCTGGGGTATTTCCGAAGCGCCCATTCTGCACGTCTGGTGCCCGCTTGCAAACAGTCATTGCGATAGCAGCTGGATACGCCGTACTACACTGCCTCGAACAAGCGCCCGGCAGCGCCTTGGTGATATGCTGCCGATTGCAGGGGTCGCCGCTGGATTTTGTGCGACTAGTCGCCAGGCAGAAATCGATCAGGAGTGAGTGGCAATCATGATAGTAGAAAATGCTGTATATCCCGACGAGGAACAGATGGCGGGATTTCTGGAGCCGGGCCACAGTGGTCCGATCTATATGATCAATCTGTTGCGGTTCAGGGATAAGGCCGAATACGAGGATGGTCGCGTGACAGAGCTTAGCGGCAGGCAGGCCTACGACCTGTACGGCAGTGCCGTCGGCCGGTTGTTGCCGAAGTTTGGCGGCGGTGCGATGTTCAAGGCCGAAGTATCACGTCTCAGCCTGGGCAAAGTGGAAGATCTGTGGGATGTTGTCGCCATCGTCCAGTACCCTTCGAAGCAGGCAATGCTGGATATGTTGATGTCGCCTGAAATGCAGGAGATCGGCGCCCATCGCGCAGCGGGTCTCGCCGGCCAGTTGAATATCGAAACCGTGGACGGACTCGGGGCCTGGCTCGGGCAGGACAAGTCAGGGGGAGCTTGACTATGTCCAGCCCCGTCGTGCCCTATATCACCCGCTTCGCCACGGGTCCCGGGTTTAAGAGCCTGCGTCGGGGGCTCGCGGAGAGGCGCCGCAGGCGTCGCCGCCAGCCGCACCGCGTAACGGTTTACCTGCGCATCAACGACCCCTACAGCTATGTGCTGTTACAGGTCTTGGGACAGCTGGCTGAGCGCTACCCGCTGGACTACGATTTTCGCACTGTACTGAATCTGCAAGCTGACATGTATCCGGCGCCCGCCATGTGGGAGCGAAATGCGTTTCAGGATGGCGGCTACCTGGCGGAGCTCTACGGTCTCGATTTTCCTGCGCAACGGCCTGCCAGCACGCCGCAGCAGAACCAACAACTCACCGCGCAGTTACTGCACTGGGAACTGCAGCCCGGCTATCTGGACAAGGCGCTGGCACTCTTTCGCGCCTATTGGCAGGGTGGCGGCGACTCCCTGCGGGAGCAACTGGATACCAGGGTTACCGAAAATGTGGAGTGTTACCAGCATCACCTGCGGGCCAATGAAGACCTGCTGAAGGCCAATGGCCATTATCTCAGCGCCATGCTGCACTACGGTGGCGAGTGGTACTGGGGTCTGGACAGGCTGGAACACCTGGAGTGCCGGCTCAACGACCTGGGCCTGGCCCGCTTCGGCGCGGAAGTCCAGTTCAACCGGGGGCATCGGGATTTCTGTCGGCTGGGCAGCGCAGAGCAGCTGGCGCAGGAGCGCCGCGACCTCCCGTTGGTCATCTATTTTTCCATTCGCAGCCCCTATTCCTACCTCGGCCTGGTCAGGGCGCGGCAACTGGCCGCGCACTACCGCATATCACTTGAGGTTAAACCGGTGTTGCCGATGGTGATGCGACGCATGCAGGTACCCAAAGCCAAGCGCTTCTATATCTTTGGGGACGTCAAACGGGAGGCGAATAAATACGGCATGGATTTCGGATTTACCGCCGACCCGCTGGGCGCCGGGGTAGAGCGCTGCTACGCGCTTTATGATTTTGCCCGTGCCGCCGGCAAAGGGCAGGAGTTCCTGGAAAGTTACGCGCGTGGCGTCTGGGCCGAGGGAATACGCTCGGATACCGATGCCGGCCTGCGGCAACTCGTGGAGCGCGTCGGGCTTGACTGGCGCCATGCGCAGGGTTTGTTGCGGTCGGACGACTGGCGGCTGTGGGCGCAGGATAACCTGGCGGACCTGTATGCCACCGGCCTATGGGGTGTCCCCAGTTTCACCTACGGCGAACTGAAGGTATTCGGGCAGGACCGCCTCGATTGCATCGAGCGCGCCATCGTGGCGGCTCCGTGATGATCATGAGGGTTGATGTGGTGGTGTCGACGCCACCAGGCGATACGCGAGGTGGCAGCGCGCTACCTGTATTGTCCGTTGTTTAGACGGGAGGAGGTTTCAATGACAGTGGATTACTATTTGTACGGTGGCGATCATTCTCTTTATACCGGCAAGGCGCGCGCCTATATGCGCTTCAAGGGCCTGAACTGGGAGGAGGTTACCGCCACCCGGGAACTGTACAAGAGTATTATTTTGCCCAATGTCGGCGCGGCGATTGTGCCGGTATTGGCGACTGCGGACGGGCGATATATCCAGGACACCACGGACATTATCGATTACCTCGAGGCGGCGCACCCTGCGGTATCGGTTTATCCCGATACACCGGTTCAGAAGCTCGTGGCCCTGATGCTGGAACTCTACGGGGATGAGTGGCTGGTGATCCCCGCGATGCACTATCGCTGGAGTGTGCTGGATCAGCAGCGTGAGTTCATTTTTCTCGAGTTCGGAAAAATGAGTGCGCCGGATGCCGCCCGCGATGAGCAGCTGCGTATTGGCGAGCGCACCTCGACCATGTTCCGGGGTTCAGTAACGGCCCTGGGCATCACCGAGCAGACAATGCCGGCGATAGAGCAGGTGTATCTTGAATTCCTGGATCAGCTGGACGCGCACTTCAGCCAGTATGACTACCTGCTCGGGTCCCGTCCCGGCATCGGCGATTTCGGCCTGATTGGTCCGCTGTATGCCCACCTGGGCCGGGATCCGGTGCCGAAAGCACTGATGCAGGAACGGGCGCCCAATGTCTACGCCTGGGTGCAGCGCATGAACAACCCGGTGCCCCTGGCCGGCGATTTCCTGGCGGATGACGAGATTCCGGTCACGCTGCTGCCCATATTGCGCACGATGTGTCGCGACCAGTTGCCCGATGTGCTCGATGTTATTCGCCACAATGCCGCCTGGCTGGAACAGAATCCCGGCGGGAATATCCCGCGCTATCTCGGGATGCATCCATTTCGTACGGGTTCGGCTTCGGGCGAGCGCGTTATTCACAGCTATGCGCAATGGATGTTCCAGCGACCCTGGGCTCACTACCATTCACTGGCGGGGGCCCAACGATTGGCTGCGGACAAACTGCTTCAAGCTATTGGCGGTTACGAGGCGCTCAATACGGATATCGGGCACTGGGTACAGCGCAAAGCCGGGCAACTGGAGCTGGTGGAAGGCAAGCGATGAGCAAAGCCAGTAAACCCGGCAAGTCGAAGGCGACCGACACGGCGAGCGCCGCCGGTTCTGGAGAAAAGCGTGACGGGCGTTTACTGCGCACCGAACGCAGTCGGCAGTTGATTATCGACGCCCTTCGGGAGCTGGTTAATGAGGGGGTTCTGGTGCCCACTGCCCAGACTGTCGCGAAACGCGCGGGAGTCGGTATTCGCACGGTGTTTCGTCATTTTGCGGACATGGAGACCCTGTTTTCCACCATGGACCTGCAACTGCGGGAAAGCTACGAGGGCCTGTTTATCGGCGGCGATCGCGCCGGCACCCTGCAGGAACGCATTCTGCATGTTATCGACCGACGGGCGACGGCCTACGAGAAGCACTCGTGGCTGATATTGTCGACCCGCGCGCAGATGTGGCGATCACCGGTACTGCAGAAGAACTACGCCAGAAACCAGCGCGCTCTGCGCAAGGACCTGGCAGACTGGTTGCCCGAGATCGCTGAGCTCCCCTCCGTCAGGAGAGAGGCGATCGACGCGGCGACGTCCTTTGAAACCTGGAATCGATTGCGATCCCAGCAGGGCCTGTCCGCCAGGGCGAGTGCGGATGTGATCTACGAAATCCTGCGGCTGGCCCTCGGTATCGAGTAAGCGGCTGCCCGATTTCCCCCTGCGGCCCGGCCTCGTATTCCGACTACCGCTCAGGCCGCCTCACATATGAAAATGGGTATATCGCGGCTGGTCCTGGCGCGGTAATCGGCATAGGGCGCATAGGCTTTGTCACACAGTGGCCACAGGTCCGGTTTCTCGTCGGCAGTGGCGAGTCGCGCCCGCAGATTCATTTTGCGGCCCCGGTAGCGAACGGAAATATCCGGGTTTTTAGCGATGTTGTAGTACCACACCGGGTTTTTTGGGGCGCCGCCCTGCGAGGCTACCAGCAGCAGGCCGTCTCTGTAGGGCACGTACATCAGCGGCATGGTGATACTGCGGCCCGATTTCGCGCCGGTCATTGTCACAAAGCAGACTTCATCGCCCGACATCGTATTGAACATTTTTCCCCGCGTCGCGCTGTTCAGGAAAACATGCGTACGCGATACGATCTTCAGCACCCACTTGGGAGGAATGGGATCCTGCTTTTTGTTGTCCTTCGAATTCTCAGCCATGTCTTGAGTTCCTGTGAGGTGGCGACCCCGATGCTGGATCGGCCCTTGTCATTATCCGGTGGCGGAGCCAGCGGCCAATATACCAGTCTGCGGACGCCGGTGTCCCATGCAATTTCCGCAGCCCTGCGCCCGGGTAGATGCCGTTTTTGCCATTTCATGTCCGCGTGTATGATTGCGCCGGGTGTGCCGGGCTTCGTTGTAATCCGCCCGGATATGGCGGGCGCTGTCGAAAAGCTGTCATAATGACATTTAGCATGCCAATATCAGGGGGCGCCCTGTCAGCGGGGGCCATCGCTGCGCGTGCCGCCAGGATGTCGCAGCGGCTGGGGCCTTGGGCTCGTCGCCCCTGAACCAGGAGACCACCCATGACCATACCGCTGCCCGTCGAATTAATCGGCTCCCCGGGATCGCCATACACGCGTAAAATGCTGGCTTTGCTGCGCTATCGGCGTATTCCCCACCACATTATCTGGGGCGATGTCACCGCGCAGCTGCAACAGCGCGGCATCGAGGTGCCGAAGCTGGTGTTCCTGCCGACCTTCATCTACGAGGACAGCGCGGGCAAGCGTGTGCCGCGCAGTGACAGCACGCCGATTATCCGGGAACTGGAGCAGGCGGTCAGCGGGCGCAGCGTGCTGCCGGCCGATCCGGCGCTCGCGTTTATCGACTACCTTCTGGAGGACTTTGCAGACGAGTGGTGCACCAAGTACATGTTTCACTATCGCTGGTATTTTGACGAGGATGCCGACAACGCCGGTAGCCTCTTGCCCATCTATCACGATGTCACCCTGCCCACGGAAAGCTGGAATCAGTTCAAGTCCACGTTTACCCGGCGCTAGGTGGGGCGGCTGCGTTACGTCGGCTCCAGCGATGAAACCGCGGCCCTGATCGATGCCAGTTACCGACGCCTGCTGCAGGCGCTGGAGAACCATTTCGCCGAGTTACCCTTCCTGCTCGGACGGCGCCCGGGAGCGGCCGATTTTGCGCTGTTCGGCCAGTTCAGCCAGTTGCTCGGTGTTGAGCCCACCTCGCGCGCCATCGCCCACCAACTGTCGATGCGCACGGTGGGCTGGATGGGGCTGACGGAAGATTTGTCGGGACTGGAGCCATTGCAGGAAGACTGGCAGTCACCGGAAGCGTTGCCGGGGAGTCTCCAGGGTGTACTCGCAGAGGTCGGCCGGGTGTATGCGCCGGCGCTTCTGGCCAATGCCGAAGCCGTAGCGGCGGGGGAGAAGCACTGGCGGACCCGCATCGACGGGGACGTCTGGAGCCAGCAGTCATTTCCCTATCAGGCCAAGTGCCTGCGCTGGATCAACGAGGAATATCGCGCCCTGGGCGATGGCGACCGGGAGCGTGTCGACGCGCTTCTGGCGGGCACCGGCTGCGAGCAAATCATACTTTCCAACTAATCCAAACAGCATAAACAGCAAAGGAAACAACGCATGACAATTGACAATCGAGTGACGCAACTGACGGGAACCCGTTACCCAATCATACAGGCGCCCATGGGCTGGATCGCGCGCTCGCAACTGGCCTCGGCGGTCAGCAACGCGGGCGGCCTGGGCATTATCGAGACCTCGTCGGGGGAACTGGACAATATCAAGCGCGAAGTCGCCCTGATGCGCGAATTGACCGATAAGCCCTTTGGCATGAATGTCGCGCTGTCCTATGTCAAAGGCACCAATATCATCGACTTCGTTATCGAACAGGGCATCAAATTTGTCACCACTTCCTCGGGTAGTCCCAGTGTCTGCACCAGGGATTTCCAGGCGGCGGGTATTACGGTTTTTCACGTCGTTCCCACCCTGGACATGGCTTTGAAAGCCGTGGATGCGGGCGTCGACGGACTGGTGGTTGAAGGGGGCGAGGGCGGTGGTTTCAAAAATCCCAGCCCGGTATCGACCATGGTACTGCTGCCCCTGGTTCGCTCCCGGGTCGAGGTCCCCATCATAGCCGCCGGTGGTATCAGTGATGGCGTGTCCATGGCGGCCGCATTTGCCCTGGGTGCCGAGGGCGTGCAGATGGGCACGCGCATGCTGTCAGCCAGGGAGTCGCCGGTGCATGCCAATTGGAAAGCGGCTGTAGTGGCAGCCAGGGAGACTGACACGGTGTTTCTCAACCAGCAGTCGCGCCCCGCGCTGCGTGCGCTGCGCACAGAGCGCACCGCGGCGCTGGAACCGCTCGGCAAATTCAATGTCATGGAAAACCTGGCCGGAATTCCCCAGTTATACTTCGGCGGCGACATGGAGGCGGCGATTCCGCTGTCCGGGCAAGTCTGTGGGCGTATCGACGAGGTGCTCAGCGTCAGTCAGATTGTCGATGAGACGATAGCCGGGTTTTACGAGGTCGTGCGCGGCCTGTCGCAGAAGTATCCCGGCTGAATCTCCCGCGATTTGCGCTCCGGCGCCAGTCGATGGAAAATACCTGCCGCATATTCCTGGATGCGCGGTCAATGTCTGGATCGTTACACGGAGAGAACTGATATGGTGCAGATAACCAGTGTGGTCGATTATGAGGTCCAGCAAGGCGTGGCAGTCCTCAGCCTGGATAACCCGCCGGTCAATGCCCTGAGCCAGGGTGTTCGGCAGGGCCTGAAAGAGGGTGTCGCCAGGGCGATGGCCGACGCTGCCGTACAAGCTGTGGTGATTTACTGCAGGGGGCGCACCTTCATCGCCGGCGCCGATATAACCGAGTTCGCCAGTGGGCCGGCGGAGCCGGGTCTGCACCAGGTCCTTGAAGACATGGATAACGCGACCAAACCGGTTATCGCCGCCATCCATGGCACGGCCCTGGGCGGGGGTCTGGAAACGGCGCTGTGCTGCCATTTCAGGGTGGCAGTGGCCGGCGCCAAACTGGGCCTGCCCGAGGTCAACCTGGGCCTGCTGCCGGGCGCGGGCGGTACCCAGCGCCTGCCGCGGGTGGTGGGTGTTGAAAAGGCGCTGGAGATGGTCACCACGGGGGTGCCGATCAGCGCGGTCGAGGCGCTGGACGCTGGCCTCGTCGACCGCATTGTCGAGGGTGACCTGCTGGAGGGCGCACTGGTCTTTGCCAGGGAAAAAGTCGCCCATGGCTGTGAGTTGAAGCGTATTCGTGATCGCGACGAAAAACTGCAAAGCGCCAGGAATAAACCCGGAATATTCGCAGAGTGCCGGGCGGCCATAGCCGCAAAAAAGCGCGGTTTCCTGGCTCCCGAATACAATATCCGCTGTATCGAGGCGGCCGTTAAGCTGCCTTTCGATGAGGGCATGAAAACCGAGGGGAAGCTGTTCATGGAGCTGATGACCGGCCCCCAGGCGGCGGCCCAGCAGTACTTTTTCTTCGCTGAGCGCCAGGCCGCAAAGATTCCGGAAGTGCCTCGGGACACCGCTGAAATTCCAATAGAGAAAGTTGGTGTGATCGGCTCCGGCACCATGGGCGGTGGTATCGCCATGAGCATGGCAAATGTGGGCATACCGGTGACTATGGTGGAGATCACCTCCGCAGCGCTGGAGCGCGGCCTGGGCGTCATTCGCAAGAACTATGAAAACAGCGCGCGCAAGGGCCGTATCGGCGAGGGTGATGTCGAGCATCGTATGGGCCTGATAAGAGGCTCCCTCGACATGAACGACCTGGCGCAGTGCGACCTGGTCATCGAGGCCGTGTTCGAAGACATGGCGGTGAAGAAGGATATCTTCACCCGGCTCGACGCTATCGCCAAACCGGGCGCTGTTCTCGCTTCGAATACTTCCGCTCTTGATATCAATGAGATTGCAGCGGTGACCAGCCGCCCCGAGTCTGTCATCGGCCTGCATTTTTTCTCCCCCGCCAATGTGATGAAACTGCTGGAGGTCGTGCGCGGCGAAAAAACCTCCAAAGAGGTCATCAAGACCAGCATGTCCCTGGCCAGGCGCATTCGCAAAACCGCCGTGCTGGTCGGCGTATGCCATGGCTTCGTGGGTAATCGCATTCTCTTCATGCGCCAGTACCAGGCGGAGAAGCTGGCGCTGGAGGGCGCGCCGGTGCACCGTATCGACAAGCTGCTGTATGACTTCGGCTTCCCCATGGGAGCCTTCCAGATGTCCGACCTCGCCGGCCTGGATATCGGCTGGAACCGGGAAACCTCCAAGGGAGCCACTGTCAGGGAGCGATTGTGTGAAATGGACAGGCGCGGTCAAAAAACCGGGGCAGGGTTCTACGACTACGACGAGAACCGCAAGCCGACGCCCGCACCCGTTGTCCAGGAGTTGTACGCCGAGTTTGCCACCAGGGCGGGTATAACCCAGCGCGAAATAGCGGACGAGGAAATCCTCGAGCGGCTGCTGCTGCCGATGATCAACGAGGGCGCGAAAATCCTCGATGAGGGAGTGGCGATTCGCGCAAGTGATATCGATGTGGTTTACGTGTACGGCTATGGGTGGCCGGTCTACCGTGGCGGCCCCATGCACTATGCCAACACCCTGGGTCTGGACAGGGTGGTGGAGAAATTGCGCGCTTACCAGCGCAGCGGCGACAGCGATTTCTGGGAGCCGAGCCGATACCTGGTTGACCTCGCTGAAAAGGGCGGCCGGTTCAGCTGATGCCGTGCCGGTTGGCGCGCCAGCCTGAGCTATTGTCCGCAGGGGCGACCCGGTGAAGCTCGATGTATGGGGCGTCGAGGCGTCGCCCTATCTACTGAAAATCGAGTCCCTGCTGAATTACCTGGGTCGGGATTTTCGCAGGTTGCCGCGCGATGGTGGTCGCTGGGAGAACCTGGTAACGTCGTTGCGCCTTGGCCGTGCCAGGCGCCGCGGGACCGTCGGACGCTACCCGGCCATGGATGCCCTGGATGAGTACCCGTCGGTACCATATCTCGTTATCAATGGCACCGAATTTCAATACGACTCTTCCGCCATAGCCCAGTGGCTCGATGCCGCAGCCAGCTCAATGGCACCGCCTTTCTACCCGCCTGATCCCGCCTCCAACTTTGTCGCCCGGCTTATAGATGAGGCGTTCGATGAGTACGGGCTTTACATGGTGCATCACCAGCGCTGGGTGTGCTCAGCGACCGACAATGTGATGGGGGAAACCACTGCCAGGGAGATGTCCCGCCTGCTGCCCCCGCCGCTGCCTGCGCTGCTGCGCACCCGTCTGCCCCGTCGCCAGGTGCGGCGCTGCCCCTACCTGTTCAGTGTTGCCCCGGACGGTTACCGGGCGGATGTGGAGCCGTTGCGTGTGCCGCCCTCGCGCCCCGGCTTTCCGCCAACCCATACCCTGCTGCAGGAGAGCTGGCACGCCTACCTGGCAGCCATGGAAGCGTTGCTGGCCGTGCAGCCGTTTCTGCTGGGCGAGCAATTTACCGCCGCCGACGCCAGCGCCTACGGCCAGCTCAGCATGAACCTGATCGATCCCACCGCAGTCGCCAGCCTTGGTGTGCGTGCGCCGCGAACCTATCGCTGGCTGCTCGACATACGCGACGGCAGGCATCGCGGGAGCGCCGGGGGGATCGCGGTATCCCCGGCACTGCAACCCTTGCTGGACGTGATAATGACTACCTTCGCACCGCTGATGGCCCAGAACGAGCGCGCCTATCGGCAGTGGCTGGACGCCGGCCAGACGGTTTTCAACGAGGCTGCGTTTGAGCGCGGCGACGCGCTCTATGACGGCGAACTGCTGGGACATCCCTTTCGTGCCGTGGCGAAGACCTTCCAGGTCAGGGTCTGGCGTGACCTGTGCGCGCAATGGGGTGAACTCGACACGGAAGTGCAATCCGCACTGCGGGAAATTCTGCAGGGAGCCGACCTGTTCGAGGACGCCGCCGGTTCGCGGGGTTCAAATTTCTGGCCCGACAGGCGGTGATCTACGGCTGGCTTGGACCTGTGTCGCAATCGGTGTAAAACTCGGCGGCCATTCAGGGGACAGGTGCATGCCGGATAAGCAACCATTTCGTGTCGCGGTCATCGGGGCCGGCCCGGCGGGTATCGCCGCTGGTCGCGAACTGCTGCGCAATGGCTTCACCAGCTTGACGATTTTTGACGCGCTGGACGCCCCTGGCGGAACCTGGCGTCTGCATACCTATCCTGGGCTGGCCTGCGACGTCTGGGCCCACTCCTACACGTTTTCCTACGCACCCAACCCGGACTGGAGCGCGAGCTTCGTCGGCCAGCCGGAAATCCAGGCCTACCTGGCCCGCTGCGCGACCCGGTTCGGTCTCGACCCTCATCTCAAATTGAATACCCGGATAGATAGCGCCCGTTTCCAGCGCAACGGTAGCTGGTGCCTGGAAACCAGTGGCGGCGAGCGGTTTGAGTTTGACGCGGTAATCAATGCCATGGGCAACCAGCATACGCCGCTGTTCCCCGACGTGCCGGGTATCGACGGTTTCCGGGGGGCCAGCTGGCATGGCACCCGCTGGAACCATGAGGTAGACCTGCGCGGCAAACGCGTGGCTGTCGTTGGCTCCGCCGCCAGCGCTGTGCAGATAGTGCCGGAAGTGGCCAAGCTCGCGGGCCATCTCACGGTACTGCAGCGTTCGGCTAACTGGATTATGCCCCGCGGCCGGAAATTCTACAGCGAAAAGCAACGTCGCCGCGCCGCTCGTTTTCCCTTCCTGATCGCCTTGACCCGAAAGTGGCAGGGCGCGCTGATGGGGCAGGTGCACTATGCAGTTACCCTGGGCCACAGGCGCATGGAGCAGTTCGAGAATGCGGTGCGCAGGTTTATTGCCCGCAGTGTTGATGACCCGCAGTTACGTGAAGCGCTGATACCTGACAGTCGCTATGGCTGCAAACGCGGCCTGGTATCTGACGATTTTTACCCCACTCTCAATCGCGACAATGTCGAACTCATCCCATCCGGCTTGCGGGAAGTCACCGCCACCGGCCTTGTCACGGCGGACGGGCGCCAGATCGACGTGGATGTCATTATTTACTGCACAGGCTATCGCATACTGGATTTTGATCGCATCGATGTCGTTGGCGCCAATGGCGTCTCGCTGGCTGCGGTAATGGCGGACGACCCCAGGGCACACAAGGGAATCGCGGTGCCGGACTTTCCCAATTACTTCTTCGCCGTAGGCCCCAACGGTCTGGCTCTGACGGTGTCATATTTCATCACCGCCGAGAAAAATATCGAAACCATTGTACGCCTGCTCGGCGAGATGCGGGCGGCGGGGGCGAGGCGGATGTCGGTCAAGCCTGAGGTGTTCAAGCAATACAATGACTGGATGGCGGCGCGTTTTGAGCGCTTTTCCTGGGGCGCCAGTGACTGCCATAGCTATTACCGAAACGCCGCGGGACACGCGCCGTTTCTTTTTCCCGGCAACTTCAGGGAATACAGCAAGCTGCAGGATGCCAGCGGCTTGCATGAATATGACCTCGATCAGAACTGACAACGGCTGGTAAGAATGTGACTCCCGATATCCTGGAATTGTGGCGGATATGCGATGACAGTGTTGGCGGCAAGGCCCGGGGTCTTGCGCGCCTGCTGGCGATGCAACTCCCTGTGCCACCTGCCTTCGTAATTCGCAATGCCCGGGCTGATGAAATGCCGCCGGACCTGCAGCGCCATTACCGGGCCCTGGGAGGTGGCTGCGTGGCTGTGAGGTCGTCGGCATTGGGCGAAGACGGTGCCGAGGCTTCCTTTGCCGGTCAGTATGACACTGTACTGAACGTGCCGGACGAGGACGCCTTGCGCCGGGCCATCAGCCACTGCGTGGCCTCGGGTTCCAGTGAGAGGGCGCGGCAGTACCAGCAGGATCAGTCCGGTGGCGCAGATATTCGCATGAACGTGGTTGTCCAGCGCATGGTGGATGCCAGGGTCGCCGGCGTGGTGTTCACCGCGGACCCCGTCAGCGCCCGGCGTGACCTGCTGCTTATCGACGCGGTTGCGGGACTCGGAGAGGCGCTGGTCAGTGGTGAGGCCACGCCGGATCACTACGCGGTGCACGCCAGCGGGGCCATAGTGCGACGGCAACTGGTGGGGGACCACGCACTTCTTGAGGACAGCCAGGTTCACGCCATCGCGGCACAGGCGCGCCAGGCCGCGGCGCACGAGGGCCACCCGCTGGATCTCGAATGGGCTATCGACCACGACGGCAAGCTGTTCTGGCTGCAGGCGCGGCCCATCACTACCCTGCCGGCGGACCTCAATGAGTTCGATACCTTACTGCCGCGCCCGGCGGATGTCCTCACCATCAGTAACATCAGCGAGATGATGCCGGGTGCGGTCTGCCCCCTGACTGGTTCGTTTACCGGCTGGGGCATCGACTACGGTCTGCAGCACATGCACGTGGCGGTGGGTGCGCGGCGCCGGATCGACAGGAACTGGCAGATTACCGCCCAGGCTTACGGCCATCTCTTTCTCAACCTCACGGGCAATGTGGTGATGTCGGCTGCCGTACTGGGTTCCAGCGCGGACCAGACGGCGCAGACGCTGTGCGGGCGGATCGTGCCTGAACTGGTGGATTTTCCCCCGCAGCCGTTGTGGAGGCGGGTGCTCAATACCGCCAGGCTGCTGGTTTTCGCACTGCGGGCGCCGGCGGTGGTCGATCGCTTTGGACGGGAGTTGGCGCGGTTTTCGATCGATGAAAAGCCCGACAGCGTGGCGATGTGGGCAGAACTGGAGGCGAAATCCTGGTTCTTCGAACACTGCATGGCGGTTCATATCCAGTCCTCGGCGCTGTCCGGTTTTTTGTGCGCGGTGGTGGAGAACATGGTTTCCGGAAAGGCCAGCGACAGTACAGCCCAGGACCAGGGGGAGGCGGTGCGTCTGCTGGCTGGCGCCAGCGGCGTGGAGAGCGCCCTCATGCTGGAGCAACTGGATGAGTTGCTGGATAAAGTGGCGCGGCATGCCGAAGCCGAAGCCGGCTTTGTAAAAGCCACCAACGAACAGGCCCATTGCTGGTTGCGCAACACGCCGGACCTGGCTGGGGAATTCGAACGCTTTCTCGGCCTCCACGGTCACCGCGGCTATCGCGAACTTTGCATGCGCGACCCGTCCTGGGGAGATGATCCCGCACCTTTGATCCAGAGCATGCAGGCAGCGGTCCACGCCCGCCTCGTGACCGGTGGCCACAAGCACCTGCACACCACCGCTATAGAGTGGTCCGCGCTCAGCAGCGGCCTGCGCCGTATTTTACCCAGGGCGCATAACGCTATCCGGCGCAGGGAGCATACCAAGTCACAACTGGTGCGGGTAGCGCACCATTTCAAGCGGGGTTTTGGTCACCTGGGCGCGCTGCTTGCAGCGGAGGGCAGTTTGCCCGACCCCGACCTCGTGCATTTTTTCAGTGTGGGCGAATTGCCCGCATTCGTCGCCAGTCCCGGCGCCGCCGCAGTTGCCCGGGCCGTGGCGCGCCGCGCCGCGCTCGAGTTCCAGCAACAACTGGAATTTCCTGAAATCTCCGTGGGCAGGCCGCAGCCGCTGGAACCCCAACCCATCGATGCGACGGCCGGGATTTTGCAGGGACGCCCCGCTTCGCGCGGTATCGTCGAGGGTATCGCCAGGGTTGCTCACACGCTGGCCGAGGCGGCTGCGCTGCAACCCGGTGAGATTCTGGTCACACCCATCACCGATATTGGCTGGACGCCTTACTTCAGTATGATTGGCGGCCTGGTAACCGACCTGGGCAGCGCCGTCTCCCACGGCGCGGTTATCGCCCGGGAATACGGCTTGCCCTGCGTGGTCAACACGCGGCAGGGTACACGCTTTTTTCAGACCGGTGATCGCATCAGGCTGGACGGCGATAGCGGGCGGATCGAGCGACTTTCCGGTTCTTCAAGCCCGCAAGGCTGAGCAAAGCCGCGCCGAACAACCAGCCCGCCGCCGGCAGGGGCACCTGGGGGATGGCATGAAAGGCCAGGTCGTAGCCGTCGAGGAAATTCGTGTTCAGGTTGGTAACGGTCAGCGAGTCTATATTTTCGAACAGGACCAGCCCGCCCGCGACGGAGTCCAGCACCACCTGGGTGCCCGACATGCTGACTCCCTGGGTGTCGCTGGCGACTAATCCGAAGTTGATTGCATCGATCGTGTTGTCGTTGCTCAACGCGACCAGTAATGCGCTGATCGGCTGCGCGAAAGTGATGGTGTAGTCGCCGCTGGCATGCAGGTTGTCGGTAGTAACGGGCAGGGCCGCAAAGCCGAAACTGCCATTGGTGACGGTGCGCGTCATCCAGTAGCTGGTGTGTGTGATACTCCAGGCGATTCCATTACTGGTGCCAGCGGCCACGCAGCCGCCCGCACAATCGGCCGGGGAAAGGCTCACGACATCGAAGTCGAAAGCGCCCAGATCGAAGTCGCCGATCACGGCCGCTTTGGAAAGGCCAGGCATGGTGACAAACAGAGCCAGGGACAGGATTCGGATAACATTGCCCATTACGTTTTTTCTCCTCAGGCGGTTGTGCCCGATATTTGGTTCGCGATGTGTTTTGTGTACGGGATCATACATCCGGCACAGTGCCGTCCGTGGGCAAAAATAGAGCAAGTTTCGTACCATAAGAATAAAGTTAAAAAAATCAATGGATTAAAGGCAGAGGACGGCAGGCTCGCCGCCCTGTTGTAAACTTTCCTGACACCTGGGTCATGCATTCCGGGAGGGACCCTGGCGGCACACTGCTCGCATACCGGCCAGCTGGCAGGCTGGACTTCCGTTACCGCCCGTGTAAGCTTGGCGCTTCCTGACTCACGACAAGACGCACGCATGAAGCAGCGCTTCGCCCGATGGTTGTTACACCTGGCTGGTTGGCAACTCGAGGGCGAAAAGCCCGCGCTTGACCGCTATGTTCTGATCGCCGCGCCACACACCTCGAACTGGGATTTTCCGTTGATGTTGCTGTTCGCGGCCGCCTTCGATATCAAAGTCAGCTGGATGGCCAAGCACAGCCTGTTTTTTCCTCCTGCCGGGTGGATCATGCGCGCCCTGGGCGGTATGCCGGTGGTGCGGCATGAAAACCGCAATGTGGTGGATGCCATGGTGGCGTTGTTCAATAACGTGACCGCACTGGTGCTGGTGGTGCCCACCGAGGGTACCCGGGAGCGCACCGAGTACTGGAAATCGGGTTTCTACCACATAGCCCGGCAGGTTCCCGTGCCCATTGTGCCCTCGTTCCTGGACTTCGGTCGCAAGCGCGGTGGTTTCGGCCCGGCGCTGGAGACCAGCGGAGATTCCCGCGGCGACATGCAGTACTTTCGGGATTTCTATGCGGGCATGACGGGAAAGTTCCCCGCCAAAGTCGGCCCTATCCGCCTGAAGGAAGAATAGGTTCTAGCGGCTGCTACCTGCCTTTGCCAGCAGATTGTCGGCGATTCCCCGTCCCCTTGCCCTCAATACAATTTCAACCCGGGTGTAGGTGAGTTCGGCCGCCGCCAGGGTCAGGCTGCACGCCGCAGCGACCAACACGGCATAGTAGCCCGTTGACCCCAGCACCGCAGTCAGGTCTTCACCAAACAATTCGAACAGTGCCTGCACAATCAGGTAGATGACAAAGTGGCACAGGTACAGTGAATAGGAGCGGCTGCCCAGGTAGAGCATAACCCGGCGGTAGCGATTGCCGATGCTGAAAGCGTCCCGGTCATAGGAAGCCAGCCAGACGATGATGGCGCATACCAGGGCGACCAGTGCCACGCCGTAGGGTTTCATATAGCCCCCAATACCCTGGATGTTGGCTGCGAGATACGGCAGAGCGGCCAGCAGAATGAATCCGCAGACTTGCGGAACATACCGCTGTCGAAAAATGACGGGGACGTGCTTGTGATAAAACGCGGTCCGCGCAAGTAGCGCCAGCAGAATGCCCCAGCACAGGGCGTCGGTCTTGAAATACCAGGCGTAGGTAAAGAAAGGCCTTTGCCACATCGCCTGGGCGAGGATGGCGGCAATCAGGAAGCAGGCCAGCGCCCGGCGGCCCAGGAAAAAGAAAAGGAAAGGGAAAACCAGGTAGAACTGCTCTTCCAGGGACAGGCTCCAGTAATGTCCGACATAATTCCCGATAATGCAGGGCAGCCCGCCGCCGCCGGCGACGCAATGGGGGGTGTAGAAATTCATCACGTTGGCCAGCGCGGCCGCGGTCGTCAGGAATATGTCTTCCAACTGGTAGGGAATGTCGGTCGTGGTAATGAGCAGCAACTGCGCCACACAGGCGATTGCCACCCAGGTCCACGCCGCGGGCAGTAGGCGGAATATCCGCTTGATCCAGAAGGAAAACATCAGCGGGCGCCTGCCCGCGGACGAGCGTTCGCTGGATTCCAGCAGCGAACCTGTGATGACAAAGCCCGAGATCACCAGGAACAGGTCGACGCCAATGCTCAGGTCGAGATAGGTCAGCGGAACGAGCAGGGCGCTGTCCGGGGGCAGCAGTACGCGCAAGTGCAGGACAAGCGTGTAAAGAATCGCGAAAGCCCGCAGGATTTCGATGTCAGCATTTTTCCGGGAGGGCGGCGCTCCCGGGGTCACGGCACGATATCTTGGTACAGATACTCGCAGCCCTGGCACAGGGGGTTGGTCACCTTGTTGGCTATCATCTCGCGTCGCAGGGCGTGCATCTTTTCCCCGTTCCAGATTTCCTGCAGGCTCTCGGTGTTGATGTTTCCCAGCGCGTAGCGCTTGTTATAGTCGAAACAGCAGGGCACGACATCCCCGTCCCAGGACACTGTCATTTTTTCCCAGGGGAAATCGCAAAGTACCTTGTTCTGGGCGGGCTGCGGTTTGACTTTGTCAGGGTGCACAAGCAGATTCACATCCTCTGCCTTGCCGTCCCAGCTGACGAAGGGCTTGGCGACGAAATGATCAATTCCCTCCTGCGCGTTCCAGAAGGCCTCGACCTCCTCGATGCTCTGCCGATTGTTTGGAAAGTCAATCATCGACAGCGATATCCTCGTGTCTACCCCCCGGCGTTCCTTCTCCCGCAGAAATTTCAGCAGGCGCCGCTTCGATTTGTGGTAGGCATTTTTTACGCCCCGGATTTTCTCGAAAGATTCATCGTCGTGGCCATCCAGGGCGATGTACAAATGCCGCGGCGCAGCGTCGAGCAAATCACTTGCGACTTTCTTTGTGAGCATCAAGGGATTGATCGACAGACCCGCGTTCACGCCCTTGCCGATGGCGTAGCTCATAAACTTTGCGAATTCGGGGTGGACGAGGCTTTCACCGAAGCCGTGCAGCCAGACGTCCTGGGTGCGGGCGTGCTCCGGGTTGAGTTCCACGAATTCATCCACCGCCTTTTTGAAAGTCTCGAAGGACATGTGACCTTCGGCCCGGGTCATATTGTTGGTGCGGGCGCACATGATGCATTTGAAGGGGCACTGGTTGGTCAACTCGAAACTGAAGATCGCCGGCGGCGTATCCACGTGAACGCTGCGGTCCTCGGCGTAGCGAGGAAGTTTCTTCATCGCTCGAAGTGATTTCATGTCGCGGGCAAGCACCTGTACAGGAAACTTCTGCAGATGGTGAGGGTTCCCGATTTCGAACCAGGAAATTCCCTCCTGCAACAGACCCACCTGCAATTCGTACTCGCCCTTGGTGGCCGGCGGCGCTATACGCATCTGGATATTGCACTGGCCGCCGCTGGCGAGGGGCGCTGGCAGGGCCGTGCGTCTGCCCGCATATTTTTCGTAGCTGCCGTCGGGTTTCGCCCAGTGATAGGACAGTAACACCCGCTGGGGAGGTTCGCTGGTAATCGACTGCGAGGAATCGTTGCGCAGTTGCACGTCCAGCAGCATTGCCTTGCCTGCGCGAAACTCCGGCAGGGGCTGGCGCACAACGATATGAATTTGCTTCCTGTCTGCCGCCGGCAGGGCGATCAAGATCGGCTGCGGCTCCAGATCGGTGATGGTCGCCATCGATGACGGTCCTTCCCAGATATGAATTGAATCTGCCGGTCGCCGACAGGCCCGCAGTATATATTGCAAGACGGTTGCGGGCCAGCCGGGGACATAGCCGGACCCCCGGTCAGTCATCCCCCAGCTCAGGCCGCACAGCCCCCATTTCCGGACGTGTGCGCCCGACTGCCAGACTATTGGGTTTTGTTGGAAATCCGGCAAAAATCCTGGTCGCTGTGCCGGTCAAGGCAGGATGGTTTACAGTGTAAACCTGGCTTGGTAGGATGCCAGGCTTTCACCGGGAAGGAGCGTGCGCATTGTCAGCATTCACCCGGGTCCGATGGGCGCCTGCAGTCCGGTGTCGTGGCCTGCGCTTCGGTAGCGTCCTTTGACGAAGGCCAGGAACGCTCTCAATCGTGCGGCGTACGTCGCCGCCGCCCTCGATGTCATAGGCGAGGTGGGCGTCGACAAACTGTCGATGCGCAACGTGGCCAACCGCCTGAACGTGAGCCCGATGGCCATGTACAAGCATTTCCCCACCAAGGATGACCTGCTGGCTGCATCCCTCGAGGAGTTCATCTCCCGGGCCAACGTGGTTCCGGATGCCGGCCTGCCCTGGGAACAGTGGGTGGGGCGAGTAGCCCGGGGCATGTACGAAGCCCTGTGCGGGGAGCTGAGCTGGGTGCCGCTGCTCGGTTCGCTGCGGGTGGGATCACAGGCCATTGCGGTGACGGAAGCTTTCGTGGGAAAACTGTGTGCTGCGGGATTCAGTGTTGAACAGGCTTTGCGAGCCTACTTTGCCGTAATCCAGGTGGTGGTGGGTGCGGTCTGCCTGCGCGCCTCACTCGCTGCCAGGACTGGGCCCCGACCCGGTTCGCTGGATGCTGTCGTGCCCCCGAGTGGTCCGGGTTCTGCAAGGCGGGAAAAAATGAAAGCTGTTTCGGGGGAGTTGGAAGTTTTTCTACGTCGAGACCAGATAGAGATTGGCCTGCCCCTGGTGATTGATGCGCTCAGGGCACAGCTGAAAGAGACCAGGATATGACACGTAAAGTCAGCAGCCAGATCGCGTTGGAAATGCCCCGCGAACAGGCCTGGGAGAAACTGCGCGATCTTTCCCTCGCGCACAACTACGTGCCCGGCATTGTAAGAACCGCCATTGTCAGTGAGCAGGCGGAAGGTGTAGGTGCCAGTCGTTACGTTTATCGCAATGCGAAAAGTTATATCCAGGAGACGGTAGAGGAGTGGAGCGAAGGAGACGGGTTTCTGATTCGCCTGCACCGGGGCGACAAACCTGCCCCCCCGTTTCGCCGCGCGTGGTTTCGCTATGCCCTGGCGGAGTACGGCCCCGACAGAACCCTTCTCACCGTAAGTCTCGAATATGAATTGCCCTGGGGTGGGCTGGGCGCCTGGCTGGAAAAGGTGATGGAGAAAACCGTGCAGGCGACCATTCGCGATGTCGCCATCGCGATGAAACTTTTTTACGAAACCGGCCAGGCCACCACTGCGACGGCCTTGAAGGCATGGAAATCCGGGCAGAAGGCGTCACGCGGCTTGTCCTCCCCCGGGAGCTGACAGCGGCTATGAATCCCGGCCTGCTGTTTTGAAGTTATACTGGTGACCATTCAGGAAGCGGGAGAGAGTGGTTTTGCGCGCAGTATCCGATAATGCCGAGGTCTATAACGAATCGGTGCCCATGGCCTTTACCCAGGCGCTGTTGGTGCACGCGCGTGCCCGTGACAAGGACCTGGCGGCTATCCTGCAAGCGGCGCGCTTCCCGTTCGACCCTTTGAGGAAGGACGCGCAAACCGTGTACGTCTCCCGGGAGCAGTACAGCCGGCTCTGTGTGGAGCTGTTTCGCGCGCTGGGGGATGAATCCGGCGGCATTATGCCGGATGTACGAACTCCGCCGGGCAGCATGCGCCTGATAGCGCTGAGCATGATTAACAGCGCCAACCTGGAGGCGGCACTCAAGCGCGCCATCGAGTTCAACGCGGTGTGCCGGGTGAGGTACGGTTCCGACCTGATCAACCGGATGGAGGTTAACCGGCATACCAGGGAGGCGACGCTCTCCTACCTTGGCAGTGACGGTGACCCGGGCGCGCAATCCGGTGTTCTGTGTGGGCTGGCCATCTGGATGCGGTTTTGCGCCTGGCTCATCGGTCAGCATATCGACATTACCGAGGCCTCCTGCGCCGGGCCCAGGCCGGATTTCCTGGCGGGCGTGCGACATTTCTTTCCCTGCCCCGTGCGCTATGAGCAGCCCGTCAATTCAGTCACCTTCAGCGCGCGCCATCTCGAGGCGGCTGTCATTCGCAACGAGGAGCAACTGGAAAAGTTTCTCAAGCTCGCTCCCTACCATCTGGTTATCGAGCCGGAAGCCAGTACCCTCAGCATCACCCACCGAATCCGCGAAATACTGGGCGATGATTTTCGGGAAGAGATGCCCAGCTTCGAGGCGCTCACAACGCTTCTGAACATGTCCGCCAGGACCCTGCGCAGGCGTCTCGAGAAAGAGGGCACCTCTTACCAGCGCATCAAGGACAACGCCCGCCGCGATGTGGCTATCGGCCTGCTCAGCCACGAGGGCTTGACCGTCAGCGAGGTGGCGGAGCATACCGGCTTCAGCGACCCGAGCGCCTTTCACCGCTCATTCAAAAAGTGGACCGGGCAATCCCCGGGGAGTTACCGCTGAGTGGACCTGTGGCCCGTCTAATAACACCGGCTTCCCGCCACCCCACCCTGCGCTTCCGCATCGACTAGAAAGGGCCGTCCCGATCTGTTTTTTGCCTGCATTGGTCATTTATGTATACCCTCGCGCCGTTCAATTCGTCGCGCTACGGGCTATGATATCGCCCGTCCCAGGGAAGGGTAGGCCAGCAAAAACTATAATCGCGCCAAGGTATCAGTCTCCCCGTGAGCGAGACCAAAAGCGACCAACCCCAGGTGTCGTATGACGAATCAATGTAAGAAATCCTCATTCCCCTTTTGCCGGACGGCTATAGCAACGGCACTCGGTATTTTGGCCGTGCCGGCGCTGGCCGCCGACCTGGTATTGGAAGAGGTGGTGGTGACCGCCCAGAAACGCGCCGAGAACGTACAGGATATCGCCGCCACGGTGAACGTGGTGAGCGGAGCGGATATCGACAAGTTCGCCGCTTTCGACTTCAACTCGATAGAGCAGCAGACAGCCGGTCTCACCCTGTCGTCTCCCAATGCCCGCAACTCCACCATTTCCATGCGGGGCGTGAGTATCGACCCGGAAGCGGGTGTCTCCGCGGCAGTGGATGTTTACTGGAACGATGCCACCGTGCGTTCCGATATTGCCTTTAACCAGATGTACGATCTCGAGCGCATTGAAATCCTGCGCGGTCCCCAGGGCACCCTGCAGGGTCGAACCTCTCCGGGTGGCGCCATCAATATGGTTACCAAACGCGCCAGCCTGGACGAAACAAGTGGCTTTGTGCAGGGATCTGTCAGTGACAACAATGGCTACAACGGGCAGACCGCCTATGGTGCGCCCCTGATCGATGGCGTACTGGGCGTGCGGGTATCGGGCGTTTACGATACCAACAACGGCACCAACGTGGATAACATCACCACCGGTTTCGATGACCAGGAGGCGAGAGCCTATTCCGGACGATTGAGCACGATCTGGCAACCCACCGATACCCTTGAATCCCAGTTGATCTATCAGTACCTGAAACGCACCACGGACGATCCCAAGGCCATGAGTGGCGTCGATGCCCTGGGCGAGCGCCCCACGCTCGACGCAAAGGACCGCAAGGCCCTGGCGGACACGGATGATTTCGGCGATATCCATTTCAATCTGCTCAACCTGATCACCGATTGGGAGGTCATGAACCACCAGGTCACCGGTATTGTCGCCTACCAGGAATCCACCAAGACGGCCCAGACGGCAAACGACAGGGCCTATTCCCTGCAATACGTCGATACCCAGGCGCCCAGTAACCAGGGCACCCAGACCAAGGTCGACGCCATGTCCTACGAGTTGCGCGCCGCCTCGATGGATAACGATTTCTGGAACTACATGGTGGGCCTGTACTACCAGGACCAGAACACCACGACCAAGTTTCTGTCCAACACGGTGCGTACCGATATCGCCGGGCTGGGGCTTAGCACCAATGGGGTGTTGCCGGTCAACGCCAATAATTTCGCAATTTTTACGTTTAATACCTTTAACGTGACCGATACGGTGCAAATCGAGGCCGGCCTGCGCTGGACGTATTACGAACTGTACCGCCGGGCCGATATCTACTTTGGCGAACTGACTTACGTACCCCCCTCGCTGGAGGCTTTCGTTGACCAGATCGAGGAGGGTATCAGCGCAGCCTTTCCCATAGAGGCGGTTCCAGACGACAAGGATTCCAAGAACGAAGATGCCGTCACCGGCTCATTGGCCGTGCGTTACGACTGGCGCGATGACACCAACCTGTACGCCTCTTACAACCGGGGCTATCGCCCCAGCGGCATATCGATCGTACCCAGCCCGGATGTTGTATTCCTGCCCGATGGCGTGAACGACCTGCTCTACGATGAGGAAACCAGCGACGCCTTCGAGGTGGGTTTCAAAAGCCGACTGCTGGGGGGACAGGCCGCCCTGAACGGCGCGTTGTACTACCAGACCTATGACGGTTACCTCGGCTTTGTACGAGGCGTGCAGGTGCTCAACGACCAGGGCCAGCCGGCAGACCTGCCGGGGGGGCTGGTATTCAACGGCGACGCCAACATCTGGGGTGTTGAGCTCGATGGCCAGATTCTGCTGACCGAGACCTGGAACGCCGGCGGTACCATGAGCTACAGCAAGGGCGAGTACGACGGGGCATCAAAACCCTGCAACGAGCGGCAACCGGGCCAGGTGCTGGGCAGTTGCGATATTGACGGCGAGCCGCTTGGTGGCGAGCCGGAGTGGTCTTTTTCGCTGAACTCCGAGTACTATTATCCGTTAGACGGCACCGAGCTGTACGTGCGAGGCTTGTTCAAATATACCGATGACCGCATCAACACCGAGGCATCGGCAGGTACCTACAATGTGTCAGAGCACTTTGATTCTTACGAGGTACTGGACCTGTTCGTCGGTTGGCGCAGCAGCGTGTATACCTGGGATGTATCGGTCTGGGCCAAGAATGTTTTCGATGAGGACGCTGTGAACTTCCAGCAGGGCCCGGACCAGTACGATATCGCTATCAGCGAGGGTTCCTATACGCAAACCAATACCATTCATGAGCGGATCTTCGGGATGACGGCGCGCTATGCTTTCTAGTGTGATTGGAGACGCCCTGTGAGTGAAATGCTGGACCGCGCGTTCTCGCCCGCCATGCTGGGCGCGTTACCCCTCAAGAACCGCATCCTCAAAGCGGCCACCTATGAGGGTAAGTCTCCCGGCGGTGTGCCGGGGGACGAGCTTGCGCGGTTTCACCGGGAGATCGTTGCCGGCGGGGTCGCCATGACGACTATCGGCTTCTGCACTACCGAGGCGGATGGGCGCATCAACGACCAGATGATGTGGCTGCACGAAGGCGTTCGCGAGCCGCTCACCAGGATGATTGCCGAGCTCAAGGCGCTGGCCCCGGGTGTCAAGGTGTCCGGTCAGATCAGCCATTGCGGCAACTTCTCGAAGATTCGAAAAATGCAGCGCCTCAAGCGCCCACTGGGTCCTTCCCGGGGCTTCAATATGTTGGGTGCCGCCTCCGGCGCCCCTTTCGCCGGCGCCATGACCCTGGCTGATATCGATTACCTGGTGAAGACCTACGCGGACGCTGCCACCTTCATGAAAGCGGTGGGTTTTGACGCGGCGGAGATTCATTTCGGCCACGGCTACGGTCTCAGCCAGTTTATCAGCCCGAAAACCAACAGGCGCACGGATGAGTATGGCGGCTCTCTGGAGAACCGCATGCGCTTGCCGCTGCGAGCCCTGGAGGCGGTGAAGAGCGCGGTGGGCGAAGACTTTCCCATCCTGGGTAAAATGAACATGACCGATGGCGTGCGCGACGGCGTACACCTGCCCGAGGCGATTGAGATCGCCTCATTGTTTGATCGGGGGGGCATAGACGCACTGATCTGCTCCGGCGGTACCAGCTCATATAATCCCATGGTGTATTTTCGCGGCGACAGCCTGGCGCAGGGCATGCTGGAACAGCAGTCCAATCCCATCGCCCGGCTTGGCCTGAAGCTGATCGGTAGCAGGATGTTTCGGGACTACCCGTATTACGAGAACTATTTCCTGGAAGACGCGAAGAAAATACGCGACCGCGTCAATTGCCAGATGGTCTATATCGGCGGTTGTACAGAGCTTTCAAGCCTTGAGCAGGTGATGAAGGAGGGTTTTGATTTCGTGCAGCTGGGCCGCCCCCTGATCAAGGATCCGAACTACGTCAAGCACGCGATGGCGGACCCGGGATATAAAAACGGCTGCACTCACTGCAACCGTTGCGCCACTCTCATAGAGGCGCCGGGAGGTATCTACTGCCCGCTTAACCGGTAGCCGCACCGGTATTCCACTGCCACAGACCGCAAGCCTCCGGCATGGCCACGACAGTGTGATCGGTCCCGGCCGGGGGCGGCTTCTTTTCAAGCCGATAGTCCGTTTTGACGATAGACGCTACAATGCAATGGCAGCACGCCGACCCCGACGTATACAGGACAGTTGACCATGCCCCAGCAAACCCTGACAGGATCCTGCCTCTGTGGTGCCCTGAAGTACCGCGTTACCGGAGAGCCCGCCCGCTTTTTTCATTGTCACTGCTCACGCTGCCGGAAATCCAGTGGCACTGGCCATGCGAGCAACCTGTTCGTCGATCAGGCCAGTCTCAGCTGGGACGGCGATACGAGTATGATCAAGTCGTACAAGGTGCCCGAGGCCCAGCGGTTTGCGCGCACTTTTTGCACCCGCTGCGGCGGGCCGTTACCGAGGGAAATTCCCGATACCAAGCTGGTGTTCGTTCCAGCGGGCACCCTGGACGACGAACCCAATATCAAGCCCCAGGCACGCATATTCCAGGACTCGAAAACAAGCTGGTCCTGCGCTGACGCAGAGCTGCCCTCTTTCGACCAGTACCCCGAGTAGGGGCGCGCCGCGGCGATCACTGCGAGGAGTTGATATTCAGCCTCACCCGTCCCCAGGGCGTGCCGTAGTGAATACGACCGTTTTCATCCAGCAGGGTGGCGGAGAACAACACGTTGTAGCGCTGGCCACCGATGACATAGTGGAAGCGGGACTCTCCCGTGTGCCAGTCCAGCGCCTCCAGGGTCCAGCGGTTATCCCTGGCGCCAATCAGGTACGCAGTGTCGGAACCGATACCAACCAGGGGTACCGAACTGGGTGAACTGACCTTCGAATTCACCCATTGCGGTTGCAAAGCCCGGGATAGCGGATTCCAGACGAACTTCTGTACACCGTAGGGCTGGTATCGCGGGTTGCTGCCCAGGTAGCTGTTCAGCAGGGTGGCCGCCTGTTTGGGCAGATACCACGGCACGTTGCGTGGCTTGTTGTTTACTACCATTGCGCCATAACCCGCCACGACCACAGATTGCTCGGACTGGATATCGGTCAGCGCCGGGTCATTCATGGTGACAGGCAACTGTCCCGCGATACGCCGGCTGGGAGCGCCGGGTAACTGCTTCCAATCCCCGGGTATCCCGTTGCGCCAGAATAACACCACATTCATTTGCGGCTGCCCATCGGTAATCACCACGAACTGGTCTTCTGCGCCGAAACCCATCAGCGAAGGGGTGGCGCCGCTGCCGTGACCCCAGTCGTTGAGGTAGGGCTCCGACCAGGCGCCGTCGCTCTCGTCCGTGCTAAGCCGGTCGCCGGTCCATACGATCTTGTGCATGTGTTGCTGGGAGACGATGTAAATCCCGCCGTCCCGATCGATGGCGAAACCGTTGCGAATCCAGCCGTAGCCGGTGCGCCCCGTGCTCTTGTGCTCTGCGCCCTCGCTACGCTCGATCCGGATAAGGCGGTAGTCGGAGAAGTCGCGTTTGATAGCCGCGAGGTATCCGTGTTCGGTGGCGACAACAAGCCAGCCGTCGAAGGTGATATTCAGTCCGATGATGGGGCGCGTGGCTTGTGGAGGTAATTGAAAATGGCGAAGTTCAATAATGGGAGAGCGCGAGTCCCCGGGACGCTGGTCGCCATAGGCGGTAATGCGGCCGGCCTTGTTCCCAACGTAGTAGATGTTGTCCTTGTCGAGCAGTGTGTACAGGCCGGAGAGGTCGCGTAACTTCTGCGCCTGCCGGTAGGCGTGGTAGAGGGCGATAATCCCGCCGTTATTGTTGTCCAGCGTGGCGATGGCCTGCTCGGACTCCGCTTCGGTGTAATGTTCCACATCGGGGAAGAAGGTTTCGGCAATGAGCTTGTAGCTGTCGTAATCGAGTTTTACCAGCCGGTCCAGGCCGTTGCCCCAGAACACACGTTTGCCATCGGGATAGATACCGGAGGTGTTTATCCCGAAGAACCCCGGGCCGGTGAATGTGTACTGGATTTCATCGGCTTGCAGGGTCCGGCCCGGCCCCGCCGGACCTGACTGTGGCACCGCGTCCTGCTGGGCGGAATCGCCGTGACCCATGGCGTAGTTGGATTCCGCAAGAAACGGGTTGCGGGGGGGCGGTTCAAATGCCGCGACGCACTGGCACATGAATAGCGTCGCTGCGGCGAGGAGTGCAGCGGGAGTTGCCAAAGGCCGGTCCGGGTACAAACGCATATTCTTGTCTCCAGGGTATCGGCAAGAGCGCACCCACCAGTCCGGGCGCAGGCCTGAAAATATCCAGCCGGGGAACACAGGGGCCGGGCGCGAACGCCCGCCGCGCGCAAGCTACCAGTAGCGCACCCGGCCGGTGTCGACATGGATGAAATTGGAGGCGGCGTACAATCCGACCCCCCCTGACTTCATCTGCCTTGCGGCCTCGTGGAGCGTTTCCAGTCCGGTGCCTGGCAGCCGGATATCAATCGCTTTGCCCTGCATGTGCAGACTGCGCCTGGCGACACCGTCGCTGGCTTTGTGCAACATGGCGTTGCTCGCGGGGGAGCGATAGCCCGAGATCACTTCATAGCCCTCGTTGGACCCAAGCCGTTGTTGCAACGCGGACAACAGGTCGAGTAGTCCCGGGTCTATCGGGTATACTTCGCCACTGCGGTGGTCTCGCAGTACAGAGTTGATCGCGGAAAGTGACTGGGGCAGATAGTCACCCGCCATCCAGTAGGGTTGGTTGATTCGTTCACCGGTGTGCAGATTGTGTAGCGACACCCTGCGTTCGTTGGCCGCCCATACCCCGCTAACCGGGGCGATTGCCAGGACGGAGCCAGCCAGCGAGGCCCGCAGAAGCATCCTGCGGGTAGGGTTTACCCGGGTACATGTTGTGTCATCGTCAGGCATGAATTCGCGACCGCCCCACAGAAAAAAATGATTATGGGGCGAATTTACAGGGCATTCAGTGGAAATTACAGAAAAATCTATTATAAAACATGGGTTTACAGTGGCTCGCCTGTTATGTCTCGGCTGCCTTGTCCTGTTTGCGGGGCGCGGCCTGGGCGCGAGTGAACCTTTACAGGGGCTAATGCAGCAACTGGCGACAGATGGGCAACTCGATATCGCCGGCGCCACCGTTTACAACCTGCCGGTCACACAGGAATTCTATCGGCGCAAGGACTGGTCGCTGGCCTGGACCAGGCCCGAGAGCGTGACAGAACTGGCCGCGGTCATCGACCAGGCAGAGCGCGAGGGAATGAACGGGTGGGACTACCATCGGGACCAGGTGCGGGGATTGCTGGACGGCAGCCTTGACCTGGAGCCTTCACAGCGGGATTTATTGTTATCCGACAGCCTTGTTCGCCTTACCTATCACTATGCCCTGGGTAAGCTGGATCCCGTCGATTTCAGTAGTTCCTGGAATTTTGACCGGCAACTTCCCCAGGTTGACCCGGTGACGTGGATGGAGAATGTTACCGGGAACGGGGGTATTGGCGCGGGCATCGACAAACTCAAACCTGCCGGGCCGGCGTATCAGAATATGGTGGCGGCCCTGGCAAAATATCGTCAGCTGGAATCCGATGGGGGCTGGGGAAGAGTCGATGAAGGGCCGACCCTGCGGCCGGGGGATAGCGGGCCGCGAGTGGAACAACTGCGCCGGCGCCTTCAGGCGGAAGGAAACCAGGAGGTAGCCCAGGCGAGCGATCCGCAGTATTTTGATGCCGGGCTCGAGCAGGCGATCAAGCGCTTTCAGGAGCAATACCGGCTCGATGCCGACGGTATAGTCGGCCGCCAGACGATCGCTGCAATGAATGTCCCCATCGCGCGTCGTATCGGTCAGATCCGGGTAAACCTGGAGCGTGCCCGGGTGTTGCGCGGCGCCCCGCCCACGGCGGTCATTGTTGATATCGCCGGTTTTGAAGTGTCTCTGTGGCGCGATGGCCAACAGCTTTTCGAGGGCAGGGCCCAGGTCGGACGCCCCTACCGAAGCACGCCGGTGTTCAGCGATACTATCACCTATATTGAATTCAACCCCACCTGGACGGTGCCCCCCACCATTTTCAGAAAGGATGTCCTTCCCGCAATCAAGCGTGACCCGGATTACCTCCGCAAACGAGATATGCAGGTGCTCACCATGGGCGGCGTCGAGATAGACCCCGCTACGGTGAACTGGGATCGCTACCCGCGGGAGGGCTTTCCGTACATGATCCGACAGCGCCCCGGCCCCGATAACGCCCTGGGTCGACTCAAGATCATGTTTCCCAATGAACACATGGTTTACCTGCACGACACGCCGAGCCGCGCGCTTTTCAATCGCAGCGAGCGAACTTTCAGCTCGGGTTGTATTCGCGTTGAAAACGCGGAGGCGTTGGCTGAGCTGTTACTCGACGATCCCGGCCAATGGGATCTCGCTGCCATCAATGCCGTTATTGCGAGCCAGAAGACCCGGCGCGTGTCCCTGCGCGAACCGGTGCCCATCTATCTGGTTTACTGGACCGTGCAGGCGCTGCCAGGCGGCGAGGTGCAATTCAAACGCGATCCCTATGACCGCGACGCCGTGATTCTCGAAGCCCTGGATCTCCCCCTGGTACCCGATGCCGGCCGGCTTAAACGGGCGGTCGGCAACAGCTAGGTAACAGTTTTTTCCGTCACTTGTGCGGGTCGAATTGCGTGGGTCCCGCAAGCCGCTGTGGTGCAGGCCCTAGAACGCGACGCCTGCGGCGATCGTGTAGGTGTCCCTGTCCCGCAGGGGATCATAGTCGGTATTTGAATTGATCCAGGTGCGCCCGATTTCTATAAACCAGGCGCGCTGGAAGATCGCCTGCAGGCGCAGGTTGATCACTCGCCGCCCTTCGACCATGCTGCCGTCGACCGCGTAACCGCCGACGTCGTGACTCCAGGCCGCCACGGTTTGCAGATCGATACCGCGGGCGGGCCGGGGCAGGCTTATCGTCGAGAACAGCCGGTAACCCCAGCTGAAATCGGTGGCGAAGCCGTCCGTCCTGCAACCGCCCTGTGTGATGCCGGTGGCTGGCTGGCAGACTCCGTCGCTTGCGGCAGCGCCCCAGTTGCCGTTGCGGCCGATCCTTTCCTCCTCGGTGTCGGGCAGGTTGCTGACCCACTGTCCGGCGGTCTCAACCGCCAGGGACGCATCGGCCAGTCCGACGACGGAGGACAAATCTACCTGTCCCCCCAGCAGTAACTGGGTGCGATCGGCTTGCCAGCCGCCGCGGAACAGTTGGCCGTCGCCGGCTGCGTCCATGCGGTCGGCGTATATCCCCCGATTTCTGGTGGCACCCTCGATCAACTCCGCGAAGTTACGCTGGACGGGCAGACCCTCGAACCGGCTCAGTTCCGCCGACAAGGCGACATTGCGCACGCCAGTGGCTGCGGAGATCGCGAAAGCCTTGATGTTTTCCCCGTACTCCAGAGGCAGGCTGAGCCCATCCCGCGACGTGCAGCCATCCCAGCCATGGTCGCAAAGCGTGACGTTGAGCACTGGCGTCGTGGCGTGGAAGTTGACGTAGTACAGACCGAATTCGGTATTCAGCGGCTCGACGAAATAGCGGGTGGACAGCCCATACTGACGGCCGTTGCCCGGGGTTCTCTCCAGGGTGCGTGGCGTGATAAAGGGGTTGTCCGCCAGCGCCGCAAAGGCGTACTGGTCCCGGTCGGTCAATGGCGCCGCGGCTGTTCCCGCATTGCAGCCCGGATCCGCTATGGCGTCGACGCTCTGGCCCAGGGTGCCGCAGGGAGGCAGCCTGGACTCATCCCAGCCCAGCGCGTAAAAAGCCTCGATGCTGACACCGTTGCGGGTAATCAGGTTGGTGTAGATGCGGTTGGCGGGAAGCAGGGCGTCGTCCTGGCGCACACCCGGGCGTGCCAGTGCAGAGAAGTCGATCGGGTTGAAGGCGTTGATTCCGGTGTACAGAAGGCTCTCGCCCCAGTTGATAGATTGGTGGCCGAGGCGCCCGGTCAACATGCTGGCGCCGATGTCCATGTTGCCGTAGATGTAGCGATCCAGCAGTTCATGGCCGGAAAATTTATTGTACTCGTAGTAGTCGCTGTCATGCAGTCGCTGGTCCGGGCTATAGCCATTGGCAATACTGCCGTGCGGCACGTTCTGTTCTTTGCCGATGTAGTCGTACCAGGCGCGGCCCTTAACGTAAAAACCCAGGCGGTTGCGGTAACGTATCTCCAGGTCGGTGGTGTAGACCAGCGGGGCGCTGACCAGATCCCCTTCGCGATAGTTGAGGTTGCCGTCATCGCCAACGCTTACCGCTCCATGGGCGCCCGGGTATTCGACTGCGTTGTTGAATCCCACGAGTTGGCGGTCGGGATCTTTGGCCCGAATTGCGGTGCCAACGACAATGCGGCTGTTCCATGCGCCGCGGATGTCATCGTTGATCTGGAAGGGCAGGGCATTGGCGCCCGAGGCGGCCAGCAAGCCCCCGGCGGCAGCGGTAATTGCGAGTGAGCGCATGTGTGGGGTAGTGAACTGCCTGTAACGCCTTGCGCTCACTACCGGGTGCCCAGCCGGCGCAGGTTCACCGGAAGGAAGTCATTGAGATCACCTGTCCAGCCCCACTGCCGGGGAAAATCCGTCTCGTTTTCCAGATCACTCACCAGGTAGGCACCTGATTTGAAATCATAGTGAACCGTGGCCCGGTACCAGGGCACCAAGACATCGTAGAATTGCATGGTGTGGTGATCGCCAAAACGCCACAATTGGTCTTTGCTGTCGTAGTCCTCTTCCATGACCACCTGCCAGGTATCTTCGTCCAGGTAGAAGGTCCGGCGTTTATAGCGGTGGCGTTTGTCGGGTCGCAGTGTCGCCTCCACCACCCACACCCGGTGCAACTCGTAGCGCAGCAGATCCGGGTCTATATGGCCCGGTTGCAGGATGTCTTTGTATTTCAGTTTTTTCGAGCTGAGTTTGTAGCTGTTATAGCCAATATACATTTCGCGCTTGCCGAGCAGCTTCCAGTCGTAGAGATCCGGTGCGCCGTTCCAGCCATCATACTGGTCGGAGGTGCGCAGGCCCTGGGTGCGAGGGTCCAGGTCGTCGTAGGCGAGGCTTGGCACCCTGGCCACCCGGCGGGAAACGGTGTAGTACTTCCAGGTCTGCCGGCTCTCGATGGTTTCGTTGATGGGCTCCCAGATCAGGGTCATCTGGCCCTCGATATTGGCCGGTGCGAGGTACAGGGCGTAGAAATTGGCCAGCCGGTTGGGCCTCGACTCCTTCATGTAACCCTGCTGGTCGAAGGCAATGACGTCGAGCACTCGCACGGTAAAATAGCGTCCCCTGGCATCGACGGGAAACCAGCTGTAAACACGTTTCACCGAGCCGCCGCGCCAGCGCAGGGAATGGTTCCACATCATCTGCAGAGGGTCTTCGGTGATCGGGAAAGGCACCGCGCTTTTGCCGATGTTCAGTAGATTGTATCCCTCGGAACTCGCCAGCGGGGCCTGGGCTTTTACTTCGTCGAGTACATGCTGCGGCCAGTTGGCACTGCGTCTTGTCGGGTAGATATTCAGGCGATAGGTGTCGGGATAGCGCTTGAACATCTGTAACTGGCCGACGGGCAACTGATCGGCATATTGCTCCACATTTGCCGCGGTGATGACGAACTGCACGGTATCATCGGGGTAGGGGTCAAGGTAGCCGAGCAGCGGGTCAATGGCCTGCTGGGGTAGCCCTCCGGTCCACGGGGGAATAGTCCCCGCCTGGTTGCCGGCGCGTTCGGCGCCTACCGGGGTCAGGTCGCCGTCAAGGCGCCTGACTTCCTTTGCGGACACGCCCGCCAGGCTGGGTAGAGTCCAGCACAGGCCGAGCGCAAGCAACACCGCCGGGATTGACGGAGGTGAGCAATTTCTCAAAGTACCTTTCCGGGGTTCAGAATGCCGCGCGGGTCCAGCGCGTCTTTCAGGCTTCGCATCAACGCCAGTTCATTTTCGGAGCGGCTGATGTGCAGCCAGGGCTTTTTCTCCAGTCCGATACCGTGCTCCGCCGAAACTGAACCCTGGAAGCCGGCGAGCGGGGCGTACACCTGCTTCTCGATGAGCGGACGCAGTCGCATATAGTCCTCGGCCTGCACTTGCACGGCAACATGCAGATTGCCGTCTCCCAGGTGACCGAATATAAACAGGCGGTGTTTCCCGATAGCCGCGTCCAGGCTTTGTCCGAGTGCGGCGGTATAGCTGTCCATTTCGGCAATGGGCAGGGAAATATCAAAAATGACCGGAATACCACCATTCAGCGCCTGCTCAACATCGTCGCGCAGTTCCCAGAAATGGTGGCAATCGGTCTCGGACTGGGAGATGGCGGCGTCCACTATCAGGCCCGAGTCATAGGCGGATTCCATCGCATTGTTAAAGCGCAGGGTGTCCAGTTCAGCGTCGGCCCCTTGGCTCTCAACCAGTACATAGAATGGATACTCCTGCGAAATCGGTGGCTTGCCCTTGGCCGGCGGGCTGGTCACCAGGCAGTAAAAGTCACGCCACATGGCTTCGAACGCAGACAGTGTACCGCCCAGGGCGCGATCCATGTGGCGCAGGAATGCGGCCACGTTGTCGAAACTGTCCAGCCCTACGAAGGCCATGTTGCGGGTAACCGGTTGCTCGCGCAGCCGCAGTACCAGCCGGGTGATTACGCCCAGGGTACCCTCGGAGCCTATGAATAACTGGCGCAGGTCGTAACCCGTATTATTCTTGATCAGCTGGTTCATGGAGGACACGACAGTGCCGTCGGCCATTACGGCTTCCAGGCCCAGTACCATGTCGCGCATCATGCCGTAGCGAATCACCCGGTTGCCGCCGGCATTGGTGGCGGCGTTGCCGCCGATGGTTGCCGTACCCCGGGCTCCCAGGTCCAGCGGGAACATGAGATGGTGCTCTTCCACCGCCTCCTGCAGGGTCTGCAGGACTACCCCTGCCTGTACCGTCGCGGTGCGTTGCAGGGAGTCTATCTCCTCTATGTCGCGCATGCGCTCGAGCGAGATGATGACCTGCTCTGGCGTCGCGTCGCCGCCGTGAACCAGGCCGGTCAGACCGCCCTGGGTCACCACCCCTATGCGGTTGGCATGGCACCAACCCAGCACCTTCGCCACCTCTGCGGTAGTGGCGGGCCGCGCGAGGGCCGCGGCCTGGAGATTGTCACCTCGCCATACGCCGGCGGACCGGGTGGCGGTGTCAGTCGCATCCAGTACAGCGGATTCGCCGATCAATGCCCGTAATGATTCGACTGTGTTCACGTTGCGGCCCCCGATGGTTTGCTGACAGCACTGCAGTTTGCGATCGCGAGTGGCTGAAATTCAGTATAGCCCGCGATCCGCGCAGGCGTCACCAAGGCGCAGGCAGCGCGCTTCGCGCACTGCGCTAGCCCGCTTTCGGGGCCAGCTGCGGGGCTCAATCAATAAAGCGTTTGATCATGTTCTGGTAGGCATCCACGCGGCGGTCCCGCAGGAACGGCCAGATACGGCGTACCTCCTCGCTGCGCTGCAGGTCAACATCCACCAGCAGGGTAGTCGCTTCATTCGCGGGTGCCTGCGCCAGAATTTCACCCTGTGGCCCCGCCACGAAACTGTGGCCCCAGAAATCGATTTTTTCGCCGTCGGGCGATAACTCGGTGCCGGTGCGATTGGGCACTATGACAGGCAGGCCGTTGGCCACGGCATGGCCCCGTTGGACGATCTGCCAGGCGCCTAACTGCCGTTGCTTCTCTGCCTCGTCGTCCTCCGGGTTCCAGCCGATGGCGGTGGGGTATATCAGCATGTCCGCCCCCGCCAGCGCCATCAACCGGGCGGCCTCCGGATACCATTGGTCCCAGCAGACAAGTACCCCGAGCCTACCCACCCGGGTCTCGACAGGCCAAAAGCCGTTCAGTGCGCCGTCCGCATCACCCGGGGTGAAGTAGAATTTTTCGTAGAAGCCCGGGTCATCGGGAATATGCATCTTGCGGTAGAAACCGGCACAGCCATTGCCCGCGTCCATCACCAGCGCGGTATTGTGGTAAAGCCCGGTGGCGCGTTTCTCGAAAATGGAGATCACCAGCACGATATCGAGTTCCCTGGCCAGTGCTTCGAAGCGCTGGCGGGTAGGGCCATCCAGCGATTCGGCCAGGTCGAACTGGCGGGTTTCCTCGGTCTGGCAGAAGTAGAGGCCGCTGTGCAACTCCTGCAATACCACCAGTTGCGCGCCGCCGCTAACCGCGAGCCGCACCTGGCGTTCGGATTCCGCCTGGTTGGCCGCGACATCGGCGCTGCAGGTTTGTTGCACCAGGGCTACTTTAAGCATCGTTTATCGCTCCTTTGGGTAATTGCATGGTAAGGCAGTGCAGGCTGCCGAACTCTTCGATAGGAGTGCGGCAGTTGATCGGCACCACGCTGCGGTCGCCCGCCACCGCGCTCATCGCCTGTATCGCCTGGGTGTCGGCTGGATCGCCGTAGACCGGGAGCAGGATGCTGCGATTGGTGATCAGGAAGTTGGCATAGGTCGCCGGCAGGCGCTCGCCGGCGGCATTGGTAATTGCGCCGGGCAGTGGCAGCGGCACCAGTCGGTAGACCTGTCCGTCGGCCTGGCGAAAGCCCTGCAGTTCGGCTTCCATGCGTGCCAGTGCATCGTAGTGCGGGTCGGCCCGGTCCGTGCATTGAACGTAGGCGATCGTGCCGGCGTCCACGAAGCGGGCCAGCGTGTCGACGTGGGCGTCGGTATCGTCCCCGGCAAGGTTGCCGTGCTGCAGCCACAGGAAACGCTCGATACCCAGGTGTTTCCTTAGCTGCGCCTCGACCGCTTGCAACTGCATGCCACTGTTACGATTCGGGTTGAGCAGGCAGGTTGTGGTGCTGAGCAAAGTGCCCATCCCATCGGTTTCGATAGAGCCGCCTTCAAGTACGAAATCCACATGGCGCAGCGGCGCGCGGTAACCCTTTTTTTGCTGGATTTCACGGTTTATCGCATTGTCGAGGCTGGAGCCGTACTTGTCGCCCCAGGCGTTGAACTCGAAGTCCAGTAACTCGATGCCGCTGTCGTCGCCGATGCTGATGGGGCCGTGGTCCCGCGCCCAGGTGTTGTCAGTGGCCACTTTGAACCAGTGCAGATTACCCAGATTGGCGCCGCGCCGGGACAGCTCGGTGAAAATTCTCTCACTGTCCAGGCTCGGGTCGCCGGCGATCAGAACGTGCTGCTGGTGGCTCAGGGTATCTACGAGTTCGTAGTAGAACGCCTCGATGTCTGGCAGCAGGCGGACCCAGTCGGTGCCCGCGTGCGGCCACGCGATCTGGATGGCGTCCTGGGGATACCATTCAGCCAGTAATTTCTTGCTCATTATTGTTGGAACCCTTGGCAAAGCGGTCGCAAATCATACCCTCATTACTTTCATGTAACTACTTGCGGCGCCGACCCAGCCCGCCGGGAAAGTGGTAAGGCAACTTTCCTGGCGTGTTCGCCACGTGAGCGCGTGTATGTGGGTCAGGGTATCACGCCGGGTCCAGGCTCATTTCTATCAACGCTGCCAAATCCGCACGCCGGCAGGCGAGCGCCTTGAGTTCGGTGGTGAGGCGTGCCTGCAGCGCCGCTTCGTCAACGGACAGCAGTTCGACACGGAACAACCACTCGTCGGGGTAGGATTCAAGGCCGCGTTCCAGTTCTTGCAATGTGTCGGCCTTGATGGGGCGCCCGCTGCGCCTGAGTTCCTCCGCCAGCGCGTAAAGCGACATAAGCCTCGCATCCTGGGTAACCGGAATCGCACGTGTCGACGGTGGCGGTTTATGCAGCTGTAGCGCCTCCCGATCGGCAACGCCGCCGAAGACCGATGTAATGCGGGCGCCGACAGCCATGTCATAGCGTCCCCAGTGAGGATCAAACAGGACTCGTCCTTCGAGGTCGGTAACCGTGCAGTTATCGAAGCTCAGGATCAGGTTGCGGTGCTCCTGCCGCACGATTTCCAGCAACTGCCCGCTGACCGTGATTCCCGAGAGAAATTCCAGCCGCGCCGGCTTGCCTATGACTATGTCGTGCGCTTTCAGTTCGTCGATACTGTAGTGGCAAAGGCCGCGACTGAAATCTTTCAGGTGACCGATGGGTGAACCGAAGCCCTCGCCGTGATGGGCCACGCCGTGGCCATAGATTTCACGGTGTCCCCAGGCAAGCTGGGTAGGACCGCGGGTGCGCAGGTATACGGCATTGCCCACGGCATCGCACAGCACCTCGTCGAACACGCCGCTGACCTGCATACCCGAATCGTACTGCGCGGTACACATGCTGCCGGCTTTTACGGCGACTTGCAGTGATTCCGCGCCGCCGCGCTGGAAGCACATGCCTGCGGCAAACTCCTCCAGCACCTGGCTGAGGTGTCGGCAGCTGCTGGTCACGAACAACTGGGGCTGCACCGTCGTGATGTCGTATGGGTAGCGTACAGCGTCTACCGTCAAGGGCCTCTTCCTGACCAGTGCATCATCCAGGCAGTGGCGACTTTCACCCAGGGAGGACAGCAACCCGGCGCCAAAAATACGGTAGTTAGCCAGGTCTCCCACCAGTCCGTACTCCACCGTCCACCAATGCAGTCGCGTCAACAGGCTCGCCTCGGAAAGATCCGTATTGGCGGCGCTGGCTTGCCGCAGGTTCTCTTCGGCAAGTGCTATGTCTGCGTCCGTGCTGTCGGGGCATTCCTTGACAATGGACAGTGTGCGAATTGCCTCGTAGACGTCCATATCCGCCTGGGTGGCGATGGCCTTCATGCCTATCTCGCCGAAGCGTTGCAGAAATTCGGCGTAGTCCACGTCCACGATAAAGGGCGCGTGGCCTGCGGATTCGTGGACGATGTCTGGGGCTGGTGTATAAAAAATATGCTCGACGCTGCGCATTTCCAGGGCGATCACCAGCACTTTCAGCGCCTGGAATTCCATGAATATGGCGGGGGGAATAAATCCGTCGACCACCACTGCGCGCCAGCCCAGCCTGGCCAGGCAGATATTCATTTCATCGATGGACGGGATATGGTCCAACGCGATCCCCGTGCGTTCCAGGCCCTCGAGGTACACCGGGTGTGCGGTATCTGCCAGCTGCCGGGTAAGCTGCCGCATCACGAAGCGCCACACCGCCTGGTCGCGGGCCGTATATCTCTGGTAATCCTGGGTTTGTACAAAGGGGCGCAGGTGCAGTGGCAGGCTGTTCAGGATGTCCTGCTGGGACAAGGCGGCCGGCGCGTGCGTGCTCATGCGTCCGGCTGCGCTTCCGGAGCAGCGCGCTCAAAGGCCGCCAGCGAGTTGCAATGCTGGTTTACCTGGCGGATGTTGGGGTAGTTTTCCATCGGCACCTTGAAGCGGTACGCGTTATATACCTGGGGTATGAGACACACGTCGGCCAGCGTGGGCTGGTCACCAAAACAGCAATCGCCCATGGTCAGCGCCAGGCTGCGCTCAATGGCGCTGAAGCCGCGCTCCACCCACTGGCAATACCAGCGCTGTATGTCGTCGTCGCCGGCGCCGAGCTCCGCGCGCAGGTAATTCAGGATCGAGATGTTGTTCAGCGGGTGGATATCGCAGGTGATGCTGTTGACCAGTGAGCGCACCCTGGCCCGTTGCAGGGGGTCGGAGGGCAGCAGCGCGGGAGGCGGGCAGGTTTCCTCCAGCCACTCCAGGATCGCCACGGATTGTGCCAGCAGTTCGCCCTGCTCCAGTTCCAGGGCCGGGACCAGGCCTTGCGGATTGTGTGTGAGGTAGGCGTCGGATTTCTGCTCGCCCAGCAACAGGTTTACCGGCACATATTCATAGGGAAGGCCCTTGAGGTTGAGCGCGATGCGCACCCGGTAGGCGGCTGAAGAACGATAGTAGGAATAGAGTTTCACAGGCGCTCCGCTGTCGTTGTAGCCTTTGGTATTTCACCACGATACGGCCCAATATGCCAAAACTGTATCGCGGTGCCGGTGCGGCCTGTTCATGGGCGTCACAGGGGCGGTAAGGATACTGCCCGGGCCAGCGCCCGGTCCCCCCGGCGACGCCCGCCAGCCAGGCGTAAGGGGCAATCGAGCAACCGGGTTGGCTGCCGGGAGAGGCCGCTGCGCTCGATCCTGCGGCGCAGGCAGGACTCGACGACCTCACCGCCGCGATTTTCTGGTCACGGTCAACCAGTCGAGCACAATTCCGGCGCCGGGTGTGAAGCGCGCGACCCTGTAGACCACGTGCAGCAGGTCGGGGCGATGACGCACTCTCAATTCCACCGAGCGCGGGATAAACCAGGCTGCAATTCCCACCCGAAACAGGGAGGATGTGGCGAAAATCAGCACCACGGAATGTTCCAGTCGCCAGGCTTCGGGCAATAGCGCCATCAGCGCGGGCAGGGCACTTGCCAGGTAACCGCCCAGCAGTGCGCCGAAGAACACGCCAACGGCGCTCAACGCGGACTGTACGGCCGCATAGCTGGCGAAGTCCGCGCGGGTCGGTCGGAGATCGTAGAGGTAGTTTGATGTGCTCAGGGTAAAGCCGCCCCAGGCCAGCCCGGACACAACCTGCACACCCAGCAGGTAATAATAATCGTCAGAGAACAGCCACAGGGCGGGCAGCACCGGCAGCATGCAGCAACTGGTGACCATCACCAGGCGGTTGCCCCAGCGATCGCAGATATAACCCCAGGTTGAGAGCGTGAAGAACTGGGTGAGAATGGATATGCCGATATTGCAGGTGAACTGCCAGTAGCTGTAACCGAGATCGTTCAGCATGTAGACGCTGAAAAAAGGCCCCGAGATCCCCACCGCGCCCTGCATAACGGCGAAAAACAGGCTGTATTCCCTGAAAGCGCGGTGATGAAAGGACTCGCGCACCCGGCCCAGGGTATCGACGAAGGAGGAACCCCCCTGCAGTTGTTGCTGGTCCGGGTCGTGCATCAGGTGCAACTGCCAGGCCGACAGCCCGCGGCCAACGGCCGCCAGCAACAGCAGCAGGAAAAAACCGAGCCAGGCCAGTTCAAAGCGCTCGAACCAGCCCAGCAGCGCGCCGCCGCAGGCGAACACCGTGAAGCTGGTAATCATGGTCAGCCGGGTGCGACCCGCAAAGAATGCGCCGCGGCGCCTGGGGGGTACGATACTGCCCATCCAGCTGCGCCACTGCGGTTGCACGAAATTGGCACAGGCGTGATAGACCACCGCGAGGCCGATAAGCCAGGCCACGCCGTGCTCCGGCCTGACCAGGGCTACCAGCGCCATTCCCAACACGGATGTGGCCTGCAGCGCCACGCCGCTTACGATCGCCTGGCGGCGATGAAAGTGGGAACACAACCACACGGAAAGCAGCTGGAAAGCTGCGCCGGCCAATTGGGGAAGCGCTGCGAGCATTCCCATCTGGGGCAGGCTGGCCCGCAGGAAAATGGCGAAAGCCCCCAGGTAGTTATCGCTGATGCCGGTCATGGCTGCACTGGCGACGGCTTCCTTGCGCGAGACCGAAAGCGTCTCCCGCAGCCAGGAATTCCGGCGTTTTGTTTCAGTCATTTTCACACTCGGGTAGGGTGGGGATTCGGAAAGGATGAATTATGCCCTATAGTAGCCACCGGTGAACCGGGAATAAGCCGCATGGCGCGCCGCGCGCCGGCGATGTCCCGGGAGCCTCCAGTCCGATCGATCGCAACGAGGTACCCTGTGAAAAAGTTGAGTCCGGCCAAAGTCTGTCTGTCGCTTCTTGTCGGGGTATTTATGCCGGCGGTCAGCGGCTATGCGGGATTTGACACCACTGTTCCGGTGTCTGCCCAGACAGCAACGAACATAGCCCGCAGCCTGTTTCCCGTATCCCTGAAGTCGGGCGCCGGAAACCTGTACCTCACCGATCCTGTTGTGATCTTTATCGATGACAAGCGGATTGGCTTGCAGGCACATTTGCAGGCTTACGACCACCGTCCGGAGCAGGGTATAGCCATCAGCGAAGAGGGCGACGCGGTAGTTTCCGGCGAGGTGGGCTTCGACCCGCAGACGCGGCAAATTCTATTGTATAACCCGAAGATAGACAGGCTCGCCTTCGTCAACGAGAGCGCGGTGACGAAGCGTTTGCGCGCGGATGTACAGGCGGCCTGGGAGGCGCAGGTGACCAATCCCATCAGGGCGGAATTGCCTCCACACCCGTTTATTACACCTTTCAAGGATGGTATCCAGGGTGTGACTTACGAGAACGGCAGCATATTTGTCCAGGTCGGATACCTCAAGGTGTCGGGCAATTAGTCCGGAGATTGGCGATATGGGCACCAGCAAGCTGGAACGCGAGTTTTTTCGCAAGTTGAACAAGGTGGTGGAGCCCGCGGTGCGCTGCGGCCTGGGCTCTCCACGCATTGCCCCGGCCGGCCTGATAGTGCTGGAGACAGTGGGTTTCAGGACCGGCCAGAGCAGGCGTACGCCCCTGGCGGCCATGCGCCTGGGGAGGTATGTATTTGTCAGTACCGCGCGTGGGGAACGCTCCTTCTGGGTCAAGAATCTGCAGAAGCAGCCGCGTACGCGCTATTTCCGTGGCGGCCGCGAGCACAATGCGAAAGCCTTTGTCATGGCGCCCGGGAAACGCTATCGCCGACCAAAATCCCTGCCGCCGCTGCTGGGCAAACTCACGGATGCCTTCGCCGAGTACGCACCCGCCAACTGGGCGCTGGCGGTGCTGATGCCGGAGCAATAAGGGCTTCTCGAGTGGACGCCCCCCGGCAGCGCCGGCCGGGGCTTACTGCCCGGCAGGGCCGAAATCGTACTTGCCACCTTTTTTCAAGGCCTTCCGGTACGCCGGTCGCGCCTGGATACGCTCGCGCATGGCGGCCAGGTTGGCAAAGTTTCCGTCCGGGTGCAGCAGTGGAGCAATCTCCACCACGAAGGACAGCTGCACATCCGCACCGGAGAAGGTGTTGCCCACAAACCAGTCGACCCCCTGCAGCGCCCTGTCCATGTAGCCCAGGTGGCGATTCAGTTCGTCGTTGATCCGGGGCTGTAGTGCGGCGCCCCCGTCCGGCAGGCGCGCGCTGTACATTCTCAGCATCAGCGGCAGCATGGCGCTGCCTTCGGCATAGTGTAGCCACTGCAGGTACTGCTCGTGCTCCGCACTGCCGGCAGCGGGCAACAGTCGACCGTCGCCGTGGTGACGCAGCACGTAGTCGATGATTGCACCGGACTCGATAATCGTGTTGGCGCCGTCGGTCAGTACCGGGGATTTACCCAGGGGGTGCACCGCTTCCAGCTCGGGTGGGGCCAGGTTGGTGGCGCTGTCGCGCTGGTAGCACTGGAGATCGTAATCCAGTTCAAGTTCCTCCAGCAGCCACAGGATTCGCTGCGAGCGGGAATTGTTCAGGTGGTGTACGGTCAACATGGTGGACTTCCTCCAGAGTCAGGCGATTGCGCAATTACTCAACCTGCCTGATGCAATCATTGTGCAGGGTAATTCGGCGCAACTTGTAGAGCTTGCCCAAAGCCTGCTTGAAAACCTTCTTGCTGACACCAAAGGTAGCATAGATTTCGCCGGGAGGGCTTTTGTCAGTCAGCGGCAACTCTCCGCCGTGGGCCTGGAGCCGATCCATGATCCGCTCGCCAAGGGAGTCGAGTCGCTCATGGCTGAACCCGGGTTTTTCCAGGCTGAGATCTATCTTGCCATCGGCGCGAATGCGTTTTATGTACCCGGTGATTTGCTGCCCCAGGCGCAGCTTCTTGAACAGCTCGTTGCCATACAGCAGGCCCCAGCTGCGATGATTGATCACGGCCTTGACGCCCAGGTCTGTGCGGTCGGCAATTGTCAGCGAGACCTCCAGCCCCGGTTCCAGTCCGGTGGCGTCATCCTTTATCCAGTGGTCGATGCGGGTAGAGCCGGCCAGGCGGTTCTGGTTGTCCAGGTAAATTCTCACCAGCGCATGGTTACCCCGGCGCAGGGGATGTTGCTGCTCCGCGAATGGGATGAACAGGTCTTTTGGCAGTCCCCAGTCGGCAAAGGCGCCGAGCTGGTTGACTTCGACGATCTCCAGCAAGGCGACCTGGCCCAGTTCCGCCGCGGGCTGGCGCGTGGTGGCGGCTGGTTTACCTTCGGTGTCCAGGTAGATGAAGACCTCGATTCTGTCACCCGCGCGGAAGCTGCCTGCCACCTCCTCGATGGGCAACAGCAGGGGCAGGGCGTGGCCGGCATCCAGCAGGAGCCCGTCGGCCCGGGTTTCGACTACTTCGAGGTGGGAGCGGCGGCCTATATCGATCATCCGGGTACGGTTTTCCTGGGACAGTGTCAGTCCGCATTGTACGGCAACAGGGGGCTAATCCGAATGGCGCTGACCTAAATGCGAAAACCGGCGCCTGCATGCTCACAATCGGCTCAAGCAGGTGCCGTGCGGGTCCAATCCCGGTCCGCGGCGCCAGGAATGGTTTCCTTGATGCAGCACAAGAAAAAACGCTTGTTCCAGAGTACAATCGCCGCCTTCAAAACCCTGCCTTACCCGGGAAACCGACGAATGACCTATTTTGTAACCCTGTTACTGGGCCTGCTTTCCTCCACGGTTGCTTTCGCCTCGGAATCTTCAGTTCAGCCACTCAACCTTACCGACAGCTGGGTGGGGTACGTATCCATCCTGGTATTCGCCCTTGCCTACTTTCTTGTCATCCTGGAAGAAAAGATTCACCTGAGGAAATCCAAGCCGGTACTGCTCGCCGCGGGCCTTATCTGGATATTGATCGCGCTGGCCTATAACTCGCATGACCTTCCCCATGCCGCGGAGGAGGCGATTCGCCACAACTTCCTGGAGTACGGGGAACTGTTTTTCTTCCTGCTGGTGGCGATGACCTACATCAATGCCATGATCGAGCGGGGTGTATTTGACGAGTTGCGCAATATTCTGGTAGCCCGGGGTTACAGCTACCGTTTGCTGTTTTGGATAACCGGCACTCTCGCTTTCCTGATCTCTCCTGTGGCGGATAACCTCACAACAGCTCTCATTATGTGCGCGGTGATCTTGGCGGTCGGGCAGGACAATTCGAAGTTTATCGGCCTTGGCTGCATCAATATCGTAGTCGGCGCCAACGCCGGCGGCGCGTTCAGTCCCTTTGGGGATATCACCACGCTGATGGTCTGGCAGAAAGGTATTTTACCCTTCAGTACCTTCTTCCACCTGTTCCTGCCGGCAGTGGTCAATTTTGTGGTGCCAGCGGCGATAATGCATTTTGCCCTGCCACAGGGCAGGCCCACCGCGGTGGCGACTGGCGGCCGGTCAGACCTCAAAGCCGGTGGCCTGGCGATCGTAGGCCTGTTCCTGCTGACTATCATCACAGCGGTGAGCTTCCATAATTTCCTGCACCTGCCGCCGGTTTTCGGCATGATGCTTGGTCTGGCCTACCTCAAGTTTTACGGCTTTTACCTGCGTCGCAAGACACATGTATCAGTGGATAGCATGGATGTGCCGCCCGGTAGTCACGAGACCCAGGGCTTTGATGTATTCGACAAGATCGCCAAGGCGGAGTGGGACACATTGTTCTTTTTCTATGGCGTCATCATGGCGGTTGGCGGTCTGGGCTTTATCGGCTACCTGAGCATGGCGTCGGGGTATATCTACGGGGAGTTGGGCGCGACCACCGCGAATGTGCTGGTGGGGCTTATGTCGGCTATTGTGGATAACATCCCGGTGATGTTCGCGGTATTGACGATGAACCCGGATATGCCGCAGGTGCAGTGGCTGCTGGTGACCCTGACTGCCGGCGTCGGCGGCAGCCTGCTGTCAATCGGCTCGGCGGCCGGCGTTGCCCTCATGGGCCAGGCGCGAGGGCACTACACATTCTTCGGCCACCTGAAGTGGACACCGGTCATAGCCCTGGGGTATTTCGCCAGTATTTACGCGCACTTCCTGATCAACGGCTGATATCCGGACCGGCTAGCAGACCCGTTCGGCCAGCCGGTTCGAACGAGCCCGACCGCCAGTTCAGGCAGGTCCCGTTGCAGATCCCGGCGCCGCGGCGGCCTCAGCCTCCTGCTGGTTTCGCGTCTCCAGCAGTTGCCGGTACTCCGCGAAAGCCTCCCGAAAGTAGCCGGCCAGTTCCCAACCGTCAGGTATCAGCTTCTTGTCTGCCAGTATGCAGAGATTGAACTGCCCGGCGTAACTCCACACGGTGGTGTTGAGCCCCAGGCCGTGGGCGATCATGCCCATGGATATCCAGTTCTTGAGTTTCATGGAGCCCATGTAGAGCGGTTCACGCGGCCCCGGGACATTGGAGATCGCGGCGTTACCCCAGATCCCGAACTTCCCCTCCTTGTATTTCACCACCCAGTCGAGCAGGCGAATAAGGATCGGCGGAGTTATTTCGACAATATTCGAAAGGTCGGCACCCTCGGCTGCGACAAGGTGTTCCTTCATGACGTTGCCGGCATGGGCGGCCGCTTTCAGCCGGGCCTCCGGGTCCGCCAGGTGCACCGGCATCGCCAGGTAGTCGGTCGAGGTTTTGTTGCCGATCATGTCATCCAGTTCGATCGGAGGGCGCTTGGAAACCGGGATGGCGGTCACCAGTGGACCGGTATCGGGGTTGAACCCCCGCGTTTGCATGAACTTGCGGTACGCGGTGGCGGAGGCGGCGACAAACAGGTCATTGATGGTGACGCCGAACCCCTTGCTGATGGCCTTGATATCCTCCAGCGGCATGGTATCGAAGACGAAGGTTCTGCCGCGGCCGACCATGATATTGAACGGCGAGTCACGGGTGTCACTGATGGCGCTGGGCGGCAGTTCGCGGCCGGATTCCTTGTACTTCTGCTTCATTTCCCGGACATTTTTTATGCCCTGCCTGATTTTGGGGAAGCTGCCGATCCAGGTGCGCGGCAGGTCGACCAGGGCGTGCGCCAGCAGGGACAGCTTGCCGGGTGTCTTTTCGGGCACCCAGATTTCCTGCGTTTCCGGCTCCTGTTCCATCTGGGACACCGAATACACTTTTTGCAGGATGCGGGCGGCGCCGCTGCCATCGGTATAGGCGTGGTGTACCAGGGTTACCAGGGCTACCTCGTTGTTCTCGAGGCCTTCCACTACCCAGCACAGCCACAGCGGCTTGGTCATATCCAGTGGCCAGGCATACACTTCCGAAACCAGTTCGCAAAACGCCTTGCGGTCCCCGGGGGCGGGGCAGGCGATACGGCGCAGGTGGTAATCGAGGTCGAAGTCCGGGTCGTCTACCCACACCGGATGATGCAGACCAAACGGAACCTTGAGGGCTTTCCAGCGAAACATGGGCAGCAGGTGCATCCGATTGGCAGCGCTGTTGCGAAACATCTCGTAGTTCCAGCCACCCGGGATCTCCGAGGTATCCATGATCGAAATCTTGAGTGTGTGCATGACCGCACCGGACTGCTCCTGGTGGTACAGGAAGGCGCTGACACCGTCCATTCTGCGCATATTAGTGCCTCCGGCTATTATGGTTGTCGAGGTCGAACTCGCGCGATTCGGTTGCTGCTGATCATAGTACGCGCCAGCGGCGATGTTGTCATCGCCAGCGAGGGCTATACCAGTGACGCCCCACCTGCAAGCCCATCGGGCCGTCCCGAGCGCCCCCGGGAGTTCCCGGGCGGGGACCGAAGCCATCGCCACCCGGGAATGCGAACGGCAATTTTCACAACTTTGCAGATTGGCAGCTCAATAACCGGGCAGTAAATTGCAAGCTGGAAATTCCCGCTATATGATTCCGCCACCCACAACTGGCGATTGCATCCATCGACGCCTGGTGAAAACCTGTTCATGCCAGCTCATTCTCTTGTACCGCACGCGCTCCCGCGCCAGATACTGGTGTTCGCGGGCGGTGAAGTGCGTCGGATAAACCCTCTGTATGATTAGTTCGATGCCTGCCGACGCCTGGATCACTCTGGCGGTCGTCGTATCCGCGCTGGCCACACTGGTGAGCAACCGCTTTGCCCCGGAAATAGTACTGGTTGGCGCGCTGAGTATCCTGTTGTTAGTGGGGGTGCTTGATACCGCGGCGGCCCTGTCCGGTTTCGCCAATCCTGGCCTCGTCACTGTGGCAGTGCTGTATGTCGTTGTTTCCGGCCTGGTGGACACCGGCGCGGTCCAGGCGTTCGGCGCCAGGTTACTGGGCAAACCCCGCAGTGTTGTCGGGGCCCAATCGCGGTTGATGCTGCCGGTAATGGTTATGAGCGCATTTCTCAATAATACCCCGGTAGTAGCCATGTTCGTGCCGGTCGTGGGGGAGTGGTGCAGGCGCAACCACCTCTCTGTCTCCAAACTCATGCTGCCATTGAGTTATGCGGCGATATTCGGTGGCTGTTGTACCCTGATCGGCACCAGTACCAACCTGATAGTTCACGGCCTCGTGCTGGAGCACACCGACCTGGGACCCATGGGCTTTTTTGAGATCGCCGCCCTGGGTGTGCCGGTGGCGGTGGCTGGTTTTGTCTACATGATCGCCACCCAGCGCTGGCTGTTGCCGGAGCGCATTCCGGCACTGGACCATCTCGAAAGCGCGCGTGAATACACCATTGAATTTGTTGTCGGCGCGGGCAGTCCCCATATCGGAAAGAGCATAGAGCGAGCGGGTCTGCGACATCTGCCCGGTGTTTTCCTGGCGGAGATATGGCGCAGCGAAAGGGTGATGGTGGCGGTGTCCCCCGATGAGGTTCTGCGCGAACGCGACCGCCTGGTGTTTGTCGGCGCGGTGGACTCGGTGGTTGAGCTGGTGCGCCAGCCCGGTTTGCTGCCGGCCACCGAAAACCTGTTCGATATCGCCTCCGCGCGCAGTGACAGGCGCCTTATCGAGGTGGTGATATCGGCGACCTGCCCGCTGCTCGGTCACAGCATCCGCGACGCCAGGTTTCGCGGCCGCTATGACGCCGTGGTGATCGCCGTGGCGCGCAATGGCGAACGCATAGCCGGCAGGATCGGCGATATAGTGATGCACGCCGGGGATACCCTGTTGCTGGAAGCACGTGCCTCTTTTGTGCAACAACAGCAGCACAACAGGGATTTCCTGCTGGTTCACCCGCTACAGGGCGCGGCTGTGCCGCGACACGACCGCGCCGGCCTGGCTGTCGGCATACTGTTGCTGATGGTGGGGTTGGCGGCAACGGGACTAATGCCGATGCTGGAGGCCGCGCTGGTCGCGGGCGGCCTGATGCTATTGAGCAGATGCACCAGCGCCGCTGCCGCGCGCGCCAGCATCGACTGGTCTGTGCTGATAATGATCGGAGCTTCACTGGGCCTGGGCAACGCCCTGCAAATCAGTGGCGCCGCCCAGGCAATCGCGGACGGCGGCCTGCAATTGGTGGGCCAGCAGCCCTGGCTGGCGCTGCTGGTAATTTATCTTCTCACCAGCGTGATGACAGAAGTGGTTACCAATAACGCCGCCGCCGTGCTGATGTTCCCGGTGGCACAATCAGCGGCGCAGACCCTGGACGTATCCCTGTGGCCATTTGTCGTGGTGCTCATGCTGGCCGCCTCCGCGAGCTTTGCCACACCCATAGGCTACCAGACAAACCTGATGGTCTACGGCCCCGGCGGCTACCGCTTCACCGACTATTTGCGAATCGGCGTACCGCTCAACATTATCCTTGGCATCGTGGCCGTTGGTCTGGCACCCCTGATCTGGCCCTTCTGATAGCAACACCCGGCACCGGGTGGACAATCTGGAAAATACCTGTGCCGGGAGGCTGCGGCGCCCTAGTCGCAGAGCGCCTGCATTTTCTTGTAGGCGATACTCGTTTGCTGCTCGGTCGTGGCTGACAGCAGTTGCTGTTTGGCCGTCGCGCAGTCCGCGGAAATCTGCTGCACCGAGGCATTCATCTCCGGATAGGCGGGGTGCGATGGCGGGGTATTGCACATGGCCGAGGAAACCCTGCGAATATTGGTGTGATCGCCCTGTTCCACTGAGACACAGTCTCCGGCATCGATATCCTTCTGGTCGGTGACCACGGACACCGTGGAGCCGTTCACCAGCATGATGGTGTACTGGTTGGCCGTGCCGGCGGTTTCCTTGGACACCAGCGCGCCCAGACCGGCGCCCGCGGCGGCGCCCAGCACCTGGCTGCCGGTGGAGTAGTGGCTTGAGGCCAGCAGGCCAAGTGCGCCGCCGATGAGGGAGCCCTCCGCGTAACTGGGTTTCATCTGTACCTGCTGAACGTTTTCCACGGTGCCGTAGGCAACTGAGATCAGGGAATTGCGGGTGGACCCTGTTCCCGGGTCCGTGCTCATGTTGGCACAGCCGGCCAGCGATGCGGCCAGGATGGACATCTGGAAAAGTTTGACTGACATAGGGTGGGTCTCCGCTTGTTCTCTCGATTGCTGTCTGAATGGTTTGTCGAAGTTGCGTTCGGGGGCGAGGCTCGCCGCCACTGACTTCAATGGCGAAGCATACCCTGAATCCATGCGAGCGTCAGCCGCGGTTGCCTGTTTCGTGGACGCAGAAGGGGGCAATTTGCCGCGCTGACGCGCTCTTAGTACTATCCTTCATGATTCGACAAGAGGGACCGGCGGCACAGTCCCACCGGGCTGGTGCCGGGACATCGACGGACACCTGCGGACACTGTTAATGCTTTTGCAGGGAGCAGCCCCTGAAACCTGTTCCGTATTACGGCCAGGTTTCGTTTTCCCACAAGGATATGACCTAATAACCAAGGAGTTAAGCGATGGCTTTGCACACCAAGGATTCCAGGCGTAACAGGGCCCAGGACGATGTCTACGCATCTTCCGACCTGGGCAGACGCATGCCCAGGTACAAATTCCCCAAGGCTGAACTCGATCCCAGGCATGCCTACGCGGTAGTCCATGATGAATTGATGCTCGACGGCAATGCCCGCCAGAACCTCGCGACATTCTGCCAGACCTGGGAGGAGCCGGAGGTTCACAAACTCATGGATGAGTGCATCGACAAGAATATGGTCGACAAGGACGAGTATCCGCAGATTGCCGAGATCGAGGGGCGCTGTGTTCACATGTTGGCGGACCTGTGGAATTCGCCCTCGGGAGCCGACACGGTCGGTTGCTCCACCACGGGTTCCAGCGAAGCGGCGATGCTCGGCGGTATGGCCATGAAACGGCGCTGGGAGGCCCGCCGGAAGGCCGCGGGTAAGCCCATCGACAGGCCCAACCTGGTCACCGGCCCGGTGCAGGTCTGCTGGCACAAGTTCACCCGCTACTGGGATGTGGAGCATCGCGAGATTCCCATGGACGGTGACCGACTCATCATGACCCCCGAGGAAGTTCTCGCGCGCTGCGATGAGAATACCATCGGCGTGGTACCCACGCTCGGTGTGACCTTCACGGGGCAGTATGAGCCGGTAGCGGCCGTCTCTGGCGCGCTGGACAAACTGCAACAGGATACCGGGCTCGATATTCCCATCCACGTGGACGGTGCCAGCGGCGGGTTTCTGGCGCCGTTCTGCACGCCGGACCTGGTATGGGATTTTCGGCTGCCGCGGGTCAAGTCGATCAATGCCTCAGGCCACAAATTCGGACTTTCGCCGCTGGGCGTGGGCTGGGTTGTCTGGCGCGAGGAAGCCGATCTGCCCGAGGAACTGATTTTCTGGGTCAATTACCTGGGCGGCAACATGCGCGATATAGCCCTCAACTTCTCCCGTCCGGGTGGCCAGGTTGCATGCCAGTATTACAATTTTCTGCGATTGGGCACCGAGGGTTACCGGAAGATACATGCTGCCTGTTACTTGACGACGGAGTATCTGGCCGACAGGATCGGGAAACACGGCTTGTTCGACGTCATTTTCGACGGCGCGCCGGAAAAGGGGATTCCCGCCCTGTGCTGGAAGCTGAAGGATGGTGTCGATCCCGGTTTCAACCTGTACGATCTTGCCGATCGGCTGCGCGTACGCGGCTGGCAGGTCCCGGCCTACTCCCTGCCCGCCAACCGCGAGGATGTGGTGATACAGCGCATACTGGTGCGTCACGGGGTAAGTCGCGACCTTGCCGACCTGCTCATGGACGATATAGAGAGCGCCATCGATTACCTGGGTAAGCATGCACCGCGCAGCCCCCTGGACGAGAGCGAAGCCGGCGGCTTTCACCACTAGTCGCCCCTTGCCCCTACACGGCAGACACTGGCACTTCAGGCGCACACTCAACTGGTGGGTGGGTATCCTGTTCGCCCTTGGATCAACGCTGTTCGCGCTGGGCGGCATTCTTGTCCTGGCCCCGGAGCTTGCGCGCAAGTGGTCCCTGGATACGGCGTCGATTGGTTTGGTTTTCTTCGTGGGGTCCATTTTTTTCAGCGCGGCGGCCTACCTGCAATTGCTGCAGGCAGCCAATACGCCTCCCGGCACGAGAATCGACGAAACAGGCGTGAAGCCCTTGGCCTGGTTTTCCTGGCGCCCCTATGATCCGGATTGGCTGGGCTGCGCTTTGCAGTTTGCCGGGACACTGCTTTTCAATATCAACACGTTTGACAGCCTGTTCGCGCAACTCGACTGGTTACAGCAGGACCTCATGATATGGACGCCCGATATGGTCGGCTCGTCCCTGTTCCTGGGTTCGGGTTACATCGCATTTGCAGAATACTGGCGCCAGTCGGGGCCCTGGCAACCGGGCCGGCGCTCCTGGTGGATTGTGGTTATAAACCTGCTGGGATGCCTGGCGTTCATGGTAGCGGCGGGTCTTTCATTCGTGCCTTTCGATTCCGGCGGCGGTGTCAATATGGCGATTTCCACCGGCTTCCTTGTAGCCGGGGCGCTGGCTTTTCTGGCTGGCGGCCTGTTGCTGCTGCCCGGAACCGGTGGCATGACTGGGACGCAAAAATAACGCCGAACGGCGGCCAGTTCCGCGGGCGTGGCCTTGGGAAGGAGCTAAAGTGCGAATTTTTTGGCTACATCAATCCTTCAACTTCGCGGGGTATGAACTACACTATGCAGCCAATCCCCGGTGTGTATTCCACTTTCAAGAAAGTGCCCGTGGCCGTATTAGCAACAATAAGAGTGAGGTGATCCAATGAATTATTTTGTAACCGGCGGTACCGGGTTTATTGGTCGATTCGTCGTGGAAAGACTGCTGCAGCGACCCCGGTCCAAGGTGTACGTGCTGGTTCGCAAGGAGTCGAAGCATAAATATGAAAGCCTGCGCGATGCGCTGGGTGCGGATCCCGCTCGCTTGCTGCCCATGTGGGGCGACATAACCACTCCCGGCCTTGTTTCCAAGGCCAACCTGGGCAAGCTCAAGGGCAAGATCGACCATATCTACCACCTTGCGGCGGTGTATGACCTCAACATGTCCGACGAGCAGGGCGACAAGGTCAACAATGAAGGTACCCGCAATGTGGTGAACTTCGCCAACGCCCTTGGCGGCAAGGTTTCACTGCAGCACATGAGTTCCATAGCCGTTGCCGGTGGCCATTTTCGCGGCGTTTTCAAAGAGAGCATGTTCGACGAGGGGCAGGACACGTCCCATCCGTATTACCGCACCAAGTTCCAGTCCGAGCGCATCGTCAGGGAGGAGTGCAAGGTGCCGTGGCGAGTGTATCGGCCGGGTGCCGTGGTCGGTTCGAGTGTCACCGGAGAGATGGACAAGATCGACGGCCCCTACTACCTGTTCCCCACCATCAAGACCATCGTGGACAGCGTACCCAAGTGGTTGCCACTGTTGGGTATCGAAGGCGGAAAAATTCCGATTGTTCCGGTGGACTATGTGGCGGACGCGACGATTGCTATCGCCCACAAGCCGGGCCTGGACGGCAAGGCGTTTCAACTGCTGCAGTCTCCCCAGGATAATACCGGGAAGATCATGGAGATTTTTTTCGACGCGGCCCATGGCCCCGGCTTCGCCAAGCAATTTGAGCTGCCGTCGCTGCCGAAGCTGGTGAGCAAGAGCTTGCGGCGAACGGCCAGGATTCTCCCCGTCAAGGCGGCAGCAAGGGAAATGACGAAGGCCACGGGTATTCCCGCCGCGGCCCTGGATTACCTTACCAGCAAGGTGTCCTTCGATGACAAGCAGGCGCGTGAAGCCCTGAAAGGCACCGGTATCAGCTGCCCCAAGCTGAAGGATTACGCGCCGGTGCTGTGGTCTTACTGGGAGTCTCACCTCGATTTCCCCAGCTCCAGCCGCGGCGGCAAGGCCAAGCTGGCTGGCAAGGTCGTGATGGTGACTGGCGCCTCCAGCGGTATCGGCCTCGAGTCTGCGCGCAAGTTTGCCGCCAATGGCGCAGTGGTGATCCTGGTGGCTCGCACCCTGTCCAAGCTCGAAGAGCAGGCCGATATTATTCGCAAGCACGGTTACGAAGCGCACGCCTATTCCTGTGACCTGAGCGATATGAACGATATCGACAGGCTGGCGAAAAAGGTGCTGGAGGATTTTGGTCGTGTGGATGTGCTGGTCAACAACGCGGGTCGCTCTATCCGGCGCGCAGTTATGGAGTCACTGGATCGCTTCCACGACTACGAGCGCACCATGCAGCTCAATTACTTCGGTTGTGTGCGCCTGATCAACGGCCTGCTGCCCTCCATGGTGGACAATAAGAGCGGCCAGATCATCAATATCTCCAGTATCGGCTGCCTGGTCAACGCGCCGCGTTTCGCGGCCTATGTCGCCAGCAAGTCGGCCCTGGACGCGTTCTCACGCAGCCTGTCCTCTGAAGTGAAGCAGGACAATGTCGAGATTTCCACGATTTACATGCCGCTGGTGCGCACTCCCATGATCGCGCCTACCAAGATTTATAACTACGCGCCCACCTGGTCGGTAGACAAGGCTTCCAGCCTCGTTATCGACGCAGCCGTGCACAAGACCAAGCGTATTAAAACGTTCCTTGGGCAAACCATGGAGATGAGTTACGCGGTAGCACCGAAACTCAACGACAGCCTGCTGGCGCGCGGCTTCCAGTTGTTCCCTTCCTCCGCCAAGGCGCGGGGCAAGAAGGACGACGAAGCACCCAGTGGAGAGACCATGGCGCTGGCCTATCTCCTGCGCGGTACCCATTTGTAAGTCTCCCCGCACCAACGCGGTACGGCGTGCCCCGGTCAGTGGCCGGCGGCGCGCCGAGTTTCCAACGCGGCCCCGATAGAGTAATATGCGCGCCCTCGCTGTTCGCCCGTCGCTAGTCGGCGCACTCGCATGAATCACCAGACCAAGAGAGACACCATGACATTTGACCAGCTCGGCCTGGCCGCGCCCCTGCTGCGTGCAGTGCAGGAAAAAGGCTACGCCGAGCCTTCCCCGATCCAGGTGGAGGCCATACCCGCTGTGCTGTCCGGACGCGACGTCATGGCGGCGGCACAGACCGGCACCGGCAAGACCGCCGGCTTCGTGCTGCCGATTCTGCAGCTGCTCAGTGCCACTGCCCCCGCGCATCCACACCGCATAAGGGCGCTTATCATTACGCCCACGCGTGAGCTGGCCGCGCAGGTGCAGGAAAGCGTTTTCACCTATGGCAAACACCTGCCACTGAAATCCGTCGTGGTTTTTGGCGGCGTGAAAATCAATCCGCAGATTGCCGCGCTGCGCAAGGGTGTGGATATTCTTGTCGCCACCCCGGGAAGATTGCTGGATCTCTACCAACAGGGCGAGGTGCGCTTCAACGAGATTGAAATCCTGGTGCTGGATGAAGCCGACCGCATGCTCGACATGGGCTTCATTCACGACATCCGGCGCATTCTCAAACTGTTGCCGGCGCAGCGCCAGAATCTGCTTTTTTCCGCCACCTTCGCCAATGAGATCAGGCAGCTCACAAAAACTATCCTGCACGACCCGGTAGAGGTCGAGGTGTCGCCGCCCAACGCCACCGCCGAGCGCGTGGAGCAGTGGGTCCACCCGGTGGACAAGAAAAGTAAGGCTGCTGTTCTGCAGCAGCTGGTGAAGGAAAAGGATTGGCAGCAGGTGCTGGTATTCAGCCGCACCAAGCACGGCGCCAACAAGCTTGCCCAGCAACTGGAAAAAGCGGGCATCAATGCCGCCGCGATTCACGGCAACAAGAGCCAGGCCGCGCGCACCAAAGCCCTTGCCGGCTTCAAGGCCGGCAAGATCAGGGTACTGGTAGCCACTGATATCGCGGCCCGGGGCCTGGATATTGCCCAGTTGCCACAGGTTGTAAACTTCGATTTGCCGAACGTGCCGGAAGATTACGTGCACCGGATCGGGCGCACCGGGAGAGCGGGCGCCGCTGGTCGGGCTTATTCGCTGGTCAGCGCGGATGAGATCAAGCAGTTAAACGATATCCAGCAGGTGATCCAGCGCCATCTCACGCGGGAGTATGTCGACGGCTTCGAGCCGGACCACGAGGTTCCCCCCAACGCGCCCCTGCGCAAACCCCGGGCGCCCGGCGAGGCCGGGCACAGACAGCATCACAAGGCTGCGGCGGACCGCCAGCACAGCTCTCGCGGCCGTGGCTCCGATGGGCATAACCGGCCCCAGCAGCGCAACAGGCGTCCCGGTAACCGGGCCCGGCGACCCGCGCAGGGTGGCAATACCCGCTAGCGCTGGTCCGCCCGCACGGCGGCTGCCCGGAGGCGCGACGAGCTACCCGGGCCAACGTTTGGCGTCATCAGTAACCGGCTTCCCCGGCGCGTATCGCGCTGGCAAATGTGTCGTCCAGAGCTTCGTAGGTGCTGGCGCCGGGCTTCATGACATAGAGCGGGTCTGATATCTGCTGCAGGTCATAAGCCTGGTTGCGCAGCTCGCCCTTGACCAGTTTGAAGGTACCGGTCGTGTCCAGTTCGCGCTGGATTCGCAGGAACACCGGCCGTGCATAGGCGGGGAGTTGAGAGCAGACATGGGCCGAAAAGCTGGCGAGGTCCAGGTTTTCGACGCCCTCGACCAATGCCAGCGCGGCCATTCCGGCGCGGCCATCGGTCTTGGGTATCTCAACCCCGTAAACATTACAAAACGCCACCTGTGGATGGCCGTTGATGACCTCGCCCACTTCGTTGGTGGATACATTTTCCGACTTCCAGCGGAAGGTGTCTCCCACCCTGTCGACAAACTGGTAGTGGGGTATGCCCATGGCAAAGCCCACGTCCACCCTCTTCATCAGGTCACCGGTGTTGAACCAGGCGTCCCCGCGCCTGAAAGCGCCACGCAGGATTTTCTTTTCGGTCGCCTCCTTACTGGTGTAGCCCTCGAAGGCGGTCATGGGCGTGATCTTGCCCAGCAGCAGGCCGGGCTCCCCGGGGGCAACCTTGATGCAATGTCCCTTGCTGTCGCGCACGATCTCGTCCGCATCCACGTCGTACTTTACCAGTGCGATAGGCAAGGTGGTGCCCCCGACGGTGCAATCCTTGTTCAGGAAATTGAGGAAGCCCACGTTGCCCTCACTGGAGCCATAGAATTCAGACACCCGGCTGACCCCGAAGCGATTCTTGAATTCGTGCCATACGTCCGGTCGCAGACCATTGCCCATCATGGTTTTCAGTGGATTCCTGTTGTCGTTTGCCTGTGGCGGCGTGTTGAGCAGGTAGCGGCACAGTTCGCCGATATAAATGAAGCAGGTGGCACCGTGCTCGCGCACCTCACTGAGGAAATTACTCGCTGAAAACCGGCGGCGGATGAACATCGTCGCGCCGGTACAGAAGGCCGCGCCGACCCCGAGAAACAGTCCCGTGCCGTGGTACAGCGGCAGGCACAGGTAAATACAGTCGTGGACGTCGCAGCGCAATCCCGCTTTCCAGGACAGGGCTGCGGTCAGCAGGTAACGTCGGTTCGATAGAACCGCCGCCTTGGGAAGCCCCGTGGTGCCAGAGGTGAAAATGTACAGGGCGGTATCACCCAGGGTCATGCGTCCGGTCTCCGGCGGGTTCTCGGGACTCTGGTCCATCGCCTCAACCTCAAGGTCGGCCGCCCAGTCCGGGCAATCGCTTTCCCCGGTATCGGGTACGTACAGGTAGTGTCTGACCGCCTCCAGGGCGGGGTCCTTGCGAACATCCGCAATTGAATCGATCCGCTCCTCACCGAATACGCAATAACCGGAATCGGTGATACTCATGCAGTGTACAAGCGGGCCGCCGGTGAGATTGGTATTGATCAGCGCGGCTGTAGCCCCCAACTTGTTCAGGGCAATCAGGACGGCCAGGTATTCGATGCGGTTTTCCAGCATTACGCTGGCGGTATCGCCGCGTTTGAGGCCCGCATCCCGGAAAGCCCCTGCATAACGGTTGGCGTATGCGTTCAGTTCATTCCAGCTGAGTTTGCGCCCCTCGAAAATAACGGCCGTGTGCTGCGGGTGCCTCGCGGCAGTCGCCTCAACCCGCGCTGCGAAGCAATCCCGGGTGATCATGGGGCGCGGTTTCATTTCCCTGGCCAGTCCCGGCAGGACTTTTGCTTCGGATAATGTATTGGCGACGTCTTTTATACTCATTAATTGCTCCCTGACCGGCGAGATTCAGTTGAGGCAAGATAGACGCTATTGTGTTGGGCGGCAAGTCGGGTGGATGCCGTACCGGAATTCCCGGGCCGCGGCGCCTGCCCGGGCGGTGAGCGGATGCTGCCGTTCCGGATATTTTCCGCTCCCGAGCGTTGCCTCAGGTGTTCTCGTCCGGCTTGTGTGCCGGCGTCTCTGTGTAGACGTGAACATCGCGTTGGGGAAACGGAATGGAAATATTTTCCGCGTCGAATCGCATTTTCACCGCGCGGGTGACGTCCCAGTATACGTCCCAGTAATCCTCGGTCCTGGTCCAGGGGCGAACCACAAAATCGACGGAGGAGTCATTCAGCTTGTGCAGCTTTACCATGTACTCAGGTGACTTCAGCACTTTGTCATGACTGGAGATAATGTCCTCCAGCACCCGCTCCGCGAGCTCGATATCATCGGAATATCCGATGCTGAATACGAGGTCGACCCGGCGAACGCGTTGCGCAGTAACATTTTTTATCACATCGCCCCAGATCTTGCTGTTGGGAATGACCAGCGTCTGGTTATCGATGGTGGTAATCGTAGTGGACACCACGTTCATTTTCCTCACCGTACCCATGCCGCCGGCCACCTCGATGAGGTCACCCACGTCGTAGGGGCGATAAAGCAGAATCATGAAGCCGGAGGCGAAGTTCCCCAGGGTATCCTGCAGGGCAAAGCCAATGGCAAAGCCGGCGAGTCCGAGACCGGCCAGCATCGGCCCCAGCGATATGCCGATCTGGGAGAGGGCGATCAGCAGGCCTACCAGTATGATTCCGCCCGCGGCCATGGACACCAGCATATTCTTTACCAATACGGAAATATTCAGCGAGGGGCGTTCCAGGCTGGAGCGCAGCAGTTTCGCCACCAGCTTCGAAATCTGCTGGAACAGCAGGAGTATCAGCAGGAAAAACACGAGATCGAACAGCCAGACGGACGCGCTCTGCTTCACCCAGTCGGATATGGATGACAGCCAGTCATCTATCAGCGCGGGCAGGCCGCCGCCCTTTACGATCTCCGCGGTCAGTTCACCGGTATGAGACAGCAGCAATGCGTGAAACAGCCCAACCTCCATTTGCATCGATTCCATCATGCCGGCGATATCCTGCAGGCGCTCAACACTGGCAGAATGTTCGCTTTCGCGGCGGGCAATCACTTTCTTGAGGTCGGCGTTATCGGGCTCTATCTCAAGCGTGGACTTCAGGCTGTCAATATCTTTCCGGGACATGCTGAGCAACCCGGCCAGTGTTTCGGCCTCCAGTCGCAAGCGCTGCTGCAGGAATTGCGTCAGCTTGTCGTCGTCGATCTCGAGCGCAGCCCTGGATTGAATATGATTTAGCAGTAACTGGTAACTTCCGTCCAGGCGGTCAGCCAGGTTGGCGGCGCGGGCAGTCGCCACAAAGCGGTCTTCGCCGGTCAGGCCCGGCAGCGCCTGGTATTCTTCGTTCAGTTGCCTGCGGAGGTCGATTGCACGGCTGCGCATAAGGGGGCCGATGCCATCGAAGGGCGGGATGATCTTCGCTTTCCAGTCGGCGATATCCGCGTCGTCGCTGTCCTGTTCAACCACCAGCTCAATCAGTTTGTCGGCTTTCGAATACACGGAGTGATAGTATTCGTCGAGGCGCTCGGTCAGTGCGGATCTCTCCACATTGGACAGGCTGTCCATCTGCTGGCGGATGGCTTTTATGGCTTCGCTCTCGGCCGTGATCTGCTGCCAGAGTTTGTCTATGCTTTCGGAATTATCAGCGGCGGATTGCGCTGCTTCAGGCGCGTTTTGCACGGCCTCCTGGGCGACCACAGGCAGCCATACAAGCAGCAAAGCTGACAACAGTGCGCGCACGACACAGGTCGGTGATGGATTTTTCACTGGCAATTTCTCGTTGGGTGTTCCACGATTCCACAGCTGACGCGGGTCTCGAAGCTTGTGGTACCAAGGCATCATGTCGGTGTGGACACTGCGCATATCAGGGCCCCAGCAGATTGGACAGCTTGCCGGCTGAGAGCTGGGAAAACCACGCGGAGTTGTAAGAGCGCTGCAGCAGGTTGATTGCAGACAGGGCAGTTACCACGCGCTGTGCGTAGGCCTCGCGCGAGGCCAGCAGGTCGGTCTTGCCGTCCAGTAGTTGCAGGTGTTCAGCCTGTCGCAGTCCGTTGGCAAACAGATCCTGCGACACGGAGGATTCGCAGCTGATGGTGCGCCGCAGCAGCATCTGCTCGCCCTCCGCCATCAGTTGGGCGACAAACTTCTTGCGGTCCGTTACCGGCTGGGCGCCCAGTTCAAGCAGGGTTACTGCGATAATAAGGTAGGACTCGGTTATCGAACGCAGGATAGCGTGCCCGAACCGTGGCGGCTGCTCCCGCAGCTGCTTTTGCAGTGAGAGCTCCCCGCTGTCCCAGTTTGGATAGCGCTCCCGGGCTTCCATCTGCACCTCTTCGATGAAGCGGTCGGTGGGTTTGTAAAAGAATTCAAACTTGTACAGGTCGCGCAGGCCAAGTACTTCGCTTTCGAGGCGTTGGGCGCTGGGCGCCTCGATACCCAGCGCACAACTGGCCAGGCCTATTTCCGCCAGTGCGGCGCCCAGGAAGTAGTGGGTAATGGTGTTGCGGTAATAGGCCGCCGCCAGTTGTTTGCCTGCGGGAATGTAGTACACGGGTGCATGTGCCTTGTCGAAACAGCGGATAAGTCCCGAGCCCTGGAGCGCCAGTACCGCTGCCCTTACCTGCTCTTCGTCCTCCAGGCTGAAGCCGGAGGCGGCGGGCAGATCGCGGGCTCTCACCAGTTTGGCGATATCGCCGGCCTGGGCGTGGATTTCGGCGGCGGTAAGCGCCCGGTCATTGGCGCCGAGCAATACCATCGTCAGCACGTCGGCTGACTTGATCGGCGTAATCTGCTCGATGCGCGAGCACACCTCAAAGCCCATGCGGGTGACGAGACTGCGCTCTTCGCCATCGCCGCCGGCTGCGTCAGCGGATAAAGTGGTGGCCTCGCCCAGCACGAGCGGTTTGGCGAAGCGCACATACACCTTGCCGTAGGGTTGCTGCATGCCGAAGATATAATTGAAAAACCAGCCCAGAGACTCCCTGCGTTTGGGTTCCCCGCGCTGGATGGCGACGTAGTCATCGATCTCGGCAATTCGATCGAAGGCGATGGATACGGGTACCAACAGCACCTTGTCCACCTGCTCCTTTTTACAGGATTCCACGACCCAGTTGAGAATTCCCAATTTTGGCGGCGACAGTTTGCCGGTCCTCGATCGGGTGCCTTCGATGGACCAGGACAGCGGCATTTTGTTTCGTATCAGGTAGTCGATATAGCTGCGAAAGACCAGTTTGTAGATAGCGTCCTCGTGGAAAGTGCGCCGCAGGAAAATAGCGCCCACCCGGCGGGCCAGGCTGCCAAAGCCCAGGAAGTTCATGTTGATGCCCGCAAAGATCAGGGGCAGCGGTTTGAAATTGTTCTCGTACAGGGAGAGCAGGAACACGAAACTGTCCATGTGGGATTTGTGCGACCACAAAAACAGCAGGAGGTGATCCTGCGACAGTTGGCGCAACTCCTCCAGCGCTTCGATATTGATATCAAGTTCGCGTTCATAGCTGCGGGTATAGATGAATCTCGCCAGCTTTGCCGCGGGATCGAGCCAGGAATCCCTGGGCGTGGCCTCGATTTCATGCAGGCATTTGCCGGCGTAACGCCGCGCCTGTTCCGCGGTTTTGCCACTGCCGCGGGCAGCCTGGTCCAACTCGGCGAGAAAAGCCGGGTCCCGCAGGATCTCGTGGGCGCCGGTTGCGGGAATCATAGACTGAACACTCCAAAAAGCGCTGCGTGGTCGGACAGGTCCCGCCACGGTCCCTGGCTCAGGCGCTGGCAGGCATGCGGTTTCAGGCCGCGGTAGTAGATGCGATCCACCGACAACATGGGCGCCCATACCGGGAAGGTGCGGGCGTGACGGCCCTGCATTTTCACAAAAAGTTCCTCCAGTCCCAGGTCCTGGTGCAGGTGTCGCTCGGCGCGCCGGCGCCAGTCATTGAAATCGCCGGCAATAATCATGGGCTCATCATGCGGTACGTGCTGGTCGATGCGTTCGGTCAGCGCCTCGAACTGGCCGCGTCGCTCCTGTTCCAGCAGGCCCAGGTGTACACAGAGCGTGTGCAGGCGGATGGAGCGGCCGGGAATCTCGATGATACCGTGCAGGATGCTGCGACTGGAGCGTTTGAAAATCGAGACGTCGATATTCTCCCAGCTGACGAAGGGGTGCATGCTGAGGATGGCGTTGCCGTGGTCGCCCTTGCGGTAGATCGAGTTGCGACCGTAAGCGTAGTGCGGCCAGCTCTGGTCCGCGAGGTATTCGAAATGGGGCTGGTCCGGGTATGAGAACCGGCGACGCTTGGCTTCACTCTTGATAGCGGTGCCGTGAATCTCCTGCAGGAACACCACGTCCGCGCCCGATTCGGCGATACGCTCACGCATGGAATCGAGCACGAAACGGCGGTTGCCTGCGCAATAGCCCTTGTGAATGTTGTAAGTCAGGACGTGGATCTTATTGCTCACGGTAATCCTTTAAAGTTATAGCGGCCTGCATCTAGTGACCGCCCTTGCGATATTGCTGTATGGCTTTTACCGACCACTGCAGGACATAGTCACAGCCGCTGGCGCCGGCGATGAACAATACCGCTACAGTGCCCGCGGTAACCGCTATCGGTGGTATCCAGTTGCTGACCTGCGCCGCCAGCAGGAGTGTGCAGAAACTGATCTGGATAAACATGTTGGCCTTGCTGAGCCGACTCGCGGAAAACTCGAAACTGCCGATTACCCAGTGGTAACAGGCGGCGCCCAGCACGATAACAACATCGCGTGCGATGACCGCAGCCGCCAGGTACCAGGGAATCAGTCCGCTGCTGGCAAAACAGACAAAGGCGACGGTGATCAGGACCTTGTCGCAAATGGGGTCCAGCGCCGCGCCGAATCGGGACAGGACCCCCAGGCGGCGGGCCAGGAAACCATCCAGTGCATCGGTTATGCCCGCGGCCACACCGACAGCCAGCGCCCACTCATAATTTTGCTGCAGGATAAAGAAACCCAGTGGTCCCGCCAGGAACAGGCGGGACAGGGTAAGGGCATTGGGCAGGTATCGCAGCATCGGGCCTGGTCAGGGGGTATCCCGGTCTTCTGTCTGGACAGCTTCGGGTGTGTTGCCCGCCGCGGGGTTCAGCAGAAAGACCGCCAGTTCGCGTTGCTCGTTCTCGCTCAGCGGATAGATTGGCATGGGGGAGGGCGGCGCCTTCAGCAGATCGATCACCGCGTTATAGCCAAGGCGTTCACTGAGGCCGGACAGCAGCCTGGGGTTTTCGCCCGTCTCGTGGCAGCGGCGACAGTCGTGCACGTCATACAGCAGCGCGCCGCGCCGGGCCATCGCTGGCAGGTCAGCGCCATCCAGCCATTGCGGGGTCTGCGTATCCAGTCGACTGGCTTCTGCGCTTGCTACCTCGGGGGACCAGTCCTGGTTGTTGTCGCCGTAGCTGACCCGGTAGATCGCGCCGGCGTAGTCGTCCGAAATGTAGATAGCGCCGTCCGGCCCCTGGGCGACATCCACCGGGCGGCCTGCGATATCGCCGTCCTGGTTGAAGCCGCTGAGAAAGTCGCGCTCCTCGATGCCGTTTTCTGTCCAGTGCAGGGACACCACTTTGTAGCCATCGGGCGTACTGCGGTTCCAGGAGCCGTGCAGCGCGACCAGGGCGGTGCGTTCGTAGCCCGCGGGCCAACCGCTGCTGTCGACAAAGGTAATTCCCAACGGCGCGTTGTGCGCGCGGAATCCGTGGGCGGGTGGTGTCGGTTCGCGCTCGGCGGCCATTGGATCAGCGCCCATATCGGGGTCGGGGATATTGTCGCCGTTGTAATAGGGCCAGCCATAGAAGTGGCCCTCTTCGATGAGATTCAATTCACAGGGCGGGAAATCGTCGCCCAGCAGGTCGCGACCGTTATCCGTGGCGTAGAGTTCGCCGTTCCAGGGCGCCCAGTCAAAACCCACGCTGTTGCGCAGGCCAGTGGCGATGATGTCGCCGCCGCTGCCATCGGGCGCGAAGCGCATCATGGTGTTGCGGCGCTCATCCTCTTCCACGCAGACATTACAGGTAGATCCCTGGGCCAGGTACAGGAGGCCATCAGGGCCCACTCGCAAGGTCTTGCTCCAGTGGTTGCCCTCGTCTGTGAAACCCTCCACCACCGGCTCGTAGGCCCCCGTCAGTTTGCCGCTGGCGCTGTCGAAGGCCACCCGGCCAATGCGATTCGATTCGGCGATATACAGATTGTCCCCGATGAAGTCCATGCCGAGCGGGCGCTTCAGCCCATCGATCAGCGTCTCGACCGCGTCCGGGCGCCCGTCCCCGTCGGCGTCCCGGCGCAATAACAGTATGTCCCCTTTGTGGGGCCGGCTCAGCAGCATGTCCCCGGCGGGGGTGAAGCGCATGAAGCGCGCTTTCGGCAGGTCGCTGGCGTAGAGCTGCAGGTGAAACCCTTCCGGCAGTTCAAAGCGGCTTTGCACCTCTGATTCCGTCGCCGCCGGGCCGTCCAGTCCCGTCATCACGTTCAGTATCATTCGCACGCTGCTGCCGTCTATAGTGCCTGTGGCAATCAGGACCAGCGGTATGCAGGCGAGCAGCACCAGAACTGACAGCAGGCCTATAATCAAGCTTCGCACGCGTTTTTTCTCCCTGGGGCATCCGTGGCGCGGCGCCCTGGCGCCGCGAGCGTGAGACTATAACATAGGCGGACGGGGTGGGATCAGCCCGCTTTTGCCCACAAGCCGCGCACCAGTTTGTCAGCTTCAATGGCGATGAAACTGGGCAGGAAACACAGCAGGATCAGCGGCCACCATGCCAGGGGGAAGGGGGCGGTACGAAACAGGGCGGCGGCTTCGGGAAGCAGGGTGGGGATAAACCGTATAAGTACGCTCACTGCGATACCCGCCAGCAGCCATGGATTGGAAAACGGATTGAGGGTAAAGACGGAATCGCGGATGGAACGGGCGGAAACGACATAGCCAAAATGTGCCATCAGAATCCCCCAGAACGCCGCGGTCTGGGCCTGGGTCAGCAGCAGTTCATCGACGATCTCGCCGTTGGCTACCGCGGGCGCGCCGAGATAGTAGTACAGCAGGAACCCCGGTAGCGCGATCGCCAGTCCCATGATGACCACACGCTGCAGGAACAGCGAATTTATGATTTTTGAGTGAGGTTCCCGCGGAGGCTGCTGTAGCAGCCCCCGCTCCTTGGGTTCCATCATCAGGGGCATGGTGAGAAGAACCGAGTCCAGCAGGTTGATCCAGAGGATCTGCACCGGCTCCAGCACAAAACGGGCCGCGAACAGTGGAATCTCGGCAGCCAGCAGAATAGCCCCCATGATAAGCAGGGCCTGGGCGGCATTGGTCGGCAGTGTGTAGAGAATCGCCTTTTGCAGGTTATTCCAGGCGTGACGGCCTTCCTCCACAGCCGCGACGATGGTGGCGAAGTTGTCGTCCGCCAGCACCATGTCAGAGGCCTCCCTGGCCACTTCGGTGCCGCTGATACCCATGGCGATGCCGATATCCGCGACCTTCAGGGCGGGGGCGTCGTTCACGCCGTCCCCGGTCATGGCCACCACATGACCATTCGCCTGCAAGGACTGGGCGATAGCCTGTTTGTGCTCCGGTGCAACCCGCGCAAAGACGGAGACCTGCTCGGTGACCTCGCGCAGGCCGACCTCGTCCAACCGGCCCATTTCTGCCCCTGTCATCACCCGCCGGGCGTCTATTCCCAACTGCTGCGCCACCGCCTGGGCGGTATCCGGATGATCTCCGGTGATCATCACCGTGCGAATGCCGGCTTCCCGGCAGCGGCTGATCGCGTCGATAGCCGATTGCTTGGGAGGGTCTATCATGCCCTGCAGGCCGACAAAACACATGTCCTTGAGGTCTCCGGGGCTGAGACCTGTGTGGTCCGGGGGCAGCGAGCGTACGGCAAAGCCCAGGGTGCGAAGCGCATCCCGGGAAAACTGGCGGGCGGTTTGCAGGGCCGCCGCGGAATCAAATGACCGCAGCTCGCCCTCGGTATCCATTTCGGTCGTGCACTTGCCGACGATGACTTCGGGGGCACCCTTGGCGAGAATAAGGCATTGCCCGCCTTTTTTGACCAGTACCGCCATGTATTTCAGCGAGGAATCGAACGGTATTTCCAGCAGCCGCTGGACACCGTCCGCCACCAGTTCTGCCTTCGCCGCGGCAATACGCAGGGCGAGTTCAGTCGGGTCGCCGGTGCCGCCGGCGCCGCCCAGGTGAGCGTTGTTGCAATTGAGGCCGCACTCCAGCAACTGAATCAGGGAGGGTTGCTGTTGCGGCGATACGGCGCGGCCCTCAAACCGGAACTCGCCCTCGATATCGTAGCCCGTGCCGGTCACCTGGTACTCCCGGCCGCCGCTGTAGACGCGGGTAACCGTCATCCGGTTATCTGTGAGGGTTCCGGTTTTGTCGGAGCAGATGACTGAGGTGGCTCCCAGTGTTTCTGCCGCCGGCAGCTTGCGGATCAGGGCTTTGCGACTCGCCATCACCACACCGGCGAGGGCGAGAACCGAAGTGACCATTGCCGGCAGCATTTCGGGAATCGCCGCCACCACCAGTGACACCGCGCCGAGGAAACTGTAGGCGGTGTCGTAGCCAAGGTAAATCCCGTAGCCGAAATTGAAGGCGCCGATGACCAGGATGGCGACGATGAGGGTCTTTACAAACTCCTTCATGTTGCGCTGCAGCGGCGTCAAGCCGGTGTCCGCCGCCCTGACAAGGTCGGCGATCTGGCCGAATACGGTATCCGCCCCGGTATCCACCACAATGCACCGCGCCGTGCCCTGGGTGAGGAAAGTGCCGGAGAAGCCCATGTTCCTGCGGTCGCCCGGCACCAGGTTTTCACCTTCAAGCGCGTCGACCTGCTTCTGCACCGGTACCGATTCCCCGGTGAGTGAAGACTCGTCGACGTGGATATTGTTGACCTCGAGAAAGCGCACATCCGCCGGAATTTTGTCGCCGCCCTCGAGCACCACGATGTCCCCGGGCACCAGTTCGCGGGCGGGAATTCGACGCTGGACCCGTTCCCGCAGTACCAGGCACTCCTGCACCATCATGTTGCGCAGTGCGTCCAGCGCGCCTTCGGCCTTGCCCTCCTGGATAAACCCGAGCACGGCATTCAGCAACACGACACTGGCGATGACTATGGTGTCGGGCAACATGGGGCTGCCCATGGCGGTGAGGGTGCCGGTGACCACGGCGGTCAGCAGCAGGATGATGACCATGGGCTCGTTGAACTGGCGCCCGAAGCGCAGCCAGGCCGGAGTTTTGCGGAACTCCAGCTCGTTGGGCCCGTACTCTTCAAGTCGCTGCGCGGCAACCGTTTCGTCGAGTCCCGCGGGGCGACTGTCCAGGCTGGTAAAAAGCTCAGTTGGAGAAAGCTTGTACCATTGTGTTTTATCCACTTGCGACACTCTCCGCAGGTTCCGGTGTAGGGGAATGTTGGCGATTGGGGCCGGCGCCCCGGCTGAAGCAGATCAGGCCCGTGGGCAATGGCCCCGGTTGATCCGGCTCAGGCGTAATGCGGGTAAACGGGCTCGAACATCCGCGCCCGTACATCGTCCAGGATATTCGCCGGTTGTGCTTCCCTTGCCAGGCCCTGCCGATGTGCGATTGTCGCGACTTCGGCGGCGATCAGTGCGGAGACCTCACGGATGCGGGACAGACTGGGATACACCCGCCCCATGGCCAGGTCTTCCTCTGTTACCAGGGAAGCCAGCACCCGGGCCGCCGCCAGGAACATTTCATCGGTTACCCGCGAGGCGCCGCTGACAACTGTCCCCAGGCCCACGCCGGGGAAGATATAGGCGTTGTTGCCCTGGCCCGGTACCAGGGTCCTGTTGCCCACCGGTACCGCCGCGAACGGACTGCCGCTGGCAAAGATGGCCCTGCCTTCGCTCCACGAATAAGCCTGTTCCGCCGAGCATTCCGAGTTGGCGGTGGGATTCGACAGGGCGAAGACGATGGGACGTTCGTTCAGTTGGGCCATGCTTGTGATCACCTCCTCGGTAAACACTCCGGGCAGACCCGCGCAGCCCAGGATCGCGGTGGGTTTGAGTGCGCGCACGGCCGCCGCGAAATCGTCGATCACGCTGTGGTCTTGGGCAAAGGGCATTTTCTGTTCGGGAATAGTGTCCCGGCCCGCCACCAGCAAACCCTGGCTGTCGAAAAACCAGCACTTCTCACGCGCCTCGGCAGCTACCATGCCCTGTTCGATCATGGCGGCGACAATGGTGTTGCCGATACCGATACCGGCCTGGCCGGCGCCGTAGAACAGGACCCGCTGGTCGCGCAGCTCACCGCCGGTAAGACGCAGCGCGCCCAGCAGGCCGGCAAGTGCCACCGCGCCGGTGCCCTGGATGTCGTCGTCAAACAGGCAAACGCGCTCGCGGTAATGTGCCAGCAGGCGGAAAGCGTTGCGATTGCCGAAATCCTCGAGCTGCACCAGCGCCCTGGGAAAGCGTTCCTGCACCGCGCAGATGAGTTCCTCTACCAACTCGTCATAGGCCGGCCCCCGTTCGCGCCGGCGCTCCAATCCGAGGTAGAGCGGGTCGTTGAGAAAGGTCTCGTTATTGGTGCCGACATCCAGCATTACCGGCAGGCACTGGGTGGGGTGGATGCCCGCACAGGCGGTATACAGCGACAGTTTGCCTATCGGTATACCCATTCCCGCAGCGCCGAGATCCCCGAGGCCAAGGATGCGTTCGCCGTCGGTGACGACAATGACGCGTGGGTCCTGGTGCGGCCAGTGCGAGAGAATATCCTGTACCCGACCGCGATCCTGCAATGAGATATAGAGCCCGCGGGGGCGTCTGTAGATGTGGCTGAACTGCTGGCAGGCTTTGCCGACGGTAGGGGTGTATATCAGTGGCATGATTTCTTCTATGTGATTACACGCCACCCGGTAGAACAGGGTCTCGTTGCGGTCCTGCAGGGAGATAAGCGCAATGTAGCGCTCGAGGTCGGACTCCTTGGCGCGCAGGTTGCCCATCACGCGCTGCTCCTGTTCGGCCGGCGAGCACACTTTCGGAGGCAGCAGGCCGCGCAAGCCGAGCATGTCCCGTTCCGCGTCGGTGAAGGCGGTGCCCTTGTTGCGCACAGGGTCGTGCAATAGCTTTACCCCGTGTGGTAACGCCGTTTCGGAATGGTCCGTCACAAAGCCTCCCGGGCGTTACGCCGCCTCAAGTATGACAAATTGCAGTCTAACCCAGCTTCCGACACCGCGGTTTTGAGGCTGATCAATAGAATCAGACAAAGCGGAAACGCTTCTTGGCGGCCGGTCCCGATGGCCATGTTTACCCTGGAGCGGCGAGCTCTCCGTTGTGCAGATAAAAAAACACCCGGCAGCGCCGGGTGTAAAAATGCCTGGCAGGGGGTTGCCAGGACTTAGTGGACGAATTCGGCACGGGTGGCGGGGTTTGTCCTGAACTTGCCCCCGAGGGCTGCGGTACGGGTGGTTGAACTTGTGTCCATCACGCCGCGGGATTTGACGCAGTAGTGCACCGCGTTGATGGTTACCGCCACATCCTGGGTGTCCAGCAGGGTTTGCAGGGCTACCAGTATCTGCTGGGTAAGTCGCTCCTGTACCTGTGGGCGCTGGGCGAAAAAACGCACTATGCGGTTTATCTTGGACAGCCCGATGATCCTCTGGCCCGGTATGTAGGCAACGCGCGCGCTGCCGTCTATGGTGACAAAGTGGTGTTCGCAGGTGCTCACAAGGTCGATGTTGTCGACGCGCACCATCTCCTCCACCTGCATCTTGTTGTCGATGGTGGAAATTTTCGGGAACGTTTCGTAGTCCAGGCCGGAGAAGATTTCATCCACGTACATCCTGGCAATGCGGTTCGGTGTCTCACACAGGCTGTCGTCGTTGAGGTCGAGGCCCAGGGTGTTGCTTATGTCAGTGAAGGCGGCGCTGATCCGGCGATACTTTTCGTCGCGGCTCAGGCCATTGGGCAACATCGGGGTTTCGAGGCCGCGCTCAACGAGTACGTCTCGCACAAGCCTGGCTTCCGGGGACAGGCGGCCGGGGAAGGCCAGCATTTTTTCAGCGACAGAAGATTCCACGTTGTTCTCCATTCGGTTCTCGGGGGTAGATACGCCCCGGAAACCGGAATGGATTTGCGAAAACGAAGTTTTTTCCGCCAGTCTCTCAGGTCTGGCGATTTGCGCTCAACAGGAGTTCCAGGCGGCTCTGTGCCAGCAGGACGCTGCGAGTGACGCTGAAGCGTCCCAGTACCCGTTCCAGCTGGCCCTGATTGTGGGGGCTGTATCCCGGTAGCATTGCGGGACGGGGCCGCAAATTTATCTGATCCACCTCCCGGATTCCATACACCATCCCGGATTGGTCGGTTTTCAGGCTGTGCACCGCAAAGCAGTGTGCGCGGGTGTCGCCATGCAGGTGAGGCTCGAGGGCGTTGAGCAGTGCCGCGACAGCGTCCAGGCGGAGGAAGTTGAACAGGTCCCAGAACAGGCAGAGGTCAAACTGGACGCCTGCCTGAATACGCATCAACTCGCGGAAATGTTGTGCCAGTGGCTTATCCTGTGCCAGTGCAGGTTCGGCGAGGCGCGGCAACTCGTCAAACAGGTCGACAAAGTGCAGCTTGCAGCGATAGCGGGAAAAGAAATCGACGGTCTCCGGGAGGGCGCCACCCATATGCAGCACTGTCAGGCGCTGTTCCTCATCGATGCGCTCAAACAGGGAGGGCAGCAGCGCCGAGGACTGGCTCGGGAACGTGGCAGGGCGGCCGCGCCCCGCCTTAAGTGGCAGGGAAATGGTCTCAGCCGCTCTTGATATCCCGTATGGGAGCCTTGTTCTCCGGAGCGGGGATGGTGGCGGATGCCACGGCCGCCTGGGGCGCTTTCTTGACGGCTTCGTCGCCCGGGTCCATATCGATGCTGCCCTTGAAGATGCCACCATCTTCCAGTTGCACCCGCGGTGCGGTGATATTGCCGCGCACGTTGCCTATCCTGGAAATCACCACGGATTCCTTGCCGGTAATGTCGCCCTTGACCTTGCCGTCGACCCTGACAGTCTTGGCTATGATATCGGCGTTGACCTCGCCGGACTCGCCAACGACCACCTCATTGTTGCCCAGGCTGATAGTGCCCTCGACCTTGCCCTGTATCAGCAGGTCTTCGTCGCCTGATACTTCGCCTTTGATTTTAATGCTTGGTCCAATCACGGGGATACTCCTTTGTGTGCTGGAGGGAACAGGAGGAGGGGGGGCCGGTTCCGCGCCTGCGCCTCCAGGCTCGGGGGTCACGGGCTGTGGGCTCGTGGGTTCCGCCGGCTTGTTCTTGTATCGATCAAACATAGCTCGTTGCCCTTGTCTGGAAACGGCTGATTAGCGTAGCAGCCCGACCGGGGTTTAACCAGTATTACGTGAAGCCCCGCCCCTGTTCAGGAATCGCCGGAATCGCCCCGGCCACCCCAACTGCTGAACACGGGTCGAGCGGCCTCACTGGCCCCATAGGGAAGCGCCCCGAACAGGTGATCGCAGTGTCCCGTCGGCCCCGTGGAAAGCAGTCGGTCAAGATGTTCGCTTCCCACCAGATCGGCAATGCTCGACTTCGATGCCCCGGTCAACACCCGGTAGCGTTTGCGCAACTGATCCAGGCACCACAAGCGGTAGGGTTTGGTCGGTTCCGTCCAGTTCACCCCGAGCGCGTGGTAATTGACCTGCGGCAGTTGGGCGATGACTGCGGCCTGATTGGCAGCGAGGTAGGGCAGGTAAGCGGACAGGACCGGCTCCAGCAGATACCCGATGTCAGCCGGTAGGGCCTCAATCTGTGCGGCGCTTGAAAAACGCCGCGGCCGCAGATTCCACATGCGCGCCACCCATTCATGTACCGCCGGGGCAGTTTCGCGCATGATCCGCGCCGGCTCCGGGTCACAAAAGAAATGCCGAAACATCGGGCCCATAAAACCGAAGTCAGCCTGGGTTGGTCTATCGCCAAGTATATAGTCACGGTGCTGAAATATGGCCTCGAGCGCAGTGAGCGCGTGCCGATAACTGCTTTCGACGGCCGCCCGTGTTTCGTCGCTCACGCCGTCGCCATCGACAAAGGTACCTCTTTGGCGGGCCAGCCAGAATGCCTTCTTCTCTTCAGGGCTGATCGCCATGTCCGGGAGGTGCTCCGCCAGCCAAGCGCTCATGAGGTCCGAGCTGCTTTCGAATGACCAGCGATAATGCATGGCCGGGCGCCACATCCACTCGTCGGCATAGTCTTCCAGCAACAAAGCGATAAATCTTGCCGCCGGGTCTGTGGGTGAGGTCACGGGCTCAGGATAGCGATCATCCAGGTAATCAATAATCAGCGTGGTATCCACCAGCCAACTGCCGTCAGCGCAAACCACCTGTGGGATCTGCATGAACCCGGTGTGGGAAGCGGCCTCCTGCAGCGTTTCCATGGTGAATGGGACGTTCTGGTAAGCAATGCCTTTCGCTCTCAGGTAGGTCTCAAGCTTTCCAGTGAAGTAGGACTCCTGTCCCCCTATAACCTTTAATGGTTCCAGCATTGCCAGTTCTCCTGAAGTTGCTCTCCAGCGGTTGCCGGGAAGTCTGTCAGTGCGCGGCAGGCGTAATGTCAGCGGTCGGATGCAACCGGCAAATGAGTATGCAGGAATATGCCCTTCTCGTGTAGAGTTGGGCGCGATATGCGGGTCCCGGATGGCCAAGTCACACAACAGCCATGATTGTCAGGTTATACTGATGCGGGCTTGCGCAACCGCTCCCGGCTGCATTGATGGCCTGGGTCCGCGGCAGATGTCGAGGCCGCTCCCGCTGTATGACGGCAATTTTTGCGGTGGATCATGGATGACAGGGGTCCATATGGTGGAGAATGTCGGATGCAACGGTATCGGGGCCCCGGCCCGCGAGACCATGGTCGACAAAACCCGAAAGTGAGCAACGAATACACCGAGCCACAGGCAAGGAGATTTTTTTATGGCAAAGAGCAAACCCATCCGGGTGGGCATCATGGGCTTCGGCCAGACCGGCCGCCAGATATACGAACTCGCGTCCCGCTGCGATGACATCGAGGTGGCAGCGGTGGCCGACATCGGCAAGCCGGACATATTGCACTACCTGCTGCGCTCGGAAGTGAAGGAACCAGAGCGGTACACGTTGCAGGGTAATTTCCTGGTGAACCCGGAATTTCGCTCGCGCCTGATGCAGATCGAGGACCCGGCCGAGGTACCCTGGGATATGTTCGGCGTGGACATGGTGATCGACTCTACCGGCAAATTCCGGGAGACCAGTCATATGCAGTCGCACCTGAACAACGGCGCCCGGCGGGTGCTGCTGCGCACGCTGCCCCAGGACGGGATAGACCGCATTGTCATTCCCGGTATAAACGAAAACGAGGCCGAGGTCGCCGACTGCATGATATCCGCTGGCTCGGCGACCACCACGGCGCTGTGCCTGCTGCTGAACGTGCTGTCGCGTTCCTTTGCGATCGAGTGCGGCAGCATGACTACCATTCACTCCTATACCTCCGACCAGGCGCTGCAGGACTATGCCGGTAGCGATATCCGCCGCAGCCGCTCGGCCGCGGAGAACATTATTCCCAACAGCCACGAGGCGGGAGCATGGCTGGGACGTATTCTGCCGGCCTTCGAGGACAAGTTCCTCACCTCGGCCCTGAACGTACCCATCCATGAAGGCTGCCTGCTGGACGTCAACCTGGTGCTGGAGGATGCCAGCGTGGGTGCGGAGGAAATCAACGCGGCAATGCGTGCCGCCGCCCTGCCGGGCATCGTCGGAGTTGTCGAGGACCCCATCGTATCCTCCGATGTAATCGGCAATCCCCTGTCCCTGCTGTTCGATGCCAAGGGTACAATCAAGGCCGGCAATAATATTATCAAGACGCTGAGCTGGTATGAGAGCCTTGGCCATGCGGCGCGCCTGCTCGATGTGGTGCGGATTTATAGTCAACTGGATGCACGGCAGGAGGCAGCGTAATGAAAATTGGAATTAATGGCTTTGGCCGCATCGGCCGTTCGGTTTTCCGCATCCTCGAGAACATGGAGGGCATCGATGTTGTTGCCGTCAACGACCTGTTCGACTACGAGGCGCTGCGGTATCTGTTGGACTACGACACCATTATGGGTCCCTTTGGCAAGGCGCTGAAGCTGGAGGACGGTCACCTGGTCACGGCAAAGAGCCGGGTGAAGCTGCTGAGCGAACGCAACCCCGCGGATATTCCCTGGGCGGAGCTGGGGGTGGATGCGGTGGTGGAATCAACCGGCGTGTTCCGCAAGCGCGAGCAACTGGAGCAACACCTTGCCGCCGGCGCGAAATACGTGGTTCTGACCGTGCCGGCCAAGGACCCGGTAGATTACACCCTGGTGCTGGGCGTGAATGACGAGGGCCTGCGGCCGCAGGAGCACAGGATCATTTCCAACGCCAGCTGTACCACCAACTGCCTGGCTCCCATGGCCAGCGTGCTGGATGCGGCCTTTGGCATAGAGGAGGGTGTGATCAACACGGTACACGCCTATACCAATGACCAGCGGCTGGCGGATGTCCCCCACTCGGACTGGCGCCGCAGTCGGGCGGCGGCGGAAAATATCATCCCCACCTCCACCGGCGCCGCCAAGGCGGTGGGCGAGGTGCTGCCCCAGTTGAAGGGCAAGTTGCACGGTATCGCGGCCCGGGTACCGGTGCCTGACGGTTCGGTTGTGGACCTGTTCTGCAAGCTGGGCAAGAGCGTCAGCGTGGGCGATGTCCACGCCGTGGTGCAGGCGGCGGCGGAGTCGGACAGGCTGCGGGGTATCCTGCAGTTCTGCGACCAGCCCATCGTCTCCTCCGACATCATCGGCAACTCCCATTCATCTATCTATGATGCGGGTTTCACCGGTGTGACCGCGGGGCGCTACCTGCGGGTGCTGAACTGGTATGACAATGAATGGGGCTACTCCTGCCGGGTGTGTGACCTGCTGGCCCGGCTGGGCGAGGGCTGAGTCGTTTTGAACGACACAGCCTATGCGTCCCTGCGCAGCAATGTCAGCTTCCTGGGGCGGCTGCTCGGAGACACCGTCGCCGCCGCCCAGGGGCAACCGTTCCTTGATTTGATTGAAAAGATCAGGCAACTATCCAAGAGCGCCCGCAAGGGCACGGCAGGCGCCAGGGCGGAACTGCAGGACCTTTTGCGAAACCTGGACAATGGGCAGCTTGTCCCGGTGGCGCGCGCTTTCAGCCAGTTTCTCAATCTCGCCAATATCGCGGACCAGCACCACAATGTATCCCGTGAGACAGACACATTGCTGTCGGCTTCCCGCAGCCTGGCCACAAGCCTGGGCGAATTACTGGAAGAGGGCATCGCGCCCACGGCGGTGGTCGATGCCGTGCGCGATCTGAAAATTGAACTGGTGCTCACCGCCCATCCTACCGAAATAACCCGCCGCACCCTGATTCACAAACATCGCGAAATCGGTCGCTGCCTGGCCCAGCTCGAACTGCAGGGGCTTACCGAGCGCGAGCGCGAGCGCCTGCATGTGCGCCTGCGGGAACTGATTGCCCAGATCTGGTTTGGCGATGATTTTCGGCTGGAGCGCCCCACGCCGGTAGATGAGGCGAAATGGGGTTTCGCGGTGGTGGAGGACTCCCTGTGGCGAGCGGTGCCCGAGTTCCTGCGACGGCTGGACCGGGCCCTGTTCGAGCGCTGTGGTGAGCACCTGCCCCTGGATATCGCGCCAGTTTCCTTTGTTTCCTGGATGGGGGGCGACCGCGATGGCAATCCCAATGTCACCGCCCCCATTACCGCCGAGGTGATGCTGCTCAGTCGCTGGCAGGCGGCAGACCTCTACCTGGCGGATGTGCTGCAACTGGTGGAAGAGCTGTCGATGACCCGTTGCAGCGATTCGCTGCATGCGCTGGCGGGTGGAGCGCACGAGCCCTACCGCGTCGTATTGCGCCGGCTGCGCGACCTGTTGCGCCATACCCGCGCGGCCATCGAGGCAGACCTGGCCGGGGAGGCTGCGCCGGAAGGGGAGATACTTTCGTCCCCTGACCAGTTATGGGAGCCATTGCTGGCCTGCTACCAGTCGCTGCAAGAATGCGGAATGCAGATTATTGCCGATGGCGCGCTCCTGGACCTGCTGCGTCGGGTGCGTTGTTTCGGTGTGCACCTTGTAAAGCACGACGTGCGCCAGGACAGCTCCCGTCACACCGAGGCGCTGTCCGAGCTCACCAGTTATCTGGGAATCGGGGACTACGCCGACTGGGACGAAAACACCCGTCGCGCCTTCCTGCTGCGCGAGCTGGCGAGTCGTCGCCCGCTGGTGCCACATCACTGGCAGCCGTCGGCAGCTGTGCGCGAGGTACTGGATACCTGCGCCGTGGTTGCCAGCCAGCCGCCGCAGGCACTGGGCGCTTACGTCATATCCATGGCGCGGCAGGCCTCCGACGTACTCGCGGTTCACCTGCTCCTGAAAGAAGCGGGATGTGGCCATAATCTTCCGGTTGCGCCCCTGTTCGAGACGCTGGACGACCTGTCCCGGGCACGGGAGGTGGTGAGTGCCCTGTTGCAGGAAGGTTGGTATCGAGACCATATCCAGGGCCGGCTGATGGTGATGATCGGCTACTCCGATTCGGCCAAGGACGCCGGTGTGCTGGCTGCGGCCTGGGCCCAGTACCGCGCCCAGGAAGAACTGCTGCAAACCTGTGGGGCGCACGACACCCGCCTGACCCTGTTTCACGGGCGCGGCGGCACAATAGGCCGGGGCGGTGCCCCCGCTCGGGAGGCCCTGCTGTCGCAACCTCCGGGCTCCCTGCGCAACGGTCTGCGAGTGACCGAGCAGGGCGAAATGATCCGGGCCAAGCTGGGCTGGACTTCGATGGCGGTCAAGACCCTGGCCCTGTACACGGGTGCCATCTGCCGGGCCAATCTGCTGACCCCGCCAGCGCCGAAAGCCCAGTGGCGGGATCTTATGTCCACCATTGCCAGCGAATCCTGCCAGGCCTACCGCGAGGTGGTGCGGGAGGAACCGGATTTTGTATCCTATTTTCGTCACGCCACCCCGGAACAGGAATTGGGTAAGCTTCCGCTGGGTTCGCGGCCCGCGCGTCGTGCCGGTAGCGGAGGCATAGAGAGCCTGCGGGCGATTCCCTGGATTTTCGCCTGGTCGCAGAATCGCCTCGTATTGCCGGCGTGGCTCGGAGCCGGTGCTGCCTTGCGCAAGGCGCTGGACCGGGGGCAGGGAGACCTGCTGCGGGAAATGGCCGCACAATGGCCGTTTTTCTCCACCCGCATGGACATGCTGGAAATGGTATTCGCCAAGGCGGATTCCAGGATAGCCGCCTACTATGACGAGTGCCTGGTGCCCGCCGAGCTGCGGCCCATTGGCGAGGCCCTGCGCCAGCAACTGGCCAGTGATACCGCCACGGTGCTGGAAGTGGGGGGCAAGCAACAACTGCTGGCTGCCGAGCCGTGGATCGCCGAGTCACTGCGCCTGCGCGATATCTATACCGAACCACTGAATATGCTGCAGGCGGAGCTGTTGCGGCGCAGCCGGGAGGCGCCGGAGGCAGTGCTGGAGAGGGCCATCATGGTGACTATAGCCGGGGTCGCCGCCGGCATGCGCAATACGGGCTGAAAACACGCCGGCGCGATCACTTGCTGTCGCGGCCGGCGCTGGTGCGACGGGCGGCTATGTCTTGACCCGCTGCCTCCACCCACCCAGAATAAGCGGCTTATCCCGTTATTACTCACGCTCCACAAATAAGGTGTAAACCCATGCGAAATCTTTTCAAAGCCGCTTATCTACTGCCGCTCTTGTCCATACTGTTGCTCGTGGCGGCGCCGGCCCGGGCGGATGAGTACCGCGACACCATCAACTCATTCAGGAGTGCGGGCGCCAGCGGCAAGTTTTTCGACGGTGCTTATGGCTACGCGGTGTTCCCGACAATCGGCAAAATCGGTTTCGTGGTCGGTGGTTCCTTCGGCGAAGGCCGTGTGTATGCAGCCGGCCAGTATGTGGGTAACACCTCTGTGACCCAGTTGACCGCAGGTGCGCAGGTCGGCGCCCAGGCCTACAGCCAGATCATCTTTTTCCAGAACCAGACGGCTTACGAGGAATTTACCTCCGGCAACTTTGAGTTCAGCGCCCAGGCCACCGCGGTGGCTGTCACCGCCGGCGTGTCGGCGGATGCCAGCACCACAGGCGGCCTGGCGGCAGGTGCCAGCGGCGGCAGAAACGACGCGACAACTGCGCACGGCGGTTATCGCCGCGGCCTGGCGGTATTTACTATCGCCAGGGGCGGGTTGATGTTCGAGGTGGCGCTGGGCGGCCAGAAGTATAGCTACACACCGCTTAGCAAGGTTCAGTAAATTCGGCTGGGCCGTATAGCCTGTCGCACTGCATTAGCGACCCGCCAGCGCGTGAGCCTCTGCCACTGTTGTTGCTGGCAGGTCACCCATCATTATCACGTGCCAGTTACGGGGTCCATGGGCGCCGTAAACCAGCTTGCCCTCGATGTCCGCGGTACTTGAAGGGCCGGCAATAAAGTTGATGCCGCGGGGTCTGCCCGTTCTGGCGGATTCGGTGGCAATGATCTTCCAGGCCGCTTCCATATCACGCACCAGCCGCGTGCTGTCTACCACCACGATGTGGTGTTCGCTCAACAGGTTGTTGGCCGCCGGATTGGCCTTGCCGGTCAGGGTGACAATGGCGCCGATCTCCGCCACGCCCAGCAGGGCGTAACTCAGGGTTACGGGTTCTCCCGGCTCCACACTACCGAAGCGCGGCAGCACCCCGGCTTCACGCCAGGGCATGGCCGCCAGGTTCGGGTCGTTGCCCGCCACCAGGCGGTGGCTGCGAAAATGTCGGTAGAGGTATTCCGCAAGCGCTTTGACAACACCGGAGCGGTTGGCCACGCAGTCTATACTGCCCTGGTTTTTCAGTACGTTGGCCAGGAACGCGGTGCTGAGTTCCGGAGCGGGCAGGTCGGCCGTGGGTGCGCTGCCCAGTGCCTGCAATTCGCGCTCGATGGTATCGTCATCCGCCCTGCGGCTGGCCTGGCGGATGCTGTCGAGAATGCGGGAACGGGCACTGTCAGTCATGGTCTTTGCGTCGCCTCGGTTTCTTGCCGCGCGGCCCGCCGGGATGTGCCTTGGGCTTTTTCGCAGCCGCTTTGCCGCCGCTGTCCTTGCTGCCTCCGCTAATTTTACCGCTATCACGGATGGTGCCTGGCGAAGCAGGACCTGCCTCGTGCTGCCAACCCTCTCCCATGCTTGGTTCTATGCGGCCGGCTGAGGTGCGGCCGGCTGAGGTGCGGCCGCTGGAGCCGCGCCCCACCGGTGTCCCGCGCCCGCTGACACGGCCCGGTTTGGGCGCGCGCTTCACCGGCGTCGCCTGCTTGTGCTCCCTGGTCTTGTCAGCGCGTTGCTGCGCCGCGTATTGCTGCATGAATGTTTTACCCGCCGGTGCGGGGAAGTCCCTCTCGCTGGTCCACCCCGCCGCCAGTGGCAGGTGCTTGAAGCTGCCTTTGCGGCGGCCCAGCAGGTACAGAATAAATATGCCCAGCCCTGTCAGGGCGCGGTAGAGCCGGGGGTGGCAGGCGAGCCAGGCGTGCAGTTGCAGCCCCAGGCGCCAGCGAGCGGGCGACAACTTGCGCTCGGACTCCTCGTGGCGCAGATCCCGCAGCAGGTCGGGCAGGGGAATATCGGCCGGGCAAACCTCGGCGCAGCGGCCGCAGGTGGTGCAGGCGTTGGGCAGGGCATTGCTCTGTTCGAGTGAGGTGAGCAATGGCGTCAGGATAGAGCCCATGGGGCCGGGGTAGACCCAGCCGTAGGCATGTCCGCCGACACCGGCGTAAATGGGGCAGTGGTTCAGGCAGGCTCCGCAGCGGATGCACTGCAACATCTCCTTGTAATCACTTGCCAGGATCTCGCTGCGGCGGTTGTCCAGCAGCACGATGTGGGTTTCCAGCGGGCCGTCGATATCCTGTTCGCGCCTGGGTCCCGAGTAAAAGCTGGTATAGCAGGTCTGGGCCTGGCCGGTGGCCGAGCGCACCAGCAGGCGCAGCGTGGCGGTGGCATCCTCGGCCCGGGGCAGCACCCGGTCGATGGTCGTGCACACGATCAGGACATTGGGCAGGTTGGCGCACAGGTCGCCGTTGCCCTCGTTGGTGACCAGCATGCTGTAGCCGTTTTCCGCGATCAGGGCGTTGGCGCCGATAATACCGACCTCCGCCTTCAGGAAGTGTTCGCGCAGCACCTCGCGGGCCTCGCGCACCATGTCGGACGTTTCCGCCAGTTCGCGGTCACCGAGATCGTGTTTGGCCAGGAATAAATCGCGCACCTCGGCAGCGGATTTGTGCAGCGCCGGCCCGACAATATGGCTGGGGGTTTCTCCCGCCTGCTGGATGATGTACTCCCCCAGGTCGGTTTCCATGACCCGTATGCCGGCGCGCTTGAGATAGTCGTTGAGACCTGTCTCCTCGGTAACCATGGATTTGCCCTTGGCGACGTGGCGGGCGCTGTGCTGCTGGCATATTTCGAGCACGATACTGTTCATCTGTTCGCCGTCTGCGGCGAAGTGCACATGGTTGCCGTTGTGCAGCGCTTCCTGCTCGAAGCGTGCGAGGTAGTGATCCAGGTGCTCCAGGCTGTGCTGCTTTACCTGCTTGACGTGCGCCCGCAGCGCTTCAAAATGGCCAAAGCTCTCCATGGCCGCGTTGCGCACGAGGGGCGTAAACAGGGCCATGATATCCCGGCGCTGGGCCTTGTCCGCGTCCTGCAGGGCCACATGTGCGTTGTCAAGGAAGGTATTGCTGGTTTGTTTCACGACTTGCCCTGGCCTATGGCGGGGGTATCGAGATCGCCCGCCAGCAGTTCAGCGATGTGCCTGACCTCGATAGCCTTGCCATTGCGTTTTGCCCGGCCGGCGATATTGAGGAGGCAGCCCAGGTCGCCGCCGGCCAGGATCTGCGCCTCGGTGGCCAGTGCGTTGGTGAGCTTGTCATTGACCATCTTGCCGGAAATTTCCGGCATCTTGGCACAGAAGGTGCCGCCGAATCCGCAGCATACTTCGCTCTGGGGCAGTTCGGTTACCTCGAGATCACACAACTCCCTGAGCAGGGCGCGCGGCTGGCGTTTGATACCGAGTTCGCGCAGTCCGGCGCAACTGTCGTGATAGGTGACCCCCGGCAGTGTGATGGCGGGGCGCTCACCTCGTCGCAGCCGCACGATGTCATTCAGAAATGTCGTCAGTTCAAAGGTCTTGGCGGCAAGTTCCAGCGCCTTTTCCCGCCACTCCCCGTCCAGCAGGCGCGGATAGTGGTGGTGGATCATGCCCGCGCAGGAGCCCGATGGCACCACCACGTAGTCGGCGGATTCAAACTGCTTGATCAGTTGCCTGGCCAGGGGTGCCGAGGATTCGTAATCGCCGGTGTTATAGGCAGGCTGGCCGCAGCAAGTCTGCGCCGCCGGCACGGTCACTTCGCAACCTGCCTGTTCCAGCAGTTTGATGCTGGCGAAGGCGACGGAAGGGCGCAACAGGTCAGCGAGGCAGGTGACGAAGAGAGAGACCTGCAACGCGGGTGTCGACGCCTCCGGCTGTTCTGGTCGGGTGGTAGTCATGCAAGCCGTGGTTCCTGGTTGTTTTCGTGCGATGGTGCGGGTGGTGCCAAGCGCAACAGTATATCGAATACCGGGAAGTGCTGTCGCCCCGTGCGATGTCCCTCAATCTGTCAAAAAATCCCCTGCAGTGACAGCAGCGCGACGGCAGCGGCTGAGGTCGCCGCGATGGCGACGGCGCCAAGCGCGAGCGGGTGGCGGGCCTGCAGCAGTTTGACGAACAGGATAGTACGATCCACCCGTACCCCGTTGGCCACCAGTGGCCTCAGGTGCTGTTCAATCCAGGCGCGGCTGAAGGCGGGCAGCAGTGGTGAACCGGTGAATACTGTCACATCGTCGATCATGACGAAGCGACCCCGATAGTGAATCCGACTGCCACTACCCATGTGGTACAGGCCATCGTGATCCACCAGCAGCAGTTTATCGCCGTTTATGCCGATGTGGCCCTGGTCGCCGCGCTGAAGTAACAGCAGCGCGGCGGCGGGCCCCGCCAGTGCCAGCAGTATGGCGGCCAGGGCAAGCGCCGACACACCCAGGAAGCCCGCGCAGGCAACGATGACCAGCGCCAGGGCCGCGTAGCTCGAGCCTCTTTTTTTGCCGAGGATTGTTTTGCGGTCGGGCTCGATCTCAGCCCAATCTATGCTATCGGCAAGTCTGTCCACGGGTTCTGCGCCCTGCTCCTTGCAGGATGTATAAACCATGCTGCGGGCCCGGTGCAGCCATCCCAGGAACAGGCCTGCCGCGGCCGCGAGCAGGCACAACGCAATGGCTGTGCGCCAGGTCAGCATGATGAGCTTTTCCCTGCGCTCGCCGCGCGCGAGTATGTCGGCCAGTTTGTCGGATACCAGCGCTGCTTCCGCGACGCCCGCGTCGTTGAAACGTTGGACGGGAATGCGGCCGGGATCCACCAGCAGTATCCGGCCGCCCCAGTTGACCAATTGCACCGGCTGGCTGCCCGCCAACTGTTCCGGTTTGTCCACCAATTGCCACTGCGCGTCAAAGCGGTGGAGTTGGGCGCCGCTGCCGTTCGCCGGTGCCAGCAGAACCCACCAGTGCTCCCGGTTCCACAGGAAATCGACTATCTCGTTGTGACCGGGCGCGCCCCCGGAGCCGGCCAGCAGTTCGATCTCGGCCAATTCCTGGCCGAAAGCGTCGTCCTCGTAGCGGAAAACGCCTATTCTTGTGCCGCCCGGGCGATTGCTGAGCAACAGGCCCGCGTCCAGGCGCAGCGCCGGATGTGGCGGGAGCTCGACGGCGGCGCGGGCAAGTACCGCGCCTTCGGGGCTCACTTTCAGCAATTCGCCGGCGCTGGCATCGGCAATGAAAATGTTGCCATCGAGCGGGTGTACGGCCAGGGCGGATATCGTGGTGCCGGCCAGTGCGGGCGAGAACTGCTCGCAGCGGGATTCCGCCAGCACACACCGGAGCAGCGGGGGAGCGCTATCTGCCGGTGTCGGCTGCGACTCATCCAGGCGCCCCGGCGCCAGCAGTTCGCCACTGGCGTTGAACACCATCGGCGCGGCCAACTCCGCCACGCCCATGCTCCGCAGTGTCAGGTCGGCGACGCCTACGCCAGCCCTGTCGTGTTGCAGAAGGTCCGCCGCCGTCAGCAGCAGTGGTCCCCGCTGGGGTTCGATGGCGATCGCGCTGGCTCCGGCGGGTGCGGGCGGGGCGGAACGGCCGAGCAGCCCCGCGCCAAGTATCACAGCCGCCGCCAGGGCGAGCGCCGCGCTGGTGAACGCCAGCCGCTTGATTCTGCGCGATTCCGTCGCCCTGGCGCGAATGGCGGGGGTGTTGCGAAAGGGAGTCATGCTATAGAGGTTCGGCGCTCCCGGCTGGCGCTTGCGCCTGCCATCGGCTTCCCCCGAGTTGCGCTGGCGCGAGGGGGTTTCGAGCCGGGTCCGCACCCTCGCTTCCACGGGCTTGAGTGAAGGTTTCTGGGCCAATTCGACGGCTGCGCGCTGGACGGCCTGCTCTTCCATGGCGCGGCGCTGGGCTGCCTGTTCTTTTTCGATGGCCCGTTTGCGGGCCTGCTCCTCGGCCTTTTTGCGTGCCTCCTCCGCCTTCCTGTTCTTGGCCTGCTCTTTCTCGCGGGCGCGCAGGGCCTTTCGCAGCGCGTCTTCCTTGGCCTTGAGTAGCGCAGCCTGCTCAGTCAGCAGCGCTTTTTTTGCGGCCGCTTTGCCTGCTCGCCGTTTTTTTTCCGGCTTTGCCTGTGGGGGCGTCGGCTCAGCGGGAGCAGGCTCCGGGGGCTTTTCTCCCGCGTGCAGGTCGCCTCGCTCGCCTACCTTGACCAACTCGGCGTGAACACCCAGGCGGCGCAGGCGGGCGTACAACTCCGCCGCTTCCCTGCGCTCCATATTGTGGCGCAGGACCACGGGATCGCCGGAGAAATAACGTTGCAGCAGTTTGGGGTCGTCTATGGCAAGCAGGCTGGCGAGGCGGTCTTTGACCTTCCCGGGATCATGGCCTTCGATGATCTTGCCCCTGAACGTGAGGTTGAACTTGTTCACGCCTGTATTTTTCGCCCCTGCCGCCCGTGTCTGCGTTTCATCCCGAAGCTGTGATTTGCCAGCCCGGTTTGCTGTTTTTTTATTTGCGTGAACTGACGAATTCGAAGTTCACCCCGGCCCTTTCCTGCAGACGCTTTTGCAATTTCGCGCCGAGCGCCGAGGCCGGCGTCCAGAAGCCGCCGCCGGTGGCCGCTTTATCGAGGGCCAGGCACACCCCGGCCTCACCCAGCATTTTTGAAGTTGAACCGTAGCCCGGATCCATGTCGCCGGTGACCCTCAATCGCATATCCTTGCGCCGGTCGCTGGGATGCAGGCCGTGGAAGAAAACCTCCCAGTAACCGTTTTCGCGCTGGCTGCGAGAGGGTCCGTCCCCGGGCGCGGGCAGCACTCGCCGCGCCAGGTTGCGGGCAGGTCCCAGGGCCAGGGTCGCCATTCCGGCGCCGGTGCCCACGGCGGCCAGGGTGGCCCTGGCGCGGGACTCGCTGAGCACCGCCTCGTCGTACCGGAAGTCCTCGCCCCAGGCAAAATTGAGCAGCGCATGGCTGCGGCGTACCACGCGTGTGTTAACGGCGGCCATGAGGAAAGGCGATGTCCACTGCCCGAAATCCGGGTCAAAGCGGGCGTCAGTCTGGTCCGGTCCGTCCGGTCCAACCGGTGAACCCGGCGGGTTGAGGGCATAGGGATTTTCCATCACCTCGCGAACGGAGTCATCATGCTGCACCTCGTCCAGCATATTGAGCATGCTCGCTATGGTGCCGCCGCTGGCGCCGCCGCGGGTGCGACCTACGCGCGTCTTGACATGCCGGGCAGCGACACCATGCTTTTCCAGCATGGCCTGTTGCAAATACCAGGTGCCGATATCGAAGGGAATGGAGTCGTAACCGCAGGTATGTACGATGCGCGCGCCGGAGGCCTGGGCGGCGCCCTGGAAGGCGGGGATGACCCGCGCCATCCACTGCACCTCCCCGGTGAGGTCGCAATAGTCCGTGCCTTCCCCGGTGCACGCGGCGACCAGTGCTGTGCCGAACCTGGCGTAGGGTCCTACGGTGCTGCAGATTACCCGGGTTTTTTTCACCAGGCGCGCGAGACTTGCCGGGTCACCGCTGTCAGCAATCAGTATGGGCAGCGAACTGCGATTGGCTCCGGGCAGGCATTCCTCACGCACCTCCTCGAGCTTTTCGCGGTCGCGCCCGGCGATCGCCCAGTGCAACTCTCCGCTGGTACCGTAGGTCTGGGCCAGGTACTGGGTGACGAGGTGACCGGTAAACCCGCTGGCTCCCCAGACGACCAGATCGTATTCGCGTGCCGCCATAACAGTTTACCTCCAGGAAAAAGGCCGCTGAGTCCGCTGCCGTATCTCAACAGCCAGGGATTTCAATGTACACCGTGCATCATTTTCTTCAGGATGGGGCTGGCCACCAGCAATAGGGCTCCGAAGCCCAGCCCGACGTAAAAGAGGTCGGTGAAGAGGCTCGTATAGCCCGCCAGAGCGGTGCCGACATCGGCCACGGTGCCGTCGACCGTCTCCATGGCCGCCATCTTGGAGAGTTGGACAGCGACAAATTCCGAGTATGCGGTGGCCAGGAACCAGGAGCCCATCATGACGCCAACGACACTGGGCACCGCCAGCTTGGTCACCGCGGACAGCCCGACGGGGGAGAGGCACAACTCGCCGGCAGTGTGCAACAGGTAAGCCAGCACCATCCAGTAGCCCGCGACCAGACCGGCCTCGTTGGGGGAGGCGGCGCCGATCACGAGGGCGCCGAAGCCCAGTCCTGCCTGGGCGATACCCAGGGCGAACTTCACCGGTGTTGTCGGTTCCAGCCCACGGCGGCCGAGCGCCATCCACAGCCAGGCGAACAGTGGCGCGAACAGGAAAATAAAGAATGAGTTCAGCGCGCCGAACTGGGAGGCCGTCAGCTCCATGCCCAGGATGTTTCTGTCCATGACCCTGTCGGCGAACAGGGTCATGGAGGCGGCGCTTTGCTCGAACAGGGCCCAGAATACGACGGTGGACATGGTGAGTATGATCAGTACTATCATCCTGCCGCGTTCAACCGGGTTGCATTTCACCATGACAAACCAGCCCAGGCCCAGCAGTACCCCGACGGACATGATATGCAGGAGATGGCCGACCGCACCGTGGAATTGCAGCATCTGCCAGGCGGCGACCACGCCCAGCAGGCCGCACAGGTAAATGGTGAGCTCTTTGCTGATGCCCAGCACAGATTTTACCCGCAGGATGGCGGGGTCGTGCGGTTCAGCATGGCCGTGCAGGTGGCGCTGGCCGGACAGGAAAGTCGTCAGGCCGATGAGCATGCCGATACCCGCCGCACCAAAACCGTAGCGCCAGCCGAAGGTCTCGCCTAGGTAGCCGCAGAGCAGGGTGGCGGTGAACGCGCCGAGATTGATGCCCATGTAGAAAATCGTGAACCCCGAGTCCCGGCGCGGGTCATCCTCACTGTAGAGGCGCCCGACGATGGTGGAGATATTCGGTTTCAGGAAGCCCACGCCGATGACGATCAGGGCGAGTGAGAAGTAGAACACCTGCAGTGCCCCCTCGTCCCGCAGGATCTGGCCGCCCTGGTTGCTGGCCTGCTCCCCTTCTACCGCCATGCCAAGGTGGCCCAGCACCAGCAATATGCCGCCAAATACCACCGCCTTGCGCATGCCCAGGTAGCGGTCCGCCAGCAGGCCTCCGATCACTGGCATGGCGTATACCAGGGCCGCGTAGCTGCCCAGCACCTCCAGACCATTGCTGTCCGTGAACAGGTGGTACTTGGTGAGATACAGCAATAACAGGTATTTCATCCCGTAAAAGGAAAAACGCTCCCACAGCTCCGTAGCGAAACACACCAGCAGCCCGCGTGGGTGTCCGAAAAAGCCGGTATCGGTCGCCGGATCGAAAGGTTGAACGTCGGTTGCTGTCATATTGTTATTATGTCGCCCGGGCGACTCCTTCTGGGATATCGGCGTCATTATAGGGACTTAGCGGCTCGGAGGGCAGGCATTGCGGTCAAAAACCGTGCGCGGGTAGACATACCGTTCAACAGGTACTGGCCCTCGCGGCCATCGCAAGGTATTCTTGCGCGCTCGCAATCGGAGCTCTGGCGCTGTGCCACAGAACAACAGGGATTACCTAACAATAAAAAGTACTGGTACCGCCGTTATCGCGCTGCTGGGGATGCTTGCCAGCCTGCTGACAGCTTGTGGCGGCCCACCGTGGAATAACCCCAATCCGCAGTACGATGACGACCTCATCACCTACCAGTCGATCATGTCCCCGCTTCCCCCCAAACACCTTGACCCGGCCACCTCCTATGCTTCGGATGAGAGCCTGTTCATCCAGCAGATTTATGAACCTCCGATGGACTACCACTTCCTCAAGCGTCCCTACGAGTTGATTCCGTTGGCGCTGGAGTCCTTCCCGCAGCTGACTTTCCTGGACGCGGAAGGCAATGAAGTGGCCGAGGAAGACGAATCGGTCGCCTTCACCCGTTATACCCTGCGAGTGCGGGAGGACGAGCGCTACCAGCCACATCCGGCATTCGCACTGGACGCTGCGGGTGAGCCGCTGTACCTCTTTGACAGCGCCGCCGAGGGCGAGAAGTACCAGCAGATACCTGACTTTCCCGAGACCGGCAGCCGGGCGGTTCACGCCAACGATTTTGTTTATGCCATAAAGCGCCTCGCAGACCCGGATATCGCCTCGCCCATGCTGGGTTTTATGGCCCACTATATCGTGGGCATGGAGGAGTTTTCCGAAGAATTGGGCAAGGTGCCCAGGGACGGCTGGTTGGACCTCGACGATTACTCGATGGCAGGGCTGCAGGTACTGGACGAGCGCACCTTCACTATCACCATCAAGAATCGCTACCCCCAGTTTATGTACTGGCTGGCCATGACTTTCTTTGCACCGATTGCGCCGGAAGTGGACCGCTTTTACCACAATCCCGGCTTCGCGGAACGCAACCTGACCCTGGACTGGTGGCCGGTTGGAGCCGGACCGTTCATGGTGGTCAAGAACGATCCCAACAGCGAGATCGTGCTGGAGCGAAATCCCAACTTCCGCCCGGATTTTTATCCGACGGAGGGAGCGCCCGGCGACCTCGAGGCGGGGCTGTTGGATGATGCTGGCAAGCGTATTCCCTTCGTCGACAGGGCGGTCTATCGTCTCGAGAAGGAAGTAATGCCGCTGTGGACAAAGTTTCTGCAGGGTTTCTACGACCGCTCCGGTGAGAGCCACGGCAATACCAACCGTGTCTATGACCAGGCCTTCGTGGTGGGCCCCGACGGACTGGAAATGTCCGGCGAGCTGAAAGACCACGGCATCACGATGTCGCCAGACGTCAAACCAGCCATCTACTACTACGGCTTCAATATGCGAGATCCGGTGGTGGGCGGCTATACCGAGGACAAGCGCAAGCTGCGCCAGGCCCTGCAGATCGCGTTCAATACCGAGGAATACCTCAACATTTTTTACAATGGCAATGGTCTGCCGGCCAATAATCCGGTGCCACCGGGCATTCCGGGGTTCCTGGAAGGCGAGGCGGGTATAAACCCCTATGTCTATGATTGGGTTGATGGCGAACCGGTGCGCAAGTCGCTGGATTACGCCAGGCAGTTGCTGGCGGAGGCCGGCTATCCCAACGGTCGCGACGCGCGCACCGGGGAACCGCTGAAGATTTTCATCGACGTGCAATCCCAGGCCATCAGCAATACCCAGATGAACTGGATGGACAGGATATTCGACAAACTGGGAGTACAGGTGGAATACCGGCCCGCTGACTGGAATCGCACCCGGGAGAAGCTGCTTACGGGTAATACCCAGATCTACTCCCACGGCTGGCTGGCTGACTACCCGGACCCGGAAAATTTCCTGTTCCTGCTGTACGGTCCGGAGAGCCCGCTGCTGTGTAACTGCGACGGCGCGAATAACTCGAACTATGCGAGCGAGGAATTCGACCAGGCGTTCAGGAAAATTCGCCTGCTGCCGCCCGGGCCCGAACGGGATGAACAGGTGGCGCTGGCGGTGGAGCAGTATCGCCGTGACGCGGTCTGGCTGTTTGCCTACAACCCCAAGGATGTCTACCTGAACAACAGCTGGGTACATAACAACAAGCGCCACGGTGTTTCCAAGGGGACTCTCAAGTACACCCGGGTTGATCCCGATCTGCGGGCGCGCAAACAGGTGGAGTGGAACCAGCCGGTCACCTGGCCCCTGTATGCGGGTGCCGGGGTGTTGATCGCCCTGATATTGCCGGGAGTGATCGCCTATCGACGCCGTCAGAAAGCGACCGCACGCGCGGCGGGGGAAAGCTGATGCTGGCCTATATTATCCGCCGGCTGCTATATGCCATTCCCATTCTTATCGGCGTGAACCTGCTGACGTTCACCCTGTTCTTCGTGGTGAATTCGCCGGACGATATGGCCGCGTCCCAGTTGGGCGCGAAGTATGTGACGCCGGAAGCGATTGAGAACTGGAAGCGCAAAAACGGTTATGACAAGCCCCTGTTCGTCAATGATGATGCCAGTGGTATCGCCTCCCTGACCGACACCATCTTCTATACCAAGTCGCTGAAATTATTCGCCTTCGACTTTGGTCGCTCGGAAAGCGGTCGCGATATCACCTCGGACGTGTCCACCCGCATGTGGCCAAGCCTTGCAGTGGCACTCCCCAGTTTCGCGATCGGGATCTGGGTGAATATCTGCGTGGCACTGATGGTAGTGATGTTTCGCGGCACCGCGCTGGATCGCTGGGCCGTATTCGTTTTCGTTTCACTGATGTCCATCTCTTACCTGTTTTACATTATCGGCGGCCAGTACCTCGTGGCCAAGCAGTGGATGCTGGTGCCGATTTCGGGTTTTGACCCGGATTTCAAGCCCTGGAAGTTCCTGCTGCTGCCAGTGCTGGTCAGCGTGATCTCGGGTGTGGGCTCTGGCGCCCGCTGGTATCGCACCCTGTTCCTGGAAGAGGCCGGCCAGGATTACGTGCGCACCGCCCGCGCCAAGGGCGCCAGTGAGATCAGTATCCTGTTCAAGCATATTCTGCCCAATGCCATGATTCCGATCCTGACGGGCATTGTGGTGTTGATCCCGTCCCTGTTCATGGGCAGCTTGCTGATAGAGTCGTTCTTTGGCATTCCCGGCCTTGGCAGTTACATGCTGGACGCCATCCGCTCCCAGGATTTCGCCATTGTGCGCACCATGGTGTTTATCGGTTCCATCCTGTACATCATCGGCCTCATCCTCACCGATATATCCTACACCTGGGCTGATCCCAGGGTGCGGCTGAACTGATGGCTGAGCTGGGATTCAAACCTGTTCTGCTGTGGTCGGACGCGCTGGTGTTCATGCTGGTCATCGTGCTGACCATCTTTTTCTACCGCCTGCGCAATGACCCCCAGACCCGCGAACGCTGGAGTCAGGTCTTCAGCTCGCGCCTGGGCATGGTGGCGTTCACCGTTATCATGACCTATGTGGGAGTGGCCTTGCTGGACTCCATGCATTTCCGCAAAGCCCTGCCCAGTCCAGCCGGTGTCGACACCGACGAAGTGTTTTATGACAACAAGGTCACCAGCGTACTGGATGTCATGCTCGATGGCATGGGCGATCGTTTCGAACGCACCTACTCGGCGCCGTTTGCCCTGAAATCCTTTGAAAAGAGCAATATCAAGGATGACCAGGGCAATATGGTGCGCGACTTTGACTGGCTCATGCACGCGGGGCAGCACCTTGCGGACCCCTCGGACAAATGGCTGGACGTTGCCCAGCTTTCCGCTATTGCACTCGCCTGGGGACTGGCGGCTTCCGCCCTGGTGGTGGGTTTGCAGTGGTTGTTGCTGCGCGGCAGTGTCTATCCCTGGTACGCGTCGTGGGCGGTGCAGGCGGGCATAATCTGTTTCATGGTATGGCTGGTATATGTCAGCCATTACTACCACGTGCTCGGCACTGACCAGGGCGGGGCGGATGTTGCGTTCCAGAGTATCAAGGGCATAAGGACGGGGGTATTACTGGGCACGCTGTCCACTCTTGTGATGCTGCCTATCGCGGTTACCCTTGGCGTCAGCGCGGGTTACTTCAAGGGCTGGGTGGACGACGTCGTGCAGTACCTGTACACCACGCTGAGTTCAATCCCCGGCATCCTGCTGATCGCGGCCTCGGTGTTGCTTTTCCAGGTGTACATAGACCTTAACCCGGACTACTTCTCCATAGGGATGGAGAAGGCGGACGCCAGGTTCATCGCCCTGTGTTTTATCCTGGGTCTGACCAGTTGGTCCAGCCTCTGTCGCCTGATTCGCGCCGAGACTCTCAAGATCAGCCAGCTCGGTTACGTGCAGGCGGCTCACGCTTTCGGGGTCAGTCACAGCCGTATCCTGGGGCGGCATATCCTGCCCAACGTGGTGCATATCATTCTTATTACTTTCGTGCTCGATTTCAGTGCGCTGGTGCTTGCGGAGGCGGTGCTGTCCTATATCGGGGTGGGCATCGACCCGTCCATGGGAAGCTGGGGCAACATGATCAACGGTGCACGCAGCGAACTGTCCCGCGAACCCGCGGTCTGGTGGACCCTGACGGGCGCTTTTTTCTTCATGTTTCTGCTGGTACTTGCCGCCAACCTGTTCTCCGACCTGGTGCGCGACGCGTTTGATCCGCGCGTCAGCGGCGGGAGGCATTCATGACCGTGAACACGGATATTCGCCTGCAGGTGCGGGACCTGAAGGTGGAACTGGTCGAGACCGGCGAGCAGATTCTCAAGGGAATCAGCCTGGAGTTACGCGCGGGAAAAATCTTCGCGCTGGTGGGTGAATCGGGCAGTGGTAAATCGGTGACATCGCTGGCGGCCATGCGCCTGTTGCCGGATGCCCTGCAGATTACTTCGGGCGCGGTGGTGGTGGACGGCCAGGACCTGTTCGATCTGCCGGAAGCCAAAATGCAGGACGTGCGCGGACGTCGCGTGGCGATGATTTTCCAGAACGCCATGAGCGCCCTCAACCCGGTACAGACCGTTGGACAGCAGGTGGCGGAAACCCTGCGCCTGCATACGCCGCTGCGCGGTGACAAGCTTCGCCAACGGGTTGTACAACTGTTTACCGAAGTGGGAATACCCGATCCCGACAGCCGTTTCAGCTTCTTCCCGCACCAGCTGTCAGGGGGCCAGCAGCAGCGCATCATGATCGCCATGGCCCTGGCTTGTGAGCCGGATATCCTGATTGCGGATGAGCCCACCACGGCGCTGGATGTCACCGTGCAGGAGCAGGTGCTGAAGCTTATCAGGGACCTTACCCGTTCGCGGCAACTTGCGGTGCTGCTGATTACCCACGACATGGGAGTGGTGCGCAATACCGCGGACGAAGTCGCAGTGATGTATCGCGGGGAAATAATCGAGCGGGAGGGGGTGGACGAGTTTTTTCACAACCCGAAGCAGGAGTACAGCCGGCGCCTGATCGACGCGCTGCCGGACCTTACGAAGTTCCAGAGTATGGCGGTTGAAGAGCCGTTGCTGCAGCTGCAGGACGTCAAGGTTTACTTCCCGATTCGCAAGGGCGTGTTGCAGCGGGTCGTGGACTACACCCGGGCCGTGGACGGTGTATCGCTGTCCATAGGTCGGGGAGAAACCTATGCCCTGGTGGGTGAATCCGGCAGCGGCAAGTCCACCCTGGGCCGCGCCATTCTCAATCTCGAACAGATCAGTGGCGGCCAGATCCATTTCAAGGGCGATGCCATCGGTGCTCTCGCGCGGCGTGAAATGCTGCCCTACCGCAAGCTGATCCAGGTCATTTTCCAGAACCCGTTTTCTTCCATGAACCCGCGCCTCACGGTCGGTGAGATTATCGCCGAAGGCATGGTCAGCCTGGGCATGGGTCTGTCGGAACAGGAGCAGCAGGACCGGATAGGCCAGTTGCTGGACCGGGTGCAACTGCGCCGCGAATACAGTCAGCGCTATCCCCATGAATTTTCGGGCGGCCAGTTACAGCGCATCGCCATCGCCAGGGCCCTGGCCGTGGAGCCGGAACTGATAATCTGTGACGAACCCACCAGCGCGCTCGACGTATCCATCCGCGCGGAAGTGCTTGGCCTGCTGCAGGAATTGCAGCGGGAGTTTGGCGTGTCCTACCTGTTTATCACCCATGACCTGTCGATTGTGCCCAGCCTGGCCCATCACGTGGGCGTGATGCAGGCCGGCAAGCTGGTGGAGCAGGGCAGCGCGGAGCAGATTCTCACGGCGCCTCGGCATCCCTATACGCAGGCTTTGTTGAATTCCGTCCCAAGACTGGACCCCGCCTAGCTCCAGCTTGAGCCATCGCCGTCGCGTCAGGCCCAAAACTACCGCTGTCACCCTGTGATGGCCTATGCTTGTTGCACCGGACCAAACCAATATTATCGGACAGACAGGGGATAGCCCATGAATGGCGCGGAGAGCTTGCTTAACACCTTGATCAACAACGGCGTCGAGGTTTGTTTCACCAATCCCGGCACTTCGGAAATGCATTTTGTCGCGGCCCTGGACGAGGTCGAGGGGATGCGCTGCGTGCTGTGCCTGTTCGAGGGTGTGCTTAGCGGCGCCGCCGACGGTTATGCCCGGATGGCGCGCAAACCGGCCTCCACCCTGTTGCATCTCGGGCCCGGCCTGGGCAACGCCCTGGCCAATATTCACAACACGAAGAAAGGACATGTGCCGCTGGTGAACATCGTCGGCGACCACGCCACCTATCACCTGGAATACGATGCGCCGCTGACCGCTGATATCGAGGGTATTGCGCGGCCTGTCTCCCACTGGGTTTACACCTCGAAGGCGGCCAGCGATATCGCGCGCGATACAGCGGAGGCGGTGCGCCAGGCGGGCATCGGCCAGGTGGCGACCCTGATGCTGCCGGCGGACGTGTCCTGGGGAGACAACCCCAACGGCCCGGAAGCGGCGGTGACCATCGCACCGCCCGCCGGGGTACCCGTCGCGCGCATCGATGAGGTTGCCGCCATGCTGAAGTCCGGCAGGAAATGCATGCTCATGATCGGTGGCCGGGAAGTGGACAGCCAGCGCGGTCTCATGTTGAGCCGTATCGGCAAGGCGGCCGATGCCCAGGTCTGCACCGAAGTGTTCCCGGGCAGGGTGGCCCGCGGCGCCGGTACCGCGGTGATCGACAGGTTGCCCTATCTGGCCGAGCTGGCCATCGACCATCTCAAGGACATCGAACACCTGATCCTGGTGGGTGCTCCCGCCCCGGTCTCATTTTTCGCCTATCCCAACGTGCCCAGTGCGATCGCGCCACCGGATTGCGAGCAGTATGTTCTGGCCGGTCCCAACGACGACATCGACCAGGCGCTGGAGGACCTGTTGGAACGACTTGACGCGGTGGACGCGAAACCCGAGGTGCGGCCCCTGACCATACCCGATCTCGGGGCTGGTCCCCTGGATGTCAATAAGGTGGCGATGGCGGTGGCGCATTTCCTGCCGGAGAACGCCATCGTCGTGGACGAGTCCATTACCTCGAGTTTTGTGCTTTTTCCCGCCACCGCCACGGCCCAGCCGCACGACTGGCTCAACCTGACCGGCGGTAGTATCGGCTGGGGCTTGCCCGCCGCGGTGGGCGCCGCGGTAGCCTGCCCGGAGCGCAAGGTGATCTGCCTCGAGGGGGACGGCAGCGCGATGTACACCATCCAGTCGCTGTGGACCATGGCGCGGGAAAACCTGGATGTGACCGTGGTTATTTTTAACAATACCAAGTACAGCGTACTGGAGATGGAGTTCGCCCGCACCGGCGCTCGCGGCGGCAAGCCGGGCCCCAACGCCGCCAGTGTGCTGGATATCGGCGGACCGGATATGGACTTTGTCGCACTCGCCACCGGCATGGGCGTGCGGGCTTCCCGCGCCACTACCGCCGAGGAGTTCAACGAGCAGTTCGCGGCGGCGATCAATGCCAGGGGGCCGCGCCTGATCGACGCTATTGTGCCAGTGCTGTTCTAGGGCGGATCGTCGCCCTCACATTCAGGCGGTCGCCGGTATTCTGACCTCGTCCTGTCGCCGCTGCGCGGCCATGGATCGCAACTCGAGGGCAAGTTGCTCGGGATCGCGCATTCGCTTCACCCGCTCGAACAGCAGGGCGGCCTCGGGAAAATATGCCCGCAGGTAAGCCAGCCACTGCTTGACGGGGTTGGGGGCATGACGGGCGTCATAGTGGGCCCTGTTCAGTTCCAGGAACTGCTGTACCAGCGGGATGACCTCGGGCCAGCGCAAAGAGTCCCGCGCCTGTCCAGTAGTGGCGGCCGCGATGAGTCGCGGCAGGTCGGGCCGGCACAGCGCGCCGCGGCCCAGCATCAGGTCCTGGCAGCCGCTGAGTTCACGGCAGCGCAGGGCATCCGCCGGGCTCCAGATTTCGCCGTTGGCGATGATATTCAGCGGTACGGCTTCCCGGGCGCGCGCAATCTCTTCCCAATAGGCTGGCGGCCGGTAGCCGTGGCGCTTGGTGCGGGCGTGCACCGTGAGTTCATTCACGCCCGCCGCGTGAATCCCGCGCACGATATCCAGGAACAGGCTTTCGTCCTCGTACCCGAGGCGGGTTTTCACCGTGACCGGTATGTGCGCGGGCACCGCGGCTCGCACCGCCGCGGCGATCGCGTGTACCCGCTGCGGCTCGCGCAGGATAATGGAGCCGCCGTCCGAGCGGTTCACCGTTTTTGCGGGGCAACCGAAGTTCAAATCGATACCGGCCGCGCCAAGTTCGGCGGCCCGGGCGGCGTTGTCCGCGAGCACGACCGGCTGGCCGCCCAGCAACTGGATGTATACGGGGACACCCGAAAGGGTAGTACCACCGTGAGCGAGTTCGGGGCACAATCGCTGGAAGACCCTGGGCGGCAACAGGCGCTCCGTCACCCGCACAAACTCCGTGACGCAACGGTCAATACCACCCAGTGAAGTGAGCAGTTCGCGCATGGTGTGGTCGACAACGCCCTCCATGGGGGCGAGCATCACTTGCATGGTAATTTACCTGGGTGGGGAGCACATTATGCCACAGCTTTGTCCAGATCAGCCCTGCGCGGCATGGCGCGTCCCACCTTACTCCTTTAAAATAAGCGCTGGATGCCGGTGCCGAACACCGGGCAAGTACAACGGGTGAGAGCATGCAGGGCGATATAGTTGCACAGGGAATGGAACTCATGCTTTATGGTATGGGAACCGTGGTAGGCTTCCTGAGTGTGCTGGTGCTCACAACCAGCGCCATGTCATGGCTGGTCAACCGCTATTTTCCCCAGCCGGAGCCCCCGCCGGTGACAGCGCGGGTAAGCGGTCCGGCCACTACCGCCGCAACGGAGCTCGATCCGGGCGTGGTCGCGGTGATCACCGCTGCTATTCACCAGCACAGAAATCCCGCAGGCTGAATCGCGCCGCAGCGGATTTACCGAAAACTAGAGGCTTTCAGGCAATGGACCAGAACAAACGCCCGCTGGGTATTACCGACGTGGTGCTGCGCGACGCACACCAGTCCCTGCTCGCGACCCGCATGCGCCTTGACGACATGCTGCCAATTGCCGCCAAACTGGACGAAGTGGGCTTCTGGTCGCTGGAAACCTGGGGTGGCGCCACTTTTGATGCCTGTATCCGCTATCTGGGCGAGGACCCCTGGGAGCGCATTCGCGAGCTCAAGAAAGCGATGCCCAATACACCCCAGCAGATGTTGTTCAGGGGGCAGAATATCCTCGGCTATCGACACTATGCCGATGACGTGGTGAAAAAATTTGTTGAACGCGCTGCCCATAACGGCGTGGATGTGTTCCGTGTATTCGATGCCATGAACGATATGCGCAACCTGGACGTGGCCCTGAGGGCCGTCAGGGAAGTGGGCAAGCACGCGCAGGGTACGATCTCGTACACCCTCAGTCCGGTGCACACCATGGATACCTGGGTTGAGATGGGTAAGCGAATCGAGGACACCGGGGCGGACTCAATCGCGATCAAGGATATGGCGGGTCTGTTGCACCCCTACGTGGGCTTTGAACTGGTCACCCGGCTCAAGGCGGCCTGCGCCATCCCCATTCATATGCAGTGCCACGCGACGACAGGCCTGTCCACCGCGACTATTCTCAAGTGCGTGGAGGCGGGCATCGACAACGTGGATACCTCGATTTCTTCCATGTCGATGACCTATGGGCATTCCCCTACGGAAGCGGTGGTAGCCATGCTGGAAGGTACCGGTCGGGAGACCGGTCTCGATATCGTAAAGCTGGCGGAAATTGCCGCTTATTTTCGCGAGGTGCGCAAGAAATACGCCCAGTTCGAGGGCTCCCTGCGAGGCGTGGATGCCCGCATCCTGGTGGCCCAGGTGCCGGGGGGTATGCTCACCAACATGGAGAGCCAGCTGAAAGAGCAGGGCGCGGCTGACAAGATGGATGAGGTGCTGGCGGAAATACCCCGGGTGCGCGAGGACCTCGGTTTCATCCCGCTGGTGACGCCCACCTCCCAGATCGTGGGCACCCAGGCTGTGATCAACGTGCTGACGGGGGAGCGCTACAAGTCCATATCCCGCGAGACCGCCGGTGTGCTCAAGGGCGAGTACGGCGCGACGCCGGCGCCGGTGAACGCCGAGTTGCAGCAGCGTGTGCTGGAGGGCAACCCGGCCATCACCTGTCGCCCGGCTGATCTGTTGGAGCCGGAGCTGGACAAACTCACCGATGAACTGCGCGCCCTGGCGCAGGAAAAATCCATTTCCCTTACATCGGGGGAGGGCGAGATCGACGACGTGCTGACCTACGCCCTGTTCCCCCAGATCGGCCTCAAGTTCCTGGAGCACAGGGGCGATGCCTCGGCCTTCGAGCCTGTGCCCACGGCGGTTGCCGCGCCGGCGGTCATTCCCGCGGCCGCGGCGCCAGCGACGCCCGGTGAACCCGGCGTGTACACGGTAAAGGTAAACGGCCAAACCTACGTGGTGGAGGTCGCCGAGGGCGGTGACGTATCCGCCATTAATCCGGTGGCGGCCACTGCGGCGGCGCCTGCCGCCGCGCCCGCGCCGGCGACACACCCGTTGGCGGCGCCGCTGGCGGGCAATATTTTCCACGTCAATGTGATTCCCGGTGACGTGGTGGCCGCCGGCGATGTGATCGTGGTGCTGGAGGCCATGAAGATGGAAACCGAGGTGCGCGCCCAGCGTGCGGGCAGCGTGGCCGAGGTGCTGGTCAAGGTGGGCGACAAGGTCGCGGTCGGCGATGTGCTGATCAACGTGGCCTGATCGCGCATGGAAAACGTACTTCGCCTGTGGGAGTCCTCGGGACTCGCCCAGATGCAGGCCGGCCAGGCTCTCATGATCCTGATCGGCCTGGTACTGTTGTTCCTGGCCATTCGCAAGGGATTTGAACCGCTGTTGCTGGTGCCGATCGGTTTCGGGGGCATTCTCGCCAACATTCCGGGAGCCGGCATGGCATGGTCCGCCGTGGAGAACGCGATACATGCCGGCAACCCTGAATTGCTCGGCGAGTTTGCCCGTATCCTGGGCGTCAGCCTTACGGACAACTACAGGGAACTGCTAGCGGCATACGATACCGCCACACCGGCGCTGCGCCTGGCGGTGCAGCAGCTGGCGGAAAACGCCAGTTACAGTAACGGCATGCTGTACAACTTCTACACGGTGGCTATCGCCAGCGGTGTAGCGCCGCTGGTCATATTCATGGGTGTCGGGGCGATGACTGATTTCGGTCCACTGCTGGGCAATCCCAAGACCCTGTTTCTCGGCGCCGCCGCCCAGTTCGGCATTTTTGCCACCGTCCTGGGCGCTGTCGGGCTGAGCAGCCTCGGCCTGATGGATTTCAGTATCAGCGATGCTGCCGCCATCGGCATTATTGGCGGTGCCGACGGCCCGACTGCAATCTATGTCGCCAGCATGCTGGCACCGGACCTGCTGGGTGCGATCGCCGTGGCCGCCTATTCCTATATGGCGCTGGTGCCGCTGATCCAGCCGCCAATCATGCGGGCACTGACCACCGCTGCGGAGCGCAGGATAGTGATGGTACAGCTGCGGCAGGTGTCGCGGCGCGAGAAAATTGTTTTCCCCTTGGCGCTTCTGATTCTGGTGGCGCTGCTGTTGCCCGCTGCCGCGCCGCTGCTGGGCATGTTCTGCTTCGGCAACCTGATGCGGGAATGCGGGGTGGTGGAGCGCCTGAGTTTTACCGCCCAGAATGCCTTGATCAATATCACCACCATTTTCCTCGGGCTGTCCGTGGGCTCGAAACTGGTGGCCGAGAAGTTTCTGGATATCAATACTCTCGGTATTCTCGGCCTCGGCATAGTCGCTTTTGCCATCGGCACAGCCTCGGGCGTGCTGATCGCCAAACTGATGAACAGGATGGGCGGCACGCCGGTCAACCCGCTGATCGGCTCGGCGGGTGTCTCGGCCGTGCCCATGGCGGCGCGGGTGAGCAACAAGCTCGGCCTGGAGGCAGACCCGCACAATTTCCTGCTGATGCATGCCATGGGGCCAAATGTTGCGGGGGTGATTGGCTCGGCGGTGGCTGCGGGTGTGATGATCAGCATGGTCGCCGGCCGCTGACCGTTTCTGGCGGCTGATATTCCCTGTTGATTCCGGTATTTTTGCCGTGACACAGTGGTTGTGACATGTCGGTTTGACTATAAGCTGGGTACGAAACACTTCCCCACAAATCGGTATCAAACCTGACTGGCTGTACGCCGGTGACTTGACCGGCGGTGTTATTATTTTTTTTTCAAGGAGATTGCAAATGAACAAGTCAATGCTAACCGGAACTGTGTTCGGGGTCGCCGTGGCGACCGCTGTGGGCGGTTTCGCCAGCTACAAGATGTTGTCCACCGACGAGTTCGCTCAGGTGCTGGCCGTCACGCCAGTGACTGAAGACGTGCATACCCCGCGCGAGGAATGCAACGACGTGGTGGTCACCCGCCAGGAGCCGGTCAAGGACCAGCACAAGATTGCCGGCAGTGTGTTGGGCGCCGTGGCGGGCGGTTTGGTTGGTGATGCCATTGGCGGTGGCGGCAAGAACACCGGGGCCAAGATCGCCGGTGCCGTGGTTGGCGGCGTTGCCGGCAACAAGGTGCAGGGCCATATGCAGGAGTCTGATACCTACCAGACGACGGAGCGTCGCTGCAAGACTGTGACAGATACCAGCCAGCGAACAGTCGGCTACGACGTGGAGTATCGCATGGGTGAAAAAACCGGAAAGGTGCGCATGGACTACGACCCCGGTTCGGTTATTCCTGTCCAGGATGGCAAGCTGCAGCTATCGCGCGCTGGCGACACTGCAAGCGCCGCAACCCGCTGATCACGTTTTCATACTGTACCGATAGCGTGGCCGCCGCCTGGGAAACAGCGCGGCGGCCCGCTGCAACGGGAGCCAGCGCCTGGCCCGTTGCGCCATTGCCGGCGCAGGGCGCCGGGAAATGGTTCAGAGTGTGAGCCGGTTTTTGAATCAGGGTTCGAGCGCGCTCGCCAACTGTTGGGGAATCACCGGCTTATCGTCGAAACTGCTGCCCAGTGCCAGGTAGAGATTGACCCGGTTGGCGAGCAGGCTGTAGCGCAGATCCAGCGCATTAGCCCTGGCTGCAAGCTCCCGCGTCTGTAATTGCAACATGGACTGCATGTCCGCGGCTCCAGCCTGGTAGCGATCATTGGCGAGAATCACCGCCTTGCCCAGGGAAACGATAGCCTTGTCCACGTAGCCGAGCCCCCGGCTTAAGTAGTATTCATTGCCAAGATCCGTTTCGACTTCATTGAAGGCATTAAGTACTGTACTGCCGTACGCTGCCACGGCGGCCTGTTCCTGGGCATCGGCAATATCGATCTGTGCCACCAGCGCGCCGCCCTCGTAGATGGGAATCTGCATGCCGATCGCGCTGTGCCCCATCCACGGGTTGATATCCAGCAAGGAGCCGATGTTCTCGGCAAAGCGACCGACGCTGAGCTGGAAGGAGAAGTCGGGCAGCAGCGCCAGACGATCCGCCTCCAGCCCGCGAAAAGCGCTGCGCACCTGCTGCTCCGCCGCCAGTACATCGGGCCGCCTGCCCACGAGGCTAAGTGGCGCGGAGCCCTGCACCGGTGGCGGCAGGGCAGATGATTGCACCGCCACGGCGAGCTCCGCGGCTGGGTAACGGCCCAGCAGCAGCTCCAGGTTACGCTTGGCTATCGCCAGGTTGTTGCGAGCATCCTGCAGTTGAGCCTGGGCGCTATCCAGGGCCGCCTGCGCCTGGATTACGTCAAACTCGGAGACTTTCCCCGCGCGGTAACGCGCCTGGCTGACAACGAGTAGTTGTTTGTAGATATCCGTGGACTGCTCTGCCAGTGCCAACAGCTGCATCCGCTGGGCCGCGGCAAACCAGCTCCTGGCGGTGGTTGCGGCAAGTGACTGGCGGGCATAGGCATAATCCAGCGCGGCGGCGGCATAGTCTGCCTGGGCGGCGGCTTTCTGGGCACGGAGACGGCCCCAGATGTCCAGCTCCCATGACAGTCCGAGATTGACATCGTGGACTTCGTTGGTGTCATTGCGATCGAAGTTTCGGGTGACGTGTTCAGCGGCCTGGCCGCCAATCTGGGGCAACATCTGGGCATCCGCCAGATTGATACTCTGGGCGACCACCAGTACGGTACTGGCAGACTGGCGCAGGTCGAGGTTGTTGGCCAGTGCCTCGGCGACAACCTGTTCCAGCTGGGGATCGTCAAAGCTGGCCATCCAGTTATTACCCACCTCGCCGGGGAGGCTGCCCGACTGCTGCCAGCCATCGGGAATCTGTGTGCTTGAGGGGAGGGCGCGAGCCAGTACTTCAGAACGCTCTGGCGGCGTACTTAACGCGCAGCCATACAGACAGGCACAGGTCAGTACCAACAGGCTCAGCCAGCGCGCGTGGCCTCGGGTGCGGCAATGTCCGTGTCGTTCTGAGTTCATCCGGCCAGCTTCCCTGTACTAGATATCAAGCGGATACAGCCAATTGCCCCAGGAGCGGGCGCGGATGGCGATACGTCGGAGGTAGGCGAAACTGGATTCCTCTGTGTAGATGGCGGCAATGCCCTGTCCACCTATGGGGAACATCGACTGGTCGGGACCATCGAGAAGAATCTTCACGGCAAACTGCCCCTGTGGAAACTCGGGCGGTTGCGGATAGAACTTCTCCATGTTGCCGCTTGGCAGGAACTGGCCTGTACCGCTGCCTTTCCAGATATCCGCCACTTTGGCCGGGAAAATCTGCCCGGGATAGAGGTCCAGGGCGACCTCGACTTCCTGGCCGACCTTGACGTACTTGAGATTTTCCTGGAAATAGGTGGCCATCAGATAGCGGTCGTCGTCGCATATGAAAGAGGCTATGGCGCCGAGGCGCACGATGCCGGCGACCATTCCGGGGCGCACCTGCAGGTTCATGATACGGCCGTCTTCAGGTGCGACTATGGTGGTGTTCTCGAGGTAGTACAGCGCTTCATCCAGCTTGGCCTGGGCTTCAGCCACCGACGTGTTCACGCCGTCTATCTGGGAGTTGTACTTGGCCTCCGCGCTGACCAGTTGGGCCTGGGCTTCCATGAGCGTTGCAAGGCTTACCTGTGCCTGCGCATTGGCGCGCTGCGACTCTTCCACCGAGCCGGCACCTGTACCGGCCAGCCCGGCTGTCAGTTTTTGATCGTACTGGTCGTATTCCAGTTGGGCTTTGGCCTTGGCGACGTTCTGTCGCGCCACCTGCACATCCGCCTCGAGAATCTTTACATTCTGTTCGGCCCTGGCCAGCAACGCCCGCATCTGCTGGACCATGTATTCGTAGGGTCTGCGATCAAACCTGATCAGGGGCTCGCCCTTTTTTACCGGCTGGTTCTGCTCCACCAGCACTTCAGTCACCAGGGTGGGTTCCGGCAGGCGTGGAACCAGCTGGATGGTGTACTGCACGATAGTGGCCGTGCTGCTGCTGGGCGTCATGAAGCGCATGCCCACCAGGAATACCAGCAACAGGTGCAAACCTACCCAGAACGAAATCACGGCCCACGGGATGGAAAACTTCAACCATTTAAACTTGAAAAATACGAGCCAGATCAGGCCGGCGTAAAAAACACAAATCAGCAGTGCAGCTGCCATACGAAGGTCCCTTTGGTCTTATTCGGCGCTTTTTTCCGCGGCTTTTTCGGTGTCTTTGGCAACCGGTTCTTCTCCACGCAAGCGCGCTATTTCCCGCGCAATACTCTCGCGCTCCTCCGCTGGAAAGCGGCGGATATCAATAATATCGGTCGGCTTGAACGCCCAGATAAAGGCCTGTATCCAGGGCACAACGGCCAGGAAGCCGGCCCATCCCATCATTTTGACCGCTTCAGCATCGGGGTGGTTGCGCGAGATGGCGATTTTACCCGGGAGGCCGGCGACCAGCACCAGTACGGTAACCCCCGCGACAATCAGGATCAGCAGTCCCCCGAAAGTAATGTAATCCCATGTGGTCAGTTCGAATCCGAGCATCTGCGCATTCTCCCGCGTGACTTATGCCTGCAATAGATGATATACCGAACTGAAATTGAATAGTAGGAGAGCGCGTTTGCGCGAGTCGCATTCGGTCGCGCGTTTTTCCGGTGTTTTCACGATAGATATTGCATCAGCCAGTCTGGCGGGATGTTTAACAAGGAGTGAGTTTTGTCCCTGTTTTCAGTCACTATAAGCCCCCGATTCTATGAGACCGACGCCCTCGGGCATATCAACAACGCCTCGATCGCCGCCTGGTTCGAAGTGGCGCGCATCACGTTCATGGAATCTCTCGGCGACGCGGGTGCGGGATCGACCATGAGCTGGGTACTGGCTTCAGTGCAGATCGATTTTATCGCTGAGACATTTTACGGCAGCGATGTTATCGCCACGGTTACCGGCGCCGCGGCGGGCAACAGCTCTCTTACGATTCTCTGCGAAATGTCACAGGGCGGTAAGCTGACGGTGCGCGGGACCGCGGTGCTGGTTTATCTGGATACGGCCACCAAAACGCCATTGCGAATTCCCGATGGGCTGCGCGATCAGCTTCCCGCCACTGATCCCAAGGCGTGACAGCTACTGGCGGCCGGCTTCGAGGGCTCGCAGGTAGGCGGCGACGGCGTTTGCCAGTCCCATGCGGATCGCGTCGACGGTGAGCGCGTGGCCGATGGAAACCTCCAGCAGGCCAGGTATAGCGGCGAAGCGCGGAAGGTTATTCAGGTCGAGGTCGTGGCCGGCGTTCAGTCCCAGACCCGCCTCGGCCGCGGCCTCCGCCGCCAGCACAAACCGCTGAAACACATCCTCGATGTTGACGCCGGCGCTGCACGCCCGGGCATAGCTTTCGGTATATAGTTCGACCCGGTCAGCGCCCACCTGGGCCGCCAGGCGTATCTGCTCGGGTTCGGGGTCCATGAACAGGCTGGTGCGTATCCCCAGTGCTTTCAGCTCTGCCACAAGAGGCGCGAGTCTGTCGCCATCGCGTTTCAGGTCGAAGCCGTGATCGGAGGTGAGTTGGGCGTCGCCATCCGGTACCAGGGTGCACTGGGCGGGGCGAATTTCCTTCACCAACTCCATGAACCCCGGGTAGTCCCCGACGCCTGCGCGATCGCTGGCTCGCGGGCCCGCCATAGGATTGCCTTCGATATTGAATTCCACCGTCAGCATGCCCGCCAGGTCAAAGCAGTCCTGCGCTCGAATATGCCGCTGGTCCGGGCGCGGATGGACGGTAATGCCATGCGCGCCCGCGGCTATGCACATGCGGGCGTGCTCGGTGACGCTGGGATTGGTGGTATCGCGGGAGTTGCGGATCAGCGCAATTTTATTCAGATTGACGCTGAGTGCGATCACAGGAGCTTCTTGCGCACGATCTCTTTGATCACGATCGGCTGTACCGGAACATCGCTGAAACTGCCCACCTTGGCAGTGGGCGCCGTCGCCATGAAGTCCACGACGTTCATGCCCAGGATTACTTCGCCAAAAACCGTGTAGCCTTCTTTGCCCGGCGCCCAATCCAGTTCCAGGTTGTTGCGCTGGTTGATGAAAAATTGCGAAGTCGCCGAGTCAGGGTCGCTGGTGCGGGCCATGGCGATGGTGCCGCGGGTGTTGTGTACACGGTTGCTGGATTCGTTTACTACCGGTTCCCCGGTGGCCTTTTCGGTCATATCGGGAAGAAAGCCGCCGCCCTGGACCATGAAGTTGGGGATCACCCGGTGAAATATCGTGCCGTTATAGAAACCGGCATCCACGTAGGCGAGAAAATTGTCGACGGCCAGCGGGGCCTTATCGCGAAACAGGCGCAGGGTGATATCGCCCTCGCTGGTCTTGATAACGACCTGGGGGTTGGGTTGGGTGTTCTCCTGGGCCAGCGCCAGGGGCGCCAGCAGCAGGGTGCAACAGATAAGCAGTCTCTTCAACACGGTTATTTACTCCTGAGTTTACCCGGGTCCGGTATCCCGTCACCGGAGGTATTTCACCTTGGAACGACGGCCACAGCGACCGGCCGTCAGTGGTCTATGCGAACCCGGCGCTAGGCCCAGCTGGAACTCTTGCGCCGCTTGGGCCACAGGCGCGGCACCACCAGGGTGATGATCACGCCCAGCAGCACGGCGAGTGCGCCGTTGATGAAGTCTTCACTTTCCACGTTGTCGCGCAGGCGCTGGTTTTCAGCTTCCAGCATGTCCTGCTGGGAGCGCAACTGCTCCGAGCTAACGACGAGACGGCGATTGTCCTCATCGAGCTGCACTGCCTTGCCCGAAATCTGTTTCAGCTGGGTTAATTCCTCGCCCAGGGAATCCAGCTGTAGTTCGTACTCGGCGACCTGCCCCAGTAGCTGGTCGCGCTCGGTTTGCAGTGCCGTGAGTTCATCCTGCATGGCGACCGTGAGTCCGCCGGACTGTTGGGCTTTCTTCACCATGGCCTCGAGGCGTTCCCTGGCGGGTTCGTCCTTCATCAGGTACTGGGTGCCTATCCAGCCAGTGTCGCCATCATCGGAGGTGACTTCCGCCCAGCGACCGTCCTCCGACAATTGCACCACGGTCAGGCGCGTCCCCGAGGGCAGGCCGCGCGCGGTGGCGGGATTGCTGTTGTCCGGGCCGCTGCGAAGGGCGACAAACTGTTTGTCGCTGACATAGCGAATGTCCTGGGCGTTAACCGGGGCCGTGAACAGCCCGGCGAGGATAAGAATAAGCAGTGCAGATCGCAAAATGGATTCCTTAATGTTGGTTCGTCCGACACTGGGCCGCAGTGGCCCGTAAAAGAGGGCGCTAGTGTAACCTCGTTTGGCGTTGAAATTAAGCTCAGGGCAGCACCAGCTTATAAGGTTTGACGACCACCCTTTTGAAAACCCCGGCGTCGACATAGGGGTCGGAGTCGGCCCAGGCGGTGGCGCTTTCCAGACTGTCGAACTCCGCGATGATCAGACTGCCGGTAAACCCGGCGTCTCCCGGGTCCGGGGTGTCCAGCGCAGGGTGCGGTCCCGCGGCCAGCAGGCGGCCTCCGTCAACCAGTTCCTGCAGTCGTGCCAGGTGGGCCGGGCGTGCGCCCTGGCGCAGGGACAGGCTGTTTTCCACATCTTCACAAAGTATCGCGTAGTACATTTCAGTCTCCCAGCTAGTAGAATCCTATGGCCAATCCGGCATTCGCAGCTTCCTTTACCCCGCACATGACCGCTGTGGAAGCGCCGTGCACTGCAATGTCCAGTGCTGTCACGGGGCCAGGAGTGGTGCCGCGGTGATTGTATGCCGATACTGCGCCCACGCCCACCTGTTCAGTCGCAACATCCGTTGGCGACAGCATTATCTTCCGGGCCTGTTACAACACCTTTACGCGGATGATAATCTGGGGCGGCACCGCTGAATAGATGGAGACGCTCCTTTGCCCGAGCCGCAAAGACTTCCGCTGCCCGATGCCAGTCTGCTGTTGTACAGCGGGCTGTCACTGGGCAACGAGGAAACCGTGATGCGCCGGCTGATTGACGGGATTCACTGGCGGCAGGAGTACATTACGCTGTTCGGCAAGACCCACAAACAGCCGCGCCTGGTTGCCTGGTATGGGGACAGGAACGCCGTTTACACCTACTCCGGCAAGGCCTACACGCCCCGGCCCTGGACCGAAGAACTGCTGCGTCTGCGGGATCTGGTGGAGGTCGCGGCGGCCAGCCGCTTCAACAGTGTCCTGCTCAACTACTACCGCGATGGGCGGGATGCCATGGGCTTGCACGCGGATGATGAGCCGGAGCTGGGGCCGGAGCCGGTTATCGCGTCGCTCAGCCTGGGGGCAACCCGCAAACTGTATTTTCAACACCGCTTCCGCCGGGATCTCGACACGGTCACCTTGCCCCTGCAGTCCGGCAGTCTGCTGGTCATGGGGGGCCAGACGCAGCGCTACTGGAAGCACGGCCTGCGCAAAACATCCCGGGCCTGTGAGCCGCGGATAAACCTGACCTTCAGGTATGTGTTCCCGGAGTCGAGCTGAGCCGGGATACCTTGCGTACCCGCGATCCTGCCGCGGGGCGTGTCACCACGGGACCGCGGGCCAGCACCGGCGAGGGGCCTGTTTCAGGCAAACACCAGCGCGTCATCCTCGCGCCGCATTGGTCGCGAGATGCGAATCCGCATGACCTCACTGCCGCCAAGTTTCCCGGCGAGTGCGTCGAACCGGGTCTTCGCCTCTCCTTCGAGTTCCCGCGCGAGGCCGGCGGCACGCTCAAAATGCCACAGCCCATGGGGGGCGCTGGCTCTGTTGACCGTGACGCCGCGCCAGGGATAGCTGATCTCGCCCAGCACAGGGTGCACCCTGCGTTCACCGTCGGCCGAGGTCGGTTGCCCGCTCGGTACATTGGGATTCGCGAGCAGCCACGCGTTCACGAATTCCGCATCCGCCAGCAGTTGCGCGCCCCAGTCCTGGAACATCAGGCGGATGACCGGCTCCAGGGTCTGCGGAATCTGATCGTCGGGAAACCACTCGCTTGCCTGTTCGGGAAACTCGCCATCGGCGATGGCGGGCAGGTTCATACGTTCGGTCCAGCGGTAGACGTTGGGCGCCAGATTCTTCATCAGCGATGAGGGTACCGGGTCCCGGGCGAGATGCGCGAACAGCGGTGCCATGAAGCCGAAGTCGGCGATGCTCGGCAGACCGCCGAGCAGGTATGGGTAGTGCTGGAAATGGATATCAAGCGCTTCGAGCAGTTCGATGAACGACGCTTCGAAGGCCGGGATTGATTCCGCACTGACCCCGAGGTTCGGCAGGAAGCCGTTGAAATAGTCCATCAGCGCGGCGCCGGAGGCCAGCCTTTCTTCCCGGTCCGGTCCGTGATGGGCGGCGCGCCCGAACTCGGCGCGCAGGAAATTCTCCTGCTCCGCACGGTAGCTCCAGCGGTAGTGCATGGCCACGGTCAGCAGGCCCTCCGACCCGAAGCCGCCCAGCAGGGTTGCGATCACCCGTTGCACGGGCGTGGCGGGCACCATGGGTCGCTCGGGAAAGCGGTGTTCCAATTCCTCGATGATCACGGTGCTGTCCTGGATAAACCTGCCGTCCGTGGTTTCCACGATGGGAACCACGAAGTGGCGCACCGCAGGCAGCACTTCCGCCCCGAAGCGCGGATGGGGTGGCAGCAACTCGCGAAAAGGCAGACCCTTTTTGATGAGGTAGGAGCGAACTTTGCCACTGTACAGCGAGTGGGGGGTACACCACAGCGTCAGGGGGTTGCCGGTGTCAACGTGAAAGTCGGTACTCATGCCGGCACCCGTCCTGTCGGCGCGGCGACGGATCTACCCCGTGTTGCGCCAGTCGGGCGCGGGTATGCCCCGACAATACAATAAACGGCGATTGGCAGGCTGTTGAGCCGGTCGTTGCCCGGAATCCCTGTCATGGTGATTTCTCCTCAGAGGTTTCCACTTAACAATGGGGTGAAAAGTTCTCCGGGCCACCCGACAAGCAACGCGACCCGTTCCGGCGTTGTGTATCTCCGGATTGCTGTGAGGGACGTATTCTACGCGTGCGGCGATTCCAATACTTTGCAATTCCGGCAACATTCTGAGAGGCTGCATACACTGTCACTGTGCCAGAGCGACGGCGCCACCCGTTAGCGGGAGTGGCAACGGGCCAGGGAGTCCTGTGATGATCGATCCTGAAGTTAACGGCAACGCCGCTGTACTGGTAGCCGATACGGAGCGGCTGGTGCCCGGTGAGCAGTTGTCGGGCGAGGTGCGCATCGGGCCGCTGATGGCCCTGCCGCAACTGCTCCGGGAAATGCAGGTCACTCCGGACCTCGCGCTGCAACAGGCTGGAGTGTCGCCGCATCTGTTTGACCACGCCGAAAACCGGATCAGAAACGGCGCGGTGGGACGCCTGCTGTCGGTTTGCAGCGAACTTACCGGTCGCAGCGATTTCGGCCTGATGCTGGGTGCGCGTTTCGCCCTCGGGAACCTGGGTACCCTCGGATCGTTGATGCTCAATACCGCAACCGTGGGGGAAGCCCTGCGGACGCTGATCCTGCATCTGCATTTTTTTGACAGGGGCGCGGTCCCCGTCTTGCTCAAGGTGGGCTCGACCAACGTGTTCCTGGGCTATTCCCTGCAACATGCCCCCGGGTCCGGGGTCGTCCAGGTAGCGGATGTCGCGATCGCTATTGCCCACCGCATGCTGCGCGAGTTGTGTGGGCCCGGCTGGCACCCCGAGGCCGTCCAGTTTTCCCATGGCCGGCCCCGCGATATCGAATCCTATCGCCGTATTTTCGGCCCCGGCGTACGCTTTGATTGCCAGTTGTCCGGATTGTCCTTCTCCGCCACCTGGCTGGCACAGGCTATAGCTGGTGCTGACCCTGCGCGCTGCGAGCGTTTGACCCGGGTCCTGCAACGAGCCCAGTCACGGGGACCCCTGGGTTTTACCGAGGAAGTCCAATGCGTGCTGCACCAGTTGTTGCCGGGGGGTGCTGTTTCCGCTGAGGGGGTGGCGCGCTGGTTCGGTATCAGCGAGCGCACCCTGCGCCACCGCCTGCAGGGGGAAAATACCAGGCTGCAGCAGCTCCTGGCGGAAACACGGTTCGAGGTGGCCCGCAATCTGCTGCGCAACACGCGCTTGCCCATGTCCCAGATCGCGGCGGCGCTTTGCTACACTGACGCTGCCGTCTTTTCGCGGGCATTCCACGGCTGGGCGGGCGTGAGTCCCCGGCAGTGGCGCGCTGCGCTTGCCTGAGCGGTCGTCGCGGGGCGAGCCCACGCGCATTGCGGATGACGGTGCCGGCCAATCCCGGCGATAAAGGAGGTGGCGTCGTTAGCAATTGGCTTTTTTGCGCCACCCCTTCAAAGCACGGGAGAGGAGAACGCTTTCACGTACTCCTGGTAGTGTCGCCTAGTTGATCGCCGCCGGGGAGATCCAGCCTTGGCTTGCGAAATATTCCCCCAGGCTTACCGCGATCTTGTCTGCCAAACGCTTGCCGTCGGATTGCACGGTTTCGAAAGTCATTTCGCCGGCAGCGGAGATGGCCCCGCTCACCGCCGTGGACGCCAGCAGGTGATGGGTGAGGGCGCCGATTCCCATCATCTCCAGCATGCCGGGTTTGTCATTGCTTCCGCCGCTGGCGTCGAGAGCGTCAATCTGCTGGTCGCCGGAGGGAGTCAGTTCGTAGACCTGCACGTTCGCCTGCACCTCGGTTCTGCCGGCGCCGAAGCCTATGGCCACCCGCTCGGTACGATTGCCTTCATCGATACTCAGAAACTGCCCCTTGATGAGCACAATATCCCCATCCATGGGTGTCATGGTGGACGCGCGCTCTGCCAACAGCCCGTAGCTGCGGATTTTCCTGACCAGTTCTTCCGACACCACGTTAGCCACGCTGTGCCCCACCTCAATCTCGGCCGTCGTCCTTCCCGGCGCGCTGATCTGATCATTGTATTTTTGCATCCATTCCGCGCTGAGGCCCTTGTCGAGTTCCACCTCCTGGGCGGATACGGCGAAATCAAATACCACGATACGCGCGGGAGCCGGCAGGCTGGCGTTGTCCTCGCTGACCTGGTTTACGGTGGTCGGAGCTCAACCCGCGACCAGCAGCGTCAGCGCCGCCAGGGCGCAGCGAAATGCCGGTAGGCGGAAGCCATTTTGCCTGTTGAAAAGGTACCCTCGGTCGAGATATCGCTGTGCCGTCATCCGGGACTCCTGTCTGTGATCTGCTTGCTTGCGTTATGGCCGTCCAGCCGTGCCGGTCCGGGACGCATGCTGCGAGTATGCATCCGGCTCTTTACTTCGGCAATATCTTCGCGAAGTACGCCGGTTCCCGCCAGTGTCGCGAATACCACCATCTTGCTGACTGATAAATGACGGCGGACTCATCCACCGTAGCGCGCGTAAGCGAATGGGGAAATATCGAGTTGCGGAGTAAGCCCCAGCGCCAGCTCGGCAAGAATTTCGCCTATGGCGGCGGAGTGCTTGAAGCCGTGGCCGGAGCAGGCTGAAGCAAGGATGACCTGGGGAAACTGGGGGTGCCTGTCGATAAGAAAACCGAAATCGGGTGTCACCGTGTACACGCAGGTCGTTTGCTTGAGTGGCTTTGTGCCCAGCGGCAGGAATTGCGATGCCATGCGCCATATTTTTTCGGTTTCTGCTGCGGTGACAGTGCGCTCCATCGTGTCGGGGTCACAGTCTTCTTCAAACTGTTCACTGGCGACCTTCAGGCCGCCATCCGGCCCGTTCACGGCGGGAAATCCGTACACCATATTACTGTGGGCGTCCGACAGGCGGATAAACACCGGGCAGCGCTCGGGTGCGTAGGGGGCTGGATGCCCCCGCAGGGGAAACCAGTGCAGGGTCTGGCGAAAGCGGCGCAGCTTGCCCGCTACGCGGTCGGGCAGGAACCGGGGCATCCAGGCTCCCGCGGCTACGATCACCCTGGAAGCCTTTATGGTGTCGCGTTCGCAGCGCAGGATCACGCCCTCGCCGCTGGCGCCGGGTTCAATCGCGATCACGCGCTGCTCCAGCTGCAGTTCAGCGCCGTTGAGCTGCGCACAGGCGAGATTGGCGGCAATGCAGTGTTCCGGTCGAAGGTAGCCGCCGCTCGCTTCGTAATACCCCACCTCGTCGCCGGTGTAACGAAACTGGGGAAAGCGCCGGCGCAGCGCGGCCTGGTCGAGCAGTTCATGGCCGATACCGAATTCCACGGCGGCGCCTACGGTCTGGTCGAGAAAGTCGGCCACCCCGTGATCGCTCCGGCTTTTGCCCTCGCGCGCGAATACCAGTAGACCGTTCTCGATATAGAGGCTGGCGCCGGACTCGCGTTCCAGCGAGCGCCAGATCTCCCTCGAGCGCATGGCCAGCGGCACGTACTGTCGGCCCTCCCCAATCGCCTGCCGGGTGATACGGGTATCGCCGTGGCTGGAACCCTTATCGTGTGGTGGTGTGAAGCTGTCGATGCCAAGAACGCGCCCGGGATGCCTGGACAATTGGTACAGCGCCGCGCTGCCCATCGCACCCAGCCCGACAACTGCAATGTCCCAGGATTTCTGCATGGCCTGTTATCTCACGCTTGGCATTTCAATTTCGCATACTGGCAAACGGCGAGGCCTGCAGCTGGTTCTTGCAAGCCTCAGCGCGTGGTGCCCGGCAATCAATTTGCAGAGCTGTCACGCGATATCACGATCATCAGTTGCGAGCTCAGGCGTTTGATCCCCAGTTTCCACACGACCAGGTCGTAGGCGACGAAAGCGAGATAGGCGGGGAAAAACGCCGCGTAGTAAGTCGATTGATAGTAACGGCAGTAAACGCGCTCGACCGTCAGGCCCGCATCCCCGAACAGGCGTACAATCTCCGGGAATGTACAGTTCTGGTAGTAGGCAGGAAACCCCAGCAGTTCCTTTTTTTCGGGAAAGATCCAGTCGAGTAATCTTCTTGAGATCGAGCCTGGCAGCAGGCGGTTCAGTATCGCAAACGGGGCGTTGCGCCCGGGCATGAGGTGGACGCCAAAGCCACCCGGTTTCAGTACCCGCCGGCACTCCCTGGCAAATGTCCCGGTATCCGCCAGGTGTTCGATTACCGAGCGGCTCACAATCATGTCCAGCGAGGCGTCGGCGAGCGGCCAGGTTTTGCAGGCGTCGGCAACAAGCCGGTAGTCCAGGTCTGTGTTGGTGTGCAGGGCGTCTTCCGCAATATCCATGCCGATAACGCCGATAGCGCCATTGAGTCCCAGGCTTTTGTTAGCCACCGTGGAGAGGCCGGCGCCGACATCCAGCATAAGCCCAGAGTCCAGCGACGCTCCCAGCTCCATAATCGTCTGTTCATAGGCCAGCGCGAGCGGGTAGGTGAACTGCTTTGGCAAGCGCCAGTGAAGCCCGGCGGATAAAGCGAGATTGATTGATCTGAAACTGGGCATGATCCTTTCCCTGGCGCCTTGGCGCGCAATGGGCGCGCAGGTCGACAGCCTGTTCGGACAACATTTTATGTTACAGGATATTGGCGCGCATTGGATTTGCGCAGCACTCCCGACCCAGCGACGCGGGGATTCAGCGGCGACCTCCCCGCATTGTGTCACATATGGATGGGTGCCCCCGTCAGCCCGAGGGCCGCTTCCATGACGCCTTCCGACAGGGTGGGGTGGGCGTGGATCATGCGTGTAATATCTTCCGGTAACAACTCCGCTGTTTTGGCGAGCAGTATTTCGTGCAGAATCTCCGTGGCGTTGAGACCCACCACGTGGCCGCCGAGGATTTCTCCGGTTTTTGGGTCGGCGATAAGCTTGACCAGGCCCTCGGACCTGCCGACCGCCACCGCCTTGCCAATCCCCCGGTAGGGAAACACCGATTTACGTATGTCGATGCCTTTGCTCCTGGCTTCGTCCTCCCGCAACCCGAAGCCGGCGACCTGGGGTTCGCAGTATATGGCCGAAGGTACCGCCGCCGGATCCACTGCTTTCATACCGCCGGCGTGCCCGGCGATAAATTCCACCGCCAGTTCGCCCTCCCGGGAGGCCACATGCGCCAGCAGGGGTGTGTTTGTCACATCGCCGATGGCGAATACGCCACGGGTGGCAGTCTGGTTGTACTCCGCCACCGGAATGAAACCGCGACTGTCGGTTTGCAGGCCAACTGTCTCCAGCCCGAGATCGTCCGTGTTGGGGCGCCGGCCAAACACCACCAGTGCCTTGTCGGCGTTGACGGTGGTATCGCCCCGCGGCGTGGCGAGGGCAGCGCTCACGCCCTTTGCCGAGCGGGTCAGGCTGGTCGCACGGGTCGCGGTGTGCACGGTGATGCCGGCTTTCTCGAACTCTGCGGCGACTACCGCGGCGCACTCGAAATCCTCCGTCGGCAGCAGGTGTTCCGCCATTTCCACAACCGTCACGGCCACGCCAAAGGCATTCATCACAAAGGCGAACTCACAGCCTATGGCGCCGCCTCCAAGGATAATCAGCGATTCAGGCAGTGTTTTCATATCCAGGATGCCGGTGGACGACAGCACCTGCTTTTCGTCGAATTCAAAGCCTGGGACAGCCATAGGGCGCGAGCCGGTGGCGATCAGGATGTTGGCCGCACTGAGTGTTTCCCCACCCGCTATCGCAATTTTCCCCGGCCCCGCCAGCCTGGCGCGGCCCTTGATCACCTTTACCTTGTTCTTGCGCAGCAGGCCGCTTACACCGCCGGCCAGCGTTTTGGCCGCCGCGCGCGAGTTCGCGTGCACCTTGCCGTAGTCCAGTCCCGACCGGTCCACCTTGACGCCCAGTTTTTCCAGCGCGTGCAGAACATGGTAATCCTCCGCCTGCTGTATCAGGTTCTTCGAGGGGATACAGCCCCAGTTGAGGCAGACGCCACCCGGCGTGTCCATTTCAATGACAACGACTTTCAGCCCGAGTTGCGCGGCGCGGATAGCCGCGACATAGCCGCCGGGTCCGGCGCCGATAATGGCAATATCAAGTTTCGGATCCGACATATTCTGCTCCCGAATGGACTATGGTTGCTGTTGCGCGCGCGGAAGTATTTCATCCCGAAACAGGCCGCGTTCGATACCCAGGGCAAGTGCCTGTTCAACGTTTACTACCCGGGGGCCCATCGGGTCATACGCAACTTCCCAGCGGCGTTTGTTATCAATGGCCATCTCCCGCTCGCCGTCAAAGGCGAACACACCCTCGCGCGCGCACACAGCCGCACGCCTCGTAAAACGCAGGCATTCGCACACCGCGACGCGCACCACCAGTCCCGGTGCCATGGGTGCGGTGACATGCGTGCAGCCGGGATCGTCGACCTCTCCCAACTGCAGGTGCAGGCCCTCGCCGCAGCCCGGCTCCAGCGGCGTCAGGCAGCCGCCTATCGCTGACAGGCCGATGCTGTCAGGCCTGGCCTGGGCGAGAAACAACTCGCGAATGGAGTGCCCCTCCCAGACCGCGAGTGCGCCGCTGTCCAGGGTATCGATAACCGCGATATCCACCAGTGCGTGCGACACTTCCTCGCCATCGGCGAGCAGTCGCAGCATGGGCGCCCGCTGCAGCGCCTCTTCGCCGGCCAGGGCGCGTACCACGCAGGCCGCCGCCATTCCCGCCAGGGTGCCTTCCAGCATGCGGGGAAAAGCGTTGTTGGTGCCGGTGGATATGGGAATCAGCGGCACATCGCCGCAGTGGCTGGCCACCGCCCGACTGGTGCCGTCGCCGCCAAGCACCAGTATGCAGCCGAAATCCTGTTCGCACATCAGCGCGGCCGCGCGTTCGGTATCACTGCGGCTGCCCAGCAGCCACGGCAGTTCCAGGCAGGCGGCGTCCATCGATTCCAGGCCTTCACCGCTGGCTTCGATGGCGCGCTGGCCGAGGTTGGTGGGGTCGGGTGCAATGCGCACCCGGGACACACCCAGTGCGGCCAGGGCGCGAAGAATGCGCACAACGGCATTGATCTTCTCGCTATGGGTGGCGGTTGAACCGAAGGCCACCAGGCGCCGCAGATCCTTGCCCGCCGCCGGGTTGACGATAATACCAACGCTTTTCAAGAAGGGACCTGCAGCGCTCAGGCCAGCATCAGCTCGGGGGCCTGCAGGCAACGGCGCAGCCTGACCACAAAACTCGCCACCGGGTCACCATCGAGGATGCGGTGGTCGAAGGTAACGCTCAGGGGCATCATTTCGCGTTGCTTTATCTTGCCCTTGTGCACGACCGCTCGCGGCATGATCATCCCCGGCTGCACAATGAGCGCCTGGGGCAGGTTCAGGACAGGGGTGGACCAGGAGTACATGGCCTCGCCGCCCATGGCGGCGGTGGGGGAGAGGGTGATGGTGCCGCCCTCGGTCTCCCCCGGCACCAGGCGTCCCTCCCGGGCGCGGGTGGCGAGGTCGCGCAGTTCGGTGTCTATTTGCACGAGGCCCTTGCGCTCCGCATTGCGCAACACCGGCACGATCAGCCCGCTGTCCCACTCACCCTGGCCGGGGAGTGATACAGCGATGCCCACATTGACCTCGTTCCACAGCACGATCTGGTCGTCGACGATGGCTGAATTGGCGATGGGGACGGCCTGGCAGGCCAGCGCGATCGCTTTCACCACGAAGGCATTGACCGACACCCGCGTGCCGTAGGCGTCGGCATCGGCGATGAAACTCTTGCGGGCCTTGAGCAGCCCGGTGGCATCGACTTCCGAGAAGTGTGACAACTGCGCGCTGGTCTGCAGGCTCTGCGTCATGCGCCGGGCAATCGCGCCGCGCATACCCTTCAGCGGAACGGTACCTTTTACACTGAGCTCGCCCGTTGCCGAAGGTGGCGCGGCGGCGGTGCTCGCCTGGGCGACAGCCTCGGCGGCCAGCACATCGCGCTTGACGATGCGTCCCTCCGGACCGGTTCCGGCCAGGGTGGCGAGATCGATGCCGCGGTCCCGGGCCAGTTTGCGCGCCAGCGGCGAAGCTTTGATGCGGCCGCCGCCGGCCGCTGTGGCCGCTGCGGCCGGGACGGTTCCCATCACCGCCCCGGTCGAAGTCAGCTTGTCGTCAAAGACCATCGCCGGTGTCGATGCGGTTGTGCCCCGCGGCGCCGCGGCGCCTGCAATTTCGGCATATTCTTCCGCACTGGCGGCAAACTGGCCGATCACCGATTCCACCGGCACGGTCTCACCGGCGGGCACCAGAATATGGAACCAGCCGGCCACGGGCGCTTCCACGTCATAGGCAACCTTTTCGGTCTCCACCTGCATCAGCGGCGCGCCGCGTTCGACCTGCTGGCCCTCGGACACCAGCCATTCGACCACGATGCCCTCGTTCATTCCCATTGCCAGTTTTGGCATTACATAATTGGTGGCCATGTTTCCGGGCTCCTATCGGCAGACGTCGCGAACCGCCGCCTCGATGGCGTCGGGGTTGGGTGCCACATAGGGTTCCATATGGCCCCCCGGCAGGGGCATATTGGGAATGGTGACACGGCGGATAGGCGCATCCAGCAGGTCGAAGCCCCTGTCGACTACCTGCGCGGCGATTTCACTGGCGGTGCTGCGGCTTTCCCAGCTCTCGTCAACCACCACCAGGCGCCCGGTTTTTTCCAGCGATTTGAGAATGGTGTCGATGTCCAGTGGCGAAAAGCTGCGCGGATCGATGATCTCGACGCTGATTTCACCCGCCAGCCGGTCGGCGACAATCCCGGCATTCTTGTACTGGAAGCCGTTGGCAACCAGGGTTACATCGCTGCCTTCGCGCTTCACGTCAGCGACGCCCAGCGGCACCACGTAAGGCTCCTCGGGCACCGGCCCGCGATCCATCATGGTGCCCAGGTGCCAGATGAAGGCCACCGGGTTATCGTCCCGGATGGCCGCGATCATCATGCCTTTTGCATCGTAGGGCGTGGACGGCATGCAAACCTTGATGCCAGGCACCTGTGCGATCATGTTGTGCACCAGCATCGCGTGCTCATTGCCAAGGCGCATACCCGCACCGCAAGCGCCGGTAATCACCATGGGCAGTGACATCTGGCTGCCGTGGATAAAGCGGAACTGGGCGGTTTGCGCCAGGATGGGGGACGCAGCGTTCAGGAAAAAGCCGGCAAACATGAAATCGACTATCGGGCGAAAACCCTCCATGGCCGCGCCGAAGGCGGTGCCGTACATGCCCAGCTCCGCCAGCGGGGTATCAACAATGCGGTCAGTGCCAAACTGCTCCACCAGTCCCTTGGTGTGGGGGAAAATACCCCCGGCGATGTCCTGGCCGACCATGAACACGCTCTCGTCGCGCTCCATCTCCTGCCGGTAGGCTTCCTTGATGGCTTCCACCAGGGGTAATTCACGTACTTCGCTCACTGGGATTCTCCTCGACTCAGGCCACGTAGACGCCGGCTAGCAGTTCTTCGATGCTGGGTTGTGCAACAGGGCTGTCATCGGCAAACTTTTCAACCTGCTCGACCTCCGCTTTTGCGTCCTTGTAGATCTTGTCGATCTGTTTTTGTGTCAATACTTTCTCGGCCAGCACCCGGGACGTGGCCAGCACGACCGGGTCGCGCTTTTTCAGTTCCTCCAGGTATGCGGCTTCGCGCGGTTCGGCCCGGGCCAGGTCCGGCGTGCCCACGTCGTGCTCGCGCAGGCGCAGGGTCTTGGCCTCGACGAACGTGGGACCCTTGCCGGCGAGCGCGTGCTTGCGCGCGGCCATCACTGTCTCGGCCACGGCAAAGACGTCCTGTCCGTCTATCACCACGGCCGGCATCCCATAGCCCTGGGCCAGGCTGGAGATATCGGGCATCGGGTGCATGTCGGAAATAGTGGAATGAATGGCCATGCCGTTGTTTTCGCAAAAGAAAACAATGGGCAGCTTCCAGTTCATCGCGAACAGCATGGCCTCGTGGGCGCCGCCCTGGCCATAGGAACCATCACCGGAGGCCATCAATACCATCTGATTGCCTTTGCGTTTGGACGCCCAACCCCAGCCGACGACGGGGCAGAAGTGCCAGCCGATAAAGCCGGAGGCGCCGTACATTTTTTTCTCCGGGAAAGACCAGTGGAAGCTGGAGCGACCGCCGCAGCAGCCGTCAACCTTGCCGGTGTGTTCCGCGAGGTAGCGGCCTATATCCACCCCGCGTCCGGCAGCGTAGCCCAGGCCGTGTGCCCGGTGGTGTGGGTTCAGGATGTCGTCGTCCCCCAGGAAAGTGCTGGCGCCGACCCCGGCGGCCATGGCCCCGTCACCGGGGTGGTAGAAGCCGATGAGTTTGCCCTGCATGATGCGGTTCATCATCATTTTGTCAAAGTGGTCGGCCCGCACCAGGTTGCGGTACAGCAGCTTCATTTGTTCCTTGCCCAGAGCCATGGGGTTCCTCCTGCAGGATTGCGGCCGCCGCTTACCGGCGGGGATTGATTGACTGTTCCGGCGCTGCGAACCCGGGCTTGCACCCGTTAAGCTGCAGACAACTGCTATGAGGATAGTAGCGCATCAGCGCTGGAACACCCTGTCCAGATCAATGTTTCAGTTGTCATTTGAAACTGATCACCCGGTTTCCTCCCGCCGCGCGCGGATCCCTGGCAACGGTCCGGCGGGGCGTCTCAACTGGCGGTTTACAGGTTGCCATGGTAAAAAAGGACCCCGATCCTATAGACGATAACATTGATGTGTAAGAGCCTGGCCTGGTTGTGTGGCCCGGATGTCTGTCATCGCGGGGCCTGTCCGCCCGCTGTATATGCGAGGCCGGGATGAGCCAGGTTATGACTTTTGCGGAACCGACCACCCTTGCCGGTTATACCGAGGCGATCACGCGTGCGCTCGAGGCCGCGGGCATAGATTCCGCGGAAGTACTGCGGGGCGCGCACGTAGCGCGGGTGCGCAGCAATGATCCCATGCTGCGCATCACCGATTCGGAAATAAACGCGATCTTCGAGCGGGCGGTAGCCGCCACCGGCGACGGCTACTTCGGCTTGCGCGTTGCGGGCTATATCCTGCCGGGTATGCTGCATGCCCTGGGCTACGCGTTACTGGCCAGTGAGACGCTGGAGGATTTCTGCAACCGCCTGGTGCGGTACTGGGCGCTGGTCGCCCAAAGCGGCAAATACAGTGTCAGTGTTGATGGAGCTGAACTCCGGCTGGAGGCGCAGGCGCGTAGCGCCGATCTGTGTTTTGAAACCGAGGATACGTTTGGCGCACTGGTCTTGCGGCTTATGCGCATGGCCTTCCAGGAGGAGTTGCAGCCGCTGCGGGTTGAGTTCAGGCGCCCAATGCCGGAGGGTGGGGACGCTCCCTACCGGGATTATTTCGGCTGCCCCACGCACTTCGAGCGGCAATCCCTGCGACTGTACTTCGACCTCGCAACCATGCGCCAACCGCTGTCCGGTGCGAGTCGGGAACTGGCTCAGTACAACGACCAGATCGTGATGCGCTACCTGGGAAAGCTTGACCGCGATGACATCGTCAACCGGGTGCGTGCGCAGATCGTCGCGGGCCTGAGCGGCTGCTCATTCAGCCGCGCGGACATAGCGGCGAGCATGCACATGAGTGCCGGCACACTGCAGGTTAAACTGGCCCGTGCGGGTTTCTCCTACCAGCAGTTGCTCGATGAGACGCGTCATGAACTGGCCCTGGCTTACATCGAGCAAAGCCGCTTGTCGATTACCGAGATTGCCTTCATGCTGGGGTTCTCTGACCTGAGTAATTTTATTCGCGCCTTCAAGCGCTGGACCGGGCAGGCGCCGACCGGGTACAGAAACGCCAGCCTCCGGATCGAAGGTTGAACATGGCAGCCGCTTCAAGCTGGAGTAACGATGATGAAAGTACTGCGAACGCCCGAATCCCGATTTGCCGGATTACCCGACTTCCCCTTCGAGCCGCGCTTTCACCAGGTGACGCCCGAGTTGCGCCTGCACTATGTCGATGAGGGTCCGCCGGACGCGCCGCCGGTGCTCATGCTGCACGGCGAACCCACCTGGTCGTACCTGTATCGCCACATGATTCCCCCGGTCGCCGACGCGGGTCTGCGGGCACTGGCTCCCGATCTCATTGGCTTCGGCAAATCCGACAAGCCCGCGGCGAGGGAGGACTACAGCTACGCGGGCCAGGTTGGCTGGATCCGCCACTGGATAGAGTCGCTGGACCTGCGCGATATCACCCTGGTCTGTCAGGACTGGGGTTCGCTTATCGGCTTGCGCCTGGCGGCGGAGTCGCCCGAACGCTTCGCGCGTATTCTGCTGAGCAACGGCGGTCTGCCCACCGGTAGCGGTGCCCCTCCGCCTTTCAAGGTCTGGCGCGCTTTTTCGCGGTTCAGTCCCTGGTTCCCGATTGGTCGCATTGTGCAGACCGGCACCAGGCGCACGCTCTCCGACCGGGAAATAGCGGCCTACAATGCGCCCTTTCCAGACAGCAGCTACAAGGCCGGCGCCCGGGCTTATCCCTCACTGGTGCCGGTTGAGCCGCAGATTCCCGACGTGGCGGCAAACCAGCGCGCCTGGGAGGTTTTCGATCGCTGGCAAAAGCCGTTTATATGTTGTTTCAGCGACGGCGACCCGATAACCCGCGGCGGTGATAAACAATTCCTGCAGCGGATTCCGGGTACCGCCGACCAGCCCCATACCACTTTGCGCGGCGGCCATTTCATCCAGGAGGATGATCCGCGCAACTTCGCCCGTTTGGCGATAGAGGCCTGCGGGCGCAAGCCGGTAGCGCAATCATGAAACAGGTCTGGATCACAGCTAAAGGCGCACCCGGGACACTGCAGTTGAGGGAGAACCCGGACCCTCAGGCGGGCCCCGGCCAGTTGCGAATAAAGGTTGCCTTTGCGGGCATCAACTTCGCCGATATCCAGGCGCGCATGGGCCAGTACCCTGACGCACCGCCGGTCCCCTGCGTGGTGGGTTACGAGGTCGCCGGCATTGTCGACCAGGTCGGTAGCGGCGTCAGCGCTTTCAGTGAAGGTGATCGCGTGCTGACCTTTACGCGCTTCGGGGGCTACAGCGATACCGTAGTGGTCGATGCCGCCTGGGTGCACAAGGTGCCCGCGTCGATTTCCCTGGAGGCCGCCGCCGCGGTGCCGGTGAATTACGCCACCGCCTGGACCATGCTGATACGTCTTGGCGCCTTGCAGCCCGGCGAGACCGTGCTGGTTCATTCCGCCGGGGGTGGCGTCGGCATCGCCGCGCTGCAGATATGCAAGTGGCGCGGCGCCACTGCGATAGGCACGGCCAGTGCCGGCAAGCACGAGCGCCTCAAAGCCTTGGGATACAGCCATTGCATTGATTACCGCACGCAGAATTTCGAAACAGAAGTGATGCGCCTCACTGCCGGCAGAGGTGTCGACGTGGCGCTCGACCCCCAGGGAGGTAACTCCTTTCGCCGCAGCTACCGCTGTCTCGCGCCGCTGGGCCGCCTGTTCCTGTTCGGCATGGCGGGCAGCGTGCAGGGCGAGCGTATGAACATCCTGGCCCTGTTGCGGGAGCTTGTCAGCACACCCTGGTTTCATCCGCTTTCACTACTGAACAATAACCGCGGTGTCTTTGGCACCAATATGGGCCGCCTGTTCGATGAGTTCGACCGCCTGACGCCCGACATGGTCGAGATTGTACGCCTGCTGGGCGAGGGCGAGTTCGCGCCGGTGGTGGACAAGGTGTTCCCTTTCGAGGAGGCGGCCGCCGCCCACCAGTACATCCAGGATCGCAGGAACTTTGGCAAGGTGTTGTTGCAGGCACCCGCGGCCTAGGACCCCGGCAAGTGCGCCCGCGGCCGGGTGAAGCCAGCAAGCCGTCCGGCACCGTTCCTTGCCGCTGCAGCCTGTGCTAGTGTGCCCCCGCAGATAAATGATCGAGGCTCAGCTCATGTCACAGCTGGAAGGAAAGGTAGCCATAGTAACCGGTGCGGCCAGAGGTCTGGGTCGCGCCTACGCCGAGGCCATGGCAGCGGAAGGGGCGGCCATTTTCGCCTGTGATATCAACTCCTGTGACGAAACCGTCGCCGCCATCACCGGCGCTGGCGGACGCGCGGTGGGGGCGGTCACGGATATAGCCAGCATGGCCAGTTGCACCGCGATGGCGGAGCAGGCGATACAGAGCTTTGGCCGCATCGATGTACTGGTGAACAACGCCGCACTGTACGCCGGCCTGAAGGGCGCCCGTTTCGAGAATCTCGATGAAGCCCAGTGGGACGCGGTGATGACCATCAACGTCAAGGGCCTGTGGCAGTGCTGCAAGGCGGTGGTGCAGCCTATGCGCGAGGCAGGCGGCGGATCGATTATCAATATTTCGTCCCTGGCGGCTGTTTACGGCCTGCCCTACGGCCTGGATTACGTGGCGTCGAAGGCAGCGGTCATCGGTATGACCCGGGGTATGGCCCGGGAACTGGGCCAGGACCGGATCAGGGTCAACGCGGTGGCGCCCTCGGCGGTTATGACCGAGGGTACGGAAGATTTTTTCGGTGAGAAGCTGGAAAAGGCCAAGAAGGTGATCGCCGCGGGGCAGCTTATCCAGCGCAACCTTGAGACGCAGGACCTCACCGGAACCATTATCTACCTGGCCTCGGACAACAGTGCTTTTGTTACCGGCCAGACCCACATGGTGGATGGCGGCTCCTGGTTTCTGTAGGGAAAGGCCGTGCGAGCAGTCTTTGCCGCTACTTCTCCGCCGGCTGCTCTTCCTTGAGGTAGGGGCTGATCAGCAGGGCGGTCAGGATGGTGAGTAAAAGAGTGAAGCCGATGGCGGAATACAGCTTGTAGCTTACCCAGGTTTCCTCGCTGTAGCCGTAGGCCACGACCAGGTTGAGGCCGCCAACTATGGCGAAATTGCAGACCCACAGCAGGTTTAGCCTGCTCCACACCGGCTTGGGCAGGTGTATCTGGCTGCCCAGGGTCCGCTCCATCAGGTTCTTGTCGCCGACGAACTGCGAGCCGCCAAAAACCACTGCCAGCACCCAGTTGAAGATGGTGGGTTTCCACTGAATGAACATCTGGTTGTGGAATACCAGGGTGGCGCCGCCGAATACCAGCACGGCCAGCATCAGCCAGAGCAGCCGTTTCTCCAGGGTGCGGGTAAACGCGTAGGTGAGCACGACCTGCGCCACCGTCGCAATCATCAGAACGGCGGTCGCCGAGTAGATGCCATCGAAAGTGTGCTCCCAGCCCGCCAGCTCGATGGAAGTGCCCTTGAGCTGGTAAACGATGAAAAACAGGGCGATGGGCAGGAATTCGGCCAATTGCTTCATGGATTCCCCTGTGCCGTGGCTGTTACCATATACGCTGTTCTCCGAACTGTGCGGTGCCCTCGTGGCCCCGGACACCAAGTGTAAAGACTGTGCTGATTGACTTCCACACCCATACCGCCGCTTCGGACGGCGATCTCAGTCCCCGCGAGCTCGTGGAGCTGGCGCGTGCGCGGGAATTGGCGATGCTGGCGATCACGGACCACGATACCGTGGCCGGCTACGTGGAAATGTCGACCGGGCCGGGGCGGGAGTATACGCAAAACCCAGCGGGTCCGCGCCTGATTCCGGGGGTGGAGTTCTCCTGCCGCTGGTCCGGCACCACTATCCACATACTGGGGCTGGGCATGGACTGCGGACACAGTGCCATGCGCGAGGCCCTGGAATGGCTCAACTTGGCACGAACGGAACGCGGCAGGAAAATAGCGGAGCGCCTGGAAGCCCTGGGTTTCAACGGTGCCCTGGACGGGGCGCTGGCCGAGGCGGGCGCCAGCCAGCTGGGCCGGCCCCATTTCTCCGCCTGGATGGTGGCCAATGGCCACGTGAGCGATCACAACCAGGCCTTTGACAGGTACCTGGGCCAGGGCAAAACCGGGGACGTGAAGGCCTTCTGGCCGGAGCTGGCCCAGGTGGTCGAGTGGATAGTCGCCGCCGGCGGCGTGGCAGTCATCGCCCATCCGCTGAAATACAAATTCACCCGGATGAAACTGCGGCGGCTGGTGCTGGACTTCATGGCCGCCGGCGGTCAGGCCATAGAGATAATGAGCGGCTACCAGAGCGCGGACCAGACGGGCCAGTTGCGACGCCTTGCCAGTGAGTTCGCGCTGGAGGTATCCGTGGGCTCGGACTTCCACCGCGAAGGGCCCTACAACCCGCTGCCCGGAGTGGAAATACCCGCCCTCGATGGTCTGCGGGGCGTCTGGGAGCGGTGGCTGCCGACGCCGTCTTGCGCGATTGGAGGGCGGCCCCTGTGAGCCAGTTTTACCAGATTCATCCCGACAACCCCCAGGCCAGACTGATCCGCAACGCGGCGGACATAATTCGCGGCGGCGGCGTGGTGGTCTATCCCACCGACTCCGCCTACGCACTGGGCTGCCAGATAGGCAACAAGAATGCGGTGGACAGGATACGGCGCATTCGCAAACTCGATGACCGCCACAACTTCACGCTGGTGTGCAGTGACCTGTCCGAAATCGCCACCTACGCCAAGGTCGATAACGCCGCTTACAGGCTGTTGCGCCACTGCACCCCCGGGCCCTATACCTTTATCCTGAAGGCGACCACAGAGGTACCCCGCCGGCTGATGCACCCCAAGCGCAAAACCGTCGGCCTGAGAGTGCCGGACAACAGGATCGCGTCGGCGCTGCTGGCCGATCTCGGCGAACCGCTGATGAGCGTTACCCTCATCATGCCCGGCGAAGAGTACCCGATGACTGATCCCTACGATATCCGGGATACCCTGCAACACGAGGTCGACCTGGTGATCGACGGCGGGTATTGCGGCATGGAACCCACCACGGTGGTGGACCTGGCGGACGACACGCCCATGGTTCTGCGCGTCGGCAAGGGAGATATCACGCCCTTTGAGGACTAAAAAGGGTATACTTCGCCCAATGCACCGGCCACTGCATCGCCCGGTCTCCGATAACAACAGGTAGCCCTTTGTCAGCCAACGATCCCACATCCGAATCCCAGGTCCACCCGGCGGCTGACGAGCCAAACCGGGAACCGGCGCAGGCCGTTCCGGCGGAACTGGCCACCCTCGCCGGGCTGCGGCCACAGCAGGGAGAGATGCCCTTTGCGGTAGTCATGGGCAAGGCGGTCACCGAGCTGCCGAAAGATCTGTATATCCCGCCCCAGGCACTGGAGGTGTTTCTCGAGGCATTCGAGGGCCCGCTGGACCTGTTGCTGTACCTGATCAAGCGCCAGAACCTGGATATTCTGGAAATTGATGTCTCCGCAATCACCGAGCAGTACATGCACTACGTGGAACTGATGGATGCCATGCAGTTTGAGCTGGCCGCCGAGTACCTGCTGATGGCGGCGATGCTGGCGGAGATCAAGTCGCGGATGCTGCTGCCGCGCTCCACCGAACTGGATGAAGATGAGGAGGATCCACGGGCCCAGTTGATCCGCCGCCTGCAGGAGTACGAGCGCTTCAAGAAGGCCGCCGAGGAGATCGAGGAAATTCCCCGCATGGAGCGGGACACGTGGTTGGGCAGCGCCAATCCCCCGGACCTCAACCGCGCCCGGGTCGACCCGGAGGTGGACATGCGCGAACTGCTGGTGGCCCTGGGTGAAGTACTGCGGCGGGCGGACATGTTCGAGAGCCATCACATCCAGCGCGAGGCGTTGTCCACCCGGGAGCGCATGTCGCAGGTGCTGGAGCAACTGGCAGGTCAGCAGTTCGTGCCCTTCGTGGCGTTGTTTTCCGCCCGCGAGGGTCGCCTCGGGGTGGTCGTTACCTTCCTGGCCATCATGGAACTCATAAAGGAAGCGCTTGTGGAAATCGTGCAGACCGAGAGTTTCGGGCCCATCCACGTCAAGGCAAGAGCGGAGTAGCATGTCAGAAATTGGTTTGGTACAGATTGTCGAGGGCGCATTGCTGGCAGCGGGCAAGCCCCTGACCGTTGCGCAACTCGCCGACTTATTCGAGGAAAACGAGCGCCCGGACAACGCGGCATTGCGTGCAGCGCTGGAGGAGGTGGCGGCGCGCTGCGAAGGGCGTGGTTTTGAGCTTCAGGAAGTGGCCAGCGGCTATCGCTTCCAGGTGCGCCAGAGCCTCAGCCCCTGGGTGGCCCGCCTCTGGCATGAGCGCCCCCAGAGATACTCCCGCGCGCTGCTGGAGACGCTGGCGCTTATCGCCTATCGCCAGCCCATCACCCGCGGTGAGATCGAGGAAATTCGCGGCGTGGCGGTCAGCTCGAATATTATCAAGACCCTGCACGAGCGCGAGTGGATTCGCGTGGTGGGACACAGGGACGTACCCGGCCGGCCCGCGATGTACGCCACCACCCGCCAGTTCCTGGATTACTTCAACCTGAAAACCCTGGACCAGCTGCCTGCACTGGCGGATATTCGCGACCTGGAAACATTGAATGCCGAGTTGGGCTTCAGCGACCCGGAAGTCACCGGCGATACCCCGGAAGCAACCAGCCTGAGTGTGGTAGGGGGCACGGAACATGTGACGCCCGCCGCTGCTGGGGACGCGGGGGAAGAAGAACCTGCGACCGGGGACGCGGCCGCCGAACCCAGGGAGGCAACAGCCATGGATCTGGCGGTAACAGCGGCTGACCTCGTGGAAAATGATCCCGCTTCTGAGGCGGAGCGTGAACCCGCGGCGGGTGGCGGCGACCTGGCCGAGCCGGATTCGGCTGCGGCCGGCCCGGACAGCCGCAGCTGATCCCCGCCCGTGTCTAAAAAACCCATACCCGAAGTGGCGCCCGCGGCGCCGACCACCCAGCCCGGTGAGAAACTGCAGAAAGTGCTGGCCCGTGCAGGCCTTGGCTCGCGCCGGGAAATGGAGCGCTGGATAGAGGAGGGGCGCATCTCGGTCAACGGCAAAGCCGCCGCCTTGGGAGACCGGGTGGATGAGCGCTCGCGGATCACCGTTGACGGGCGTGTAATAGACCCGACACCGGCCGAAGAAACCCGCTGTATTCTCTACCACAAGCCTACCGGTGAAGTGTGTTCACGCAAGGACCCGGAAGGTCGTCGCACCGTTTTCGAGCGCCTGCCAAAACTCAAGTCGGGCCGCTGGATTTCCATCGGCCGCCTGGACTTCAACACCTCCGGCCTGTTGCTGTTTACCACCGACGGTGAACTGGCAAACGCCCTCATGCATCCGTCCTCGAATATCGAGCGCGAGTACATGGTGCGGGTGATGGGCAAGGTGGAGATGGAGATGTTGCACCGCATGGTCGAAGGCGTGATGCTCGAAGACGGCATCGCCCGCTTCACCGATATTACGGATGCCGGCGGCGAAGGCATCAATCACTGGTTCTACGTGGTGCTAATGGAAGGCCGCAATCGCGAAGTGCGGCGCCTGTGGGAGAGCCAGGGCCTGACGGTTTCCCGTCTCAAACGGGTACGTTACGGCGAGGTATTCATCCCCTCGCGTGTCAAGCAGGGGCAGTGGGCCGAAATGGCGCCCGCCGAAATCAAGAGTCTGTACCGCATGGCCAACCTGCCCATGAAGGAAGTACGGCGCGCGACACCCAAGGAGCGCGAGGTAATGGAGCGCCAGTTTGGCAAACGCCACGGGCGTGGCGTGGCCAAGAAGGGTTCTTCCAGGAAACAGAAGGCGCCCTAGGCACCTTAGGCGGGTCGTGCGCCGCGCCGCGCCGCATATGGCGCCTGTTAGCCGCGAGCTTTGCCGGGCCGTGAAGTCTCCGCCCACCCCGGGACAGGAGGCTAACGGCTGTTGAATGCCCGCCCGGTTACCCCGCAGCTGTCATCGCCCATCAAATACAGGTAACTCGCCATGATCTCCTCTGGCGCGGGGTTGTCAGTCGGCTGCTCGCCCGGGTATGCCGTGCGCCGCATCGCGGTGTTGGTCGCCCCCGGGTTGAGGCTGTTTACCCGCACCCTGGAAGTATTTTCCAGCTCGCTGGCCAGCACTTGCATAAACCCCTCGGTGGCAAACTTGGAGACCGCATACGCGCCCCAGTAGGCCTTGCCGGTACGGCCGACCCCGGAAGAGGTGAATACGATCGACGCGGTGGGCGCCCGCTGCAGCAGGGGCAGCATGTACCTGGTCAGCAGGAACTGGGCATTGACGTTAACCTGCATAACGTCCAGCCAGCTGGCATAGCTTGCGCTTTCGATGGGGCGCCGCTCCCCCAGGATACTGGCATTGTGCAGGAGTCCGTCGAGGTGCGGGAATTCCTGCGCCAGGCCGCTCGCGAGGTGAATGATGTTGTCTTCGGTGGCGGTGGCGAGGTCCAGCGCGACCAGTGCTGGTTTGGGGCCGCCCGAGGCCTCGATATCATCGTACACCCGCTCGAGTTTGCTCTCGGTGCGCCCCAGCAGGATCACGGTGGCGCCATGAGCGGCGTAGGCCAGGGCAGCGGCGCGCCCGATGCCGTCCCCAGCGCCGGTGACAAGAATGGTTTTGCCGCGCAGTAAATCCGGGGTGGGGCTGTAATTCTCCGGTGCGGTTGGAAATGTCATGTGGAGCTCCCGTCCTGTTATAGGGCTAGTTGTATCGCGAGTGTTGGCATTGGGCGTGTAATCGATGTTGTCCGGTAGCTGTGCGCGGCCCTGGTCTTATTCGCCGAGGATCAGCCGGTACAACTCAGTGCTGTCGTTGGCGTGGGCATCGGCGCCCCAACTGCGCGGATCGTCGCCGGGCTCGATGTAGCCGTAAGCCGCCGCGATAGTATGCATGCCCGCCCGCCGGCCCGCCTCGATATCCCGCAGGTGATCACCCACGTAAATCGCCTGCGCTGGCGAGCAGCCCAGATCGCTGCAGTTGCGCAGCAGTGATTCCGGGTGGGGCTTGCGCTCGCCGACATCATCGGGGCATACCACGCTGGCGGGTGCCGGCCGCATGTCCAGTCTTGCCAGCAGCGGCTCGGTGTAGAGCCGGGGTTTGTTGGTGGCGATCCCCCAGCCTATGCCGCGCTGTTCGAACTCCGCGATGAGTTTATCGATGCCGGGGTAGGGGCGCGCCACGCTGCCAAGCACTTCCGTGTAGAGCTCCAGCAAACGCAGTCGCTGGGTTTCGAAACCGTCCGAATCTTCCGCGATACCCAGGCCCAGGCTGACCAGGGCGCGGGCGCCATTGGATACCGAAGCGCGAATGCGGGCGGGGTCCATGGGGCCGTGGCCGTGCTCTGCGCGCAGGGCCTGCACAACCACGACGAATTCGTCGGCGGTGTCCACGAGGGTGCCGTCCAGGTCGAAGATGACAGCCTTGAGGGTTGTTGGCCTGGCTGTCATTCGGGTTTTACCGCCCGCACCATGTAGTTGACGCTGACATCCCGCGGGTCGAGTTTGTAGTGTCTGGTCAGGGGGTTGTAGCTCAGCCCGGTCATACCCTTCACCAGCAGGCCAGCATCGCGAATCCAGGCGGCCAGTTCAGAGGGCTTGATAAATTTGGCGTAGTCGTGGGTGCCGGCGGGCAGCAACTGCAGGATGTGCTCCGCCCCCACGATCGCGAACATAAAGGCCTTGGGGTTGCGGTTGATGGTGGAGAAATACAGGTTGCCACCGGGCCTGGTCAGGGCGGCGCAGGCGCTGATGACCGAGCCGGGGTCGGGCACGTGCTCCAGCATTTCCAGGCAGCATACGATATCGAATTCACCGGAGCGGGTCGCTGCCAGTTCCTCGGCAGTGGATTGCAGGTAGTTGATATCCAGGCCGGACTCCTGCTGGTGCAAGCGCGCCACGGCCAGCGGCGCCTCGCCCATGTCGATGCCGGTCACGCTGGCCCCGCGCTGGGCCATGGCCTCCGCGAGGATGCCGCCGCCGCAGCCGACATCCACCAACTGCATGTCCGCCACCCGTGAGTGCTCGTCGATATAGTTGGCGCGTAGCGGGTTGATCTCGTGCAACGGTTTGAACTCGCCGTTGCGATCCCACCAGCGGGAGGCAAGCGCCTCGAATTTGGCTATTTCCTGGGGGTCTACGTTGCGCGTTTCAGTCATGTGTCAGCCCGTCGCTGTCGTGGATGCGATCTCGCCAGACCCGGGTGCGGGCGGCGAGGGAATTGCGGTCGATCTGAGTGAGTTCCCGCTGCGCCAACACCGGTACGCCACCAATCCAGGAGTGGGTTACCTGGCTGCCATTGCAGGCGTACACCAGTTGCGACAGGGGGTGGTACAGGGGCTGGGTTTCCGGCTGGCTGAGGTCCACGGCAATGAGGTCGGCCAGTTTCCCGGCTTCCAGGCTGCCGATGCGATCGTCCAGGCCCAGTGCCCGGGCGCCATTGATGGTTGCCATTTCCAGCGCCTCAAAGGCGGGGAGGGCGGCGGCATTCCCGCTGTCGAGTTTGGCCAGCAGTGCCGCTGACTGCATTTCACCGAACAGGTTCAAATCGTTATTGCTGGCGGCGCTGTCGCTGCCCAGTGCCACATTGACCCCCTGGCCCAGCAGCCTGGTCACCGGGCAGGTGCCCGAAGCCAGCTTCATATTGGATTGCGGGCAATGCACCACGTGGGCACCGGTTTCGGCCAGCAGTGCGATATCCTGTTCGCCCAGGTCCGTCATGTGTACACACTGCGTGCGCGGCCCCAGCAGGCCCAGTCGGTGCAGGCTGTCCAGGGGGCGCTCACCATTTTGCTCAACCGCCAGCAACACCTCGCCCCGGGTCTCGTGCAGGTGGATCTGCACGGCTACGTCCAGTTCGGCGGCGAGGGTGGCCACTTTCACCAGGTTCGGCTCGGATACCGTGTATGTGGCGTGAGGACCGAAGCCCACCGTTACCAGCTTGCTGTGTTTGACGTCGTCGCGCAGGGCCAGTCCCTTGCTGATGTATTCGTCGGCATTGCGCGCCCAGACAGTGGGCAGGTCGAGGATGGGGAAAGTAATCTGGCAGCGCATGCCCAGGCGCTGGGCGGTCTGCGCGCAGGCGTCCGGGAAGAAATACATGTCGCTGAAGGTGGTTGTCCCGGAGCGGATCATTTCGGCGATAGCCAGTTCCGCCCCGTCCCTCACAAATTCCGCGCAGACATGCGCGGCTTCCGCCGGCCATATATGCTGTTGCAGCCATGTCATCAGGGGCTGGTCATCGGCGAAGCCCCGCAGCAGGCTCATGGCCGCATGGCCATGGCTGTTTACCAGGCCAGGCAGCAGTACGTGTCCGGGCAACTCCAGGACTTCCCGGGCGCTGATGGCCGCGGCCTCGGCGCGCGGCAGCAAGGCGGAGATGCGATCGCCGGTGATGGCGATGCTGTGCCCGGTCAACACGGTGTTGCTCGGTATAACCGGCACTATCCAACCCGGGTGAATCAGGATATCGGCGGTGTGTTCTTGCGGGTCCATGTGGCGGCCTTGTTCTGTATACGGTTGTCACTGGCAATGTCTGTAATTTGGTCAAAAAACAACCAAATTGGCGCCGGACGGGCACCGGGCTGTCATCGGGGCACCACCATGGCGCCGTCAATCCGGCGGCTGTGGCGGGTCGCGGGCGAAGTATAACCGGAAATTCCCGGACACCGCCTGAGTGGCGCCGAAATACTGCAAAATTATGGTGATATAGCGCGATATTCCGTATAATCGGCGGTTTGTGTTCGGGGCGAACAAAACTGTTAATCCGGTCTGTCTGAGGCGCATTTCAAGCGTCCCGCCGACGTCATAATAATGCCTCCAGCTGGTAGTCAAGGAAACCGCTTTACATGGGTGAAATAGCCAAGGAAATTCTTCCGGTCAGTATCGAGGCCGAGATGAAACAGTCGTACCTGGATTACGCCATGAGTGTCATCGTCGGGCGTGCCTTACCGGATGTGCGCGACGGTCTCAAACCTGTTCACAGGCGGGTGCTGCACGCCATGAACGAGCTCAGCAACGACTGGAACAAACCCTACAAGAAGTCCGCCAGGGTGGTGGGTGACGTGATCGGTAAGTATCACCCCCACGGCGACTCCGCGGTGTATGACACCATCGTGCGGCTGGCCCAGCCTTTCTCCATGCGCTACATGCTGGTCGATGGCCAGGGTAACTTCGGCTCCATCGACGGCGACTCCGCGGCCGCAATGCGCTACACCGAGATTCGCATGCGCAAGATCTCGCACGCGCTGCTGGCGGACCTCGACAAGGAGACCGTTGACTTTGTCGACAACTACGACGGTACCGAGCGGATTCCTCATGTGATGCCCACCCGGGTGCCGAACCTCCTGATCAACGGCTCGGCGGGTATCGCGGTGGGCATGGCCACCAACATTCCGCCACATAACCTGACTGAGGTGGTCAGCGGTTGCCTGGCCCTTATGAAGGACCCGGACCTGACCGTTGACGACCTGATGGAATACATCCCCGGTCCCGACTTTCCCACCGCCGCGATCATCAACGGCCGCGCCGGCATCATCCAGGCTTATCGCACCGGTCGCGGGCGCATCTATGTGCGGGCGCGGGCGGAAGTGATCCACGATGAGAAGCGCGGCAAAGACATCATCATCATCCACGAACTGCCTTACCAGTTGAACAAGGCGCGCCTGATCGAGCGGATTGCGGAGCTGGTGAAGGAGAAAAAGATCGAGGGCATCACCGAGCTGCGCGATGAATCCGACAAGGATGGCCTGCGGGTGGTGATCGAGTTGCGCCGGGGCGAGATCGGCGACGTGGTGCTTAACAACCTCTATGCCCAGACGGGCCTGCAGTCTGTGTTCGGCATCAACATGGTGGCGCTGGTGGACGGCCAGCCCCGGACCCTGAACCTCAAGGAAATCATCGAGGCGTTTATTCGCCACCGTCGTGAGGTGGTGACACGCCGTACGGTATACCTGCTGCGCAAGGCGCGTGAACGCGGCCACCTGCTCGAGGGCCTGGCAATTGCCCTGTCCAACATCGATCCGGTGATCGCCCTCATCAAGTCCTCCCCCAGCTCCGCCGAGGCGCGGGAGAAGTTGCTGGCGGCGGCCTGGGAGCCGGGCGAGGTTACCGGCATGCTCGAGCGCGCGGGTCCCGAGGCCTGCCGGCCCGAGGAGCTTGAGGCGCAGTACGGTCTGCGTGACGGAAAATATTACCTGTCACCGGCCCAGGCGCAGGCCATCCTGGACTTGCGCCTGCATCGCCTGACCGGTCTCGAGCACGAAAAACTGTTGGCCGAGTACCAGGACAAGCTGCGTGAAATCGCCGACTATCTCGAAATTCTGTCCGACCCCGAGCGCCTGATGCTGGTTATTCGCGAGGAGCTTGAGGAGGTTGTCACGGAATTCGGCGATGAGCGCCGCACCGAGATCACAGCCTCCCAGCACGACCTTACGGTGGAAGACCTGATCACCGAGGAAGACCGGGTGGTGACCATCTCCCACGGCGGTTACGCGAAGACCCAGCCCCTGTCCGACTACCAGGCCCAGCGCCGGGGCGGGATGGGCAGGTCGGCCACCGCGGTGAAGGACGAGGATTTCGTCGAACACCTGCTGATTGCCAGCACCCATGCGACCATCCTGTGTTTCTCGAATATGGGCAAGGTCTACTGGCTCAAGGTTTACCAGATTCCGCTGGCGGGCCGCAATTCACGCGGCCGGCCCATGGTCAACCTGCTGCCGCTGGAAGAGGGTGAGCGGGTAACCTCCATCCTGCCGGTGGATGAATACGTCGAGGGGCACTTTATCTTCATGGCCACCGCAAACGGCACGGTCAAGAAGACAGCCCTGACCGATTTCGCCCGGCGGCGCAGCGTTGGTCTGCGCGCGCTGGAACTTGATGAGGGCGACGTTCTGGTAGGGACCGCGATTACCGATGGAAGCTGTGATGTCATGCTGTTCAGCAGCGAGGGCAAGGCGGCGCGCTTCAGCGAAACCGATGTGCGGGCCATGGGTCGCACGGCACGCGGCGTGCGCGGCATACGCCTCGCCGAGGGGCACAGCATGATTTCGCTGATCATTCCCCAGCCCGGCGGCAAGGTGCTCAGTGTCAGCGAAAACGGCTATGGCAAGCGCACTGAAATCGAGGAGTTCCCCCGCAAGGGTCGCGGCAACAAGGGCGTGATCGCCATGTCCACCAGTGCGCGCAATGGCAGGCTGGTAGGTGCGGTACAGGTGTTCGACGGCGATGAGCTGATGCTGATTTCCAACCAGGGTACCCTGGTCAGAACGCGAACCGACGAGGTGTCCGTGCTGGGGCGCAATACCCAGGGCGTGCGGGTAATTCGCACCAAGGAAGGCGAGTTCCTGGTGGGAGTCGAGCGCATCGATGAACCCGCCCCCGAAACCGATCTGTTCGAGGAGGGCGATGAAACGCCGGCCGACACCGATACGGTCAACGATATAGAGTCTGTCGACACCGGCAGCGGCGATACGCCAGACAGTGACGAAACAGGAGACGACGGCGCCGCCTGAGCGCCGTTACCACGCGGATAGAGAGGAAGAAGTGGCATGAGCCGTTGTTATAACTTTTGCGCCGGACCCGCGGCGCTGCCGGAGCCGGTACTGGAAATCGCCCGTGATGACATGCTGGAGTGGCATGGTCGCGGCCTGTCGCTGATGGAAATGAGCCACCGCAGCCCGGAAGTGGTCGGTGTCACCGAACATGCGGAGCAGACCCTGCGCGAGTTGCTGGGTATATCCGCGGATTACGCGGTCCTTTTCCTGCAGGGCGGCGCCAGCACCCAGTTTGCCGCGGTGCCGCTCAACCTGCTGGGAGACAAGGCCGGCGCCGATTACGTCAACACCGGGCAGTGGTCCAAAAAAGCCATCGCCGAGGGCAAGCGCTTCGGCAGTGTCAATGTAGTCGCATCCTCCGAGGGCAGCAATTTCTCGACGATTCCGGCGCAGGACAGTTGGCAGCTGGACGCGAACGCCGCTTACCTCCACTACACGCCCAATGAAACCATTGGTGGTGTCGAGTATTTCTGGACGCCGCAGGTGGAGGTGCCGCTGGTGGCGGATATGTCCTCTACCATCCTGTCGCGCCCGATAAATGTCGCGGATTTCGGTGCGATCTACGCAGGTGCACAAAAAAATATCGGGCCCGCCGGCCTGACGCTGGTGATCGTGCGCCGCGACCTGCTGGGCCGGGCGAGCCCGCACTGCCCTGCGATGCTCGACTGGAAAGTCGCGGCGGACAACGACTCCATGTACAACACGCCGCCCACCTTCGGCATCTACCTCGCGGACCTGGTGTTTGACTGGCTGAAGGCGCAAGGCGGCCTGGCGGCGATGGAGGCGACTAACCGGCGCAAGGCACAAAAACTGTACAGCGCCATCGACGACAGCGCCTTTTACGCCAACCCGGTGGAACTGGCCAGCCGCTCCCTGATGAATGTACCTTTCACCCTGGCCGATCCCGCCCTGGACAAGCTGTTCCTGCAGGAGTCGGAGGCCGCCGGGCTGCTCAATCTCAAGGGCCATCGTTCAGTGGGTGGCATGCGGGCGAGCCTGTACAACGCGGTTGGGGAAGATGCGGTGGATGCCCTGATCGCCTTTATGCGGGATTTCGAGCAGCGTAAAGGCTGAGGAGAGCAGTCGGCACTCATGGCGGACACAAGGGATCTGAATCAGGTCAGGGCGGATATTGACGCCATAGACCAGGAAATCCAGGCGCTGATCACGCGTCGCGCCCAGTGCGCGCAACGGGTGGCGCAGATAAAGCTGGAGGACGCCGAGGTCGCACGCGCCCAGGGTCAGCCCGAAAGCGAAGTGGTTTACTACCGCCCCGAGCGCGAATCGCAGGTGTTGCGGCGTATTATCGAGCGGGACGCCGGCCCGCTGGCGGGCGACAGCGTCGCCCACATCTTTCGCGAAATTATGTCCGCCTGCCTGGCGCTTGAGCGTCCGCTGCAGGTGGCCTACCTGGGGCCGGACGGTACCTTTACCCAGGCGGCTTCCATCAAGCATTTTGGCCATGCCGCGATTTGTGTGCCGCAGCCGACGATTGACACGGTGTTCGCCCAGGTGGAATCGGGGGAGTGCAATTACGGCGTGGTGCCGGTGGAAAACTCCACTGAAGGCATGGTGAGCCATACGCTGGACAACTTCATGGACTCGCCGCTGAAAATTTCCGGAGAGGTGGAATTGCGCATCAGCCACCACCTGTTGGTGGCGCCCGGTACCCGCGAGCAGGATGTGGTGCGCATATGCGCCCACCAGCAGGCGCTCGCCCAGTGCCGCAACTGGCTGGACAGGCATTATCCCAACACCGAGCGTGTGGCGCTGAGCAGCAATGGCGAGGCCGCGCGCCTGGCGGCCTGCACTCCGGGTATGGCGGCGGTCGCCGGAGACATGGCGGCGGAGTTGTATCAGTTACAGGCGCTGGCTCAACATATCGAGGATTACCCCGACAACACCACCCGCTTCCTGGTGATCGGGCGTGAAGAAGTTCCCCCCAGTGGCATGGACAAGACATCTATCATTGTTTCGAGTCGCAACAAGCCGGGTGCGCTATTTGCCTTGCTGGACCCGTTTCGCCGCGCCGGGGTCAGCCTCACCCGTATCGACACCCGGCCTTCGCGCACCGAGAAGTGGGCCTATGTATTTTTCATCGAGTTTGAAGGGCACATGCAGGACCCGGGTATTGCGACCATTGTGACGGAACTCGAAGAGCAGTCGATTTTGCTGAAACCCCTGGGATCCTATCCCCGGGCCGTGCTCTAGGCTGCTTGTGGCGTACTCCGCGGATACCGTCGTCATCATCGGCCTTGGTCTCATAGGTGGCTCCCTGGCGCGCGCCTTGCGCCATAGCGGCTTCAGCAAACGCTTTGTCGGCTTCGGTCATCGGGAGCCCTCCCTGCGCCGCGGGGTGGAACTGGGGGTGATCGACGACTTCACGCTGGACCTGGAAGAGGCGATCGGGCAGGCGGATATCCTGGTGGTCTGTACCCCCACCCTGGTCGCCACCCAGATGCTGCGCGACATATTGCCGCGGTTGGGCCCGGACGGGCCGGTGGTGACCGACGTGGCCAGCGTCAAGGGCTGCCTGCGCGACGCCGCCATAGACAGTCTCGGCGCCATGCCGCCAAGACTGGTGCTCGCGCACCCTATCGCCGGCTCTGAACGCAGTGGCGTCGAGGCTTCCAATGCCGGGCTTTTCGTCAATCACCGGGTGATCCTGACCCCGGTTGAAGGCAACGACCCCGAGGCTGTGAGGCTGGTGCGGGACATGTGGGACAGCACCGGCGCCGAGGTGCTGGACATGGCGGTGGATGAGCATGACGCCGTGCTGGCGGCGACAAGCCACTTGCCCCATGTGCTGGCCTACGCTCTGGTGGATGCGTTGGCCCAGTCTCCCGCCAGCGAGGATATTTTCCGTTTTGCCGCGGGCGGTTTCCGTGATTTTACCCGTATCGCCTCCAGCGACCCGGCCATGTGGCGGGACATCGCCATCGCCAACCGGTCGGCGCTGCTGGAGTCGATCGACCTGTTCAGCGAACATCTCGGCCGGCTCCGGCGCGCGGTAGTGGAGGGGGACGGGGAACAACTGTTCGCCACATTCAGCCGCGCCAAGTGCGCCAGGGATGAGTTCGCGGCACTCCTGGCCGAGCGCGGCCTTCGCAAATCCTGAGGTAAGCCGTATGGAGTTCAACTTATTACCGGGCGGTGATATCACGGGTGAAGCGCGCGTTCCCGGGGATAAATCCATTTCCCACCGCTCCATCATGCTCGGCGCCCTGGCCGATGGCATCACCAGGGTCAGCGGTTTCCTGGAAGGCGAAGACGCGCTGGCGACGGTCGCGGCGTTTCGCGCCATGGGGGTGCGAATTGACGGCCCCGTGGATGGCGTAGTGGTGATTCACGGCGTGGGCTTGAACGGCCTGGCCGCTCCCGCCGAGCCTCTGGACCTGGGTAACTCCGGTACCAGCATCAGGCTGCTGTCCGGCCTGCTGGCCGGGCAGCCTTTCAATAGCGAACTCACCGGAGATGAGTCCCTCCGGGGGCGGCCCATGGGGCGGGTTATCGACCCGCTGACCCTGATGGGTGCGGATATTCGCGGTGAGGCCGGCGGTCGCCCGCCGCTGCATATCACCGGTGGCAGGCAGCTGGAGGCCATCCGCTACGACCTCCCCATGGCGAGTGCCCAGGTCAAATCCTGTGTCCTGCTGGCCGGGCTTTACGCCAGCGGTACCACCGAGGTGACAGAGCCGGCACCCACCCGCGACCACACCGAACGCATGCTGCGTGGCTTTGGCTACGATGTGCGCCGCGAGGACGGTGTGATTTCCCTGGTCGGCGGTGGTGCCCTGCACGCGACAACGATCGATGTGCCGGCGGATATTTCCTCCGCCGCGTTCTTCCTGGTGGCGGCCAGCATCGCACCCGGTTCGGACCTGCGACTCACTCACGTGGGTATCAACCCCACCCGTACGGGAGTGCTGAATATCCTCAAACTCATGGGCGCCGATATCACCTTGCGCAACAAGCGCGAGGTGGGCGGCGAGCCAGTGGCGGACATCCACGTGCGCCACGCCCCGCTCAAGGGGATAGAGATACCGGCGGACCAGGTGCCGCTGGCCATCGATGAGTTCCCCGCCCTGTTTATCGCCGCCGCCTGTGCCAAGGGCCGCACTGTTCTGCGTGGCGCCGAGGAATTGCGGGTCAAGGAGAGCGATCGTATCGCCGCCATGGCCGAGGGCCTGACCACCCTGGGGATCGTCAACGAGGTACTCGCCGACGGCATTATTATCGAAGGTGGAACCCTGGGCGGGGGGGTGATCAATACCCACCACGACCACCGTATCGCCATGTCGTTTGCCATCGCCGCCCTGCGTGCTGAAAAAGAAATCCGGATACTCGATTGCGATCACGTGGCCACCTCGTTCCCGGGTTTTGACGCCCTCGCCCGGGGCCTCGGCCTGCAGATATCGGCGATGACGGACTGAATGATGGTCGAGGCGCCGGTAATCACGGTCGACGGCCCCAGCGGCGCTGGTAAGGGCACTATCAGCCATATGCTGGCTGACACGCTCGGCTGGCATTTTCTGGACAGTGGGGCGCTTTACCGGGTGACCGGGCAGGCCTGCCTGATCGAAGGTGTCAGCTGGGGCGATCATGCTGCCGTGACGGAAATAGCGCGCCACCTCGACGTAAGCTTCACGGCGGCGGCCAGCGGCGAGATACTGGTGGCGTACAAGGGGCGGGATGTCAGCCGCGAGATTCGCACGGAGGAGGGGGGCCGCGGTGCCTCCACGGTGGCGGCCATACCGATGGTGCGCGAGGCTCTGCTGGAGCGCCAGCGGGAGTTCCGGCAGCCCCCCGGCCTGGTGGCCGACGGGCGCGATATGGGAACCGTGGTTTTCCCCGGCGCGCCGCTCAAGATTTTCCTCACGGCCAGTGCCCGCGAACGGGCCGAGCGCCGCTATAAGCAGTTGATTGCAAAGGGGGAAAGTGTTAGTCTTCCGCGCCTTCTGGAGGACATAGAGGAGCGAGACGCGCGCGACAGCAGTCGCGAGGTGGCGCCCCTGGTACCTGCGGAAGACGCCATCATCATCGACAGCACCGCCACGCCCATCGCAGATGTGTTCGAGCAGGCGATGCAAAAGGTGAGGGAAAGAGGTCTCAACAAGGCGTTATAAGCGCCGATCTTCTTTGAAATGGCAAAAACTCTGTTACTCACGCTGAATCCAGTCAGGGTGTCGGGTGGCAGTTTACAATGGATGACCCGAGCCGGCTGGAGGCACGGTTAGAGGTGGGCAGCCACCGATCATTTTCTACAGGTAATGTCTAATGAGCGAATCTTTCGCCGAACTATTTGAAGAGAGTCTGAAAACCGTCGATATGCAACCTGGCGCCATCGTCACGGGTGTGGTTATTGACATAGATAACGAGTGGGTCACCGTTCACGCGGGCTTGAAGTCCGAAGGTGTTATCCCTCGTGCCCAATTCGTCGACGCCAGCGGTGAGTGCAAGCTGAGCATCGGTGATGAAGTACAGGTAGCGCTGGAAACAGTGGAAGACGGATTTGGCGAAACCAAACTGTCCCGCGAAAAAGCCAAGCGCAGCGAAGCATGGAAAGATCTCGAAGCGGCCCACGAGGCGGACGAGATGGTTACCGGCATTATCAACGGCAAGGTCAAGGGTGGCTTTACCGTGGATATCAATACAATTCGCGCATTTTTGCCAGGCTCCCTGGTGGACGTGCGTCCAGTGCGCGAGACCGTGCACCTGGAAGGCAAAGAGCTGGAATTCAAGGTCATCAAGCTTGACCAGAAGCGCAACAATGTCGTGGTTTCACGTCGCGCGGTCATGGAAGCGGCCAACAGTGTTGAGCGCGACGCTCTGCTGGAGTCGCTGCAGGAAGGCATGTCCGTCAAGGGTGTAGTGAAGAACCTGACCGATTACGGCGCGTTTGTAGACCTCGGCGGCGTCGATGGACTGCTGCACATTACCGACATGGCGTGGAAGCGCATCAAGCATCCTTCCGAAATCGTGGAAGTCGGCCAGGAAATCGACGTCAAGATCCTGAAGTTCGACCGCGAGCGCAATCGTGTATCCCTTGGCCTCAAGCAGTTGGGCGAGGATCCCTGGGTTGCCATCACCGGGCGCTATCCCGAAGGCAGCCGCGTCAAGGCGCGCATCACCAACCTCACCGACTACGGCTGCTTCGCCGAGCTGGAAGAGGGTGTTGAGGGCCTGGTGCACGTATCCGAGATGGATTGGACCAACAAGAACGTCCACCCCTCCAAGATTGTGCAACTCGGCGACGAGGTCGAGGTCATGGTCCTGGATATCGACGAGGAGCGTCGCCGCATCTCGCTGGGTATCAAGCAGTGCCAGCAGAACCCCTGGGACGCGTTCGCCTCCAGCTACACCAAGGGCGACAAGATCTCCGGCAACATCAAGTCCATCACTGACTTCGGTATCTTCATCGGCCTGGAAGGCAATATCGACGGCCTGGTACACCTGTCCGACATCAGCTGGAACGAAGCCGGTGAAGACGCGGTGCGCAACTACAAGAAGGGCGATGAGATCGAAACCGTCATCCTGTCTATCGACCCCGAGCGCGAGCGCATCTCGCTGGGTATCAAGCAACTGGAAGACGACCCCTTCGGCAACTACGTGGCAGAAAATGATCGTGGCTCCATCGTGACCGGTGAAGTGATCGAGGTCGATGCCAAGTCAGTAGTCGTCAAGCTGGCGGACGAAGTTGAAGGCGTCCTCAAAGCCTCTGACATCAGCCGCGACAAAGTGGACGACGCCCGCAGCCTGTTCAAGGTTGGCGACAGTGTTGAGGCCAAGATCATCTCCGTGGATCGCAAGAGTCGTGGTCTGGGCTTGTCAATCAAGGCCAAGGACTACGATGACGAGCAGGACGCAGTGAAGTCCCTCAAGGAGCAGGAAGTGGAATCTGCCTCCCCGGGTACTATCGGCGACCTGATCAAGGCGCAGATGGCAGAGAAGTAAAACCGCTCCCGGGCTTTGCGGCCCGGGCAGGTAGATAAGGGCTCGCTTCGGCGGGCCTTTTTTTTGGCGCCGTCAGTCCGGAGGCGATTTCCCGTCAATACAATTGCGGCGTGCGGGGATCGTCAGCGGGCTTATCCAGGCCGGGATATCGCTTCAATCTTCCCACTTTTCCGTTAAAAAATAACAACTTGCGAAAACGACCGCCAGCGTTCACAATATCTGCCCAGTGGTGATGATCGAAAATAAAACCTCTGAGCAAGGAGGCAGTATGACCAAGAGCGAATTGATAGAAGCTATCGCGGCGAGCCAGAGCCAATTGTCTTCCAAGGACGTTGAGTTGGCGGTAAAGACCGTGATTGAGCATATGTCCCAGGCGCTGGCCACTGGCGAGCGTATCGAGATACGCGGTTTTGGCAGCTTCTCCCTGCATTTTCGCGAACCCCGTCGCGGCCGCAACCCCAAGACCGGAGATACCGTAGAGTTGACCGGCAAGTACGTCCCCCATTTCAAGCCCGGAAAAGAATTGCGCGACCGGGTCAACCTGGGATTACAACAGGGCAAGTGAGTCGAACCGGCAACACTGGCGGGGAGTCGCGCGGGACGTTTGCCGGCGCGAGCACATCGTTTAATTTGAACCGGGTGTCATCATGAAGCGACTGCGGCATATCATCACTCTCATTATCCTGCTGGCTGCGGTGGCGCTCGGCGTCCTGTTCGCACTCCAGAATACACAGTTGGTGCCGCTTGATCTGTTGGTCTACAGCTTCGAGCCCCGCAGTCTGGCCCTCTGGGTACTGTCTGCGTTCGCGCTGGGCGGGGTGGCAGGCCTGGTGGTCTCGTCCGCCTATATGCTGCAATCCCGGGCGGCCCTGGGTTCTGCTCGCCGGCAATTGGCGCGCGCCCGCACCGAACTGGACCGGCAAGGCGCGACAGAGCCAGGTGCCGGTGTCTGACCTCGTCATCTTCGGGCTGTTTTTCGCCGCCGTCGCCATCGGCTGGATGCTGGGACAGCGCCAACGAAATTCCGCTGATGCCTCCGGGCAGTATTTCACCGGTGGCAAACGCAAACCTCATCAGCTTGTTATTCCACCTACCGATAGTTTTGCCGAAGCCCTCGCGGTAGATGACGGCAGTACGCAGAGCCGTATCGCCATGGGAGTCCAGATGCGCCGGCGGGGTGAGGTCGACGGCGCGGTTCGTATCCACCAGGACCTGGCAATGCGTACGAGCCTGCCGACCGACGAGGCGGCCCAGGTGCGACTGGAACTGGCGCGGGACTTTATCAGTGCCGGTCTGTTGGACCGGGCCGAGGAGTTGCTGCTGCAACTGGTTGAGGAGTTTCCCGGGCAGCGCGAGGCCGCTCGTCGTCACCTGTTGGAAGTCTATGAAATTGAGCGCGACTGGCGTCGTGCCATCGATGTGGCGACGGACCTGCTGCCGCGGAAACTGCAGCCGGGACGGCGGACCCCGGCGATACCGACAGGACGAAACCAGAGGGCTGCACTGCTGCTGGCGCACTATTGCTGCGAACTGGCCGAGGAGCAGCGTCTGGCGGGCCAACTCGAGGTGGCGCGCAAACTGCTGCTGTCGGCGCTGTCGCGTGACAAACAGTGCGTGCGCGCCTCCATCCTCCTGGGCCAGGTAGAATATGACGACGGCCGCTACCGGCATGCGGTGCAAGCGCTGCGGCGCGTGCGAATCCAGGATTCGGCATACCTGCCCGAAACCATTGAGCTTTTACGCAAATGCTATGCGGCGCTTGGCGAGCCCGCTGTGCTGCGGGACTACCTGGCCGAGTGCCTGGCGGCCTGCCCGACGGCAGCACTGGTGGCGGCGGTTGCAGATGACATGGTACAGGCTGAGGGGAGAGACGCCGCGGGCGTATTCCTGGCCGCGCAACTGCAGGATTATCCCTCGCTGCCGGGATTGTCCCAACTCATCGGCCTGCAACTCGGGGCCAGTGATGCCAGCTCTCGAGAAGACCTCGCGGTACTGCAGAACCTGACCCAGCGCCTGGTTGCGGCGCGCCCCACCTATCGCTGCGGACACTGCGGTTTTGCCGGCAAGCATCTGCACTGGAACTGCCCCGGCTGCAGGCATTGGGGCAGTATCAAGGCGATAGAGGGGCCAGGCGGTCCCTGAACTCCGACCATCCCGAGCGCCCGTGCCCATCCAAACGGAAGAGAGAATGAATACACCGGTAGTTGTAGCCCTGGATTACGCCTCCCCCGAGCCCGCACTGGCATTGGCGTCGGCGCTTACACCTGATTTGTGCCGCCTGAAAGTGGGCAAGGAGCTGTTTACCTGCGCGGGCCCCTCCCTGGTGGAGGAACTCCAGCACAAAGGGTTTGAAGTCTTCCTCGACCTCAAGTTTCACGATATTCCCAATACTGTCGCGGCGGCCGTGCGGGTTGCGGCGGCAATGGGCGTGTGGATGGTCAATGTCCATGCCGGTGGTGGACGGAGGATGATGGAGGCGGCAGTGGAGGCCCTGCGGGACTTCACGCAAAAGCCCCTGCTGATCGGGGTTACGGTGCTGACCAGCATGACCGACGAGGACCTGCTGGAGCTCGGTTACAGCGAATCGGCTGATGAACGGGTGCAGCGCCTGGCGGCGCTCGCGGCTGATTGCGGACTCGATGGCGTGGTGTGCTCGGCGCTGGAGGCCCCGGCCCTGCGCCGCAGCATGGGTGAGCAGTTCTGCCTGGTCACTCCGGGTATTCGCCTGGCCGGTGATGCGGCGGGCGACCAGCGGCGGGTGCTCACGCCGGCCGACGCCATGGCAAACGGTGCGGACTATCTTGTCATCGGCCGCTCCATAACCGCTGCCGCAGACCCTCTGGCCGCCCTGCAGCGGGTGCACGAGGAGTTGCGCTCCCAAGCCTGATACCGAGCGCCCGGCTGCCGGGCGTGGTCTGCTCAAGTGCCGTATTCTCAAGCGCCGTAATATCATATGCGTTCACCGCGCTGCCCCTGTCGGAGCGCGCTGCTAGACTTCTTCACGGTACGGATGCCTGCACGGATGCAGCACGTCAAATGGAGATGACATCATGACCTACTCATATTTGCTGGACAGCTATACCCGGCTCGCCGCGGCGGCCGGACACTTGTTTAACGCCCGACGGCTCCCTGCGCTCGTCGCCCTGGTAATGGCGCTATCGTTGTTGTCCGGGGTTATGCCCGGTAGCGCCAGCCGGGTTCACGCGCAGGACAAGACGCCCCCGCCAGCGGTGGCGGCGGTCAATATCAACAAGGCGGATGCGGCTACCCTGGCCTCCAACCTGAAAGGGGTGGGGGAGGCCCGGGCACAGGACATTGTGCGCTACCGCGAAGCCTACGGCCCTTTCAAATCGGTGGATGAGATTACCGAGGTCAAGGGTATCGGCATGGCAACGCTCGATGAAAATCGGGCGAGAATTACACTGGAATAAGGCAGCCGCATCCGTATCATGAGGGGGCTTTTGCCCCCTTTATCTTTTTATAGCGACCCGATTGCGTGAAATGTCTTGTGAGTGGAGCGACCGGGTTTATCGGTCGCGACCTTTGTCAGCAGCTGCTTGAGCGCGGCGACAGTATTGTCGCGTTGAGCAAAAGTGGCGCCCCGCTGCCCGACGGAACCGCTACCCTCGCGGTTGACCTGGCCCGGGAGATGCCGAAGCGGGAGTGCCTGGACGGTGTCGACGTGGTGTTCCACCTCGCGGGCATCGCCCACCAGAAGGCCGAGGCCGCAGCCTATCGGACGCTGAATGAACTCGCGACCCTGCAGTTGGCAAGGCTGGCCGCCGCGGCTGGCGTGAAGCGCTTTATTTTCCTCAGCAGCGTCAAGGCCATGGGGCCTCCCACTGGTGATACAGAACGTTCGGAAGGCGATTGCGCCGCCCCCCGGGATCCCTACGGCTGGTCAAAGTGGAGTGCGGAGAACGCCCTGCAGGCAGAATTCGGTTCCGGCCCCATGGCGCTCGTGATCCTGCGTCCCGCGCTGGTCTACGGTCCCGCGGCGAAGGGTAATCTCGCGCTGTTGGCGCGGGGGCTCAAGGCGGGTTTGCCGAGGCCGCCGGCGCTGGGCGCCCGCTCCATGGTGGCACTGGGCGACCTGGTTGACTTGATGTGCCTGGCTGCCGGGCAGGCTCAAACGGGTGTGCAGATCTGGATTGCCAGCGATGGCGAGCATTACAGCACCCGGTCTCTCTACGATGAATTGCGTCTCGCGGCCGGTATGGGGCCCGGACGCGGCTGGCTGCCGACAGCCGGCTGGCGCGTCGCCGCCGCACTGCTCGACCTGGTGTCCCGGGCGCGGGGTGAGTCTACCTTCGACAAGCTGTTCGGCACTGAGCTTTACAGCAACCGGGCGGTTCTACAGGCAACCGGCTGGCGTCCGCGCCGGCGGTTTTCAGCAACGGCAAGGGAGTTGATGGGAGCGGTGAAGGAGGGTGTCGGGTGATTGCCGCATTGCTGGTGACACTGGTGGCCTCTGTCCTGTTGTGCGGGATATACCTGTACCTTGCGCGCCGCTGGCGACTACTGGCCACCCCGGATAGCCGGAGTTCTCACCAGGTGCCCACCCCCCATGGCGGTGGTGCCCCCATGATGCTGGCCTTCACCCTTGGGCTGGTCTTGACCGGGTTGTGGTGCGCACCCTGGGCGACCGGTTACGTGGCCCTCGCGGCGGGTGCGCTATTGCTGATGTTGCTGGGAATCGCGGATGACCTGTGGGTCCTGCCCGTGCGCCTGCGTTTTATCGCCTACGCCATTGCCTGCCTGGTGATTCTGCTGATCCTGCTGCCGTCGCCGGCCACCGGTGGCACATGGGCGCATGCCGCTTTGCTACTGCCCGCGACCCTGGTCATGCTGTGGCTGGTAAATCTGTATAACTTTATGGATGGCATCGATGGTATCGCCGCCGGCCAGTGCCTGTTGGCCTGCGGCGCGGCGGCCCTCCTGTCCCGGGGCAACGGCGGGCACGACTATGCCCTGTACTGCCTGTTGCTGGGAGCGAGCCAGCTCGGCTTCCTGGTTTGGAACTGGCCGCCAGCGCGCCTGTTCATGGGTGACGCAGGCAGCATTCCCACCGGCTTCCTGCTCGCGGGCCTGGCTGTAATGGGAGCGGCGCAGGGGCACCTGGGCCTGGCCTGCTGGCTGGTGCTGCTCGCGGTATTTGTCACGGATGCCACCTGCACCCTGCTGTGGCGTATGGCGACGGGGCAGGCTTTTACCCAGCCTCATCGTCTGCACGCGTACCAGCGCCTGAGTGTGCGATGGGGCTCCCATCTGCGAGTCGACCTGCTTCTGGTTTGCATCTTCTGCGGCTGGTTGTTGCCCCTGGCCTGGCTCTCGGAAATCTACCCCAAGTACGCATTTTTATTGGTAATTTTGGCATATCTTCCGCTGCTTGCAGGCATGGCGAAAACACGATCGTTAGCGTAATATTCAGTAGCTCCGGGGGCGCGGTACATACGTCAGGCAGCGCCCGCTACAGCAATCAGAATAGCGGGAGGATTCTTGCTGAATCGTGTCGGCAAATTTACATCGCGATCTATTTCCGGCTTCATCGGGAGCTTTCGAGACGCTCTTGAAAAGTTGATACAGCTTCCTCGTAATATCAAACAAGCTTGCCTGCTGGGCCTGGATATGGTGTTCGTGACGTCCGCCATGTGGTTCGCGGTGGCTTTCCGTTACGGCCACATGAATTTTCGTCTCGGGCCGGTTGAGTACACCTGCGCCGTGGTCACGGTGGTACTCAGCGCGATAGTGTTTTTGCGCCTGGGCCTGTACCGGGCCGTAATTCGCTTCATGGGTCAGCAGGCCATCTGGGCGGTGCTCACCGCGGTGAGCTACTCCACCATGATCCTGGGCGCCACTATATTTTTCAGCCAGGCCGGCGTTCCCCGCTCCATGCCGTTCATCTATTTTGCGCTGGCGCTGCTGGGCATTGGCGGTACCCGCCTGACGGTCAGGGCCTACTACCAGGCGAAGCTGCGCTCCCTGTCCGAGAATGTCATCATCTACGGCGCCGGCGAATCGGGCCGCCAGCTGCTGACCGCCCTGCACCAGGGTGACCAGTACCGCGTGGTGGTTTTTGTCGACGATGACAATAACCTGCAGCATTCGGTGATCAACGGTCTGCAGGTGGCGCACCCCCGGGAGCTCGAGCAGTTGGTGGCCCAGCACGATATCACCCAGGTGTTGCTGGCCGTGCCCTCCGCCTCCGCCGAGCGGCGCAGGGAAATAATCAATTCCCTGGTAGGTCTGCCGGTTTATGTGCGCACCGTTCCGAGAATCAACGAACTGGTGTCCGGGCAGGCCAGCGTCAACCAGATCCAGGACATCAGCCTCGACGACCTGCTGGGCCGCGACGCCGTGCCACCTCATCCCGAACTCATAGATCGCTGCATTACCGACAAGGTAGTGATGGTGACCGGTGCCGGGGGCTCCATCGGCTCCGAACTGTGCCGCCAGATTCTGCTGTCCGGGCCCCGGGAGCTGATACTGCTGGATAATTCCGAATACGCGCTTTACAACATCGAGCGCGAACTGCGCGAGCTGATGGCAAAATCCGGCCGCGAGGTGGAAATAGTGGCCCTGTTGGGGACCGTGCAGGACCAGCGGCGCCTGGAGAGCATCTATCGAACTTTCTGCGTGCAGTCGGTGTATCACGCCGCGGCTTACAAGCACGTGCCGATGGTCGAGCACAATATCGCCGAGGGCGTGGCCAATAATGTTTTCGGTACCTGGTATGCGGCCGAGGCGGCGCGCAAGGCGAAGGTCGAGACCTTTGTCCTGGTATCCACGGACAAGGCGGTGCGGCCCACCAACATCATGGGCGCCTCGAAGCGTTTCGCGGAGATGATTCTGCAGGGGCTGGCGCAACAGGAAACGACCACCCGTTTCTGTATGGTGCGTTTCGGTAACGTACTGGGCTCATCCGGGTCGGTCGTTCCGCTGTTTCGCGAGCAGATCGCAAACGGTGGCCCGGTGACAGTCACCCACCCCGAGGTCTCGCGCTATTTCATGAGCATCGCCGAAGCCGCTCAACTCGTGCTGCAGGCAAGCGCCATGGGTACCGGTGGCGACGTGTTTGTACTCGACATGGGAGAGCCGGTGCGCATTGTCGACCTGGCGCGGCGTATGGTGCGCCTCAGTGGCTACGAGATGGATCACGATACCCACGTGGGCGAACACATCAATATTGAGTTTATCGGCCTGCGCCCAGGGGAGAAACTGCACGAGGAACTGCTGCTGGGCAGCAGTGTCACCGGCACGGGTCACCCGATGATCATGCGTGCGGAGGAAGAGTGCCTGTCCTACGCCATGATTCACAAAATGCTGCAGGATCTCATGCGCTACTGCGACGCGATGGATTGTGTCGGTATTACCTCGGTATTGAATACGGCGGTCAGCGGTTTCAGTGATCACGAGGTTCGCTATGACCATCTGTGGAAGAAACAGGGACAGGCCGCGCTGCCTGTCAAGAAGACCCTGGCGGTAGTGCCGGTGAAAGCCTCGAACGTGAAGGAACTGTTTCCCGACTCGCAGTGATGTCCGCCCCTCGCTATTGATCCCCACTGATTTAACAAGGAACCCCACTAATGAATTTCGACGTGTTTAATGGCGATGCCGATGGTATCTGCGCCCTGGCCCAGTTACGAAATGCCCAGCCCCGCGAAGCGACCCTGGTCACAGGCGTGAAACGCGATATCAATCTGCTGGACAAGGTTGAAGCGGTTTCAGGCTCACAGATCACAGTGCTGGATGTCTCCCTCGACAAAAACAGGACGGGACTGGAACGCGCCCTGGCGGCTGGAGCCGAGGTGTTTTACTGCGATCATCATTTCGCGGGTGACATTCCGCACAGCCCGAACCTGCAGGCAGTGATCAATACCGCGCCCGATGTCTGCACCAGTATCCTGGTGAACGAACATCTCGACGGGGCTTTTCGGGAATGGGCGGTTGTCGGCGCCTTCGGGGATAACCTGCAGGACAGCGCGCGTCGCATCGCGCGACCACTCGCGCTGGACGAGTCGCGGTTGCAGCAGCTGGAAAACCTCGGCATCTATATCAACTACAACGGTTACGGTTCCAGCCTGGCGGACCTGCACTTTGAGCCGGAACAGTTGTTTCGCCTTGTCAGCCCCTACGCGAGCCCCTTCGATTTCATGCAGGACTCCCGTGAGAATTTCGCCAAGCTGGAACAGGGTTATCAGCAGGACATGGCTACGGCCGAGGCCCTGGAACCCGAGTTCCGGAACGACGCGGTGGCGGTTTTCATGATGCCGAACGAGCCCTGGGCGCGTCGCGTCAGCGGCGTCTACAGCAATGACCTGGCTAACAACAACCCCGCCCGTGCCCATGCGGTGCTGACGGCCAAGGCCAACGGTTGCTACCTGGTCTCCGTGCGGGCGCCCCTGGAAAACAAAACCGGCGCCGATGAATTGTGCATGAAGTTTCCCACAGGAGGCGGACGCAAGGCCGCTGCCGGGGTTAACGACCTGCCCGGTGAAATGCTGCAGGAGTTTATCGATACCTTCGCCGCGTTTTACTCCCGGGCCTGAGGCCACTCAAGGCTGGATACCAGCGGCACACTCGGGGGGTAAAGTAACGTGGATTGGGATGACCTGAAAGTATTCCTGGCTCTCAGCCGCAAGGGTTCCGCGCGCGGCGCGGCCCAGGAACTGGGTGTAAGCAACTCCACGGTAACCCGCCGCCTCGACGACATGGAGCACAAACTCCAGGCCCACCTTTTTGATCGCACACCCGAAGGTTACCGCCTGACCATCGCTGGCGAGCAGGTTCTGCCCACCGCCGAGCACGTGGAAGAACTGGTCATGGGCGTGGAACGCAAGATCACCGGCGGCGACCAGGAGTTGCGGGGCAATATCCGGCTGACCATGCCGCCGGCCGGCAGCCTGGGATTTCTTGTATCGCGCCTGGCACGTTTTGCTGAACAGTACCCCGGAATCGAACTTGAACTCACCTCGAGTTACGATACCGCCGACCTCAGTCGCCGGGAAGCGGATATCGCACTGCGTGTCATGCCGGCCGGGATGCATCCCCCGGAGTACCTCATAGGCCGCAAGGTGGGAGCGCTGACGGCTTCTACCTATGTGCACAAGGATCTGCTGAACCCTGACAATCCCTCCGATGTGTCGCACCTCACCTGGATTGGCAAACGCACGATCGATCAGAAGGAGGAATGGCTGACGCTGACAGAGTACCCGGGCCAGCCAGTGCGCCACGCCATTGCGGATATCAGATTGCTGGCGGACGCCCTGCGCTACAAAATGGGTATGGCCTTCATGCCCTGTTTTATGGCGTACGACGACCCCGACATTGTGCGGGTGCCCGGCGCCACCATCGTCCACCAGTCAGACATGTGGGTGTTGACGCACAAGGACCTGCGCTTGAGCGCCAGGCTGCGTGTGCTGCGGGAGGTGATCGCAGGGGAGTTTGACAAGGTGCGCCACCAACTGGACAGTCGCCGCTGACCGGCCAACTGCCGCCAGCGCCTGTTTGCCGCGCCCCCCTGTTGGCGGTGCCTGCGAACGCCGGCTAGTGGTCTTTTTCGTCCACGTCGAACTGGCCTGACATGCGCCGCCGGATATGTGACCAGGACATGCCCACCGCCAGAATCAGGGACAGGATTACCAGTACGACCCAGGCGATGGTTCCCTCCGACTCCAGGTTGAGCCAGCCCTGGTCCACGAAAAGCCATACCATGCAACCGAACAGGGCGGCCTCGAGGGCGATGCCGAACCAGCCCATGGACGTAAACGTGGCGCGAATAAAAATAATCCAGCCAATCAACAACACAATGCCAACGATGGCCACTATCGGCCCGAAGGTTGTGCTTTCGGCGGTAGCCCAGTGGAAGTAGCACCAGGCTGTCGGGTTGTAGGTGCCCATCACCAGCGCCAGTGCAAATATCCAGCGGCCCAGGAAACTGCCCGTGTTGAATTCGGTTGCCATCTATCGAACCCCTCGTTTTTATTCGTCGCGCCTGCCGCCATTCGCGGCCAACGGTAGCGTAAAATTCAGGCCGCGCGCAAGCCGTTGACGATAGTGGTCAGTTCCGCCTCGCTCATATAACGCGGCACCGGGTAGAGCGATCCCGCTTCGGCGATCGCCTCATCGACTATGCCGGGAATGTCGCTCGCTTTCAGGTCTTTGGGTTGCAGCGGCAAATCCATGTCCTTGCGCATATCGACAATGGCCTGGATGAACTTTCCGGCTTTGCTCGCCTGGCCTTCCCCGGGCTCTCCAATACCGGCGACATCCGCCAGCTTTGCCAGGCGCTGGTGGACACACTCACCATACGCCGCCAGTACCTCCGGCAGAACCATCGCATTGGCATTGCCGTGGGGCGTGCCGCACAGGCGGCCCAGTTGGTGGGCGATGCCGTGAACGTAACCCACTGAAGTCCTGGTAAACGCGGCTCCGGCATAGAAGGCCGCCAGGGCCATGCCATCTCTTGCCTCCATGTCGCCGCCTTCCTTGAACGCCCGCAACTGGTACTTGAAGATCAGCCGAACCGCCGCCGTCGCGTGCTCTTCAGTAGCGCTCGTGGAAGCTTTGGACAGGTAGGACTCCACGGCGTGGGTGAGGGCGTCCATGCCGGTGGCAGCGGTAATCCCCGGGGGCATTCCCTTCATGATTTCGGCATCCAGCGCGATGTAACCGGGGATCATCTTACTGTCAACGATCGGTATTTTGCGGTGTGAGACGGGGTCGGTGATCACGGCCGCCAGGGTAATCTCGGAACCGGTGCCCGCGGTTGTCGGGATGGCGAACAGCGGCAGGCCGGGTCTCTTGCATTTCTGGATGCCGTCGAAACTTTCCAGGGAACCCGGATTGGTGTGGAGCATGGCCATCATTTTCGCGGCATCCAGGACAGAGCCGCCGCCGACTGCGATCACAGCCTGGCAGCGCTGGGTCCTGATCATCGCCTCTCCTTCCTGGACCTGGTCGAATGCCGGGTCTGGCAGGATGCCGTCAAAGACGACGTACTCTACTCCCTGCTTCGTCAGGGTGGCTTTTATGCCGTCGAGGATGCCCGAGCCGCCCAGAAAGTTGTCAGTCGCTATGATGACTTTGGTATAGCCCAGCACGGCTACCTGTTCACACAGGGTCAGAGCCGAATTCACGCCCTTGAAGACGATGGGCGGGTTGCGGGGCAGCAACCGCATCAGCCAGGTAACGAGGACGGCTCTGATTTTGAAGTACAGGATTTTCACGGGATATTCTCCAATATTGTGCGCGGGACTGGATCAGATAATAGGCAACCGCCGTCGATCAGGCTAGCGATACTGCAGTCCGGGCCGTCGCGCCGGTTGGAGCGGGTGATGGGAACAATCCCAAGCATCCAACCCGTTGATTGACAACTGGATTTTCCCATTCACCGCACGGGAAAAGACCACATATTGTACCAGTCAATCGTGCTCGTCAACGCATTGCTTCCGTCGCCGTCTGGGGACGATCAGCAACAGCCACCAAAGCTCAGGTTCTGGCGGCTCGCGTTCAAGCGCCAGTCTCACCGCCTGGTGCCCCGCCAATCGCCTTCACGCGACTGATGAAGCGCTTCATCGGCTCGGACGGCTCTCCCTGGCGGCGCAGCAGGAACGTGGTCAGCGTCGGCGCCGTGCCGGCCAGCGGCCGGATTGCGATGTCCGGGCGCTGCCAAGTCTGCACCTGCGAACCGATCGCGAAACCAATGCCATAGCCTGCGCCCACCAGTGTCAACATCACGCCCAGGCTCGTCACGTGGTCGGCTACCTTGGGTGTTACGGCTGCTCCATCCAGCACCGCCTGGATTTGGCTGTGACA
>JACKNO010000004.1 GCA_024234815.1 Pseudomonadales bacterium | reverse complement strand
TTATAGGCGTAGGATTCTGTTGCGTTGGCAGACTGGGTGCTTTTACAGATGCCTTTTTCTATAAGCTGTTCTGCTATGGTTTCGTAGGTCATATGGTTAACCTCTAATCGCTTGATCGCTGTCTCTATGTCAGTCAAATAAGGTGCGAAGTCTGATTCAGTAGTAAGACCGTAAAATGCCAAAGTGCTGTGTTTTTTAAGGAAGGGAGCCTTTTTGCTCTGCTCTTCTCGAACAATTCCGCAGTCCTGACAGTATTCTATGAGCCGGTCGTAATAGGTTTTTTCTTCGTGGGTTGCATGCTTGAGTCGTTTAGCGCGATGGGTTTTTAAATCCTCTGCCTTGATATAAATCTTGTCGTATCGGTAAGTTGAGCCCTCCCCTTTAACTTTCAGTTTATGGCTACCCCAGTCTACGGTGGCGCCATTCGGATACAGACGCGGTTCGAGACCGCGGCCAATAGTGAGTGTGGAGGCGCCGCGCAGAAACGAGTGTTCCTTGCCCTGCCCCACGGTGTGATTTCGAGTCCAGTCGATATGTCGGATAAATGCACCGTCAGTAATCACCCGGGCCTTTGTGCCATCCCGGGACTGCCGATACCATTTGCCGGTACATCGCTTGAACGGTGGCAGCCCGTACTCTGCCAGTATCTGGTTATAGACCTGGGCGCACTGCTCAATGGTCGTGTAGCCCCAGAGGTTGTCCGAGCGGTTAAGCCGCGAGGGGTTGCCGGCAACGGTAATCGAACTGCCAGTGCATCGTATCTGGAGTGTTGAGCTGTGCGAGCCCTCGTATTGCAGGCTGCTGACGGTGCGACTGACTAGCTCATTGGTGGCGATATCGTGCCGGATGACCCCATGCTTGCCGACGACAGGCAGGTTGGCCTCAGGGTATTCCTGATGCATGACCAACTTGTCGATAAACCAGCCCATTTTCGGGGTCAACCACCCTGCCCTTGTTGATCAATTAATGACCAGATTGTCCGGAACTCCGGAGTTAGTTTGGGTGTAACAGGAACCCAAACTAAAACCTGTCAATACACCTATAGGTGCAATCTAATTGATCTTATAGAACCATACAAGCCCAAGAAGGCGTGTCATGGGGTTATATTGACCCTATAGACCTATAGGAGATCGTTAATAATGAGCCTCGGAGAGAACTTAAGGCGCTTAAGGTTGGATAAAGGACTAACTCAGGGCGAGCTATCCAATAACTCGGGGGTTGGCCTGGGCCAGATATCGAAGCTGGAGCGCAATAAGGCCGACCCTACCCTCTCGACCCTCTACAAACTGATGGGCGCTCTGGAGTGCTCTGCGGGGCGCCTGCTGATGGATAATGAGAAGTCAGGGCTGAATGCGATACTCAAAGAGCAGTTTGAGCGGGTTTCAGGTCTGCCGGAAGACGATCAGGAAACCATCATTAGAATCATGGACAAGTTTTGTATCGCCAATGGCCTCAAAACGATGCTGGACGAGCACAAGTTGCTGATTAATGTTGGGAGAGGCGGCAGCGGTGTTAAGGATGTTCTACCCATGAGGGGCCGTTCAGAGGACTCTGTCTAGGTTCGGCTGCGGGGATGGACGAACGGTTTATGGATGACGTTTTGAAGAGCGTATCTTTCGGCCCGAAACCCAGCAGGGGTGCGGGCTGGAGGGGTGTTGGCCCCCTCCGGGAGAGAAAAAGATTTCGTGTTATTACCTAGAGGGACGACAAGCCCCAGCCGGTAGCATGGCATGTCCAGGGCTTAAGTAATTAAGTATTGACTCGCCAAGAGCACATGCCCAATTAGTAGGGGAAAGTACCGCCAATGATAATTCAACAATTCATGCGGTGATTCACGGATGCTTTTGTAAAAGCAGCAGGCATAGCCTACTGTGAGAGACGCGTAACCCAAGCCCAAAATTCCTGTATCAATACCACTTGTCATGGCCAAAACCTCGCAAACTTGCATAGCTGGGATTGGCTTTTTGGACGGCAGCAGAAGGCCTCGACAAGCAACAGCATAGCGCTTGTCACATAGCAAAGGAGATGCTAGTGTAATTTCAGGCCTCGCTAAAATGATCTGATTACTTCTTGGCGGAGTTCAGATCACCGTCCGCGAGCCACTCTAGAACGCAACCTTTGGCGCAAGCTTTGGGTTGCGTTTTTCTTTATCTACAATCTGTATTTCATATTTCCCCTGTGGTCTTAACGACAAAAACTCCTTGATTCCGTCACGGTACTACAAGAAAGCTATGGTTTCAGAGAAAAGCCGGAAATTGTCCAGTTTTTAGCTGATTTGTCTGGCTATAAACGATGTGAGTGTGTATGGCGGCTTCAGGCACTTAGGTCTCCGCGAAGAATAATCATAATTGGATTGGAGAGGCCCAATCTACTATCGACTGCCTCGTGAAAGCCCAGGGAACCTGGGCTCTCACTCACCAGTTACGTTTCCAGATCGAGCAGCGGCGGTGGGCAAGCCCACTACCGCCCGCCTGCCGGCGCTTTCGGCGCTGTGCCTGCGGCACAGTACCGCAAGCTTGGGCAGCCTGATCGGCCCTTACCATAACCTACCAATTATGCGCACATGTGGATAAGATTCCCCAGGTGCAGATATAGCGTGTTTTAAGGGGTTTGCGTGGGATTTGGGTCGCTGAAATGGATTCCAGGGCACTCTCCGCGCCTGGCTAGCGGTTGGTGGCCGGGATACTGGCGCCAGGAGTTCTACAGGTCTGCACACTCAAATACTGCACGATTGGATATGGCGCGTTTCGTTGGGTATGGACCGCCAAAACAAATTCCAGGCCACTCTCCGCGGGGTTTTCTCAGATATGGGCGATCCGTAAGCCGGTGGCGACCTGAGAATCGTAGAGACTGGCGATCTGTTGGGTTTGGCTGTCCAAAATGAGGATAGCTCTCCTGGAGAATGCCAATCTTCTCCGCCCCCGGTTTACTTATCCCGGGCACCGATTTCGACCTGGCTCAGCAATTCGGCTACCACTGCGATTCAACATGGAGATATCCGCTTCCAGCGCGGACTCTATTGCGTGGCAATAAAAGACGGCCTCACAGGCAGATCACGTTGAGTTCGAGCGGCGCTTCCGACCACGTCGTAACGTCTTCATTACTGATAACGCCCCCTGCCCGTCACCACCGGACACGCAGTAATAATAATATTATGTTAAATATATGATTGACTTTGCCAGGGTGCAACCTTTTGCATGGTGTGACAGGAGTTTACACCTTGGGTCCATGCATCGGACTTTTGCACGCAGAACCTGATTCATTGACCCTTTTTCAATCTCGTGGTTTGATCCGGTCGAGTCACGGTTAGCAAATAGCTGTTACCAAGAGGTGCGTACAATGACAGCAGTGCAGACAGGCATCGGCAATGTGGGAACTATCAAACCCCGTAGAATGGCGTTCGACATGAGCCAGCTCAGGGAAAAGTACTTCTTCCGTGGCAACCCTATTCTCAGCACCCTGATGTACGCCCTCTCCGCCTCCTTTCCCGACGGCGAGCGCTTCTTTATCGATTCAGTGCGCCATTACCAGAAGGACATCAAGGACCCGGTGCTGCTCGAGCAGATACGTGGCTTTATCGGCCAGGAAGCACATCATGCCCGAATACATGAGGACTTTAACGATCGTGCGCAGGTTTTGGGTATGGCGATGGACAAGGTGCAAAGACGCCTCAAGGGTCGCCTGGACACGGGGCGCCGGAAATTGAATCCGTCACAGCAATTGGCAGTGACAGCGGCGCTTGAACATATTACCGCTACCCTCGCACAGTGGACCCTGGAGAACCCGGAACCCGGTGACGACGACAACCGCCAGTCTCCCCTGAGGGAAATGCTGATCTGGCACGCCATGGAGGAGATAGAACATAAGGCCGTCGCTTTCGATGTTTACAAAACAGCCGTCGGTAACGAAAAGCAACGCATAGCGGTTGCCCGGTTCATATTCCGGATGTTCTGGATACAGATGGCCATCTCTCAGCTCATGCTGCTGTGGTGTGACCGCAAGTTACCCTCGCTGAAGGACATTCGGGAGGCCTGGGCCTTTATGTGGGGCGAGCGCGGGTTCAGGCGCTGGGCGGCCCCGGAGTTCAGCAAATACCTGCGCCCGGGGTTTCACCCCAGTGACATCGACCAGAGTAAACTGATCGAGCGGTGGCACCTGAACTACCCTGAGGTTGCCGCGTTACAGGTAGGATAAACGCGCTGGTCAGAACAGAGCAGGATGGGCCGCGCAGAGGTGGCGGACTATTCCGGATAGCCATGCTGGTGCCGACGTATGCGCTTGTTATGCGGGAACCTGCCCGGCATCGGGTTCGCTGAAAGTACTCCGCAGGGCAGGCTTGTCGACCTTACCGGCGGCGTTGAGAGGCAGGTTCTCCACGCGCAGCCATCGCTTGGGCGTTTTATAGGACGCCAGGCTTTGTCGGCAATGTGCCGTCAGTTCCCTGTCAGTTACAGCGCAGGCCACTTTCACCACGCCACACACGGCTTCGCCCCACCTGGCGTCCGGCAGGCCGATCACCGCGCAGTCCTTTATCGCCTTGTGGCGCCGGATGACTTCCTCGACTTCTCGCGAAGCCACGTTTTCACCGCCGCTGACGATCATGTCTTTCTTGCGATCGACGATGTACAGATAGCCATTGGCGTCGAAGCGGCCGATATCTCCCGTGTGCAGCCAGCCATTAACAATCGCCTGCGCAGTCGCTTCCGGCTGGTTCCAGTAGCCGCGCATGCACTGGCGGGCCTTGACCAGGATTTCGCCGCACTGCCCAGTGGCGCAGCCCTGCCCTTGTTCATTGACCAGGCGGATTTCCACCGTGGGTAGCGGCCTGCCAACGGACTGCAGGAGTTCGGGCCTTGCGTCCGCCGCCAGGCGGTGATCATCCACCGTCAAAAACGCGGCGCTACCGGACAACTCGGTCATGCCATAGCTCTGGCACAGGCCGATCTCCGTCTCCGCCAGCAACCGTTGCAGCAGGGTTTCAGGCATCGCGGAAGCGCCGTAGCCAATGGTGCGTACCGCACGCAGGTCGTCCGGGCTGAATTCGGGATGATCAAGCAGCATGGCAATCATGGTCGGGGCCAGCGACAGGGTTGTTACCCCCATTTCGCGGCAGGCCTTCAGGGTAGCGGCCGCATCAAAGGAGCGGGTCAATATTACTGCTGCGCCGTACTGGTGCTGCAGAAGCACGTTGTGCGCCGCCACGTGAAACAGCGGGAAAGGATAAAGGTAGCGGTCTCCCGGCAGCACCGGCCGGCCGATTGCCGCGGACTCCAGGCCCGCCATGAAAGAGTCGTGAGTCAGTATCGCGCCCTTCGGGCGCCCGGTAGAGCCGGAGGTGTAAAGAATCCACACAGGATCGGTGGCCTGCGTATCCGGCAGTGGCGCCACTGGTCCGCCTGACAGCCAGGATTCGTAGTCGACCTGCAGGTCGATAACAGTTACCTCGTGGCCAGCCCCCCGTGTCTGTAGTAAAGCCTGCTGCAAGGCTTGCAGTAACTGCGAATCTCCGAACAGGGTGCTTACCCCTGCCGCTTGCAACTGGTAGAGCAGTTCCGCCGGGGCCAGTCTGGCGTTGAGCGGCACCAGTATTTGGCCGCAGGCGGGTACCGCGTAGATGAAATCGACAAATTCAGGGCAGTTCCATGCCAGTATCCCCACCCGCTCCCCCACTCTCCCGCTGCCTGCCAGGCGGGAGGCCAGGGCGAGAACGCGAGTGTGCAAGGCAGCGTAGGTCGTCTCCTCCCCCTGCCAGATCAGCGCTACCTGATCGGGGTGCTCCCTGGCCTGGGCCGCGAGCAGTTGCTGTATCAATGCGCTCAGCACTCAGTCCTTTTCGAGTACCACGGCCAGGTGTCGCAGGTATGGCAGCAGCAAGGTGCTGATATCCGCATCTTTACCGCCGCCTCCGGCCACGCCATCGGCGCCCAGTGTCGTAACCGTAAAGTTGCCTTTGGTTCGACCCCACTGCTCTTCCTCGTAAAGGTAGCTGCGACCCCAGGGGTCAGAAGGAACCGACTCTATATAGCCACCCTCGGGATAGGGCTGTGTGGCATCGAGTTCTTCCGGTCGCGCTACCAGTGCCCCCAGGCCCTGTTCAGCAGTGGGATAGAAATAGTGATCGATGTAATAGGCTTCGAGGGCGATATCCAGCGCATCCAAATCCGCGGTGATCTGGGCCAGTTCGGTGTTATTTGCGTCATACGGCCCTATCCCGGTAGTCTCCAGCAAAACCTGTGCGGAGTTCTCAGTGCAGTAAAACGCCAGGTCCTTTTTCCTGGCGGGGTTATAGAGTTTCTGGCGAACAGTCATGAACGGCGCGAAGTCGGTCTTCATGCGAGTGGCCGGCGTGTAGGCACTGAATTCACCACAGACCACACCGCCAGGATAGGTCTCGAGGTCCCTGAACTCGAGGTCCCTGGGATTGATGAGGCTTTCCTCCAGGATACGGGTGGCCTCGTTTTTCTCGCTGCTACAAGCGGCCAGTAGCAGGGCAACAAAAAGTGATAGGACTGAACGCAACAAGTTTGAACTCTCCCTGGGGTTTTCCTGAGTGATTCCACAAGGGCGCAAGTATGGCGGCGAAAAGCAATGGGTACAATCATGTCTGGCACTCACGTCAGGCGAGCTGGCAATATCCTGCGCCGGGAAGGTCCGCGCTCAATCGCTAATCCCGGGGATCTGGCTCGTCGCTTTGCTGCAGTTTGCGGTAGAGGGAGCGCACACTGATTCCCGCTATACCCGCGACTATCTCCCGGTCACCCTTGTGTGTTTCCATCAGCTGCTGCAGGTAGCGCAGTTCCACGTCCTTCAGACTCAGGTTCTGTCGCACCGGGGCGACTTTCTCCCCACCCAGAGATTGCCTGATCACCGCCTGGTCGATCACATTGGTGTTAGCCAGCACCATAGCCCGGCTCAGAATATTGCGTAACTCGCGGATATTGCCGCGGTAGCGATGCGCTTTCAGCACCGCCAGCGCCGACTCCGTGAGGTGAAAAGTCTTGCTCTGCTGCTCCTTGTTGTCCCTCAGAATGGCGCGAGCGAGCAACGGCATATCCTCGGTGCGTTCCGCCAGGGATGGCAGCCGTATGGGAAACACGTTGATCCGGTAGTAAAGGTCCTGCCTGAAAGCCCCCTCCTCCACCATTTGCTCGAGGTTCCTGTGGGTTGCGCACACGAGGCGAAAGTCCGACTTCCTGACCTGCGTACTGCCCACCGGGCGGTAGTGCCGGTTTCGATCAGCCGCAACAGCTTGACCTGCAGTGCGTAGGGAACATCGCCGATCTCATCGAGAAACAGGGTCCCGCCGTCGGCGGCTTCTGCCAGACCCTGGCGCGTATAGTTGGCGCCGGTAAAGGCCCCCTTGACGTGACCGAACAGTTCGCTTTCAAACAAGGTCTCACTGAGGCCGGCGCACTCCAGGGTCACCAATGACCCGGCCGAGCGCAGGCTGGCCTGGTGCAAGGCCCTGGCGGCGAGTTCCTTGCCGGTGCCGGACTCGCCGAGCAGTAATACCGCGGCATTGCTGGGTCCGACCCGCGAGATCAGGCCAAGCATGTGATTAAAGGCCGGGCTGGCACCGACCATGGCTTGTTCGCCGGAGCCTGCACCCGCGATAGCCAGGGGCCTAAGCAGTTCGACGAAATACTGCAGTTTGCCCCCTTCATCCAGGACGGGTAGCACTTCCACGTCTACATGTTCTTCCCCGCGGGGCGTCTGGTGAATATGCAGCACACGTTCCCGGCGGCCCGAGGCTGTGGCGGCCGCCAGCGGACAGTCCTCGCCTACCTGGTCGCAGGGCTGATCATAATTGTGGGATACCCGGTAGCAGCGGGCCGGGCCGTGGGCTCGCTCGATAGCGCCGAAGGCATCGCGGTAAAGATCATTGCTCGCCAGGATCTCGTAGTCAGGCGTTACCAGAATGGCGGGATGCTCATAGCTGTCCAGCATCCGGGCGATGGCGGGGTCTGTATCGGTAGCCAGTATTTCCATATCTGCCAACTTTGACTGGGTGTATGCCAAATTTGGCAGAATACTGCCGCGCCTGCAAGGCGCCAGCTCGCCAAGGGAATCCAGCAAGCAAAATATTCTGCTATATTTCAACAAGTTGTAAAATATTTATAAAGTACATCCAAATGTGGCACGGCTATTGCGAAGAGCCAGTGGCAGTGCCGGTTTTTCCGCCAGGCATACCCTTACAGACCAAAGGATACGCACATGAATTCGCTCACCCAGAAACAGCCGTCCGCTGACACCAGACCCAAAGTCACCACGTTCTTCGATGAGGCCACCAACACCCTGTCCTACGTGGTCAGGGACCCGGCCAGCAAGGCTTGCGCGATTATCGACTCGGTGATGAACCTGGACTACCCCTCCGGCTCCATCAGCTTTGCCGGCGCGGACCAGATCATCGACTACATTGCCGACAACAATCTGGAACTGGAGTGGATACTTGAAACCCATGTGCACGCGGACCACCTGTCGGCGGCTCCATATATCCAGCAGCGACTCGGCGGCAGGATTGCCATCGGCTTCAATATCTCTGTCGTGCAGGAGACTTTCGCCGGGGTATTCAACGCGGAACCGGAATTTGCCCGTGATGGTTCGCAGTTCGATGTCCTGCTGCGCGACGGCGATTCCATCCAGATCGGGCAGATGACGGGATTGGCGATGCACACGCCCGGTCATACTCCAGCCTGCATGACATACGTCCTGGGAGACGCCGTCTTTGTCGGCGACACCCTGTTCATGCCGGATGCGGGTACCGCCAGGGTGGATTTCCCGGGGGGTGATGCCCGGACTCTGTACGCATCGATCCAGCGCATTCTCGGGCTGCCGGCGGATATGCGCATTTTTGTATGCCACGATTACCTGCAGGATGGCCGCGAGCTCGAATACGAAACCACCGTGGAGGCCCAATTGCAGGCCAATATCCACGTCCACCGCGGCATCAGTGAATCCGCCTTCGTCGAGATGCGCACCGCGCGCGACGCCACGCTGGGCATGCCTACCCTCATTCTGCCCTCTCTGCAGGTGAATATGCGCGCCGGGCATTTCCCGCCCGCCGACGATTCCGGCAAGGTATTTCTCAAGTTGCCGATCAACGCCTTCGGTGGCGCCGATATTTCCTCACTGACTTCACGTGGGTAGGCGGACATGACTGTGGAGATAAAAAAAGTCAGCAGCGATTTCTCTGTGTCGGGACAACTGGCGGTTGACGATGTCGCGGCACTGGCGGCAGGTGGTGTCAGGTCACTGATCTGCAACCGTCCTGACGGCGAAGCCGCCGACCAGCCCAATGTCACGGAAATTGAGACAGCCGCTGTCGCGGCGGGCATGGAGCTTTGCTTCCTGCCTATCGTCAGCAGCGAATTGAACGATGAGGACGTCACCCAATTCCTGGCCGCCCTCAAGCGCCTGCCCGCGCCTGTACACGCCTATTGTCGCACGGGCACTCGCTCACTGACCCTGTGGTCCCTGGGACAGAGGCGCCAGGGTGCAGACCCGGTGGAGTTGCTCAATACCGCTCACGGACTCGGGTACGACCTCACTGCCGCCCTGCAGCCGCCCTCAACCGTTGAGCACGTCAGGCCAGGCGGGGCCCGCCACTTCGATATTCTTATCGTGGGCGGCGGCGCTGCGGGCGTCGCCGCCGCTTCCAGCCTGTTGGCCCGGGTGCAATCGCTATCCATAGCCATTATCGACCCCGCCGAGGTCCATTATTACCAGCCGGGCTGGACGCTGGTGGGGGCAGGCATCTTCAAGCAGAGAGACACTGTAAAAACGATGGCATCGCTGATCCCGGAGGGGGTCGAATGGATCAAGGCCGCGGTGGGTACTTTTGACCCCGACAATAACCGCGTCACCCTGGAAGATAGCCGCCCTGTTTACTACGACAGGTTGATTGTGGCGCCAGGGATCAAGCTGAACTGGCACGCGGTAGAGGGTCTGGCCGAGAGCCTGGGCCACAATGGCGTGACCTCCAACTACCGCTATGACCTGGCGCCTTATACGTGGCAACTTGTGAGCACGCTGGGCAGCGGCCGCGCGGTGTTTACCCAGCCCCCTATGCCGATCAAGTGCGCGGGTGCGCCGCAAAAAGCGATGTACCTGTCCGCGGACAATTGGCGACGCAAGGGTGTGCTGCCAGCTATAGAGATCGATTTCTTTAACGCAGGTGAGGTTCTGTTCGGCGTAAAGGAGTATGTGCCGGCGCTGATGAAATACGTCGAGCGCTACGGTGCCCGGCTGCATTTCGGTCATCGCCTGGTAAAGATAGATGGCGAGGCCAAAAGAGCGTGGTTCGAAACCACGGATGCCGGCGGCGGCAAACAGCAGGTGGACACGGACTTCGACATGATCCACGTCTGCCCGCCCCAGTGCGCACCGGACTTCGTGCGCCAGAGCCTGCTCGCGGACGCTGCGGGCTGGGTGGATGTGGACCAGAACACCTTGCGCCACAAACGCTACGCCAACGTATGGGGCCTCGGGGATGCGATGAACGCCCCCAATGCCAAAACTGCGGCGGCGGCCCGGATGCAGGCGCCCATTGTGGCCAACAACCTGCTCGAGGATATGGGGCTGGTCAACGGTGTAGCGCATTACAACGGTTACGGCTCCTGCCCCCTGACTGTCGAGCGCGGTAAAATCGTGCTCGCTGAATTCGGTTACGGCGGCAAGCTGTTGCCCAGCTTTCCTCGATGGGTTATTAATGGCCAGAAGCCCTCACGGCTGGCCTGGTACCTGAAGGAAAAAATCCTGCCGCCCATCTACTGGAAGGCGATGCTCAGGGGCAAAGAGTGGATGGTTGACCCGAACAAGGCCAAAACAGGGACGGCGCAAGGTTGAATCAGGCTGTTGAATAAAAATTCGAAGAAACAGTTGAACAATCGACTGGCGCGTCTGCTGCCCGCCCTTGAGTGGGCGCGAGGCTATCGGGGCAGCCTGCTGGCCAGCGATATGCTGGCGGCGGTGATAGTCACCATCATGCTGATCCCGCAATCGCTGGCCTACGCCATGCTCGCCGGCTTGCCGGCCGAAATGGGACTGTATGCGAGCATTCTGCCGCTTATAGCCTACGCCCTGCTCGGCACCAGCCGCACGCTTTCGGTGGGGCCGGTGGCGGTGGCGTCCCTGATGACGGCGACCGCAGTGGGTGAGGTAGCCACCGCGGGAACCCTCGACTACGCGAACGCCGCTATCGCCATGGCCACGATTTCCGGCCTGATGCTATTGGTTCTGGGATTCCTGCGCTTTGGATTTCTCGCCAATTTCCTGTCTCACCCGGTGGTATCCGGCTTTATCACCGCCTCCGGAATCATCATCGGGCTTAGTCAGTTGCGTCACATCCTGGGCATTCAAGGGCATGGCGACACCATTATCGAACTGTCCGCGACGCTGTGGAACAATCTTGCGGATATCAATCCACTGGCGACCGCTACGGGGCTTGCCGCCATCGCGTTCCTGCTATGGGCGCGCAGGGGCCTGGGACCTTTCCTGATCCGTTGCGGAGTCGCTGATCGCAGCGCCGGCATCGTCGCCAAGGCCGGCCCGGTTTTCGCGATACTGGCTACGACCCTGGCGAGCTACTTCTGGGATTTCGGGCAACAGGGCGTCGCGTTGGTTGGCGAAGTTCCCCGTGGCCTGCCGCAATTGGGCATGCCCTCCTTCGATCTCGAGCTGTGGTCGCAACTGGCAGTGCCGGCATTGCTCATCTCCATCATCGGCTTCGTGGAGTCTGTCTCCGTCGGCAAAACCCTGGCGGCCAAGCGGCGCCAGCGCATTCAACCCAGCCAGGAGATGATCGCCCTGGGTGCCGCCAATGTCGCCTCCGGACTGTCGGGAGGATTCCCGGTGACCGGCGGTTTCTCGCGGTCGGTGGTGAACTTTGACGCCGGCGCGGAAACGCCCGCCGCCAGTATTTTCGCCGCGATAGGTATTGGTCTCGCGGCGATGCTGCTTACGCCGGTGCTGTACTTCCTGCCCAAGGCTACGCTGGCCGCTACCATCATCGTGGCCGTCAGTTCGCTGATAGACATCGCCATCATCCGGCGCGCCTGGCGATACTCCATCGCGGATTTTACTGCGGTGATCACCACCATCGCGGCAACCTTGCTGTTTGGCGTGGAACTGGGAGTGCTCGCCGGTATCCTCGCTTCGATTGGATTGCAGCTGCACAAGACCACCCGGCCCCATATCGCGGTGGTGGGTGCCGTGGCGGGCACCGAGCATTTTAGAAACGTCGATCGCCACAATGTAATCACCCATCGAAATCTCGTATCCCTGCGGGTGGACGAGAGTCTCTATTTCGCCAATGCCAGCTACCTGGAGGATTACATCTACGGTTTCGTTGCTGAAATGGAGGGGTTGCAGCACGTGATTCTGCAATGCACGGCTGTCAACGAGATCGACCTCAGCGCCCTGGAAGCCCTGGAGGCGATAAACCACCGGCTGCGGGAACAGGGGCTGACGCTGAACCTGAGTGAGGTAAAGGGCCCGGTGATGGATGCCCTGCAAAACTCAGACTTTCTACAACACTTGAGCGGGAAGGTGTATCTCACGCACCACCAGGCGGTAAAAGACCTGAAACTGGACGAGATCGAGCCCTATATTATTTAACCGGCCGCGGGCTGCGGCCGGTCAGCTCGCCCATGGCGGGCGATCAGTAGTTGTTGCGCTCCTGCCCTTTCTGCCAGATCTTGAGAAACGCTTTTTCAAGTGCGCCCTCCGCGGCAAAGCCCAGCTTTTCCTGCCAGTTCTTTTTGTGCACGAAGCGCACTTCGAAGACATCCCAATCGGCTAGCCGCCCCTGCACGAAAGCATCGCTGGTCTGCAACTCATCCACCAGCCCGACTTCAAGCGCTTTCTGGCCGTACCAGATTTCGCCGGTGGCCACTTTCGCAACATCCAGCGCAGGACGGTTTGAACCAACGAAATCCTTGAACAACTCGTGGGTTTCCTCCAGTTCCTGCAGGAACTTGCCGCGTCCCTTGTCGGTGTTTTCACCAAACATGGTCACCGTGCGCTTGTACTCGCCGGCAGTGAACAGTTCAAAGTCGATATCATTCTTTTTCAGCAGACGGTGAAAGTTCGGCAGTTGCGCCAGCACGCCGATGGACCCGATCACCGCAAAAGGCGCTGCGACGATATGATTGGCCACGCAGGCCATCATGTAGCCGCCGCTGGCGGCTACCTTGTCCACGGCAATAGTCAGTGGCACGCCGGCATCACGAATGCGCTGTAACTGGCTGGCCGCCAGTCCGTAGCTGTGGACCAGGCCGCCGGGGCTTTCCACCTTGACCAGCACTTCATCGCCCTCCTTCACCTGCGGCAGTACCGCGGAGATTTCCTCTCGCAGGTTGTCGGTGGCGCTGGCTTTCATATCGCCGTCAAAATCCAGGACGTACAGCCGCTTGCGCCGTTCCTCGCCTTCGGCGGCAGCTTTCCCACGCTTTTTCTTCGCGGCTTTCGCCTTTGCTTTTTCAGCCTTTTTTTCGGCTTTCAGAAAGGCCTTTCGTTCTTCGGGCTCTACCACGACCTCCTGGATGTGCTGGCCGATGTGCCGGTACTTCTCGTTGACGTCCCTCACCTCGATATGGCCTTCCTGCAACTCCGAGCGCTGACGCTGGCTGATCGCCACCACACTGACGAGCACCAGCAGAATTGCCGCCACAAGGGTTACCGCCTGGGCGAGAAACAGCCCGTATTCATAGATAAATTCCAAAACGTAAACTCCAGGATTCAGGGTGAGCGCGAGTCGCCCAGTTGCTCGATATAGTGCCGTATCAGCTGCCCCGCGACAGACGAGGACGGCGGGATCATGGGCAGGTCGCGATAGTGGAACCAGCGTGCATCGGCGATTTCGCGCGGATCGCATACTATATCACCACCGGCGTATTCGGCGAAGAAACCCAGCATAAGCTGGTTGGGGAAAGGCCAGGACTGGGACTGGAAGTAACGCAGCCGGGCTACCTCCACACCTACCTCCTCACGGACCTCCCGCACCAGGGTCTCTTCCACGGTTTCACCGGCCTCGATGAACCCGGCCAGGGTGCTGTACATCGGGCGGGGAAAATTGGCATTGCGGGCAAGCAACAGCTCCTCGCCACGAGTCACCAGTACAATCGCGCAGGGCGCAATACGCGGATAATTTATGGTGCCACAGGGTTCGCAGCGCATGGCGCGCTCCTGGGTATCCATCTGCATAGGGCCGCCGCAGCGCCCGCAGAAGCGGTGGTCGCGCTCCCAGTCCAGCAATTGCGCACCCCGACCGGCCAGGGCGAACAACTGTTCGTCGACCCGTCCCAGGATATGGTAGAGGTTGGCGCGCTGGTATCGCAGCGGGTCGACCTCTTCAAACTCGTCAATTTCCAGCACATAGCATGGCTGGTCGTGCCAGTAACCGAGAAACTGGCGTCGCTGTATCCGCCAGCCCAGACCTTCGATCTGCTGGCGCCCGATCAGGCACAAATCGGTGGAGCGCATGTCGCTGACCAGGTCGCCACGCTGGAAGACGATATGGACCTCATCGTCCGCGGGCGGGGGTGGTAGGTGATCGGGTCGAAACACTGTGCTGGGTTCCAGTCCTGAAAGGACCGGCTATAGTAAGCGGCCGCCCGTTGAGGGGCAAGCGCGCCGGGGAATTCATCGAAAACCACCACGCAATGCCGTAAACTAGCGCGACGCCCAAAAGAGAATAGCCGCGATGAGCGACACCCCTGCCGACGCCCTCTGGAAAAACTTCCTGGGATCCTCGTCGAGTTGGTACAAGAAAACCATTGTCGCCTTTTTGATCATCAACCCCGTCTCACTATACCTGTTGGGGCCGTTTGTCACCGGCTGGCTGCTGATTGCGCAGTTCATCTTCACGCTGGCACTGGCCCTGCGCTGTTACCCCCTGCAACCCGGCGGCCTGCTGGCGATCGAGGCCGTAATCCTGGGCATGACCTCACCGCAGATGGTTTTTAATGAAACCGCCGCCAACTTCGAAGTGATTCTGCTGCTGATGTTCATGGTTGCTGGTATCTACTTCATGAAAGAGCTGTTGTTATTTGTGTTCACGCGAATACTGCTTAGTGTGCGCTCGAAGAAGCTGCTGTCCGTGTTATTTTCCCTGGTCGCCGCATTCCTGTCTGCTTTCCTCGATGCGCTCACGGTAACCGCGGTGCTGATCAGCGTTGGCGTTGGATTTTTCTCGGTTTACCACAAGGTGGCCTCGGGCAAGAACCTGGCGCAGGACGATCACGATCATTCAGTGGACGACGGTGTTCACGACCTGCACCGCCTGGACCTGGAAGAATTCAGGGCTTTCTTGCGCAGCCTGCTGATGCACGGCGCGGTAGGCACGGCACTGGGTGGTGTATGCACTCTGGTCGGCGAGCCCCAGAACCTGTTGATCGCAACCGTCGCCGAGTGGGACTTCGCCAGGTTTTTTGTCGTAATGGCCCCGGTGAGTATGCCGGTGCTGTTCGCCGGTCTCTTGACCTGCTACCTGCTGGAGGTCACCGGCAAGTTCGGTTACGGCGCCCAATTGCCGGAGCGCGTGCGCGAAGTATTGCTCGATTACCAGGCCCAGCAGGAGACGCATCGCAACAATCGCTCCAATGCCCGCCTGCTTGTGCAGGCGGTGGTTGCCGTCATTCTAGTGGCCGGCCTGGCATTGCACCTCGCGGCCGTGGGTTTGATCGGTCTGATGGTTATCGTCCTGCTGACGGCATTTAACGGCGTGGTGGAGGAACACCAGTTGGGACACGCCTTCGAGGAGGCCCTGCCCTTTACCGCGCTACTGGTTGTGTTCTTCGCGATCGTAGCGGTGATTCACGACCAACACCTGTTCACGCCGGTGATCGACGCGGTGCTGGCAATGGGCTCGGATGTTCGGCCCGCGATGTTCTTTCTTGCCAATGGCCTGTTGTCCATGATCAGCGACAATGTGTTCGTGGCCACGGTGTACATCAACGAGGTCAAGGCCGCACTCGACGCCGGCACCATCAGCCGCGCCGAGTTTGAGCAACTGGCGGTCGCCATCAATACGGGGACTAACCTGCCAAGCGTTGCGACACCCAACGGGCAGGCGGCATTCCTGTTTTTGCTCACCTCGGCTCTGGCGCCGTTGATCCGCCTGTCCTATGGTCGCATGGTGATCATGGCGCTGCCCTACACCATCGTGATGGGTGGGGTGGGCCTGCTCTGCGTCTCAGTTTTTATCTGAAACAGACTATCTGCCGCCTCTGGAGCAGCCTAGTGCTTGCCGCTCTCGGCCAGTTCGCGCCACATCACCCTGCCGCCGCTACTGGCGGCGATTGCTTCCAGTTGCGCCTCGTGCGCCGCCCGCTCCTGTGCGGTTGCGCGAATAACCGGTAGTGGCGGTCTGTCGGCGCCCAGTCGCCGGATCTGCTGACTGCCCGGGCCGCCATCGCCGGAATTTGCCGTGGCATCCGACAGCTGGAAGGTGGTCTGGCCACCGGTCATGGCCAGGTAGACATCCGCCAGTATTTCCGCATCCAGCAAGGCGCCGTGCAGGTCACGCTGGGAATTGTCCACATAGTACCGCTGGCAAAGGGCATCGAGGTTGTTGCGCTGCCCCGGGTGCTTGGCGCGAGCCATGGTCAAGGTATCTATGACGCCGCAATAATCTTTTATCGCGCCATACTGCGTGGGCAGGCGCTGCAGCTCGGCGTCGAGAAAGGCCAGGTCGAAAGGCGCATTGTGGATGATCAGCTCGGCACCATCGATAAATTCGATGAAATCCGCGGCGATCTGCGCGAACAGGGGTTTGTCCTCCAGGGATTCGTTGGTGATGCCGTGGACCTCGATCGCGCCCTGGTCAATTTCCCGCTCGGGTTTGACATACTGGTGATAGTGGTTGCCGGTGAGGCGCCTGTTCACCAACTCCACACACCCGATTTCAATGATGCGGTGCCCCTGGGAGACTTCCAGTCCGGTGGTTTCCGTATCCAGTACGATCTGTCTCAAGAGCCCCCCTTGCCATTGGCCAGTTCATCGATGCCGCGATTGGCCAGCTGGTCAGCCAGCTCGTTCTCGCGGTGGCCACTGTGGCCTTTCACCCAGTGCCACTCGACCCGGTGACGCTGGTTCTGCTCGTCCAGGGCCTGCCACAGATCCACGTTTTTCACGGGCTGGCGCCCTGCGGTCTTCCAACCTTTGCGCTTCCAGTTTGCCAGCCAGGTGGTAATGCCGTTTTTGACATAAACCGAATCCGTCGTGAGTGCGACCTCGCAGGGCTCCCGCAATGCCTTTAGCCCCTCGATGGCCGCCTGCAGCTCCATACGGTTGTTCGTGGTATGGGGTTCAGCTCCGAACAGTGTGCGCTCCTTGCCCTGGTAGCGGAGCAGTACGCCCCAACCCCCGGGCCCGGGGTTGCCGCGACAGGCGCCGTCCGTAAAAATCTCCACCCGCTTCAAAACCTGTCCTCTCTTCCCGGTATTTGCTGTACAACCCCGCTCCGACCCGGTCGGTAAGGCGTGGGCGACGGCGCCGGCTTTGGCACCAGGCCTATCAGCCGCTCACGGCGCCAGCGCCACTGCCGGTGCGGTCGCCGGATAGCCGATACCTGTTTCACGGCGTGCAGGATGTACACGCTCCCAATGGGCAGGTTATGGCGGTTACCCCACGCGTTAACCCGAATGACACAGCGCCGGATTGCGCCGCGACCAAACAACGGTACTCCCGCCAGATAGATGCAGTCCTGTACCTCACAGCCGAGCAGGTGCAGCCAGTCGGTGAGGCGATTTTCACTTACGGGCGTATGCCAGTGCCAGAGCGAGTTGCGGCTGATGCCGCGCAGCTGACTGTTGATACCCTGCAGGCTGTACGGGTTAAATCCAATGACCAATAACTGGCCCTGGGGCGTGAGTACCCGCTGGATCTCACGCAGTACCTGGTGGGGGTCATCGGCGAAGTCCAGGGTGTGGTGCGCTATCACTGCATCCACGCTGTCACTTTCCAGCGGCAATTCATCGGCCCGCGCCAACAGATTTATCTGCTCACCCGCCTGTTCAGCCGCATAGATGCGGTGGTTGATCGGGCTGCTCACGAATAGCGGGTGACAGCGGGTAGACCCGGTTTGCAGCAAGTGGTATCCGAACGCGGTATCCAGGATGGTGTCTACCGCCTGGCGGGTGCTCGACAGCAGCTGTTGCCCGTTATCACGCGCGTACCAGGATTCGAGTTCAGTCAGAATGTCGATATTGTTACCCATCATTGCAGGTCGGGGAAGGCCGTCCGATCAGGTCACAGCGGGCCAGGAACTGCGAGCCGACATGGTACTGTATTTTACCGTGATTGAAACCGTGGCCAGCGCGGGGGCAGGTCAAGGCTGTTTTTTACGTGCCCAAAGTGCCGGAAAAACTGGACACCGGCCCGCTACTGGGTAAACTCTGCCACAGCAATTTATTCCGCAGCTGCGGGCCCGAAGGACGAGCTATACAAAACCTACATCACCTGTAACGAAAATAAGAAGTTATTTCATGATGTTAAAGGCCATACCTATAGTACTTTCTAGCCTAATAGTCCTGTCGGGGTGCCAGTCGACGGGGGGCCTTGCCGGCTCAACTCCCCTGGTATCATCACTCTCACAGCACAGTTCCTACCCACACTCTCCCACCCTGCCCCGCAAGTTGCCCTGGACCTCCGATGCCCGTATCCAGCTGGACGACGACAGCGAGGAAACGCCTCCCGAAGACCTGTGGGCGCGGATCCGCTCGGAGCTGAGCTGGGACGATGTGGACAACAAGCAGGTACAACTGGCGGTGGACCAGTATGTGGCCCAGCCCAGCTACCTGCCGGACGTGTCGGAGCGAGGCTCGCTCTACCTCTACTACATTGTGGAAGAGGTCCAGAAACGCAACATGCCCATGGAGATTGCGCTGATACCGCTGGTAGAGAGCACCCTCGACCCCTTCGCCTACTCGCCCGGCCAGGCCGCCGGACTCTGGCAGATCATGCCCAGCACAGGGGAGCACCTGGGCTTGCACCAGAACTGGTGGTTTGACGGACGGCGCGCGGTGCGCGACTCTACCGAGGTCGCACTGGATTACCTGGAGCAGTTACACAAGGAATTCGACAACGATTGGTTGCTGGCGCTGGCGGCCTACAATGCCGGCCAGGGACGAGTTGCCAGGGCGCGCAAGGATAACGAGGACAAAGGGCTTCCGACCGATTACTGGTCGCTGGACCTGCCGAGCGAAACACGACGCTATATACCCAAGGTACTCGCCCTCTCCCAGATCATTGCCGAGCCCGAATCCCACGCCGTGGAGATACCGCCGATTGCGGACGAACCGGTATTCGAGGTGGCCCGGGTTGACGGGCAGGTAGACCTCGCGCGCGCGGCGGAACTGGCGGATGTCAGCCTTGAGTCCCTGCGCGAACTGAACCCGGGGCAATTGCGTTGGGCCACCGCGCCGGATGGGCCACAGGAGTTGCTGGTGCCACTGGGCACCGGCGAGCGCTTCGAGGCAGGGCTGGCGCAGTTGACCCCCGCCGAGAAAGTCCGCTGGCGCAACTACAGGGTGCGGCCCGGCGACAACCTGATATCCATCGCCAAAAAATTCCATACCAATGCGGGCCTGATACGCCGGGTCAACAACATCAACGGCAGCAATATCAAAGCTGGCGCCAGTCTGATGATTCCCAGCAGCGACTGGACATCGAACCTGGCAATCGCAGAACAACCACAGCCCCCGACAATCGGCTACCAGGTACGCGCCGGAGACTCTCTTTCCAAGATAGCGGGAAAATACAAGGTTTCGGTTGAGGACCTCGTCGCCTGGAACTCACTTGACCCGGGCCAGTACCTGAAACCCGGCCAAACCCTCAAACTCCATGTCGCAGGTGGTTGAACCGGCACGCATACCCCGGTCCCGACCCCTCCGTTTTTCGCCTCAGACCAGGCGACCCGCTCCGATACCGCCCTGTGGCTGCTGACAGTCTTTGCCACACACCTTTTGGCGAGCTTCGCCTGCATCGCTATCCCGCCAGGCGGGATGAGCCACTGCAAGCCTGGTGTGCCGCGGACTTATTGCTGCTCGATGAGGTACACCGCCTGCATGTCCCTCCCCGGCAAACGCTGGTGGTGAACGATGAGCACGGCGCCCTCAGTGTGGCTCTGCGACCGCTGGCGCTGTGGACGGATTCTGCCCTGACCCGACACGCGTTGCGGCGCAATCTGGAAGAAAATCCGGGGCCAGATGTCCCCGTGACCTGGAGTACTGCGGAGCCGCAGACAATCCCCGCGCTGGTGGTCCTGCGCATCCCCAAGCAACTGCCCTACCTGGAATACCAACTGGCGATTCTCGCCCGGCGCCTGCAACCGGGATCCACTGTAATCGCGGCGGGCATGGACAAACACCTGTCACCGCGGGTGGCGGAGCTCCTCGAGCAGTATATCGGTCCCACCCTGCGGCACCGCGGCCAGCGCAAGGCACGCCTGTTCAGTGCCAGCCGCGATCAGCGTGCGGCCGCCCCGGGCGCCACCTTGTCACGCTACTATTGCGACCCGCTGGCCGCCGAACTGCAGGCGTTGCCCAATTGCTTCAGCCGGGACCGCCTGGACGGTGGCAGCCGCCTGCTGCTGGCGCAACTGCGCGGCATAGAGCCGGTATCGACCCTGCTTGACCTGGCCTGTGGCAACGGCGTGCTGGGACTCGCAGCCTTCGGGATGGGGCTGGCGCAAGAGCTTGTGTTCGCGGACGAATCCGCCATGGCCGTGGCATCGGCGAGGCTGAATGCAAGCGCCCTGTTTCCCAGCGATAGTGGCGCCTTTAGCTATTGGCACGGCGACGGCCTGGCCGACTACGCCGGGCCTCCTCTGCCGTTGATCCTGCTTAACCCGCCCTTTCACCTGAACCACGCGGTGGATGATTACGCCGGGCGGCGACTGCTGGAACACTGTGCCCGCCACCTGCGACCGGGCGGTCATCTGTACGTTGTTGCCAACCAGCACCTGGACTATGGACCCACACTCAGGCGGCACTTCACGCGGGTGGAGAAGCTGGCCCGCGACCGGCGCTTCGTGGTCTGGCGGGCTCAGCGCGGGTAGGGAGTGGCAAGACTCAATACGCCAGTAGCTCCTCGACAAGGGCGGCGACTTCTACCGTCGCCAATCCCCGACGCTGGTGATGGAACAGGCCGGTGACATCACTCAGTTCGCGATTGATTTCCACCGTAGTCGCACCGCGGGCCAGGGCCAGCCGTACGAAACCGGCGGCGGGATAGACCTGTCCCGAAGTACCGATGGCGATAAACAGCTCGCATCCGCCCAGGCGGGCTTCAATTTCATCCATGTGGTACGGAAATTCACCAAACCAGACGATGTCGGGGCGCAGTGTGCCGGTGCTGCCACAACCGGGACAGCGACTGCTGGCGTCAAAATCCTCATGCGTATAGTCGCCGTGCCCGCACTTCGTGCACAGTAAAGCCAGTAATTCACCATGCATATGGCATACCTGGCCACTGCCGCCACGCTCGTGCAGGTCGTCAACATTCTGGGTGACCAGGAAAACATCCCCGGCGAATTCCCGTTGCAGTCGCGCCAGGGACTCGTGGGCGCTGTTGGGAGAGACCTCGGCCAGCTTTGACCGGCGCGCGTTGTAGAAGCGGTAGACCAGCGCCGGGTCGCGCTGGAAGGCTTCGGGAGTGGCAATGGTCATGGGGTCGTGCTTTTCCCAGAGACCATCTGCATCGCGAAAAGTCGGCACGCCGGACTCAGCGGATATGCCCGCACCGGTCAACACCACGATACGCTCGATAAACCGGCCGTTAAAATAGGGCATCAGTCACTCCTCTTGCGCCGCCAGGTCGAGTTCCTCGATGTGGTGCATCCTGCCCAGGGCGGTAAAGTACAGGGCGCAGCGCAGGGGCTCATCCGCCAGTTCACGCAGCGCGTGGCGGTATTGCAACAGTTGTTCGCGGTATTCTTCAGCCTGGCGAGCAAGGAAACTGGCCAGCGCCTCTCCCGGCTCCGGTTCGCTGTTCTTGTAGTCGATCAACCAGCGCACACCGCTGTCACTGTCGATGAAGGTGCGGTCAATCACCATGTCCTGGGCCTGCCCGGTGTCCGGGTTCAACCTGGTGACAGCCCATTCGCTGCGGGCCTGGGTGTGCGTGCTGGCCAGAATCCAACGCCCCGCTTCGCGGTCTGCGAGAGTGGCATGCAATGACTTTTCGACAGCGGCACCGGCGTCGTCGAGCGCCGCGCCGAACAGGCCCAGCCGGGCCAGTTCCGTGCGCCAGCGCAGGCGTTGCGCCTGCCCGATAGCGCAGGGAAGTTCCTCCATGCGGGACAACTCATCAAGCGCCATGTGCACTACGGTGCCGACGCACCGCTGCTGGTAGTTGAGGGGGCGCTCGGGAATATTGGGGCCAGCGGCGTTATCAGCACTGTCTTCCACAGGAATCGAAGCGGCCGGTACCGGTATCTGCAAGCGCAGCAGTCGCCTGGTCGCCGTTGCCGAGCTGTCAGTGACCGGTGTCGTATCCGGCTCATGCCGGATCATCTGCTCGCGAAAACTGGGCCAGATGGGGCCAAGCAGACTGCGCTCGGCCGGCGCCCGCGGCTCCCCGTTGGCGGCATCCAGTTTCAGGCTGGCACTGAGGACCAGTTTGCGTACCGCCCGCGTCGCCCCCACGTACAGCAGGCGGGTGCCCTCCTGCAGGCTCTTCTCCTTGCGCAGTTTGTCCAGGTAGTTGTAGAGCGTGGGCGCGCCGGCCGGGGAATGGTCATCAGTTGCCAACAGGAAGCTGCGCTCACCGTTCTGGTCGCTGTGCTCGTCCCAGAGCAGGAGTTCGCGATCGTCACCGCGTGCCACCCTGGCCAATTGCGGGATAAATACGCAGTCGAATTCCAGCCCCTTGGCCTTGTGGAGAGTCATGATCTGCACTTTGCCGCCGGCTTCGCCACCGTTCATGAATTGTTTATCCAGGCAGCGCTCGAGCCACTCGATGTCGAGCCCCCTGCCCTCCAGCTCCGCGCGCTCCAGCAGTTGGAAGAAGCTTTCGGCGTCCTCCAGTGCCGCGGCGTCCGAGGCGATAGCCGGGCCGCCAAGGTCCAGCCAGGTGCGCTCTATCCACGCGCGCAAGCCGAGGCGGTCGCGCTTGCGCCTCGCCTGTGCCAGTACGCCCAGTACCGCCTCAAGCCGCTGCCTGCCGTCGCTGCTCAGGGATGCGCGCAGCGTGGCGTCCTGTAGCGCCAGCCATACAGGCGTATAGCGCGGGGGTTCTCCCCAGCGGCCGATGTGCAACAGGTCGGCCAGGTCAAGACCGCACCAGGGCGCCCGCAGCAACGCCATCCACGCCAGGCGATCGACATCGCTTGCCAGTGCCCGGCACAGGGTCACGAGGTCAATGACCAGCGCGGAACTGGCAAGACTGTCCATGGCCTGTGCGCTGTAGGCGATACCAAGTCTCTGCAAGCCTTCCAGCACGGGTTGCAGGTGACCGCGGCTGCGCCCGAGTACGGCGATGCTGGTATGACCGGGGTCGGCACAGGTATCGGCGATCTGCTTGCAGACAAACGCGATTTCCCGGGCAACGGCGTCGTCGCCAAGAAACCCGTGCAGGCCCACCGCCGGCTCCGGCCCCTGCGGGCGTACGGCGGCAGCCGGCGTGTAGCTCACCCGCCCCCGGTTGATATCATCCCGAACGGGGAACGCGCCGCTGAAACTGTCGTTGACCCAGTTCACCACTCCCGCTTCCGAGCGAAAATTAGCGCGTAATTGCAGGTGCTCCAGGGGCACGCCGTTGAAGCCCTCCAGCCTCGCTTTAAGGAACAGGCCGACGTTGGCGCCGCGAAAACCGTAAATGGACTGCATGCCATCGCCAACGATCATCACCGTGCGCGGCGCCTGAGGGTTGGCCGCATTGTGCGAACCCCAGCCGCGTGTCAGCGCATGTATCAATTCGTACTGGTTGATCGCGGTATCCTGGAACTCGTCCACCAGAATGTGCTCGATGCGGTAATCCAGTCGCAGGGCGAGCTCGGTAGGGGCGTCCTCATCGCCGAGGGCCTGCAGTGCCGACAGCGCCACCTGGTTATGATCCACGGCACCCTCCTGCTGGAACACCAGTAGCAGTTGCGCGGCGAGCAGCGGCAATACACGTGACAGGTGCACAAGCAGTTGCCAGGATTCACTGCCGGTGTCGATCTCCGGCAACACGCTCACATCCGCAAGCAGCTGCTCGAGCCCGTCCAGTTCCCGCAGTTCAGCCAGTAGTTCCTTGAGTTGGTCCTTGCGCTCCGCAGCTGCCCCCTTTCCCGCGGGGAAGCCCATGGTTTTGTCGAGGCGCTGGCGCCAGCCACCGGTGTTGGTCAGCAACATGGCGCGCAGCCGGCGCCAGGCGGCGACATCATCCGGCTCGCTGCCGGGAAACGCAGAGGGTACCGACTCACCAAGACTGGCGGTGGCATATTGCAGGAGCTCCAGCAACGGCGCCTGGTAAGGTGCGAGCCTCGCGCTGAGGGTGCCGAGCTCCCCTCGCACGAGGTCCCGTACAGTCGCCACCAGGTAGGCCTCCGAAGCTTCCGGATCGCGGTTCACGCCGACATAGTGACGCCACTGCTCGCGCCGGCCCAGCATCGCCACCAGCAGGCTTTGCAAGCGCTCCCAGTTATTGTCGAAATGCAGCAACAGGGCGCCGATATCCTCGGCCACCGGGTGAGCGCTGTCCAACTGCGTGAACAGCTCGACCACGGCGCGGGCATACAGCTCGACCGCATCGTCAACCACGCTGGCCTGCCCCCCAAAATCACTGAGTACGGGCATCTGCCGGGTAAGGCCGCCGCAAAAGCTGTCGATGGTCTTGATATTGAGGCGGGAAATATCCCGCACCAGGTGCCAGTTACCGCGTTGGTCGGCGACCAGTGCCTGTTCGGCAAGGTTCCTGGTCACCCGCTCGTGATCAGTAGTGCAGGGCTCACCGTCGCGGGCGGCCTGCAGCGCTTCCACTACCCTGCCCCGCATCTCCGCGGCCGCCTTGCGCGTGAAGGTAATCGCGAGTACCTGCTCGGGGCGCTCCACACGAGACAGCAGCTGCAGGTAACGCTGGATGAGCAACTCGGTCTTGCCGGACCCCGCCGGCGCACTGACGCAAAAACTCGCCAGCGGATCTATCGCCCGGGCGCGCTGGGTCGCATCAATGACGCTCATGACGCATACTCCTCGTCGCCGTCCGCAATCTCCGCGGTTTCCTGCGGACTATTCATGCCGTCTATCCCGACCCTGCACAGCGCCTGCAGTCCGCACCATGTGCAACTCGCCGGTGTCAGCGGATCAACCCGGGCCTGCCCCGAGACAAACTCCAATGCCAGTCGCTGGAGGTTCCGGCGCCAGTGTTCATTCAGGGACTCCCAGTCAGTGGCGTCCATGCGCCCCTTTACGGCTTTGCCGATATCGGTGCCAACCCCCGGCGCAGCCTCGGTGCGGCCCAGGCCCACAAACTTGCTGTCGCGGTGGCGCACCTGCGCGAAGGCAAGGGCTGCTGGCGGCTCTGCGGCAGCGCTGCCATAGAGCAGTAACTGGGGTTTGGCCGGGCGTTCGCCCAGCCAGTCCTGGACCCTGCTGACCCCCGACTTGTAATCGATGACCATCAGGGACCCATCGGGCAGTCGGTCGATTCGATCCACTCGCAGGCGCAGTTGCAGTGCGCCCATACGCAGGGAAATATCCGATTCGCGCTCGCTGACGACGAACTCGCCGCGCTGGCGCTCCACCGCCAGCCACTCGCGCAACAGGCGGTCGAGGCGCCTGCTTTCCAATTGCCAGTAAGCCCTGCCCAGCAGCTGCCTGCGAGCGCCAGGGATTATCTCGATAGCGCCGCGCACAGCGCCTGCAATCACCTCCGCCTCGGCGCTATCGCCCAGCGCCAGCAGGCTGGCCTGATCCCGAATCTCTCCCCACAATATCTTGAGGGCGTCGTGTAACAGGGATCCGCGCTCGCTCGCGGACAAACCGATAGTGAAATCAGGCAATGGCTCGACCCCCAAACGGCGCCGGGCAAAGGCCCTGAAAGGACACTGGGACTGGTCTTCCAGCAGTCCACTGCCACCACTGATGGCCTCCAACTCCGCGGCGCCGGGCGGCGGAGCACTGCTATCGTCGAGCAGCAGCGGCTGGCGTTGCTGCCAGAGCCGGAGCCAGTCCGGATCAATTCCCACCGCGACAGGTGGCTCGGCGGGAGTGAACCCTTCCAGCAAGGCGCTGGGCATTTCCGGGGCATCATCCATCTGTCGACAATAGCTGGCGTGCAGCATCGGCGTTGAGCGCTCGTATTGCCTGAGCAAGCCCTGCGCGAACATCCACTCGCGCTGCGCGGTGGCGTGCGGCATCTGCAGGCGCCTTTGCAGCCCCTGGGGAATAAAGGGGTTGGGTCTCGCCGGCGCCGGCCAGCGAGTGGCCTGCATACCACACACCCACAGGTGATCAAATGCCAGCCCCGCCGCCTCCAATGGGCCCAGCACCTGCACTTTGGCATCGGCGGTCCTGGGTTGTGACATCTGGCGAGCGCAACTGCTGCGAAACAACTGCAGGGCCTGGCTGAACGACAGGGGATTGCATACCGCGTCGTAGCCCCTGAACTCATCCAGGGTGCGATACCACAACTCAACCTGCTGGAATTCCAGCGAGTCGAGTGGGCCGGGGCCGGGCCAGCCCCAAACGCCGAGTACTTCGCAGAAGCGTTCAACCCAGGCAGAGGGCAGCGCGCTTTGGCGTAACTCCCGCATGCCTGAAATGGCGAGCAGATACTGCCCCAGCAGCAGGCCCTTGCTCTCGCCATGCCGGACCTCGCTGGCCAGGTGACGCAGGTCGGCTGTGTTCAACTCCTCCCTGCCGGCGTCGAACAGGCGCGTCTGGAAACGGCCGGCCAAGGCGGTGAGCGCATCGGGCAGATTCAGAAAGCGGGACTGCAGCAGCGCGGTTACGGCAGCCACCGTGGTGCGGGGTCCCGCCAGGGCCAGCGCTGCAAGGGCATCGCGCACTACCGGCGCCCTGTCCAGGGATATACCGGTAGAAAAATTGACAGGCAGGCTGGTGTAGTTCTCACCCAGACAATCGAATTCCCTCCGCAAAAGGTGTTCCAGCGCAACCCGCTCCGCAGCCATATCACTCAGGACTATGCCAACCGAGCTGGCCGGATTCTCCCGGCTGGTGGTGGCTGCCCAGCGCGCCACGGCCTGCAACTCCGCGCGCTTGTCAGGGAAAGCGTAGAGATATCGCTCACCGGGTTCTCCTGCCGGTTCAATGACTTGCGATTGATCAGACAGAGCCGTGACCACGGCCTGGTACAGCGGCGGAATATCGTCGAACTCGACGAGTGCAACGCGGGAGCGCGGCATCTGTGGGGCGCAGCTTTGCAGCGCGCGAACACAGTCGAGCGCTGTTCCCTGCCCCGCCGCCGCCAGGCGCTGTTCGAAGAGGTCAAGCCAGCGCAGAAAAGTGCCGCAATCCCTGTCCAGGGTAAATTCCTGACGCAGGTTCTGTCTGCTCGTATCCACCTGCCAACGCAACAGCGTCTCCCGGGCCTGGGCTGCCAGTTCTGCGGCCGCAGCCGGGCGCAGCAGGTGGTACTGGTTCGATTCGCTCTCCTCCTGCGCTACCACCTGCTGCCAAATCTCGCCAGCCAGGGCGCTGTTAATGGGCACCAGCGGCGCGACTAGCCCCAGGGCGACAGCCCGCTGCCATTGTTGCGCCAGCCAGCTCTCCAGGGGTTGCACCGGAATCGGCTCCCACGCGGTGGCTCCACTGGCAATCCGGCGCGCATCCCATTCCGACTTGATGCGTCTGGCCAGGCGTAGATTGGGCGTGAGCAGGACATATCCCGCCTCGACCAGCGGGACCAGCGGTGTTATGTCATAGAGACTGCGCGGCAAAAACTGCTCCTTGTGTCGTGTTCGTACGGTGTCACTACTATCGGCGCCAAACGGCGCGCCCGAAGCGGCGTCAAAACCGGGAGTTCAGGGCGGCTTTAAAGCCAGATTCAAGGAAGTCTCGAGAGTGCCTTGAACAACAACGTCCGGAACCGCCGGAGAGCCCCGCCTACCCAATACAGCCCCGGTGCTATAGAATTCGCCCCGCTATTGGAGGGGCAATCCAAATGACTGTATCAGGTAACAACCGATGAGCAATATCGAAGTACACAATATTAACGTTGATTCGCAGGCCGTGCTGGTCACGCCGGAGCAGCTGAAACGCGCACTGCCCATGTCTAATCCGGCTCACGATATGGTGACGGGCAGTCGCGCTGTCATACAGGATATCCTGGATCGCAAGGACCACCGTTTTTTCGTGGTCGTCGGCCCCTGTTCCATTCACGATCCGGTGGTGGCCATGGATTATGCGCGGCGCCTGAAGGCGCTGGCGGATGAGCTTTCCGATACCCTGTACATCGTCATGCGCGTCTATTTTGAGAAACCGCGCACGACTGTTGGCTGGAAAGGCCTGATCAACGACCCCCATATGGACGACTCGTTCAAGATCGAGGAAGGGCTGCATATCGGGCGGCAACTGCTGCTGGACATACTGGAACTGGGCCTGCCCACCTCCACCGAGGCGCTGGACCCTATTACGCCGCAATACCTGCAGGACCTGATCAGCTGGAGCGCAATTGGTGCCCGCACCACCGAATCCCAGACCCACCGGGAGATGGCGAGCGGGCTGTCTTCACCGGTCGGCTTCAAGAACGGTACGGACGGCGGTCTCACCGTGGCGACCAACGCGCTCAACTCGGTGGCCAAGCCGCACCGCTTCCTGGGCATCAACAGCGAGGGGCAGGTGGCGGTATTCACCACCCGCGGCAACCGCTACGGCCATATTGTGCTGCGTGGCGGCAGCGGGGGACCCAATTACGATTCGGTACATATCCGCCTGTGCGAGCAGGCGCTGGAGAAAGCCGGCGTGCCCGCTAATATCATGGTCGATTGCAGCCACGCCAACAGCAACAAGCAGCCCGAGTTGCAGCCATTGGTAGTGGAAAACGTGGCGAACCAGATACTGGAAGGTAACAAGTCCATAGTCGGCCTGATGATCGAAAGCCACATCAACGCCGGCAACCAGTCCATCCCCGATAACCTCGAGGAGCTGGCCTATGGCGTATCTGTCACCGACGGCTGCATCGGCTGGGAGACAACGGAGCAGTGCCTGCGGGCCATGCGTGACAGGATAAAAGATATCCTGCCCACGCGCATGGCGTGAGCAGGCGGTGAGCGGGGGCGCCCCTCAGGCCTTCGAGGTCACGGCTGAGCCGGGTTCAATAATACGCCTGTGATCGGTCGCTGTGATCTGTCGTGTCGCGCACGCCCTGCAACTGCGGTAACTGCTCCAGCAGGGTCTTTTCGACGCCACTCTTGAGCGTCATATCGACGGCGCTACAGCCCTGGCAGCCGCCACCGAATCGCAAAATCGCGTACAAATCGTCCGTGACCTCGACCAGGCTGACTTCGCCGCCGTGAGCCGCGAGGGATGGGTTTATTTCGTTGTAAAGAACGTAGTTGATGCGGTCCTCCATGGAGCTGTCTGCATCGACCCGGGGCATCTTGGCGTTCGGGGCCTTGATGGTAAGTTGCCCGCCCATGCGGTCCTTGGAGTAATCCACCAGCGCATCTTCCAGGTATGGCAGGCTGCGGGCGTCGAACCAGGCCTTGAAGCCGGCAAATTCACGCTCCTCGTCGCCATCCTGCAGGTCGCCCTCGCGGCAGTAGGCGATACAGGTCTCGGCCCTGGAGGTACCAGGCTGGTTGATAAAGACCCTGACACCCAGCGCATCTTCCTGTTTTGCCAGAAGTTCTGCCAGGTATTCCTGGGCCGATTCAGTAATGGTGATCATCGATTGTTCCATCCCGACTAAATTACTCAGGTATTCTACCAAACTTGTTCACAAAAACGCGAGCACCACCTGCTGGCATGATTCCAATCTGCTAGACTAGCTGGCTTTTTTACCGGGAGCAGCTCTCTGCTCCGGCGATACCGAGAGATTTGTCATGGCGAACGACCCGCATAACCGCTCACCCCTGGAGCAGGCCCTGGAAACACGTATCCTGGTACTGGATGGTGCCATGGGGACGATGATCCAGGGCGAGAAGCTGGTGGAAGCGGATTACCGCGGGGACCGCTTTGTCGACCACCCCTCGGACCTGAAAGGCAATAACGACCTGCTCTCACTCACCCGCCCCGAGGTCATCGCCAGCATCCACAAGCGCTATCTTGAGGCCGGTGCCGATATTATCGAGACCAACACCTTCAACAGCACGGCCATCGCCCAGGATGATTACAAACTGGGTGCATTGTCAGCGGAAATGAATCTGGCGTCCGCCCGCATCGCGCGCGCGGTGGCGGATGAAATGACCGCCCTGACCCCCGGGCGACCGCGCTTTGTGGCCGGCGTCCTGGGACCGACCCCAAAGACTGCCTCGATCTCGCCGGATGTGAATAATCCGGGAGCGCGCAGCGTGACCTTCGACCAGTTGCGCCAGGACTACGCTGTCGCGACGCGGGCGCTGCTGGAGGGCGGTGTCGATTTCCTGATGATTGAAACCATCTTCGACACCCTGAACGCCAAGGCCGCCATTTTTGCGGTAAAGGAGGTGTTTGACGAGTTGGGACGGGAATGGCCCATCATGATTTCGGTCACCTTTCCTGATATTAGCGGTCGGGTCCTGTCAGGACAGAACCCCGAGGCCTTCTGGAACGCGGTGGCGCACGCCCGCCCCCTCATCGTGGGCAGCAATTGCGGCCGGCGCTACAAGGAGATACGCCCCTTCATCGAAGAGCTGTCGAACGTGGCAGATTGCTATTTCAGCGCGCACCTCAACGCGGGGCTGCCCAACGCATTTGGCGAATTTGATGAAACCCCTGCAATCATGTACGAGGATTTTCGCGGTTTTGCCGAGCGCGGCTTCCTGAACCTTGCCGGTGGCTGCTGCGGCACCACCCCTGCCCATATCCAGGCGATCGCCGACGCGGTCCGCGACGTGCCGCCCAGGAAACTGCCGCGGCGTCGCCCCGCCTGCAGGCTCAGCGGGCTTGAGCCTTTCAACATAAGCGCGGACAGCCTGTTCGTGAATGTCGGTGAGCGCTGCAACGTGACCGGTTCTGCCCGTTTCAAACGGCTGATTCTTGACGATAACTTCGAGGCCGCCCTCGATGTTGCTCGCACCCAGGTGGAGGACGGCGCCCAGATCATCGACATAAACATGGATGAGGGCATGCTTGATGCCAAGTCCGCGATGGTTACCTTTCTCAACCTGATAGCGTCTGAACCTGACATTTGCCGGGTGCCGATTATGGTCGACTCGTCCAAATGGGACATTATCGAGGCCGGGCTGAAGTGTATCCAGGGCAAGGCCGTTGTGAACTCGATCAGCCTGAAATCCGGCGAGGCGGAGTTTCTCGCCCAGGCTCGCCTGTGCCAGCGTTACGGGGCCGCCGTTGTAGTCATGGCCTTCGATGAAAATGGGCAAGCCGACAACCTGCAACGTCGCAAGGATATCTGCAAGCGGTGCTACGATCTGCTGGTGAACGAGCTGGACTTCAACCCGAATGACATCATCTTTGACCCCAATATTTTTGCGATCGCAACGGGCATAGACGAGCATAACAACTACGCAGTCGAGTTCATCGAAGCCACCCGCTACATCAAAGCCGAATTGCCGGGGGCACGGGTGTCCGGCGGCGTATCGAACGTGTCTTTCTCCTTTCGCGGCAACGACGCGGTGCGCGAGGCGATTCACTCGGTGTTCCTTTATCACGCGATTCGCGCCGGCATGGATATGGGCATCGTCAATGCGGGCCAACTCGCTGTCTACGACGAACTTCCTGCGGACCTGCGTGAGTGTGTCGAGGACGTCATCCTCAACCGGCGTGGAGATGGCACAGAGCGCTTGTTGGAACTGGCCGAGCGCTATCGCTCCAGCGGTGCGGGCGAGGCGCGGGTGGAAGACCTGAGCTGGCGGCAGCAGCCGGTGAGCAAACGTCTTGAACACGCACTTGTAAAAGGCATCAACACATGGGTCGTGGAGGACGCCGAAGAGGCCAGGCAGCTGTTTGACCGGCCTATAGAAGTGATTGAAGGCCCTCTCATGGATGGTATGAACGTGGTGGGCGACCTGTTTGGCCAGGGCAAGATGTTTCTGCCGCAGGTGGTCAAGAGCGCGCGCGTGATGAAGCAGGCGGTGGCCTATCTTCAGCCATTTATCGAGGAGGAAAAAACCGATGGCAACAATACCAACGGCAAGATCCTCCTGGCCACCGTTAAAGGAGACGTTCACGATATCGGCAAGAACATCGTGGGCGTGGTGCTGCAGTGCAACAATTTCGAGGTTATCGACCTGGGGGTGATGGTTTCCTGCGAGGAGATATTGCGGGTGGCGCGCGAAGAAAGAGTCGACATTATCGGTCTTAGCGGGCTGATTACGCCATCACTGGATGAAATGGTGCATGTTGCCAGTGAAATGGAAAGACAGGAGTTCAGCCTGCCGCTGATGATTGGCGGCGCCACTACATCCAAGGCTCACACCGCAGTGAAGATCGATCCGCACTACCGCCGCGACGCGGTGGTCTATGTGCCGGACGCATCCCGCAGCGTAGCCGTGGCAACCCAGCTGGTGGGTGATGCCAAGCAGGCATTTGTGGAGGCCCGCCGGGAAGAGTACGACGTGGTCCGCGAGCGGGTAGCCAACCGGAAACCCAAGAGCCGGCAGTTGAGCTATAACGAAGCCGTGGCGCGCGGTTTGCAGCTGGACTGGGACAGCTATACGCCGCCCCGCCCGTCCTTCATCGGTACTCGCGTCTTCGAGAATTTCCCGCTGGAGGATCTGGTCGACACCATAGACTGGACGCCATTTTTTATTACCTGGGAACTGGCTGGCAAGTACCCCGCCATTTTGGAAGACGCTGTTGTTGGGGCGCAGGCCACTGAACTGTTCCGGGATGCGCAGGCCATGTTGCAGCGCATCATCGACGAAAAACTGCTCAAGGCCAGCGCGACGATCGGATTCTGGCCCGCGGCTCGCTCGGGTGCGGACGACATCACCGTGTTCGCCGACGAATCGCGCAGCGAGGTAATCGCCACCCTGCATCACCTGCGCCAGCAGGTGGAAAAGCCCAATGGCAAACCGAATCTGAGCCTGGCGGATTTCGTAGCGCCCGCTAACAGCAAGGCGCAGGATTATATCGGTGGTTTCTGTGTAACGACTGGCCACGGGGTGAAGGAGTTGGCGGCAAAGTTCGAGGCGGAACACGACGATTACAGCAGTATCATGCTCAAGTCACTGGCAGATCGCCTGGCCGAGGCTTTCGCCGAGTATTTACATCGCATGGTAAGGACGCAGCTTTGGGGCTACGCCTCGGATGAACAGTTGAGCAATGAGGACCTCATCAAGGAGCGTTATCGCGGCATACGACCAGCGCCAGGCTATCCCGCCTGCCCGGACCACACCGAGAAAGCCACCCTGTTCAGCTTACTCGATGCGGCCAATACCTGTGGTGTGCAGCTCTCGGAAAGCTATGCGATGAGCCCGGCGGCGGCGGTGAGTGGCTTTTACTACTCCCACCCAGAGGCTGATTATTTTGCGGTGGGTAAAATCGGCCGCGACCAGCTCGAGAGTATTGCCGGACGCAAAGGGGAGCTGCCGGCGACGATGGAACGCTGGCTACGACCCAATCTGGACTACTAGCAAGGAGGCCTGCAATGAGTGAAGGCGAAAACAACCGCGCCGAAGCGGAACAAAAGGACGCAGAAAAATCATTGAACCCCGCGCAGGTGCTAAGCAGCGTGCTGGCGGCAGGGCTCGGGGTGCAGAGCAGCAAAAACCGGGAACGTGATTTCAAGCAGGGAAAAATCGGCGTGTTCATTGCAGCCGGGGTGATATTCACCCTGGTTTTTATCGGCGTGGTTTTTACAGTGGTACAGCTGGTGCTGAAAGGGTCGGGAAACTAGGGTCGGGAAACCAGGATTGGGAAACCGGGTTGGGGATTCAGGCCGATGAATCACCGGCCCAACCCCGCTCACTCAGGTGGGCATGCCAGACAACCACAGATACAGGGTGCAGACGACAACGGCCACAATCGCGACGACAGCGATAGAATCAGCCACACCGTCGGCCTCGCGCTCCACATTCAACTTGTCAGACATTTCTCTCTCCAGATGGGGTAAACAGGGCGACATTATAGCAGCAATACAGGCAGACCCAAGCTTTCGGCAAGGCGGCTACAAAGACTTTTTAGTCCTCCCCGGCGCGGCGCTGGGAGGGGCTGCAAAAGGCTCTCCACGACGTCCGGGAGCGTTCTAACCTTATAAATATTCTTACTAATAATCCGCGCTACTTTTCTGGTAAGGTAGCGCCCCTCGGGCAGGCCATGAGTGGCGGGGACCTTGTAACAGGATTTCTTGATGTACGTTTACGACCAGTACGACCAATTGATAGTCGATCAGAGAGTCGCTCAGTTTCGCGGCCAGACCGAGCGTTTTCTCGCCGGAAAACTGAGTGACAGCGAGTTCTTGCCGCTGCGTCTCCAGAACGGCCTGTACATTCAGCGGCTGGCTCCCATGATGCGGATTGCAGTGCCTTACGGCCTGCTGAACAGCACGCAGTTGCGTAAGCTTGCGGAAATTACCCGCGTGTTTGACAAGGGCTACGCCCACGTCAGCACCCGCCAGAATATTCAGTTGAACTGGCCCCGCCTGGAGGAAGTGCCTGACATCCTGGCGGAACTGGCCAGCGTACAGATGCATGCCATCCAGACCAGCGGCAATTGCATACGCAACACAACCACTGATCAATACGCCGGCGTGGCCACGGACGAGTTGGAAGACCCCCGCCCCTACTGTGAGATCATTCGCCAGTGGTCGACCCTGCACCCGGAATTCGCTTTCCTGCCGCGCAAGTTCAAAATAGCGGTCTGCGGCACTGCCGAGGACCGGGCGGCTATCCATGCCCACGATATCGGTATCGAACTGGTGCCCAATGCCGAGGGTGAGATCGGCTGCAAGATACTCGCTGGCGGTGGCCTGGGGCGAACCCCGGTAATCGGCTCGGTCATCTGTGAATGGCTTGAGAAAAAACACCTCTTGACCTACCTGGAAGCTATTTTACGGGTTTATAACCAGAACGGGCGCAGAGACAACAAGTTCAAGGCGCGCATTAAAATACTGGTAAAGGCCATGGGAGTGGACGCTTTCCGGGAGATGGTAGAACAGGAATGGGTCGCCCTGAAGGATGGCCCGGCCACCCTGACGGAGCAGGAGATCGATCGGGCGAAATCCTTTTTCACCGAACCGGACTATCTTACCCTGGATGCCACAGAGGCGACTTCAAAGCTGACTGCCGAGTGCGTCAGGGAGCCCATCTTTGGCAACTGGGTCAAGCGCAATACCGTCGCGCACAGGGTTCCCGGGTATCAGATAGTCAACATCTCCCTCAAGGCCACCGGCTTCGCTCCCGGAGACATCACCGACTCCCAGCTGGAACTGATGGCCGATCTCGCCGATGAGTTCTCCTTCGGCGAAATTCGCACTACCCACCAGCAGAATATGGTGCTGGCCGACGTCCAGATGGACCAGCTCTACACCCTGTGGCAAAGACTGCAGAAAGCCGGCCTGGCCACGGCCAATCATGGCTACCTGACCGACATAATCTGTTGTCCTGGCGGCGACTATTGCTCCCTCGCCAACGCCAAGTCGATTCCCGTTGCCGAAGCCATCCAGGCCCGCTTTGACGACCTGGATTACCTGTATGACCTGGGGCCAATCGAGCTCAATATCAGTGGCTGCATGAATGCCTGTGGCCACCACCACATCGGCCATATCGGTATCCTTGGCGTGGATAAAAAGGGCGAAGAGTTCTACCAGGTCTGTCTGGGTGGAAGCCAGGCAAAGAACGCATCCATCGGCAAGATTCTCGGCCCATCCTTCAGTCAGGACGATATGCCTGACGTGATAGACAAACTGCTGACCACCTATCTGGAACTGCGCGAGGAGGATGAAATTTTTCTCGACACTTACCGGCGTGTAGGAATCGAGCCTTTCAAGGAGCGTGTGTATGCCAAAGCTGATTAAACAGGGTCAGATCGTTGAAGACAGCTGGCAACCGGTCGATGCCGATGCGGCCAGTACGGGGACGCACCAGATACTCAGTCTCGACCAATGGCTTGCGCTGACGGACAAAGCCGGGCGCGCTGTGCAACTGGAGCCCGGCCAGGCGCCGGCTCCCCTGTTCGATGAACTGGCGCAGATCCCGCTGATTGCGATCAACTTCCCTGTTTTCACCGATGGTCGGGGCTTTTCCTACGGTCGGGAATTACGTCATCGCGGCTTCACCGGGGAATTGCGCGCCTGTGGACATATTATCCGCGATCAATTGACCTACCTGCGGCGCTGTGGGTTCGATACATTCCAGATGGCGGATGAATCCGATCTGGCGGCAGCCCTGGCAAGCCTTTCGGATTTTAGCGAGTACTACCAGGCTGCTGTAGATCAGCCCCTGCCGCTGTTTCGTCGCCGGGGCTAAGCTCCGGCGGTATATTCCCATGGCGCACCAGCTGGATTACACTAATGGCCGCAGCGGGAAAGCCCTGAATGGATGCAAGTAGCGTTACCTTTTCTTTTTTCCTGATCTTTACCGGGGCTGCTATTTTTGCCTCGATAGCCCTCTACACTCGCCAACCCCTGATAATCGCCTACATCGCCCTGGGTGCCTCCATCGGGCCTTACGGCCTGTCCATGGTGGAGGATCTGAGCCTCCTTTCGGACATCGGACATGTCGGCATCATCTTCCTGCTATTCCTGTTGGGCCTTGATATGCAGCCCCAGGCGCTGTGGGCCACCCTTCGCAAATCAATGGTGGTTGCCGTGTTCAGCTCAGCCATTTTCATGGCCATGGGATTCGGCATTGCCCGCTTGTTTGGCTTCGACACCACGGATGCCCTGGTCACAGGCGCGGCGATGATGTTCTCCTCGACCATCATCGGGATCAAACTGCTGCCTACCACGGTACTGCACCATCGCCATATAGGGGAATTGATGATCGGCCTCCTGCTGCTGCAGGATTTGATCGCGATCATAGTACTGATGGTGTTGCTGAGCGCGGCTTCGGGCGACACCGCCAACATGGGGCCGACACTCTTTTACTCCCTGCTCAGCTTGCCGTTGTTGACAGGTGCCGCTTTCCTCGTCGTGCGCTATGTTCTGCTTCCCCTGATCACCCGGTTTGACCGTTTCCACGAGTACATCTTCCTGCTCGCCATCGGCTGGTGCCTGGGACTTGCCGAGATGGCCAATCTGCTGGGCTTGTCCGAAGAAATCGGCGCTTTCATCGCTGGCATCACCATCGCCACCAGCCCGATATCACAGTACATTGCGGTCAACCTGAAACCGTTGCGGGACTTTTTCCTGATTCTGTTTTTCTTCTCAGTCGGTGCCCGCTTTGATCTCGCGCTTCTGAACCAGATTCTGGCGCCGGCACTGGTGCTGGCGCTGCTTGTCCTGGGACTGAAACCGGTGGTCTACCGGTTCCTGCTCAAGGGGGTCAGTGAAAAACGGATACTGGCCTGGGATCTTGGTTTTCGGCTGGGGCAGGCCAGTGAGTTTTCGCTGCTCATTGCATACGTGGCCGTCGCCGGTGCCCTGATCTCGGAGCAGGCGTCGCTTCTGATACAGGCGACCACCATCATCACGCTATTAGCGTCGTCCTATATCGTGGTGCTCAACTACCCTACCCCGATTGCTATCTCGGACAAATTGCGTCGCGATTAAACCCATTAAATTTCACGCGCCCCGGCATGCCGGCGAAGCCATGATAAAGTGGCAATACACCTGGGGCCCGGAACGGACAGACCAAAAAAAACCGGCTCACGGCCGGTTTTTTTGATCGCTAAAGACAGTTACAGCTTTGCTTCGAGCTCAGGTAGCGCATTGAACAAATCCGCAACCAGGCCGTAGTCGGCAACCTGGAAAATCGGGGCGTCTTCGTCTTTATTGATCGCCACGATGACCTTGGAGTCTTTCATGCCAGCCAGATGCTGGATCGCACCGGAAATACCGACAGCGATGTACAGGTCCGGGGCCACTATCTTGCCGGTCTGGCCGACCTGCATATCATTGGGCACGAAGCCTGCGTCAACCGCCGCTCGCGACGCGCCGATTGCGGCACCGAGCTTATCAGCGATGCCATCCAGCAACTTGAAGTTCTCGCCGTTCTGCATGCCGCGACCACCGGAGATGACAATCTTGGCGGAAGTCAGTTCGGGACGGTCGGAAACCGCGACCTCCTCCCCGACAAAGGATGAAATACCGGCATCGTGGACAGCGCTCACTGCCTCAACGGTCGCAGAGCCACCCTCGGCCGGGGCTGCGTCAAAGGCAGTTGTACGCACAGTGATGACTTTCTTGGCATCGGAGCTTTGCACTGTCGCGATTACGTTGCCGGCATAAATCGGGCGTTTGAACGTATCGGCTGACTCTACCGATGTTATTTCAGAGATCTGGGCTACATCCAGCAGTGCCGCAACCCGCGGCATGCTGTTTTTACAGTTGGACGTGGCCGGTGCCACAATGTTGTCGTACGCGGCACCGACATCGGCGATCAGCAGGCTGACATTCTCGGCCAACTGGTGCTCATATACCGCGTTGTCGGCAACCAGCACTTTTCCCACACCGGGAATTTTCGCTGCCTGCTCGGCGGCCCCACCACAATTGGCGCCGGCGACCAGGATATCGATATCTGCGCCCATAGCCTGGGCGGCAGCCACCGCATTGAGCGTGGCAACCTTGAGGCTGCTGTTGTCGTGTTCTGCAATTACCAGTGTACTCATCAGATTACTTTCGCCTCGTTCTTCAGTTTATCGACCAGCTGTTCCACGTCGGCAACCTTTATGCCAGCTTTACGCTCTGCAGGCGGCTCTACCTTGATCTGGGTCAGGTGGGTGGTTACAGAAACGCCAAGGTCCTGGGGTGTATACACATCCAGCTGCTTCTTTTTGGCTTTCATGATGTTGGGCAGCGAAGCGTATCGCGGCTCGTTGAGCCGCAGGTCGGTGGTAACAATGGCGGGCAGATTCAGGCTGACAGTCTGCAGACCGCCGTCGACTTCACGGGTCACGTTCAACTTGTCGCCGTCAACCGCGATCTCCGAGGCAAAAGTCCCCTGCGGCATATTGGCAAGCGCACCAAGCATTTGCCCGGTCTGGTTGTTGTCGCCATCGATGGACTGCTTGCCCAGGATGACAAGTTGGGGCTGCTCCTTGTCCACAACACCCTTCAGCAACTTGGCTACCACCAGGGGCTCGACCGGGCCGTCTGTCTCTACCTGGATACCGCGATCAGCTCCCAGTGCGAGCGCGGTACGAATCTGCTCCTGGCAGGACTTGTCTCCTACCGATACCGCGATCACCTCGGTGGCGGTGCCGGCTTCCTTGAGTCGCACGGCTTCCTCGACCGCTATTTCGCAAAAGGGATTGATAGCCATCTTGACGTTGTTCAGGTCAACATTACTACCATCGGCTTTGGCGCGAACCTTGACGTTGTAGTCAACGACGCGTTTAACGGCAACAAGAACCTTCATGGATTCTCCATAGTTTTCAGGTGGGTAATCAAGTCACAGCGCTCTATAAAACGGCCGTGGCAGCGTAATTTCGGCTGGGTATGATGCCGACTAAAGCATTGCGGGTCAAGAGCGCCACCGGCGTAACTGAGCTGCCGTTGCGCTGGATCAGCCCCACCGCGGCCAGAGGTGTCAATATGGATTTTTATCCATATAAATTATATACTTGCGGTCGTTATATGCCCCTTATGCTGCGTCCGCGGCGTATCTGGTTTGACGCCTCCCCACCCTGTAAGCAAAGAGGACAGTATTGTGGATCGAGAATCTATGGAGTTTGATGTTGTCATTGTCGGCGCTGGACCTGCCGGACTCTCCGCCGCCTGCCGCATCATGCAACTGGCCAAGGAAAAAGAGCAGGAAATCACGGTCTGCGTGGTTGAGAAAGGCTCAGAGGTGGGTGCCCACACGCTCTCCGGCGCAGTCCTGGAACCCCGAGCGCTCAACGAACTGTTTCCCAACTGGAAAGAGATGGGGGCGCCCCTGAATACACCGGTAAAGGAAGACAGGTTCTTCTTTTACCTCAGCGCCAACCGCGCCATCAAACTGCCCAACTTTTTCATTCCCAAGCCCACCCACAACGAGGGCAACTACATCGTCTCCATGGGCAATGTGTGCCGCTGGTTGGCGGAGCAGGCCGAGGGGCTCGGCGTAGAGGTTTACCCGGGCTTTGCCGCCGCCGAGGTGCTCTATCACGAGGACGGACGGGTCAAGGGTATCGCGACCGGCGATATGGGTGTCAGCGCCAGTGGCGAGCACAAGAGCAGCTATATGCCTGGCATGGAACTGCACGCCCGCTACACCTTGTTCGCGGAAGGTTGTCGCGGTCATCTGGGCAAGCAATTGATCGACAAGTTCTCGCTCGACGCCGGCAAGGACCCCCAGCACTACGGCATCGGTATCAAGGAGGTCTGGGAAATACCTCCGGAGAAACACCAGGAAGGCCTTGTCATCCACGGCCTGGGCTGGCCGCTACAGGAAACAGGAACCGGTGGCGGCGCATTCATGTATCACGCCGAGAACAACCAGGTGTACCTGGGGCTGATCGCCGACCTGAATTACAGCAATCCGCATATGAGCCCCTTCGAGGAGTTCCAGCGCTGGAAACATCACACCGAGAGCGAAAAATATCTCCAGGGCGGCACTCGAATTGTCTACGGCGCACGGGCTATTACCAAGGGTGGTCTCAATTCCTTGCCCCGGATGTACTTTCCGGGCGGACTGCTGATCGGTTGCGATGCGGGCACCCTCAACAGCGTGAAAATCAAGGGCAATCACACCGCAATGAAGAGCGGCATGCTCGCTGCTGAAGCCGTGGTGGAAGCGTTGGCCCTGGGCGACACGGCACCTGCCGACCTGGTTTCCTATGCGGACAAGCTCGAGAACTCCTGGCTGTACGAGGAACTCTACACTACCCGCAACTTTTCAGGCTTCATGCACAAGTTCGGCATCCTCCTGGGTTCGGCAATGGTCTGGATTGACCAGAATATCTTCGGTGGCAGGCTGCCATTCACCCTGAATGACACCAGGCCCGATTTCGCGACGATGAAACCGGCCGCCGAATGTAAAAAGATCGTGTATCCGAAGCCCGACAACAAGATCAGTTTTGACCGGCTGACTTCCGTGTTCCTGTCGAACACCAATCACGAAGAGGACCAGCCCTGCCACCTGACGCTGAAGGACCCGGCAATTCCGCTGTCCAAGAACCTGCCACTGTATGACGAACCTGCGCAGCGATACTGCCCCGCCGGTGTTTACGAGATAGTCGAGGATGCCGGCGGCAAGCGTTTCCAGATCAACGCCCAGAACTGCGTCCACTGTAAGACCTGTGATATCAAGGATCCTTCGCAGAATATCGTGTGGGTCACCCCGGAAGGCTTCGGCGGCCCCAACTACCCGAATATGTAGGCGGAACACTCCGGCTTGTGACGGGATCAGGTTTGCTGCGGGGTCAGCTCAAAAGTGTAATCGCCGCTGGTTATCACAGGAACTCCTTCCAGTTCCTGTGCCCTGTCCGCGAGTCGATACCAGGCGGGCCTCGAGAACAATGCCGTGAGGCCATGATCCAGTTGTAACACCGGAATATCGCCGACAACGGGCTCGAGGAACAGGGGATGTCCGGCGTCAATCAACAGAGTGCGCCCGGTGTTGAGGGTGGCCTGCAGTCCTGGCGATCCGGCCTGCGTTACCTCGTTGACTTCGGTCACGATCAAGGGGTGCAAATCCACTTTGATTCGCCACTTCTCCGCGGGCGTGACAAGGTAGTATTCGCCGTCCTCCTCCCGCCGGAGAATACTGGCAAAGAGCCTGACCAGTGAGTCTCTCTGTATGACCGTGCCCTCGTGATACCAGGCACCATCCGCCGCGATGCGAATGTCGATGTCACCCGACAGTGCCGGGTGCCACAAGTGTATGGGCGGCGCGTCGAAGTTCCGCCGCTTGATCTGCTTTTCAATTCCTTCCAGTGAATCCGCCATTCCGCCACCTCCGGCTGTGCCCGTGGCGATGAACAGAAACCCGGTTCACCAGGCCTAGGCGCAGTCCCCGATCAGGCGCACGTTAATAACACCTTCCAGCTCTGACATCCTTTGTAGTACATCGTCACTGACGTGGGTATCGATATCGATAAGATTGTAGGCTACTTCAGCGCGACTCTTGTTGAGCATATCTATCACGTTGATATTCTCGTCTGCCAGGATGGCCAGTACGCTGCCGAGAATTCTGGGCACGTTGTCATTGCTCACCGACAGACGACAACCCCTCACCCTCTCCAGTTCGAGGTTCGGAAAGTTCACAGAATTTCTGATATTGCCATTTTCCAGGAAGTCGCGCAGTTGCTCCGCGGCCATAATGGCGCAATTGTCCTCGGCCTCGTCGGTGCTGGCGCCAATATGCGGCATCAGGATAACGTCGTCCCGACCAATCAGGGCCGGGGAGGGAAAATCGGCTATATATTTACGCAGTTTTCCCGCATCCAGGGCAGTGACCAGGTCGGCCTCGTTGACGATCTCCTGCCGCGCAAAGTTCAGCAGGCAGGTACCGGGCTGAGTGGCCCCGAGTAGCTCTGCATTGATCAGGCCACGCGTGGAGTCGAGTACCGGAAGATGCAGCGTAATATAGTCGCTGCGCGCAAACAGGGCCGACAATGTATCCGCCTTGCGCACCTTGCTGGAAAGCCGCCAGGCGGCCTCTACGGACAGCGCCGGGTCGTAGCCCACCACCTCCATGCCCATGGTCAGGGCCATCTCCGCCACCATCGAACCAATGGCGCCGAGCCCGACTACTCCCAGGGTCTTGCCTACGAGTTCGTTGCCCTTGAACTGTTTCTTCTGCGCTTCCAGCACGCGATGCATTTCGGCAGCGTCAGTGATGTCCACGAGTGTATCGACGTAGCGAATACCCTCTATGATGCCGCGTGAACCGAGCAACATGGCCGTGGCTACCAACTCTTTTACCGCGTTGGCATTGGCGCCTGGCGAATTAAATACGGGGATACCCCGGCGGGTGCATTCGGTCACAGGGATATTGTTCACACCTGCTCCCGCGCGGCCTATCGCGAGTACCGAGTCGGCGATATCCTCCGCTTTCAGTTGATGACTGCGCAGGAGTATCGCGTCGGGATGCGCGAACTCACTGGCTATTTCATAACCATCGCGCGGCAACCTCTCCAGTCCCTTCAGCGAGATCTGGTTCAGGGTCAGTATCTTTCTTGCCATGCTTACCTCAAATGATACAAATCTTAATTTACTGAAATGTCCGCCCGCTCACGCAAGCCGCGCTGGAACTCGATATTAACCAGATTGGCGTACTCGCCGCTGGTCTGTCGTTGCAGCGAAACCAGAGCCTGCTGTTCGAGAGCGTCCAGACGACCGGGATAAACCCTGAGCAGGGAAATTACCTGGGCATCGCCTGTGGGAGTCACGACAAAATCAACAAGCGAGGTATCCTCCGCAGGCATGGGCAGCTCAAACGCCTTTGCCAGTACTTCCTGCGGTACTGTGGTGCTGCGCCGGCCTGCACCCAGTTCAACCTGCCAGCTATATCCCGTATCGGTTGCAAGCTTCTCGATGTCGGCACCATCGGCCAGTGCCTGGACGATCCGTTCGGCTTCCTCGGCCACTTTAGCGCGCGCCGCCTGCTCGATCATCGTGGCTTCTATCTCTTCACGAACATCAGCCAGTTCCCTGATTTGGGGCGGGTTGTGCTGGTGCAGGCGCAATACCACAAACCGGTCCTCGCCGAGTTCAATGACATCGCTGTTATGTCCCTGCTCGAGCACTTCCTCAGAAAACGCGGCAGCCAACAATGCGGGATTCGCGAATAGCCCCTCGCTCTGATTGCGTTCCACCGGTTCGCTGCGCAACTGGGTAAGCTCCAGCTCCTCAGCGGGTCGGGCGAGGCTCTCCGCGTTGAATGCCAGGTCCCTGAGTTCATCAACTGTGCGTAGCAACTCCGTGCGCGCTTGCGCGAGTTGCAACTGCCGCTCGATATCCGGACGCAGTTCTTCAAACGCGGGAGCTTTGCCCTCCCTGCGCTCTGTCAGGCGTATCAGGTGAATGCCGGCGTCTGTCTGCACCGGCGCCGACACCTGGTTTTCTGAAAGAGCTGCTATGGCCTCTTCCATCTCGGGAGGAAACGCATCCCCGCTGGAAAAACCCAGGTCGCCGCCGTTGGCCGCAGAACCCACGTCATCGGAAAATTCGGCGGCGACCTCGGCGAAATCTGCCCCGGCTGCCAGTTTTGCCTGGGCATCCGCTACTCGTTGGGCGCGGGCCTCGTCACTTTCGCCTTCGCGCGCTTCAAACAGGATATGGGCAACACGATTCTCGGTCTGGTAGGCGGTACTCTTGATCTGCTCCTGGTAGGCAGCTTCAATCGCACTCTCCTCGACGGGCTGCTTGAACTGGTCAGGCGTCAATTCTATGTAGTCGAGTACAACGGTTTCGCTGGTGCGGAAATCGTCCTGGTGAACGGCGTAATACGCTGCAATTTCTTCATCCGTGACTTCCTGGTTTGCAAGAAATGTTTGCAGGGGTACAGTGAGGAAACGGAGGTCTCTTTGCTCCGCATCCACCGTCGCTCCCAACGTCAGTTCAAGCGGTGTGACAAACTCGCTGCCAACCAGACCGCTTCGCAGTTGAGTCATTGCCACATCATCGTTAAGAGTCTTCTTGAAGTAGGACGGCGTGTAGCCCGCACTGGACAGTACGCTGGTGAATAGTTGAGGCGAAAAAACCCCCTCTATCTGGAACTGTTCCATACTGCCAATCAAACTGCCAATGTCGCGCTTGGAGACGACAAGGCCCATGTCATGGGCGGTCTGCATCAGCAGCTTGCGGGAAATGAGCGAGTTGAGCACCTCACCTTTGAGCACGTCGTCATCCAGCATTGCCGGGTCAATATTGTCACCCATCATCGCAACGAGCCGACGCTTCTGAGTGTTCAGGGCTTCCTGTAATTCCTGCGGAGTGATTTCCTGGCCATTGACTTCGGCGACGCCAGCTCCCCCACCACCGACCAGGATGGACTCTATACCAAAAATGGAAAACGAGATGACAATCAACCACACCACAATTTTTGTGGTTGGCCCCTGTATATTCTGGCGCATGTTCTGAAGCATGAAAAAGTACTCCGTGAAACTAAAAAAAAAGCGCACCGGTAAGTGCGCCTTTCTGTTTGTTCAAGGTCTCAGCGCCGCAATGAGCCGAAGTTCATTTCCCAACGGACATCAATCGGGCGGAAACCCCTTCCCTTGAATCAGGGGTTAACAGCATCCTTCAACGCTTTACCGGCTTTAAAACCAGGAACGTTGCTGGCTTTGATTTCAATAGTCGCACCAGTTTGCGGGTTGCGGCCACTGCGCGCGCTACGATGTTTGACGGCAAAGGTTCCGAAGCCGACCAGTGACACCTGGTCGCCCTTTTTCAGGGCATCGGTAATGCTGTCTACTACTGCGTCAAGCGCCCGTCCTGCGGAAGCTTTAGGTAGATCCGCAGCAGTCGCGATTGCATCGATCAATTCAGATTTGTTCACACTTATCCCCTTGGTAGAAAGAAATTCTCTGATGAAGTTTTCAATGCCCTGGAGTAAAAATAGGTTTTGTATACTCCGGAACAATGGTTTGTCAGGCTGATAACCCAGCCTGTAGATAACATTATTGATTTCATACTGGCATGAGCCCGGATGCTGTCCGGAAATTCAAGCAGCACCGGTTAAATCAAACCGATGACTTTATACCAGACGTCTGATACCGGTCAACATCGAAGCCCGCCGTTAGTGGGTATTTATTCGATTTTTTTCATCCTTTGCGTTATCAGCATCCTTTCCGACAGAGCCGGCGAGGAAATCCTCGTCACTCAATGGTTTTGGCATGGCTTCAAGCGCGATTGCAAGAACCTCATCGATCCATTTTACCGGTCGGATATTCAGGTGTTCCTTGATATTATCCGGCACCTCTTTGAGATCACGCTCGTTTTCCTTGGGTATGATCACGGTCTTGATTCCACCCCGTCGCGCCGCCAGCAGTTTTTCCTTCAGGCCACCTATGGGCAACACCTCGCCACGCAGCGTGATCTCGCCGGTCATGGCCACGTCCGCGCGCACCGGAATGTTGGTCAATACAGATACCAGTGCCGTTGACATGGCAACGCCCGCGCTGGGTCCGTCCTTGGGTGTGGCTCCCTCGGGAACATGGAAATGCACGTCGTGTTTTTCATGATAACTGGCCGGTATACCCAGCATCTGGGAGCGGCTGCGCACAACCGTGGATGCCGCCTGGATAGACTCCTGCATCACATCACCGAGAGAACCGGTTTTAACGTAACGACCTTTTCCGGGCAGAGCGACTGCTTCAATGGTCAGCAGTTCTCCACCAACCGACGTCCAGGCCAGGCCGGTAACCTGTCCGATCTTGTTTTCTTCCTCGGCAATCCCGTAGTTGTACTTCCTGACCCCCAGTAGATCCGGCAGCATTTGGGCGGTAACCGTGGTGCCGCCCGCAGCCTCATCAAGCGTAATCGCCTTCACCATCTTGCGGCATACCTTGGCGATTTCCCGCTCCAGCGCACGCACTCCGGCCTCACGGGTGTAGTAACGGATGATATCGAGCACTGCATCCGAACTGATCGCCAGTTCATCCTTTTTCAGGCCGTTGAGCTTGATCTGCTTGGGGCTCAGATAGCGCTCTGCAATATTGAGTTTCTCATCCTCGGTATAGCCGGGGATACGAATGACTTCCATACGATCCAGCAGCGGATTGGGGATGTTCATGGTATTGGACGTGCACACGAACATGACGTCAGACAGGTCGTAGTCCACTTCCAGGTAGTGATCGTTAAACGCGTGATTCTGTTCCGGATCCAGTACCTCAAGCATGGCTGAAGCCGGATCTCCGCGATGGTCCATACCCATCTTGTCGATTTCGTCCAACAGGAAAAGCGGGTTCTTAACGCCTGCCTTGGCCATTTTCTGTAGCAGTTTTCCCGGCATTGAGCCGATGTAGGTCCGGCGATGTCCACGAATTTCCGCTTCGTCACGCACACCACCCAGGGCCATTCGCACAAACTTGCGGTTGGTAGAGCGCGCGATCGATTCACCCAGGGAAGTCTTGCCGACGCCGGGCGGCCCGACCAGGCAGAGCACGGGACCCTTCACCTTGCGTACGCGCTTTTGCACCGCAAGGTATTCCAGGATGCGGTCCTTTACTTCTTCCAGGCCATAATGATCCTCGTCCAGAATAGCGGCGGCGTTGGCCAGGTCGTGCTTGACCTTGCTGCGCTTGGACCAGGGTACGGAAACCATCCAGTCGATATAACTGCGCACCACCGACGCCTCCGCGGACATCGGCGACATCATTTTGAGTTTGCCTAGTTCACCAAGCGCTTTTTCTTTGGCCTCTTCCGGCATCTTGGCTTCGTCTATGCGCAGCTGCAATTCATCCAGTTCGCTGGGGGCCTCATCCATCTCACCCAGTTCTTTCTGGATGGCCTTCATCTGTTCGTTGAGGTAGTACTCGCGCTGGCTTTTTTCCATCTGCTTTTTCACGCGACCGCGTATCCGCTTTTCGACCTGAAAAAGGTCGATTTCGGCCTCCATAAGGCCCAACAGATGCTCCAGGCGTTGGCGAATACCGGTGATCTCGAGAATGCGCTGTTTTTCCTCAAGATCGACACTCATGTGCGCGGCTATGGTATCCGCAAGACGGCCGGGCTCGTCGATACCGGTCAGTGAAGTCAGCACTTCCGCGGGGACTTTCTTGCTGAGATTGACATACTTTTCGAACTGGGTGACCGTGGAGCGCAGCAGCCCCTCCACCTCGTTTTCCGGGATATCATCGCTGATAACTTCACGCACACCGGCGATGGCAAAACTGCCCTCTTCATCCACGTTGTCTACGACGGCACGATACACTCCCTCGACAAGAACCTTGATGGTGCCATCGGGCAGCTTCAGCAATTGCAGGATATTCGACACTGTACCCATCTGGTAAATGTCATCTGCGCCCGGATCATCATCGGCTGCATTGCGCTGGGCCGCGAGCAGGACCTGCTTGTCGTTTGCCATAGCGAACTCGAGCGCCTCAATTGACTTCTCGCGCCCGACGAACAGCGGCAAGACCATGTGTGGATAAACCACCACGTCGCGCAGGGGCAAAAGGGGAAGTTCAATCATAGAGGAAGAACCCATAAACGTCTCCGGGTTGAGCAGAATGTCAGGCGTTGCAACCTACAAGATGGGGGCGAGTTTCCGGAATGCAAGCGCCTGGGGCTATTTCCGGCCTGCCTTGCGTTAAAAACGAACCAACCGCCAGGTACAGCGGGTGATTCGCTATTCCTCAGTCGATGCGGTCCGCGCGGTGGGCTCATTGTGTTGATACACAACAAGGGGGTCGGAGTCGCCGCGGATGACTGACTCGTCTATGACCACCTTTATCACATCGCTCTGGGATGGGATATTGTACATGGAATCCAGCAACACACCCTCGAGGATGGAACGCAGGCCGCGAGCTCCGGTTTTGCGATCCATGGCTTTCTCGGCAATCGCACGCAGCCCGTCCTCGCGAAAATCCACTTCCACCCCTTCCATTTCAAACAGCTTGCCGTACTGCTTGGTAAGCGCGTTCTTTGGCTCTGTCAGGATTTTGACCAGCGCCTCGACGTCAAGTTCCTCAAGCGTGGCGATAACCGGCAGGCGCCCAACGAACTCGGGGATCAGGCCGTATTGCACCAGGTCTTCCGGCTCGAGGTCGAACAGCAGCTCGCCGACATTGCGCCGCTCGTCCTTGCTTTTAACCTCGGCGGAAAAGCCGATGCCGCCTTTCTCGGAACGATTCCTGATGACCTTGTCCAGGCCGGCAAAGGCACCTCCGCAAATGAAGAGGATATTAGCTGTGTTAACCTGCAGAAACTCCTGCTGGGGATGCTTGCGCCCGCCCTGCGGCGGTACCGAGGCCACAGTGCCCTCGATCAGTTTGAGCAGGGCCTGCTGGACGCCCTCCCCGGAAACATCCCGGGTGATGGAGGGGTTGTCGGATTTGCGCGAAATTTTGTCAATCTCATCGATATAGACGATGCCAACCTGGGCCTTCTCTACATCGTAGTCACATTTTTGCAACAATTTCTGGATGATGTTTTCTACGTCCTCACCGACATAGCCCGCTTCGGTAAGCGTGGTCGCATCGGCGATGGTAAACGGTACATCCAGCAGGCGTGCGAGTGTCTCCGCCAGCAGTGTCTTGCCGCTACCGGTGGGGCCAACCAGCAGGATATTGCTTTTGCCGAGTTCCACGTCCTGGCTGCGCCCCTGGCTGTGGCGCAGGCGCTTGTAGTGGTTGTATACCGCAACAGAAAGTACCTTTTTGGCACGAGCCTGACCGATGACATACTCGTCCAGAATGGCGTTGATTTCCTTTGGGACCGGCAGATGATCCTGGCCCGAATCCGAGCTGTCATCCTGCACTTCCTCACGGATGATGTCGTTGCACAAATCTACGCATTCATCACAGATGAACACGGATGGCCCTGCGATCAGCTTGCGCACCTCATGTTGGCTTTTGCCGCAGAAGGAGCAGTAAAGCAGCTTCCCGCCGTCGCTTGAATTGGTGGTTTTTTCGCTCATTCGACCGCCCTGCGCCCTCTAAATCGATGCCTCATCACCCTGAGTCCTACGATGATGTCTTTTACAGCTATTTGCAAGCCCTATGCGGGCTTAAACGATGATATCCCGGTACCGTGTGAGCGGGTGCGCTGGCATACTGCCCGCAAACCCGCTGTCCCCAGGTACGGGTTACTTTGCGGTAACGGCCACTGCCCGGCTGTTCAATACTTCGTCAATCAGGCCGTATTCCTTGCTCTGCTCCGCATTCATGAAGCGGTCCCGCTCGGTATCGCGTTCGATGACCTCAAGGCTTTGCCCGGTATGCGCCGCCATCAATGAATTGAGGCGTTCGCGAATGATCAGAATTTCCTTGGCCTGAATTTCGATATCGGTAGCCTGGCCCTGGGCGCCCCCGCTGGGCTGGTGAATCATCGTGCGGGAGTTTGGCAGGCAGTACCGCTTACCCTTGGTGCCACCGCACAGCAGGAAAGCACCCATGGATGCCGCCTGACCGATGCACATTGTGCTTACATCCGGCTTGATGAATTGCATTGTGTCGTATATAGAAAGCCCTGCCGTGACCGAGCCACCCGGGGAATTGATGTACAGGTGGATGTCCTTGTCCGGGTTTTCAGATTCGAGGAACAGGAGCTGGGCGACAATCAGGTTCGCCATGTGATCCTCTACCGGGCCCACCACAAAAATTACCCGCTCCTTCAGCAGCCGGGAATAGATATCGTAGGAGCGCTCACCGCGCGCCGTCTGCTCAACGACCATGGGAATGAGGCCCAGGTTGTTGATTGTATTTTTGTTTTGCCCATCAAACTGAAATGACATGCGTACCTTCCCCTGGTTAAGGTCTATCAAATATTTTAGAGCAGATCCGCTGCGCAGGCGCGTGGTCAGGCGTCACTCTGACCCTGGGCAAGCGCCTCCTGATAACTGCACTGCTTCTCAACGATATGGGCACTCTCAAGCAGCTTTTCAACCATCTGGTCTTCCAGCACCCTGGATTCCACCGCCGCGAGTTGCTCTTGGTTTGAGTAGTACCAGTTTATAACCTCTTCAGGGTCCTGGTAGGTAGACGCCATTTCCTCTATGGTTTCACGCACTTTCGCCGCGTCAACCGAGAGTGCAAACTTGCTAACCAGTTCCGCCAGCACCAGCCCAAGGCGTACCCGCCGCTCCGCATTTTCCCTGAACATTTCGTCCGGCAGCAGGGATTCAAGGTCAAGATTCTGGCCGCCGGCCCCACCAAACTGCTGGAACATTTGCTGGCGCAGGGCGCCTACTTCGCGGTCTATCAGGGCTCGCGGCACTTCCAGCGACTCGTGGGCAGCCGCGACAGCATCCATGACCTGCTGCTTCATTTTGCCCTGCACAGCATTCTTGAGCTCACGCGACATATTTTGCTTAACTTCATCGCGAAAAACCTCAAGGCCACCCTCGTCAACGCCATACTGGGCAAACAGTTTCTCGTCCAGTTCTGCCGGTACCAACTCGCTTACACTGTTCAGTGTGACTTTGAATTCTACCGCCGCGCCTTTCAGCTCTTCCTTGTGGTATTCCTCGGGAAAACTGAGTTGTAGTGTTTTCTCCTCACCCGCCTTCATGCCCGCGATACCGTCTTCAAACCCTGGAATCATACGCCCCGAACCAAGTTCCAGATCACTGCCGCTGGCGCTGCCACCTTCGAATTCCTCGCCGTCGCGGGTGCCTATGTAGTCAATATTGACCTTGTCACCCTCTGCCGCGGCTCTTTCTACAACTTCCCAACTGCCCTGCTGCTTGCGGAAAACATTGATGATGTTATCGACATCCTCCTCCGTAACCTCCGCGATAGGCTTTTCCACCTCGAAGTCCTTCATTTCAACGATTTCGACCTCGGGGAAAACTTCGAAGGTGGCGATGTATTCCAGATCCTTGCCTGCTTCAAGGTTCCTGGGCTCGATACTGGGCTGTCCGGCCGGACGCAGTTGCTCCTGCATGACCGCCTCCTGGAAGGACTGGCTCATCACCTCGCCCACGACTTCCTGGCGCACTCCCGCACCGAAGCGCTGGCGCATGACCTTCATGGGAACCTTGCCCGGGCGAAAACCCGCAAGACGCACACTGCCAGCTGCCTTTTGCAGTCTGTTATTAATCTCGGACTCTATACGCTCTGCCGGTACGCCAACGGTCAAACGACGCTCCAGGCCCGAAGTCGTCTCTATAGAAACCTGCATGGTAATTCCTCTACTACAGTCTGATAGGTGGCGGACGCGGCTAGCGTCCGTTCAATGTTAGGTAACACAGGCGGAGGCTTCACCGCCGGTCGAGTCTGGTGCGGAAGGAGAGACTCGAACTCTCACGCCTTGCGGCACTGGAACCTAAATCCAGCGCGTATACCAATTTCGCCACTTCCGCTAAATCAATGCCCTGGTGCCGGCCGACAGCAAGTTAGAATATCTTTCATCTTATCCACATAACCAGTTGATTATTTGGGATTAATAATGCGCCTGGCCGTCGCTAGAGGCAGTTACAAGGGCGCAGATTCTGCCACAAAGCCACAGCCGGTTCAACCAATTAACTGCGGGGTCTGGAGAGCAGCAGGACCAGCGGTGGCGCGGGCTCCGATGCGGTCAGGGTTCCGCGCCAGAAGCGCGGCAGTAACACTGCCTGTTCATGCCCATAAGACTCCCCGGCGAGCTCCAGTGTACCGGCCTGGATCATAATCAGGTTGTAGCTTGCAAGGCTCTGCAGATGCCAGCGCGCTCCGGGTTCAAAAGCCGCCCGGAAAACCTCGAAATCCGGAAATTCGGCGATCCGCTCTACAACTACGCCGCCGTGATCCACCTGATCCCCGCCACGCGGGCGCTCCCGCCGAGCCACAAGCTGCATCTTCGCGACCACGTCGGCCGTATCCCAGTGGGTCTGGGTAAGCACCTTCTGGCCGAAGGACAATATCTTGCGCTCGTAGCTTGGCGTCTGGAACTCTACCACCCGCACCCCGTGCTGCAGTGCGTGTGGCAGCAGCAGCGGCACCTCCACGATATCGCCCTCTCGCAGCGGGTACATGTGCGTGAACCGGTGCATTCTCTGCGCCAGTAATTGCTCCCGCGCGACCTGGCTGGCGTCCGGCGCGACACCGCACTCCTGCAACTCATCCAGCTCCCTTCGCTGCGCCTCGTACTCCCGCACTGCCGCCAGGTAGTCGGCGCGGAACTCCCTGTCATCGGCATAGCTGGCTACCAGCGCCGGATCGAAGCCAAAGCGTATATAGCCCACGCCATCGGGCCAGGCGCGCCGGTCGACATGGCTCACCACGTATAACTCGCGCTTGCTCTCATGTAACTCGAAGTACAGATCGCCCCGCCCCGGCTCCGGATGCGGGTCCAGTATCTTGAGCAGAACGAGCGGCCGGGCGAGGGTCCCCAGCATTTCGGGAGGTGTAACCGCCTGTAGCCAGGGTATGGGTGTGCGCGCATCGCCGCGGACGAAGTCACATACCCCGCGCCGCTCCACCCCGGTGTACCAGAGTTCGCGCCCCCAGGGCTTGTCAATGTGAACGGGCGCCAGTTGTAGAGGCCGGGCCGGATCAAAGGCGACCAATCGATGCCGAACCAGCCAGCGCGCAAACTGCTCACCCGGAGCCGCGGATTCCGCCGCGAGCGGCTGGTTTGTAACCGCTATCTGCAGGTTTTTGTCATTTACGTAATAGATAGCCGTCAACGGCTCGGGTGCGGCATTTTCAAGCCAGGCGGCAGTGAAATGGAACTCCACCAGCAACAGCGCCTCCGCCGCGGCAAGCTCCCGCCGCCAGCGGCTGTAGCGAGCCCAGGGCTCACCAGGCCCAGGGCCAAGCCGCGTGAATGCGGGAACAGTATGCCTCACGGAGTCACTAATCTGTCAGGCATGCGGGATCAAAAGAATACTCTCCCTCCAGCCACTCCGCGACTTCCCGGGCGGCGGGACCGGGCAACGAGCGATAACACTGCGCCAGTTCATCGCAACGATTCCTTCCCATACCTGTTAACCCAAGCTCTTCAAATGCCTGCCGGTCTGCCCGCAACTGCCGCCAGGTTTCCCTTCCAATAGCCTCCTCCAGCCATTCACTGCCCCCCCGATTGGTCTGGTAGAGCTCCACCAGCCCCATAAGTGCAGGCAGCGAAACCAGGCCCTGGTTCATGGGATTACACAGATGCCCACTGACAAGACGTGGGGGCAGCGCCTCGCGACGCGACAGCTTGTTCAGATAAAGAAAATTGCTGCGCACAGCACCATCATTCACCGGGTAGTTGTCCCACAGCAGTACGGGGCGTTGCAGTTGCGTATAAATAAGCTCGATGTCGCGCTTCATTATCGCTTCCGAACAGACCCGGCCACCGGTCCAGAAAACGTCAACCCCGGTGGGTAAGTCGCGACCGAGTTGCGGCCAGTAACCGACAGGCATTGGTCCAAAGAACTTTTCCAGCACGGGGTCGAACGAGTAATAGGTCGGGCATACCAGCACCCGGGTCCCCGGCAGCCAGGAAACGACATCGGCCACGATTTCAGCCTGGCGAGTGGCCAGTGCGTCCAGATCACCGGGCATATCATCGAACAGGATTGCAAGTAAGGGAGCGTCGAGCTCAGCGATACGACCGATTTTTCGCCTGAGCTGCTCGCGCTGTGTGACCCCGTACTGGCGGTAAAGCTCGAAAGGCGACAGCCCGACGCCCCAGAAAACACCGCGTTCCCGGTAAAGTGCGGACAGGTCGAGTAGTTCCCGCCATTCCTGCGCGGGCCAGTCCTCCTGCCACTTCTTCCTCAGAAAATGATCGGCTTTGGGACAATAGAGGCAGGTATTCAATCCCGCCCGAGCCAGGTAGTCCGCGTAAGCTCGCCTGGTTTCAGAAGACCACACGCGGCCATAGAATCCCTCCAGGATGCCGGTCAGAAACGGTGGGGGTGGCTCCATTGACACTCACTTATCGCGAATAGGGATTAAAAACAACTTTATTATTTCAAAAAAAGCTAAAAAAACGAGGTATGGGCCATGGCAAAATTACATCAATGGGCGATACTTAGGCCGTGACTGTCTATCCCCTGGAAAAACCTGGCGGTCGCGGGAGCAAACCCAATGCTCCTCAAGGGAAGCAATTCCTTTATGTTTCACTCCTAATGGTCTTATTGGGTCCCTTTCGGGACCCATTTTTTTGCCATATTTTAATAAATATCAGTATGTTAAGAGGTTTATCTACAAACACGATTAAGTTAGTGGGGCTACATCGTGTGAGTGGGTCGATCTGAGGACAGGGAACCGGCCAGGTGGTTTTCGATTTTCGCGTTGGCGTGGACATCCTGCTCACTGAACTGGACGCCGATACCCGCCGTGCGATTGCCCTGCGCCCCTCGCGGGGTGACCCATACAACCTTGCCGGCAATGGGAATCTTGTCCGGCTCGTCCATCAGGGTGAGCAGCATGAAAACCTCGTCGCCGATATCGTAGGTCTTGTTGGTCGGCACAAACAGGCCGCCATGTTGCAGGAATGGCATGTAGGCTGAGTACAATACGGCCTTGTCCTTGATTGTCAGCGACAGAATGCCGTTGCGGCTGTTTTGCCTGTCATCATTCATTGATGTGCGCCTCCTGGGTTCGCTCCGATATTATCACCAAGCCCGCCGTCGCCCAACACTCGCTGTACTTTTGCAAACATGGCATCGAGCAGCATCTGCCGGTTGGGATTGGAACCGCCATCGATGGCTCGCTGCACCTGCCGGATATCATCCAGAATGTTAAAGGCGGCCCGCGCCTGCACAGTCTGCAGGCGTGGGCCGTCAAGGTTCCGCAACAGGGCTTCGATGCCGCCGAGCAATTGTGCAAGAGCGCTTTCGAGTTCCTCTTCGGCGAGCGCGGCCGCCAGCGGTAGCACGCCCCCACGCCCGTTAAACAATGCTGTCATCGCCACGCTGGCGTCGCGCAAGCGCTCAACCCCCGACTGTCCGTGCAGTTGCGCGGCCAGCAGCGGTCGCCCGGCTGCCAACTCCAGCAAGTTTTCACTCATCTCGGCAGACCCGCTTAAGGGTTCCAGCCACGCCAGGCTCTGCGCTCTTGGGGGCATCGCCAGCCGCAGTTGCTGGCAGCGGGACCGGATTGTCGCCGGCAGGCCCTGCGAGCGATGACAGACCAGTATGAGGTAGGTGTCGGGGGGCGGCTCTTCCAATACTTTAAGCAGGGAGTTTGCCGCACTCATAGTCATTGTTTCTGCGGGCGCGATCACCACGACCTTGCGAACGCCGAAACCGGCCGTGCGGTTGCTGAAATCCACCACCGAGCGAATCTGGTCGATTTTTATAACCCGGCTCTTTCCCTCGGGCTCCAGCCAACGAAAGTCGCCGTGGCTGCCGCCGGCGCTCAGGCGGCACGGGTGACAGCTGCCGCAATTGAGCCCGTCCACCGGCTTTGCACACAGCAGGAGGCGCGCCAGGGCCATGGCCAGCGAGGATTTCCCGGTAAACTCCGGGCCGCTTACCAGCAGTGCATGGGGCAGTTGTTCGTCCTCCATTTGCTGGGTCAGCCGGGACCAGGTATCTCCCTGCCAGGGCAAGGGGGCGCTCACGTCTGGAATGGATGTCAGGTCCATTACTGCGCCGAATGCCTCACGCCCCAGCATGCCCGCAACTCAGAACAAACCTTGAGCAGTTGATGCTGGACCCGTTCCAGAGGCTGGCTGGCATCAATCACGCGGTAGCGCCCACTGCTGCTTTCAGCCATCTCGAGATAGGTCGCGCGCACCCGCTCATAAAAATCGCGCTCCTCCTGCTCAAAGCGGTCGAGCACTCCCCGGTTTTTCGCCCTGGCCATACCGACTGCCACCGGAGCATCCAGCAGCAGGGTACAGTCGGGACGCAGTCGGCCCTGCACCAGCGTCTCCAGCGTACTCACAGCGTTGCGGTCTATGCCTCGCCCACCGCACTGGTAGGCAAAGGTGGCGTCGGTAAAGCGGTCGCAAAGCACCCAGACACCCGCCGCGAGCGCCGGCTCTATCCGGGTTTTGATATGCTGCGCACGTGCCGCGAACATCAGCAGCAGTTCTGCCATCGAGTCCACCGTTTCATCACGTACCTCCAACAGCAAGTGGCGAAGGTCCTCTCCCAGCCTGCTGCCACCGGGTTCACGGGTTACCATGATGTCAATCCCGTGGCTTTTGAGTTGCTGCTCAAGGAAGGAGAGGTTGGTTGATTTGCCGACACCCTCGCCACCCTCCATCGTGATAAACAATCCTCTGGCTGTCATTGCTTAGCGAGCCTCCGGACTCGATCGATAATTTTTCCTGCGTTGCAACTGGTATTGACGAACTGCGGCCTCATGCTCAGCAAGGGTGGTGCTGAACTGGTGCCCACCATCGCCCCTGGCGACAAAATAAAGCGCTGTACCCTCGGCCGGATGCAGTGCGGCATGTATGGACGCGCGACCGGGCAGTGCGATAGGCGTGGGCGGCAAACCGCTGTGTCGGTAGGTATTGTACGCGTTATCCTCATCGTCGAGGTGCAGGCGCTTAAGGTTTCCATCAAACTCATCACCCAGGCCATAAATAATGGTGGGATCTGTCTGCAGGCGCATCCCTTTCTCCAGGCGCCTCACAAACACGCCTGCTATCTGCTCGCGCTCCTCCGGCAGACCGGTTTCACGTTCGATGATAGAGGCCATGATCAATGCCTCGTAAGGTGATTCATAAGGCAGGTCAGGCGCCCTGCCCTCCCATTCCTGGGCCAGCACCTCAAGCATTTTCGTATGCGCCCGTTCCAGCAGTTGCAAGTCGGTGGTGTCGCGCGGAAAGCGATAGGTGTCGGGAAAGAAGAGCCCCTCCGGATGTTGGTAGGGCTCGATCATCTCCAGCAGGCGCGCATCGTCTACGCCTTCCAGGAGGGTTTTCAGGCGGGGTTCCGCCGCCAGGATTGATCGCATTTCGTATACAGTCTTGCCCTCGGGCAGGGTTACCGCGTACTCGATAACGATGCCGCTCTGCAGCAACTCAAGCAACTGCAGGGGAGTAAGGCGCGGGGACAGGAGGTATTCACCATGTTTGATCTTCTGGTCGATACCCTTCCACCGGGCATAGAGAATAAGCAGGTCGGGATAGGGCAAAATCCCCTGCGCATGCAGGCGGTTTGCCACCGCGCGCAGTGATTCGCCCGGCGTGATCATCACCGGCAGGCCCTGGGCTGGCAGCACCAGGGGCTGCTCCCAGCGGCGTTCCAGTTCCTGAACTGCAAGGATGCCGCCCAGCACCGATAGCAGAACCAGCAGCAACAGTACACGCATCATGACAGGTCGCCCTGGTATTGTTGGTAAAGCGCTTCGCAGACCGGGTGCGATGTCCAACTGCGCTGCTGGAATCTCGCAACGGGGCGCAGTCCGATCAGGCTATTGCAAAAAAATGCTTCGTCGGCAGCCTCAAGCTGCTCAAGGGTGAGCGTTCCCTCAACCACCTCCAGCCCCAGGGCGGGCGCCCAGCGTCGCATCACAAGATCTCGCCGGGTGCCGGCGATGCCACATTGATCAAGCGCGGCGGTCAGAAGGCGGCCATCCAGTGATAAAAAGAGATTGCCGGCGACAACCGATACCACCCTTCCCTGCTGGTCCAGCATGACCGCCTCGTCGGCCCCGGCCAGACGATACTCGCGGGCAGCCATCACCTGCTCGAGTCGATTGAGGTGTTTGAGGCCTGCAAGCGCGGGTTGGGTTGGCCAGCGGATATTTGCGAGACAAAGCATCGCTGGCGCCGCCATGCCAGGAGACGCTTCACCGAGCCTGGTAGCGCTTATGACAATGCGAGGCCTGGCCTCGCGAGGGGGGGCATAACCCCGCGGACCGGAACCCCGGGTGAGCGTAATCCGCAGCGCGCTGAACGGCCACTGCCTGGTGCCGATATAGGCAGCGGCCCGATGCAGTTGTTCGCCCAGCGTTTCATCGCAAGGGGGAAAGGCGAGTACCCGGCAGCCGTGTTGCATGCGCGCGAGGTGAAGTTGAGTGAACAATGGTACCGCGCCGCGGACCAGCAGGGTTTCAAACAGGCCGTCACCAAATTCAAGGCCACGGTCTGGCAAAGGCAGGGCACTGGCCCGCTCCCCGTCCACCCATATTACGGTGTCCCCCGCCACGGGTGTGTGGTCAGTCCGGTTTTGCGAAAAGCAGTGAACCGTTGGTGCCGCCAAAGCCGAAGGAATTGGAAATCGCGCAGTCTATAGCGCGTTCCTGCGCTGTATTGGGAACGTAATTCAGGGTGCAGCCTTCATCGGGGTTATCCAGGTTGATGGTCGGCGGAGCCACCTGGTCGCGCAGGGCGAGAATTGAAAATATCGCCTCCACCGCGCCAGCCGCACCTAACAGATGTCCTATCATTGATTTCGTCGAACTGACTGCGACCTGCGCGGCGGCGTTACCGAGTACGCTTTGCACGGCCCGACTCTCCGCCAGGTCACCGGCCATGGTAGATGTACCGTGGGCATTGATATAGCTGATTCTGTCGAGGGACACGCCAGCATCCCTGATGGCGTTCGACATTGCGGCCGCGGCTCCCCTGCCATCTTCGGGGGGAAGGGTCATATGGTATGCGTCGCCGCTCATACCAAAACCCAACACCTCGGCGTAGATATTGGCACCCCTGGCCTTCGCGGTGTCGTAGGCTTCCAGCATCAGGACACCCGCGCCGTCACCGAGGACAAAACCGTCACGGTCCTTATCCCAGGGCCGGGAAGCGGCCTGCGGGTCATCGTTGCGGGTGGAGAGCGCCCGGGCTGCGGCGAAGCCGCCCAGACCGACCGGAGTGGTGGCCATTTCAGCGCCACCCACCAGCATAGCGTCGGCATCACCCTGCGCAATCAACTTTGCGCCCAGGCCTATATTGTGAGTTCCGGAAGTACATGCGGTGACAATCGCCAGGTTCGGGCCCTGCAGATTAAACATGACCGACAGATTACCGGCGATCATATTGATGATTGAACCCGGGACAAAAAAGGGCGAGATTTTGCGCGGTCCGGAGACTTTGATAATCTCGGCGTTCCTCTCGATCTGGCCGATTCCACCGATGCCGGAGCCTATAGCGCAACCGACTCGCGGGGCCACTTCCTCGGTGATTACAAGGCCGCTATCGTTCATGGCCTGAATACCCGCCGCCATGCCAAACTGAACGAACAGGTCCATTTTGCGGGCGTCCTTCAGGGGCAGGTATTGCGAAATATCGAAGTCCCTGACGCTGGCGCTGAAGCGGGTACTGTAGGCAGAAACATCAAAGCTATCGATAGGTGCCGCGCCACTCTTACCGGCGAGAATCCCCTTCCAGGTATCTTCCACGGTATTTCCAAGCGGACTCAGCATTCCCATGCCTGTAACTACGACTCTTCTGCCAATCAAAACGCTGACTCCTTATTTGGCGCGATCAAGAAACAGGCGCACCAGACTGCTTTCACATTTGAAGCGCCGACAAGCTTAAACAAGAAAAGCCGCTCTATCAAAAATAGAAACGGCTTTTTCCCAAAGAACGAAGGGGGTCGATCAGGCGAGGTTTTCAGTGATGTAATCGATCGCCAGTTTGACTGTGGTAATTTTTTCAGCTTCTTCGTCAGGGATTTCGGTTTCAAACTCTTCTTCAAGGGCCATTACCAGTTCTACCGTATCGAGAGAATCGGCACCCAAATCCTCCACAAACGAGGCTTCGGTCTGAACTTCTTCTTCTTTTACGCCAAGTTGTTCTGCGACGATTTTCTTAACGCGTTCTTCAATGCTGCTCATGATTATTCTCTGCTCCTGAGATTAGTGCTGAATCAAACCTGATTAACCGGCTTGAGCGCGCAGTTTACTCTGTTTTCCCCGAGAGTTTAAAATTTTTTTTCCCGCGCGGCCCAGGACGATTGTTTATCCTTTTTTTTCAACAAGTTAAGCCATGTACATCCCGCCATTTATGTGGACCGTCTCGCCTGTTATATAGGCGGCCGCATCACTGCAAATAAAGGTCACCAGTGCTGCGATCTCATCAGCGGCACCGAGTCTGCCCAGCGGAATCTGTCGCAACATGATCTCCCGCTGCTCTTCCGATAACTCGCGCGTCATATCCGTATCGATAAAACCGGGAGCCACGCAATTGACCGTGACCGAACGCGAACCGAGTTCACGGGCCAGCGCACGGGAAAAGCCCTCCGCCCCCGCCTTGGTGGCCGCATAGTTGGCCTGCCCCATATTACCCATGGAGCCCACCACGGAGGTGATGTTCACGATTCGACCCCAGCGCGCCTTGGTCATACCCCGCAAGCAGGCTTTGCTCACCCGGTACAGCGCCGTGAGGTTAGTTTGTATGACATCGTCCCACTCTTCGGCCTTCATCCGCATCAGGATATTATCGCGGGTAATGCCGGCGTTGTTTACCAATACCAGCGGAGCTCCATACTTATCCGTGATGGCCTTTATCACGCTGCTCACACTGTCATCGTTGGCAACATCCAGGGTCATGCCGCAACCGGCGTTGCCCGTCTCTTTCAGGTAATTGCTGATGTTGGCCGCTCCCGCATCGCTGGTAGCGGTGCCGACGACAATGTATCCGGCGGCCGCCAGGTGCTCTGCAATGGCTTTGCCGATACCGCGACTCGCACCCGTTACCAGTGCGACTTTGCTGTTTTCAGTCATGATTATTTCCCTCGTTGTTATTAACTACACGCTTCGAGTGTGGCCAGCAGTTCTGCGGGCTCTTCTATCGAGTAGCACTGCAAAGACTTGTCGATTCGGCGACCAAGGCCGCTCAGGACCTTGCCGGGACCGCATTCTACGATAGTCGTGCAGCCGCTCTCGGCCATGGCCTGGACACAGCCGGTCCACAGCACGGGGCTATAGATCTGCTCGACCAGCAGGCCGCGAATACCCTGGGGTTCGCGCTCGGTTCGAGCGTGCACATTATGGACCACGGGTATCTCCGGCGCCCGGATGGAAAGGCCCTCCAATACTTCTGCCAGCTTTTCGCCGGCGGGGCGCATCAGCTCTGTATGGAAAGGAGCGCTTACCGGCAGTGGCAGTGCCCGCTTGGCACCTGCATCTTTCAACAGGCCGATTGCGTCTTCAATCGCACGGGTATGCCCCGCGATCACCACCTGCCCGGGGGAGTTGTAATTGACAGCCGCAACCACGAGGCCCGAATCGGCCGAAGCCTTGCTGCAGATTGTGTTGATCACATCGTCATCCAGACCGATTATCGCCGCCATGGCGCCCTCTCCCACGGGTACGGCGGTTTGCATAAATGCGCCGCGCTGCCTGACCAGTTGCACCGCGTCGGCAAAATCCAGCGCCCCGGCACAGACCATTGCCGAGAATTCCCCGAGGCTGTGGCCGGCCATCATGACCGGGCGCGGGCCGTTCTGGTCCAACCAGGCCCGCCACAGGGCCACGCTGGCTGTCAGCAGGACCGGCTGCGTTGTCTCAGTGAGATTGAGTGCCTCCTGCTCGCCATTCTGGATGAGATCCCACATGTCGTAGCCCAGCGCCTGCGACGCTTCTGCGAAAGTGTCGCGCACGACCTGAAAGCGCTCGTGCGCGGCGGTCAACATGCCGACCTTCTGGGAACCCTGGCCTGGAAATACAAAGGCTATACGCAGCACTGACATAGCTGTCTCCTGAGTGTGGGCGACGAAGCCCGATCATGGATTTGTGCGAGATATCCATTAGTTTGAAAGTGTAGCGCACTATAACGCCGTGACGCTGGCGTCTCGGCATATTGCAACGCGACAAAGGGTCCGCAGACACGGACGGAAAAGTTCTTGAGTCGAAGCCGGGCGGCTCCGAGACTGTGGAAAAGCGCGGGAGGCAAGGCCTCCCGCTCATCTGGTCGAACGCCAATCAGACCGTCACAGAAACGGCAACTCACTGGCGACCAGTCTATATTTAGTCTTCGCTGCCCTGTACAACCTTCTTACCGCGGTAGAAACCATCCGCGGTAACATGATGGCGGCGATGGGTTTCACCCGATGTCTGGTCTACTGACAATGTAGGCCCGGACAGTGCGTCATGTGAGCGGCGCATGCCGCGACGTGAGCGCGTTTTTTTACTCTTCTGGACAGCCATGACTGACTCCTAGGTTTTGCTGCCGGGCTTCAATTGCGCCAGCACGTTAAACGGATTCGGTTTTCCGCCCGGATCAGCCTTCTCTTCAGGGGCTTGCCCGGCGTTAAAATTTGCCAATATCTGTTGGCATTCTTCTGTATCGTGATAACTGAAGGGCGGCAAAGCCAGTATCAGTTCGTCTTCGACCACTTCCCAAAGTCTGCAGCCTTCATCCTCGACGATCAGGGGTTCCAGGTGCCGGGGAAGGTGCGCGGCCTGCTCATCAGTCCAAACCACAGCCAGTGTATTCTCACAAGCCAGGGTTTTGGGTAATAGTTCCAGGCAACGCTGACAGGTCACCGCCACTTCAGCCGTTACCAGCAGGTGGATCAGGTACCTGTTTTCCTCGTCTCGGGTGAACGAAAAATCCGCCTGAATCGAGCCGTCATCCTGTGCCAGAAGAGCACGAAAACGCTTCAAATCAAGTGGTTTTAGCGTTCCCCTGACACTCACGCCACGACCGGCTGCCTTGCGGACATCCAGCGTGCTCGGGAGGGGCTCACTCAACATAGGCGCGCATCATAGGGGCGGATTACCCGGTTGTCAAAAATATCTTTAAAATACAAACAGTTCAGGCCCATACCCAATGGAAATAAGGAACACCGCGAATGGACATCATCCTGGCTTCGACGTCCGCCTACCGGCGCCAGCTACTGGGCAGGCTCCAGATCCCCTTCCGCTGCCTCTCCCCGGGGACACCCGAGGAACAACTGCCAGAGGAGGAACCGGCGGCAATGGCCGGGCGCCTTGCGCTGGCGAAGGCAAAGGCGATATCCGCGCAGCACCCGTCCGCACTCGTTATAGGCAGTGACCAGGTGGCGGCCCTGGATGGCCGTATTATGGGGAAGCCCGGCAATCACGAAATGGCGCGCGCCCAGCTGCAGGCGAGCTCGGGACGGACAGTACATTTTTATACCGGGGTGGCCCTGAGCTGTGCTGCCAGGAAGCTACAGAAGTGCCACGTGGAGCTTTTCAGCGCCCATTTTCGCGAACTTGCGGACAGCAGCATCGAGAACTACCTGCTAAGGGAAGAACCCTACGACTGCGCGGGCAGTTTCAAATGCGAAGGACTGGGCATTGCCCTGTTCCGTCGTCTCGAGGGAAACGACCCCACCAGCCTGGAGGGACTGCCGCTGATCGCTCTTACCGGACTGCTCGCCGAGGCGGGAGTTGCCGTGCTGGACGGTGCGCCCTAGGGCGCAAAAACCTCCAGGTCGAGCAGCTGGGGCAACTGGTCAATGATCGCCAGCGGCCGGTAAACGGCCAGACGGTCGCTGTCATGCACACCGAAGCTGACCCCCACACTGCGCACGCCCGCCTGTCGCGCCATGGCCAGATCGAACTCGCTATCCCCTATCACCAGAACCTCATCCCGGCATTTGCCACGGGCTTTCATTATCTCGAGCACCATCTGGGGGTGCGGTTTGGAGCGCGTCTCGTCGGCACAGCGGGTGGCCTCGAAAAAGTCAGCGAGCCCCAGAGCGCCCAGCACCCGGTCCAGCCCGCGCCGGCTCTTGCCGGTGGCGACCGCGAGCTCGATGCCCCGCGCCCGCAGCCTCTCCAGCGTCTCGACAGCGCCTTCAAACAGCAGCGGCGGGCCCCGGTCGGGGGATGAAAAGTGCCGGGAGTAGGCCCGGGAGAGTTCGCTTCGCAACTCCTCGTCCAGGGCCGGGAACAGCCTGGTCATGGCCTCCGGCAGGCCCAGACCGACAATATCCCGAATATCCGCCGCCGCGGGCGGCTCTGTCGCCAGCTCTACCGCGGCGTGCTGCATGGAACAAACGATGTGCTCGATTGAATCACACAGGGTTCCGTCCCAATCAAATATTGCTATCATATTCAGCTACTTGCGAAGGTTACTCAAGATAGTTTCGAGATCCTGATCCAATGGCGCCTCCAGTGTCAGCGACTGCTGCTCCGGCAGTACGATGCACAAGGATCGGGCATGCAGGAACAGGCGCTGCAAACCGAGCTCGCGGCAGACCGCGGCGGTATTTTCGTCACTGTATTTGGCATCCCCCAGCAAGGGGAAACCCGCGTGGCGGGCGTGCACCCTGATCTGGTGCGTGCGACCGGTGATCGGTTTTGCCTCTATCAGCGTGGCGTTCGCAAAGCGCTCGAGGATGGCAAACTCGGTGATCGAACGCTTGCCCTCGCGGGAGACGCGCACCATCCTCTCACCGGACTGCAGTACATTTTTCTCCAGTGGGGCCTCCACCACCCGCAGGCTTTTGGGCCACTTGCCCGCCACGAGGGCCAGGTAGCGCTTGTCCAGTTTGTCCTCGCGCAGTTGCCGGTGCAGTTCGCGCAACATGGCGGGACGGCGGGCTATCATGATCAGGCCTGAGGTGTCGCGGTCCAGGCGATGGACGAGCTCGAGGTAGCGATCGTCGGGGCGCAGCTGGCGCAGGCTCTCGATGAGGCCAAAGCTCAGTCCGCTGCCCCCGTGCACAGCGATGCCGGACGGTTTGTTGATCACCAGCAGGTTCTCATCCTCGTAAATCAGCCGCTCGCCTATCTGCTCCGCCCAGTAACGCGGCACTGGCGCCGGTTCCGACGGCGATGGGCGGCGCAGCGGCGGAATCCGCACTATATCGCCCTCCGCGAGGCGGTAATCGGCCTTGACCCGTCCCTTGTTCACCCTGATCTCCCCCTTGCGCAGGGCTCGATAAAGACGGGTTTTAGGCACACCCTTCAGCTCGCGAATCAGGTAATTGTCCAGGCGCTGTCCCGCACAAAGCTCATCTACCGTCAGATGATGTACGCCAGCAGAATGTTGCGATTGCGCTGTATCAGACATAAGTTGCCGAAATCATTTAGTTTTCTTCCATTTAGCGGTATACTTCCGCGGTGTGATTACACCCGCCGCAGACAAAGATCGGCGTTGGTGACTACGCAACCCACTGGCGACAGTTTGGACCTGCCCAAGAGATGCAAGGTTCCGCCAGCTTGATCACACACCGACTAATGGATGTCGCCACCATGTATAGCGCGCGAGAATACAATGCTCCGCTGCCAGCCGAACTGAACTTCACAGCTGATCTAAACACAGGTGTCGACAATTTAATAAACCGCGCAGCAGATACTGCCGGGACACAGAATCAGTTATTAAGATAACACAGCGTGGTCGCAGGTCTCAGGTGCTGCGACATTAGCAAAAAGGTGAAAGCGGTACCATAAAACTTTCCCTGAAACGCTGTAGCGACCATCGGCATCCCGATGGTTGGCGTTGACTTTACACCTGGGCGCCAGGAGCAGTTGGAGCGGAAAGCCCGCCCGGTTACTTACCGGAACAGATCGCATTCCCCCCACTGGTTCCTGTCAGCCGGCCTTCGAGGCCGGTTCTATCGTAGCTGATTCCTGCCCCGCCAGGCCTGTTGTAACAAGGCTAATGGCATACCATGAAAAAAATGTTAATCAATGCGACTCAACCCGAAGAGTTGCGCGTAGCGCTCGTCGACGGGCAACGCCTGTACGATCTGGATATCGAAAATCGTACCCGGCTGCAAAAGAAATCCAATATCTACAAGGGCAAGATCACCCGTGTGGAGCCGAGCCTGGAGGCTGCCTTTGTTGAATTCGGCGCAGATCGCCACGGCTTCCTGCCGCTCAAGGAGATCGCCAGGGAGTACTTCTATCGCAAGCCTCCGGGCGATTCAGAAGGCCGCCTCAAAATCAGGGATGTGGTCAAGGAAGGCACTGAAATTATCGTTCAGGTAGACAAGGAAGAGCGCGGTAACAAGGGTGCGGCGCTGACCACCTTCATCAGCCTGGCCGGACGTTATATGGTGCTGATGCCGAACAACCCCCGCGCCGGTGGCATATCCCGACGCATAGATGGCGATGACCGCTCCGAATTGCGGGAAGCCCTCAGCGCGCTGGAAATACCCAATGGCATGGGCGTCATTATCCGGACCGCCGGTGTGGGCCGCTCCGCCGAGGAGCTGCAGTGGGACCTCAATTACCTGCTCCAGCTCTGGGAGGCCATCACCACCGCCAATTCCGAAGTAAAAGCGCCCGAACTGCTGTTTCAGGAAAGCAACGTTATCATTCGCGCGGTCCGCGATTATCTGCGCGAAGATATCGACCAGGTACTCATCGACTCCGAGGACGCGTTCAAACAGGCCACCGATTTTGTCAGCCAGGTGATGCCCCAGTACAAAAACCGCATCCGTATGTACCAGGACGGTGTTCCGCTGTTCAACCGTTTCCAGATAGAGAGCCAGATTGAAACCGCGTTCCAGCGGGAAGTCAGGCTGCCATCGGGCGGCTCGATCGTGATTGACCCCACCGAGGCTCTCATTTCCATTGACATCAACTCCGCCCGTGCCACCCGCGGGGGCGATATCGAAGAAACCGCGCTGCAGACCAACCTGGAGGCGGCGGACGAAATCGCGCGGCAGTTGCGCCTGCGTGATATGGGCGGTCTGGTGGTTATCGACTTCATCGACATGCTGTCCGCGCGCAACCAAAGGGCGGTGGAAAACCGCGTCCGCGACGCCCTCGAGATCGATCGTGCTCGCGTGCAGGTCGGCAGGATATCGCGTTTCGGCCTGCTCGAAATGTCGCGCCAGCGCCTGCGCCCGTCCCTCGGCGAAACCAGTGCCATCGTCTGCCCGCGTTGTACCGGTCAGGGAACCATTCGCGATACCAAGTCGCTGGCGCTGTCTATCCTCCGCCTGCTGGAAGAGGAAGCCATCAAGGACCGCAGCATAGAGGTGCGGGCCATTGTGCCCGTGGATGTCGCTGCCTACCTGCTCAATGAGAAGCGGGCCGCGCTCACCGAAATAGAGCTGGTCAGCAAGACACGCGTTCTCGTAATTCCCAACCCGAACCTGGAAACCCCGCACTTCGAAGTGCAACGCCTGCGCGATGACGAGGTGGAAGGTGATCACGAGGTCAGCTACAACATCGATATCGCGGTACCCGAGACCGATACTATCAGTGACAGCCATAGTGCTGACATCCCGGTGCAACGCGCGGCCGTACAGGGCATATCCCCTACGGCTACACCGCCCGCGCCTGCGGCGGAGCGGCCAGCACCGGCCACCAAGGCCGCAGCTCCCGCCCCCGCCCCGAAGAAAGGTCTGCTTGCCCGCCTCTGGTCTGGTCTGGTGGGCGCCGAGCCGGAACTCCCCGAAGCGGTCAGCGAGCCCAGCACCAGCGAGAAACCAGCGCCTCGCAAGGAACAGAAAACCCAGCGAGATTCAAACCGTCGCCGTGGCGGCCAGGAGCGCGGCAAGCGGCCCCCACGCAACCAGGATGGTCGCAAACGCGAGCCGCGCTCTGAAGACGACCGCGAGCAATCCAGGCGCCAGCGGCCTGAAGGCGGTGAACGCAGTAATGAGCAGGGGCAACAGGGCAGGCGCCGACGCGGCGGCCGCGATGGGCAACGTCGTCGCCCTGAGGCTGCCGAGAATACACAGAACGAGGCCCTGGAGGCAGTAGCCCAGGAACAGAATAATCCTGCGAGCGACTCACAGGATCAAAGTGATAAGCCCCGCAAGCGACCCAGCGACATGAAGCGCGGGGAACCCCAGCGTCGGCGTCGCAGCCGGGGCCGCAAGCCGGATACTGCCACCGCAGATGCGACGACAGAGGAGAACAACACAGTCGCCACCGGGCAAGCCGACGTTATTGAAGGCAGTGATACCACGCCAGTGACAAATGTTGTGGACCTCGCGCCGGAAGCGACATCTGAGGCATCTGCCACCGGCACTGACAATTCCGCTGAGCTGGCAGTAGCCGGGCAGGTAGAGTTGCCGCTCGAGACCGCTACGGCAGTGGCAGACGATGAAATCGCGGTTGCCGAGGTAGAGACGCCCGCCCCCGCAGCAGCTGCGCCCGAGGTGTTGGCTGAACAGGCGCCAGTGCCCGCCCCGAAGGCGGAAAAGCCACGGGGCCTTACCGAGCAGGGGCGCGCAGTAAACGACCCCAGGGTTTCAGCTCGGCCCGTTGGTGTGGTGGAGATTGTTACCACCCACCCCGCCCTGTTCACTGACTTTGTAGCACCGCCGGTGGCACCCAGCGACAGGATCACCCCGCGCGCAAGCAACGACCCTCGCGGCCCGGCCGTACCGGAAGTCGCGTTCGCAGAGGCCGCTGGTCAGTCCTGATAAAATACGACACCAGAGGCTCTCGCCTCTTGTGTCGCATTTCCATAACTGTATAATCTCGCCTGCCTCGCTTTGCGAGGCAGGCAAAGGCTTTTAAATATGCCCCGTAATTCACAGGGCTAACAAATTTCCAGGGGTTGCCAGCCTCACATTACCAGGACGGCAAGCCCTAAAATAGACAAATGGTTTTTCGGTGGGCTGGCTGAGTGGTCGAAAGCGGCGGTCTTGAAAACCGTTGAGGGTTTATCCCCTCCTAAGGTTCAAATCCTTAGCCCACCGCCATCTTGAAAGGGTTTCGAGCAATCGGAACCCTTTTTTCTTTTCTGGCCGCGTACCACATAACGTAAGCGCTCAATAGAGCCCACCCTTCCCCGGCGCCATCTACTGCTGACCGGCGACCCTGTGCTCGATTGAGCGCTTACAATCAACTCAATACAATCAATGACTTGGAGGACATCGGTTAGTAGCTTATACCAAATATGTAAAGTTTCATGACAATTATGCCTGGCTAGCCATGGCGGTATCGCACGACAAACTCAGTCTTTGGCGGGGTTGGCGGGCGGCGACTTTATGAGAAAGGTCGCCAGCGCAGGCATGAGGATCAACGCTCCGAACATGTTCCAGATGAACATGAATGTCAGCAATATGCCCATATCGGCCTGGAACTTGATCGGCGAGGCCGCCCAGGTAACCACGCCGGCTGCCAGCGTCACGCCAATCAATGCCACCACGCGGCCGGTAAAATTGAGGGTCTCGTAATACGCGGTGGTCAGGTCCAGCCCCTGGCGCTCTTTTGCCAGTATCACCGTGAGCACGTACAGCGCATAGTCCACACCGATTCCCACGCCCAGTGCGATCACAGGCAGCGTGGCGACCTTGACCCCGATCCCGAGCCACACCATCAGGGCTTCACACAGCACCGAGGTCAACATCAGCGGCAGCACGGCGCATAACACACCCGTTATCGAGCGGAACGTCAGCATGCACAGCAGGATCACCGCGCCATAGACGTAGTAGAGCATATCGCGATTGGCTTGCTTGACCACGATATTGGTGGCCGCTTCAAAGCCGGAACTTCCGGCCGCGCCTAGGAACTCCACCCTCTGACTGGGCCAGTCGGCATTGAATTGCTCAAGCGCCTCGACCACCCGGTTCAGGGTCGTGGCCTTGTGGTCAGCGAGGTAGACCTGCATGGGCCAGAGGGAACAGGCCGGATTGACGAAATCCGGTACCAGTTCGCTCACCGCGTAGTTGATGGTGTCCTGGTTGCGAAACAGCGACTGCCACTTGATGTAACCTTCGTTGATGCCCGCCATGACTTCCCGGGCGCGAACATTCAGCCCGCGGACATCCTCGACTCCTTCCAATTGCAGCAGGCGCCACTCAAGTTCGTTTGCCAGGGTCAGGCCGCGATAGTCTATGCAGCCGTCCGCCGGCGTCCTGACGATGATCGCGAACACATCCGTACTCACCGAATAGTGTTCCACATTATAGGCCACATCCCGGTTGTACCTGCTGTCCGCGCGCAATTCGGGTGCGCCGGGGTCAAGGTCACCGATCTGCAGATTCCTGGAGACATAGATGCCCCCGGCCGCCATCAGCGCGCTCACCACTATCGCCACTGCGGCCGGCCCCCTGTGTGTAAACAGCAACAGGAACCGCCAGAACACATGCATCTCCTGCTGGCTCTTGGGCGGTTCGCTGGCGAGCGCCGCCGCCTTCCTGCCAACCCCCACATACGAGAGCGTGATGGGAATGAGGATCAGGTTGGTGAAAATCAGGACCAGTACGCCCATGCTTGCGGTGATGGCCAGATCCTGGATCACCTGGATCTGGATGAGCAGGAGCACTGCGAACCCCACACCGTCCGACAACAGGGCGGTGACTCCGGCCAGGAACAGGCGCCGGAAGGTATATCGTGCCGCTACGTAGCGGTGAGTTCCCCGCCCGATATCCTGAAGCACGCCGTTCAGTTTTTGCGCGCCGTGGCTGACACCGATGGCAAAAATCAGGAATGGCACCAGAATCGAGAAGGGATCCAGTTCATAACCCAGCGCCGCCAATAATCCCAGCTGCCAGAGTACCGCCAGCAGGGAACAACCTATCACTATCAGCGAGGAGCGCAGGCAACGGGTGTACCAGTACAGTAACAGCGTGGCAATGATCACCGCGACGGCGAAAAAGCCCATCACCACGTACAGGCCGTCGATGAGATCACCGACCAGCTTGGCGAAACCTATAATATGGATGGACCGGTCGAGGTCATCGCCTGCATATTGCTCGCGTATTCCTTCCAGTTTGTGGCTCAATTCCGCGTAGTCCAGCCGTGCGCCGGTCTCGGGGTCCCAGTCCAGCAGTGGCACGATTATCGCGGCGGACTTTTCATCGTTACCCACCAGGTCGCCCATGATTCCAGCCCGGGCAATATTGGTCCTGACGGCCGCGATGGACTCGGGGGAGCCGTTGTAATCCCCCGGTATGACCGGGCCGCCCTCGAATCCGAGTTCTGTAACCGTTTGCCAGCGGGTATTGGGTGTCCAGATGGACTTCATACCGTTGCGGTCCACCCCCGGCATGAAGAAAATCGCGTCGTTCACCTGCTCGATATACTCGAGGTTCTCGGGTGTAAAAATGGTGCCCTCCCCGACCGCTACCACTACCCGGAGGTTGTTGCCCAGGCCTTTCAGGTCTGTCTGGTTGGCACGGTAATTGAGGACATAGGGATGGCTCTTTGGCAGCGTTTTCTCAAACCCCGCCTGCAGCCTGATGCCTGTAGCCAGGTACCCCAGGACCAGTGTGACCAGGACGCAAAGGACCACCACCGTTGGGCGATTATTGAATACCAGCCTCTCAAGGAACGTGCCGGAGTGGAAATCGAAGTCCCGAAGATCGGATATGACGGGCAGGTCCGATTCTTGTGAGCTTGCCATCGTATGTAGTTCTCCAGGCCCCGGCTGTTAGCGCGGCAGCGTGACTTTATGAATACCCTTCAGGCCGCCGAGCAGCAATGTGTCGGACGGTCCTTCGGCAACGGAGCTCAGGGGCCCGACGTACTCGATGGGCACGAGGGAGAAGGTGAAGCCGTTGTCACTGCTCACCAGCACTTCACCCGCCGCACTGACAGCGACCAGCCGCCCATCCGACAGGCGGATGGCGGCAACGATGGCACTGGTCTGCGGCTTGTCCACCACGATCCAGGTGGCGCCCTCGTCGGCGGTGCGGAACATCCGCCCGCGCAGGCCGCCCATTACTATTGCCCCGTCTGCGGTCGCCGCACTGGCGAAGAAACTGCCCTCCCACGGCACGGAATAGGTTCTATGCGCAGCCCGCTGGTTGATATCGGCAATCAGGAACAGGCCCGCTTCACCGGCGATAAAGTAGCGACCCGGGGTCGGCAGGGGGGCATAATCGAACATGTGGTTGAAATTATCGTTTTCATAGCGATGCATCGAATGTTCCCAGCTCTGCCCTCCGTCGAAAGTGACTACGGAGATACCGTACGCACCCACTGCGTTGCAACGCTGGTCATTCTGGCATTTCACCTTGAAGAAGGGTTTGTCCGCCCCCTGCTCGTTGGCCAGTCGCAGTTCTTCAACGAGGACAGGGTACAGTTCGTTGTCGGGTTCCTGTGCGGCCAGTTCCTGGTAGTAGGCCAGCCCCTCGCGCGCATACTGAATACCGTCGTACTGCTTTACCCAGGTTTTGCCGCCGTCGGAGGAGTGCAGAATGACGCCTTCGTGGCCCACGGCCCAGCCCTGCTCGGCGGTGGGAAAATCGATGCTCAGGATGCCGGAACGCACTGGCACCTGCGCCTGGTTCCAGGTTTCACCACCGTCGTCGGAGTAAAGGATATGCCCCTGAATACCGGTGGCAAAGTAGCGGTCGCCGAATTTTCTCAGGGCGTAGATTAGCGAATGGGTAGCGCGGGCGCTGGGTACAGCGGGCTGCGTCAATACGTCAAATTCTTCCGTCGCCCGGGCGGGCGATCCAACGGCAACCACCAGGGCCAGCAAGGCAACCCGGATAACCACACCCGCTTTCATGACGATTTGCACCACCGCCGCATTGAAGTCGGACGAGTATATCCCACTCGTATCCAGATACAGATAGGGCGTCGAACTTATTTTTCTCCCGGCGCCCGCTTCTCCCACTTTGGCTACTTTGGCGCGTAACGCCGTAGTGTCGGGTTGTCCGTGTTACCCGCGAAAGTACCCCTATTAGCGGGTGTCCACGTCAGCACAAGTGATCGCCTGATACGCAGGATCACAAAGCTGAGCCGGACAAAATGTGTTGTTTGCGGGGATTTAAGGCCATAGCAAAGCACCTGGCGTGATGCCAGGTGATGCTATTCAAAAGGTATATGGAGGCTCGGGTCGGAATCGAACCGGCGTACACGGAGTTGCAGTCCGCTGCATGACCACTCTGCCACCGAGCCATATTTGGGGGATTGGAGCGGGAAATGGCCGGGGTGGCGCACCACTTCGAACTCCCAAAACCTTCAATGCATTGTTAGATACATTGAGGATTGGAGCGGGAAACCGGGTTCGAACCGGCGACCTCAACCTTGGCAAGGTTGCGCTCTACCAACTGAGCTATTCCCGCACATCTTTGCGTGTCACCACCGCCGTGGTCGCCGGAACCGTCGAGGCTGCGCGCCCCGCCACAACCATGGCAAGGTTGCGCTCTACCAACTGAGCTATTCCCGCTTTGATGCCTGCGGTCAATGGTGTAGCTAATTGACGGCGCCTATTGTATTCGCCAATATGCCTGAGTCAAGAACAATACCAACTAATTCTCGCAACCGGCTGAATTACAAAGGATTGTCTACATCCTTGATCACTATCCAGGCCGCTTTCAGATAGATGAACATGGACCACAAGGTGAGTACGGCTGCCGCGTAGAGCACCAGGTAGCACAGTGCGAGCAGCCAGCTCTCGTCGCGGGCGGGATCGATGGCCAACAGACCGGTAATCGCCAGCATCTGGAATGCGGTTTTGACCTTGCCTATATATGACACGGCAACGGAAGTGCGCTCCCCCAGCGCGGCCATCCATTCCCGCAGCGCAGAGATAACGATTTCCCTGCCGATAATGACGCAGGCTGCCAGGGTGAACAACAGGGTGTCGTGGCGCTCCACCAGCAGCACCAGCGTAATGGCCACCATCAGCTTATCCGCCACCGGGTCCAGGAAGGCACCGAAGGCAGTCATCTGCCCCAGCCGTCGCGCCAGGTAACCATCCACCCAGTCGGTGACCGCTGCGAATGCGAAAATCAGGGAGGCGACAACCAGGTGGTTTTTGAAAGGCACATAGAAAACGACGACGAGTACGGGGATAAGCACGATCCGCAGGATAGTCAGCGCATTGGGAATATTGATCTGCAATCTGTCTCGCTCCACTCGAGCTAATCAACGATATTGTGCAAGTGATCATAAATCTGTTGTGCCATTGTGGCACTAATTCCGGAAACTTTCTTCAACTCCTCGATATTGGCATTTTCCACCGCCTGGGCGCTGCCGAAATGGCGCAGTAAGTCCCTGCGCCGTTTCGCACCTACTCCGGCAATGTCCTCCAGCAGGGAGCGCTGGCGAGATTTGTCCCTGCGCGCACGATGGCCCGTAATGGCGAAGCGGTGCGCCTCGTCCCGTATCTGCTGAATCAGGTGCAGCGCGGGATTGTCCGCTCCCAACTGGCACTCGCGCCCGGTGGTGCCATTGAGCAGGGTTTCAAAACCTGCTTTGCGGGTTACCCCTTTGGCTACCCCGATAACTTCCACACCCGCCACCTGTAAATCCTCCAGCACCGACTTCGCCTGGCTTACCTGACCCCTGCCCCCGTCGATAAACAGGATATCCGGCATCGGCGCCTCCCCGGACTTTAGCCGCTTGTAGCGGCGCTCCAGCGCCTGGTGCATGGCCGCGTAATCGTCGCCGCCGGTAATACCCTCGATATTGAAGCGGCGATAGTCAGACTTGCGCGGACCGTTCTGGTCGAACACCACACAGGAGGCGACAGTGGCCTCTCCGGAACTGTGGCTGATATCGAAGCATTCCATGCGTTCCGGCAACTCCGGCAGTCCCAACAATTCCTGCAGCGCCTGCAGACGCTCGAGGACCGACTGCCGTCCCGAGAGGTGGGAGGCAAGATTGGTTTCAGCTGTCTGTAGTGCCAGTTGCAGCCAGCGCGCGCGAGCATCGCGCACCTTGCTGCGCAGCTTAACCTGTCGCCCCGACTGTGCGGCCAGCGCCTGGGCGAGAGTGGCGGAATCTTGCGGTAATTCATTCGTCAGTATTTCAGCAGGCACAGCCCGGACCCCATCCAGGTAATACTGGGGAATGAACGCGCCCAGCACCTCCTGTGGGCTTTCCTGCAGACGCAACGGCGGGTAGTAGGTCTTGCTGCCGAGTGCCCTCGCCCCCCGCACGAAGATCACCTGCACGCAGGCGCGCCCTCCGCCCACCGCCGCCGCGATGATATCCAGGTCACCCTTCACGCCCTCTATACCCTGGCTGGCCTGTACCTGTTGCAACTGGGCCAGCTGGTCGCGAAATACCGCCGCCTTTTCATAGGCCAGCTGCGCAGCGGCCCGCTCCATGTCGTCGGCCAGGCGAACCATCAACTCCTGGGATTTGCCGCTCAGAAACAGCGTCGTATTTTCCACCTGCTGTGCGTACTCCTGCGCGGTCACCAGTTCCACGCAGGGGGCGGTGCAGCGGTCGATCTGATGCTGGAGACAGGGGCGCGAGCGGTTGCTGAAAAAACTGTCTTCGCACTGGCGCACCTTGAACACTTTTTGCAGAAAGTGCAGTGAGTCCCGCACGGCACCGGCACTGGGATAAGGGCCGAAATACTGGCCCTTGCGCCGCTTGGCGCCGCGGTGCAGGCTGATACGGGGATACTTGTCCTCGCTGGAAAGAAAAATATATGGGTATGATTTGTCATCGCGCAGCAGGATGTTATAGGGGGGCTGCTGCGTCTTGATCAGGTTGTGTTCCAACAGAAGCGCATCCACTTCCGTGGAGGTAACTGTCACCTGTATCTCGTGGATACGCGCCACCAGCGCCATGGTTTTTTCCGTCAGGCCACTGGCCCGGAAATAACTGCCCACCCGGTTCTTCAGGTTGCGGGCCTTGCCCACATAGAGCAGCTTATGTTCAGCGTCATACATCTGGTAAACGCCGGGACGGGTTGTTAACGCCTTGATAAAGGATTTGTGATCAAACTCGCTCACGCTGCTTCGCCATAAATCCTGGGTTCAATGGATAGCGCTATATCGAAGGTGTCCGCTACCGATCTGGCCACCTCGGCAGCCAGCGACAGCAATGCATCGCCATTGTCATTGCCCAGGTTTACGAGCACCAGCGCATGCTCCGGATGAACACCCAGGCGATCGCCCCGGTAGCCTTTCCACCCGCAGTAGTCGATCAGCCAGGCGGCGGGCAGTTTGATACTGCCGTCGTCCTGCGGATACGAGGGCATGTCGGGAAAACAGCGCGCCAGTTCCCGCGCTTTCTCCGCGGCCACCACCGGGTTTTTAAAAAAACTGCCCGCGTTAGGCACCACAGCAGGGTCGGGCAGCTTGCTGCGTCGAATATCCACAACCGTCCTGAACACATCTGCCGGCGTCGGTTCGTCAATACCCCGCTCTTTCAGGGTTCGGGCCAGGGCCGGGTAATCCGCTCTCACCGCCGGGCGGCGACTGAGTTCCAGATCGATCTCGGTGATGACCACCTGGTCCTGCAGCGCGTGTTTGAAAACGCTGTCACGATAGCCAAACGCGCATGCGGCACCGTCAATAACGAACTCCCGTCCGTCAACCACGGTGACGCCATGCACCCGCCTTACCATGGGTCCAATCTCCACGCCGTAGGCGCCAATATTCTGGATAGGTGCAGCGCCCACCGTGCCCGGAATGAGCGCGAGGTTCTCCAGGCCATAAAAACCCTGGTCGAGCGTCCAGCTCACAAAGCGGTGCCAATTCTCGCCGGCGGACACCCGCAGCAGCACCCTGTCGGCTCCCTCCTCCACTATCACCGTGCCCTGGGTCGCCATGCGCAACACGAGCGCATCGAGATTACCGGCTATGACTACATTACTGCCCTCGCCCAGCGGGATCACAGGCAGGCCCCGCTCCCGCGCCCAGGCCAATGCCTCGCGCAGGCTCGCATTGCTGTCCACCGTCACCACGGCTTTGGCGCGAGCAGCGAGTCCCAGGGTATTGTAGGGCTGCAGGTTCTCATCGCATCGGGCGAGCATCACCGATCTCCCGCAGCAATCCGGCGCTGGCCTGCTCTACCAGGTCCAGCACATGACTGAAGCCTTCCTCTCCGCCGTAATACGGGTCTGGCACCTCCTTCTCCCTGGCATCCGGCGCGAAGTCGAGAAACAGGCCCAGGTGTCCGTGGAAATTCGCGGGGCACAGGCTTATCAACTCAGCGAGGTTGCTGCGGTCCATCGCAAGAATGTAATCAAAGCGCCCGAAATCGGCAACGCGCACCTGCCGCGCCCGCAGTGGGCTGAGGTCGTAGCCGCGTGCCGCCGCCTCCGCCGTCGCCCTCTGGTCCGGCGCTTCGCCCGCATGCCAGCCGCCGGTACCGCAGGAATCGACTTCGATGCTGCCGGTCAATCCTTCGCGCTCAAGCATCGCCTGGAATACACCGTGGGCGGTAGGTGATCGACATATGTTGCCCAGGCAAACGAACAACACGCGGGTTTTGGGATCACCCTGCACTGGGCGCAACTCCTTTGTAGCGGGTGCGGACTGCGTCGAGGTCGGCCTGGGTATCCACTCCCCCGGGCACTGCTTCACTGGCTACGGCCACATGAATACCCACGCCGTTATACAAGGCCCGCAACTGTTCCAGATGCTCAAGTTGCTCAAGGGGTGCCGGCTGCCAGGTGACGTACTGGTGCAGGAAGGCGGTGCGGTAGGCGTAAATGCCGATGTGGCGGTACCAGTTACCCTGCGCGGGCATTCCCTGGGCCCCCGCTGCGAAATGATCCCGGGGCCAGGGAATGGTGGCGCGACTGAAATACAGTGCCATGTTGTTGGCATCGAAGACCACCTTCACCGCATTCGGATCAAGCAACTCGGCGCTTGCGGTCACGCTCTCACATAGCGTGGCGATACCAGCGCCCGCTCGCGCGGCGAGGTTCATTGCCACCTGGTCGATTACCGCCGGCGGGATCATGGGCTCGTCGCCCTGCACGTTCACCACTATCTGGTCGTCGCCCCAGTTAAAATGGCGGGCAACCTCCTGCAGACGATCGGTTCCCGAGGGGTGATCGGAGGATGTCATACAGACCGTTGCGCCGAAACTTTCAGCAGTCCGGAAAATCCGTTCGTCATCCGTCGCGATGACCACCTCCCGCCCCGTACTCTGGCACGCTTGTTCCCACACCCGCTGTACCATGGGTTTGCCCGCTATATCCAGTAACGGTTTACCCGGCAGGCGCGTAGAGCCGTGACGGGCGGGAATAACAACAATGTAGGACATGTAAGCTCCGTAGAACTGTCAGTGAGAGGCCAGCTCGGCCACTGCATCGGTCACAGCCGTCGGCAGGCGAGCGTGAATTTTAAGATACCAGGCATTGGCGCCGGCCAGGCCGCTGCATTTTACCGCGTCCTTCTCGGTCATGATAATGGGCCGTGCCGAAAGCGCCGCGAAGTCGGACCTGCGGTAACTATGGTGATCGGGAAAAGCATGCGGAACCAGGTCGAAACCGAGCGCTCGCAAGCTGTCGAAAAATTGCGCCGGCTGGCCCAGCCCGGCCACGGCGTGCACTTTCCCGGGCAGTGCCTCAGGACCAGCCGGGAGCTGCTGGCCGCTGTCGACATTTACCAGGCAGTCGGCTTCGTAACTGACGGCGTTTTCGGGCTCCGGACCGCCTCGATAAAGCACGTAGTCAACCGTCTGCAATCGCGTGACGGGTTCGCGCAACGGCCCGGCCGGCAGGCAATAGCCGTTGCCAGTAGCGCGCCGCTGATCGATCACCACTATCTCCAGGTCCCTGGCCAAGGCGTAGTGCTGCAGGCCATCGTCGCTGATAATGACATCGACTGCGGCGTTGGCGAGCAGGGTGCGCACCGCGGCGGGTCGGTCCGGCGCAGACACACAGGGGCATCCGGTGCGGCGCTGGATAAGCAGGGGCTCATCACCGCATTGTGCGGCCAGACTGTCAGCGTCAATCCAGTGCGGCGAGCGCAGCTTTGCTCCGTAGCCTCGACTGACCACGCCTACCCGGATGCCCCGCTGCTGCAGGCTCTCCACGAAGGCGATCACGACGGGGGTTTTACCGGTGCCGCCAACGGTGATGTTACCCACGACTACGACCGGCACTGGTGCTCGATAAACAGCTAGCAGGCGCTTTCGATAAAGACTGCGGCGCAGCGCGCTCGCGCTGCGAAATACGGCCTCAAGGGGGCGCAACAGAATTGGCCACCGGGCATCGCGATACCAGGCGTCCGCCAGTGTCCGGGCGAGAGGCGCCATCAATCGGCAAACTTCTGGTGGTACAGCTGCGCGTAAAGCCCGCCCTCCTGCAGCAATGTCTGGTGATTGCCACGGGCAACTACCCTGCCCTCATCCATGACCACAATACTGTCTGCATGCTCGACGGTGGACAGGCGGTGCGCGATGACGATGGTTGTGCGATTGGCCATGACATTATCCAGGGCCTGTTTTATACGGTGTTCTGATTCATTGTCCAGTGCCGAGGTAGCTTCATCCAGAATCAGAACGGGAGCATCCTTGAGAATAGCGCGCGCAATGGCGATCCGCTGCCGTTGGCCGCCACTGAGGCCGCCGCCGTTCTCCCCAAGCGTGGTCTCGAATCCGCGTGGAAGGGACTCGATAAAGTGCCTGGCGTAGGCCGACTCCGCCGCGGCAACAACCGCCTCTTTGCCGGAATTCGCCAGGGAGCCGTAAGCGATATTGTTATAAACCGTGTCGTGAAACAGGGTTACATGCTGCGACACCATCGCCAGCTGCGAGCGCAGGTTGGCCAGCCGGTAGTCGGCCAGCGGAACCTGGTCCAGCAGTATCTCGCCCTGCCCGACCTGGTAAAACCGCGCCAACAACTGCACCAGCGTGGTTTTGCCGCTGCCGGAACGACCGACCAGGGCGACAGTCCGGCCCGCGGGAATGTCCAGCGAGACATCATCAAGCGCCAACTGTTCACTGCCTGGATAGGCGAAGGACACCCCGCGCACCTCGATGTCACCCTTAGCGCGCCGCACCTCAAAGCTGCCCGTATCGGCTTCTTCCGGCAGGTCCAACTGGGCGAAAATGTCCTCCGCCGCCGCCAACCCGCGCTGAATATCGCTCTGCACCTCGCTCAACTGGCGGATCGGTTTGCCCAACTGGGTAGCCGCGGTCAGGAACGCCACCAGCGAGCCCGCGGTGAAGCCCTGCAGAATATCGGGACTGAGGGCGAACCAGACCAGGGCAGCCAGGGCCAGCGCGAGCAGAGACTGGATAACGGGCGTGCTGAGCCCGTCAGCAAATGCCATTTTCAGGTTCTGCACGCGATTGTACTGGCTGGCCTGGCGAAACCGCGCGCGTTGCTGCTGCTGGCCACCGAAAATACGTATCTCCCTGTAGCCGCTCACACTCTCACCGGAGACCTGGGTGACATCGCCCATCGACGACTGGATTCGCCGGCTGTAACGGCGAAAGTGCTTGCCGACATAGGCGACAACCACTGCGATCACCGGTATCACCGCCATAAACACCAGGCAGAGGCGCCAGTTCAGGTAAAGCATGTAGCTGGCGAGTGCTATTACAGTGAGCCCCTCGCGCACCACGGTCTTCAGGGCCTTGGTGACTGCCCCGGTTACCTGCTCCACGTTGAAGGTAATCTTGGATATCAGTTCACCCTGCTTATGGCTGTCATAGTAAGTGCTGGGAGCCACCAGCATTTTGTTGAACAATTCGCAGCGCAGGCTGTGAATAAGGCCGCGCGCAACCCAGCTCATGCAGTAATTACCCATGAAAAAACCACTGGCCCGGGTAGCGGCGATGACGACCATCGCCAGCGGTACGGCGATGCGCGCAAACTCCACCCTGGTCTGCGCGCCCGCATCATAAAAATGGTAGGCAATGGTCGATACGATGCCCGAAGTCACTTTGACGGTGTCGTCGAGGGAGTCGAGTAGAAACTGCATCAGGTCCGCCAGCAGCACATTACCCAGGGAATAGATCAGGTAACCCAGCAGGCTGAGGCAGAACATGAACCAGTGTGGAAGCGCATAACCCAGCAGGCGGCGATAAATCTGCCAGTCACTCATTCCGCTGTGGCCAGGCCGGTGATATGGCAGGTCGTCGTAACTAGCCACCCGAATCCGGACCCGCGGGTTGCCTGGTGGTGATGCTGAGGTGGACGAAGCCCATCTGGCCGGCGGCATCCATGGCGCGCACAACAGACTGGTGGGCCGCCTGCGCATCGGCGGTAAGAATCATGGGCATCGTGGTATCGCCGGCGGATATTTTATAAATCGCCGCCTGCAGCGTGCGCATGCTGTTGTCCACGAGGCCCTGGCCGTTCACCCGGTAATTGCCCGCTTCATCGATAAGAATCTCGATCTGCCGCTCGCTGGATTCCTTGACTGTGCCTTCGGCCTCGGGCAGGTCGATGCTCAGCTGGGTCTCGCGGGTAAACGTGGTGGATACCATGAAGAAAATGAGCAACAGGAACACCACGTCAATCAGCGGGGTCAGGTTGATGCCTACTTCCTCACGATGTCGACGCCTGAACTTCAAGTGTGAGCTTCCGTGTTCTCTTCGCTGTGCAGCGCGTCAACCAGCTTGATTGTTTCCTGCTCCAGTTCCACCACTATGCCGTCTATCCTGCCGACAAAATAGCGATGCATTACCAGCGCCGGAATCGCCACGGTGAGTCCCGCGGCGGTTGTAATCAGCGCCTGCGAGATTCCGCCGGCCAGCGCACTGGCATTGCCCGTACCCTGCGCCATGATTTCAGCGAACACCTTGATCATCCCCACCACGGTACCCAGCAGGCCGAGCAAGGGGGTCACGGCGGCGATGGTGCCGAGGGTGTTCAGGTAGCGCTCCAGGTCGTGCACCACATGCCCCGCGGCCTCCTGGATGCTTTCCTTCATGACGTCCCGCCCGTGGTAGGCGTTGCCCAGACCCGCGGCAAGAATCCTCCCCAGGGGAGAAGCCTTTTTGAGGTTGCGCAGACGCTCGGCATCCATCTCCCCGGCCTTGAGTTGTTTCCAGACGGTGGCAAGCAGGTGGGGGGGTGCGATTTTCCTCGGGTTCAGGGTGTACAGGCGCTCCACGCAAATAGCGAGACCGACCACTGAAGACAGCAGAATCAACACCATCAACCAGCCGCCCGCAGTTAACAATTCAAGCACAAACTCTCTCCGCTGATTTTATGATGGCGCCATTATACGCACTGGGCCAAAAGGTACGAAACAAACCCTGAGAAACCGTGAAAATCTACATCCAGAAGCGCCGAACCAGCTGCCGGTGGCTGGTAAAGCGGGGTGGCTGGCCAGGGACAAACTCAAACTCGAGGGCGCCGCCAGTGGCAGTCCCCAGAACGAGCGCGCCCATGCTCTGCAGTCGGCCCACCACATCCGGGTGGGGATGGCCAAAACGGTTCGCGTAGCCACTGCTGACCACGGCGATAGCCGGCCGCACGGTCTTCAACAGCGCGTGGGATGAAGATGTACGGCTGCCGTGATGAGCTACCAGCAACCAGTCGCTGGCCAGAGACTCGCCCCAGTAACGGACCAACTCGCGCTCCCGGCCGCTCTCCACGTCCCCGGGAAGCAGCAGGCGATGACCACCGGTTTCGATCCGCAGAACACAGGAGTCATCATTGCGGGAGCGCCCGCCGGCGCCAGCCGGCGACAGAAACTGGAAGCGCTGGCCACCGGGCCAGCGCCAGGCCTTGCCCGCTGTGCAGGGGCTGCCACGGCTTAGCGCCTGCCTACTGCCCCCGTAGTAGACCTGTGTGGTGTCCATGGCGGCCAGTAGTGTGTTGGCGCCAGCGCTGTGGTCATTATCCGGGTGGCTGATGATCAACGTATCAATCTCAGCCACACCGCTCTTGCGCAACCACGGCAGCAGCACCGATGTCGCCATGTTCGCCCCTGCCGGGTCGCCGCCGCCGGTGTCATAGACCAGGGTGTGATCACCCGCCCGCACTATGACGGCGGTGCCCTGGCCGACATCCAGCACTGTCACGCTGGTTAACGCCGCAACATCATCGTCGCGTGCGGAGCGGGGAGCAACTCCAGGCGCCAGCGCCAGCGGCAATACCATGGCGGCCGCCAGCGCTCTGGCGGAGCGTGGTATCGGCAGGATCAACAGCAGGACGCCCGCAGCTGCCAGCGCGACATCGGGCAGCGCCGTCGGCAACTGCCGGTAGAGCCAGCCGTCGGTATCGCCCGCCAGCGACTCCGCGACCGGCAATACCTGCTGCAATGGCCAGGCCGCCAGATACCACAGCGGTGTTTCCACGGCAGGTACCAGGTACATGGCCAGCACCGCCAGCAGTGCTGCTGGCACGACTACCGTGCCGATAAGGGGCACCATAATGAAATTGGCGGCACCTGCCACCAGGCTGCTGCCACCAAACCACCAGGCGCCGAGCGGCAACATGACAAGGGACATAAAACCGTGCGTCCACAGTAATCTCAACCAGCCTGGCCGGCCGCGTTGCCATCGAGCCAGCCACAGCAGCGCGGCTACCGCCGAAAAGGACAGCCAGAATCCGCTGCCCAGGGCAGCCAGCGGATTGATCACCAATACGACCAGGGCGGCCACCAGCAAATTGTTGCCGGAACTGCTGTAGCGCCCCGCGACGCCGGCCAGTAAAAAACAGCAAACCATGCACATGGCCCGCTGGGTAGCGACCGAAAAGCCGGCGAGTGCCGTATAGGCGCAACAGCAAATCAAGGCCAGCAGCGCCGGAATCCACGGCACGTGGCAGCCCGCAAGCAACAGCGACCGCTGCAGCAGGGTTCCCAGCAGGTATGCCCCCGCGGCGACCAGGCCCACGTGCAGACCGGAAATCACCAACAGGTGATTGATACCGAATTGCTGGAACAGGTTCCACAACGAGGTATCAATCCCACTTTTGTCCGCGACAGTAACAGCGGCCAGAATGGCGGTAACCGGGGCCTCGAAAGGCAGTGCGCTGATGCGCTCGCTGATCACCTGGCGCCGCCTGTTCGGCAGGCTGGCCAGAGTGCCCTGCCGTGTCAGTTTCGTGCCCGCACCGCCGCTGACACTGCCCACCGCGTCGATACCGGTCTGGGCATACCAGGACTGCAGATTGAAGGAGCCGGGGTTCGCCAGCCCCCAGGGCTTGCTCAGTTTCACGGGGAACATCCAGCGGTCACCGGGTACAATCCTGGCGGGCCCGTAGTACGACAGAAGCACCCGAGCGGGTCCGGCGCAGCCCGCGGGGTGGAGCGCCTCCACGGTGAGCTCGAAGCGCTGGCGGCTGCGGCCATCGGCAAACAGGGTGTAACGCGGCAGGGAGGATACCTCCCCGGTCAGGCCAAGAGCTGCGCCGACGCAGACGTCCGTTATGCGGCGCTCGAGAAGTTGCTGGCCGTGAAATATGGCGAGCGCAAGCCCCAGCGCGAGACCACAGCATAATCGCGGCAGCGCACCTGCCCCAAGCAAGCATACGAGCGCAAAGGCGATCAGTGGCGAGCACACCCAGGGGCCGGGCAGACCCGGGAGCAGCAATACCGGGAGCAAGCCTGCCAACATGCCGATCATCCATGATCGCATACCGGGCACCTCCAACCCCTTGGCGGGTATCCAGGTGAAAGTGGCGCAACGTCGGCAGCAGGTCCGAAACCCAAAGCGGCTTCAACACAGGAAACCGTGACCGCGCATCGCTGCGAGACGTCGGAGCGTGAGATAGCTCCCAACTTGTTACAGTGGCGCTAGAGTACCCACCAATTTGTATGCATAATGGTCGGGGCTGAGGCGAAGAAAACGCTCACCGAATTGGCGGAAGCACCACGGTTTCGCCAGTGAATCACAACTCACCAGGTAACGACACAGCAGATCCGGCCAGCCCGACAATGCCGAAAAAAGCCCTCAAATCGCTTGTTCCCAGCGCGGCCAGGATACGTGAAATCAAATCGTTGCACGTTTTGGGTGACTGGATCTATGCCACCAACCTCTGGCACCTGAACCGCTATTCAGCGTCCATGGCCTTTTTTGTAGGCCTGTTCGTGGCCTTCCTGCCTATTCCAGGACAAATGGTCGTTGCCGCTCTGCTGGCGGTGGCGATGCGCTGCAACCTGCCCATTTCCGTGTGCCTGGTCTGGGTTACCAACCCGGTAACCATGCCCGCCCTGTACTTTGCCGCGTATAAGGTAGGCGCGCTGATCATAAACGAGCCGCTGACCGCGATGAAGTTCGAGCTTAATTTTCACTGGCTCGGCAGCCAGCTGGCACATATCTGGCAACCTTTTTTACTGGGTTGCCTGGTCTGTGGCCTGTTCTTCGGTAGCGTTGGCTATTTTGTGGTGAGCATGCTGTGGCGTTGGCGGGTGTCGGTTCACTGGACTGAGCGCAAGCGCAAGCGGGCGGCCCGGCTCAAAAACGCAGGCTGAGCTTAGCCCCGTATTAATCGACCCAACTGCGGGCGTATCCCGGTCGGTGAGCACAGGTCCTTTGCGGACTGCGGGCTGCGCCCCCCACAGGCACTGTTCATCGCACCGCCATAAGATTCACCGCGAGGTCCGAACGCCTAGTTTCTATCCTGGTTGAGAATCAATGCGGGGGCCAGCCTTGCCGCCCGCAGCGCGGGATAAATGGCCGCCACGACACACATACCGAATGCCACCGCACCCACCAGAAAGATATCCTTCCACAACAGGTCCACCGGCAGGAAGGATACCGGGTAGACATCGGTACTCAGGAAGTTCATATCGAGGATACGCTCCAGGGCACTTACCAGGTCGGGCACCATCAGGCTGCCCAGCGCTCCCAGCACGGCGCCGAGGGTGACGCCTACCAGGCCGATCATGGCTCCCTGCAAGACGAATATGATAGCGATGTCCCGGGGCGAGGCGCCCAGGGTACGCAAGATGGCGATATTGCCCTGTTTGTCGAAAACCACCAGCACCAGCGATGAAACAACATTGAAGGCGGCAACGGCGATAATAGAGAACAACAGGATCGAGATCAGGTCACGGGATAGCTGGATGGCCGAATACAAATTGCCATGCGTCATCATCCAGTTGGTCGCGTAATACCCGGTGGGCATATTATTCATCAGTTCCCAGCCCACCCGGGTCACATCAAACAGATCCCGGCTGGTAATACGCAGGCCGCTCACGGCGGTGCCCAGGCCGGCAAGGTCCGATGCGATTTGCAGGGGGACGATAGCGGCCACCTGGTCGAGCTCGGTGCCCGTTTCAAGCACCGCCACCAGGCGCAGGGATTCGAATCGCGTCGCTTTGGCTTCGAGCCCCGGACCGGCGCCCGGGACTATCAGCGTCAATTCATCGCCCGGTTTCACGGCCAGCTGCTCGGCAATACCAACGCCCAGAATCAAGCTGTTTGGATGTTCGCGAAATGCGTCTATCTGGCCCTCATCGAGACCGGGCAGTTGGCGGGCGACGGCCGCAGGGTCGCCGGCATCGATACCCACGCCCTTGGCGGTCTCTATGTTGCCGCCGCGCATGAACAGGGCATCGAACTCTGTAAATGGGGTCACCTCGAGTACATCGGGATGGCGCTCCACAACCGCCATTTTTTCCTTCCAGTCCTCGATGGGAATGGTCGAATGCAAGGTGATGTGGGGCACCATTCCGAGAATACGCTCGCGCATCTCCTTGTCGAAGCCGTTCATGACCGACAGCACGATGATTAGCAGACTGATAGCCAGCACCAGCCCGAGCATGGACAGCGAGGACAGGAACGTAGACAGGTGGCCGCCGCCGAAGGCGAAGGTATAGCGCACGGCGATACGCAGGCGCTCGAGTGCATTCATGGCAGAACCTTCAGGCCACCGTCCCGCAGTTCCAGGGTGCGATTCATCTGCCGCGCAATTGCCGGGTCATGGGTCACCACCACAAAGGCCGCGCTATCCCTGCCCAGCTCGTCGATCAGCGCCAGTACTTGTCCGGCTGAATGCGGGTCGAGGTTGCCGGTGGGCTCATCCATCAGCACCACATCGGGGCTCCCCACCAGCGCCCGGGCGATCGCCACCCGCTGGCGCTCCCCGCCCGACAACTGGCCGGGGCGATGGTCCAGGCGGTGCGACATGCCCACCCGCTCCAACATGGCAGCCGCGCGGCGCCACGCCTCCGCCCGCGGCAGGCCCGAGATCAACAGCGGCATACCAACGTTCTCGCGGGCATCGAACTCGGGTAGCAGGTGATGGAACTGATAGACAAAACCCAGTCTTCGGTTACGCACCTGGCACAGCGTTTTTTCATCCAGGGAGGACAAATCCTGTCCCGCCATGAGCACCCTGCCGCTGGTCGGGTTATCGAGTCCGCCCAACAGATTGAGCAGCGTTGATTTACCCGATCCCGAGGCGCCGATAACAGCGATTTTTTCCCCCGCCGCCAGGCTCAGCTCGACGTTTTCCAACACCGTGACCGTTCTGTTCCCGTCTTCATAGGCGCGGCTCAGTGCCTCGCAGCGCAGAACCGTTTCACTCATAACGCAAGACCTCGGCGGGGGCTATACGGGTGGCCCGCCAGGCGGGGTAAAGGGTGGCCAACAGACTCAACACCAGGGACGCCAACACCACGGCGCCGACATCCTGCCACTGCAAATCTGAAGGTAACTCGCTGATGAAATAGACACTCGGATCGAACAACTTGACGCCGAAAGCAGTTTCAATAAACGCCGTAACTCGCGAAATATTCAAACCCAGGGCCGTCCCCACCAGGGCCCCGGCGGTGATCCCGACGGCCGCGAGGCCCAGTCCATGGGCGATGAAGATCAACATGATACCGCCAGCGCGGGCGCCCATTGTGCGCAAAACCGCGATATCGCGCCGCTTCTCGGCCACCGACATCACCAGGGTTGAAACGATGTTGAATGCCGCCACTGCCACCACACTTAGCAGTAGCAGGCTCACCATCAGCTTTTCCATTTTCACCGCCCGGAACAGGGAGCCCTGGGTTTGGCTCCAGTCGCTCACCTGAAACTGCGCCGGCAGTTTCGCCGCCAGGCCCTGCATGACGGCAGGAGCCCCGAACAGGTCACCGGTCCTTACCTGCAGGCCATCGACCACGTTGCGCTGTCCCAGCAGCTTCTGGCCAGTAGCGAGGGACACGTAGGCCTGGTAAGCGTCCGGCTGGGCGCCCACCTCAAACAAGCCGCTTACCAGCAGCCGTTTACTGCGGGGAAAGACGCCCATGGGTGTTACGGTAAGCCGGGGCACCGTCACCTCGACATAATCCCCGGGCTGGACCCGCAGGATACGTGCCATCGAGGCTCCGAGCACCACGTTGAAACCACCATCGTCGAGGCTCTCCAGTGTACCCGCCACCATGGCGCCTGGAATCTCTGACACTGTTTTCTCCAGCGCGGGATCGATAGCCGTCAGTACGGCGCCACGCATATTGGTGCCACTGGCCAGAATCACCTTGTCGCTGATGTAGGGAGACACTGCCAATACGCCTGGCGATTCCCGCAGTGTTTCCCCCAGTGTCTGCCAGTTCGTGATGCCGCCATCGCGATTGGCCACAAAACCATGCGGGACCAGCCGCAGAATCCGTTCACGCAGTTCGCCGCCAAAACCATTCATCACTGACAGCACGGTAATCAGGCTGGCAACGCCCAGCACCATGCCCAGCATGGACACCATGGAAATGACCGAGGTGAAACGATTGCGCTTGCGGCTAAAACTGTAGCGCAGGCCAATGAATGGCGCATAGTTACGGATGGAACCGTTGCGAGGGTTCAATTTGGGCTTGCCAGGGGCTTACTTGTCGGCGGAGTAGTACAGCTCCGGAGTGGCCCTGCCCACTTCACCGTCACGGGTTTCTTCGTCGCAGCGCTGGGGATTGCCACCACAAATTTCACAGGCGGTATCAATGCCCAAGGCGCCCATGCCGCCACAGGAGCCCTTGATGGGCTTGCGGCCATTTATGACTCCGACGGCCATCGCCGTCATAACCAGGCAGAAGACTAATACTGAAATTAGAAAAAGTGACATTTTCGGTCTCCGGAATCCGGTAAATTCCTGTTAGTGTTCCGTGCCGGCGCTCTCGAGATAGGGCTCAAACGCCGGGGTATGGTTGTCGATGAACTCCTCCCCCTGGCGACGGATGAAATATACCGCTAATCCCTGCTCTAGCGCCACCGCCTTCGCTTCTTCGTAGCCAAGGACTACCAGCGCCGTGGCCCAGCCGTCGGCAATCATCGCGCTGGGATGGACCACAGTCACCGAGACCAGGTCGTGGGCTACGGGGTAGCCTCTGCGAGGATCGATACTGTGCGAATAACGCTGCCCATCGATCTCAAAAAAGTTGCGATAGTCTCCCGAGGTCGCCATGCCGACGTCGGTCAGGCGGATAGCCTGTTCTACCGCGCGATCGGCGCTGTCGGGGCGCTCTATGGCTATTCGCCAGGGTTCACCGCGGCCATTCAGGCCCGCCAGCCGCATTTCCCCGCCGACCTCGACCAGGTACCGCTCGATCCCCTGCGAACTCAACCACTGGGCGACACTGTCCACCCCGTAGCCCTTGGCAATGGAAGAGAAATCTATCTCGACCGGGCTGCGTTTCAGTACGCGCTGCCCGTCGCCATCCAGTCGCAGGTGGTCCTGCCCTACCCGCTCCAATACGTCGGTGACCGTGTCATCCGAGGGCGGCACACCGATCGGGCCGTCCGGGCCAAAACCCCACAGGTCAACCAGGGGCCCAACGGTGACATCGTAAGCACCGCGGCTCTGCCAGCCGATGGCCATCGCGGCGGAGAGAATGGTGTAAAAGTCGGGGGAGACCGGAAACCAGCGATCGGGCTCCAATGCATTGAAGCGACTGATCTCGGAATCTTCCCGGTAAGTGGACATTGCCCGGTTGACGTTCTCCAGCACTTCCTCGATGCCGGCCTGCAGACTCTGCGCAGAGGGAGCTCCGGGGCCGGGTATGATAGTCACATGCCAGCTTGTCCCCATGGTCAGGCCAGACAGCTGCACAGGCTCGTCGCGCTGTCCGCAAGCCGCCAGGACGCACAGGACAACAAGTCCCGTTATGGAAAAAAGCCACCCCGGAGGGTGGCTTCTGGCATTACCCGCCGAAATCATCCAGCAGGATATTCTCGGGCTCGACGCCCAGTTCCGTGAGCATCTGGATTACGGCGGCGTTCATCATGGGCGGGCCACACATATAGTATTCGCAGTCCTCCGGTGCCGGGTGGTTCTTCAGGTACTCCTCGTACAGCACGTTATGAATAAAGCCGGTATAGCCGCTCCAGTTGTCCTCGGGCTGAGGGTCCGACAGGGCGACATGCCAACTGAAATTTTCGTTCTCCGCGGCCAACTGGTCATATTCTTCCTGGTAGAACATCTCCCGTATGGAGCGGGCGCCGTACCAGAACGATATTTTACGCTTTGAATGCAGGCGCTTGAGCTGGTCGAAAAGATGCGAGCGCATCGGCGCCATGCCGGCACCGCCACCGATAAACACCATTTCCGCTTCGGTATCCTTGGCAAAAAACTCGCCGAAGGGGCCGTATACCCTCACTTTGTCGCCCGGCTTGAGATTGAATACCCAGGACGACATCTGGCCGCAGGGTATGCCCTTGCTGCCGGGGGGTGGGGTTGCAATACGGATGTTAAACTTGACCAGTCCCCGCTCTTCCGGGTAGTTGGCCATGGAATAGGCCCGCACCACGGTTTCCTTTACCTCGGACTCCAGGTTGAAAAAACCGAAGTGCTCCCAGTCGCCCCGGTATTGCTCTTCGATATCGAAATCCGCGAATTTGACGTGGTGCGGCGGACATTCAAGCTGCACATAGCCGCCGGCACGGAAGTCGACATTCTCACCCTCGGGTAACTTCAGGGTCAATTCCTTGATGAACGTCGCCACATTGGGGTTGGACACCACGGTGCACTCCCACTGTTTGACCCCGAACACCTCCTCGGGCACCTCGATCTTCATGTCCTGCTTGACCGCGGTCTGGCAACTCAGGCGCCAGCCCTCTGCGGCGTCGCGCTTGGTAAAATGCGCCTCCTCGGTAGGCAGCATTGACCCGCCCCCTTCCGAAATAATGCACTTGCACTGGGCACAGGTGCCGCCGCCGCCACAGGCTGAGGGCAGGAACAGGTTGGCATCGGAGAGGGTCTGCAACAGTTTGCCACCTGCCGGTACCGTGATGGTCTTCTCGCCGTTGATCTCGATACTTACGTCGCCTGTGCTCACCAGCGTCGAGCGGGCGGCGAGAATAATTACCACCAGGATCAATACCATCACCGTGAACATGGTGACGCCGTATACAATTGTCATATCCATATCAGTTCAAATCCGCCTAGATATCGATGCCGCCAAAGGACATGAAGCCGAGAGCCATCAGGCCCGCAGCCATGAACGTGATGCCGAGACCCTGCAGGCCATCCGGCACGTCCGAGTATTTCAGCTTTTCGCGAATGCCGGCCAAAGCCACAATGGCCAACCCCCAACCAACGCCTGATCCCACGCCGAAAACGACGCTTTCCCCGAAGTTGTAATCGCGTTCAACCATAAACAGGGCGGCGCCCAGGATGGCGCAGTTTACCGTGATCAGTGGCAGGAATACGCCGAGAGCGTTGTAAAGCGCCGGTACATACTTGTCGAGAAACATCTCCATGATCTGGACAACCGCCGCAATCACCCCGATGTACGAGATGAGGCCGAGGAAGCTCAGATCGAGGTCGGGCAGGCCAGCCCAGGCCAGCGCGCCATCGGCAAGCAGGTAGGTGTAAAGCAGGTTGTTCAGCGGCACGGTGACTGCCAGCACCACGGTCACCGCGATACCCAGACCCAGCGCTGCCTGTATCTTCTTGGAAATGGCCAGGAAGGTACACATCCCCAGGAAGAACGACAACGCCATATTGTCGATGAAAATCGAGCGGACAAACAGGCTCAGATAGTGTTCCACTTACGCGCCCTCCCCTACAGCCGTATGGCGTGCAAGCTTGAAATCCGGTTTTTCCACCTGTTCCTTGCGCACACTGCGCAGGCCCCATATGAGCAGGCCAATCAGGAAGAAAGCGCTGGGGGGCAGAAGCAGGAGTCCATTGGGGTTATACCAGCCACCTTCGGTGACCAGCGGCAGAATTTCTATCCCCAGCAGTTTGCCCGCGCCGAACAACTCGCGAATGACGGCGACGGCGATCAGGATGACGCTGTAACCGAGACCGTTGCCGATGCCATCTATGAAACTGGGCAATGGCGGGTTCTTCATGGCAAACGCCTCGGCGCGGCCCATCACAATACAGTTGGTGATAATGAGGCCGACAAAAACCGATAGCTGTTTGCTGATAGTGAAGGCGTAAGCCTTGAGAAACTGGTCTACCACGATTACCAGAGAGGCGATAATCACCATCTGCACAATAATCCGGATGCTGCCCGGAATCTGCTTGCGGATCGACGATATCAGCAGGTTCGAAAAAGCCGTCACCACGGTGAGCGCTACGCACATCACCAGGGTCACTTTCAGGGACGACGTCACCGCCAGGGCAGAACAGATACCCAGTATCTGCAAGGCGATGGGGTTGTTCTTGAAGATCGGCCCGGTCAGGGTCTCTTTAACTGATTCCATTATCCTGCCTCCCCGGCATTAAGGTTATTCAGGAAAGGTTCAAAGCCGTTTTCACCCAGCCAGAAATGCACCAGGTTGGTCACACCCCTCGATGTAAGCGTGGCGCCCGCCAGTCCGTCGACCTGCCAGGCGGCATTGGCGCCGGTGGGGTCTACGGACCCCTTGATCAGGCCCACCGCCACATCGCCGTCGCGATAAACCTGTTTGCCGGGCCACATGGCTTTCCAGCGCGGGTTGTCCACTTCACCGCCGAGTCCCGGCGTCTCGCCATGCTCGTAGAAGCCCAGGCCAGCGACAGTGTTGGCATCGGACTCCAGGGCTATAAATCCATGTAGCGTGGACCACAGGCCATAGCCGCGAATTGGCAAAATGATCTTGTCGATGTCACCGGCACTGTCCTTGACGACATACACGACCGCATAGTGTTCACGGCGCGATATCTTGGCCAGGTCGTTCTCATCGGCAAGTTCGTCCGACTGGGCCGGGTCCTTGGCTGCCTTGCGCTGGTCATACTTGTCGGCATCGACATCATCGACGAATTTGCCGGTGCGCAGGTCGACGACCATCGGAGACACCTGGGAAAACTGCTCCTCGACGCTCTGACCCTCCTCAAGCATGCCAGCGGCGGCCAGGATATTGCGCTTCTTGTCCAGGGCCTTGTTTACTTCCTGCACCGGCTTGAGCATCACCGTAGCGGCGGAAACAAACACCGCGCAAACAATACTGACCAGGAAGGCGACTATCAGTGTTTTACTGGTACTTTCATTACTGGACACGGGCAAGCCTCCGTTTGATATTGGCCTGGACCACAAAGTGATCGATCAGCGGGGCGAAAATATTGGCGAACAGAATCGCGAGCATGATTCCCTCAGGAAATGCCGGGTTCACCACCCGGATGAGTACTGTCATCGCACCGATGAGGATGCCGAAGTACCACTTTCCGGTATCGGTCATGGCGGCGGAAACCGGGTCAGTGGCCATGAACACCATTCCGAAAGCAAATCCACCAGTGACGAGGTGCCAATACCAGGGCATGGCGAAGGCCAGGTTGTTATCGGAGCCGATCAGGTTGAACAGCGTGGACAGCGCGACCATACCAATCATGACCCCGGCGATAATGCGCCAGGACGCTATCCGGGTGACCAGCAGAAGTCCCATACCGATCAGGATGGCCAGGGTGGACGTCTCGCCGATAGAACCCGGAATGGAACCGATAAACGCTTCCATCCAGCTCCACTGCTGGCGCAGGGCATCCATACCTTCAGCAGACACGACGGACAGTGCCGTAGCGCCTGTGTAGCCGTCCACCGCGGTCCAGACCGCGTCACCCGACATTTGCGCCGGATAGGCGAAGTATAAAAACGCCCGCCCCGTGAGGGCCGGGTTGAGGAAGTTCTTGCCGGTACCGCCAAAGATCTCCTTGCCGATCACGACGCCGAAACTGATACCCAGCGCCACCTGCCACAGAGGTATATCGGGTGGACAGGTCAGCGCAAACAGGATGGAGGTGACGAAGAAACCCTCGTTGACCTCATGTCCACGTTTGATGGCAAACAGGATTTCCCAGCTGATGCCGACCAGGAACGTAACAATATAGATTGGCAGGAAAAATACCGCGCCAAACCAGAAGCAATCCCAGATACTGCTGGCATCGTAACCGCCCAGCAGTTCGATCAGGTAGCCGTGCCAGCCATCGACACCCCGCCCCGCCGGCAGCACATCATTGGCCTGGAGGCCCAGGTTGTACATGCCGTAGAACATCGCCGGAAAGGCGGCCAGCCACACGGTAATCATTATCCGCTTCAGGTCGACCCCGTCGCGAACGTGCGCCGATGAGCGTGTTACGGAATCGGGTGCATACAAAAAGGTATCGAAAACCTCGAAAAGCGCATACCACTTCTGAAACCGTCCACCTTCCTGAAAGTGGTGTTCCATGTTGTCCAGAATTTTTCGCAGTCCCACGTCTTAACCCTCCTTCTCGATTCGAGTCAGGTTGTCCCGCAGGATGGGACCGTACTCGTACTTGCCCGGACAGACATAGCTGCAGAGCGCCAGGTCCTCCTCTTCCAGTTCCATGCAGCCAAGGGACTGTGCCATTTCGGTGTCGCCCACTATGAGGGCGCGCAGCAGCTGGGTGGGCAGTATATCCAGGGGCATGATCTTCTCGTAGCTACCCACGGGCACCATGGCCCGCTCACTGCCGTTGGTCGAGGTGGTCATGGGCAGGTCGCTGGCGCCGAGGAAACTCGTGGCATAAATGCCGAGGTTCGAGTGCTTCTTGAAGCCCGGGGAAAGCCAGCCCATGAATTCCCGCTTTCTACCCTCCAACAGGACCGACACCTGGATGTGGTAACGCCCCAGGTAGGACGTGGCCCCCGAGACCCCTCGACCACCCAGTACCGAGCCGCTGATGATGCGATTCTCTCCGGCTTTCATCTCACCGGCGCACAGCGCCTGGAGATCGATACCAAGGCGCGTGCGCAGCAGGCGCGGACGCTCTATCTGGGGGCCGGCCAGGGCGATCACCCGCTGGCTGTAAAGTCGTCCGTCGAGAAACAGGCGGCCTACCGCGATGACATCCTGGTAACCGATGGTCCACACGACCTTGCTCGCGCTGGCGCCTTCCAGAAAATGTATATGCGTACCGGCCAGTCCGGCTGGATGTGGTCCGCCAAACTCCGCTACCTCAATATTGGCGGCCTTGCCCCGCGGTATGTTCGCGCCAGGCGCCACACAAACGTAGAGCTTGCCGCTGGTTAATTTGGCCAGCACGTCCTGGCCAACGGCAAAGGCCTCGGGCTGCTCGGCGATCACAACCGCCGGGTCGGCTGATAAAGGGTGGGTATCAATGGCGGTGACAAATATGGCCGCGGCTTCACTCTCCGGCGCTGGAACTTTGCTGTAGGGGCGGGTGCGAAGCGCTGTCCACTGCCCGCTTTCATTGAGGATTTTGCGAACCGATCCCGCTTCGAGGCTGGCGATTTCGTCTACGGAGGACTTTGGAAAATCGACGGCGTCGTCACCATCGAGTTCGATCACGACCGACTGCAGTACCCGCTTGGCGCCGCGATTGATCGCCGAGACAACCCCACTGGCCGGGGATGTGTAGCGCACACCCTCTGTTTTCTTGTCAGTAAAGAGGAGTTGGCCGAGCTTGACCCGGTCGCCCTCCTTGACTTCCATGGTCGGCTTCATCCCAATGTAGTCATAGCCCACCACGCCGACAGCGCGAGCGGCGGGTGCATCTTCTATTAACTGTTGGGGAGCTCCCTGGATAGGAATGTCCATGCCCCGCTTGATCTTGACCATACGATCTGCCTACAGAAACAAAACATTTGTGGAAAGCTGGAGCCGTCCAGGGGGCGGATGCCCCGTGGATAGGGGAAACCGATTCGAGACGACTTCCAGACCGCGCGCATTATAGCGGAACGGGCCTATAAAAAACCACCGAGCCGGCCCCGCTTCTTTGGTTCTCACCAATTTTTTCGAAAGTCAATCGACCTTGGTCGACAGTCTCCCGCGATATCGGCCGGGATGAGACAGCCGATTCAGCCCTCCCTGGGGTAAACGGCGAAGTTGATACCCGCCATGCGCTCCAGGATACGATGAACCTGGCAGCTATAGCCGAATTCGTTGTCGTACCACAGGTACAGCACCGCGTGTTTACCATTAACAATAGTTGCCTGGGCATCAAAGATACAGGCATGACGGGATCCCACGAAATCGGTGGAGACAACCTCCGGCGATCCGGAGTAGTCGATTTGCCGGCGCAACGCGGAATGCAGCGCCTGATTGCGCATGAACTCGTTGATTTCTTCCTTGGTGGTTTCCCGGCCCAGCGTAAGATTCAGTATCGCCATCGACACGTTGGGGGTCGGAACCCGAATGGCATTGCCGGTCAACTTGCCAACGAACTGCGGCAGCACTTTTCCCACCGCGTTGGCGGCCCCTGTTTCAGTCAGGACCATGTTCAGGGGTGCGCTGCGGCCGCGACGTGAGGCCTTATGGTAGTTGTCCGTCAGGTTCTGGTCGTTGGTATAGGCGTGTACCGTCTCCACGTGGCCGTTGATGATGCCGAACTCGTCATCCATGGCCTTCAGCGGCGGCGCGATCGCGTTGGTGGTGCACGAGGCAGCGGAGATAATGGTATCGGTCGGCAGTATCTGGTCGCTGTTAATACCGGCCACGATGTTTTTGAGGTCACCCTTGCCCGGGGCGGTCAGTATCACCTTGCTGGCGCCCTTGCTCTTCAGATGCTGGGAGAGGCCCGCCTCGTCTCTCCATGCGCCGGTATTGTCGATAATAATAGCGTTGTCGATACCGTACTGGGTGTAATCGATGTTGTCCGGGCTGTCCGCATAGATGACCTTCACCTCGTTGCCGTTGGCAATGAACGACTGGCGCTCCTCATCCACCCTGATGGTGCCGTCAAAGGCGCCGTGAACCGAGTCCCGGCGCAGGAGGCTTACCCGCTTCACCAGGTCATTGGGCGCTTTGCCCTTGCGCACGACGATCGCACGCAGGCGCAGGCAATCGCCGCCGTCTGTCTTCTCGATAAGGATGCGGGCCATCAGCCGGCCAATCCGGCCGAAACCGTATAACACCACATCCTGGGTCCGTTCCAGCGGCTTTTTCTTGCTGCCGATCAGCTCTTTCAGCTCGCGCTCGATGTACTGTTCCAGCGACAGCCCCGCGGTTGAACCCTCCTCCTGGAAACGCACGGCCAGGCGGCCGACATCGATATGAGCCGGGCCGAGGTCCAGTTTCGCCAGGTGCTTGAAAACCGGGTAGGTCTCAAACTCGGAAAGCTCGTTACCCTCGACCTGCCGCACGTAGCGATGGTCTTTCATGATCTGCAATACGGAACGGTTGACCAGGGTTCGACCGTACATGTAGCACTTCACATTCTTTTCCCTGGACAAACTTCCCACCAGGGGGATCATTCCCTCGGCCAGCGCCTCGCGCTCTTTCCAGTTCTTGAAGTAATCGTCGGGACGTGGTCGCTGGCGTTGAGTCACGGGTGGCTACCTTCCTTAAAGGGCTTGGGCTGGGGGTGGCTATTATCATCGCAGCACCGGGGTGGTGCAAGTTGCCTTTAACGGTTTTGCCGCCGGGATCACTGGAGCTCAACCGGGGCTTGGCGCTACAATGGCGCGCCAAACAAATCGCCGGGCAAACCCGCTCCGTACATTACCCAGGGCTTATGTTCCCCACACTCTTGAAAACCACACCCTGGCCCCGCAAGCCAGCAACCCGAACAGCGCTGGGGCCCTTCGCGGGCAGTGCCGAGGCGCGCTGTATCGCGGAATTGGCGCAACCAGACCAGTTGCTGGTGGTAATTACGGCCGATACCAGTTCCGCCCTCACGCTGGAGCGCGAACTACCGTTCTTTCTCGCCGGGGATATCGACATTCTCGCGTTCCCCGACTGGGAGACCCTGCCGTACGACAACTTTTCACCGCACCAGGATATTATCTCGGAACGATTGAGTACCCTGCACCAGCTGCGCCGGATGACCAGCGGGATACTGGTTGTGCCAATCCCGACCCTGATGCACCGGTTGGCACCCACCGACTACATCGCCGCGTCCAGCCTTGTGCTGGAATCAGGCCAGAGTCTGGATATCGATTCCTTCCGACGGGATCTCCAGCGCAATGGCTACCTCAACGTGGAGACCGTGTACGAGCACGGTGAATTCGCGCTGCGCGGCTCCCTGTTCGATATCTTTCCGATGGGCAGCGCCATGCCCTATCGCATCGACCTGCTGGACGCCGAGGTCGACAGCCTGCGGACCTTCGACCCGGAAACCCAGCGCACCGTGGACAGGGTCGAGGCCATCAACCTGCTGCCGGCCCGGGAATATCCACTTGACCGGGGCGCCGTGAGCCGCTTCCAGATGAACTGGTACGATGCCTTTGAGGTGGACCCCGACCAGTGCCCGGTCTATGTCGAGGTCAGTGCCGGGCGCAGTCCCGGCGGCTGTGAATACTATCTGCCGCTGTTTTTTGAGAATTGCGCGACCCTGTTTGACTACCTGCCGGACAATACCGCAATTATCACCAGTGGCGATCACCACGGCAGCGCGCGCCATTTCTGGGAAGAGGTGAACACCCGTTTCGAGGAATACGGCATCGACCCCAGGCGTCCATTGCTGAAACCCAGGCGCTGCTTTACCCCGGTAGAGGAGTTGTACCAGATTCTCGGCAATTACCCCGTGCTGGAACTGCGCCACAACCTGGATGCCCCTGTACACCGTGAGACCGGCGTCCGTCCGCCCCCCAGCCTGGCCGGGGACCAACGCAACCAGTCGCCCACGGAGCATCTGCTGCATTTTATGCAGGAGCATCGTGCACCTTTGCTGCTGTGCGCGGAATCCGCGGGCCGCCGGGAGATCCTGCTGGAGTCGCTGCGGGAACATCAACTGGAACCACCGGTGGTGCGCGACTGGAACGAGTTTATCGCCTCCGGAGCAGAGTTTGCCATCGCCACCGCCCCTATCGACCGGGGCATGTATTTTGGCCCCGGGCAAGCCACTTTGGTCTGCGAGGCGCAACTGTTCGGAAACCGCGTGGCCCAGCGCCGTCGGCGCGTCAAGCAACACGATGACGCGCTGCTGGCCAACGTGTTTCGCGACATCAATGAGTTGAGGGAAGGTGTGCCGGTGGTTCATCTGGAACACGGTGTGGGGCGCTATATCGGCTTGCAGACACTCACCGTAGATGAGCAGGAAGCTGAATTCCTGACCCTGGAGTACGCCCAGGGTGCGCGCCTCTATGTGCCGGTTGCCTCCTTGCACCTCGTCAGTCGCTACTCCGGCTCCGACCCGGACCTCGCGCCCCTGCACAAACTGGGTTCCGACCAGTGGGACAAGGCGAGACGCAAAGCCAGCGAGAAAGCCAGCGACGTGGCGGCCCAGTTGTTGGAAGTTTACGCCAGGCGCGAGGCCAGGGAAGGATTTGCCTTTGCGCCTTTCCAGCACGAGTACGAACATTTTGCCGCGGCCTTTCCTTTTGAGGAAACCCCTGACCAGGAGGCGACGATCAAGGCGGTGATCGACGACATGCTCAGCCCCAGGGTCATGGACCGGCTGGTGTGCGGCGACGTGGGCTTCGGCAAAACCGAGGTGGCGATGCGCGCGGCCTTTCTCGCGACCCGCAATGCCAAACAGGTCGCGGTCCTGGTTCCCACGACGTTGCTGGCTCAGCAACACTTCAACTCATTCAGCGACCGCTTTGCTGACTGGGACGTCAACGTTGAGGTGGTATCCCGGTTCAAGTCATCAAAAGACCTGGGTGAGATCACAAAACGCGTGGCCTCCGGCAAAGTCGATATACTCATCGGCACCCACAAACTGCTGCAGAGCGATTTCCGCTTTGCCGACCTGGGACTGCTGATAATCGATGAGGAACACCGCTTTGGCGTCAAACAGAAAGAGGCCATCAAGGCGCTGCGCTCCGAAGTGGACGTGCTGACGCTTACCGCCACACCGATACCCCGGACGCTTAATATGGCCATGGGCGGCATGCGCGACCTGTCGATTATCGCAACCCCGCCCGCCAGGCGGCTGTCGATCAAGACGTTTGTACGTGAACACAATATCGGCCTGATCAAGGAAGCCGTTCTGCGCGAGACGCTGCGCGGCGGCCAGGTGTACTACCTGCACAACGAGGTCAAGACCATCGAGGAAAGCGCGCGCAAGCTGCGCGAACTATTGCCCGGCCTGAGCATCGGGGTTGCCCACGGCCAGATGGCCGAAAGCCAGCTCGAACAGGTGATGTCATCCTTCTACCACCAGCGCCACCACATTCTGTTGTGCACCACCATCATAGAAACAGGTATCGATATTCCGAATGCCAACACCATCATCATTGAGCGCTCCGATAAATTCGGCCTGGCACAACTGCACCAGTTGCGTGGCCGTGTGGGTCGCTCCCATCACCAGGCTTACGCCTACCTGATGTGCCCTCCCCGCTCGGCAATTACACCGGACGCCATCAAACGACTGGAAGCCATAGAGGCTGCAGGTGACCTGGGCGCCGGCTATCTGCTGGCAACCCACGACCTGGAGATTCGCGGCGCCGGGGAACTGCTGGGAGATGAGCAGAGCGGCCAGATTCACAGTGTCGGTTTCGGGCTCTACATGGAAATGTTACAGCGCGCGGTGGCGGCCCTGAAGCGAGGCGAAATACCGGATGTGGATGCGCCGCTGGATCACGGCTCCGAAATCAAACTGCATATGCCGGCACTGATCCCCGAGGATTATTTGCCGGACATCAACAGCAGGCTGATTCTCTACAAGCGCATAGCCGGGGCCAGGGACGAGCGCGAACTGCGCGACATGCAGGTGGAGATGATTGATCGCTTCGGGCTGCTGCCCGCACAGGTAAAAAACCTGTTCGAGGTATCCCGGCTTCGCCTCAAGGCGCAGGCACTTGGAATACGCGCCATTGAAGCGGGCTCTGAGGGTGGTAGTATCGACTTCAACACAAACACCCGGGTACATCCCCTCAGCCTTGTGAAGCTTGTACAGTCAGACCCGCGCGCCTATAAACTGGCCGGGGCGACTCGTCTGCGCTTCAAGCGGCAGTTGCCGGACCCCCATGAACGCCAGCACTACGTAGAGCAGTTGCTGGAATCTTTTGCCACTGAAGCCACGGACGATGCCGCCTGATGCGAAAAATATCGATGAACCTGACTGCCTGCGCACTCGCAGCCCTCACAACACTGGGCGGCGCGGTGGCTACCGCCCAGGATGCCCGCTGGTTCCGGGTGGAGTTATTGGCTTTCGCCAACAAATCGAACTTACCACCGGGTGGCTCGGCCTTGCCGGAACAGTGGGATGCCACCCCGGAGCTTGCCTACCCCTCCGCCTCACGCTTCCTGGTGGACCCGGCACTCGTGGCCCGAAACAAGCAACAGTTCCCGGGCAACAGCTTCATTGACGAGTATGGCCGACAGATCATCACCAGCCTGGCGCTACCGGACAGCGGAACCGGCTCTTCGATCTCGGGACCGATCCCGTTGCAGGGCGCTGCCACGCCTTCCACACCTAAACCGCTGACCCCGGTTATCTCGGACCAGGAGGCGCCGCCAGTAAGCTATGCGCTGCCACGCCCGTTTGTGGTCCTGCCGTCCGCCTACCAGGAGTTTCGCGGCAAGGCGGCGCTGATGCAGCGCAGCGGTCGCTATTCCATCCTGTTGCACGAATCCTGGGTGCAGCCGGTTACTTCCGAGGACCGCAGCCTGCCGATCGTGCTGGACCATTCGGGCGATACCAAACAATGGCCACAGTTACAGGGGTCGATAAAAATCTTCCTGTCGCGCTACCTGCTGCTTGAAACCAACCTGTGGCTGAACACCTCGGGAGATTACCTGCCGGCGGGCACCTGGAAGATGCCCCCGCCACCATTCGGACCGCCATCGCTGGTTGTCGAAGAGGAAGAGGTGATTGATCTGGCAGCGGCCATTGATCAGATTCCGGACACAGCAGGAAGTGGCGCGGAGACTGGCGTGCTGGTGGCAGAATCCGGGGGCGTCCCCGTACCCGCTTCCGCAACGCCATTACCGGCGGAGGGTGCGCTGGCCGAGGGAGCGTCGACAATCACAGAGCCACCGGAGGTTGCGGGTCCGGTGTACCCCTTCCGCCACGCCGTGCTGTTGCAACAAAAGCGGCGCATGCGCAGCGGCGAGGTGCATTACGTGGATCACCCCCTGATGGGACTGATAATCAAGTTTACGCCGGTGACCGCTGAAGAATTGGCGGCGATCGCGGAATCCCAGGCCCAGAGCCTGGGGGACACTCAGCTCCCGTAGCGCAGGGCAAGCAGACTTCGCAGCAGCGCCCCCACCACACCCGCCTCCTGGTGCAGGATGTCATGCATCATCGCCAGTGAGATCGGCTGCTCACTGAGCCCGGCCGCGGGGTTTACCACCATGCAAACCGACGCATAGGCTATCCCGAGTTCACGCGCCAGCGCTGCCTCGGGCATACCGGTCATGCCCACCAGGTCACAGCCGTCCGCCGCCATCCGCCGCACCTCAGCCGCCGTCTCCAGCCTCGGGCCCTGGGTGATACCGTGCACACCGGCCGATGTGCAGGAGACGCCGGCGAGCTCAGCAGCGGCGACTACCTGCATGCGCAATTCCCGGTCGTAGGGCTCTGTAAAATCAATATGCTGAAGCTTACCGCCACTGCCATCATCGTAGGTGTGGGCCCGACCCCAGGTGTAATCGATCAGTTGATCCGGCACCACCAGCGCGCCGGGTTGCATCTGCGGTGAAATGCCGCCTACCGCATTGATAGCGATGACCTCGTTTACGCCCAGCGAATGCAGGGCCCAGAGGTTTGCGCGGTAATTGACGAGATGTGGTGGAATGAGGGCCGGGCTGCCGTGGCGTTGCAGAAAAAACACCCGGCACCCATCCAGGAGGCCTTCCTGCACCGCCCGAGAAGGCTCCCCGAACGGGGTTTCCGGCCGATGCGCAGCGACGATGGACAGTCCCGCCAGTTCCTCGATCCCCGTGCCACCGATAATTCCGGGTACCTTCATCGCCAGTACCTCAACCCGGGTGCGCGCGCCCGGTTTCGCATTTCACAAACCCGGGTTTGCCCATACCGCCGCCTTGTAATTGAAGTCATCCTGCCCCGCTATCCTGTGTTTGCTCGACCGGCATCAAGTTCTTTTTTAGACATATTATTCATTTAAACCAATTGCCGGAGCTGTGAAATATTATATAAAAGCCCGCCCCATCTTAAGTCAACTCTCGATGTATGACGCAACTGATTGATCCCTTTTTAAATTCTTTTTCGCTACTGGTAGAGCGGAATTTGAAGCTCATTCTATATATCCAATTCACATAATGGACAGGCGTACCCAGCGTGTTACTTTGACAGGGAAACCATGAAGGCAGGCGACCGACAATGAAAATGCAACAGCCCACCGTGGGCAAATGGTACAAGGACGTACAAATTGACGCCCTGTTTGAAGTCATTGAATGGGACCCGGGTACGCTGAGTATTGAGATTCAATACCTCGACGGGGAAGTGGCTGAGCTTGACCTCGATGCCTGGCGCGAGATGATGCCGCGGCGAGCCGAGGCTCCCGAAGACTGGCGCTCGCCCTTTGAGCTGGATGACGAGGACATGCTGGATCCCGACCTTCCATTCCACCCCGAAGACTGGAACAGTCCGCTCAATTCCATCGAGCCTGAAACAATGTACGGAGTTGAGGATTACTGAGCTATTGTCCAGATAGTCCCCACCCTGCCCGCGCGGCTTCCACCGTAAAGGAAGTAGGGTTTTATGTTGAACCCCCGCCGACATACTGTATATAATCACAGCACCTGTATAAATAACCACGGTGTCAGTGATGGAAAAACTTACCTCGCGCCAACAGCAAGTACTGGATCTGGTTCGCCGCCATATTGACGAAACCGGCTATCCGCCAACCAGGGCGGATATCGCGCGGGAACTTGGCTTCAAGTCCGCAAACGCGGCGGAGGAGCATCTCAAAGCGCTCGCCCGCAAGGGCGCAATAGAAATGATCGCGGGGGCGTCACGGGGTATTCGCCTGCCCGAGAGCGCCGGAATCCCCATCGTTGGGCGGGTCGCCGCGGGCAACCCCGTGTTGGCCGAGCAAAACATCGAAGACTACTGCGACCTGCCGCCGTCCTTCTTCAAGCCCCAGGCGGACTACTTCCTGATGGTGCAGGGCGATAGCATGATTGACGCTGGCATTCTCGATGGCGACCTCCTGGCTGTGCACAGCACCCAGGTTGCCAACAACGGCGACATCATCGTCGCCCGCATCGAGGACGAGGTTACCGTGAAACGCCTGCACAGGACCAAGCAGAAACACCTGCTGGAGCTGCTGCCGGAAAACGCCGACTACTCACCAATCAAGGTCGACTTGAGACAGCAGGCTTTCTCGATTGAAGGAATAAGCGTGGGAATACTGCGTCGCGGGAGCTAGCGACAGCGGGAAAACTTCCAGGGGAGGATTTCAGGTTTTTGATTTTGAAAGAGACATCATAAGTAGTACTGCGAGCGGGGGCGCGGGCATCAAACGTGATGCCCCGTGGTCTGCCGTCGTAGCTCCCGCTAATGCAACACGTGGGAGCTTCCTACGGTCGCCGTTGACTCCTGCTCGGCCTGTTCCGCTATCACTGCGGCGGCCTGGATACCGGCCTGAATCATCGCCTTGGCGACTTCAAGTCCATTGTCCATCAGGTATATCCGCGACTCGTCAGAAAAACGAATGGTTACTAGCGGTTCGGAGTCATCGTCCGCGCGTTGCAGTACGACTTCACCATCCCCAAGATCGATAATCTCCAGTAGAGATGCAGGCATTCAAATGACCTCTGGTTGCTGAATGTGCATGTTCATTCTAACAGCAGCTGTCGCCAGCATCCAGCGACCTGAAAGTGGGCGGTGGCCATGGGGATACAACGAGGCGCGGACCGTCTAGCATTCATCCAATGAATCCCCCATCCGGTCAAAAAGCGAACTCATCGCGCCCAACCACCCTTCCATCTGTTCAGGCCCTGGTGCGTCGCCCGCCACCACCGCCAGGTTATCAGGTCGGCGAACCACTGGAGTATCGATGTCGCGTGTTCTCAACATATCCCCCAGCCAACCACTGGCTTCCAATTGCCGAAACTCATTGATTTCGCCGGGTAATACTTTACCAGCTGGTAGTGGCGGCAGTTCATCACAGCAGCGCGGGGGCCCTGCCGGCGGCACGCTGGCCTGGCTGACGGTGAGCAAAAACCAACCGTATGCGGTAATCAGGTGGTCTCTGGCGCCGGGCGCGTACGCCTGCGCGAGAGTTGTAGAGGGAATCCGTTGTTGTTCCAGATCAGAGCGCCAGGCAGCGAGCAGTATCTTGGCAAGGTAAAGCGCGTGGTTTGCCCTGGCGCGAAAATCCATCAGGAACGTTCGGGCTTGTCGCTGGCGACGCTGGCTTTTGTTTTTGCCTTGGCCTTGGCTTTTGTTTTGGCTTTTGCCTTGGCCTTTACTTTGGTCTTTGCCTTGGGTTTGGCCTTTACCGCCTCCTCTTGCCACTTACCGCCGTGATAAAAAGCCCGCCACCCGCTGGGCTTGCCATCGACCTCGGTCATCACGTATTGCTCTTTGGTCTTGCGACTGAAACGCACTTGCGCGCGATTATTATCCGGGTCTGCGACGGGCGCTTGAAACAGGAACTCGTACTTGGGATCGATTTCATCCTTGTGCGGCAGCAGTTCATCGACAAAGGGCGCGCGCGTTTCCCGGTTGCGCGGAAACTGGCTGGCCGCCAGGAACAGTCCCGCCGCACCGTCGCGCAAAATATAGTGGTCCTCAACCTTCTCGCACGCCAGTTCCGGCATGGGAACAGGGTCCATTTTCGGTGGCGCTGCCTCGCCATTGCGAAGCAGTTTACGGGTATTCTTGCAGCCCTCCGCGGTGCAGCCGAAATACTTGCCAAAACGGCCGGTTTTCAACTGCATATCGGCGCCGCACTTGTCGCATTCAATAACCGGGCCGTCATAGCCCTTGATTTTGAATCTACCGACCTCGACTTCATAACCGGGGCAATCCGGACCGTTGCCGCAGACATGCAGCTTTCTCGACTCGTCGATCAGGTAGCTGTCCATGGCGGTGTTGCATAGCTTGCAACGATGCTTGGTCCGCAACAGCCTCGATTCCGCCTCGTCATCGGCGTCTTCCCGGATTGCTTCATCGCCGGAAGTCAGGTTTATCGTCTGCTTGCAGCGCTCCTTCGGCGGCAGGGCGTAACCGGAACAACCGAGAAAAACACCTGTGCTGGCCGTGCGAATCTGCATGGGGCGGCCGCATTTGCTGCAGGGAATATCTGTCATGGTGGGCTCGTTGGGCTGCATGCCCGCGGGCTCGGGCTCCCCGGCCTTCTCAAGCAGGTTCGAGAACTCACCGTAGAATCGATCCAGCAGTTCGCGCCAATCCAGCGTACCCTGGGCCACCTCGTCCAGATGAGCTTCCATGGAGGCGGTAAAACCGTAGTCAAGCAACTCGGTAAAGCTCTTCTGCAAACGCTGGGTAACGATTTCGCCCATCTTTTCAGCGTAGAACCGCTTGTTCTCCTGTCGGACGTAACCGCGATCCTGGATGGTGGAAATGATTGAGGCGTAGGTGGAGGGCCGCCCTATGCCCCGTTTCTCCAGCTCGCGCACCAGGCTGGCTTCCCCATAACGGGCAGCTGGTTTGGTGAAGTGCTGTGCTGGATCGAGTGTATCGAGTTCGAGGGTCTCGCCCTCTTTCATATCGGGCAGGACGGAATCCTCGCCCTTGCGGCCAGCCGGAACCTGCACACGGGTATAGCCATCAAACTTCACTATGCGACCCTTCGCGCTCAACTGGTAATCTCCCGCGCTCACAGTCACGACGGTCGAGGTGTACTGGGCGTCCGGCATCTGGCAGGCAACAAACTGGCGCCAGATCAACTCGTAAAGCCGTTCCGCATCCCTGTCCATGTCCTTGAGCGCACTTTGGGAGACTTTCACGTCAGAGGGCCGGATGGCCTCGTGCGCCTCCTGGGCCCCCTCTTTCGAGGAGTATAGCCTCGGCTGCTCGGGCAGATACTCCTTCGGGAAATTCTTGCCGATATATTCACGGCAGGCGGCAACCGCTTCGGCACTCAGGTTTGTCGAATCGGTACGCATGTAAGTGATATAGCCCGCCTCGTAAAGCCGCTGGGCCATCATCATGGTTTTCTTTACACCAAAGCCCAACCGGGTGCTCGCCGCCTGCTGCAGGGTTGACGTTATAAAAGGAGCTGAAGGCTTGGAGCGGGTCGGCTTGTCCTCGCGACGGCTCACCGTGTAAGGCAGCGCCTGCAATTCCCCGGTGGCCGCAGTGGTGTCCGCTTCATTGGTGGGCTTGAATTCCTGGCCGCGGTGCTTGTGTACCTTGAAACGGACATTGTCCCCCTGCTTGCTTAACAGGTCGGCATGTACTTCCCAGTATTCCTCGGGTACGAATGCATGAATTTCACGCTCGCGCTCGACCACCAGGCGCACCGCAACCGACTGCACACGGCCAGCGGAGAGACCCCGGGCTACCTTCGCCCACAGCAGGGGTGACACCATATAACCGACAACCCGGTCGAGAAAGCGCCTTGCCTGCTGCGCGTTTACCCGATTCTGGTCAAGGAGAGCCGGTTGCTTGAAGGCCTCGGTAATGGCCTTCTTGGTAATCTCGTTAAACACGACCCGCTGGTAGCGGGACGCGTCCCCGCCGATGGCCTCGCGCAAGTGCCAGGCAATGGCCTCACCCTCGCGGTCAAGGTCGGTAGCGAGATAGATCGCATCGGCGTCGGAAGCCAGTTTTTGCAGCTCGCTGACAACTTTCTCCTTGCCGGGCAGGATGTGATAGTCGGCCTTCCAGCCGTGCTCCGGGTCTATCCCCATGCGCCGGACCAGCTGTTCCCGCGCCTTCGCTTTCTTGTACTCGGCCTTCTTCTCTGGTGCTATTTTGCGGGTTTTGGCCGCCTGGGCCGCCCGCTCCTTGGGGTCCACCGCTGCGGAACCACTGCCTGCGGTGGGCAGATCACGAATGTGGCCAACACTGGATTTGACGATAAAATCCGGCCCAAGGTATTTGTTGATGGTTTTGGCCTTGGCCGGTGATTCGACGATAACTAATGATTTACCCATAATTTCCCATGGTAAGTATCCGGGTCAGGCATAAGTGGTGCGCACGATTATAACGTAGCAATGGAACAGTAATTCGGTGCGGCTGACCGGTAAATGGTGAAAAGGTGGCATATATAAGTCGCCTGAACCCTGTGGTCAAGAGAAATCAGGACTGGTCACCCGCGAAGCTCGCCCGCCCACTGCTCCAGAACCTGCCTGATTTGCTCGACATCTTCCACTGTACCCGCCTCGCACCAGTAGACCCCGCAACTGGCTTCATCCACTCCCGCGGCGAGCACCTGGGGCGGTAGTCCTGCCAGCTCGGACGGTGGAGCCAGCCTTCGTTCCAGCCCGACAAATCCCTCCTCTTCACGCAGCCAGGCCCGCGCTCCCTCGCCCCTGTTCCTGGACGGTTTCAGGCGTTTGCCGTAGTAAATAGTGTCGTGTCCCACCGGGTTACGCTGCCTCGCGTCCTGGTACTGGCGGCGAGGCACGTCCCTGAACTCGACAAACAGGCCGTGCACGGCTGCGTACTCCCGCATACGGGCGATTTGCCGCTGCCGTTTACTCGGAACAAAGTGAGAGAGCGGCGCCAGAGCGATGGCAATTACAAACAGTATAAGAAGATAGGTCAAATTCGTGATTCCTGATTCAGGTCAACGCCTGCCGAAGCGCCGCGTGGGAAAGTACCCCCGCGCCGTCAGCACTTCGCTAAACCCGCAGATGTTAATGAGGCTGGCGTTGCCCGTTCGCCATTCTATGCTATAAATGGCTCTCTGAAGATTAGCAAATTACGGAGTACCGTCATGTCCGATTATGTAAAGATCCTGGTCGCGATCGATCTCAGCGAGGATTCCAACAGAATTCTGCAACGGGCCCGCGGCGTCGCCAGCAGCGACACCGCTGAACTCCATATTATTCATGTGATCGAACCACTGAGCTTCGCCTATGGCGGTGACATACCGATGGATTTTTCGGGCATACAGGACGAAATCTACCAGCAGGCCACGCAACAGTTGGAACGCTTTGCCGCGAGTAACGGTGTAGATGAGGCACACCGGCATATTGTAATGGGGCGCCCCGAGGTCGAAATTCACTCACATGCTGAAGAACTCGGCGCGGACCTCATTGTGGTCGGTAGTCACGGTCGACACGGTCTGGCCCTGCTGATGGGTTCCACCGCCAACGGCGTACTGCACGGCGCCAAACGGGATGTTCTTGCAGTAAGAGTGGGCGGGCAAGACTAGACCATAAATTCGCGCAGTTGGGCGGGCGAGAAGGGCCAGCCCAGCTCCCTGCCCGCGGCATTTCGCAGGACTGGAATCCTGATCCCGTAGAGCGCGAACAGCGTCTCCGAGTCGCTGATATCCACTTTTTCGTAGTTGAGCTGCGGATTTTCCTCGCACAGGGATTCAATCATCTCCTGTGCCACTTCACACAGGTGGCAGGCAGAGGTGCCGAACAGGGTGTAGGCTGGCTGCTTGGCTGTTTTCATCTGGTGAACCCCTCATGTAGGCTTTTCTGTCACGGGCGCATCGTGAGCTTGTGACCGGGCTTGAACTGGGCTTGCCTCTGGCGTTACCATGCCGCATCAAGTTCAATAGATTATACCGATTTACCCACCCTACGCCTGGCGACGGCCTTGGACACGGGTGGTTACTGGAGCAAAAAGGTGGCTTTATTTTCTCAACCGACCGCGCGCGCACTGGCCATTCTCGACCTGTTAATGGCAAACCCTACACAGGCTTTTGGCTTGACCGAAATGACCCGGCGGCTCAATCTCAACAAGGCGACCTGCCACGCGATTCTCACCACCATGGCAAATTATGGTTTCCTGGTCCAGCACCCAAAGACCAAGGCATACCGCCTCGGCCCCTCAATAATAGCGGCGGGTAACGCCGCCTTCGCCCAGTTCCCGGTACTCGAGTACGCCCGCCCGGAGCTCGAGGCGCTGCAAAGCGACCTGAATATCGGCTTTGCCGTCACCGGGCGCTCGAAATTACACCAGGTACTGCTGGCTCTTTACGGGCATGCCACACCACTTATAGACTCCTTCCAACTGGGCCTGCGCCTGCCCAACACCGCGCCCGTTGCGGCCTGCTTTGCCGCGTTCTCACCGGCTCGCGAGCTGGAAGCCTGGCTGAGCCGGGCCCACCAGGCGCGCGGTGGCTACGACGAGAAACTTGACCAGAAGCTGCGGGTAGCTGCAATCGGCATCCGCGCGCGCGGCTACGAAGTCACCCTGAGAACCAGGGCGGAGGCCAGGCTCACCGCCGAGTTGAGCCGGATTCACGACGCCTGGAGTCTCGCCGCGCTGGAGGCGGCCGCCAACCAGTTCCAGCACGATCTCTGCGATGAATTCTACCAGCTGGACCGTATCGATCCCAAAACCCGCTACGAGATCAGCACGATTTCGGTGCCGGTCTTCGTCTACAAGGAGGTGCCGGTAATGTGTTTTGTCGCGGGATCCTTCGACGAATCGCTAACAGGCGTCCAGATCGAGGAAATTGCGGCCCGAATGAAAGAATCTGCAGACCGGGTGACACGACTGGCCACCGGTCGGGAAAGTGTGGCCTGATCTTGCTGCCTCGTTTCGGGAGCGCCACCTGAGTGGCTGACAGTGACGAATACACCCGAAAGAAAGCCCGCTTCAGCAGGATGTTGACCGTGTACGGTCGCAAACCGGCGCTGGAAGTCCTGCTGGACCCCAGCCTCACCTGCCATGCGCTGCACCTTGCGGACAACAATCGCGATGGAGGCATTATCGCTGAGCTTACGGCCCAGGCGCAGCGGCGCGGCGTTAATATCCTGTGGCACAACCGGGCCGAACTCGCCCGCATCTCCAAAAACGGCAAGCAGGACCAGGGGGTTGCAGTTGATATCGCCTGCCCCGCTTTTCGCACGCTGGAAGATTTTTTGCCCCGATTTCAACAGGCCTCGCCGCTGCGAATGCTGGCGCTCGACGGAATCAGTAACCCGGCGAACCTCGGCATGATCATCCGTTCGGCGACAGCCGGCCTGATCGACGGCATCATCTGGTCGCGCAGGGGCAATGCGGCACTGGGACCTCTGGTTATCAAGGCAAGTGCGGGCACGCTCTACCGGGCTCCACTGGTAATATGCCCTGAGCTGCCGGCGGCCCTGGCCCACTGCAGGGAACTGGGTGCCAGTGTCTGCGCGCTCGCCGCCAGCGCTTCCCAATCCCTGTTTGCACACCGCCCCTCGGGGCATTGTATCTATGTACTGGGTAACGAGACTGAAGGGGTGTCGAGCGCAGTGAGCGAACTGGCGGACGCTCATGTATCCATTCCCATGGCGAACGGGGTGGAATCGCTTAATGTGGCGGTAACGGCGAGCCTGATCGCCTACGCAGGATTATTGGGGAACAGCTATTTGGAAAGGTAGGACATGCCCTCTTCCAGCCCCTTCAGCGTAAGCGGATACATGTGGCCATCGAGCAGTTTATTGGTAATCGCCACTGACTGGGTGTATTGCCACTCATCCTCGGGGGTGGGGTTGATCCAGATGACCTTGTCGTATACCTCCCGCAGGCGCCGCATCCACAGCTCGCCGGATTCCTCGTTCCAGTGCTCCACCGAGCCACCCGGCTGCACGATCTCGTAAGGCGACATGGAGGCGTCACCCACGAATATCACCTTGTAGTCGTGGCTGTACTTGTGCATCACGTCCAGCAGTTGCGTACGCTCGTTGTGGCGACGCATATTATTGCGCCAGACGCTCTCGTAAATGAAGTTATGGAAGTAGTAGTACTCCATGTGTTTGAACTCGGTGCGAGCCGCGGAGAACAGTTCCTCGCAGACCTTGACGTGGGGGTCCATGGAGCCGCCCACATCGAAGAACAACAGCGTTTTGACCGCGTTGTGGCGCTCGGGCACCATTTTGATATCCAGCAAGCCTGCATTGCGGGCTGTGGAGCTGATGGTATCGTCCAGGTCCAGTTCTTCCGCCGCGCCCGTGCGGGCGAACTTGCGCAGGCGCCGCAGGGCCACCTTGATATTACGCGTGCCCAGTTCGACACTGTCGTCCAGGTTGGCAAAATCCCGCTTTTCCCAGACCTTAACCGCTTTCTTGTTGCGCCCGTTGGGGCCTACCCGTATGCCCTCGGGGTGATAGCCTTCCTGCCCGAACGGCGAGGTGCCGCCGGTGCCTATCCACTTGTTACCGCCCTGGTGACGTTCCTTTTGCTCTTCCAGCCGTTTCTTGAATTCCTCGATCAGCTTTTCCAGCCCGCCGAGTGATTCAATTTTCGCCTTGTCTTCCTCGGACAGGTTCTTCATGAACTCCGAGCGCAGCCAGTCATCCGGAATCAGCGCCTGGATAACGTCATCCAGAGCTTCGAGTTCCTGAAAGTGCAGCCCAAACGCACGATCGAAACGGTCAAAATACTTCTCGTCCTTGACCATGCAGGTGCGACTGAAGTAGTAAAACTCGTCCATACTGCCAAAGGCGACATGGCGCTTGAGTCCCTCCATCAGATCCAGCAATTCCCGGATTGTTACCGGTACGCCAGCGTCCCGCAGCCCGTGGAAGAAATTGATCAGCATCGCTTACCTGTTCTCCCGCCGATGCATGAACGCGAGGCGTTCCAGCAGATGTACGTCCTGCTCGTTTTTCAGCAGGGCACCGTACAACGGGGGAATTGCCTTGCTGTGGTCGCGATTTTTCAGGATTTCATCGGGGATGTCATCGGCCATCAATAGTTTCAGCCAGTCGATCAGTTCCGAGGTGGATGGTTTCTTTTTCAGCCCGGGAATGGAACGCACGTCGAAGAAAACTTCCATCGCTTCCTGCACGAGGCTCCTGGCGATTTCCGGGTAATGGACCGCGATAATCTCACGCATGGTGTCGCGGTCGGGAAACGTAATGAAGTGAAAAAAGCAGCGCCGTAAGAAGGCGTCCGGCAATTCCTTCTCGTTGTTGCTGGTGATGATGATTATGGGGCGGTGTTTGGCCTTGACCGTTTGTCCGGTCTCGTAGACAAAGAATTCCATCCGGTCGAGTTCAACCAGCAAATCGTTCGGAAACTCGATATCGGCCTTGTCCACCTCGTCGATCAGCAATACCACCTGCTCGTCGGAGTCAAACGCCTCCCACAGCTTGCCGCGCTTGATGTAATTGGCGATATCGTGCACCTTGTCGCCGCCCAGTTGTGAATCACGCAGGCGGGAAACGGCATCGTACTCGTACAAACCCTGCTGGGCCTTGGTAGTGGACTTGATATGCCACTGGATGAGGCGTTTACCCAAACCCAGCGCCACCTCCTCCGCCAGCATGGTTTTACCGGTGCCCGGTTCGCCCTTGATCAATAGTGGGCGCTGCAGGGTGACCGCCGCGTTGACGGCCATCCTCAGGTCATCGGTGGCGACGTAGCGTTCTGTTCCTTCAAATTTCATAGTTTTTTGATCACTCTTGTACTTTACGAAAGCCCGACAGGGTACCTACTGCGTTTATGCATATCAAGAACGGGCGTGGGGTTTCGGCGGCGGCGACCAGGCAGCCTGGGCCGCCGGCGAAGGCCTGGAAGCGCCTTTGGTTCTGTTGGCTGCGGTTCTGGCTTTGGTTCCGGCTTCGGATTTGGCTCCGGCTTTGGGCCCGGCCTTGCCTTTGGGTTTGCGGCGGGGCTTGCGGGGATGGCGGAAGAATATGATACGCAGCAGGAAAGCCAGGACAACAGCTACCGCAGATGTAAACCCCAGCGGCCGCAGGGCATGCATGGCCCCTTCCTGGCCTTCGGTAACATATTGCATTACTGCCACCAGCAGCGCTGGCGCGAATGTCTCCACACCTTCCCTGGGATAGGCTGGCGTCAGCAACAGGGCGCCGGCCAGCAGGACCGCAAGGGCCACCAGCCCCGCCCCGAAATGGCGCGATAACCACCAGCCGAGGTAGAGCATGATAAGCAAAGCCGCGCCTGTGTAGGAATACAGCGCGGTCATGTAGGAACTTTCGCTTAACATGGGGTTCTCCTATTCGACCCAGTGCACGATATGCTCGTCGTAGCCGTCCGGGTGGACAAACTCGTCAGAAATGGAACGGCCCCTGATTGACACGCCGACACGGTGGACGGTGTCGCTGGAACCGCTCACCAGCGGATGCCAGTCCGCCAATCGCTCCCCGTGGGCGCGCAACCTGTAGGCACAGGTACTGGGCAGCCAGTCCAGGGCATGCACAGTACCCGGTTCCAGGCGAATACAATTGGGTACCAGCACAGAGCGATTGGGGTAATCAGTACAGCGGCAGGATTTCTCGTCCAGGTGACGGCAGCGAACACGGGTATAGAATACCTCGCCATCGTCCTCGTCTTCCAGCTTGTGCAGGCAGCACTTGGCGCAACCGTCACATAGCGCCTCCCACTCCTGCGGACTGAGGTCCGCCAGGGGCTTGTCATGCCACCATTCAACCACGATTATCCTCGCGGGCGAACAATTGCGCCGCGCTGGGCGGCAGTTGCAGGTAATAACCCTGCTCCTCGATCTTGGCCAGTACCTGCGCGGCGTCCGCCCTGGCCAATTTCCGCTGTGCATCGAGGAGGATAGTCATAACAGCCTGCGCCTCGCCAAACTGGGCGAGCAGTACTTCCGGTACATCGGCCAGGCCCTTGTCCTTGTCGACATAGAGATAGGATTCAGCTTTGCGCGAGCCCCTGAATACCTGCACGAGCCGACTTTTCACAACGCCTCCGCAAGGCTGGCACGCATTGGTGCAATAACCGTGTCGAGCCGCCAGCCCTGCCAGTGGGCAGGCTGTTCAACGCTCTCCCCACTGGCCTCGCGAAGCAGTAATTCGTAGTCCCTGCTCTGCAGCAGGGCTTCGGGCGCCGCGGCCAGCTGTGCGGCGAGAGCACGCACCCGGGCCTTGAGCTTTTTCAACTGCTTGCGCTGGACAGCGTTCAGAGGGGCGGGCAGGCGCGCCGGCAGTTCGGCATCCGCTACCGCACGCTGGGCGGCCAGCAATTGCAACAACTCTGCTGCATTGCGGCGCATCGCGGCGGCATCCAGGCCCACTTCGGCCTGCATTTCCTGCGTTGTACCGGGGTCGTTCTGGGCAAGCTGCATGCACGCCTGGTCGTCGATAATCCAACCGCGGGGCTTGTCGCGCCGTCTGGCAGTATCTTCCCGCCATGCGCACACTGCCGTCAGGATGCCCAATTGCCGCGGATTGAGTTTCCATGCTGTCTTGAAACGCTTCAGGTAATCATTACCGGAAGCCTGATATGCCGCAATGGCATCGCGGCCATCCGCCAGGACCCAGTCGCTCTTGTCCTGCTGCCGGCAGAGCTCATCCAGATGACGCCATACAGGCAAGAGCCAGGCCACATCCTGCGCAGCGTATTCACACTGGGAAGCGGTCAGGGGGCGCTGCAGCCAGTCGGAGCGTGTCTCCCCCTTGGGCAGATCGACATCGCAAACAAGCTTGACGAGCGCGCTGTAGCCTATCCCAAAGCCCATGTCGAGCAGCGCCGCAGCACGCTGGGTGTCAAACAGAGGTTCGGGCAGTACGCCCAGCCAACGGCTGAAAACCTCCAGGTCCTCACTGGCCGAATGCAGTACCTTGACGATGCCGGGATCGCTCATAAGCTCCGCCATTGGCGCCAGGTCTTCAATGCGCAGTGGGTCGACCAGCAGGGCTTTATCGGCAAAACACAATTGGACGAGCGCAACCTGGGGATAGAAGGTATTGCGGCGCATAAACTCCGTATCCACCGCGACCACCGGGCTTCCCGCCGCCTCCGCCAGTGCTGTCCGCAAGGCCGCGTCGGATTCAATCAACTGCCACTGCATACCTTACCCCACCGTCCTGCGGCCGGACAAAGCGTGAGCCAGGGTCGAACCGTCGACATATTCCAGCTCTCCGCCCAGGGGCACACCGTGGGCTATGCGTGATACCGTTATGCCCTCGCTCTGCAGCATATCGGTAAGATAGTAAGCAGTGGCCTCGCCTTCAACCGTGGGGTTCGTTGCCAGGATGACTTCCTTTATTCGCTCATCGACAACACGCTGGTGGAATTTCTCCAGGCCGATCTCGGCCGGGCCAATGCCGTCGATGGGTGACAAATGCCCCATCAGTACAAAGTAAATGCCTTTAAAACCGCCGCTTTCCTCGATGGCCAGTACATCTGCGGGCGTTTCCACCACGCAGATAGTCGTGCCGTCGCGCTTGTGGTCACCACATATTTCACACACTTCCAATTCAGTGAAGTTGCGGCAGCGACTGCAATGATCGACCCGCTCAACTGCCTGCAGTAGCGCTTCCGCCAGGGCCGTGGCCCCTTCCCGGTCACGCTCGAGCAGGTGCAGGGTCATACGCTGGGCAGATTTCGGCCCCACCCCGGGCAGGCAGCGCAGGGTATCCATAAGGTTTTGCAGGGAAGGACTGAACTTCATAAGTCGCGATATAACCTCAAAACGGCAGTTTGAATCCGCCGGGCAAATTCAGCCCCTCGGTCAGGCCCGACATGGCCTCCCGATTGTGGGCTTCCACTTTGCGCACGGCGTCATTCACCGCTGCCGCCAGCAGGTCTTCGAGCACCTCCTTGTCCTCGCCTAACACGGCGTCGTCGATCGATACCCGCTTGATGTCATGCCGGCCGGTCATTATAACCGACACCATGCCGGCGCCGGACTCGCCGCGCACCTCGGCATTGGCCAGTTCTTCCTGTTTTTTCTGCAGATCGGCCTGCATCTTCTGCGCCTGCTGCATCAGATCCGTAATACTGCCTTTCATTGCCACTCCTTAAGAAACCATCGGCGTTACGTGTCCACCGGGGTGATGGACTCGCGGTCCAGCTCGCCATCGAAACGGGCGATCAGTTTTTGTAACAGGGGGTCCGCTTCAAGTGAGGCCACAGCAGCCTCCAGCCGCTCCTGGCGCAGCCTCGCCTTGCGCTGTGCAGGTGTCTCACCCTGTACTTCGCCGGCCTCGATACTGACAGCCAGTTTTCCGTTGAAGTACTTTTCGAGGGCGGCACGGACCTGTTCAACATGCCTGTCGTTAAACAGTGCCGCGTTGGCCTTGTCGAGAACAAATTCCAGACTGCCCGCCGCCTGGCGCCGCAACTCGCTGTTATCCGCTATGGTATACACAATGCCGCCCAGGCCCAACCGCTCCAGCAGCTGATGCCAATTGCCAGGGGTCAGGTCTTCCAGCTTGGAGATAGACTCTGCGCCAGACCCTGCCGCCTCGACCCCGAACGATACTGATGTATTCCCCGCGACTGGCTGTGGCTGTGGCGCTTCCGCCCCGGATATATCCCCGCCCTCCCCCGAGTCTTGCAACGGGCTACGTTCCAGGCCGGGCGCACCGGCCCGCCGCTCACTATGCGCAGAATCAGGCCGGGCCGTATCTGGTGATGTGGCGGTGGTACTGGCGCCCTCCGTTTGCGGCGGGTTCGGCGCCGTGCGTTCACGCAATGGTTCCGGCGGAGCCTGCCTAGGTGGTACCGCCGGTTCCTTCCGGGGCGCCACCGGCGCCCGTTGCGGCTTTTTTGCGAGGTTGTCGACCTCCGGCGCGACAGTCTGACCGGCAGCCGGCGCAACCGGCACCAGGTCACCCGGGCTGAGGTTTTCATCGATCACCGCCGCCGGGCGGAAAGCCACCATTCGCAGCAGAATCATTTCGAAACCGCTGCGTGGGTCCGGCGCCAGGGCAATGTCGCGCTTGCCATTGATAGCCAACTGGTAGAAGAGTTGTGCGTCCTCGGCGGTCATCGCCGCCGCGATTTCAACAATACGCTGCTCGTCACCCCAGCTGTTATCAACGGCATCGGGCACCACCTGGGCGACGGCAACCCGGTGCAGGACGGAAATCAATTCATTGAGGCTGCCCTCGAAATCCGGGGCGTGCTCCGCCATGTGCGCCACGATCGCCAATAGCGCACCAGCATCACCGGCAGCGAGGGCTTCCAGCAGTTCGTAGATAAAGCTCAGTTCAACACTGCCAAGCATACTGCGCACGTCGGCTTCGCCAAGCTTGCCCGAACCAAAGGAAATGGCCTGGTCGGTAAGACTCAGGGCATCGCGCATACTGCCGGCCGCCGCTCGCCCCAACAGCCACAGGGAAGGCTCCTCGAAACTGATCATCTCCTGCCCAAGCACATGGCGCAGGTGCCCGACGATCTGCTCTGGCGGCATATTTTTCAGGTTAAACTGCAGGCAGCGCGACAAAATGGTGACCGGGAGCCTCTGCGGATCGGTGGTCGCCAGCAGGAATTTGACATGCGGCGGCGGTTCTTCCAGGGTTTTCAACAGGGCATTGAAACTGTGTCCAGAGAGCATGTGCACCTCGTCTATCAGGTACACCTTGTACCGCGAACGGGTTGGCGCGTACTGGACGTTTTCCAGCAGTTCCCGGGTGTCTTCCACTTTGGTGCGCGACGCCGCATCCACCTCGAGCAGATCCACGCTGCGCCCTTCCGCGATCTCGAGGCAGGAGGAACACTTGCCGCAGGGCTCGGAACTGACGCCTGTTTCGCAATTGAGGCATTTGGCCAGGATACGGGCAATGGTGGTTTTGCCAACCCCGCGGGTACCGGTGAACAGGTAGGCGTGATGCAGGCGATCGTGGTCCAGGGCGTTAATCAGCGCCTGCAATACGTGTTCCTGGCCGACCATTTCGCGAAAGCTCTTGGGTCGCCACTTGCGCGCCAATACCTGGTAGGACATGCGGATTGAACCTTGGTGCGGGAAAAGGGAGCTAGGATACACCAGCCGCTGGGTGACTCAAAACGGCCGCATTCTTAATAATGGAGGCGACCCAGACAGCCACACCCCGGCACACGAGTTGATAATTACCGTTGCTCCCTTCCGGGCCTGGCGGAGTTCACTATCTATCGTTGCGAGGGGACCGCCTGGATCACCATAGCGCCTGCGGCGAGCCGCAGAAGGCGCGTATTGTGCTCGAAACGCCAAAGTGCTGCAACCATTGATCGGACCGATACCGCGTTAGTCACATGAATGCTGGCGCGCCTGGCAGGACTCGAACCTGCGGCCATCCGCTTAGAAGGCGGATGCTCTATCCAGCTGAGCTACAGGCGCTCGGGGCGCATCCTACCCCAGCGCGCCGGACTATTCCAGCCTGCGTCCACCACCCGACCACGTTGATAAATCTGCCGGTGGATCCCGCCCCGTGCTCCTCCTGAACGGGCACAAAAAAAGGAAGTCCGAAGACTTCCTTTTTCAGGGCCTTGCAGCCCGGGCTTATTGAGGCAATTGCATTTATCAGCCTTTACGCCGGGCGCGCCATCCGCCTATCAATCCCAGGCCCAACACCGTCAGCGCGAGGCCGAGCGGCCCAAGCACAGGTACCGGTGCGGCGTCAGCTGGAGGAGCAGGACCGGCTGCAGGCGTGTAGGTAACCTGGGCTGCAAGCGTGAAGACGCGAGTGGCGGCCGCCGTGCCGATTTTGATGACGCCTACCTCCAATGTGGTGGCGCCGGATTTCACAACGTTAACCGGGATAGTTTGGGGGCTTTCTACCTGGACGTTCGCATCATCATTCGTGTTGATGTCCACGCCGGAATCGATGTCCGCAGCATCCAGGCGGGCAAATGTCTGGAAGACCGCCGCGGTACCGCCCGCGACGCCCCGCGTTTGACAGACGAGGACCTCCACGCTGGTGATGGTCGCGCCATCCGGGATAGAGGCGATATCAATAACCGCACTTGCCCTTGAGTCAGGTGGAACCGCCGGACCGCTGGCGGTCCACGCCGATGTATCACCGCCCGGGTTGCAGCCAACATAGTCGTTAACCTGGGCCACGTTGCCACTGGCTACCCACGCAGCGTACGTACCCGCGCCGGTCGGGCTTAAATAGCCTGTGGTATCCGCCTGCGCAATTACAGGAAATGTTCCCACCAGCACCGTCATACTCGCCGCCAGGGCAAGTGAACGACCTAACTTCAGTTTCCTACTCATATCTCTTTCCCCGATCAGAGTGAACGCTTTATTGTAAGTATGAATCGACACCAGCCCTAAAGCACCAAAGCCGGTACTTTGGCATAAACAACATTGCTCCCGATTCTCAGTGATAGTTCAGCGGGCTGTCAACAGGGATGCACCCAAATCGTAAATAGGTCACCTTAATAGATCGACAGCGTGTTTCCTGGGTATATGAAGTGGAAATAAGGAGGTTTTGATAGGTGGGGTGGCCGACGGGGCTCGAACCCGCTACCGCCGGAATCACAATCCAGTGCTCTACCTGATGAGCTACGGCCACCATCGCAAATGCCGAAAATCGGGTTTACCAAGCTGTCCCGGCAGCGCCGGAAAGTTGGTCGGGGTAGAGAGATTCGAACTCCCGACATCCTGCTCCCAAAGCAGGCGCGCTACCAGACTGCGCTATACCCCGATTGTTTCTGCGCCGGCGAAGACGCCAGCCCTATTTTCAGGAGGCGGAATGATACTCACCAGAAGGGGGAGCGTCAACGCCGGCTGCAGGAAATTACGCCTCCGGAGCGGTTCAAGCCTTCCACTGGGGCGCAGGGTCATGGGACAATACCCAATCGAATCACCCCTCCTCTACTACCCGTAAAGACAAGGAATTCCACAAGATGCCCGCACTCGTCCTGGACGGCAAGGCCCTGGCAGCCCAATCTGAAGCTGATCTGCTGCAGCGCGTCGAGCGCTTGAAAGAAAAATCCGGGGGCAAGACGCCCATACTGGCCACCATTCTGGTGGGAGGGGACCCCGCCTCTGCCACTTACGTCAAGATGAAGGGGAATGCCTGCCGCCGCGTGGGGATGGACTCTCTCGCAGTGGAGATGCCCGACACTACCACGACCGAAGAGCTTCTGGCGAAAATCAGGGACTTGAACGACAACCCGGAAGTGCACGGAATCCTGCTGCAGCACCCGGTACCGCCGCAAATTGACGAGCGCGCCTGTTTCGACGCCATCGCACTGGACAAGGACGTCGATGGCGTAACCTGTCTCGGATTTGGACGCATGGCGATGGGCGAGGCGGCCTATGGCTGTGCCACCCCCCAGGGCATCATGCGTCTGCTGGAACATTTCGGGATCGAAATCGAAGGCAAACACGCGGTGGTGGTTGGTCGCAGCCCCATTCTCGGAAAGCCGATGGCGATGATGCTGCTTCAGAAAAATGCCACCGTCACAATTTGCCATTCCCGCACGCGGGACCTGCCGGCCATTGTCGCGCAAGCCGATATCCTGGTGGGCGCGGTGGGCAAACCGGAATTCATCAGGGCGGACTGGGTAAAGCCCGGCGCAGTGGTGGTGGACGCGGGATACCATCCCGGCGGCGTTGGCGATATAGAGTTATCCGCGCTGCTGGAAAAGGCCAGCGCCTACACCCCGGTACCGGGTGGCGTTGGCCCCATGACCATCAATACACTGATCATGCAGAGTGTCGAGTCCTGCGAGAAAAGTCTGGGCTGACAGACAAACTGATCTGCCGGTACGTTAGCGAGACGATGCAGCCGGCCCGGCTTGCAAAAGTTTAATCCGAGCCGCGCCGCCACTGTGTTCCCTCCCGGGAATCCTCCAGCACGACGCCTTGTGCCAGCAGTTCCTGGCGAATCTCATCGGCCCGGGCGTAGTTTTTCGCCAACTTCGCGTCCTGGCGCTCCGCAATCAATGCCTCTATCGCATCGGCGGAAATCGCGTCGGCCGACACACCACCCTGCAACCAGTCCTGCGGATCCTGCTGCAGAATACCCAACAGGTCGCCCGCCGCGAGAATGCGCGCTTTCAGAACCGGTCGCTCGCCGGGCGAAGCCTTGTGCAGAAGCCTGGCGAGTGCGTGCAGTTCGGCAATGGCCACCGGGGTGTTCAGGTCATCGTTGAGAGCCTGGTAAAAGGCCTCGCCTGCCAGCGGCACTTCCACATCCAGTTCGATATCCTGCACCTCTCGCAGCGTGCTATAGAGACTCCCCAGCGTGGTCTCCGCCTGCTCCAGCAGTTCCGCGGAGAAATTCATCGGCGAACGATAGTGGGCTGACAGCAGGGCGAAACGCAGGACTTCCCCGCGATAAGACTGCAACAGGTCACGCACGGTGCGAAAGTTATCCAGCGACTTGGACATCTTCTCGCCATCGATATCGAGAAACGCGTTGTGCATCCAGTACCGTACATAATCGCCACCGTGAGCACAGCGGCTCTGGGCGATCTCGTTCTCGTGATGGGGAAAAATCAGGTCGCGGCCGCCGCCGTGAATGTCGATTGTTTCGCCGAGATGGGCCCGAATCATGGCAGAGCATTCCAGGTGCCAGCCCGGGCGGCCGCGTCCCCAGGGGCTTTCCCAACCAGGCTCGTCGGCAGCCGCGGGTTTCCACAACACGAAATCGCCCGGGTAGCGCTTGTAATCCGCCACCTCTACCCGCGCCCCGGCCAGCATGTCATCCAGCGAGCGCCGCGAGAGCTTGCCGTAGTCGGGCATGGACTCAACGGCAAACAGGACGTGACCCTGCGACTCATAGGCATGCCCTTTCTCTACCAGCGTCGAGGTCAGCTCCAGCATGGCCTCGATATTGTGGGTGGCATGCGGCTCCAGGGTTGGCGCCAGGGCGTTCAACTGGGCCATATCCTCGCGATATTTGCTCGTAAACTCCTCAGTCACCGACTCGATGCTGCGCCCTCCCGCTTTTGCCGCGGCGATAATCTTATCGTCCACGTCGGTGATATTGCGGGCATAAGTCACGGTATCGAATTGTGTTTGCAACACGCGAAACAGGGTATCGAATACCACTACCGGCCGGGCATTGCCGATATGGGCCAGGTTATACACGGTGGGACCACACACATACATGGTCACGGCATCGGGGACCAGCGGCTCGAAAAGCTCTTTCCTGCCGCTCATGGTGTTGTACAGGTGCAGGCTCATTGTCCTTCTCCCCCCTGCTCCGCCCAACTGTCCCGCAAGCCGATAGTCCGGTTGAAAACCGGCGACTCTTCACTGTGGTCATACCGATCCGCCACAAAGTAGCCTTCGCGCTCGAACTGGAAGCCCTGCTCGGGCAGGGCCTGCACGAGTGATGGCTCGATCCATGCCCGCTCCACCACCCGTAACGAATCAGGATTGACATGCTGCAGGAAATCGCGGTCGCCCTTGTCCGGCGCCTCGTGGTCAAACAGGCGGTCGTAAAGCCTGACCGTGGCCTGCCTGCCCCTGGAGGCGGACACCCACTGGATCACGCCTTTTGGCTTGACCCCGTCCGCCGGGTCATTGCCAATCGTATCGGGGATGATACTGGCGTGAACTTCCACCACTTTGCCGGCGGAGTCCTTGACGGCCTCGTGGGCCTCGATGACGTAGGCATTGCGCAACCGCACCCGCTTGCCGAGCACCAGGCGCTTGTATTTCTTGTTCGCCTCTTCGCGAAAATCATCCGCATCTATGTACAGTTCGCGTGTGAACGGCAGCACGCGCTCGCCGAGATCCGGCCGCGAAGGGTGGCGGGCGGCGACAAGGTCCTCCACCTGGCTGTCGGGATAATTGGTCAGTACAACCTTGAGCGGATTCAGTACGCACATTGCCCTGGGGGCGTTTTCGTTCAAATCCTCCCGGATCGCGAATTCAAGCATGGCGACATCCACCACCCCATCGCTGCGTGTGGTGCCGATCATCTGGCAGAATTTGCGTATCGCGGCGGGTGTATAGCCCCGCCGGCGCATGCCCGCCACTGTGGGCATGCGCGGGTCGTCCCAGCCACTGACAACGGCGTCGTCCACCAGTTGCTTCAGCTTGCGCTTGCTGGTCACGGTGTAGCTGGGGTTCAGGCGCCCGAATTCATATTGCCGCGGGCGCGCCGCGATTGGCAGGTGCTCTATAAACCAGTCGTACAGGGGGCGATGGTCTTCAAACTCCAGGGTGCAGACAGAATGAGTGACGCCCTCGATGGCGTCTTCCTGACCGTGGGCGAAGTCATAGGTGGGATAGATCACCCAGTCGGTACCGGTCTGATGATGCGCCACTTTGCGGATACGATACAGGATGGGGTCACGCATATTCATATTGGGCGAGGCCATATCGATCCGCGCCCGCAACACCTTCTCGCCCTCGGCGAACTCACCCGCCTTCATCCGCGCCAGCAGATCCAGGTTCTCGGCCACGCTGCGATCGCGATAAGGGCTGTTTTTGCCAGCTTCCGTGAGTGTGCCGCGATACTCCCGGGCTTGCTGCGCATTCAGGTCGCAGACATAGGCATGCCCCTGTTCAACCAGGTACACGGCCCAGTCGTAAAGCTGCTGGAAATAGGCGGAAGCGAAACGTACTTCGCCGTCCCAGCGAAAGCCCAGCCAGCGCACATCGGCCTGTATCGAGTCGATGTACTCCTGGCTTTCTTTTTCGGGGTTGGTGTCATCAAAACGAAGATTACAGCGCCCGCCGAAGGTTTCCGCGAGGCCAAAATTGACACAGATGGACTTGGCATGGCCGATGTGGAGGTAGCCATTGGGTTCCGGGGGGAACCGGGTAACCACGGTCTCCACCCTGCCCGCGGCCAGGTCATCGGCGACAATCGTCTCCAGAAAATTGCTGGCGGAGGTTTTTTCCATAAAATCTACACAACTACGGTATAAAAAGGGCGCGTATTATAGCCGCATCCGCAGGCACACCACCACAACCAGCGATACCGCGCCTCGCACAGGGCTTTGGCTGGAAAATCACCCCAACTTCGGCCGCTGGTGTTTTCCTGCCCGCCAAAAGCCCGTATCATTGCCCGGCTTTGAACTTTCACCAGCAGGGAAACAGCATGGTCATTATTCGCACCACCTTCGGCGACATAAAACTGGAACTTGACGCCGAGAAAGCCCCGGTCACTGTGGCCAACTTCCTCGAATACGCCCGCTCCGGCTTCTACGATGGCACCATATTTCACCGCGTGATCAATAATTTCATGATCCAGGGCGGCGGATTCGATACCGACATGGAACAAAAAGCCGTCGGCAAGCCCATCGAAAATGAAGCAGACAACGGCCTGAAAAATGACTTCGGAACAATTGCCATGGCTCGCACCACGGAGCCCCACTCCGCCACGGCCCAGTTTTTTATCAACGTGAAGGACAACGATTTCCTCAATCACAGCGGCAAAAATATGCAGGGCTGGGGTTACGCCGTGTTTGGCAAAATGGTTGAAGGCGAGGACGTGCTGGAAAAAATCCGCAACGTCCCTACCGGCAGCCGCGGCGGACACCAGGATGTGCCCACCGACACGGTGATCATTGAAACGATCGAAGTCATCGAAGACTAGAGCGGACCACCGGGACGGGCAGCGTGTCCAGCACCTGCTTTATCTCGGATTTACACCTCGACCCCGCCCGGCCGGCGGTAACGCGGGCCCTGGCGGAGTTTCTCTCCTCCCATACCGACTGCGCGCGGCTTTACATTCTCGGTGACCTGTTCGAGGCCTGGCCCGGCGATGACGACGACTCAGCGATCGCCACCGAAACCACCGCTCTGTTGCGCGCCTATAGCGCAGCCGGTACTGAGCTTTTCGTCATGCAGGGCAATCGGGATTTTCTCCTCGGGGAACGTTTCTGCGACGCCGTTGGCGCCACCTTGCTAGCTGACCCGCGCGTTATCGATCTCTACGGTGAGCCCACGCTCCTGCTGCACGGTGACAGCCTCTGTACCGCCGACGCCGAGTACCAGCGCTTTCGCCGAACTGCCCGGGACCCGGCCTGGCAGGCCGGGCTGCTGGCCCAACCACTGGTCGAGCGGCGCGCCCTGGCCGCGGGTCTGCGCGCGATGAGCCGCGAGGCGAACAGCTTGAAAAGCGCCGACATCATGGACGTGACCCCAGCCGAAGTGGAACACACGATGCAGGCTCATGGTGTGCGCCAACTGATCCACGGCCACACGCATCGCCCCGCCAGGCACAACTGCGACTCCGGCACACGCTGGGTTTTGGGGGCCTGGGAGCGGCAAGCCTGGTTCATTGAGGCTGAACCGAATGATATCCGTCTAAAGTATTTCGATATTATTCAATAAGTTAAGTATCTAAATAAAAGCAGAACATTACCATTGGCCAAGCCGGATCCCCCAGCTGAAAAGAGCCAACACAGGCAGCAGGTGGATACGCATAGCACCCTGCACTCCCGTTCACACCGGCGCCGGGGCCAGTTGCTCGCGGAGCAAGGTATCCGCAGCGTACCCCGTGAGATTCCCGGTCAACCTGCCTCGGGAACGCCACTGTGAAAACGGAACTCGGCATCCTGCGACTCGATCAGTTCCCGCTCCCGCTGTAACAGCAGGGGCAGTCGCTGCTCCACCTCGGTCACCGAACCCAACTCCTGTGCCAGCTTGAGGTAGTCCAGAAAGTGCCGGGATTCGGATTTCAACAGGGAGGCGTAAAACCCGGCCAGTTGCTGGTCGAGTTCAGGCACCAGCGCGGCAAAGCGCTCGCAGGAACGGGCCTCGATAATCGCCCCTACCAGCAGGGTGTCCACCAGCCGGGCCGGCTCGTGGGTGCGCACCAGCCGGTGCAGTTCGCCGGCGTAGCGCGAGGCGGTCATCTGGGGGTATTCGATACCCCGCGCCTTCATCAGTGCGATCACCTGTTCGAAATGGCGCAACTCTTCCCGCGCCAGGCGCGACAAGCGGGTCAGCAGGCGGTGGTGTCCCACATAGCGGTACATCAGGTTGAGCGCGGTGGAGGCGGCTTTTTTTTCGCAGTTGGCGTGGTCCACCAACAATATCCCGGGATTGGCCAGTGCCCAGTCAATCCAGGCCCGCGGCGTGGGACAGTACAGAAACGCGGTAATGGGGGCTATATCGGTAACAGGGGTCATTCGCCCTCCCTCGCGAACAGGTCAGGCGCCAGCATGTAGCGCTCGTAATGCGCCTCGGACAAGACGTAGAATTCCCGGTCGATAAGCTCCCGCAGTTGCGCCAGGGGCAGGCCCCGGAAGGCAATATCCACCTCAAAACCGTAGTCTTCGGTGCGCAATATCTGGGTGGCGCCGGCCTTGATCAAACTATAGACCCAGCAGTACTCGTCGTGGTGTTCCGTGTAACTCAACTGCTGCACTTGCAATTGCCACTGCAACAGCGACCTGTCGGTCACCCGCAGCTTGTTACGCACGCATTGTGACAGGAAGTCCCCCAGGCGCCGGTCCACAACCTCTTTCTGCTCTGGGGTATAGGCGTTCCAGTCGATAACCTCATGGGCGAAGCGCTTGCAACCGCGGCAGACCGCGTCGCCGATGCCGGTCGAGCACACACCAATACAGGGCGTTTTAACGGGGCGTTTAAGCATTGTTCGAGGGGTTTTTCGCAGCGGGCCAGACGCCGGAAGTGTACGTTATCACCCCTGTGAATGCACGATATAAGCGCTTGATTAATTTATCTTAATCGTCGCGTGGGCTATACTCTCGCTCCCATTACGCAGCATACCGCTATCGCCCCGACGCACCCCGCCGCGGGTCGATCCAGCCAACGCAGAGGAGCTCTACCGTGCTTGAAGCATACCGCGAACATGTGGCCGAACGCGCCAGCCTGAATATCCCTCCGAAACCGCTCAGCGCGGAACAGGTAGCTGAATTGGTCGAGCTGCTGAAGAATCCGCCGGCCGGCGAGGGAGAATACCTGCTGGACCTGATCAGCAACCGGGTTCCGCCGGGCGTGGACGAGGCCGCCTACGTGAAGGCCGGCTTCCTGTCGGCCATCGCCAAGGGGGAGACGGATTGCCCCTTGATCGACAAACTCCAGGCGGTCGAGTTACTCGGCAATATGCATGGCGGTTATAACATAGAAACCCTGGTATCCCTGCTGCCGGACGGTGCGCTTGGCGCAGCGGCCGCGAAAGAGCTCAAGCACACGCTGCTGGTCTTTGAAGCGTTCCACGACGTGGTCGAGCTGGCCGAAAAGGGTAACGAAAACGCAAAGGCCGTGATGCAATCGTGGGCTGATGGCGAATGGTTTACCTCGCGTCCCGCGGTAGCGGAATCCATCAAGCTCAGCGTGTTCAAGGTGACCGGCGAAACCAATACAGATGACCTCTCCCCCGCGCCCGATGCCTGGTCGCGGCCAGATATTCCCCTGCACGCACTGGCGATGTACAAGATGACCCGCGACGGCCTGGAGCCGGCGGAGCACGGCGTAACCGGACCCATGCAGCAGATAGCGGATCTCCAGGCCAAGGGCCTGCCGGTCGCGTTCGTCGGCGATGTGGTAGGCACCGGGTCTTCGCGCAAGTCCGCCACCAACTCCGTACTGTGGTTTTTCGGTGACGACATTCCCGGCGTACCCAACAAGAAAGGCGGCGGCATCTGCATAGGCGGCAAAGTCGCCCCTATTTTTTACAACACCATGGAAGACGCCGGCGCCCTTGTTTTCGAGGCCCCGGTTGACAATCTTGGTATGGGCGATGTTATCGAAGTGCGTCCGTACGATGGCAAGATCCTGTCTGAATCCGGTGAAGTTCTGAGCGAGTTCCAACTAAAATCTGAGGTATTGCTCGATGAAGTGCGCGCCGGCGGACGCATCAACCTGATCATTGGCCGCGGCCTCACCACCCGTGCCAGGCAAGCCCTGGGGCTGGGCGATAGCGAGCTGTTTCGCACACCGGCGGTACCGACAGATACCGGCAAGGGTTTTACCCTGGCCCAGAAAATGGTCGGCAAAGCCTGTGGTACCCAGGGCATTCGCCCGGGCACCTATTGCGAGCCTGTTATGACCACCGTTGGCTCCCAGGATACTACCGGCCCGATGACCCGCGACGAGCTGAAAGACCTCGCCTGCCTGGGCTTTTCGGCCGACCTGACCATGCAGTCCTTCTGCCACACGGCTGCCTACCCCAAACCAGTGGATATCGATACCCAGCACACACTGCCCGACTTCATCATGACTCGCGGCGGCGTCTCGCTGCGACCGGGCGACGGCATCATCCACTCCTGGCTCAACCGCATGCTGCTGCCCGACACGGTGGGCACCGGCGGCGATTCCCATACCCGCTTCCCAATGGGTATTTCTTTCCCGGCAGGCTCCGGCCTCGTGGCTTTTGCCGCCGCCACAGGTGTAATGCCGCTGGATATGCCGGAATCGGTACTGGTGCGCTTCAAGGGCGAAATGCAGCCTGGCATCACCCTGCGGGACCTGGTACACGCCATCCCCTATTACGCCATCCAGCAGGGTTTGCTGACTGTCGAGAAAAAAGGCAAGAAGAACATTTTCTCCGGCCGGATTCTCGAAATCGAGGGACTCAGTGGCCTGACCGTTGAGCAGGCGTTCGAATTGTCCGACGCCTCGGCCGAACGCTCAGCCGCCGGCTGCACCATCGCGCTCGACGAAGACACGATTGCACAATACCTGCGCTCCAATATCGTGCTGCTACGTTCGATGATTGCCGAGGGATATGGCGATGCCCGCACCCTGGAAAGGCGCGCCGGCAAAATGGAAGAATGGCTCGCCGCCCCAAGCCTTATGAAGGCCGATGCGGACGCGGAATACACCGCGGTGATCGAGATCGACCTGGCCGATGTCAAAGAGCCCATCGTCTGCGCCCCGAATGACCCCGACGATGCGCGCCTGTTGTCCTCCGTGGCCGGCGACAAGGTCGACGAGGTATTCATTGGCAGCTGCATGACCAACATCGGCCATTTCCGCGCGGCCGGAAAACTGCTCGAGAGACACAAGGGTGGCATTTCCACCAGAATGTGGATCGTGCCCCCCACGCGGATGGACGAGCATCTGTTGATGGAAGAGGGTTACTACAGTATTTTCGGTCGCTCGGGCGCGCGCACGGAAATGCCCGGTTGCTCACTGTGCATGGGAAACCAGGCGCGGGTCGCGGCCAATTCGACGGTGCTTTCCACTTCTACACGCAACTTCCCCAACCGCCTGGGCGATGGCGCCAACGTTTACCTGACATCCGCCGAGCTGGCCTCGGTGGGCGCGATTCTCGGCAAACTGCCGACGCCGGAAGAGTACCTGAAGTACGCCAACGAACTGGACTCGATGTCAGACGAAATCTACCGCTATATGAACTTCGACCAGATATTGGAGTTCCAGAAGAGCGCCGAGGAAGGCAAACGCATAGCCGCGGTGGAAATACAGGAGATGCGCGTCTGAACGTAGACGCAAGCTGCTGAAACCTCAGCCTTGCGCGGGATGAAACCCGCGCACCAGGCGACGCAGTTCAGTCAGGCTCGCGGACGCCCCGGCGCGCCGCTCACTTGTGCCGCGGTAGGCAAGTTCACCGTAAAGCCGGGTGATGCGCTCAATCTGTCCACTGGACGAACGCAATGAGCGTACCGCCCTGGCGCTGAACTGGTCGGGGGTTTCACCCGGGGCACGAATAACACCTGCGCGAGCGAGTTTGTCGCAGAACAGCAGATAGCAGCGCTGTATTTCGCTTTCGGCGGGACGGGACCGCCCCCTTAGCAGACTGAAGGCAATCGGCACCAACACCAGAATCCAGGTGCCTATCAGCGCCAGCACAAATTTGCGTACGCTGATCCCGTCAAAGACCCTGTTGAGCAACTGGAACTGCTGGTCGCGATCGAAACCGATCACCCACAATTGCCAGCGGTAAGTGAGTGCGTCGTAGCGCAAGCGCAGGGTATTGACCCACGCCACGCTGCGGTAGCGGATGAGCGACAGGGGGGATTCCCGGAGGAAACTCCCCTCCATGGCCAGCGCCCTTTCCAGACCCCACTCGATCCGTTCCGGCGATACCGCCGCGGTCGGGTCCACCCGCACCCAGCCCCTGCCCTCCAGCCACACTTCCGCCCAGGCGTGAGCGTCAAACTGATGAACGAGAACAGTGCGGTTCACCGGATTGACCTCCCCCCCCTGGTATCCGGCCACAACCCTGGCGGGTACTCCGGCGGCACGCATCATGAGCACAAACGCAGCGGCGTAATGCTCGCAAAAACCGGTGAGGGTCTCGAACATGAAAGCATCTGTGGCGTTTTCAGCCGGCAGTAGCCGGGGGTTGAGGCTGTAGGTAAACGGCTCGCGCGTGAACCTGGCCAGCACCATGTCGACGTAGGCCTGTGGGTCTTCCGCTTCCGCCCGCAGTTGTCTGGCGAGAGCGAGGGTCCGCGGGTTCTCCGTCGACGGCAGGGACAGTTCCAACTCGCGGCGCCAGTCACTCAGCGTCGGCTCGAGTATCGCGCCCGGCCAGGTCTGTACCTTATAGAGCCGCTCGTCTTCCAGTTCCGCCGGGGAAAACAGGACATAATCCGCGCTGGCCAACACGCCCGGTGAGGGCGAGCTGGCGTAGCGCAGGCTGTATAACCAGTGTTGCTGTGTGGGCTCCAGTATGACCTGGTACAGCAGCGGATCGCCGTCGGTTTGAACCGGGCGCGGCCGCCGCTGGTCAGGCGGCAGGTCATAGTAGCGCAGGCTCCGCCAGGCGCCATCTTCGAGCTTGCTCATTACCAGGCCGCGCCAGTACAACTCCGATTGCGGAGGTATTTCGCCCTCGAACTGTACCCGGAAGGCCACCTCATCCGATTTACCCAGTCGGGAGATATCCCCGGGTTTCATAAAATCACTCACACCTGTTTTCGCCGTATGGCTCTTTAACGGCACCGACCACAGCGGCCCAATACGGGGAAACAGGAAAAACAGCACAACCATTAACGGCAGCGCCTGCAGCAACATGACTGCCGCGAGGCGAATCGACTTGCGATTGAACTGGTGCTCACCCGGGCGATGCATAGCGATCAGTGCGGTGGTCACCAGGGTCACATTCAGCATTGAGTACACTACGACCGGCAACTCCTGGCTGAACAGGAACTCGGTAATGCAGATAAAGTAGGCGAGGAAAAGCAGAACGTAGCCATCCTTGCGCTGGTTGAGTTCCATCAGCTTGAGCGCAAATGCGGTCAACAGCAGTGCGATTGTGGGTTCCAGGCCCAGCAGGGAACCGTAACTGAAATAGATACCGGCAAAACCACTGACGATCAGGCCGGCTTTCACCCAGCGCCCGGGAAATGACCAGCGCCCCTGGAAAACCATGATGCGCCAGATCGCGGCGAATATGTAAACGGCCAGAACCCACACGGGTATCCTTCCCGCATGGGGCGCGACCAGCGTGAACATGCTGATAATGATCCAGACCAGCGCATTGCGGGATATTTGCTGGTCAGGTTTCACGCGACCTGCCCTCTACGCCGTACAGCGCCAATGCCTGCAGCACACGGTCGCGATGTCGCTCACCCACGCCCGCTTCTATAACCAGGCCCGGCAGTCGCAGGCCGTACTCCTCGTTGCGCTTTTCGAACTGCAGAACCCAGTGGCACAAGTACGAGAGTCGCTGCTCCACCCCTGCTCCCGGGAACATTTCCCAGTCAAGCCACACGCTGCGACTGGCATAAGCGCCGTACTGCTTGGTTTGCAAACCCTGCCCCCGCGCCAGCCCTTTCCAGTACAGCTGGCGCAATGAGTCGCCGTGGCGATATTCCCTGAAACCGTAAAAATCGTCGCTGCCAACGCTGGGGACAGCCGCGCCATCGGGCTGATCCGTTGCGAATCCGGGCAATTCGTCCGTAGGCAAGGGTCGCGGGTAAACCATGGCGTAGAGATCGAGGTCTACCCAGGTCCAGCAGCGCAACAGGCCGAGCGGGTAGGTAGACTCGAGCAGTAGGCGTCCCGGACTGAACCAGCCGCGTTTGCGCGCAGTCACTCGCAGCTGTACCTGCACAGCGTCCTGGTCAACGAGATTGACCATACCCGAACTGCTGTCGGGCCACTGCACATGAAGCGCGAAATGCTCCCGCTCACCGCCACGCTCTATCTGTATGGAGAACTCCGATTGCTGCCCCGGGAAAACAGGCGTTGCCCGCACCGCGCGGATGGTCAGGCCCGAAAGATTGGCGTAGGTGTGGAGAATCGCGACCACGAACAGGGTACAGAGCAGGAAAGTGAGCGCGTAACTCATGTTGTTCTGGTAGTTGATGGCGGTCATCAACATGACGATGAGGCAGATCGTGAAGAACAGGCCGGTGCGGCTGGGAAAAATAAATATCCGCCGCTGGTCGAGGGTAACAGAACGGGCCGCCGGTATGCGGCGATTGACCCATTCCCGAAACCGCTTGCGCAGCCCCTGCCTGAAGCCACGGCGAGCGGTCATACTGCGGTTTCTATCCACAGAGTCCCGGATCAGGCCCGTATCACATCGACATTGCGCCGCATGAGTTCCACCAGCGCCATACCGTCACCGGCAAAATCACCGCTGGGTACCAGGCGGTGCGAGGCTACCGCCGGCAACACCATTTGCAGATCCTCCGGCACCACATGGCCGCGATTTTGGATCACGGCCCAGGTGCGCGCGCAGTCGAGCAGCGCCAGCGCCCCGCGGGGCGAAAACCCCACGGCGATCTCCGCCGCGGTGCGGCTGTAGGCCACCAGGCGTTGCAGGTAGTCCAGCAGGTTGTCAGAGGCGTGGACTGCGCCAACCTCTTCGCGGATCAGTTGCAGCTGCTCAAGGTTGATTCGCTGCTGCAAAACCACCCGCTCACTACTGGCGCTTTGGCGGCGCATGAACATCTCCCGCTCTGCATGCGCGTGCGGATACCCCAGTTGCAGGCGCATCAGGAAACGGTCGAGCTGCGACTCTGGCAGCGGATAGGTACCCGATTGGTGGATGGGGTTCTGGGTAGCTATTACGAAGAATGGCTCGGGCAGGGCGCGGGTTTCACCCTCTACCGTCACCTGGCTTTCCGCCATGGCCTCCAACAGGGCGCTCTGGGTCCTGGGCGTCGTGCGATTGATCTCATCCGCCAGCAGCAGCTGTGTAAAAATGGGGCCGGGATGAAAGCTGAAGCTCGCATCGTTGCGGTTGTAGACCGAGACGCCGAGAATATCCGCCGGCAGCAGGTCACTGGTAAACTGCACTCGCTTCCAGGACAGGCCCAGCACATCCGCCAGCGCATGCGAGAGCGTGGTCTTTCCCATGCCCGGCAGATCCTCGATCAGCAGGTGTCCGCGGGCGAACAGGCAACACAGGGCCAGGCGTACCTGCGGCTCCTTCCCCAATAGCACCTTGCCAATCTCTGCCACTGCGTTATCGACCAACGCCTGTATCTGCATCTATCCGCCCCGAGAATAGTGAATTTCAGCCGAGAGTGGCCAGCCCGCGCTGCAGGTCCGCTTTCAGGTCATCGATATGCTCAAGCCCCACCGCCACCCTGATCAGGTTGTCGCTGATCCCCGCGGACGCCCTGTCCTGCTCGCTGAGGCGACCATGGGTGGTAGTGGCGGGATGTACAATAGTGGTCTTGGCGTCGCCCAGATTGGCGGTCAGCGACATAATCCGCACGCCATCGATGACACTCCAGGCCTGCTGCTTGCCTCCGGTCACTGTAAATGACAGTACGCCACCGAAAGCACTCTGTTGACGACAGGCCAACTCGTGCCCGGGGTGATCGGGCAAACCCGCATAGAACACCTTGTCCACGGCTGGCTGTTGTTGCAGCCACTCGGCCAACTCCTGTGCGCTGCGGCTGTGTGCCTCCATGCGCAGGCGCAGGGTCTCCAGGCCCTTGAGGAAAACCCAGGCGTTGAATGGGCTCATGGTGGGCCCGCAGGTGCGCAGGAATGTGACAACCTCCTCCATATGGTGCCGTGAGCCGACCACAGCCCCGCCGACGCAGCGGCCCTGCCCGTCCAGGTACTTGGTGGCGGAGTGCACCACTATATCAGCGCCCATGGCCAGTGGCGTCTGCAGCGCCGGTGTACAAAAGCAGTTGTCTACCACCAACAGGCTGTCACTGGCCTTTGCCAACTCGGCCATCGCCGCAAGGTCGGCAACTTCACACAGCGGGTTCGATGGTGTTTCCATAAAAAGCATGGCGGTGTTCGGGCGGATGGCATCGCGCCACTGGTCCAGTTCCAGAAGCGGCACGAAGCTTACTTCCACGCCAAATTTCGCAAGGTACTTGCTGAACAGGTTGACGGTAGTGCCGAACACATTGCGCGAACAGACCACATGGTCTCCGCTCTTTAGCAGCGCCATACAGGTGCTGAGGATGGCCGCCATGCCCGACGCCGTGCCCACCGCCTGCTCGCCGCCCTCGAGCGCGGCGATGCGCTGCTCGAATGCCCGTACTGTTGGATTGGTGTAGCGAGAATACACATTCCCCGCAGTGGTGCCGGAAAAGCGGGCGGCCGCATCAGCAGCATTATCGAAAACATAGCTCGACGTCAGAAAAATGGGTTCGGCGTGTTCGCCCTCCATGGTGCGGGCAATACCGGCCCGCACCGCCAGGGTGTCCAGATGCAGGCCCGCCAGTGCGATATCCTGATCATTGTTGTCATCGTCTGTCATAGTTTTGCTTTATACGTCATTGTGGATACCGACGAGTGCGTCGTCGGCCTGGAGCGCGGCACGTTGCAGCGACTGCGCATCATCATTGCGTAGCGATTCCACTCTATCAAGGTAATTCTGGTCGACATCCCCTGTGACATATTCACCGTTGAACACGGAGCAGTCGAAGCCATCTACCCCGGGGTTGCCCTCTTCCGAACAGCGAATGAGATCGTCCAGGTCCTGGTAGACCAGCCAGTCGGCCCCGATCAGCTCACATACCTCCTCCACCGAGCGGCCATGCGCTATAAGCTCCGAAGCCGATGGCATGTCTATGCCATAGACGTTGGGGTAGCGGACCGGCGGAGCGGCTGACGCGAAAAAAACCTGCGCTGCGCCCGCATCCCGGGCCATGTCGATAATCTGCCGGCAGGTGGTACCGCGCACAATGGAGTCATCCACCAGCATCACATTCTTGCCTTCAAACTCCAGCGGCACCGGATTGAGCTTCTGGCGAACCGATTTCTTGCGCTGGCTCTGGCCCGGCATAATAAAGGTGCGCCCTATATAGCGATTCTTCATCAGGCCTTCGCGAAACTTGATGCCCAGTTCGTGCGCCATCGATTGCGCGGCGATGCGGCTGGTATCGGGTATCGGAATGACAACATCGATCTGCAGATCCGGTCGCAGCCGGCGAATCTTCCTGCCCAGCGCCTCGCCCTGGCGCATCCGGGTCTTGTACACCGAAATCCGGTCCATCAGGGAATCGGGTCGGGCAAAATACACGTGCTCGAAGATACACGGCCGCAGGCTCGGATTTGCGGCGCACTGGCGTCTGTGCAACACGCCTTCCATGTCGATGAATACCGCCTCACCCGGCGCCACGTCGCTCACCAGGGAAAAACCGAGTACGTCCAGGGCGACGCTCTCCGAGGCGAGCATATATTCGCGCCCGGCCGCGGTCTCGCGCACACCCACCACGAGCGGCCGAATGCCCAGCGGATCCCGGAAACCCAGCACGCCGTAGTTCACCACCAGTCCCACCGCCGCATAGCCGCCCCGACAACGCTGGTGTACAGCGGCGACCGCGGTGAAAATATCCTCTGCAGTGGGACTCAACTTGCCCAGCGTCTGCATTTCGTGGGCAAACACGTTGAGCAGCACCTCGGAGTCCGAATCGGTATTCAGGTGGCGCAGGTCGTCCTGGAACAACTCCCGGGTGAGCTGCTCGGAGTTCGTCAGGTTGCCATTGTGGGCCAGCGCTATGCCGTAAGGCGAATTGACATAAAACGGCTGCGCCAGCGCGGCCCCGGAACTGCCAGCGGTCGGGTAGCGCACATGGCCTATTCCGATACTGCCGCGCAGCGTCTGCATATGCTGTTGGCGAAACACATCCCGCACCAGCCCTTCACTTTTGCGCTGACTGAAGCGACCGCCATTACAGGTCATGATCCCCGCTGCGTCCTGCCCGCGGTGTTGCAACACCGTCAGTGCATCGTAGATATCCGGCGCGACTTCGGATTTACCAACAATACCAACCAGGCCACACATGCTGTCTTACCTCTTCGAATTCCGGGGAACCTGCCAGTCAGGCACCGTCTCAGGTGGATGTTGCAGGCCACTGCCCGTTATTTGCCCGGGTGAACAAGCGCTGGGCCCACTGCCCCAGCATGTCCACCTGGGGCATGAGTCTGGACTGGTCCAGCCAGCGCAGGTCCCCGGGGGGAACCAGTTGGCGCAGCACAAACACGCAGACCAGAATCAGGATGACGCCCCTGGCGAAGCCGAACACCGTACCGAGCAGTCGATCCAGCACGGTCAGGCCGGTGACCTTGATAAACTGGCTCGCCAGGAAAATCACGAAGGTGGACGCCACCAGCGTCGCCACGAACAGGATGGCGTAGGCAGCGACGTAACGCCCCGTAACATTGTTAATGGTGCCGGCGAGCAGGGCGGCCATCTGGTCGACAAAAATGTTGGCGATGAGAAACGCGGCTACCCAGCCGGCCAGCGACAGCGCCTCGCGAGCGAAACCCCGCCACAGGCTGAGCAGGGTCGAAACCACCAGGACGACGATGATCACCCAGTCCACCGCTGTAAAATGCGACAACTCGGGCGTCACGGAAGATACCTGACTATCATGGATTTGACGCGAAAATCTGCATCGATCGCGCCCTGGATTTTCTCCAGCTGCGCCTTTTCAAAGTTCGGACCTATATACACGCGATAAAGCGTCCGCTGTCCCGTCTCTATCTTTTTCACGTAGGCCTTTTCATTCATTGCCAACAGGCGGTCGCGCAGTTCATTGGCCTTGGTGACGCTGCCGACGCTGGCCACCTGTAGTATCCAGGCCACCGGAACCCCGCGGCTGTCCAGCACCGGCTGCTCCGGCGCGCTCGTTCTGGTTTGCGGCTCTTCAAGCGGGGCAGGCGCCGGCGGATCTACGTAAGGCTGCACGGTTTCAGCCGGTGCGGCCTCGATATCTTCGTCGGCTACCAGCACCGTCTCTTCGCTTGATTCATCGGGTTCCAGCACCCATTCAGGTGAGCCCTGCAGGCCGTCCTGGTTCGGCGTTTCGAGGGGCCTTGTGTCGATCTCCGGCGCCGCTGGAATTCTGCCCGGCTCCATCGATGCGCGCTGGCCGGGCTCCACAAATATAATCGGCCAGAACACCACGCCCAGCGCCAGCAGGATCAGTGCGCCGACAAGCCTCTGCTTGAGAATATCGTCCACGGCTTAAGCCCCTGCCCCGCGGCACTCGCGCTCGATCTCGGGAAGAACTTCCGCGAGGGTAGAAAACGAACCGAATACTACCAGCCTGTCGCCCGCGCTCAGCGATTCCTGCGCGCGCCGCAGCGCCTCACCCAGGTCGGCGCTGAGACTGACCTCATTTTCCCCCGCGGCTCGCAACAGCGTCGCTATATCCGCGGCACGCGCCGCCCGCGCGTTGGCCGGCTGGTCCGCGACAAACCAGGCGGCGAAACAACCGGATGCCGCCTGAATCATACCGGCTACGTCCTTATCTTCCATTACCGAGAACAAGGCAATAGTCTTCCCTTTACAGGGTGTTACAGTCAAAAATTCGGCCAGATTATATACAGCGGCCGGGTTGTGCGCGACATCGAGCACATAGTCGCGACCGGCGATTGACTGTCGTTCGCAACGGCCCCGGGGGCGCGCCTGGCGAAGTGTCGCGTCCAGTTGCCCGTCGCTGAATTCGCAACCCAGCAGCAATGCCGCCTGCAGTGCCGTACAAATATTTGCGGGGATCAGTGAGCCGGCAGGCTGCGGCGGCAGTACACGGGGTTTTCCGTCAATATCCTGCAATACGCCCCGCCAGTCACCAGTACCCTGCTCACAGTTGTACTGGACGCCGAGACGCAGCACCGGCACCGCACCAACCTCGCGAGCGGATACCAGCAGTTCCCGGGGAGGTTCGCGATCCCCTATCACAACAGGCACGCCACGGCGCATGATACCCGCCTTCTCCCTGGCGATACTCCCCCGACTGGCGCCCAGCCAGGATTGGTGATCCAGGTCTATACGGGTGATCACCGCCACCGTCGGGTCCACGATATTTACCGCGTCCAGGCGACCACCCAGACCTACTTCCAACACAAGGATATCCGCTGCCCGGGACTGGAAAACCAGTAGCGCCGCGAGCGTCGCAAACTCAAAATAAGTGAGACTTGTATCTGCGCGGTGCTCTTCGATCGCCTCGAAAGCCGCGACAATCTCCTGGTCGCCGGCCTCAACGCCGCCCACCCTGATGCGCTCGTTAAACCGCAGCAGGTGTGGAGAGGTGTAAACGCCGACGTTGCGCCCCTGGCGGCAGAGCAGTGCCTCCAGCACCGCCACCGTGGACCCCTTGCCGTTGGTACCGGCGACGGTGACCACGGGCACCCTGACCGGAAGCAGGCCGAGCGCCTGCGCCACGGCGGAAACCCGCTCAAGTCCGAGGTCGATCGCATTGGGGTGCAGCGTCTCCAGCCGGGCCAGCCACTGCTCAAGTCCCATTGCCTGTTTCCTGCTTTGCGGATAGACGCTATTCCCCACCGGCGGGCGGCAATTCAACGCCTGCCGGTGGTGGCGGCGGCGTCTCCTCCGGAGGCGGGGATTTCGATTCCACCGGAACGAGCGCTGTATCTGTGAGCTTCGACAGCAGGCGCGCGATAGTGTCGCGCATCTCGGTACGGTGCACGATCATGTCGATAGCCCCGTGTTCCAGCAGGAACTCACTGCGTTGAAAACCCTTGGGAAGTTTCTGGCGGATGGTCTGTTCGATGATATTGGGACCGGCAAATCCGGCGCGGGCCTCGGGCTCGGCGATATTGATATCCCCGAGCAGGGCCAGTGACGCCGACACGCCGCCATAAATGGGGTCGGTCATTACCGACACGTAGGGAACCCCTTCCAGGCGCAGGCGCTCGATGACGGCGCTGGTCTTCGCCATTTGCATCAGGGAAATGAGGGCCTCCTGCATCCGGGCGCCGCCGGAAGCGGCGAAGCAGACAAGGGGAATTCGCTGCGCAAGGGCGAGTTGCGCGGCCCGGGTAAATTTTTCGCCCACGGCGTAGCCCATGGAGCCACCGTGAAACTCGAACTCAAAGGCCACGGTGACCAGCGGCAAGCCCTGCAGGGCGCCGGTCATGGCGATCAGGGCGTCTTTCTCCCCGGTCGTGCGCTGGGCAGCCGTCAGGCGGTCGCGATACCGCTTCTTGTCCTTGAACTTCAGCCTGTCCAGGGGTTCGATGTCTGCCAGGATTTCTTTGCGGCCCTCGCGGTCGAGAAAGATATCCAGTCGCCTGCGCGCACCAATCCGCATGTGGTGATCGCACTTGGGACAAACATCGTCGTTGCGTTCAACATCCGGCCGGTAGAGTACCGCATCGCACTTTACGCACTTCTTCCAAAGCCCTTCGGGCACGTTGGAGCGCTTTTCACCCTCGTCACTGCGCACACCTGAGGGTAAGATTTTATGTATCCAGCTCATGGCTAACCCCGCTCCGTAGAAGTCGCCATTATAAACGCGCCGCGGGGCATCTAGGAAGGGACGCTGTCAATGCCCTGGCGAATCTCCGCCAGCAGGCTTATCGCCGCGGCCATGGCCTTTTCGCTGTCACCGCCGGCATTTATGGCGCACGCCATGGCGTCCACCAGCGCGCTGCCGACAACCACGCCATCCGCTACTCCGGCAATCGCCCGGGCGGAGGCCGCATCCTTGATGCCGAAGCCCACGGCGACCGGCAGGGATGACTGCTCCCGGATCAGTCCCAGGTGGTAGGCGACATCCTCTATGTCGAGATGTCCGGCTCCAGTGACTCCCTTGAGGGAGACATAGTAAATAAAGCCACTGGCAATATCCGTAATGCGCTTTATGCGCTGGGTGGGCGTCGTTGGCGCCACCAGGAAAATATTGTCCATCCCGACGCGCTGTAACTCCGCGTTCACGGGCGCCACCTCCTCCGGCGGGATATCGACAGTCAGGAGCGCGTCAACACCGGCGGCGGCAGCGGCGTTGGCGAATGCTGCGTAACCCATGTGCACCACCGGGTTGGCATAGCCCATCAGCAGCACCGGTGTATCCGTATCCTCCTTGCGAAACTCACTCACCATCTGCAAAACCGTGCGCAGGCTGACCCCGTTGGCCAGCGCTCGCTCGTGGCCCAACTGAAGCACCGGACCTTCCGACATGGGATCGGAGAACGGCACGCCCAGCTCTATAATATCGGCACCGGCACGTACCATGGCGTGCATCAGCGGCACCGTGACGTCCAGTGCCGGGTCACCCGCTACCATGTAGGGAATAAGCGCCTTGCGTCCCCGCTCCGCCAGTTGTTGAAACCGTCCCGCTAATCGACTCACAAACAACTCCCCCTAGAACTGTATGCCGTCGATCTGGGCGACGGTGTGAATATCCTTGTCGCCCCGACCCGACAGGTTGACGACGATCACCTGTTCCGGTGACATCTGCGCCGCGAGTTTCTCGGCATAGGCGAGCGCGTGGCTGCTCTCCAGCGCGGGCATGATGCCCTCGACCCGGGTGAGGGTATGAAACGCGCGCAGCGCCTCGTCGTCGTTGGCCACCACGTAGTTTACCCGCCCGATGTCCTTCAACCACGAATGTTCCGGGCCGACACCGGGATAATCCAGGCCCGCCGAAACGGAATGGGTATGCATGATCTGGCCGTCAGCATCCTGCATCAGGTAGGTCCGATTGCCGTGCAGCACGCCCGGGGTCCCGGCCGTCAGCGGCGCGGCATGCTGGTTGGAGGCGATACCGTGACCGCCAGCCTCCACGCCGTACATCGCGACACCCTCATCCGCCAGGAACGGATGGAACAGCCCTATGGCGTTGGATCCGCCGCCCACACAGGCGACCAGTGCGTCTGGCAACCTGCCGGTCTGGTCCAGGGCCTGGCGTCGCGCCTCGCGCCCAATCACGCATTGGAAATCCCGCACCAGCATGGGATAGGGATGCGGTCCCGCGACGGTCCCGATGATATAGAACGTGTCATCGACATTGGTGACCCAGTCTCGCATCGCCTCGTTCATGGCGTCCTTCAGGGTGCGCGACCCAGAGGTCACCGGCAGCACCTCGGCACCCAACAGTTTCATGCGATAGACGTTCAGCGCCTGGCGGCGGACGTCCTCCTCCCCCATGAATACCTGGCACTTGAGCCCCAGCCGGGCAGCAATGGTGGCGGTGGCGACCCCGTGCTGACCCGCACCTGTTTCGGCGATAACCCGGGGTTTGCCCATGTGCTTCGCCAGCAGTGCCTGGCCGACCGTATTGTTGACCTTGTGGGCGCCGGTGTGATTGAGGTCTTCACGCTTGAGAAAGATGCGTGCCCCGCCGATGGAGGCGGACCAGCGCTTCGCTTCATACAGTGGTGAGGGCCGACCGACATAGTGTGCCAGGTCCTCGTCCAGTTCTTTCTGGAACGCCGGGTCCACGGAGAGCTTGCGGTACACCGCCTCCAGCTCCGCTAGGGCGGACATGAGGGTCTCCGCAACATACTTGCCGCCGTAGACGCCAAAGCGGCCGTCCGCGTCCGGCACCGAGGCGAAAGGGGTTTGCTTGAGGTCAATTGTCATCTTTGTTCCATCCATTGTTCTGTCAACTTCGGTTTCGTCAACTACGGTTTCGCCAACTACTGCTGCGTCGACGGCAGCGCGTCGACCAGAGCATCCGCGGCGCGAACTGCCGCTACAAAGCGCTTGATTTTCGCCGCCTGCTTGCGTCCAGGCGACTCCTCTACCCCGCCGCTCACATCCACCGCCGCCGGCCGCAGGCGGGCAATAGCCTCGCCTACATTGCCGTCGTGCAGGCCCCCGGCCAGCACCAGCGGCAAGCTCAGCTCACCGCCGGCCAGGGACCAGTCAAACGTCTTGCCGGTGCCCCCGGGGACGCCCGCCTGCCAACTGTCGAGCAGTATGGCGCGGGCCTGCTTGTAAGCTGCGCACTGTGCGGCCAGCTTCATACCGGGACGCACGCGCAGGGCCTTGATCCATGGCCGGTGGAACTGCTCGCAAAAAGCGGCGGGCTCATCGCCGTGAAACTGCATGATATCCAGCGGCACGCTTTCCAATATACGCTTTATGCCCTCAGACGGCTCATTGACAAACAGGCCCACCACGCTGACGAAGGGCGCCACCGATGCTATTATCCGCGCGGCTTGCGCCGGCGTCACAGCGCGCGGGCTGGCGGGATAGAAAACAAGGCCGATGGCGTCCGCGCCGCAGTCAACGGCGGCGCGCGCATCGTCGCTTGATGTGATGCCGCAAATCTTGATTCGGGTATGTGTCACCGGGGGCACTTAACAGGGTAAAAAAGCAAGGCGCGCATGATAGCAGACCCTGCTCGCCGGTGTCTGCCCGAACGGCGCCGATCTATGCCGGGGGTCGCAGCAGCAGTGGTCCGAACGGCGTGGGCGGCAGCTGGTACCGGGGCGGGTATTCCACCTCTACGAGATAAAGTCCGTCCGGCGGTGCTGTTTCCGCCGCCACCGTGCGATCCCTGCCCTGCAACAGCGTGGCGATCCAGCCCGGAGGCTGCCGCCCCGTACCAACCGCCATCAGGGATCCGGCAATATTGCGCACCATGTGGTGCAAAAATGCATTGGCCTTGATATCCACGATAACCAGGTCGCCCTGCCGATGAACGTCTACCGAGTGGACATTGCGCATGGGGCCGGTGGATTGGCAGGAGGCCGCGCGGAACGCGGAGAAATCCCTCTCGCCCAGCAGGTTTTGTGCCGCTTCATGCATGGCCTGGTGATCCAGTGTGCGCCGCTGCCAGCTTACCTGTCCGCCCAGCAACGCTGGGCGCACCGGTGTGTTCGCGATCACATAGCGGTAGCGTCGCGCGATAGCTGAAAACCGCGCGTGAAAATCGGCGGGAACTGCCGCCGCCCAGTGCACCCGCACATCGGGAGGCAGATTGGCATTCACTCCCAGCACCCAGGCTCGCGCGCTGCGCGGCACGGGAGGGTCAAAATGGATTATCTGGGAAAATCCGTGCACGCCAGTGTCGGTACGGCCGGCACATTGCACCCGCAGCGGCGCCGTGGCGACGGCTGCCATTGCGAGTTCCAGGGTTTCCTGAACAGTGTTTACGGCGAGATGCGGCTGGGACTGCCAACCGTGGTAATGGCTGCCATCGTATTCGATACGGCAGGCAACCCGCGCACCGACCGGCAGTGGGGCGGCGCTGAAAAAACTGCGCTCGTCAGCCAATGCGCTCGAGCAAATCGCGAGCCTCGGCCTGCAACTCCTCGTTACCCTCGGCGGCTACTTCCTCCAGTATCTGGCGGGCGCCGTCGTCGTCGCCCATATCCATGTAGGCGCGAGCAAGATCCAGCTTGGTTGACATACCGTTGCTCTCGGCGGCGATCACGAGTTCCTCTCCGAGGGATCCGGAATCCAGGCCGGCATTCTCGAAATCAGCGGAAAGATCGAGTTCATCGTCCAGGCTCACTTCATCGGGTTCTTCGATCTCAAGGCCGCTGAAATCGGACTCCAGGTTTTCGTCGAGCTCCGTCAACAACCCGGCGTCCGTACCCAGGCTGTCAATATCCAGTTCCAGCTCGGTGGCCGGCGCGACCGCGTCGCCACCGTCGAGCGCCGCGCGCGCGGTGGCGAGACTGGCTGCATCGCCAATTTGTTCGAGTTCCGCGAACTCCAGTGACGCCGCGGAGCGGTTGCCCGTCTCCAGGTACAGTTGCAGCAGCTTCAAGCGGTAAGCCGCGTTCTCGGGGTCGTTGACCAGGGCATTTTTCAACAGGTCGATCGCCTGGGGGTAGCGGCCGTAGGCGATGTAAATTTCCGCCTCCGCGAGAGCATCGCTGGCCTCGTCGGAGGCGTATTCATCGTGCTTGTGCTCACCGTAGCCGCGATCGCGGGCGCGGGTCGCTGCGCCGTGATCCGCCTCCGGCTGCCGGTCAGCGGCCGTATCCCCTACCGCCTGCTCGCCGCCATCCTCGTCCTCGTACACTTCCTCAACGTCGGATTCTTCCAGTTCAAAATCGTCATCGTCCGCTTCCTGCCGGCGACGGCGCATGTAAATGATACCCAGTACACCCAGCACAAGCGCTGCCGCCCCCAGCCAGAGGTTGCTGAAAATGCCCCCGGAGGCTTCAGGTGCGGACGCTTTACTCGCAGGGGCAGCCGGCTTCGCTGGCGCGGCAGCTGTGGGCTTTGACGGTTCAGCTGGCGCGGCGGCTGCAGACTTCGACGGTTCGCCTGGCGCAGTAGTCTCTGCGACCACGGTTTCGGTAACGGTCTCCTGTGGCTCCGGCTCAAGCGCAGTTGTCGCAACATCGACCTGCTCGCCGCCCGCGCCCACATCGTCTGTAGTCGCCGCGGCCTCGCCATCGACAGTCGTGGTTGCCACCCCGGTTTCGGCTTCCGCCTGATTCCCGGCCAACACATTCTGCAGCGCCGCTATCTGTTCGTCCTTGAGGCTGACAATGCGCTGCAGCGTCTCAAGCTGTTGCTCCATTGACGACAGCCGCTGTTCGAGTTCGAGGCGCTCCAGCCCCGCCTTGTCCGCTTCCTCCCCAGAGGAAGTGTCCGCGGCCGCGGTACCCTGACTGGCAGCGCCCGCGGCGGGCGCGGCCTCTGTCTCGGCGGAAATTCGCAAGGACGGTCCATTGCCGTATCCAGGTGCGGTCACTTTCTCCTCGCGCCATGCGCGATTCTGGGCGCTGACTTCAGCCAGGGCCTTGGACTCATTACCCGTGCTGACCTCCCCTTCGGCGGGCAGGTAGATAATGTAGCCGGCCTTGATCAGGTTGATATTGCCGCCAATGAACGCATTGGGGTTGAGCCGCTGGATTTCCAGCATCGTCTGCTGTACCGATGCTCCGGCAGGACGCGCCCGCGAGGCGATGCGCCACAGGGTGTCGTCCCGATGCACCATGTAGCGGGTGCCGGGGGCTGCAGCGGGCGAGGTGGAGGAATTAAAGCCGCGACTGGGCATTTCGCCCGGTGCAAGCTCCGAACGGCCTATATCAACGCGGGTTCCCGTCGTCGTCAGGGCTTCCTGCTTTTTTTTTGCGGGTTCCGGCTCGCCGTCTACCTCGGCGACACGACTGCTGGCCGAAACAACGGGATTGCTCTGGTCAAACACCGGGGGGTCGACCAGCACAGTGTATTCGCGCAGCAGGCGCCCTGAGGGCCAGCGGGCTTCGAGTATGAAATCCAGGTAGGGTTCAAGTACCGGATCTTCGGATGTAATCAGTATCCTGGCCCGGCCGTCATCCTCAATGTCGACTTCAAAGCTTATACCGGTCAGGAAATAGGCGCGGTCCACGCCCATGCGCTTGAAATCCTCACTGGTGGCCAGCCGGATCTTTATCTGGTCCTCGTGCAAACCACCGATATTCAGCAGATCGACCTGTGCCTGAAGCGGTTCGTTGAGATAGGAACCGAGGGTCATTTCCCCCAGGCCCAACGCCAACACCGAACTCGTGTGCACACACCCCAATGAAAAAACTACAGCAGCAAACCGTCGAGCCATATCTATGCCTAATTATTGTTTCTGCTTGATCGCAAGCCGCCCTCTCCACGGTCCGGCAACTGGGCCGGAGCATGGATGGCACGACGCTTGCTATTCTGCCCCTTCAGACGCCCGCACTACCAGTAAAAAAGTAGAGAAAAATGGAATTTTCGCGGGCTTTCGATGATCTGGATTATGGCAAAGTATCAGTGATTTACCTGCATTAATCAAGGTAAGTTGTTATCAGGCTTTCCGCAATTTGCACACTATTGAGCGCGGCTCCCTTGCGCACGTTGTCGGACACTATCCACATGTCCAGACCGCGCGGATGAGAGATATCCTCGCGTATCCGGCCAACGAAAACAGGATCGTTCCCGGCGGCTTCGGCTACCGCCGTGGGGTATCCGCCATCCGCGCGTTCATCGACTACCGTCACCCCCGGCGCCGCCTCCAGCAGAGCCCTCGCATCGGCAGCGCTTATCTTGTCCACGGTTTCAATATGCACGGCCTCCGAGTGGCCAAAGAAAACGGGAATCCTGACGCAGGTGGGATTGACCTGGATAGACGGGTCGCCAAAAATCTTGCGGGTTTCCCAGACCATCTTCATTTCTTCCCGGGTGTAACCGTTGTCCTGGAAGACATCAATATGGGGAATGGCATTGAACGCTATCTGGCGCGGGTAGACTTCGCAGCTGATGTCCTGGCCGTTGAGCAGTCGCGCGGTTTGGCCGGCCAACTCCTCAATCGCCTCCTTCCCGGTACCGGACACCGCCTGGTAGGTAGCCACGTTGATGCGCTCGATTCCCACGGCATCGTAGATCGGCTTCAGGGCGACCAGCATCTGGATGGTGGAACAATTGGGGTTGGCGATGATATTGCGCGTGGTGTAGCCCGCCAATGCCTCGATATTGACCTCGGGCACGATCAGCGGAATATCCTCGTCCTGGCGAAAGTGGGAGGTGTTGTCGATTACCACGCAGCCCGCTGCCGCCGCCTTGGGAGCGAACTCCGCGGATATACTCCCGCCGGCGGAAAACAGGCCGATCTGGGCCTTGCTGAAGTCGAACTCGGCCAGATCGGTCACCTTGATCGATTTGCCCTCGAACATGATCGTCTTGCCGGCCGAGCGACTGCTCGCCAACGGATACAGGTTGCGCACCGGGAACTTGCGCTGCTCCAGGATGGCAATCATCGCCTCACCCACCGCTCCGGTCGCGCCCACAACTGCTACATCATATAAATCGCTCATCTGCTTTTACTCACCCTGCTAATGAATTCATCGGCCCCGAAGGGCAGCCAGTACCGCATCTCCCATGCGGGTCGTATCCACCAGTTGCTGCCCTGGCGTATAAATGTCAGGCGTGCGCAGACCCTGGTCCAGCACCACACTGACAGCCTGTTCGATCGCGTCCGCCGCCTCGGGGCAGGCCAGGGTATAGCGCAGCATCATTGCCACCGACAGTATAGTCGCCAGCGGGTTGGCCTTGCCCTGACCCGCGATATCCGGCGCGGTGCCGTGGCAGGGCTCATACATGCCCCGCCCCGCCTGGTCCAGCGATGCCGATGGCAGCATACCGATCGAACCGGTCAGCATCGCGGCTGCGTCTGACAGGATGTCGCCGAACATATTGCCGGTCACCAGCACATCAAACTGCTTGGGCGCCCGCAGCAGCTGCATCGCCGCATTGTCCACGTACATGTGGCTCAGCTCCACGTCGGGGTATTCTGCAGCCACCTCCTCCATCACCTCGCGCCAAAGCACCGTTACCTCCAGTACGTTCGCCTTGTCGACAGAACAGACACGGCGGTCGCGCTTGCGGGCAAGGTCAAATGCGAGGTGGGCTATTCTGCGGATCTCGGACTCGCGATACACATAGGTATTAAAACCCTCACGCTCACCGTTTTCCAGGATTCGCACACCGCGAGGCTCACCAAAGTAAATACCGCCGGTCAGTTCCCGCACGATCAGTATATCCAGGCCGGCGACCACTTCGGGCTTCAGGCTGGAAGCGTCCGCCAGCTGCGGGTACAGGATGGCCGGACGCAGGTTGCCGAACAACTGTAACTCGGAGCGAATGGCGAGCAGCCCCCGCTCGGGGCGCAGATGCCGCTCCACGGCATCCCACTTCGGTCCGCCCACGGCGCCAAGCAGGATGGCGTCCGCCGCTTTTGCCAGTTTGAGCGTTTCGTCGGGCAGGGGTACTCCAGTGGCGTCCAGCGCGGCCCCGCCCAGCAGGCCGTATTCCAGCGCCAGGTCGAGTTTGAAGCGCTGGTCCACCTCCTGCAGCACCTTCACGGCCTCGGCCATGATTTCAGGCCCTATGTAGTCCCCGGGAAGGACCAGTATTTTCCTCGCCATATTGTGTGTGTCCTGTGCCGTTAAGTGATGACGTCGAATAACCAGGGGGAACGCTCACGCAGCCGCTGTTCGTAGGCTCGAATGGCTGGCGCGTCCTGCAGGGTGAGGCCAATATCGTCCAGTCCTTTCAGCAGGCAGTGCCGGCGAAATTCGTCTACCTCGAAGCTGTAGGTATCGCCTTCCGGGGTGACGACCTCTTTTGACTCGAGGTCCACCTTCAGGGTGTAGCCCTCGTTGGCGTACATCTGCTGGAACAGTGAATCCACTATGTCTTCATCCAGTGCGATAGGAAGAATGCCGTTCTTGAAACAATTGTTGTAGAAAATATCGGCAAAACTGGGGGCGATAACGCAGCGGAAGCCGTAATCCTCCAGCGCCCAGGGGGCGTGTTCCCGGCTGGATCCGCAACCAAAGTTGACGCGCGCCAACAGGATTGACGCTCCCTGGTAACGGTCCTCGTTCAGGGGGAAATCCGGATTCCGGGGTCGGGTGCTGCAGTCCTGCCCGGGATAGCCCTCATCCAGGTAGCGCAGTTCATCAAACAGGTGCGGGCCGAAGCCGCTGCGCCTGATCGACTTCAGGAACTGCTTCGGGATTATCAGGTCGGTATCGACATTGGCCCGATCCATCGGAGCCACCAGCCCCGTTTCAGCGATAAAACTTTTCATGTCCCAATCCTCCTACCAGTCCCGCACATCGACAAAGTGTCCCGCTATGGCCGCGGCCGCCGCCATCGCCGGACTGACCAGGTGGGTGCGCCCACCGAAACCCTGACGTCCCTCGAAGTTGCGGTTGGAGGTAGATGCGCAGTGCTCCCCCGCGCCGAGTTTGTCGGCATTCATCGCCAGGCACATGGAACAGCCCGGTTCCCGCCACTCCATACCGGCATCGAGGAACACCTTGTCCAAACCCTCCGCCTCGGCCTGCTTCTTTACCTCGCCCGAACCGGGCACTACCAGGGCCTGCTTCACAGTTGAAGCCACCCGCTTGCCCTTGACCACCTGGGCGGCGCTGCGCAAATCCTCGATGCGCGAATTGGTGCAGGAGCCGATGAATACGCGGTCGGGCCTGATTGCGGTAATGGGCATTCCCGCCTGCAAGCCCATGTATTCCAGCGCTCTTTCGATCGCCATGCGCTGGGTTGCGTTGGCGGCGTTGGCGGGGTCCGGCACGTAGCCGTCAATGGGCAACACCATCTCCGGTGAAGTACCCCAACTCACCTGGGGCTTGATATCCTCGCCGCGCAGTTCCACCACACGGTCAAACTTCGCATCGGGGTCACTGTGCAGTTCGCTCCAGGCGGCCACGGCCTGCTCCCAGAGCGCTTCCCTGGGCGCGTAGGTGCGACCCCTGACGTATTCCAGGGTCACCTCGTCGACCGCCACCATGCCCATACGTGCACCTGCTTCGATAGACATATTGCACATGGTCATTCGGCCTTCCATGCTCATATTGCGCACGACCTCACCTCCAAACTCGATGGCGTAGCCGCTGCCGCCGGCGGTGCCGATCTTGCCGATCACAGCCAGCACCACATCCTTGGCGCTTACGCCGGTCTGCAAGGCACCGTCTATTCGCACCAGCATATTCTTCATCTTCTGCTGCAGCAGGCACTGGGTGGCCAGGACATGCTCCACCTCCGAAGTGCCGATACCATGGGCGAGCGCGCCGAGGGCGCCGTGGGTGGATGTGTGGGAGTCGCCGCACACCACTGTCATACCGGGCAGGGTCGCGCCCTGTTCCGGGCCCACCACGTGGACAATTCCCTGGCGGGTGTCGTTGATTTCGAACTCCACGATGTCGAAGTCGCGACAGTTGTCATCGAGAGTCTGTACCTGCAGCCTCGAGATCGGATCGACGATCCCGGAGACGCCGCCACTGCGCTCCCCCCTTTCCGTGGGCACATTGTGATCGGGCACGGCCAGGTTGGCATCGCGCCGCCACAGCTTTCTACCCGCCAGGCGCAGGCCCTCGAAGGCCTGGGGCGAAGTCACTTCATGGATAAGGTGGCGATCTATATAAATGACGGCGCTGCCATCGTCGCGCCCCACCACCACGTGGCTTTGCCATAACTTGTCGTACAACGTCTGTCCCGCCATGGGAGTCACCTTCGCTAAGTTCGTTTGATGGCGGAATTATGGGCTTGCCTTTTAAATAACTCAAATTTATTATTTTTATATATTGTATTCCTAATAGGAATTTAAAGATGGATACCCAGAACCTCAAGGCCTTCCTCCTCGTCGCGGAAACGGGCTCGTTCTCGCTCGCGGCACAGAAGCTGCACCTCACCCAGCCTGCGGTCAGCAAACGGGTTGCCTTGCTGGAGGGGCAGTTGGGAACAGGCCTGTTCGACCGGATCGGGCGTCACACCAGCCTGACGGAGGCGGGCCAGGCCCTGTTACCCCATGCCATGGCGATACGACAGGAACTCGACGCTGCGCAGCAATCAGTGCGCGACCTGTCAGGCGGTGTAGCCGGCCAGTTGCGGCTGGCCACCAGTCACCATATTGGTCTGCACCGGCTACCGCCGGTGCTCAGCGAATTCAGCAAAGCGTATGCGGCGGTACATATCGACATCGATTTCATGGACTCGGAGCAGGCCTATGAATTGATCATGCGGGGCAAGGTGGAGTTGGCCGTCGTCACCCTGGCCCCTGTGCGGGAAACCAGCGTCGTCACGCTGCCTATATGGGCCGACCCGCTGGAGTTCATGGCGGGGCACGATCACCCCCTGACGCTGCAAGCCGCTCCCGACCTGAAATTGCTGAGTGAACACCCGGCGATCCTGCCCGGACAGAACACGTATACCGGGCAGATCATCAGTGACCTGTTCGACAGGCATCACCTTATTCTGCAGGTCTCGATGGCAACCAACTACCTGGAAACCATCCGCATGCTGGCAGCCGTAGGGCTCGGCTGGACGATATTGCCGCGCAGTATGCGGGATGAAACGCTGGTTGCCCTGCCGGTCAGCGGGGCCCGCATCGAGCGCACCCTGGGAATTGTCTATCACCGCGGCCGCAGTCTGTCGCGGGCGGCCAGGGCGTTTGTCGATGTCGTGCAGGCGAGCGCGGACACCGCACCCGGCTAGTCTGGTTTTCCCAGCAAACCCGGTGCATCGTCCCAGGGGGCACCCGGCTTGATCATGCCCTTGTGGTCGGGCAGATAGAAAGTGCCACTGAACCTGGCGACCACACCCTTGCTGTTAACGATAGCACCGCTGCAAAACCCGAAGCGGCGCTTTACCGTTACCATATGGACGTCGGCCTGTATCCATTCGCCCATCCGGGCCGCCGCAATGAAATCCACCGCCAGGTTGATGGTGGGACTGCCGGCTTGAACCCCCCGCGCCACGTTTACCCCGTTGGCGGCGGCGATATCGGCCAGGGTCATCAGCACACCGCCGTGACAAATACCCATCAGATTGCCGTGTTGCGACTGGACAACGAGGCCGAAACTCACCGAATCACCCTCGATGCGGCGATAACTCGGCTGCAGATTGTCGCTGAAGCCCTGGCCTCGCGGCACAGGGCTAAAACCCTCGGGCACCTGATCTGTAGACACCTCATCCATTGGCACTCATCCTTAAAAAACGCCCATGACCAGGCCGGCCGCAAAGGCCGCACCCAGCTCTTCACTGGCTCGAAGGTGATCATCACTCACTTCGCCGCGCAGTATCACGGGCTCGGTGGCCAGTGGAAACGGAATTCCGGACATGATGCGCTGCGCCTGGGCGGAAGCGCCCCGGCCATCATTGCCCGCGCTCAGCAGCAAGGCGTAGGGCAGCACCAGCTCATGGGCGATCGCGGGATAGAATGCCCTGTCCAGAAAGTCTTTCATGCCACCGCTGAGGGCGCCGGAATTCTCCGCCGCCACCAGCAACAGGCCGCACGCCCGCTTCAGGTCCTCTACCCCGGCATCCCAGGCTCGCCGCACTACCACTTCCAGGCCGCGCTCTGTCGCCGCACCTCGCCAGGCGGCCCTCGCCATTTGCGCACTGGCCCCGCTCTGGCTGTGATAGGCGATAAGCAGTGTCTTCATGAGATTCCGGGATTCCTTGATCTGGACCGATTGGAACACAGCTCCCAGCGCCTGTCATCCGGCCCAAAATGGTACCGGCTTGTGAGTTATCCACAGAACACCCTGTGGATAACTATGGGGACAGTATCCGGCTGCTGTCATATTTCTGGCCCCACCTTTGGGGTAAAGGCGCTCACCGCTAAAAAGTGAAACTGTCTTTAACAATATCGAATCAATGGCTTACGCATTTTCTATAGCATATTTCCTGCAGTCATAGACGCGGGACCTGTTAAAACAGCGGTATGGGGCCGCGTGTGGATATTATTCAGCAACCATGGTTTGTAGCCACTTACCGGGAACACCCCGACGCTCCGAAGGGTTCACTTTGCAACGCGCAGCCAACGCTCCCGGGCACCGGGTACAAAACACCGTCGTTCAGTCGGTTTACCTGTGCCGGATGGACCAGCAGCAGTGAATTTTCTGGTTGCGCTGAAAGTCAGGATCGAGGGTCACCTTCGTAATATCCTCGCACAGGTACTCCTCGCTGAGGGCCGGATCAAGTCGAAAGCCACGGCGGTTGTTGGAGAAATACAGTTGGCCGTCCGGGCGCAACACCTTCATTGTCGCCCGCACCAGGTCGGGGTGGTCGCGCTGGATATCAAAGCTCAGTTCCATAGCGGCGGAGTTGGAAAATGACGGTGGGTCCAGCAGGATCAGATCGTAACGGCCCTGCGCCTGCTCCAGCCACGGCATGCAATCGGCCCTGACCAGCGTGTTGCCGCTCTCATCCAGGCCGTTGTGGTTCAGGTTTTTGCGCAGCCAGGCCAGATAGGTATTCGAAAGATCGACGCTGGTGGTCGAACGGGCGCCGCCGAGCGCCGCGTGCACCGTGGCCGAACCCGTGTAACAGAAGAGATTGAGAAAGTCCTTACCGCTGGCCTCCTCCCCGAGACGCCGTCGCAACGGACGATGATCCAGGAACAAACCGGTATCGAGGTAATCCTCCAGGTTAACCAGCAGTCGGGCCCGCCCCTCCTGTACGCTGATCAGTTCGCCCCGACTGTCCCGTTTCTCGTACTGTTCGGCGCCGCGCTGGCGGCGCCGCTGCTTGTACACGATCGCATCCCCCGCAACCCCCAGGGCAGCGGGCAGTGCGGACTGAATTTCCAGCATGCGCCTCTCGGCGGCCTGGGCATCCACATCCCGGGGGGCCTGGTACTCGGCTACGCAAACTCGCTCACCGTAAATATCCACCGCTACCGCGTACTCGGGCATATCCGCGTCATATAGCCGGTAGCACTCCACCTGCTCACGCTTGCGCCATGAGGCCAGGCGCTTGCGATTCTTGCGGATACGGTTTGCAAACATACGCGCGCCCTCGGTCAGTGCCTCGGTATCCGTGGATGTCCCTGGGGTCGATTCGGCAGCTGCGGGTGCCTGCCGGGTCGAGCGCAGCTCGTTGTCGACCAGGTCAAATAACAGCAGGTAGGTCTGGAGCGCGCCGTTCCAGAACGCGTAGCGTTTGTGACTGCGCAGGCCAATGGCCCTGCCCAACTCGAGGTCCGAGGTGAAAACCGCCGCACTCCAGCCCTTGAACTCGGCCGCCATCGCTTTCCCCAACTCGTAATAGAGAGCGGCTAACGCCTCCTTCTCACCGAGGCGCTCACCATAGGGCGGATTGCAGACCAGCAGTCCCAGTGGCAGTGGGACGTGGTTTGGTCTTGTCAGTTGCGCCAGCGGACGGGCACTGACCCGCACCACTTTTTCGAGGCCCATCCTGGCGATGTTCTCCTGGGCTGCGCGGATAATCCGGGGGTCGGCGTCATAGCCGCGGATCTCGGGCAGCGTGGCAGCCCTGCCCCGCTCCGCTCGCCCCCGGGCGTCCGCCACCAGGGCCTGCCACTGGGCCGGGTTGTGCCCGCGCCAGTGCTCAAAACCAAAGCGCCGTCGACCCAGGCCGGGCGCGATGTCGGCGGCCATCATTGCGCCCTCGAGTAACAGGGTGGCGGAGCCGCACATGGGATCGACCAGCGCCCCACCGCGAGCGGCAATGCCGGGCCAGTCCGCGCGCAACAGGATTGCCGCGGCGAGGTTTTCCTTGAGCGGCGCCGCACCTCCCTCCAGTCGATAACCGCGCTGATGCAGGCTGCCTCCGGAAAAATCCATCGACAGTACCGCCTGCTCCCCCCCGAGGCGAATATTGAGGCGGATATCGGGGTCTTTGCGCGCTACCGACGGGCGCTTGCCGTGCTTCCCGAGAAACCAGTCGACAATTGCGTCCTTACTGCGCTGGGCGCCGAACTGGGTATTGCGGATTTCTCGGTTCTCGCCGGAAAAATCAACGGCAAAGCTCTGTTCCGGACCGAACAGAGCCCCCCAGTCCACGGCCATCAGCTGCTGGTAGAGCGTATCGGCGTCCCCCGCCTCCAGTCTGGCCAGGGGCAGCAGGACACGATTGGCAAGTCGTGACCAAAGGCAGGCGCGGTAAGCCAGCGCGACGGGGCCCGTGAAGTAGACCCCCGCCACCGTTTCCCGGGTCGCGGTAGCGCCCAGCGTCCCAAGTTCAGCTGCCAGCAGTGCCTCAAGCCCCTTGGGACAGGCCGCAAACCACTGGTCCTGCGCAAATTCACTGAGCGCCATGAGAGTGCGTATCCAAAAATTACCGAAAGAAAAAAACTAAGGATTTAAATAAATAAATTCAATAGCTTGAAAACGTTTATTGAAGTGGCCTATAAGGTGTTGCGAACGGCCGTGTACTCAGCTGCGCGGACGCCTGCTTGCCGCCGGCGCGCGTTTTCGCTTGCGGGGTGCCGCCTTCTTTTTCCGCGGCGCCTTGGCCGCGGCCTTGTCCCCATCGGCGGCGCTTGCCCTGCCGCCAGCTGCGCTGGAACCCTTGCCCGAGCGGGCGCGCTTTTCCGACTGCATAACATCCAGCACCAGCCCTATGGAACTCTGCATGTAGTGAATGAAGCGCTCATACTCGTCGTCACTGAAACCCCGCAGGACGTCGTGCTGGCGGTACAGGTTAATAAAACGCCGCTCCCGCTCGTACTGCTTCGGCAATGCCAGTACGCCCCACTGCTCCAGGGTTTTTTCCAGCGCCGGGTTGTAGGTGCGCATGAACTTGATCAGGAATGGTATGGGGTCGTGCCGGGCGAGCAGAGAGGCGCTGCGCAGCATAACCTCCAGCGGCATGATGGTCTGGCCGCTCTCGATATCTTCCAGCATGGACTTGTCGGCCAGACCGAGACTCTCGGACAGGTCCTTGAGGGACATGCCGGCCGTTTCCCGGGCATCCCGCAGGAAGTGGCCGGCCTCGGCCATCGCCTCCAGGCGCTCGGGTTCGAGTTGGTTGAGCACGGTGGAGCGCAGCCAGTTCTCGCCAAACATGGCGGTCATCGCCGCGGTGTTTCGCGCCAGTCCCAGCGTGCCGCCCGCTACCTGCCCGGTCAGCCGGCGCACGGAGTCCAGCAGTGATTCGGGTTCCTGTTCTTTTATTTTTTTAGCCATGACCAGAGCATAGCCCATTACTGGGGAGAAAAGTAAGTGGCAGCGTGCAAGCCCGCTCGTCAGGAGGCGGGAGGCAGTCCGGTCTCCAGGGCAAAAATCTCCCGCAATATGGTGCGCCACTCGTTGTATTGGGCGTCGAGACCGCCGCTCAGGCGGAATACCCTGCCGCTGGCCTCCATGACCGTGGGCGCCACCTCGTTATTGAAGCCCGTTGCCATCTCATCAAGGTCCTGTTCCTGGATCTTGATCTGCTTGTAGGTGTTATAGGTCTGCTCCATGGCGACAAACGTGCCGCGCCGGCCGATGCGCTCCTTGGTCTGGGCCCGCTCCTCGTAGTCCTGCTGGTACAGGGCCTGTTCGCGCCCATATTGGCGCCACAGGTTGTAGGTAGCCGCCATATCTTCGTAGAGGGTCACGTACTGCTCATCCACGGTATCGATGAACAGGTGCTCCTGGTCCCTGATCCGCTCCACCCGGACCAGCATCGGGTCGTTTTCGGCGGGCAGTCTCACCACGCTGTAGATGCCCTCCGGGCTGCGTTGCAGGTAACTGCCGAACGCGTCCTCCGACAGGCTTGCGGCATAGCGCAACAGCGCCACCTCACGGATGACTCCCAATTCCCTCGCGTTCAGCCCCTGCCGGAATGCCAGCAGGTCGTTGGCTATCTTGCGGTACATATCGATGAAAGGGTCGCTGCCTTCGGTACCCGGGTAATCACGGTCGGTAGTGGTATCGCTGTAGGTTTTATCCAGCCACTGCCTGCCGGTGGCGTCCCAGGCTTCAACCTCCAGTACCAGACTGGTGCCATTGGATTCCCGGATCTTGCCTGTGACCATCAACTCCGTGGAATTCTGTTCATCCGGCAGTACCCGCACCACACCCCAGGCGTTTGACTGCAGCAGGACCTGGCGCAGCAGCACCGGCATGAACTTCGCCTCCGCCTTGCGGATTTCGGGGAAGATACCCAACATGCTGTGGCTGGCCTCGTCGATGGGTATACCGGCATCGAAGATAACCAGTCCCACGTCGAGCATATCCTTTTCGCTGACAGACGATTCCACCCGCAATGTGACATCGCCCACCGGTACTGCCGCCGACGCATATGCGGGTTGCGCCGCTGCCGGCGTTGCGGCCATGGCCAGCACCCATGCTGAAAGAGCGAGCGTCATCGCGCGCCAGCCCATGCCTAGCGTGATTCGGTTGTACATACCCTGCCCTTGGAAATAGTCATCTTGCAGCTGTAACCATCGTCCTGCGGCTCGTAGCGCGCATATACCCTGTTCACGGTAAATGGCGAGGTAACCCTGTCGGATATCACGGTGGTGGCGATATTGAGCCATTGCCGGTCGGGACCCACGGTCATCACGTGCTGAATGGTGAGTCCCTCTGGCAGAATGATTTTAAAAATGAGCTGGTGCTGGTCCCAGCCACAGATCTCCTTGCCCAGCGGCGTCTCCACCGTGTGATACTGACCGAGGTAGAACTGGCAGGTGAGCGCGAAATCAAGCTCGCGCTTCACCTTTATCTTGTGATCGTTCTGCTCGATTTCCAACAGCTGTGATTCGGTAATCATGTCCGCCATCTGCGCAAGGCCAATAATGGACGCACCGGTGTTGGTGCCGCTGTCGCCACCGATGACCATGACCGGTCCGCTCTGCTGGTAGACGCCGCCCCCCGGGGCGCGCTGGGTTTGCTGGCGCAAATCCCGCACCAGGGCGTTGAGGTTGACCTGGATGTTGTCGCTCTTGCTGTAATCGAGTTCCCAGAAGCCGTTGAAGTCAGCGGGCTTGCCGGTCTCGCTGAGCATGGCGCGGCGCTGCGGCTGCGGCTTGGACTGGCTGCTGCCGCAGGCGACGAGGCCGAGGCATAGCAAACCCGGCAGGGCAAGCCGGAAAAAAGTTCGAGTGTAATAGCGGATATTCATGGGGCCGGTAGTGTAACCCAGTGCAGCTGAGGTTGAATCTCCCCACCCATACTTTTTATGTCATTTTCTCACACCACCGGATTTGCGAACTCAGGTGAAAAGTGCCTCTCCCGCCGCGAGGCGATTACCCAGTCTCGCGAGATGGACAGCACTACAGCCAAGGGTCATTTCGTTCTGGCGCAACCACAGGCAGTATCGCCACAGCGGGTAATCCCGGTCGATGCCGGTACCGCCGTGCACGTGCTGGGTCGCGTAACTCACCCGGTGGCCGGTGTCGCCGGCCCATATTTTGGCGATCTGGACTTCCGTGGTGGCATTCACATCGCTGTCCAGCAGGGAAACCGCCTGGAAGGAGGTGAGCCGCAGGCACTCGATATCGACGTAGCAGTCGGCCATGCGATGACCGACGGCCTGGAATGTGGCGATGGGCACATCGAACTGTTTGCGCTCCGAGGTGTAACTCGCCGCCATCCGCATGGCGCAGTCGGCCGCACCCAACTGATGGACACAAATAGACGCCGTAGTGCGCTCGGCGAGCCATTGCATGATGCGAGCGCCATCATTCCGGGAAATAATGTCGCCGGCAGGCACCCTTACCGCTTCCAGCACAAGCTCACACTGCGGCTCGAAACTCGTGACCTGTAGTTCGTTGAGGTGCACACCGGGCGATTTCGGGTCCAGCAAGACCACGGCAACGCCAGCATCAGTGCGGGCCGCCAGCAGAATGCCCTGCGCCTGCGCCGCAAACGGAACTGCCGTCTTGGTGCCGGACAGTACAAGCGCATCGCCTTCAACCCTGGCCGTTACAGCAAGGGGATCAACCGGGTCTTCATTCAGGTGTTCCGACAGCGCGGCGGTCAACAACAGTTCGCCCGCCACGGCCGCCGGCAAAACAGTCTCTTTCATCGTTTCACTGGCGAAACGCTGGATCGGCAGAAGTGCGGACACGCAGTAGCTGATAACCGGAACCGGGGCGATAGAGCGGCCCACCTCTTCGATTATCAGCGCCAGTTCCATAAAGCCGAAGCCCATTCCGCCGTAGCGCTGCTCCACAGCAACGCCCGGCAGGCCCGCATTGACGAGTTGGCGCCACAGCACCTCGTCAAAACGGGGTGCCTGGTACTCGTCGTAAACCGCCAATCGCTCCGCGTTGACCTGCTCGGACAAAATCTTGCGGGCCAGTTCCTTTACTTCCTGCTGTTCCTCGGTAAAGCCGAATTCCATGACAGTCTCCCGCTCAGCGACTGGCCCGTGGCATCCACAGCCCGGCCGCCGAAATGATGTCGCGTTGAATTTCGTTGGCGCCGCCACCGAAAGTGATAATGGAGGCGGTACGATAGAGCCGTTCAAGCCTCCCCCCTTCCGCCGTGGCCTGTGGGCTACCCGCGCGCAACAGCCCCGCCTGGCCGTAGACCTCCCCCAGCAGCCGGAAAATCTCAATAAACTTTTCGGAACCGTAGACTTTTGCCGCCGAGGCATCCGCCATTTCGAGCACGCCCTCGGTCATCGCCCAGGACTGCTTGTACACAATGAGCTTCATGCACTCTATCAGGGCGCGGCAGCGCGCCAGGTTCTGCTGCACCCAGGGCTGATCGATAACGCTTCCCCCGGCGGGCAGTTGCGCACTGCGGGCCCAGCGCACAACCTGGTTGAACAGCTGTGAAACCGGCCCGAAGTTGATCAGGCTGAGCCGCTCCCTGTTGAGTTGCCCGGTGATCAGCTTCCAGCCGCAGTGCAACTCCCCCACCAGGTGATCGTTACTCACCCGGATATTGTCGTAATAGGTGGCGTTGGTACGTACGCCGCCGAGAGTATGAACCGGGGTGCAACTCCAGCCCGGGTCAGAGTTGGGCACCAGGAACATCGAGATACCCTTATGCTTCTTCGGAGCATCCGGGTCGGTGCGCACAGCCAGCCAGGTGTAGTCACAAAAGTGTGCCAGCGAGGTCCACATTTTCTGGCCATTGATCACCCAGTCATCGCCGTCGCGCACGGCGCTGGTTTTGAGACTCGCAAGGTCGGTGCCGGCGCCCGGCTCCGAGTAGCCAATGGCAACCAACAGGTCGCCTTTGAGGATTTTCGGCACGAGCTCGCGCTTGATCCAGTCATTGCCATGCTCCGCCAGCATGGGCCCCACCGATTCCGTGGTCAGGAACGGGAAGGGATAACCCGCGCGCATGATCTCCTCGACAAACACGAACTGCTCCAGCGGCGTCATTCCACGCCCGCCCCAGGCCTCCGGCCAGCCAACACCGATCCAGCCATCGCGCCCCATCTGCCGCAGCGCTTCACGCCACAGCGGACCGCCGCCCTCCCCCATATCGCGCTCACACTCCGCCACCAGTTCCGGCGTCATCAGCTGGCCGAAATAGGCGCGCAGCTCGTCCCGCAGTGCCAGTTGTTTTTCCGTGAACTGGATATTCATGCAGCTCCCTCACCAGGCGCGTATCGATGATCCGGAAAAGTCTATCCGCTTTGGTTCACGTATGACATTCAAACCCGGGGCCAAAATGACTGACGAATCCGCTCACAGCGGCAACCACAGTCGGCAGAGGCTCGCGTGTTGCAAAATCGGCTAGGACTTCAAATCCGCTATGACGCTTTTCCACATTTCATCCGGCGCCGCGTACGGCGCGTAAATCGCCAGTCGGTCCGCGTGCGCCCCGTATTTGTGGCGCAACATACCGGCAATCTCCCCCGGTTCCCCGCGCGTGGTAAACGCCTCCAGAAAGGCGTCGTCGATATGCTCGCCCAATTCCTGCCAGCGGCCCTCCTTGGACAGGCGGTTCAACTCCGGCTGCAGGTCCGCGTAACCCACCGCCTCCATCGGCGGGCGGTAGGCCGGCGTGGAGGCGTAGAAGCCCAGCAGGCCCTTCACGCTCTCGGTCGCGGCGGCCCGCGCCGCGGCGCTCTCACCGGTAATAACAATGGCGTTGATCTGCAGCGTAAAGTCCGAGCGACCGCGACCAGCGCGTTGCAGCCCACGTTCCACTGCGGGCAGGGCCGAGCCGGTCAGAAAAGGCAGGCTATTGAAAGGGTGAACGATCAGGCCGTCAGCCACTTCCCCCGCCACCTCCGTCATCAGCGGGCCGAGCGCGCCCAGCAACACGGGTGGCGGACCAAAGGCGTTCGGCCCGGGGTTGAACATGGGCGTCATCAGTGTGTGGTGATAATACTTGCCCTCGAACTGCAGCCGCTCACCCTGCTGCCAACAGGCAAAAATCGCCTTGAGCGCCTGGATATATTCGCGCATCCGCGCCGCTGGTGAGCTGAACTCGACACCAAAGCGCTTCTCGATGTGCGCCTTGACCTGGGAGCCGATGCCGAGCAGAAAACGACCCTTGCTGAAGGTTTGAAGATCCCAGGCCTGGTAGGCCAGGTGCATGGGATTGCGGGGGAAGGCGACAGCTATCCCTGTGGCGATATCCAGCTGCGGGGCATGCTCGCTGGCCAGCGCCAGGGGCAGGAAAGGATCCCAGCTGCCCTCCAGGGTATACACGCCGTCGTAACCGATCTCAGCCAGGCGCTCTGCCTCGGCGGCGGCGGCCCCGAGTTGCGCATAGAACGGACCATCTATTTTCATTACGTTTTCCCCGTTAGCGACACCCGGCCCGATACCGCCAGATACGGGCAGGCCACCGCAGCACGTTACCGCAGCGACAGGGTTCGACCAACCCGTACCCGCGCAGGCAGCCAACAATGGCGGACTGGTTCAGAAAGCTGAACACCGCCGGTGACAAGGTGAGCTAACATAAGTGGCTGTAATTTCCCGAGGAATGCGCTCATGAAAATCGGTATTTGTCTTCCCTACATGAAAGCCGGCCTGACGAGGGAGGACTACCAGCAATGGTTCCGCGCGGTAGATGATGGCCCCTTTCACAGCGTGTGCTGCGGCGAGCGTGTACACGGACCCACCATGGATATGCGTGTGGTACTGGCGGCCGCCGCGATGGCGACCCGCCGGGTGGAGATCACCCCGACCCTGTATGTCCTGCCCATGCACAGCGCCACCCGGGTGGCAAAAGAGATCGCCAGTCTCGATATACTTTCGGGGGGCAGGGTCAGGAAAGTCGCGGTCGGATACGGCGGCCGGGAGCAGGATTACCTGGCGGTGGGTGCGCAATACCAGGGTCGTTACGGCCGCATGGACCGCCAGGTAGAGAAAATGCGCAGGGTATGGCGCGGCGATGAAATCGTGGCTGGCGCAGGCTCCATCGGGCCATCGCCTACCGAACCCGGCGGCCCGCAACTGCTGGCCGGCGCTATCGGACCGAAGAGCATTGAGCGCTGTGCCCGCTGGGCGGACGGTCTTTACGCCTGGTCTCCCAACGGTGAGCAGGAGGAACTCTCCCGCGCATTTGTTCTTGCGGATGCGGCCTGGCAGCGCGCGGAACGCCCCGCCAAACCCTACAGGCTCGGGGGCTTCTGGTACTCGCTGGCGGACGACGGCCAGCAGAAACTCTACGACTACATCTACGAATACATGGCGATTGCCGGACCGGAAATTGCCACCATGATGGCCGAATTGGTGAATCGCAGCAGCGCGGACGCGGTCAGCGTGGCCCTGGACAATGCCGAGGCGGCAGGCTGCGAGGAAGTATTCCTGGTTCCAGCAACCGCCGGGTTGGTGGAGGTCGAGCGCCTGGCGGATCTTCTCGTCAAACGGAAATAGGCAAGGCTCGCCCATGCGAACCCGGCGCTCACAGGGCGACCCACGCCTTTAAGAACTGCCACCGGGTCGCGCTTGCAGCTATAATCCCTCGCTCACCCTAGCTGATCTCCCGGGAAACCCTTATGGCCAAACGTGTATACCTGTTCAATGAAGGCACCAAAGACGACCGGGAGCTGCTCGGCGGCAAGGGCGCCAATCTGTGCGAGATGACGAATCTCGGGCTGCCGGTGCCTTATGGTTTCGTGATTACCACCAGCACATGCAGGGAATTTTTCCAGGCGGGCAATAAACTGCCGTCCCTGCTTGAGCAGGAGTATCGGGTGGCGCTCGATCTGGTGGAAAAGAAAATGGAAGCGCGCTTCGGTGACCCCCAGAACCCGCTACTGTTCTCAGTTCGCTCTGGCGCCCCCGTGTCCATGCCCGGCATGATGAACACTATTCTCAACCTCGGGCTCAACGACGAAATCGCCGCCGGCCTGGCCGACAAAACAGGCAACCCCCGCTTCGCCTACGACTGCTATCGTCGCTTCATCCAGATGTTTGCGGATGTTGTCATGGGCGTAGCCGGCGAAAAATTCGAACACGTGCTGACCCAATACAAGGCGGACAACGGCAGGGCGCTGGATGTGGATATGAGCGCCGCCGATTGGCAGGAAATCATACGCATCTACAAGACCCTGGTGGATTTTCCTGAAGACCCCTTCGTGCAGCTGAAACTGGCCATAGAGGCGGTTTTCATGTCCTGGCACACCCCGCGCGCAATCGTCTACCGCGAGATGAACAACATTCCCGACAGTGTCGGGACAGCGGTCAACGTCCAGGCGATGGTGTTCGGCAACTACGGAGAGGATTCGGGTTCCGGGGTTGCCTTCACCCGCAACCCGTCAACCGGGGAACACGCGTTCTTTGGCGAATTCCTGTTCAATGCCGCGGGAGAAGACGTGGTGGCCGGAATCCGCACACCGTTACCGGTGGAGGCGCTCAAGGAGAGGCAACCGGAAAACTACGAACAATTGTTCGCAACCCAGGCGCTGCTGGAAAAGCACTACCGCGACATGCAGGACCTGGAATTCACTATCCAGGAAGGCCGCTTCTACATGCTGCAGACCCGCAGCGGCAAGCGTACCGGGCGCGCCTCGGTGAAGATTGCGGTCGATATGGTGAAGGAAGGCCTGATAACCGAGAGCGAGGCGCTGATGCGGGTATCGACGGATCACGTCGAGGCATTCATGCACCCCATGGTGGACCCCGCGGCCAAAAAGGACATTGTCGCCATCGGATTGCCCGCCAGCCCCGGCGGGGCTACCGGCCAGGTGGTATTCTCAGCCGAAGAGGCCGAGCAGGTTTCGGGCACCGGTGCCAGCGTGATCCTGGTGCGCCGCGAGACCACGCCCGAGGACATCCACGGTATGAAAGTCGCCGCCGGCGTATTGACCGAACTGGGCGGGATGACTTCACACGCCGCGGTGGTGGCCAGGGGCATGGGGGTTTGCGCCATCACCGGCTGCGGCGCGCTTACTATCGACTACAACGCTGGCACCGCCACTACGATTGACGGCGTAGTGATAAAGCGGGGCGATATCATCACCATCGACGGGACTTCAGGTGAAGTCATGCTGGGGGATATCGCCAAGACCGAGGCCAGTTCCAGCGACGACTTCCAGGTGTTGCTGTCCTGGGCTGACAAGCACCGCAGGCTGAAGGTTCGCGCCAATGCCGAGACCCCTGAGGACGCAGCCAAGGCCAGGGAACTCGGCGCCGAGGGCATTGGCCTGTGCCGTACCGAGCACATGTTTTTCGAGGCCGACCGCATCGACATCATGCGCGCCATGATCCTGTCCGAGACAAGGGAAGAACGCCAAACCTTCCTGGATCAGCTCTTCACATTCCAGCACGACGACCTGCTGGCCCTGTTCAGGGTAATGGACGGCCTGCCGGTGACCGTGCGCCTGCTGGACCCGCCCCTGCACGAGTTCCTGCCCCAGAGCGACGATGACATCGAAGCCCTGTCACAGCGGATCGGCAAGAGTGCCGACAAGATACGGGAAATTGCCGAGCGCCTTGAAGAAGTAAACCCCATGCTGGGATTTCGCGGCTGCCGCCTGTCGGTGGTCTATCCGGAAATCACCGAGATGCAGGTCAAGGCCATCATTCGCGCCGCGGCCGATGCCATCGAGCAGGGCTGCAAGGCCATGCCCGAGATTATGATTCCGCTGGTTATCAACGTGCGTGAGATTCGCCTGGTGACCGAAATAATCGACAAAAGTATCCGCGAGATCACCAGGGCAAAGGGTATTTCAGTGCCGTACAAGATAGGCACCATGATGGAAACCCCCCGCGCTACCCTGGGTGCCAACCGGCTGGCCCCCGAAGTGGAGTTCATGAGCTTCGGCACCAACGACCTGACCCAGATGACCTACGGGTTTTCCCGCGATGACGCCGGCAAATTCATACCCAAGTACCTGGAGAAAAAGCTCATCGACTCCGATCCGTTTGTTACCCTGGACCAGCGCGCGGTGGGACGGCTCATGGAAATTGCGGTGACAGAAAGCCGCGCCCGCAAGCCCGGCATCAAGTACGGTATTTGCGGGGAGCACGGAGGCGACCCGCGCTCCATCCGCTTCTGCCACGACCTGGGCCTGGACTATGTGTCCTGCAGCCCCTACCGCGTGCCCATAGCGCGGATCGCCGCGGCGCAGGCCAACGTGGGCGAGGAACTGCCGGACTAGCCCCTAGTCCAGCAGTTCCTCCTTGAGTACGAACTTGAGTACCTTGCCCGCGGGATTGCGTGGCAGCGCTTCCACCACGTGCAGTCGCAGAGGCAATTTGTAGCGCGCCAGAAAGGGTTCCGCGAAGGCGCGCAGTTCTTCCAGGGTAAGCTCCTTGCCCTCGTGCAGCGCGACCACCGCCGTGACAGCCTCACCCCATTTTTCGTCAGGCAGACCCAGAACCGCCACCTCGGCGATGTGATCATGCCGGTATAGTACGCTCTCCACCTCCGCCGGGTAGACGTTCTCACCGCCTGAAATCACCATATCCTTGAGCCGGTCGCAGATGAACAGGAAGCCCTCGTCGTCGACGTAGCCCACGTCGCCGGAGTGAAACCAGCCCTCGTCGTCGATAGCCGCCGCCGTGGCCTCGGGCCGGTTCCAGTAGCCCTTCATGATATTGGGCCCGCGCAGGCAGATCTCACCGCGCTCGCCGGGGGCGACCTCACGGTTGTCGTTATCGACGATACGAGTCTCGCTGAACAGGGGTGCCTGGCCAGCGGAACCGAGCTTGCTGACCCCGAATTCCGGCGTCAGGAAAGCTGCAAACGGCGCGGTCTCGGTAAGGCCGTAACCCTGGCAGAAGGATACGTCGCGCTTGCCGTACAACTCTATGAGTGACTCCGGTACCGGCGCCGCGCCACAGATGATGGTGACGATGGAACTGAGGTCAGTCTCGGCAAACTGTGGTTGTTGCGACATAAACAGGAACATCGCCGGAGCACCGAACATGTGGGTCACCCCGTAGCGCTCGATATTACTCAGGGCCTGGCCGGCATCGAAGCCGCGCAGCAGAACCAGCGTGGAGCCTGTATGGAAGGAGCCGATGGTCATGACATTGAGGCCGCCAATGTGGAACAACGGCGCAGCTGTGAGAATGACATCTTCGCTGGTGCCACCGAATGCCATCATAGCATTGATGTTGTTCCACAGGATGTTGCCGTGCGTAAGCATGGCGCCCTTGGGCAGACCGGTAGTGCCCGAGGTATACATGATGATCGCCACATCGTGCTGGTCCATGGAGACAGCCGCGGCCAGCGGTTCGGCGGCGGCGCGCTCCGCAGGCAGGTGGCGCCAGTTGTCCGCCGCCGACTCGGAAGTGAAGTACTCGCGCGTGCAGAGGCGCTCGCGCGCCGGTTCGATCACCTTGCGCAGCGTGTCGTCAACTACCAGGGTATGCACACCGGCATCGTTGATAATGAAGGTGAGTTCCTCGGCCGTCAGGCGAAAATTCAGGGGCACGAAGATGGCTCCCAGCGCCTGCGCGGCAAACATGGTTTCCAGCAGGGCCGGGTGATTGAACCCCAGGTAACCTACCCGGTCGCCGACACAGACACCGCACTTGCGGAACAGGCTGGCCTGCCGGCGCACGCGGTCGCCAAATTCGGCATAGGACGTTTCCACATCCTCAAAGACCAGTGCCCTGCGCCCAGGACTCAATTGCGCACGCCGCAGCATAATGGCTGCGATATTGAATTCCGTTCCAGGTTTATTCATGACTGCTCCCTCACTATGATTATAGTTACCGGCACAGTTGGGGCTTGCGCTGCCGGTGAGTGTAGGATACTAACACGATGAAATACCCCGTAGAATAACGACTTGCCAGTAATTCCCAGAAGGAAGATAACCCATGTCCGACAAACCATGGCAGGTATTTGACCTCGCCGAGATCAGGCAAAAGCTACAGGGCAAGCCCGCCGAGTACCTGGAGTTCCTGAGCGTGCCAGCGCTCAACTGCGGCATCTATTTCCTCGCCGCGGGCAGCAAGGACATGCAGTCCCACCACGATGATGACGAGGTTTACCTGGTGCTCAGCGGCAAAGCCAGGATGCGGCTGGACGGCGCCGAGCGGGACGTGGGACCGGGTTCTCTGCTTTACGTGGGTGCGACCACCGAACACTCGTTCTTTGAAATCGAGGAAGATATGACCCTGCTGGTTATATTCGCCAATATGCCGGGCTAGCGACCTTCGGCATTCCGGCCGCGAATGCCGACTATTGCCCCCCGCACTTAAGCTTGGGCTCAAAATCTGCTACCGTTCGCGCCTGTTTTTTGAACGCTTCCAAGGGCCGCAACCATGACCAGCAGTTTTTATCCGCCTCTTCGCACACTTATGGGCCCCGGGCCCTCCGACGTATCGCCGCGGGTTCTGAGCGCCCTCGCCCGCCCCACTATCGGCCACCTGGATCCGCTGTTCGTGGACCTCATGGACCAGATCAAGACATTATTGCAGTACGCCTTCCAGACCGACAATGAACTGACCCTGCCGGTGTCCGCCCCGGGATCCGCCGGCATGGAAGCCTGCTTTGTGAACCTCGTGACCCCCGGGGACACGGTTATTGTCTGCCAGAACGGTGTATTCGGCGGTCGCATGAAAGAAAACGTGGAGCGCTGCGGGGCCACCGCGGTAATGGTCGAGGACAACTGGGGCGAACCGGTGGGTATCGACAAGGTGGCGGCGGCATTTGACCGGCACCCGGAGGCCAAACTGCTGGCGTTCGTCCACGCGGAGACCTCCACCGGGGTGCGCAGTGACGTCGCCGCGCTGTGCGCGCTCGCGGCGTCACACGGAGCACTGTCAATCGTTGACGCGGTCACCTCCCTGGGTGGCATTGAATTACTGGTCGATGCCTGGGGCGCCGACGCGGTCTACTCCGGCACCCAGAAATGCCTGTCCTGTATCCCTGGCATTTCGCCTGTGACCTTCAGTCCCCGGGCCGTGGAGCTGATCCGCAACCGCAAGCACAAGGTTCAGAGCTGGTTCCTGGACATGCAACTGATCATGGGTTACTGGGGCGGCAGCGCCAAGCGCGCCTACCACCACACCGCACCGGTCAATGACCTTTACGCCCTGCATGAAGCCTTGCTGATGCTGCAGGAGGAAGGGCTGGAAGCGGCTCAACAGCGCCACCGTCGCAATCACGAGGGCCTGGTGGCCGGGCTCGAAGCAATGGGACTGGCGATGGCTGTGGCGCCCGAGTATCGCCTGCCTCAGCTCAACTCGGTGCTTATTCCCGAAGGTGTGGATGACGCCGCGGTGCGCAACGCACTGCTGCGGGAGTACGACCTGGAAATCGGTGCCGGGCTGGGCGCCCTGGCGGGAAAGACCTGGCGCATCGGCCTGATGGGATTTGCCAGCAACGAACGCAATGTCCTGTATTGCCTGGGCGCCCTGGACGCCATCCTGGCGCGCGCTGGAGCGGCGATCAATTCCGGCAAGGCTGTGCCCGCTGCGCGGGAAGTGTTCGATCGCCAGGCGGGTGCGGCAAGCGCCTGAGAGGCTCGCCCCTGCCGGGGCGGCAGGCGTTCAATTACCCGACAACATCCGCCACATCAGGGCAGCCCGGTTGCTCCCGGCTTCGCGATGCACCAGGTAGTTCGCGTGCTCGTCGCGGCGGGCCGCGGGATCCAGCTCAATACTCCACAGCGGGGCCAACTCGTTGGGAATCACTGAATAACGGATGTCGATTACCCGGTTGGGATTGCGGGGGTCGCTGGCAACATAGCCATTGCTGAACCAGCGGAACCGCTCGACATCCCGCGCCTGTTGCGAATCCCTGTCCAGCCAGGGCAGGTCGCGGTGAATAACCAGCTTCTCGACCGAGTCCCCCGCGAACACCCGCGGTGCCCACGAGGCCCGGACGGCGTCCACATAATAGCGATCACCGGTCTCGTAGACGATTTTCCACACCAGGATGTTGGCGAAACTGGGTTTGGCCTCCAACCGCAGCGGTTCATGTCCACGCTGCGCAGCCAGTGCGTAGCCCATCTCCATCGCCTCGTTACGCTGCCACAAACCCAGGGCCATGTATCCACAGGCCCACAACAGGCCGAGGCGCGCGAACAGGGGGCGCCCCCGCCTGCCCGCCAGCACTACCGCCAGCAACAGTGGCAGGGTGAACAGGGGGTCAATGATGGAAATGGTGTTCCAGGCGATGCGCGCATCGCTGAACGGCCACAATAACATGGTGCCATAGGTGGTACAGGCGTCCAGCAGCGCGTGAGTGGCGTAACCCAGGGTGCAAAACAACCAGCTCTGGCGAAAGCGCAGCCCGCGCCGCTTCCCCAGCACTGCGTGCAACAGCAGCGCGCAGACCAGCCCGCCCACGGGGATAAAAACCAGGGAGTGGGTAAACTGGCGATGATATTCAAGAAACAGCAGCGGGTCGGTGCCCGAGCGTATCAAAACATCCAGGTCCGCCGCCATTCCAGCCAGAAAACCAAACAGGCCGGCGCTGGCGGCGAGCTTTCCCCTGGCCGCTGTCGCCTGGGGCAGGGCCGCGCCCAATACTCCCTGGGTTAAGGGGTCCATGATTGATCTCCTTTACATCAGCCAGCGCACTGCGAAGAGTGCAAGCTAACCAATTTTGCGGGTATTCACCACCTATCCACGCGCTACCGGCACCCCGGCTTGCCGCGTGGCGACGATGCCGCCTGTGTCCACACTGCCGCCAGCGTCATTCGATATCGAAGGAATAATACAGGTCAACCGAGTTTTCCAGGCGGCTGACGACTTCCAGCCATAGCCGGCTTTGCAGGAACAGGCGGGCGGTGAGAACGTTGATCGGCTCGTAAATGCCCATCCCGTAGGACAGATAGAGGCGCTCCCCGATATAGCCGCCCACCGTGGCGGCCGTATCCTCCTCGGTTGTGCCCTCGGCGCCGAATGAGAGGTTGCTGATACCGGGAATCTGATTCAACTGGTCCACAACCGCCGTTCGATTTACCAGTCCGGTACCCAGGGACAGGGCCATGGCCACACCATCCGTACCGGCCCCGGCATCGAGGCCCCTGCCGCGTATCAGGTATGACATGGCCTCGCCGTGAGACATGACGGGTTCGGAAAAGACCTCCAGTTTCGGTTGCTCCAGCGTCCCCTGCATTTGCAGGCCTACGATCACGTTGTTGGTGGCTATTTCCCGCTGGGCGCGGACATCGAGTTCGGGGTTTTCCGGCGTACCCGCGAAGCTGACCGTGCCGCGCTGAATACGCAAATGCTGTTGGTAGGCGCGCAATTCTCCGCCTATTACATTGAGATTGCCGAAGACCTGTAGCGGCTGCCGCGGCTCCTGCCTCAGCTGCAGGTCGCCTCCGACCACGGCGTTGACCATTTCGCCCAGGATCCTGAAATTATCCTCGATCAACAGGCCGACGTTTACGCTGATATCAAATGGCGCAGCCTCGTAGATCACGCCGCCCTCCAGATCGACTTCGACCACATCATCAGACAGAGCCACCCCTCCCTCTGGCAACTGCTCGTGCTCCAGTTCACCCTCGTGCACCACGACCTCGCCCTTGAGTGCCAGCAAACCGCGGTTTATCGTCATCTCCAGCTGTTCTGATACCCGCATGCTGGTATACGGCGGCAGCAGGATTTCGTGGTGATCTCCGTTGATCACCAGCTGTAATCCCCACTCGGGTCGGCTCAGGATTGCGCCGTCAACATTCAGTTGCCCGCCCCCCAGCATCCCCTGTCCCCGGACCCTGGCCTGATCACCCTGTGCTTCCAGCCGCAACTCCAGTTGCTGGAGTTCAGTCGGGTTACCCAGCAGGGCAAAATGGCCATCCGCCAGCGTCAGTTCACCGTCGGCGAGGGGTTGTTCAAACGTACCGTACAAGCGCAGACGTCCACTCAACTCCCCATCCAGCTCGGACATAGCGGGGGCCAGCGGCGCGAGCGTGCGCAGCCGCAGCCCGACCACTTCGATGGCAGCTTCCAGTTGCTGGTCACGCTCGGCCGGCAGGTGCAGGTCGAGATTGAGAATCCGGCCATCCCCGCTGGATGCATCGGCGCTGAGCACCAGCCCCTGCGCCCCGTTGCGGACGCTGGAATCGATCCTCTGCCACGCTATCCGGCCCGCCTCGCCTGCGCCGAACTGCCGGGTCAACAGGATGTCGCGTATGCTGCTCTCGCCTTCTATGTTCAGAGCCTGTCCAGGAGACCAGTCCGCGAAAAACTGCCCCGTTATCACGCCCTGAATCTGCAGGTATTCCGGTAACCAGGCGGCCAGGGTCTCCAGGTCTCCATCGATTGCCAGGCTTGTGCTTCCTTGCTCGCCCAGCAGGGTTGCGCCGGGGCAGACCGTGCTTTTGCCGAACCCCCAGCAGTGGGCGGCCAGGCGCACAGCCTGGGGCGACGGCGAATAGCTGACATCCACCGGCTCCTGTAGGTACCAGTTGCCCGCGCTGGTCTGCAATGTCGTCGCCGCTAGTTGCCCCGACCAGGCACCCTGCCCGTCGAACTCGCCCGCCAGTTCCAGGACGCCGTCGACATCGCCCTGGACGCGCAGTGCCAGGGCGAGCGCGGAGGAATCCCCATGCGCGGAAAACTGCGCCGTCTCCAGGTCGACTGTCCCCAGCGCCAGCTCTGTCAGTGCCACTTCGAGGTCTATCTTCGCGGCATCCTGTGGGCGGAAACTGCCCGTGAGCTTAGCGCTGGCAATCTCTACGCCCTGCCACTCGATATCCGACAGCGCCCCCGTAAAGCTGAAGTCGCTCCATCCGGGCACTAGCCTGGCCTGCAGGGCCAGACTGCCGCGACTGCTCTCCTGCCAGGCGCCAAGGTCGTCTATGGCGATATCCAACCGCGCGGGCAGTGACTGATCTTCAGGCGCCGCCAACTGCAGGCGAGCACCATTTACCTCCGCCTTCAGCTCGCCCGGTAATAATCTCAACTGACTGTCAATGCCCCCGTAACCTGTCAGCCTTGCAGGGAGCTCATAAAGCGTTCCATCCAGGTCCGCTTTGAGGACGGATATCGACCACTGTTCACCCTCCACCTCGCCGCGCAATTGCAGCTTCCCCTCGACATGGCCTGCGCCAAAGTCTCCCAGAGGTGACAGGTCCAGGCCACTGGACTCCAGTACCACAGACCATTGCAATGCATGCTCCGCGTACTCAAGCTCGCCTTTGCCCCAGAGTGTATTGGCGCCTTTCGCCTCGCCCAGGCGCAGGTCTTCCAGCACGAGCCGCCCCGCCTCGTGGCTCCCCCCGAGCAGCAAGCCAACCGCCTGGTAACCCAGGCCGTTGAGGCTTGTCTCGATCTGGAAAACCTGGCTGTGCAGCGATCCGCTGGCATGCAGTTGCACCGGGCTGGCTAACTCCATGGAAGCCAGTGACTCTGGCACCGCGGCCAGTTCAGACACGGCGACCGCCCCATCTGCCGACTCCGCATTCGCCGCGATGCGGAACGGAAGCGCCGGGTCGAGCGCGTTGAGCAGGATATCGGCGGACAGTGATATCTCACCACTGACATCCGCCTCCACAGTCAGCGCTGCAAGATCGCCGCTGAACATGGCTGCAAGCGAGTGCCCCAGCGTGTCCGGCCAGCCTTCGATCGCGGGTAACTGGCCATCGCTTTCCCCGGACAGCGGCCACTGCCCGGAAAAATCGAGAGTGGCGGCTACCCGCCACGCCCCCAGAGCAGGCGCACGCAGCTGCACGTCGCCCACGCGCAATTCGGTTGCCTGCCACTGGCTATCGTGCAGTTGCAGCTCGTCAAACTGCCCCGTCGACCCGTTCAGGCTCCACTGCCCGCGCTCCAGTACCAGTTTCCCGACGCGCAGATCCAGCGGCAGATAAATTTCCGGGAGTACAATCGAACCGTCGCCCCCGGGGCCCGTGTCATCACCCCCTGTGACATCCAGGCGCGAATCGAGTACCAGGGCCCGCTCCACGTCAATGGTCGAACCGCTGATGCGTACCGCGCCCCGCAATTGACCCTGGCTCCACTGGCCGCCGTCCCATTGGACACTGAGCCCATCGAGCTGCAGATCGCCGGTCTCCAGGGGGACAGGAAACTCGAACAGACCCTCGTCACCGTCGCCGGGCTCATCGGGTTCACTGCCCGGGTCGGGAAGCAGGGTCACGTCCAGTTGCCGTGCATGCAGCTTCGCGAAACAGATCTCGCTGTTCCAAAGACAATTCGGCACCAGTTGCAACACGGTACCGCGCAACTCCAGTCGCACGCTGTCTCCGCTCCAGGCCAGGTGCTCGACACGCAGTTCACCCGCGAGGGTTCCCCCGCCGTACTCTATTTCCATTGGCAGAAAACGGCTGGCCTGATCCACCAGCAGGCGGCTGCCGGTCTCGGTAAAGGGCATGCTGAGTACCGCCAGCAGCGGCAGGGCCACCAGCCAGGTCAGCAACTGCCACCACAAACGGCTCAAAATTCGGCCCCGATGTTGAGCACCATGCGCCAGGACGGATCCTCATCACTGGCGCTGTTGGCAAACTCGACCCGCACGGCTCCGACCGGCGAAATATAGTGAATACCGAAACCGGGACCGACATTGATATCGAAATCCGTGGAGTCAAAGGCATCCCCGGCATCTACGAAAAGCGCGCCTCGCCAGGTCTCGGTAAATGAGTACTGGTACTCCAGGGTAGCGGTTACCAGGCGGTCGCCACCGACCACCAGTGTCTGCGTACTGCCGTTGTCACGGGTCACTTTCAGTTCGTTGCCAATAGATTGGTAGCCATAACCCCTGATGCTCTGGGAGCCCCCCGCGAAAAAACTGAGCGACGGTGCCAGCCTGGTCCGGTCGTCGTCGGAAATAAAAACGGCGCCCAGCGCTGCCCGGGTGACAAAACGGTGTTTTTCTGCCAGGGTGAAAATGTAACTGAAATTAGCTGTGGTCCTCAGCAAATCGATATCCGATCCCACAGCGGCGCTGCCCGCCTCAAACTTGTAAAACTGGCTGTATCCGCTGCTGGGGTTCACCAGGGACCCGCCCCTGTCACTGCGGGAGATCGCGTAACCCGGCAGTGTGTAGTGATTCTCGAACTTGGTATTCTTCAACTCCCAGGATTCCTCCAGGTATCGCCCGGAAAAACTGTGCATCCATTTGCGCCTGCGGGTCTCCCGCAACAGGCCAAACTCCTTTTCGGTGCTGTCGATATCGCCGTACTTGTCGTTCTCCAGCCTGGTGGAGATATGCAGCACATCATCCAGGGGGTGGGAAAGCGGAATCGAATAGATGAACTCGCCGCTGGGATTGACATTGGAATAGGTAATACGCGTTTGCTGGCTGTGCCCGAGACTATTCAGAACCGGTGTGCGCCACACCAGGGATACCCGTTCCTGGGTATCAGTGCTGTAGCCAAGTCCGACATCAAAACTGTGGCGCCGGGCGGGATGAAGAGTCACCGACATTGGTACCCGGTAATCCTTCACCTTGTCGAATTCGGGCTTGATGATCACGCTGGAAAAGTACCCGGTACGCTGCAGCTGGGCCTGGAAAAACTGCAGCCGCCCCTGGTCAAAATACTCACCCTCCCCCAGCGGATTCAGTTCGTCCAGTAAGTGCGGCTCGAGATTGGTCTGGCTGTAGTCTATTGCGCCGAAGCGAAAACGCTCGCCGGATTCGTAGTGCAGGTAAATATCCGCCTGGTCGCTCACCACATTCACGTTCACCTTGCTGACACTGAATCGCGCGTCAAAATAGCCCCGTTCCTGGCCAAGTGTCAGCAACTGGTTCTTGAAACGCTCATATTCGCCGTGATTGAATATCTGGCCCTCTACAAAGGGTGCGCGCTTGAGTAATTGCTGGAATGCCTCATCCGCGGCCGCAGCGCCCAGCACCTGCACGCTGATCGCGCCGATGAGTACCGGGTCCCCGGGAACCACGGTAATGTCCAGCGTCCATACCGGTTCGGTCCGCTGCAGTGTTGTGTGAACGGTGGGGTTGTAGTAACCCAGCGCCTTAAGACTGTCCTCAACGCGCTCCTCGGCGGATGCCAGGAAGTTTGCCCTGTCCTGGGTGGTCTGCGGGGGGGGGCCGAGCCAGGCCCTGGCATTTTCCAGCAGGCTGTCCTGCAAGCCGGACAACTTGTACTCGAGAACCGGTTCTAGTCTGGCGCCGAACGCAGGGCAAACCACCAACAGCAGGCCGAGCCAGATTCCGCGGAAACGACGCATGGGCAAACGCTTGGGGACGACAGTCAGGGTCAGCTTGCCCGCGCGCTGCCCCACACATTGAACCCGGCGAAGCGCGGGGTGCCCGGCAGGTACATCGATTCCACGTGATCGATACCGAAGCCGGCCGCGGTCAACAGCGAGGGGATATCCCGATTGAGATTGCAGCCACCCAGCACACTGCTCCACAGGGGATTGACCCTGTCCTGCCACTTGCGAACCGCCGCGTCAGGCGCCTTGCCATGCTCGCAGAAAATCAGGCTGCCGCCGGGGCGCAGCACCCGGGCCATGCCGTGCATTGCGCTTATCGGGTCTGGAATGGTACACAGGCTGTACGTGACCAGCACCGTGTCCACACTGTCGTCGTCCAGCGGTATGCGCTCGGAAGGCAGCCCTATAAACTCGAGGTCGAAATCCAGGTGCGCGGCTCGCTTGGCCGCCAGTTCCCAGGATTTGCCGGAGGGATCGAGACCGATCAATTTTTGCACCCTGGAGGGGTCGTAGAAAGGCAGGTTGTGACCCGTGCCGATACCGATTTCAAGCACAGTCCCGCTGGCCAGTGGCACTACCTTCTCACGTTGTTTCATAATGGGTTTCGTGCCACAGGCGCAGTTGATGAACCTGGGCAGAATATGTCGTTCGTAAAAACTCATGACGTCTCTCCTGACACGTAGGGCTCGATTATAGTCTGATGAATTCGGCAAAAATACGCTAAAGTAGACCGATACAACTGATTTGGACCGACAATGTTTGAAACTCTCGAGGTAGGCAAGAAGATACAACCCAACGACTTCGATGAGCTGCAGCAACAACTTCGGGAAAAATTGCTGATGGCGCAGCTCGATCTGGCTGATAGGGACTACCCCGTAATTATCGTGGTGGCGGGTCTCGACGGTGCCGGGAAAGGCTCGCTGGTGCAACAACTCAACGAGTGGATGGACCCACGCTGGATTGAAACCAACACATTCTGGGAGCACTCCGACGAGGAGGAATCACGCCCTTTTTTCTGGCGTTTCTGGCGCAGGCTGCCAGCGCGGGGGGAAATAGGCATTTTCCTGGGGTCGTGGTACACACCGCCGGCGCAGGCTGCGGTGAATGGCGAAATGACTGCCGAAGAGTTTACCCTGTACTGTAAACAGATCGAGTCGTTCGAGCGCATGCTGACGGATGACGGCGCCCTGGTGGTAAAGCTGTGGTTGCACATCAGCCGCGAAACCCAGCAAAAGCGTTTGCAGGATGACTCGCCACACCGCAAAACCGGGCCACGGGGTTCCGACCGCCCCTACGAGCTGCACGGCAAATATGATCGTACCCTGGAGGTCTCGGAACAGCTTATCCTGGCGACAGACTCCAGCCACAGTCCCTGGCATTTGCTGGAGGCTGAGGACCAGCACTACAGGGACATCACCGCAGGCGAGTTGATACTCGAGGCCCTGCTCCACCGGGCGGGGAGACCGCCCGCTGTGATTACACCGCATATCCCCACAACCGAGCGGATCACGGGACCACAGCCCACCGTGCTGGAAAGCGTGGACCTCTCCGCCAAACTTGAAGGCGACAGTTACAGCGAACAGCTCCAGGTGCAGCAGTCCCGGCTGCGCGATCTCTGCTGGCGCGCCTACCAGCAGAAACGCTCTGTGGTAGCGGTATTCGAGGGCTGGGATGCGGCAGGCAAAGGTTCCGCTATCCGCCGTGTTACCCGGGCGATCGACCCGCGCCTGTTCCGCCTCGTCCAGTTCGCCGCCCCAACTGACGAGGAGCGCGCTCACCACTACCTGTGGCGTTTCTGGCGGCAGTTACAGCGCGATGGTCGCTGCACATTTTATGACCGCTCATGGTACGGACGGGTACTGGTGGAGCGGGTCGAACAGTTCGCCGCCCCCGCGGAATGGCAGCGCGCCTACAGCGAGATAAACCGCTTTGAACGCCAACTGGTCGAGCACGGCGGCATTCTGTTGAAATTCTGGATACATATCAGCAAGGACGAGCAGGAAAAGCGTTTCCTATCCCGCCAGAATACAGCTCACAAACAACACAAGCTAACCGAGGACGACTGGCGCAACCGGGAAAAATGGCATGAGTACGAGCTGGCGGTTGACCAGATGGTCAGTCATACCAGTACCCGTCACGCGCCGTGGACACTGGTTGCGGGCAACAGCAAGCCCTACGCCCGCATCCAGATACTTGAAACCTTCTGTGAAACCATCAGCAGCGCGCTGGATACCCCGTGAGTACTGGCACATCAATTGCTACCACCATGCGGGCGATGGTTCTGACCCGGCCCGGCCAAGCTTTGCAACTGCGGCAAGTACCGGTACCGGAGCCGGGAGAGAACCAGCTACTTCTCAGGGTCAGGGCCTGTGGCATTTGCCGCACCGACCTGCACGTGGTGGACGGCGAACTGACTGAACCCCGCCTGCCCCTGATTCCCGGCCACCAGATTGTCGGGGAAGTCGTGCGCGCCGGCTCCGGCGTCAGCCGGTTCAAGCCGGGATCGCGTGTGGGCGTGCCGTGGCTGGGGGGTAGCTGCAGAAGTTGCTGGTACTGCCTGCACGATAAGGAAAATCTGTGCGATGCCGCACGTTATACCGGCTACCAGATCGATGGTGGCTTTGCGGAGTATGCCGTCGCCGATACCGCCTACTGTTTTGAACTGCCCCCGGCCTATGACGACCTGCAGGCGGCGCCCCTGCTGTGCGCCGGGCTCATCGGCTACCGCGCCTATCGCCTTGTCGAATCCGCCGAAAGTATCGGCCTGTTTGGCTTTGGCGCCGCCGCTCATATCCTGGCCCAGGTGGCGCGGCATCGCGGCCAGAAAATCTACGCCTTCACCCGCCCCGGCGATCTTGACGCCCAGAATTTCGCGCGCGGACTGGGCGCTACCTGGGCTGGCGAATCGGGCCAGGCGCCGCCACAAGTCCTGGACGGAGCGATCATTTTTGCGCCGGAAGGTGCGCTGGTTCCGCTGGCCCTGGCCGCTGTTCGCAAAGGCGGTCGCGTGGTGTGCGCGGGAATTCACATGTCGGAAATTCCCGCGTTCTCCTACGATCTGCTGTGGGGAGAGCGGGAACTATGCTCGGTTGCCAACCTTACCCGCCGCGACGGCAGCGATTTCCTGCCGCTGGCTGCAGCGATACCAGTGGCCACCACGGTCCACCCCTACCCGCTTGAAAAAGCCAATGACGCGCTGGAGGATCTGCGTCACGGCCGCTTTAACGGCGCCGCCGTGCTGGTTCCCTGACCCGGGTGAACTGGCGGCGGGGGCCGGGATCAGCTAAAAACCTCCTGTAGAAAATTCAGCAGCGCGACCCGGGAACGCTTGTCAGCCAATTCGCTGTATACCGTGCCCATGTCCGGGTTATTGGCTGCGGGGTTGGTGAAGGCGTGCACCGTATTGCCGTAGGCATGTATCTGCCAATCCGCTCCGGCCGCGGATAGCTCGGAGGCCAGTTCGAGCATTGCGGGCGGCTGGGCCATGGGGTCGTCGTATCCATGCAGGCACAGCACCCTGGCGCTGATTTTCCTGCCGGCTGTATTGCCCGGAGCACCGAACAGGCCATGCAAACTGACCACGGCTTTGACGTCACCACCGGCGCGGGCGAGGTCCAGCACGCAGAGCCCGCCGAAACAATAACCGATAGCAGCGATTTTCCCGGGGGCCACTTCAGCTTGCTGCCCGAGTACGGCCACCGCGGCGGCGATACGAGCCTGCAACAACGCGCGGTCCTCCATCAGGGGAGCCATCAGCGCGCTATTTTCCTCAGGAGTAGCGCCGCTCACACCCTTGCCATACAGATCGATGGCAAAACCGGTATAGCCCTGTCGCGCGAGTTCCACCGCGCTGGCTTCCTCAAAGGCGCTGCGCCCCGCCCAGGTATGGCTGATGGCGACGGCGGGCCGGGGTCCGGCGATCGCGTCGTCCCAGGCCAGCAGTCCCTCGCAGGTCACTGTGCCGTGCTGGTATTCAATGGGGCGGGTCTGGATTGTCATGGTTGGTACTCTCTCCTTGTCGGGTCGGTTCGGTTTGCCTTTGCAGATAGTGCCGGATCAGCCCGGCTGCTTGGCCGCCACTGCCGCTTTCATCTCGATTGTGTGGAAATAGCCAAATACGAACACCTGCAGCATGTTCCCCGGCAGCGAGCCGCCGGCCTGCTGGCAGAGGCGAAAAAACACCACCACTTCCACCGCGTGAACCACTACAAGTACCAATAGCACCCAGATCGCCAGGGCACCGATGCTCGAGCCCGCTTCGGTCAATGCAACGGCTGCGAGCACAGCGTACAGTACCAGGCAGCCAATTTTTCCTGCAGACATAGTTACTCTCCCGATTCCGATTTTTTATATGCTTCCGGGTCGAGGCGACGCATCTCGGCCTCGATCCAACGCTCCACTTCATCCATAAGCTCACCGGGCTCCCTGCCCTGGGCGCTGACCGGCTCGCCTATGGAGACATCAATCACGCCCGGGATAAAGGAAAACGAACGCCGCGGCCAACAACGCCCCGAGGTGACCGCGATGGGAATCACGTAGGCCCCGGTGGCAACGGCAAGGCGGGTCGCACCCGCCTTGTATACGCCCTTGCTACCGCGCTCGGTACGGGTGCCCTCGGGGAACATGATCATCCACTTGCCGCGGTCCATCAGCACCCTGCCCTGCTCCGCCACCTTGTTCCACGCCTCCTTGCCCTTGCTGCGGTCGATGTGGATCATATTGAGTGCGCCGATACTCCAGCCAAAAAACGGAATACGCAACAGCTCTTTTTTGAACACGAACGCCAGCGGGTGCGAGGTCATACTGGGGAAGAAAAATGTTTCCCAGGTGGATTGGTGTTTAGGACAGAGGATGACCCGGCGCATATCATTGGCGCCGGGCAGGTTCTCTTCGCCGTGCAGGCGGTACCTGACCCCGCCGATCAGGCGCGCCGCCTCCACTACCCCACTCAACCAGGGCACCGCAAACCACCACCACACCTTTTCGTCCTTGAGGAACAGGGAGGCGATCAACAGGGCTATTCCACAGGGGATCAACGACAGCACGAGCCACGTAAATACCAGCGTCGAGCGAATGACGTTCATGGGTAGATTCCAGCGTAGTCGGGCTGAACATTAAACCAGATACTACCCCCGGTAGAAAACCTTCCACATGTATTCCGACGCGAATCTGCGTAATATTGGCAAGCTGAGTAACGATCGGAGCAATGGCATGACAAAGACAGCAACCGCAGGCCTGCAGGCTTTGACCGACAGCGCCTACGCATGGCTGGCCCCCCATGCAAGCTGGGGCTGGAGCAACGCGGGCCTGATCGTCGACGGCGAAGAGTCCCTGCTGGTCGATACCCTGTTTGACCTGGCACTGACGGACGAGATGCTGCGCGCCATGCGCAAGGCGGAACCCAGAGCGAAATCCATAGGCACGCTGGTCAATACCCATGCCAACGGCGATCACTGCCACGGCAATGAACTGGTTGCCGACGCCCGGATCATCGCCTCGAGCGCATCGGCCCGGGAAATGAATGAACTGCCTCCCGAAGCCCTCGCGGCAATCATGGAAATGGCCGCCACCATGGGCCCCGTCGGCGAATACTTCCTGCATTGTTTCGGCCAGTTCAGGTTCAGCGGCATAACCCACACCCCACCCAACAGCACCTTCGACGGTCATCTCGACCTCCGGGTCGGCGACAAACCAGTGCACCTTATCGAAGTGGGCCCCGCCCACACCCGGGGAGATGTGCTGGTGCATTCACCTGTAGATCGCACTGTGTTTACCGGCGACATCCTCTTTATCGAAGGTACGCCGATCATGTGGCAGGGTCCGGTCGCCAACTGGATCAAGGCCTGTAGACTGATCGAAGGCATGGATGTCGACCATATCGTTCCCGGTCACGGCCCCATAACAGACAAGAAAGGCGTCACCGCCGTGCGCCAGTACCTTGAGTACGTGCGCGACCAGGCCAGGGCGCGCTTTGATGCTGGCATGAGCGCCTTCGACGCAGCCCGGGATATCGAGCTGCGCGAATATTCCGCCTGGTCGGATTCCGAGCGTATCGCAGTCAACGTCGATTCCCTCTACCGAGAATTTGCGGGCGCGCAAGTGTCCACCGATATTTTTGAATTGTTCTCGCGAATGGCCGAACTCGCCGGCTTCGGCGGCAAAGGCCCCACCGCGCGACAGCCGTAATCCGCGTGAGGCGCCCGCTACTCGCCCTGCTGCTCGCATGTGTCGTGAGTCACGTGTCGGCAACCGTCGACCCGGCTGACGAGTCCGCACCCAGCCGTCACATACTGCAACAGGACGGTCGCCAACTGGAGGTGCTTATCAGCCCCCAGTTCCCTGCCGGCATGCGCGAAAACCTGCTGCAGTGGGTGGACTATATTGCCGCCGCCCTGCGCCAGGTCTATGGCCACTGGCCTGCACAGAGTTGGCAAATATCGATAGAACCCACCGCCGCAAGTGCCAGCGACCCGATTCCCTGGGCCCAGGTGCACCGCGAGGACCTCGACAGGGTGGAGTTTTTTACAACCGTACAGGCCTCGCCCGAGGAATTGCAGCGGGCCTGGACCAGCTACCACGAACTCGCACACCTGCTGATACCCTACCGCGGCTGGGGCGACGCCTGGTTCAGCGAGGGCCTGGCGAGTTACTACCAGAATATTCTGCAGGCGCGCGTGGGACTGCTCAGCGAGCAGCAGATGTGGCAAAAACTCTACGATGGCTTTGAAAGAGGCCGACGCGATACCCGTTTCGAGGGGCAGGCGCTGCACTCTGTCAGCGACGATCTGCGCAAAAATGGCGGTTTCATGCGCGTGTACTGGAGCGGCGCCTGGTATTTCCTGGCGGCGGACACCCGGTTACGCCAGCAGTCCGGCGGAAAGCTGAGCCTGGACAAGGCATTGGAAAAACTCAGCCTGTGCTGCGCCGGTCAACGCCTTTCGGTGCCCGAAATTGTCACGCAGCTGGATAGCATGAATCGCGTACTGCTGTTTCACAGACTGTACGAGGAAGTAGCGGCCTCCACCACTGTCCCGCCGTTTGACGCAATATTCGCCAGCATGGGGATCGATATCATCGACGGCAAAGTGCATTTGCAGGAGGCGGGGCCCGGGGCCGCCCTGCGCAGGCAGATTGTCGTTGGCCCTGCCAGCCGTCAGGCCTCCGCCCGGTAAATTAGCGGAAGCGCCGACTCCGCCCTGCAATTGACCCGACTCACCGCTATACTGGGTGGTTTGGACCCGGCGGCCTGGAGCAGGCTATTTTGAAGAAACCTGTATCAAAAGCGGACGTGCGCGAAACGCTGCAACAGGAAACCGAGCGTTTCCTGAATGAGGGCGGCGAGGTGGAGGAGATTCCCAGGGGCATCAGCGGCAAGAACCCCGGCGACGCACCCCTGTTCCTGAATCGCAGGCTGTTCATAGAACCTGCGGCACCACGCACCCCGATCCCGGAGGTCATCGCCGCCATAGAGGCCAGGCGCCAACAGCCCCCCAGGCGCGCCGCGCTGCGCAAACGCAGTCGCTTGCCGCAACCGCGACGCAAGATCATCTATGATGATTTCGGTGAACCCCTGCGCAAGGTCTGGGTAGAGGAAGACTGAGCGCCGGCAAGTGTCGCGCTCCCCGCCACCGGCCGCTGCAGTGGATGGTTCAATCGTCGTCGCGCTCGATAGCCGTGGCGGACGCGTCACTACTATCCAGCACTGTGAGGGAGAACCGGTCCTCGGGCAGGTAGATGCTAAGACGCTGGCCTGGGCTCAGCTCGCCCAGGAGATACTCGCGACCGTCCAGTCGCACTCGCCAGTTTTTCCCGAGCTTGACACTGCGCCGGGGACCCACGCTGCCGTCGTTGCGCACCGTGCGGAACTTGAGGGTACTGCCCTGCACCCGGACAACTTCGATCGTCGCTTTCGCATACAACTTGCCATCTTTCTGGTACACGCCCTGGCATGCCAGCGCTATATCCGGATTCTGGGCCAGTACCTCGGGCGCCCAGTTCAGCTCCGAACACTCCACCGCGCCGCGGGGTTTGCCGGCAACGGCGCCAGCAGCGGCGAACGCCAACACGAGTGCGGTTGCCGTGATATTTCTGCCTATCATCCAGTTTCCTCCATAGCGGGCCCTGTCACAGTCGGGCCGGTTGCGCGTCGGCTGGCGCGTACCCGCGTTCGCCGATCGATTCGGGAACCATGCTGGCTTGCCTGAAATTTGTCAAATTCCTCCAGGCCAGCCGCCACTTGCACAGGCACCTTGTCCTGCCGTAGGGTTGGGCTCTCCAACACAGAGCCTGCAGGACACAGCGCCATGACCACGAAGATATCTCCCTTTACCGTTGCCATACCGGACGATCAATTACAGGATCTCAAACAGCGACTCGCCCGCACGCGCTGGCCCGAACGCGAAACCTGCCAGGACTGGAGCCAGGGCATTCCGCTGGAGTATACCCGTGAACTTGCCCACTACTGGGCGAACGACTATGACTGGCGCCGGTTCGAGCGACGCCTGAACGAATGGCCGCAATTCGTCACCGGGATCGACGGCATCGACATCCATTTCATCCACCGCCGGAGCCCACACGCCGACGCCCTGCCCATCATCATCTCCCACGGCTGGCCGGGGTCGCCAGTGGAGTTTCACAAGGTTATCGACGCGCTGGCCGACCCTGTCGCCCACGGCGGCAGGGCGGAGGACGCATTCCATGTGGTCGTGCCATCCCTGCCGGGCTACGGGTTTTCAGGCAAGCCCCGCAGCAATGGCACCTCTGCCCGGAAAATAGGTGAAATGTGGGGGCAGCTGATGGCGCGCCTGGGCTACAAGCGCTACGTGGCCCAGGGCGGCGACTGGGGTGCGTTCATTACCCAGAGCATGGGACAAACCGAGACAAACGACTGCGCGGGTATCCATATCACGATGCCGATCGTCGCACCCGATCCCGCGACGATGGATAACCTGAGCCCCCAGGAACAATCGGCGCTGGAGGCCATGTCGTATTATAGCGAATGGGATTCGGGCTATTCCAAGCAGCAATCCACGCGCCCCCAGACCCTGGGCTATGGATTGGCGGATTCGCCGGTTGGCCAGATGGCCTGGATAGTCGAAAAGTTTTATGCCTGGACGGACTGCGAAAAGAACGGGGTAAAACACCCGGAGCATGTGCTCACGCGGGACGAGATGCTGGACAACGTCATGTTCTACTGGTTGACCAACTCCGCCGCCAGCTCAGCTCGCCTGTACTGGGAAAGCTTCAACAAGCCGAATATGGATCCGATCGATATGCCGGTGGGCTGTTCCATTTTTCCCAGGGAAATTTTCCGCTGCAGCCGCCGCTGGGCGCAGAACCGTTTCTCCAATCTCTTTTACTGGAACGAACTCGACAGAGGGGGACATTTCGCCGCCCTGGAACAGCCGGAACTGTTCCTCACGGAGTTGCGCAACTGCTTCAGCAAGCTGCGAACATAAGGTAGGAATTATTTGCCGGCCACCGCAGTGGCACCGCGCAATTGGCTCACTGACGTCAGTTGTCAGTCTTATCGCGGGCTGTGCTGAGGCGCGGCCCCGGTGTGGCGACATGCGTGCTATCCATATCGATCGAAGGACGCACCGCGGGCTGCGGCCGTACCGGCCCCAACACCGCGCTGCCGGACGGAGTCTCGGCCGGCTGCGCATCCGCCGATATACCCCACACGGTTTCGCGACCCAGTATCGAGCCGGGCGCCTGCAAGGCTGCTATTTCGGTTGCCGGGGATGTGCGCACACGAGGGTCCCGCAAACTCGGCGCTGGCGCTGAGCCCGCGGCTGGTGGTGGGGGCACCGTCGATGCGCTGTCCGAATCTATGGCCGCCGCCGGCTCACTGCTGCCGATAAACTCAAGGTTCTGCAGGGCAGCGTCGGATATCCGCCGGTTGTACCTGCGCTTGTCCGGTGCCGTCGGCAGTGCGTCCGGAAATGACGCAGCGGCCGCTTCCGGACCTCCGGCGCCCGCCCGACTTTGCGCTGCTTCGTTCCTGACTGCCCGCGGAGGACCCAGTCGGTAAACGCCGGGGCCGGGCTTGTAGGTGCCCGGTTTCAGCATACGCGCCTGTTCGACCAGGGTCAGATTGACCACCGGAGCGCTCTGCGCCGCGCTTACCGTGCCGACCCCGGTCAGCGCCATCGCCAGGGCCCGCGCATCTCCCGCCAGCCCCGCCGCCGGCCTGATATCGTCCAGGTCGTAGGGATTCTGGCCACCGCCAGCCGCGGCTCCCATCGCCTGGCGCAGGGGCTCGACGTACTCCCGCTCCTGCGCCTGACCTGGTTCACGCCTTTGCTCCTGCTCTGCTTCCTGTACCTGATCCCGCGCGTCAGTTTCGTCTACCCGGTTCTCCTCGCGCAGCATGCGCTGCTTGAGCACTTCGCATGCACATTCCGACCAACGCCCAAAATGCGCGGACTCCGCGGGGTCCGGCATGCGGTGTTTGCGAAAACTGTGCATTGACTCGACGAAGCGCTGTTTCACCGCCCGGTAGTGGTAGATATGGTTTTCGGTGGGCAGCGGCACCAGGTCGTCGCCGCCCTGGATGATGAACATCTGCGGCGGCAACTGCCCCTGCAGGTAGTCCAGCAGGTCAGCCTGGAAGCACAAACCGAAGATCGACCGCGAAGTTTTGCCGTTCTGCGTATCGCAGGGAATATAGAGAAAATCCCCCAGGCTGGAATAGCCGCTGGTGCGTACCAGCAAATTGACCGGGGTTGACAGGGACTCGTGGGCCAGCTGGCCGTTCACGATAAAATCGGCACCCTCGTACATGGCTTCAAGTGTGGCCTTGCGGCGCATGGCCTCGTCCATATCCCAGTCGATGAGCCGCACATCCTTGCCCTCTGCGCGCAGGGTATCTGCCAGTTCATCCTGGGGTTGGGTTACGCCCCGGGGTGGGACGCTACCGACGTCCGGGGGAATTCCGTGATCGGGGTTTTCAAGGGTGAGACGTTCCATCCAGCAGGCGAACGGCGCCTCCCTGAACAGTACGACATCTTCCGATGTGAAAGTTACGGCGTTATCAACACTGTAGCGATACATAGGTTACGGCTCGTTTCCCTTGCGGCTGAAAACAGCTCAAGCCAGAAATTCACTCAGGCCGTTTGGTTATTTATATAGGAATGCACCGTAAGTGTCCACGCTATCCTCGCGGCCGCCAACTTCGCTGCGCGCATGAACTGCTACCCGGTGGTCCGGGACAGGGGCATCAGTGCTTTCGGTACACCGTGGCCCCGCCTATGAGCGTCTGCTCCACCTCCAGTTCACGCATATTCATGGGATCCTCCAGTGGGTTGCCCGACAGTACCACCAGGTCCGCATATTTCCCCGGCTCCAGCGAGCCGCGGTTGCCTTCCTGAAACACCTGCCAGGCGGCATCGATAGTTACCGCCCGCAGTGCCTCCATTACCCCTATGCGCTGTGCCGGGCCGAGTACTTCCCCACCGTGGGTGATGCGAAAGACCTGGCTCCACACGGCCTGCAGCGGAAGCATGGGAGTCACCGGCGTGTCCAGGTGCGAACTGAAGCGCAGGCCGTAATCCTGTGCCCAACGCGCCGGGCTGATCACCGCGGCGCGCTCCGGTCCCAGGAATATGTCGCGATGGCGATCACCCCAGTACCAGGTGTGCGCACTGAAAAAGCTTGGGGTCACTCCCAGCGCCTTCATCCGGGCAACCTGGTCCTCGCGCGCCATCTGGGCGTGTATCAGTATCATGCGCGGGTCGGCCACGGGATGCTCCTGCTGTGCCGCCTCGAAGGCGTCCAGGATGTCCTCGATTGACTGATCGCCATTGCCGTGGATGGCGATCTGGTAGCCGGCCTTGTGCAGCGCCGCCACTTTGGCGAACAATTTGTCACGGGGTATGGCGGCGTAGCCGCGATAATCGGCATCGCCGTGGTAAGGCGTAAAGTAGGGTTGGCTCAGGTAGCCTGTATACCCCTGGATGCTTCCGTCCGCCACCAGTTTCACGGCCCCCATCTGGACCCGCTCGGCGCTGTAATCATCCGGCGAGTACTCACCGTTCAGCAGGGCTTCCCCAAACTCCACCTCGAATGGGAACACCACCAGCCGCTGCGGTATTACGCCAAGCTTGCTGAACAGTGAAAGACCCGTGGCGAGTTTGTCGCTGACGCCGCCCGACTGGGCCGTCGTCACACCGCGCGCCGAATACTCGGTGGCTGCGGCCTTGATCAGGCGATAGGTGTCCTCAATGCTCATATCCTGCATTTTCACCATGATCCCCAACCGGGCGGTCTCTTCCAACAGACCGTTGGGTTCGCGCGAGCCAGGTTCACGCCCGATGACGCCACCTTCCGGGTCAGGCGTGTTCGCGTCTATTCCGACCTCGGCCAGGGCCAGGCTATTGGCCACCAGCATGTGGCCGGATATGTGCATGGCGACCACCGGGTGGTCGGCGGACACGGCGTCCAGTTCCGCCCGCGTAGGGTGGCGCTGCTCCGCCAGCAGGGTGTCATCGTAGCCAAAACCCGATACCCATTCACCGGCCGGGGTCACCGCCGCCTGCTCTCCCAGTGCTGCCAGTATCTCGTCCATGCTCGTGAGAGTGCCGATAGGCGGGCTGTTGAGATCGGCTGCCACCTCTTTCAGTCCGGAGCCCGGGAAGTGGCCATGGGCATCGATAAAACCGGGCAGCAGCGTGCGCCCCCCCAGATCGACTACCTGCGCGCCCTCTTCCGCCAGGGCCATTATCTCCTGTGTGGTACCCACAGCCTCGATACGATCGGCCCGCGTTGCGAGGGCCTCGACGACCCGGTTCTGCGCATCCATGGTTAGCACGGTGCCGTTGATAAACAGCTGCTGTGCGGGCGGCTCCGGCAACCGGGTTGCCATGCGGACCAGCACGCCGAAGCCTACGAAGAGGGCGACAACAATCGCCAGGATGCTTTTCCAGTTCACGCGAGCTCCCTGCTTTTTCCAATTTGACACTATACGACAGCGACTATTGATTCAGGAAGCCGTAGCGGCCAGGGGACCGATCACGATGTCGGCCAGCCTCGCCCGGTGCCATGCGGCATCGCCGAAGAGCATCTGGCTGTGCTTCTGGCGCTTGAAGTACAAGTGCACAAAACACTCCCAGGTAAAGCCGATACCGCCATGCAGCTGTACAGAGCGGCCGGACGCATAAGCCGCAGCCTCACTGGCTGAGGCTTTCGCCATGTGGGCCGCCTGCAACGCCCTGCCGGGTTCGCAGTCGATCGCGCAGGCAGCGTTGTACACCAGTGACTTGGCCTGGTCGATCTGCAACATCACATCCACCAGGGGGTGTTTTACCGCCTGGAAAAAACCCAGCGGACGATCAAACTGCTGTCGCGTACCAACGTACTCAACGGTAGTCTGCAACTGCCACTCCGCCGCGCCCACCATATCCGCGGCGAGCATTGTCCACACCGCCGGCATCGCCTGCCCCAGTGCCGCCAGTCCGTTGGCACTGACCTGCTCTGCCGCGACATCGGTAAAACTTATGTGCGCCTGATCCCGGGTAAGATCGACAATGGTGTCGGCCTGCACATTAACACCCGGCGCATCGGTGGCCACCCAGAACAAGCCGAGGCCCGCATCGGTATGTGCGCTGACCAGCAGCCTGCCGACCTTGCGGGCATCCTGGACATACCAGGCGCCACCATTCAGTTTTCCATCCGCAAAGCGTACATCGGTATCGCCCGCCGACCAGGAGCCGGCCGCATTGGTGATGGCCAGGGCCGCGGAACTGCCGGCGGCGATTTCCGCGAGGGCCTGCTCTCCGGCAGCGCCACAGGCCGCCAGTACGTAAGTCGCGCTGAGCGTGCCCAGCAATGGACAGGGAAAGGCCGCCCGTCCCAGTTCCTCGACCAGGCCGGCAACCGCCACCGCGGGCATACCCACGCCGCCGCTCGCCTCGGGCACTGCCAGCATGGTCCAGCCCAGGTCCACCATCTGCTGCCACAACGAGCGGTCCCAAAGACATTCACTGGGCCGGTCCGGGCGGTGATCTCCCGCGACCAGGGCGTGCAGTGTTGACGTGGGGAACTTGTCGGCAAAAAACTTGCGGGCGGAAGACTTGAGGAGCGCCGCTTCCTCGTTGAAACCAAAATTATCCGGCTGAGTCATCTTCTACCCCCTATTTGGATTTCGCCAGGCCAAGCACTCGCTCGCCCAGGATGTTGCGCTGCACCTCGCTGGTGCCGGCGGCGATGGTCATGCCGTAGGAATTCATGTAGGCGAGGTTCCACTGCCCTCCCGCCGGCGCATTGTCATCGCCGAGGTACAGGGAGGCGCTGGCACCTGCAACTTCCAGCGCGAGTTCTGAAGTCTGCTGGCTGATCTCGCTGGCGAGCAGCTTGTTCTGCAGCAGCAGGCGCATGGGGTGGTCCAGCAGGTCCGGCACACGGGCGCGGCGCTGGTTTTGGGCGAAACCCACCTCGCGGATCAACTGTTGCATGATCCTGTCCCTGATAAGCGGATCGTCTGCGGCGGCATGACCATCGCGCTGTACCGTGCGGGCCAGTTCGATCAGGTTGGCCGCGGTTGTGGCGTGGCTGCCCTTGTTCTTCAGACCACCCGATCGGGGTGTCTGTAATTCGCCCGCCCCGCGCTCGTGCAGCAATGTGGTCATTGCGACCTGCCAGCCCTTGCCCAGTTCATCGAGGCGATAGCTGTCGTCCACCTCGAGCTTGTCAAATATCACCTCGTTGAAACCGGTCTCGCCCGTGATCTTGATCAACGGCCGCACGGTGACACCCTTGCCCAGGGCAGAACGAATGGGCACGACAAAATAAGACAGGCCATCATACTTATGCGATTTGTCGGTGCGCAGCAATATGATCATCCACTCCGCGAAATGCGCGAGGGAGGTCCATACCTTATGGCCGTTGATCACCCACTTGTCTCCCCTGCGCTCGGCGAAGGTCTGCACACTGGCAAGATCGGAGCCCGCGCCCGGCTCGCTGAAGCCCTGGCACCAGATGTCCTCGCCAGAGAACAGCCGTGGCAACAGGCGCTGCTTGAGCTCATCCTGGGCGTGGTAAAACACCGTCGGAGCAGCCATGCCAAGGCCGATAATGTTGGGAAAATACGGCATGCGCGCCGCTAGCATCTCCTCGTTGGCAACGCGCTGGCAGTCCTTGCGGCCACCGCCTCCCACCGCTTCTGGATAATCGCAACCCACCAGGCCCGCGTCATAGGCGGCTTTCTGCCAGGCCTGGAGATAAGTCAATTGCTCGGTGGTCATTATCTCGAGAGCGCTCAGGGGCAGGCGCACCGTAGGGTCGGGTGGCCGGTTGTCCTGCAACCAGGTGCGGCAATACTCGCGAAATTCGGCCTGTTCCGGGCTATCTTTGCTGGCGCTGTCGGACATGTGCTAACTCCCCTGAAACTGTAGATTACTGTTCTGGTGGATGGATTCTACCGGCGAGTTCCCGCAGGGCAAGCAAAAGCAGCCACACAGGGTAAGGGGTCAGAGCCCTTTCTCCGCTTTCTCCGTTATAGATGCGCAGATCCAAAAATCGCACGATAGATCAATAGTGCGGTGGTTTCTCGTCGCCGGGTCCGGCGGCGGCATCGGCGCCCTGCTCATCCTGGCGCTGTTTGAGCAACTGTAACTGACGCCGAAGCACGAGGATTTCCTGTTGCTGGCTGGCCAGTGCATCGTTGAGATCACGTACCGTGTCTTCCTGGTAGGCCAACTGGGTCTGCATATCCACCAATTGCCGTTTCACCTCGTCGATATCCGCCAAACCCTGCTCCTCACTGTTCCTGTTGCGCCAACAGGCTAATATACTGCTCGCCTGACGCAAAAGACACGACCGGACCATGAACAAACGTAAAAACAGTTCCCTTGTCTACTCCACCGAGAGCGGCCGCCTGTGCCCACAATGTCATCGGCCAGTTGCAGGTTGTGTCTGCGGCAAGGACAGGCCGGCGGCAACCGGTGACGGTATTGTCCGGCTGCACCGCGAGACCAAGGGCCGTGGCGGCAAGGCAGTTACGCTCATAACCGGCCTGGCACTGGCCGAGAAGGACATGCGTGACCTCGCCAAAGCCCTCAAGCAAAAATGCGGTGTTGGTGGCGCCCTCAAGGACGACCACATCGAAATCCAGGGCGACCAGCGCCCGGTGCTTAAAGCCGAACTGGAAAAACGCGGTTTCGTCGTGAAAATTGCCGGTGGCTAGGCGTTGGCTGCAGCCTGCGCCGCGAGCAGCGTCGGTTGCTGACCTGCTGGCATCCGGTACTTGTACAAATGAGTCGGCAAGGACACTGGTATGATTGGGAACCGGCTGGAGTTGCTGTCGATCCATATCCCGAAAACCGGTGGCAGCTCATTCCAGAAGAGCCTGCAAGCGCTTTATGGCGAGGCTGCGTTCCAGCGCCTGGATTTCACGGTGCGCGAACGCGATGGACGATCCCGCATGGTGGCCACCAACCGGACCAGCCAGGAGTTTCTGGACACAATTGCGCATCGGGGTCAGTTGCCGGAAACGGTAAAAGTTCTGCACGGGCATTTTCACTACGAAGACGCCGCAAAGTTCTTCGAACTCCAGCCGGAGATCAAAGTACTGACCTGGCTGCGCGACCCGGTCCGCCGCATCGTCTCAAACTATCACTATATAATCTCAAGGTTTGAACAGGAGATAGAACACACTGCACTGTCACGCCAGCTGTTTAAACGCCTGCTGAAAAGCCAGGCAGAATTCGCCGCCCACCCCCGCGATACCCACCTGTACCCGGACTACCTCAGGGGGCGGGAGCTCGAGGACTATGCCTTTATCGGTATCATCGAGGAATACGACAGTGAACTGCGCCGCCTGGCAAAAATCCTCGGCGTGGGGGATGTGCCGCATTTCGAAGTAAACAAGGCGAGGCAGAAAGCGCCGGCGCTGGAGGACGCACTCGAGGCTGCGCTGATCGCACTCAATGAAAAGAATCTTGAAATCTATAACAGGGCGTTGAAAATCAAGGCGTAGGCGAACGGTGCTGATTAGACCATTGATCATGGTAGATCATGGTAGATCATGGTAGATCATGGTAGAGTGCACACCATATGACTCGCAGGGGTACCTGAGGTGTTTGCACCGTTCTGTATTGCGCGCATTACGGCGTCTTTTTCCTTCGGTAAACCGATAATCCGATTAATTGTGGCCGCTTTGTTGGGCACGCTAACGGCCTGCGGCGGTGGCGGCTCTGGTGGCGGAGCACAACCCTCACTTACAGAGAGCGCCCTGGAGGTCAATATCACTTTCCCTCTTGAAGGTGCCGCTACCGATGGCAGGGCGAACCTCACAGTCAGTGGGACGATCGATGACCAGAACGATGGTGAGCTTGCAGCGGGAGACATTTCGGCGTTCACCGTAAATGGTGTCCCGGCCACTGTCGACTTCAAAACAGGGCGCTGGCAGGCGGGTATTGCGCTCGATTCAGACTCGGTCGATATCGAAACAAATCTGGTTCCGGTCAATGGCACCACGAATCAGGCGGCCGTCACCGTGAACAACTCGCCAATACTGGCGGACTACGAGTTACTCAATGTCTCGCCGGATGGCAGTACTGCGCTGGTTTATGGCAGCGGCGACCTGCGCCGCGTCAACCTCGTCTCAGGCGCGGAAACGCCGATAATTGACAATTTGAACCAGGGCGAAAATGCCCCCAGGACCGGGATACGTAGCGACACAGCACAGCAAAACGTCTATCTGCTAGGTTGGGGCGTGAGGTCCTCTGACGCGTACACTGTAGAACTGGATGCAGGCAGCGTCCACTCAATAGGTAATTTGTGGTACGCCGGGGACCGCGAACTCATGAGCCACGGCGGATTTGACCTCGACCCTGTGGGGCAACAACTGGTGTACTCCCGCAAGGCAAGGGATTTTCACGGCATACAGACCGACGCTTGTTCTATCCTGGCTATCCCCTTAACGGGCGGGCCGGCAGCCGAAGTGGCATACACAAGTAGCGTCAGCAACTCCCCGGCGGCGCCGACTGTGCCGTTCTGCCCGGGTCCATTGGTGGTCGACTCCGCAAACAACCGCGTGATTGTAGCTGCGGACGCCGGCGTTCTTCCCGATTTTTACTTTCCCGAGTCTTCCCTGTATGGCCTCTATGCCTACGACCTTGCCAGTGGTGCCGGAAGCATCCTGTCCGATGCGCAGACCGATAGCGGTCCATTACTCTACGCCCCCAAGTGGCTTTTTCTCACCGCGGCGGGCGACCGGGTGCTCGCGGTCGATGAGGATAGAATTCTTTGGGTGGACCTCACTACGGGCAGTCGTTCATTGGCGATGGAGAATCCGAACATGCCGGATGCGATCACGGATGTCGACTTCGACGAACCCGGCGAGCGTCTGGTGGTCGCTAATAGTCTCAATCGCCTGTCCGCGCTGAGCCTCGATACAGGCGAGTGGGGAGAATTGTCGACATTGAATCGTGCAGTCGGCAGTGGCCCCGCCCTTCCTCCGGCGGCGCTTAGTTTGGCTGACAACACTCGTCGCCGATTGTACGTTATCGACAAGTACAATTTACGCCTTCTGGCAGTAAATCTGGATACCCTCGAACGCGAAGTGATCGCCACCGATCTAGTGCCTGGCAACTTTGGGAATATCCTCATGACCGCCCCCGCACTCGACAGTGTGGCAGGCATGTTCTACTTCTTCGACCTCTACACCAGGCAGCTCATAGGTGTCGATCTTGGTAGTGGCTCGGTCCATGTGATCACTTCGCCTACGGTAGGATCGGGCCCCGGGTTGAGCTCCGTTACTGGACTCACTGTCGACGAGCAGCAGGGCCTGATCTACGCCGCCGGGGTGAGTCGCAACCCTGACAACTACTACGAAGGGCTCATATCCATCGACATCGCCACGGGATCGCGCGCGCTGGTCTCCCGTGCGGAGCAGGATTCAGGCTCAGATGAGCAGCCGCCACAAGGCGTCCTGTACGACGCTGAAAACGATCGTGTTCTGGCAATTACTGCAAATGGCACAGTGTTGGCGATAGAGCCCACTTCAGGGCAGCGAACGGTTTTGTTTGATAGCGAGGGTCTAGCAGAGAGCCAGGAGAGTGAGTTCCTGTTTGAGCCACAGAGCATGGCCTGGGACTCGACCCCTGGTAGGCTGTTGGTTCAGAGATACTGCGTGGCTACTTCCTGCAGCCTGGATGTCCGAAGCATAGACCTGGGCAGCGGGCAGCGTTCCATAATAATGCGCAACATGCCTCCGGTTGCCTTCGACCCTGTCAATGCATTGATCTACAGTACTGGGGGATTAGGAAGGGCGGTAGCCACCGACGCCACCGACCGATATTCACGCGAAAGCGTGACAATCGCATACCCTGAGGGCAATTGAGTGCAGGGACGAGTTGCACTGGAGGTGTTTTTCTATCGCAAGGCCTGAGGTCACCTGGATTTGATCGCGGAAAAAGGGCTCTGACCCCTTTCATACTTTCATATGACCCCTTTCATATGACCCCTTTCATATATGACAGGGCGTTGAGCATCAAGGCATAAGGGGTTCAGGGGCCGGGCGAAGCCAGCAATACCCTGTTCAATTGAGACATTCTCCCGACTCCCTGATTCCCTTTTCGCCTAAGCAGCTGTCACAGTTTTTTACATATCGGCATTTCGAAGCCTGTCATTTTCTCCCAAGTATTTGATTTGTATATGATGGCATGACTCTTGCTAGAGCCATTCTGGTAAGCAAGTTCACAAAATAACTTCGAGGGAAGAGACGTGAAACTATTTCGATTGGGTTTGATGATGCTTGTCGGGCTACTGCCCCTGTCCGCATCCGCCGCCATTGTCGCAGTTCAGTTCGCGGGGGAGATATATCAATCCTACGATGAAAACTTCGACGACATTACGGGTACATACACGACGACGGAGGGAGTGTTCTTTGTAGATACCGCAACTCCGGTGTCGGGTGGCATAGGGAATTTCCCCGGCGCAGTCTCCGGAATGGAAGCCTACAGAGACGGCGCTCCCCTGCTCTGGCAATCCGATTTTACCTGCGGTGCTTCCTGTGCAAATGATGTCTTCGTCAGTGCTACCGAAGAGGCTAACGTATACGTACAGGACTTCTTTGTCGGGAACCTCAATCTGAACCTGCAACCTGCCAGTGGCGTGGACTTCAATAATGACATAGACATCTTTCTGCTGGCAGCCCAGGGTAATGTGGAGGACTATTTCGACATATTCGGCTCTGAGGGCTCAGTCCAGGTCTTCGGAGAGGACTATTTTCAATTGTATTACCTGTCGATGACAGTCGTATCAGAGGTTCCCCTCCCTGCGGCCGTATGGCTGTTCATTAGCGCACTGGGTGGGCTGGTAGTTGCCAAGCGTAGACAGTTGGCAAACAACTGAGGAGGCAGCAGTAGCATGCGCCTGTAAAACCCGCCTGGTGCGGGTTTTTTATTGCCTGAACCGAGACATGAGATCACCCGGGAGAGGGCCGGGACCGAAACTCGACGTCCGCTACAAAACCTCGGGGCGGCCGGAAATAGCTAGATCAGCTTGCAGAGCCGCTCGTATTCCGCGTAGCTCAGCCAGAGAGCGGAACAGATCCGGCTCCGCGGCGCACCCAGCTTGCGCAATGCCCTGAAGAGTCCCACATCCAGGCTTTCCAACAATTTGCTATCCGTTCCCGCGTCCCTGTCCGGGGCGGCGGGTGGTATCTGAACGGGGCGGTCATTACTCCAGCCCGCGTCACTCGTTCCACTATCCAGTAGCACGGCACTCCTCCTTATTGTCCTGCTGCCGTTAGCCTGACCTTACCCTCAGGTAAGTGCGGCGCTACCCTAATGGTAGACTCTATGGTTAAAAATTGTGGGCGGCAGCGCGTTGAGAACGTGACATGTCTCGCAAAATTACCACGTTTTTAGCACTCAATGCCGATTCCCTGGTGAAGCGAGGCGGCTGCCTGTCCAGGACCGAACAGCTGGCGGCCACCTCGCGACTCAGCCATTGATCACCTTCACCCGCAGCCCGGTGCTGGCCTGGGGCAGACTGGTGGTGAGCATATCGCTGTCAATGACGGAATTGTTAGCGCGCACCAGCAACTGCAGTCGGCCATTGTCATCATGCCGCTGGCCCAGGGTTTGTACTTCCACGCTCTGCAGACGACCATCCACGACGGTGTAGACACGGTTGTCACCATAGAGGCTCTGTACCGGGATTCCCGTCACCTGTTGCAAGGGGGGCAGTACTACCGTCACATCCAGTGCGCGCCCCAGTTCCAGCGCGTCACCGCTGGCGGACACCTGAAACAGCGCGTCTACCCCGGCGCGCCCCGTGCCAACGGTGGCGGCGAGCTGCCCCAGTTGCAGCAGCGACCGGGAGGTGGCGTCACCATAGCGGGCGAAGATGGGATCGCCATTCCGCAAGGCCTGCTTGATAGGCTCCACCGCCGAGGTGGGGATAGTCACCCGCACCTGCAGGGCCGAGGTATCGTAGACGGCGACAAGCTCCCTCCCCTCGCTAACCCGGTCGCCCGGAGAGACGTCAATACTGGAGACCCTGCCTCGAAAAGGCGCTACCACAAGGGTCCGCGCCAGGCGCAGTTCCTGTTCCTCCAACAGGGATTGTGCCCTGTCCAGCGCAACCTCCATCATCGCGATGCGCTCGGGGTTGTTGTCTACCTTGAGCTGCTGTTGCGCAAGTTCGATCGCCTGGCGGGAGACCGCCGCGTCGGTATCCTCCAGCTGCTCCCTGGCCACGAGATTCTGTCGCTGCAGTTTTTGCAGGCGCTGGTGTTTAGCCTCGGTCAGCTTGTGCAGTTCCTGCATATGGCGCAGTATGTCTTCGTCTACCAGTGACTGGCGGCGCGCGGTTTCCAGTGCCGCGCTCGCCTCGGCCACGTCAGCTTCCCGTTGCTGTCTGCGCAACTCTTCGTCGGCATCATCCAGCACTACCAGCACCTGCCCCTGCTCGACGAGCTGACCCTCGCGCACATTCACCGCATTTACTGACGCGGTCACCGCCGCTGTGAGTTTTGCATGCCGGGGCGTTTCCACCCGTCCGAACAAACGCAGCTCCGGTGACAAGTCATTCGTCTCGACGGTCATGGTGGTCACTGGCCAGGCTTTCTCCTCCACTGAATTGGCATCGTGGTGCGGCGCCGTCGCCATCAGCGTGGTGGTGGCAGCCAGGCCGCCAAATGCGACCAGGGCCAGGGTTCGATTCTTGGGGGACAAGTTAATGCGTGGTTTGAATTTCAGCCTGAATTTCATACTGGACTCCTGCTGGCTGCCTCGCAGCCAATTGCTCAAGGACTGACAAAATAGTGGGAATGACAAACAGGATCAGGGCCGTGCCGTACATGAGGCCGAAGCAGATCACAACGGCAAGCGGCACCATGGCCTCACCCATGGGGGAGCCTTCCAGCATCAGCGGACCGAGCCCGAGGGTGGTGGTGAGTGAGGTCAGTATGACGGGGCGCAGGCGCAGTCCACAGGCTGTTTCCAGCGCTTCGTGGGTATCCATGCCCCGTTCGCGCGCCTCCCGGTAGGCGGTAACGAGGATTATGGAATCGTTAACGATCACTCCGGTGAGGGTAAAGACGCCCATAATCGCCAGTGCCCCCAGATTCAGGTCCAGCAGGTAGAGGCCTCCCAGCGCGCCAGTGAGTCCCAGCGGTATCGCGGTCATCACCGCCAGCGGCCAACTCCAGGAGGCAAACACCCACGCGAGTATCAGGTAGATCAGGAGCAGGCCGATGACCGCGCCCAACATCATGTCCGCCATCGTCTGCGCCTCTTCCGCCGAGCTTTCCCCCAGGCCATAGCTGACATTGTACTTGCGGGTGATCTCGGGAATGACGTCCTGTTCCAGCGCGGTAATGATGGCCATAGCCGTGTTCAGCTTTTCATCGATATGGGCGTAGACATTGACCGACTTGCGGGCATCGCGATGATTGATGCGCTCGATACCGCGCCGGTTGCTGATCGTTGCCACCGCCACCAGTGGCACTGATTCACCGGCAGGTGTCGTCACAGGCAACTGGTATAAAGTGTCCAGCCGGTCGCGTTCGCTCGCTGGCAGGCTCACTCGCACCTCCAGTTCCGCGTCATTTTCAGTGAACAACTGTACACGGTATCCCTCGAACGCCGAGCGCAACTGGCGGCCGATATCGGCACCGGTGAGCCCCAGGCTGCGACCCTCCGTGGTCAGTTCGACAATCCACTGTTCCTTGCCGTACGGCAGGTCATCGAATACATCGGTCACACCCGGGTAGGTCGCGATACGCGCCGCCAGATCCTCGGCTGCCTGCTTCAAAGTCTCCACGTCGGCACCGGAGAGGTACAGACCCAACTCCGGCCAACTGCCGTCGCCCGAACCGATGCGCAGCCGCTCCACCAGCGGCGACGGCGGCAGGCGCTGTTGCCAGGCGGCGATGAACTCATCGAGCGTGACAGCGCGTTTTTCCGGCGAGACGAGTTCCACCCACATGGCAGCGTACTGGCTGCCTGTTTTTACCTGCTCATCGAGAAACGCGTAGTTGCGATTGATCACCCGGGTGACAACAAGCCCGCCGCCCAGCGCGACGTCGGCCTCCTGCGCGGTGGTCGCCAGCGTTTCCAGCCAGTCCTGGATCTGCTCCTCGCTGGTGCCGGCGGCGAACTGCATGTAGGCATCGGCGAATTCGAAATGCACGTTGACGTCCAGGGTCGGTTTCACACGCCCGCTGATCAACAGCGTTAACGCGATGACAAAGCCGAGTAACGCCGCTGTCAGGACAGTGCGCCGGTTAGCCAGGGCGCGGTGCAGGGCAGGCAGGTAAATGTGTTGCCGGAAGTAATCGAAACGAGCATCGAACCCGGCGCGCCAGCGAGACGGGGTTTGGCGTTGCATATGGGTGAAACTGTGCCGCAGATGGCCGGGCATAACCAGGAAACACTCCACCAGCGATGCGATAATTACGCAGACCATCAGCAGCGGAATCTCGCGAATGAACGGTTCGTCTATCACCAGAAGCGGTAAAAAAGCCGCCAGCGTGGTCAGCGAAGAGGCCATTACCGGTGCGAACATGCGCTGCGCGCCCTGGGCCGCGGCGACTTCCGGGCTGTGGCCGGCCTCGAACTGGGTCAGGGAGTGTTCCCCGACCACGATGGCATCATCCACAACGATACCCAGGCCCATCACCACACCGATCATGCTGATGAAATTGATACTGCCGCCAAAGGCGTGAAACACGGCCAGGGCGCCCAGGAAAGAGACCGGGATGCCCAGGGTCACCCACCAGGCCACGCGCCCGTTGAGGAACAGGAACAGGGTGGCAATCACCAGCAGCAGGCCGCCTACGCCGTTCCTGAATACCAGCGATATCTGGTCGAGGGCGAATCGCCAGGCCTCCAGCCACACGGTGACCTTGATGCCCCGCTCCTCCAGGGAGGCCGCGTTATCCGCCTTCCATGCATAGAGAATGTCGGCGGCATCCAGGGTGTCGGAATCCGGCCCGCGCCGCAACCGGATCATGATGGCGGGGTCGTCATCGTAATACACCAGGCGCTGCTCATCCCGCTGACGGCGTTCGATATCGGCAATATCGCCCAGCCGCACCAGTTCCGTGTTGTCGCTGCTGCGCAGGGGCATCTCGGCAAAGTCCTGGGCACTGCGGCGCTGGTCGAGGCTGCGCAGCTTGCGCTCCAACTGGCCACCGCCTGCGTCACCGGCAGGAACATCGGTGCTGCTGCTCAATACGCTCGCGGCGATGGCCGATAGCGGCACGCCCAGTTCGAACAGGGTTCGGCTGTCAATCTGAATCGCTATTTCTTCATCCGGCACGCCCCGGAATTCCACCGTGTCGATTCCCCGGGCCAGCAGGTCACGCTCTATTTCCCGGGCAACGGGTACCAGCTCATCCAGGGTCCCTTTGCTGGAAATCAGGATGGCGGCGATGGTATCGAGTTCCTCACCTCGCAGTACCATGGGTGGCTCGATATCCACCGGCAGGTCGCGCACCTGGGACAGCCGCTGCTTGACGCGGTCCATGGCATCGATCATGTCGGTGCCCTTGTCGAAGCGAACAGTTATCTCACTGAGGCTGTCCGAGGTGTTTGACGTAAGGCTGCCCACGCGGGAGAGGGAGCGCAGCTGGTATTCAACCGGCTGCGTCACCAGTCGCTCCACATCCTCCGCGCTGGCGCCCGGCCAGGCAATACTGACCACGGCCTGGGTCGAGTCCTGCGCGGGATTCAACTGCACGGTAAGCTGGCGTAACCCCCAGAACCCGGCCAATACCAGCATGATCATCAGTAGATTTGACGCCAGGCGATGTTGGGTAAAGGTATCGATCAGGTAATGAGGCTTGCTGAAGTCGGGGTTTTGCATGGCGACATTCACTGTTATGTATACTGTTATAGGTAACTATAACACCATTTCAGAGAATGGAAATAAGCGGAATAGAAAATTTAGTTCTGAGGAGTCATTGGCTGATAACCAAAATACCTTGCAAGGCACTTAAAGCAGCAACAAAACAGGGCGAGGTCAGCGCACCAGCGCTGGCGGAGTACATTATACGAAATGAGCTGTATGAGACGTTCTGGCGGTGAGACGTTCCGGCGGTGATGGGGTAAGACGTTTTGGCCAGAGACGGCCTCTTCAGGATCAGCAATCACCGGGCGGCAATTGCGCGAATGCCGGGCGGCCTGCTCGCAACGGCGCGAGCAGGCCGCTACAGCTCACTACAGGTCGTAACCGCGCTCGTCGTGGAGCACGAGATCCAGGCCCTGGGTTTCTTCATCACCGTCGACCCGCAAACCTACGATAGCTCCCACTACTTTGAGCAGGACAAAGGTCACCACCACGGTATACACCAGGGTGGACACCACGCCCGTGGTCTGCACCATCAACTGGCCGCCGATGCTTGAAATACCGTCGGAAAAACCGTTGCCGCTGAAAATACCCAACTGGGTGGAGCAGAAAACGCCCGCCAGCAGGGTGCCGAGGATTCCGCCCACTCCATGTACCGGAAACACATCGAGACTGTCATCGACCCGCAACCTGTTTTTCAGGTAGTTGGTGGCGAAGTAACACACCACCCCGGCGATAAAACCTATCAATACCGCAGCGGCTGGTCCCACGGAGCCCGAGGCCGGGGTAATGGTGCCCAGGCCCGCCACCATGCCAGTAACTGTACCCAGCATGGAGGGCTTGCCGTGACGCACCCATTCCATGGTCATCCAGGCCAGGGCCCCGGCGGAGGCCGAGAGATGGGTGACGAGCATGGCCATCGCCGCACTGCCGTTGGCCGCGACGGCGGAACCGGCATTGAATCCGAACCAACCCACCCACAACATACCGGCGCCTGCCACGGTGAGGGTGAGATTGTGCGGGGGCATTGCCACAGTGCCGAAGCCCTTGCGCGGACCAATCATCATCGCGGCCACCAGGGCCGCCGACGCTGCCGTGATATGCACGACCGTACCCCCGGCGAAATCCTGCAGGCCCATATCGCCCAGCCAGCCGCCACCCCATACCCAGTGGCAAACCGGCGCATACACCAGCACCAGCCACAAGGTACTGAACAACAGCATGGCGGAAAATCGCATGCGCTCGGCGAAGCCACCGACGATCAGCGCCGGGGTAATAATGGCGAAGGTCATCTGGAATATCGCGAACAGGGATGCGGGGATGGTGCCGCTGACCGAGTCGATAGCGATATTGGCAAAAAAGATGTTGCCAAAATCGCCGATCCACATGCCCTGCTCCACCCCGTCGCTGCCAAAGGCGATGGTATACCCCACCGCGAACCAGACCAGCGACATGAGACAGGTGAGCGCGAAGCACTGCATCAACACCGAGAGCACGTTTTTCGAGCGCACCAGTCCCGCGTAAAAAAGAGACAGTCCGGGGATAGTCATAAACAGCACCAGGGCTGTCGAGGTGAGAATCCACGCGGTGTCCGCGCCGTCCAGTTCCTGTGCGCCGGCGGCGGATGAAATCAGCATCAGCGCGACCGCCGCGGCCAGTGGTTTTTGAATCTTCATGCCAATCTCCAGGATCACAGGGCGTCTTCGCCGCTCTCGCCGGTACGAATGCGGATGGTTTGCTCCAGGTCGTGAACAAAAATCTTGCCGTCGCCAATCTTCCCGGTATTGGCCGCTTTGCATACAGCCTCGATGGCGGCCTCAACCCGGTCATCGCTGATAGCGAGCTGAACCTTGATCTTGGGCTGAAACTCCACCACGTATTCCGCGCCGCGGTACAGTTCGGTGTGTCCCTTCTGGCGCCCGTAACCGTTGACCTCTTCCACGGTCATGCCGGCGATTCCAATCTGGTTGAGCGCATCGCGGACATCATCGAGTTTGAACGGCTTGATGACCGCTGTAATCATTTTCATGGGAGATTCCTCAGCTGCTATTCACTGCGATTATGGTTTTTATGCCCTGATTCCCTGCGCGCGGACCGTGCAGCCAAAGCGTGCAATGCTGAACGGGCACAGCCGGAGGCCGAATCGTGCCACAGTGGGCGGTAAAGGTTAAGGGATCGGCGTAAAATTGTCCGTCAGCGCCAGCAGGAGGCGGGTTCGTGACAGCGCCGGGCCGACGGGGTGCATTGCCGGACAGATCGTGGTATCTATGCGCTCCCGGTTTCCAGCCAGCGCAGGTCACATGCCCTACCCCAACCCTCGATCCGTCCTCGTCGCCCTCGCCACCCCTTTCGCCCTGCCCGCATTCCTGGTCCTGCTGCTGACCATCAGCGCTGCCTGGGGCGAAGACACCAACATGGATACAACCGGTTACACGCCCCGTGCAGTCATCCTTATCATCGGCGACGGCATGGACGACCAGCAGATAAGCATTGCCCGCAACTATCTCAAGGGGGCCGCCGGAAAACTGTTGCTCGACACCTTACCGGTGCGTTCTGCGGTCGGCGTACTCACAGTGGAAGATACTGTCGATGGGCGACCGATTTACGTTGCCGATTCCGCCAACACCGCCACCAGTATCGCGACTGGCGCGATCACCAGCCGTGGGCGTATTGCGACCACCGCAGGCAGTGACAGGGATCTGGTCACAATCATCGAGCTGGCTAGCGCCGCGGGCTATCGCACCGGCATCGTTACCACCGCCAGCGTCACCGACGCCACCCCGGCGGCCTTCGCCAGCCATGTCAATTTTCGACTCTGCGAAAACCCGGACGCGATGGTCGACATCCACTACAAGAGCGTCTACCTCGGCGGCTGCCCGGACGACCTGAAAGCGAACGGTGGCCCGGGATCCATCGCCGAGCAGTTGGCCAGCTCCGGGATAGACGTCATCCTGGGCGGCGGCCGCAAACATTTCGAACCACAGATCGAGGGTGGGAGCGTACCGGTATCGACCCTGGCACGGCAGCGGGGGTTTCAGCTCCTGACCACGAAACAGGAGCTGTCACGGGTCAGCCCGCCGGGCCGCGTACTGGGTCTGTTCTCGGCTGGCTCCATGCCGGTGCGACTGCAGGGTCAGAATGGCCGCCAGGCGGAAGAGGCGGAGCCCAGCCTTCTCAATCACCTGCATGACTACATTGGCGACGTTACCCTGCCCGCGCCCATGAGCTGCGAGCCCAATCCCGAAGCGAATACCGTACCCAGCCTGCGAGAAATGACGGATGTGGCCCTGGACCTGCTGGCGCACGACAACAACCGCGGCTTCTTCCTCATGGTCGAATCCGCGTCAATCGACAAGCAAGCGCATGAGCGCAAGCCCTGTGGTTCAATCGGGGAAATGGAGCAGCTCGACGAAGCCCTGGCCAGCGCACTGGCATATGCGGACAAGCACCCGCGCACGCTTGTTATCGTCACAGCCGACCACTCACAGGCGGCCCAACTGGTGCCGGCACAGAGCCTGTTCGCGGCCTATCCTGTTCCGATCTACTCGCCCGGGATGACCGCGCGCATCCAGACTCCCGAAGGCAGTCTGCTGGTGGTCAACTACGCAACTAATAATTTCAGCCATGAAGAACACACCGGAGCCAATGTGCCCCTTTTCAGTAACGGGGAAGGGCAAGGACGCGTACCTGCCTACGCGCAGCAGCCGGAACTGTTCACCATCATGCGTGAATATCTGTCGCTGTAGCGCACTTTTCCGCTACATATTGACCCAGCTGTTGAGGGCCCGCAGGCGAAAACGATCGCCCTTGTACTCGAGTACCACGGAATCCGGCAAAATCTCCTCAACCTTGATGCCCCCCACGGAGCTGCCCGCGCCGAGGGTCTTGCCATTGATATAGACACTCGATACAGAGGGGTTGGTCGAGTAGTCGTGCTTGAGGTACATGATGCTGGGAACCGTGTCCTTGAACTGCTGGGACAGGTCTGCCAGAAAGGGCACCGCATGCTGGGTGAGTCGTTTATTGCCAAGCTCCGCCCTGGCTTTCTGCACCAGCTCATCGATATCGATCGCTTCTTCTTCGCGACTCGCACCCCCGGACGTTGCGGAGCGAGCCCCCTGCGCGGCCACTGATGTCTGCTTTTGAGAGCGGGCAGCCGCCGGTTCCACCATACCCCGTGCCTGTTGCTGGTAAAGTTCTGCTACCCTGGCATCGGCAGGTGCTCGCGACGCCGCCGGTGAACCTGCAGGCACAGCACCGGCCGGGACCTGAGCCACTGCGGGTTCCGCCTGACGCGCCGGCTGCGCGGCAGGCGTCGAAGGCGGTGTCATAGCTGCGGATTGAGCAGACTCAACCGGTATGGACCGGGCATCGACCGGGGCCTGCGCAGTGGGCAGGTCCGCGACCTGAGCCGGAGCCTCCGGCGCCGACTTCACTACGGGGTTATCGACGGCGGCAGTCTGTTGTGGCAACCGATCGATGAGCAGGGCGCCGATTGCGAGTACTGCCAGCGCCAAAGCACCGACCAGCAACCACTGCGTCCAGCTATGCCCTGCCGGCCCATGGTCGACAGTATGGCTGGAAAATATCCCTGGCATTTCCTCGTCTTCACGGCGGGAGCGGTTCAGCGCGTCGAGTATCAACGACATCGCAAGGCACTCCCGCGAACACTCCCGCGCACTGTCAGATGTCGACTCATCGTGTTACCACCTCGCCGCTGGCGGCCGCCAGCCGTTCGCGCGCGGCGGCGGCGGTGAGGTCTATCCCCAGCTGACTATTCAGTTTAAGCAATGTCTGCACTCCCACGACACCATCGTCCTCCAGCCCGTTTTCGCGCTGGAACATACGCACCCGCAGTTGCAGTGCCGCGTTGTACCGGTTCCCTGTCAGCGCTTGTTGCTGGCCGTCCAGGCGTGCAAACATGGCGGCAATCTGCGCCACCGCAGGACCTTCATCGCCCAGACCCAAAGGCTCGGTAAAGCCTTCCGGCGGTTGCCACAACAGGCGATAACCGCCGGTCCAGGCCGAGGCCAGTTCCAGCAGGTCAAGCTCGACAGTCCCGGTTTCAGTCGCTACCCAGGCGCTGCGCCCGTTGCCGCCCAGGAATACCACAGCTGCGGTAAACCGCTCCGGGTTGACCATGTCCAGCAACAGCGGCCGGTCAAACTCGGCCAGTTCATCCCAGCTCAGGGCATAGCCCTCCATGCAGGCGAGTCCATCGTACAGTTCGCCGGTACACAGTTGCGGTGGCGGCGGTGCGGCGCTGTACAGTGACCAGAAGCGGGAACGGGCGGCGACCGGGGATAACATCCAGTGGGCCTCGGCCGCTGGAGGTTCCCCGGCGACGACCGGCGCGATGCGGGGAATCGTCTCCTGTGCCGGGAACGATGTCGGGGAATCAGCCGGTGCGGGCATGGCGGTGTCCGGGCCCGGATTCACGGTCGCGGCCGCGGCTGCCGGGTTTGCGCCGGTATTCGCCGCGGAATGCAGGTCGGGTACTGCCGCCGGGGCGTTGGCCTGAACACCGTCGGTGGCCCGGCGTTCCGCACCCGGCAGCGGCATGCCCTGCCACCACCAGGCGGCCACTGCCGCCACCAGCACCAGTCCGACCGCTGACAGCAGCCAGAAACGGCGTGGATCATCGCGGCTGGCAGCGGCCTCGGCACCCATCACCTCGTGAGCCGCGGTGCGCAGCATCGACATATCGGTCTGGCCCTGGTTGCGGCCATAGGCACCCAGTAACATGCGGTCGCACAACACATTTATGAGGCGCGGAATACCACGGGTATAGCGGTGAACACCTTTCACTACCCCCGCGGGGAAAATATCGCGCACAGGATTCAGGCCCGCCACCTGTAAACGGTGGCGTATGTAGGCCCCGGTCTCTTCCAGACTCAAGGGCTCCAGGTTATAACGCGCGGTGATCCGCTGATTGAGCTGTCGCAACTCCGGCCGCGCCAACATCTGGGCCAGTTCAGGCTGGCCGATCAGGATAATCCGCAGCAACTTCTCACTGTTGGTCTCCAGATTGGTCAACAGGCGAATCTGTTCCAGCACCTCGAAATCCAGGTGCTGGGCTTCATCGATCAGCAACACCGTCTTGCGACCCCGCTTGTGGTTTTCCAGTACGTAGCGGTGCAGACTGTCGGTCAAGGTCTTGAGGGTATGTTTCTCGTGGTCGTAGGCTATGCCCAGTTCGTCGCAGACTGTGGCGAGCAGTTCCATCGCATTGAGTGCGGGGTTCAGGATGATGGCGATATCGGTGTCGTCGGGCAACTGCTCCAGCAGGCAGCGATTGATTGTGGTCTTGCCAGTCCCCACCTCTCCCGTGAGCAAAATAAACCCACCGCCCGCGCCCACGCCGTACAACAGGTGCGCCAGAGCATCCCGGTGGCGGGGGCTCATATACAGGTAGCGCGGGTTTACCGCTATAGAAAAAGGAGCCTCGCTGAGGCCGAAATATTGGTGGTACATGCAGCCGTTAGCCATTCGCCAGTACGTCGGGACGTGGCCTGCATTATGCCCAAGGGCTCCTGCCAATGCTACGCACTTTGACCCGACCACCTGCAGGGCCATGCGCACCCGGAACCGGATCTACCAGCAGGAGAGTGACCGACAGAGCTTGAGATCGGCGGCGAGCGCCCCTGGTGGCCGCCGGGGGGCCCCCGGCGGCCAGGGATTCGGCTATGGCTGATGCCCGTCTGGCGCTTCCTTGTCCAGGTCGGCTTCTTCGTCCTGCCGCTTCCCGGCATCTTTGCTGATCGGTGAACCGGCTGCATGGGTTGCTGTTGCCGCCAGCATCGTGAGAATTACAAATACGATAGTCTGAATAAACATTGCTCAAACCTCCTCTTGGTTGTGGTTTGAGCAGCCATTGAATCAGTCGCGGTTAGAATAAACATACTAATCCGCATGCAAATCGTGCTGAAAATACGAATCAGATGCCTAAATAACTAATAATTTCAAAAGGTTAGCTTATTATTGACGATATGCATAATAGTGAATAATGCCGTTTCGCGCGATCAGAGCGCTCCGGTCAGCTTGATTGCAGCAAATCATAAGCCCCCGGGGTCTCACGGTTGCCAGGCCGGAGTGCTCGTTAACTGTCGTCACTCTTGCCGATATCGGCGGCACTGGCAGTGGCCTTTCCCGCACCGGGATCACCGCTTTGCGCGCTGTAGTCCAGACCGGTTTTCCTTGTATCGCGATCACTTACCCAGGTCTTCTTCTGAACTGGCGCCCCGGTCTTTCTGCCCGAGGCCAGGTTGGTCACCTGGACCCTCACCTCCTCCTGCACCGCCACAGTATCGCAGCCAGTGTCACTGAAGCTTTTCGTGCCTGTGGCCGGGTCAACACACATATAAACACGCGCCATCGCCACCGATGGCAGCAGTAATAACACCAACAACAGAATGCGCATATCGTCTCACCCTGCACCCCGTGGGCGCATAGTCGCTAAGGTTCCAGCGTAGGGGGGACAGCGGTAGAAAATCCACCGAAAACACCACTTATCTCGAGATAAGCATCAGGGGTTTAGCGGCAGCTCGAAAAACCGGGGCCAGGCCGCCCCGATTGCGCCAGCATTGGCAGTGGCGCGACCACCAGTCTGGTATTGCCTGGCCGGAGGAAACACCGGCCAGGCACACGGTATTCATGTTTCCACGGTGGCAAGTAGATCAAGGGCTTCGTCACACCAGGCCAGGAACTGTTCACCCTGGCGAATACCCAGGGCGAGCGCCAGGTACACCCCCTTGCGGCGAGTGGGCAGCGTTTCCGGCTGTTCGTAGTGGCGCCGGCGGATCTTTGCGTAGAGATACAGCCGCCGCATCATTTCTTCACGCCGGGCGGTGATCTCGCCGGCGAGGTGGGCGACATTGTCCGCATCGAGGTTGTAGAGCTTTACCAGCAGGTTGTCCTTTGCCGCCTGGTTGCGGGTGGTGCTGAACACCCATTCGGCGAGCGCCTCGCGACCGTCTGTGGTGAGTCCGTAGACGATCTTGTTGGGCTTCCCGCTCTGGCTGACTTCGCGTTTGCTCAACCACCCCTTGTCCGACAGTTTGCGAAGCTCGAGGTATATTTGCTGGTGCGACGCCTGCCAGAAAAATCCCAGGGAAGTCTCGAAATCCCGCGCCAGTTCATAGCCTGACAGCTCATCCTCCAGCAGTGCCGTCATGATTGCGTGACCCAGCGCCATTGCGTGTTACCCCCAGCTTCGATTGTCGCCAAGAGGATACTCTGACATGGCTTTTATATGCAAAACAATGCATAAAGTGGTTGTTGTGCAATTATTTGCATTATACACTTCGCCAACCGTTGAACGGGGCGACAACGCGCCCGGTTCAAACACGCCGCAAGCATGCTGCACTCGCTGCTATACCGGGGTGGCAGCAACCCGGTACTATCCGGCACTTGACCCCTTCAACCGAACATTGACTTGTTTCAGGAACTGAAAAATGGCGCTTTCCCCAAATCTACGCGACGCCCTGTCTTTGCCGCTGGTCGCCGCACCCATGTTCATCGTTTCCAATCCCGACCTGGTTATCGCCCAGTGCAAGGCCGGTATTGTCGGCTCGTTCCCGGCTCTCAACGCCCGGCCCGCAGCGGAGCTGGAAGTCTGGCTGCAGAAGATCACCAGCGAACTTGCTGCCTACAACAAGGCTAACCCGGACCGGCCGGCAGCCCCGTTCGCGGTTAACCAGATCGTGCACGGTTCCAATGACCGCCTTCAGCACGACCTCGAAATGTGCGTCAAATACAAGGTGCCAATCGTCATTACCTCGCTGGGCGCCAAGGAAATCGTGAACGATACAGTGCACTCCTACGGCGGCATCACGTTGCACGACGTCATCTCCGACCAATTCGCCCGCAAGGCCGTCGCGAAAGGCGCGGACGGCTTGATCGCGGTCGCGGCCGGGGCTGGCGGGCACGCCGGCACCACCTCACCCTTTGCCCTGGTGCAGGAAATCCGCGAGTGGTTTGACGGCCCCCTGCTGCTGTCCGGCTCCATCTCGACCGGCGACGGCATACTCGCGGCACAGGCCATGGGAGCTGACCTGGCCTACATGGGGTCGGCTTTTATCGCTACCGTGGAAGCCAATGCCGAGCAGGCATACAAGCAGGCCATTGTCGATAACGCCTCGGCGGATATCGTCAACAGCAACCTGTTTACCGGCGTCCACGGCAACTACCTGCGCCCGTCCATCGTGGCGGCAGGTATGGACCCGGACAACCTGCCCGAGGGCGACCTGTCCACGATGAATTTCGGTTCGGGCGGCGATACCAGCGCCAAGGCGTGGAAAGACATCTGGGGCTGCGGCCAGGGAATCGGCGCGGTCAAGGCTGTACTCCCCGCCGCGGAACTGGTGGCCAGGTTAAAACTCGAATACGCGGCGGCCAGGGCCAGGCTCCTGGCGGCTTGAGCACCCATGCCTTGCGCGCTGCGGCGACCCAGCCGCAGCCGGGTTTACGGGCAACTCGCTGCGATCCGCGAAGTCTAGAGATCGGCGAACTTCACTACCCTTGACGCCACGGGGGGATGGCGCTGCGCCCCTATCCAGCGCCAGCATAGCGTGCCGTTATTGTGGCCAGCCGTCTCCACCCAGTTGGCCTGCGGGGGCCGCTGGTGGGCCACCACGATCCTGACCGAACCATCAGGCTCGTATTGGGCGGTATGCTTGTTGAAATGGATATTGTGGTAGCGGTAATCCAGCGACTCCATCCACCAGTTCTGCAGTACGAAGTTCCAGGTCTGGCAATCCGGAATATCTGCCGCCTCTATCACCAGCGCCTCGTCGTCCGCCAGTGCCCAGGCGCTGTGGAAGTAGTAAATATTGGGGTCGCCGCCAATGGCCTGGCAAAAAGCCTGGTCCGCCGGCGCCACTTCATTGGTGGTGGGCAGAAAGCCCTCAGCCCAGCCTTCAAACAGCCCGGTGGTATTGCGCAGAAACTGGGTCACTCCCTGCAGGGCCTTGTCGAGTTGGCTGGCCGACAGGGGCGGCGGCCGCTCCTGTTCCGCACCGATGCGTTCGATCTGGATCTCGGCGCGAATCTCGCCGCGGCGATCCTGGAAGGTCTGGCGCACGTTGATGGCGTTGGTTTCCGGGCCCATGCGCAACCAGTTGCCGGGGTGCTCGCGCTGGCTCACGATAATCTCCAGTCGGCCCTCCCCGTCAATAACCATATCGCGTGAATCCAGGAAGCCATCGGTTTTCATGCCGCCACCGCTGCTGTAGCGGTTGATCACCGTGCCGAAGCCGAGGTAATCCACCGTCCCGCGGGTACCGGTAATGCGGTAGTCGTACTGGGGATTGATAGCCGCACTCTGGTAGTAATTGTCGGGGTTGTCCGCCCCCATCTTGATAGTCTCGTGCACCGGGCAACGCAGCACCGGGAAAGCCGCGTCACCGCTTTCCAGAAAACTCTCCAGCCCCGCCCGCAACATGCGGGTCAGGTAGCGGTAGCCCTCCGCCCGGTTAAAATCGTCCTGCGGCGCCTTGGGCGCGTTCACCAGTTTGCCCGCCTCCTTCAGCGCGTCACAAAATTCCACCCAGGCTTCGCCGCTCAATACCCTTTCCTGCGCTGTATGTTCGCTCATCGATTCTCCACCTATTAATCCATACTCAAGTTATAACGCCGCGCGTAATCGCCGAACAGTGCCTCGACATCAGCGCGGCCGATGCCGTAATCCTCCAACCGGTAGTCGTGCGCGCCGTGCTTGCCCCGGGGATGGTCCTCCAGCCAGCGCTGCATGGCCGCCCTGCTGCCGGGGGACAGCGCGGTGCCGCGCCTGGCGTAAATGGCCTCGATACCAGGCCAGGGATCGGCCACGAAATCGTCGTGATGCAGATCGAGGAACTGCCCTGGAAACTCCAGTTCCAGTCGCGCCCGGTCCGCCTCGAAGGTATGGGTGTAGACGCGCAGCATTTCCATCCAGTCGCGACCGATCTCATCCCGGTCGATATGATCGGAACCGCTGCGGCGCAATATCTCGCTGAAACTGCAGCCCGATGCTACCAGACTCATGGGCGCACGGTGCGTCTGTACGATGATCGCGTCCGGGTAATATTTTAGTATCTGGGCCAGACCCAACTGGTGAAATGGCGCCTTGAGCACCCACAGGCCGGGATGGCGCGACTGCAGCAATTGCAACTGCCGCTTGTGCCAGGCATAGCTGTCGCGGGCACACAGGTTCGCGTACAGCCAGTTGGCGTAGCTCGGTATATGAAACATGGCCGAGTACTCCACCGACATGAAGTTGCGATTCAGCAACATATAACACTCGTCGGGTTCTTCGGCGTCGAGCAGGTGGGTGGCCATAAAGCCCGGCAGGAAGGTCTCGGTGAGCGCCACACCCTCGCGCTGCCTGGCTATGCGCGCGTCACTCGTATAGCTGGCGGTCTCGGGCGGCGGCACCGGGTTCTGCGCCTCCCACAGGCGCAGGGTGCGATTGCCTTTATCCTGGTTCAACATGTGATGCAGCGCCGTGGTGCCCGTGCGGGGTAGTCCGACGATAAAAACAGGCTTCACGACCTCTTCGGAGCGCACCTCGGGATGATTTTCAAGGTAGTCCACGATGGCCAGGCGGGTGGCCAGACCAGCGTCAATTGTCATCTGCGCGCGCAGCCGACCGAAATCATTCAGGCGGGCTTCAGTGTTCAGGGCGGCTACCAGGCGTTCCAGCGGCTCGCGAAAATCGTCGCCGCCGAAATCGGAGAGCCCCGTCTGCTCGCGCGCCGCCTGTAACAATTGCTCTACTTCAAACACCTGATCACCCCGCTAGAACGCCAATAATCCGCAAGCCTATTACCGGTGCGGGGTGCGGGCAATGCCGGGGCGGGAAATATTGGCGGCACCGGCGCGACAACCTGCGCGCAACTGCGGCTGGTACAGGATACAAAACCGGGGCAAGATAGCGTATCGGGAAGTCGCAACTCAGGAGAAAAGCCATGAAATTTGGACTGGTCCCTATCAATATAGGCATGCGATCGCTGGAACAAATCGTCGGTCTTGCCCAACTCGCTGAGTCCCTGGGCTACGAATCAGTGTGGACTTTCGAACATGTAATGGTGCCTCTGGAGTACGAATCCCGCTATCCGTACAGCCAGGACGGCAAAATGGGTGGCGGCGCCGACGCTGATTTCCTCGATCCCCTGATCGCGCTCACTGCTGTCGCATCCCACACCAGCACCCTGCGTCTGGGCACCGGAGTCAATATTCTCTCCCAAACCAACCCACTGCTGCTGGCCAAACAGGCGGCCACCCTGGACCTGTTGTCCAACGGGCGCTTCATGCTGGGCGCCGGAATCGGCTGGTTGAAGGAGGAGTTTGATGCGATGGGCGTGCCCTTCGAACGTCGAGGAGCCCGCTATGACGACTACATCGTGGCGATGCGCAAGGTCTGGTCAGGCGAAGTTGTGGAGCACCACAGTGACTTTATCAACTGGTCCGGCTTTCTGAGCTATCCCCTGCCAGTACAGGCCGGCGGTGTGCCAATCATTGTGGGGGGTTCGAAAGGCAAAGCCTTTGAGCGCATTGCCCGCCATGGGGATGGCTGGTTCGCGCCCACCAACGACGCGGCAAGTCTCGCCCCGATGCTGGATCAACTCAGGAAGACCTGCTCCGAGCTCGGCCGCGACTACAATACGGTGGAAATCACCTCGATGTGGGACGGCAAAGGCGGACTGGACGCCATCGAGGCCTTCGAGGAAATCGGCGTGGCCAGGGTGATCGTGCCCCTCTTCCTGCTGGGGCCCGACCCGGTGGCGGGGCTGACCTCACTGGCGCAAGATATTATCTCCAGACACACTGACTGATCACCCGCAATCTGTCGACCGGGGCCAGCCCTATAGCAGCTGGCCAAGGGTAAAGGATTGCCTGCCGCCGCGGTGAGCCGCCATTGCGAGCAGCAGTTCAGCCGTGGCAAGTGCGTCCTGCAATGCATTGTGGCCCTGGTAAGGCGGCAAATTGTAGCGCTCACGGCAAGCGTGCAGACGCAGGTCCCCCGGCTTGATCGGCTGGCCCCGGCGTCGCAGCAGCGCCTCTTCCTGCAACAGGGTATCGATTACCGGCAGCAGTACCGGCGCATTGAAAGCCTGCCGGCTCACCCGGTTGAGGAAGGCCATATCGAGGGCCGCATTGTGGAATACCAGTACCTTACCTGCCGCCACCTGTAAAAAGCGCTCCAGCACCACCGCGCCGGTGTCCGCCTCGACCAGTTCGCAATCCCGCAGGCTGTGTATGGCGGCGCTCTGCCCCACGGAATTTTCAGCCTTCACCAGATAGTGGCGGGCGCTGTCCAGCCTGATTGCTCCCGCCTCTACGCCGACCCACCCCACGCTCAGCAGTTCGCCGTCACTCACATCAAGAGATGACATCTCCGCGTCGACGACTAAATAGGATACTTGGCGCCAGTCCTTCCCAGTGTTCGGCAAGGGCGCTTGCCAGCATCTGTGCAGCGCTGTTCCGGCTACACGCCGCCTGTATCGCAGGCGCCGCAGTCGAAACATCCACATCAGCCCATGCCTGCGCGATAGGTCTGCCTGACTGCGGACTGGGCATCATCAATGATGGTGAAGGCATCGCGCAACTGCTCCTTTGCCATTTTCGGCAAATCTTTCGGATTGATAAAATTGGTGACCTTTTCGCCGCGCACAATCTGGCCGCACTGGTGATTGATGCGCTGGTGCTGGATGAAATTCAGGGCGTCCACGAGGTTGCGGCTGTCCACGATAGTCATGTGTTTTTCATGCACCAGGGCACGCAGGCGTTCATCGGTATTGACTGCGCTGATCCTGTTGGCGAGCGCCCGCAGGCGGACCATTTCAGTTATCGGCAGTACGCCGCGCTTCTTTAGATCGAGGTAGTCCCGGTGTTCGCCGTCCCGGTCCAGCACAAAGCGCCGGAAGATACCCAGCGGGGGCCTGGTATCCAGGGCGTTGGCGGCGAGCGCGGCGAGAAAGATCGAGTTACCTGACGATTGCGTCAACATGGTTTCCTGCAACTGCTGACACAGGCCGACGCTGCCATGGATACTGCGCAGGTCAAAGAAGATACTCACCCGCATGGCTGCGTCCGGTGTCGGCGTGGTGACCCAGCGCCGCACCTTCTGCCGCCAGGCGGAGAGCGGCTGCCGCCACTCGGGTGTTCTGGCCATGATATCGCCGGGGCAGTAGACGTAACCGCATTCGTTCAGGCCGTCGCAGACAAAATTCGCCAGGGATTCGAACCAGGGCAGCTGCTCCGGCTCCACGCTGTCGTCGATAATAATACCGTTGTCCTGGTCCGCGCCCAGCAATTGTTCGGCGCGTGCCTGGGAACCAAAACCCAGCCAGCACCAGGGGACCGGGGCCGGCCCCAGCTTTTCCTCGGCCAGGCCGATCAGGCGGACAGTGACGGCATCGCTGATGGCCGTGAGAATCTGGCTGACTTGCTGCGCCCGCATACCGGAGTTGACCCACTGCACCATCAGGTTGGCCATACCGGACACCAGGCCCTTAATCCCCTCGATATCATGCTGGCGAGAGATGTGTTGCACCAGATAGACCGGGTCGTCCTGTTTCGCCAGAATCAGGTCGGAGGTGGTGACTATGCCCCCGAGTTCTCCGTCCACCATGACCGGCAGGTGATGGTAGGACCGCTGGGTCATTAACAGGGTGGTGGCGAAGATGCTCTGGCTGGCGTCAATGGTTTCCGGGTCCGGTGTCATTATCTCGCGCACCCGGGTTTCCGGCGGCAAGGCCGGGGCGACAAAGCGCACCCGCAGGTCGCGGTCAGTCATAATGCCGGCCAGCCTGTCGCCCTCCATTACAAAGGCGGAGGACACGCGCCGCTGCGCCATCACCTGCGCCGCGCGCTGCACAGAGTCGGTGGACTGCACCGTCAGCAGATCGGTGCTCATCACGGTGCGCACCTCCTGCATCATGATATTGGGTTCCGGCTGGTATCGCGCCGCACGCCGCAGGCGGCGACTGCGCTGCCCACTGAAATAGCGGTCGAAACCGCGATTGCCCTCGCGCAGACCGCGATAGACCGGGTCTGGCAGCAGGTACAGCAGGGCGTCCTCGATGACGGTGGCCTGCACCTCGCCCCGCTCGGCGTTGAGGCCACCGATGTGGAAACTTTCACCCTCGCCCAGGCGGTCGAGCAGTTTGTTATCGCTGTCCCGTATCTCCACCGCGCCACTGCGAACGATGCGCAGCCCGGCTTCCATGGTGCCGCGATTGAACACATCGCCACGGCAGTGATACTGCACCAGGATCTTGTCCACCACCTGGTACAGCTCAGCCCTCGGCAACTCGTTAAACGGCAGGGACTGTTCCAGGAATTCGGCCACGGGCACCAGTTCCGGCACCGCGAGCCGTGGCAGCGGTGATTCCGGGGCCGCCGCTACCTGCGTCCCGGAGTCGTCGCTCATTCATCCCCCCGGCGATCGGGCGGCTGCAGAAACGCGGTGGCGGCATCGGCAAAATAGCTGCTGCCGGCAGCCATCGCCACCAGGCGGATGCGCTGTCCGGGCTGCGGCCTGGCGTGAATAGCCAGACGCCACTCCAGCCCCTGGCCATCCACCGCGCGCATCATCGCCGGTTGCAGGTCTTCATCCTGCAGGCCGATCCCCAGCACCACGCCCTCAAGCGGGTGTGAAGACGTCAACACCAGTTCGTTGCCCTCCTCGCCGGCAGCGGACAGGCGCACCCTGAACGCCTCATTCTCAAGATCACAGGCGCCGCTGGGATAGCGGCAGTTACTCTTCTCCAGCAACGGGTAAGACTGCCCCGGCACCGCCGGCTGCGGCGTTTCACCGGCAAACTGGCCGACGGCAAACCAGGCCAGCACGGCCAGCACCGGCGCCACTATCATGGCAATGATCACGTGCTTGTTGGTAAACAACATTGGCTCTTATCCCTGTAAAATCGCGCGCAAGTATAGCGGCCACACCAGCTGCTTGTTTGTGACATATTGCAGCCCGTTTATGCAAAAAAGGAGGCATCGAAAACGATGCCTCCCTGGCTGGTCAACGACTGCTTCCCTAGTGGCCGACCGCTTCGGAGGAGCCCACCGGGATGCGGATGTGCTCCACCAGTTCGCGCACACTCTGGGGAGGTGCCGCGGTCACACGGCTCACACCGAAAGCGACAGCGAAGTTCACGATCGCGCCAACCACGCCAAAGGCATTGGGCTCGATCCCGAAGAACCAGTTGGGCTCCATACCACCCAGGAACGAGGTACCCGGAATGAACATGATGCCCTTGTGCTGGAACACGTACAGCAGGGTCACGCCGATACCGGCCACCATACCTGCGATGGCCCCCTCCTTGTTTATCCTGTCGCTGAAGATACCCATCATCAGGGCCGGGAAAATCGAGGAGGCTGCCAGCCCGAACGCCAGGGCCACCGTCCCGGCCGCGAACCCGGGCGGATTCAGGCCGAGGTAGCCCGCGCCAAGGATGGCAAACGCCATGGCGATACGGCTGGCCAGAAGTTCCTGCTTCTCCGAGATATCCGGACGGATCATGCCCTTGAGCAAGTCGTGGGAGATTGCCGAGGCGATCGCCAGCAGCAGTCCCGCCGCTGTGGACAGTGCAGCCGCGAGGCCACCCGCGGCCACCAGGGCGATCACCCAGTTGGGCAGTTGGGCGATCTCAGGGTTGGCCAGAACCATGATGTCGTTATCGATCAACACCATGTCATTGGTCGCGGGGTCGGCGCTGTACTCCACCAGTCCGTTGCCGTTCTTGTCCTCGTATACCAGCAGGCCGGTGGTTTCCCAGTTCTTGAACCACTGGGGCCGCTCTTCGTATACCAGGTACTCACCCGGCTCCGGCTCGATAGTGAGCATGAGATTGAGTCGAGCCATGGCACCGACTGCCGGCGCCGTGGTGTACAGGATTGCGATGAACACCAGGGCCCAACCTGCAGAGGAACGGGCATCCTTCACCTTGGGTACCGTGAAGAAACGGATGATTACGTGGGGCAGACCCGCCGTTCCGATCATCAGGGACATGGTATAGGCGAACATGTTGAGCGTACTTAGGCGCACATCAGTGGTGTACTCCTTGAAACCCAGATCCATCACCACCCGGTCTATCACATCGAGCAGGTAGGTGTCCGTTCCCGTCAGCGTACCGCCGAGGCCCAACTGGGGCACCGGGTTTCCGGTCAGTTGCAGGCTGATGAAAATCGCGGGGATCGTGTACGCCAGGATCAGCACGCAGTACTGGGCAATCTGGGTATAGGTAATACCTTTCATGCCGCCTAACACCGCGTAGAAAAACACGATGACCATACCCACCAGAAGACCGGTAGCATAGTCCACTTCAAGGAAGCGTGAGAAGGCAACGCCCACCCCTTTCATCTGGCCAATAACATAGGTTACCGAACACAGAATCAGGCAGATCACCGCTACCACCCTGGCGGTCTTTGAATAGAACCGGTCACCGATAAATTCGGGAACTGTGAATTTCCCGTATTTTCTCAGGTAGGGCGCCAGCAGCATGGCCAGGATGACGTAACCGCCCGTCCAGCCCATGAGGAACACCGAACCGCCATATCCCATAAAGGAAATCATTCCGGCCATCGATATAAACGACGCCGCCGACATCCAGTCAGCCGCGGTGGCCATACCATTGGCCACGGGATGCACACCGCCGCCGGCGATGTAGAAGTCCTTGGTTGAACCTGCTCTCGCCCAGAAGGCGATGCCCAGGTACAGGGCGAAGGTACCGCCCACGAACAGATAACTTAGTGTTTGCAGATCCATGACGGCCGCTCCTAGTCTTCTTCCACGCCGAACTCACGGTCCAGCGCGGCCATTTTTCTGGCGTAATAGAAAATCAAAAATACGAATACATAGATGGAGCCCTGTTGCGCAAACCAGAAGCCCAGCTTGTAACCGCCGATCTGTATGGTGTTAAGTACATCAAACAATAGAATTCCGCAGCCGAAGCTGACGACAAACCAGACCACCATCAGCTTTACCATCAGGGAGACATTGCGACGCCAGTACTCTTTTGCCTGTTGTTCCGTCAAAGGGGACATACACACCTCCTGGGTGTTGTTATTGTTGCAGCCACGCCAACTATACCTGCAATGACCGCAACGGGATCCTAGACCTTGGTCGACTAAGCTAGAACGCGTACTTCACCGCGAACTGCACCCTGCTCATGTCGCCATCACGACCATCCTCCAGTTCCTTGTTCGCCAGGATGAGCTCACCCCCGATAGAGAGTTTTGGGGCTGGCAACCAGTTGAGGTTGGCATGCAATGACTGGTATTCCTTGGCAAGACTCTGCGCTTGCGCGTAGTTATTCGTATCGGGGTTATCCGCGCCTGAGGCCGAGATCGAAAAGGTACTGCGCCAGCGGGGGCTCCAGAAATGTTCGTACGCGAGGAAGGCGCCCCAGGTGTCCACGGTCTCTATATCGCCGTCGGCATTGATGTAACCGTCGTTAAAGGAGTTGAGGCCCATGTAGCGTCCGAGCGCGTCACCGACGTTGATCATAAAGCTCATGTTGTCAGTGCCGAACACCCACTTACCGGAGAAACTGAGACCATAGCCATACTGCTCGTTGCTGTCGTCCTTGACGGCTCCCGCGTCACTGCGGTTCTCATAACGCAACTGACGGCCCAGGGCGGCCGCCGACCAGCTGAGCTCACCCACCTTGCCGTTGTAGCGCGCTACGATATCGGGGACCTGTTGGCCATTGTCGTAGTAGGTAGATCCGGTGCTGTCGTTGAGGCGGGTAGCGGGGTTTTCCGCGGCGAGCTGAAACCCACCCACCGTCCAGCGAATCTGGGGCTGCCGCACAAAGATCGTGCCGGCTGGACCGACAAAATCGAGGAGGTTAGGGAGAGCCGCGACGTTAAAAAAGGTGGTCCAGCTCTGGCCAGCCAGCAGTGAGCTGCCCTTCTCGTATTCCCAGTTCACGAAGGCGTGCCGCAGGCGCGGGCTCCACGAGTTGGAGATACGCTCGTCGCCCTGGTTGCTGAGCATGAAGTCCAGTTCCACTCGGGTGGCTATCAGGCCGGCCTCTGTATCGGTCGCCGTAGTGAAGAAGAAACGTGAGGTTTTGGCGCTGAAGTTGGTGGAGTTGTATGAATCCGCGTTACCTCCCACCGGCTTGACCGGAACCAGCGACGGCACATAAAAATCCTCGATCAGGTTTGCCGGTTTGCCCTCGCTGTAGTCTGAGTGCAGTGCATCAAGCTGGATATAGCCCCCGTAGGTAAATTTCGTGCCCTTGGCCATGGGCCTGGCTTCCTCGATTTCCGCCTGCATTTCCACCTTGTTGGCGGTGATCTCTTCCTGCTGGGAAGAGACCTGGCTTTTCAACTCCTGCAGTTGCCGTTCCAGTTCCTTGATCTTGTCGTCCACGGTATCCGCCAGGGCCATGGTGCCCATGCCGAGACTTCCGAGTGCGACAAGAGCTGCCGCCAGGGGTTTCATGTTATTCATAGTGCGAGCTCCCTATTCAGGTATTTTTGGTTAAGCGCGCACATTAATAACGCGTAAGGCAGCCCGCACACATTGGACTTTGGTCAAAGAAGGTCGCCGGTTGCGACTAAAGTCCAATGCCGGGACGCTCCGCTGTTTTCTAGACTGGCACCTGCTTTGTTTCCCCTTTTGTACGGCCCTCCAGGTCCGTACCCTGCAGCCGGGCCGAGTGTGCCCGGTTTTTTTTCTTTACACCCAAGCACCGCAGCCGCGACAATGTCCCCATAACTAAAACGGGAAATAACCAGTGGATTCGAAAGCACTTTCAATCCTCATTGCGGATGATCACCCGCTTTTTCGCAGTGCACTGCAGCAGGTTGTCGGCCAGTTGTATCCGCAGGCGGAGCTGCACGAAGCCGCCAACGTCGCCGAGTTACAGCAACAGGTGGAACTGCATCGCGGTATAAATCTTCTGCTACTGGACCTGCACATGCCTGGCGCGTTGGGCTACTCCGCGCTTTCCTGGTTCAGCGGCCAGTATCCGCGCACGCCAGTAATCATGGTATCCGCCAACTCGCATCCGGATACCGTGCGCCGGGCGATAGATCATGGCGCCGCGGGCTTTCTGTCGAAATCGACAGAGGTTGCGGCCATGGCGACTTGCATAGAGCAGGTTATGGCTGGAGAAAGAGGCTTGCACCCCGGACTGGACGCCGTGGGCTCGGGAGCCAGCTTGCAATCACTGGACGTGGCGGATGCACTCGCGAGCCTGACGCCTCAGCAGTTCCGGGTTGTTTCAATGCTGTCAGAAGGTTTGCTCAACAAGCAGATTGCCTATGAACTGGACGTGAAGGAAGCCACCATCAAGGCCCACATGACGGAGATCTTCCGTAAACTGGGCGTTCACTCCCGAACACAGGCGGTGCTGGCACTGGCCAGCCTGGCGGTTGAACCACCCCCGGCACTGGTAGAGCCACCTGCCGGGTAACGGCGGCTGCCCACACCGCGAAGAATCCTCGCGAGCAAAGCAGCAAGCAGCGGCAACAGATCACCGACTTCCGACGCCACGCCTGCTGGCCGATGCCGGCTGGCCGCCGGGCCTAGAGACCGAAGGACAGGTTCTCTTGCTGCGCGGCGCAGTCCTGCCCAGGCTCAAGCCCGCGCTTTCGAGCGCTGGCAATATCGGCACTGGCTGCCTGCATCGCCGCCCTGAACTCCGCGTTCGCATGCAGGCTGGCCACCGCACCGGCGCCTACCATTCGCCCCGCGACAATGTCGCTGTACCAGTGGACATTACACACCAGCCGACTCTCACCGAAGGCCCTGCCCCGGGCGAGAATCGTCTCGGCCCTTTCGGGCGCAAGCTCAGCGAGTATCAGTGCCCACCCCCATCCCAGTGAGGCGTGCCCCGAGGGATAGGAGCCGTTGCTCCGGAGTTTCTCCTCATCCTCGGGAGAACATGTCGGCTGGCCGTTAATCACAAACGGCCGCGAGCGATTATAGGCTTCCTTTGCGGAAAAGGTTGCCAGACCGACGTCCGCCAGGGTTCTGCGCAGCAGCATATACAGTGCCGGCGTTTCGGCTTCAGTCACCGGGATACCCAGGGCACAGGAAAACGTCTCGGCAGCGGCGGGAAATGCAAGATCTGCATCGCGCTTTGCCATTTCCCAGCGCGGCGTAGCGCGCAATGTCAGCGAGTAGCGGCTCACTGCGTCGTCCAACTGCTGCTCCGCGCCCGCCTCCTGCGGCGAGGCCGCCACAAATTCAACACTGCGAAACGGCTCACTCATGGGCAGATAGCCCTGCAATATCCCCGGGCGGATTTCCGGTACCGGTTGTACCGCGACCGTCCGGGTGCCCGGCGACTCGCACGCGCTCAGGCAACAGCCAAGCAGGAGCGCGCCAGATAACATCCTGAACGTCTTCGCCATCAGATCATCTCCCCCTGGCTACTGCGAGATATGAAAACGGGTGCCTGCGATGGCCGGGTCGGTAGTGAGCGACCCGGGGTCGCGCTGCAGGCCGACGTACCGGAAATACTACACAAACGATCCGACCGGCATCAGCCAAACTGGAAGAAACAGAGCTTGTTGCCGTCGGCGTCGCGAACGTAGGCCCCGTAAAACATATCGGGAATCCGCTGCCCGGGCTCACCTTCACTGGTGGCGCCCAACTCAATCGCCCTGTGATAAAACTCGTCCACCTTTTCCTTGGAACCGGGGCTGATCGCGAACATGTTGCCATTGCCGGGCGCCGGGTCGTTTTCATCATACGGCGTACAGACCGCGAGCATCGGGGCATCCATACCCGTGCCGATAAACGCGATACGCCCGGCATCCATGAGCACCGATGCGCCCAGGGGTGACAGTAAGGCGCTATAAAAACTCTTTGCACTGTCGATATCGCGTACACCAATCGTCACATAACCAATCATACTGCTTCTCCTTGAATTTACTTGTTTTAAGTCAAATGAGCGTTACATAAGAACCCAGGATCGGGGCCGGGACCAGGACGGCCTACACACTACCCGATAAAGCGTGAGAGGCACAATAATCTTGTCAAAAAGCGGTGCCGGGGCAGCGCAGCTGTCTTCGGCCGCCGGCAGCAAACTACAAATCGCCCGCCACGGCCCTGGTGAAAAGTTCGCGATACTGGTCCCCGGTGAATACCACCGGGTTGGTGGCGGCGGTGGGGTCCGCGACCGCCATGCGAGCCACCAACTCATCGCGCCGGGTATCGATACCGATACTGGCCAGACTGTGCGGAATACCGATACCCTCGCGCAGTTCCAGCACCCAATCCAGGAAACCGTCGAAGCCCGGATGCGGCAGGCCGATATAGCGCGCCAGGCGCTCGATACGCTGCTCGATGGGCGCCCGGTTTGCCTGCAGGACATAGGGCATCAGAATTGCGTTGAGCAGCCCGTGATGAGCGTCGTAGAGCGCGCCCAGCGGATGGGCCAGGGCATGCATGGCGCCCAGCCCTTTCTGGAAGGCCGTGGCGCCCATGGAGGAGGCAACAATCATCTGCATGCGGGCCGTCATATCCTGGCCGTCGGCAACAGCTCGTGGCAGATACTCCCTTACCAGCCGTATCCCCTCGATGGCGATACCCTCCGCCAGGGGGTGATACCGGGACGAACACAGGGCTTCCAGATTGTGTGACAGCGCATCCATACCAGTCGCGGCGGTGATGGCCGGGGGCAGGCCCCGGGTCAGTTCCGGATCAAGAATGACCCTGCCCGGCAGCATACCGGGATGAAAAATAATGCATTTCTGGCTGCGTTCCTCATCGGTAATCAACGCGGCCCGCCCCACTTCCGAACCGGTGCCCGCCGTGGTCGGAACCGCGACAACCGGAGCGATGGACGCCGCGTCGGCGCGCTGCCAGTTGACCCCCAGGTCCTCGAATTCCCAGAGCGAGCCGTGCTGACCGACCATAAACGCAATGGCCTTCCCGGCATCCATTGCCGATCCGCCGCCGAACGCGATGACGCCGTCGTGCCCACCCTCCCTGTAGGCTTCGATGCCATCGCACACGTTCTGCCCTGTGGGATTACTCTTGATATCGCTGAACAAGCCCGCGGCAAGGCCACTGCGGCGGCAGTCCGCCAGCGGCCCGGTAAGTATTTCCATTCCGGCAAGGCCGGGGTCGGTTACCAGCAGGGGCCTGGCCATGCCCAGTTGCCGGCAGCAGTCCGCGAGCTGCGCGATACTGCCAGCCCCCGCAATGATGCTGGTAGGAAAATTCCAGTTACCGCCAAGATCTTTGTAAGTCATTCAGTGTGCACACTCATATAATCTCGAAATAGCGCTGCTTTTCCCAATCTGTTATGTATTTGCGGAACTCCCTGCCCTCCCACTCCCGGGTGGTGGCGTAGTGTTCCACAAACTCCACGCCGAACAGTTCAACGGCCGCCGCCGAGCCGCGCAATGCCGCCGCCGCGTCAACAATATTGTCCGCCAGCTTTAACTCGGGAGGATGCTCCTGCCCATAGGCATTGCCAGTTACCATGGGCAGCGGTTCCAGTTCATGTTCAATGCCGTACAAGCCGGACGCGAGGGCGGCAGCCAGGGCGATATAGGGGTTGGCATCCGCAGAGCCGAGCCGAAATTCAACCCGCTGGGATTTGTCACTTCCGGGGATCAGGCGCAAGGCTGTAGTGCGATTCTCGCAACCCCAGGTTGCATCGGTCGGCGCCCAGAATCCGGGAACCATGCGCGAATAAGCGTTCACGGTCTGCGCGTACATCGCCAGCAGTTCCGGCATCAGGCGTTGCTGACCGGCGATGAAATGGCCTTGGAGGGCACTCATATTCAGCGGCCGGGAGGGATCGTGAAATGCCGAACTGCCGTCCTGACGGTGTTTCAGCGAAAGGTGGATATGGCCGGACTGCCCCGGGTAGTCGTTGGACCATTTGGCCATAAAGGTCGCCATGATGCCCCGCCGTTGCGCCCACACTTTGGTAAAGGTTTTGAACAGGGCCGCCTTGTCAGCGGCCTGCTCTGCGCCATCAACCGCGATAGCGGCTTCCAGCACGCCGGGACCGGTTTCGGTATGCAGGCCCTCAAGCGGAAAATCCATCTGCCGCGCCAGGGTGAGCAGCTCATGGTGCAACTCAGCGTGACTGGAGTTGCGCAGCATTGAATAACCGAAAAAACCTGGCGTGAGAGGTTGCAGGTCGCGAAACCCCTTGGCGCGCACCGATTCGGGGGTTTCATTGAACAGGAAAAATTCGTATTCAAAGGCCGCGTTCGCGTCAAAACCCATCGCCTCTGCCCGCGCCAGGCTGCGCCCGAGCACATTGCGCGGGCAGATCGCCGCGGCGTCGCCGGCGAACTCGCACAGGAACAACAGCATGTCCCCTTCGAAGGGCAAGGCCCTGCAGCTCTCGGGAATCACGCGCACCGGCGCGTCGGGGTAACCCGTGTGCCAACCCGTATACTTGACCCCCGGAGAGTCGTACAACTGGTCGTTCGAGTCCCAGCCCAGCACCACGTCACAGAAGGCAAAGCCTCCTCGCAAGGCGGAGAAAAATTTGTCCCTGCTCATGTATTTGCCGCGCATGATGCCGTCGACATCGAACAGGCCGACCTTTACATGTTCGAGTCGTCGTTCCTCGACGATGCGCATGGCATCCTCGACAGTTTCAACCGTTCTCGGATCTATCATGACAGTGCCTCTCCCCTGCCCGGCAGGCCGGGCAACACGAAAAGTGTACTGCAAAACGACCGTCAGCGGTGGGACTTCTGCAAAGCCAAAGGTGGAGAAAACGGCCTGTCAGGCGAACATGCGCAGCAGACGCGGGTAGCTGTTCGGAAAGAATCGCGCGAGCCAGAACATGGTCGTGGACCTGTGTCCTGTGAGAATGCGCTTGTGACCCTTGCGCAGACCGCGGATGATGTCAGCCGCGCACTCGGCCGGAGGTGTCTTCAGCAGCTTCCCGGAATTTTCAGCAAACTGCCTGTCTGCCTCGGTAGCGGCAGCACAGAGGCGCCCGGCCTTATCGATATTGGTTTTGATTCCCCCGGGGTGTACGCACACGGCGCGCACGCCAGTGCCTTCCAGCTCGGACCACAAGGCCTCAGTCAACCCGCGTACCGCGAATTTCGACATATTGTAGGCACTCTGCGTGGGAAAACCGAGCAGGCCGAACACGCTTGAGATATTCACGATGGTGCCTTCGCGCTGTTCCAGCATCTGCGGCAGGAAGGCCTTGGTGCCGTACAGCACACCCCACATATTAATGCCGAGCTGCCACTCGTATTCCTCTATGGTGGTGTGGGCGACCGTGCCGAAGACCGTCGCCCCGGCGTTGTTAATCACGTAGTGAACGCTACCGAAATCCCGCTTTACCTCGTCCGCATGGGCCAGGACGGCCTCGCTGGATGACACATCCAGGACATAAGCGCGGGCGGTCTTTCCGTGTTTTCCCCTCAGGCTGGCCAGGGTCTGCTCCAATCCTTCCCGGTTGATATCCGACAGCGCCAGTTGGGCACCGGCTTCGCAAAACTGCAGGGCCAGCTCGCGACCGATACCGGAGCCGGCACCGGTCACCACGACCACTTTGTCATTAAACATGGACTGCTCCAGAGGCTGACTGGGATAATTATTTACTGAGAATATGAATGGCGACCGCAGCTTCCTCGACACCCTGCATGCCGCCGCCGTTTTCCTGGATTGCATGGCGCGCCCCCTCTACCTGGCGCGCGCCCGCCTCGCCCCGCAGTTGCGTCACCAACTCGTAAAGCTGGCCGATCCCGGTGGCTCCCAGGGGGTGACCCTTGGATTCCAGACCGCCGGAGGGGTTGATGGGGATGCGCCCGCCCACGCTGAATTCGCCGCGCTCGGCCGCCGGACCGCCACCCCCGAAGGGAACGAAGCCCAGGTTTTCCGCCTGCAGTATTTCTCCCATCGCGGAGGCGTCGTGCACCTCCGCTACGTGCATATCCCGCGGCCCGAGCCCCGCCTGTTCATAGGCCTGGTTAGCGGCCAGGTGACCGACGCTGCGTTCGGGTTCATCGAATCCGCGATGGCTGAAGCTGCGCAACACACTGGCGGCAACCCTGATGCAGCGGCTCCGGTCCGCGCCAATCCGTCGCAGGCCCTCTTCAGTACACACGATCGCCGCCGCGGCACCATCTGACAGGGGGGCGCACATCGGCAGGGTAATGGGATAAGTGATGGGAGGGGCCGCCAGGATTTCATCCACGGTGTAGGGTTTGCGGAACTGGGAGTATGGGTTGTGTACCGAGTGCGTGTGATTTTTGGCAGAGACAGCGGCGATCTGGCGCTGGGTGGTACCGTAGGTCTTCATATGCAGGCGACACATGGCCGCGTAGATTTCCATGAACTTGCTGAACGGCTTGTCGGAGGTGGTGCCCGGCGGAACTTCCACGCCCTCCCCCATCCTGACGAGCATCTGGTAGTTTTCCTCGGCCCGGGTCACGTCCCAGCCGCCCTCGAATATGGAGAAGGCTTTCGCCTTGTCGGGAATATTCATTTTCTCGGCACCCAGCGCCAGCGCTACATCAGTAGATCCGGCCCGCAGGCTCTGCAGCGCCAGGTTCAAAGCGGAGCTGCCCGAGGCACAGGCATTCTCGATGTTGTAGATGGGTATTCCTTCCAGGCCGATCTTGCTGAGAACAACCTGGCCGGGGATGGAGATCTGGCCCTGTAGCGGACCGTTGGTCATGCCTGCGTAATAGGCCGCGCCCAGATCCCCGACCTTACAGCCGGCATCCGCAAGCGCGCCGTCGAGGGCTTCCCTGGCCAGGTCATCGAGGCTGCGCTCCAGGTGACGGCCAAACACGGTCATCGCGATTCCCGCTACATATACATCTTCCATAGTACCGTTACTCATTCAGACCTTGCGGTCGCTATTTTGCCAGTACTGCTCGCGCAGCTCCTTTTTAAGCACCTTTCCCACCGTGCTGCGCGGCAGCGACGCGATGACATCCACCGTCTTGGGAGCCATCACGCTACCGAGCTTGTTCTTGCACAGGTCGATGATTTCCTCGGCGGTCACGGTTTGGCCCGGATTGAGTTCTATCACCGCTTTAACGGCCTCGCCCCATTTTTCGTCAGGTACGCCGATCACCGCGCAATCCTGTACCGCGGGATGGCTCCAGATCACCTGCTCGACTTCACTGGGGTACACATTGAAACCGCCGGAAATGATCATGTCCTTTTTGCGGTCGGTAATATGCAGGTAACCCTCGGCGTCGATATGCCCGACATCCCCCGTATGCAACCAGCCGTCGACAATGGTCTCCGCGGTCTTGTCAGGCTGCTTGTAGTAACCCTTCATGACCAGATCGCCGCGAACGCAGATCTCACCCGTCTCGCCGCGTGCAAGGATTTCGTTGGCATCGTTCATCATTTCCACCCGGATCAGGGGGTTGGGCCGCCCCACAGAGGACAAGCGTCCGTCGGGTGCCAGCGCGCCATCGACAAAATGGTGGTCAGGCGGCAAATTGGAAATGCTCGCCGGTGCTTCCGTCTGGCCATAGCCGCCGGCCATGATCGGACCCCACAGGGCGATAGCCTTTTTAAGCTTCTCCACCGACATTGGCGCCGCGCCATACATCAGGTACCTGACGCTGGACATGTCGATTTTCTCGATGCCGGGTATCTCCAGCAATTTGTAGATCACGGTGGGCGGCAGAAAAAACTCCGTGACCCGGTGTTTTGCGATGGCATCGAAAATAAGTGCCGGATCGGGCTTTGTCACCACGACCACCGTGCCCCCCTGCGCCGTGCAGGGAACCGCAAGCAGACCGGCGGTGTGGGTCATCGGCGCCGCGGCGAGATTCACCGGCGGATCACCCGCGCCATAGGGACACGCGAGCATGAAATGCGCGATAAAAGTCTGCAAGCTGCGATGAGTGTTCATCACGCCCTTGGGCATACCGGTGGTACCGCCGGTGGGCGAAAGCATGACCATATCGTCCATATCGTAATCGACATCCGGTCGGGAGCTGGCGGTCCCGGCGATCCAGCTATCCAACGACGGCGCGCCGGCGGCGTCCGCATCGATACATATCCAGTGCAGCACCTTCGGCAGCGTCGGTCGCAGCTCGGCAATCACCGCTTCGAATGCGCTGTGGTAGAACATGAGCTCGCAGTCGAAAGCGTCGAGAATGTAGTGGTTTTCCTGCGCTGAATTGCGCGCATTGACCGGTATCCAGGTCATATTGGCGCGCCATAACCCGAGGGTACATGCCCAGGCTGTAACATCATTGCCCGCCCATATCGCTCCCTTCGTTTGCCGAGGTAAACCAAGAGCCAGCAAGCGATTGGCTATACGGCAGGACAGCTCCCCCACCTCGCTAAAACTGTAAGCGCGCTCACCCTGGATGTAGGCGATGCCGTCCGGGTTTATACCCCAGCCGCGGTCATAAAAATCAATGATTGCCACGTTTACCTCCTCAGGCCAGGCCCTACAGTTCGCTGACGCTGGCACGCGCCAGGCCGCGCTCCTCCAGGAAACCCAACAGGTAGCGATGGCCAAAGGCCTTGGAACCGGAGGCGAATCCGACCTTGTTGGTGTCTCCATCGAGCAACTTGATTACGCCAGCGGTTTGCAGCGCGCCGGTGGCGATGTAAGCGGTGGTACCGTATACCGTCGCGCGCACCGCGGACAGCACCCCGCGCCCGATAGCGGTATCCACGGTTCGAACCAGTGTCGTACGCTCGCGCGGCGGCATGCTGGGCGTGGTCGACTCGGTAATTTGCCTGAGCACTTCATCCTGCTGTTCGACAGGCAGCAGCTTGTATTCGGCTTCCCACTTTTCACCGAGGCTGTGCACCAGTTTCATTGCGTCATTGTCGTAAAAACCGACACAGGATTCACAGCTGCGCACCCTCGGATCGTTCTGGAAATACACGGGCAGTGAGGTACCGCCCCAGGGCAAGGCGAAGACCGGGTCCATGAAGTCCCGTGAATTGATGCTATAGAACTTACCCGCGGGATGGGGTACCAATTGCTTCTCCCAGAGATAGCACTGTTCGGAGCGATACATTTCAAATATCGAGGCGGTAGAACCCACGGTAATACCGGCCGCGCCACCGCGCGGACCGCGACACAGGGCGGTGGTCTGCAGGGCATCAATGCCCGGGTGCTCCAAGGCCAGTTCGGCGGCGATTTCCGAGTAGGTATACATATAAGCGAGCGATGGCGAAACCAACAGGCCTGCCTGCTGATATAACTCACCGAACTGGTCGCGTACTGCGCGGATGTAGGACTGCTCACCAGTGGTGTCCAGGTGATGGCAACCGGCATTGAGTGCGGCTTCTACAGTGGTGAGACCATATTTTACGAAAGGGCCGACGGTGTTGCAGACCACCTTCGCGCCCTTGAAAGCCTTGGTAAGCGACTTGACCGAATGTTCGGCTTCGATCACTTCGTAGCTTGCCGACTCCAGGCGCACAACGCGCTGCGCCATCATCTCCTTGACACGCTTCGCATCACGCGCAACCGCGGTGAACGGAATGTTCTGGTCGATCAACCAGTCCATGATAAGCATACCGGTGTATCCGCTCGCTCCATAGACGACGACTGGGTACTTGGCCATAGTATTTCTCCTGTTATGTCTGGGTCCGCCCTGGTGGACGGCTTATGAAAATTGGATATCTGTATTGGTCAGTTCTGGGTCCAGCCTTCCGCGTAGAGTTGCTGGCACAGCAGCCCGAGGCGCATTGTGAGTATGTAATTCTCGCCATCCTCAATCTGGGCGGCGCGCGCATCCCGGAACAGTCGCTCAATCGGGTATTCGCGCGAGGTACCGGCTCCACCGAAGAGCTGGAGCGCCTCGGTGGCGACTTTCATCGCCTCCTCGGTGACGGTGACCTTGCCAGCCGCGGTTGCGTAGGGATGACCGGCCGGCGTCAATCGGGCGTAGGCCAGGCTCCGGCGAGCCACCGAACGACACAGTTCCACCCGGCGGTACATATCGCCGAGGCGGTACCGGGTCAGCTGGTGTTCGATCAGTGCCTGGCCGCCCTGCTTGCGCTCGTGGCAGTACTGCAGGGCCAGTTCAAACGCGGCCCGCGCGAGTCCGGTCATGGTCTGCGCCATGTGGGTGCCGGCGTAGGACCAGGCGGAACCGAGATTGCCGTAGTATTCGTCGCCGAGACCCACGGCGAAGCGGATGGGCAATTTCACATTGTCGAAATAAATCTCTCCCTGCGGCAGGGCCCGCTGTCCTATCTTGTCCAGCGGTTTGCCGCGGGAGACACCGGGAAGATCCAGCGGGACAATGGCGGCAACTCCATTGGGCAGGCCGTCCTTGCCAAAGTAGCCATTGCCATAGTCGGCCCCGAGGTAGGCCAGCGCCACCTGGGCTACCGCCCCATTGGAAACCCAGGCTGAGCACTGGCCATTGATAACGAGTTCATCCCTGCCCACTTTTGCCGTCATATTGCCTTTGTTGCCCTGCTGGCCAGGCTGCCACTCCCGCTTCATGTCGAAGACCTGCACATCGCTGCCCTTATCAGGATGGGTAATCATCCAGCAGCCGATCTTGCCGGTACACAGCTCTATCAATTCCTGGTTGTCGGCCGCGATCGCCATCTGCAGGGGAAAGGTCGCCGCTCCAAGCGACACACCGAGACCGGCATCACCCCAACCCATTTCCTCGCCAATGATGGACTCCAGGCGAATCCCTACTTCCGGCTCAAACTGCTTGAAAAAGTCAGGCTCCAGACCCAGCTTCGCGGATTCCTCAAATACTGACCAGAAAGGTGAACCCGGCGCGCAGACTTCCTCAGCGGTCATCCTGTCGAGCTCGGCGCCGACGGGGCGCAGTACGTTTTTTGCGAACTGGTGGACGATGCCCTGAATTGCGGTTTCCTCTTCGCTCATCGGGGGCTCAAAACCGGTGGGGCCGACAGTGGGCAGGGTTAACTCGGGTTTCAGTTTGAGCATGGTTGTTCTCTCCGGCGGTCGCGATGCTATCGGCAGTTTGCAACAGGGCTTTACTGTAGTCCCCGGGAAGCCCTTACATCTTGCAGAAACTGAGCGTATATTTATCAAAATTCGCTCATGGTGATCCGTATGAAAAGCTGGCTGAAGGTTCGCAGCGAACTGGGCACTTTGCCGCTGGCGGAAGGGTTTGTGGGCGGTGCGGGCCCCGGGGCGCCGGGACTGTACCTGGAGCATTACCTGTTCAGGGGCATAGAGCGTACCGTTTCCGGCGACCATAACCCGGCACTGGTGACCCAGTTCGGGGGAGCCAGGGTGCGGGAGGGTGAAACTGGGGCCTGGCGCAGCACCAGCCTGCCAAATCGATCACTGCTTGTCCCCTCCCACTGCTCCACCCACTGGCACTATGCGGGCACCGTGGACTTCGCGGTGTTTTACTTCCCCGATCACACGGTGGGGATGAGCGAACAATTGCGGCTGTTGACGCGCAAGGCCCGGGAGCCGGTATCCTTCAGTGATGCACTGGTCAGTGCTCTTTCCCTGCAAATAGTGAAAGAGTTGCACAAGGGTCGAGTTCGGGATGAACGATTCATGACAATGCTTGCGCCCGTGCTGCTGGAGCAGGTATACCGCGTTCTCACCACGCCCGAAACCGGTGGCTTCAACCCTCGTCACGTACACTTTTCCCGGCTGCAGGCGGTACTGGCACATATTCGTGATCACCTGGGCGGGGATCTCAGCGTGGCCGCACTCGCCGCCATAGCCGAAGTCAGCGTGGCGCACTTTCGCCGTCTGTTCCAAGAAGCGACCGGCAGTCCACCCCATCGGTATGTGCTCGCCGCCAGGCTGGAACAGGGGCGCAACCTGCTATCCACCACGACCATGCCCCTGGTGCAGATTGCGGACGCATGCGGATTCAGCAGCCAGAGTCATTTCACCGCCTGTTTTCGCGCCGCCCACGCCTGTACACCGGCCGAGTACCGCAGGCACATATCCACGACGCCGGCACCCGCCAAGCGCGCGGGCTAGTCTCTTTGCTCCTGTTGCCGCACGAGCGCCAGCACCAGTGCGCGCAGGCGATTCGGGTTCACGGGTTTTGAGAGAAAGCGAAAGCCCGCCGCTCGCGCCCGGTCGCGTATCACGTCGCTGTCATCAGCGCTGATAATAATGCAGGGTATATCGCTGGCGACGCCCTGTCGCGCCGCCAACATGATCGCCAGGCCGGTATCGCTATCGTCGAGGTGATAGTCCGCCAGCACAATGTCGGGGCGCTCCGCCAGGCGCTCAAGCGCCTGTACCCGGTCGCTGGCCTTGGTCACCACGGCGCCCATGGTCACCAGTAATTGTTCCATACCTTCGAGAATCATCGGGTCATTGTCCAGGCACAGTACCCGCAGGCCTTCCAGGTCGGGCCCAGGAGCTTCCTCGCCGGGTCCCTGAACTTCCGCCTGGGCGTGCCCCCAGGTCACCGTGACCGAGAACATTGTGCCCCGACCCAAAGTGGAGTGCAGGCGCAGCTTGTGGCCCAGCAATTCCGCGCAGCGCTGCACGATGGCAAGACCCAGGCCCAGCCCCTCGTCGCTCTGCCCGGACTGGCGGGGCAGGCGCTCGAACTCGTGAAAAATGCGCTCCTGGTCGCGCTCGGCGATACCGGGACCCGTATCCCACACCTGGATTTCGGCCCCCTGGGGACGGCGTCGTATTCCCAGCACCACTCTCCCCGTGGCGGTGTACTTGAGGGCGTTGGCAAGGAGGTTTTGCAGCATCCGGTACAGCAACCCCCGGTCGGAGTAAAGCCACACGTCGCAGGCGACAACCCGCAACTCAAGACCGTGCAATAGAGCCGATGGCTCAAACTCCTGCGCCAGCGCATTGAACATCTGGCTGGCTGGAAAATGACTGCGGCGCGGCATCTGCCGGCCCGAGTCCAGGCGCGCGATTTCACGCAGTTCCGCGATCAAATCCTCCGCCCGCTGCAGGGACTGATCAATCTGCTCTACGGTGCGCAGGGTACCCGCGTTTACATCGCCTGCCAGCTGCGGCTTGAGTGCCGCCGTAAACAGTCGTGCCGCATTGATGGGCTGCAACAGGTCATGACTGGTCGCCGACATAAACCGCGTCCTGCCCAGATGCGCTTCGCGCAACTGCGACTCCACCTGGGCGCGAAGCCTGTTCTCCTGGCGCAGCCGGGCATTGGTTTCACTGAGCGTCTGGCTGCCCGAAGCCACCTTGGCTTCCAGTTCGATCTTGGCCTCTTCGAGCTGGGCAACCACCTCCCGGAAATCCGTAATGTCGATGTAGGTGGAGACAAAACCACCATGGGGCAGCGGCGTGCCGCGAATATCGATGACCGTGCCGTCAGGCAGGCTGCGCTCCAGTCGATAGGCGTTGCCCTCTCGCAACCACCCCAGGCGCTTGCTGATTTCATCCTCCAGGTTTTCGGCCCCGCTTCCAAGGAATCCGCGCTCCGCATTGAAGCGGTACACCCGTTCGATCGGGCAGCCCACATAAAGAAAGCGCTCGGGATAGTGAAAAATCTCCTCGTACCGCTTGTTCCAGGCGACCAGCCGCAACTCCCTGTCCACTACCGAGACGCCCTGCACAAGGCTTTCCACCGTGGTCTGCAGCAGCTCCCGGTTAAATGTGTGCAATTTGCTGGCGTCGCTGACCATGCTCGCAAGATCGCTGTATGCCAATTGCTGGCTGTTCTCGAGTTGCTCCATCGCCTGGTGGGCGGACGTGGTGCCGATAATACGAGCCAGCACCGCTTCGACCTGGTTTACCACGAAGCCGGGAGCGCGGTCGCCGGGGAGCAGGCGCTGCTGGTATGTCACCTCGAACTGAAGCCACATCTGCCGCAGTTCCTCCTGCTCCATGAAGGGGGGTAACAGTGCCTGCAGCTGGCTGACCCGAATCAGGCTCAACTGGTAGTCGATATCGTCAGCGCCAGCAGAACCCGGCGACTCGTCGGTGAAAAGGCGGGCCTGGCGAACATCTGCCTGGGAAGGACGCAGCAACAGCGACAGGCCTGCCAGCGCCAGGATATTCAGGCCCAGGCTCCAGGTCGTGGCGTAGGCCAGTCGATGCTCGCTCGAAACTCCAAGCAGGTTTGTGGGGGCCAACCAGGAGATGCCCAGCGGACCGTGCAGCAAAAGCTCGCTGTCCGCCGCCAGAACAGCGGGTAGCACCAGACAGTAAAACCAGATGAACAGGCCGGCCAACAAACCGACTATCACACCCACACCGTGCGCCCGGCGCCAGTAAAGACCCGCTATGAGAGCTGGTGCAAGCTGCGCTGCCGCCAGAAAAGAGATAAAGCCGATCTGGGCCAGCCAGGGTATGCCCATGATCTGCCGGGTAACCAACCAGGATGCCAACAGGATTCCCGCAATTGTGAACTGGCGAATTCGCCTCAGGCTGTCGCCCAGCTTGAGTACGGCCGAGGGCGAGTCCGCATTGAGCCGCATGACAATCGGCGCAATCACTTCATTGGTGATCATGATCGCCAGGCTGACCGTTGCCACAATGACCATGCCGGTTGCGGCGGAAATTCCTCCGATAAAAGCAGCAACCGTTACCCACCTGGAGTCCAGGGCGATTGGCAGCAGCTGCACATACACGTCTGGATTACCGACGCCCCCGAGTAACTGTGCGCCGGCGATACTGATGGGCAATACCAGCAGCATGAACAAGCCCAGGTAGAGGGGAAAGATCCACCGCGCCATTCCGGTATCCGCATCCTCGCGCGCCTCGACCACCATGGCGTGGAATTGCCGCGGCAAGCACAACACGGCCAGCGCACTGATGAGGGTGCGGGCAAAGAAATCCGCTGACAGGGACACTTCCCCGAGAGCTTCACCGCCGCGCCCCACAATGTCGGCAGCCGGAATACTCGAAAGGTATGACAGGGCCAGCACCGCCACTGCGATAAACGCCAGCAGCTTTACCACCGACTCGACCGCCACAGCCGTCATCATGCCCTGATGTCGCTCCCGGCCATCCAGCCGCCGGGTTCCGAAAAGGATAGAGAACACCGCCAGGATAATGGCGACGAGCAAGGCGGTATCGCCACCTATGGCCTCTACCTCCTGGGCAGTACCGCCGACGATCGTCCACGCCTGCGCCAGCGCCTTGAACTGCAAGGCGATGTACGGCAGGACCGCGGCGGTGGCCACCATGGTAACCAGTATCGCCAGCGGTTGGCGCTTTCCGTAGCGCGCCCCGATGTAGTCGGCAATGGACGTGACCCGATGGCGTTCGCCGACCGCCAGCAGGCGCCGGATAAGCGGCCACCCGAAAGCGAACAGCAGTATGGGCCCGAGATATATCGGCGCATGGCTCCAGGCCGATGTTGTAGCGCTGCCAACGGCACCGTAGAACGTCCAGGAGCTGCAGTAGACCGCGAGGGAAAGAGCATAGACAACACCGCGTACCCGCGATGCCCGCAACGAAACACCCAACAGCTTTATGCTCTGGCCCGAACCGCCTCCGGCGGCGGCCTGCAATGACACGCGGTCCGCATACCAGGCCACTGCGAAAAGAATACAGACATAAAGCAGCGCAAGGCTGAGGAGATTTGAGGGTGACACCATCGGTTGTGTATGGCCTCGCTGGAGGATCGGGCAGCATAGCACGGGAACCTGATTGCTGAGAATTCCTCCGGGCCTTACGCACAATTCCCGTGCAAATCCTTTATCATCCCACTCACAAAATTACCTACTGAATTGCCCCGAAAGGAGCTTCGCGTGAATCTGAGAAAACACTTCGCCCTGGTGTTCGCACTGCTATTCCTGCCCGGCGCCGACGTGCTGGCGCATCCCAAGACCGACACCGTGATTCTGTACAACGGTGACCGCATCACCGGGGAAATCAAGGAACTCGACGGCGGCATCCTGAAACTGGGCACCGACTCCATGGGGACAATCAGCATCGAGTGGCAGGAAATCGCCCGGATAGACAGTAAATACTATTACGAATTCCAGCTCAGCAACGGCGCCCGCCATTTCGGCTCGGTTGAAAAACCCTCGCGCCCGGGGCAGCTTATCGTGGCCGAACTCGGGCAGGACATGGAAATCGAGTGGCTGGACCTGGTGCGAATGCGGCCTATCGAGAGCAAGGTTATCGACCGGATTGATGCCTATTTCTCGGCTGGCTATGCCTACACACGGGCAAATTCCCTCGCCCAGACCAGCTTCAACGGCAACGTCAGCTACGAAAATGAAAAAGGTCGCAACACTCTGGATGGCCGCGTTAACTTGACCGACTCGGACGACGACTCAACCAGCAGTTCCAAAATTGAACTGAACCGCGCCGTATGGACTAAACGCCCCGGGGTATTTAGCGCGACATTCGGAACTTACGAGCAGAATGACGAACTGGACCTGAACTACCGGCTGGGTGTCGGCATGGGCATTGGCCGCTTTTTTCTCGACACCTACCGCAATCGCCTTTCGGGGATGGCGGGCCTGCAGGTCATCACCGAAGACAACAAAAGCGAGGGCACGGACGAGAACTTGGAACTGGCTCTCACCTCACGATATGAAGCCTGGCGTTTTAACACGCCGGAACTTAACCTGGACTTCGGCTTTAGCCTGTATCCCAGCCTCACCCAAAGCGGCAGGGTGCGAAGCAGTTCGGACCTGAACCTGCGCTGGGAACTCATCGAGGACCTGTTCTTCGACATCACCGCCTACGGCACCTACGACAATCGGGCGGAGGGTGACAGTGGCGTGGACTACGGCGTCACCACCGGACTCGGTTATGATTTCTAGCGGCCCGGCGCGATGCACCGCTAGTCCTGCTGGCCATAGTGAGCAAAGCCCTTGTGTACCTCCGCCATGTCTTCAGGTGACAGCACCTGCGCACCCCCTATAGCAAGAGTTCCGCAATAAATCGCCGCCAGTTCTTCAACCTCCAGGGCTACCCGCAGAGCCCGCGACAAGTCCGCGCCGGCGGCTACCTGGCCATGGTTGGCCAGCAGGCAGGCGAGGCCTTTCTCTCCCAGGGCCGCCGCAGTGGACGCGGCCAGCGCCAGCGTCCCAAACGTGGCGTAGGGCGCAATAGGTATTTCATCCATCGCCGTGATGGCGATCATGTAGTGCACAGCGGGCAGAGGCCTGTGCGTGCACGCCAGGATAGTAGCGTGACGGGAATGGCAGTGGACCACCGCATTTATATCAGGTCGTGCCAGGTAAATGGCGGCGTGCAAATGCCACTCGCTTGAAGGCAGTAGCTGGCCTGATTCGCACTCTCCCTCCAGCGACATGGACACCACTTGTGACGGCTCCAGTTCCGCAGGCCCCACCCCGGTTGGCGTTATCAGCATCCCGCCACCGCAACGCTGTGACAGATTCCCCGAACTGCCGGTACCCAGCCCCGCTGCCTGCAACTGTTGATAGGCCGCCACCATGGCTTCGCGCAGTATCTCCGACATGCAAATTCTCCGTTATGTGCCGACCCGCATAACTTAACATCTTATTGGTAATGCAGCCCGCCTTGGGCGACATGCGTATGGCGCATCGCGAGCAATTGCTTCCGTAATGGATTTGCCAAGTCCATAATGCGCAGCAAGGTCGATCATAACAACCGCATATTCTCGCTACAGAGGTACTACTAATGGAAGAGCGCACTCCGTCCCCCAGCTACGAACCGCTGTTCATCCGCAATATGATTGAGTCGACGCTGCGCATCGGCCTGCTGTTCATACTACTGATGTACACCTACGAAATTATCAAGCCTTTCACGACTCCCTTCCTGTGGGGCGGCATCATCGCCATGGCTGCGTTTCCGTTGGTGAAAAGGCTGCAGCCTTTCCTGGGGGGGCGCCGCGGCCTGGCGGCCACCGTCGTCACGATCGCGTTCATAGCGGCGCTGACGATTCCGACCTGGTCGGCGACCGAAGCTGGCCTGGGCGCCCTGAAGAAGCTCACTGCGGGCCTGGAATCGGGCGAATTGCACATCCCGCCACCAGCGGCGAGGGTAAAGGAATGGCCGGTAATCGGTGAGCAGTTATATACCGCCTGGAGCCAGGCCAACAGCGACCTGCAGAATTTTCTGCACAGTTACTCCCACCAGATCACCGAAATGAGCGGCACCGTGCTGAAAAAAATCGGCGGCAGTCTCATGAGCGCCGTCATGTTTGTGGTCGCGCTGCTAATCGCCGGTGGTCTCATGACCTATGCCGAAAGCTGTGGCGAAGTCGCCAAGCGATTTTTCGTGCGCATTGGGGGGTTAAAGCCGGGAGGTGAATGGGCTCCCATGATTGTCGCCACCGTGCGCAATGTACTGCAAGGGGTAGTTGGCGTTGCCATTATCCAGACCATACTGGTATCGATCGGGCTGGTTGTCGCGGGTATTCCCGGCGCACCCCTCTGGAGCATGGTGGTGCTGGTGCTGGCAGTTGCACAGTTGCCGCTGTTGATTCTGATGCTCCCGATTATCGTCTACGCCTTTTCTACCATGGACAGCACCTGGGCCGTCGTCTTCGCCATCTACATCAGCATTGCCGCCTCCAGCGACAGCTTTCTCAAGCCGCTGTTGATGGGGCGAGGCCTGGACATCCCCATGCCGATTATTTTGTTCGGTGCTATCGGCGGCATGATCATGTCGGGCATTATCGGACTGTTTGTGGGCGCGGTGGTGTTGTCGATAGCCTACAAACTGCTTGTTCTGTGGCTGCAACAGGAAGCGGGCGAGATCTGAGCTAGAGAGCCGGTATTATCCTGGAGAACTGTTCGATCATGGGCATGACGATCTCGGGCTTGTCCCAGTTTTGCATGCCCACGCCAATGTTGCAGCGATGGATTCCCATGTCCCGGTATGACTTCAGCAGATCATCAGTGACCTCTGACATCACCACCAGGGTAATTTCCACCTCATCCGGATCGCGGCCGTTGTCGCGCACCAGCTGACGAAAATCGGCAATCGCCCGCGGAATATCCGGCAGGGCCACATCTACCGGCATCCAGCCATCCGCCCAGCGGGCTGTATGCTTCAACCCCATCGGGCCCATGGCACCAAAAATCACCGGCGGCCCGCCGGCCTGAACGGGCTTGGGATCAAACCATACAGGATCAAAGTCAATAAGCTCGCCGTGGTATTCGGGCTCCGGCTCGCTGAACAGGGCGCGCTGGGCCTGCACGGTTTCCTCCAGGGCGAGGTAGCGCCGCTGCCAGGGCAGCCGGGTAGCGTTGCTGAACTCCTCCTCGTTCCAACCCACGCCGCATCCGATCAGAACCCTTCCAGCGGACAAGCGGTCAAGGGTGGCAATGGTCTTGGCCTGGGAAAAAAGTTCGCGCTCCATCAACAGGGCGATGCCCGTACCGAGCTTGAGTTTGGTGGTCGCAGCGGCGGCAGCCATCAGCGACACATAGGGGTCCATCATCTTCCGGTACGGCGCGGGCAGCTCTCCCCCCGCCGGGTAGGGTGTTTTGCGGGATGCAGGGATATGGCTGTGTTCACCGTACCAGAGCGACTCGAAGCCGGCCTCTTCCAGGGTTCGGGCCAACAGCGCGGGCGCCGGATCTTCCGCGGTGTTCATCGAGCTGAAACCCAGGTGCATATTTTTTACCTCTCGCGACGCAGACGCACCGCCGTAGCCATTTCCTGTAAAAGTGACTCAGTGTCGGCCCAATCCATGCAAGGGTCCGTAATGCTCTGACCGTAAGTCAACGCCTGCCCGGCCACCACATCCTGGCGCCCTTCCACCAGATTACTCTCCAGCATCAGCCCGAATATACTGCGACAGCCGCGGGCCACCTGGGTGGCGATATCACTGGCCACGTTGATTTGCCGCGCTGGAATCTTGCGGCTGTTGGCATGACTGGCGTCTATCATGATGCGCGCCGGCAGTCCCGCCTTCGCCAACAGGGAACTGGCGTCGTCGACAGAGAACATGTCGTAATTCGGGTGTTTGCCCCCGCGCAGAATGACATGGCAATCCTCGTTCCCGGCGGTTTGGAAAATTGCGGAGTGGCCCTGCTTGGTCACCGACAGAAAGTGATGGGGCTGGGACGCCGACCTGATGGCGTCTACAGCCACCTGAATATCCCCATCGGTCGCGTTCTTGAAACCCACCGGACAGGACAGTCCCGAGGCCAGCTCACGGTGGGTCTGGCTCTCCGTTGTGCGCGCACCGATGGCGCCCCAGGACACCAGGTCCGCATAGTACTGGGGACTGATCAGGTCCAGGTACTCGGTGCCCGCGGGCAGGCCCAGTTCGGCCAGGTCGAGCAGTAACTGGCGCGCCAGGTGCAGGCCCTTGGTGATCTGGAAAGTGTTGTTCAGGTCGGGATCATTGATCAGGCCTTTCCAGCCCACGGTAGTCCGGGGTTTTTCAAAATAGACCCGCATGACTACGAAAACATCGTCGCTGAGCTTGTCGGCGGCGGCTCTCAGGAGGCCGGCATACTCCCTGGCGGCGGCGGGGTCGTGGATGGAACAGGGGCCGACGATGACCAGCAGGCGGTCGTCCTCCCCGGCCAGTATACGATGTATGGTCTGGCGGGCCTTGGCGACGGTTTCCGCAGCCCGGTCGCTGACACGAATGTCGGCGATAAGGTCCTGCGGTGAAATCAGCTGGTGGGTCCTGCGAATGCGTAGATCGTCTGTGGAGGAACTCATGGTCATTTCCGTTTTACTGCGTTTGGCGGGAAGAATCCCTTAAAAAAGAGGCGGCAATATAGCACCGATGGGCGTATTTTGGCAGGTGCTGGCGGGCAACTCGCATCGGTAGAAGGAGTCCGGTCGCATTGGTAATGGGTGGAAGGATACAGGTCCGGTCTCGCTATCGGCTCCGGCCGGGAAGGCTTTTTCGCCCGCTCCCCCGATACTTGCGAACGAAAAAGCCTTCCCACCCGAAGCCTTCATTCCGGCGCTCACCCGAGACATTGTTCTGGCCGATGGCACGAAACGAGGGTTCGGACGGCGGGTGTGCAATTCGTTCGCAAGTATCGGGGAAGCGGGCGAATTGCACACCCGGCGGCCGAAGCCGCTGACAAGCACATCGCGCCCAATACTGTGGCCCAGATCTTTGAACAGGCTACCGAGGTCAACCAGCCATGGCCCGCGCCCGACTCCTGTGACAAGTCCCCGGGTTCCGGTAGTATTGGGCGGCAAGCTTGTATTGCACCACCATTGGACGTGATACCCGGAACTCAACATGATAGTACGCACAAAATTACTGGGCGATGATGGCAAAGTCCGCGAGGGCGGCGAGGAACTGTTCAGCCAGTGGCAGATCAGCCAGGAAGGCATGCTGTGGCTGGACATCGAAGGCCATTTAACCGACGGCATGCAGGCGCGGTTAACAGAGCTGGGTTGTCACCCCCTGGCCATCACCGAAATGGAGCGCGAGCGCCAACCGCCAAAGGTGCATGAATTCAGCGAGAACACCTTCATCCTGTTCCGCGGCATCATCCAGCTGGACGAACAACTGGTACTCACCCCGCAGCAGATCGGTCACTTCGTCGGCGAACGCTACCTCATCACAATCCATCGCGGCGAATCACTGAGTATCGACCGATTGTGGGCCGAGATACAGGACGATTCAACCCAGCCGACGCCAGGCAGCATCGCCCTGCAGATCATGGATTATGCATCCGAGCGATACCTGCAAAAAATACTGGCCTTCGAGGATCACCTGGGCGAACTCGAGGACAGCCTGCTGGCCCGGCCGTCAGACAGCGTGATGGCAGAGCTTGTCGGCTATCGCTCGGAACTGCGTAAACTGCGGCGAATTTTCAACTACCACCACCGTCTGGTGGAGGAAATCATCCAGGAGGAGCCGCGCCACCTGGGCACCGGCAAACACCAGTACCAGCACCGCTGGCGCGCGCTGCGGGACCGTTGCGAACGACTGTTCAGCCTCACCGGCATGTACTACGAGATTTGCGGCGACCTTGTAGAGGGTTACATCTCGATAAGTTCACATGAACTCAATACCACCATGAAGATTCTCACAATCATCACGGCAATATTCGTTCCCCTGAGTTTTCTGGCGGGACTGTACGGGATGAACTTCGAGTACATGCCGGAACTGCACCTGAGACACGGTTACTTCTTTGCGCTGGGCGCCATGGCTACAACCGCCCTGCTGCTGATCTATATTTTCAAGCGCAAGCGGTGGCTGTAGCGCCAGGTGGGCTACCAATTGTTGCGCAGCTCCCGCAATTTCATGAACACTGTCGCGGCGTCGGGCTGTTCGGGCAGGTCGGGGAATGCGTCGCGCAGTCTCGCCATCACGGTCGGGCTGTCCAGGCGCATAAAGGTGTTTATCTGGCGCTCCAATCCCATATTGGATACCAGGGCCTGATTGGGATCCTGTTTCTGCGCTTGCTCCAGCAAGCTGGCGGCGCGCTCGTTGTCAGGCTCCCGATCAAGGGTGAAGGCCAGGTTATTGGCCAGGTAGTCGTGGCCCGGATATATCAGCGTGTTTTCCGGCAACTGGGCCAGTTGCTCCGCGAAGGTTGAATACAGCTGCCGGGGATGACCGCCGTGGTGGCAGTTGCCGGCGCCCGCGTTAAACAGGGTGTCACCACAAAACAGCGCGGGAGTTTCCGTGTGGGACAACACGCAGATATGGCACATCGTGTGTCCCGGCGTATCCAGCGCTTCGAGTTCGACGGTCTTCCCTACCCTGATAACATCGCCAGCCTGGAGGCCCCGGTCGATACCCGGGATCGAATCCCGGGCGTTGACATGGGCCAGCAAGCGCGCGCCGGTAGCCGCAATCACCGCACCGTTGCCGCCGGTATGGTCCGGGTGTTCATGGGTATTCAGCACCTGGGTGATCTCCCAGCCCAACTCGCGCGCCCGGGCGAGGCATTTCTCATGATCCAGGGGATCCACCGCCAGGGCTTCGCCGGTCTCCTCGCAGGCGATGAGATAATTGAAGTTGCGGTAGGCGTTTCCTGTCCATATCTGCTCTACGATCATGCCGGCGCTCCTGTTTGTGTGTGCTGGAATAATAACAGGCAAACACAAGGCGCCGCGAGTGCATGCGCCAGGCGTCACCTACCCCGCTTCGCGGGTGCCTGTTGAGAGCAGATAACCGCGGGCGCCGCACAGGGTTTTCAGGCTTTGCAGTTGTTCCACTGGCAGCGATACCGCCAGTTCGACACCTTCACCGTAGGTCACTCCCAGTACATCTGCCTCAAGGGCGGCAAGTTCATACCGCAAGTTCTGCTCCGCGCTGAAATCGGCCTTGATACTGCAGGGCGTCATTGCCCTGCACAACACGCGAGGCGCCTGCTCAAGGGCCTGCTGGGCCGCGCCGCCGTAAGCCCTGACCAGCCCTCCCGCCCCGAGCTTGATGCCACCAAAATAACGCGTGACCACAACCAGCACATCGCCAATTACACCGTGTTGCAATACGTTGAGAATAGGTCTGCCCGCCGTGCCCGCGGGCTCGCCGTCGTCACTCATACCGGCGGTCATGGCATCGGCAGGTCTGCCCAGCAGATAAGCCCAGCAGTGATGGCGGGCATCCGGATAGTCGGCACGCGCAGCGCTCACAGCGATATTGACGTCTTCACGACTGCAGACAGGGACCACGCGGGCAATGAAACGGCTCTTCTTCACAACCAGTTCCGATTCGAATACGCCAACGGGTACCTGGTAATTCATAACGGGAAATCACGCCTCAGGCGGCTTGCTCCCTGAATACAGGCCAGCGCTCCACGATGGCGCCTTTATCGTATACGGCGATATCACCGAACTGCAGGAAAACAAATTCGCTCTGGGTGGGACGCAGGAAAACCCAATCGTCAACCTCGAGGTGAATCCGCCGCGAGCCGTTGAGCATTTCCTGGTTGGTGGAGCGGCCATACAGGCTGTTATTGACCAGGCCTTCAGGCGACTCGGGGCGCGCCTTCCAGTAGCCGCCATAGGTAAAAAAGGTGCGGGCGCGATTCGGGTCCCAGATCGACTGCACGGCGCCCAGATCAATGCCCGGAATCTGCAGGGTGTCCAGGGCTTTTAACACGGGCGTGGCGATATAGCAGGCGGGCACATGATCCGCCAGGGTAGGTAGATCAAAATCGGTAGGTTTGACCAGGCAGGAGCCCGCCGCCAGTTCGTTAACGGGATAACTGCCCTCGTCGTACATCTCGTAGGTGGGACTGCCCCCCGCGTTGAGCACGACATCTTCAGGCCACAGCGCACCGAGGTGGGCCTTTGCCACCTCGATATAATGCTCGTACACCGTCATCGCGCGGTCGCGATAGGTTTCAGCGCTGCCTATCGGCACCTTTACGATATGCGGTTCATAGCCCATAAAACCGCCAAAGGACAGATACTCCGAACGCGTAATCAGGTCCAGCATCGCCACCAGCTGGGCGTCATTTGTAACCCCGCCCCGATGCAGGCCCACATCCAGCTCGATGCACACGGGCATCTGCTGCCCCAGTTCACGGGCAAGCTTATCGTACTGGGCTGCCCTTTCAGGTGTATCGAGCAACCAACGCAGCTGGCGTTGCGGGTCGAAAGCGCCGCCGGGAAACTGGCGGTAAAAATTATGGGCAGCGGCAACCGGCATGGGTTTGCCCAGCAAAATGTCCGCGCCGGGGTAGCGCAAAACTACCTGATTGATAAAGGGCTGGTGGAACAGCATCAGCCGATTGCTGCCAGAAGCCTCCATCACGGTGCCCAACAGCGGCAGTGACGGCAGCGATTTCGCGACAATGCGGTACTCGAATCGGCCCTCGAGATGCTTGCGCAGTGTCTGGATATTCTCCAGCAAACGGCTGCGATCAATCACCAGGGAGGGCTTTGCCAGGTTAGCCGACTCCAGCGCGGCACTGAGCTGCTGAAAATAGGGACTGTGGTCGGCACCTCGCTCACCCGGGCGCAACAGCCAGCCCAGGCCCAGTGCCGCCGCGCCGCCCATGATCAGTGATCTGCGCTTCATGATTTGCCTCGGCCTGCGCCGAACAGGCTGGCGAGATAGGGGTTGAGAAAACGGCCCTGCGGATCCATCTCGCGGCGCACGGCTGCGAAATCATCCCAGCGTGGATAGAGTTTGCGAAAATCCTGTTGCGTCAGGGTATTGAGTTTGCCCCAGTGGGGGCGCCCGTTGTACTTGCGAAATATGGGCTCTATCGTGCGAAAGTAAGGTTTGAAGTCTTCCTCAAAGTAGCGGTGAACCGCGATCGAGCAGCAGTCGCGCTGATAGAAGGGGCTGAGCCAGATGTCATCGGCCTTCACATACCGCACTTCTATGGGAAAGAACACTTCGGGATGCTGTGTTTCCAGGGCGGTGCGCACTTCCCGCAAGGCCTGCAAACCGTTCTCCCGCGGCAGGTGGTACTCCATTTCATTGAACCGCACGTTGCGTTCGCTGGTGTAGTTCTTCCAGGAATTTTCTACAGTAATCTCATCGCCGAGGGTTTTCATATATGAGCCGAGCACCAGTTCGCGCAGGCGCGGCGACCACTCCAGCCAGTCCCGCGCCAGTTGCAGGTCGCGGACCCCTTCGTTGCCGTCAATCTTTTCGGTGGAGCTGACCGGTTCAGTGCTGATATCGTGGCTGTCGGTGAAGCCCATGCCGGAAAACGGTATGTAATAGAACTCAAAGTTGCGGTGCTTGTCAGCCTCGCTGTCCGCGATATCCAGGATTTCATCGAAGTCCCGCCACACAGTCTCGCGCCGCAGGCGATAGGGTGCCACGTTCTGCAACCTCACCTGGGTGATGATACCCAGTGCACCAAGCGACACCCTGGCCGCATCGAACAGTTGGGAGTTGCGCTGGGCATCGCAGTCGACCAACTGCCCGCGCGCATCCACCAGCTGCAGGCCCTCTATAAAGGTCGACATGCAACCGATGTCCACGCCGGTACCGTGGGTGGCAGTAGCCAGGCAGCCCGCGAGAGCCTGCTCGTCGATATCCGGCATATTGACCAGCGCCTGACCGAGCTCTTCCAGGGGTTCGCCGATGTCACCGAGACGGCTGCCAGCCCAAAGGGTCGCCTGCAGGGTCCGTGGGTCGTGGTTCACCACGCCGCTCAGCCGCGACAGTGACACGATTGTGTCGTCGGTTGGTACCAGCGGCATGAACGAATGCCCCGCACCGACCGCCCGGACCACGCCGTTAGCGCCGGCGATCAGTTCCTGTAACTCTGCCACCGAGGCAGGCGCGACCCGCGCTGCTGGCAGGCTCTGCTGCGAGCCCGACCAGTTGCGCCAGGGCAAACGGCGTTTTGCTCCCTGGCCTGGTGTTGTCACGGTCGCCGTCGCCGGCGCTGTTCCAACGCCGGCACCCAGCGCGGCGGCCACCAGTGCGGTGAGCATCCCCCTGCGATTAAGCACCGTTGGGTTCCCCGCTCGCCATGAACAGAATCAGGGCTTCAAACTGCGCGGCATCGCAATCCATGCAGAGGCCAAAAGGCGGCATTCCGCCGAAGCCGTTGACCACGCTGTCCAGCAAGGTATCCATGCCCTTGTCCATGCGCGGGGACCACGCGCCCTCGTCACCCGTGAGCGGCGCACCGGTTGCCGCTACCGTATGGCAGCTCGCGCAGCTGCGCTGGTAAATCGCGGCAAGGGCGGGGTCTGCAGGTTGTAAATTGCGACTGGCCGCCTCGGCATCCGGTGGTGCAGATGGACCTTCACCACAGCCTGCCAACGCCGCCATGCTTGCGACAGCAAGAGCAAAAGCCACCGATCTTCCAATACCCATTCAGAATCTCCCTGTTGTAATAACTGTTGTACTGCCTGTTGTCATTCCTGTTGCACTGCCTGCCGCCTGAGCAGTTGAGGTGCCCAGGTTAACCTCACGAGCCCAAGAGGCGCTGGCGGAACCGACCGGCCGTCTACGTCGTTTGGCGTAGCGCGTTCCTACGCGGCCCTCTCCCGCCACCAAAGGTCCAGCATTTCGCCGATAGTGTTGGGAACGATCAGGTGAGCGGCGTACCAGGTGTGGAGGCAGCGAATACGCTTGTAGTCCGCGATGCCACCAATGCCTTTGTGGTCGAGCACCTGCCCGTACCCCAGCTCTTGCATGCGCTGGCTGACTGCCGGGGATATATAACCCGCGCGCAGCGCTATATGTGCCAGATGGTCGTCGCGCATCCGACGCTGCAGTTCTGGTTCACCATTTATCCTGGCCTGAAACTGCTTGATCAGTCCTCCGGCCTCAGCCTGATCGATCCGGTAATTGAGCGCAGCGTCCACCAGCCAGAAAAGCGTGGGAAATGGCGTATCGTCTACCAGCGAAGCCACACGAATCACCATCGGACTGCCATCGGCCGCTGTCAGCGCAACGGCTTCAAGCCCACGCGGCTCCCTGCCCAGCAGACTGGCTACCTGGGCTCGCATTTGTGCGGTGATCGTCAAAACATCTGCTTCCCGGTGATAATACCGCAACAATTCTACGACAGACAGTCGGGTCAATACGAATTTTCCGGGATAAAGCGCGCACAAGAGGCCACCGCTCTCGCTCTCGGGGATTTGACAAAGGGTGGGGCAGCCCCTAGAGTCTGCGCCCGAACCAGGTGCCCACCGCGGTTATTGCAGCGTCGTTCGCGATAATCGCTGGGTGGGTTAAATGGGAAGTGTGGTAGGCCCCGGCCAATCCACCGCTGCCCCCGCAACGGTATACAGTCCCCGACTGTGAGCCCGATACCTGCCTGGCGATATGCAACGATGGAGCGGAGGGCTTCACCAAAGGTTGCCCTGTGCCCAGCGGCACGGCGTTTCCCGGATTCCTCCCTCATTCGCCACCTTTAGAAGGCTTTTGAGGACACATTAATGATTACTTCCACCACTTCACCTGATACCGCGCCTTTGTCGCGGCCGGTTCCCGCGCCCGGTCTCGCGCGCAAGCGCTTGAGCCCGGCACTGTTGGTCATCGCCCTGGGGGCCGCCCAGTCGGCTTTGGCCACGAACTCCCTGGAAGAGGTGGTAGTCACCTCCTCCAGGGTACCCATGCCACTGCGGGCCGTGGGAACATCGATTTCGGTTGTCACCCAGGAAGATATCAGTCAGTTGGGATTCGCCTCCCTGTACGATGTGCTGCGCACCCAGCCCGGTGTCTCCGTCACCAACACCGGCGGTGCCGGCAGTGCCGCGTCCCTGCGCATCCGCGGTGAGGAAGGTTATCGAACACTGGTGCTGCTCGATGGCATCGATATTTCAGATACCTCGGGACCGCAGGTCAGCCCACGCTTCGAACAGATACTCAGCTCGGGCGTGCAGCGAGTGGAAATTCTGCGCGGACCCCAGGGCCTGATGTACGGCGCCGACGCCGGTGGCGTGGTCAACATCTCCACTATCGCTCCCAAAGAAGGCTTCGGCGGCGAGATCAGCGCAGAAGGCGGCCGCTATGACAGCCAGCAGTTCTCCGGCAATGTGGGTGGCGGTAACGACACCGTGGACTTCAATCTGTCCGGCGCGGACTACCAGGTCGATGGTTTCAACGCCCGTACCACCGACACGGTTTTGCGCGACGATGACGGCTACAAGAACAGCACCGCGAACGCGAGAGTGGGTTATAACGCGACCGAGAATCTCCGCTTGAGCCTGGTCGGTCGCGATGTAGAGGGCAAGAACCGCTACGACAACTGTTACACCGTAGACACGTTCGAGCCGACGGACCGCTGCCGCGACAATTATGAGCAACAGGCCTGGCGCGTGGCGGCCGATTACGAAGCGGGCCGCTTCAGTCACCAGCTTTCCTATAACGGCAACGATACCGACCACAAATTCTATTCCGAAGGCCAGCCCAGTTTCAGGGCGAAAGGGAACCTGGCGCGCACCAGCTATCTTGGCAGCTACCGCGCCAATGACAGCACGCGCCTGGTATACGGCGCCGACCTCGAATCAGAATCCCTGGATGACGGCGGCACCGACACCAGCCGCGACCAGAACGGTTACTATTTTGAGTACCAGGGCGACTTTGGCGAGCGCCTGTTCGTGACCGCCGGCAGTCGCTACGACGACAATGACGATTTCGGCACCCACACCTCCTATCGGGTCAGCGGTGCCTACCTGTTTGCCGTGGCGAACGGCGAGATCAAACTCAGGGGAGCCTACGGCACCGGCTTCCGCGCACCCAGCCTGTATGAAGTCGCCTATAACAATGGCCCCTACGCCTTCCCGCCGGCTTCTGACACCACGCTCAAAGAAGAACAGAGCAAGGGTTACGACCTGGGCATCTCCTGGCTGGCTGCCTCCGGACTGTACCTGGAGGCGACGTACTTCGACCAGCATATCGACGATGAGATCTACTACGATCTGGCCGCCAATTCCGGTTACCTGCAGCGCAACGGCGATACCGATTCCGACGGTGTGGAACTGGTTGCCGACTGGCCGTTGCTGGCCACCGTGTCCCTCAGCGCCAACTACACTTTCAATAATACCCGCACCAGCACCGGTGAAAGCCGACCCTACCGGCCGGAACGGCTCGCCAACCTGGGCCTGAACTGGAACGTGTTGAACGGCGACCTGGTACTGGGCGCTGCATGGCGTCTCTCCGAGGACGCCCAGGACATCGACGGCAGCAATCTTGACGATTACCAGGTACTGGAACTGAACGCGAGCTACAGCCTGACAGCCGCCCTGCAGTTTTACGGCCGCCTGGAAAATGCGCTGGACGAGGACTACGAGGAAGTTCCCACCTACAATACCAGCGGGGCCGCCGGTTATGCCGGGGTGAGATACTCTTTCTAGGATCGCAACTATGGACAAGACCAGCAAAGACACGCGCCACAAGGCCGCCATGCAGAAACAGAAGGCCAACGTGGACGCGGCGATTCAGGCCGCCGATCTTGAGCGCGGCGTCGCCATCCTGTTGACCGGCGACGGCAAGGGCAAATCCAGCTCCGCCTTCGGCATGGTGATGCGTGCCCTGGGATACGGTCAAAAGGTGGGTGTTGTCCAGTTTATCAAGGGCGAGCAGTTGTCCGGTGAGGAAATCTATCTAAGGGAACAGTGCCCACAGGTAGCGTTTTACCAGATGGGGACCGGGTTTACCTGGGACACCCAGGACCGCAGCGCCGACATCGCCGCCGCCGAGCGGACATGGGCGGTGGCCAAACCCATGCTGCAGGACGCCAGCCTGGATCTCGTAGTGCTGGATGAACTCACCTACATGCTCGCCTTTAAATATCTTCCCGAGGAAGAGATCATCTCGACCATCCGCGACCGACCCCCTGCACAAAGCGTTGTCGTCACCGGCCGCGGCGGTGGCAAGGCGCTGCAGGACATCATGGACACCGTCTCAGAGGTGAAAGAGATCAAGCACGCGTATCGCGCCGGGATCAAGGCGCGCAAGGGCGTCGACTATTAGGCGGCGTGAACTTCCGCGGCGGCGGCGCGCGCGCCTTCTGCTCGCCGGCCTGCTTGTCGCGCTGCCAGTTGCCGTCCTGCTGGGTCTGGCCTGCGGGGCGGTAAGCCTCGATATAGCCGAGGTCATCGCCGGCCTGAAAACCACGCTGGGCGGGTATGCGCCCGACCAGGCCGCGCTGATCGTCGGCCAGATACGCCTGCCACGGGTACTGCTGGCGGCGCTGATGGGCGCCATTCTCGGCATGAGCGGCGCCGCCATGCAGGGACTCTTTCGCAACCCGCTGGCCGACCCCTCGCTCATCGGCGTCACCGCCGGCGCCTCCCTGGGCGCCGCCCTGGTGATTGTCCTCGGGGCGAGCCTGCTGGACGGCTACACCGCACTCACCGCGGTCTCCGCGGGGGCCTTTGCCGGCGGCGCGGTGGCCGTGGTATTTGTCTACCGTCTGGCGACTTCGGCCACTGGCACCTCGGTAGCGACGATGTTACTGGCAGGAATCGCCATCACCGCGCTGGCCGGAGCCCTGGGCAGCCTGCTGGAATTCCATGCCGATAACGACATGCTGCGCCGTATCTCGCTCTGGAAAATGGGCGGCATGGACGGCGCCAACTACCCCCGCCTACTGCTTGCGACACTGGTGGGGGCCGCTGTGTTGCTCGCCCTGCCGCGTTACTCTGGCACTCTCAACGCCCTGCTACTGGGCGAGTCGGAAGCGCGCCACCTGGGCATCGACGTGGACCGGGCAAAGATCGCGCTTATCATCTGGGTCGCGGTAGGCGTCGGTACCTCGGTGGCGCTGGTGGGAACCATTGCCTTCGTGGGTCTGGTGGTGCCGCATATCGTGCGCATGCTGACAGGTCCCGACCATCGGACACTGCTACCGGCTTCCGCGCTGGCCGGCGCTACCCTGCTGGTAGTGGCGGACACCCTGTCGCGTATCGTGCTGGCGCCCACGGAACTTCCCGTGGGAATCATCACCGCCATCATTGGAATACCGTTTTTCATCTCCCTGCTGCGCCAGCGGCACCATTACGGGATGCAGTCATGAGCGGGAAACAGTCATGAACGGGAAACAGTCATGAACGGGAAACAGCCGTGACCGTGTTGCAGTTGGACAATGCCAGCGCCGCCCCGTGGGGTTCGCCGCTGCTGGAACACATCAGTCTGGCGCTGGAGCCGGGCAAGGTACTCGGACTGGTCGGCCCCAACGGCGCCGGCAAGTCTTCCCTGCTGCGCCTGATTGCCGGCGATATACCGCTCGCGTCCGGCGCCTTGCTGTTGAACGGCAAATCCCGTGCCGATTGGCCGCGCCGCCAACTGGCGCGCCGCTTCGCATATCTGCCGCAAATGTCGCTGCTCAACTTTCCCTACACGGTGGAAGAAGTGGTGGGACTGGGCAGGATGCCCCACGATACGGGACTGTCCACCGACGAGTCGATTCTGCGCGAGGTCCTGGCCGCCACCGATATCTCACAGCTGCGACAGCGACTCTACACACGCCTGTCCGGCGGTGAAAAACAGCGGGTGCAACTGGCACGGGTGTTCTGCCAGATATGGGACGCGGGATCCGGCGGACTGCTGTTACTGGACGAACCCTCCACCGCCCTGGACCTGTCACACCAGCAACTGGTGCTGGACGCGGTGCGCCACCTGGCCGCGGGCGGCTGCGCCGTGGTGCTGGCGATTCACGACCTGAACCTGGTGGCCGGACTCGCCGACTCGATCGCCATACTGCGCGACGGGCGCCTGGCGGCGTTGGGCTCTCCCGGTACTGTCTTCTCGGAGCAGATACTGCGGGAGGTGTTCAACATTGAGGTCCTGGTCCAGCGGCATCCCCATCGCGACCAGCCGCTGATAATCAACCGCTGATACGATGATGGACGCATTGCTCAAAGCTCGTCTGCTACTGGCTCTAATGTCGGCGGTTCTGCTGCCGGTACCGGCTTACGCTCAGGCGGTCAGTGTCGTGGATTTCACTGGGCGCACAGTGAGCCTGGACGCCCCGGCCCGCCGCATCGTGACCCTGGCTCCGCACAGCGTGGAAAACCTGTTCAGTGCCGGTGCTGGAGCGGCCCTGGTAGGCACCGTGAGTTCCAGCGACTACCCGCCGCAGGCACGCGAAGTAAGGCGGGTGGGTAGTTTCAACGCCTACAGTCTCGAGGCAATTGCCAGTGCACAACCCGACCTGATCGTGATGTGGGGCTCCGGTAACGGCGAGGCCACCCTGGGCAAACTGGAAGTACTGGGTATTCCGGTGTTCGTCAGTGAGCCGCGCCGGCTGGAAGATATCCCCCGGGATATTCGCGCGCTCGGCGTTCTCGCCGGCACAGCGTCAGTCAGCGAAGCGGAGGCGCAGCGCGTCGAGCAGGCACTGGCCACTTTGCGCAGTCGTTATCAAACGGCGGCACCGCTGCTGGTCATGTACGAAATCTGGAACGATCCGCTGCAGACGATCAATGGCGATCACCTGATCAGTCAGGTCATCGAGCTGTGCGGGGGCCGCAATATATTCGCCGATGTTGCCACGCTCGCGCCCCGCGTGAACGTCGAATCGGTGCTGGCGCTGGCGCCGCAGGCAATCATCGCCAGCGGCACACGCGAACAGCGCCCGCAGTGGCTGGACGACTGGCGGCGCTACCCCGCGTTGCCGGCAGTGCGCGATGGCGGCCTGTTTTTTGTAGATCCCGATCTGCTGGAGCGACCGACAGCCCGGGTGTTGCAGGGAGCGCAAGCCCTGTGCGAGCAACTGGATACACTGCGTGATTGAGCCGCGACAGCGCGCAGTTGGCGCCGGGACCGGCAGGCGGTCGCGAAGGTAGAGGCCCGCGCTTGCCAGCACCGCCTCGTTTGGTAAGCTCAGCACTCCCCGCCAGCACGACAGCCTGGCCCACTAGAAGCGAGACCCGTTATGAAACCGGAAACTATTGCCCTGCACGCGGGATATTCGGGCGATCCCGGCAGTCACGCCGCGACCACGCCCATTTACCAGACCACATCCTACACCTTCGACAATACCCAGCACGGTGCCGATCTGTTCAACCTGGCGGTGCCGGGAAATATCTACAGCCGCATCATGAACCCGACCAATGCGGTACTGGAGCAGCGCCTCACCGAGCTCGAAGGCGGTGTGGGCGCACTGGCCCTCGGTTCCGGCATGGCCGCCATCCGCTACGCCATTGAGGCCATCGCCGAGGTGGGCAGCAACATCGTCAGCACCACCCAGCTTTACGGCGGCACCTACAACCTGTTCGCCCACACCTTTCCCCGCCAGGGTATCGAGGTGCGCTTCGCCCGGGCGGACGATTTCGAAAAAGCGGCTTCACTCATCGATAAAAACACCAAGGCGCTGTTCTGCGAATCCATCGGCAACCCGGCAGGGAATATCGTGGATATAGAAAAATGGGCCAACATCGCCCACAGCGCAGGAGTTCCACTGATTGTCGACAACACGGTCGCCACCCCGGTGCTGTGCAGGGTGTTCGACTTCGGCGCCGATATCGCCGTGCATTCCCTTACCAAGTACATCGGTGGCCACGGCACGACCATCGGCGGTGCCATTGTCGACTCCGGCAGATTCGACTGGGCCGCCCACGCGGATCGTTTCCCGATCATGAACACCCCCGATCCCTCATACCACGGCGTGGTCTACACCGAGGCCATGGGCGCCGCCGCCTACATTGGTCGCTGTCGCGTCGTGCCACTGCGCAATACCGGCGCCTGCCTGTCTGCGCACAGTGCCTTCCTCATCATGCAGGGGCTGGAAACCCTGAGCCTGCGCATGGAGCGTCACTGCAAGAACGCCAAAAAAGTGGCGAAATACCTGAGCAAGCACCCGCAGGTCAAATGGGTGAACTACGCGGGCTTGAAGGACAGCCCATATCGGGCCAACTGCAAACACTTCTGTGACGGCAAGGCCGCGGGAATCCTCAGCTTCGGTATCGAGGGTGGCAGCGAGGCCGGTGGGCGCTTTATCGACGCCCTGCAGCTGATCCTGCGACTGGTGAATATTGGCGATGCCAAGTCACTGGCCTGCCATCCCGCGAGCACCACCCATCGCCAGCTCAATGCGCAGGAGCTGGCCTCTGCAGGTGTCAGCGAAGACATGGTGAGGTTGTCGATCGGTATCGAGCATATCGACGATATTCTGGCGGATATCGAGCAGGCACTCGCCGCGGCCAAATAATCGCCGGCGGCAGCCTCGCTACATTGAACGCCTGAGCAGTGGCGGGATGTCCGGGTGCGAACCACCCTCCTCCCCCAGTTCGGCAACCAACTTGTGCAGGGCGGGACCGAGCCGCGGCTTGACCTCCTCCGGGCGCAGCGGCTCCCCGCACTCGCTACAGGTGAGCATGGGACGGATGAGCTGGCCGCATTTCTGGTGTACGTACTCCAGCGGGGCGCCCTCGCCCTTGTCCATCCATTCATCGCCCCAGCGGGCGAGGCTCATCAGCACCGGGTAGAGCCCCAGGCCCTTGCGAGTGAGTCGATATTCATACCGCACAGGCCGGTGGTGATAGGGAACCTTCACCAGCACGCCCTGCTCTACCAGCTTACCCAGGCGTTCGGAAAGCCGGTGACGGGTGATACCAAGATTGGACTGGAACTGGTCAAAGCGGCGGGTACCGAGAAAGGCATCCCGTATTATCAGCATGGTCCAGCGTTCACCCACAATGGACAGCGCGCGGGCCACCGAGCAAACCTGCTTGTCAATATCGTCCCAACGCATAGTAAATTCCAGAAATTGAAAACGTTTATTATTGTGTACAGTCCTGGAAATGTAGCACACTAATTCCGAATTGGAACGTCTGGATCAGCGACCCTGCCCGCCCCATGGTGGCGGAAGCGGCTTTTCTTGAATAAAGACACGGCGAGGCCGGCCTCCACGCTGGCGTTGGCATGGTTAACTTTGCCGAGCGATTTCAAAGAGTAAAAAAAAGGCGGGTATCAACCCGCCCTTTTTCAAGAAGGTAGCCCTGAGCTACCGCAGACCCATCACCGACTCAACCAAACTGGTTCATGGTATTGTCCGTACCGCCCGCCTTGAGCGCGGCCTCACCGGCAAAGTATTCCTTGTGGTCGTCACCGATGTCGGAACCAGCCATGTTCTGGTGCTTGACACAGGCGATGCCCTGCCGGATTTCCTGGCGCTGTACGCCTTTTACATAGCCCAGCATTCCCTGCTCGCCGAAGTACTCCTTGGCCAGGTTGTCGGTAGACAGTGCCGCGGTGTGGTAGGTAGGCAAGGTAATGAGGTGGTGGAAAATACCTGCCTCTCGCGAGGAGTCGGCCTGGAAAGTACGAATCCAGTTATCGGCTTCGTCGGCCAGCTCGCTGCCGTCGTAATCAACGCTCATCAATTTGTCGCGATCATAGGCGGATACGTCCTTGCCTTCCTTGCTCCAGGCATCGAATACCTGCTGGCGGAAATTGAGCGTCCAGTTGAAAGACGGCGAATTGTTGTAAACCAGTTTGGCATTCGGGATCACTTCGCGGATACGCTTTACCATGCCGCCGATCTGGCCAATATGGGGCTTCTCGGTTTCGATCCAGAGCAGATCGGCGCCATTTTGCAGACTGGTGATGCTGTCGAGTACACAGCGGTCTTCACCTGTGCCTTTGCGGAACTGGTAAAGGTTGGAGGGCAAGCGCTTGGGGCGAACCAGTTTGCCGTGGTAATTGATCAGCACATCACCGTGAGACATTTCGGCGTGATCCAACTCTTCCAGGTCGAGGAAGCTGTTGTACTGGTCGCCCAGGTCGCCCACAGCGTGCGTCACGGCGATCTGCTTGGTCAGGCCAGCACCCAGGGAGTCGGTACGGGCTACGATAACGCCTTCGTCAACGCCCAGCTCCAGAAACGCGTAACGCACTGCGCGGATCTTGGCCAGGAAGTCCTCGTGGGGAACCGTTACCTTGCCGTCCTGGTGACCGCACTGCTTCTCGTCGGATACCTGGTTTTCAAGCTGGATAGCGCAGGCGCCGGCTTCGATCATCTTCTTGGCGAGCAGGTAGGTCGCTTCGGCGTTACCAAAGCCCGCGTCGATGTCGGCGATGATGGGTACCACGTGCGTCTGGAAGGTGTCGATCTTGTTCTGGACGGCCTTGGCGGCCACCTGGTCACCGGCGGTGCGCGCGGCGTCCAGTTCGCGGAACAGGCCGCCCAATTCGCGGGCATCGGCCTGGCGCAGGAAAGTGTAGAGCTCTTCGATCAGGGCGGGCACCGAGGTTTTTTCGTGCATTGACTGGTCGGGCAGCGGGCCGAACTCAGAGCGCAGCGCCGCTATCATCCAGCCTGACAGGTAGAGGTAGCGCTTGTCGGTGCTATCAAAATGCTTTTTGATGGAAATAAGTTTCTGCTGGCCGATAAAACCGTGCCAGCACCCCAGTGACTGGGTGTATTTGCTGCTGTCGGCATCGTATTCCGCCATGTCCTTGCGCATAATAGCCGCTGTGTAGCGAGCAATATCAAGACCCGTCCTGAATCGGTTCTGCGCCTTCATGCGGGCGGCGTATTCCGGATTGATATCGTCCCAGGTACCGCCCTGGCGGGCGCGCAAACTGGCGATAGCGTCAAGATCTTGCTGGAATTGTGACATGGTGAAACCTCATAGCGTTCATTGGTGAGATCGATAAGACGACCGGCGCCGGCCACCAGACAATGGCGCCAATCGGTCAACTGGGGCGTATAGTAGTGACCAGAGCTACATAACTGAAATAAATGGTAAGTATTTTTACTATTCATATGATGAATTCAACAAAGTGCCCAGGTTTTGACCGGACTGCGCCCCAAATGGCGCTGCAAGGGCGAACCGGCGCGTTGCCCTGGACGCAGGCGCGAACAAAGCACTCTCGGGAACTAGACAGGAGACCACTATGGCAGGCCCAAAATATCCCGGCCTCGACACCCTCGCGCTGCATGCCGGAGCCCAGGCTGACCCCGCTACCGGCGCCCATGCGACCCCCATCTACCAGACCGCCTCGTTTCGCCTTGCCGATTCGGACCAGGCCGCATCACTGTTCAACCTGGAGCGCCCCGGGCATGTATATTCACGCCTGAGCAATCCAACCAACGCCGTACTCGAAGAGCGCATTGCCGCCCTCGAAGGTGGCGTCGGCGCTATCGCCACCGCCAGCGGCCAGGCCGCCCTGCACCTGGCCATCACCACCCTCATGGGTGCGGGCTCCCACATTGTCGCGGCCAGCGCGCTGTACGGCGGCAGTCACAACCTGCTGGCCTACACCCTGCCCCGCTTCGGAATTGAAACCACGTTCGTGGATACCCGCGACCCACAGGCCTTTCGCGCCGCGATCAGGGACAACACAAGGCTGCTGTATGCCGAAACCCTGGGCAATCCGCGCCTGGATGTTCTGGATATTCCCCGCGTGGCCGCGATTGCACACGAGGCGGGACTGCCGCTGCTGGTGGATTCCACTTTCACCACGCCCTACCTGATGCAGCCACTGAAACTGGGAGCGGATCTCGTGCTGCACTCCGCGACAAAGTTTCTCAGCGGCCACGGTATCGTCATCGGGGGTCTGCTGGTGGATGGCGGCAAATTCGACTGGGACGCCTCGGGGAAATTCCCCACGCTCACAGAACCCTACCGCGGATTTCACAACCTGGTTTTCAGCGAGGAATACGGCCCGGCGGCCTTTATCTCCCGGGCGCGAACAGAGGGCATGCGGGACTTCGGCGCCTGCATGAGCCCGACCACCGCGTTCCATATCCTGCAGGGTATTGAAACACTGGGATTGCGCATGCAACGCCACGTGGACAATACGCGCAAGATCGTCGCCTTTCTCCAGTGTCATGAAATGGTGGCCGCGGTGGCCTATCCCGAACTGGAGCACCACCCGGACCAGCCCCTGGCCCGGGAGTTGCTGCCGCGCGGTTGCGGCGCTGTTTTCAGCTTTGAGCTCAAGGGTGGGCGCAGTGCCGGGGTGGCGCTGGTCGATGCCTTGAGCCTGTTCGGCCACCTCGCCAGCGTGGGCGAGGCAAAATCGCTGGTCATTCATCCCGCGAGCACCACTCACCATCGCATGGACGAGGCGGCCCTCGCCGCGGGTGGGATTTCCACCGGCAGTATTCGGCTTTCCATCGGGCTGGAGGATGTCGACGACCTGATCGCCGATCTTCAGCAGGGTCTGCGGGCGGCACAGAAAGTGGTCGATGCGGAGGCGGCACCATGAATATCAACGTCACCGGCGCACTCACTTATTGCTATACCAACAACCGGGAGATCGATCCGCAGAAAGACAGCGTGGTGTTTGTACACGGCGCCGGTATGGACCACACGGTATGGACCCAAAGCTGCCGCTATTTCGCGCGCCATGGGCGCAACGTGATTGCCGTTGACCTGCCCGGACACGGGCGCTCAGCGGGCGCGGCGCTGACATCAATCGAGGAATCAAGTGATTGGCTGGTACAGCTGCTCGACGTGCTCCAGATTCCCCGGGCCGCCATCGCAGGGCACAGCCTGGGCAGTCTGGTCGCGCTGGATTGCGCCGCGCGCCACCCCACCCGGGTACGCGCAATCGCCCTGGTGGCGGGGACCGCACCGATGCCGGTCTCCCAGGCCATACTGGACGCCGCCGCGGACAACGATCACGCCGCATTCGATATGCTCACCCAGTGGGGTTACAGCAAACGCCACCAGTACGGCGGCAACATCAACCCGGGTATGTGGATGGTGGGCAGTACCCTGCGGCTGCTTGAGCGTTGCCGGCCCGGGGTACTGCACTCGGATATGAGTGCCTGCAACAACTACCAGGCCGGTCTGGAGCGCGCGTCCGCGATAAAGTGTCCGGTGCTGATGGTGCTCGGCCGGGAAGACCGACTGACCCCGGTAAGGGCTACCGGGCCTCTGCGCTCAGCGCTGCCCTCCCCCGATGTCAGAGTACTGGAAGGCGCGGGTCACACCCTGATGGTGGAGGCGCCGAACGCGTTGCTGGATGCACTGCACACGGTGCTGTGAACGCAATTACAGCCCCGCGAGCAAACTTGCCTTCAGGTCCCGTTTCAGTATCTTGTTGGTGGCATTGCGCGGCAGGGGACGCTCACTGAAAAAGACTCTGCCTGGCACTTTATAAGCCGCCAGCTTCGAACGCGCAAAATCGAGTAATTCGACCTCATCGAGGGCCTGTCCGGGATGCAGATGCACCACGGCGGCCACCTCCTCGCCCCAGCGCTCATGGGGCAGGCCCAACACGGCTATCTCCTTAACAGCCGGCAATTCCAGCAACTGGCTCTCGATCTCCGCCGGATATATATTCTCGCCGCCGCGAATGATCATATCCTTGGCCCGGTCCGCAAGGTACAGGAATCCGTCCCCGTCCAGGAATCCGATATCCCCTGTTTTCAACCAGCCATCGCGAAACTCGGCGGCATTGGCCTCGGGCCGGTGCCAGTATTCACGAATATTGCAGGGACTGCGCACCCAGATTTCGCCACTTTCACCCGTAGCGAGTCGCGCGCCCCGCTCGTCACAGATGCGGATATCGACTATCGGGTGAGGCAGGCCCGCGCTTCCGGGTCGCGCCGTGAACGCCGCACCCGTCAGCGACGCGCCCTGGGCATTGGTCTCGGTCATTCCCCAACCGGTGCCACTGAAATTGGCGGGCATTTTTTGCTGAATCAGGGCGCTGACCCTGGGAGGGGTCGCCGCGCCGCCGATTCCTATGGAAAACAGGCTGCTGGTATCCGCCTTGTCAAAAGCGGGCGACTCGAGCAGGTCCAGGATCATGGAAGGCGCCGCGGCAATCGTGGTGATGCGCTCCTGTTCAATGTATTCGAGGGCCTTTTCCACATCCCACTTATACATCATCACAATGCGCCGCCCCCCGCGCAGACTGGCAAGAAACTGGGCATGACAGCCGCTCACATGGAACAGGGGCACAGCCAACAGTGAGGTTGGCTCATAGCCGCGCTCCAGCATGGCGCCTATGGTATCCATATTGCACATCGCCGCGGCGGCGGCGGCAAACTCGAAATTGTAGAGAGCCTGGCAAACAGCGCGATGCGTGGAGGCCGCCCCCTTGGGCTTGCCGCTGGTGCCAGAGGTGTACATGATGAGGGCGAGGTCGTCGCCGCTTATCTCAGGGAGCGCAGGCGCCTTACCGCGCACAGGCGCCAGGAAGTTCGCCATCGAGCTGGCGTGATCGGCATCCGTGGGGCGCGCAATCAGTGCGGGCACGCCATTGTCCTGTAGCCAATCCGCAATGCCTGCGTAACGAGCCTGATCGAGAAAGGCCAGCTTCACACCGGCATCCCCCAGCGCGTGACTGATGTCGGCGGGCTGGCCCCAGCTGTTCACCGGGACGATCACGGCGCCGACGCTGACTACCGCGATAAACACCGCCATCCATTCCGGGTAGTTGCGCATGGCCAGTCCCACCCGGTCGCCCCGATTGATCCCCCGGGCTTGCAGGCCTGCGGCTATTTCATCGGCCTCGTCCAACAGGCGGTTGAAACTTCGGCGTTCCCCCTCGTAAACCAGGAATTCCCTGTCGCCATGCTGACGCGCCACCGCGAAAGCCTCCACGAGGTGGGCCGGCGCCTGCTTGTAGAACCGCATGCCGTCGCGGTCCCGCGCCAGTTCCCAGGGGGCTCCCTGCGCGGTGAGTTGCCGGGCTACAGTATCGAACGCCTGCCTGATATCGGTCATCAAGTCGCCTCAGGTTTTTCGGTGGGGTGCGCCAATAGCACAGCGGCCAGCACCAGGATTCCCCGGTGGCGACCGCATCGATAATTCAGCGGGAAATTGTGCACCAGCGCAAGGACGATGCCCACCGGGCATATGCCCATTGGCCGTCGCTGGTACAACAGACTATTCCAACGCTGTGCCCGCTTTGATCGGTGATCCCGGCGGGCGGCGTGTCAGAATGTGATCTTCAGCTCCACCCCGTAGTGATCGGAGGGATGCGTCATGATCGGCGAGTCCTCGGGCTTGAGCTCGGAGGGTGGAACCAGGGCTTCTATTGAGATCGGGTCGTCAAATATACGCTTTGCGTTCAGCCCGGCGTTCGCTTCCAAGTTCTTGACAAACACATGATCCAGCATTAACCCGCCTGTCTGCCCATCGGGCTTGAGGAGCAGGTTGTCCTCGTAACAGAACGTGCAGGGCAACTGGGCACCCGCGGGGTCCTTGAAGCCATTGTCCAGCCAGAGCTGGCAGTTCTCGGCAAAGTCGGCATCGACGTCCGTACTGGCATTGGCGAAGCTGCAGTTGAAATCTCCCGCGAAGTAGATGGGGGCGTCACCGGCCTTGGTGTTCACGAAAGCGATCATCTGCTGCATCATGTAACGGTTCTCGCCCTCCCATGATCCGTGTTTGCCACTGGAGGGATATTCCAGGGGTGAAAGGTTGGCTGTCGGGTGCGTACAGCCCACAACCTGCCGCTGCTTGTTCACATTGATTTCCGCATAAAGCGCGCCGCGACGATTGCTGGTGGAGTCATCGATGAAGTCCTGGAACTCACGCGCCTCCAGCGGGTATTTTGAAGCCAGCACCAGGCCCAGCGACCCATCGAAAGCAAATTTCCCGGCGGGTTGGGTGACCGCCTCGACCACGGCTTCAACTGTGACATCGGGAATTCCCACAGACCCGATTACCGCGTCGAGGCAGACAGGCGGCAATGCAAAAAGCTCGGTTCCGCATGCGACCGGGGCACAGGCAACCAGGTCCGAGCCGGTGAAGCCCGGGCACTGTTCAGTGACGCAGGCTGCAAAGGGCGTGATCTCCTCATCGGTACAGGCAGCGGATTCCGAAAAAATCTGCTTGGGCGGAACCGTATATATTTCAGGATAAGTGCCAATCAACGCATCCCTGATAGCCTCAACCTGCTCATCGAGCCATACCTCCTGGAGGCAGATAACATCGCTGTCGTAATCCTCCAGCAGTATTTCGTTCGCCACCAGCCGCTCGTTGGTATACGGCACAAAATTCAATGCCAGGCCAAGATTGTAGGCGGTGACCTTGAGTGAATCGGTCTTGAAATACACCTTGCCGCCGCTGCCATCGGAGCAGGCGGATATCAGGAGGACCGCCAGCATCGGCAGCAATGCCCTGGCGCCCTGGTTTACATTAATCGTTATCATGGTTTTATCGATACCTGTTGAGTTGGTTTCAAGTGGACTGGGGTCAGATTATCCCGAAAAGCCAATCGATACGAGGCAAGATTAGCACAGTTTGAATCCGCGTGACCCATCCTCCGCAAGCGCTATCAAGGCGGGTAGGGCGGCGCTGCCGAACCGCCCTGGGCACCTCGTCACAGCCGCGGGAGAGGCTGGACGTCACACCCATTGCAACCGTCACCCGGCATGACCGGGACAGGATAGCGCTTGAGTTCGGCAGCAAAAGTGGCTACAAATAAACTGCACCCCGCCCCGGAGACAATAACGATGAAAACAATTCATGGGCTCCACACCCCCCTGCTTGCCTGCCTTTTGCTGGCCGCCTGCGACAACAACAACAATAACAACAAGGACGAGGTGGATCCGCCCACTCCCCCGGCAGCCACGGCCGTGGCCCGTGAGGCGACCGCGGCGTCCGATCTGCTGGCAGGACCGCTGGCCCGCTCCAGCAGCGGGGATTTCGTGCTGGAGAACGAGTTGTTCCGGGTAATCATCCAGAAACCCGGGCGCAACTGGTTCGGTATCGGTACCTATGGCGGCAACATCATCGACGTTTCCCGGCGGCAGTCCGACGGCAGTTTCCTGCCCGATCACCTTGAGGAGTTCGTCACCGGAATCAATATCGAGAACACACCCAACTTCACCGAGGTGGAAATCACCAACCCCGGAGCGGATGGCGAGGAAGCGCAAATTTGCGCGCGCGGGCCAGACGACCTGCTGGACAACCAGAACCCCAGTTCCCAGATTCGCAGCCGTGGCTTTCCCTTTCCCGCCTCCGCGGATGACAGGGACCTGCCGCTGGAAATCCAGACCTGCTACAGCCTGGCCGCCAACCAGCCCTACCTCACCATCGACACGCGGCTCACCAATACCAGCAGCGAGGACGTAAGCCTCTGGTGGGTGGAGTATCTGAGTGGCTCGGGCGAGGTGCAGGCCTTTCAGCCGGAGGCCGGCTTTGGAGAACCTCTTTTCACCGCAGGCTGTCCCGCCAGTGCCGTCGTAGCCTGCGACGGTGGCGAGTGCGATCAATGTAATTACCTTGCCTACGCTGGCCATGACGGCGCCGCGGGCGTTTCCTACGGCCTCATCCACGAGGTTCCCGACAGCGCCAGTTTCTCCACCGATGGTGTCAATGTCCTGATCCTGGGTAGCTCGCTGATCAAAATCGTGGCAGGCTCACCGCCCAACTTCACGGTGCCAGCTAACGGCGAGTTCTCGTTGCGGCGTTACTTCGCGGTTGGAGACGGCAGTGCGAGCAGCATCGCCGACATACGCAACCAGATCGACGGCATTCATACAGGCGAATTGGCGGGCACTGTCAGCAGTGGCGGCGAGCCGGTAGCCGATGCCAGCATCGCTGTGTTCCAGACAGTTGATCCGAACTCCACACCCCCCATCCTGTTTGTGGCGGGCAACACCACCACTGACAACAGCGGTAATTACAAAATGAGCCTGCCGCCCGGAGATTACGAGGTACAGGCCAATGCCGACGGCTACCTGTTCGCCAACGACAAACCCGCAGCGATATCGATCGCCCGGGATACCAGCGTACAGCAGGACTTTGCCCTGCCGGAGCCGGGCTACCTGCAGGTGAGCGTGATGGCAGCGCAGCTCGACGGCAGCGCCGGACCCGCTCCCGCCAAACTGCAGGTACTGGGCTTCGACCCCAGCCCCCCACTGGGCAACAGCGTGCTGGGCAATCCGGCGGGGGTATTCGGCGATGACGCCGACCGCCTGCCCTACGGGGTGACCCTGGTGTCATTTATCGATCGCGGCGGGATGAGCGGTAAGTTGACCCTGGAACCCGGCGAATACCAGGTGGTTGTTTCCCGGGGACCCCGCTACTCGGCTTACCGGAAGTCCATTACCGTGAGCTCCGGGCAGACCACCCAGGTTGCGGCGGAACTGGCCCAGGTCATCGCCACCGACGGCTATATCTACGCGGACTTTCACGTGCACTCCATCGACAGCATTGACGCCGAAGTCACCCGTGCCGAGCGGGTGGCCACCTACCTTGCCGAGGGCATGGATTTCTTCACCCCCTCTGATCACGGCATGCGGACGGACTTTACCGATACCCTGGTGGACATGGATGTAACCGACCTTATCGGTACCGCCCCCAGCGCCGAGATAACGACGCCGGACTATGGGCACTTCAACAGTTGGCCGGTGACCATCGACAGCAGCAGGATAGGCGGCGGCACTGTGGACTGGGGCCGGGAAGCCGCTCCCGGCATGGATTTCCCGGAATACGCGAGCTACGGCCTCAGCCCGGCGGAAATCTACACGCAATCCCTGGCCGACCCAAAGGCAAACCTGGTCCAGATCAACCATATATACGGCCATTTCGGCAGTGTCGGCCTGGGCATCGACACCGGCATGACGCCCCCGCAATCCAGCGTCGACCCGGCGCTGCGACGCCTGGATCCAGGCCTTGCCAACGCCTTCGATGATGGCTTCCAGGCACTGGAGGTCTGGATCGGCACGGAGGGCCGCAACGGTATTTTCGGGCAGTTCCTGGGCGCCAATGCCGGCGACTGGTTCAACCTGATCAACCAGGGCATTGTGCGCACGGGCGTGGCAGACTCCGATACCCACCAGCGCCTGACCACCTATCTCGCGACGCGCAACCAGATAGCCAGTACGGTGACCGATCCCGGGCAACTCTCCGGGCACGCGGAAGCGCTCGCGGCGACCGTGGTCTCCGGTAAAGTCGTTGGTACCAATGCGCCCTTTGTAACCATCCAGGCCAGCGGCAGATACCAGGGCCAGCCCGGGGAAGCCAACCTTTCCGTTTCCGGCACGACCGGCCTGGCTATAGATTCGGGCTCGGATGTCACCGTGACACTGCGCATCGCCAGCGCCAGCTGGGCGCAGGTGGACAGCGTGGACTTCTATATCAACAACCAGCCCGAACTCACCACCGCACCCGGCCAGGCCGCTCGCTACGGCGTCTGCCCCGATCGCACCGTCAGTGCCGGTGACCCCGGCTGGAGCGCAACTGAAGTGGTTGTAAATCCTGATATTCCCGGCGCCTCCCGCACCGAGATTGAAGTGACACTGACCCTGCCGGGTATCAGCGCCGATACATGGCTGGTGGCCATCGCCCACGGGACAGACGGCGTCTCTCCTCCCCTGTTTCCGATAGTGCCCGAGGATATCGACAGGGTCAGCAACACCACCCTGGAGGATTTGACAGACGACAACATCGGCGAAGGTGGTGTTCCCGCCTACGCGTTTACCAACCCGCTGTTTATCGATGTGGGGGGAGACGGGTGGACACCGCCCGGCGTGGCGAATGCCAGTTGTTCAGCGCCGCTCCTGTAGCACGGCGAACCCGCGGCGCACTAGTCCGTTCCGGACAGGCTCGCCTCCATATTGGCGGCAATGGCTGCAGCCACCCGTCGTGCCCGCTCCGTCCGCTCCCCGCTGTAATAAAAATCCAGCGTGGTGTTGAACAGGCTTAGCCAGCGCTGGAAATCCCCTGCCCTCAGCGGCTGCCTGCCGTGCAACTGGCGATGGATATTCATCGTGTGGCGCCGGTAGGCCCGCTCACCCAGCAGCAGTTTGCACCAGTAGTCCTTTATATGGGGCAGGTGTACATCGAGGTCTATTTCGGCTACGTCCAGGAAAATGGGCGCCAGTTGCGGGTCCGCGAGAACGCGTCGATAAAACCGGTCAACGAATGCCTCTATCTGTTCCCGGCTATCGAGATCGGGTTTGGGGGGGGATGCGCTCATCGCAGGTACTCAACTGTTCTGCCCCGGCACCCGGACCAGCGGTTTGCGACTTGTCTTGTGACCGATTGGCCAGTCCCGCAATGCAAGGTCAGTTCGCTGTCCAGACATAACCGCCAAGGGCTATTTCTTCCTGCTCTTCTTGTTTTTCTTGACGTGGGCCATCATGCGCCGCTTGCGCTGGACCTGGCGACCGGTCAGCTTGTTGCGCTTATCGGCGAAAGGGTTCTCGCCCGTGCGAAACTCGATGCGTACGGGCGTACCCACCAGTTTCAACTCGCGCCGGAATACCTTTTCCAGGTAGCGCTGGTAGCTGTTGGGCACCTTGCCGGTCTGGTTGCCGTGGATAACGATCAACGGTGGGTTCTGGCCACCGGCATGGGCGTAGCGCAACTTGATACGACGCCCGTCCACCATGGGCGGCGCGTGATCAAATACCGCGCCTTCGAGAATGCGGGTCAAGGCGTTGGTGTTGAGCTTGCGGGTGGCTGACTGGTAGGCCGCATTCACCGACTTGTAAAGCAGCCCCACCCCCGAACCGTGCAGCGCCGAGATGAAGTGTGTCTCGGCGTAGTCGGCAAATTGCAGGCGGCGGCCGAGTTCACTCTTGATCCATTCGCGCTGGTCGGCTTCTATGCCGTCCCACTTGTTCACCGCCAGCACCAGGCCGCGGCCGGCATCTATGCAGTGGCCCAGCAAGTGCATGTCCTGGTCGACAAGGCCCTCGTGGCCGTCCATTATGAGGATCACCACATGCGCGTCATCGATCGCGCGGAGGGTTTTGACGATGGAAAATTTTTCCACTGTCTCGCGCACACTCTTGCGCTTGCGTACACCCGCCGTGTCGATCAGGGTGTATTTCTGGTCCTCGCGTTCAAAATCGATGTAGATGCTATCGCGTGTCGTGCCGGGCTGATCGAACACCACCACCCGCTCCTCGCCCAACAGGCGATTCACCAGCGTGGACTTGCCGACGTTGGGCCGGCCAACCACCGCCACCCGGATGCTGTCCGTATACTGCGGTGAATCCGGCTGGGCTTCCCCGTCGGGAAACGAGGCCAGCACACTGTCGATCATCGCGCGTACACCGCGCCCGTGGCTGGCTGCGATTGCGTACAGGGATTGAATTCCCATCGCATAGAAATCGCTGCTGGCCACCTGCTCATCCAGGCCGTCGATCTTGTTCACCACCAGGTGGAAGGTCTTGTTGCGCTGGCGCAGGTGCCGGGCCAGGGCCTGGTCACCGGGGTTCAGTCCCTCCCTCGCATCCACGATCATCAACACCGCGTCAGCTTCCTCTATGGCGGTCAGGGACTGGCCCGCCATCTGCGAATCGATACCGTCTTCATCCCCGCTGATACCGCCGGTATCGATTACCACAAAGCGGCGACTACCCATGCGAGCCTCGCCGTACTTACGGTCCCGGGTCAGCCCGGGCAGATTGGCGACCAGCGCATCCCGACTGCGGGTGAGTTGGTTGAAAAGCGTGGATTTTCCGACATTGGGGCGCCCGACTAGAGCGATAACAGGGATCATTATTCCTTGGGCTTGATCTCGTAGGCGATCAGGTCGCCGCTGTTGCCGTAAACGTAGATGATATTGTCTTCGGCCACCATATCGGCCCGGACGCCGTCGTCATCCGCCTCGACGCGGCCGGCCATCTGGCCATCGACCTGGGACAAGAAATGCACGTACCCCTCCCTGTCCCCTACCGCGAGGTAGCTGCCGACAGGCGTCGGACGGGACAGGCCGCGGTAGGCCAGCGCGGTCTGCTGCCAGCGTTCACCCTGCCCGTTGCGCTGGTATGCCGTCACGGTACCATCCTCATCGGCAACATAAACGTTGCCAAAACCCTGGGACACGCCCGAGAACGAAGACACGTTGTTCTGCCATAAACGGCGGCCGTCAGTGGTGTTAATCGCCATGATCCGGCCCTGGTAACTGGCGACGAAAAGTTCATCGCCCAGCAAAGTCATAGTGCCATCGATATCGACAACCCGCTCGATCTCGGAACGACCCTGGGAAATCGCTACCCGCGCTTCCCAGATGATACCGCCTGTTTCAACCTCGAAGGCCAGCACCCTGCCGTTGGCAAAACCGACGTAGACGACATCGCCGTTCAGCAGCGGGTTACAGCTGCCGCGCAGCGTCAGTACCGGCACATTGCTGTCATAGGTCCACAGCAACTCACCGGTCGCGAAGTCCAGGCCCTGGAACTTGCCGTCCAGGGTGTGCACCAGTACCACCTCGCCATTACTCGCCGGGACCGCCATCACTTCGCCATTGAGTCGGGATGTCCACTGCACTTCGCCGGAGCCGGCGTCGACTTTCAATACAAAACCGTCACTGCTTCCCAGGAAAAGCGCGTCTTCATAGACACCGACACCACCGGACAACGGCACCTCGAGCTCCACGTCCCAGAGGCTCTTGCCACTGATCTTGTCAAAAGCTTCTACGGTGCCGTCGGCGGCGGCGGCGTAAATCACGCTGCCATTGATGGCGGGCTGCAGGTGGTAGAAGCCGTCGCCCTGACCGTCTCCTACGCCATGGGACCAAAGTTTTTTGATCTTGATGGTCTCATCGAAGTCGATCAACTCGGCCGGTTGCTTTGGGTTGTCATCGTCATCGACCTCGAACCAGCCCTTGATCGTGCTGCAGGCGCTCAGGTTAAGAACCATCACGACGACCAGGACCCAGCGGTATGCACTCGGCACTGACCTAGCCCTCCCCGCCGATGCTGTCACCTTCACTGACTTCCACTTCTACCTCTTCCCCTTCCACGGCGCTGCCGGCATCCACGACAGGCGCGACAGCGGTCGTTTCCCTGACCACCACGGTCGCCTTCGGAGCTTGCGGGTTAAGCGCCTGCAACTTCTGCTTTACGGCAACCAGGTCGAGCCCCTCCGTGTTGTCAGCCGCCAGGGCCAGGGCTGCCGTATAGGCTTCACTCGCCTGTTCGGTGCGCCCCAGGCTAAGCAGGATGTCGCCCCTGGCAATGGCATAAGATGCCGCATATGGACCCTCGGTGCCTTCGTCCAGTATCCCCAGCCCCTGCTCGGCCTCACCATTGGCGGCGAGCACGCGCGCCAGGCGGAGTTGGGCGATACGGGCGACGTCACTGCCTTTATCCGCTTTCCCGAGTACCCAGTGCAGCTCAGCCTGGGCGTCCGCCAGCGCATTCTTGCCAACCGCGAGTCGCGCGAGGTGCAGCGAGGCGAACTGGGCGTATGCGGTGCCGCTGAAATCGTTCTTCAATTGCTGCGCAAGTTGCACGGCTATCTCCAGCTGTTCAGGGGTAAGGGCCGGAGAATTAAAGGTTTGCAGCATTCGCTGGTAGAGCTCGGACGCACCTTCGTCCTTGCCCTGGGAATAGTTCTTGTAGCCCTGGTAACCAAAACCCAAGCCCAGCGCAACAATGATGGCAATGATGGTGGAACGGCCATTTTCGCTCCACCAGCGGCGCAATGCTTCGACCTGTTCTTCCTCTGTACGATATGCTTCCACGTCTAGTATTCCTTTTATCCTGATTCAATCAGCGAACACTGCACGCAGTGTCGATTCCAGTTGTTCCCGGGGCACGGCTTGTTGCCCTGACTTTCCCTCCTGCGCTGCCTCCTCGCGCAGGAATTTGAGCGTCACAGACTGCGACCGTACCTCATCCTCTCCCCAGATGAGAGCCACTCTCGCACCACTCCTGTCAGCCTTCTTGAGCTGGTTCTTGAAGTTGCCTCCCCCCGTGTGCTGCACAATCGCCAGCTCCGGCAATTGATCGCGCACCGACTCAATAGCGGCCAGCGACGCCAATTGCGCGGCCTCGCCCACAGCCACGGCGTAGACATCCGCCAGCGCTTTATCAGCGGAGTCAATAGCGCCTGTTTCCGCCATCAACAGCACCAGGCGCTCCATACCCATGGCGAATCCCACTGCCGGGGTCGGCTTGCCGCCCAGTTGCTCAACCAGGGCATCGTAACGACCGCCACCGCACACGGTGCCCTGTGCACCCAGCCTGGTCGTCACCCACTCGTAAACGGTCTTGTTGTAATAATCCAGGCCTCGCACAAGGCGCGGATTGACCACATAAGCCTGGCCCGCCGCCTGCAGCAATTCGCACAGGCGTGCAAAGTCTGTACTCGACTCCTCATCGAGGTAATCCGCCATCGTGGGCGCGCCATCGAGCAGCGCCTGTGTTTGCGGAACCTTGCTGTCCAGGATTCGCAACGGGTTGCTCTGCAGGCGCCGTCGACTGTCCTCATCCAGGTCATCCACACGCGCCTCGAGATAGCTCACCAAGGCACTCCGGTAGGCCTGCCGCGCCGCGCTGCTACCCAGGGAATTGATCTGCAATTCGACACTGTCACCCAGGCCCAGTGCCCGCCACAACCGGGCACATAACAGCAGATGCTCGGCATCCATATCCGGGCTGGCCACACCGAATGACTCCACGCCTATCTGGTGGAACTGGCGCTGGCGCCCCTTCTGCGGTCGTTCATACCGAAACATCGGGCCCGCATACCACAATCGACGTGGCACACCCAACAGGCCCTGCTGTACGGCCGCACGCACGCACCCCGCCGTGCCCTCGGGCCGGAGGGTCAGGCTGTCGCCGTTGCGATCATCAAAGCTGTACATTTCCCGCTCGACGATATCCGTGACCTCACCAATAGAGCGCCTGAACAGCTCTGTCTTCTCGACGACCGGCAAGCGAATCTCACCGTAGCCGTAACTGGCAAGCAGGCGGCTGACCGTCTGTTCCAGCAAACGCCAGTGTGGGGTGTCGTCCGGCAGAATGTCGTTCATGCCGCGGACAGCTTGTATATGGCTCACGTGTTCTCCAGTGTCCCTGTGTTCAGGCGGACGATTTCAGGATCAGTTTATCGTCCCGGGTGGCCTGCTCCTGCTCCAGGATGGCCGCCCGCTGCCGGATCACCTTCTCGAGGTGATCAATGAAATCCGTGTTGCTGATTTTGTGGTCGGGCTCGCCCGCCACGTAGATCAGGTTATTGGGACTGGCGCCCGTCAACCCCACGTCAGCCTCGCGGGCTTCGCCGGGGCCGTTGACAATACAACCGATGACCGCCACGTCCATGGGCGTGCGGATATCTTCCAGCCTCTGCTCCAGGACATTCATGGTGCCGATCACATCAAAATTCTGGCGCGAACAACTGGGACAGGCGATAAAGTTGATGCCATTGGCGCGCAATTTGAGGCTCTTGAGTATCTCGAAGCCCACTTTCACTTCCTCTACCGGGTCCGCCGCCAGCGAAATCCGGATAGTGTCGCCAATACCGTCCATCAGCAGCATCCCCAGCCCCACTGCCGATTTCACGGTGCCGCCGCGCAGGCCGCCCGCTTCGGTAATTCCCAGGTGCAGCGGCTGGTCGATCTCCCGCGCCAACAGGCGATAGGCCTCGACCGCCATGAACACTTCGGATGCTTTGACGCTGACCTTGAAGTCGGGGTAGTTGAATTTCTCCAGGATGGCGACGTGACGCATCGCCGACTCCACCAGGGCCGCCGCGGTGGGCTCGCCGTATTTACGCTGCAGCTCCTTGCCCAGTGAACCGGCGTTAACACCGATGCGGATGGGTATGCCTTTATCCCTGGCGCTGTCGATCACCGCCCGCACCTTTGCGTCGCTGCCGATATTGCCCGGGTTAATACGCAGGCAATCGACGCCGTACTCGGCGACCTTGAGAGCGATCTTGTGGTCAAAGTGGATATCCGCCACCAGCGGCACGGCCACCTGGGCGCGAATGTCGCGAAACGCCTCTGCCGCTTCCATGCTGGGCACCGAAATCCGCACGATGTCGGCGCCGGCATCGGCTATGGCCTGCACCTGCGCCACGGTTGCGGCCACATCGCAGGTTTCGGTATTGGTCATGCTCTGTACGCTGATGGGGGCATCGCCGCCCACCGCCACATTGCCGACCATGATCTGCCGGCTGGCACGACGCTTGATCGGGCTATCTGTTTTCATCTGTCACCTGTCACAAAGTCGCTGTTGTTCCGGGGTGCCGCGAGGTACTCGGGCAGCGGCTCCTCGAGAGCCGACGCGGGGGCTCCGGGCTCAGCGCGGAACCACCAGATAGCCAGCACCAGCAAAACCAGTAAAACGAGGCCGATCACCACGCCCAGACCGGTAGGATGCAACTGCAGGGGGCGGTCGCGAATCTTCCTGGGCTCGGGCGCGACCTCTTCACCACGCAAACGGTCAAAGGCGCTCAGCAGGCGCTGCTCCTCGACCCCCACCAGTTTGCCGTAAGCCCTGACGTAGCCCCGGGCAAACGCCGGGTGTAGCAGCGCCTTGAAGTCATCCCGCTCGATAATCGCCGGGTAGCCCGGCATCAGGTGCAGACGATCCGCCACCTCGCGCTGGGACAGGCCTTTATCCTCCCGCGCCGCCTTCAGCAGCGTACCCGGTGTGATAAACGCGTCGAGTTGTACAGTGTCGTCAGCGCTCACGGTGATACAGTCCGCTTGTAAGCCTCGTATTCAACCGAGTCAGGATAGAGGTTGCTGAGTGCCAGCGCATAGCTGCTCTCATCATTCAGGTTACCGGACTCGCGAGCCAGGCGGATACCCAGCCACAACCCCCTTGCAGATTGTTTGCGAACCACCGCCCGGTAGCTCGCGTAATACTTCCTCGAATTCAAGTAGTCGCCGGCGTCAAACCGCAGCTGCGCCATCTCCAGCAGGGCGATCGAGTTGGTGCGATCCATGGCCAGCGCCCGCACGAAAGCCTCCTCCGCACCCTCGGGGTCAAACAGTTGCTCGCGACACAGGCCCAGATTGACGAAGGCCAGCGGGCGACCGGAGTAGAGGCTATCCTTCACCACGATTTCCAGTTGTTGCGCGGCCTCCTTGTAACGCTGCTGGGAGAACAGGAAGGCTGCGTAATTGTTGCGGGCCCTGGGGAACTTGGGGTCGATCTTCAGAGCTTCCTTGAAGTTCTCCTCGGCCAACTCGTACTCGCCGGTACTTTGGTATACCAGGGCAAAAGCCTCATAGACATGGGCATTATTGGGATCGATTTCATAGGCCAGCTTCAGGTTGCGCTTGGCCGCTTCCCAGTTGCCTTCGCCGATATACTGCCGCGCCAGTTCCACGCGCTGGTTCAACGCCTTTTCGGGTGAGGCTTCTTCGGTAAACCCTCCCTCCGTCGTTGTTATGCACCCCGCCAGCACTGTCAGTGCCGCCAGCAGCGCAAAATATTTCACCGTGTATATCATCGGAACGTAAACCCTTAGCTTACCTGTATTGCCTGAATGTCTGCGGTTGCGCGGTAGCGCTCGCTGCGTTTGGTACGATCCACTACCTGACCCACCAGCTGACCGCAGGCCGCATCGATATCGTCACCCCGGGTGGTTCGCACTGTTACCACAAAACCCGCATCCACCAGCACCTGCCAGAACCGGCTCACGGCATTACCGCTGGGTCGTTCGTAACCGGACTGGGGAAACGCGTTGAACGGGATCAGGTTAATCTTGCAGGGGTAATCCTTGAGCAGTGTCGCCAGGCCCCGCGCATGCTCCAGCTGATCGTTAACCCCGGCGATCAGCGTGTATTCAACCGTAACCACCCGCTTTTTGTCACGCTGGGCGTCGATGTAGTTGCGCGCGCTTTGCAACAGCATGGCAATGGGATACTTGCGATTGATGGGGACCAGCTGGTCGCGCAATTCATCGGTGGGTGCATGCAGGGAAATCGCCAGGGAGACCTCGCTGACCTCAGCCAGGCGATCCAGCGCGGGAACCACTCCCGAGGTACTGAGAGTGACCCGGCGCTTGGAAAGCCCGTAGGCCAGGTCTTCCAGCATGAGATCCATGGCGGCAACCACGTTATCGAAGTTGAGCAGGGGCTCACCCATGCCCATCATCACTACATTCGAAACCACCCGGCTGGCCCCGGGCCGGAAGGCATCGTAGGATTTGATCGCCAGCCACACCTGGCCGATGATCTCAGCCGCACTCAGGTCGCGCTGAAAACCCTGCTTTCCGGTAGAGCAGAAACTGCAATCCAGGCTGCATCCCACCTGCGACGAGACGCAAAGGGTTGCACGCCCCGCCTCCGGGATCAGCACGGTCTCCACCAGTCCGCCTTCATCCACCCTTATAATCCATTTGCGGGTGCCGTCACCGGAGTCGTGCTGGCTGACAATCTCGGGGGGACGAATCTCGGCAATGGCGAGCAGCTTCTCCCGAAGCGACTTGCCGAGATTGGTCATTTCCTCGATATCGATGACACCCGCGTGGTGAATCCACTTCAACACCTGCTGCGCACGGAACTTCTTCTCCCCGATTTCCAGGAAGAACTGTTCCATCTGGCGCAGGGACAAACCCAGCAGGTTGACCCTGGGCTGCGCGGTGGTGCTGTTAGCGGGAGCAGTCACGTGATGGCTTTGGCGAGCGGGCGACTAGCGCGCGCAGAGCTCGCTGGCCGCGAAAAAGTACGCGATTTCCCGCGCGGCGGATTCCGGGGAATCGGAACCGTGTACCGCATTGGCATCAATGGAGCTGGCGAAGTCGGCACGAATGGTGCCCTCGGCCGCTTCCTTGGGGTTGGTTGCGCCCATCAGCTCGCGGTTCTTGGCAACGGCGCCCTCACCCTCCAGTACCTGTACCACAACCGGCCCGGAGGTCATGAATTTGATAAGGTCGGGAAAGAACGGACGCTCGCGATGCTCGGCGTAGAAACCCCCTGCCACCTCATCGCTCAAACGCAACATCTTCGAGGCCACAATTTGGAGACCGTTGGTCTCGAAGCGTGAATAAATCTTGCCGACAATGTTCTTGCCAACCGCGTCCGGCTTGATAATGGAAAGCGTGCGTTCAACTGCCATGGGGGTCTCCTTAGTAGGGTTTTTACGGATTTGCGCGGGCGCCGTGGCCGACGTCGCAAAGACGAGCCTTGGCCTGAGCACCAAAAGCCGCGCAATTATACGGATTTTGGCCTCCGGTTTCACCCAGTATTGGCGCCACCTGAAAGATTGTTTTACTTTTAAATCAGTAGCTTACAAAACTACCGTAGAAATAGCGGAATATTACGGCGGCGCGCGCGGCACTGTGTGCGCCAAAAAAGGCGGCAAAGCCATTTCCGGGGCCGCCGCTCAATGGGGTGCCAGGGCCCGCAGCTTCTCGACGGCTTGCCGCAATTGTGCAACCGCCGCATCCACTTCTTCAACGGTTGTAAAACGCCCGAAACTGAAACGCAGGGAGCTGTGGGCGAGTTCATCCGGCAGCCCGATGGCGCGCAGTACATAGGAGGGCTCCAGGCTGGCGGAAGTACACGCCGAGCCGGTGGACAGGGCCAGGTCCTTGAGTGACATCAACAGGGCCTCACCTTCCACGGACCCCAACGCCACGTTGAGGGCACCGGGCAGGCGCTGTTGCGGGTCGCCGTTGAGACGGATGTCACCCATGTCGCGGATGCCATCCCAGAATCGCTGGCGCAATGCCAGCAGGCGAGCGCCCTCCTCCGCCATCTCCCGGGCGGCAAGCTGGGCGGCCTCTCCCATCCCTACAATCTGGTGGGTCGCGAGGGTGCCGGACCGCATGCCGCGCTCGTGGCCGCCACCGTGTATCTGTGCCTCCAGGTTTACCCGGGGCTGGCGCCTGACATACAGCGCGCCCATCCCCTTGGGACCGTAGAACTTGTGAGCGGACATCGACAGCAGGTCAATCTCCCACGCGCCGAGATCTATCGGCACCTTGCCCGTGCTCTGGGCGGCATCGCAGTGAAACAGGACACCCGCGGCCCGGGCAACCCGACCGATACCTGCTATATCATTGAGGGTACCGATTTCATTGTTGGCATGCATGATGCTTACCAGGATGGTGTCCTTGCGCAGCGCCGCCTCTACGGCGGCAGGGGTAATCAGCCCGTCCGCACCCGGTTTCAAGTAGCTTACCTCGAAGCCCTCGACCTGCAGCTGCTGGCAACTGTCCAGCACCGCCTTGTGCTCAATACAGGACGTGACGATATGGCGCCCCTTGTCCCTGTGGAAATGCGCCACGCCCTTGAGGGCCAGGTTGTCCGCCTCGGTGGCGCCGGAGGTCCAGACAATCTCCCGGGGATCACAATTGAGCAGGTCCGCCAGTTGGCGGCGGGCATTCTCCACCGCCGCCTCGGCTTTCCACCCGTAGATGTGGGAGCGCGAGGCGGGGTTGCCGAAGTTCCCCTCGATTGACAGGCACTGCACCATTTTCTCCACCACCCGGGGGTCGACCGGGGTGGTCGCCAGGTAATCAAGGTAAATGGGGTTCGACATGGTTTTTCCTCCTCGGATCGCGCTTTCTCCTGCGAAATTGTCTGTGGCGGCGCTTGCCGGCTAGGGCGCTCCCCGTCCCCGCTCCACCCACTTCTGGGTTTCCGTGAGGATACCGCGCAGTATGTTCAGCTCCATTTCATCCAGCCGCACACGCCCGTAGAGCCGGCGCAGCCTGGCCATCAGTTGCCGCGGAGCAGCGGGGTCCAGGAACTCGATATCGGTAAGTGTCTGCTCGAGGTGAAGATAGTAGCGCTCCAGGTTTTCCACCGTGCAGAAGGCCGTGTCCCACTGCTCGTCTTCGCTGGTGGGCAGCTGCGGTGAAACCAGCAGCATGCGAAGCTCGTAACACACTATCTGGACAGCCATCGCCAGGTTGAGTGAACTGTACGCCTCCGAGGTAGGTATATTCAGGTGAAGGTTGCACAACTGCAACTCTTCATTGGTAAGACCGCGGTCTTCACGACCGAACAGGATAGCCACCTGCTCGCGCCCCGAAAGCTCGCCGATACGCGCTGCGCACTGCCTGGGGTCCAGCAACGGCCAGGGTATTCGCCGCTCCCGGGCGCTGGTGCCGACAACGAACTGGCAGTCGCCTATAGCTTCCTCCACACTGCCAGTGACCACGGCACTGTCCAGCAGGTCACCGGCGGAGGCTGCGCGCCAGACCGCCTGTTCGTCCGGAAACTTTTCCGGCGCCACCAGGTACAGGCGCGACAAGCCCATGTTTTTCATGGCGCGCGCCACACCGCCGATGTTCCCGGGATGGGTGGTGTTGACCAGTACAATACGGATGTTTTCGAAGTTCATAAGCGCGGGCAAAGTTGCAGGGCGCGGAATTATAGCAGTCTCCGCGCGGTGCAAGTAGGCTCAGGCGGGAATAGCCGGGCGGATTACCTGATCTGCTTACCCCCTCCCATTGATGCTGCTATAATCCCGCGCCCTACGAAAGCCACCCAGGATAAATCACCATGGAACCGATGATCACCATAGCGCTGCGCGCCGCCCGTAAGGCCGGGGAAAACATCGTACGCGCCTCCGATGATCTCGATCGTTTCGAGGTGCGGGCTAAAGGCGTCAACAACTTCGTATCCGACGTGGACGTTGCCGCGGAGAAAGAGATTATCTATCACCTGCAAAAAGCCTATCCCGAACACGCCATCCTGGGCGAGGAAACAGGCCTCACCGGCAGCGCGGACGCCCCCTACCGCTGGATTATCGATCCGCTGGATGGCACGACCAATTTCCTGCGGGGCATTCCCCACTACGCCGTCTCTATCGCCTGCCTCTACAAGGGCAAGCTCGAGCACGCGGTCATTGTCGACCCTGTGCGCCGGGAAGAGTTCACCGCATCACGCGGCCGCGGCGCACAGCTGAATGGGCGGCGCATGCGGGTAAGCCAGCGACCCAGCCTCGACGGTGCGCTGCTGGGCACCGGCATCCCGTTCAAAAACCATTTTGACGACATACTTGGACCCTACAGCAAAACCATTGAGCTTCTGGCTGGCCAGTGTGCCGGCATTCGCCGTGGCGGTGCCGCGGCACTGGATCTGGCCTATGTGGCGGCGGGTCGACTCGACGCATTCTGGGAGGTGGGTCTGGGCCCCTGGGATATGGCGGCTGGTGCGCTGCTGATACGGGAGGCTGGCGGCCTTGTGGCGGACATTGACGGCGCGGAGACTTTCCTGGAATCCGGCAGAATCGTCGCCGGAAGCCCGAAATGCTTCAAGGCCGTCCTGCAGACGGTGAAACCGCTGCTGGCTTGATGTTCGGGCCCGGCGAGCGCCGCGTTCAATCCCCTCCTGGCAACATATCGTCATAGGGCGACACCAGGCCCAACTCCACGGAGCTGCCGCCGATCGTGATCCGGTTGGCGCTGTATGCGACATCGGCATCCCCCAGCACGCCGTGGTCAAACTTGTAAACGGGATTGATGCTTCCCGCGACCATCCCGTCATCATAGGCCTGCTGCCGTTCGCGCACCGACTGGTTAGCCTCCTGCCACAGCTTCCACTCCGCTTTTGAGTAGCGTTTTTGCAACATTCGGTTGGTAACGACAGGACTGAGGAAGGTGGCGGACGCGTTATTGCCGCCGAAGCCCTTCGCGTTGATGATCGCGTACTGCTGCTTTTCCGGATCAATTTCACGATGCGTCGAGCTGAACGACAGGTGTTGCTGATTTACATCTGCCGCGATGCTGTCGATGGTCGTTATTCCGGGCAATACACCCGAGTACCAGATACCCAGCACCGCCGCCAGTTGATCACCGGCAGCTGTGCCTATGGAATGCCCGAGATAGCTTTTCACCGCGACTACGGGCCAGTTTTCAATACCGAAAGCGCCGGCGCTCTGGCTGAGGATCTCGGATTCACTGGTGCGATTCTGGGGCGTGCCGGTGCCGTGGGCCATGACCAGCCCACACTCGCGCAGGGCTTTTTCCCCGACCACGGCACGCGCTGCCGCTACCGCCTTCGCCATCGTCACGTAATTGCCGACCCCGGGGCCGGAGATGGACTTCTTGAAACCGTCGGCATTGACGAATACGTCGGTAGCCGCGCCGAACACCGTCGCACCCAGTTGCATCGCCAGTTCATCATCAAACAACACCACCATCTGCGCGGACTCGGCGATAGTAAAGCCGCAATTCTCGGCGAAGGGGCGACAGGCACGTCGATGGTCGGATTCACGCGAAGCCTCCAGGCCGTCCAATTGGCGCAAGCCCTTATCAGTAGCCAGCGCGCCCATGGCGTTGTATCCGTCCATGACTTCCGGGGTGACGGGTGCTTCCGATGAGCCCACGAAAACCACTCGCGCACGCCCCTGGCGAATGTCCTCGATACCCTGGCGCAGGTTGTAAAGAAACGACGCGCAGGCGCCGAGGCTGGCGCCGGTGGCGCCGAGGCTGCCAAGCACATAGGCATTGACAAAATCCGCCGGCATCTCCGCAAAGCCCAGCGGGCAAAACTTGGACGTCACCCGTTGGCCGAGGTAGCGCGCCTTCAGCATACCGCCGGTGCCAGCGCTATCGAGCTGGCCCATGGCACTGCCTGCGTAAACGCTCATCTGGTCCGGCGCGACCTGTGCCCGCACGGTATCCCAGTCCAGGCCGATGCTGCCCAGCGCATCCGAGGCGGCGTAAACCGACATCTGCAAACCCCGGGGGTGATTGCGCGACGGGTACAGTTTGCCGGGTTCAAAGCCCGTGGGCAGTTGCCCCGCCGCCTTGACTTCAAATTCCCTCTGCGTCGGCAGCAGGAAATCCTGCTGGCCTACTATCTTCACGTTGACATGGGTCACCGATGCCGGGGTCACCACCCAATCGGGCGGAATGACCGCAGGCAGGTTTTTGCGCGCGATATCGAAACTGACCGGGTGGCCATTGCTCTCGGTGGGAAAGCGCTGATTCCAGTTCACGGCGTCGACGTCAAAATGGTTGAGCTCTATGCGCCTGACCAGGGTATGGTCCAGGATGTACTGCTCCCGGGGCTTGCCGTCCTTCAGCGCATAGGGGCCCATCAGGGCGGCCAGAGCCTCCAGCGTACGCTGGCGCTGGCGCTCTGACAGGGCCGCATGCACCATGCGATGGTAGCCATGGTGACCCGAGGCCCGTCCAGCCCCATTGATTCCGCCGAATCCCACAATTACCGGTAAACGCTGCCTGCCCATCTGCCCCTGCCCCCGTGTCGTCCTCCGTCAGGACGTCTGGACAGTGTACGGCCGGGCGCCTATGCGAACCATGGTATTACAGACGTAAATCATGGTATTTTGGCCACTCTCTCGTATTCCGCGGCCAGAAACGGATGTATACCGTCGCCACCCTGCTCTATCCGGATGCCCTGGCTACCAGCGTAACCCTGCCCATGGAAATACTGCAGGCCGCCAGCCAGATGGCCAGCGTCGGCGCCCGTTCCACACCGCAGGTGAACATGCTGTTGGCCGGGCCCACACAGGAACTGATCACCCTGGCCAGTGGGCTTACGCTGCTACCGGACCGCGCCTATGGCGAACTGCCGCCGCTGGACCTGCTGCTGTTACCCGCGATCTGGCGCAATCCGCTGCCCACGGTCAACGCCATGCGGCCATGGCTGGAGAAACTGCGCCAGTTTGCCAGCGCCGGCACCCGCATCTGCAGTGTGGGCACAGGCAGCTACCTGCTGGCGGAAGCGGGCCTGCTCGCCGGCCAGCCCGCCACCACCCACTGGAACTATTTCGAGCAATTCGCCGGGCGCTACCCCGCGGTGGAACTCAAAACCCGGCACCTGATCACCCAGAGTGGAAATATCTACTGCGTGGGCAGCGTCAACTCCATTGCCGACCTCATGGTGCATATCAGCGAGGAGTGGTTCGGAAGTCGCATCGCCAGGGCGGTAGAAAACCAGTTCTCCCCGGAAATCCGCCGCAGTTTTCGCGCAGCCGCCTACCAGAACGAGGCGGACAGCTCCCATCACGACGAAATCATCATCGAGGCCCAGCAGTGGCTTCGCGAGCACCTGGGGCAGCCCGTTACCATGGAACAACTCGCCGGGCACCTGGACATCACCCCGCGCACGCTGAACCGACGATTTCGCCAGGCGGCGGGTATCAACCCGCAAGCCTATCTGCAGCGATTGCGGATAAACCACGCCCGGGAGCTGCTCAAGCACAGTAATCTCGGCGTGGGGGAAATCGCCTGGCAGTTGGGACTGCAGGACGCGAGTTACTTTTCACAGCTATTTCGCAAACACTGCGGGATCAGCCCGCTGCGCTACAGGGAGGCCGTGCGAGGCAAACTCTTCAAGCCGGACGCCTAGTCGACCAGTCCCGCTTTCTTGGAATGGTACATATGGCCATCTGCGGCATCGTACAGGTCCAGTATTGTCTGGCCCTGCTCCGGATAGATGGCGACGCCCACGGCGAAGTCGTAGAGCACAGAGTTCCCGTCCACATCCAGTTTGCTGGGCCCGCATGCCCGAAAACGTTCAATGACTTCACTGACACCGGCGGCGTTTTCCACCGGCTCCAGCAAAACCCCGAATTCATCGCCACCGAGGCGACCGATGAAATCCGTATCGCGAAAGCCCTCGCTCATGCGCTGCGCGAAATGCAACAGGACGGCGTCACCTACCTTGTGACCCAGCCGGTCATTGATCTGCTTGAAATCGTTCAGGTCGATGACCAGCAGGGCGAAGGATCTTTTGGAACGTATCGAACGTTGCAGGCAGCGCTGGGCCTGTTCAAAGAAAGTGCGCCGGTTGGGTATGGAGGTGAGTGAATCGTGGCTGGCGAGGTAGTCCAGGCGCTGGTTGGTGAGCTGCATTTCCTTGCGCAAGCGGTTGGTCGCCGAGACATAGGAGCCCAGCACCGCCATCACCACCAGGATCGTTCCAAGCAAAGCCATCACCTGCACGATACCGACATTGGAGGGATGCGTAATGCGTGTCATCTGCACGCCCATATATTCCAGGTCCGCAATGAGCAACCAGCCCGCGACGGTAATTGCCGTCCAGAAGTAAGCCCAACGTGAATGCATGAGAGTGCTTGCCAGCACGGGTACTGCCAGCAGGAAAATCATCGTTGGAGACATCAATCCGCCGAGAATGAAGCTGGCGCCGAGGAGCACGCCGCTGAGCATCATTAGCAACAAATTGACGCACAGCGTCCGCAGGCCGAAGCGGAGAAAAATCAGGGTGATGCCCACGGTAATACCCAGCACCACCCACAGCAGCGGCCCGCCTTTTTCCCTGCCCGCCTCCGACAGCGGCAGCAGAAAGTAAAACACCGCGATCAAGGCGACAATATTGGCAGACAGGCTGACCAGCACCTGCAAAAACAGCCGATCCCGGTGATCGTCACTGGACTCACCGCTGGGGTCGTAACGCAAAGTCAGTACCGAGGCGAGCAGGGGTAGCAGACGCGCGCCGGAGTTCAACAAGCCCGTTTCCGGAATCAGTGCTGGGGATTGTGCCTGCTGATTGTCAGTGGCCAACAAAAGCGCCCGCTTTTCTTCATATTATTTGTAGGGCAATTGATATCACACAATCCCGATATAAACGAGTACATAGCCATACCGAAGTGGTTATTTTGTGAACTTGGTAGCAAAGTGACGCGCCATGCAGCCTGAGCGGCACCGACTGAAGCGCAGGACATTACAAGCGCTGGCACGTCAGTTGCCCGCAAATCGAAACGGGCGCCGCTACTCACCGAATCGGCCTTGCCTGTTGAATTGGCCGGGGACAGTAGTTGCACATGTGGCAACCCGGAAACAGGCCTCGCGCCTGTGTCAGTACGCCTGTGCAGGCGTTTGTGTCCGCCCCTGTGGCCTTGAGTAAAAACAGGGTGTGTGGCTAAATGTGTGCCCGGTTTTTTAGCAAACCCTTCCCTGCCTCCGGCCACCGGATGCGACCCGCACATACTTCAGATTGGGAGTGAATCATGAGCAATAACACTGTTGTAATCGTAGACGGCGCGCGCACGCCGATGGGTGGACTACTGGGCAGCCTGTCCGCGGTTACTGCTCCCGAACTGGCCAGCACCGCCATCGCCGAGGCGCTGTCGCGCAGCGGACTGGACCCGGCCGCGGTGGACGAGGTGTTCATGGGTTGCGTGCTGCCGGCCGGGCTGAAGCAATGCCCCGCGCGCCAGGCCGCGATTGCTGCCGGCATTCCCAAGTCAGCCGGCGCCGTAACCGTCAACAAGGCCTGTGGCAGCGGTATGCAGGCCGCCATATTCGGCTATGACAGCATCATTGCCGGCACCAACAAGGTGGTGGTTGCAGGCGGCATGGAGAGCATGAGCAATGCCCCTCACTTGCTGATCGGCGCCCGCGGCGGCCTCGGCACCGGCCACAAACCCGCTTGCGACCATATGTTCACCGATGGCCTGGAAGATGCCTATACCGGCCGCGCAATGGGGAGTTTCGCCCAGGAGACCACCGATGCCCGCGGCATCACGCGCGAACAGATGGACGCCTTCGCCATCGAATCACTGAGCCGCGCCAAAAAGGCCATCGACTCGGGCGCGTTGACCGCCGAGATCGCACCCGTGACTGTCACCACCCGCAAGGGCTCCACTGTCGTATCTGACGATGAGCAACCCCACAAGGCAGCTGTGGAAAAAATTCCCGGCCTGCGCCCCGCTTTCAGCAAGGATGGCAGTATCACGGCAGCCAATGCCAGTTCCATCTCCGACGGCGCCAGCGCCCTGATCCTGATGGACGAAGCAGAGGCCTCGGCCAGGGGTCTCAAGCCCATGGCCCGCATCGTCGCCCATGCCCGCCACAGCCAGGAACCTTCAGAATTCACCATCGCCCCCATAGGTGCGATCGGCAAGCTTTTTGCCAAAACCGGCTGGAGCGCCGCAGACGTGGACCTGTTCGAGATCAACGAGGCCTTCGCCATGGTCACGATGCTGGCCATGCAGGATCTGGGTCTCGATCACGACAAAGTCAATATCCACGGCGGCGCCTGTGCCCAGGGGCACCCCATCGGCTCCACCGGCTCGCGAATCATTGTCACCCTGATGTACGCCCTGAAGAAATATGGCAAGAAGCGCGGCGTGGCCGCCCTGTGCATTGGCGGTGGCGAGGCTACCGCGGTGGGCATTGAACTGATCTAGTGGGTAATCAAACCGCCCGCCCCACTCTCCCCAGAGGCAGCCTGCATGGCACTGAGTAGCGTTCCAGACATTCTCGACGACATTCGCGACGGAAAAATGGTCATCCTGATGGATGATGAGGACCGTGAAAACGAAGGTGACCTGATCATTGCGGCCGAGGCGGTAACGCCGCAGATCATCACATTCTTCTCGAGTGAAGCCTGCGGACTTATCTGCATGCCTATCACCGAGGAGCGCGCCCGCCGTTTGCAACTGCCGCTGATGGTCCGCGACAACCGCTCCCAGCACGAAACCAACTTCACGGTGTCCATCGACGCCGCCGAGCGCAAGGGCCCGGGTATCAGCTCGGTGCAGCGGGCACATACCGTGAAACAGGCCGTCGCGGCGGACGCTGAACCCGCGGATCTCGTGCAACCCGGACACATATTTCCGTTGGTTGCCAAACCCGGTGGCGTGCTGCGCCGGGCCGGCCACACCGAGGCCGGGGTGGACCTGGCACGCATGGCGGGCTTCGAGCCCGCCGCCCTCATAGTGGAGATCATGAACGAGGACGGCACCATGGCGCGCCGCCCGCAACTGGAAGAATTCGCCGCCAGGCACAACTTGCGCATGGGCACCATCGCCGACCTCATCCAGTATCGCGCGCTGCACGAACAGTCGGTCGATTTGCGCAACAGCAAGACGGTACCCACCGAGTTCGGCGACTTCCAGTTGCATACCTTTCTCGACCTGGTGGATGACACGGTGCACTACGCCCTCACGAGGGGCGAGATCAGGGAAAGCAATGAAACCCTGGTGCGGGTGCAGACCGTGAACATGCTGCGGGACGTTCTTGGCACGCAGATTGCGGGAACCGAGCCCGGCTGGTCCTATCGCAGGGCGATGCAATACATCGCCGAGCAGGGCAATGGCGTGATCGTGCTCATCGGGCAACACACCACCGCGGAGCAAAGCCTGGCGGAGGTCGTGCGCTTTCCGGACGCGCCAGGAGTGGCCGGCCCTGCCAGTCCCGAAGGTATCCAGAACTACAGGGTCATCGGCACCGGCTCACAGATCCTCAAACGCCTTGGCATAGGCAAGATGCGCCTGATGTCGGCGCCCATTCGCTTCAACGCCCTGTCCGGGTTCAATCTCGAAGTGACCGATTTCGTCCAGCCCTGAAGGGCTGGACGCGCTCGCCTACCGGGCCTGTCCTTCGACCTACTCCTCGATAGTCTCCCTGCTGATTTCCTGCGCATCACGAGCCGCCTGGCAGTAAGGCATGTCGATCCAGTTGCCACTGGAGTACAACTGGGTGGAGTCGGCATAGTTGGGGGATGCCGGGTCCGTCGACTGGGAATAGGTGAGGATGGCGTAGGCATCCGGGCAGGCGGTCTCATCCCAGGTCACGGCCTGTATGTAGCTGTTGCCGTGCTCGATCGCTGAATAGCCCTCGCCATCGATGAGGTCGGAGGTGATCACACTGAACATCATCGACCCCGAACCACCGTGAATACCGTAGCGCTCGCCGTTCTTTTCATCGAACTGCACCTCGCCCCAGGGCCGGTTCATCGGTATGCCCGCGGCAACCAGCGTGTCGACACCAGCGGCCAGCGCCTGCTTCACCGCTTCAACTACTGCGCTGTCAGCCGTGTTCAGCTCACGGGGGGTGTGCACTGGATCCGCGGCATCAAACGGTACAGCCCACAGATTGTCGACATCGCGCACGTCCTTCCAGAACTCGTAGAAGACGTGACCACCCACACTCTCAAGCTGATGGGTTCCATCCCAATCCGCGAGCACGGAGCAGGCCTGCGCCACAGTGCTGGCATTGTCCGAATAGGACGACCAGTCGCTTACCCCGGAGCAAATGTCGACGACATCGGCGACGATGAGCTGGGCGGCGTAGTTGGCGGCGCCATAGTGAAGCTGGCGGATGTTATCGATATTGAAGCCGGGCGCGCCCAGACCATCGGTCCCGGCCAGGCGCCTTTCCGCCTGGTCAAATGTGTGCCGGGTGCGAATGCTCTGGGTTACGCCCTCCTTGCCGATAATCGGTGAGAAGCCTTCCAGCAGGTGACGGGGATTCGCCAGCCAGTAACTGTCGTTGGCATTAGCACCGTACTGGCGGGTTTCCAGCTTGGGCAGGTTGTCATAGCCAAAAATGCCCTCGGGCGTGTTCGGGTCGTTGTCCCACTCGCAGGCTGAATCCGAGCCATCCATGGTGACATAGCCCCTCTCCGTCAACAGGGTTTGCAGGACGCCGCGAATACAGCTGCTGTATTTGGCGGTCGGCACGTTGGGCACCACGGAGATATCGCTGTAGAGGGCGTCACCGTAGCGGTCAGCGGCGATAGTGTTAACCCAGGGGATACCGATGCTGCGCAGCGCGTCCTTGAATTCAGTGAGGTTCGTGGCCTGTCCCATACGCATCCACTGCTCCAGTCCCCGCAGGTTTTCCAGGTTCGCATCGCGATAGGTCAGCAGGGTACCCACCGCGTTCGGCCAACCGGCCAGCAGGGAAGACACCGTTCCAAGGTCCACGATCGGACCGAAATGGGAGAGGTAGAAAGTATGCTCCACCGTTCTAACCGTGCCGTCCGCCTGCAGTTCCCCGGCGCTGACAGTGCGCGCTTCCAGATCGCGAATCTCACCGTCGTATACATACTGCATGTCGTTCTCGGGATTCAGTTCCAGTTCATAAAATGTGAAGCGGGACCCGGTACTCACCGTATGTGACCAGGCGACGTCCCGGTTGAAACCGATCAAGGGGGCAGGCAAACCGACCAGGGCCGAACCCATGACGTCGTATTCGCCGGGCAGCGTGAGATGGAACATGAAGAAACGCTCGTAGCCCTGCCAGGGAAAATGGGGGTTGCCGAACAGAATGCCCGAGTCGGTCTGGGACGCCTCAGCGCCTACCGCATAGGCGTTACTGCCGATCTGCTCGCCCTTGGGCATGTCCATGGCGGCCGTCACGGTCTCCTGATCGAGGGTGGCGAGCAGTTGTTTTGCGGCACTGACGCCGGCAGGCAGGGCAACGGCCACCTTATTATCCGGGCTGGCGGCAACGGAAAAACTCGCCAGCGGATCGGAACTGGCCCTGAGCATCTGTTTGTGCACACGCTGTACCATGTCGTTCGCATCAATCGTTCGAACCCAGGCTGCATTGCGGCAGCCCTCTTCGCCCTCGGCCAGATTCTCGACACCGGTTTCATCCAGGTAACGATTCAGGCCCGCGGCGTAACCGGCCAGATTTTCCTGTATAAATTCGGGTAATGTAGCGAGGATGCGCTGTGCCGTTGCCTCGTCGTTGAAAAGCTTCATGACCAGGTCAAGGTCGAGGTTGCCGCCGTCACCAAAGTAGCGGGCGGACTCGCCGTTGGCGTCAACGATGCCGCGCATGATAACGCAGTAGTTCGCCCTGGCCGCGACATAGCCCGAACCATAGCCCAGGCTGCCCCAGTCATCCGCAGTCACGTGCGGGATACCGTATTGCGTGTACACAATATCGGCGGAATAGGTGGTGTCGGTGAGCGGCGGTACAACTGGCTGGACCTTATCGCCATTGTTATCGCAGGCCGCCACAAAAACAACGGACATCAGTGCAACAAGTGGACGCCAACAGCAGTAGATCGGGAGCTTCATAAGTGTAGCCTCATCGTGGTTTTTCTGGTTACCGGCTCGAAACCAGTATCGGGACCATGGTCAAAATAAACTGTAACACTAGCATGCCTCAGGGCGTACCACAGAGAATACGGAAGTTGTGCACTAAAGCTTGCTAAAATCCGGTGCGCGTCTTTCCAGAAACGCGGTGATCGCCTCTACATTCTCAGCGGAGCCGGCCTGGCGCAACATCCCCGCCTGCTCGGCCTGGATGGCCTTGTCGATGGCGGGCAGGTGATTGCTCATTGGGACATGCCCGTTAGCTTGTCAGTCATGGAAGTAAACGCAGTCCGCCAGCGACGCCCGGTCCGTGGTGCAGGCGTTCGCTGCCGCGTCCGGGTCCGGGTAACCGAAGGAAATACCGAACAACAGCTTGTTGCTCGCATCGATACCCAGTGACTCGCGGATACAATCTGCCTCGAAACTCAGCGCCGTCTGGGGGCAGCTGCCGAGCCCGTGGGCAGTCATCGCCAGCATCAGGGTCTGGGCATACATGCCCAGGTCGGCGGCCTCGCGCAGACCAAAGGGTTGGGGCAAAAACAGGAAGGCCACGTGGGGCGCGTCAAAAAAGGTGAAGTTGCGCATGAACTGCTGCTGGCGACGGGACTTGTCAGACCGCTCGATACCCAGGGAGTCATAAAGCGCCTGCGCCGATCCGTACTGGCGCTCCTTGTACACTCCCTCGTAGACGCCGTCATAGGGAAAGTCGAGACTGATCTCCCCCTTCATGAAGCGCCCGGGCAACTGTTCACGCAGTGTCTGCAGGCTCGCGCCGGACGCGACGTGGGTGATCCAGGGCTGGGTGTTGCAGTTACTGGGAGCGCGCTGGGAGACCTCGAAAATTCTCTGCAGCGTTTGCACTGGCACGGGCTCTGGTAAAAATGCGCGCAGCGAGCGGCGCCCCAACACGATCTCTTCAAATATCCCGGCCCGATCAGCCATATGGTTCTCCCGTCGGAAAAAGTCGCCATTATGCGCAGGCGCTGGCGCTTTATCCAGCGCAGCGACTATTTGCCGGTAAATACCGCCGGGCGCTTCTCCTTGAATGCGCGCATACCCTCTTTGGCATCGCTGGAGGCGAACACCGGCCCGGCCAACTCGTCGGACGCAGCCATGGCGTCGGCCTCTGTCATCGCCTCCTGGTGCTCGCGTAAAGAGCGCGTGACGGCCCGCACTGCCAGCGGCCCATTGGCGCATATTCTGGCGGCATACTCGCGCGCCGCCGCGAGGGTCTGGCCCGGGGGCACGATCCTGTTGACCAGTCCCATCTCCAGAGCCCGCCTGGCGTCGACATGCTCACCACACAACAGCATTTCAGCGGCCAGGCAGTAAGGGATCTGGCGCCGCAGCCGCACCGTGGAGCCGGACATCGGGTACAGGCCCCGCGCCACTTCAGTGATGCCGAACACCGCGTTCTCGGCAGCTACCCGGATATCCGTCCCCTGCAGAATTTCGGTACCGCCGGCAAGCGCGTAGCCCTCCACCGCCAGGATCAATGGCTTGTTGGGGCGGTTGTCGCGCAGCAGTGCCTGCCAGTGCACGTTGGGCACCTCCGCCATCACTTGCATGAACTCCTCGGTGGAGCGCTGTTGGCCCTCCGCGCCCGCCTTGAGATCCATGCCGGCGCAGAACGTGTCGCCATTGGCGGTCAATATGGCGCAGTACAACTCGTCATCGTCCTCCAGCCGCCGCCAGGCCCTGTACATACCCAGCAGCATTTCCGGGCTGAAAGCGTTCTTCGCCTCGGGCCGGTTGAGGGTCACGATCAACACATGCCCGTCCTGTTCGACGATGCAGTTCCTGGTGCTTATATCCAGCTCGGTCACAGACTACTCCTGATTGTTATGGGATTTTCCGCAGGGTGCCACGAACGCCCTGATTGAAGCACCGGAGGCGGCAGCCCTCGGCCACAACCGAACCAGTTACCCAACCCGATGCTCCCCTGCCAGGGCTATCTCCAGCGCCTTCGGGTAGGCTGGCTTGCCACTGGGGGCCCTGGGCACCTGTTCGACAATGTGCAACTCGCGCGGAAGCTTGTATCCGGCGATATACTTGCGGGCATCCTCCTGTACCGATTCAAGAGTCAGCTTCGCATTGCCACGCACTGCCACTACCGCGCTCACCCTGCTGCCATAGCGCTCATCGGGTGTCCCGACCACCAGGCAATCAAAGATGTCCGGATGGGCCTTGAGCGCCTGCTCCACCTCTTCCGGAAATACCTTCTCGCCCCCGCTGTTGATGCAGTTGGAGCCGCGACCAAAAACAGTGATGCTGTTGTCGTCCTCCAATCGCGCCTCGTCCCCCAGCAGCAACCATTGCTTGCCATCCACATCGACGATGGTCTTTGCGGTTTTTACCGGGTCGTTGTAGTAACCCACCGGGATATAACCGCTGCGCGCGAAAATCCCCACCTCGCCGGGCGCGACATGGCGATGGGGTTCACCCTCGACGTCCGACACAACCGACATAAACTCACTCTTGCTGACATTACCCAGGCCCTGGCCCTTCTTGCCACCACCGTCCATGCCCATGTTACCGCTCTCGGAGGAACCGAAAGAATTGGTTATGAATACGTTTGGAAAATGCGTGCGAAACGCGTCCTGCTTGCTCACCGAAAAGACGGCGCCACCAGAGCCCACGCTGAAAACAGAGCTCAGGTCCCAACGCCCGGGGTTGGCTTCAAGCGCGTCCAGCAACGGGACCGCCATGGCGTCGCCGACAATAGTAATGGCGTTGACCTTCTCCCGCTCCACAATATCCCATATCTCCTCACCCACCAGCGATCGCGCCGGGTTCAAGACCACGGTATTGCCAGCCAACAGCTGGATACAGGCATACCACCAGCAGGCGCCGTGCATCAGGGGCGCCAGCGCCATGCCGACAATAGGGAAATCACCCACCCGATCGGCTATCTGTTCAGGCGCGGTGATCGCGCCGTCCGGGTGAAACCAGCCGCCGCCGCCCATCGCCGCGAAGAAGACATTCTTGTGCGGCCACATCACGCCCTTGGGCATACCGGTGGTACCGCCGGTGTAGAGAATGAACAGATCGCTGTCCGCGCGGTCTGGAAAATCCCGGGCCACGCTCTGGCCCCGCAGTGCGCTCTCGTATTCAACCGATGCTATCGCTGCGGCATCGCAGCCGCTGTCATCCGCCACATGCACAAAGGTGAGCAACTCGGGCGAACCGGACCGGACGGCTGCAATATGGGGCGAGAACTCCTGGTTGTGAATGCAGGCCACCATGTCCGAGTTGGTGAAGATATAAAGCAGTTCATCCTCTACGTAGCGATAATTGACATTGATCGGCACCGCCCGCAATTTGAAGCAGGCCAGCATGGCTTCGAGGTACTCGTTGCAGTTGTAAAGGTACAGGCCAACATGATCCCCGGCTCTCACTCCGCGCCCGGCAAGGTAGTGCGCCAACTGGTTGGCCCGCTGTTCCAGGGTGGCGTAGGTAGCCCGGTTATCACCGCACACCAGGGCATCCCTGGCCGGTACCTTGTCCGCCACCATTTCGTACATATCGGCAATATTGAAATATTTGGCCACAGTTATTTTCCTCAGACGGTTCAGGATTTGTTCGCGCCGACAACCCACATGGAGAAAAACTGCGCTCCCCCGCCGTAGGCGTGGCCCAGTGCGAGTTTCGCGTTCTCCACCTGGTGGTCGCCGGCATCACCGCGCACCTGACGGGCGGCTTCCGCAAAGCGGATCATGCCGGAGGCGCCGATGGGATTCGAGCTCAATACCCCGCCGGAGCAGTTCCAGGGTATATCGCCGCCTTCATCCAGCGAGGTTGCACCGGACATGGTGAGTTTCCAGCCCTCGCCCTCGGGGGCAAAGCCCAGGTTTTCCAGCCACATGGGTTCGTACCAGCTGAAAGGCACATACACCTCGGCGCAGTCGAGGTCCTTGCGGGGATCGGTTATACCCGCCTGACGGTAAACATCCGCGGCGCAATCGCGCCCGGCCTGGGGGTTCACCTCCTCTCTCCCGGCGTACATGGTGGGCTCGGAGCGCATCGCGACACCGCGAATCCAGGCCGGTGGTTTCGGCGATTGCTGCACCAGGTCCTCGGCGGCAATCACCATCGCACAGGCGCCATCCGAGGAGGGACAGGCCTCGAGAAAGCGAATGGGATCCCACAGCATCATCGAGTCTTCCACTTCCTGGGGCGTGATATTTGGCAGCTGCAGATGGGACAGGGGGTTGCGCGCCCCATGCAGGCGGTCCTTGACCGCCACCTTGATACCCACGTCATAGGGCGCTCCCGAGCGGCGCATGTATTCGCGGATAATGGGGGCGAAATAGCCCCCGGCGCCGGCGTTCAGGTGCACGGAAAACGGCTGTGGCGTAGACAGTGCCCACATGGCGTTGGATTCGGATTGCTTCTCGAAGGTGACCGTGAGCACCCGCTTGAACATACCGCTTTGCACATGGGAAGCCGCCACAATGGCGGTGGAGCCGCCCACCGATCCGGCGGTGTGTACCCGCAACATGGGCTTGCCGTTGCAGCCCAGGGCATCGGTGAGGTAGATCTCGGGCATGACAACGCCCTCGAACATATCCGGGGCCTTGCCGATTATCACCGCGTCGATGTCGTCCCAACCGAGGCCGGCGTCCTCGAGCGCATTCACCGCCGCTTCGCGCACCAGGCCGGCAATCGAAACGTCCGAGCGCCGGGTTTTGTAATGGGTCTGGCCTATGCCGACCACCGCTGCCAGTTTAGCCATCAGGCGCTCTCCAGTACTGCTACCAGGTTGTGTTGCAGGCAGGGACCCGAGGTCGCATGCGCGACACCCCTGCTGACCTCTCCGGACACGATCCGCCGGAAGACTTCACCGAGCCGCGACAGTCCCGAGGCCATCATCAGGTTGCCTACCATGACCCCACCGCTGGGATTGATCACGGTTTCATCCCCAAGACCCAGGGCGCGGCCGAGAATGATTTCCTGGTGGCTGAACGGTGCATACACTTCCGCCACTTCCACCGGACCGCGACTGACTCCGGCGGTCTGGGCCGCCAGGCGGGTGGAGACGGAGTCGGTCAGATCGCGCATTCCCAGGTTGTGCGTCTCGATGCGGTGGTCGATACCGGAAATGAGGGCATAGGGGACGCCCCACTCCCGCGCTTTATCGGGCGTACAGATGATCATCGCCGCCGCGCCATCCGCCACCGGCGCACAGTCGGATTCGCGCAGCGGGGAAACGAAAGTCGGGGCGGCGAGCAGTTCGTCTACCGAGACCTCCCCGCCAAGCTGGGCGTGCGGGTTGTTTCTGCCGTGCATCCGGGCCCGCGCGACCACCTGCGCCATGGCGCGCTCAGTAATCAGCTCTTTCTCGAGCAGCATCCGCGCCTGCATGGCGGCGAGCGAGACGGTGTCCACCCACAGTGGCGCGAGATAGTAAGGATCCAGTTGCTGGGACAATACGATGGGTAACTCGCCGGAGGAGGATTTGCCAAAACCGTAAATCAATGCGGAATCGGCCTGGCCCATACGGATCTTGAGAATGGATTCGTACAGTGCCCAGGCGGCGTCCATTTCAACATGGGATTCCTTGATAGGCGGCACGGCGCCAAGGGCGTCCACCCCGGCCACGAAGGCGAAGGCGGCTCCCTGCAGGTAGTCGCAACTGCCGGAGCAGACAAAATCCACGTCCTGGGCGTTATTGAGCCCGACCTGGCTGAAAACCGCCCGCAACTGGGGCATGATCAACTCGACTTCGTTGGCGGCGCCCGCGCGAGCCAGGCAATCGGACTGGCTGAAGGCGACTATTGCAATGTCTTTCATCGGGTCAACCCTCCCAGCCGGACAGCGGCAGTTTGCCAATCTTCTCGATGGGTACATCGGGTTCGTCAATGGATTTGAAATAGCGGATGTTATCCATTGCATGAGTCCATTCCGAAGACGGTTTCCATACCGCCTGCACCCGCTGGCCGATCCGCACCTCGCTGTTCTCACATTCGCTCATCAGGTGAATAAAGGACAGGTTGGCGCCGTCCAGGACCAGGTTCGCTATCACGAACGGGGGCTTGATGGGATTGTTGGGAATGGGGATGGCCACCACGGTAAACGACTGCACCGTGCCCTTGTCAGGCAATACCACCTCCTCCTCCGTGGCCACGCCACAGGCGGGACAGGAACCGCGAGGGGGGATGTAGACATTGGCGCAGCGCGGGCAGCGCTGCCCGGTAAGCACGCCTTCCCGGATACGGGCGAGGAAGCGGGCCGGCGCGCTCCCCGCGGTAAAGTTGTACTTCAGGTAAATGGGTGTCTCAATGCGGGTAACGGCTGCTGTGTCTTCACTCACTGTCCTGTCCTCCCGCGATTTCGAAGCAACGAATATCCGTGATATAGCCGCGGGTTTCATCGGCCCAGACCGCGGACACCCTGGCGCCGGTGAACAGTTGCTCTTCAGCATCGGCGACCACGCAATGAATCATTGCCACATCAGCGCCGTCGAGCCGGATCATGGCCCAGGCGAAAGGCTGCTGGATGGGATGCGCCGCCCTGGGCTGTTTCACCCAGCACCAGCTGACTATCTCTCCCTGCTGCCCCACTTCGACGAACTCGGTCAAGGCTGCCGCCGTCTGGGGATCATATTCCATGGGCGGAACGATGACGCGGCCGTCACTGGCCTTGATGCCGGAAATTGTTCGGTCCCGCAGCCCGGTCAGGAACTTGCCCACCACGGGCCCGGTTGAGCGGGTATAGGTAAAGCCAAGCTCAAAGGCCTGGCTGAGAACTTCCGGCTGCGCCATAGGGTCTGGGTTCCTTTAGTTTGGGTTGCCGCCGGCGGAGCGGGGCCTACCGGGGCGGCAAAGCTGCGAAAATCAGGCAATCCTGAATCTGCGAGGAGTATCAACCAGCGGCAGGCAAGCCTCAATGACCCAAAGCAGCGGGAGACGCTGACTTTTCAGATCATGCCGCCGCGCAAACAGGCTAGCCACGACAAAACCCGACGCTGAGCCAGCTACCGGGTTCCCCTGTTTGAACCAGGCGCCCGGTAATTTTGCGCCGCAGCTGAAGCCAAGCCGGGAATGATTGATAATGTCGACTCCGGAGCGCTCCCCATACTGCGCCACCACCTACCAGAGCAGGAGCAAGCATGACAGTCGCCGCCATCGGATATTTGCGTATCGAGACCAGGGATAGCGCCGCCTTGATGGCGTTTGGCACCGATGTCCTGGGATTGATGGACGCGAGTCTCGAAGATAACCAGGGCGCGCGCTTTCTGCGCATGGACCAACACCCGTTTCGGTTTATGCTGGAGGCGGGCGAACAGGACCGCTTGCTCGCCATTGGCCTCGAGTTTCGCAGCGCAGCGCAGTGGCAGGCCACCTGTGACACCCTGGCCGGGGCGGGCCATGAACTGCGCCCCGGGGCGGAGGCGGAGGCAAACCGCCGCCGCGTAAGCGCATTTGCCTCCCTGCGGGATCCCTCCGGCAATACCGTGGAGCTGTTTTGGGGTCGCAAGCTGGATTACCGCCCGTTTGTGTCTCCCGTCGGTGTCCGGCGCTTCGTCACCGGCAGTGTCGGCGACTTTGGCTTCGGACACGCGGTGATTCCCGCCCCGGAGATCAAGCAGACCACCGCCTTCTACACCGACCTGCTCGGCCTGGCCGTATGCGACACCCTGCATCTGGCGACACCCCCGTCCCGGGTGGTCTTCATGCATGCGGAAAATCCCCGCCAGCACTCACTGGCCCTCTACGACCAGCCACATCCCGCTGGGGTGGTCCATGTCATGGTCGAAGTTGAAACACTCGATGAAGTGGGCCAGGCCCTGGACCGGGCGAAGCGCGCCGGCCATCCCGTAATCGCCAGCCTGGGGCGTCACGTCAACGACAATATGTGTTCGTTCTATGTACTGGCGCCCGGCGGGATTGCCTTCGAGTACGGTTACGACGGCTTACTGGTGAGGGATTGGGGCAGCTACACCCCCACCGTCTCTACCGAGGGTGACCTTTGGGGTCATGAATACAACTTTCCGGGCGTTAACGACCAGGCCTGAGCAGGCGCTGCCCCGGCACTGCCGGGCGCTACAGCCTAGTGGACCTCGACCCGGACCGGAATCCAGCGGTTGAGGATATATTGCAAGGTGCCGTTGGCCTTCATCACCGCCAGGGCCCGGTTGAGTTCACCGGCGAGAACATCGTTACCCGGGCGAACGGCCCAGGCCAGCATTTCCTCGGTCATGGGCGAATACAGACTGATCAGGTCTGAATTTTCCCGCGAGGTAGCCAGCTGCCAGCTGGTGGGCGCATCGTGTATGTAAAGATCGATCTGGTCGGCGCGCAGCCCGGCAAACGCGGCGGCGGCGTCCTCGTAATTCGTGATCACCGCTTCTTTCAACTCCCGCTCCGCGAAAGCGGCGCCGGTGGTACCCGGCTCGACACCCACCCTGACACCCGGGCGATATACGGACCAGGGTTGGGCAAAGCGGGAAATCTTGTCGCGGTGCATGATTGCCATCTGGCCAACCAGCATAAAGGAGTCGGTAAAAATCACCCGCTCGCTACGAGCTGCCGTCACACTGAAACCGGACATGATCACGTCGATCTCTCCCGCCTCCAGCGCCGGGATGAGCCGGTCAAAAGGCAAATTGGCAAACGTTACCTTGCGCCCGATGATCTCTCCTACGGCACGGGCGTTATCGGCCTCTATCCCGACAATCTGGCCCCCCTGCTCAAATATCAGCGGCGGATAATCCGCGCTGACACCGACACGCAGCAACTCTGCGGCCATCGTCATGGAAGTTCCCAGCAGTAGCAGCATTGCCAACAGGCTTTTCCTGGTCATTCGCCTACTTTCTCCTCGAGGGTAATCTGTTCACCGGGCCGCAGCTCGCGCGTGGCCGGGCGGTTGCGAGCGCCAGAAGTTTACGATTTCGCCGTAACAATAGAAACCCCGGCGTGCGGTCCCCGACACAGGGCTTCGTGATATGCTACTTCGCGAACGAAGTACTTTCGGGGACGCCTGCAGACTTTGAAATCCACCGACATGATCGAACTCGATCCGCACTCACTGGTCGGCAAGGGGCTGCACCGCGAATGCTTCGTTCACCCGGACGATCCCACGCGTTGTATCAAGATCGTGGTGGCTGGCACCGGCATTGAAGAACGGCGGGAGCAGGCCTGCTACGCGGCACTGGCACGCAGAAACGTGTCCTGGGAGATGCTGCCGAGGTTCCACGGGCGGGTGCTCACCAATCTGGGTGAGGGCGCTGTATTCGACCTCGTGCGGGATTACGACCACCGGATATCTCTCACTCTGGCACATTACGTCGCGTCACGGCAGCTCACCGCGCGGCACCGTGCGGCATTGTGCAGGGCGCTGGCAGATCTGAAAAAGTACCTGCTCGACAACCGCATCATCACCATGACGCTGAAACCCAAGAACATCCTCTTCCAACTGGAAGCAGCGGACGCGGGCAAACTGGTGATCGTGGACAACATCGGCAATTCGGACCTGATTCCACTGGCCAACTACAGCTCCCGACTTGCGCGGTGGAAAATAAACAGAAAATGGCGGCGGTTCGAGCGCAGCATGCGCCGGGATTATGCCGCCAACGACGCGCTGCCCGGCGTTATTCCCTAGCCCGCACCCGACCTGTTGCCGCAGCCCGGGGTAACAACCGTGGACTACGTCTCAGCGCCCGCCCCGGTGAACATCGTGCACCCCATGCGGGCCGCGATCCCCCTCGGCACCAACAGCCTCCTCTACAGCCCGGGGTTCAGCTGCCGGAAGGTGACCGGGCTCAGCGATGCCGGGCTCATTCTCACCCGGCAGGGCATTGTCGATACGGTCCATATCCTCGCGGCGGCGGGCTCGCGGATCATCTTCATCGGCACCGCCATAGTACATCGTGTCGCCACCGTCCTCCTGCTGTTCGCTACCGGCGGGCGCGGCGCCACCCTCCGCCGGGTAAGGCTCGGGTTCCGGGTCGGGTTGTGCGACCGCCTCCGCGGGCGGGGCCTCCATGAGATTGGTTGCCGGCAGGTCAACGACTTCCGCGCCCTGGCTCGGGGTATCACTGAAATCCGGCACGCCCTGTGCGTCCTCACTCTCGTAAATCTGTGCCCAGGCCGCAGACTGCAGCAGCAGGCCGCAACCGGCGACCAGAATCAGTTTTGAGAATTTCATATACCCGCCCTCACCAGAATAACACTCCCCGGGATAATACCCCTTGCTGTTGCGAATCAACAGGCTCGTAGAGCACGCCGAGACGCTGTACATGGCATACTTGCCAACGCTTTGATTCTGGTCCACACTTTTTTGAGCTTTTTCAACCTTTTCACCAGCCTGGAGTACCCACGGCAATTTCGCTGACCGGCAACACACCCTGATTCAACCACGGAGAATAATCTATGAGCCTTAAAATCCTGCTGACGCCCGTTGCTGCCGTGTTGGCATTTTTCCTGTCCGCCGCAGTCATTGCCGAGCCCGCCGCCCCCCCGGTGGGCGCCGATGACCTCAAGCTCGTAAAGCACACCAAACTGAGAGCAGTCTATATGAAGCCGGGCACCAACCTGGCCGAGTACGACAAGGTGGCGCTGTTGGGCTGTTATGTGGCGTTCAAAAAGGACTGGCAACGCAATTATAACGACCAGACCATGAACCTGATGAACCGGATTACCGACCAGGACATGAAAAATATCCGCGAAGCCCTGGGCAAGGAGTTCGACAAGGTGTTCATCGAGGTACTGAAAAAGGGTGGACAGGAAATAGTGGACAGGGGCGGCGACGGGGTGCTGGTTATCCAACCCGCGATACTCAACCTCGAGGTGACCGCGCCAGACTCACTGACGGCGGGCATGCAGGCGAACTTCTCCGCCAGCGCCGGCCAGATGACGCTGTTTATGCAATTGTACGATGGCAAGACCGGGGACATGATTGCGCGTGTCATCGACCCCGAAGCCGCAGGGGACGATTACTTCGAAGTGCGTAACAGCGTAACCAATATGGCGGACGCAGATCGCATTATACGGCGCTGGGCGACAATCCTGAGCGATCACCTGAGCAAGATTTCCGCGGAGCCCAGCAGCCCCGCCGCGCAGTAAGCTACCCGCGAGCCCGATATCCGCGCCACGAGTCACTCACCTCGTGGCGCGTCTCCGCAAATAAACGTTGACAGACACCAGATTAGGTTTATAGTAGCGCGAGCTTGGAAGAACGACTGTTATTTATTTTCCCCATTTCGAAGTCCCGCTGTACTACCTCGTCCTGAAGTCTTTAAATAAAAAGCCCTAGTTCCAGCACCAATGCCTCTAAAAAGGGCGTGAATTTTTTTGAATATATAGGATACAACAATGTCTAACACTGTAACCGGCACCGTAAAGTGGTTTAACGAATCTAAAGGCTTCGGCTTTATCGCCCAGGAAAACGGCCCCGACGTTTTTGCTCACTTCAGCGCCATTTCCGGCTCCGGCTTCAAAACCCTGGCTGAAGGCCAGCGTGTTGAATTTACTGTTACTGCAGGCCAGAAAGGCCCACAGGCAGAAAATATCGTCGCAATCTAGTGCCGCTGTAACTGTCCTGGCGATTTCGCCGGAGAGTTATCGCGTTACTGATCGCAAACAGAAAAGCCAGTACCTACCCGGTACTGGCTTTTTTTTGGCGCGTGATTTTGCCTCAATCCGCCTCGACGACCTCTCCCTCCTCCTCGTCGACGACCATCGCTTCTTCCTCGACAACCGCGCCTTCACCCTGGTCAACCGCAAAATGCGCACGCTCTATGACATAGTGGTGGATATTGTCCGCCTGTTCCTTAGCGAGCACACCGCTGAAGCCGACCATGCCGTTTTGCCAGTGCATACCTCCCAGCACAATAGCGTCCCACATGGCGTGTTTTTCCGGTGTCAGCGCCCTTAAATCAGGGGTGACGCCACCGCTGACAGCGCCGTCTCCATGGCAGGGCATGCAATAGATCATAAACTGCTGGAAACCCTCTGCGACCTGCTCCGCTGTCGCCGTGAGCGGAGGCGGGTCGATGATCAAGGGCTTGTCTACAGCGGGAGGCAGGGACGCTTCTCCACCTAATTTGAACACCAGCAACCGGCTGCGATTGGCCACCGGTCCCGTCTTGAGCGCATCGCCCCCACTCAGCGCCAGGACACCGCCCCACCCCGCAACAACCGCTATATACTGGGTACCATCGATGCGAAAGGTCACCGGTGGAGCAACAATCCCGGTCTGGGCATCGAAATCCCACAGCACATCGCCGGTGTCTGCCTTGTAGGCTACAAGCTGACCGCTGCCATTGCCCTGCAGTAGCAGGTTTCCGGCAGTGGATAACATACCTCCGTTCCACGGCCCCACGTGCTCCACCCGCCAACGAGGTTTGCCGGCGACCGGGTCCCAGGCGATGATGGCGCCCTTCACCTCGGCCAGGACCTGCGCCCGCAGAGCGGGGTCATCCGGGAGCGCTGCGACCCGGTTATCCGTACCTGTATTCCAGTATCCCGGCTGGTATTTGAACCCCTCGTCTGTGGCGTACACCCAGGGCGCGTCCTGGGCGGGGATGTAGACGAGGCCGGTGTCGGGGCTGAAGCTCATGGGGTGCCAGTTGTGGCCGCCAATCGGGCCGGGTAACTGCAGGTTGGTCGGGCCGTTTTCGTAACGGGCCCCCTCTACCTCCAGCGGCCGGCCGGTCTTCATGTCCACGCCTGTGGCCCAGGTCATCGCGGCATAGGCTTCGGCTGACAGCAGTTCCCCGGTCGCCCGGTCGAGCACATAGAAAAACCCGTTCTTGGGCGCCTGCATGATCACCTTGCGCACTTTGTCGCCGATCGGGATATCCGCGAGGATCATATGCTGGGTGGCGGTATAGTCCCAGGTTTCTCCGGGGGTCGTCTGGTAATGCCACACGTAGCTTCCGTCATCCGGGTTGAGCGCAACTATGGAGGACAGGTAGAGATTGTCACCGCCGGCCGGGCTGCGAATCTGTCGATTCCAGGGGGCGCCGTTACCCACGCCAACGTACAGCAGGTTGAGTTCGGGGTCGTAGGCCATGGAGTCCCAGACCGTGCCGCCACCGCCGATCACCCACCACTCGCCACCGCCCCAGGTGTCGGCCGCCCGTTTCATGGCGTCGTTCTCAAATCCATCAGCGGGATTGCCAGGCACGGTGTAGAAACGCCATTCCTGTTCGCCGCTATCGAGGTCGTAGGCGGTAACATAACCGCGTACGCCGAATTCACCGCCACCATTGCCGATGATTACCTTGTCTTTCGCGATCCGGGGTGCACCGGTGATGGTATAGGGTCTTTCGGTATCCGTTGTCTGGACAGACCAGCGTACCGAGCCATCCGCTGCGTTCAGGCTGATCAGGCGGCCATCGTAGGTGCCGAAATACAAACGGCCCTTATCGAAGGCCACGCCGCGGTTCACTACATCACAACATCCGTGCACGGCCCAGTTCCTGGGCACCTGGGGATCGTAAAACCACAGCAATTCCCCGGTGACAGCGTCATTGGCGTATACCATGCTCCATGAGCCACTGGTGTATATAACACCGTCGACAACCAGAGGCGTCGCCTCCATTCCGCGAGCCGTCGGGTAATCAAAATACCAGGCCAGCCCCAGCTTCGAAACGTTGGCATCGTTAATGTCGGCCAGGGTACTGAAACGGGTTTCCGCTTCATTCATACCATGGCGCCGCCACTCCACATCGGGGACAGTTACCGGTGCCTGGGCCGGTATCGCGGTCTCAGCGACTACCGGCGCCGCTGTTGAAACTGGCGGCTCATCCCGGGAACAACCCACGGCCAGGGCCAGAAATATGAAGGCCGGAAGCAATCTTTGAATGCGCGCTATCATGGCGATACCCTGTCATTATTCTCGTGAGCGACCACGCTATAGTAGTCAATATTCATCTCATTGCGTACCCACAGCCCCAAATAACCGCGGCCGCGCAGTTCCCGCATTTACCTCGCTCACTGATTTGCCGCTGCCACCGCAGGATTCCCGGGCTTGTGTCCGTATCGCCAGGGGTGGCATAGTCTGCGCTGGATTCAGCTTCGTCATTCCCGGAGAAATCGCCGTGAGAAAAAGCCTTGTCAGTGGCTTAAGCGCCTGCCTGTTAACTGTCGTTCTGGCGGGCTGCGCCCAGTACGAGAACAAACGCGGAGTGGAAGTGACTTGGCAGGATAGCGTCACCAGACATCTGGTTCCGGGGCAGACAACTCGCAAGGATGCACTGGCGATACTGGGGCCGCCCTCCCAGGTGATTGCGCTCGAGGAAGAAACCGTACTGTATTATCTCTATGAAAGGTCAAAGGGCAGTGGACTGATCCTGATCCTCTATAACCGCATGAAGATCGACACGCATTATGATCGCGCCGTCTTGTTCTTTGATGAAAATGACGTACTGACCGACTTCGCGACCCGAATCGATGAATCGGCGGAAACGTAAGCACCCCGCCCTGGCCGGCCTGCTACTCGCACTCCTCCTGTCCGGCTGTACCCAGTGGCGCTATGAATTAGGCACCCGGGTTTCCGCGGATGCGCTGGCCGGGGACGGCTCAGAACTGTCATTGACGGAGGTGCTGGCGAGGCTGGGCCCCCCCGATCGATTATCCGATGCCGGCAACGGTTACGTGCTGGCCTGGGAATTCTGGCAAATTCGCGAAGACACCATCGGCTTAAGCCTGGGCGCCCTGGGCGCGGACCTGTTATCGGTAGACTGGGGAAAGGCCCATATGCATGGCGAGTTCCTGCTGGTCACTTTCAATCGCCAGCACAAGGTGACAAGCAGCAATTTCGCCCGCTGGAGCAACGACGGAGGTGGTGGCCGGGCCATCCAGCCCTTCGTGGGCCTGGTATCTCTGGTCGATGTTGAGGATATGGTCGATGACATGCCCCACCACCAGTGGGGAGCGACTTTGCTGCAACCCCTGCCCACGGCAATCAACAGCGGCTCCCGCCCCGACACCGGCCAGAATGGCATTCAGCGGCGCGGCACCCCGACGGGCACCGGCCAGCAAAGCCTGGAATAGGCCGTACCCGGAACGGCCGGCGAGGCGCGATCGACCAATTCAACCCGGCTGCGACCGCGCCAGCGTCCCAAGCTCACCCGGGGCGAACTCGAGCTGCCGGCAGATCACCTTGCGAGTCGCTCCCTCAGAGCTTGAGTTGCAGGGTAAGCCACACTTTGTTGGTGTCTGTGTGGCTGTCGCTGTCAGCGTTGAAGACCGCGGCTTTCAGTTCGGTTGTAAAATGCTCGTTGACCGGCCAGGTCGCCGCAAGGTCAATTTCGTCACCAAAATCCCCGCCTGATTCCTCCGCCTGGAAATCGTGGTAGATAGCTGCCAGCTGGACGGGGCCCAGGGCGCCGCTGACGCCAAAGTAGAGGTCCTCGACTCCATCTCCCGGAGTAGTCAGAAACTGGTCGGCCCAGCCCTGGAATTTATGCAAGGTTGCCAGGGGCGTGGCGAATCCGACGCCGTCGCCAGCGGCCAGTACCTCATAACCCGCCTTGAGACCGATAGCGGCCACCTTGCCGCCGACCTCCAGGAAATAATAGTCCGCGTTATAGTCCAGTTCGCTGTTACCCGCGTCCGCCTGCGATGCATAGGCCGCGCGCACGTCCAGTACCGATACCTTGCCCACATATTCCAATCCCCAGGTCTCGCTGGAATTGTTTACAGTCTTGGCGTCGGAATAGCCGTGCTGGGAGTCCACATCGATGTAGTAGCCGAAGGCGCCGATGTTGTGGCCTTCGGCGACCTTCCAGTCCACATAGAGGAACTGGTTATCGCCGTCCCACTCGGCCGGGTTAACACCGTCATCGGGACCGAACACCCGGTGAACCCGATAGGTGTAGCTGTAATCCAGGTTGATGCTCTCCAACGCCTGCCAGTTTGCGCGGAAGCCATCAAACGACTGCTCGTTCTGACGCCAGGCCACGCCGCCCACAAAGCGCTGGTTGCTGTAATTGATTCGCTGGCGACCGTAGATGCCGTTGGCGGAATCCGCCGTGTACTTGAGATAGACCTGGTTGATCTCGGTGCCCGAGGGGTCTGCGACCACGGGGTACTGGGTCTTGCCATTTTCTGTCGAGTTGTACTTGTCCGCCCCGACCACGGACACGTTATCGGCCTCACCCAGCACGGTAAAACCGTGCAGGGAGCCCGAGGTTGCTGTGATCCGCGACCGCAGGGTCGATGCCTGGGCGTCCTTGTCTATGCCGTCCTGGTCGACGCCTTCATATCGATAGCGAAAATCCAGTGCCACCGTGCCGCCTTTCACCGCTTCGACCAGGCTGTCGGTAACACCGTCCGCCGCCTGGGCTGCGGCGCCGCCTGCAAGTAGCAGACTGCCCAAAACCCATCTGTAGCCGTTTACGCTTTTCATTTCTATCCCCTTTAGTCTAAATGCCCGGCCTCGATGGCCGGTGTGTTCGGTACGCTTTCTTCACAGGGTAATCGCGGTTTCGCGGCGCTCACCACATCAGGTCATCTGGAATCTCGTAGGCCGCGTAGGGGTCATCGTCACCCGGGGCTTCAGAGTCACTGCTGTTCAGCAGAACAATGGCGCTTTCGTCGCGCTCGATGATTTTTTTCGCGGCGGCCGCCGGCAGCAACTCATAACCACCTTCCAGCCTGGCAATGGCGATACGGCCTCGGCTCAGCTCGTCCAGCAGCCGGGCGCTCACGTGAATCTTCTTGATCTTCTTGCCATCGACGAACTGGTACGGCGTGTCGCCCCCCGCGCGCTCGATCCGGTTCATTTTGATCAGCTGGACGATCTGCGCCTGAATCGCCTTCTTCTCATTGGCCGCCTGGAGCTGCCGGTTCAGCTCCCGGTCCCGCTCCGCCTTTTCCTCCTGCGACCGCCTTGCCTGCTCCCTGGCCTCATCCACCCTGGCGTGCCCCTTGGGCTGGCTCTTCGTCTCTTTGCGTTTTTCCTTTACGAGCTTCTTCGCCTTCTTTGCGTCGACAATACCCGCTTTCAAGAGCTGGTCCTGGAGCGATGCCATATAGGTGGTCCTGCCTGGAGTAATCGGGCTGGAGATTATCGTTAAATCCGCCGCTGCTGGCAAACAGGGGTAACCCGCCGGGCCTGTTTGGCCGGCATATTCGATGCTATTCTGCGCCGCTGGCGTTGACACTGCGGAGCAGACCTTGAACAGGAGCAAAATATTCGGCACGACGATAGCGGCCGCCGCAGTGCTGGTGGCCGTCATCCAGTTCATTCCCGCCCCCCCTGTGCTGGTACCGGCAGAATTACCCGCCGAACAACGGGCCGACCATCGCCTGCTCAATTTTGAAGGAGTTCCAAATTTCCGTGACCTGGGAGGCTATCGCAGCGAGGACGGTCGCCAGGTGAAGTGGGGTAAGCTCTACCGGTCGGCCACCTTCGCCGACGCTTCGAGGGCCGACCAGGCCGCCCTGCAGACTCTCAAGCTGGACACCTTTATCGATTTTCGCTCCGCCGCCGAGAAAATCGAGGAGCCAAACCAGCTACCGGATCCGCCGGGGTTCACCATAGTCGATATTCCAGTGCTGGATGACGGTAACAAGGCCCTGGTAGGCGAAGTCATGGAGCGTATTGAAACAGGCAACTTCGAGGGTTTTGACGCCAATCAGTCCATGCTGCAGGCCAACCGCCAGTTTGCCGATGAGTTTACGCCCCAGTTCCGGACCTTCATCCACACCGTGCTGGACGCAGATGGCGCACCGGTGGTCTGGCACTGCAGTGCCGGCAAGGATCGCACCGGCTTCGCCGCAGCCATACTGCTTCGCATTCTCGGTGTGCCCCAGGAGACTGTAATCCAGGACTACATGGCAAGCAAAGAGCCTGCGCTGGAAGCGCGCAGTAATCAGCTGCGCATGCTCAAGTTGTTCAAGGGTGAGGAAACGGCGGAAAAAATCGCGGTATTAATGGGTGTGGAAGAAGCCTGGCTGGCGGCGGGTTTCGAAGAAATCGACGCCACCTGGGGCAATTTTGATAAATACGTGGCGAATGGCCTGCAGCTCAGCGCCGCTGATATCCAGCGCCTGCGAGATAACCTGCTGGAGTAGTATCCGGGCGGCCTGGAAGCGAACCCGTCGACGACAATACCTCCGCCTGCCGGACGTGAACAGGCGTCAGGATCAAAGCGCTTTTTGCCAGAACAGGGCGTCTCCCAATGCCGGGTCGAGTTGATAGGCATCGAAGCCAAACTTCTTATAGGCGCTTTTCGCAGCTTCATTGCCCTGCAGTACTTCGAGAGTCAACTTGGCGCAACCTCGCTCCCTGGCAACGGCCTCAACCCCCCGGAGCAGGTGCTGGCTCAATCCAAGCCCACGAAACCTGGCCACCACCGCCATATCGTGTATGTTCAGCAACTTCTTGCAGCTGAAGGTCGAAAAGCCCTCAAAACAATTGGCCAGACCCGCGGCAACGCCGTCCACATAGCACAAGACAGTCACCGCGTGCGGCAGTGCCGCGAGGCTTGCCACCAGCTGTTCACGCACCTTCGGCGCAAGCGGTTCACCACCGCCCATGGGGTCACTGGCATAATCGTTGAGTAGAAAAACTATATCGTCTGCCTGTCGCGGGTCCAGGTAGTCTGCCCGCATTACTTCTATCTGCATTGAAAATCCGCACCGTGTCAGTGATTCGCTGTCTCAGCCCCGGGCGGCCACACTACACCATTACATGCATCTGCGCCTACATGCCCATATTCGGTTTGGGTAGGTGCCGTTCTGGCCTGCGTACAGAACAAGCAAAATCAGAATATGGAACAGCGCTCCCCGGTTTTATAGACAGCCTTGCCCGGCTGCCAGGAGCCCTCGGCAAGCCGCTCCCCGCTGTCGCCGCTGTTCACTGTCGCGGAGCCGTCGCGCATGGGCTGTATCTGGATGGACTGCAAGCGACTGGCGGGATACTCGATACTCAACAGCGCCGGGGGACAGGTATCGCTGAAATTGGTACGGGTTGCACTCAGCACGAAAACTTCTACGCCCGCCACGTAACTGCCACTCAACTCATAGGTCACATGACACTCGCCCACGTCGCCCGGGTAGGTGTTCGAATAGTTGTAGATGGTTTCCGTACCTGAGGCGATTCCGGTAACGTCGTCGAAGTCGAGTTCACTCACCGTGTAACGGGTAGCCGCCGACCAGGCATCGCTGTCCCCGTATTCGCAGTTGCGAAAGGCCTGCGCCGCGCTCGCCGAAAACAGGGCGAGGCAGGTTGCGAGTAAAACCGCAGTATTGCAAAACATCGCTTCGCGCCCCCGCTACCCGAAAATGAGTACACAGGTATGTAGATAGCGCACCGCGCCCTGATTGTCCACCACGAGCCTGCGCAACCAGTGGTTGACTTTTGGGATCGGCCGGGACGCGGGGAGCACAACACCTCCCGCGAACAAACCACGCCGCATTGCGCGCCGCGAGTGGCGCTAGTTTACGGCGGACACCTGTATATCACGCGCCAGGGAGTCCCGTATCTCCGGCGCCAGCTGGATAGGAGCAATGCTGTAGGCCGGGTGATCAACCCCCGCAAAAATGTTCGCGCCCTGCCCTACCGCCGCCATCATGACCGGCGTCAGCTCAAAGCGGAGAAAATGCACGGAAGAGGTCTTCACGGCATTTTCGCGGGCTATATCCTCGTCCGCAATGGGGTAAACGCGCTCGCAATCCTCAACCTGCATCCACACCTTGTCCTCAATGCCGATCAGCTGGCCGAGGCGCACCGCCCGCTCCGCCGGGTCTTCGTACTCCACCATAAAGGTGGCTTTCCAGTTGTGGCCGTCGGGGATAAGCGGGTTGTAGGATTCCAGTTCCTCGTTGATGCCCGCCGCCTCAAAGACCTTCTCAATACGCAACATCTCCTGTATCTGGTACTTGATGGTCAGGGTATCCTCGAAATACAGTCGGGCGTGCTCCCCCAGGGCAACCTGTCGGGTTTTTTTGTGGGCCATGACTTCCTGGCGAAAGGTCGGCCGTATCTCGGCGTACTCTTCCAGGGACCAAAGGTCAGCGCGTGATAACGCGGGCATTGCTTGCTCCTTCTCGTAATATGACTGCCGGCCCGGCACCTTGCCGGGGCGCTCGATAACTTCACTGGCATGCCTCCCCGGGTATCCACTCGTCCTTGCGGCCGGGCGTTACACTAGAGGCCGTAGGCCATCCTCAGCAAGGTCATCGGGTGTTCCGCGACGTCCACTTTCTCCGACAGGTTGGCGATCTGGGTGCCAGCCATGGGACAGTCACTCATAAAGTGATCCGGCTCCTGCTGGTCCACTTTGCGCACCACCGGCCTGGCGATCTTCACCGACTTCTCCCGTGTTTCGACTTTCACCGCATAGGTACCGTCATGCCCCGAGCAGCGCTCCTGGGGCGTCACCTGGGTGCCCGGTACCAGGTTGAGTACATCGCGGGTCTTCAGGCCAATATTCTGGACCCGCTGGTGACAGGCTACCTGGTAGGCGATATCGCCCATGGCATTGGGGAACTCCGTTTTAAGGGCGCCGCCCTTGTGCCGCAACCACAGGTACTCGAAGGGATCATAAAATGCCGCCTGCACCTTCCTGACCTGCTCATCGTCGGGATACATCAACGGCAGTTCCTGCTTGTACATCAGCACGCAGGAGGGAATTGGCGCGGTGAGATCGTAACCCTGGTCCACCAGGGCTGCCAGCACGGGAATATTGGCCTCCTTCAATCTGTTTACGGATTCGAAATCACCGAGCTCAAGTTTGGGCATGCCACAGCACTTTTCCTTCGGGACAAGTTCAATATGAATGTCGTTGTGCTGGAATACCTTGATGAAGTCCGGGCCGATCTCCGGGCTGTTGTAGTTTCCGTAACAGGTCGCGTACAGCGCCAGTTTGCCGGTGGTATCACCGACCCTGGTGGGCGGTATCTCGCGAATCAGGGGTTTTACCTGTTTGCGCATGGTCTTGCTGTGGAATCGGGGCACGGGCGCTTCGTGATGTATACCCACCGCGGAGTCCAGCGCCTTGCGAAACAGCGAGTTCCTGTTGACCGCATTGACCGTGACATCGACGAGGGGGATCGAGGTCATCCGGAAGACCGTATCGGTGCTGGTCAGAACCTTGTCCCGGAGCCTGGCGCCCTCCTCCCTGAACTTTACCGCCTTGGCCCGCAGCATCAGGTGAGGGAAATCCACATTCCACTCATGGGGCGGGACATAGGGGCACTTGGTCATGTAACACAGGTCACACAGGTAACACTGGTCCACGACCTTGATGTAATCCGCCTTCGCGACGCCGTCTACTTCCATCGTGGAAGACTCGTCGACCAGGTCGAACAGGGTGGGAAAAGAATCGCACAGGCTCACGCAGCGGCGGCACCCATGGCAGATGTCATACACCCGCTCGAGTTCATGCTCCAGGTCCGACCTGTTCCAGTATTCGTCAGATTTCCATTCAATCGGATGGCGCGTCGGCGCCTCCAGGCTTCCTTCTCTCACAGGGAAGATCCTCGTCGCTTCGCAAGGTGGTGGGACTCGGCGGGCACCAACTGCCCGCCGAGGGGACGTACGCTAGCTGTCCAGGCTATCCAGGGCTTTCTGGAAGCGGTTGGCGTGGCTGCGCTCCGCCTTGGCCAGGGTTTCCATCCAGTCGGCTATCTCGTCGAAGCCCTCGTCGCGCGCGGTCTTGGCCATACCCGGGTACATATCGGTGTACTCGTGGGTCTCTCCCGCGATAGCGGCCTTCAGGTTGTCGCCGGTGGGGCCAATGGGCAGGCCGGTAGCGGGATCACCCGTCTCCTCCAGGTATTCCAGGTGACCGTGGGCGTGGCCGGTTTCACCCTCCGCTGTGGAGCGGAATACGGCGGCCACGTCGTTGTAGCCCTCCACGTCGGCCTTTGCCGCGAAGTAGAGATAGCGACGGTTTGCCTGTGACTCACCGGCAAATGCGTCTTTCAGGTTCTGTTCAGTCTGGCTGCCTTTCAATGACATGCTAAATCTCCTTGAGAATGGTTATCATCACCACAGCAACTGTGGAGATACTTAAAATAGTACAGTTGGATACGTCTGACCAACCGCAATAGATTACCCCATTGATCTGGATCAGCCTATACCCGCCGGGACCGGTCGCGTGGGACGCTGCGGCCCCGCCCCCTGCGCTGGCGGCTTTCAATGCGCTTTCGTGCGCAGTCATCACCAAGTATGGCAGCGCGACGGCCGCACCGATGCTTCGATATCAACGACCGCCTATCTAGCTCGAAACATAACTGTAATAATCCGTTCATAATTAGCGGCAGTACGACAGTGCGGCCAGCGCTCCTGCGCGGCATAAGGCGTCGATTGCATGCTCCCGTGGACTGCACACCCTGAGGGCCTTCCGGACACTATGTTGGGACGAATATTCCTTCCTACTCTCATCCTCGCCCTGTGTTATGGATTCTGGGTCAGCAGCAGTTTCAAGGATATCGCCGCCGGGGTCGCCCTGTTCCTGTTCGGCATGCTGTGCATGGAGCAGGGCTTCAAGGCCTACAGCGGCAGTGCCCTGCAGCGGGTTCTCAGCGACGGTACTGATCGCCTGTGGAAAAGCATGGCCTTTGGCATCATCAGTACCACGGTGATGCAGTCCTCCTCGCTGGTCTCCGTAATCACCATTTCCTTCCTCAGCGCCGAACTGATCGGCCTGCGCCAGGGCATAGGCATTATTTTCGGGGCCAACCTGGGCACCACCACCGGCGCGTGGCTGATCGCGGGCTTCGGCCTCAAGATCAAGCTGTCTGCATATGCGCTGCCCATGCTGGTGTTCGGTGTGCTGCTACTGATGCAGGCCTCGAAGCGACTCAAGGGCCTGGGCTGGGTAATCATGGGGGTGGGCTTCCTGTTTCTGGGTATCGACCACATGAAGGACGGGTTCTCGTCATTCTCCGACCAGATCGACCTGACACAATACGCCATGACCGGTATTGCCGGCCTGTTGACGTTCACAGTCGTGGGCATCTTCGCCACCGTCGTCATGCAGTCCAGCCATGCCACCCTCACCCTGATCATCACCGCACTGGCCGCGGGGCAGATCAGCTACGAAAACGCACTGGCCTTGGCGATCGGCGCCAATATCGGCACCACGATAACAGCGGTGCTGGGCGCTATAAGTGCCAATGTCGCCGGCAAGCGACTGGCTGCCGCCCACCTGGTGTTCAATCTCGCTACCGGACTCGCCGCCCTGGTATTCATCCAGCTGTTGCTGGCGGCCGTGGATGGCCTGGCGGCTTTCCTGGGTATAGCGCCGGACGACCACACTCTCAAACTCGCGCTATTCCACAGCCTGTTCAACCTGCTGGGCATCATCCTGATGCTGCCGCTGCTCGAGCGGCTGGTCAGTTGGCTGGAGCGCCACTTCGGGGAAGACAGGTCGACGCACGACAAGCCACGCTACCTGAGTGACGCCTCGCTGTCGCTGCCCCAGGTAGCGCTGCAGGCGATCACCAAGGAAACCCGGCACCTGTTCAGCAACGCCTTCACCCTGATTGCGCACGGGGTAAGCCTGCGCCGCGCCAGCATCACAGGCAGCGAGGATCTGCACCAGTTGGTGATGCGCCCCGACAAGGTGATTGAAATAGACCTGGACGAGCAGTACGACAACATGATCAAGGATATCTACAGCGCCAATATCGAGTTTCTTAGCCGCGCCCAGGGCCAGGCGAGCCACGAGTTCAGCGAGGCTTTCAGCGCACTCAGGCAGGCCAATATGGATGTGGCCGCCGCGATCAAGGCGGTGAAACACCTGCGGAAAAACCTGCTCCACTATATGCAGAGCCCCAATCCGCATATTCGCCGGGAGTACAACGACTTCCGGGTACGGATTGGCGAGGTATTGCGTTCGCTGGCGGTATTGAGGGACTCCGACGATAGCGTTGTCGCCCTCCTGTCCCTCGACCGGATCCGGGTCGAAATTCTCGGCAGCGAAAACGAGGCGGCGAAAGTCGCGGATACGCTGATCAGGGATCACGCGATTACATCACAGATGGCCACCTCGCTGATCAACGATGGCGCGTACGTACGAGAGGTTATCCAGCACCTGCTCAACATGAACGAGCAACTGCATCGCGCCGGCTTGCCCTATGGCGAGAAGTCGGTACATGATGAATTGGCGCTGCGCGCCGAAGAGATCGCCAATATCGCAAAGCACGCCGGCGAGGTGCGCTAACTGTTACGCATCGAGGATCAAGCCATGACCAATGCCAAGCTTCTGAAAAGATTGCGCACCCTTCTCGAAGAGGCTACCAACCCGGACAAGAAACACCTCAAGCAACTGCGCGATGTGCTTAACAAGCTCAAACGCCGGCGCAACGAGTTGCGCGACAGCCTGGACAGTACAGACAACGCTCAGGAGAAGCAGAAGATCGCGCAGGAAATCGAGGTCATCAACCTGCAACGGAGCAAGGGTGTGGATGTATACAAAGCGCTCAAGAAGGCCCGCAAAAACCGGAAACAGGGGAAATCGAAAAAACCGGCCAGCGACGCCCCGCAAGAAACCCCGGCACCGCAAACGGGAAGCGACGACCAGAGCCAGTGAACACCGGGCAGTTATCCCGCGGCTCTCCAGGTTGGAGAGCCGCGCAACTTCAACCGGCTACGCTGCCCGCCGCGGCCGGCAGGGATGCGGAAATAGCCTCCGCGAGGCGTTTCAGCAACGCCTCCTCCGCCCTCACCAGGGCATCGTAACCATCACCTGACAGGGCCTGCTGCTCAGAGAAACGGTAGGACTTGTCGCTGCCATCCGCGGCAACGCGCCAGTAGGCTACCAGTACCGCGCTGCCGTTACCCGCACCGTGCATCTGGTCCACGCTCACATCGATACTTACGCCGGTGGCAGATGTGGTAGTCGGCGAGATATCCCTGCCGCTCGCAAAGGAGATCTGGGTCGCCAGGTAGCGCCGCAAGCTCACCTGCAGAGGCTCTGCCCAGACATGGTACCTGGCCGCATGGATAGTGCCATCGCCAGCCGCCAGTACCAGGCCCGGCTGGTCTATGTAGTCAGCAACCATGATGTTCCCCAGGGCTATACCGCTGTTCGCCAACGGTGTGCCAGGGGTGGTAGCCACCTCCGTACGCAGCAGGTAACTGGACGTCTGCGGCGGCTGGCTGGAACACGCTGCGAGCAATACCGTTACGATCAGGCAAATTATTCTCATTGGGGTCTAGCCTCCGGGATGGGGTCGGCGGGAGTTTCACTGGGGAAAACCAGCGAACTCGGCTGTGTACTCAGGTTACGGGTCAGTTCCTCCAGGTTGCGCAACGTGCGGTTCAATTCAAACACGCTGTTGCTCAGGGACTGCCCGGCTGCAGATTCCGGCGACAGGCTACCGAGTGTCTTCCTCAATTCAGCCAGGGTCTGTCCAATTTCATTTGGCAGGGCTTTGGTGCCTTCCTCGTCGAGAATGACCTGCAGGGAACTCATGGTCGAAGTCAGGGAGGCAAGGGTGACGTCAAGCGTGCCCATAGCCGTATTTGCGCTGCCCAGAAGTGGCTCCACATCCAGAGCATTGAGTTTGTCCAGCAGTTGACTCACCTGCTGCTCCAGTCGCCCCAGTCCGCTGGGTATGCTTGGCAGGACCGGATATTCACCGAATCGCCCAATTTTGGCTTCAGGCGTGTCCTTGTAATAGTCGAGGTTGATATACAGGGCTCCGCTGAGCAGGTTTCCGGTCTGCAGACTCGCCCGCATACCCTGTTTCACACCCGCAGCGACGGAATTGTACATGCCGTCCACTGACTGTGCAGAGTCTTCCAGACCAAAGCGGGCGGGCTCCAGGTAGACCAGCACCGGAATCGGTTCGCCGGATCCAGCGGCCCGCTTGCTGACCAGTTCTTTTATGAGAATTCTCTCGACGCGGCCGATCTGGATGCCACGGTATTCCACCGGCGCGCCCGGTTCCAGGCCGCGCAGCGACTGTGCGAACTCCACTACGAAGTAGGCCTTGAACAAAAAGGGATCTTCTTCCAGCGCTTCGTAGGAGGCATTGAGTTTATATCGGTCCCCGGAGACCGCCTTTTTGCCCGCGGAAACACCGGGCAGATTACCAAAGGCAACGCCGCCAAGCAGGATTGTTTCCATCGAACCGGTCGACACATTGATACCGGCGGCGGTGGCATTGACAGTAATACCACTGACATCCCAAAAACGCGTGCCCGCGGTCACCAGGTCGTTATAGGGTGCGTCAATAAACGTATCGTAGCGGACGACCTTGTCCTTGACGTCGAAGGTAACACTCTCGATACGACCCACTTTGTAGCCGTTGTATACGATTGGATCGCCAGCGCTCAGGGAGCCGGCGTTCTCGCTGTAAAGTACCAGCCGCACCCCGGGTGCATCAGCCGGCGTGAGCGGCGGCAATTCAAGGCCTATATAGTCCGTCTTTTTTTTGCGCTTGCCGTTACCGGGGTCCAGCTGTATGTACGCGCCGGAGAGAATGGTGCCGAGCCCCGATATGGCACCGGCTCCCACGCGCGCGCGCACCACCCAGAAGCGGGTATCCTCGCGCAGCATATCGGCGGCTTCCCGGTCCATTTTGGCGGTGATCACCACCTTGTCCCTGGCGTCATTGAGCGAAACACTCTCCACCACGCCGACGTCCACGTCCCTGTACCTGAGCTTGGTTTTTCCAGCCTCCAGACCTTCGGCGGTATTGAATTGAATGGTAACCTCCGGCCCCTCGGTGAGCTTGGTGTGAATCACCATATAGAGGCCAACCACTATTGCCACCACGGGCACTACCCAGATGGGATTGAACCTTCTGCCAGTGCTTATTTGGGGTTTCAACTCACTCATTAGTGTCTTCCTGTTGGTCCCAGATTATTCTGGGGTCAAAGCTTTCCGCTGCAACCATTGTAACAAGTACCACCCCGGCAAAAGCGACAGCCGCACTGCCGGGTAGAATCACCAGCAAGCCGGTCAGTTGCACCAGCGCCACGAGAATGGACACCACGAATACGTCCACCATGGACCACTTGCCGATGAACTCGGCAGCCCGGTACATTATCGTACGCTGGCGGGGGTCGCTTTGTTTATTATTGCCGACACTCCAGCATAGATAAAACAGGGCAATTAGCTTACCCAGGGGCACCATGACGCTCGCGATGAAAATAATCGCCGCAATCGGCACCGAGCCCATATCGATAAGTAGCACAACCCCCCCGAGAATGGTGCTGGCGGTGGCGTTTCCGAATTGGTCGGTAATCATAATCGGCAGCATGTTGGCCGGTATATAAAGGACGGCCGCGGTAACCAACAATGCCAGTGTTCGCTGCAGGCTATTGTTTTTGCGAAGATGCAGCGGCTCCCCGCACCGCGGGCACTCATGCAGGCTGGCGTCCGCGAGTTTAAGGCACAGATGGCAGGAAGCCAGATGGCGGGATGCCGCAGTATCACCTGGCATTTTTCAGGCGCTCCAGCTCATTCCAGTACTGCATGCGATCGAGGTTGGAAACAGAGGCAATAAAACACAGCGCGAAGGCGCCATAGCCCCAGAACGAAATCCCGATAACCACCGTCGCCATATGCCCTATCTTGACCAGGCTGACCAGTACGCCGATAAAAAACACTTCCACCATGGCCCAGTTCTGCATGTGGAACACCAGCCGTGTCACTGGCACCATCCAGTCATAAAATCTCTGCCGGAGCATGCAGGTGGACAACGCGAGCAGCAGCACCATCACCGCGGACGGAATGACAATGATAAAGGCGGCGACCAGAAAGGCGAGATCCGGGCGGCCCTGGTCATAAAGTTGTCGCACGGTTTGCGGCAGGGTCATGATGCTCTCGAGCCCGGAGGACTCGAAGGAGAGGAAAGGGAACACGCAACCGATGGCCAGGCAGACCAGCCCCGCTACGGCATAGGATTGCAATTTCAGTACGCCGTCTTCTCTCATTCGGGTAAGGAGGCTGCCGCAACGCGAACAACTGGCTTTTTCCCCAGGTTGCAAGCCGCCGACGTCGAACAGAAGGTCGCAGGAAGGGCAAGCCACCAGGCTGGGTTCAGCTTGCGCAACCAAAACGTTATCCTTTTCGACGGGGTTCAATCATGCCCGCAGTATATACGAAGCCGCGAGTAACTTGCACCAAAGCCCTGCTGCGCCGCGCCTCCTGACCGGCTGGGGCGGAACCCCCGGCTTACAGCGAGCAGGAGCTCGCTACCGACTCCCGGTGCCCGGAGGGACTAGTGTGACTGCCGGGAAATGGCCTCCTTCCCCCAGAGCTGCTCCAGGCGCTGGTCGCGCCCGCAATTCCAGCGATAGTACTTATAGCGGACGGGGTTCTTGAGGTAATAGTCCTGGTGATACTCTTCTACCGGCCAAAAAGTACCCGCCGGCCTTATCTCGGTATACACCGCGGCGGGCTCAAAGCGGGCGGCGACCTCCCCGAGGGACGCTTGCGCCAGTTTGAGCTCGCTCTCGTTGGCTGGAAAAATGGCACTGCGATAGCTGGGACCCTTATCGCAAAACTGACCCGCGTTATCCAGCGGATCGACATTGACCCAGTAAATATCCAGCAGTTGCTGATAGCTGATCACTGCCGGGTCATAAGTAACCTCTATAGCCTCAAAGTGGCCCGAGTGGTCACCCTGGTAAGTTGGGTTGGACATGGTCCCCCCCGTGAAGCCAGACACGACATCAGTGATTCCCTCTCGCCCCTGGTAAGCCGACTCCATGCACCAGAAACACCCCCCCGCGAACATGGCGGTGGCCGTTTCTGCCCCTGCGGCCTGGGATAAACCGCAGGACAGCATCAATGCCAGGAAAAATCGCTTCATAATCGGCCCAACTTATCAATGAGTGTGATTGATAGACTCCCCCCGAACCCACAGGTTCCCTCAGCGGGAGATACCGTCTGTTCAGGGACAGCTGGATTGCGGCTGGCAATTCTTGTCGCCGTCCCGACAGGTATTGATTTCCAACACGTACCACAGGTAACAACGGGAGAACACCCCGTTCAGCACCAGGGCAATGGACACCAGCAGCACGAACCAGTCCACGGCGTTCATTCCACTTTGGCTCCATGCCCAGGAGAACATCAAGATGCCCAGTGCCAGTCTCACCAGGCGTTCCACATTTCCAACATTAGCTTCGATCATACTTGAGACCTCTCGAGTGTGTGAGTTGGCAGGATATACGCGGCTGCGCCAGGGCCGGATGAGTACGCCGCAAAATTACCCGTTTGAGACGCCGAGCGCCGCCAACAGTGATCCCAGTTGCGCTCACTCGCGTATCCAGAGAGTCATCACCGCAGCTCAGCAGGCTCCCTCATGTCACGACTCCACATCCCGGCCCTCCTTTACTTGATTGCGCTTCTCGCTGGCTGCACCTCGGTCAAGGTAGGTGACTACGCGGGCAATCAGCCACAGATTGTGCCGGAAGCCTTCTTCAACGGGTCGCTCACTGCGCACGGTGTGGTCAAGAACCGTGGCGGCAAGGTCATCAGGTACTTCAACGCCGACATCAAGGCTTACTGGCAAGATGGCATCGGCACCCTGGAGGAAGATTTTCAGTTCGATGACGGCGAAAAAAGCCGGCGCGTATGGACGCTAACCCCCGCCGGTAACGGGCGCTATCTCGGTACCGCTGGCGATGTGGTTGGACAGGGGGAAGTACGGGTGGCTGGCAATGCCATGTTCCTGGACTACGTACTGCGCATCCCCTATGGCGACAGCACTATCGACCTGCGTATAGACGATCGCATGTACCTGGTGAACCCGAACACCCTGATGAACGAATCGCGGATGATCAAGTATGGTTTCGAGGTGGGGGAAATACTCCTGGTTATCGAGAAACGCGCCGCTCTCAACTAGCCCGGTTACGCTCAGCGTATATAGCCGATGATGGACACGAAATGGCACAGGCTCCCGACAAGCACGAACATGTGCCAGATACCGTGGGAATGCGACAGTCTGCCCATTTTATCGAGTACGTAGAACACGACGCCACCCGTGTAGGCCAGCCCCCCTGCCAAAAGCCAATAGTAGGCCACATCGGGAATAGCGGCGCGCAGGCTGTCGATATCCAGGGAACAGGCCCAGCCCATCGCCAGGTAAATCACCAACTGCCCTGTCTTTACCGCCTTCCCCGACAGGAAAACCTCGCTGAGAATGCCCAGTAGCGCCAGGCCCCAGATCACGCACATGATCGGTATACCGTTGCCATGTCGCAGGCTGACCAGCATGTAGGGAGTGTAGGTACCGGCGATCAGAAGATAGATGGCGATATGGTCGAACAACTGAAACAGATTCTTGAGCCGCGGTGGCTGGAAGCTGTGATACAGGGTGGACATGGTGTAGAGCAGTACCAGGGTAACGCCAAAGACAGTAAAGCTTGCGAGCACCCACGGGTCCCGGGCCTGCAGGCCGACGGTCAGTAGCGCGCCAAGCCCCATCAACGCCAGCGCCGCGCCCACCAGGTGACTGATACTGTTCAACTTCTCGCCGTAGTACATGCACTGTTCCCCGAACATTCTGAGCGGCCCAAGGGTTACACCGCGCCTGCAATAATGCAATCGGAAAGTCGCAAAGGGGCAGGCCGGCGGTAATGCGGGCCTCACAGGGATTCGAAGGTAAAACAAAATGGAGTACCGAGCCCGTGTTATTCCCACGACCGTGCTGCCATAATAGCCACCCCTTTTCACGACCGCGAATAGACGCGAAGAATTACTTCAAACAACAGCACCCGAGGAACCTTTATCATGAGTAAATCCAGCTCAATGCTCGCGCCACTTGGTTTGGCCATGATGCTTGCTTTCGTCACAGTGGCACCTGCCCAGGCGGGCGGCCTCTATATCGGCGCCGGCGCGTATGTAGCGGACTCGGATGCGGGTGATGACACCGTCCCGGGTGGATTCATCGGCTACAACTTCCTGGATACCAATTTTCTGATGTTGTCCGCTGAAGCGGGCTACTACGACCTTGGCAACGCCAGCAACCGCAAGGAAAAAGTAGACGCCAGTGCCTACACCGCCGGGGGTGTTCTGGCGGTACCACTGTTCGGCCCCTTTTTCGAACTTTACGCCAAGGCGGGGGTTGCCTTCGCGGACGTAAAGCGCGAGAACGACAATGGCAAGAACACGAATAACGACGAGAAGGCCTACTATGGGGTGGGCGCCTCCCTGGATATCCTCGACACCATCGACATCTATGTGGAATACCTGGTCTTCGACACCAACGTGAACTCCGATATCGCCGGGGTCGGAATCAAGTTCTCCTTCTGATATGTCATTTTCTGCCTGCGCCTGAGCCCGCGCCTCGCCACCTCGCCTGAACCAACTCCGCCGACCCCCGTCGGCGGGTCTTAGAGTCAATGAATACAACGGCGCCCGTATTGCGCCGCCCTTTACTGCGGGTCGCAAGCTATTTGTAATACATAAATTGACTTTGTATTACATTTAATTTACCTTTCCCCGGGTCAACGTGTCAGTTACCAGTCGCGACTGTGAAACCGAGGGGGATAATCGTGGCAGAGCTCAGAAAAAAGCGTCGGGGAAAATCCGGCCAGACCAAGGACCGGGTATTGCAGGCACGCATCCCCCGGCACCTCGATGAAGAATTGCGTGAACACGCGGAGCAACTGGGTCTATCCGTATCCACCGTGGTCCGCAACGTACTACTGAATACCTTTGAACTGGTGGAGGGGGTCGTCGTCGACAGCGCCAACCTGGCACTGGCGATCAAGGGTCGCAAGCAGCGCGCCCTGCCCGCGCAACTCCCTGGACCGACTGTAGATGAACCTGAGAGCGAAGTGATCGGCTGGCAGGACGCGGTACTCAACCGCAACGGAATCTGCGAGCAGTGCAACTGCATATTACACAAAGGCGATAAGGCTGCGGTGGGCTTACCCGTTCAGGCCCGGCCGGTATTACTGTGCCTCAATTGCCTCGGAGAACTATCGACTCCGGAAACCACCCGCCCCCCCGACCCGGAATAAAACGCTGTCGCTGTCAGGCCTTGAACATTCGACAAGATCGCATTGCTGCACCCAATGCAGAACCACAACCCGGCAATCCGGGAGAGGAGTCATGACATGAACACATCGCTGCGAACCATCCGCGGAGGCACGCGCCTGATATTCGACTCGGTTGAGGGCGTCACAAATACCGTTGAGAAAATGCACGAGACAATCGCGCGCGCCCCCCTGCCCTTCACCGCGCCCCCCGCCCAACCCACCCGCGCACACGGCATGATTGCGGCGGCTGTTTACCGGATTATCAGGGGCGTCAACGGCGGTTTGCGCGAAGGTGTCGACCGTACACTCGCGCTGCTGCCTGGCGAAACACAGCTGGGCGCAACATCCGTGGCCGAAACCCGGGCAGTGGCCGCGCTTAACGGGGTTTGCGGAGATCACCTGGAAGCAACGGGCAACACCCTGGCAACACCGATGACACTCAGGTTCGAGGGACAGGCCTTGACGCTTGAACCCCGGGCGCTACAAGCGGCCCTGCCAACCGCGAGCGGACACATCGTCGTGCTGGTACACGGGCTCAGCCTGTCGGAGCTGAGCTGGAGCCGCAAGGGCCAGCCGTCAATTGGTGACCGTTTGCGGGATGACCTGGGCTATACCCCGCTTTACCTGCGCTATAACACGGGCCGTCACATATCCACCAACGGTCAGCAGTTTACCCGGATGCTGCAGGCATTGTGCTCATCCTGGCCGGTGCCGGTGGAATCGGTTTCATTGATTGGCCACAGCATGGGCGGCCTGGTTATCCGCAGTGCGTGCTGGTACGCGCGGCACAACGACGCTGACTGGCTGCAACACCTTCGCCGGGTCGTCTGCCTTGGCACCCCCCACCACGGTGCTCCGCTGGAAAGAGCCGGTCATGCCTTCGAAACGGTGATGCAAAAGATACACTACGCGCAGCCGCTGCTGTTGGGACGCTTGCGCAGCGAGGGCATAAAGGACCTGCGTCACGGCGCTCTGCTTGATGAGGACTGGCGCGACTACGACCCCGATACCACGGGGGCGGATGTGCGCAAGGCGGTGCCGCTTGCACCTGGAGTCGACTACTACTTCGCCGCCGCCAACCTCGGGCGCGACGAAGGAGACCCCATGGGCCATCTGCTGGGCGACCTTCTGGTGCGCCCGGACAGCGCAGTGGGCCTGCACCGGGATGAGTTGCGCCGACTGAACATCAGGCCAGAGAACTGCCGGGTTTTCCACGAGAAAAACCACTTTGACCTGCTGGACGACGAACAGGTACAACAACAGGTGATCGACTGGTTTACCCGGTGAAGCCGGGATGAGCCTGCTCCCGATGGCATGCCCGGATGTATTGCCCTGGACATGGAACAGGCGGGCCTGGTTGCAAGCTGTCAAGTATTTACCTGCGATTTTTTGTGCTTTGTCCATGCCCGCGCTGTCCTCCGAGGGCGGCGATATCATCCTTCGAGCAGGTTATGCGAATGTCGATTTTCGTGAAGACTCAAACCCTGTGCGGGTTGATAACGCGATAGAAATAGGTGACCTCAGCGTAGACAGCCAGCGTACCCCGTTGCTCACTATTGCGGCCATGTTTAATCAACAGTGGGGCGTCGAGTTCCTGATTCCTTTTTCCCCGCTGGAGCTTAAAGCGGACGGTAAAGGCGGTTTAATAGAAGGATTGCCAATGGGTACGGCAGACGTCTATCCGTTGGTGATAGCATTTCAGTACTACCCTTTCGAAACCAGGTGGGTTAAGCCCTACTTCGGATTGGGTGCCAACTACACATTCATCAATAATGAAAAAATTAATGGAAACACCGCATCCAAACTGGGAATAGAACGTGTTGAATCATTGGATGCAGATAACTCGTTTGGCTGGGTATGGCAATTAGGGGTAGATATCCCTATTACCCGCAATTTGATGATTAACCTGTCGACTATGTATCTGGAGTTGAACCTGGATGCTACTGGCGCTTTCTACGCCAATGACATTCGGTCAGATATATCAGCGAAGATGCATGTAAAAAACCAGCCCAATATTACTGTATTGGGCATTTCTTACCGATTCTAGAAAAGTAAAATCACCCGCACATTTAGCCCGGCGACTTGCCGTGCTGCCAAAATAGATGGCGCCTGAAGCTGGCCATAATGAGGAGTTGTTGTGCGAACACTCTCGACCCGAAGCGCGTTTTTATGTGTAATACACTCTTTCCGGTTGCAGGTATACAACTACCTGACTATCCCTTTCCGCGTCGTTCTCTGGAACCACATCACCGTACCACTTCTCTTTGCCATAGTGCCTGAGTGTTAGTTTATCCTGATGTGCTATTGCTCCTTCCGAATCCACTCGCACGAGCGAGCAGCGGATCGATATGTAATTGTCCTCATTCTCCGGATCGACCTTGAGAACAGTTGCCTTCCCGGTTCGTATGAGGCTCTTCAGTTTTGGCGCGTTATTTAACATGCTGATGCTGATTACGCCGTCCTCATAGTCGGACCATACCAATGACGACTGTATCGACCCATCATCGGCAAGGACACTGAAAATGGTTGGCCCGATACCTCTCAATAAATCGCGATACCTTTCCGGTATGTCCACTGCTATCCCCATTTATACACCTAAAAGCCACCTGGACAGCGCTAATGCTACGCATACATAGCGTGCAAGACCTGAGGAGCTGCTATTCACTCACTTCGTATTCGGTTACATCGAAAGAATCAACGAGTGAAAACATATCACTTTCCGGGCCCGCGCTTCGGAAGGCATCCAGCGCAGAGCGGGAGCTCCACTTCTCGAAAATATTGACCCTGTCCAGATCTATCGGGTCCGGCGACACTGCAAAGTCTTTGCAATCCTCATTATTTCGAGCGAGTTGCATTGGCTCTCGGGATTTCTCCACAAACGCATCACGTGCGCCAGGCTTTATAGTCAACTTGCCAGCAATAATAATTGCCATGTAATTACTCTCCGGGACTATTAGCGGCTATCAGGAAGCAAGGCCGAACCGACAAAACATCACCCGCACAGCTTTGCTGAACAGGCTTTTGGTTCGAGCATCAATCCGGAAACTCATCGAACTGCGGCAACTCATCCGCAATGTCGTACCAGGGCGCCTTGGAGCCAACAAAGATATGCGCTGTTGGCCGAATTGACGGTGGATCAATAAGCGTGCCAAGAGAGACATGTATATATTTTCCCTCGCGCACTACCGAAAAAAGAGGGGAACCACATACCGCGCAATGCGTGTCATTTTCGTCTGGTTCGCCATGCACCAGAATGTGGCCCTTGCCCGTTGTGATCTGGAGTTTTTCGCGTTCGATCCCCGCGAAAGGTTTAAATGCCGCCCCCGTTGTCCGTCGGCAGTTGGAGCAATGGCAATTTAACGCGTAACTGAATTCGTCAGCCACTTCATAGCCAACTGACCGGCAAAAGCAAGAGCCCTTCAGCATATACTTCTCCATTTCCTGCCTGACTGACAGGCAAAAATAATCCGGTTGAAAAGGCGGAACCTGACCTTCTGTGGGTGCCCCCTGTTAATTCAATAAGCAACGCTTTGGTTCGAGTATATCTCACCCTGCCCGCGGCAGAAACGTGCCAACTTCAGTCATGGCTGAAATCAGGTCTGGACTTTGAGCCCGACACGGCTGAGGTGCGTTGTGGTGGTCAGGGACTATACCTGGACTTCTGAACTATCCCCGATGAGTTACGCGCTTTCAGCTATACTTGATTCTCCCCTAGCGATGGCGGATTGGCCACAAGCAGAACAGGCTTGTCGCGAGCAATATAACGGGGGATACTCGAGCCGCACGCATTCCCGCCCCACCCCTTTATACGTAGGAGATTTACCATGAAATTAACACTACCCATTATCGCTATGGCTACACTGCTGCCCTTTACCTCGGTGGCATTCGCCCAGGACCTGGGCAAACTGGCGGACTCTGTCGATAAAGATAAGGCTGCCGAGTCAGTGGATACCGCGAAAATGTCCGAGGCCGTGAGTACGGAAGGCGTAGATATGAAAAAAGCAGCGGATGCCGTGGATACCGACAAGGCAATGGACGCGGTTGATATGGACAAGGCCAAGGAAGCCCTGATACCGAAGTAATTTATCGGTGGGGCATCAGCCCCACCTGCCTCCCACAGGCTACACCTGGCCTGGCAGATAGGGACTTGATTGCGGATCAGAGTCGCTTGTCTGGTTCCGGGAGAGCTCCGCCACTCGTTTATGCCATTGTTGCAACTTTGGGTCCTGGAAATCAATCGAAGCATAGATCGCGTAATACCTTACCCGGATGAGGCGGATGGACGCCGCGTAAGGCCTCAGGCTGCAGTCGCTGTAAGCGGCCCGTAGCCCTGACCTTTTATGTTTGTTACTCAACACCTGCGCTCACTACGAATCCATCTGAATTAATTCTTACAAGGCACTTGTACAATCGAAAGTTCAGTAAGCTATTGAATTCAATACTCCTGCCAGATGCGGATTCCAAAACCGCGTATTTAGACAGAATCGCGGTATCCAGTTGATTTAGCACACTGGCCTGAGAAACACCTTCTTTGAAATTTCCACAAAGGTAAACAACCTCTTTTCTTGCTTCGTTCCAAAAGAACGCGGCGATCGCAACAACCAGGACCAGGAATATTGAGACAATCAAATGTCTTCGATTATCGAGAGGAAACATATCGCTCACAGCTGGGGCGCCGAAACCGCGCAGCGGTTGCGGTGTCCCAGCAGCCTGTGCTTATTAGGGGGATCACTCGGGTTGCTCCAATTGGTTGTTCAATAAAGCAACGAAATTCGGCTCATAGCGTGTATTTTCGCGCACCCACCAGTCCCGAATTCCTGGCTGTTTTAACAAGACATCCAAATTATAGAAGTGTATCGGATTCTCTACTTGTGTACCGGTGGCAGTAGTGTTTTCGATAGTTGCTTGTATGGTGTGAAATATCTGCTGAATAATGAGATAGAATCTAATGCTCTCTACAGGGCTGAGCGAACCCAGCTCTCGACTACCTCGCAAATAAATATCCGCCATCTCTGGGTCAGAAATTAGAAGGCTCCTGAACTGCGAAAAGGACTCTACAGATCGTGCATATGTGTCTGTCCTGGCAATATCACTTGCGATCTTAACTTGGGCGGTATTCTGCCGAATTTGAATCGCAAGGTAGATCAGCGTGATAAGGACCGCTATACCACCAACGAAATCTCCCAAGTTTCCCAGAGTATCGAGCATATTAATCCCCCTAACGCCCGCGTAATAAACGCGAGCTTGCGAGCGTCCTAATTGACGAGCTTGTTAAATTCATTTTGCGTTGGAGCCAGAGGGCTTATTGGTAGCTCTAGCATCAATTAAAATTAGCTCCTTGCCTTGACTCAACTCCAACTCTTTGAGTACCTTCAAAAGTTTCTCTAATTCTGAGTCAGTAAAATAGAGAATAACTTTTATGGATTTGTTCGTCTGATTAGCAGACTTGTATACCTCGACTTGCTTTGCAAGATTCTGTTTCAGCTTACTGTTGCTAGCTAACTTGAATTCAACGAGCGTGCTGTCTTTTGAACCCCTAGATATTTTGTAATCTACGGGGCCGCGACCATTATTCACCTCGGCGTTTACATCCTCTTCTGCTGCGTACCAAGTAAGGCGAAAAATCAGTTGTAAATCAGATTCTCGTTTTACGGGCTCTCCTTTTACATAGAAAAGACGATAACCATCGTTATTTTCAATGACCTGCTTTAGAAACATAACTCGATTGTAGGCCTCATCAAAAGTATCACCCTTTTGAGAGTAGAAAACTTTCTGTGCTCGAAGCACTTCAACTAAATTAGTAACCTGCCGTATAAAGATGGCTTCTGTTTCTTTTACTTTTTGTTCGCTTAGTGCTATTGCCTCATCGCCATGATCTTCTTTGTATCTAATATAATGATCAATTAGGATAGGGAATTTTAGAATCGTTCTAGATATTGCGTGATTTTTTTCTCTTTGATTTGCGCGCTCCGGTATCTGCCTTAAAAGATATTCATTAATTTGAGCTCGCAGCTCAATATTTGGAATAGACTCTGCGATCTCGTCAAAGTCACCAATAATGTCATGTTTGTTAATCCATGCTTCGTCCTTCGTAAGAATATCTTTGGGAGTGAGTAAAACGAAATCGCCGTCTATATATGGCAAGTTATATCTCTTGGAGATCCATCTTCGTGTTTGATAGTCAAATTTTGCATGTTTTACACTGACATCCTTACACCTCGACTTATCCAAATGATCCTTTGCAAAGTTCTGGGTGTATTCGCATAAGTATCCTTTTATCAAGTTCGTTGTGAAGTCACTGATAGAGTCTTTGCCCACACCATCCTTGATTAGGCATAGCTTTTCGAGATGACTACTTTGCGTTATCTGTTCATTGCCAAAATCATTGAAGATAGAACTTAAATTATCATTTAGTGCGCTAGCGAAATTAGCGCCCAATCCTGAGCCACCATTACCTACTTTGCTATAGCCAAGCCAATTCTGCTTGACTTCTGGGAAGAGAAACCAATGCTTTATCAGACCTTTGGAAATAGCACCTTTATCTGACATCTCCCTCAGGAAGGTGATGTATTTAATTATTTCCTGATGAAGATTTTGATACTCATCTTTCTCACTGCCAAACAGAAGAAATGGATCGATAAAGACAGGGAGGTCATTAATGAGAGATACATTGAATGCACCATAAGCATCAAGCTCTTCTTTGGTTACCCCAAAATAGTCCGAAAAATAGATATTCACTCGATCCCTCTTTTGAATTTAACGCCGCGCTCTGCGGCAAATTCGGAGCGCAGCGGAGAATTTGTCCGACAGCAGCGCTTTGTTATACGTAACCTGACCAGAAGCAAAATGTTTACTCAAATCTTTGCTCCCGCCGGTTGTACTCCTCAGCCTCGCGCTCTCTATTCTCTCTAATAGACCTATTTAGAAGAGAAAGCTTGGTCCTAGCTATCTCTCGAACCTCAGGAGAGACATGATTTAATAGGTCTGCGAATGCCTCCGATCGAACTTCAAGAATATCGGCAAGTGATCCTGACCACCCACTAGGAAAAGATCTAGAGAAAATAGTTTCGACTATCGCGACTTTGTTCTCTGCGGCATCTAAAAGTGATGTAATGTGATGACTGAGAACTACTTTCTTTGGATTGTCTAGTGGCTGTGATTCCTTGTCTAAGGACGTGTATGCCGAAACGGCACCTGCTACTTTATGAATCCTATCTTGATTTCCATTACACCAATTCAGCACGCGCTCTATAGGCGCTAAGTTTAATGGCGAGCTACTACGATGGACCCTATCTTTAAAAAGCAAATATATAAGTTGTTCGCTATTCTCACTATCTATTAACACTCTATCTAATACAAATTCAGGATATTTTTTCACTAGATAGGCTATGACAGTCTCTAATTCGAAGCCATATAAGCGATACGTCTCAACGCCACTGCAAAGCAAGTTAATAATATCGCGAATTTCATTCTTCGGTGCTGGCTCTGATAAACACTCTGCAATAACACGGTCCATTCCATGGAGCTGTCGCCTGCTAATTTCGTCCCTGTGCATTGATAAGAGTTTCAAAATGGCCTGCCTTCCGACAGATCGTAGGTCATCGCTAGGACTGTAGTTACTACTCTTTTCAGTAAAGAATCGCATACTCAAAATTTCAATGGTTGAAAATATCCCATCGGTTAAACCATTAAGTGCGGCAAGTAATTCTGATAAATCATCATCAGAAATGGTTTCATGAACTCGACCGTAACTTACTTGTTGAAACCTCCATGCTTCCAGTTCACCAGCCTTAGCCAGCTCAATAAGCTTTTTTGTACCCCAAGGGGCTATCGGCGTTGCAGACAAAATATTAACAAAATACGGCTTAAGCTCTGGCACATCTAATACAGACTCTTGAAGTTTCCGAGACAAGCCAGGGTCGCCGGCATGAACTCCAGCAATAAAACCGCAAAAGAGGATAGGCTGTACTACTTCTAGCTCCTGCTTTTTCATCAGGTGGACAAGCGTATCAAAGGTTAAAGCTTGGTCTGATGAACCTTTGGCCAACCCTTTACCGAATGACCAAAGCGCATCAATATGTTTTTGCCATAACCTTGGCGCCAATCTTTCAAGGTAATCAGGTTCAGATAACGCAAGCTCGCCTAGTTTTTCTATCTTCTGATGAATTTTTTCAGAATTTTCTGTGTAATCCCCACCTCTAACGTCTACGTGATCCCATGTGTTAGTCAGAGCATATGCCTCGATTTCGAAATAGGGATCAGCCGGTGCGGCTAAATGCTCAAGTGCTTCAATCCTTTTGAATAACTCAGGTGTGTGTTTCTTCCCGTTGTAATGTATTGTCCGCTTAATGGCCATCCACATATCTGGCCATTTACCGCCAGCGCCATATTTGCGCACTATGTTTTCGAGAATGTCAAAGCAGCCTGCATAGCTCCATAATCCTACAAAATGGTCTGCTAGTATCGCCTTTGCCCAATTACAAATGGGTTCATTGTCCGAATCTAAAAACGGCACTAACAACTCGATATAGCCTACGTACCAGTCTAATTTCTCTCTATTCGTTGTAGGCTGCCATCCAAAGTCCCTGCTACGAGCGCCAAAATCAAACTCTCCAAATGAGCTCCAATGAGAAGCCTCAAACGCGGACCGAAGAATTTCCTGCGCAATCTCACGCTGTCTCAAACTGCCAGAATTTAACATTCCATTCACAAAAGAATGTCTTCGCGCTGGAGTAGCCTGTGTCCCAGAGAGGTATAATGAAAAAAGGCTCGCCAATTGATTAGCGATACTATTGTTGTTCTCACCAGCTTTTTCTGTTTCCGCAAAGCGAAGAATTAGCCCAGCAGCGCGGTCGAAGTACTGATCATCATATGCTATTTTTCTAAGTAATCGAACGAACGTAGAAAAATTTTGATTATCTCGCGAGCAGAAATCTCGAGCTTCCGAAGCTTTCTCTATAGCGATTAAAACTACATCTGGAAACACAGGTGCGATGTGAGTTAGTGCCGTAAGCAACTCAGCATTGCACTGTGAAATGTTATGAAATGGCCCATCGATCCTCATCCACGTATGGGCGAGATATCTAGCAGGTTCGTAGTCATGCAGATATCCCAGTCGATGAGCGCATGATTTGAATAAGCGAAAATTATCAGTCTTTAACAACTCAGCATTAATTTTATCAGGTTCGATGTTCTGAAGAGCTCGCCGTGCGAGACGGTTAGCTACTGCATGCGGGAGCACTGCTCGCCAGCTTCCCCGCTTTTGCGATAGCTGCCTCCGCAATAGCTCTGCATGATTGCGATTCAACCTGTCACGTTCAAATCCGCCAATTCTAGAAAGAGCGCTCAATTCATCATTGAACTCTTTCGGGGAAACATTGAACGAATAAACTAAGGATAGGACCTCTGCGCTTTCAAGCAAACTCTCGGTTGTCCCTTTTCTTTGATTGAAGAGCCTCTGGAACAAGTCTTCATCAGAAAAATTTGCCAAGGTCTCATCTGCACCCACTCGACTCGCCAATGCGATCGCAACACGTGCATTGCCTCCGGAAAACTCTGCAACTTTATCGGCATTAACGCGCCCTAGAGACGGAAACCTCTTTTGAATAAGTTTAGAGACGGTCTGCTCGCTTGATGGTTCGATATGTATTACTTCTGTTTCTTCTGGGCGATCATCCGAAATATCATATTCGATAGTAAGAAGACTCAACTTTGCTTGATTTGAAGAAACCTGCTTTTGCAGTTTTCTATGAACATCTGGTGGGCAGTTATCCAATACCAAATAACTTAAAAAATCATTGGCTATCAAGTATGAGACAAGCTCAGATGCTGTTGGAGTTAAGTCATCACCAAGATCTGCATATATTACATTCGCTCTCGGCAGAGAGTTATCGCATACATCACTTTCAAAAAGTGACTGAGCGAAGCGCGTTTTTCCAACTCCTGACAAACCAGTTATTCGTACCACCGAGCCAGGTTTTTCTAATCTTTCACGCACAAGCCTGATTCCATCCGAAATCGCTATAGGCTCCTTGTGATGTGAATTCATATCGATGACGCAAGGGTGTTCGTCAAGTAAAAACTCATCATCTTTATCGACCGGGGTGGATGTCCATCTCCCAAACGGTCGCCATCCGGATAATGGCTTGCCTAGTCTAGAGCGAACCCACAAGGCAACTCCAGGAAATTGTCTCAACCATGCGCTGAGCCGATCCCTACCATAAAAGTCAAGGAGAAGATCTTCGCTATTTGGTAAGCCTTCGAGCGCAGATTTCATTCCCAGAAGACGTTCTGATAGCATTTTGTCAGAACAATCATCTTTGCCACTAACAATTATATAAGCGCCTTTTTTTTCTAAGAGATCCCCTATAACAGTTTTTAGCGTTCCTTTATCAAGCATTTCCTTTTTGCAGGCCGCTTTACTCATACTGTTTTTCTTTACTTGAAAACCAGTATTTTCCCGACTTACAAAGCCTGGCTTTAGTAAAGGGATAGCATTGACAACTCGAACATCGAGACCGCCGTCAGCAGCTTCCTGCGCTCCTCCCCACAGAACACAAGATGTCTGAATTTCTTGGCGAATCAATTCCGCTTCACACAATCTAGCGACCATTTCTCTTAGATCAGCATCATTGAGATTTGAAATATCAGAAGGTTCAAGTTCAAAAAATATCATTAGGTTTCAAAAGTCCCTATATTGCCAATTGATACCGGTAACATTGAAAGAGCGTATAACGCCTGCCGCAGCGGCGGCGGAACCGCGCAGCGGTTTTGCCGTCCGGCCCCGAAGGGGCGCACTGGCGGTTCTTGTTAAGTGGCATTACCTGAAACCCACACGTCTATCGTTCCATTGATAAGGTAAATTATTGGGGCAATGAAAATATTTGTGCTAGCCAAACCATACGCGCCCACCATGCAGCCGAGATAAGTTGTTTTGAAGCGATCTGTATCTTTTGTAAAATTGGACCAGCGAATGAGCCGTTGGGATGCCAGCTTATTGCGTAAACCATACGATAGAAATGAAGCGAATATTGTGAGAGCCTGGACGATTGAGACAAACCAGACCTCTCGAAATTGTTCGGTAGTAAAGAAGCCGCGCCACATGAACCAGAATACAAAAGTATTTAGTGCATTAAGTGAAAGTAATAGCGATATATGACTCATGGCCACTTAACAGCTATCCATGGACTCTCCCTGGTTTGCAACAAAGAATCAAGACTATTTCAGTATCGACTGCGGCTATCCATTCGGCCTAGAGATCGACTCTGGCCCTGATGACATCTGCGCACAAATTCCTCGCTAAATATACGGCCTTGTATGGGCCTTAGCTGTTATCAGGTCTTATCTGTGCACGGTCGTACCGTTTCTCATCATGCTTCTCGTGCAATCGTAGAATCGTCCTCCCATCTAAATTACAGCGCAGGCTGACTACGATGATCATCCATCATTACAGCCCACGCCGCCCTAGCCTGCTTGGCCGCCATTGCTACAGCAACAACATTCTCTGGCCTGCGTTCACGTAAAGACTGAATCCATTCGCAATGGTTTCCTTTGTTTCGAGATGCCATTAGAAGTACAGTTCTTGCGCCGTGAACCAGCAGTTTCCTTAAGTACCGATCTCCTCTTTTCGTGATCGACCCCAGTTTGTTCTTGCCACCGGAGGAGTACTGACTGGGCACTAATCCTAACCACGCCGCAAACTGCCTGCCATTCTTAAATACGCTGCTATTCCCAGTAGTTGCTACCAGAGCTGATGCTGTGAGCGGGCCTACTCCATCAAGCTGCATCAGGCGACTAGCAACCTTATCTTGCCTGGCCCACACCTCGATCCTGGTGTCCAAGTCGGCAATCTCCTCATTGAGGCGTGACAATCGCACCAACATCTCATGTAGCATATTCACGACCAGTACCGGCAGAAGGTCCTCGGCAAGTGCATCACCAATGCCTTTTTGAAAGGTACGTCTTCCAATTGGCAACACGACCCCAAATTCCATTAGGTGACCACGCATCTGGTTAATGAGTGAGGTTCGGTCTGACACCAGTTGCTCTCTCACCCGATGAGCCATCAAAATTGATTGCTGCTCTTCAGACTTAATCGCCACAAGGTTCATTCCTGGACGACTTATGGCCTCACAAATAGCCTCGGCGTCATTTGCATCATTTTTCCCTTTCCGGCGATAGGGGGTCACAAATTGTGGAGATATCAGTTTCACTATATGCGCTTGCTTGCTCAATTCACGCGCCCAGTAATGGCTACCGCCACAAGCTTCAATACCAATCACCGTTGCTGGCGTTTGAGAAAAGAAATCCAGTACTTCATTACGTTTCAATTTCTTTCTCAGCACGGTGTTACCCTTATCATCGACCCCGTGAATTAAAAAGACTTGCTTGGCTATATCAATTCCCACTCTTGCGACTTTGCTCATGACTAGAACCCTCGCTTGTTGATCCCTCGACCACTACCGTGGGTATAGTCGATAGAAAGGGAGAGTCCATGTCATTAAATATATAGACCAAGTCTATTGAAAAACAGAATCCGCCTTTTCATGACATTGTTCCCCAAGAGTCACCAACTACCCACCTGGCCCGGGACATCCCACACCAGGACGGATACAAATGTGCGAAAACAGACTACAGAATAACCAAACCGGGCTGCCAAATTTGCCGTTATTCAGCGCGAAGAACTAGCTCTTTTACGCTTTATGCCAGCCAACCCAATCAATGCTGATCCGAATAACCATGCTGCGGCCGGGATGGGAACCACCGAAAAATTGCCAGTGCCATCGGTCTGGAACCACCAGGTGCCATCGAGCGTTCCATCTGGAAAAAAGCCGGCAATATCGTCGATTCTGAGAACACCATAGTAGCCAGTGTTGATGTCCCTCATAACTACAAAATCACCGACGCCACTCGGGTCACAATCCGCATCACAAAGCGGCCCTACGGAGCCAGCCTCAAATGAGAAAACGGAAGCATCCGTTATCTGGGCTATATCTGTTATCCCATTTGCGTATGCCACTTCGCTGGTCTGAACTATTCCGCTGCCATAGCCGTAGAAGTAGCCTTTGTCCCAGGTATTCTGGCTCCAGATTGTTTGGACACTATTGGTTCCATCTCCTATTGTCAGCGTGGAGGAAAACTCCGCCCAGTCAGTGATGGTTCCGCTGATGACTGCTGCCTGAGCCGAGACAGAAGCCAGGATTGAAAATAGAAATGTCGCAATATGCGCTGGTACGTTTTTCATTTCGAATACCTTCCCTGGGTATATTCATTATTCTTTGTAGTTGGAGTATATCTCACGTCGCGACAGGCACAAACGTGTCAATGGCTTACCGGGCTACCTCAATATGCCGTTGCGGAACGCATCGTGTAGCTTGGCTTTGATTACGCGCCAGACAGACTCGCTGCCCAGCTCAATTCGGCTGTTCAAAGCCAGGATTTTCTCTTCGGGAATGCTGTGCTTTCGCCAGCTATGCCCGCCTCCGTGGAGGTTATGGAGAATTGGTGGAATTCTATCGATGGACTTTGCGTACTTCGCATCAGCCGAGCTACCTTCCTCGAACTCCCGCCAGAGCTGAAGATACTCCTGGGTCTTGCCCTCTGGAAGCATATTCAGTATTCGCTCTAGCCCCGCTTCCTCTTCGGCCTTTAGCTCTGCTGATTCGCTTGCGTAGATTATGGTATCCCCGGCGTCGATTTCGCCGAGGTCATGGATCAACAGCATCTTGATAACTCGGTCGATATCAATTGCCTCGTTCGCGAAGTCTTTGAGCACAAGTGCGGCAAGGCAAACATGCCAGCTGTGCTCGGCTGAATTTTCAAATCGCTCGAGACCCACCGGTTTGGTCTTGCGGCGCACATCTTTCAGCTTCTCGATCTCCACGATGAAATTGAGAGTCTGTTCGATTTCTTTCAAGATATACTCCTTCGTTGAAAAAGCCGCTTTCAATCGTTGCCCGCCGGCTCGTTCACAATATACCCGGAAGAACTTTTTCCACCTTTCAGGAAGCCCCCTGGAGCAGTGAGCGGCGAACGTACACACTGCCATCGTGATCCTCGCGATGGACTTCAAACCCGGACGCAAGGTAGAGACTCAATGGACCTACATGGTTTTCCGCGTCTGTTTTTGCATCGGGCTGCGGGTTTGCCTCGGCGATGGCTAGCCCTTGTGCCGCAAGTCCGCGACAGGCCGCATCGAGAAGCGCCTTCGCTATACCCTGGCGACGATGTGAAGGAGATACCAAAAAGCAGACGATATTACCCACCTGTTCCGCGTCGGGTATAGGCTCATCATCCAAAGCCCGCAATAAACGTCGCGGTGCAGCTCCGCACCAGCCCACTGGCTGGCTATCGATATAGGCCAGGTATCCCTGCATCGATTGAGCCCTGAGTCGTTCACAGGCTTTTTGACGATTCCGGGCTGCCGTTTGTTCCTTCCACACTATTTTTTCGTGGTCTTCGTAAAAGCATTGGCAGTAGCAGGACGACCACTCCGGATTGTCTGAAAAGGCATCCCCGTCAAAGAATGAAAAAAAGTCGGACTCATTTGCTGTGGACAGTGACGCAACACTGATAACGCTTTCATTCATAACTTTTTATCCTCTACGGGTCCGGCAGCAGAGCCTCCAGCGCCAGCACATGGGGGTCCGGGTCTCCCAGCTCTCGCAGGGCGTCCGCAAGCAGGAGCAGGTAGTCGCGGTTGCTTCCGCTGGGACCTTGTGAGCGCGCTATGTGGGCGGCCAGTTCCGGCAGCGGCGCCGGGCCGAGGTAGGCGGTGTTATCAGCACCGGCCACATACAGTATTCCCCCTGCCTGGCGACCGCTGCTGAGCAGGCTAATCGTGATTGCATGGCGCTCGTAACCGTTTTTCTCGCGGTGGTCGAGATGTTCAAACACCGCGTGCTCGACCCGGTAGGCGACACCCTTGCATACCGCGGCGGGGGCCCGAATCAGGGTCACTACCCTGCCGGGCGCCTCGGGGGTGCCCCTGTGGTCATGGGAGCCCTGCCAGAACCTGCGTTCCCAGCCCTCGATGGAGGCTATCTCGCGTTCCAGGTAGGGAAAATCGACCTTGTATATCAGCGACCCATAGCCAAATACCCAGGTTGACTCCGGCCCCGTGTTACTCATTGGCTAATACGTTCCCCTGGTTTGCGGCTCGATGACCGTCTGCATTCAGTCGAAATTGATCATTATCTTGGCTTCGTCCTCCGGCCTCGAAAGTGTCTCGAAGGCCTCGGCGACGCCTTCCGGCTGCACCGTACTCGTGACGATCGGCGCGGCATCGAGCTTGCCATCGGCCAGGTCGACCAGTGTCTGCGCGAATTCCTCGCCGGTATAGCCGTATACGAAGTGTACGTTCATCTCCTTGCTGATGGCCATCAGGGGCTCGATCGAATCGGCCTCCATGCAGACCCCCACCACCATCAACCGCGAGCGCGGCGGAGCGCTGGCCAGCACCTGCTGAATGATACCCGGCACCCCCACGCACTCGAATATCACGCAGGGCTTCGGGGCGGGACCAAGCCCCATGAGGGCCATTGGACTGTGCATGTCGTAGTCAGCCGGCGCAGCCACTTCGAGCCAGCTCTGGTAGGGGGAATTGGCCGCCGGATCCACGATGATATCCGCGCCCATTTTCTCGGCAAGCGCCCGGCGCCCGGGGGAGAAATCCGAGGCGACCACCGGCCCTATTCCCCGGGCCTTGAGAGCCAGTATCATCGCCAGGCCTATCGGACCGCAGCCGATGACGATCGGCACCTCGTCTCCCTGCAACTGTGCGCGTACCAGCGCGTGAGTCGCAATCGACATGGGCTCGGTCAGCGCCGCGATATTACTTGGCAGATCTCCCGGCACCGGCACCAGCATCATCTCCGACAACACCATGCGCTCGCCGTATCCGCCGGGATAACTGTTGGAGTAGCCCACACTTTCAAGTGTGTCCGGCTTAAACACCAGGGGCACCGAACACACCCGCGTGCCCACTTTCAGTTTTCTGTCGGTTCCCGGGCCGTAGTCGAGAATTTCCGCACAGTACTCGTGTCCGAACACCACGCCCTTGGCCGGATCAAAACTGATGGGGATGTTCCCGCGCTTGAAACTGGAAAGGGCATGGTCGCAATGTTTGAACATATGCAGATCGGACCCACAGATACCGCAAGCCAGGGTGCGGACCAGCACTTCTCCCGGACCCGGCTCCGGGTCCGCCACCTGTTCGACGCTCAGGGACTCATTTCTCATCACAACTGCTTTCACGGTTTTCTCCCTTTGCCATCCGGTTGCAGGCACACCCAATATAGGCCTGTGTATAAATCTGTCAACGCGGGCGCAGGCAGCATACGCCAGCCAGGTTACCGCACCGGTCGCCTGCTGTGTGGCGGACGCCATCCGGAGCGCCGCGCCTCACTTCTCGAACGCTGCCCTGACCGGCGGGCTGTAGCCGCGCCTGATGAGTGATGCCGGGTAGTCATGCCCCGGCGAAATAATGCCATCCGCGGGAAGCTGTACCGGGCGCTGCGGGTAATGCGGTGGCCGCTGGCCTGGATGGCTGGGGCGATGGCCGCAGCAACCGGGGCGATAAAGTGGATACGGATAGTACGAGGGATAGTACACGGGATACGACCCGTCATAGATACGGGACGAGGAATAGTCGACAACCTGGACCTGGGGCGCAGACCCGGCTTTTGCACGACTCAATTCTGCCCGGTGCAGCTCGCGCTGCCGGCGGTCCTCCACCATCCGGTCGGTGGTCTCGCGCATAGCCTGCAGTTGCTCCTGGGCAGACTCGGCAAGTTCCGGCGCCGGGGGTGTATCAATCTCCAGAATCTCCATCCCGGCCTCGTTGGCCGGCGGGGTATCCGAAAAGCTCACCACGCCGTTGTCACCAACAACCTTGTAGACGGTGTCCGCCCGTCCTGACGCCGACCAGCCTGTTGCGAGCGACAGGCACACAAGGGCTGCGACTGCCCGGCCGACAGCTCGAGTTAGACCCTGGGTTTCAACCGTTGACGCCATGCTGTGATTATACGCCAGAGCCGGTGCTGATTCACGAGCCGATCAAGGGCAGACCGCCCGGTATGGCGCAGGGCGCGCCGCCTCTCGGGTCTGAAGGCCACCCGGACACTTGTATTGAACTTTATTGCCTTTGTGGATATTGTTTGGGGAACCAGTGGCGCTAAGACGTGATCAAAGACTGGCGGCCTGTACTGACACGGGTCTTCATTGGCAACTAATGGGGCACTATATGCTTAGAATCAGATCTTTGGCACTGGTATTCATCGTATCCGGCATGGCTGTGCCGGCGCTGGCCCAGGAGATGCGCTGCGGCAACCGCCTGATTTCCGGTGACCAGATTCACCCGCTGTTGAAGGAGCAGATCCTGCAGGAGTGCGGGGAGCCTACAAGCAAGGATTACGACCGCTGGTTCTATGAGGAGCAGGGGAAAATCCTGGTGTTTAACGGTAACGATGAACTGGATCATATCGAGGACGCCGCGACTCCCGAATAAGCTGAGCTTCCCGGACTTACAACGGCCCCCACCGGCAGACCCGGGCGGGGCCGCTCGCCAAGCGCAGGCGTGACCTTCGCCACGACATCCAGACAGTACCTCATCGTTCCCGGCTTACGGGAAACTTTTGGAGATCATCCATGCATTCTCGCCCGACACCCTTAATCCTTACGGTTCTTGTCTCGATAGCCCTGGTCGCCTGTGCCCAGCAGTCGAACCGACCGGACCTGGCGGAAATCGCCGCGCCACAGCCGGCGGCGAGCGCCCCGCAGGCGACTGCCGGCCCGGTCGCGAGCTGGCCTCGCAACTACACGCTCGGCGCCACCAGCCTGCGGGTATTCCAGCCCCAGATAGAAAGCTGGAGCGGCAACCAGCTCAGTTTTCGGGTTGCCGCAGATGCGAGCACCAATGCTGGCGGCACGGATAAAAAGCAGGACTATGGCGTGTTCTGGGGCACGGCGCGCACTGACGTGGACCGGCCACAGCGACTGGTGACCCTGAACGATATCAACATATCGCGCAGCAACTTCCCTACCCTGGCGGATAACGGTGCAAGCCTGCTCAACGGCCTCCAGCAACAATTTGCCGACACCACCAGCATCGTTTCACTGGACCTGCTGCAGGCATCCCTTGTCGCTTCCGATAATGAAACCAGCTGCGGCGTGGCTGTACGCAATGTTGCACCCGCCATTATCGTCAGCAACTCGCCAGCGATTCTGGTTCCAGTCAGCGGCAAGCCGGTGATCAAGGATGTGCCGGACAGCCGTTTCGAGCGGGTGCTCAATACCCGCGCGCTGATCATCCGCACTCGCCTTGGCGACACCTGGTACCTGCATGTCTATGATGGTTGGCTGTCCGCACCTGCTGTGGCGGGGCCCTGGGTGCGTGCCAGCGACCTCCCTGGTGAACTCGACAGCACCGCGGAGAAACTTGCCGGCAAGGGTGAGGTCGACCTGCTCGACGGTGGCAGCGGTTCCGCGAAACCGTCACTGGCCAACGGTGTACCCACCATTTACGTACGCGAGTCGGCTGCTGAGCTGGTGGTATTCAGGGGTGAACCCCGGTTCCAGGGCATCCCGGGAACGCAGCTGCAGTGGGCGAACAACACTACCGCTGATGTCATCCAGGACACCGCCGGTAATGATTACTACCTGCTGATCTCCGGGCGCTGGTATCGCAGTGCGAACCTCGACGCGGGGCCCTGGACCTATATCGCCAGCACCTCCCTGCCCGCCGACTTTAAACGCATTCCCCCCGAATCTCCCGCCGCCGTGGTACTTGCCGCAGTGGCCGGCACGCCGCAGGCGCGCGAAGCCGTTATCGCCAACAGTATTCCCCAGACTGCGACCATACCCCTGGAAAACGGGCCCACATTCACGCCTGAAATTGACGGCGCCGCCCAGTGGCGCGTGATCGACGGCACAGACCTGCAGTACGTCATCAACTCGGAGACACCCATCATCAAGGTCAGCCCGGGGACACTCTATGCCCTCAGCGCAGGTGTCTGGTTTACCGCCAATGCCCTGGACGCCACCTGGGTCATCGCCACCTCGGTACCGCAGGCGATTTACACTATTCCGCCGAGCTCCAAGCTCTACTACACGACCTTCGTTTACATCTACGGCGCAACCGACCAGTACGTGTATGTGGGCTATACCCCCGGGTATATGGGCACGGTTGTCAACTCGGACGGCGTCGTGGTATACGGCACCGGTTACAACTACGAGCCCTGGGTCGGCACTACCTATTACGCCGCCCCTGAAACCTACGGCACCCAGGCGCAACCTGTGTACAACCCCTCCACTGACATGGCGTACGCCTACGGCATGGGCCTGACCACCGCGGCCATGATGTACGCCTGGGACGAGCCGGTGTACTACACATCCTATTACCACGGCTACCCCTGTTGCGGCTCTACCAGCGCCAATGTCTACGGGCACTATGGCGATACCTCGTATTCCGGTAAAGACACCTACTACAGCAAATCATCCGGCGAGGTGGGCGTAAAATCCAGCGGCGATTACACCGACAGTCGCACCGGCACCACGGGAACCTACTCGACCAATCGGTACACCAATCCCTACCAGGGCCAGGCGGGACGCAGTTATGATCGCTCGTTCGATACGGCCGGTGGCGCGAGCGGCGATGTCAACCGCAGCGAAACCTACAACGCCAATCACAACCAGACCAGCTACAGCGCGAGCGGAACTGCCACTACCCAGGGCGGCAGCACCATCACTCGCGACAGCAGCGCTTCGTGGGGCTCTAAAGGCGACTCTTCCTCGCATGACACCACTGTGACAAACGCCAATACGGGCCAGACCAAAAGCTTTGACTCCGGTTACAGTGACGGCGACCACTACGCCAGCGCCAACGGCGAGAATTATCGCAACGATGGCAGTGGCTGGCAGAAGCAGTCCGACGATGGCAGCTGGCAGAGTGTCAGCGCCCAGGACAGTTCCTGGGCTGATCGCGAGCAACAGGCCCGCAGCCAGGGGCAGGCGCGCGCCAGCAGCTTCAGCGCCGGCAGTGGCGCTGGTGCCTTCGGCAGCGGCGACAGAAGCTCCAGCTACGGGGGCGGCAACTTCGGCGGCGGTGACCGCGCCGGCAGCCTGGGCGGTGGCGCCGAGCGCAGCGGCGGATTTGGCGGAGGCTGGGGCAGCCGTTTCGGCGGGGGTGGTTTTGGTGGACGCTTCGGCGGGGGTGGCGGTTTCGGGGGTTTCCATGGCCGCCGCTGAGCAGCGGCTACCGAGCTTTGGCTAGAGCCAAACAGCCTCGCACCGGCAAGGCTGGCGGTCGCCGCTGGCGCTCCTGGCGCAACCTGCTCTACGCCCTGCTTGCCTTCAGCCTGTTTCAGCTGCTGGGTCAGGGGGAGATCACCTGGCCCGCCACCGTTGCCGGCAAGATCGGCGACAGCCTGCGCGACTACGCCAACCGGCCCGGCGCAAGCTGGCGCGAGGCCGCAGACAAACTAGAGGAACTGGGAGCCGCCAGGGAAGGCCACCCTGTTCCCGAGTTCGGCATAAGCGGACGTGTAGTGAGGGTCGCCGATGGTGACACGATCTCGGTGCTGGACAGGAACAATACCCAGTACAAAATTCGTCTCCACGGCATAGACACACCGGAGCGCGACCAGCGCTATGGCAAAGCCGCATGGGATGCGCTGTCGGATATGGTCGATGGTAAAGCCGTGGGCGTGGTCGTGCTGGGTAAAGACAGCTACGGCCGCACCGACGGCATCGTGTACCTGGGTGAGACCAATATCAATCTCGCCATGGTCACGGCCGGCCATGCCTGGTGGTACCGGTATTACGCGCCCGATGAACACCTGCTGGAGGCGGCCGAGGCGGCCGCCCGTCGGGAAAGACTTGGCCTGTGGGCCACGCCCGACCCCATACCCCCGTGGGATTGGCGCAGGCAACAAAAATACGGCAAGCCCTGACGGCCGCAATCTTCCGGGCGTGTCGGGTAAAGAACTTGCTTGCCTGCCCTGCCGTGTTAGGCTGGCGACTGAGCCCACGGCTGGGCCGACAATTATAAGAAAAGTTAATAAGGGGTGAGCTTCCATGGCCCATCAGCTGTTTCGTTCCGCGACGCTTTCGCTTATCGCCGCCACTTGCCCGCTCACGACCATGGCGCAGGAGCGCTACCCGGTTCTCGAAGAAATTATCGTCACCGCCCAAAAACGCTCACAGAGCCTGCAGGACGTACCCATCGCCATCACCGCGATCTCGCAGGAGATGCTGGAAAACCAGAATATCTACGACGTGCTGGATCTGCAAAAAGCGGTTCCCAGCCTGACCATCGTGCAGGGCTACAACAGGGCCAACGGCGTGCCGATGATTATACGCGGCATGGGTACCCTCGGTGCGCAACCTGCCTTTGAAGGCAGCGTTGGCACCTATGTGGATGGCGTCTACCGCTCCCGTCCCGGTATGGTGCTTTCGAGCATGCTCGATATCGGCCAGGTAGAAGTCCTGCGCGGTCCGCAGGGCACCCTGTTTGGCAAGAACACCACCGCAGGGGCGATCACCATGGCGTCCAATCAGCCCGCGCCGGAATTCGGCTACGGCGGTGAGGTCACGCTGGGTGACTACGACCGCCAACGCTTCACCGGCCATGTCACCGGGCCCATTTCCGACGCGGTACTGGCCCGCCTGGCGGTGCTCTCGGACCAGCGCAATGGGTTTACCGACGCCGTCTACCAGCACGACGACTACGGTGACCTGGATACGCAGGCCATCAAGGGTAGCCTGCTGTGGAAGGCGAACGACGATGTCGATATCAAGCTGATCGCAGACTATTCGGACAGCAACGAGGTTTGCTGCTTTGGCAATCCGGTCCCCTTCAATCGCGCGATGAGCCTGACCGGAGGCCCCTTCAATGACTACTATCGCGAGGCGGCCCAGGCCAACTTCGACACCACTAAAGACCTGCTGGCGCTCGATCCCGACGATCGCGAAACACAGAACAACGTCCAGCCCAGCAACGACAATACCGACCAGGGCCTCGCGGTGGATATCAACTGGAACCTGGGCTTCGCCGAATTGCGTTCGATCAGCGGCTACCGCAACTGGAAGTACAATTCAAAGGGCGATTTCGATTTTGGACCCGTCGATATCGGCACGCTGGAGGAGGACTACAAGGTTGATACCTACAGCCAGGAGTTCAATCTCAACGGCTCGATCGGCGCACTGGGCTTCCTGAAAGAACTGCAGTATGTCGCCGGCCTGTATTACGCCTACGAAGATTTCGAGCAGTATCGGGCGTTCGATGCAGGCCACGACCAGGCCGGCATCTGGGAACTGTTCTGGCCGGTACAGGCGGGCGTGCCCGAGCCAGTGTTGCGCGGTTTGCTCGGCGGCGGTACATGGGCGACGACGGGTGAGCCCATAGGCAAGGTCAGGCACACCCTGAAAACCGAGACCCTGGCGGCCTTTACCCATCTCACCGCGGCGCTGAACGAGCGCTCGTCAATCATCCTGGGGGTGCGCTACTCCGATGAGGAAAAGACCCTGGATCGGCACAACCTGCTGTTTTCCGATGTCGCCGACTATTCCGCCTACATGCAGGAGTTCATGCTGGGCGGGTACATGCTGGGGGCGAATATCGCGGGGCCGGATATTAACAACCAGACCTACAGCGACGGCGAGTGGACCTACGACATCAAATTCCAGTACTTCGCATCCCCCGACACCCAACTCTACGGCGGCTACAGTCGCGGCTTCAAGGCGGGCGGCATCGGCATGGACCCGGAGGCAGGCGGCGGCCAGCCCTCGGGCCTCAACTCACCGCTGCTACTGGCGCTTGCCGGCATGGGCAACGGCACGGGCTACGCCGACCTGGAAGACCCGACCTACAAACCGGAGTATGTCGATACATGGGAAGTCGGCCTGAAAAGCCAGTACCTGGACGGCAGGGGCAGAACCAATGTCGCCCTGTTCTACAATGATATTGAGGATATCCAGTTTTCTGTGTTCAGCGGCACGGGGTTTACGGTCCTGAATGCATCCAACGCCGATGTCAGCGGCGTCGAGCTGGAGAACTTCTTCGCGCTGACGCCGAACCTGCGGCTGGGCATGTCAGTGACCTGGCTGGACACCCAGTACGGCGATGATATCCCACCGCCCGCCGAGGGCGGGAGGGAACTGACCCTGGCGCCGGACTGGGCGGGAGCCCTCAGCATGGAGTACGAACGCCCTCTCACCAATTCCCTGGCCGGCTTCATCAACGCCAACGGCGCCTACCGCGGGGACCAGCACCTGGCCTACGATATCCAGGACAAGCTGGATGATTACACGGTGCTGGGCATGCAACTGGGAGTGCGCAGCCTGGACAACGGCTGGGATATCCGCGCATGGTGCAGCAACTGTCTTGACGAGACCTATGCCACCGCGTATTTCAACGCGCCGTTCTACTTTGACGACAACCTGGAACAATACCAGGGGCAGTTTCTCGGCCCTCCGCGCACATACGGCGTGACCCTGCGCGCCAACTTCTGAAGTGGCCGACGCCGCCGGCCACGGCGCTCGCTGTGGCCTAGCTGGCGGCAGCTACCCCGCTTGAGGCAAATGAGTAACGCACCGGCATCGATTTCAGACCGCCGACAAAGATCGCCTGGACCCACTCGGGATCGGCTGCAAGCTCCATATGTGCAAGTCGCGGTAGCAATTCCCTGAAGAACAGCTCTACTTCAAGCACCGCAAGGTGTTGACCGAGACACATATGCCCGCCAAATCCGAACGCGAGCTGGTTGCGGTTATCGCGCTCTATATCAAAAACATCGGGGTTTTCGATAGCTTCGGCGTCGCGATTGGCGGAGGGGTACCACAGGCAAAGGCTCTCCCCCGCCCTGATTGTCTTGCCCTGCAACACGACATCCTTCGTAGCAGTGCGCATCATATGGCGAACCGGCGAAACCCAGCGAATCATTTCCCTGGCGGCCTGCCTGGACAGGGCCGGGTTCTCGCGCAATTTCCGCATTTGCTCCGGGTGCTCCAGCAGCGCCTTCATACCCCCGCTGATGGTGGCCGAGGTCGTATCGTGACCCGCAGTCGCGGTAATGATGAAATAGCTTATCTGGTCCAGTTGCGCCATGGGCTCGCCGTCAACCAGGGCGTTAGCCAGCACGGAAGCCAGATCCTGGTTGGGATTCTTTTTGCGGTCTTCGACGACCGCGGTGAAATAGTTGAAGAAGTCCATCAATACGTTGAGACCATCGTCAACCCCCTCGCCCCTGGACTGGGTGGGGTCCTGGCCCCCGAACAACTCCTGGGTCAACTTGAGCATCATGCCCTCTTCTTCGGGAGCCACGCCGATGATCGACATGATCACGCGCAGCGGATACAGCAGGGCGATGTCTTTTACAAAATCGCACTCGCCTCCCATGGACTCCATTTTATCCACGTACTGCCTGGCGATGCGCGACATATCCGGGCCCAGTTTCTCGATAGGGCCGGGCTTGAACCAGTCGCGGGTGACGTTTCGCAGTTTTCGATGTTTGGGGTTATCCATGTGGATAAGCGTCTCCAGCCCATTGCGGGTGCCGAACTTGTCGCGCAAGGCCTGCTCGAACTCTTTCTGAATCAACACCGTGCGGGGGTTGTTGAGAAACTCCGTGTTGTTCTGGCTGATCGCCTTGATGTCATCGTGGCGGGTAATCGCCCAGAACGGTTCGAAATCCGGATGTTCCACAAGGCACACGGGGTCGTGTTCGCGCAGTTGCCGGAAGGTTTCGTACATGTTGGCCTCGTCGCCCATGATCGAAGCGTCGAGTAGATTCAGGGGATAGCTCATTGCGGGCTCACGCTGGCAAAAAAGGCAGTTTACACAGCACCCCTTGCGTTGGCTACTCGCGCCCCCAGACACCCACCGCCGCCTGTACACGCTCGGTGTATACGCGCAAATTCTCGTACTCCACCGCCAGGTCCGTCACCCAGGTGGCCGGCTGGTTATCGTAAATACCCGCCATCATCGCGGCGACGGTGAAGTCATAAATATTGGGCTTTTCGGCAAACAGGAAACCCTCCGCCGGAACCGCCGCCGCCAGCGCCTCGAGGTCGCGGCGTGCAAAGCCCTTTTGTTCCTGCAAGCTGTGCTTGCCCAGACCATGCAACTCCATGGTCTTGATGACGCGCCGGCGCGCTATCCCCGCAATGGGTTTTCGCACAAGGGCTGGCAAGGCACCGAAAAAACCCTCAACGACGTTTGGCCACCACCTGTCGTCTACCCAGCGGCTGGCGACCATCAGCCAGTACAGGTGATCCTCGGCCAACCGGCTCAATGCGACACCCTGGGCTTTTTGCGCCTTGCTCAGCCCCGCATAGACCTGCCCCTGGGTTTCGTTATCGAGAAATTCTGTGATCAGCTCCGAGTCGGCTATGCGCTGGCCGTTGCTGATCAGGAAGGGCAGCTTGCCCTTGGGGGCTTTACCCGGATTGCCGAGTTCACTCATGGTAAACGGCAATCCGAGGGACGTCAGCAGCATCTCCGTCTTGAGACAGAACGGACTGACGTTGCGCATGCCAAAGGCCGCGGGCAAGGTAACGAGTTCCATCATATTGAAAGCCTCTGTCGGGAAACGGTTGCCACAGTGTAGCCGCCATTGAGTCCAGCTGGGAACTTTGATAGGAGCGACGAGGTACACTAGCGCCACGTGGATGCCTGCTCTATGCTGACAGGCAAAACAAGCACCGAGCACTGCGGAGGACACGCCTTGGCACTGAGCCTGGATCCCACACAGACCCTTGCCACGGCTATTGCTGTGCTATTCATAGGCTCCGCTGTACAACTGCGGGTCGGCTTCCTGCGCGATAACAATATACCTATCCCGGTCGTGGGCGGGCTGTTGTTCGCCGCGCTTACCACTATCGCTTTCCTGGGGTTCGACCTGCGTTTCAATTTCAATATGGCCCTGAAAGAACCCATGATGCTGGCGTTCTTCACCACGATAGGCCTCGGGGCGGACTTTCGCCTGTTGCTGCGCGGTGGGCCGAGACTGTTGCTGTTCGCCACCGTCTGCATCGCCTATCTTGTCGTGCAGGACAGCCTGGGACTGCTGGCCGCCGTGGGAATGGATTTGCACCCGCTGGTCGGCCTGCTGGGGGGTTCGATAACCCTGTCGGGAGGACACGGTACCGGCGCAGCCTACGCGGCCAAGTTTGCCGACGTGCAGAACATTGCCGGGATAATGGAACTGGCGATGGCCTGTGCGACCTTCGGCCTGATACTGGGCGGATTGATCGGCGGGCCGGTGGCGGGCCGCCTGATTCGCCGGCACGGCCTGGAGGCCGCGTCAAAGCACGAGCAACCGGCTGACACCACGCAGGATCAGCAACACTCCGCGATCAATGATGAAAGCCTGTTGCGGGCGCTGTTTGCCATACTGCTCTGCCTTATCGGCGGCGTTTTCCTGGGCCGCATATTCGGTGGTGCGGCGTTTACGCTGCCGGGTTTTGTCTGGTGCCTGATGATCGGAGTGCTCTTGCGCAACCTGGAGCACCTGGTACCCGCAATCGCCATCCACCGCCCCACGGTGGATATGCTGGGCTCACTCTCCCTGTCAATATTCCTGGCAATGGCCCTGATGTCACTGCGCCTGTGGGAACTGCTGAGCCTGGCGGGACCACTGCTGGTGATACTGCTGATACAAACGGGCGGCATGATCCTGTTTGCCAGCCTGGTGACTTTTCGAGTCATGGGCGGTAACTATGACGCTGCGATTATTTCTGGTGGCCACTGTGGATTTGGCCTCGGTGCAACTCCCACGGCGGTGGCAAATATGGAAGCACTGACAACGCGCTACGGTCCATCTCCCCAGGCTTTCCTGGTCGTGCCACTGATGGGCGCTTTCTTTATCGATGTTCTCAATGCGCTGGTAATCCAGGGGTTCCTGGCTCTGCCGCTGTTCGGTAATTGAGCATGGCTAACATCAGACACTTCCACTTCGGGTATTTGCTGCTGGCACTGCTGTTGCTGCTTGGCGGCTGCGAGCGCGGACCGCAACCCGACCAACTGCGCGAGGAGTTGCAGGAGCGCCTGGATCGGAATTTCCAGGAAGACCTGTTTGCGATAAAGAACTTCAAGCGCACCGGCTCCGCGCCCTTTAGGGACCTGGAAAATGACATTTCGGGAGTATACGCGTACTACGATGCCGACCTTGAGCTTGAGCAGGACTACAGCCTGAGCCGGTGGCAGGGGCTGAACCTGGGTACGCTGGCCTATGCCATAGGAGCGACAGAAGCCGGTATAGAAGGCTTTCGCGCTCGCGGCAATGTTGAGGGCGACGTGCTCAAGGTTCATGGCCGCTTCGCTTTCCGGCAGGATGACAGCGGCGGCTGGAAATCGCTGGCCAGGATGTCGGCGCCTGCGCCCGCGCAGGAGCAGAAGCCCGGGCGGGACAGTCAGGGCGGCAGCCCCCAGAGCGTACTGCGTGAAGCCCGCGCCCTGTTGGCGGACGCCGAAAATTTTAAGGCCGGGAGCGAGGAGACCCTGATCATAGAGGAACTCGCTACCGCCATAGGACGGATCGACCTGAGCCAGGCCAGGCTGAAGGGCGATATCACTCTGGGCTCCGGCGTTGCGCCGGGTACCTACTACTCATTTGGCGTAGCCCTGAGCAAATATGCCGCCCAACGGGGCATAGAACTGTTCAGTGCGGCCTCTGAAGGCAGCGTTGCAAATGCCAGCCGCCTGCAGGCCTCCAAACTGGACTTTGGTCTCGTGCAAAGCGATGTCGCCCAACTGCTCTACCGCGGCCTGATCAGCGAGGGTTATTACCCCAACAGGGAGCTCCGGGCGGTGGCCAGCCTGTGGCCGGAGGCCGTGCATTTACTCACCCTGCAGGGCAGCGGTATAACGCAACAGGGTGACCTGCAAGGGCGCCGGGTTGCGGTCGGTCAGCGCGGATCAGGCAGCCGGGTAAACGCCCTGCTTATAGGTTTGGCAGCCGATCTCACCAGGGATGAGTTCCCGGATATCCGGGAACTGTCCCTGGCCGAGGCGATAACGCAACTGGAGAACGGTGAAGTGGATGCCCTGTTCCTGACCGAGGCGGTTCCGGCCCGGTCCATCCAGGCACTGGCAGCGCGGCGCGACGACCTGCGTTTTGTGCCCATACCTACCCGGGTGCTGAACAAATTGTCGGAGAACCGGCTGGTGTATTACCCGCTGACGGTGCCCGCCAGAACCTACCCCGGCCAAACAAAGCCCTTTACCACCCTGGGCCTGACCGCCGCGTTGATGACCCACAGCCAGGTGAGCGATGAGCGTGTAGAGCAGATTCTCGACCTGTTGATGACCGGAGGGGACGAACTGGCAAGCAAATTTTACCGGGCCGCCTTTATTTCCCGGGAAACCATGCGCCTGGGACTCGCCGTACCACTGCACCCTGCTGCGGAGCGGTTTTATGACAATTACGACAGGCTCCAGGACAAAAAAGACGGGGGCGAGTGACGGACACCACTATCCCCTAGGCTTTGCGCCGCGAGCCTTGACCGGCGGATGGTTTCTCGCGTGTGGAGGCAAGTAATTCCTGCAGGGTGGACAGCAACAGCGCCCTCTCCTGCGGCGTCTCCCGTGTGCGGCTGAAAATGTGGTCGGGGTGCTGCTCCCTGTCCAGCCAGAACCTGCCTGATATCCTGCCCGCCTCGGTGGCGGCCGCCAACCACACCGCCGTGTCAGCACCTTCCTGCGGGCTGCGCAACAGGCGCCGGGTGACACGGTAGAATGTGCTCAGGGAACTCTCGACGCCCGGGGTATCCGCCCAGCCAGGATGCATGGCGTTCACCACGATGCCATCCTCACGCCAGCGCTCAGCCCACTCCTGCGTGAGAATCATCAGGCCGCGCTTGGCGCGGGCATAGGCGACAGAGCCGGAGTAGGCTCCCTGCCGGCTCTGTAAATCGTCGGGATGAATCTTCTGCGTGTACATGCCTCCCGAGGACACGTTGACAACCCTCGCGGAGCCTGACTTCGCCAACAGGGGTTGCAGTCTCTCCGTCAGCACGAAGGGAGACAGCAGTAACAGCGCGAAGCTCTTTTCAAATCCCTCGGAAGTCTGTTGCCGCGGATTGAACAGCGCCCCTGCATTGTTGACCAGCACGTCTATCACCTCACCCGCTGCCAACAGCCTGTCGGCCAGCGCGTGTACTTCGGACATAACGCTCAGATCACACAGTTCCACAGCGATATTGGGATTGCCCGTCTGCTCACGAATCTTGCGCGCGCTGGCCGCGGCCTTGCCTTCATCACGGGCGACCAGCGTCACCCGTGCTCCGAGACCAGCCAGCGCGGTGGCGGTAGCTTCTCCAACCCCGGAAGTGGCGCCTGTCACCAGGGCATGCTTGTCGCCGAGATAGGCGGACACCGGCTTCCAATGCTTGCGCGACTTTTTAAAACCGAGTCGGGTGAAACGCCACAGCCCGGGCAGTACCAATCTGTCGGCCATCGCCAGGCGCGATGAGGGTGCCGGAGCCTCGAACTCATCCTGCAGCGCCTCCTTAAGGCCCAGCATGGTGCTTTTGCCGACCCGGTCCATGGCGGACGGGTACAAACGGTTGGCCGCGGCCAGGGGCGCAGGGAAATCAAAATTGGCGATATAGCGAACCGTGGTGCCCGCCTCGCTCTCGCCGAACAGGATTTCCTCGCGAGCGGTGAACACCCGGGAGTCGACGGTCATGAGCATGCGCTTGTCCTGCTCCAATTCGATCAGCGTGTAATACAGCGAGAACCCGGCTTTCATATCGATGCGGAATTTGCTTCCCACCGCCGGGGCGCCGGGGGTCAGTTTATGGCCCGAGGCCACGCCAGGATCCCATTCCTGTATTCGGGAAAATTCCGAGACGTAAGCGAAAACCTCGTGCAAGGGACGCTGGACGACGATGGTCTCGTCGAGTGTTACGGTCTGGCTCATGGATAAACTCCGCAATCAACTGATGTGGTTAATACGGATGGACACGCATAACGGTTCATCGCGAGCCCCTGGCGGCGCGTGCACGCACCGCCGGGTGTCGTCAGGCGGTCACCACGGCGTGCCTCAACAACTGCCCGTAGCCGCGAAACACCGGCACCCCGTCGAGCGCGTGGCGCTGTTTCAGGTGCGCACGCAGGGCTGCCAGCCGATAACAGGGTACGCTGGCCATAAAGTGGTGTTCCAGGTGATAGTTGACGCCATTGGGTGCAAAAACCAGCAACTGCCACCAGGGTGCCTCCACTGTGCGTGTATTCATACGCGGATCGGGATCGTACAGATCCGGCACTGCCGCATGTTCAGCCACCTGCCTGATTCGGATAACCAGCATGAACACGGTGAGGAAAGTACCCAGCCAGACCAGGTATACCCAGCCGATTCCCACCGCAAAAAGCGCAAGAAACAGCAGGCATTGTACGAAAAGCTGGCGCAGCAACGGCAAGGACCCCGCCCGCGATTCCCTGCTGATCACACCCGAAGCCCCGCGAAAGATGTAACCCAGCAGCTTCAGCCCGGTTTGCCCACTGAGATCGCGGATGACCTTGCGCCGAAAACTCGCGCCCGATACCGGATAGGCGGCGTAGTTGGGCAGGTCCGGGTCCTCGCGGGTGCCCGCCTTGCGATGGTGCTCGAGATGGCCCCGGGCATAGGAAGGCAGGTCGTTGAATACTGGCGCGGCGCACAGCCACTGTCCCACCACATCATTCAGCCAGGGGGTGGCAAACAAGGTACGATGCCCCGCATCGTGCATCAGTACCGACAACCCCAGCTGCCTGCCGGCCAGCAGCAACATCGCCAGCAGAATGGTCAGCGGATTTGGCCAGGCTGCGACCACGGCAAAAATCGCGGCAATCATCAACCAGTTGCCCAGCACCATGCTCCAGGCCCGCAAATCACTTTTGGCGGTGAGGCGGGCAATGTCGTCCTTGCTCAGGTATTCGTTTATTTTCATAGTGACCTTCTTCCCGGGTTCCGGCGGCGAATGCCTGTTTCGGCCTGCATTTATCGCCGTTTCCCCGTTTGCGGTTCGTTCACATAGTCAGACCGTACCGCGCTGTAACGCGCCACGGCCGTTCCCATATTCTGCAGCGTCCTGGTGACGGATGTCACCGCGGCGTAATTCGCTGCCCATATGGGTATCCACCCGCCGGGATCGCCGTACACCTGGTAGATTACCTCCACCCGGCCATCTGCCTGGGGTGTCAGCTGCCAGTATCCGCCAAAATCAGGCACGCGCACAAATCGCTCGTCTGCCGGAATGAAATCCGGAAAATTGCTTATGCTGATCCTGATAACACCGGTATCCGGATTCTGCTCATAGTCAAAGCGCACTACCGTATCCCGGTCCTGCATCGGCCAGGGCGCATCGACCACGCCGTAGACATAGGCCTGCGCGTAGCCGCTCTCCTGCAGTATCCGCGCGCCGCCACTGCGGTAGACCCATTTGCGATTGAAAGGCGCATCTTTCAGCAGGGCCATTATTGCATTCAGGGAGGCATCGAGGTGGGTCGTACCCCGTATTTCATGCAGCGCGGAGCCATGATAGGCACGCTCCTGAACCAGCAGGGTATCGGACTCAAGAACAGTCTTCCATTCACCGGCCGCGAGGGCCGCGGGCAAAAACAGAACCAGGGCTGCCAGGAACCGGGCCGGCATCTGCCGCTGAAGCAGCGCGGGCAATAGGGTAAAACCCGGAGTAGTCCGATCCGGCAGTTGGCGCATCGCTTGGCCTCGGCAGTGTCAGCCGCCAGCATAGCGCAGAGCAAACAGCATGGGCCAGCCGCGTTGGCGCAGACCAGCTCCGCCGGGAAGGCTGCCCCGGGTACTCGCCAGCTACCCCCTGTCAGCAGATAGCGAAATGGAGCGGGCTGCCGTCATTCGCAGGGACATGCGGCCGTTTCCTCCTGGCCCTGTTGCTCACCATTCCCATTCTGTTTTTCCTGCCAAAGAGCGAGGGCAAGAATTGCCGAGTAGATCGAAAGAATAATTGCCATGATGGTCACCTGTCTGGAGGGATTGTCGTCTGTCAGCGGGTAAGTACCCTGCCGACAGTCCAAGAATAGGCTCCCCATATCCGAAACGGAATGGCCATAAATACTAATCTGTGTTCCATTTTTGGACATACCTGACCGACCCGCTGTCCGGCGCGATTGTCGGGACAGGCGGATATTTCTGTACGGGCTCCGGCGCCCGCATCGCGCGGCCCCGACCCCTGACATATACTGTTTGCTCCCGCTCAACACGAGGCAAAGTTGCTATGTTTTACACGGTCGATGGCCCCGCGCCCCCTTGCCAGCTCATACCGGTCACTATTTCCCGGAACATCCCCGCCCTGCCCTCCCGGCAGTCGGTCATTCTCAGCGCGCCCGGGACACGCAGCTCATGAGCATGCTCAAGGGCAAAAGAGCTGTCATAACCGACAGCAGCGCGTTCATGGGCCCCGCGATCGGGGCGCGCTTCCTGCGCGAGGACGCAGTGGTGATAGCGGACGACCGGGACCTCACACAGGACGGCGCCTGCGAGGCATTGATTCATGAAGCGGGCCATGTGGATATCCTGATCGTGAATCTGGCTGACCCCGCCGAGGCTCTGCCGGTGCAGGACATCAGCGATGCCCGCTGGCACCAGGCCTTCGACCGCCTGGTTCACCCCATGCATGCGCTGGTTCGCGCAGTTAGCCCGCAGATGCTGGAGCGCGGAGCGGGCAAAATCATCGTCATGGGCAGCGCCTCGGCGTTGCGCGCCATTCCCAGGCAGGGCGCCTATTCCGCTGCCCGAGGCGCGCAGGTTTCGTATGTGCGCGCCGTGGGTGTTGAACTCGCCCCCCGTGGCATTCAACTGAACCTGGTAGCCCAGAACTGGGTGGACAACCCCACCTACTTCAGCAGGGAAATGCAGGCGCACCCGCGCTGGGAGGCACTGGTGAAATCCCAGGTACCCGCGGGACGATTGGGTACCGGTGAAGAGGACGCGGCCTTTGTCGCCTTCCTGGCAGGCGACGAGAGCGGCTTTTTTGCGGGGCAGGCGTTTCCCTTTGCCGGCGGATGGGCTACCTAGGAATCAGTCGCGTTCATCCGAGTACCCGCTGCAGCCAGCGAGACACGTCCACGATCTCCTGCGCACAGACCGCGTGATCCATCGGGTAACTCTCATATTCCACGGAATATCCCATGCTGGCCAACTGCTGCCGGGCATCCCGGCCCATCCGCTCCGGCACTACCGGGTCCTCGCTGCCGTGACAGATAAAAATCGGCAACCGCTTGTTGGCGCTATTGGGTGTAATGCTCTCACGCGTGGCAAAATAGCTGGACATGCACAGCAGTCCCGCCAGCGGCTGCATGTGGGTGAGCGCCGCCTGGTATGCCACGGCCCCGCCCTGCGAAAACCCGGCGAGTACGATCCTGTGGCTGGGGATGCCCCGCTCGGTTTCCCGGTCGATCAACTGCCTGATCTTCTCCGCAGACTCGATGAGCTGTGTCGAGTCAATTTTGCGGTCGATATTGATTTCGGTAATGTCATACCATGCCGGCATGACGAAGCCACCGTTTATGGTGACGGGAATCGAGGGGGCATTGGGAAACAGAAAACGCACCGCCATCGAGGACGGCAAACGCAACTCGGGAACGATAGGCACGAAATCGTTACCGTCGGCACCAAGGCCGTGCAGCCAGATCACGGTGGCTGTAGCTGCGGATTGGGGTTCGATATCGATACAGGGTAGTAGTGACATATTAACGGTGCTCGAAAACTTTTAGCGGGAGCGTGCAAGTTTACAGAAGGCTCGCGATCGCCGGTGAATTAATTTTTTTATTACAACTTTCCAGGCACGGCCATGCCGCTGGAAACACATGGGAGAAACCTGTCGAATGTCCGGACCATGCCCCTGCGGCAGTGAAAAATCACTGGAAGACTGCTGCGCACCTTATATCAACGGCGCCGCTCACCCGAAAACGCCGGGGCAATTGATGCGCTCGCGCTATACGGCCTACGCGCTCGGTGGTCATGGCGACTACCTGCTGGCGACCTGGTTTCCGGCTACCGCACGGGGCTTGACGCCGGAAGCGCTGTCCAAACGGGACCGCGAGTGGACCCGCCTGCAAATTGTCGACAAGCAACAGCGTGGTGACCAGGGCTTCGTCGAGTTCAAGGCCTACTACCGGGAAGGCGATGGCGAGGAACATATCATGCATGAAAAGTCTGTGTTCCAGCGCAGCGGCGGGCGCTGGCTTTATGTGGGCGGTGAAGTAACCTCAGCGCCGAGCGGCGATTGAAGCGGCCGCAACCCGTCGAGGCTGTGCGCCGAAGCTACGACGTGGTGGTGCTGGGCGCCGGCGCCGCGGGACTGATGTGCGCGCTGACCGCAGGCAAGAGGGGTCGCAGCGTGCTGGTGCTCGAAAAAGCCAACAAGGTCGGCAAGAAAATCCTCATGTCGGGCGGCGGTCGCTGCAACTTCACCAATCTCGAGGTTGAGGCCGACAACTACATTTGCGCAAACCCGCATTTTTGCAAGTCAGCGCTCAGTCGATATACGCAATGGGACTTCATCGCCATGGTTGAGCGCCACGGCATTGAATATGAAGAGCGCAAACACGGCCAGTTGTTCTGTATACATTCCGCACAGGACATCCTGTCCATGTTGTTGCGCGAGTGTGCAGAGGCTGGCGTGGTAATCGAAACCCGGTGCGAACTCGAAGGCATCGATTCACTCAGGGAAAGCAGTTCCGGGGCATCGGATATACGGCATGCCTACCAGGTTAATTTCAACGAGAACAGCAAGTCGCGCACTGTCACCTGCTCATCCCTGGTCGTGGCCACCGGGGCATTGTCTGTACCGACGCTGGGTGGGAGCGGCCAGGGCTATGAAATCGCCGGGCAATTCGGGCTGCCTCTCAAGCCACGCCGGGCCGGACTGGTGCCATTCATGTTCAGCGACGCCACGCGCGCGATGTGTGAGCGACTCGCGGGCATCTCCCTGGAAGCGGAAGCAAGCTGCAACGACAGCGCATTTACTGAGAATATACTGTTCACCCACCGGGGCATCAGTGGCCCGGCAATACTGCAAATATCCAATTACTGGTATCCGGGTGACACCCTCAGCCTCGACCTGCTGCCAGGTGTGGATGCCTCCACATGGCTCGTCAGTAGCAAAATGCAACAGGGCAAAACCCGGCTGGCAAACCTGCTGCACAAACACCTGCCGCGGTCGCTGGTTGCCGAGTTGCAGGCGCTGTGGTGGCCGGACCGGGTGGACACGCCCCTTGGCGACTTCAGTGACAGCAGGCTTGCAGATATTGGCGGGCAGCTGAATAAATGGCAGCTCAAGCCATCGGCAACCGAGGGCTACCGCACCGCTGAGGTCACCCTGGGCGGCGTTGACACCGACAGTATCAGCTCGAAGACCATGGAGGCGAAGCAGCACCCGGGGCTATTTTTTGTGGGGGAAGTCATGGACGTGACCGGCCACCTCGGCGGCTTCAACTTTCAATGGGCCTGGTCCTCCGGGTATACGGCTGGCATGTGCGCTTGATGTACTAATCAGTCGCCCACCTCACATTCTTCCTGTTTCGGCGCGGCTGCTATGAGGTCAGCAATGTCTGCTACGAAACTGGCTCTAACCCTGCCACCCCATCCCCCGAAGTATTCGGAGTAACAGGGAACTTCCAAGAGAGCACGGATTTGCTCTCTTTTGGCCGCCCACACCTCATCTGGAACCAGGCCCAGCTGGTACTGAAAGTGCGTGGTATCTGCCATCCCCATCCAGGTCTCTGTATATTCGATTAATAGTCTCTGTTCACCCGGTAAAAGTTTCTCGCCAGAATACATCTTGTCTACCACAGGCCGTAACATTTCCGGCGAGTACAATAAGCTACCGGCCTCCATTTCCAGCTCTGCCTGTGCCAGATACAACTCCGCCGTTGCTATGTCCCTGGATTGCTTTATCTCAAAACCAACAAATAGCAGGGACGCGGTAACACCAAGCATTCCGAGAAGCTGAGCAAGGACCTCTTGTTGGAAAATTTTCATCATCTAACCCCTTGGCTTGGAATGCGCAAGAATAGAGTAAAACTCTGAGGATTAGGATAGGGGTCCATACAAAACGGCTGCTGTTCCACTTTGGTACTAACGGCTACTGCGCGCGAACAGGTGGCCTTCCGCCGGTTGGTCTATCCGGAATCGCAGCTTTGTGCTGTGGTCGCAACCGCAGAACAACTCCGGGGAAAGGTAAGAAAGCTGCGCGGGCAGCAATCGCCTACTGGCAGAACTCTGGGATAGACTGCTGCCAGACGAGTGGTAAGTGAGATAGGGTAATGCAGACCGAAGGATTATCCGTTCCGAGCATGTCGATTCTGGCACTGATGTATCTGCTGTCGCTGAATGCCTGCGTGTCGACGGAGCCCACGTCCGTAGAAGCAAGGACTGCGGGCCCAGTCACGGGCGCAGCAGCTGCTACCCAGAACGATACGGACACATCAAGCGACACTGAAGTTCGAGGAAATTACGAGACCGGGTTCTGGTTTGATCGCGAGCTCTTCTTCGTGTGGGTCACGGCTAACAGTGCAGATGAAGCTGAGCGGGTCGCGCGCTTGACTGCAATGGACTCCTGCTCAAAGCGCGACAAGTTTCTCAAGATTGTATACACAAAGGACTGGCAGGAACGACGATTGTTCATTCCAGTCAAAGTCGATCGCTTCTCCTACGAGATACGGTTTCGATGTGCGACTGACGTGGAAAAACCTTCACGAGTGGCTACGTTGGCAGGGAACTGAAATCGCCAATCAGACAGCTTCCGCTTGAAGGTGAAAGTGGGAGTAGCTTCGCCAGCGAACCAGGCAGAAAGTAGGAAAGAGCAATGAGCACAGCGCGCCAATAGCCGACAGTTTTGTTTGAGCGCATCGCGTCCCCGGTCCAGGTATACGCGCAAAACCAGTCTGTCAGGCAAGAAGTGCTGTGAACGCGACCACCAGTAAAACCTCGATGGCCATAATGTAATTTAGAAAATTGCTGCCTTTTTCAGCTCCGCCAGACTCCCTGACCCGGACAGATTGAATATCCGTGTAACTGACTTCTATATCATTTCCGCGAACAGAATTTTTGGAAATACCCGTAATCTCGAACTCGTGGACCTGCTCATTCTTCATGGTTACGCTGACCACCTCCCCTAGAGCGAAGGTGTATGGTGGCATGTCACTATCATTTCGAGGAAGTTCCCTATACTCCTGCGAAGCGCATCCTGCGAACACGGCAATCAAAACCAAACCCAGCCAGCGAAACATGTATTGCGAAACCCCGTCGGAGCGTTCTGGTTATGAGTCAAGGCCTGAGACTGGATGGGGACGAGACAGCGCGACTGCTGCCACCTGCTGGATGAAATGAGAAAGTAGCCATTTCACGATCGCTTTCCTTTTCGAGCCACAACCCGCACTTTAGGGCGGTCCGTCTTTTATACCGACCTGCTGCTGAGATTAGTCCCGCTTAAATAAATCGGATATGGCTTCGCTCAGAACATTTTGAGCTATCAAACATAAAAATTACAATTTTTCGATCTGATGTTGAAGATGCCGCCTGCGCACGTATCGGACCGGGCGGGTAAAAAGGGGCGATTCTTCGCAGGCCGTTTCTTACGACTTCCGGCAGACAAATATCGCTCCGTTATCCGCTGGCGTTGCCTTGGAGTTCCCATGCGGGGCGCGGCAATCGACCACTGCAAACCCCGCATTGCTTAGCAAGCCCGAAAACTCCATCAATTCGTAATACCGTATGGAGAGTTGCTCAAGCTCCTTATCAAGAAGCTGACCGTCTTTAATAAGCTGATACTCTCCAAGAATATGATTGATTTTTTCTTCGGGAAAATAGTTCCCTCGCTCACGATATACGATATGAGCACCGTCTGGGCGCACGACTGATCGACTGGCCCACTCCTTCAATCCTGCTGTTTGTCCGACAGTGGTTTCGATCTCGACAATCAGTTTCCCCGAGGGTGTTAGCCACTCAAACAACTGTTCAAGACTCCCCTTCACTGAATTGGGATCAGTGATCAGACCAAATGATCCTGAAGGAATGAAGATCACTGCATAGCTTTTGGAGAGACGGATGCTTTCCAGATACCCTTCATACAGAACCGGAGTAATACCATCCCGGGCACAACGAAGACGACAAGCCTGCAGCATATCGGAAGACGCATCAAAGCCCTCGACATTGATCCCCGCTCGAAGCAAGGGAATCAGGATACGGCCGGAACCGGACATAGGTTCGAGTATCGGACCCTGGATGGACACCAGATGTTCCAATAGAAACGCCAGCGTCTCCTTCGGAGCCTGCGGCTTGTCGAGATCATAAAATTCCGTGCTGAGCTTCTTGTACGATTTCATAGGCACAAAAGTTTGGTAAGTGACCCGAGAGCCGCAATAACTCGAATCAGGTTTTCCCGACTGCTGGATCCAGATACCAGTCAGGATAGTTGAGCCAATAGATAACGGCAAAGTCGCGAACCCGAGCACCGAGGTCGCTCAGGATCGGGGACTGCAATCGGCTGCTAACGCTATCGCCGGCGGTCAGTCCCAGATGCATGGGAGAAATCACTGGATCTATAGGAAGTACGCCATTGATCTATCAAACCGCCCGGCGCACTGTGTACTAGACCGGAGAAGTGCGAGTCCCAGCTGTCCCGATACGGGCTCAGTCTTTCTTGCGTGCTGGCTTTAATGGGCGCGATTGGCCACAATCAAGGCTTACAACCATAATTAAGGTAAAGCGATGCGCCTGCTAACTGTACTGCTACTTATTGCGCTGTCTGGTTGCAGCAAGCAAGAGCCGACCCAACCGACCGAAGTGACGGCCAATGCCCAGTCGCAACATGCAGTTGGTGCTGTGCCCGACACTGAATGGGTAAAGCACGGCCTGGGTGATGATGAGCAGCGTTTTTCACTTCTCGACCAAATAAATCGCGACAACGTCGACAAGCTGGGACTCGCCTGGTCCTTTGAAATGTACACTCGCCGCGGGATCGAGGCGACCCCGCTTATGGTTGGCGGGGTTCTGTATGTGTCGGGCAGCTGGTCCATGGTTTACGCGCTGGATGCCAAAACCGGCGCCCTGAAATGGTTTTACGATCCTCAGGTACCCCGATCCACCCTTGCCAAGGGGTGTTGTGACGCCGTTAACAGGGGTGTTGCGTACGCCGACGGCAAGATATTTGTCGGCACCTATGACGGCCGCCTGGTAGCGCTGGACGCAGCCAGCGGCAAGCCGGTTTGGGAAACGCTGACGGTGGACCAGGCGCAACCCTACACCATCACCGGCGCACCTCGCATCGCGAAGAATAACGTTATTATCGGTAACGGCGGTGCCGAGTTGGGGGTCAGGGGTTATGTCAGCGCCTACGACATTGATAGTGGCGAGTTGGTGTGGCGTTTTTACACAGTGCCCGGCAATCCGGCCGAGGGATTTGAAAACAAGGCAATGGAGATGGCGGCCAAAACCTGGAATGGTCAGTGGTGGAAGTGGGGGGGCGGCGGCACTGCGTGGGACTCCATGGCCTACGACCCTGAACTTGATTTATTTTACGTCGGTGTGGGCAATGGTTCGCCATGGAACCAGTCCCTGCGCAGCCCCGGTGGTGGCGATAATCTTTTCCTGTCTTCCATCGTCGCCCTGCGACCGGACACCGGCGAGTATGTGTGGCACTACCAGACCACGCCGGGCGAGACATGGGACTACACTGCCACCCAACACATTATGCTGGCCGACCTCGACATCGACGGTAAAAAGCGCAAGGTGTTGATGCAGGCGCCCAAGAACGGCTTTTTCTATATTCTTGACCGCGCCACAGGTGAACTGCTGTCGGCCGAAAAATTTACCGTGGCGAACTGGGCCTCGCACATTGATATGACCACGGGGCGACCCGTGGAAACCGCCACAGCCCGAACCTTTGATGGTGTGAACGTAATCATTCCCAGTAATGGCGGCGGGCATAACTGGCCGCCCATGTCGTACAACCCCGCTACCGGCCTGGTCTACATACCCACCATGATCTTCCCCGGTAACTTTAAAGCGCCGAGCAGGGATATCGACCGCCTGCCCAAACAGGGAACCTACAATACCGGTTTCGATCGCACCGCGCTTGTTCCGCCAAACATTCCCGATATTGACGAGGAACTCGCCAGTCAGTTCACGGGAAAACTGGTGGCCTGGAACCCGGTCACGCAGAAGGAGGAGTGGTCATTAGTGCCCGGTCGTCCCGCCAACAGCGGCACTCTCAGTACCGCGGGTGGCCTGGTTTTTGAAGGCGTGTTCGAGGAACTGGTAGCCTACGATGCCACCGATGGCGCCCGGCTATGGTCCGCTCCGACCCAGTCGATGGCCATGGGCTCACCCATTACCTACGCGATCGATGGCGAGCAGTACATAGCCACAGCGGTGGGCTTCGGTGGTGGCATTGGCGCGGAAGCCGGGGCTATTTCCCACGCCTGGGAAGCGAAAAACAGATCCCGGGTTCTGGTTTACAAACTCGGTGGTAGTCATACGCTGCCGCCGCTGCAAGAAGAAGCAGACAAAGTTATGCCCAAACCCACACCGGTTACCGCGAGTGCGGAGCAGGTGCAGGAAGGCATGGTGTTATTCCAGCGCCACTGCTCGTTCTGTCATGGCGACGGCCTGCGTTCATCCGGGCTGGTCCCCGATTTGCGCTGGTCGCAGCCAGCGGTTCACGAAACCTGGCAGGATATAGTTCGCGGCGGTGTGCGGGCAAATGCGGGTATGGTCAGCTTCGCGCAATACCTGTCCGAAGAACAGGCCGAACTGATTCGCCAGTACGTATTGTCGGAAGCCAACCGGGTTTTTGTACAGCAGAGTCAGTAAGCGGGAGCTTGTCCGCGACCGGTTACCTGCGTGTTTGTGCCGATTTTTTCAGCACAGGTCGCGGCTTCAAAAAAATGGGGCAATGTGGGCAACTGTCGGCCATAATAGCGGCAGGTTTATACGCCGCCACGTCCTGCATCATTGACCGGGTCAGTCCCGCCAACCAGGGTTACTAGATGAAGCTGCTGAGATCGCCTGGCAAAAAAATGACCCCGCGCCTGTCGGAGGCCCGCTTCAATTCGATCGACGTCCCGGAACTTATCGGTTTGTGCAAGGGCGTTCTTGCGGACGGAACTATCAACCTCGCCGAGGCAAAGTTTATCCTGCATTGGCTGAAGGACCGCAGCGACGTACTCGGAACATGGCCCGCCGATGAACTTTACCAATTGCTTTGCAGGGTGCTGGACGACGACATCCTCAGTGACGAGGAGACAAAGGAACTGGTCAGCCTGCTGACTGAGATATCAGGAGAACCGATCTCAGTACTGTTCTACTGACAGGCACCCGGTAACCACTACCGGGCTACCTGCCCCGCTCTTCCAGGGAATCGATTCAGGCTCACTTCTTCTGGCGCTTCACCACGGCCAAACCCAGAACGGCAGATCCAAACAGCCACGCTGCCGCGGGCAGCGGTATAACATTAACCTGTCCAACCTGTCCGCGAATTTCACCGCCCGGGAACGCGGCCGAATGCACATTGACATACCAGAGTCCGTTTAGCAGGTCTGCCTGCTGTTGAACTGTGAGAACCTGATTACCCGCTGAGGGATTGTTGACGGTTTGTATAGTAACCTGTGCCGCCGCGTTAGCGTCGGGCCCGGCAGGTCCATGAAAGTGCGCCACTGTCACATCAGCGACCAGTCCTGTCCATTCCACTTCCCAGGAAAATAGCCCGTTGACATCATTCAGGGTGGCAACAGCGCTACCTGTGCCGGGGCTTCCGGTGCCCGCCCCGGCATTTGCCTGGGCGCCATCGAGATCGGCAACAAAGTGGATGGTTGCTGCCTGGGTACTGCAAGAAACAGTGAGAACCAGTAGTGCGAGTATTTTTCTGATCATGGGATTAGGCGCTCCGTACTGGTGAATGGAGTGAAGCCCGCCCACCGAGCCACCGGCTACGCGTAGACAGGTACTGAAAAGCCTAGTAAGGCTGCCCGCCAAACGCAAATATGGCACCAGAACTTTTAGGACTATTGGCGCCCTCTTCTAATTTCCTTCGCGGCGAAGTACATCCCGTTCACGGCCTACAGGTTATAATCTGCCGCACCTCCTCGACCTCTTTGAATTTCTATGCTGCGATTAAATGACATCAAGCTACCGCTGGACCACGACGACAACGATCTGGCTGCTGCGATTGCCCGGAAACTGGGTCTGGAGGTCACTGAACTAAGGGAGTTTAGCGTGTTCAGGCGCAGTTGCGACGCCCGCAAGAAATCCAGTATCCAGCTCATCTACCAGGTGGATGTATCACTCAAGCCGGAACGGGAGCAGGCAATACTGGATGCCCAGGGTGACAACTCCGCAATCGGGCGCAGCCCGGATACCCGCTACTACCACGTCGCCCACGCCGGCAATGATTTCCCCGGCCCCGGCCAGCAGCGCCCGCTGATCATCGGCTTCGGCCCCTGCGGCATTCTGTCGGCGCTTCTACTCGCGCAGATGGGCCTGCGCCCCATCGTACTGGAGCGTGGCCAGGACGTCAGGCAACGCACCAGGGATACCTGGGGACTGTGGCGGGAACGCAAACTGAAAACAGAGTCCAATGTACAGTTCGGCGAGGGCGGCGCCGGTACCTTCTCGGACGGCAAGTTGTACAGCCAGGTGAAGGACCGTCGCCACCTGGGCCGCAAGGTACTGACCGAATTCGTCAGCGCCGGCGCTCCCGCCGAAATTCTGTACGAGAGCAAGCCTCATATCGGCACCTTCAAACTGGTGAAGATGGTGGAAAACATGCGCGCCGAGATCGTCCGGCTCGGCGGTGAGATTCGCTTTGAGCAGAAAGTGGAGAGTCTTCAGCTACAGGCAAGGGAGGCCGGCGGCAGTGAGGTGACGGGCGTGACGCTGGCCAACGGGCAAACCCTGCCGAGCCGTCACGTCATCCTCGCGGTGGGCCACAGCGCCCGCGATACTTTCCAGATGCTGTACGATTCGGGCGTGTATATCGAGGCGAAGCCATTCTCGATAGGATTCAGGATTGAACACCCGCAATCGGTGATTGATCGCGCTCGCTTCGGCGAACAGGCCGGCCACCCCATCCTGGGAGCCGCCGATTACAAGCTGGTGCATCATTGCCGGAACGGGCGCAGCGTATACAGTTTCTGCATGTGTCCAGGGGGCACCGTGGTGGCGGCGACCTCCGAGGAGGGACGCGTCGTAACCAACGGCATGTCGCAGTACTCCCGCAACGAGCGCAACGCCAACTCCGCCATCGTCGTGGGGATCACTCCGGAGCAGGACTACCCGGAACACCCGCTCGCCGGCATCGACCTGCAGCGACAACTGGAGACCCTGGCCTTCGACCTGGGGGGCGGCAACTACAATGCGCCCGCCCAACTGGTGGGCGACTTTCTCGCAAACCGGCCTTCCACCGGCACCGCCAGTGTCGTGCCCTCCTATCAACCCGGGGTGACACCCTGTGACCTGGCCGGGGCCCTCCCCTCGTTTGCCGTGGAGGCCATCCGCGAGGCAATTCCGGCATTCGAAAAGCAGATCAGGGGCTTCGCCATGCCTGATGCGGTATTGACAGGGATAGAAACACGCACCTCGTCGCCGATCTGCATCCGGCGCGGCGCGGATTTCCAAAGCGTCAACACGGTTGGTCTGTATCCCGCCGGTGAAGGCGCCGGCTATGCCGGGGGCATACTGTCAGCGGGCATAGATGGCATCAAGGTGGCCGAGGCGGTAGCGATGGATATCCTGGGGTAGCGGGCTCAGCAGGTCCCGCTCTCGGTCAGATCACAGACCAGGGCGGCGCCCTCCTCCAGGGTAACGGGGTACACCTGGGTGGTTGGCTGCGGCACGACCAGGTCGTTGAAGTCCACCGAGTCGTCTTCCGAGGTATTGCAGGCAAAGGCCATGGTATAGTCTCCCGCCGGCAGGAAACCGAAAACGTATTCCCAGCTGCCGCTAAGCGGATTCTGCAGCAGCGAAGCCACGGCGAATGGCGGCACCACGTTGTCGGGAATCTCGGTACTGCTGCTACTCCTGTAGACGTCGCCCAGGCGTTCCCCCGGGCCCGGATTGCCCTTGTAGAGGTAAATGCGGTTGCCCTGGGTGGGATCGACCTTTTCGTCGCAGGGCGATACGCCATCGAAAAGACTGCTATCCACCCGTCCGGACAGGCTGGCGGCGGTGGCATTGTTCTCCAGGCGAATGCCGTTGGTCGCCATCAGATAACTGGTGCCGGACCCCTGCTGTTGCAGGGACTGGGCAAGGCTGAACTCAACTGTATATGCCTGTGTGGATTTGGCAAAACTGGTTCCCGGCAGGGTGAGCACCCCGGAGGAGACCGATAGTGGCCGCAAGGTGTCGTCCGATTCCTGGACGTAGGAGCGATTGACATCCCCACCCAGTACCTTGATCAATATCTGGTTGTAGCTGGCGGACTCCAGTTCGAGGTCCTTGATAACGACCAGCTGGTTGCGGCCGCGATACTGTAGCAAATCAACCTTGAACGTGTCTGCCGAGACAAGATCGAGAGCGGATATGGTGAAGCTGTCGACCACCACATCCTCCACGCCGGTGCGCCTGAAGGTGATGCTGTCGACCTCGATCACCACCTGCTTGAGATCCTCGGGCAAGGCGTCGGAAAAACCGAGGCTGAGTGTGGTCGTGCCCTTGCTGTCCTCATTATTGCAATCGAACCCGCAACTGCAGCCGCCGGAAACAAGCAGTGCCGATGAGAACAACGCCACGGCGGCGAGAAAGAACGTCCTTTTAAGCATTACAGACCTTTTGTTATCGTCGAAGAAGGCGTTGTGCCCGCAGGACAGGGCCTGAATCGGCGATGCCCGGCGCCATAATAACACGGGTTTTCAGGGTCGCGCCTGCCTGGCAGGTACAGGCTGCGACATAATGCGATGACGCCCTCGACCCAGAATTTCAGTGCCCGGGCAGACCCAGCTGCTTCAGGGCGGCGCCGATTTCATCGATTATGGCGGGGTCATCGATCGTGGCCGGCATCTTCCAGTCCTCGCCATCGGCGATATTGCGCATGGTTCCGCGCAGTATTTTGCCCGAGCGGGTTTTTGGCAGTCGATCCACCACGGCGCAGAGTTTGAAAGCGGCCACCGGCCCGATTCTCTGGCGCACCTGGGCAATGGCCTCGGCCACGATCTCCGCAGGCGGGCGGGTGACGCCGGCATTCAATACCAGCAGGCCGAGGGGCAGCTGCCCTTTCATGGCGTCCGCGATACCGATCACCGCGCATTCCGCTACATCGGGGTGATCGGCCAGTACTTCTTCCATGCTGCCGGTCGAGAGCCGGTGGCCGGCGACGTTGATGACATCGTCGGTACGAGCCATGACGAAGACATACCCGTCATCATCGATATAGCCCGCGTCGCCGGTTTCATAGTATCCCGGAAACTTGCTGAAATAGGCTTTCACAAAACGGTCCTGGGCATTCCACAAGGTGGTAAAAGTACCCGGGGGTAATGGCTGCTTGATGACCAGTGCGCCTATCTCGCCGGCGGCAGCCTGCTCACCGTCGCCATTGAGCACCTGCACATCGTAGCCGGGCACGGCGCGCGCCGGTGAGCCGGGCACGATGGGAAGCTGCTCGATGCCGAGGCAATTGGCGCAGATCGACCAGCCGGTTTCGGTTTGCCACCAGTGGTCTATAACGGGTACCTGCAGCTTCTCCGTGGCCCAGTGCAGGGTGTTGGGGTCGCAGCGCTCGCCCGCCAGAAAGAGCGCGCGCAGGCCGGAAAGATCATACTTCTCAAGATACTTACCGTCGGGGTCCTCTTTCTTGATTGCCCGGAAAGCGGTCGGCGCGGTAAACAGGACTTTCACATCGTACTCTTCGATAACCCGCCAGAAGGCGCCGGGGTCCGGCGTACCCACCGGCTTACCCTCGTACATCAGGGTGGTGTTACCGTTGAACAGCGGGCCGTATACGATATAGGAGTGTCCGACCACCCAGCCCACATCGGATGCGGCCCAATAGACCTCACCCTGGTTCACGTTATATATGTTCTTCATACTCCACTTCAGGCTGACAATACTGCCACCGGTATCTCGCACCACGCCTTTGGGCTGGCCGGTGGTGCCTGAAGTGTAAAGAATGTACAGGGGGTGATTGGCGTTCACAGGCACACAGTCCACGGGTTCGGCCGCGGCCACCGCACTCGCCCAGTCAACATCCCTGCCCTCCACCAGTTCGCCTTCCTGAGTTGGCCGTTGCAGAATGATGCAGCTGCCGGGCTTGTGGCGCGCAAGCCTGATCGCCTCGTCCAACAGCGGCTTGTAGGCCACCACCCGGCTGGGTTCGACGCCGCAGGAGGCGGACACCATCACCTTCGGTTCGGCATCATCGATACGCACCGCCAGTTCATTGCTGGCAAAGCCCCCGAACACCACCGAGTGGATCGCCCCTATCCGCGCGCAGGCCAGCATGGCGACAAGCGCCTCCGGCACCATGGGCATATAGATGATCACCCTGTCGCCCTGCTCCACGCCCTGGCTTCGCAGCAGTCCCGCGAAGCGGGAGACCTCGTCGAGCAACTGGCTGAATGTATAGCTGCGCCTGGTATCGGTCACGGGGCTGTCATAGATAACCGCCAGTTGCTCTCCCCTGCCCTGGGCAACGTGTATATCCACCGCATTGAAACAGGCGTTGGTCACGCCGTCCGGAAACCAGCGATAGAATGGGGGGTTACTGTCATCGAGCAGCGTTGCCGGCGCCTGGTACCAGTGGATATCGTCGGCGGCACGCTGCCACAACTGGTTGTCACTCATGGTGTAACTCCGAAAGGGAAACCAATACACAAAACTAATATGCATGGGCGCCCGTGGCAATTAGACGAAGGTGGAAAGTCGATCACGCCGCCACCAGGCATAGCGGACGTTGCGTGGGGAGGGCCGCCACAACAGCCCCTGGATGCCAAGCCGATGACCGTCCCCGGACAGTCATCGGCGCGCCACAATGACAGTGGCTGAACCAATACCCAGGTTCAGCTCTTGAGTTTGACCAGCAGGTTGAAAATACGGGTCGCGAAACCTCGGTACGGCGGCCGCAGGAACGCGAGCGATGAAAAGCTGGCCTGGTAAAACACCGGACGCAATTTTGAGAAGGTGATGAAACCCTCATAACCGTGATAGTGACCCATACCGCTGGGGCCCACCCCGCCAAAGGGAATATCGTGCTGCGCCACGTGCAGCAGTGCATCGTTCACCGTCACCCCGCCGGACATGATCCGCTCGATATACATATCGGCCAGTTTGCTGTCATTGGTAAACGGGTACAGCGCAAGGGGACGATCACGGGCATTCACATAGTCCACGACCTCCTGCGGATCCTTGTAGGTGAGCACCATCAGCAGCGGGCCAAAGGTTTCCCGGTTGCGGATGGTCATGTCCTCATTGGTGTCCAGCACGAGGTGCAGCGGGAACTTGCGCTTTTCAACGTTGACTTCCTGGTTGCCGGACAGGTTGATTACGGTAGCGCCCTTGCTCCTGGCATCCTCCACCGTGTCCATCAGGCGCTTCACCGATCTGTCATCGATAATCGCCGTGTAGTCCTCATGGTTGATATCGGGGCAGTGTTTGGCGACATAGGCCTTCGCGTGAGCGACGAAATCCTCGCGCTGGGTCTCGTGCACAAAGACATAATCGACATTGGTGCAAATCTGGCCGGCGTTGAACTGCTTGACGAACATTATACGCCCGACAGCTTTTTCCATGGGATAGGCGGGGTCGATAACCGCCGGCGCCTTGCCGCCCAGTTCCAGCACAACCGGGGTCAGGTTCTGGGCCGCTGACGCCATCACCGAGCGCCCGGTCTGGCCCGAGCCGGTAAAAACCAGCAGGTCAAACGGAATCCTGGAAAATTGGATACCGACACCGCCGGTCTCTTCATAGAATTTCAGTTTTTCCTCCGGGAGGTAATTGGGGGATATGCGCATCAGCAGACGCGTCAGGTTAATGGAGTTTTCCGACATCTTGACCATCGCCCGGTTGCCGGCGGCAAAGGCAGCCGCCAGGGGCATGAAACTCAGGTTGATGGGAAAGTTCCACGGCACGATGATGCCCACCACGCCCAGGGCTTGCGGGATTACCCGGTTCTTGGCACCCATGAACATGGTCTGGTCCACGTGCCGTTTCTGTACCTTCATCCACTTCTTCAAATTCTTGATCACATCATTGATGCCATCGGTAACTGAGATAATCTCCGCGAACTGGGTCTCGTGGCGGGAGCGGTTGCTGTAGTCCTGGCTGATGGCGGTGATGATTTCTTCGCGGTTCTCGTTAATCATCCGCTTGAGGTTCTCCAAATCCTGCCTGCGCTGGGCGAGATCCGGATTGGGAGCCGCGAGGTACAGGGCCCGCTGCTTGTCAAAGTGGGCTTTCAACATCTCCCCGGTATCACCTTGCAGGGTCGCCTCTATTGCTGTCATGTGCTTGTCCTCGGTTCAGTTTAATAATGATGAGTGGGAATCGGGATTATCCACTATTTTGCCCGATGCCGAGTCCTTCCATTCAGGATATTGCGCCAAATAAGCATAATGTTCAGCCAGATCCGCCCTTGCCGGCCGTCGGACCCGCCGCTACAGCCGGCCATTACCGGGCGCACAGCGTCTATCCTCTATACAAGCATAGATCATCCTGTACTGCCGGCCACCCGGTCACGGCTTGCCAGCAGGCCGGCGGCCCGCAGACGGGGAATTTCGCGCACCGGGCAGCGGTCCTGGACAACCTCGATGCCCTCCCGCTCGGCGGCTGCGGCGGCTGCCATATCAACCACGCCCAGTTGCGTCCACAGGGTCTTGACGCCGGCCGCTACAGCCTCCTCGACAATGCCGGCCAGGTGGCTCGACTGCCGAAAAACATCCACCATATCGATGGGCCCGGGAACCGCACTGAGCCTCGGGTAGACCTTGCAGCCCTGCAATTGCTGTCCTGCCAGACCCGGATTAACAGGATAAACCTGGTAGCCATTTGCCAGTAAAAACTGCATGACCTCGTAACTGGGTCTGGCGGGATTGGCGCTGGCGCCCAGCAGGGCGATGGTTTGGGTGGCGGCCAGGACCCTGGCGATATCGGCGTCGGCACTCAGCGGCATGGCTGCTCAGGCCTCGCCCCATTGCGGGCTGCGCTTTTCCAGAAATGCGCGGGTCCCCTCTTCCGCGTCAGTCGATAGCAGGCCTTTCAGCATGGCATCGGTGGCATAGCTGAATGCCTGCTCCAGCGGCATCTCGATCTGCCGGTAAAAGGTCTCCTTGCCTGCGCGGATGGCCTGGGCAGATTTACCTGCGATCCTCCCTGCCAGTTCGCTGGTCTGCGCGCGCAACTGCTCGCCGGGAACCGCGTGATTTACCAGGCCGAAGCGCACCGCATCGGACGCACTGAGCAGGTCTCCCGTGAGGGCCATTTCCATGGCGTGTTTGCGCCCGATTGTACGGCCTATGCCAACCAGCGGCGTGGTGCAAAAAGTGCCGATATTGACCCCGGGTGTACAGAACCGGGCCTCGTCGTTCGCCAGCGCCAGGTCGCAGGCGGAGACCAGCTGGCAGCCAGCCGCCGTGGCCGTGCCCTGCACACAGGCGATAACCGCCTTCGGCGAATGCACAATGGCCAGCATCATGCGGGCACAGTCGTCGAGTATCCGCCGTATTCGGTCCGCGCGCTGGGCACCGGTCTCCCCGGGCCGCGGACCCATCTCGCGCAGGTCGTGGCCGGCCGAGAACACCGGGCCGGCGCCTGTAATCACTATGACACGCACCGCGGGGTCATCCTTTGCGGCATCGAGTTCCCCGGTTAGCGCCGCGATCATCGCACTGGAAAGCGGGTTGCGCTGGGCCGGGCGGTTCAGGGTCAGCCAGAGCACATTATCTGCCAGCTCGGCCAGCACATAGGGTGCGACCATCGCATCGGCCGGCTTGTTGGTGGCGGCGCTGCCGCTTGCGGAGGTCACCGGCTTACTGCCGCGCGGCAACAGCTGCTGCCGCTGGTTGATACCAGATGGGCGAGCTGAACGCACGCTCCTGGATACTGGTGGCCAGCCCCCCCGGGACCGCTATCTTGAGGGTGGCCGCGTCGTAGGTACTCCAGCGCGGCGTCGGAATTTCCAGCACCCGCACGTAATAGAACGCGTAGACATCAGGATCAAATTCCGGGTCTTCCCAGAAGGTGGCCAACTCGGCAGCGCCTATGCTGTTGGTATAGCTCGCTTTCGCCACGTCCACCGTATTGCCCACCGCGGGCAAAGCGCCGTCCTTATCAAGCCGGCGCTGGCCACTCCAGGCCACGTTGTAGATTTTCTCGTGCTGGACACCGCTGGCATCGAGCCATCCTTTGACGATCTGGATACGGTCCAGGTTGCCGCTGTCGGCTGCTTTGGTCGCCCACACCACAAAGGACGGCGCATCTTTCTTGCCAGGACCCTGTAAAGTCCCTCCCATCGGCACGCCCTTGGCGTATCCCCTGGCGACGAAATCCGGGCTCGCGACGTCATTTGCACCATAGGACCAGCCGCCAAAGAAACGCAGCTTGATCTGGGGACCGGTGGTGCCGAAAGTTTCCCGCCTCAGCATCGCGTCGTAGATCGCCTCCCTGGTATTTTCCGCCGCCCACACCCCGGCGAGGCCGCCAGAGCTGAACTCCCGGACCTGCTGCACCTGCGAGGCCGGCTGGCCCTTTATGCCTTCCAGTCTATGTTTGGGGTTGTTCTCAAAAGCAAACTTGCCGGTGTAGTTGTACTCCTCATTGCTGGCCGCGGCGTTGTGGGTATCGGTATCGCCGATAAAACCGTAGTGGAAGGGATTGCCCATGCCCCTGGCCTCAAAGGACAGTCCGTCGAGCAGGGCCTGGCGCGCAAAGCTGCCCTTGCGATGGGTGGGTCGCAGACCATCCGCGGACAGGGTGTAATCCCACTGCTCGAAGCCGGCGAATTCATCGTTGGGTGACAGCGCCGGGTTGGTCTCGGAGGTCCCTTTGATCTGGGTGATCTCGTACAGTGGCTCGTTCAGCTCCCGGGTACGAATATAGGCCTCACTCAGTGGCTTGCCATCCTGGGTCTGCAGGGAGAACATGAGGCCGTCACTGGCGTTGCCATTGTGCGGAATGGCCAGCAGCGTGGCACCGTTGTTGCGCTGCTTGCCCATCCACGCCCAGAGGGTTTCGGGATCGGTGGACTCGGTGGAGGACAGGACCCGCTCCGGCAGATTGCTGGAGTCGCGGAACAAAACAACGCGGTGCAGGTTGCGCATCTCGGGGTTGGCAGACCATTCAAAAGCGGGAAACGTGGTGAATTCGCCGGGGCGGTAGTATTCATCGGCAGTGGTCCAGATATCCTTCCACACGGTCCTGTTGACCTCGGGGTCGTTCAGTGCCGGATCGGCCTTGCCCATGCTGAAGTCGCGCAGCACCGTGGCGAAGGCCTGCATACGGGTATTCTGGTCGGCGGAGGTGATGCTCTTCGCCAGCGGCAACTTGCTCAGCGGATTCCCCGGGTCTTCCATTAACTTGAACACCCCCAGCCACTCGGCGTGATCAGACACCGCATAAAAATCCAGTGGCTGTTTAAGCTGCAGATCAGGGCCGCCGCCACCGCCGGGGATAGCCTTGCCCTGGGCCCACTGGTAGGCGTGTGCGGGGGACGTGAGGGTGCCGTTGGTATATGCGTCAAAGGAGTAGCTGGTGTGGACATGTACCGCGCCGAAATAGGCATGGGTGGCCTCAGGTGGCTGTGCAGTGGCACACACGCCGGCGACTGGCAAAATGAGTGCCAGCGCGGCGCCCAGAGAACTTCTGGCGGTTGATTGCATTTTGCTGCGGCCTCCGGTTGCCCTTGTTTATTCGTATGTCAGTTGCACAGGGGTGCAGATGATGCAGTTTAGACTTCCTGAGTAGCGATGCAAGCCACCGTTACTGCTGTCGAATGCGAAGAAGCCCACGGAGCGGCGCCGATAACAGTCACCAGAATGGGGCGATGACGCACGTGGCCAAAGCCGTCCGCTTGGCCTACACTGCCCCCTTGATTTCCGCTATCCGGAGCAGGCGATATGACTGACGCGCAGCCCATGTACACTCAGGACCAGGTGACACAGGACCCCTATAGTCTGCCCCTGGACGAGATCAATGTGGCCAACCCCTATCTGTTCTCCAGCGACGCGGTATGGCCCTGGTTCAAGCGCCTGCGCGATGAAGCGCCTGTACACTATTGCAGCAACAGCCTGTTCGGCCCCTATTGGTCGGTGACCCGCTACGATGACATCATGACGGTGGACACCTCGCACGACACATTCTCCTCGGAACCGACCATCGTCATCCGTGACCCCATCGAGAATTTCCCCCTGCCAATGTTCATCGCCATGGACAGGCCCAAGCACGACGAACAACGCAAGGTGGTGGCGCCGGTCGCGGGCCCGGAAAACCTGCGCAACTTCGAACCCATCATCCGCGAGCGGACTATCGATGTATTGGAAAACCTGCCGCTGGGCGAGCGTTTCGACTGGGTCGAGAAAGTATCGATAGAACTCACCACCCGCATGCTGGCCACGCTGTTCGACTTTCCGTTTGAAGAGCGCAGCAAACTGACGTACTGGTCCGATATTTCCACGGCGATACCCGGCATGGGCCTGATCGATACAGAGGAACAGCGCAAGGACATCATGCTGGAGTGCCTGGCGTATTTCACCGGCTTGTGGAATGAACGCGTAAACGCGCCACCCAGCAACGACCTGATTTCCATGCTGGCCCACGGCGAGGCCACAAAAAACATGGGGCCGGTGGAATACCTGGGCAACCTCGTGCTGCTGATCGTGGGCGGTAATGACACGACGCGCAACACCATGAGTGCGAGCGTGCTGTGCCTAGACCGCAATCCGGACCAGTTTAAGCGGCTGGTAGCGGAGCAGAGCCTGATCCCCGGCATGGTGGCGGAAACCATCCGCTGGCAGACACCGCTGGCGCATATGCGCCGGACCGCGAAGGTTGACACCGAACTCGGCGGCCAGCAGATCAGGGCCGGTGACAAGGTCATCATGTGGTACATCTCAGGCAACCGCGACGAACGTGTTTTCGACAAGCCCGACGAGTTCATCATCGACCGGCCGAACGTTCGCAAGCATCTATCCTTTGGCTTCGGCATCCACCGCTGCATGGGCAACAGGCTGGCGGAGTTGCAGCTGAAGATACTCTGGGAAGAAATTCTCAAGCGCTTTGAACGCATTGAAGTCGTGGAGGAGCCGGAGCGAACACTGTCGGGTTTTGTCCATGGCTACACCGCCCTGCCGGTGATCGTGCACCCTTTGCGAGGTTGACGCCAGCATGAGAAAAGCAGGTATAGCCCTGGCGGTATTGGCGCTGATAGCCGCGGTACTTTATATGGTGCGGGCGCCGCTCAGCACCGTGTTGATGGCGAAGGCACTGGAGCGAAGCATGTCCTCCAGCGCGCTGGATACACTCCCGCAAGGCCTCAATGTAATTCTGTGCGGCGCCGGAGGCCCCCTGCCCGACCGGGTAAGATCGGGCGCCTGCGTCGCAGTGGTTGCAGGGAGCAACCTGGTGGTTGTCGATTCGGGTACCGGTGGTGCACGCAACCTTAATCCCCTGGGCCTGCCCGCGGGCGATGTGGACGCTGTATTTCTCACCCATTTTCATTCCGATCACATCGACGGCCTGGGCGAGATGGCGACCCTGCGCTGGGTCAACGCCGCACACACCGAGCCTCTCCCCGTCCACGGCCCCGAGGGCGTCGAGGAAGTGGTCGCCGGTTTCAACCAATCCTACGCACAGGACGCCGTTTACCGTCACGAACACCACGGCGATACCGTGGCACCCATGTCGGGACATGGCCTGCTCGCCGTAACTCACCCGCAACCACCGGAAGGCGAGGCAGTAGTGGTGTACGAGAACGACGGCCTCACGGTGCAGATGATCAAGGTCGAGCACGATCCGGTGGAACCCGCCGTCGCCTACCTTTTCACATATGAGGGACGCACTGCCCTGATCAGCGGCGATACCAGGAAGTCCGCCAACTTGCAGCAATTCGCGGAGGGCGTAGACCTGCTGGTCCACGAAGGTCTCTCGCCCCGGCTTGTACAACAAATGAACAAGGCGGCGCAGCGGGCTGGCAACGAGGTCCTGGCCAAGATCACCGTCGACATACCGGACTACCACACCACCCCGGTTGAAGCGGCCGAAATTGCCCGGGACGCCAACGTGGGTCACCTGTTGTTCTATCATGTGGTGCCGCCAACACCCGTGCCCGGCCTCGAAGCCGCCTGGTTAACCGGAGTGGATGAGGTGTTCGAGCGTTACACCCTGGGCAGGGACGGTACCGGGTTTTCCTTGCCGGCGAACTCCACCGACATCATCCCGATCGATTAGGGCGGCGGGCTTGACCAGACGATTCGCCATCAGGCGGGAACACGCCAGAACGCCCTGCATGTTCTGGGTATAATAGGGCGAATGCGAAGCTCCGCCCTGCCCCCCGTGCCCCTGGATAAGCTGCTGCAGCGACTGCGGCAAGTGCTGCCTGCGGATTGTATCGTCGTGGATACAGAATCTCAGCGCCCCTTCGAGTGCGACGCGCTAACCCTCTACCGCGAATTGCCGCTGCTGGTGGTGCTGCCGGAAACCGCGGACCAGGTACAGGCCGTATTGCGAATCTGCCATGAGTTGGCGGTACCCGTCGTACCGCGGGGTGCCGGTACCGGCCTTGCCGCCGGGGCGATGCCGCATCCCGAGGGCGTACTGCTGGGGCTGTCCAAACTCGATCGCATCGTGGACATTGACCCGGTAGCGCGCAGCGCCCGGGTGCAGCCGGGAGTGAGCAACCTGAGCATCTCCAATGCCGTGGCAGAGCATGGCCTGTATTACGGCCCGGATCCCTCCTCCCAGATCTCCTGCACTATCGGTGGCAACGTGGCAGAGAACTCTGGCGGGGTGCATTGCCTGAAATACGGCCTCACCGTGCACAACATTCTCGCGCTGGAATTACTCACCGTGGAAGGTGAACGCATCAGCATAGGCAGCCAGGCGCTGGACAGCCCGGGTTATGACCTTCTCGCACTGATAACAGGCTCGGAAGGACTGCTGGGCATTGTCACTGAAGTCACCGTGCGCCTGCTGCCGACGCCCGAGACCGCCCAGGTGATCATGGCCGGCTTCGACAGTGTGACTGCCGCAGGTGACGCGGTGGGCGCGGTCATCGCCGCCGGCATCATTCCCGGCGGCCTGGAAATGATGGACCGCCTCGCCATCCAGGCGGCGGAGGATTTTGCCGGTGCCGGCTATCCCCGCGACGCCGAGGCGCTGCTGCTATGCGAAGTCGATGGTACCCGGGCGGAAGTCGCGAGTTGCAGCCAGCGCGTCGAAGCGCTGTTTAAAGAGCTGGGCGCCACCTCGGTCGTGGTATCCCAGAATGAGTCCCAGCGCGCCCTGTTGTGGATGGGCCGCAAATCGGCTTTCCCCGCGGTGGGCCGACTGGCACCGGACTACTACTGCATGGACGGCACCATTCCCCGCAGTCAGGTCTCCCGCGTGCTGAACGAGATTTCGGCGCTGTCGAAGAAATATCAATTGGCGGTCGCGAATGTATTCCATGCCGGCGACGGCAACCTGCATCCATTGATTCTTTTCGATGCCAGCGACCCCGAAGAAGTGCACAGGGCAGAGCAGTTTGGCGCGGACATTCTTGAACTGTCGGTGCAGGTTGGCGGCTGTATTACCGGAGAACACGGCGTGGGCCTTGAAAAGCTGGCCCATATGAGCAGCCAGTTCAGCCCCGCCGAGCTGGCGCTGCTGGAAGACATCAAGGCCGCCTTCGACCCGGCGCTCAATCTTAATCCCGGCAAGGGCATTCCCATTCTCAAGCGCTGCCAGGAGTATCGCGCGCTGCCGGCAAGGCATCGGCATGAGTGACCACAGCCAGGATATCGCCGCCGCAATCGCGGGCGCCGCGGCGCAGCAGGAGGCCCTGGATATCAGCGCTGGCGGCAGCAAACGCGACCTGCTGGGACGTGAATGCAACGCCCGCGTACTGGACGTGTCCGGGCACCGGGGGATTACCGACTACCAGCCCTCCGAACTGGTGCTGACCGCCCGCGCTGGCACGGCGCTAGGCGATATACAGGCCGCGCTTGCAAAGGAGGGGCAGACCCTGCCCTTCGAGCCCCCCATGTTCGGCGGAAGGGCCACACTCGGTGGCACCATCGCCTGCAACTTGTCGGGCCCCGCGCGACCCTGGGCAGGTTCCGCCCGCGACCTGGTGCTGGGTGTGCAATTGATAGACGGATTGGGTCAAATTCTCAATTTCGGCGGCCGCGTGATGAAAAATGTCGCGGGCTATGATGTCGCACGCCTTCAGGCTGGCGCCCTGGGCACCCTGGGTGTACTCAGCGAGATCAGCCTCAAAGTAATGCCATTGCCCGAACAGAGCATCACCCTGGTTTACGACATGGACGCCAGCGCAGCCATCGACAGTATGAACCGACGCGCAGGCCAGTCTGGGCCCTTATCCGGCGCCTGCTGGTTCGATGGCCGGCTCTACCTGCGCCTGTCCGGTGCTGCCGCTGCCGTTGAAGATACCGCACGCAGCTGGGGCGGCGATTCAGTTGCCGACAGCGAATCGTTCTGGGGCGATCTGCGGGAAATGAACCTGCCCTTTTTTCACAGCCCCGAACCCCTGTGGCGTCTGTCGGTAAAATCATCGGCTGCAGTGATGGATGACCCAAGCCCAACCCTGATCGACTGGGGCGGTGCACAGCGCTGGCTGCGCGGGGATTTCGAGCTGGCACAATTGCAACGCGTGGCAGTTGCCGCTGGCGGAAATGCGAGCCTGTTTCGAGGCGGCGACCGCAAGCTGGAAGTACGACCACAGCCAGACCCGGTGTCCCTGCGCCTGCAGCAGCGCCTTAAAAATGCCTTCGATCCGCAAGGTATCCTCAACCCAGGCCGTCTATATGGCCAGTTCTAGGGTAATCCTCCAGATCAGATTAGTTTTCACGTGCTGGCGCTCAAGAGATGACTGTCACAACAATTGAGAATGGTTGGATCATTCATGTGAATGATAGCGTTTTCCACACGGCGTGTTCATATAACTGAGTTTTCACGGCCTTAACTCATTGAATAACAAAAGAATAAATTGATGTTAGCTGAATTCATGTGGCTCTGCTAACAGACCATTTAGTCCGGCTATCTACAAAAATGGCTCATTGACAATGTAACCCTATAGGTTACCATTTCCGTATGATAGTCAGCTTCGTGCACAAAGGTTTGGAACGCTTTTATCGTAACGGTAAAACGTCTGGCATTCAGGCCAAGCACATCCAACGCCTGCGTCTGATACTGACAAACCTTGATCAGGCAGAATCGGCTAATGACATGGATTTGCCAGGCCTTAGATTGCACCCGCTCAAAGGCAGCAGGAAAGGGGCCTGGGCCGTCACGGTTAGCGGCAATTGGCGAGTGACATTCAAATTTTCTGGAAGAGATGTGGAAATTGTTAACTACGAGGACTATCACTGATGAGTATGAATAACCCTGCACATCCAGGCGAAATCCTTCGTGACCTGATTGTTGAGCCCTTGGGGCTTACGACGGTGGATGTAGCCGCACATCTTTGTGTGAGCCGCAAGACCCTGTCGAAAATTCTTAACGGGAGAGGTGCTATCACGCCTGAAATGTCTCTCAGGCTTGAGATCGCTTTCGGAAAGCCTTCGGCGGATCATTGGCTGCGATTGCAAAATGCCTATGACTTATGGAATGCTCGCATGAACAAGCGACTGACAGATGTAGAGCCCTACGAATTGGAAGAGGCATCGTAGCCTCCATATATCTCAATTTCCCCCAGTGCTGAAACCGCCGGACGGACATTATTACGCCAACTCGAATCGTAAACTCGCCCTTTCACATGAATGGGCGGGTTTATGATCCTAAGCTGGGACGCATGCTCTCCCCGGACCAGGTCACGCAGGCACCGGAGAATGGACAGAACTACAACCGTTTTTCCTACGCCTACAACAATCCGCTGAAGTACACGGATCCGAGTGGATTTGAAACCGAGAAAAAGAATGTACTCGTGGATGGAAACGGCGTGTACGGACCCGGTCCCATGGAACATATTAATGTAACGGCACCAGCACCTCCGTCAGGTATTGTAGGCAACCAGGCCGCACTAGCGTTCGCAGGAAACGGTGGCAATTCACCACAACCCGCTGCGGCAGATCGAGTGGAAAACGCGGGTCAGCCTGTGGCGAACACCCCACCGACCGGTGCGGACGAAATAAACGAAAATGATGCAGTCACCGATTACCTAAAATGGTTAAGCTCGCTTGAAACGGTTTCCTAGGGAGTGTTAGAAATTCTGTGTCAATCCACTAATCTCAATATGAGAGGATTGACCCATGAGCGAAGAGTTCGATTTTGACAAAGCCCTGAAGGCCCTGCAATCAGGCAAAGCAATCACCGGGAAGGACGGCGTCCTGACCCCGCTGATCAAAAAACTCACCGAGGCAGCACTGGAGGGGGAGCTGGATTCCCATCTGGCAGAGGACGTGGTCCCCAACCGCAAAAACGGTAAAACCAGCAAGACGGTCAAGAGCACTGCCGGCCCCTTTGAACTGGATACTCCCCGCGATCGAGCCGGCACCTTTGAGCCTCAGCTGGTCAAGAAGCACCAGACCTCTGTCGGCGACGAAATTGAGGCCAAGATTCTGTCCATGTATGGCCTGGGGATGAGCTATCGCGACATTGCCTCTCAGGTCGAGGATCTTTATGGCATAAAGGTCTCTACAGCCACGCTGAGCGCCATTACAGACAAGATCATAGCCGAGGTCCGGGAGTGGCAGCAGCGCCCTCTGGAGAGCTTGTATCCCTTCGTCTGGCTCGACGCCATCCACTACAAGGTTAAGGACAACGGGCGGTACAAAAGCAAGGCAGTGTACACGGTACTTGCCGTTAACCTGGAGGGCAAAAAGGAGATTCTCGGTCTCTACCTGTCCGAGAGCGAGGGTGCCAACTTCTGGCTCTCTGTCCTGACCGACCTCAAAAACCGTGGCGTCGAAGATATCTTGATTGCCAGCGTCGATGGCTTGACTGGATTCCCCGATGCCATCTCTACGATCTACCCGAAGACAGAGGTGCAACTCTGCATAGTCCACCAGGTCCGCAACTCTCTGAAGTACGTGGCTTCAAAAAACCAGAAGGAGAAATACAGGACACCCACCGATTTGGAGTTTCGACAATCTGCTCTGGATACCACATTGTCGGAAGACAATGTGACGCAGACATATCAGAAGCAGTTTGAACAAAGGAGTGAACGGACAGCTTCAATCCCGGGGTGGCATGTGGGAAATGCGTACTTGGGTAACAAGCCACCAAGACTGTAAATTTCCCCAATTAACTTGGATACCGAATATTAGTGGTGAGCTGGCAACCGGTTACCTTTCCAGTAAGGGGGACTATTGACCATATGGACGGGTATATTCCGGACAGCAGTCATCCGGTCTCGAAAATGCGCCCCAATCTGCGGGCTCCGCTCAGCCAGTGCCGCCCGGAGGCCACCGCATAGCGGCGCAGGTTGGTTACCGCGCCGATGGCTTGTAACCGAGAAATACAGGACACCCACCGATTTGGAGTTTCGACAATCTGCTCTGGATACCACATTGTCGGAAGACAATGTGACGCAGACATATCAGAAGCAGTTTGAACAAAGGAGTGAACGGACAGCTTCAATCCCGGGGTGGCATGTGGGAAATGCGTACTTGGGTAACAAGCCACCAAGACTGTAAATTTCCCCAATTAACTTGGATACCGAATATTAGTGGTGAGCTGGCAACCGGTTACCTTTCCAGTAAGGGGGACTATTGACCATATGGACGGGTATATTCCGGACAGCAGTCATCCGGTCTCGAAAATGCGCCCCAATCTGCGGGCTCCGCTCAGCCAGTGCCGCCCGGAGGCCACCGCATAGCGGCGCAGGTTGGTTACCGCGCCGATGGCTTGTAACGAAGCGCCCTGGATATCCAGCGCCAGTTCAAACCACTGATCATCACTCAGGCCCAGCTGGTTGAGGGCAGGTCTGGCGCTTGCGGGAATGCTGCCGCGTTTATCTGAGCGCACACAACGACCGGTGGCTTCGACCAGGGCGATATAATCCAATAATCCGAAAGGAATGTTCTGCGGTGAGGCATCGCTTCGCTCACCCTCCGAGAAAGAGGCCAGCGGACGATCTATCCCGGGACGCTCTTTATCTGAGGTGATCGAACCCGGCTGTGCTGAGGCCAGTGTTTCCAGCCGCTCATGTACCGACGTGAACAGAGAGTCTTGCAGCCTCGAGGCGATTCCGGCCCTGATGGGATTGAGGTCAACATAGGCCATACAGGAGAGCAGTGCTGCATTATCCAGCAATGCCTGGGATTTGAAGCGTCCCTCCCAGAATCGTCCCGTGCAGCCGTCCTCTGCATTGGCCCGGCGGGCGATCGATTCATTCAGGCAGCGCATAAACCAACTGACGTCAAACAGTCGAGTACGCCAGACGGCGGCAATATCATTGACTGTGGCGCTTTCTGGGGGGGAAAGTGCCTCCCCTGCGAGCCGTCGTTGCACCAGCAGCGGGCCGCGGAATAAGCGGGTCCAGCGCATGAGGACCTCGTCATCAGACCACTGACGGACTCGGTGGCGGTCCACCCGTAGTACGACGTGATAGTGGTTACTCATAATAGCGTAGGCACAGATATCAATGCCGAAGATCGAAACCTGCCGTTTAAGTTGTTCCACCAGCCAGCTGCGGCGGTGGTTAAAATCCTTCCCGGAGTAATGGTCTTCGCCGCACAAAAAGGCGCGACGAACACAGCGGGCGATGCAGTGGTAATAGGGGGTATCATCTAGCGAAATCTGGGAATGGCGGGGAATGGTCATCCCTGACCTCCTGTTGGAAATGGGTCGACTCTGTAAACCTAGCGGCAGGTGTGACGGCGATCAAGTGGAAGGGCGATTTTGATTGATGACCGGTGGGTGTCCTGTATTTCTTTTACGTGCTGGCGCTCAAGAGATGACTGTCACAACAATTGAGAATGGTTGGATCATTCATGTGGATGAACGCATTCATGACTTTAGGGGGCGCCTCGATCGCTAAAAACAAGGGATTTCGAGCTTAGTAGATTTCAAGACACCAGATATTCGGGTCTTTTTCCGCGCTGTGAATTATGTCTCGATGTAAAAGCAATCGGTCAAGGATAGCTCGACTAGGCTGGTTTCCACAGCGCAACCAAATAATAAGGGGCGGACCACCTTCCAGGATGCTCATGGCTTCGAAGTCTGCATCGTGGGTAACGATGACGTATTGCTGAGATCGAGCTAGTTCCCAGATTTGGTTGTCGCTTGCCTCACCCAATCCCAGCAAAGCGACCTGCTCGGTATCGGGGTAGACTGTTCTTAGAGGGGCGACCAGACGGTGGGAAACATTCTGGTCGAGCAGCAGTTTCATGCCACAGAGAGCTGGTGATGCTCCCGGTCAGCAGCGTAGGCTAGGCAGGCTCTGATATGCTCGGAAGTGACCTCGGGAAAGTCTTCCATAACATCGGCCTCGCTCATGCCGCTGGCTAACCAGCCCAGCACGTCAGAGACTGATATTCGCATTCCTTTCAGGCAGGGTTTACCACCCCGTTTCCCTGGAGAGATTTCGATGTAATTCTGGTATGACATCATGACTCCAACCTCATTCTTGTTCAGCGATCCCAGTATATCCTTCAACTCATACCAGTGTGAAGCTGTATGACATAGTCCCGGAAATACAGGACACCCACCGGTCATTAATCAAAATCGCCCTTCCACTTGATCGCCGTCACACCTGCCGCTAGGTTTACAGAGTCGACCCATTTCCAACAGGAGGTCAGGGATGACCATTCCCCGCCTTTCCCAGATTTCGCTAGATGATACCCCCTATTACCACCGCATCGCCCGCTGTGTTCGTCGCGCCTTTTTGTGCGGCGAAGATCATTACTCCGGGAAGGATTTTAACCACCGCCGCAGCTGGCTGGTGGAACAACTTAAACGGCAGGCTTCGATCTTCGGCATTGATATCTGTGCCTACGCTATTATGAGTAACCACTATCACGTCGTGCTACGGGTGGACCGCCACCGAGTCCGTCAGTGGTCTGATGACGAGGTCCTCATGCGCTGGACCCGCTTATTCCGCGGCCCGCTGCTGGTGCAACGACGGCTCGCAGGGGAGGCACTTTCCCCCCCAGAAAGCGCCACAGTCAATGATATTGCCGCCGTCTGGCGTACTCGACTGTTTGACGTCAGTTGGTTTATGCGCTGCCTGAATGAATCGATCGCCCGCCGGGCCAATGCAGAGGACGGCTGCACGGGACGATTCTGGGAGGGACGCTTCAAATCCCAGGCATTGCTGGATAATGCAGCACTGCTCTCCTGTATGGCCTATGTTGACCTCAATCCCATCAGGGCCGGAATCGCCTCGAGGCTGCAAGACTCTCTGTTCACGTCGGTACATGAGCGGCTGGAAACACTGGCCTCAGCACAGCCGGGTTCGATCACCTCAGATAAAGAGCGTCCCGGGATAGATCGTCCGCTGGCCTCTTTCTCGGAGGGTGAGCGAAGCGATGCCTCACCGCAGAACATTCCTTTCGGATTATTGGATTATATCGCCCTGGTCGAAGCCACCGGTCGTTGTGTGCGCTCAGATAAACGCGGCAGCATTCCCGCAAGCGCCAGACCTGCCCTCAACCAGCTGGGCCTGAGTGATGATCAGTGGTTTGAACTGGCGCTGGATATCCAGGGCGCTTCGTTACAAGCCATCGGCGCGGTAACCAACCTGCGCCGCTATGCGGTGGCCTCCGGGCGGCACTGGCTGAGCGGAGCCCGCAGATTGGGGCGCATTTTCGAGACCGGATGACTGCTGTCCGGAATATACCCGTCCATATGGTCAATAGTCCCCCTTACTGGAAAGGTAACCGGTTGCCAGCTCACCACTAATATTCGGTATCCAAGTTAATTGGGGAAATTTACAGTCTTGGTGGCTTGTTACCCAAGTACGCATTTCCCACATGCCACCCCGGGATTGAAGCTGTCCGTTCACTCCTTTGTTCAAACTGCTTCTTGCTTCTGATATGTCTGCATCACCTTGTCTTCCGACAATGTGGTATCCAGAGCAGATTGTCGAAACTCCAAATCGGTGGGTGTCCTGTATTTCTTCCGGAGTAATGGTCTTCGCCGCACAAAAAGGCGCGACGAACACAGCGGGCGATGCAGTGGTAATAGGGGGTATCATCTAGCGAAATCTGGGAAAGGCGGGGAATGGTCATCCCTGACCTCCTGTTGGAAATGGGTCGACTCTGTAAACCTAGCGGCAGGTGTGACGGCGATCAAGTGGAAGGGCGATTTTGATTGATGACCGGTGGGTGTCCTGTATTTCGTTTCTCGGGTCCGTATACTTCAGCGGATTATTGTATGCGTAGGAATACCGGTTATAGTTCTGCCCATTCTCCGGCGCCTGGGTCACCGGGTCCGGTGACAGCATCCGCCCCAACCTTGGATCATAAATTCGCCCATTCATGTGTATGGGCGGGTTTACGAACCCCCTGATCTTTTCCGCTTCATCACTGAGTGAAACTTAATCATAGACACTGCGCTTGCAGCAAAACAGAGGAGCACAATTACCTTTCTCACATCCACATATTCAGTGGGGATGTATTCAAACGCTATCCGTGCTACCGCAAACGAAATGATCATAATAAAAAAGTACAACCATAACCCCTTCTATTTTTTACACTCCCAGTTCAGCCTTAGTCAGTCCTCTGCAGCCTCGAGCGGAACTATTGCCAAGCATAAAATAAAGCCAACGCCCATGGCTATGAGTGTGGCGGAGGTCCATGTTACACCGAACGCCACCATGACCCTGTATCCCAAATATCCAAGTAACGCCATTAGGCCACACCCAGTCTTAGAAAGTGATAGCTTTACAGCGCAGTTCGGACAAGGACCTGAGCGAAATCCCACCGTCATGAACTTACTCTTAGGAGAAAATTCATATTGGCAAGATGGACATTTGGAATGATTCATAGACTGGCCCCCTAATCTTGTAAGTGATTCTTCTGCCTTTTCTCAAAATCCTCAACTGAGCAGCGCGAACCGCCGGAGCAGGTTGGTGCCATGAAATTTTGATAAAAGTACTGTGAGCCGAATGATACTGATGCGCCAAGACCAATTCCCAAAGCCGCACCCACCGGTGTACCGATGACTGCACCAAAACCAAATGCACTCCAAGCTCCAACATAGTTTGAAAGCATCTGGTCCGGCGGCGTGTGAGTTATTACATCGACCATTAGTCCAAACACTGGAGCGTGAGACAGCGGTATCGGTAGGGGAACGATCTCATCCAGCACTGCTCCATCGACAATCTTTACAACTTCTTTTGCCGCTGCTACAGCATTGTCATAAAGTTTTGAGTTCCTCCTCCTTTTTTGCACACCAGCAGGTTCCACTGTAGTAAGCACTTTTTCGCTTACGGGGCTGGTTTCTGCTCGCGGATTACCAGATGAACTAATCCAGTCCCCAATAATCGGAATGTTTGAACCCGAATGTCCAGAGTTGTTTGCAAATGTGTAAGTTGCTGAGTTCCCTACAAAGGGTGGTGGAACCGTAACCCGCACCCCTCCAGCTACATTGTAATTTGTCTGTGATTCAGATTGTCCAGATTGGCTTCTAAGAACTCCACCGCTGTTTCCGTCCCAGAGCACGTTTTTTATGTGGGCCGTAAAACCACTCGGATCAGAATACTTTAAAGGATTGTTGTAAGCGTAGGTATACCGGTTGTAGTTCTGCCCGTTCTCCGGTGCCTGGGTCACCGGGTCTGGGCTCAGCATGCGTCCGAGTCTCGGATCGTAAATCCGCCCATTCATGTGAATGATCCCAATATCATCCAGATGCTCATGCCCGGTATAGCCTCTTTGCTCATACGCCGTAATCGTCGCTGGCAGCCAGGTGTCGGCAGAGCGGCGCTGTCCCCAGGCATCGTAGCTGTAACGCTCGATGACCGAGCCGTCCGTTTCCCGGGTGAGCGCCGTCACACTGCCCAGGTGGTCCCGATGGATATACTGGTGGCTCGCCGTGCCCCCAGTAGAATCCTTGCGCAGCATAATCGCCCGGCCATTGGCCCGGACGATATGGCGGAAGCTCATACCGGTCGGGCTGTTAGTTCGCTCAAAGCCATTCCCAATGTAGTAGGTAGTGTCGTCACCATGGAACTTTCGGTACCGCTGTCGGTCCGGACCATAGTTAAAGACATAGTAAACTGAGCCTTTTGCCAGCCATAACGGCTTGTTGTAAGTAGACCAGTAGATGCCGGGGACATCGTCCCCGGAGTTCAAGTTGCCATTGTCATCGTAGTTGAGAGTCTGGGTCGTGCCCCCTGCCGTGATCTCGGTGACGGCATGTACTGCGGAGCTGGTGTAGAGATAGGGGTTACCAACATCTGATTTTTCGGTGATGTTTCCCACCACATCAAAGCCGTAGGTGGCCGGTGTGCCACCGATTACCGAACCACTGGTCAACCTGTCCAGGTCATCAAAGCTGAAGGCCTCCGACAGCCCCAGGCGCAGGTCACTGCGGCTTTCCATGTTGCCGGCGTCATCGTAGTCGTAAGCGAAGTGCTGGATATCTGTACCTCCGTTTACCGTATGCTGTTCGATAAGCCGGCTGGAGGCGCCCTCATACACCTGGCTGCTAATACTGCCATCCCCCAGCCATTCGCTGGTGGTGTGTCCTGCCGCATCACTGGCCAGCATTTGATAATACACCGTACCGCCTCCGGGGGCCTGTACCCGCTCCTGGTAGCCCAGCGCATTGTAGGTGTAGGCCACCTGGAAGCCACCCGGGGACGTGACACTGCCTGGGTAGGTCTCGGTGGCGAGTTGGCCCAGGCTGTTGTAGGTCATGCCGGTATTGAAGGTGATGCTATCGATGATCGTTGCGGTACCTGTAAGGCGGCCATGGTTACCGGGGGCATAACTGTAGGTTCGACTGAAACCGGGGCTATCTTCACTGTGCAACTGGCCGATGCCAAGGTTGCCGTTACTGGTGTTGTCGTAGGTCCAGGTGGTTACCCCTTCCGGCTCGGTGCGGTTGATCATCCTGCCTAACAGATCGTATTGATAGCTCACACTCTGGTTTGCATCTGCCATTTTGGGCGATATTTCAGTCAGCTTCTGGCCCAGTGCATCGTAGGTATAGGTATACACGCCATGATCGGGGTCATCCTGGGTAAGCATTCGCCCTAAACGATCATAGGTGTAAGAGACGCTGTTCTCCTCGGCTGCCGCTACCGCGTTGGTGACCTGGGTGCGATTACCAGCCGCATCATAAGTAAAATTCATCCGCGTGCCCATTTCATCAATCACCGTGATGATCTGCCCGACGGCATTCTGTGTCTGGTATTTAGTGCGGTTCTGGGCATCCGTTACAGCGACACTGAAGCCATCGTAGGTGGAGGTCACTGATTTGACTGGGTCCGCAGCGTCGATAGCGGTTACCCGTCCCATAAAGTCGTAGGTATGGGTATTCCATTCGATAGCATCACCGTCAAAGTAGGGTTCCGATACGCGGTATACCCGCCCTTTGCTATCGTATTCGGTGTCCTGATTGATATAGCTGCCGTCAAACCCCCGAGTGCGGGTTCGCACGGTGCGACCCAGCAGGTCATAAAACTCGCGAACGCTGGGCTTACCCTGGGCGCGCGCGTCCAAATATCGAACAGCAGTGGGGTGGGAGCCGGCCGTTTCCTCCCACAGAACGGTGGAAGACCAGACACCGTCGGGGCTAACCGCCATGACTTGCTGGCCAAAGACGTTGTAGTACCAGGCGGTTGTCTGCCCATTGGCGTCGGTTTCACTTTTTTTGGTACCAAAATCTGAATTCCAGGTGCGGCTCATCTGGTGCCCCAGCGGATTCGTCAAGGTCAGCGGGAACTGCCCGCGCAGATCGTATGTGATGGTGGTAACCCGGGTTGGCAAGCCTGGCCCGGACACGGTTTGTGTGGTGACGTTACCGAAGGCGTCGTAGTCCAGGGTTTTCGTGAGCCTTATGCCAGCACCCTGTCCCGGTTGTTGCACGGTGTCTTCCAAAAAACCGGTGCTGGGGTAATAGGTAAAATCGGTCCGGCGATTCAGGGGTGGATCAAGCATGCCATTCAGCGAGGGCCTGACCACCGTCGAGGTCAGTTGGCCGATTCGCCAATTGACCTCATCAATTGTGTAGGTGTTGATTGTTCGTTTTTTGAATGTGATGCCGTTTTCGTTATCGATGGTCTCTTCCACGGACTCGGTGATGTTGCCGTAGGCATCCACCTGGTTGGTAGTGGTGCTCTTCGCTAACACACGTTCGTCGTTGGGGTCGTAGGTATCAGTGACGCGGCTACTCACATAGGGGAAGACCGCCCCATTTCCCTCGGTGCCATGCAGACCATATTCTGTTTGGGTAATGCTCAAAACCTGACTAGTATCGCTACGGCGCACCTCCACCCGAATCGGCTGGCTGCTATACGGAAACGCCTGGGCATAGTCGGTAATGGTAGTCATACCAAGCTGCAGGTTCCTGGCGGTTATCCTGGCAAAGCCCAGGCTGCCATGGCCGTCAAGATCGCGTTTCAGGCCCTGGTAGCTGTATTCGATACTGGCATTGCCGCCAATACCATCGGGTTGCTCCATGCGGGTGACGACCTGATAGTGCTCGATCCAGAGCAAGTCAAGAATGCCCGCCGCGCATTTTTTTGATCTATGTCTATATGCGTACAGTTAGTGGCTGGCTCGCGGTTTCTCTCTGCCGGTCGTCAAGCGGAGATTTCGTGTTGATTGATCAGTGTTGTAAAAAAGCACTCAGTCAGATTTCTCACCACCTTGTAAGTTGGAGTGAAGTGGCATTGAATCCGTGATTCTTTGAGCTCGGTTTCCGCATGTCCATCCAGTACAATCGAAACGAGCAATCGTTCCATCCCGGCACTCTGGCAGGCAAAATGAACGTACGAGAATATTGACGAACAGCAATTCAATCAATGATTCGCACAGGACACCAGGGAGGCTACCCGGTGCATGTAGAACTACATTTCGACTACGCTGACAACGAACAGGCAAAACAGGCCAGCGGCTTCATCAGCGCCTGCGTACACTGCGGATTCTGCCTTGAGACCTGTCCCACCTATCTTGCCACCCGCGACGAACGCGACAGCCCGCGGGGCCGTATCTACCTGATCAAGCAGTTGCTGGAAACCGGCGAGGCCAGTGGCCAGACCCACAAACACCTGGACCGCTGCCTGACCTGTCGCAGTTGCGAGACCACCTGCCCTTCGGGCATGCAGTATGGCCACCTGGTGGATATCGGGCGGGACATGATGGAGCAGCGGGCACCGCGCCCGTTGCCTTCGAGAAGCCTGCGCTATCTGTTGCGTCACGCCTTGACCAGCCCCCGGTTGTTTGGCGCCGCCCTGCGCCTGGGTCAGTTGGTACGCCCGCTGCTGCCGGCTGTACTGAAGCGACAGGTTCCGCCGCGACAAGTCATAGGCCCTGCCCCTACTGCCCGCCACAACCGCGTGATGATCATGCTGGAGGGTTGTATACAACAGTCGGCTACACCAGCCACCAACGCCGCGGCGCAGCGCGTACTCAACCAGTTGGGCATCACATTGCAACCCGCAGAGCGGGCGGGTTGCTGTGGGGCGGTGAACTATCACCTGGCAGCCCATGATGACGGCCTGAATGACATGCGCCGCAATATCGATGCCTGGTGGCCACAAATTGAAGCGGGAGCCGAGGCTATAGTGTCCAGTGCAACCGGTTGCGGCGCCGTAGTGGCAGACTACGGTTACCTGCTGGCACAAGACCCCGCCTATGCCGACAAGGCGAAACGGGTGTCGGAACTGGCCCGGGATATCGGCGAGATATTACTGCGCGAAGACCTGGGCAAGTTGAAAGTAGACACAGCGGTGGGCAAGATTGCGGTGCAAACACCCTGCAGCCTGCAACACGGCATGAAACTGCCGCATCTCATCACAGACATCCTGTCCAAAGCGGGTTTCCAACTCGCCAGCACCCGTAGCAACCATCTGTGTTGTGGCTCTGCGGGTACCTACTCCATCCTGCAGCCGGCCATGTCCCAACACCTGCTCAAGGAAAAACTGCAGTCGCTTACGATAGATTCTCCCGCCATGATCGCCAGCGGCAATGTCGGCTGCCAGTTGCATTTACAGGCAGGTTCGCGAGTTCCGGTTGTACACTGGATCGAGCTGCTCGACCCCGGTACAGCATAAGCCCGGGGCGAGGATTTCATTCAACACTGCCTCGCCAGTCGGCCTATACGTGATAAACGCGATGAATAAGCCGGCCTCACTCCCCTCCTTCCATCTTCGACTTCAAGTCCGCGAATGGGCTGTACCGCGCCGCCTCTGGCCGGGTCCCGCTCGCACTGCCATAGCGTACAAAATTCTCGAATTTGCTGTGTTCCTCATCGTGACAATAAATGCACAGCAGCTCCCAGTTACTGCCATCGCGAGGATTATTATCGTGATCATGGTCGACATGGTGAACAGTCAACTCTGAAAGGTTCCGGCGCTCAAACTCCCTGGCGCAGCGCCCGCATATCCAGGGAAAAAGCTTTAGTGCCTGCTCCCGGTAACCGGCCGCTCGCCTGGCATTGTAGTCGAGCTGTGCTGCGCGCACCTGCGCAAAGTCAGCATCACGGGATTTCGAATTACTCATGGACATCGCTCATGGTTCGTTGCGGGTCTCCCGGCGACTGAAGAATCTCGCCACCCGGTGCAGCCCGGGAAAGCTGAGCATAGCCCAGTGCCCGGGAGACGACAATGTGCCGCCCGCAGGCGCTGTCGCCAGACCCCGCCCTGCCAGGGAAATCGACTTGCCGCCCGCCGAATCGGGGAGCGCGTATGGCATACTGGGCGTTTCCAACGCATTCAGCCGCAAGACGATGAGGCACAACTTCGGTGAACAGGCAAGACGACAGTGTGCGCGAACAAAAACGCATGGGTGTGACAATGCTAGTGCTGGCCTGGGTGGTATTCCTGGGACTTGGACTGTTCTTTTTTACTGACCTGCTCGACAAACAGCACAATCCCAACCAGTCCCTCGAGACACGATACAGTGATGAGGGTGCGCGTGAAGTCGTTCTGCAGCGCAACAAGTTCGGTCATTACGTTACCAGCGGGCAGATCAACGGGCAGGCCGTCACCTTTATTCTCGACACCGGCGCCACCGGAGTGGCGGTCCCCGCCGCGGTGGCGGACCGCCTGGGCCTGAAACGCGGCCGCGGCTTTCCCACCCAGACCGCCAATGGCATAACGACCAGCTACGCCGCCGTACTGGACCGGGTCAGCGTGGGTGAGATTCTGTTGGAAAACGTGCGGGCTGGCATCACTCCCGGACTCAGGACCGATGAAATTCTGCTTGGCATGTCCTTTCTGAAACACATCGAGTTCAGCCAGCGCGGGGATACCCTGATTTTGCGCCAGTACCCCTGAAGCAATCCGTACTATCGATGTTTATGGCTATTACCCCCGACACCCTACCACCCGCCCGCGCGATCTGGCGGCGTACAGACTTGGCCAGCCTGTCACTTTTGGGGCTGACCCTAAGGTTCTGTTATATTTGGCGAGTTCACGAAAAACGCCACCCCGGTTTCGGAAGTCCCGATTCCGGAAGTAACGAGGTTTCAGCCCGATGAGTTCAATGCCAATCGAGAATGTCCTGGATGCGGTTTACGAATGGGAGCGCAACCACCCCGACAGGGTTTACATGACCCAGCCCACGGGTGACGGTGGCGTTGTCGATTACACCTGGGGCGAGACGATGGCGGAGGCGCGCAAAATGGCCGCGCACCTGCGTGCACTCGAGCTGCCCCCCAACAGCCATATCGCGCTGATCTCCAAAAATTGCGCCCATTTCATTATCTGCGACCTCGCCATCTGGATGGCGGGACATGCCACGATCGCCCTCTACCCTACGCTGCACGCAGAGACAGTTGCATACATTCTGGAACACTCGGATTCGCGACTGGTATTCATCGGCAAAATCGACGATTGGGAGGACATGCAGCCGGGCATCCCGGCGGAGATGCCCGGCATCGCCCTGCCGCTGGCACCCGCCACTCGCTACGAGGGCTGGTATGATGTTATCGCTCGACACGAACCCATTCAGGACAACCCCAGTCCTCCACCTGAGCAACTCGCGCTCATGTGTTACACCTCCGGCAGCACCGGTCTCCCGAAGGGCGTAATGCACAGCTTTGCCTCCATCTCCGTACCGGGGCAGCAGTTCGGGCGGGAACTGGAAATCAACTCATCCGACCGCATACTGTCCTACCTGCCACTGGCCCACGTCATGGAGCGGGCTGTCGTGGAATGCAGTTCCTTTTATTCAGGTATGCACATCTACTTTGCCAACCGGCTGGACACCTTTGTCGAAGACCTGCACCGGGCCCGGCCCACTGTTTTTCTGTCGGTGCCCAGGCTGTGGCTCAAGTTCCAGCTCGGCGTATTCCAGAAATTTCCCGAGAAGAAGCTCGCAAAACTTCTGAAAATTCCGGTCATCGGCGGAATCGTTCGCAAGAAGGTGCTGAAGGGCCTGGGACTGGAGGAAGTACGGATCGCGGGAAGCGGGTCCGCTCCTATCCCCGCCAACCTGATCGAGTGGTACGACAGCCTCGGCCTGCACATTATCGAAGGCTACGGCATGAGCGAGGATTTTTCATACTCCCATATGTCCACGCCGCAGAAGCGCAAAGCCGGATACGTAGGCGTAGCGTGGAGCGATGTACAATCGCGTATCAGCGAAAGCGGGGAGATTGAGATCAAGTCCCCCGGCAATATGCTGGGCTATTACAAAGAGCCCGAGATGACCGCGGAATGCTACACCCCCGACGGCTTTTTCAAGACAGGCGATCGCGGCGACTACTCCCCCGAGGGATTGCTTCGCATCACCGGCAGGGTCAAGGAACTGTTCAAGACCAGCAAGGGTAAGTATGTCGCGCCGGTACCCATCGAAAACCTGCTCAATTCAGACAGCCACATCGAGCTGTCCTGCGTATCAGGCCCCGGCAGACCCGCCTGTTACGCGCTGCTGCAACTGGCGGATGATATGCGGGCAATGATGGATGAGCCGGCATTCAGGGAAAGCCTGGCGCCGAAACTGGAAGCCCTGCTGGATGAGGTCAATCAGCAGGTAGAAAGTTATGAACACGTGCAGTTCCTGGTCGTGGTCAGGGATGAGTGGCAGATTGCCAACAGTTTCTTGACACCCACATTGAAAATCAAACGCGACACGATAGAACAGGCTTATGCGGAGCACCTGGACAGCTGGTACGAGTCGGGGAAAAAAGTGGTTTGGCAGTAGCGGGAAAGGGACAGCGCGGATGCGCGAATAGCGTGAGGAACCACCTCCCGGTCCGCGCGCGATAGCGGGACCGGGAGGGAGGCAAAGATGCTGGCTATCAGCCCTCGAAAGGCTTGCGGGGCGCTGAAACACCCTCGGGCTTTGCGCCCTTGAGATAGGCCAACATGGTATCCGCATCGGACACCTCGAAGGGGTCTGTCGGGCAGTTGTCGCCGAAGTCGGTCTCGACAAAAATCTTTTCAATCTTGCAGTCATCTACCAGCATGGAGTAGCGCCAGGAGCGCATACCAAAGCCCACGTTGGACTTGTCGACCAGCATACCCATCTTGCGGGTGAACTCACCGTTGCCGTCAGGCAGCAAAAAGATATTCTTGTTGCCCACGCTCTTTCCCCACTGGAACATGACGAAGGCGTCATTCACAGAAACACAGACGATCGCGTCCACACCCTGCGCCTTGAATTCTTCGTAAAGCTCGTCATAGCGCGGCAGGTGATTGGAAGAACAGGTGGGGGTGAAGGCGCCGGGCAATGAAAAAACCACGACCTTCTTGCCGCCAAAAATATCCTGCGTGGTTTTGTCTTCCCAGCGGAAGGGGTTGCTACCCTCTACCGATTCATCACGTACGCGGGTCTTGAATGTTACCTGGGGAACACGTTCTACTACAGCCATGTCTAACTCCTTTACTTGAACATTAACGATGCCAGAAGAGCCCGACGCCGGTGTTTTTGCGCCGGAACCTCTGTCTCGAGTGCGGGAGCATGATAGGCAAATCTTCCTAATATATAAAATAGTATTTTTGTATTGTATTATTCGATTTAATAGATTGATAGTTGATTGAGCCCTCACCATGCAAAAACTGCCCAGCGTCCGCCAACTGCAATACTTCGTTACCCTGGAAGAGCTCGGACATTTCGGCAGGGCCGCGGATGCCTGCTTTGTCTCCCAGTCCGCGTTCAGCACCGCGATACAGGAGCTGGAACTCACGCTCGGCGTGCAATTGGTTGACCGAACGAATCGCAAGGTGACGATCAACAGTGCGGGCCGCGAGCTGGCGGTGCAGGCCAGGATATGCCTGCAGGAACTGCAGGACATGGCGAGGCTCGCCCGTGAAAGAGACGCCCCGATGTCGGGCAAGCTCGTACTCGGGGTCATTCCCACCATCGGTCCGTTCCTGCTGCCACCCATCATGAAGAAGCTGCGCCGTGATTTTCCCGGGCTGCAACTGTACCTGAAAGAGCAGCGCAGCGATGAGCTGTACGAGGGATTGCAGGATGGCAACATCGACCTGTTGCTGATGGCCCTGCCCTACCCCCTCAAAAATGTGGAAATTGACATCCTGTTCAGGGACAGCTTCCTGCTCGCCTGCCGCAAAGACACCAAACTTGTGGACCCGGGCAAGTTCAGCATCACCGGGCTGAATCCGGAGAGTGTCCTGCTGCTGGAAGACGGCCACTGCCTGCGGGACCACGCCGTATCGGCCTGCAAAATAAGCGAGTTGGACAAGGTCAATCGCTTCGCGGCCTCCAGCCTGCACACCCTGCTGGAAATGGTCGAGAGCGATCTTGGAATCACCTTTGTCCCTGAAATGTCCAGGGATTCCGCCCTGCTGCGCGGCACCCGCATAGCGACCTACCCGGTGAAGGGTGCCGGTCACCGCGATATTGCCCTGATCTGGCGCAAGGGCAGTAATCACGGTGACGATTTTCGCACCCTCGGCAACTTCATCCGCGACAACCGCTGAGCGCGGGAAACTCACCCGCGAAAACAGCGAGAATTTGTCGAAAATGTTATGGCAGTTATATAGGTGGGCATTTCTAGAACCAAACGATAGTGGTCAAAGCCACTTTCCTCTGTTTTCATTAGGGTGTGCTTCACGGCACCCACCGTTGTATTGCTTCGCTGTTATTTAAGCCTATACACGTCATATCCAGCCAACGCCAGCAGCGCCCCAGGCAGCTACTGCAGGGGAAAAACCGCTTCAGAGGCGGGCAGCAACCCAGACGGAGAAAGACTCTATGAGAAGACAGAAGCGCGACATGAACTCCAGGGCGTACGACCGCGGCTACCGTGCCGGCGTAAGTGGCCGCAGCCAGGAAGTATGCCCACACACCGAGGAGGAACATCGCCAGAACTGGCTGACGGGGTGGCGCGAGGGCCGCTGCGACCAGTGGGATGGCCTAACCGGGGTGTCCGGAGTTCACAAACTGCGCGCCGTCTGAAGGCGGGGAACCCGCACTAACCGGATCGTTCAACCACAAGCCGGCCGGGGCTTCCACCCCGGCCACTACCTCGATTATTTTCCCACCAGGCTACTCTGGGCCAGATCCAGTAGCTCCCTGCTCGCCACAGCGAACATGGCGAAGTCGGGCGCGGGATTTGCATGCAGCTCCGCCAGCATCTGGCGCCAACGCTTGATCAGCAGGGCTTCCTGTTTCTCCCAGCGGTTTATGCACTTGAGCAGGTTGAGGTCATCGCCCATGTGCCGCAGCGCGCCGATAGCAAGCGTGCGCTGCTGCCACTCCAGGTCTTCAAGGTAGGTATCCCTGGCCAGCGCCTGCCACTCGTTGTCTATTTTCGAACCCAGTACCACGTCGCTGAACCAGTCCAGTTCCAGGCGCTCCCCTATATAAAAATACAGCCTTGCGACATCCATCAGGGGCGAATCCGTATCCCCCGTGGCCTGGATGATGCCCAGCGCGGTATAGCCATGATCCGCGGCCGCGATCGCCTGCGCCAACTCCTCCTGGACACCCTCCTCCACGAAATGCTGGTGCAGTGTCTGGAACTGCTCGGCCGCCCGGCCCCGCAACATGCCGGGGTAGGCCTCTCGCAACTGTTCCAGGCCTTCGGCAAAACCGGCGATACAATCGGTGGGTGTGAGCTGGTGGCGACGGTTGCGCAACAGCCAGCGGGTCGCGCGCTTTACCAGCCGGATGACGCTCAGCATCATCTCCATCTGCACGGCGGAGGAGACCTTGTGATCCAGCGCCTCGATCTGGTCCCACAGATCCCTGATGCCGTAAATTTCCATGGCTGAGATATACGCCAGGGCGACATCGCCCGCCGCCGCCCCGGTTGCGCTTCTCTGCCGCTGGATAAAACTCATGCCCATACGGTTGACAATATCGTTAGCGAGTTGGGTAGCCATGATCTCCCGGTGCAGGCCATGTTCCCCGATTTCCTTGCCGTACTCCTCCACCAGACGCTGCGGGAACGCCGAATTAACGGCGACTTCCAGGTAGGGGTCGCGGCCGAGATCGGATTCGATAAACTGTTCCTTCAGCACGGCCTTGCTGTAGGAGATCAGCACCGACAGTTCGGGACGCGTCAACGCCTCGCCCCGCACCCGTCGCTCCAGCAGTTCCTCGTCTGTGGGGAGAAACTCCAGCTTCCGATTCAGGCGTCCCGCCTCCTCGAAGGAGCGAATGAAACGCTGGTACTCGCCTGCGCGCTCCACCGCCTGGAACTCCGCCATACTGATGGCCTGGACCTGGTGGTAGTTATTGCTCAATACGAGTTCCGCCACACTCTCGGTCATGTCTGCCAGCAGGGCGTTGCGATGCTTTTCGGTCAGATCGCCGCGCGCCACCACGGCGTTGAGCAGTATCTTGATATTGACCTCGTGGTCGGAACAGTCAACGCCGCCGGCGTTATCGATAAAATCGGTGTTGGAGCGGCCGCCGGCAAGGCCAAATTCCACCCGCGCCAGTTGGGTCATGCCGAGGTTTCCGCCCTCCCCGATAACCTTGCAGCGCAGTTCCGCGGCGTCGACCCTGAGTCCGTCATTCGACTTGTCGCCGACATCGGTGTGGGTTTCCGACCGGGCTTTCACATAGGTGCCAATACCACCGTTCCACAGCAGGTCCACGCGCGCTCGCAGAATGTGGGAAATCAGCTCATTGGGTGGCAGGTGATCCACCTCGATATCAAAGCGCTCCTTCATCTGTGGAGAAATCAGGATGGACTTGGCGGACCGCGCGAAGACGCCGCCGCCCTCGGAGATCAGCTCGAGCTTGTAGTCGCCCCAGCCGCAACGCGGCAACTCGAACAGGCGCTGGCGCTCGACAAAACTGGTAGCCGCATCGGGCTCGGGATCGATGAAAATGTGCATATGGTTGAACGCGGCGACAAGGCGGATATGCTCCGACATGAGCATGCCGTTGCCGAATACATCCCCCGCCATGTCGCCAATAGCCACGACGCTGAAGTCCTGGCTTTGCACATCCACGCCCATTTCCCGGAAATGGCGCTGTACCGACACCCAGGCACCCCGCGCGGTAATGCCCATTTTCTTGTGGTCGTAGCCGGCGCTGCCGCCGGAGGCAAACGCATCCCCCAGCCAGAAGTTGTACTCCGCCGAGATCGAATTGGCGATATCGGAAAAACTCGCCGTGCCCTTGTCGGCCGCGACGACGAGGTAAGGATCATCGTCATCCTTGGCAACAACATGAAAAGGCTTTACCACGCCGTCTTCGCTGCGGTTGTCGGTGATATCCAGCAGCGCCCTGATATACATCTTGTAACAGGCGATGCCTTCCTGCTGGACTTCATCGCGGGTCATCTCCGGTCGCAACTGGCGCGCCACAAAACCGCCTTTTGCGCCCACCGGCACGATCACCGCGTTCTTCACCTGCTGCGCCTTCACCAGGCCCAGAACCTCGGTACGGAAATCCTCCAGCCGGTCCGACCAGCGCAAACCACCCCTGGCGACCTTGCCGCCGCGCAGGTGCACACCCTCGACCCGCGGTGAATAGACATATATTTCGTACAGCGGCACCGGTTGCGGCACACCGGGTATGTCACCCGGCTTCAGTTTGAACGAGAGGTAGTTCTTGAGCGAGCCATCGTCTTCCTGCTGGAAGAAGTTGGTACGCAGCGTCGCCTTGATCACCAGCACGAACTGGCGGATTATCCTGTCCTCGCCGAGGTTTTCCACCCGCTCCAGGGAGTCCAGAATATTCTGCTCCACCGCCTGTTCACGCTGCAGGCGCCAGTCATCATCGCCTTCGAATACCGGGGAAAACCGGGTAAGGAACAACTCCACCAGGCATCCGGTGATTTGCAGGTGATGGGCGAGAGTCTCGGCGATATAGTCCACGCTGAATGGAAAATGCAACTGTCGCAGGTAGCGCGCATAGGCGCGCAACAGCGCTATTTCCCGCCAGCTGAGACGAGTGCCTATCAACAGGCGGTTGAAGGCGTCGCTTTCCGATTCGCCAAACCAGATGCGGGCAAAGGCGTCCTCAAACTCCTGCTTGACCTCATCCAGGACAATATTGTGCGACAGGGCATAGATAAGGGTGAATTCCTGTATCCAGTAAATCCGGCCGTCCGTCGAGCGCACGGGATAGGGACGCTCGGTCATTACGCGCAGGCCGAGGTTCTCCAGAATCGGGAGGACGTCGGACAGCGGCAAACTCTCACCCGCGTGATAGAGGCGCAGGCGCAACATTTCCCCGGCTTCCTCGACCAGGCGGTACAGGCTCATGGCCAGTTCCTCGCCCTGCTGCAAACGCAGAATCTGCTTGATATCCAGCACCGCCACCCTGGGATCATAGTCGTCGCGATATCCCGGGGGGAAACCTGCGGCCAACTCTCTTACGTAGACCTCGCCCTGCTCCTCGCCGAATTCCTCCGTCAGGCGGATTCGCAGGCGGTCTTCCCAGGCCAGTGTGGCCTGCACGATCTGGTCCTCGATCTCACCGGCGTCATAGTCCAGTGTGTCATTGGGATTGACGCGCAGCACGAAATGGCAGCGCACGAGGATGGATTCCGAGAAATGGGTAGTGAACTCCACTTCCTCGGCCTTGAAGGCGTCGCACAGGATGCGGTCTATCTTCTCGCGCTGTTCGGTGTTGTAGCGATCACGCGGTATATAGACCATGCAGTTGACAAATTTACCGTGCGGATCCCGGCGTATAAACAGGCGGGTCTGGCGCCGTTCCTGGATACGGTTGACGGCAGTCACCGTATCGTACAGTTCCTGGATACTGGACTGGAACAACTCGTCCCGCGGGAACAATTCCAGCACCCGTTCCAGTTCCCGGGCCTCGTGATCCGACGAGTCGAGACTGGACAATTGCATCACCCGCTCGACCTTGCGCCGCAGGATAGGAATCAGATTGGGATTCATGGTGTAGACAGTGGACGTATACAGGCCGATGAACCGGTGCTGGCCTATCACGGCACCGGCGCTGTTGTAGACCTTGACCTCGACATAGTCCGGATAGGTGAGCCTGTGCACCCGGGAACGATGGCGTGATTTTGAATAGCTCAATTGCCGGCGGCGCAACTCATCCGCGGACATCTGTCCCAGATCGGCCTTGAGATCCTCCGCACCGCGGGTGACCCGGTGCCGCAGCAAACCCAGGCTGGCGGCGGGAACCACTTCTACATGCTGGTCGGTCTCGCCCGCGCGAGTCACTTCCAGGTATTCGTAGCCCAGCATGGTCATATGCGCCTGCCGCAACCACCCCATGAAAGCCGCGGCCTCTTCGCGCAACTCCCGGTCGACGGTTTCACTGGCGCTGATCTGCTGCTCAACTTCCTTCAGGTGAGCGCTCATGGCGGGGAAATCATCCACTACCAGAGCCACCTCCTCCAGTATCTCCCCGAGGGTCTGGCGCAATTCCTCCAGCTCGGCCGGATTGGAGTGGCGGCCTATCTCAAAATACAGTACTGCTTCCTCGGCACGCCCGCTTTTTATACCTTCCTCATCCGACAGTACGGCTACCAGTTCTCCCGCCTCATCGCGATCTACAGCCAGGTTGGAGCTGGCAATACCGTGGATAGTGAGGTTGCGCCTGTTCAATTCACCCCGAACCGATGCGGTACAAAACGGTATGCCGCGGCAGACAGCGGCGACCACGGTGTACTTGCTCTCCCAGCCGTGGCTTTGGATTTCGGGGTTGAAAATGCGGATCTTGGGCGAGGTCTCGGGCCAGGACCGCAGGAAGCGCAACAGCCCATACAGGCAGCCGTAGAGGTTTTCCACCGAGCGATCGCGCATGTCCTCGGCCGGAAAGCGTCCGTAAAAACTGTTGCAAAGATTATGGAGTGATTGCCGATCAGCCTGATCCGCCCGGGTATCGATGCGTTGGCCCAGTTCCGCCAGCAGGCTTTTTTTCACGGTGTCCCATATCATGGCGTTTATTGTCCCCTCAAAGGAACCGCGCGGTCCCTGTTTATAGTAGCCCCTAGTCTAGCCCAATCCGGCTACCATGTTGTAAACCCCGCGGAACTTTTCCAGCGCCTGCCAGTCACAGGAATCGCCGCTGGCCATGGCCAGCGGCAAACACACTGCATGGTACCGCCGGCTACGCTACTATACGGGCTCAAAAATGTCCGCGGCCCGCGTACAGGCCGGCACCGTGACACTGGCAAACAAGACTGACAAACAAGCAACCTGGAGTAACCGTGGCAAGCGCAGACGTAAGAGCACTGGAGGACTGGCTCAGCAGCCAGATCATCGGCCAATCGCACCTGGTACAAAGATTGATCATCGCCCTGCTGGCCAACGGTCACCTGCTGGTTGAGGGCGCACCGGGGCTGGCCAAGACCCGCGCCATCAAGACTCTGGCCGACGGGGTTGAGGGCTCGTTCCACCGCATTCAGTTCACCCCGGACCTGTTGCCGGGCGATGTCACCGGCACCGAAATCTACAGGCCGCAGGAGGCAAATTTCCATTTTCAGCAGGGCCCAATATTCCACAACATGGTGCTCGCCGACGAGGTCAACCGGGCGCCCGCCAAGGTGCAGTCGGCCCTGTTGGAAGCCATGGCTGAACGCCAGGTCAGCGTGGGCAGCCAGACCTACCGGTTGCCGGAACTGTTCCTGGTCATGGCCACCCAGAACCCGATCGAGCAGGAGGGCACCTATCCCCTGCCGGAGGCCCAGCTCGACCGCTTCCTGATGCATGTCAATGTGGATTATCCGGACGCCACCGCGGAAATGGAAATCCTGCGCCTGACCCGGGCCGAGGCCGGCCACAACAGTGCGCCGATGCCGCAACCGTTGAGCCAGAAAACCGTGTTCGCCGCGCGCCAGGAACTGTTGACCATGCATATGTCCAGCCCCGTGGAGCAGTACATCGTGCAACTCGTCATTGCCACTCGCAAGCCCGAGGCCTACTCCCAGCAGCTGGCCGGCTGGATCGAATACGGCGGCAGTCCGCGCGCCACTATCGCCCTTGACCGCTGCGCCCGCGCCCACGCCTGGCTGCGCGGCCAGGACTATGTCAGCCCGGATGACGTACAGGCCGTCGCCGCTGATGTGCTGCGTCACCGGCTGCTGCTCAGCTTTGAGGCCGAGGCCAACGGGGTCACCCCAGACCAGGTTATCCGGGAACTGTTGGCCCTTGTTCCAGTAGGCTGAAGATGCGCCTGGCCGATGTAACTACCCCTGCACGCGGCGCCCATGTAGTGCTTGAGGAGCTTATCGCCCTGCGTTTCCCCGCCAGGCAGCTGAAGCTGGGGCGACGCAAGCGAGCCCTGAGCGTACTGGCAGGTCCCAACAAGACGAATTTCCGGGGCCGCGGTATCGATTTCGAGGAAGTCCGCAGCTACCAGCCCGGTGACGATATCCGCAGCATCGACTGGCGCGTGACCGCCCGTACCGGCAGCGCCCATACCAAGCTGTTCCGGGAGGAGCGGGAGCGCCCGGTGCTGGTGGCAGTCGACCAGCGCAGCAGCATGTTTTTCGGCTCAAGTCACTGCTGCAAATCCGTACTGGCGGCACATCTGGCCAGCCTGCTGGCATGGAGCGCACTGGATGCCGGCGACCGGGTTGGTGGCCTGGTGTTCAATGGCGCCAGTCATCGGGAGATACGCCCCCGTCGCAGCCGCAAGACGGTACTGGCGCTGCTTTCGCAAGTCACAGAATTCAATCGCGCCCTGCCGCTGCCCGCCCCGCCGACCTCCGGCTTCGATGAAATACTGGCCAACCTGCGACGGATAGCAAGGCCGGGCAGCAGTTTGTTTATCCTCAGCGACTTTCGCGGCGCCGCGGAAGAACGGGCCCGGGAACAGCTGTTCCAGCTCGCCCAGCACATCGAGATTACCGCCATCGCCTGTAGCGACCCACTGGAGGCGGACCTGCCTCGCGCGGGGCGCTACGCGGTGACAGACGGCGAATCCCGCAGCGAGTTGGACACCGCGGACCGCAGGCTGCGAAACGCCTACCGCGAGGCCGCCCGACAACAGCGCGAAACGCTTTCGACGGATTTTTTGCGTCTCGGCATACCGATGCTGGAGGCTAAAACGGACCAATCACCTTTCAGCACGCTACAACAGTTCTACGGGGACTCGCGCCGGTGAATCCCCAGGACCCACTCGCCAATCTGCACCCCCTGCGAGAACCCCCGGTCATCGGCTGGTGGCCGCCTGCCCCGGGCTGGTGGTTTGTGGCGGCCCTAGCGCTTATTGCCATACTCGCAATCACCTGGTACTTCGTGCGGCGCTATCGCGCCAATGCCTACCGACGGCAGGCGCTGGTTCAGCTCGCGCAACTGGATGCCCTTTATCAACAGGAGCGGGATGAAACCCGCTTCCTGGCCGGGACCAACGCCCTGCTAAAAAGCGTGGCGCTGGTGGCCTATCCGCGGCGCGAGGTCGCTGCCAGCAATGGTGCCGATTGGCTGGCCTTTCTCAATGGCACGGCCAGGCGGGGCGAGCAGTTTCCCGAGGAGTTGGTCACTGGCGCCTACCGAAAAAACAGTCCGGGCATCGACGTCCAGCGCCTGCGGCGCAGTGCCGAGTCGTGGATCAGGCGGCACGAGGCAACGCGATGATCGAGTGGATCTGGCCCTGGATACTGGTACTGGCGCCCCTGCCGTGGCTGGTCCGGCGTTTACTGCCGACCGCGCGCAGCCAGGAGCCCGCCCTGCGCGCGCCATTCTACGAAGAGTGGCAGCAACTTAGCGCCAGCCAGGGCGTGCGTGGCGCAGACCGCCGTTTACTGCCCGCCATCTCCCTGTGGCTTATCTGGCTGTTGCTGCTGCTGGGCGCCGCCCGCCCCTACTGGATTGGCGAGGCGATAGAGCTGCCCAACAGCGGGCGCGACCTGATGCTGGCGGTGGATATTTCAGGCTCGATGCAGATTGAGGATATGCAGTTGGGCCAGGCCACGGTGCCTCGCATCAGCGCGGTAAAACAGGTGGGCGCCGATTTTATCACCCGTCGCAGCGGCGACAGGCTGGGCCTGATCCTGTTCGGCAGCAACGCCTATGTACAGTCTCCGCTGAGCTTTGACACCAGCACGGTCAAACGCTTCCTGCAGGAGGCGCAGATAGGTTTTGCCGGCCAGGACACCGCTATCGGCGACGCTATCGGCCTGGCCGTCAAACGTTTGCGAGAGCGCCCGGCGGAAAGTCGTGTGCTTGTTTTACTGACCGATGGCCAGGACACGGCCAGTTCCGTCCGACCGCTGGACGCGGCGCAGTTGGCGAAGGACCTGGGTATTCGCATCTACACCATCGGTATCGGGGCCGACCGCATGACCTTGCCTGGCCTGTTTGGCTCCAGCTTCGGCAGTCGCCAGGTAAACCCTTCAGCGGAGCTCGATGAAGAGGGGTTGCAACAAATTGCAAAAATAACCGGGGGCCAATATTTCCGGGCTCGCAACCCCCGGGAACTCGCCAACATCTACCAGTTGCTGGATCAGCTCGAGCCGGTAGAGCAGGCCACGGCCACATACCGCCCGCGCCAGGCGCTGAGTTACCTGCCCCTGTTACTGGCGCTACTGCTGAGTTTCGCCCTCGCCCTGCGGCAACTCCTGCGCAGCGGCGGTTGGCGCGGGCATGAAACCACAAGGGAGGCGTTGTGATGGAACTGCACCTGATGCGCCCCGAGTGGCTCTGGAGCCTGGTACCCGCTGTATTGCTGACAATACTGCTGTGGCGTCACCGCGGGCGCCTGGGTAGCTGGAACCAGGTGATCGCACCGGAACTGTTGCCCTTCCTGGTGAGTCCACAAGCCGGTTCCCGCGGACCCAACGTATTGCCGCTGATATTGCTGGGCTGGGTACTGGCCGCCGTGGCCGCCAGCGGCCCCAGTTGGCAGCAGTTGCCCCAGCCCGTTCACCAGAAACAGGATGCCCTGGTCCTGGTGCTCGACCTCAGTTACTCGATGAAATCGGGTGACCTGGCGCCTTCGCGGCTGGATCGCGCCCGCCAGAAGCTGCAGGATTTGCTGGCAAGGCGCAAGGAAGGCCAGACCGGGCTGATAGCCTACGCCGGTGACGCCCACATCGTGACCCCCCTCACCGACGATATCCCGACCATCGCCAACCTGCTGCCGGCGCTGGGCCCCGACATGATGCCGGTTCCGGGCAGCGAACCCGGAGCCGCGGTAGCGAAGGCAGTCGAGTTACTGCATTCCGCCGGCATTCGCGATGGCAAGGTATTGCTGATTACCGATGGGATCAGTGAACGCGATGGCAAGGAGATCGAAAAGGCCATGGCGGACAGCGGCGCGAGCCTGGCGGTCATGGGCGTCGGCACGGCCACCGGCGCGCCGATACCGCTCCCGCGCGGCGGCTTCCTGAAAGACCGCGACGGCACAATTGTAATGCCTGGCCTCGATGAGGGTCCGCTGCGCAAGGTCGCCGCAGAGAGTGGCGGTCGCTATATGCCGATGCAGATCGATAATTCGGACCTGGACGCCCTGCTTGCCACCTCACCTCTCGAGGGGCGCGAGCCCACCCTGGCGCTGGACCGTACCGCCGATACCTGGGAAGACCAGGGCTACCTGTTCATATTGCCGCTGCTGCCACTCGCCCTGGCACTGTTCCGTCGCGGCTGGATAGTATGCCTGCTACCGCTGCTTTTTATCGGCCAGCCACAATCGGCCCGGGCCGACACCTGGCAGGACCTGTGGCTGACCCCGGACCAGCAGGGCCAACAGGCCCTGCGACAGGGTGACAGCGAGCGGGCCGCGCAGGTATTCGAGGACCCCGCCTGGGCGGGCACGGCGGCCTACCTCAGTGGCGATTACGAGGCGGCGACGGAAGCCTTCACCACCGGCGATGACGCCGACAGCTGGTATAACCGCGGCAACGCCCTCGCCCGAGCGGGAAAACTGGACGAAGCCATCGACGCCTACAAGAAATCCCTGGAACGCGCGCCCGATCAGGTCGACGCCAGCGAAAACCTGGCCTTGCTCGAACAGCTCAAGCAGCAGGAGCAACAACAGAACCAGGACCAGCAACAGGACCAGGACCAGCAGCAGAACCAGGACCAGCAACAGGACCAGGACCAGCAGCAGAACCAGGACCAGCAACAGGACCAGGACCAGCAGCAGAACCAGGACCAGCAACAGAACCAGGACCAGCAGCAGAGCCAGGACCAGCAGCAGGACCAGGACCAGCAGCAGAGCCAGGACCAGCAACAGAACCAGGACCAGCAACAGAACCAGGACCAGCAACAGAGCCAGGACCAGCAGCAGGACCAGGACCAGCAGCAGAACCAGGACCAGCAGCAGGACCAGGACCAGCAGCAGAGCCAGGACCAGCGGGACGAACAGGAAGAACGGCAACAGGAAGAAGAGGCGCAAGAATTGTCTGCCGCTGAACAGGAGCAGCAGGAGGGCGAGGAGGCACAACAGCAAGCGGCAGCCGATCCCGAAGCACAGGAGCGCGACCAGGCGATGGAGCAATGGTTACGGCGGGTGCCCGATGACCCCTCCGGGCTCCTGCGAGAAAAATTCCGCTATGAGAGTTTGCAACGGCAACAACAGGGAGCCACGAGAGATAATGAAACGTATTGGTAGGGTGCTCGGCACCCTGGGCATTCTCATTCTGGCCTGCTCCGCGACCGCCAGTTGGGCAGCGCTTACCGCCAGCGTCGACCGTGACCGCGTCGCGTTGGGCGACACCCTGCAACTGACCATCGCCGCGACAAACGGCGAAGACCTGGGCGATATCGACCTGCGTCCGCTGGAAGCGGATTTCGAAATCCTGCGCCGCTCCAACAGCAGCAAAACCAGTTACATCAATGGCCAGTTCTCCAGCAGTACAGAGTTGGTGCTCGATATCACGCCCCTGCGAGAGGGCGCGCTCAGCATCCCGGCATTGCGGCTCGGGGGGCTGTCAACCGATGCGCTTGTCGTCGTTGCCGGACCACCGCCCAAGGGCACCGCCGGGGACCAGAGCGTCCTGTTTGAAGCCGAAGTGGATCGCAGCCAGGTCTATGTACAGGGACAGGTTATCCTTACCTTGCGGTTGCAGCAGGGCATCAATCTCGACGACCGCAATATCACCCAACTGAATCTCGACAACGCCTTCGTACGCCCGCTGGAGCAGAACTCATTCCAGCGCACCGTGAGCGGGCGCACCTGGCTGGTCCATGAGGTGCGCTATGCCATATTCCCCGAGCAAAGCGGCACCCTGGTGATTCCGACCCAGACCTTCAGTGCCAGGGAAGCCGCGCCCCGCCGCAGCCTGTTCGATCTTCGCGGCGGCGGACGTCAACTGCGCCGCAATACCGAGCCGCTGACGATCGAGGTATTGCCCCGCCCCGCCAGCTATCCCAGTGCCGAGTGGCTGCCGGCGGCGTCACTCAGCATCGAGGAAACCTGGTCAACACCGCCGGAGCGACTCAAGGTCGGCGAGTCCGCCACCCGCACGATCACCATACGTGGTGAGGGCCTGCAGGGAGCACAGTTGCCGCCAGTGATGTTTCCCTCGACCCAGGGGCTGAAATTCTACCCGGACCAACCGACTATCAGCGACAGCGAGTCGGCCACCGGCCTGACCGGAACCCGGGTGGACAGTGTCGCGGTAGTGCCAACCCAGGCCGGCAAATGGCAGATACCGGAGCTGCGGATTCCCTGGTGGGATACTCGCAGCAACGAACTGCGCTACGCGGTGCTGCCCCCGAGGGAACTCGATGTAGCGGCAGCTAATAATCCGGCGACCGATATTGCACCCACCCCGCCGCAGCCCGCCACGCCCCCAACGGTAGTCTTTGACCCCGCGGCGGATTCCGTCATCCCGCTTACCGGTAATGACAGCAGCCGGATCTGGCAAATACTGTGCGCCATCACGGCTGCCGGCTGGTTGCTTACCCTCGGCTATCTGGTATGGTCGCGGCGCGGAACACGACCGTTGCCGCGACCGGCTGCGCCGAAGGGGGATAACCAGAGCGAGCAAAAGGCCTTCAAAGAACTCGTGGCCGCCTGTGCCAGCGGCAATTCCCGCCAGGCCCGCCAGGCGGTCATTCACTGGGCCGCGGCACTCAAGTCAGTGCCGGAGATCGCATCGCTGGCACAGGTGTCGGCCGCCTTTGACGACCCCGCTTTGAACAGCGCCCTGGAAGCACTCAATGCGGCACTGTACAGCGGCGCGGCATCGTCCTGGCAAGGCGCCGCGCTGGCGGATGCCGCCAAACGCCTGCGCCAGATGCACCGCCGGACTCCAGCCGGTGATAAACCGGCTCTGCAGCTGTATCCTTCACCCGGTTGACGCCACGCGAGTCGCGTCACCGGCAAACTCTAAAGCGCGAATGGAGTCTGCGACCCTGACAACAGTCACCCGACAAGGCACAAGGAATCTACACGTGAAAAACATAACCGGGAAAACCCTGTTCCTGCTGTGCCTGATGGGCGCGTGCACCGGCGCCGCAGCGGCCGAAGAACCTTCGTTCTTCAACGACTTCAACGTGGAAGGCGGGTTGATCGCGCCGATTGAAATCGACCACGGCGGTCCCGGCAGGGATGGCATACCGGCGATCGACCAGCCTATTTTTCTGACGGGCACGCAGCGCGACAAGCAGATCGAACCCTCCGACAGGGTGATGGGTGTCAGTTACAACGGCGTGGCCAAGGCCTACCCCATCGCCATTCTCGACCAACACGAGATCGTGAATGACAAGTTTGGCGACACCGCGCTGACGATCACTTTCTCCCCGCTGAGCGGCACAGGCATGGTTTTCCTGGCCAACGCCGTGGGCCGGGAACTGAACTTTGGTGTATCCGGGCTAATCTATAACAGCGACCTGTTGTTCTATGATCGCAATACCGATTCGCTGTGGTCGCAAGTAATGAAGACCGCCGTCACCGGCTTGCTCAGGGGCGCGACCCTTACCCAGGTACCCGCGCAGGAGACTACCTGGGCCGCATGGTCCCGGCAACATCCCGACTCCCTGTTGCTTTCCCGCGACACGGGACACGACCGCGATTACAGCAGCAACCCCTATGGCGAGTACCGGCGCCTGCCCATGGTGATGTACCCTACCCTGCACAGCGACTGGCGCCTCCCGGCCAAGACCTGGGTGATCGGCATCACAGCGAATGACGGCGCGCTGGCCTTGCCGTTTGAGGAACTGGACAAACTGGAATCCGTGCTGCCCGTCGACGTGGGGGGCAAAGCGCTCGAGCTGCACTGGGACAAAGCGGCGCAGTCCGCGCGCGCGTTTGATGCCGCCGGCATTGAATACCCCGTCACCGCGGGCTACTGGTTTACCTGGGTGGCATTCCACCCGACCACAGCCCTGCACCCGGAGCAAGCGGCGCCTTAGCTGCGGTTTCCGGTCCAGGTCAACGTTGAGATAGCCGAACCCCGGACCATACCCGCATGCAGCCAGGGACAAGACAGCGCGCCGGCCACAAAGCCGGCTTGCCGCCCGCTAGCGGCCTTCCAGGGATTTACTCACCAGTTCGAATACGTCCGGCGACAATTCGTCCTGGGCCGCGATGCGCTCGAGCTGCGCGCACATCAACTGGGCGCGGCCCTGGTAGTTGCGCCATTTGCTGAGCGGCGTCAGCAGGCGCGAGGCCAACTGCGGATTTGATTTGTTGAGGCGCAACACCATATCTGCCAGAAAGCGATAGCCCTGGCCGTCAACACGATGAAAATTGACCGGGTTCTGTGCGGCGAAGACGCCGACCAGTGAGCGCACTTTGTTCGGATTGCGCATATCGAAATCCGGATGTGACAACAGCCCCTCCACCCTGGCCAGGGCGTCACCCAGCGGCATGGCCGCCTGCAACGCGAACCACTGGTTCATCACCAGCGTGTCGTGCCGCCAGTCCTTGTAAAACCGGTCCAGGGCCTGCTCGCGCTCTGCCTCATCACCAAAGAACACGATGGCCCGCAGGGCCGCCAGGCGATCAGTCATATTCTGCGCTGCGGCAAACTGGCCCAGGGCGAGACCCGGCTGCAGGTCGCGGACGCAGGCAAGATACTCCAGGCAGATATTGCGCAGGCTGCGCGCTGCAATCTGCCCGGAGGAAGGCTCATACGCCTGTGTACTGGCCAGGCGCTGATAGCAGGCCAGCAACTCGCCATGGCAGGCGCGGGCCAACTCGGCCTGTACCGCCCAGCGCGCATTGTGGATGGTATCGACATTGGCGCCACCCGCATGACTGGCCAACTCGGCCAGGTAGTCTTCTGCCGGAAGTGTGAGCATGGCCGCCACCATGGCGGGGTCCAGGGAGTGGTCTCCCAGCAGGCTGCGGCAGGCCTCTATGAACAGGGGATCCACAACTACCGCGGCGCTTCGCAGTATCTGCTGCTCTACTTCGTTGATCACCCTGGTGGCGAGGAGCTGGGCGCTGTCCCAGCGCACAAAACCGTCGGCGTCCCGGCTCATGAGCAGACACAGGTCTGCTTTACTGAAGTTATAGTCGAGACGCACGGGCGCGGAAAAACCCCGCAGCAACGAGGGCACCGGTCGCTCAGGCAGCTGCTCGAAAACAAAACTCTGGCTCGGCTGGTCGACAATCAGTACATGGTGGGTATTGTCCGGGCTGTCCACACCCGGCCCTCCGGTGGCCATGCGCAGCGGCAAATTTCCCGCCTCCCCCAACAGGCCCATCGCCAGCGGTATAACAAAGGGTTTCTTACCGGACTGCCCGGGCGTTGGCGGGCAGGATTGAGTCACGTGCAGGGTGTAGCGCTTGCTCGCTGCATCGTATTCATCGCGCACGGTCAACAGTGGCGTCCCCGCCTGCGAGTACCAGTTGCGAAACTGGGTCAGGTCCACCGAGCTTGCGTCCTCCATGGCGCGCACAAAATCCTCGCAGGTAACTGCCTGGCCGTCATGCCGCTGGAAGTACAGGTCGGAGCCGCGCCTGAACGCGTCCGGCCCCAGCAGCGTGTGGATCATACCGACCACCTCGGACCCCTTCTCATAAATGGTCAGGGTATAGAAATTATTTATTTCGATGACAGCTTCAGGCCGCACGGGGTGAGCCATGGGGCCCGCATCCTCGGCGAACTGCGCCGTGCGCAGCAGCGCCACATCTTCCACCCGTTTTACAGTGGCCGAACCCATATCGGCAGAGAAGGCCGCGTCGCGAAAAACGGTGAAGCCCTCTTTCAGGCTGAGCTGAAACCAGTCTCGGCAGGTCACCCGGTTGCCGCTCCAGTTGTGGAAATACTCGTGGGCCACAATCGACTCCACGGTCTGGAATCCCCGGTCGGTGGTGGTATCAGGGCTACACAGTACGCATGAGCTGTTAAATATGTTGAGGCTCTTGTTCTCCATCGCCCCCATATTGAAGTCATCGACCGCCACGATATTAAAGATGTCCAGGTCATACTCCAGACCGTAAACATCCTCATCCCAGCGCATGGCATGTTTCAGTGATCGCATGGCGTGGTCGCATTTTCCCAGGTCTTTATCAGCGACGTATATGCGCAGGCAGACATCGCGGCCGCTGCGCGTACAGAAGCTGTCCTGGATAAACCCCAGATCGCCGGCGACAAGCGCGAACAGGTAGGCCGGCTTTGGAAAAGGATCGTGCCAGCAGGCACTGTGCCGCCCGTCGGGCAGGTCTTGCGAAGATAAGGGATTGCCGTTACTCAACAGGACCGGGTAGCGGGCCTTGTCCGCCTCAACAGTCACCCTGAAAACGGACATCACGTCGGGGCGATCGGGATAATAGGTGATTTTGCGAAAACCGTGCGCCTCGCACTGGGTGCAGAACATTTCCTCGGACTTGTAGAGGCCCTCAAGCGCGGTGTTATCCTGGGGATATATCCGCGTAGAGCACTCCAGCAAAAAGCTGTCGGGTACCGCGGCTATCTCCAGCGCCGCGTCGGAAACGGCGTATTCCGCTGTCGCCAGCGCACGGCCATCCAGGCTGATAGACAACAACTCCAGCCCGACACCGTCGAGGACAAGCGGTGCGCCAGGCGCACAGGAATCGTTGCGCCGCAACCGCAGTTGGGAATGGACCAGGGCGTACTCCTCGTGCAGTTCGAAGCGCAGTTCAACCTGCTCGACAAGATAAGCTGGCGGCTGGTAGTCCTGCAGTCGGATGGCTTTTGGCTGGGCGTCTCGCATGGCGGGTCTCTATCGCAGGTGGGAGTGAAACCGGAGTTGGCGCGACAACGCGTTCAGCCCCTGGTCAGTGACAGCTGATAGCCGCCATATTTACGCATGTTGATCACGCCGGCGTCAAAGATCAGGTATTGACCCTTGATGCCCAGCAGGGTGCCGCCGACCACTGGCGTTTTGTCGAGATTAAAGGACTTCACCTTGACGGGATACTGCAGTACCGGGTACTGGATCAGGGTTTGGGGTTGCTCTTCCAGTACAGTAATGGCCTGCAGGCCGAACTGTTGCCGCACCTCGTCTATCTCGCCCGCGCACTCGGCGAGGAGGCGCTTGCGCTCCCGCTCCAGGTCACAGGGTTCGGCATCCGCCTTGAGCATGGCCTGCCAATTGGTTTTGTCCGCGATGTGCTTCTTGAACAGGGATTCCACCAATCCCGAATGCAGGCGTGTATCCACCCTGAAGATAGCCTGTGCCTGGGTGGCGCCCTGGTCCATCCAGCGCGTTGGCACCTGGCTGCCGCGGGTGATGCCTACCTTGAGGCCGGAAGTGTTGGCGAGGTAGACGAAATGGTCGACCATGCAGTGCTGCTCTCCCCACTCCGGCTCGCGGCAGGTGCCGGTCGCATAGTGGCACTTCTCCGGGCTCATGATACAGCTGTCGCATTGGGCCAGGCGTTTGAAACAGGGATAGCAGTAGCCCTGGTTAAAACTCTTGGCGGTCTTGCGACCACAGTGCATGCAATTGATGGTACCGCTGTACTCCAGGCCCAGGGTCTGGCCCAGGTACTGGTTGAGCGGGATTTCATGCTCTCCAAGCAACATCGTGTACTGAACCGGGTCAGCCAGCTGGACCCTCATCTTGCGCACGGCGCCCGTGGCCAATATTTCACTCACGGGAATCTTCCTGCCATTTCAGTGTGGTCTCCGACGGCTCATCGCAACTGTCGCCCGCCTTGTGTCCCTTGTCGATATAGCCTATCTGCTCTTCCTCGGGCAGGTGCAACTTGCCCCAGGCGATTACCGCCTGCATGGCCTCACTGCGCTGCTCGGCGGTCAAGCGCCTGCCGTCGGGCCACTTGCCGATTTCCACGGCGAGCTTGAAGCTGCGATAGATCGCGGGGGTCATGGTGTCAACGAGTTCCATATAATTCATAACAGTCTAGCCCTGTATGTTCTGCACCTGCTGCAGAAAATGCCATGGCGCAAGCATCTTCTGCAACTCGCCGGCCGTGACCGGCCGGGTGAACAAATAGCCCTGCATTACACTGGCGCCCTTGTCGATGAGGAAGCGGTACTGATCCTCGGTTTCCACGCCTTCGGCGACGACACCCAGCCCGAGGCTGCGGGCCATTGCGATAATGGCGACCACCAGCCTGGCGCTGGCTTCGTTGCTGTCGCAGTCGAGCACAAAACTGCGGTCGATCTTGAGTTCATCGAGTGAATATCGGCTGAGATAGCTCAGCGGTGCGTAACGGGTCCCGAAATCGTCCACCGACAGGTACACACCCAGCGCTTTCAGATCCTTCAGACTCTCGTGGGTACTGCGGTCGCGATCCATCAGTACATCTTCGCTCAGCCCGAGTTCCAGTCGCGCGGCCTGCAATCCATACTGCTGGAGAATCTCGCTGATGCTCTGGCAGAATTTTGTGGAGAACTGCAGGGCCGACACGTTGATGGCGACCCGGGGCAGTTCCAGTCCCAGCGCGTCATACTCCTTCATCTGGCGACAGACCTCGGTAAGCACCCAGCTTCCCAACTCGTCCATCACGCCGATTTCTTCCGCCAGTGGAATGAACTGGAACGGCGGTATCATGCCGTGCACCGGGTGCTTCCAGCGCAGCAGCGCCTCGGCGCCCGCCACGGCGCCCGTGATGGTATTGACCTGGGGCTGGTAATGCAAAACAAGCTGGTCGAGTTCCACCGCCCGGCGCAGGTCCGCCTCCAGCCTGAGCCGCCCTACCCCGGTCGCATCCATATGTTCGCTGAACATCAGGTACTTGTCCCGCACCGAGTCCTTGGCGTTGTGCATCGCCACTTCCGCCGCTCTCAGCAGGGCCTCCACGTTATCGCCATCCCGGGGAGCTACAGCGACGCCGACACTGGGGCTCACCACCAGCTCCTGGCCTTCAATCGTCATGGGTTTTTGCAACACAAGCAGTAGTCGTTCCACCACTTTCGCGGCGGAGTCCACGCTATCGAGCTGGTTGAGAATGACGGTGAATTCATCTCCGCCAAGGCGCGAAACATCGACCCGCGGGGCGCCATCAACAAAATGGCCCACCGCGTCGCTGCCGCGCAGTGTATCCGACAGGCGCTTGCCAACTTCCAGCAACACTTTGTCACCGGCGCTGTAACCCAGTGACTCGTTGATACGCTTGAAGTTGTCCAGGTTCAGAAACAGCAGGGCCAGGGTTTGGCCATGGCGCTGGTTGAGGCCCAGCAACATTTCGAGCTGTTCGGTAAACAGGCGCCGGTTCGGCAGCGAGGTCAGGCTGTCGTAATACGCAAGGTGTTGCAACCTCGTCTTTGTTTCGGAGATTTCCTCGGTGGCCTTGTTCAGTTCCTCATCGCGCCGCGACAACTGGCTGGTTCGCTCATCCACTTTCATGTTGAGCAGGCGCTGCTCGACATCAATCTCCTTCTTCAGCGTGGTGAAACCACCGATGACGCTGTTGAGTACGCGGGCGATATCCTGGAGCTCGCCAGTGGTTTTTATCTGTACCGGCTTTTCCAGTTTGCCGGATGCCACATCGTCCGCGAGCCGGGCCAGCCGCGACAGGTCGCGGGTGATACGGCGGCTGGCCATGGCAATGCCCACACCGCACAGGGCGATCAGTCCCAGGCTCACAAACAGAACCCGGCGCACCACCGGCCAGATATTGTCCAGCAGTTCGGCCCTGGAGATATTTACCTGCACGTAGCCGATCACGCGCTGGCTCTGATTTGTCGTGGGAGATGCGGCCGCCACAAAAAAGTCCTGGGGACTCAAGCCGCGCCTGCCCGGGTCGACCGCGGTAAAGACGGGCAGCGTCAGGTACATGGGCAGGTCGGTTTCTGTGCAGGCAGACCACAGGCCGGTGCCACCGGGCGCCATGTCGGCGTCGAGCGACATCAGCCGCGAATCCGTTACCTCGGCATCCTCCCGCAACAGTTTAAACGGCGGCAGCGCCACAGTGCCGCCAGCCTTGCCCTCGCGTCGCGCCAGCACTTCACCGAAGCCGTCGCGGGCGGTGACTGACAGTACGCCCGAAATGTCGAGGAAACCCTCGAGCAACTGCTGCAGTCCGCTATCATCGCGCCGGTAGATAGCCACCTGCAGCTCGGGCTTGCCCTGAACCAGGGCCCGTGCGGCGGCAACTGTCCGGTCCAGTTCGATATGGTATTCCCGAAAGGCCGTATACCCGGTAAGCGCGAGGGCCAGCAACAGCGAGGCTGAAATAAACAGCCCGTTAATCTTGCCCGCTATCGTCACTGCTGTACCCTCCCTGATACCATTCCGAACAGGGCGCCCAGTACAGCGCCGCAAAGTAATCCACCCAGGTGAGCCGCGTTGGCGATAGCGCCAAAGCCGAGACCCTCCACGACCCCCACAAGGCACAGCACCAGCCAGCCGACCATGAACAGCATCAGCGTCGGCGTCGGCTGGATTTTCCAGGCGGGTTGCAACAACGGGGCCACCCAGGAAAAACCCAGCAGACCGTACACCACCCCGGACATGCCCCCGAACATTCCCGGGCCACCGAAAGCGAATTGGCTGGCATTGGACACCAGCGCGATAACGATAAACAGCCCGAACATATTGTAATGCCCCATGACCCGCTCGACCTTGCCACCCAACTCCCAAAGCCAGAGACTGTTAAATGCGATATGCAGCCAGCCGAAATGCAGAAAGGCCGGGGTGATCAGGCGCCAGTACTGGCCGCCGATACTTTCGTACACCCGCTGGCCATTGACCAGTTGGAAAGGGGTAAAGGTGAGGTAACCGAGCAGGCTTGAAGCGGAAAGATAATACAGGGCGAAGCCAATAATGCTGCAAACTATGAGCACCGTCGTGACCGGCACCAGGCGCCAACTGACACCCGCCACCAGCGGGGCATCGGGAGCCCGGCCTGTCAGCTCGATACGCAGTTCGCCCGCCCGCCACGCCCGGTACAGTGACACCACCTCGTCGGACTGGGACGCCCTTTGAACAGACAACACCTGCTGGCCATTCTCCTCAAATATACGGTGCGCCACGCCGCGATGGTGCAGCAGCACACTGAGCGGCAACAGGTTTTCTTCAACGTCGACTCGAAGCGCGGGATGAAAATCAGCCATCAATTAACCAGCGCATCACCCCAGCGCAGTTTATCCCTGCAGCTGGCATAAAAACTGTGACCCACCGGGTGCAGCAGGGTCAGGCGGTGACTCTTCTTGGTGAGATGTACGGAATCGCCGGGACGGGCTGTCATATTGACCTGACCGTCACAGGTCACCGGCGGGTGAATGCGATTGCGCTTGAGTATATCCACCCTGATCCGGGAGTTGCCCTCCACCACGATCGGGCGACTGCTCAGGGCGTGCGGGAACATCGGCACCAGCACCATGGCATCCAGGGCGGGGTGCATGATAGGGCCGCCACCCGACAGTGAATAGGCAGTGGAGCCGGTAGGGGTTGAGATGATAAGACCGTCGGCGCGCTGGCGGTAGACAAAGCTCTCGTTGACGTAAAGTTCGAACTCAATCATCTGCGCCGAGGTGCCGGAGTTTACCACCACATCGTTCAGGGCGTCCGCATGGCCTACTACCTTGCCGTCCCTCATCACCTGGGCGTCCAGCAAGAAGCGATTTTCGCGCTCGTATTTGCCATCCAGCACAGCGGGCACCTGGATGGAAATTTCATCGGGCATGATATCCGTAAGAAAGCCGAGGCGGCCGCGATTCACCCCCAATACCGGCGTATCGTACTTGGCGAGTGTACGGGCGGCGCTCAGCAGGCTGCCGTCGCCGCCCACCACGATCACCAGGTCGGCGCTCTGGCCAATCTCGTCGCAACTTGCCAGGGGATGGCTGTCGTCGTCCGCAAGTTCACCCAATCGGTCTTCGAGCACCACTTCGTGGCCACGGGATTCCAGCAGCGCCAGTAATTCCTGCACAACCTCCCGCAGTCCGGACTGCTTGCTGCGCCCGACCAAACCGATTTTCTTAAACGATGTCTGCATCCTGGACCCTTGGCGACTCGCGGAATGCCACAATATGCGTGACGAGGTACACTGGCTCCGAGCCCGCTCCCTGAACGACCGGTATTATAACCACTAAAGCCCATGAAAAGCGCAGCGATCTCCGCATTTCCCTACCGTACCCAGGCAGTGAGAGACCTGGCCTGGGCCTGTTTCAGCCGCCCCATGCTGAGTATTGCGAAAATCGCCGGTGAAAATGGCTACGTCACCGACTGTGGCCTGGCATTGACACCGGCGCGCCAGCGCTGGCTGCAGCAACTGGATGACAATCCCGCCCCGCTGCTTGCCTGGGTCGAGCGCCAGCCCGGTTCCCGCCTGGGACTGCAGTTTGAACGTCTCTGGCATTTTTTCCTGGAGCAGGATCCCACGGTGGAACTCGTCGCGCACAACCTCCCGGTGCGAGACCGGGGGCGCACACTGGGAGAGTTCGATGTCATTTACTGGTGTCATCAGAGGCAACGCCATTTTCACCTCGAACTGGCGGTAAAGTTCTACCTTGCTCACCGCGACCTGACTACCACGGAACCCCGCAGCCAATGGCGGGAATGGCTGGGGCCGAATGCCAAAGATCGCCTGGACCTGAAACTGGATCAACTGCTGCACCGCCAGATCAGGCTCGGCGAGCAGATACAGGGCCGCGCCCAGCTTGCGAAACTCGGCATTACGGACCTCTGCAGGGAGATCGCCATCAAGGGCTACCTGTTCCAGTCCCTCGGCGACCCGCTACCGTCCCCCCCTGGCGTCACACCGCCGCCTGAATATGCGCAGTGGCTGCCCCTGGCCGGCTTGCAGCGTTTCCTGGCCGAACTGCAAGCGCCACAATTCCTGATACTGCCTAAATCGCGCTGGCTTTCCCCGGCAGCGGCGGGAGTACAGGATGAACTTATCAGTCGTTCTATACTGGCCGAGCGTTTACACTCCGCCCTCACCATCACCCGCCGCGCCATGCTGGTAGCGGCAATAGACCCCGACGGCGTGGAACAATGCCGCTTTTTCGTCACACCCGACGGCTGGCCCGCCACCTCGCATTCCACTGATACGGAGAGATCATGAACAACGCAAAGTCAGTACTGATAACCGGCGCTACCCGCGGCCTGGGCGAGCACCTCGCCCGCCAGTTCGCGGCGCGCGGATACCGGCTGGCCCTGACAGGCCGCAAGCGGGAGGACCTCGACCGCCTGGGCGCCGAGTTGTCGGGCCAGGCGGCAGAGATTGTGCTGGAAACCCTGGACGTCACCAATTTCGAGTCTATCGCCCCGGTATTGAACCGCTGTGCCGAACAACTCAACGGGCTGGATGTCGTCGTAGTCAACGCCGGCGTGGGCTTCGCCACGCCCGCGGGCAAGGGGCATTTCAAGCTGATTCGCCAGACTATCGATGTCAATCTCACCGCCGCGATCGCCACCGCCGAGGCCGCTGTGGAGCTGTTTCGCAGCCAGGGCCACGGCCAGGTCGTCGGTATCAGTTCGATCGCGGGGGTGCGCGGCATGCGCAATAACGGCGTCTATAGCGCCACCAAGGCGGGCTTCAGCCGCTACCTGCAGGCGCTGCGCCTGGAAACCCGGCGCGACGGCATCGTGGTGACCGACCTGGCGCCGGGCTACATCGACACCGATCTCAACCGCTCGCTCGCCAGTCGTCCCTTCCTGGTCTCGGCGGAGAAAGGTACCCGCATTATGGCGGACTTGATCGAACGCAAGGTCAGCTTTCGCTATGTACCGCCACTGCCGTGGACCCTGGTGGCGCAGCTGTTGAAATGGCTCCCGGATAGTCTGGTTGCAAAGATGTAGCATTTACGGCCTTGGCCGGGTACCTGGCTGTGCGATTATTGGCACGGCGCCGAGTATGTGCCTGTTCCATTGTCGGCAGGGGGCCGGGTATGTAAAAACTGCCACGCGAACCAACTCACCCCTCCAGCCAGGGATACCCTCGCCGCCCCTGCAATCCACCCGTATGAATCGCCAGCAAAGGGATATCCGTACGCCACTGCCCACTGCGCAGTCGCCGATAAATCGCATACAGAAGCTTCCCTGTATAAACAGGCTCCAGCGGTATCCCCTGCACCGCCTCGAACTCCAGCATGAATGCGCGCAACTCCGCGCTCGTCCTGGCAAAACCACCGCAGTGATCCTCGTGCAATATCCGCCACGGGGCGACGGTGTTGGCGGCGACGGCAGCCAGTGCCTGCTCCACCCTGTGCTCCAGGTCTACCGCCCCTTTGAGAGCGGCGATGCCCGTAACCTCGTAGGTCGAGTCCAGGCCTGCCGCAAGACCTGCCAGCGTGGTGCCGGTACCAACGGGTAACAGGATGTGGCGCGCCGCCGGTGAGTGTGTTCTGACCAGGTCCGCGATGGCCGCGCAACCGCGCACTCCGGCGCGATTGGAGCCGCCCTCGGGAACGACCATACAGGGTGCAAAACGCTGCTGTACGTCAGCGAGATAGGCCGGCTCCAAGCGGCGCCGGTACTCGGTACGCGACACCCTGACAATCTGCATACCCCAGGCTCGCGCGTCTGCAATCATTGCGGTGTCGGCGGCATCCTCGTCGCCGCGAATGATACCCACGGTGGCCAACCCCTGCTCGGCGCCCACCGCCGCCAGCGCATGCAGGTGGTTCGACCAGGCGCCGCCGAAGGACACCAGGCGATTGACACCATTGCGCTTCGCCTCGGCGAGATTGCCGATAAGCTTGAAATATTTATTACCGGGGGCGAGACCGCCCCCGCTGTCCAGCCGCAGCAGCGAGACCTTGCCCATGGCAACTCCCGCGACCAGGCGGTCGCTTAGCCTGGTCAGCACCGGGGACTGGCTCGCACTGCCGGCGCGGGCACGAACGGACTAGGTGAGGCCGACGTTATTCTTCTGGAGTACCTGTTCCGCGCGATAGCTGGAACGCACAAAGACACCGGACACCACTTCCATGAACCCTTTTTCCAGACCCTGGCGGCGATAGCTCTCAAACTCCGCGGGGGTAACCCAGCGGTCGATCGGGTAGTGGTTGGCGGTGGGCTGGAGGTATTGGCCAAAGGTCAGGATATCGACACCCGCAGCGCGCAGGTCATCCATGGCCCCGGCGATCTCCAGTTCGGTTTCCCCCAGTCCGAGCATCAGGCTGGTCTTGGTCAGCACATCGGGGCGGTAGCGCTTGGCATGGGCCAGCACATCGAGGGTCTGTTGGTAACTTGCCCGGGGATCGCGCACCGGGTGAGTGAGGCGGCGCACGGTCTCGACGTTCTGGGCGAACACCTCGATACCTGAGTCCAGTACCGTTTCGACATCCTTGAGCACGCCGAGAAAATCGGGCGTCAGCGCCTCCACCGCGGTGTCCGGGTTGACCTGCTTGACCCGTCTCACACAATCGGCATAGTGGCTGGCGCCACCGTCGGGCAGGTCGTCCCGGTTCACCGAGGTGAGCACCACGTACTTCAAGCCCATCAACTGTACCGAGGCCGCGGTGTTGTCTGGTTCCTCGCGGTCCAGCCAGCCCCTGGGATTACCGGTATTGACCGCGCAAAAGCGGCAGGCGCGGGTACAGACATCGCCCATCAGCATGATGGTGGCTGTGCCGGAACTCCAGCACTCGCCCATATTGGGACACTTGGCCTCCTCGCAGACCGTGGCGAGCCGGTGTTCGCGAACAATGCCCTGCACCTTCTCGAATTTCGCGCCGCCCTGCACCCTGATGCGCAGCCAATCGGGTTTGCGCATCCGCGCGCCTCCCTGCGCCGACGCCTTGACGCCATCCTTGATCGCAGTAATCCCCCTGTCGTTGACGAATTTCTCGCCGCTGGCGACATGAACAACCGGGATGAGCTTACTGTCTGGCATGGCGCGGAACCCTGGCACTGAAGTCTTCGAAGCCGCCGATTGTACCCCAGGGAGACAGCCAGGGCCTACCGCCCCCCGGCGCCGGTAATTGAGCCAGAACAATGTTGAAGATGGCGCGCTGGGATATTATCGTGGGCTGCTAGTGACTCACGGGAGCGATAATCGGTGGCAACCAGTCTTGACAAGGGGCCGGCCCGGGCGGATGTGCTGCAAAGCCTCACCGGTTTACTGCTGGTGCTGTTTATCTGGGGGCATATGTTCTTCGAGTCCAGTATCCTGCTGGGCAAGGACGCGATGTACTGGGTGTCCAAAATGTTCGAGGGCGAACCTGTCTTCGGCAAGCCCTACCCCCTGCTCGTTTCCGGCGTGGGGGTCATCATATTCACCCTGATAGCCGTTCACGCCATTCTGGCCATGCGCAAGTTTCCCGGCAGTTACCGGCAATACCAGCAGTTCAACTCACATATGAGCGATATGCGTCACCCGGACACCACCTTGTGGTATGTCCAGGTAGTGACCGGGTTCGCCATGTTCTTCCTGGCATCGGCGCATTTGGTGGTGGTTATCCTGCAGCCGGACAACATCGGCCCCTACGCCTCTTCCGACCGCATCTGGAGCGGACATTTCTGGATCCTGTACGCGCTGCTGCTGGTGTCGGTACATCTGCATGCGGGTATAGGCGCCTATCGCCTTGCCATGAAATGGGCGCCGATTCCCGCCGCAAGCTCCAAAGTTACTCGGCGCAGGTTCAAACTCGCCATGTGGTGCATCATCGCGTTCTTTTTGTGCCTTGGAACCGCCAGCCTGGTCACCTACATGAAGATTGGCAAGCAGCATGCCCCCCATGCCGGGGAGCGCTACATACCCACCCATAAACAAGCGATCCAGGAAAGCGAGTAGCCGATGCAGATCATTCACACAGATGTATTGGTTATCGGCGGCGGCCTGGCGGGCCAGCGCGCGGCCATTGGCGCGAAACGCCGGGGCCATGAAGTGATCGTACTCAGCCTGGTGCCGGCCAAGCGCTCCCACTCCGCGGCCGCACAGGGCGGCATGCAGGCCAGCCTGGGCAACTGCCTGGGAGGCGCCGGCGACAACGAGGACATTCATTTTGCCGATACGGTGCGCGGCAGCGACTGGGGCGCCGACCAGGAAGTCGTGCGCATGTTCGCACACACCGCACCCAAGGCAATCCGCGAACTAGCTGCCTGGGGTGTACCCTGGAACCGGGTGGCCAAAGGGGAACGCGAGATCACCGTCGACGCCGCGAAAAAAACAATCTGTGAGCCGGATGCCGCCCACGGCCTGATCACCAGCCGCAATTTCGGGGGTACCGAGAAGTGGCGCGCCTGCTATGTATCCGACGGAACCGGCCACGCCATGCTCTACACCATGAGTAACCAGGCCATCGCCGCGAACATTCCGGTGCACGAAAGGATGGAGGCAATAGCACTGATTCATGCGGACGGTCGCTGTCACGGCGCCATCGTGCGCAACCTGATGACCGGCGAGTTACTGGCCTACGTGGCCAGCGCCACCTGCATCGCCACCGGCGGCTTCGGCCGCATCTACCGGGTTTCCACCAATGCCATCATCAACGAGGGCATGGGCGCGGCCATCGCCCTGGAGACCGGCGTGGCGACACTGGGCAATATGGAAGCTATCCAGTTTCATCCCACGGGCATTTTCCCGGCGGGTATCCTCGTCACCGAAGGTTGCCGCGGCGACGGTGGCCTGCTGCTCGACGGCAAACAGCACCGTTTCATGCCCGACTATGAACCCGAGAAAAAGGAACTGGCGTCACGCGACGTGGTGTCGCGCCGGATGGAAGAACACATTACCGCCGGCCAGGGAGCGAAGAGTCGTTTTGGCGAGCACCTGTGGCTGGACATCCGCCTGCTGGGCGCGGATCACATCAACAACAATCTGCGTGAAGTCAAGGAGATCTGCCAGTACTTCCTGGGTGTCGACCCGGTACGTGAGCTGATACCGGTGCGCCCGGCCCAGCACTACTCCATGGGCGGCGTGCGCACCGACGCCAGTGGCCAGAGTCCCACGCTGCAGGGTTTGTTCGCCGCCGGAGAGGCGGCCTGCTGGGATATGCACGGCTTCAACCGTCTGGGGGGCAACTCGGTCGCGGAAACCGTGGTGGCCGGGATGATCGTCGGTGAGGCCATGGCTGACTACTGCGAGTCCGAGGCGGGCGCTCTCAACCTGTCCAGCGCCCTGGTGGACGAATTCGGGCGGCGCGAACGGCAGCGCCTCGCCGACATCACCGACGGCGGCGGCCGCGAGAGCGCTTTTGAGCTCACCCGACTCATGCAGGAAACGATGACCGCCCAGGTGGGTATTTTCCGGGACCAGGGGCGTCTCGAGCAGGCGGTAGCCACGCTGTGCGAACTGCAACAGCGCAGCCGCAATATCGGCCTGCGCAGCAACGCCCCGGGAGCCAACCCGGAACTGGTCGCCGCCTACCGCCTGCAGCGCATGCTGAAACTCGCTCAATGCGTGGCCTATGGCGCTCTGCTCCGAACCGAAAGCCGCGGCGCCCACTACCGCGCAGACTTCCCGCGACGCGACGACCTCAACTGGATGCGTCGCACCCTGGCCAGCTGGCCCGAACAGGACGCCGAACTGCCCGTGCTGGATTACGAGGCGCTGGACATCATGCGCATGGAGCTGCCACCGGGCTGGCGCGGCTATGGCGCCAGGGACTATATCGAACACCCCGACACCAGCGCCCGCCAGCAGCAGATCGACACCGTGCTGAGCGAGCTTGCCGATGCGGACCGCCACGCCCGCCAGGAGGCCCTGATGCCATTCAGGCATCTGCTGCCGGAACACCTGCGCGGCAACAACCAGCGCCTGGGAGATGAGTCATGAACCAGATACCCGTGCACCAGGCCGGTCGCACCCTGCGCATACAGGTCCTGCGTCACAATCCGCGGGATCCGGCCAGCGTACCGCAGCTGCAGACCTTCGAGTTGGAGGAAGCGGACAGTATGACGCTGTTTATCGCCCTCAATGAAATTCGCGAGCGACAGGACCCATCGCTGCAGTTCGACTTCGTCTGCCGGGCGGGTATCTGCGGCAGCTGCGGCATGATTATTAACGGCCGTCCCGGGCTGGCCTGCAGAACCTTGACGCGCGACCTGCCGGACAACATTGTGCTGGCCCCGCTACCCGCATTTGAGCTGATCGGCGACCTCTCGGTAAACACCGGCAAATGGATGCGCGGGATGTCGGAGAGGCTGGAAACATGGGTGCACACCCAGGGCCTGGAGCAGCTCGATGTCGACGCCATCGAAGAGGCCATGGAACCTGCCCTGGCGGAACAGATCTATGAGCTGGAACGCTGCATCGAGTGCGGCTGCTGCGTGGCCGCCTGCGGCACGGCGCGCATGCGCGAGGACTTCGTGGGCGCGGTGGGACTCAACCAGATTACACGCTTTCGCCTGGACCCCCGCGACGAGCGCACCGACGCCGAGTTCTATGAACTGGTGGGCGATGAATCGGGCGTTTTCGGTTGCATGACCCTGCTGGGTTGCGAAGACATGTGCCCCAAGGACCTGCCCCTGGCTACCCAGATCGCTTTCCTGCGCCGCCGCATGGCCGCCGCAGTGTGACGCAGGTCCTACCCAATCAGTGAAGTGCGTTTTACTATTGACACCAACACTGCAAGGACCAAGTCTATGTACGATATTGCTTCCACCGTCTCCCGCGTAGCCAACAATACCTACAGTCACACTCGCAGGATTATGCCGGAGCAACCGTGGTGGGAGACCCTGGAGAGCAGCTTTCACAAATTTCCGGACGACTTCGAACTCGACCTGCGCACCGAGTTGACGGTGGACAGCACCGCGGCGGCGGATTACCTGTTGCGAACCGCTGGCGCCGGCATGCTTGGCACCCTGGCACTGCCCGCCAGCATCACCCCGCGCCAGCTTAAGAGAGACATGGCCACAATAGGCTTTTACCGCAACAAGGCCAGCGCCGCCGATGCCACCAAATTTTTCAAGCCACCGAACTCCTCCCGGGTGGAGATGAAATCGTCCTCGGCCGGCCTTTTCCGCTTCAGGCCGGACGACGGTCGCTGTGAATTGCTCAGCTTCGACAGCCCCTTCAAGACAGTAAACCCAGCACTGCGCGACAGTTACCCCAAGGCGCGGAGAAATATGCGCGCGGTGGCTCAGTACTGGCGCCATGACAACGGCCCGCGCCCCACCATCTGTGTCATCCACGGATTCATGGCGGACCCCTACTGGGTCAATCGACTGTTTTTCGCGCTGCCCTGGTTCTACGCCCAGGGTTACGACATCCTGCTGTATACCCTCCCGCACCACGGCAAGCGCCGCTCCGCGCTGTCACCTTTCAGCGGCCACGGCCTGTTCGCCGGCGGACTGTCCCACCTGAACGAGTCGATGGCGCATGCGGTGCATGATTTCCGCATTTTCATGGACTACCTGGAAGCGGAGGGCGCCAGCAAGATCGGGGTGACAGGCATCAGCCTCGGGGGGTATACCTCGGCCCTGCTGGCAGCGGTGGAGGACAGGCTGCAGTTCTCGATTCCCAATGTACCTGTGGCGAGCCTGCCCGACCTGGTGCTGGAATGGTTTCCCATGAATATGGCGATCAAGCCCCTGCTGAAGCTCACCGGTACCAGTGTCCGAGACGCGCGGCATATGCTGGCGGTACATTCACCGCTGACCTACCAACCTCTCATCCCGAAGGAGCGCCTGATGGTTATCGCTGGCGCAGGTGATCGACTGGCGCCACCAAAGCACGCGCGCCTGCTGTGGGATCACTGGGACAGGCCCCGCATTCACTGGTTCCCGGGGAACCACCTGCTGCACCTGGACAAGGGTAAATACCTGAAGGAGATCGCCCGGTTTCTCAAGGAAATCGAGTTCAACAGGAACTGACGCCGTGGGCCGCAACCGTTTTCGAACAGGTTTTAACCGCAAAGATCAAGCTTTATCCCTATTCCCATTGGGGCTAGTATCAAGTGTCACTGTAAACCTGTCCGGCGCACTGAAATTTAATGTGCGGCTGAACAGCCACCAGTTCCGCAACCCCACCTCCAGGACCTGAGGCCATGCAAAGCTGGCAAACCGACCTACTCAACTTGCAACTCAGCCTGAGTATCAAGCCGATGCTGCGGCATATGGATTCGATTGACCGTATACGCAAGCTGGTGGCTGTCAGCGACAGGGTTGTCGGCAGGTTGGCGCTGCCGCGCGGGACCCAGCGCGAAGCGGTAAAAATACCAGGCGCCCGGTTCGATGCGGAGTGGATCGGCGCCAATGACGGCACTACCCGGCGCGTCATGCTCTACCTGCCCGGCGGTGCCTATGTATTGCGCACGCCCAATATTCACGCGGGCATGGTCAGCAGACTGTGCAAGTGCGCCAACACGCGGGCGCTGATGACCTATTATCGGCTGGCCCCCGAACACCCCTTCCCTGCCTGCCTTGAAGACTCTGTGCTCGCCTACAGATGGCTGCTGGATCAGGGCATTGCACCGGAAAACATTATTATCGCCGGGGATTCAGCGGGCGGCGGCCTCACCCTCTCTACCCTGCTGGCCCTCAAGGAACAGAAACTGCCGATGCCGGCCTGCGCCTATATGTTGTCGCCCCTGCTCGACGTCAGCGACCACGCGCCTTCGCGCTGGAAGAACGCGGCGAGTGATACCGCACTGCCGGCCCCGGCCCAGCGCGCCATCAATCCCAGGCCGCTCTACCTCGGTGGCAGCGATCCCAGCGACCCGATGGTCTCGCCCATCAACGGCAACTTTGCCGGCTTGCCTCCCATGTACATCCAGGTCAGTGACAGTGAGATGCTGCTCGATGACAGCCTGCGCCTCGCCCGTCGCTGCCACACCTACGATGTGCCCGTAAACGTGGATATCTGGCGCAAGGTGCCGCACGTCTGGCAGGCCTTCGCCTTCCTGCCGGAAAGTAACGAGGCGCTGGAAAAAGCCGGCCATTTCATCCAACAGCATATTTTATAGAGACAGTTTCAGAAGGGCGCTGCAAATACCAGAGCCAGTTGAACCAGCCAACGGAAACCGAAAACATGTACCAGGTTGACAGCGAAGACGCGAATTTCCTTTTTCTGGAGCGAGCGGAGAGCCCCACACATATCAGCCTGATGTACCTCTACGACCAGTCTTCCCTCGGCGACAAGCCTGTTCGTTTTACCCACATCCGCGAACACCTGCGCAACTGGCTCAATTCCGCTCCCGTATTCTCCCAGAAAATCCAGCGCACACCCGCAGATCTGGACTACCCCTACTGGGTCGATGACAAGAAGTTCGACCTGGATTTCCACGTTCGCCACCTGGCCCTGCCCAAGCCCGGTGACTGGCGCCAGTTCTGCATACAGGTGTCGCGGCTGCACTCGCGCCCCCTGGATATGAGCCGGCCCCTGTGGGAACTGTATGTCATCGAGGGGCTGGATAAGGTAGCGGGCATGCCCGCCAACAGTTTTGCCATTTTCTTCAAGATACACCACTGCGCGATGGATGAATTCACCGCGCAGGAGCTGTTGCAATCCCTGCACGCGCTCACCCCCAATACCCGGCAGCACGAATCCTCCGCACAGCATATCGCCCATTTGCCCGCTATCGCACCCGGCACGGTTGAAATGCTGTTGCGGGGCGTGGTCAACAACTCGGTACGTTCATTGCGCCTCGCGCTGCAGTCGGCCAGCAATATACGGACGCTTTCCAAGATCATCACCCGTTTGTCGATTCGCGTGGCGCAGAGCGCCGTGGAAGCGGACGAGGGCAAGAGTCTACCCAGCCGTTTTTCCCAACCCCTGAGCACCGCGCGCGTCTTTGAGGGTGCCTTTTATCCGCGCAAGCTGTTTGATGCATACCTGGCCGAAGTGCCAGGCGCCACGCTCTCGCACGCCTTGCTGGCGGTCTGCGGGGAGGCCATGCGGCGCTACCTGGAACGGCACGATGAAATCGGTGATTCGTCGCTACAGGCTTTGCTGGAGGTCAATGTGCGCAATGCCGGCGCCCATGCACTGGTAGGCAACCGCATTGCGATTAACCAGGTTGAACTGCACACCCCCATAATTTTTCCCATCGGGCGACTGCAGGCGATTTACGCCGCCAACCGGGAACTGCAGTCCATTGAGAACGCCGAGCTGACAAGTTTCAAGCTGCGTTCACTGTATGAGAATGTGCCGGCGCCACTGCTGGCATGGCTGGGAAAATTGGCGAACCGCAAAATCAGCCTCAACCGGGCGGTAATGTCGGGGGGTAACCTGGGGCTCGCGGAGCTGAAAGGCTCGGACAAACCACTTTACCTGCTGGGCGCTCGCCTGGACGGATTTACCGGGATCTCGCCACTCTACAGCGGCTGCGGACTTAACTTCAGCGCCAGCACCCACGTCGACAAGATTGGGCTGACCTTCACCTCCGACCGCAACATGATGCCCGATCCCGAAGTCATGAGGCAATGCCTGGATGAAACGGTGGGAGAACTCGAAAGTTACCTGAAATCCCGCAAGCGCCGCCCGCGCCCTGCCGCCCGCAAACCAGCAGCTACCGACAGCAAACGCGACCGCGCCAGAACAAAAATGGCGGCCACCGCCTGAGGGCCCGACCGCCAAGCCTTCACGCTTTCCAGGGGACTAGTCCAAAAGCTTGCTGATAGTGCGAGAGACGGCAATCTTGCCCTGCTCAAAGTAGGCTTCGTGATTTTCCTCTATCTTCCCAAGGTCATACAGGTAGTTGACCATAATGCCCGCCGACTGCTCCCTGCCCTTTGTCGACAGGTCTGCGCCACCGTGCATTCTATGCAGGCGCGCACCGTTGCTCAGGTGGAAACGGGCCACCGGGTCAAGTGGCGCGGAACCTGATTTAACGCGCAGCAGGTAGTGGGCGCAAAGTTTGAGTTGCGCATCGTAAACGGATTGTTCAACTACCGGCCCTGGCGGCTGCTTCACCTTTGCCACCAGATTTTCGGCTATCAACCCCGTCAGGTCGGCGCCCATCAGCCAGCGGCGAAAACCCGGCACCGGCGAGAGCGTGACAAAGGTCTTCAGTTCCGGCATTTCATTGGTGAGTTCTTCGACCACATTCTTGATCAGGAAATTGCCAAAGGAAATACCGGCGAGTCCGGCGTGGCAATTGCTGATCGAGTAGAAGACCACCGTGCTAAGTTTGGCTGAAGCCGGTGGCTGGCGCTGCTGCACCAGCAGGGGCGCAAGATCACCCGGAATATCTTCGGTCAGGGCGATTTCCACAAACACCAGCGGATCATTGGCCAGCGCCGGATGGAAAAAGGCGAAGCAGCGGCGATCTTCTCGCAGGCGACTGCGCAGATCGTCCCAGCCATTGATCTGGTGCACCGCTTCGTAATCGATTATTTTCTCCAGTACCATGGCCGGCGACGACCAATCTATCCGACGCAGTTCCAGGAAACCCTTGTTGAACCAGGAAATAAACAGATGCCGCAGATCCGAGTCGACCCCCCGCAGAGCCGGATTCTCGCGCAGCAGCGGTAACAGTTGCCCACGCATCGCAACCAGGGCCCTGGTACCGTCCGGCGCCATGTTTATGCGCCGAAACAGTTTCTGGCGCGGGGCCTCAATTGCGCGATTCAGGGTCCACAAATTCTCCAGGCCCGGTTCTTCGACATAGCGCCGTGCGGCATCGGCTATGTCATCGGGATTCACGTCGAACTCAGTGACCAGGCTGGTGAAGAAGTCCATCCTTGCCTGGGCTGTAAGCTGCTGGTATCCGGCGATGATTTCGCCCGCCAGTGCCAGGCCGGAGGCCTCCCCGCGGTGATCGATCAAATCGCGGCACAGGACCAGCATTGCCCCGGCCGAGTTGGTGGCCGCGGGGATTCCGCTGCGCCGCCTCGCGAGAATCTCCCGACCGGCCTCTATTACCGAACTCAGGGTTCGGCCCAGGGTGGTCACGGCGCCGGCGACCGGTTTGGCGGCTTCAACGGGCGTGCTTACTTGTTCCGGCATAACAGTGTTCCAATCATCAGGAGGTGCTTGACTGCACGTCGAGGAGGCCGTCGCGCTCCCCGGTTTAAACGATCCGCAGCCTATCGGCCGCGGGCTTTGACATAAGCCAGGCGGGCGGCTTCGCATTCCGGATCCAGCAGGCCACCGACCAGGCCGTCCGCGTCGGACCAGGCCCGCGCGGTGCCTACCATCTGGGAGGTCACCGCATTCACGTGGCGCTTGGTCGCGGCCACCGGCATCGCCGGGCGGGCCGCGACTTCAGCGGCCAGCGCATTCACCTCGGCGTCCAGTTCGGTTTCACCCACTACCCGGTTCAGGAAGCCGGCGGCCTGTGCCTCGCGGGGACTGAACTCCCGGCAGGTGATCACCAGTTCCTTGGTCAGCGCAGGGCCGATTTCACGAACAAGACGAGGGATACCGCCCCACGCCAGCGGGATGCCCAGATCGATTTCAGGAATCGAAAAACGCGCAGTATCCGCTGCCACCCGCAGGTCACAGGCGGCGGCCAACACCAGGCCACCGCCAACGCACCAACCCTGGATGCGCGCAATCGTTACCGCGCGCATATCTTCCAGTGCCTCAGCCATCTGCCGGCCGAGGTCCGCGGCCTGGCGTACGCCGGCATCGGAGACCGCGGGAAAACCGTCGAGGTCTGCGCCCGCTGAAAAAGCCCGGCCGCGGCCGCCGACGACAACCACCCGCAGGTGCGGCTGCTCGTCAAACCAGCGCGCCGCGGCGGCGAGTTCGCGCAGGACTTCAACCGACAGCGCATTGAGACGTTGCGGGCGATTGAGCCATAGCGTGCCAACAGGGCCTTCAACCGCGACTTCCAGCGTTGCAAACATGGGATGCTCCTCTCTTGCCCAGACAGGTCACAGTTTACGCAAAAGCAGGGGTATGTCGCGAGTTATCCGGACATTTGGCTGCGGGCCGGTCCCACACCAGCGGCGCCGGACTCGCCGCGACCGGATGGGAGCCGCCGCAGCCAGCACGCACGGGAGATCCAGTATCAGCCGCGGAACAGCGCAGGGGTCAAAGCTGTGTCAGAATACCTGCACACAGACAAGCGCCGCGCCTCCAGACAATCGCCTTATCGGGGAGAAGCTACCATGAAAAAATGGCAATACAGATTACTCGCGCTGATTGCACTGTTAATCACACTCTGCATTTTCGTATTTGTGCAGGTGAGGACCCTGGAGGTGGAACAGCTCAGCGATGACCTGTTCGTGCTGCGCGGGCTGGGCGGAAATACAGCCGTCCTCAGAACCAGCGCGGGCACCGTGGTCGTTGACACCATGACCCTTCCCCTGCAGGGCAGGCGGATTCGGGAACTGGCGATAGAGCTGACCGGCGCGGATGTCGTGCTGCTGATCAACACCCACTATCACCTCGATCACACCCACGGCAATCCGGCCTTTGAAGCCGGAACCCGGGTCTTGTCCACCGAACGCACCCTCTCTCACCTGGAGACTCTTGATGCCGATTTCTGGACAGGCGAGGCCGCCAGATTGCTGCCCACGGAGACCTTCAGTGATCGAATGACCCTGCAGGTAGGTGATAAAACCATGCAGTTGATCCACCCGGGTGCGGGCCATACCGATGGCGACCTGGTGGTACTGTTCAGGGATGAAAAGGTGCTGCACACCGGAGACCTGATGTTCAACCGCCTCTACCCCAGCGTGGATCTTGAAGCGGGCGGCAGTGTGCCGCAATGGGTCCTCAGCCTGGAGATCATGCTGCAACTGGATTTCGACCGGGTGATTCCCGGTCACGGCGCCACCACCGACCGCGCCGGGCTGAAGCAGTTCCTGACGTTTATGACCCAGCTTGCGGACATCGGGCGCGAGGTGGCAAACCGGGAAATGAGCCTGGAGGATACTCTCACTACTACCCGGCTAACGGCTGATGAGGGATACCAGGCGATTCACATGATTATCCCACTGCCGCTGGACCGGGAATTTGTGCTAACCAGGGTCTGGGAAGAAGCGACCGGCAATTTCCAGAGGCTGAATTAGCGGCGGCTGATTCCCCGTGAATGCCACCTGGAGCAGCTGCGACGGAAAGTCTTTATATTCAGTCAGGATACGCCAGGGGAACCGGGTTGCCCTGTTTTATATACATTCAAATTGACCTAAACTCGAACCCTTGTCGCGAGATGTTCCGTGTATGGCCCGGCCTGCACATCGGGGCTGCAACGCCACCGGGAGCCACCCCGGATCACATAGCATATGGCCACACAGGAAAGCCCGCTAGACGTACCTGCGGGGCACAGTAAACGAAGGAAAAGACATGCAAAAGCTCACCGAAATGGACAGCAGTTTCCTGCAACAGGAAACCGCGCGTACACCCATGCATATCAGCCCCGTTCTGGTCTACGACCAGTCAGCGCGCAGGGACCACCCGGTGAAATACGGGGAGATTCTTACGGCCTTTGAACGCAACCTGCATAAATCGAGCATCTTCAGGCGCAAGCTTGCCGGCGGCGCCTTCGGCCTGGATACACCCTATTGGGTGGAAGATCCCGACTTCGACCTGGAATTCCACATCCGCCATATCGCCCTGCCCCAACCCGGCGACTGGCACCAGTTCTGCCTGCTCCTGGCGCGGCTGCATGCCCGCGGGCTGGATATGCGCCGCCCCCTGTGGGAGGCCTACGTGATAGAGGGCCTGAATAATGTGGCGGGGCTGCCCGATCACAGTTTCGCGATAATGCTGAAGGTCCACCACTCGGCGATAGACGGAATTTCCGGCGCCGAAATCGTCACCGCGATTCACAGTCTCACGGACGAAATTGAGCCCCCGCCCGTGACCGACACCTGGCAGGGAGAAAGTGACCCCACAGACTGGCAAATCTGGTCCCAGGCGTATCTGAACACCCTGAAGCGACCCGCCACATTGCTGGACAAGGTGCAACACCTCGTGCCGGCGGTTATCCGCGCGAGCCGCAAGACCGCGGAGCACAAAACCACGCAACGTCCTCCCATGGTGCGCTGTCGTTTCAACGGCCCGGTCAGCAGCTCCCGGGTCACGGATGCGCTGATCATGGACCTGGCAGAAGTGAAGGCTATTCGGCGCAGCGTGGAAGGCGCTACCGTAAACGATGTCATCGTCGCCATAGTCGGAGGCGGACTGCGCAAGTATCTGCAAAACAAGGAGGAACTGCCGGAAACCACGCTTTCATGCACCGCACCGATCAATATGCGCAGCGAACGCAACAGTGCCTCCACCGGCAACCAGGTCAGCAACATGACCATCAGCATGGGAACGGATATCGCGGATCCGCTGGAGCGCCTGCGCGCGGTCAACCTCAGTGCTACCGAGTCCAAGGCATTCGCCGAGGCACTTGGCACCAGCGTCATCATGGATATGAGTGAGATCATGGTTCCGCAGGTACTCGGCTGGGGTATGCGGGCGGCCTCCCTGGCAACCGCCAGCTCGAATATACCGATGCCGTTCAACGTGGTGATTTCCAATATTCCAGGACCACAGGTAACGCTCTACCTGGCAGGCGCCAGGCTCGACCTGATCATGGGCATGGGCCCTCTGCTGCACACCATGGGGCTGTTTCACGCCGTATTCAGCGCGTCGGGGCGCATCACCATCAACTTCCTGTCCTGTCGCGAAATGCTGCCGGACCCGGAGTTTTACCAGCAGTGCCTGCGGGAGGCGTTCGAAGAACTCAAGGCTGCGGCAGCGCTGGCGCCAGTCGCCTCATCAAAACGAGCGACAGGAGGGAAGGCGAAAGCCAGGGTTACGGGCAAAGTCAAAACCGGGACCAGGGCGAAAGCCGCCGCAAAACCGAAGGCCAAAGTAAAAACCGGGGCGAAGCCCAAACCTGAAGCCAGGACCAAAACCAGGGCGAAGCCCAAGACCAGGGCGAAGCCCAAGCCCAAGCCAAAAACCAGGGCCAAGCTCAGGGGGCGGTAGCGCCCCGCTCTATCGCACGCTGCATCGCTTGCCCCAGCAGGGCGAGGTTGCCGCCTGTGTAGTTAATCACCAGCCTGGACCGGCAAATTACCAGACGCGAACCGTCTTTTTCATACCAGTTGGTGTATTCCCCCACCACCGTCACCACGTCCTCGGGCGTCACAATCGGCAGCTCCGGATTGGGAAAGATTACGTGGTCGGCAGTGAGGTAGGCGGTGCAACTGAGCGTGCTGTCCGTGATGACCGGCCTGTGGTTGGTGATAGCGTGGCGGGTTATATCAAACCCGTTGATGACACCCTGCAGTACCGGTAACCAGTCTTCGCTGTTGCGGGCGACATCCGGGGAGCCGGTGGGGTCGCTGATGCTGCCGTAGTCGATGAAGACCTTGTCAGCAAAACAGCTGCGCACCATGGCCCAGTCCTTGGTGTCGAGGCCCTGGGCATAGCTGTTGTAGTTGTCGATCATTGAATTGCGAATTTGCAGGGCTTCCGTAGCGGCAGGCATGGCAGTTCCTCGTCAGTGTTTGGGCACGGAGCCCTCGGTAATTGTGGTGGTGTTATCGATCACCATCTCGGCGCCGTTAATGGCGCGTGATTCATCCGATGCCAGAAACAGCGCCATGTTGGCGACATCCAGCGGTTCCCCAACCCAGAGCTTGTCCATCGCCTCTGCGCTCGCGGGATCGTGTTCCCTGACGATCTCGTACACCTCCCGCAGCATCGGTGTGGCCATATTGCCTGGATGCACCGAGTTGCAGCGCACGCCATAACCCTGCTGTGCACTGAGACAGGCCACCGATTTGGTCATGCCGCGTATAGCGCTCTTGGAAGCGGCATAGGCGAAAATGTTGGGCCCGCCCTGGATACTCGCGGTGGAGCACATATTGATGATGGAGCCGCTACCAGCCGCTTTCATAACGCGCAGGGCGTGTTTACAACCGAAGAACGTTCCATCGGTGCCCACGGCGTTGATCTGGCGCCACATCTCCTCACTGGTTTCCTCGATGCTGGCCAGGCGCACGATGCCGGCGAAGTTGCACAGGATATCCAGGCGTCCGTGGCTGGCTACGGTGGAGTCCACCAGATCGATCCAGTTCTGCTCGCGAGTCACATCCATGACCACGAATTGTGCCCCGGGAATCCCGGCGGCAGCGGCGGCGCCAAGCTCCGCGTTGATATCCGCCATCACCACGCGCGCCCCCTCTTCAGCCAGGCGCTGGCTCGTCGCCAGCCCCAGCCCAGAGGCAGCCCCGGTGATAATCGCCACTTTGTCCTGCACGCGTCCGCGAGTTGTTGTCACTGCTAGTCCCACCTGTTTTAACTAACTTGAAATACGACCGCCACCATGCATGGTTTGCTTGCAAAAATTTACAAGGGTGATACCTTAAACAAAAACAGTCAGTCCGTACTGTTTATATTACCGGCTATGGCGGCGAACCGCAATCAGCCTGTGAATCACTTTTGACGGCGGTGTCCAGCGCGACACCGAAATCGAAACACTCCGCAAGCAGCGAGGATATCAGCGCCTATGTCACAGGAAAAAAACCAAAATGGCGCCCGTGCACCGGGCCGCTCCTACCAGGACCTTCTGGACGAAGAGACCAATCCTGTCCCGGACTGCCTGCGGGAGAATACCAATCCATACCTGGGTTCCGACAACCTTAGCGTGGACCGCTACCTGTCCAGGGAGTTTCACGAACTGGAAGTGGAGCATGTGTGGCAACGCACCTGGCAGGCGGTCTGCCGGGAAACGGAGGTGTCCGCGCCAGGCGACACGTTTGTCTATGACATCGTGCGCTTTTCCATCCTGGTGGCCCGCACCGAAGCCGGGACCCTGAAAGCCTACCGCAACGCCTGCCTGCACCGCGGGCGACAACTGGTGGACAAGAGCGGCAACTACCAGCAACTGCGCTGTCCATACCATGCCTTCACCTGGTCACTGGAGGGCGACTTCAAAGGCGCTCCTTGCAAGTGGGATTTCCCGCATGTAAACGCGAGCGAGTTCAATCTCCCCGAGGTAAAGGTGGATACCTGGGGCGGCTGGGTTTTTATCAACATGGACCCGAACGCCGTGTCGCTACAGGAATACCTGGGCGTGTTACCGGCTCATTTTGAGCGCTGGAAACCGGAGAACGCTTACAAGATGGTCCACGTTGAAAAAGTGATCCCCTGCAACTGGAAAGTCGGCTGGGAGGCTTTTATTGAGTCCTACCACGCGGTGGCGACCCATCCGCAGATCCTTCGCTACACCGACGACGCGGACTCGCAGTACGATGTCTGGGGCGATCACATCAGTCGCTTCATTACCGCGCTGGGCGTGCCCAGTCCCCACCTGCAGGACATAAGCGAACAGACGGTTGCCGATACCATGTTCGGCGTATCGGCCATGGTCGCCAGACCCGACGATGCGGTGGTTCCCGAGGGCATGACCGCGCGCCAGTTTATCGGCCAGAAAAACGCCGAGGCCTTCAACAAGAATCACGACCGTGACCTGGCCAGTTTCGCCACCAACTCCGAGCGCATGGATTCCATTCTCTATTCAATCTTTCCCAATTTCGCGCCCTGGGCAGGCTTTCATCCCAACATCACCTACCGCTTCCGCCCCAACGGCGACGATCATAAGACGGCAATCATGGAAGTGATGGTGCTGTGCCAGTTGGCCAGCGGGGCCGAGCGCCCGAAGGACGCGGCGGCCCGCCGCATGGGCGAAAATGAACTTTTCTCGGAGGCGCCGGAACTGGGGGTCGCACTGGGCTCGATATTCGATCAGGACCTGTTCAATATGCCAATGATCCAGAAGGGTATGCACAACCTGCAATCGCGGGAAATGGTCCTGGGGAACTACCAGGAGGTGCGTATCCGGCACTACCACCAGACGCTGGACAAATACATCAGCGGGGAGTTGTAGTTCATAACGGAAGTTCCGGGAACAACTGCCCGGCACGAAGGCCGTACAGCGCGATTCGCGCAGCGCCGGCCTGCGCCCGACTTTTAGCGGCCCTGGCATTCACCCGGGGAAATGCCCGCCGCCAGGCGGGCTTCAGGCTTTGCGTTACTTCCGTGCTTTCTTGCGCTTGATCCCAGCCAGACCCAGCAGGGCTGAGCCGAACCGAACAGCCACGCGGCGGCAGGTACAGCTACCGCACTTACAGTAAGTTTAAAGCTGCAACCGCCCCCGGAACCTTCGGGGCAGGTTTTCCCGAGCGTATAATCGCGGTTGTAGATACTGGAATGGTAGTCCCCCTAGGAATCATGGCCGTCCCCAGCAAACACAATCAGGCTTCCGCCCCGGGCACCGTTCCCTCTTGAGACGCCTTGGCAATTCTGTCGCCGTCGAAAGCGATAACCTTCTCCGGAACCAGTTCGATAATCACCCGCAATGGCGTATCGAGATGCTGGATGGCAGCCTCGACAGTGGGCGCGGGGTAAGGCGAAATAATCGCTGCCATCGCAGGGTAGAACCAGTCCTTGGTGGCCTGGTCCTCGTGCAGTTTGACCCGCCCCTTGTAGGTAACCTGCTTGCCCGCCCCCATGTCGGTACCCATGCTCGAGATCACCACCGATGCCCGGGGATCGCGCTGCAGGGCCTTGATGCGAGCCCGCTGCCGGGTGGCGGTCAGCCAGATGGAACCGTCGCGGGCCACGTAGTTCATGATGACACCGATGCCGTGGCCCTCCTTGTTCGTCCAGATAAAATTGCACTCTATCTGCTTGTCTACCAGTTCGCGCTCCCGTTCAGGCGTCAACTTGTAGAGTGTTACATCTTCATAGCCTTGCATATAAATCTCCTGTTTCATTGCCACACTCAAAAGCGTGGAAGGTGTCCCATTTGCTGGCCGCCTGCGAGGTCCAGCACCTGGCCGTTGATATAGCCCGAGCGGGCCTCATCGGCGAGAAACAATGCCGCCTCGGCCATATCGTCCAGCGTACCCATCCGGCCTGCCGGCGTCTCATCCAGGTGGCTCTGAATTATCGACTCCATCTCGAAGAAGGTGTCCGTCATGTCGGTCCTGATCAGGCCGGCAGCAATCGAATTGAAGCGTACCCTGCGCCCGGCGTATTCCACGGCGGCCACTTTCATGGCGTAGTCAATGCCGGCACGGGCGCCGGAATAAGTGGCGAGCCCGGGACCCGGCAGGCGTGTCGTCAGTGAGGAAATGGTGATAACGGAGCCGCCGTTATCCATCGCCGCCGCCGCGTGTTTGAAAAACAACAGCGCACCGATAAAGCTGATTTCCAGGGTCGGTCGAATGGCCTCCGCACTCAGCTCGGCGATAATACCCCCGCTGTGTATTCCGGCCGAATACACTGCGATATCGACATTGCCGTACTGCTCCCTCGCCGCCCGGAACAGACCTTCTATCTGGCTCTCGTCCGTCACGTCGCAGGCCACGGCCAGGCCGCCGATCTCGCTCGCGAGCGCGCGCAGCGGCTGTTCGCGGCGGGCCGAGACCACCACATTCGCGCCTTCCGCCGCAAGCCGGCGGGCGATAGCGGAACCGAAGTTACTGCTGCCCGAAGCTCCCGCTACAACCGCTGTCTTTCCCGTCAATGTTCCCAAGTCGTTTCCTCCTTCGCTGTGTGTTGGGCAATATCCGTCACGACTGCAGATTACCGGGCACCCACACCCCGTGAATGCCGACAGGTACCCGCACCGGCAGCTTGACCCTGGTAGTGCGGGGAAGGCCTGGCGGCAAAAGTTTTCAGTGAGTTGCTAAAGGCTTGAGAGCACATGGCCGCCATCGACCGTCAGCGCCGCGCCCGTCATCAGGGCGCCGGCATCGGATGCCAGTAACAGCAGCGGCCCGTTCAGGTCGATCAGATCGCCGGTGCGGCGCTGCGGAATCCTGCGAACCAGTGCCTGCCCATCCTCGGACTGCAACCAGCCGCGGTTCAGTTCGGTCTCAAAGTAGCCCGGGCACAGCGCGTTCACCCTGATGTTGTGCGCTGCCAGCTCCAGCGCGGCCGTGCGGGTGAACTGCACAACCGCGGCCTTGGACGCGGCGTAGTTGGTCAGCAATTTCTGTTCGCGATGGGCCAGGATAGAGGCGATATTCACGACACTGCCGCCGACCCCGGCCGCTATCATGCGCTGGGCTGACTCGCGGGTGACGTATGCCAGGCCGTTGAGGTTGGTGTCGATGACGTCTGTCCAGTCGCTGTCGCTCAAATCCACCAGCGGTTTCGGAATGCTGATACCGGCATTGTTGACCACGACGGTCACTACCCCGAAGGCCTGCTCCGAGGCCTCGAAGGCTGCGCGTACACTGGTCGAGTCGGTCACGTCCATGGTGACCGCAATTGCTTCGCCGCCGGCCCTGGCGATAGTCTCGCAGGCCTCCTGCACCCGTTCCGTGCGGCGGGCGGCCAGCACGACCTTCGCGCCGGCAGCGGCCAGCACCGAGCCAAAATGGCGACCAAAGCCGCTGGACGCGCCGGTCACGAGGGCTACCCTGCCCTCCAGCAAAAAGGGTTTTAACAGGTCGTTCACTACCGGCCCCTCACGCGTACACGTATTTGTCGAGCGTCTGGTGGAAATGGCGGATGCGTACTTCCTGGTAGTTGGCCAGCACCACTTCACCGGACTGCAGGTTCTTCAAACCCCTCTGCACCATCTTCAGGTTGCTGAAGTCCTGGTCAAATACACGTCCCAGGCCGCCTTCCATACCGGGAGCCTCGGAAAAGAGCTGGTCCTTGTCGAGTTTGTGAACCTGGCAATCCGCCGGCCGTTCCTGCCCCTCGGGAAAGCGCATCAGGACGATGATCTCCATGATGCACATCTCGTGATTGTCGCCATAGGGTCGCATGCGGTACGTCAGGTTGGGGTGAAAACCCGCCCAGGGCGCGAAATTGGGGAACAGGGAGTACAGGATGGAATCCATGATCTCGCTGTGGGTGCAAAAACTCGCCAGATCAGTCTGGTATTGCTCTGAGTAGTGCTTGAAATAGTAGTCAGCCAGCCATTCCCGCGCGCTCATGCCCTCCGGGACTTCCACCTTGCTGCCGTCCGTCAGCCAGGCCCCGTGCTCAAGCCAGTCATTGACTGTCTGCGCAGGCGTAATACCGTCCAGGTGGGGACTGACCACCCCCATTGGGGAAATGGTACGGCTGACGTTGTCTCCCCAGCAGTCGTATTGCGAATTGGAATCTCCCAGGTAGGGCAGTATCTGCGGATGGGTCTGCACCGTGTGGTACGACTCGATAAACGCTTCCCAGGCCACTTTCCAATTGCACTCGATGATCTTCTCGACATGCAGCGCCTTGAACGTGTTCTCAGGCTTCCAGCGTGTGAAGTGCTCCGGCAGAATGCCCATATAACTGGCCAGCGATTCAGCTTCCGGGTCCATGTTCATGAAGACCCATCCGCCCCAGGTGTCCACCTGCACCTGCGGCAGGGAGAAAGTCTCCTTGTCGATATGCGGAAAATCCCATTCGCAGGGCGCTCCGATAAAGTCGCCGTCCAGACTCCAGCGAAAGCCGTGATAAGGGCATTTGAACTCGCGCGCGGTGCCGCAGTTCTGGCGCAGCTGGCGCCCGCGGTGCAGGCAGGCATTGTGATAGCCCTTGATCTCCCCGGCTTCCGTCCGGGTTAGCACGATGGAGAAACGGGCGATGTCGTACACGAAGAAATCGCCGGCATTGGCAATCTCGCTTTCCCGGCAGACCGCCTGCCAGGTACGACGCCACATTTTCTCCACCTCCAGCTCGTGAAATTCACGACTGAGGTAGCGATCAACCGACAGGTTGTCCGAGCCCAGGTAGGTGTTGGTACTCTCGCGCAATGGCGCCGGCACCGGGTTTGGCTCCCGGTCCAGCATCTGCTGGTAGGAGTCGCCCGGTGAGCGGGCCGGCGCCCGGCCCGCGCTATCTGTAGTTTTATTATTCATTCACTCTCTTCCTCTTCCGGATGCTTCCGGACGCAATCGGGCCGTACACGTACCCGGTTATTCGCGCTGGCTGCGCCGTGACTTCCGGCGTCCTAGCGCTGCAAAATGGTAACGGCACTGATACCCGGCGCGCCGTATACATGGGTATAGCCGAGGCGCGGATTGCCCGGTACCTGGTGCTCACCCGCGTCACCGCGCAACTGCAGTACGTTTTCGTAGACCTGGCGCAGGCCAGACGCGCCGATGGGCTCACCGTTGGCGAGGCAGCCGCCATCGGTGTTGATCGGCATACTGCCGCCGATATGGGTGGCGCCCGACTGGATAAGTTGTTCCTGCTCGCCGTGTTCACAAAAGCCGTTCTCCGCCATGTGCATCACCTCGGCGCCCGACTCGGTGTCCTGTAGCTGCATGACGTCGATATCACCGGGCCCGACTCCCGCCATCTCGAAGGCGGCGCGGGAGGCGTCCACCGTGGGACCGTCCACCTGTTGCAGCGCCTGGCTGGGAGCAAAGACTTCAAAAGAACCATAGCGACGTGATTTCAGGACCGCGGACTTCAGGTAAACCGGTTTCGCGCAATAGTTCTTCGCCTTGTCCGCCCGGCACAGCACCAGGGCCACGCCCCCTTCAGAGGGCGAACAGAACATATACTTGGTCAGCGGGTTGCTCACCATCATGGAGCCGGCGATCTCCTCCACCGGCACCGGCGCCCGACGCCAGGCGTTGGGGTTGAGAGAGCCGTTGATGAACGCCTTCTCGGCGACCCGCGCCAGGGTGTTCTCGGAGATGCCGTAGTCATGCATGTAGCGCTGAATCTTCATGGCGAAAAACTGCGTCGTCATCATGAGACCCAGCTCACCATACCACTGCTCCAGGCCCATGGCCGCGGGGTCAGCATTGAACGCGCCGCGATCATGTTTGTCGAAACCCGATACCAGGCCGATGTCGTGGGCGCCGGAGCGGATGGTGTTGTAAGCGGTCATCAGCGAGCTGCCGCCGGTGGCACAGCCATTGGCGACATTGATAAACGGTATGCCGGTGAGGCCCAACTCATTGCCCAGTGCATCCGCATTGCCAGCGCTGATACTGCCGCCAAAGGCGAATTCCATATCGCGCCACTCCACGCCTGCGTCCTTGAGCGCAAGCCGGGCGGCATAGGCGCCCTGCTGCAGCCCACTGCGGGCCGGGGTGCGGCCAAAGGGGTGAATACCGATGCCAATTATTGCTACGTCCATACGGGGATCTCTCGTCCGAATTTCATTGCTGCGCCCGCGTTGTCGGAGGCGCTTTGCGGCACTCAGGCCACCGGTTTGAAGAAGAAACTGACGATTTCATCGCCATTGGGTTCGGTGCGCCAGGTGTCGAACACCACCTCCATCTCCATGCCGACATGCAGTTTTGCCGGATCATTCTCGGTAAGCCTGCCCTCGACCCGCACGCCTCCAGGCAACTCCAGGTAACCGACACCGTAGGGCCGGAAAGTCTCGGGAGTTTCGCCGCTGTTATAGGGCGACTTGGGCATGAACTGTTGTATGGTCCAGGTCCAGAGTGTGCCGCGGCCGGGCAGTTCCTCCACCTCGACGTCCTGCCCGCTGCAGGCCATGCAGGACTGGGCCACCGGAAAGCTGGCGATCCCGCAGGCCCTGCAGCGACTGGCCAGAAGAGCCGGCTGCTGCGCCGGCCAGGTAAAAAGCCCCTCGGCGATTGGTAACCGATTAGTCATTGTCACGCTTCCCCGATCCGTATCGATGCCCGGCTCAAAGGCTCAGGCGGTTCATCCAGTTGCCATGGAAGCCGTTGGGCACCCTGCCCGGGATATGCACCTTGCATACCGGCCCGCTGTCGAAATCGCCAGCGCTGAGAACCGACAGGAACGCGCCCTCGCCGGGGTTGTATACGAAGCACATTACCCAGCCGTCTTCCTCCCGCTCGCTGTCGGGGTTGGGAACATGCACGGGCTCGCCGGCATTGGCTTCGGCGCCGAACTCCCACAAGCTGGTCTTTCCGGTTTCAAAATCGAAGCGACCGGTACAGTTATAGCCGTGGGCATCGCCCCAGTCACGGTTGGATGAGGCGGCGAAACCGTAACGATAGTTCTTGCCCATGCGCCGCTCATCGACCCTGGAAAACTCGCAGAATGTGTCGGAGAACTCCTCGTCGGTAACCCGCTTCGTGGCCAGGTCAAGGGTCATACGATGCATCCGGCGCGGCTGTTTCTCAACGCCCGTACCCTGCCCCTGGGTGAAAGGAATGGAATTTATCCAGACGTAATCGATGACGATCTGCCCGCCCCGCTCAAAGCCGTTGCAGAAATGCCAGCTGAAGAACGCCTCGGTCTCGAGGACAATTTGCTCGCCCTTGCCGCTGCGGGGAATCACAATAATTTTGGTACCCAGGTCAGGCTCCCACATGAAGGGGTTTTCACCCTTCATCGCTTTTTCCACGCTGTGGAATGCCGGCGCATAAAAAATGACCACGTAGTTATCGGTAATCTGCAGGTCGTGAATGATACCCTTGCGGGCGAATTCAACCGGAATGGTCCGCATATGCTTGCCGCCAGCGTCGAAGATCTGCACCCAGTAATTGGGGCTGTCCCAGCGCTGTGTGCAGGACACCAGCTGCCCGGTCACCGGGCACACCTTGGGATGCGCGGTAAGGGCGTCACCGGGCTGCAGGGCGCCCTCGTAGTCGTACAGGCCGACCGTGGACAGGTCCGGGTTGAGCAGGTGCGGAAAGCCGCCCTCCCACATCGCCAGCAGCTTTCCCCCGTGATACATGACGTTGGTATTGGCGGTATTGCGTATCGGGCTGGGTTCGCCGCCGGCGTCTATGACATCCTGCGGTACCGGCAACAGCTTGCCGACGCTACCGTAAATGGTGCGATTGAACTTGCGCTCGGTCAGCAGGTGACTGGTCTGCACCCAGCGATTCTTGTACTGCACATGACCATCCTTGAAGTAGACGGCGTGCACCATGCCGTCGCCGTCCAGCGGGTAGACATAATGATTGGGCTGGTATGCCACGTTGGCGCCGTCGCGCATGTAGGCGCCGAGCAATTGCTTTGGCACAGTGCCCTCCACCCGCAGCTGTGTTTCATCGAAATCCCGTTCCTGGTCGATGGGGGCGTAGTTTCCCTGCAGATAGGGGAAAGCACTTAAATCCATGAAGTAAACCTCTCTCGGAGCGATTAATGCCGCGCAGGCTGGTTATCTATCGCTGGAATATTAGCAGCTCGGTTAGGTTAAAAACAGTCCCGTCTGTTTCTTTTTTGCCCATACAAGGCTACAGTTCGCCCCCGGGAACAGGAACTTCCACTGCGCGAGAGACTCACGGGCCGGATCCCCGGTCCCGGTGAAAATCGCCTCGCTGACCAGAGGCGCCCTGCCCGAGCGTGCCAGGCGCGCGCACCAGGCGTACCTGATCGGCCAAAAACACAGTCACGGCTGCTGCCTGGCGAGGTATCATTGGTATCGATGCGGACGAAAATGAACACACAGAACACGCTATCAGGAGAAATAATGTGACGCTACCCAGAGAGACGCTGCTGCGGGCCTACCGCCAGATGAAAACCATCCGTGAATTCGAGGAACGCGCCCACGCGGAAATCATGAACGGGCAGATTCCCGGTTTCACCCACCTCTACACCGGCCAGGAAGCCAATGCGGTGGGGGTGTGCGAACACCTGAGCGACGCCGACACCATCATCAGCACCCACCGCGGTCACGGCCACTGTATCGCCAAGGGCGCCGATGTCATCGGTATGATGAAGGAGCTGTGGGGCTCCTCCGAAGGACTGTGCAAGGGCAAGGGCGGATCCATGCATGTCGCGGATTTTGAAAGGGGAATTCTCGGCGCCAACGGCATAGTCGCAGGCGGCCCTCCGATCTCCGTGGGTTCGGCGCTGGCGGCAAAAATTCGCGGCAATACCAACGTGGCCGTGTCCTTTTCAGGCGACGGCTCAGTCAACCAGGGGACCTGCTTCGAGGCCATGAACCTGGCGGTGGTACTGCAGGTTCCCGCCATCTTCGTGATCGAGAACAACTACTACTCCGAACATACCAACATCAGTTACGCCGTGGGCTGCGACGATCTAAAAGCGCGCACCGAGGCCTTCGGTTTCCCGGTGTTCGTGGCGGATGGCGCCGATTTCTTCGCGGTCTATGAAGCCGCCGGCAAGGCCATAGAGCACGCCCGCGCGGGCAAGGGCCCCGCCGGCGTATTCGCCGAGCAGGGGCGTTATCACGGTCACTTCGTGGGCGATCCGCAGCACTATCGCGGCGCCGGCGAACTGGACGATTTGCGCAAGAATCACGACTGCCTGAAAAATTTCCGCGCCCGCATGCAGGAGACCGGGGAACTGGCAAGCGAGGAACTCGACGCAGTGGACGCCGAGGTCATGGCCCTGATAGACAGGGCCGTCGCCGAGGCCAAAGCCGCACCGCGCCCGACCCCAGAGCAGGTCGAGCAAGACGTCTATATCACTTACGGGGCCTGAGGGAGACAACCATGCCAGTAAAAACAATGCGCGACGCCATCAATGAAGCCCTGCACCAGGCGATGGCAGCAGACGATTCCGTGTTCGTCATCGGCGAAGATGTGGCCGGTTGTATGGGATCCAACGGCAAGCCCGGCAGCGTTGGCGGCGTGTTCGGTGTCACCACCGGCATCTACGACAAATTCGGTCCCCTGCGCTGCGTTGACACGCCCATTTCCGAATCGGCCATTGTCGGTGCCGCCGCCGGTGCCGCACTGGTCGGCATGCGCCCGGTGGCGGAGATCATGTTCGCCGACTTCGTAGGCGTGTGCATGGACCAGTTGGTCAACCAGATGGGCAAGTTTCGCTACATGTTCGGCGGCAAGACCACCTGCCCCGCCGTCATTCGCTTCGCAGCGGGCGGCGGTTTCAGCGCTGCCGCGCAGCACTCCCAGTCCATGTACCAGGTAATGACCTCATTTCCCGGGCTTAAAGTCGTTATTCCATCCAATGCATACGATGCCAAGGGGCTGATGCTGCAGGCCATCGCCGAGGACGACCCGGTACTGTTCTTCGAACCCAAGGCGCTGTACCAGGAAAGCTGCGAAGTCCCCGATGAGATGTACACCATTCCATTCGGCAAGGCGGCCATACTGCGTGAAGGGGACGACTGCACGGTAGTCGCTTTTGGCCAGATGGTGGGCCGGGCGGCGGCAGCCATTGACGCGCTGGCGGAGGAAGGCATTACCTGCGACCTGATCGACCCGCGCACCAGCTCGCCGCTGGATACCGCGACCATTCTGGAAAGCGTGGAGGCCACTGGCAGGCTGGTGGTCGTGGACGAGTCGCCACCGCGTTGCGGACTTACCGCGGATATCGCGGGCCTGGCCGCGGACCGGGCGTTTCATGCGCTCAAAGGGCCCATCAAGCAGGTCTGCGCACCGCACAGCCCAACCCCGTTCGCGCCCGAGCTGGAGGCCGCCTACCTGCCTTCAGTGGAGAAAATCATCGCCGCTATACGGGGAACAATGTCATGAGTGATATCTATCCGATCGCCGTCCCGAAGTGGGGAATCGAAATGGTAGAGGGCACACTCAACACCTGGAACAAGCGCGTTGGGGATGTCGTAGCCAAAGGTGACGAGTTGTTCGACATGGAATCGGACAAAATCGTCAACGTGTGGGAATCCCCCGTCAACGGCGTGCTGCGCCGCATCCTCGCCGAGGAAGGCGACGCCCGCCCGGTTGGCGCGCTGCTGGGGATCATCGCCAGTGCCGACGTCAGCGACGCCGACATCGATGCGTTCATTGCCGGTTTCGGCGGCGGCAAAGCGCCCGCCCCCGCGCCCCGAGCGACGACAGCCACCGCGAGCGGCCCCAATGACGCCGCCTCGCGCACGAACCCGGTGGTACGCAAGCTGGCGGAAGAACTCGGTGTCGACCTCAATACAGTGGTCGGCAGCGGCCGCAACGGACGCATAACCCAGGAGGATGTGCAGGCGGCCGCCGCCGGCGCGGGCAACAATTCGAACGCGGCGGGTGTGGAAATTATCCCGCTGTCCGCCACCCGCAAGACCATCGCCAGGCGTCTTACCGAAGCCAAGCAATCGATTCCCCATTTCTACCTGACAGTGGAATACGAACTGGACGGACTGCTGGCCCGCCGCAAACAGCTCGCCGAGAGCGGCGAGGCCAGGGTGTCCGTCAATGACCTGATCGTCTGGTGCGTGGCGCGGGCACTGGTGAAGGAACCGGGTGTGAACGTGAACCTCGTGGGCGATGATATCCACCAGTTCAGCCACGCCAATATTTCGGTGGCCATCGCCACCGACGACGGCCTGTACCCCGCCACGATCCGCAACGCGGATTCCCTGTCGGTCGCCGAGATTGGGCAGGCCAGCGCCGCGTTGGCGGAAAAGGCCAAAACCGGCAAACTCACCAAAGAGGATATCAGCGGCGGCTCTTTCACCGTCTCCAACCTCGGCATGTTTGGGGTCGGCAGCTTCACCGCCATCATCAACCCGCCGATGGGCGCGATCCTCGCCCTCGGGAAGGGGGAGCAGAAAGTGGTGGTAAGGGAAGGCGATCCCGCCGTGGCCACCATGATCAGCGCCACCCTGTCCTGCGACCATCGCATCATCGACGGCGCCACGGGCGCGCGGTTTCTGCAGGTCCTTGGTGAAATCCTCGCTGGCCTGGAAAACGGAGCACAGCAATGAGCAGCCAACTGGAAGACGAGCTCGCCCTGAGAAACCTGATGTCGCGCTACGTCGACGCGGTGCACCGCAGGGATACGGCAGCCTGGGCCGCCACCTGGGACGACAACGGCTGCTGGAACCTGATGGGCACCGATGTCATCGGCAAGACCGCCATCGTCGCGCTCTGGGAACAGATGATGGCGACTTTCGAGTTCGCGATGATGATGCCCGGTTCCTGCCTGTTCGACATAGACGGCGACCAGGCCAGCGGCCACTGGTACCTGCAGGAATTCACCCGGGACACGCAGGGCAACGGCAGCACGATACTAAGCCGCTATCGCGACACCTACCGCAAGCACAACGGCCAATGGCTGTACCTGTCCCGGCAATACGACTTCATCTATCACGGCGGGCCCGATCTCAGCGGCACGTATACTCCCGCGCAGTAGACGCTACCGCGCCGGGGACACGGCGCGGCGGCTATTCGGGAATGCGGATCACCAGCTTGCCGGAATTGGAACCGTCGAACAGACGCAGGAACGTGGGCAGGATATTGTCGAGGCCGTCGACAATTTCCTCGCGGTATTTCAGCTTGCCCGCCATCAGCCACTCGGCCAGTTGGCCGATCCCCTCAGCGAAGCGGTCGAGGTAATCGAGTACGGTAAAACCCTGCACCGTGGCACTCCTGGCGACCACTTGCCAAAGGTTCACCGGCCCCGGGGGGTTGGCCTCATTGTAGGTTGATATCCAGCCGCACACGGCCACGCGCGCGAACTGGTTGAGGCACAACAGCGCCGCGTCGAGAATCTCGCCGCCGACATTGTCGAAATAAACATCGACTCCTTCAGGGGCCGCCTTCTGAATCGCGGCCACGTAATCCCCGCAAGTCTTGTAATTTATGGCTGCGTCAAAACCCAGCTCGTCGGTCAGCCAGCGGCATTTATCCTCGCTGCCGGCCATGCCCACCACGCGGCAACCCTGCATTTTTGCAATCTGCCCCACTACAGAGCCCACGGCGCCGGCGGCGGCGCTGACCAGAACTGTTTCTCCAGCCCGGGGCTTGCCCACTTCCAGCAAACCGAAGTAGGCGGTGAGTCCGGTGGGACCCAGCGCGCCGAGAAAAAGGCTCAACGGTATACCAGCTGTCTCGTCCAGTTTGTTCAAGCCCGCTGCGGGCGCGGTGGTGTACTGCTCCCAGGCGCCCACACTCATGGCGACATCCCCCACCGCGAAATCCGGGCTGTTGCTCTCGACCACCCGCCCCAGCACCGAACTGCGCACCGCGTCCCCCAGGGCTATGGGCTCTATGTAATTGGGCGCGTCGCTCATCCAGCCGCGAATCGCCGGATCAAGCGAGATATACAGATTGCGCAGGATCACCTCGCCGGGGCCGGGAGGTGCCAGCGGCACGTCACGGCACTGGACATTTTCAGTTGTGGGCATGGCGCCCGGGCGCGAAGCGAGAAAGTACTGGCGATTGATAATCTCTGTCATTGGTTGCGCTGCCTTTTGCGGAAAGAGTATTTGGCGGGCATCCGGGAAGCCCTCTTGCAAGAAGCCCCTGGTCTGTTGGCAGACTGCCGAAACCAGGCCCGAAAGCACCTCCGGTGCAGCGCACGATAGTATCGGACAAAAAATCAGTCAACCCTGATTGTTTCAAACAGGGCAATCTGCTACCTTGAACAGCAACACACTATAACGACAACATGCCCTCCACGCGAGACCGATACCATGACAATACTCATTGCCGGAACCATAGAAATCGACGCGGAAAAGCGCGCCGCGGCACTGGCCGAGGTTACCGACCTGATGGCGGAGACCCGCTCCCAGAAAGGCTGCGTACACTACGTCTGGTCCGCCGATCCCACATCCGCCACACGGGTGTACGTTTACGAAAACTGGGACAGTACCGCAGATCTGGCCGCCCACCTTGCCGGTCCCTTCTACTGGCAGATGCTGGCCGTGCTGGGCAAGTACGGCGTTACCGATGCCGTGGTCTCCAAATTCAAGGTCGCCCTGGAAGAACCGGTCTACGACCCCGAAGGTAAACCCCGCGCTGATTTTTTTACTGAATAACCGTTACAACAACTGGCGGAGGCCGGATCCGGGATGGCAACAAAGAAAGTAAAAACCTACTGCCGCTTCTGTCACGCCTACTGCCCCATGGAAGCCACAGTCGAGAATAACCGGCTGATCGCCATCGAGCCCGACACCAGCAATGAGCTCTACGGCGGCTACACCTGTATCAAGGGGCGCCAACTAGGGGAGCAGATTTACCACCCCACCCGCTTGCAGCAGTCCCTGAAAAAACAGCCCGACGGCAGCTTCTCGGACATCGGCAGCGAACAGGCAATGGATGAAATCGCCGCCAAACTGCAGGCCATACTGGCCGAGTTCGGCCCGCGCAGCATCGCCAGTTACAACGGTACCTACTCCTACCAGAACTCGGCCGCCCACGCGGTTGCGCGCGCCTTCCACAACGCCATCGGCTCCCCGTCGTTCTATACCAGCGTCACCATAGACCAGCCTGCCAAGGTGGCTATCGGCCCCGCGCGCATGGGCTGGTGGAACGCCGGCAGCCACATGTGGTGCGACGCCGATGTGGCGATGATTATCGGCAATAACACCCTGGTATCCCACTACTCCATCCCCGGCGGCATACCGTCGTTCAGTCCTTTCAACGCGCTGCGCGAGGGCAAGAAACGGGGCGTCAAGATCATCTGTATCGACCCGCGCGAGACCGAGGTTGCCAGCCGCGCGGACCTGCACCTGCAGGTAAAGCCGGGGCAGGACGCCGCGCTTATCGCCAGCATCATCCAGGTGATCATCGCCGAGGAGTTATACGACAAGGAATTTTGCGCGCAACACACCCGCGGTTTCGAGCAACTGGACAGCCAGACCCGCGCGTTCACCCCGGAGCTGGTTGCACGGGCCGCAGACATCCCGGCGGCACAGATACGCGAGGCTGCGCGCATGTTCGGCGCGGGCCCGCGCGGCTCGGCGGTCACCGGCACCGGCCCGGAGATGGGCCCCCACCCCAACCTGCTGCAACACCTGGTGCAGGCCCTGAACGCCATCTGCGGGCGCCACTACCGCGAGGGCGAGCGCCTGCCCAACCCCGGTGTGCTCACGGCTCCGATGCAGCGTCGCGCCCAGGCGACCTCGCCCCAGCCCCAGTGGCTGAGCGATGGCGTCAGGAGCCGCGTCTCCCCCGAACTGGGTGAAATTTTCGTCCTGTCCCCCTACGGACCCCAGGGCGAAATGCCCACGGCGGTCATTGCCGACGAAATGCTGGAGCCCGGAGAGGGCCAGATAAAAGCCCTGATCTGCGTGGGCGGCAACCCGCTGCTGGCATGGCCAGACCAGGAAAAAACCCTGAAGGCCCTGTCCGGGCTTGAGCTGCTGGTGTGCATCGATCTCAAGATGGCGGCCACGGCCCAACTCGCCGATTACATTCTCGCCCCCAAACTCTGCCTGGAACGGGAAGACGTCACCCTGCTCACCGATATCTGGCACGACCGGGCCTATTCCCAGTACACCCCCACCGTGGTGGAAGCCGAGGGCGACAAAATAGAGGAGTGGGAGTTTTTCTGGGCCATCGGCAAACGCATGGGACTCGAGATGAGCCTGGACAACGGGCCTATCGACATGGAGCGCAAGCCCGAAAAATTCGACCTGCTCAACACCATCACCGCCGGCGCGCGGGTGCCTCTGGCGCAAATTCGGGATGTTGAGGGCGGCGCGGTGCATCCTGCGCCCGATGTCATCATCGAAGCGGCCGACCCCGCCACCCAGGGCTATCTCGACCTGTTCCCGGCTGGCCTCGAGGAGGAACTGGCGGCAGCGCTGCGCGACACCACAACGCCAAACCCGGAGGGATTTTCACACCTGCTGGTAAGCCGCCGCATGAAGAACACCTACAATTCCACCGGCCCGGAACTCACGTTGCTGAAGGGCAAGGGCACTACCAACCCGGCCTTCATGCACCCGCAGGATCTCGGCCAACTCGGCATCGCCGCCGGCGACATTGTTGAAGTGTACTCGGCCCACGGCAGGATTCCCGCGGTCGTCGCCGCCAGCGACGATATCAAACCCGGCGTTATCTCCATGTCCCATTGCTGGGGCGGCAGCCCGGCTCCGTCCGCCGGCACCGACGCCAGGGTGCGCGAGATGGGTAGCAACACCAACCGGCTCATAGATAACCGGCAACACGCCGAGAAATACTCCGGCATGCCTCGCCAGAGCACGATTCCAGTGGCGATCCGGAAGCTGTCCTGATCATTGGTAAAGGCACCCGGGTTCGAACAAGAGGTAAGCCATGAGCACGAAAAACCCTTTCCGCTTTTCCCTGCAGAGTTTCAATACCTCGTCGCCCGCCAACTGGCGTGAGTTGATCAACAAGACCGAGGCGCTTGGCTACTCGACCTTTTTTCTCGCTGACCATGTGCTGAGCACGGGTCCGGCGCTGGACGGCACTTTCCACCCGCCCCAAATGCTGGCTGCGGTACCGGCCATCGCCATGGCGCTGCAGCAGACGACCACCCTGAGAGTGGGTTGCCGGGTGTTCTGCAACGACTACCGCAATCCCGTGGTGCTGGCCAAGGAAGCGGCCACCATGGACTACCTGTCAGACGGTCGGCTGGAGTTCGGTATCGGCGCCGGGTGGATCAAGGCGGAATACGAGGCTATCGGGCTGGCGTTTGACGAGTTCCCCGAGCGCTTTGCGCGCTGCGCTGAATTCGTGCATGCCTACAAGGCGTTCATGGCGGGGGAACCGCTGGCGGTGGCGGGAGACGCTATCAACTGGTCTGGATTCCACGGTACGCCAGCGCCCGCACAGCGCCCCTACCCGCCCCTGATGATCGGCGGCGGCAGCAAAAAAATTCTCGGTTTTGCCGGCCGCGAGGCGGACATCGTCAGCCTCAACTTCAATAACCGGGCAGGCATGCTGGGGCCCGACGGCATGAACTCCGGCCTGGCTGACGCCACCGCCAGGAAAATCCAGTGGGTGAAGGATGGCGCCGGAGAGCGTTTCGCGGGGCTGGAACTGGAGATAGGCGCCTACAACACCATTATCACAGACCACCAGGGACCCACCGCCGCGGCTATCGGCGAGGCCCTGGGCATGAGCGCCGAGGAAATTCTCACGCACCCGCACTGCCTGATTGGCAGTATCGATTACATGTGCGAGGAGTTGGAGCGGCGACGGGAAACCTATGGAATTTCCTACATCGCGGTACTCGACGACGGGGAGAACAACATGGTTGAAGCCTTCGCACCGGTGGTGCGGCGACTCGCCGGCAAATGATATGCCGCAGGCGCTCTCCCGCGCAGCTTACCCGCCGCCGGGACGCCGCGGCGCAAGGCTCGTATCCAAGCCGTGGTTTTGTATATAATGCCCGGCAATGGCATCCTGTTTAAATCAGGAGAAATTGTTTTTTATAGTGCGCCCACCCCCCTGGAGAGCCCATGGCCGCCGACAAGTCCCAGCCGAGTAAAAATACCGACCCCCGGGTCGAGGATGTTAGCTGGCAGGCGCAGAAAAGCGCAATGACCCGCGATCGCATCCTGGATGCGGCGATAAACTGCTTTATCAACCTTGGCTATACCAATGTCACGACCGCCAAGGTGGCGAGCACGGCCGGTGTATCCCGCGGCGCCATGCTGCATCATTTTCCCTCCAAGACCGAACTCATCCAGGCGGCGGTGGAGTACCTGCACGGCAAGCTGCTGGAAGACTACACCCAGCGCGTCAACGCCATTCCCAAGTCGAAGAAGGGAAAGGCGCACCGGCGCGCCGGTCTCGACGCCTACTGGGAATACCTCACGGGAGATCTCGCTATCGCCTACCACGAATTGTGCGTGGCCGGTCGCACGGATCCGGAATTGCGCCAGATTCTGCAAAGCTCCTCTGCGCGATTTTCTGAACATGTACACAAGACAAACGCCGTTTTGTTCAAGGAATGGAATGATCGCGGCGATCGCTACCTGCTCGCCATGGATGTCACCCGGTTCATGATGGAGGGCATGGCGATAGACCAGCTGACCGTAGACCGCAAGAAACGCATTCCACTGCTGCTGGATTACCTGGCGGACAGGCTGGAGGAAATCTTCAAAGAAGGCGATTCCAGCGCGATCGCGCGGCATTCAACCTCAAAATAGCCTGCCTCTGGACAGGCCGTCGCGGCCTGCTCAGGCCGCGGATTCCAGCGCCAGTTCCATGTAGCGCCGCAGGTAGTAGTTCTCGTCACCGTAGAGCATTGCAAGCAGCAGCAGGCGCTTGAAATGGTGTCCCACCACCAATTCGTCCGTCATCCCGATACCGCCGTGTAACTGCACCGCCTGCTGGGATACAAATTTTCCCGCCTCCGCGATCTTCACTTTCAACGCGGCGCAGGCCTGCGCGGATTCCGGGCTGCCTTCACTCACCTGAATCGCGGCGTTGTAGACCAGAGACCGTGTCTCCTCCAGTTTCAGGTACATGTCGGCCATGCGGTGCTGCAGGGACTGGAACTTGCCAATGGGCTGGCCGAACTGCTCACGGGTGCGGGTATATTCCACGGTGCTGTCGAGCAAAACCTGCATCGCCCCCAGCGCTTCAGCCCCCATGGCGACGATTGCCTCGTCGATCACCCGCTCCACCAGCGCGCAGCCATCCCCGGGTGTACCCAGTACGCTATCTTCCCCCAACTGTACGCTGTCAAAACGCAGATTGGCGCCGCGACTGCCGTCCACCGCGGTAAACGGCTCCAGGGTGACGCCGGGCAAGCCGCTGTCCACGATAAACAGCGTCAGCCCCTGCCTGTCACGCCCCTCACCCGCAGTCCGCGCCGTAACCACGAAACGGTCCGCGCAATGTCCGTTCAGCACGGCGATCTTGTTGCCATTGAGCACATGGCCGCCATTCGCAACCGTTGCGCTGCAATTCACCGCCGCAAGGTTGTAGCCGCTGTGTGGTTCCGCGAAGGCGAAAGCCCACTGCTCGCTGCCATCGACGATGGCCGGGATGTAGCGGGACTGCTGCTCGGCGTTGCCGCCATAACGCAGGAAGGCGCCGCAGGTAATCACCGTGGTGAGGAAGGGTTCGCGCACCAGGCCACGGCCCAGGGCCTCGCAGAACACCATCACATCGACCGCGCTGCCGCCGACACCACCCTGCTCCTCGGTAAACGGCACGCCCAGCCAGCCCAGGGCGGCAAACTGCTGCCACGCCGCCGGATCATAGCCCTGCACTGTGGCGGCCAGTTGTCGGTGGCGCGGCACGTCACAATGCTCCCCCACAAACCGGCTGACACTGTCCTGCAACAACACTTGTTCTTCGCTTAGGGTAAAGTTCACGGAAACCCCGTGTTAGTAGGTTAAATCACCACTGTGATCGGGCGATTGTCGGTATCCGGATGCTAACAAACAGGCCACCGCAAAACAATCAGTCCTTACTGTTTTATTGTTCCGGTAATCCGCCTGGAACCAGGTTTGGACCAACCGCTGATCCATCACTACAATAGCCGGACGACCAGGAAGCCACTTACAACAACACAGGTTGATTATGCCCAAGCTGAATCTGAGTGCCGATGAAGTACTGACCACGACCCGCGCGGTACGCAAGCGCCTGGACCTGGATCGCGCGCTGGATATGGACGATATCCGGCAATGCCTGGAGATAGCCCTGCAGGGACCCTCCGGCTCCAACAGCCAGGGCTGGAGTTTTGTGCTGGTCACCGACCGCGGGAAAATTGAGGCTATCGCGAAGTACTACCAGCAGGCATTCGCCGAATACGAAGCGGGACCACACCAGCCCACCCGGCACCACGTTGACAACCCCGCCATGGCAAAGACCCAGGAGCGGGTACTCGACTCGGCGCAGTACCTGGCCGCCAGTCTCGGCAAAATGCCCGCCCTGCTGATCCCCTGCTGCAACGGCAGGGCCGATATACCGGGCCTGCCACTGAGCGCGACAGCGAGCATGTTCGGTTCCATCCTGCCCGCTGTTTGGAGTTTTATGCTGGCGGCGCGGGAGAGAGGGATCGGCACCTGCTGGACTACCCTGCACCTGCAATACGAACGGGAAGTCGGCGCCTTGCTGGGGATCACGCCAGATCAGATGCAGGTGGCGCTGATTCCGATGGCCTACACCATCGGCACCGACTTCAAACAGGCGCCCCGCAAATCGCTGGACAGTGTTTTGCACATTAACAGCTGGTAAGCGCTGTTGGGCAACGCGCTATCGAGCACTGGCTTTACAACGCGTTGTCCACTGTACTTCCGCGCCGGTTCAGGGATGCGCGTATCAATCGCCCGGACGCCAGGTGCCGTGGAAACCCGCCGGCACACAATGTGACAAACGGGCAATGGCCACCGGACCCGCGGCGACTTTCTGCGCATCAAAAATGTACAGGCTGCTGGTGCGGGTCTCAAAACTGGTAACCACGGATAGCAGGTAACCTTCCCCTTCCGCGGCATCCGCCGACCTGGGAACGAACAATGCCTCCGAGATCATGGCGCGACCACAGGAGAAGCGGTCTTGCGCGCCGGTCTCGTGATCGAAGTGACCGACGGTATTGAAGTAGTTGTCATTTTCCTTCATACCGCTGGAGAACTTGCCATCGGGCGAGGTATACCAGCCGTGCCGGTACGGCTGACCGACATAGCGGGGGTCACACTGGGGAAATTCCGATTCAAATTCGTCGATCTGGCTGAACTCCACCCGCGGCTCGGGCGCATTCATATCGATGGTCCAGCGGGTCAGGTGGGGATGGGCACCGCCGGTGGAGGAGCCGTCAACCTTGGGGAACAGCGGCGCGTGGCCCATCTGGCACGCATCGATCGTGATCACGCCGTCGCGGTCAAAGCCGTTCATGAAGTGAAAGGCGAACGCGAGGTCCATGTCCAGCCAGCGAATATCCTGCGCCGTGCCGCCGTGGCGCGGGAGCACGCCGATGTGCATGCCTTTCTCGGGCTCCCAGGCGAAGGGAGGGCCGCCCTCCATCGCCCGCTCCAGGCTGCCGCTGATGGGCATGACCGGGATCACGATGTAGTTCTCGGTGATGACGAAGTCGTGCACCATGGACGAGTAGGGAGTGGGGATATGGATACTCTCGGTTAAAACGCCCTGCGGATTCACCTTGTGTACCATGACATCGGCGGAGAACGGCCCGGTGGCCATGTAGGCGAAGAACACCATCTCCCCGGTTTTCGGGTCGATCTTGGGGTGCGCGGTCATCGCGGTGTGCAACTTGCCGCGGAAAGACCAGGTTCCGATGGACGCCAGCGAATGCGGGTCGATTTCATAGGGCGGATGCCCTTCCTCCATGGTCAACAGGCGCCCGGCGTGCCACACCACGGCCGTATTGGCCAGGCCCTCTTTGTCCACCAGCACAAAGTCGCTGTACTCGGGCTCGCAGTCAAAGGGGTTCATGGCGTTGATCACCGCCCTGCCCTCCTTGTCCTCGATGTTCCACTTGGCGGTGCGCACCCAGCGATTGCGGTAGTCGACCTTGCCGTTCTCGATGTGGAAGGCGTGCACCATGCCGTCCCCCGCAAACAGGTGGTAGTCGCCGCGCGGCTTGAAACGCTGGTTGGGGCCGTTGCGATAAAGGGTTCCCTTGAGGTCTGGCGGTATTTCACCCTCGACGATCAGGTCATGGGCATCACACTCCATCTGGATGGGGCCCCAGGGGAAGTTGAGGAAGATGTTATCGGCGGGCATTGGCTGGGCCATGGTAAACCTCAGTGGTAAGCGGACTCGTGGCACCAACAGTACCGCTCCTATTAAAATCAGTCAATTCTGTTTGTTTTTAAAAATGGCATTTGGTACTGTAAGCGGCGAATCGTCTGCCAGCGAATTTCCGACCGCACACACGAAATATAAAAAAAGGTGACCAGAGAGACTATGGGCTATATCCGTGCATTTGTTGGTGCCGCCGCGCTGCTCCCGTCATTCTCTGCACCACTGCTGGCGCAGGGTGATGAGCCACCGCCGGCACCCAAGGAAAGCCTGCAACTGGAAGAGGTGCTGGTAACCGCCAGCCGCCGGGTGGAGAACCTGCAGGATGTCGCCATGAGTGTGTCGGCGTTTTCGGGCGATTTCTTCAAGGATTCCGGGGTCAACCAGCTCAAGGACCTGGAGCAGTACACACCCAATCTCGTCATCAACCCGGGCACCAATGCCAACGAGTCATCCATCCGGATTCGCGGCATCGGTTCGGTGGGCTCAAATTCAGGTATCGACCCGAGCGTCGGTCTGTTTATCGACGAGGTATACCAGGGCCGGGCGGGCATGGGTATCAGCGACCTGATCGATGTGCAGCGGATAGAGGTGCTGCGCGGCCCCCAGGGCACCCTCTACGGCAAGAATACGGCGGCCGGCGCCATCAGCATCATCACCAACCTGCCCTCGCCGGACGCATTCGAGTCGATGGTGGAAGTGAGCTACGACAACAACGAACAGGCGGAGCTGCGCGGCATGGTCAATGTGCCGTTCGGCACCTCGGGCAATGCCATGCGCATGACCGGCTTTGGCATCCATCGTGACGACCTCTACGAGAACACCTATACGGGCGATGGCCTGAACAATATCGAAAGATGGGGCGGACGCTCGCGTGTACTGCTCAACCTGGACGAAAAGCAGGGTGAGGACAGCCTGGGGCAGCTGGTCATCAGCATGGATTACACCAAGGAGGACAGCAACTGCTGCGGAATCGCGGTCATGGATTACAACGGCCTGTCCACCCTGAACGCACCGCTCACCAACGACCCCTCCGCCCAGTGGCAGCAAATGCTGGGGCTCAATGCCCTCGGCCAGTACATTCTGCAGTACACGGCATTCGAGGACACGGCGGGGTTCAGTCCGCCCAAGGCGGACCCCTTCGGCGATGACTACTGGTTCAACGAGGACGTACACAGCAAGCTGCAGGTCGGTGGCGTATCGGCCCAGTGGGACAAGGACCTTGCCAACAATGACACCGTCACCTTCATCAACGCCTGGCGCCACTACGAAGCGGACACCTCTTTAGACGGCGATTTTACCGCCTACGACGCGGTCAAGGGGACGACCGACATCAAGCTGGACCAATACTCCAGCGAGCTGCGTTTCGCCTCCGCGGGCGGCAAGACCTTTGAAAGCCAGGGCGGGCTGTACGCCTACTACTCGAAAATGGACTCCAAAGGCAGCTTTGGCATGAGCCAGATGCTGGCCGAAAATATCGGTTTCGCTTTCCTGTTCCCCAATGGCACGCTCAACATCGACGATAACACCTATACCACCACAAACTTCGCCGCCTTCGGTCAGGTCGTGTGGAACTACAGCGAAAAACTCAGCACCACCCTCGGCCTGCGCTACACCTGGGAGAAAAAGGAACGCGACGGCTCCCAGATCACCACCCCCGAGTCCATCATCGACATCCCCCCGGTAGCCGGACCTGACCTCTACTACGATGACAGCCGCAAGGATTCCGACGCATCCCCCTCGATCAACGTACGCTACTTTTTCGAGGAAGATATCATGGGCTACGCCCTGATCAGCCGCGGCTTCAAATCCGGCGGCTTCGACCAGCGGCGCACGGTCGCCACATCCAACGGTGAATTCGATCCCGAAAAAGCGACCAACTATGAACTGGGCTGGAAATCCTCCTGGGCCGACCGTCGCCTGCAGCTCAACAGCACCCTGTTTTACGTGGACTACGAAGACTTCCAGTCCCAGACCTTTGACGGCTCGAGCATCCGGGTCATCAACGCCGGCAGTATGCAGAGTTACGGCGCCGAACTGGAACTGGTATTCGTGCCCATCGCCGACGCCACCATGGGCTCCTCCCTGGGCTACAACAAAGCCGAATACGGCTCCTTTGACAACGCCCAGTGCACCGTGCAGCAGACCTTCGAGCAATTCTACATCGTGGACGGGGCGCAGGGCGGATCGCCCGGTACTCTCTCAATCTGTACCCAGGACCTGGAGGGCAAGCCCCTGGACAATGCCCCTGAGTGGACGGTGAGCAGTTACGTCCAGTACGACATGGCGCTCACCGAAAACCTCAATGGCGTGGCCCGCCTGGAGCACAGCTACATCGACAGTTTCTTCCTCGACCAGGACCTGGACCCCAACCTCAAGAACGACGCCATAAACCTGGTCAATCTCCGTTTCAGCCTGACCAACGCGGCCAATGATTGGGAAGTTGCCCTGTGGGGACGCAACCTGCTGGACGAGGATTACTACGGATTCGGTATCGATATACCCACAGTGGGCGGCTACGCCGGGGTGGTCGCCCCGCAGGCGACCTACGGTATTACCGTTCGCTTCTATAATTGAGTCGTGTTGTCGGACATTTCAGTGTGACCCATACTCAACAGCGAGGGAGCCAAAACTCGCCGCCACCACCAGCGCAAGGAGAACCAGGCATGAATGACAGCTCCGTTATCACCAGCGACCGGGGCACCGGCCGGGTCGCGAGCGCGCAGAAATCCGGCTTCTACTACAACTGGGGTCCGCAGGCGTGGATCGACATGTGGATGTCCGACAAAATGCTGGTCAAAAAGGCCATGACCCTCATCAGTCACACCTTCCTGCCCATTCTGCGCCTGTCGGGCGACAAGGAGCAGGTGGATCGCGATTACGCCGAGATAAAGTCGCGCCGGGAGGTGATACGTTTCCTGGACTCGCCACGCGAAAAATGGCGTAAACGCTACGGCAATTTCGTGCGCGAGGTGGAGTGGGCGCTGCTGGAACTGCGCAAGTACTACAGCCAGAAACAGTACGAGGAGATTGTGATAGGCACCGCGGTCGCCATTTCAGCCGAAACATCGGCTGACTTCCTGAAAATGATGAACAGCATGGGTGAGAAGAACAAGGGCAAGAAAACACGGCCGGCAAAAGACGGCAGTACCAAGCCCGGGCGCTGGAGCACCTTCCTGTTCGAAACATTCAATCCCGCCCACTGGCTGACAGGGCCTGCCACGATTACCGAGTACGACCCCGGTCGCGGCCTTACCGTCATGGAAATCCCGGAGTGTGGCTGGCATACCTGCGCCCGGAGCGAGAGCCTGCCCAACCCCAACGCATTGCCCGAGGAGGGCTGCCTGAATATCTGCAAGGGGCCTTTCGAGGCGCTGTTCAACGGCGCGGGCGGCGGCCTGAAAATGGAATTTGACCCGCACCTGCCGGAAACCTCCTGTACCGTGCGCATGAGCTGGAAGACCAGCTGAACCAGCTGGGCGAAAAGCGGTGCTGACACTGTCCCAGATATTTGCGCCGCAGCGACGATTGTTGCAACAGGAGCGGGAAATCCGCCAGCTAAAGCGGGAACTGCTCGCCCTGCAGAACCAGAATGCAAGTATGCGCAGCGGCATGCGGCGCTGCGTCACCTGCGAATACCGAATAGATTACAAAAACCGGCAGGACCAGTCAGTCGACGACCCGCCCTGACCCCCTGCCCCAACCACCCGGAGAATTCCTATGGCAGTCATACTCGTTACCGGCAGCAGCACAGGCATCGGCAGGGAGACCGCCCTGCACATGGCGCGCAAAGGGCACCGTGTTTTTGCCGGCCTGCGCAGCCCGAACACCGCCACTGAACTGCAAGACACGATCGCCGCCGAAGCCCTGCCCGTGGAGATCGTGCAACTGGATATTACCGACGGCGACTCCGTGAATGACGCGGTGCAAACGGTTATGGACAGCGCCGGGCGCATCGATGCGCTGGTCAATAACGCCGGTATAGGCGGGGGACGCGCGGTCGAGGAAACCCCGCTGGAGGAAGTGCGCGAGGTGTTCGAAACCAACTACTTTGGCACCGTGCGCATGCTGCTGGCAATCACACCCATTATGCGCAGGCAGCGTTCCGGCAGAATCGTCAATATGAGTTCTCTCGCCGGCCGTATGGTATTTGGCTGCCACGGTCACTACTCAGCCGCCAAGTGGGCGCTGGAGGGGTTGAGCGAAGCCCTGGCCTTCGAGATGGCAGAGTTCAACGTGCGCGTCGCCCTTATCGAGCCGGGCTCCGTGCCAACCCCAGCCTGGGAAAAAGGCACACCGCCACCGCCTGACAGCCACTACATGCGAAGTCTGGAACGGCTGGGGCAATGGGCCATCCATACCATGAAAAATCCCGCGAGCCCCCTGGACGTCGCCGAGGCCGTTGCCCACGCCATAGAGTCGGACGCGCCTCACTTTCGCTACCCTGTCGGACAGGATGCAATAGAGGATATTGCCGGCCGTGCCAGCGTCAGCGACGACGAATGGATAGAGGCCAACCGCCTGCAGGGAGACGCCTTTCGCCAGCGCTGGCTGGAAATCGTCGGTGTGGACTACTTCGGCTAGAAGCGGGGATCAAAACAAGGCAACTTTCCAGTTGCCTTGACCTGTGCCCGACCTCAGGCCCTGGCCTCGAAGGTAATATGCAGCGACTTCAACCCCCGCAACACCACATTGGGCCAATGGGTGAAATCGTTCTTGCCCTCGACCAGTTGGAAGTTGGTCAGGCGCTCCAGTAACTTTCTGTAGGCGACCTGCATTTCCTTACGCGCCAGCATGGCGCCCGGACAAAAATGCGTGCCCTGGCCGAACGCCAGGTGATCGTCAGCATTGGCGCGGCACACATCCATGGTCTCGGGCTGCGTGAACACTTCCTCATCGCGGTTACCGGCGGCATACCGCAACATCAGCAGCGAACCCTCCGGGATGGCCACGCCGCGAATCCCGGTGTCTTTTGTCACCACCCGCCACAAACCGGCAGACGGTGTTTCCAGGCGCAGGATTTCTTCCACCGCATTATCGATCATACCCGGGTCGTCAAGCAGCTGCTGCAACTGGTCAGACAGCTGAATCAGCGACAGCATGCCGCCAGCCAACGCCGAGGTGGTGGTTTCATTGCCCGCCACCAGCAGTTGCTGAATCATGCTCAGCAATTCTTCCAGTGTCATCAGGCGGCCTTCTGACAAGGTGGTATTCACCAGATCGGAAATCATATCGTCCCTGGGTTCGGCGCGCCGTGCCTCGATGATGGCGACCATGTACTGCTGGTATTCAACGATTAGCCGGGCATTTTCAAGCTCCTGTTCCTGCGTGACCATGCCCCCCAGGCGCGAGGCGAAGGCGTCCGACCAGGCCTTGATCTTGACCAGGTCGCCGCGGGGCACACCCAACTGGTCGGCAATCACGTAGACCGGAAGCGGCGTGGCAAAATCGCGCACAAACTCGCACTCCCCTTTCTCGGCCATTCTGGCGATCATGTTATCGATCAGCTCATCGGCGATCTGCTCCATGTAGTCCTGCATCTTTTCCACCCGCTTGGCAGAAAACACCTTATTGATCAGCGAGCGGAACATTTTGTGCCGCGGCGGATCCATAGTGAGCAGCGTATCGACCTGGTCGTAACCGTCCTTGTAGATTTCCGCGGCCTCAGGCGTGGGCTCGGGGCCCTGCAGCAGATGGCGGAAGTCGCTTGAAAACGTTTCGGTATCCTTTGCCGCCTGACGAATGTCATCCAGCCTCGAGAGCATATAAATATTCGTGCCGGGCAGCAGGTAAACCGGCGCTTGCTCGCGCAACACACTGTAAAACTCAAATGGTGACTCGATCACCTCTGGTGCGAAAAAATCAAAATCGGCGGGACACTTTGCCATGATGAACTCCTTGCGAAGCACGGTGTGAGGCTGGCTATAGTTGGCGGGAATGCGGCACCGGCGGAGCTACCTTAGCGAATAGAAAATAAACAGTCAAATCTGATTGTTTTTTTAAAGGGGGTTTGTTAACTTGCCTGCAAATGAGGCGCCCGGGGGATATCCGGAGCGCGCCGTGGCAGCGTCGGCGCTGGGCCGTCATGTGCCACAACACCCGCAAACAACAGACTCGCGACGGAAGGTCACCATGGGAAAAAGCGATCGCATCGACGTTTACCTCGTCGCCGGCGGCAAATACCACAACATAGACCACGCCCGGCTGGAACTGCTGAAACTGCTGGCCGAGCAACCCAGAATAAAAGTCAGGGTCGGGGCGGACTACAGCGATATCGACGCCATCTGCGCGTCGGACTTCCTCATTACCTACACCTGCGACGTGATACCCGACAGCGCCGCGACCCAGCGCCTGCATGACTACATTGACGGTGGCGGCAAGTGGTTCGCCCTGCACGGCACCAACTCCATACTTGAATTCCTGGCGCCCGACGCCGACGGCAACCCGCGGGTAGACTGCCCCGAACACAACGTCCCGTTCATGGAAATCCTCGGCAGCCAGTTCATGGCACACCCGCCCATCCACGAATACGAGGTCCGGGCGACCGAACCGGAACATCCGCTGGTAAAAGGTATTCCCGCTTTCACAGTGGACGATGAACTGTACCTCAGCAAATTCCATGGCGAGTACCAGACCCTGCTGCACACCCACTGGTCCGCACCGGTGGACAACTTTGTCCGCGATGGCTGGATCAAGCAGGACGACGTCCAACCCGTTTTCTACCTGCACCCCTACGGCAAAGGTACCGTCCTTTACCTCACCCTGGGCCACTGCCGCGGCAAGTACGACATGCAGCCACTGATCGAGGAGTACCCGGTGCCGGAGGACGGCGCGTGGCGAACGGCGGAATTCTACGAACTACTGCGCCGCGGCATCCGCTGGGCCATGGAGCGCGGCGAGTAATCGCCAGGAGCGCCGCTTATGGATCTCTCATTCACGCCCCGCGAACTCGAATTCCAGCAGGAAGTCCGGCAGTTTCTCGCCGCGAACCTGCCGCCCCACATCGTAGAGGCCACGGCCTGCAACAGCAGCGTCTTCGTCGAAAAAGACATCGCCCTGGCGTGGCAGGCCATCCTCGTTGAAAAGGGCTGGGCAGTACCCCAGTGGCCGACTGAACACGGCGGCACCGATTGGACGCCGGCGCAAAAATACCTGTTCAGCAAAGAGTGCTACCTTGCCGGTGCTCCCATGCTGATCCCGCTCGGCTTGCTCATGCTGGCGCCGGTCATCATGGCCTTCGGCAGCGACGAGCAGAAACGTGAATTGCTGCCAAAAATTCTCTCCGGGGAACACTACTGGTGCCAGGGTTACTCCGAGCCCGGAGCCGGGTCCGACCTGGCCAGCCTGAAGCTCAAGGCCGAGTCTGACGGCGATGATTACATCGTCAACGGCTCCAAAATGTGGACCACGCACGCCCACCTCGCCGACCACATTTTCTGCCTGGTGCGCACCGACAGCAGCGGCAGGCCCCAGCAGGGCATCAGCTTCCTGCTGGTGGAAATGGACACCCCCGGGGTCAGCGTTGCGCCTATCCTGACCATGGCGGGCGACCACGAGGTAAACCAGGTGTTCTTCGACAACGTGCGGGTCCCCAAGAGCAATCGCATCGGCGAGGAAAACAAGGGCTGGCAGTACGCCAAGTACCTGCTGGAATTCGAGCGCGGGGGCGGCTTCAGCGCGCCGCGCATCCAGCACGAACTGCAGCGCCTGGTTCAACTGGCGGCCGCGACACGGCTGGAGATCGCCGACTTCGACGCCGACGGGGAGATCGCCCGCAAAATCGCACGCCTGCATATAGACCTGAAGGCACTGGAGATTACCGAGCTTCGCATCCTGTCCTCCGTCAGCGGCGGTGGCAATCCCGGGCCTGAGTCGTCTATCCTCAAACTCAACACTACCCGCCTGGAGCAAAGTATCAACGAGCTGTCGGTGGAGGTGCTCGGCTACCGCGGCTTCCCCATGGATCCCATCGCGGACGGTATTCCCAACCGCCCCGATTACATCAGCTCCGTAGTCCCGCGCTACCTCAATAACCGCGCTGCCTCCATTTTTGGCGGTTCCCAGGAGGTGCAACGCAACATCATCGCAAAAATGGTGCTCGGCCTGTAGACCCTGATTCCCGCTGAACCCTGCACCCCCAACCGGAAGACGCCCGATGCAACGACAGCAGCACATTGAAGAACTGAAAACCCTGATGGACCTGGTCGATCGCAGCACCACCGCCCTCGCCGAGAGGGTGATGGAGATCGACGTCAAGGAGTACTACGACCCGGACCAGTTCCAGCGGGAAAAAAACGAACTGTTTCGCAATTATCCGCAATTCGTCGGACCCAGTTGCATGATTCCCGAGGCGGGCGACTACTTCGCCTTCGACGATACCGGCATACCCATCCTGATTGTGCGGCACGGCGACGGCGCGCTTCGCGCTTTCGTGAACATATGCTCCCACCGCGGCGCGCCGCTCAACGAGTGCGCTTCAGGCAAGGCGAAAAAGGGTCGTTTGTTCTCCTGTCCCTATCATGGCTGGACCTACGACCTGGACGGCGCCCTGGTGGGCGTACCCTTTGGCAAGGAAGGGTTCGACAGTATCGACCGGTCCACGCTGGGCCTGAAGCCGCTGCAGGTTGAGGAAAAGGACGGCATGATCTTTGTCATGCCAAATCCCGACAGGCGCTTCGACATCGACGAGGTACTGGGCGGGATCGGAGAGCGCCTCAGTGGTTTCGGCTTCAAGGATCACTACTATCTCGGCGCCAAGCAGGTCTTCACCAATTTCAGCTGGAAGCTCAACATGGATACCTTCCACGAGTACTACCATTTCGAGTTTCTGCACCCCGAAACCATTGCCAAAATGGCGTACAGCAACCTGGCCACTTATCATCAGTACGGCCGCAACCACTCCATGGGTTCGGCCGTACTGGAGATCAACGAGCTGAAGAAACTGCCCGAGGACCAGTGGCAGCCACGGAAATACAGTTCCTTCGTAAATTTTATTTTCCCCAACACGGTGATTTTTGTCGTTGAGGATCATTTCCAGACCTGGCGGGTGTACCCGATCAGTCCCGAACGCTCCGTGGTATACCACAGCATGTTCCTGCCCGAGGAACCGAAAACCGAAGCAGAACGCCAGCACTACGAGGATTACTTCCAGATGATCAACGATGTGGCGGTGGCAGAGGATTACTCGCTGGTGGATAAAATCCACCGCGGCCTCAACGCCGGCATCGAGCGCAAGGTACTCGTGGGTCGCAACGAACCCGGCGTGCAGAATATGCACCGCCAGCTACACGAGGTGCTGGGGCAAGCCTGATTGCCCCGCTCTCTTTTGCCCGCGACTTTCGCGCCCGGAGACAGCGGCCACACGACAACGACCGGTCGGGGGGCCGAGTCGTTGGCAGACCCGCGACGGGACACCGCAAGAGTGTCACGATAAATTACACTATGCGCATCACGGGAAAGCGCTAATGATCCATCAAACTGTTTTATATGGTTTTTCTGCTATCGGCATGTAATTTGCATACTCTTTTGGGAGTCACAATTCTGACCCGAGGGAGAAACAATGATGTTGAAGAAATTATTACTGCTGGTGGCCATCGCGGTGGCAGCGCAGTCCCAGGCCGCAGTTGTCGCCACTCAAACCTACTATTTCAACGGCACCTGCTCCGACTGTACGCTGCTGGGCCACCCCATTGCCACGCTGGTGCTGGCAGACTATACCGAGGGCACGGAGATAGGGTACGACAACTTCGTGTCCTTCGACTACGTCGGCTCCAACCTGGTGTATCCAATCACGGTCCTGCCTAGCGACGTCTACGAGATTGCCGGCATGATCGGCCCGGACTTGAACACGCCGGCTGACTTTCGTATCGATTACATCGATGGCCTGCGCTTTGAGTCGATGTCCAGCGGAGACTGGTTTATCTGCAGCCCGGGCCCCAATGGCTTCTACAGCGGAACCTGCGATTACCTGCATAATAATGACTTCGGTACCGGTGGCTGGGACACGACCCCCGGCACCATACCTATCCCCGCCGCGGCGTGGCTGTTCGGCTCGGCTCTGTTAGGTTTGATGGGAGTGGCCAGGAGAAAAAAAATATAATATTCGCTCTCGACGCATAGCCCCGCTTGCGGGGCTTTTTGTTGCCTGCGATTTCGCTGATTGCGGCATTAGAACGCGTACACAAGCGCAGCAACCCGTCAGCCTCTCGCAAGCTCCGCTGCACCGGATTCCCAGGCCAGCAGTATATCCTCGCCTTCAAGCTTCACCGGATAAGTCCCGATCGCGACCGAGGCCGGCCTGCTCAGGGCGCTGCCATCGCGTATATCGAAAGCCGCCCCGTGCAGCGGGCAAATAATACGATGCCCCTTGAGCCTGCCCTCGCACAGGCGAGCGGCGGCGTGGGAGCACAGGTTGTCCATCGCAAATACTCCATCCGCCGTGTGGCACAGGAGAATCTCGCGACCTTCGACCACGACACACAGGGTTTTCCCGGCTGGAATATCCGCCAAGCGGGCGACGTGACGATAAACGGCGTTTGTCATGAATCAGTTCCTTGTGTCGGCGCCGGACATAAACTCGTCCAGCGTCATGTGCACGCGACGAATCCTGGCTTCCTGGTAGTTACCCAGGGTCAGGCCCGCTTTGCGGCTGGTTTTAAAGCCCTGCTGCTGCATCTGCAGGTTACCCGTGTCCTCGTCGTAAACGGCGCCCAGCCAGGCCAGGTCCTCGACCACCGTATATGACTCATCAATGCCCACGCGCACGGGCTCCGGTGGCTCAGGGTGCTGCTGAGCGTCTCCCAGCGGTTCGAGAATCATCAGGTCGAATATGCAGCTGTCCACGTCATCGCCATTGGGCCGGAAACGATAGGCCATGGGAATATTGATACCGGGGAAAAAAAACATATTGGGAAACAGGTGGTACTCGATGGAATCCAGCATCAGGCTGTCGCTGACGCCGGACAGGTCCAGCCCCCACTGCTCACCCAGCCGTTCACGCAGGTCGGCGGCGGCCACGGCGCGAGCGGTTTCCCCTTTCGGGACCTCTTCATGCCGCAGCCCGAACACCGAGAGAATCTGCAGAATTTCGTGTTCGGTCAGCGGCGGATTACGCCACTTGTCGCCGGGGTAATCTGCAAGCGCCTCGGTACTGTAGTTGCCGATATTGTGAATAAAGCGGCTGACATACTTGCCGAAAATATCGTATTGAGCATTGGCGCCGTTGGGAGCGTCATGGGTCTCGAAGTTGTGGTAAGCCTCCATAAAGGCTTCCTGCGCCGCTTTCCAGTTGGCGGGAAGCGTTTTCTCGACATGCAGCCTTATGCGGCGGCGCTCCAGTGGAAAATGTGCGAAGTGCTCCGGCAGTACATCGAGATATTCCGCCAGCGGCCGGGCATGCGGATCGATGTTGATAAATACGAAGCCGCCCCAACGCTCACAACTGACCGCCTGCAGATCATGTGTTTCCGGGCATACGTGGGGAAAGTCCCAGCGCGCCGGAATGTTGTCTATGGTTCCGTCCAGCTGCCACGACCAACCGTGGAAGGGGCAGGTAAAACCGCCGCTGTAACCGCTGCCCTCGGCGGCCAGAATCCGTGTGCCGCGGTGGGTGCAACTGTTCAGGAAGGCCTTGATGGTGTCCTGCGCCGAGCGCACCACGATGACCGAGTAGGGGCCGATATCGTAAACGTAGGTATCGCCCACTTCCTGCAGGTGCTCCTCCCGGCAGGCCCATTGCCAGGCCCTGCCCCAGACTCGCTCGATCTCCTGCTCGAAGAAAGCGCGGGAGGTATAGCGGCTGAAAGGAATATCCTCGTCTCCCAGGAACTCGTAGCGGCTCTCCAACAAGGGTTTCGGCGCCGGACAACGATCTCCCAGCAGAGTATCCGCAACCGTCGGGCCGCTGGCCCTCGCTTCTCCACGCGCTTTACTATCGACCACGATAACATCTCCCGCTTGTGTTCCCCGCCCAAATCCATCCGCGGCGGGGCGGAATGTAACTGGCACCTGACAATACAATCAGGACCGACTGTTTTTTAGTATGTACCGACCCGGCGGGCCAATGCAAGAGCTGCCGCGCTTCTTCGGCCCGCACCCTGCACGGTGCGACGCCACAGGAAATCTGCCGCGCTCGGCGTAGCGCTGTGGGCCCCGGGCATTGATTAAACAAACCGTATTGCCTGTTTTATATAGAGAGCGAATCCCCTACACTTCCCCGCTATGCCCGACCATATACCTGAAAAGACGCCGGCAAATACCGCTGCCGACATGGCGGCGAAAACGGCCAATCACCGCCTGGGCCCCATGCGCTGCCCCGTATCACTGGCCGACGTCGACCTTTTCGGCCCCGGTGCGCAGGAGCACTGGTACGAGGCCTACCCCATCCTGCACCGGGAAGCGCCGGTGCTGGTATTGCCGGGCGAAGGTCTCGATGGGACCGGGGATGCCTTTGTACTCACCCGCTACGCGGATATCGAACAGGTGGTGAAGGACCCGGAGCGTTTTACGCCGGTCATGAGCCTGATGGTTGCCGAGCTGCAGGCCGCGCTGGACAGGGGCGAGTCGCCGCCACCGGACGCCGCGCGCTTTGATCTCGCCCTGCATTCGGCATGTACCCTGCGCCCTACCCTCGCCTTGTGGCGGGCACATCGCCAGGAACTTACCGACCCCTGGGTCGGGCCGGGGGCGAAACGCCACAGCAAGATGATCACCCGGGTGGCTGACGAGTTGATCGACAACTGGATAAACAGGGATGACGGCGACGGCAAGGGTACAGTCGAGTTCATCGACGAATTTGCGCGCCCCCTGCCCCAGATCGTAATGGCCCGGGTACTGGGTTTACCGCTGGCTGACCTGCCCAGACTGGCGGCCTGGGGCCAGGCGCAGGTCGCCCAGTTCGTGTACGGGCGCGGACACATGAACCAGTTGAGCGCGGAAGAAACCGCGGAGCAGGCAGGGCGGATCAAGGGCTTCGCCGAGTATCTGGCGGGGCATGTGACGGGCAAGCGCGCCCGGCCTGGAGACGACATGATCAGCGCGCTCACCCAGATTCACTACAAGGCTCTCGATCGCAAGCTGAGCGACGCTGAAATCATCGGAATCATCTACCTGATGGTGCTCGGCGGGCTCGAAACCACGCAGTACGCCCTGGAGGAAGCGGCGCAACTGCTGTGCAACAAACCCGCCCGCTTCCGGGAGCTGAGGTCGGATACCGGCAAGATTCGCGCCTTCACCGAGGAGTGTATGCGCCTGCGGGCACCTACCCAGGGCCTGTCCACACGCGTGACGACTCAAGACGAGGTGTTCCAGGGCGTCCGGGTGCCCGCAGGCTCCATCCTGCATATACGCTTCGCGGCGGGCAACGTCGACCCCCAGCAGTACCCCTGCCCGTACGAGTTCGATATCGAGCGAAAATCCCCGGGGTCCCACCTGAGTTTTTCCCAGGGACCGCGCACCTGCCCCGGGGCGGGCATTTCGCGGCTGGAACAGGTGATCGCCTGGGAACGTTTTTGCGCCAGGCTCGATGGCCTGGAATACGCCGATGGCAATACCTTCGAGCACCAGAGCGGTATCATGCTGGGCACGCTCGCCCTGAAGTTGCGCTTCAGCAAAGCCGCGCTGCCGGACCAGCCATGAGCAGCCTGCTCGCAAAAATCCAGGTGCACGCCGGCAGGGAACGCGAGTTCGAGGACGTGATGGCCTACATGTACCGGCAGACACACGGCACGGAGACAGGCGTATTGCGTTACGAGTACTGGCGGGGCCGCGACCCCGGTTGCTATTACTGCCTGCTGTCGTTCGAGGACAACCTGGCGTTCTGGCGGCACCAGGCCAGTGACCACCACGAAAGCCAGATGGAAAAGTTCCAGGCCTGTATCGCCGCCCTGGACCTCGAAGTCATCGACCCGGTGCAGGGCGCCTGCGAATTGCCTGCGACCCATGAGCAGTCGGTGTCTGATACCGAGCCCGGTGCCGTGCGCGAGCAGGCGATGCAGTTCCCCATCAATCCCGCCCACTGGTGGCTGGCACTGCGTAATGGAACAGCGTCAGGCAGGAACTGATCAAGCGACTTGATCGACCGCTATCGCGCCGCGCTTTCCAGGCGTGCCGGAAGCACAGGAAAAATCCATCCCGCCCACCGTGCGTCAGGCATCCGCACAGTTCTGCGCATAGGCCGTGACAAAGGCGTAATCGGGTTTACCGTTTGGCGCCCGCTGCAAAGAGTCGATCGCGAAGATTTTCCTCGGCACCTTGTAATCCGCCAGATGCCTTGCGGCGTGAGCGGCGATGACATCGGCCTCGAGGTTGTCGGCAGTCAGGCCCGGCCCCTCCACCACCGCCACCACCATCTTGCCGAAACGCGGATGCGGCAGGCCAACCACCAGGGCATCGCTGACGGCGGGATGCTCCACCAGCACGCGCTCCACTTCTACCGTGTAGACTTTCTCGCCACCGGCATTGATCACGGTGCTGTCGCGGCCCGATAGCACCAGGTTGCCGTCTGCCCGCAGTGTGCAGCGATCGCCGGTCATCACGTCCCGCAGCTCGTCGTCCAGTGTCCGCGCGCCAGGCCGGTGGCGCGCCGGCCCAACTGGAAATCACCTGGTCGTCATGAATCAGGGCCGGGTAATCCGCTATCTCACTGCGTCCCAGTTGATAGATCGCCTCACCGATATTCCAGCAACTCATTCCAAAGCTGCCCGGTCTCTACCGGTTATCCAGCGAGTGACCCTGTGCGCCGCGGACTGCGAGCGGCGTACTTCAAACAGGGAGTTATTTTAACCGCGTAAGCACCTTGCACTGGTTCGACGGTGAGCGCAGGGCCTCAAAAGCGGCGGGCATCTCATCCAGTGAAACCACCTGGGTTACCATCGGCGCGGCATTGATACGGCCCTGTGCCAGCATGGTGATCACCGTCTCGTAGTCGTCGCGGGTATATGCGATGGCGAAGCGAATGGACAACTCCTTGATCAGCGCGGGGAACGGCAAAATAGTGTCCGGTTGTTCGCAGACGCCCACCGGCACCAGCATCGCCCGACGCGGGGCGATCTCGATGCACTGCTGAATAAGCCCCGGCGCGCCGACGCACTCGAAAATCACATCCGCCGGCCCGCCGGCGACCTCGGCGAACTGTTCAGCGAGATCGGGGGTCGGCTGCACCACGGCGGTTGCCCCCATTGACAGGGCGAGCGCCCGGCGATCGTGCGCCGGTTCGCTCACCACCACGTCCCGGGCTCCCATGAACCGCGCCCAGAGTGCAACGGCCAGACCGATCGGCCCGGCTCCGGTGATCAGCACGCGCTGTCCGGCCTGCAGGCCGCTTGCGCGCACGGCGTGCAGGCCAACCGCCAGGGGCTCGATAAGCGCCGCATCCAGCGTGCTCAGTTGATCCGGCAGCTTCAGGGTATTGCATTCGGACGTGGCGACGTATTCAGCAAATCCCCCGGGCGCATCCAGGCCGATACAGGAGATGCTTGCGCACTCAAACGGGCGCCCCGTGACACAGGCCGCGCAGTGACCACAACTGATAAAGGGCAGCGCGCAGACGCGGTCACCCTGCTGCCAGTGCGACTGCAGCCCCTTGCCCAGCGCCACCACCTCACCCACGAACTCATGCCCCAGCACCGAGTTGCAGGGCAGCATGGCCGGGCCCTCGCGAGTGGAGTGCAGGTCGGTGCCGCAGATACCGCAGTAGGCGACCTCCACTACCAGTTGTCGTTCGGCGGGATCCGGGTCGCTTACTGTTTCCACCTGCATGGGCTGCCCCGCACCCTTGAATACTGCCGCTTTCATCGCCCTGCCCTCTATGTCTGTGAGTGTGTTGTGTGTTGGTGTTTCCAGCAACCCGTTGCCAGCCTGTGTCGGCGCGCCTGACAGGTTCACCGCATACGCTGTCGTGATTCGGCCAGGCTGAGCTTACCCCGTAACCAGACCTGCCACACGCAAAGCGGTACTGTAGGAGAAAAAATGCGGGGTGAATGACGGCGCCGGGAGTCTATCGGGAATCTCGCCACAGTTTCTTATTGTTGGATGAGGCTACCCCCTTGACGGTACTGCCATTACCCAAATACAATCAGTCCTGATTGTTTTTTGCATTCTAGGCACTGCCGCGGAAATTGCAAGCCTGGCTGGCGTGATCGGCGCGCAAACCCGCTTCGCGATGGTACATCGGCAATAGTTGCAGGTTCGCCGTCCGGAGTATTGGAAAAAAGACTAATGGCTGTTAGTCTTTGGTGTCGAATTTTCATAATCGTCGTGATGCGGGTAGTCTGGGGCAGTATCCAGTCTGCCCCCGCTCGAAAGATCACAACCTGGCAGCTGCCCGGAAGTGTTCGGTTTTGAAGTCGACGTGTGGTGAAAATGCGGGAGAAATCGCGGTGAAACGGGGGATTATACTTCCGATCGCGAAATTTCCATTGGGTCAATAATAAAGGGAAAAAGCCAAACCAGGCGAGAGCCTGGGACGGAATGCCACGGGTCTTTGAAATGTGAGGAAACCAGTTCTTCCTCACCTGAGAAGACAGCCGGGTTGCCGACATATCAAATGGGTTAGGGGATAAAACTATGATGAAATTACCTTTGGTTGTAACTGCGGCCTCTATTGCGGCACTGATGGCAACACAGGCGTTTGCGAGCCCCACGGGGGAAGCAATGACCTACAGCGGCACCATCGTTCTTGGCGGCATTGTTACCGGGAATGGAACTGACTCGGGCACGGGTGTGTTCGACGACAGCGGCACGCTGACTATCTCTACGACTACCACCCTCGATGTAGACAATCTTCCGCCGACAGCCGTTCTCGGCGTCACCACGGTCTACAATGGCTCTATCAGCGGCAGTACCTGGACCGGCAATGGTACGAGTGTTGGCACCATTAATACCTGTAGTGGCAACGCTACCGTTTGCACCTTCATCACCCTCGGAGTACAAATGCCCGGCACACCCGCTCCATTCGCGCTCGATATAAACACTGGTGGTAACTGGAACTCCGTTACCAACCAAGGCCCTGTAGTACTGAATGGATCAAACAACCTTACCCCGACAGCAGCTGGGGGCGGTGGAACAGTGGGTGACCCGAACGCGATTCCCACTATGCCGATCTACGCTCTTGGCCTTACGATCGTCGCACTTTTCGGGGCGGCAACCCGATACCTGCGAGTTGGCTCAAAGCGTAAATAGTTAGCGACAACCGGGTGCGCGATTGTATCGCCCACCCGGCACCTTCCCAACCTTCGCAACACCTCCTACACCTCCACATCACCTTCACGCGGCCTCGCAGCGTTTCACCATCATCCCAGCCAGGGTGTGTTTCGCCATCGACTATTCCAGCACAGACTATCCCTGAAGACGCTCCTCCAACAGCAACTTTTCAAAGTCGTCTATCCGGGCGCGAGCAATATCGACACTGGCCTGCCAGAAGTCGGGCTTCGCCAGATCCACCTGCAAATGCTCGCGTGCGAGGTCCTCGGCGCTCGCGGAACCGGTGGCGCGCAACAGCCTGAGGTAATCCGGGAAGAATGCCTGCCCGCGCTGCTCGCGCTGCGCGTAGACGCCCATGCTGAACAGGTAGCCGAACAGGTAGGGGTAATTATAGAAACTGACCTCGGCAATGCTGAAGTGCAGCTTGCTGGCCCAGAACATATCGTCCACCTGGCTCATTGAATCGCCGTACCAGCGCGACCAGGCCGAAGCCATCAGTTCGCGCAGGGCCCTGACGCTGAGTTCGCCCTGCGCGCGCTGCTCGTAGAACGCGCGCTCGAATTCATAGCGCACCGGGATATTGACCAGGAAACCCAGTGCCGAGGACATTTCCTCGAACAGCATCTGGCGGCGCTCATAACCGGATTCGGCCCTGGCCAGCAGGGAGTCGCGCACCACGCTCTCGGCGAAAATGGACGCGGTTTCCGCCAGGGTCATCGGATAGTCACTGTGGCTGTAGGGCATGTCCCGCATGACCCAGGAATGAAAGGCGTGACCCAGTTCATGCGCCAGGGTCAGGACATCCGACATGCTGTTGCCCCAGGTCATGAATACCACCGGGGTCCGGTGCACGGAGAAACCGCCACAGAATGCCCCCAGCTGTTTGCGCGGCTGCGGTGCGGCGTCTATCCAGCGGCGCTTGACCATGATGTCGACGAACTCTCCCATCTCGGGATGCACTCCGGCGAAGCACTCCCTGATAATGTCGATGGCCTCTGAAAAACTGTACTCCCGGGCCTGCACCCCTGCCGGCGCCGGCATGGCGGCGAACTGGTCCCATGGCTGCAGCGTGTCGGTCCCATACGTTCCGGCCATCAACTTCGCCGCTTTTCGCCCGACATCCACATTGTCCCAGGCCACCTGCAACAGGGTGTCCAGGGTAGCGCGCTGGATTCGACTGTCATGCAGGCTGGGGTCTAGAAAGTGTACTGGCCGGGTATGGGAGCGCTTCTCGTATTCGCTGAGACGCCAACCGGACAAGGCGTTGAGAATGGCCGCGATGGACTCCGCATGCACCTCCATCTGGGCCCTCACCCCGCGCCAGGCCGGCTCCCTGCGCAGCGTGTCGCCGCCGTACAAAATACTCGCCGCCTGGGACAGGCCAATGCGCTCGCGGCTGCCGTCGGGCAGTTCGAGTTCTACATCCAGCCCCCCGGTAAGGCGGTCGTAAAGCCGTGACCAGGCATTGCGGCCATCCACCGTCATGGCGGCGAGCAGCTGTTCCTGACCCACGCTCAGCCTGCTGTCGCGCAGTTCGCGCTGCAAATCGATCTGGAAGCGGAAACGTTCCAGGGGGCCACTGTCATCCTCGCCGGCGAGCACCTTGTCCAATTCCGGCATCGGCATTCGAACCAGCTGATCGTCGAAGGGCTCGAAAGCCTGGGTCAGATCGGCCAAGAGCACGTCCACCTGCCCACTGAGCTTGCGGGCCGCCTCGTCGCCGCTGTCCACGGCCAACAGGCAGCCACTGTACTCGAAAAGATTACAGGCCCGGATACGGGCAAGTTCTGCCAGGCTCAGGGCTCGCTGCAGGGTAGCGCAGTCAGCCGCCGCCGACTGCCAACCGGCAAGCCTGTCCAGGCACTCACGAACAAAGGCGATATCGACCGCGATCGCGGGATCATCGGTTCCGCTGTAGGCTATTGACAGGTCCCACACTGGCGCGTTCATAGATTCTCCCTGAAAGGTTGTGGCGCGCGACATCAGGCAGTCGCGGCGGCTGCCATTTTCTTCGAAAACCGACCGGCTTGTCGAATTCGGCTACTATAGGCGGATTCCCCACAAGCAGTGCAGTGCCATGAAAACACGAATCCTCGTTAGTTGCCTCATCCCGCTTTTGATCGGCAATACCGCCACCGCGGAGCAGGCGGAAACCTTTGATTACTTCAAACAGAATCGGAAACTGGTCCGCAACGGCGTACAGGCCATGCTCCAGTGCAACGGCCTGTTCACCTCCGGGCGTTCCATGCAGCAGGTATTTGACCAGGAACTGGCCTACCTGCGCTCGCATCGCTTCGGCGGCACTGTGGGCAACGCGGCCGGCGGGCAATACCGCGTCGATGAAAAACGCCGTGCCGTCACGGTAGGCGGTAAAAGTTCAGGTACGCCGGTCAGCGCCGTTTATCGGGAGGGTATCGGTTGCGTGGTGATCGCCCCGGACCAGACCCTGGATGACATCGACACCCTCCCCCTGATCGACTTACCGTACCCGGACCTGGACGCCGCCAGCACGCCGTGGCCGGATGGCGACCTGGTGTCGACTGAGCCTCCGCACGCGGGCTCGGTTGACGCAAAGGCCCTGGCCGCCGCCTCTGACTGGGCCTTCGAGCGGGACACCCCGGAACAGGATACGCTGAGTCTTATCGTTCTGTACAAGGGCGATATCGTACTCGAACGCTACGCGGACGGTATCGATTACACGACACGCACCCGCACCTGGTCCACCGCCAAGAGCATTGCCGTTACATTGATCGGTATGTTGGTGGACTCCGGCAAGCTGGAGCTGGATGCGCCGCTGGATATCGACTGGGGTCCGGACCTGCTGGCGCCCGCAGAGGATCCGCGCCGGGAGATAAGCCTGCGCCATGTACTCAACATGTCGTCCGGGCTGTACCCCGTCGACAGTTTCGGAATGGAGTACGCCACCGGATCGGGGCTCGCGTACTGGGCCGGCGCCAGTTCCGCCGTGGGCATGCGCGATCGCGGCCTGGTCAGGCGCCCGGGCAGCTATTGGGACTACGAAAACTACGACACCCTGCTGGCGGTTTACGCAATGAAAAAAGCCCTCGGTTCACCCGCGCATTACCAGGCGTTTCCCCGCACAGCCCTGTTCGACAGGATAGGCATGCGCAATACACTGGTGGGCACGGACCGCTTCGGGGATTTCATTTTTTCCAGCCAGGTTTACACCAATGCCCGCGATCTGGCGCGCTTCGGCTTACTGTACCTGCAGGACGGCACCTGGAATGGCCAGAGACTGGTGTCCAGCGAATGGATCCGGTTCGTGCGCACCCCCGCGCCGGCTACCCGGGAGCGGGGAAATTTCTACGGCGCCCAGTGGTGGCTGGTTCCGGACGACAGAAGCGATGTGCCCCGGGACGCCTACTCCACCGCGGGAAATCGCGGTCAGTACGTGATCGTGGTGCCCTCATACGATGTGGTTATCGTGAGACGCGGCCTGGACTATGGCGACCAGGGATTCGACCAGTGGGATCTCACCCGGGAGGTGCTCAAGGCTTTCAGCCCAGTTCGCGGGAAAAGTACGTCTGGTAAGCCTCATGCACCTGTGCCGGCGGCAGATCGATCACTTTCGCCGCGAGATTGATCGCGCGTATTTCCCCCGCGTTCTGTATGCCGTCAGCCCTGGCCACCTGCAGCAGCATGATGAGGATTTCCTGCTTCTCGTCCGTACTCAGCTCCGAAACCCGCTCCTGCATGAACAGGGGAAGGCCCGGATCGCTGGCGCTTTCCTGCATCGCATCCTTGACCCGCTCCAGGGCCCGGGCGTTCTGCAAATTGAAGTGATCCGCCACCAGGCCGATGATCGTATCGACCTCCAGTTGCGAAACGTGGCCGTCACCGCGGGCGACAAGCACCAGCAGCCAGGCAACGATAAAAGCAACCTCGCCGCGCCCGGCATCGCCGTCTTTCTGCATTCCGGGATAATGCCTGCGGAAATACCTGGCGTCCTTCTCTGAACCGCTCATGCCAACTCTCCCTGCAACCAGGGAAAATTCAAACTTCCCTGCGCCGCGAAAAATTTAACGTCGCCAGCGTTCCCGACATATGTATCGGTCATTATGGGCTTTTCTCCACCCTGTTCAAGGCAGGCCGGCATTCTTCAATGCGCTCGACATACGCTGCTGCTGCTCCGGGTATTTATAGGGAAAACTGCGAAAGAAGATCGCCCGAGAATATCCCGGGTGACGCTTCAGGACAACACCCGCGTGGCGCCTGGCCTCCCCGGGCCTGTCGGCCAGCTGCAGGCAGGCGGCGGCGACAGCGTGAATGTGGAAGTGGGCGTTGGCCTCCAGGGTTGCGCGCACTGCGCAATCCGCGGCCTCCTCATACTTGTCCTGCATGGCAAGGGACAAGGCGCGGCTGGATATAATGGCGAACAGCAAGGGATCGAACGGACTCAGGCGCTGGGCGATTTCGAGCTCCGGTATCGCCTCGGTGGCGATACCGCTGTGAACACTGACAAAGCCCCTGGCGTAGTGTCCCTGGGCGTAGTTGGGGTTGGTGACCAGGGCGCGATCCAGCGACACCAGTGCCAGGTCATGCTGCTTGTGCAGGAACTGGGCCCTGCCCAGGGACCAGTGTCCCATGGCATCGCGAGGGTCGAGGCCCACGCTGTGCTCCGCGGATTCAAGTGCGCGCTGTATTTCCTTATCTATGTTGTGCCCGCTGTCGAGAAACGCGCGTGAAAAGTGGGTAAGGGAGAGGGCGGCATGGGCGCGGCTGAATTGGGGGTCGAGCTTGAGGGCGCGCTGCAGGTAAAAGCGGGCCGTCTCGGTATCCGCCGATGTAAAACGAAAGCTGTGCCACAATGCCATATGGTAGTTCTCCCAGGCATTGAGATTTGCAGGTGGCTTGAGTCGGGCCAGTTCGTACTCGGCGCGTTCTATGGCCGGCTCTACCGCGGAGACGATGGCATTGGCCAATTCGTCCTGCAGCAGAAAGAGATCATCGCGGGAGTGTTCGAAAGTCTCGACCCACACCGCCCTGGACTGGGTGGCATCGATCAGCTCAACCGTCAGCCGCAGGCGTTTTTGCAGCCGCTGGATCGTACCCTGGATAAGGTACCGCACCCCCAGCAGTTGACCGATTTCGACGTGGCTGTGCTCACCCTCGACGAAGCGGGTTGAGGACGCTCTAGCAATGACAAACAAGCCCCCAAGCCGGGACAGCCTGCTGATAAGATCCGCGGTCAGCCCCCGACCGAGCACGTCGTCAGGGCCCACGCCAATATCCAGGAATGGCAGCACCGCAAGCGATGGCCTGCCGGGCACCTGCAGCATGTTTTTCACAGCCAGCCCGGGCGCTGGCAGCGTTTCGGCAATACGGCTTGTCGCTGGCCGCGCCCGGCTCAGCGCGTGCCATCCCCGCAATAGCGCTGAATCATCTATGCGAGCTGACTGCAGACGCTGCCGGCATTGTTCAAAAGCCTGCCGCGCAGGCTCCAATCCCTCCTGCTCCAATAACAGCGCCAGTACATCCAGGCTGGCGGGGATATCGGTAACATTGAGCAAAAGCCGCTTGCGAGCATAGTGCAGGGCCGCGGCGGGATCATTTATTGAAAGACGCTGCAACTGCGCCAGAAGCTGACCATGCAGGCCGCGCAGCTCAGCGCGCTCTGATTCGAGCCACAATTCGAACTCCGGTGCCGAACTCACATCGATACCCGGCAGGTAATCCCCGTCCATGGAAGATTCGAATTCATGCAGAAGCTGCAGCCGGTGCGGCGCGTCTTCGGCCAGCAGGTGGCGCAATTGTACAAGATCCAGTTCGACCCCCGCGGACCCGTCGCATAACTGTACGGTATCCCGGCTGGTAAGCAGCGCGTCGCCCAGCAGCGCGCGCAATCTGGTCAACGACCAGCGCAGGGCCGCGCGGGGGTCGTCAGTGCGGCTGAACAACAGCTCGCACAGTGCCACTCGGCGATGCGGCCTGCGGTTCAGCGCAAGGTAGACAAGCAGCGCGCGGGTTTTGCGCGATGCCGGCAACACCAGGGCCTGGCCGTCTCTGTACAAGGACGGCTCCGCGCGCAAGTCCAACTGCAATGTACTGATGTCGCCTGTCATAGCACCCGAAACGCCTTTTTGGGGTCGCCGCAGCCACGGTTACGGCGCCAGCTCGGCAGCCAGTATACCCCAGCGAGGTAGTGATTCCGCGACGTCCCGATTGCAATTACAACGCTCGTTCAAACGCTGGCAACCACTACCGCGCTCTACAGTAGGCTCATCGGGTGAGGCACCGGGCAACTCCGACCCGACCCCGACAAACCATCAACCACAAGACAGAAGGAAAATGACCATGCCATTAATTCAAGTGCACGCTATAAAAGACGTATTCACGGCTGAGCAGAAGCAGGACATCATCGAGCGCGTTACCGATGCCATGGTAAGTGTCGAGGGTGAGGCGCTGCGCGGAGTCACCTGGGTAACGATCAACGAGGTGGAAAGCGGCAGCTGGGGTATAGGCGGCCAGGCACTTACGACATCCGCTGTTCATACACTGCAAAAGGCGGGCTAAGCGCCAATCCGGGCCGTGGCCACGGCGCATGTCCTGCGGGGCATGCGCAGCGGCTGCTGGCCCTAACCCAGGCACCGGAGCGGCTCCGAATTGGCTATCGACGCCCCGCCGAATCATCCGTTGAGTACAGCGCTGCGGGCAGCGAGGCCGAGGATTTGCCGGTAAGCGCTATTTGAAGGTGGGTCCAGCGCGGTCCCGGGACTCGACAAAAATACAGTGGGGCGGCTAGAATGTCCGCTGGCTGCTGCGCTAATGATCCACGGCTACTGGTATTCTGCCAGGGTCTCGTTCATTCTTTTTGGCGGCAGAGCCCTCGACGCACCCGCATCGCAACAGGCAGATCGCTGGCGTATCATCACATCACTCATCAGAACCGGGATATCAGACTCATGCGTTACCCAATCAACAAACTTCTGGCCCTGCCGCTTATGGTGCTGGTACTTGCCGGCACGGCATGTTCCACCACGCAGGAAACAAAACTGACGAAAATGGAAAACAAGACAGATGCCGAGGGCCTGCCGGTACTGACTGAAGAGCAGCAGGACCAGGGCATCATTTGCAAGCGCGAACCCGTCACGGGAACCCGTCTTTCCAAGAAAACCTGTACCACCCAGGCACAGCGCGACCGCGCCCAGGCAATTGCACAGGAAGAATTGCGAAACACCAAGGCTCGCTCTGGCGGGTTGAACGCCAACTAGTGTAGCCGGGGGCCGCCGGCAGCACCGCGCCTGTAGAAACAGGGCCACGGGCTGACCTGCACTCTGTCAGGCTACGTCAATAAACGTCACCCCGGCGCTCCTGCAGGCCCGCCTGGAACCGGGTGACGCCCGTGATGTCCTTCATCCGACGCCACTCCAGTTCAGGCAATTCCGGCGGTTTAGGCCCGTGGAGAATCGCTCGCATTTCGGGATGTCGCTGCTTGATGCCAAGATCGAATGCGGCTACGATCACCCTTTCATCCTCCCACTCGACAAACCTGTCCCTTTGCTCGAAAAAGCTCAGTCGCTCCGTCTGCATCCTTTCCAGTGTTTCCCAGACGGGCGGCAGGCTCCCGCCACGACGGTAATTGATCACCCACTCCAATGCGTCAAGACTCAGGTCATCCGCATGTGCCACTTCCCTGGCTTTCTGTATCCGCTCTTGCGCGGCGTCAAGCCTGCCGATCATTATATTCAGGGCGGCCGAATGAAAATTGGGCGCGTACCCGTCCCTGTCCTGCATTAAGCTGATCTCCAACATTGCGGCGGCATCCAATACCCGATTTTCCCGTAATAGGAAACCGGCACGAATAATGATCGGTATGCTGCCGAACGGATCGAGGAAAGCCGGTATGAAGACCTCGTCAGCAGCACCTTCCAAATTCATCAGGGCGACAGATGCAGGGCGTAGACAGACAACACCCGGCATCATTGACCACGGTGACTGCCTTATGAGTTCCGGTTATGCCTTCCGCCCACAGCCTGGCGACCACAAGAGTTAAGCCCAGCCAGCGGCTGCGGCCAGGGTATGTCCTCGCTCAATCTCCAACGCCAGGAAGCAATGCACGATAAACTGTCGCCGGAATGCAGGCCATCCAGGCCTCTGCACGTATATAGCACAATGCCCCCTTGGCAGGCCCACGCATCGGCACAATCCGATATCCAGGGCGATAGCCGCGTCAAAGTAGTCGGGAAAGGGCCGTTCAAAAGAAGCGGATTACATCTGTATACCTTGAGGTAACAGGTCAGGCCCCAAAATTATGGTATGACGTACGGCCATTATCCTGGCCACAGGTGAACTGTCAGGCAGTGTTACTGGCCAAGATCATCGATCTGGTTTACGATGCTGGCGATCTCATTCAGATCAAAAATGTCGCCGTTCACGTTGATAGACGCCGGACCAGAGATGCATGCCAGTGGCAGTCAATTAACTGGTATCGCCACGGACACTTTGATCCTCCCTGCGGACACCGCCTGACGTAGGTGACGCCCAGCAGACGACCGACTTCCTTGATATCCTTTTGTTCTGTCCTTGAATCGGAAATGAGGATGAGCGGTCACCGGCAGGCGCGACGGGTTACTTGGCGAGCGCGTAATATGAGTTCTGCTGATATGCCATCACTGGCGGCTTCCCGCAGATCGTCACCATATTCGCTGTGCGCGAACGGCGATACCGGATTGTTGCTCGAGGCCAGGAACAAGCTCAGAACATCAGGGTGATTCCTGCCTCCAGTCAACCACGCGGAACTGCTAAAACCCAGTAATGCCATAAACAAGTATCGGCACACAAACAGCCGCAACGAAACAATCCGTCTCATTCCACGGGCGATATCCTGGTTCCGCGACGCTTGCTCCGGGGTAAGCGGCATTGGCGGCAAAACCAGGCGGAATCCGAGCTAGTATCGCCTTGATAACCCGGGAATCGCGAGAGCCAGTACCGAGAGCGCCTGCAACTCGACGATACACTTTGTCACCGTGTCGTCGGTGACTTCAAGCACGGGGCCAGACAGCATCAACAGGCTTGGTCTTGGGATAATACCGGTTTCGCGGTCTGCCGCCATCAGTAGTTCTTACAGCAAATATCTATCGACTGGCTTGACGACTCTCCGGGCTGCGTTCTATAACGCGTCGCTGGGTCTGATCGATACAATCTCCAGCAGCGAAAATCCGCATTCACATTCGGTTCCCGCTCACGCCAGCCAGCCGATGAGGTAACCGACACCACTGACCAGGTGACACCCTGGCTCTATCGCCACCCAGGTCAACCGTTACCCCAATCAAATTTTATAGTTTCTAACCCCGGTCGTCTGGTTTACTGGCAAAACCGCGCTCGACTTCCAGCTTTTTTAGTCCGTTGGTCAACACCTTGATCCTGTGCGGCCTTCACCGTCACCAGATACCGTTGATTCAGACGGCTCGCCATAGCGCTACCAGGAACTGAGGAAATCATAAGGAAAATCGGGATCACCGACCAAAACAGACCGATTGGTTTTGTACAACTACGATTCACTCTTCCGCCATTGATCACCACTTGCGCCCTCCTTTTTCTATATGTTGTTTCATCTTAAGTTGCGGTTCAGGCGGAGGTGGAAGCGGAACTGGAGGCGAAAACAATGTTGCCACTCAGTTACGAGGTGCCACTCAGGCACGAACAGAGAACTCGTCGTTCGCTCGGTTCGCGATATCGGTGCGATAGACAAAACTCTCTTATTCTTCAGCGTTGATGGGTTCAGCGACCTTTTCCGTGGGCAAATCCCAGTGGTTATTTGTGGGATATCTCTGCTGGAATTCCCGAACTCCGAAACACCCCCCTGATGCTCAGCAATTCATTGTCTACTCGGTGACTTACGACATCGACGCCGGGGATGGCATATTAGCGGGCTTTCGGAGCAGGTCGACAGTGGGCGCACTGCCAGCTTTTTTTCCACTTACCGAAGTTGAGCGGCATTCAATGCGAGCCATGGCGTTGTGAATACTGTCGGCAGGAGGACCGCCTTGCGCACTGGTGGCATATCTGGCCGGGAACGATGATCGTGGACGAGAACAAAGGCTCCGGCCTACGTCTTTATCGCAAAGTACTGGTCGAAGCCGGCCCTTTCTGAATTTTTCTCATGGGTCATTCCATCGCAGTTTGAAAGACTTACTGTGTTTCCCCGAGCGACCGGTTCAACCATTATGTTGAATCATACCCGACCTTGTTTTTCCGAAGAGGGCGAGTACGGATTTGGCAGCGCCGCAGTCGTTGCAGATGACGACGTGTATGTCTATGGTTGCGGAATTGGCAGAGGACGCCCTTGTAAAACCTTGTCACCGTCGCGTTGCATTCGCCGATATACTTGATAAGCGTGGTCGTTTGGCGGCGACGGCAACTGGTCGTCGGACATCAGCAGTTCAAGTGAAATATTTCAGTAACGATATGATGTCTGTTTTCAGTGCTTACCTGAAGCATGATCTATAGCGAGCCATTTGGAGCAAAGCGCGATGTGCTCCGCCCACGCCCGAAGGTTCCCAGGTCCAAATTCAATGGTGCTATTCAGTGTTGAGGACAGAAAATGCCCACGGCTGGTATACGACTTCTCGCACACCCGAATTCGGAAGACGGGCAGATTGTTTATGGGTTACTCCAGAGACACCAATTACAATTGGTTGAATGGGACAGCCAAATGAAAGGGCCTGGTCTCGGCACTGCCGGCAAGCCGACAGTCTCCCGCGTTTGACTGGTCTATGCTGGTAGTATTAGCGCGCCGCCATGGCGTTGATGGGTGTCAACACGGTCGAGAAGATCACACCCGACCTGATCGAAACAAACAGGATCGCCAATGCCGTGCGGCCTGAACAACCGCAGCTGCTGCTAATTCGGTGGCGATCCCGGTTCTACCGAACAGAATGGCCACGCCCTTGCAGGCCGGCTACGGCCGGAGGAGTTCCGAGGACGCCCAGTGATCGGCATCGTCAACACCTGAGGAGTGATATGAACGCCTGTCGCGCCCACCTGCGGCAGCGCGCGGAGGCGGTCAAGCGCGGTGTGGCAGGCGGAGGCTTCCCGTGAATGTTCGCCATGTCGCTTCCGGGAAGGGTACGTACCCTCCACCATGTTGCTGTACCGCAATTCTCGCGATGGAGACCGAGGAACCATTGCGCTGCTAACTGATTGACGGCGCTATCCTGCTGGGGCTGCGACAAGCACCACCCCGGCTTGTTGATGGGCGACCAGCATGAATATTCCCCAGCCATCTATTGTCTGCCGAGCCACTATTGGCAATTCAGGCGGCGAGGCCATAGCGCAAGGCACCGGTGCTCTTCCGCTGGGCCCTGACCTGATCGCCGCAAGCTGCCGCTGGACGAGTGGGAAGTCCCGAGCAGGAGTCTCCCCGGCACCTGTAACGTGAGGGTACCGCCTCCACCATGACGGCACTCGTGAGGTCCTGGGCATGTCACCACCGGTGCCTGTCGGTGCCGCCATGGACTTCGTGATTGCCCAGCTGGCAGCCGCCGCCGGTCGCCGCATAGTCCAGCTGGTATGGGGACGACGTGAACCCGGTGACATCCTTCAGACCAGTCTCTGAATGCCAGCGTCTGTGTGGCCCTGGGCGGTTCTGAATTAATGCCGCTATTCACCTGATCGTTCTTCGCCCGTCGCGTGCCGGCACCAGTTTTACACTGGAGGACTTTGACGCGATCGGCAGGTGCCGGTACTGGCCAACGTGTACAACCGTCCGCCAAGTACATCATGCCGGAATTGCCGATGCCGGAGGCCTGCCGGCGATGCTCACCCGTACGGCCGAGCGGCTGGACCCGGATTGCATGACTGTTACCGGTAAAAACCCCTGGGAAAAGACGCCAGGCGCGCGGGTTGAGAACGATGACGTTATCCGCTCCCTGACAACCAGGCTACCGAAGTCTGGCTGTACTGGAAGGGGCAATCTCGCCCCCCAACGGTTGCGTGTGGTTTGCCCAGGTGGCTGGACCCTGCCCTGTAAAGGCATCGGGCGCAGCGGTGGTGTTCGAAAACGCGGACGACCCGCAGCGCGTATTCACGACCCGACCTGGAGCAGGACGCACCAGGCGTTGCGGGCAGCAATGCGGGGCCCAAAGGCGGACCTGGTATGGCTGAAACGGTATGATCCCCATTCCGAAAAACTGACAGAGGAAGGCACCAGGGACATGGTTCGAATCAGCGACGCGCGCAGATGAGCGGACCAGTTGCACCTGCATTCCACGTGAGCCCGGAATCCTGGATAGGCGGACTGCTGGCCCTCGTGCAGAATGGCGATGAGATCGAGCTGATATCCCGTCCCGGTCTTATCACCCTCTCTGTATCGGGGAATCTCGAACTGGCACGGCGGCGCCAGGCCCGCGCCGCCAGCACCCCCACCAGGCGAAAAAACTGCTGCAAAAAGGCGCCAGGGACATGGTTCGAATCAACGACGCACGCATGAGCGGGACCAGCTTCGGCACCTGCATTCTCCACGTGAGCCCGGAATCCTGGATCGGCGGTACACGGCAAACTCTAGCGCCATACAGCAGGCAATCAATGCAATAAGCTACTTTTGACGCAGGCTTGTGCCACACTGAAAACACCCGAACAGGAGAATGCGCATGAACGGAGCACAATCATTATTCAAGGCCCTGACCGACGCCGGCCTCGATACCTGCTTTGCCAACCCCGGCACTTCGGAAATGCAGCTCGTTTACGAGATGGGCAGGTCCGATGCGGTGCGACCGGTGCTGTGCCTGCAGGAGAACGTGGTCACCGGCGCCGCCGACGGCTACGCCCGCATGGCCGGAAAGCCGGCATTTACCCTTTTGCACGTCGGCTCCGGCTTCGCCAACGGCATCGCCAACCTGCACAATGCCGGACGTGCGAATACACCGATGGTGAATATCGTGGGCGCCAACGCCAGCTATCACCAGCCCAATTTTCCCGAACACGAGTTCATCGGCGGCAAGATCACGGATATTGCACGCTCGGTGTCCCACTGGACGCGGGAGGCGAAATCCGCCAGTGAACTGGCCATGCTGGGTGCGGAAGCCGCGCGCTACGCCACCACCGGCACGGGCAAGATCTGCACCTTGGTCGCCCCCACCAATTGTCACTGGGACCCCGCGCCGGGCGCGCCCGTGATCAGTGGCGCCATCTCGACACCCGGGGTATCGCCGGACACGGTGGCGGCCCTGGTGACGAGACTGAAAAGTGGTGCCAGGACCGGCGTGATGCTGGGCGCCCATGCCCTGCACAACGAGGGCCTGGAACTGGCCGGGCGCATCGCCGCCAACACGGGAGCCGACCTCCTGGCCGAAACTTTCCCGGCACGCATGGCCCGCGGGGATGGCCGGGTGCAGGTGCAGCTCGTTCCCTACTTCCTCGAAATGGCCCAGCATTTTTTCGCCCAGTACGAACAGATCATCCTGATCGGCGCACTGCCGCCGGTATCGACGTTCGCCTACCAGGGTTCGCCGATGCACAAGACACCCCCGGGCTGTGAGGTCTGGACTTTCGCCTCGCCGGACCACGACGTAATGGCCGCGCTGGAAGATCTTGTGCAAGCCCTCGACGCCGGCGCCACCGAACCCGCCCGGGTCCAGCGGCTGGAGCCGGCAAGCCCTGCCGGCGAGTTGACTCCCAAAGCCATCGGGCAAAGCGTCAGCCTGCTGATGCCCGAGGGCGCTGTCCTGGTCGACGAGGGCGCCACCGCCGGCCTGGAATTGTTCGCGGAAACCGTAACGGCACGCCCGCACGACTATCTCTATTCCATCCCGGGCGCCGCGATTGGCGGCGGCCTGCCCGTGGCGCTGGGCGCGGCCATTGCCTGCCCGGACCGCAAGGTGGTCGCGCTGCAGGCGGACGGCAGCGGCATGTATACCAACCAGGCCCTGTGGAGCATGGTGCGTGAAAACTGTGACATCACCGTTGTCATCCTGAAAAACGATGCCTACGCCGTGCTCAACGTGGAGCTGGCGCGGGTGCGCGAAGGAGACGCCACAGCGAAGATGCAGTCCATGCTTGAGATTGACCGTCCCTCCATCGACTGGGTGCACATCGCAAAAGGTATGGGCGTATCGGCAGTATCCGCCGCAACCGCCGAAGAGTTCCACGCCGCGTTCGCCGAGGCGATGCAACAGACCGGACCGCGCCTGATCGAGGCCACCATTGTTCAGAACCTGCAGCCGGTGGTGGACCTGATTCTGCAGCAGTCGAAGGGCGGTTGAGGTAAGGCAAAGGCGGCGGATTGTCCAGAACTCGCTATTTCTTCGACCCGAATCAGGTGGTACTGTGGCGCCGCTGTTTTCGGGAGACGAGCGCATGAAAACCATTCTACGGGCAGGCCATCGCATCCTGACTGCCACGGCGCTGGCTACCCTGGTCCAGCACTCCGCTCACGCGGCACTGAGCGCCGAGGAGCTGGCGAAACTTGCGCAGAACCCGGTCGGCAATATGATCAGCGTGCCTATCCAGAACAACACCAACCTGAATTTCGGGCCTGAGGCTTTCTTGATTTGGGTCATGACAATTGCGCTTGCTGCCGGGCCCGGAAGGCATAGAATTCGAAATTGCGCTAGCCTGAGCACGGGCCAGCGTTACTGTTTACCAGGCCATTTACGCCTTTTAAGGGGGGCACAAAAATGTTGAATGGAGTCAATACTATTGGTACCGCAAGGGACAGGCGGATTGCCCTTGCCCTGGCGCTCACCGGCGCGGCGCTACTGGGTACTGGCCTCGCCAGCGCCACAGCGATAGAGACCAGCGGCAAACTGGGCTCGCCGAGCGCGACAACCACTATCCCAGGCAACCAGCTGCCCGCGCCCCAACCCAAATTCGAGGGGGTGATCAAGGACAATGCGGTAAATTCCACGCAATGGTGGGCGCCGCGCGTCGTACCGCCAAAGGACGCGCCGAACATCCTGTTTATCATGACCGACGACGCGGGTTTCGGTGTTCCGAGCACTTTCGGCGGCGTTATTCCGACACCAACCATGGACCGCATCGCCAATGCGGGACTGCGCTACAACCGTATCTTCTCGACTTCGCTGTGTTCGCCGACGCGCGCCGCGTCGCTCACCGGGCGCAACCATCACTCGGTCGGCTTCGGCGTGATTGCTGAACAGGCCACCGGTTACCCCGGCTACGACAGTGTCATCGGCGTGGACAATGCCACCATCGGTCGCATCCTGCGCGACAACGGCTACGCCACATCGTGGTTCGGCAAGGACCACAACACACCGACCTACGAGGCCAGCCAGGCAGGGCCGTTCACCCAGTGGCCGAACGGCATGGGCTTCGATTATTTCTACGGCTTCGTCGGTGGCGACGCCAACCAGTGGGGTCCGAACCTGTTCCGCAATACCACCCAGATCTATCCCTGGATTGGCCATGAGGGCACCCTGAAGATGGACCGGTCGGACCCGAAGGCGGAGATCTGGCCCGTCACCGGCAAGGAGTCGTCCTGGAACCTGATCACCGCGATGGCCGACGAGGCTATCGACTGGATGTACCGTATCCACCAGACCGATCCCGATCAGCCGCTGTTTCTCTACTACGTGCCCGGCGCGAGCCACGCACCGCACCATCCCAAGAAGGAGTGGGTCGACAAGATTCGCGCGATGCACCTGTTTGACGAGGGCTACGAGAAGCTGCGCGAAACCATATTTGCCAACCAGCAGAAGCTCGGGGTCATTCCCCCGGACCTGGAGCTGACGCCCTGGCCCGACGAACTCCTGACCCCGTGGGACGAACTCACACCGGAAGCGAAGAAACTCTACATCCGCCAGGTAGAGGTGTTCGCGGCATTCGTGGCCTATAACGACCACGAAATCGGCCGCGTAATCCAGGCCTTCGAGGACATGGGCAGGCTGGAAAACACGCTTATCGTCTACCAGAACGGCGACAACGGCACCAGCGGCGAAGGTGGCCCGATGGGCACCTTCAGTGAAGTTGCCTTTTTCAATGGCGTGGAACCGCCAGTTGACGTGCAGATGAAGTTCTACGAAGCCTGGGGTACCGAACTCACCTACAACCATATGTCGGCGGGTTGGTCATGGGCCTTTGACACCCCGTTTGACTGGTTCAAGCAGAATGCCTCGCGGCTGGGCGGCACCAACCAGAACATGGTCATCTCCTGGCCGAAAGTCATCAAGGACAAGGGCGCCCTGCGCGAACAGTTTTTGCACGTGATCGACTTCGTGCCCACATTCCTGGAGGTCACCGGCATATCGGCGCCTGAGTACGTGGACGGCATCAAGCAAAAACCGATTGAGGGTACCAGCTTCGCCTACACCTTCGACGCGAAAAACGCCAAAGCACCCTCAAGGCACGTGACCCAGTACTTCGAGATGATGGGCCAGTGGGCTATCTATCACGACGGCTGGTTGATGAGCACCAAGGCTAACCGCGCGCCGTGGCAGGCATTCCTGCCGACCAATGAGGATCCCCTGAACAACCAGGTGTTCCAGCTCTACAACCTGAATGAGAGTTGGAACCAGTCCGACGACATCGCCGCGAAACACCCGGAGAAGGTCAAGGAGATGCGGGCGATGTTCCTCGAGGAGGCCAAAAAGTACCAGGTGCTGCCGCTGGACGCCTCGGTTGGAGCGCGGGTAGCGGCTGCACGCCCCAGTCTCACCGCAGGGCGCACGGAGTATGTCTATACACGGCCGATGACGGGCCTCCCGCAGGGCGACGCCCCCTACCTGCTGGATACCTCGTACACCATTACAGCTGAAATTACGGTCCCCGAGGGCGGCGCCGAGGGCATGATCGTGACTTCCGGTGGCCGCTTCGCGGGATTCGGACTCTACCTGCTCAAGGGCAAGCCGGTGTTCCTGTGGAACCTGTTGGACCTCGAGCGCACCCGGTGGGAAGGCCCGGAGGCACTGTCACCCGGCAAGCATACCCTCGAGTTCGAATTCGCCTATGACGGTCTGGGTATCGGCACCATGGCATACAACAACTTCTCCGGCATCGGTCGGTCGGGCGTTGGCACCCTCAAGGTTGATGGCAAGGCCGTGAAAACCCAGAAAATGGAGAGGACCATCCCGATCATCCTGCAGTGGGACGAGAGCTTCGATGTTGGCTCCGACACCATCACGGGTGTGAATGATGCGGACTACCTGCCGCCGTTCCCACTCACAGCGGAACTGGGCAAGTTGACTATCACGGTCAATCGCCCGGTGTTGTCCCCCGAGGAGATCAAGAAGCTGGAGGCAGGGTTGAAAAAGGTGGAAGCCGGTCGCGAGTAAACCTCGTGTAGTTCGTGAGCTTGTACAGGCCGCTCTTCGGGGCGGCCTGTTTTCTCGCCCCCGAAGGATTGCGGTACATTCGCAAGACGCCCCTTTTGACTCCACCGACGCGGTGATCCCAACAACGAAACAGTGCGCAGTGGGAAACAAAAGCCGATCCTGCTTGTGCGCCTCCGGCCGACAAAACGGTGCCTATCCGGTAGCAAGTGTGGCACCAGAATCAACAAGGAAGAATGTAGTGATGAATCAGTCCGTTATACGCACCTTGTCCATAATCGCTATTGTCCTAGGCGTCTTTGCGGGGACTGCGAGTGCGCAGAATGAAGCGGCGCCGGAGACAGCGACGGCGCCATCCACCGGGACGGGGTTCGATACATTGGTGGGCCAGTGGGTGCGACCAGACGGCGGCTACCGGATTACCATCCGGGGCGTCGACGCCGCCGGCAAACTTGATGCCAGCTACGCAAACCCCTCCCCTCTTCCCTTCGCAAAGGCAGAAGCATCCATGGAAGGCGATACAATCCAGGTCTTTCTCGAGTTGCGCGCGGGCGGTTACAACGGGTCTACCTACAATCTCACCTACGAGGCGGCAACTGACCGCCTGCGTGGTGTCTACTATCAGGCGGTCGCACAGCAGAAGTACCAGGTCTACTTCGAGCGTATCAAGCCGCCACAATAGTGATCTTCCGTTTCACGGGCCGCGATGCAGGCCTCATGGAAGTTCGCCCGGCGTAGCAGCAAAAATGCCTTCTCCAGTGGAGCTCGCCAGGCTATCTGGTAAGCTCATAAAGGTTCTTCCCGCTGGCCGGAGATCATTTGTAAACGGTATCGCAGATGTTCGTTGTATACTTCAAATGCGTCAGCGAAACGTCAGAATTACCTGCGTAGCCAATTCAACCGGCGTCCTGAAGGAAATTCAACGTTATCGGGTTTATGCTGATGAAACGGAACGCATACCCGTTTTCGAAACCATGCATGAGGCGCTGCGGGCACCCGCACCCGGGGATGGTATTTAAAATGACGAGCAAGCAACCGGAGCCGCCTGTAATAGATTCAAAACCCAGGATGGGAACGCTCAGCGTACTGTCGATTGGCATTGGCGGAATGGTGGGAGGGGGCATCTTCGCAGTGACGGGCCTCACCGTGGAGATTACCCGGGGCGCGGCCCCCATCGCTTTTCTGATAGCGGGAATTGTTGCACTACTGACCAGTTATTCCTATCTCAGGCTAACCTTACGCTTCCCCGGTGAGGGCGGTACGGTTGAGTTCCTGAACCGCGCTTATGGTAGCGGCCTTTTTTCCGGCGCCACCAACATCCTGTTGCTGCTCAGTTACGTTGTGCTACTGGCAGTCTACGCCTACGCGTTTGGCAGCTACGGTTCGGCTTTTTTTCCCGAGAGCGAACGCAGCTTCTGGCACCATGTACTCATCAATGCAGTCATGATTGCACTGGTTGTCCTCAACGTATTTGGCGCCCGCCTGGTGATCCGCTCCGAAAATGTTTTTAACCTGCTCAAGATGCTGCTGCTGCTGGGCTTCATAGTCGGCGGACTGCTCACGCCAATGGACTGGGAGCGCCTGGAGCCCGCGCATTTCGTGTCTCCAATGGGCCTGGTCGCCGGAGCTATGCTGATCTTCCTCAACTACGAGGGCTTTGAATTGATTGCCAATGCGTCCGGGGATATCGACAACCCCGGGCGTGCCCTGCCCATCGCCTACATCGGCGGTGTGCTGCTGGTGATAACACTCTACGTGCTGATCGCAATGGTTGTGGTCGGGCATCTCGGATTTGTCCAGGTGGCGGCGGTCAGTAGTCACGCCCTGTCCGCGACGGCCCAGGAGTTTATGGGACGGGCGGGGTTTATCGCAATCGCGATCGCGGCGTTGCTCGCGACCAGTTCGGCAATCAATGCGACCTTTTACGGTACCGGGCGGCTCGCCTATATTATTGCCAGTAGCGGAGAGCTGCCGCGGAGCCTGGAGCGAAGTTATCGCGGTGAGTACATTGCGGGAGCGCTGATAACCGCGGCATTGGCGCTGCTGGTGGCCAATTTCGTTCCACTGGAGGCGATTGCAACCATGGGCAGCGCCGGCTTTTTGCTTATTTTCATGGCGGTAAATATCGCCAACGTGCGCCTGGCTAAACAAACCGGTGGGCATACATGGATATCCGTTTTGGCCGCGATAAGCACCGCTTTCGCCCTGGTCATACTGTGTGTCGAGGTGGATGAGAACCCGGCTACCCGCAACCACCTGTGGATTCTGTTGGGTATGGTAGTAGCGTCTTTCGCAATCGAACTGGTGTACAGGCGCAGGCGCCCATCGGGGCTGGGAAGTTGAGTAAGATGCATAAAGCGGCGTATTCACTGAATCGTGTTTCCATTGACTACAAACTGCTGGCCGGCCTGGTCGTACTGGCAGGAATTGTATGGTTTGGCCGCCACGCCGGCGCCGAGTTGGTGGCGATGGAAGGCTGGATTGCGGGGCACGGTATCCTGGGCATACTTGTTTTTGTCGGTTTGATAGTCGTATTCACCTCACTATTCGTGCCAGACACCTTGTTCGCCATCGCGGCAGGTGCGCTATTCGGGCTGGCGCAAGGGACGGCGTTGATCCTGGTGGGCGCGACCATCGCCGCATTGCTGGATTTTTGCCTCGCACGCAAACTGCTGAGGCCGCGAATCCTGGCGCTGCTTCAGCGGCGACCCAAGCTGCAGGCGATTGAACGCGTAGCGAACAAGGGCGGGCTGCGCCTGCAACTCCTCCTGCGTCTGGCCCCGATCAGCCCGGTGACGGTCAGTTACCTGGCCGGCGCCTCGAATACACGGTTTTCAAGCTTCCTGGGGGCGATCCCCGGGATGATTCCCGGTTTGTTCTGTGAAGTCTATTTTGGCTACATGGCCATGCACCTCGGCAAGGTTGCGGGCAACGTCAGCGAACACTCGATGACACATACTGTTGTTACGGTTTCGGGTTTTCTAGTGTGCCTGGCCCTGATGGTCTATATTTCGCGGCTTGTGGTAGCCGCGCTGGCTGAGGCTGGAGATGTTGCGGGGTAGTCCCGGGCGCGCTGGTACGATGGCCCGGTTTGCCAGGTCTCGATACGAACTCCCTGGCGGAAAGTGCTTCCGTCGGCCTCCTCCTCCGGTTGTTGGTCAGCCGATCATTACAACAGTACGTTACTAACATGTCGAATGCTTGAGCATTGGAGACACGGACTTTAACTTTTCGGGACAGACCGGCAGTGGGGAATGGCGCGGGATATTTTGCAGCGTGTCACGGCTGGGACTGATCTTTAAGCTGAGCCGGTTGGGGCTCGGTGACCGAGGATTTGCGACGCGCGAATCCGCTGCATAGTACGTAGAACACCGGTGTGAATAACAGCCCGAACGCTGTCACACCCAGCATTCCCGAGAATACCGTCACGCCAAGGGCCTGGCGCATCTCGGCGCCGGGTCCACTGGAAAAGACCAGGGGCACCACCCCCAGAATGAAGGCCAGTGAAGTCATCAGGATCGGCCGCAGGCGCAGACGGGCCGCATTGACGGCGGCGTCGAACCGGGTCTTGCCAGACGCCTCTTCCTGGCGCGCGAATTCCACGATCAGGATCGCATTCTTGGCCGCCAGTCCAACGAGAACTATCAAGCCCACCTGCACCAGCACGTTATTGTCCCAGCCGGTCAGCCATACGCCAAACATCGCCGAAAGAATGCACATGGGTACGATCAACACAATAGCCAGCGGCAGCAGCCAGCTTTCGTACTGGGCTGCCAGTACAAGAAAAACGAACAGGACCGCCAGTACAAAAACCCCGATGCTGACACTACCAGCCGTCTTTTGCTGGTAAGCGAGATCGGTCCACTCGAAACCGAGGCCATCGGGCAAGCGCTCTGTCGCCAGCGCCTCCATCGCCGCCAGGGCCTCGCCAGAGCTCGTCCCCGGTGCGCGGCTGCCGAAAACCGATGCCGCGGGATAGAGATTGTAGCGTTCCACACGATAGGGAACCGTGCGGAACTGCGCGGTAGCAACCGAACCCAGGGGTACCGCCTCACCCAACTGGTTTCGGGTTCGCAGGTTGAGCAGGTCGCGGGGCGAGCGGCGGTGGGCAGCTTCTGCCTGTGCGGTCACCTGGAACGTGCGCCCGAGATAGTTGAAATCATTGACGAAGCTGGACCCGATGTAGACTTCCAGAGCTTCAAACACGCTGTCTACAGGAACGCCAAGCTGCTGTGCTCGAACCCGGTCGATGTCGAGATAGAGTTGTGGCGTGCGGTTCTCGAACAGAGTAAAAACACCGGCCAGGCCGGGCTGCTGATTTGCCGCCTCGACCATGTCCGCGGTTGCGGATTGCAGCATTTCCAGACCGCGCCCGCTGCGGTCTTCGATCATCATGCGAAATCCGCCGGCATTGCCGATACCCCGCACCGGCGGCGGGCGTACCACCAGTGTCCGGGCACCCTCGATCGTTGCCATGGTTGCGCGTATCTGCGCCATGAGGTCGTCGATGTGCATCCCCTGCGCCTCGCGTTCTTCAAACGGGGCGAAGGAGGCAAAGATCGTTGCCACGTTGGGTGCGCTGGAGGAATTCACCGCAGAAAAGCCCATAAATGCGATTGTATTAGCCACTCCGTCTATCGCAAGTAGTTTGTCGACGGCCTCGGCAACGCAATGCTCCGTGCGCTCCAATTCCGCCCCGGGCGGCAACTGCAGGGCGACCAGTGCGTAGCCCTGGTCCTGGTCGGGAATAAAACCACCGGGAACTGCGTTGAATTGCACCGCCGTCAGGCCGATCAGCGCGAGATAAATCAACCCCACAAGAACCCCGCGCCGTACCATCACCCCCACCACGCCGGCGTAACGGCCGGCAAACCGGTCGAGCCCGCGATTGAAGGCATAAAAGCATTGACGCAGGAAACCGGACGGACGCGCGCCAGGCTCCAGGACAACAGGTGGCTTGAGTATCAGCGCTGCCAGCGCCGGGCTCAATGTTAGAGACACCACAGCTGAGATAATGGTTGCCGAGGCTATTGTGAGTGCGAATTGCCGGTAAAACTGACCGGCGATGCCGCTCACGAAAGCCGCTGGAATGAACACCGCGGACAGCACCAGGGCTATGGCCACGAGGGCCCCGCTTACTTCATCCATCGTTTTGTGGGCCGCCTCCCGGGGTGTTAGCCCAAGGTGCAGGTTGCGCTCGATGTTTTCCACCACCACGATGGCATCATCGACCACGATGCCAATGGCCAACACCAGCCCGAACAGGGTCAGGTTGTTCAGGCCGAAGCCAAACAACTCCATCACCGCAAATGTGCCTACCAGCGAAACCGGTATTGCGAGTATGGGAATCAGCGCAGTCCTGGCGCTCTGTAGAAACAGGACAACCACGAGCACTACCAGCGCCACCGCTTCGAATATTGTCACTTTCACGGCATCGACCGAGTCGCGCACAAATTCGGTAGGGTTGTACGCGATCGAGTATTCCAGCCCGGGTGGAAAATCCTCGGACATGCGCGCCATGGCGGCCTGGATATTATCGGCCGTTTCCAGGGCATTGGTGCCGGGGCGCTGGTCTATCGGCAAGGCGATGGCAGGTTGCTTTCCAAGAAAGCCCCCGGAGGCGTAACTACGCGCACCCAATTCGATGCGGGCAACATCGCGCAGTCGCACGATGCTGCCCCCTTCCGTGGAGCGTATCACCACCTCGCCAAATTCTTCGGGCTGTATCAGGCGGCCCTGGGTTTGGACGCCAATCTCAAACGCCTCCGGGCCATGGCCCGGCGGCTGATTGAGCACCCCCGCCGCCACCTGCAGATTCTGGGCACGCAATGCGCGCACCACATCTCCGGCTGTCAATCCGACCGCGTTGACCAGGTCCGGGTCCAACCAGATACGCATCGCGTATTCACTGGCGCCCAGCAGGCGTACCTGCCCGACCCCGTTGATCCGCGACAGCGGGTCGCGCAAATGCAAAACCGCGTAGTTAGCTATGTAGAGCAGGTCATATGTCTCATCGGGAGAGTAGAGGTTGATGACCATCAACAGATCCGGTGAATTCTTGCGCGCTATGACCCCGAGCCGGCGGACAGTTTCCGGCAGACGGGGTTCCGCGATCGCTATCCTGTTCTGCACCTGCACCTGGGCCTGATCCAGGTCTGTGCCCAGGGCGAAGCTGATGGTCAATACAAGTTGACCATCCCCTGTGGATTGAGACTGCATGTAAAGCATGCCTTCAACACCATTGATCTCCTGTTCCAACGGTGTTGCCACGGCATCCGCGACTATCTCCGCGGTCGCGCCGGGATAGGAAGCCCGAACCTGGATAGTGGGCGGCGCCACCTCGGGATACTGGCTGACCGGCAGGCTGTTGTAGGCGAGCGCCCCGAACAGGGTAATGAATATCGACAGGACCGCCGCAAAGATTGGCCGGTCTACAAAAAAATGGGTAAAGCCCACCCTCAGTTATTCCCTGTTGGCGCTTCGTCAAGCCGTGGTGTCACCAGCGTGCCGGTGCGGATACGGTGAAATGCATCCGCGACCACCAACTCATCACCTATGAGCCCTTCGCGCACGATGCGAAAGCCCTCTGCGATCGGGCCGACCGTAATCCACCTGCGTTCGACAATACCCTCGGGGTTGATGACATAGACAAACTGTCTGGACTGGTCAAACTGAATAACGGCGTCCGGCACCAGCACCACCTCATGCAGACCGCTCCCGGGAAGACGCACGCGGCCGAACAACCCCGGCTGCAACAGGCCATCCGAATTCGGGAGTAAGCCCCGCCCGATTACCGTGCCGGTGGTGGCGTTCAGTTCATTGTCGACAAAATCCATTACACCGTGGTGTACGTACGCCTCCTCATCCAGCAATTTGACACTGATGGGATTGGGCGAGTTGCGAGACGCCGGTCTTGCTCCCGCCTGACTGAGCCGCGCATAGCGCAGGAAGTCAGCCTCGCTGACCTCGAAATAGAAATGAATCGGGTCTTCCTGGACAATGGTAGCCAGTAAAGTGCTCTGCACATCGCCGCCGATCACCATATTTCCAACATCGAGCCTGCGGCGGCCTATACGACCCGAGATTGGCGCACGGATTTCGGTAAACTCAAGATTGAGTTTGGCGCGTGCGAGGGCTGCCTCGGCCTGCGACAATCGGGCAGCCGCCACCACCTGGGCCTGCACTCGCTGGTCCATGTCCTCCTGCGAAATGGCGAGACTCTTGCGTAGCGTTCGCGCCCGATCCGCCTCGGTTTTGGTGAGTTCCAGCCCGGCAACCATTTCGTTCAGTTCGGCCTGCGCTGCCATTACGGCAATCTTGAATGGCCGCTGGTCGATCACAAAGAGCAGATCGCCCGCCTTGACCGGCTGCCCCTCTGCAAACTCAACAGAGGACAGGTAGCCGCTGACCCTTGCCCTCACCTCCACCCGGTTTACCGCCGCGAAGCGTCCCGTGTACTCATCGTACTCCACCAACTCTCTCAATATCGGACGAATCGCAGGCGTTGGGACGGCCGCCCCGGTGCCGGCCTGCTGGGCCGCAGCCCGAAGCTGCATACCGGGACCAAGCAACAGCAAAATCACAATCAGGACCAAAGCCCGCCAGGGCATCAATCCGGCAACGTTGGTTCGTGGTAGTCCAGACACGCTTTCCGTCAGAATTCGCAAGTCAGCCTCACTGTTCCTTGATAATCGGTGCCCGACCGGACACAGGGTGTAGAGTCACCAGCCCGGACATCACCAGATGTGGCATAACAGGCTATCATACCAGCACCGCCTTTACGGGGGCATCACCAAGGGAACGGACGGGGCTGATTCGACTCGTCGTCACTCGGGTGCCGGGCGCTCCGCCAACCGGTCCAGCAGTTGCCGCATGGAGCGGCACAGGCGGTGCGTGGCAAACTCGGGAAAGTCGTCCGCCGGATCAAATGCACCGGCAAACCCCTCCTCCAGGCCGCACAGCATATTGGCGATGTGCTCGACGGAACAATCCGGTTCGTCCATGGATTCGGAAATCACCAACACCCGGTTCCACAAAAGTGACTCGCGAGACAAACGGGCATTCATGGCGCTTCCACCGCAACGACTTGCAGCTTCCGGCTCCGCCCATTGGGCAGGGGCCACTCTATAACCTCCCCGACCTGCAGCCCGATCAGGGCGGCGCCGACGGGCGCGAGAATCGATACACTGTTCGGGAACTGTGCAAGCTCGTGCGGGTAAACCAGTGTTACCGTCGAAACCCCTGTGGTATCGAGATCGACAAAGCTCACTGTCGAATGCATGGTGACCACATCGGCAGGTAACATATGATCGGGCACAACGGTGGCAGCGTCGATCTCATCAAATAGATAACCGCCGTCTTTAGTATTGGCATTGCACAGCAATGCGTAAATTCGATCCCGATCTCGTTGACCGATAAGTACAGAACGCAGGGGCAACATACCCTCTCCTCTCAAGAAGTAAACCCAGAATAAGCAGTTGAATTACTGGCGACTGAATCCGGGCGGATTCAGCCGCCAATAGAGGGAAAGGCGGAAAAACGACCCGTTACCAGCATAAGCACTGGCGAGGATATGGATGATAGTGGCGTGGAAAGTGGCATGCGGTAAGTATACACCGAAAATGCTTTTTCGCTATCGCCGGCGACTCCCATCGGCCAGATCCTGTCGCTGCCTCAATCGTCGTGCTTTTTGCGAGACTTGAGCACATCTGCCGTTATCGGATCGACGTCGAGCTTCACTCGTTCCCCGTCGGGCCCGATAGCCTTCACCTCGTAACCATCGTGTTCGCGCTCGATCTCCGTGATATCGCTGTATCCGGCGGCTATCAGCTTGTCATAGATCGCGGGAATCGTGAGCCAGGTCTCGGTAGACACCTTGCTTTGGTTCCCGGAGTCTGTGACCGCCAGCGCACTCCCGCTGGTGGCAGCGGCGGTGATGGCAAGTACAAGCATTGCGTGTGAAATTTTCATTAACGTATTCTCCATTTGGTTTGTAGTAGGTGGCCAGAGCAACCACCGTGTAAACAGTTTGGCCGAAGCCACCTGAACCAACCCTGAAGGCCCTGTTCATATACCGTTCATCTGCGCGCCGTTATACTGGGATTTATATGCGACATGAAACAGGAGACCTGCCCCCATGGCACCAGCTCGTAAAGTGTTAGCCTGTCTGGTCGCGGTGTTTCTCTCCTGGTCGGCTATCTCGCTGACAATGGCGGACGACGATGATCACGATCGCGCCCGCCGCGCCCTGGAAGCCGGAGAAATAATGCCCTTGCGCAGCATCATCGAGCGCGTAGAGCGCGACTATCCCGGGCAAATTATCGAGGTGGAACTCGAGCGCGACGACGGCCTCTGGGTCTACGAAATCGAGCTACTGCGATCCAGCGGCGCCCTCACGAAGTTAAAGCTCAACGCCGGTGACGGCACCCTGCTTGGCATCAAGGGCCGGGAGATCGAACGCGCCACACAGTCCGATCCCAGGCACTGATGCGCATCCTGCTCGCGGAAGACGATCCCCTGTTGGCGACGCAGCTCGCCAAAGAGTTGGCGGGAGCCGGTTATGCCGTGGATACCGCTGACAATGGCGTCGATGCGCATCACCTGGGTGACGTTGAGGCATTCGATGCCGTGGTGCTCGATCTCGGCCTGCCACAGATGGACGGTCTCACCGTACTCAAGCGATGGCGAGCCGCGGGACGCAATATGCCGGTGCTGATCCTGACCGCACGCGATACCTGGCATGAGAAAGTAGACGGGATCGACGCCGGGGCAGACGATTATTTGACCAAGCCATTCCACATGGAAGAGTTGCTGGCGCGCATCCGGGCCCTGATTCGTCGCAGTTCGGGCCTGGCGAGCACAGAGATCATCTGTGGCCCGGTCACCCTGGACACGCGCAGCGGCCGTATTACCGTAAACGGCCGAGGGGTGTCGCTGACCGGCCACGAACTGCGCGTCCTGACCTATCTGATGCACCACAAAGACGAACTTGTGACCCGCACCGAGCTGATCGATCACATCTACACCCAGGAGTTTGACCGCGACTCCAACACCATTGAAGTGTTCATAGCACGCCTGCGCAAGAAGCTTCCGGCCGACCTGATACACACCTCCCGCGGACTTGGTTATCGCCTGGTATGCCCCGACTAAGACCCTTATTGAAGCCGTCACGCTCCCTGCGTATCCGCCTGCTCGTGGGGACCCTGATCTGGATCATGGCCACGATCGCCATTGCCGGCTGGGGCTTGGCAGAGTTATTTCGCCGGCATGTCGCCGAGCAATTCCGGGCGGGGCTGGTGATCCAACTGGACCAACTGACAGCGAACCTGGCAATTGACCAGGCCGGAATACCATTTCTGTCCGCCCCCCTGAGTGACCCCCGCCTGAGGCGGCCGTTGTCGGGCCTGTACTGGCAGATCGATAGCCTGGGGAACTCGCATCAAAGCCCCGTTCCTGGAGCGCTCCGCTCGCGCTCGCTGTGGGACGATTTACTAATCGTCCCCGACGATACGCCCATTGACGGTGATATCCATGAGTATCAGATAAAGACCTCGGACGGTGCACAGCTCGGGCTCATCGAGAGGATTGTGTCGCCAGCCGAGCAGCCCGAGCAATCCTATCGCCTGATGGTCGCAGCGACTACGGATCTGATCACCGAGCCGGCAGAGCGCTTCAACGGTATGCTGATGTGGTCGCTGGGCGTTCTGGGTATGGGGCTTCTGGCTGCTGCAATCGCCCAGGTATATATTGGCCTGCGGCCGCTGGGCCACTTGCGGCGGGAACTCGCGGAACTGCGCGACGGCACTACACAAGGCATCGAGGGCAGTTTCCCCGCAGAAGTACAGCCTTTGGTAGACGACTTTAACGAGGTGCTGTCACACAACGCTCGCATTGTGGCGCATGCCAGGATCCAGGCGGGAAACCTGGCGCACGCGGTGAAAACCCCGCTGTCGGTACTGGCGAATGCCGCAACCCGTCCCGACCCCCAGCTACCCCAACTGGTTAAAGAGCAGGTCGCCGCGGCACAACGCCAGGTGAACTATCACCTCGCACGGGCGCGTGCGGCTGGCAGTTCCGGCGTTCCCGGCCTGCGCAGCCGGGTTCGGCCGGTTGTGGAGTCTGTGATACGCGTGATGAACCATGTTCACCGGGACAAAAATATAAATGCCTCACTGGGCACAGGTGACGTCGAGCCGGTATTTTGCGGCGAAGAACAGGACCTGCAGGAAATACTGGGAAATCTGCTGGACAATGCCTGGAAATGGGCGCGTAACTGTGTAGACATAAATTGTCATAGTGACGACAAGACACTGACTGTGCTGATTGATGACGATGGCCCAGGATTGGCGCCGGAGCTGCGCCAGAGTGTGCTGGTTCGAGGTATGCGCGCAGATGAGCAGGTGCCGGGGACGGGCCTGGGTCTGGCGATCGTGAAAGACCTCGTTGAGCTTTACCATGGGTCAATCGATCTCGAATCATCACCGACTGGCGGCCTGCGGGTGCGATTGACGCTACCCACTGCTGCGGCCTGAGCGCCTGCATCGCGCGCGAGCCTCGAGCGTCATGCAACTCGCGAAGGTCAACGTGGTCATTCAGTATACGCAAACCGGAGGGGACGGCCGGGACGACGCCCTGAACAGGAGTCGCGCGGCCGTCTCCCCCGGGCGCAGGCTCGCTTCAGTGCCAGCTAAATCGGGACTGCCCCCTTTTTTGCGGTCCAGTTACCATGCTATCGTTTTTCTTTCACGCCATTAGTACTCCGGGTAACTGAACAGCTGCCCGGGCCATTATGGATTGCCAGGCTCGTGTCGTTGTGCGTGCCAGACAGAGACTGCAGGTCTCGCAGCGGATACGAAATCAAAATGGAACATCTGGCACAAATTCTCCTTCTCCTGTCTGTTGCGATTGCCATCGTGGTCACGTTCCAGCGGCTGCATATTCCAACCAGCCTGGGCTACTTGCTGGTGGGCGTGGTGCTTGGCCCTTATACGATGGGTCCCGTGGTCTCCATGCCCGAGTTGCATACACTCGCAGAATTCGGCGTTGTCTTTCTGCTGTTCACCATCGGGCTCAACTACTCCATCCCCGAATTGAATGCGCTGCGCGGTCAGATTCTTGGTCTGGGAACCGGACAGGTCGCATTCACAACTCTGGCGGCCGGTACCGTGGTGTGGCTGGCGGGGCTGCCGGTGGCGGCCGCGTTTGTATTCGGGGCCGTGTTTGCGCAGTCTTCCACAACCATCATCTCCAGCCTGCTGACCGAGCAGGGCGAAGAAAACAGTCAGCATGGCCGACTCGGACTGGCCATGTCCGTTTTTCAGGACGTCACGGCAGTCCCGTTTCTGGTGATTATTCCCGTGCTCGGCATGTCGGTGGCGGCGGATGTGCTGGCAACAACGGTCGCGTGGGCCCTGGCAAAAGCCGTTCTCGCCTTTGTGCTGGTCTTTTTCGCAGGGCGCTGGTTACTCGGGCCGCTATTTCACCTTGTTTCAAGGCGCAGGTCCCTGGAGACCTTCACCCTGGCGATTCTGCTGGTCGCCCTGTTCGCGGCCTGGACCACCAATAGCCTGGGCCTGTCGCTGGCATTCGGTGGCTTTCTCGCAGGTATGATGCTGGGGGAAACCGAGTTCCGCCACCAGGTTGAGGCCAGTGTAAGCCCCTTTCGCGATGTGTTGCTGGGTCTGTTCTTCATTGGCATTGGCATGCGTTTCGATCCGGCTTCGATCCCTCCCATATGGCAATGGACCGTACTGGGCGCGCTACTGATTCTGATAAGCAAGACTCTCGTTGTCGCGCTTATGGTACGCCGGACCACTGCGGATAAGCGTGTAGCGTGGCGCACGGGCTTGGTGTTGAGCGTGGGTGGCGAGTTTGGCCTGGCGCTTATAGCCATAGCGCTTGACTCCGGGGTACTGAGTATACAACTCGGCCAGGTCGCCATAACCTCCGTACTGCTGTCCATGGTCGCAGGTGCCGTGCTGATTCGTTTCAACGGACAGATAGTCAACCGCCTGGTGAAAAAATCTGATACCGAGGTTCAGTCCTCCGGCAGTCTTAAGGACGTCCCTGAGCGGCTGGTGATAATCGGTGGCTATGGGCGTGTGGGGCATACCCTGGCGGTGCTATTGCACTCATGCGGAATACCCTTCGTGGCGGTTGACAGCGATGCCGGGCGGGTGGCTCAGGGCCGTGCAGACGGGCATCAGGTATTTTTCGGCAACATCACCGAACCGGGTTTGCTGACCGCAATCCATGTGGAGCGGGCATCCCTGGTGGTCATCACGATTGACGACGCTGCGGCCGCTTTGGCTACACTCTCCTATCTGCGCAGGGTCTGCCCGCAAGTGCCGGTGATTGTTCGCGCGCGGGACCTCGAGTCCAGCACGCGTCTGCAAGATGCCGGTGCGATTCATGCGTACCCGGAAATGATCGAGGCCAGCCTGCGTCTCGGCGCCAGTGCATTACAGATACTTAAAGTCCCCGATGACGAAATTGATCAAACGGTAAGGGGCGTGAGGGACTGGGGTTACCAGCCGGTTCTGGAGAAGGATAGGAATAAGTCCTAGGCACCGGGCTGCGGATATGGCGAGCTATGCACCCTCACGTTTGTTTGGACGAACATCCTTCTATTTGATAAAAGTCAGTTCTGATTGTTTTTTATTTCGCGTCCCATTATCGTTGACGCGAAAACCTTAAAGACAACTGAACCCGAAATGATCATCGAGGAAACCGACTAACATGAAGGCATCACCCGGCACCCCACCCACAATCGAGGCCCTCGCGCAGCGCGAAGCAATCAGGGACATTCTGTACACGCACAGCCGTGGCCTGGACCGTCTCGACCCGGACTTGCTGAAACAGGCTTACTGGCCCGATGCCGAGGTGGATTACGGCGCCTTCAAGGGGAGCGCTCACCAGTTCGCAGATATTATCGGCCCCGCCCTCTCCTCCCAGTTTGAGCTCACCCAGCACCTGCTGGGCCAGACCCTGGTCGCGCTGGACGGGGACAGGGCCAGCACCGAAACCTACGTCTGTGCCCGCCACCTCTTATTGGGCGCGGTGCAGGAACTGGCATTCGCCGGACGCTACCTCGATCAACTGGAGCGTCGCGACGGACAATGGAAAATAAGCCACCGCAGGGTGGTAATGGACTGGTGTCACCGGGTCGCCGTGGACGACGAGCGCTCAGGCGACGCCTTTGGCGCGCTCAGTAAAGGCGCCCAGGGCGAACCGGACCCCAGCTATGAGCTGTTTGGAAACCTGTAAGCAGGAGCTTGCGTACATGACCAACACCATTGAAAGCCTTGTCGCCAAGCAGGACATCACCGAGCTGATTTACCTGTATATGCGCGGACTGGATCGCTGGGACGACGTCCTGCTCAGATCACTGTTCACCGCCGATGCATGGTGTGAATACGGCTTTATGAATGGCAGTGCCAACGCCTTTATCGACTTTGCGCTGGGGGCTCTCAAGGACCATACCGCCAACCAGCATATGGTCGGCAATATTCTATTGGAAATCGAGGGCGATGAAGCCTTTGGCGAAGTTTATTTCAACGCCTACCACAAGGTGAAAACCGGGAACGGCTTCGAGGATATCATTATTGCCGGGCGCTACCTGGACCGCTACGAGCTGAGCGACGGGGGCTGGAAGTTTGCCTATCGCTCCGAGTTGGTAGACTGGAGCCATTCAAGGCCCACCAACGACCCCTACTTCGAACTCGCACCGGACTCGCTACTGGGTAGCCGCCGCGACGATGCAGTCTATGATCGCGCGGCGCGTTACAAGAAAGGCTGATTTCCGGATCAGCCGGCGGTCCTGTCGCTGCCGTTTCGCCGCTGGCCCGCGTGCAGCATAATTTCCGCGTCCTGGGAATAAAATGGCGGAGCGATGCCACCGGTGGTCAAGCCGGCATCGATGACCAGCGTGTGGCCAGTGATATAGCGCGCCTCTTCACTCAGCAAAAACAGGATGCCATTGGCAACATCCTGCGGCATACAGGCTATGCCCAGAGGAGACCCCGCCGCGATATTGCTGGTTATCAGTTCAACATCGTTATCGGTCAGGGCGCTGGTCATAGGGGTCACGGTACCTCCGGGTGCGACCGCGTTGACACGCACCCCAAAGGCACTGAATTCGCTGGCCGCGGACTTGGTCAGGCCCACCACGCCGTGCTTGGCCATCGTGTAGACATGGGGCCCTTCCGCCCCCTTGATTCCCGCGGTGCTGGCCAGGGACACTATGGCGCCGGACCCATTGGGCTTCATCGCCCGTCCGGCGTGCTTGATGCCCAGGAACACACCCCGCGATAAAATCGACATGGTAAAATCGTAGGCTTCCGCACTGGTATCCATGATGGAACCAATCGCACCGATAATGCCGGCGTTGTTAACCATGCCATCCAGTTGGCCAAACTCCGTCACCGCCAGGTCTATCGCTGCGACAATTTCCTGTTCTTTGGTGACGTCCATTTTGTGGAACCGTACGCTGTCGCCAAGTTCAGCCACCAGCGCCATCGCCAACTCTTCCTGGATATCGGCGATTACAACACGGCCGCCCTGCGCGACAAGACTTCGGGTTGTTGCCTCGCCGATGCCGCTGGCACCGCCTGTTACCACAAACCCTTTCCCGGAAAACCTCGCCATGCATCCCTCCCTATGCTTGTTAATCTTACAGGTCCTTCATTGGAACGGCCTATGGTAGCGAAGGAAGACCTGTCCAGTCAGCACAAATCTGCCGCCCGTTCGGGTGCGACAGAGTGATCGAACTATTTACTGTTCAGCCGGAGAATCTGCCGGTAAGTGTCGATACGTTAACGGCTACTCAAGTCTTCGGCCATACGATCTCTAATGGCCAGGGCTTGTCGTGTGAGCGACTACGACGTTGCTTATGTGCCCGGTATGGCATTTGATCAGCCGGCTTGGCGGGGATGAGCAATGAAAGCGCCACAAACCGGTTAGCCCCTCGGGAACAATTATCGAGGGTATACGAGAATTTGTGTGGCTGATAATCCTGCTCTTGGCCACCCAGGTCGCATTTACGGTACTCGCGAGCTCGTTGTGCCAGATACCCGCTACATCGTTCCGTATCGTGTAAGACCTCGACTGGAACGAATTGAAATCTTGCGGGTATTTCACAGTTCCTGAAAAATACCCCGGAACTGGACAAAATAAAGCGCGGTGCGTTTTAGCCTGGAGTTAGCGGGATGGTCCGTAATCGGAGTCGAACGGGCAGCACTCGGACGATCCCCAGCGCTCAATGAGGACAGCTATGCGTATTCCGGAGCAAGCCTGCCACTGATTCCAGACGAAGCCTGCCACCCATTCCACGCGAATGCTGCCACTGATTCCACGGCAAAGCCGCCACCCCTGTTGATTTGCATCCAAATTTGACCCGGGATTTGCACGGTAGACTATACCTGCTTTCTACCTTCAAATGGCTGACCTGCCCGCAGAGAAAGGGCGCAAGGGCGCAATGCTGTATGAATCAACTGTGGCCCTGCCGATGCTGTACATTTGTCCGACTGAAAGCGATAACCTGGACCTGACTGCGGAACGCGCAAGACTGGCGCACTTCCAGGCAAACAAGACCGAGCTGGAAGCGGCAAAGATGAAGCGCGAGCTGATCGAAGTGGAGGAGGTTGCCGAAATTGTTGGCAATGACTACGCGAATATGCGGGCTAATCTGCTGTCCCTGCCGACGAAACTTGCCCCGCAGCTAGTGGGCATTGAAGATATTGCACAAGGCCAGGCATTAATCGAGCAAGGCGTATATTCCGCCCTGCAAGAATTGTCGGCGGATGAGGTTTACAGCGCCCCGAGGATTGTCTGACGGGGCTGTAAACCAACAGTTCTGTTTATCCGCGTCGGCGCTTTAAGCCTACCAAACTGAGCAGGGCAGATCCAAATAACCAGACTGCACCAGGAATGGGAACGGTCGTCAATTGGACGGTGAAGTTCCCGGGCCCAGCCCCCTCCACATTGATCCATAGCGTATGGTCATCAAATGAGATGTCTTCCGGACCAATGCCGACGGAAGTATTGTTCTGCAGCGTTGCACCTTTAATTACTAGATTCGGTTCACCCACCCAATCAATATCCGAAATGACAATGCCATTGAAAGTAGCTGGGGCAGGTCCGCCGAGTAGAGTCACATTGACACTACTCGCTTCAATGGACGTACTCGAAACTCCGTAAATGTAGTTGTCAGAACTCCCGACCAAGTAATTCGTGGTAGCTGTACAGGCATCACTTGTTGGATAGCAGCCTTTGAATTCGACCTCATCTCCTATGAGGGTTGCTGCTTGAGAGGCTGCTGAAATTAAAATTGCACCCAGTGAAGCGCCAACGAAATAAGAAAGTCTCATAAATCTCTCTCCAATCGGTGTTTTTATATCTTTTCCTCTAAATAGGACTGCATTAGTGCTCGACAATCGCACCATCCGAGAAAAAGCAAGTTTTATGCCAGTACAATAAATTCAATGACTTAAAACAGCGTCTCGGTGAGCCATGCTACCAAGTGTAAAAAAATGTGACATTTACACTATGCCCATATAGTGGCGGACATCGGTCCAAACAAGTGGATGTACCACCCCAGTCCCACCGGGAAGCCGAGTCCAGCCCCGGAGGCGTTTAGCCGATTTACGTCGTATGTGTTTTACCGGCCATAGTAAGTAATCGAACCCATTTGATGAACGATATGCTCGAAATACAAATACTGATTTGCTTGTTCTTCCGGAGACATTTTCTCAAACATATTGCGAGCCTCCGGTATTAAAGTGCGGACATAGCCTGCACCATTACTTGCCAGAAATGTAACGTAGGAACCAGACTGCATGGGAATAACTTGCAGATTGCCTCTTGTTGCCCAGTAATAATTTTCCCCATCCTGAATAATGGTAACTTTATATTCGGACGCTTGCTCCGTGGTCAGCAGGCTGGTATTTGATGAATTTTCATTGGTTTCAATTTTCTTAACAGGGAAACCTTCAAAGACAACTTCGGCCGCGTTTGCAGCCAAAGTTAAAAATAGCAGTACTCCGAAAAGTATTTTTTTCACAATACCTCATGACACGTGAAGCTAGTTTGCGAGACTAAGTCTCTATAAAAATGGACGCTAGGTATTAAAGCAACTGTGCCATCAGTGTCGAAAGGGACGTCGGTCGCACACGTTCTACCACCCTATCCCCGCCAGAAACCCGAACCCAGCCCCCAGTAGGAGCCGCTGCACCTCACCGCCCGCCGACAACAAAAAAATTTATAGTGCTGTACTGCGCTAAATTTTTCACCGCGCTCTAACGGGATCACAATTGTCTTAGGGCTTCCCTGGCCGTACCCAATTGCAAAGCCCAAAGCCAGTCCAGCAACAAGCCCGATGGCGATGCCGAACCAGAGCGCCAAACGACTGGCTTTCTTTAGCTCACGACCGAGGTATTCGGCCTAGCGCTCAATTCTGGCTTCTCTACTTGTGTCCATGCCAGAAGAATAACCCGCCCGCCAGGATGCGCCAATTGTGGGGTGGTTTCGATGCGGTCAGAGGCAAGACTTACAGAGGGTTTTGGACTTACTAGCAGGCTGCTGAAAAAGGCATGATTTTGGCGCATTCAACTCTCACGCTGTTTCATGCCTCATGTCGGGTGAACGGCGGATCGCATGCTTGGCGATGTCGCCAGTTTGAACTCGCCAGGCCGATTTTTTCGATAGCAGTTTCTTTCAACACCTCAACCTTCTCCAAGAGCCGCTCCTGGCGTCATTCGAGGCCCTGTGTCGCCTCACCACGCCGCCTCCGGCAGCAGGTTCCTGATTCGCACCAGATTGTAGGCCGCCATCACCCTCAGGAAGTCCTGTCTTACCCGAGCCAGCCCCCTGAACTTTGTCTGTCTGAGCCCACCGATTTGCTTGGCCCAGCCAAACGGTTCCTCTACCCGCTTGCGCACGCGCTGGCTGATCTCGTAGCCCGGATGATGTGTCGTTCTACCATCAATCGCAGACCCGCCGGCACGCTTCAGGTTTTGGGCAACATGCGGGGTGATGTCCAGGAATCTCAACACGTCGACAAATTCTCGGGTGTCGTATCCCTTGTCAGCCCCCAGGGTCGCCCCACTGCTCAATCCGGTCGCCATATCAATGGCGGTGTCGCGCTCAGCCCTACCGGTGGCCAGCGTAAGCTCGGCATCGACGAGCAAGCCATTGCGGTTCTCCATCAAAGTGTGTCCGGTATAACTGGGGCGCGCTCCCATCCCCTGGCCCTTGGAAGCGAGCAGGGCCTCGGGATCCGTGCGCGAGGCGTGCGTTTTGTTGCTGCGCTTCTCACCGTGGAAGTTACGGCCCGCGTTGCGGCCAACACCGTCAGGATTATCATCGTCCGAGCCATCCTTGCGGCGAACACTCTTGTGAGAAGCCCAAGCCGCAATCAGGGTGCCGTCAACGCTGAAATGGTCGTTCGAGGTGAGGCTGCGCCGCCGGGCCATCTCGACAATCTCTTCAAACAGGCGGCGGCCGATATCCGCTTGCGCCAGCCGATCCCGATTCTTGGAAAACGTCGAGGGGTTCCACACTGGCTCGTCGACACTCAACCCAACAAACCAGCGAAACATCAGGTTGTAGTCCAATTGCTCCATCAGCTGCCGCTCACTGCGAATCGAATAGAACACCTGCAACAAAGAAGCTCGGATGAGTCGCTCGGGCGGGATAGACGGGCGTCCATTGTCTGCGTAGATCTCGTCAAAAACGGGGTCCAGGTTGGCCAACGCCTCGTCGACCAGCTTACGCATCTTGCGGATCGGGTGGCGTTTGGGAATACGCTGCTCCAGCGATACGTAGCTGAACAAGTCACCGCCTTCCTGGTAATCACCGCGCATGGGTTGGCCTCGGTTATGCAATTACGCCATTTTCCCTCATCAGAGGGACTTTTTCAGCAGCCTGCTAGGGACTTACCGAGATATTTAGACTTACCAAATTCAAAGCTTGTCCTGAATTCAGTTTTATTTTTCAAGCGCTTGAGCTTCCCGACACACAGGTTCCACTTTATTCCGGGCCGGGCACATAGGTTACACAATTGAGGTATTTGGCGGAGGACTCCAGATGCCGTGGAAAGAGTGTAATCGTATGGATGAGCGTCTCAGATTTGTTGCCCGACTGTTAGATGGCGAGAAAATGGCAGCCATGTGTCGGGAGTTTGGTATCTCCCGCAAAACCGGGTACAAGATCTTCAACCGCTACAAGGATGCGGGGATCAGGGGTCTGGAGGACCGGGCCCGAAGTCCTTACCGGCATCCAAATAAGACCCCCTTCCAAGTCGAGAAGGCCATCCTGCAGATCAAGCGGGAACACAAGACCTGGGGTGCACCCAAGATCCGTGACAAGCTGATTAAACAGTTTCCGGTGATCAAGCCACCGGCCCCCGGCACCATCCACGCAATCCTTGATCGACATGGCCTGGTGACGCGTCGCACCCGCAAGCGCCACAAGGCCAAGGGTACATTAGGACTTTTATTACCGGTAAATCCTTTGGTTATAAAATGTCGTTAGTAACGGTGCTGAATATTTCGTCGGTATGCTCCGACAACTCGAACGAATGGTTTGTAGACCCGACGAGCGCGTCGTCGAATATCTCAACCGCCAGCAGCAAGAGCCCTCGGGCGTCGTCTTTAGATATCCGGTCCGAGGGAAAAATGATCGACTCTCCGCGTTTCTCGAAGTACAGCGCGGCTTCGCGTTTCTTTACGAGCCGTCCCTTTTGCATCGAATTGATTAAGCGGTCGACCTCGCCCCCCCCGAGCGCCTCATTTAGTCGACTGCCCATAGCCACGGTCGGCATTGCCGCTAGGTGGAGCTTAGACTGGTGGCTGCGAAACGCGTTTTTCTGCTCGTCGTCTCGATGGGCGCCGTCGCTGAAGCTGCCGACGTGAACTTTTGCGATTTCCTCAATAGCGGTAATGGAGAGAAAGGCCGATGTAGCGAATCGACCGGCACTATAGAGCGCGAACGAATCACCGATAAGGCCGACAATATGGTCGGCTGCGGCGTCGAACTGCGCTACGGACTCAATAAGCCGACAGCCGCCCTCATTCGCTTGCACTAGCGAGTGGAGATACTCGAGTGCGTCCATTTAAAACGGTATGTCGTCGTCGAAGCTGTCAAAGTCTTGGGGCTTGCCAGCCTCGGGCTCGCCACCATCAATACGTCGTATTTCCTGTTCGTTCTCGAGCAGATAGTCAGTACCGTCGGCCGTAAGCGATAGCGCATAATATTCCCCGTTCATCTCGGCCACGATGGTTCGTTCTACCATCCCTAGACGCTCGAGCTTGATCAAGGACACGGCATCGAAACGCTTTTGCTTGTCGTCCACAACTCGCCACATGGAAGCCCCATCGGGGTCGCATATTGAATGCTCGAGGATTTTCAGCATCAACAGATGTTCCGACGGGCCAATCGGGTAAGAGTACTTTGGTTTTTTGGATGCAACCTTTTCCCGAGCGCCCGGCAAAAGTATCCCAAGCTCCTCGATGTGGGACTTTATATGAGTACACGGGGCGTTGACCGCCGCAGGTAAGTTTCCGTCGCTACGATTACCGTCATAATCTGCCGGTGCGAGCCCAATCAAGTCAGTCGGTATGTGGAGGTCGGCGCCCCGGGGCTTCACAATAAAGCAACGCTCTTTCCCTATTGCACCAATGAAAAGACCCAACTCGAACAGCACATTATCCCGGACAGTCGGCTCGTTATGCTGCCGGATGGTCGTTACGTCGTCGGGAGTAAATACGAACACGGCGAAGTCGGAGGCGAGAGCCCGCGCCTGTAATGATGCGATACTGTCCGTGGAGAGCTTGAAGCCGTGTCGCCATACGGTTACCTCGGCCGCATGATCGAAATAGACATTAATCGCGTCCGCCACATCGAGGCTCTCTACCGATGAAGCGACAAACATTCTTGGTTTTTGCATGATGCCCCCTGTGCTCGCCGAGGATAGCGGAAACGCTGCCGGGAGGCGACAATCGGACTAAAATTCGGAAATCATCGAAGAAAAGTCGATTGACCTAGCTAATCTCGAGATACTGTACCTCGAGCCCAAGTTCAGCCCACAGTACTGGTCGGAATATGTCGGAGCTATCTATTACCTACGGGTGTGTTTTGGCGTCAAAAATTAGCCGCTACTTTTGCCCGCAGCTTTTGCGGATTTTGCTCTCGGGCCCTGCCTTTTTGAGGCTGGCGCGTATTTGTTAATCACCCGATTGCAGACACGAGGCGCAGCTTCGACCACCATCAACCCAAAGTGTATAAAAAAAGGTATAAAGCTATGCCCTAAAAACACGAAAGCCCTGAAAATACAGGGCCTTAGACAAAATCAATGGCGGACCGGACGGGGCTCGAACCCGCGACCTCCGGCGTGACAGGCCGGCATTCTAACCAACTGAACTACCGGTCCACGGCAGTAAGAAACTCTCGGTAAAGTGGTGGGTGATGACGGGATCGAACCGCCGACCCTCTGCTTGTAAGGCAGATGCTCTCCCAGCTGAGCTAATCACCCCCGAACCGAGAACGCGCATTATAGAGATTCTTTCATTGCTGTCAAATGCCGAGGCGGGAAAACGAAAAAAAATCCTGCGTTGTTAAAGCCATTGATTTTAGTAGTAAAATCCGGAGCTGCGCGGGCGGGCGGCCGTCCGCCCCTCGCTCGGGACCAAACCCTCGCGGGATCAGCGTAAAGTGAGTGCACAGACATGGAAATCTACAAGGAGTTTCACTTCGAAGCGGCCCACCTCCTGCCCAATGTTCCACCGGGGCATAAATGTGCGCGCCTGCATGGACACTCGTTCCAGGTGCGCCTGTCCGTCGCGGGCAAGGTTACCGTACCGGCGGGCTGGGTGATGGACTTTGCCGACCTCAAGACCGCTTTCAACCCCATTCTCGAGCAACTCGACCACTACTACCTGAACGATATTCCCGGACTGGAAAACCCCACCAGCGAAAATATCGCTCGCTGGATCTGGGTGCAGCTGAAGCCCGGACTGCCCCAACTGAGCAAAGTGGAAATCCGTGAGACATGTACCAGTGGATGCATATACAGTGGCGAGCTGTGGTGATGCGCGCCCTGTAACAACTCGGTAACACGCCTAAAAACACTTGACGAATACGAAGACGCTGCGGAAATAGACCTTGCGGAAATTCCGGTTTCCCGGCGCGCCTCGATTATGCGTAACGTGTTCCCAAATACCCATGCAAGGTTACCCCCGGTAGCACATCTGCAAATGTTATGCACACCATTTTATGGTCACACAACTATCACACGCTTAGGCGTCGCTTCATATACATAACCTTATAAATAGCTCATAACTTATTGTTTATTATAGATATATTGCCATTGTATATTTTTTAACCAATCTGTAACAATCGTGGCTACCACTGCCTCGCGGACCCGGTTAAACAATTTATTCACTGACTTATCCACAGAATCTGTGGAAAAAAATTTCCGCAAAGTGTTACAGAAACTCTCGCCCCGATGTCGATGAATCACACCAGTTGCGCCCCGAAATCCGCTTCCACGCCGGTGCACACAGCCCGGGAATTGGCACTGCTGCCATCGCGCACTCGACCCCACCAACGTGTTTGCACAAGCATCACCTGCAGCCGTTCTGCGCCCCTACCGGGGAGCGACAGTGTTCGGCGTCGCGCCGGAGGCGAGCCGCAGGCCCGGCCCAGGAGGGATGTCAGTGCAGGGTGCGCGCCTGGTCGCTGACCACCACCGCCTGTAGTTGCTTGCCGAGCATGATGACATGGCCCTGGCGCCGCTCGACCCCGTCATAGCTATAGTCGAAGCGATACTGACGCCAGATCCGCCAGCGCCCGAGGGGGTCGCGGCTGAGCGACATCCGACGTATGTGAACCGCCTGGTCGAGGAGCTGATAATCGTCCTCCCTGCCCGCCTTTGCCACCGCCTGCACCGCCAGCTCCCGCACCCGTATGGCGCTGAGAAAATAAAGGCATAGCCCCCCGAACATAAAGGCGAGAATGATGTCCCCCAAGGTGAAATACATTGCGCCCCCTGTTCAAAATGCCGCCAGCTTACTGTCCTTTATCTCGCGGCGCTAGCAGCCGCCAGCAGACACCGCCAACCATCTCGCCCCTCAGTTTGGCTGCTCCAGCAAAAAGCGTCGCACCAGGCTGTTGAAGAGGCTTGGGCGCTCGGCGTGCAACCAGTGCCCGCAGCCGGGCATGATCTTCATTGTGGCCTGTGGAAACAGGCTGAGGATATGGCTGCGATGCTCCTCCCGTATATAGTTCGACTCCCCGCCCTTGATGAAGAGCACCGGCCCGGGATAAGTGCCTGCCGCGCCGGGCCTGGCCCACGCCGCGGCATAGCCGCGCTTTAGGCCTTCCAGGTTGAAGCGCCAGCGGTACAGGCCGTCCGCATCCCGGCGCAGGCTGGTCAGCAGGAACTGAATCACCTGCTGCTCCTGCAAATGTACGGACATCAATTCGGCCGCCGCACTGCGTGAAACACAGCGCCCCGCCGCAACCGCGTCCAGGGCGGCAAATACACTGTCGTGCCCCGGCGGGTAATCCACCGGGGCGATATCGGCCACTACCACGGCGCTGACCAGTCGCGGTTGCGCAAGCGCCAATTGCATGGCCACCTTACCGCCGAGGGAATGCCCCACAAACTGCGCGCGCATGATGCCCTGGTGTGACATCCAGTTACCCACGCTGTCAGCCATCGTTGCCAGGGTCGCATCGCCCTGCCATCCGGAGCGGCCGTGGTTGGGAAGGTCCACCGCGTAGACAGATCGGCTATCCTGCAGCGCGCGCCCCAGCCCGCCGAGGTTATTACCCGACCCGAAGAGGCCGTGAAGCAAAACCACGGGAGGGCCTTCGCCACTGTGTGTGTGATGCAGTTTTACAGGCACGTTTTTACAGACTCTTCTTCATAAACACGTCTTTGTAGCCGCTTCAGCTGTGCCGCCCCTGAGATTTTGCTAACATGCCAGCCACTATAGCGGATCGGAAAACAACATGCTTCGAATCAGTGCCCTGCACCGCCACCTCCTGACAGCGAGCCTTGCCTGCCTCATGCTGGCGTGCAGTTCTACGCCAACCTACAACGCCACCGTATTCCCGTACGAAATAGACCAGGCGCGGGTTGATCGCGACGACATCAAGACCGTGGTCATCGCCCACGTGAACCTGGGTTTGCCTTCGCGCACCTACCTGGAAAAGGAAGCCCCGCGCATCGATGCCAGCGTCAGTGCCTACCTTAAAAAAAATGGATTCAAGGTACTGCCGCAAAGAGAGTTTGAGCAACGCTGGAATACCGCTGTCCGCATTTATGGCAACCCGACGGATCCCACCAGCGGCAAGGTCAATATGAAGACTTTCGTGCAGATCATGAACAATGTTCGCGATGACATGCGCAGCACCGGACTCGATGCGTTTATTTTCACTGACCTGGTTGAATTGCAGGCATCCTTCAGCGGAGGCCTGCAGCATCTGGCCCGCTGGGACGGCGTCACCCGCAAACCAGCCCTGCAAGGTCCCGGCACCGGGGTCTCCGCGGATTTCGACTGGGCCATGCTGGTCGATGTGGCATCGATACAGATCAGCATCTACGACATGGACCTCAAACGGGTATTCGCAAGTCGTGGCGGCATCGACGCCACCCAGGCCATCGACAGCCGATCCTCCTCGGGGCGCTATGTCCGTCGCCGGGAAACGCTGGAGAACGAGGATTATGTCCAGGAGGGCATCGAACTCGCCTTCTACCCTTTCATTGATAGCGAAAACTGGCCCGGCAAACGCTGATGCGGCCCTTGTCAGGTCCAAAATCCGGATGCTAGACTAACAACTATTAGTTTATAGCGCTGCGCTGCACCGGAGACAAACATGGATTTCGCCCTGCCCGAGTACACCCGGTTCAAGGACAACAAACAACTCGACCATATTCCCGGAAAATACGGCCTGCCGCTGATCGGAGACACGTTCAGCTTCGTTATCAATCCCTATGAGGTACTGCACAGGAACTATCAAAAGTACGGCCCCGTATTCAAGGCTTCCCTGACATTCCAGAAGTTTGTGGTCGGCCTTGGCCCGGAGTACATACAGCAGCTGATGCTGGATTCCAGCCAGACCTTCTCCGCGCGCATGGGCTATGACGCGCCGCTGGGTGATTTCTTTGCCGGCGGATTGCTGATGCGGGATTTTGACGAGCACAAGTTCCACCGGCGCATTATGCAAACAGCGTTCAAGATCGACGCAATGCGCACCTATGTGGACCTGATGCACCCTATTATCGACCGGGAAATGACCCGCTGGGGGAAAGCGAGCGAATTTCAGTTCTACCCCAATATCAAAACCCTGTTGCTGGATATCGGCGCCAAGGTTTTTCTCGGCCTGGACATGGAGGGACAGGAAACACGCGCCCTCAACCAGTCCTTCCTCGACATGAACGAGGGCGTGCTCTCACTGATCCGCAAGGACTGGCCTGGACTGCTCTACCACAAGGGCATGAACGGGCGCCGGGCGCTGGAGAAGTTCTTTTTTGAATTGGTACCGCAGCGCCGTGGCCAATCAGGCAATGACATGGCGACTTTTTTCGCCAACGAAACAACCGAAGAGGGTGAATATTTTTCCGACAAGGTGGTGGGTGAACACCTCATCTTCCTGCTGCTGGCCGCCCACGACACCACCACCAGCGCCCTGACCATGGCCACCTATTACCTGGCTCACGACCAGCAGTGGCAGAACCGCCTGCGGGAAGAGATGCAGGCGCTGGGGAAGCCACACCTGGAATATGAGGACCTGGCAGCGGTGACCGATCTCGATCACTGCTTCAAGGAAGCGCTGCGCATGAACCCGCCGGTTCCCATGCTGATGCGCCGCACCGTCAAGGAAGTCGAACTGGGCGGCTATAAGTTGCAGCCCCACACCATGGTGCAGGTATCGCCCCTGTACACCCACCGCATGGAACAATGGTGGACCAGGCCCCACGAGTTCGACCCGGATCGTTTTACGAGGGAAGAGCACAAGCAACACAGTTTCCTGTGGGCGCCATTTGGTGGAGGGGCGCACAAATGCATAGGCCTGCACTTCGCCGATATGCTGTTCAAGGCGACACTGGCACGCCTGCTGCTGCGCTACCGTTTCAAGTTTGCCAAGAGCGGGCAATACCCCGGCCGGATTCAGCATTTTCCGTTTGCCAAACCCACGGACAACCTGCCCCTGGTGCTCGAACCCCTGAGCTAGCAGATATCCGCCGCCGCACCCCGAGCGGGATAGTGGCGGCGGACCGCATTCGCCAGACGATGTTCGCTAGATAAGCGAACCCAACATCTCGACATTGAATGCCTTGAGGTCCGCCGCACGCTGGCCGGCCACGAGTTCAGCCCAATCGGGATTCGCGATGAGGGCCCGGCCAACCGCTACCAGATCGAATTCATCCGCTTCGAGACGCCGCACCAGTTCATCGAGACTGGCCGGCTGCGCTTCCCTGAACGCGGTCTCGCCAGGGGCCGGAATAAAGTCTGTACTAAGGCCAACGCTGCCCACCGTAATGGCGGGCTTACCCGTTATCCTGCGGGTCCAGCCCGCCAGGTTCAGGTCGCTGCCGGCAAACTCCGGTTCCCAGAAGCGCCGGGTAGAGCAGTGAAAAATATCAACGCCGGCAGCGGACAGTGGCAACAGAAATTGCTCGAGTTCCTGCGGCGATGTGGCCAGGCGCGCGGTGTACTCCTGCTGTTTCCACTGGGACCAGCGCAGGCTGATCGGGAAATCCGGCCCGACCGCCGCGCGCACCGCGGCGATCACCTCGAGGGCGAAGCGGCTGCGATTGGCCAGCGAGCCACCGTAGCCGTCATCGCGCTGGTTGGTACCCTCCCAGAAAAACTGGTCGACCAGGTAACCGTGGGCGCCATGGATTTCCACCGCGTCGAAACCCAGCGCTTTCGCATCCGCCGCGCCCTGGCCAAAAGCCTGCACGACATCGTCGATATCCTGCTGCGTCATGATGTGGCGGTTAACCTTGCCGGGAACGTTCATACCCGAGGGGGTGTAGCCGTTCACCTCGCCCTCGGGCGGCGTGCCGGCTTTGCGCATACCACCGCAATGCCACAATTGCGGAGCAATCTTGCCCCCTTCGGCGTGCACCGCGTCGACAACTTTCTGCCAGCCTGCAAGGCGCTCCGCGCCATGGAAGTAAGGCACGTCGGGATATCCGCTGGCGGCAATATGATCGATGCAGGTGCCCTCGGTAATAATCAGTCCGACCCCGCCGGCGGCGCGGCGACGGTAGTATTCCACCACGTCGGAACCCGGAATATTATGCGGGGATTTGTTGCGGGTCATCGGCGCCATCACGACGCGGTTGGGAAGTTGCAAATTGCCCAGGGTGAAAGGTTTAAACAGGATACTGGTGTCGCTCATGCGCTACTCCGCTACTTGTGTACAGACAGGACAGGGCCTGGATTATCAGGCGAAAACCGCAAGACCGCGCTCAATACACCACATGGCGGAGAGCGCGCCCAGCACGTAAATCGGCACCGGCATCAGGCGTTCACGCCAGGACCCCAGTGGCCGTCGAATAATGAACCAGACGGCGAGCACCAACAGAATAAAGGCGATCTGGCCGACCTCAATGCCAACGTTGAAGAACAGCAGGGCCAGGGGCACGTTTCCCTGCGGCAGGCCCGTCTCGGCGAGGGCGCCGGCAAAGCCCATACCGTGCAACAAGCCGAAACCACCCGCCAGCCACCACGGGTTGCGCCACAGGATATCGTGCTTGCTGGTGCGGGTGAGCTCCACCGCCAGTACGAATATGCTGAGTGCGATGGCGAACTCCACCACTGCCACGGGGTAGTCAAAAAAGCCCAGGGTGACCAGGGACAGGGTGATGCTGTGTCCCAGGGTGAACGCGGTAATCGTCCACAACAGCCGGCTGCCGCCGCCTACCAGTAGCAACAGGCCAAACACGAAAAGCAGGTGGTCCATGCCACCCCAGATGTGCTCGATACCCAGCAGGGAATAGTCACCGGCCACCTCCCCGGCACTGGATTCAGCGGGTATTACGAACTCGACCTGCTCGGCGTTGAGAACCTGCTGGTAGTTGCGGCCGTCCAGCAGACTGACCATCACCATGGCCGATGCCTGGTTGGCAGCAAGGCCATCGACTCCCAGGGTTTCGCCTACCAGGCCGTCTTCCCCGAGCTCGGCACAACGCATCTGCCAGCTGATAACCCTGCCCGTACCCTCCATATGGGGCGGGCTACTATTGGTAATCTCGCAGGAATCCGGCCACGAGGGACTCAGGGGGATACTGCTGGTGCCCTGCGCCGGCGTTTTCCATACCACACTGTACTGCTGGTCGGCGATTTCGGTCACCTTCAGCAGGGACGGTGCGAAACGATGGGCCTGCGCTGTATGCGCGAGCATCAGGCTGAGTGCGATGCCGGCTACCAGTCGCAGACTCTTCATTTGATCACCTCGTACTGCTGACGCAGAGCGGCAATGCTCTCCTGCAATGCCGCATCGCTGGCCCGGCTTTCCAGGTCCCGCACCAGCTGCGGGCGCACCTCTTCGAGGGTCGCGTCGCGCCCGGGTTCCACCTCGCTTACCCACACATAGTGCTGGCCGTAAGTAGAGCGGATGGGGCCAACCCAGGTTCCGGGCCGGGGATCAGCCGCCTGCAGATTCGTTACAAATTCGGAACCAAACTGGCGAGCGAGTTGGTCGGGTGACTGGCCACTGAAGCGGTAACCGGGCAGGAAGGGTGAGCTCAACTCCAACGCCGCTTCCGCATCGAGCTGCTGCTCATTGATTGTGGCGATAGCCGCATCGACTTCCCCCTCTCGCCCCGCATTGAAATAGACGTGCTCGATCCAGTAGCGCGGCGGACGACGCAATTCCTCCCTGCGAGACTCAAACTCCGCTTCGAGCTCAGCCTCGGTGGGTGGCGACGGCGGATAGTATCCCAGCAATAATTGCTCCATGACCTGGATGAGGCGGCGCTTTACAACCTCGTCCCCCAGGTGCAGGCGCATCTCGAGGGCCTGTTCATATTGCTCCTGTTCGCTCTTTCCCTCACCCAGTTGCAGGAAGCTCATGTTGAGCAACAGGCGCTGGTAAACCACGCTATCGTAGAGGTGCAGGTTTAGCTCGATAGCGCGCTGGAACAGCATATCCCGGTCCAGTTCCGCAGAGACCATGCGGTCCAACTGCTCCGGGGTGGAAACACGTCCGGTGCTGGCAAACCACTGTTGCTGCAGGGCCTCGATTCTCGCCTGACTCAAGGGGCCCACCACAGGCTTTGCTGCGGGAAACAGTGCACCCTGTAGCCAATAGAGCAGGATTCCCAGCACAATAAAATGCAGCCAGGGCCTGTTCAGCCGTGCCAATAATGTCATTTTCCAGTCTCTTGGTATTGCGCGGATGCCAGCTTCAGTCTTCGTAGGTGGCCTGGAGTTTTTCCATCTGCGCCCGCAGTCCCGCCTGCAGGTCGGCCTCGCTCAACATGCCGGCATTCCAGGTGGCGATGTAGTTCAGGCTCTCGCTTACCGAATGATCCCGCGAGTAGAGCAGCATTTCCTTGCTACCGCGCACCGCCAGGGGCGACTTGGCGGCGATGGACTGGGCGATCACCATGACTTCGCGCATCATGGTGTCCCGGTCCTCATAGACCCTGTTTACAAAGCCCAGCTCCCTGGCCTCCTCGGAGTCCATGTTGCGGCCGGTGTACGCCAACTCACGAGTCACACCATCCGGGATCAGCTTGGGCAGTCGTTGTAAGGTACCGACATCGGCGGTCATGCCGATATCCACCTCGCGTATCGAGAAGTACGCGTCCTCGGTGGCATAGCGCATATCCGCGCAGCACACCAGGTCGACGCCGCCACCGATACAGGTTCTGTGGATGGCCGCGAGTACCGGCTTGCGGCATTTTTCGATCGCGGTGAGGTTGTCCTGGAGCCTGAGGATGGTGCGGCGCAAATGCTCCGCGCGGCGCGCAGGTTCAGCGGAAGACCCGTGCAGGCCACCGAACATTGCCAGGTCCAGGCCGGCGCAGAAATGATTGCCGTTACCCGCCAGGATGACTGCCCGCACGGTGGGCTCCTCGTCCAGCCACTCAAAACAGGCTTGCAACTCCTTCCACATGGAGGTGTTCATGGAATTGGCCTTGTCCGGACGATTCAGGCTCACCGTGGCGACCTGTCCATCGAATTGCAGTTCCAGTGTTTCGTAGCTCGGTGTTTTCATACGGGGCCTCTCTCGTTGTGTACGTTTGTGAATGCTTGTGAAAGGTGCTGCGGGCTGGTGAAGCGCGCAGATACTACCAGCTGGATACGAAGTCAGCAGTATTCAGGGACGGCAGCGCCTTGCTGCTGCCATCGCGAGTACCGAGGTAGAGAAAGGCTATGATCTCTTCGTTGGCCCCCAGTCCGAGGTCCGTCATCACATTCCGGTCGAATGCACCATCGCCTGTGCGCCAGATACCGGCGTAACCACAGGCCTCGGCGGCCAGCAAAATGGCCTGGGCGGCGCAGCCGGCGGAGAGCCGCTGCTCAATGGCCGGCACCTTGGGGTGATCGCTGAGTCGTGCCACCACGACTACCAACAGGGGCGCACGCAGGGGCGAGTTGCGCGCCTTTTGCAGTGCGGCCTCATTCGCCTGCGGGTTGCGCTGGCACAGGCCGCGCTCCAGTACCAGGCCAAAATCGCGGCGCCGGTCACCGGCGATGGTGATAAACCGCCACGGCCGCAGCCAGGCGTGATCGGGGGCGCGCAGGGCCGCGCGAAAGATTTCTTCCAGCTCCGCGGCTGTGGGCGCCGGATCGACCAGGCGGGGGCTGGAGTTACGCTGCTGCAGAAATTGCATCAAGTCATTCATGAGTGAATTCTATCACCTCCACCAAGTCGCGCGCCCGGCACTGCGGGCCCCGCCAGAATATTCATAAATCCCATGTCCCCTTCCACCGTATCCACATTGTCGCACCATTGGGCCAGTTCTTCCCGGGTGCAGGCCGCGAGGCGATGTTCGATGTGGTCGATTATCCACAGCGGCTGACCGAGCGTAGCCAGCAGTTCAATAAGTGCGCGACCACTGCTGCCGGCCTGGCGCAGGGACAGTGGCGTGAGTTCAAGGATAATACGCGGCAGGCGCGGCAGATCAAGCAGCAGGGGTATCAGGCCGCTCATCACGGCATATTCAGCACCCTGCACATCGACCTTCAGCAAATCCAGGCGGGAGAGCCTGGCGCGCAGAAAATCGGCACCGTGGTACAGGGTGATCGGGAGTTCGCGGCGCCCGGCAGCGGCGGCAAAGATCTGGTGATCGCCGGCATTGTCCTCGCTGAGGTATAACTGCCCGGGACGGGTCTTGTCCGCCAGGCCAGCCTCGAAAGCAGTGACCACGCCTGCGCAGTCGTTCAGTTGCAGGTTTTCCGCCAGCAGGCGGAAGTTGCCGGGGTCGGGCTCGAAGGCCAGGACCGCACCCTCGACGCCTACCCTGCTCGCGGCAAGGACGGAGTAGTAACCAATATTCGCGCCCACATCCAGGAACACGTCCCCGGCCTGCAGGCTGGCGAGTACGAGTGTGGTCTCGTAGGGCTCCCAGATACCCGCTGCGCGGATTTGGCGGGAGATATAACGGTCTTCATCGCCGTGGACTCGCAGGCTGAGCGCGCGCGAGAGCCCGGGTATGCGCAGCGCGACCGGATCCGGGACCGCCGCAGGCACTAGGCCCGGCGGCAAACGGTTCCGGCGAGACTCCGTCACGGCTAGGGTGTCAGGCTGTCCTGATCGGCACCCTCTTTCACCGGGATCATCAGATCTTCCTTGGTGACGTTCAGCAACAGCAGGACATTGGATGCCACATAGATCGATGAGTAGGTACCGATAGTAATACCCACGATCAGCGCCACGGCAAAACCGTTGATCATCTCGCCGCCAAAAATCGCCAGAGACACGAGCACCAGCAGGGTAGTCAAGGAGGTGAACATGGTCCGGTCCAGGGTCTCGGTGAGGGAGATATTCACCAACTCCAGCGGCTCTGTGCGCCGGATCCTGCGGAAATTTTCGCGAATACGGTCGAACACCACGATGGTGTCGTTGAGAGAGTAGCCGATCACTGCCAGCAGGGCCGCCAGTACCGTGAGATCAAATTCCATACGGGTAACGGAGAAAAAACCCAGCGTGATGATCACGTCGTGGATCAGGGCGACCACCGCTCCCACCGCGAACTTGAGCTGAAAGCGAAACGCGATGTACAGCATCACCAGGCCCAGCGCCAGCAACATGGCGAGGCCGCCCTGTTCGCGCAACTCGTCCCCCACCTGCGGACCCACGAATTCTATGCGCCGCAACTCCACCGTTCCCTCAAACTGGGATTGCAGTTTTTTTAATAATTCCACGCCTTCCTTGTCAGAGTAGCCGTGGGGCAGACGGATCAACACATCGCGATCAGTACCAAAACTCACGACTGTGGCCCCTTTGTAGCCCTCGGTTGCCAGGGTGTTTCGGATACCGGTGAGATCGGCCGTCTCGCTGTAGTAGACCTCCAGCAGTGTGCCGCCGGTGAAATCCAGCCCCCAGTTGAGTTGCTGGGTTGCCAGGGAGCCAATGGAGCCCAGTATCAGTGCGATTGAAAACGCCGCCGCGACTTTGCGCAGGCCCATAAAGTTGATAATTTTCATACTTTAATCCCTCCGATGGCCAACTTTTTGACGCGGCGACCGCCGTAGATCAGGTTAATGATGGCCCGGGTTCCCATGATCGCGGTGAACATGGAGGTCAGGATGCCGATGGACAGGGTTACCGCAAAACCCTTGATGGGTCCGGTACCTACCGCATACAGGATAACGGCGACAATAAGCGTGGTCAGGTTGGCGTCCAGGATGGTGGACACCGCGCGCTCATAGCCGCTGTGGATAGCCATCTGCGGCGAGACGCCGTTGTTGACCTCCTCCCGTATTCGCCCAAATATCAACACGTTGGCATCCACCGCCATACCCACCGTGAGCACGATGCCCGCGATACCGGGTAGGGTCAGGGTCGCGCCCAACAGCGACATACAGGCTATCAGCAGCACCAGGTTGAAGCTCAGGGCGATGACCGCCGTCACCCCGAACAGGCGGTAGACGACAATCATGAACAGGACGACCAGGCTCAGGCCGTAATACACCGACTTGATTCCCATGCGAATGTTTTCCGCCCCGAGGGACGGGCCCACGGTGCGCTCTTCCACGAAAGAGATGGGGGCTGCCAGGGCGCCGGCTCGCAGCATGAGCGCCAGTTCAGAGGATTCCAGCTGGTTGTCCAGCCCGGTAATCTGGAACTGCGCACCCAGTGCCGACTGGATGGTGGGTGCCGTCAGCAGTTTCTTCTCATCGTAGGGCACCTTCACGGCGATCTCAGAGCCATCGGGTTGCACCTCGTACCGGGTGCGATACTTGCGCTCGATGAACAGCACGCCCATACGGCGCTTGACGTTGTTGCGGGTGGCCCGGGACATCAGGCTGCCGCCCTCGCTGTCCAGGCTGATGTTGACATTGGGCATGCCGTTCTGGTCAAAGCTGGCCTGGGCGTTGGACACCCGTTCACCGGTAATGATCACATCGCGCTCCAGCCACTCACTGGCGCCGGCGCGGTCGGGGCTGCGGTACTCAAAGCGCTGCTTTTCCGAGGGCGCAGCGTCCATATTGGCAACCAGGCGGAACTCCAGGTTCGCCACCTTACCGAGAATACGCTTGGCCTCCGCCGTGTCCTGGATACCGGGCAACTCGACCACGATGCGGTTCTGGCCCTGGCGCTGAACCAGCGGCTCCGACACGCCCAGTTCATTCACCCGGTTGCGCAGTGTGGTCAGGTTCTGGGCCACCGAGTACTCGGCGATTTCCCTGCGAACACTCTCTGGCAGGGTTGCCACCAGGTTCCAGCTGTCGCCTTCATCCACCCGCTCCAGGGACAATTGCGACTCGTTTTCCGAGATGGCATCGCGCGCCGCCTCGCGCTGGGCTTCAGTCCTGAACTTCGCCTCGATCTGGCCATTGTCATTAAGCCGCACCGTGCCGCGGATGCGCTCTTCGCGCAGCGTGCGCTTGATAGCGTTGGTGTTGTACTCGATACGCCGCTCGATGGCCGCGTCCACATCAACTTCCAGCATGAAGTGAACGCCGCCACTCAGGTCGAGACCCAGTTTCATCGGGGTCGCACCATAGTTACTGAGCCATGCGGGGGTGGTGGGCGCCAGATTGAGAGCAACGATGAATCCGTCGCCCAGGGCGCGGGATACGCGAGCCTGCGCGGTCAGTTGCTGTGCCTGGTCGCGCAGGCGGATCAGGGCGTTGCGGCCGTTTGCATCGACCGCCGGGTCAAAGTGCTCGATACCGGCCTCATCGAGCGCACCCAGGGCGCGCCCCAGGATCTCGTCGTTGATCACCTGACCACTACTTTCCCCTGTAATCTGCAGGGCCGGATCCGGGGTGTACAGGTTGGGTGCAGCGTAAAACATCCCCAGCGCCACGACGAACAACACCAGGATATATTTCCACAAGGGGTACTTATTCAGCATATAGGAGCTCTGTGGGGGGAGCCGACTGACTCCCCGTTAAAAAGTGCGTCATTATAAAGAAACCGACCGGGGCTACAAGGCTGGCCGCGCCGGCGTGTACCGACAATGGCCAGCGCGGGTTTATCCCAGCCAGTGCCTCGCGTTGCGGAACAGGCGCATCCAGCCACCGTCCTCACCCCACTCCGGCGGCGCCCAGGAGTGCTGCACCGTGCGAAAAACCCGTTCCGGGTGCGGCATCATCAGGGTCGCCCGCCCGTCGAGACTGGTCAGTCCGGTCACCCCCGCAGGGGAACCGTTGGGATTGGCCGGGTAGCGGTCGGCCACCGACAGGTCGTTTTCGAGGTAGCGCATGGCGATGGTGCCGCTGGACTCACACGCCGCCAGGGACGCCGCATCGGCGAACTCGGCCCTGCCCTCGCCGTGCGCAACCGCTATCGGCAGGTGTGAACCGGCCATTCCGGCCAGCAGGATCGACGGGGTGGGCTCGACCCTCACCAGCGCCAGCCGCGCCTCGAACTGCTCCGAGCGATTGCGCACGAAACGGGGCCAGTGCGCCGCACCGGGAATCAACTCCTTGAGGGTGGCGATCATCTGGCAGCCATTACACACGCCGAGGGTAAAACTGTCTTCCCGGGCAAAGAAGCTTGAAAAAGACTCCCGCAGGCGCTCATTGAACAGAATGCTCTTGGCCCAGCCCTCGCCCGCGCCCAGCACGTCGCCATAGGAAAAGCCGCCACAGGCCACCAGGCCCTTGAATTCGGCGAGATCCCGCCGCCCCGCGTGCAGATCACTCATGTGCACGTCCACGGCGGCAAAACCGGCCCGGTCAAAGGCCGCCGCCATCTCCACATGGCCATTCACGCCCTGCTCCCGCAAAACGGCTACCGCCGGCCTGACACCCGTGGCGATATAGGGCGCGCTGATGTCCTGCGCCGGGTCAAAACTCAGGTGAGCTGAAAGGCCGGAATCGGGCTCGGAGATACGCTGGTACTCTTCCCGGGCACAGTCGGGATGGTCCCGCAGGGCCTGCATCCGGTAGCTGGTGCCCGCCCACAATGTCTGCAATCGCGCCCGGGAATCCTGCAACAGGCACTCTTCGCCCGCAACTACAAGCAACTCATCCCCGCTCGTGGCGATGCCAAGCGGATACAGGCATTCACCCAGGCCCAACTCGCCGGCCCGTGCCTGCAGCGCGGCCAGGTCGGCCCGGCGCAACTGCAACACGGCCCCCGCCTCCTCGCTGAACAAGCTGGCGAGTGCATCGCCGGGAAGCCGGGAAAGGTTAATCTTCAGGCCGCAGTGACCGGCGAAGGCCATTTCCAGCAAGGTGACGATCAAGCCGCCGTCCGAACGGTCGTGGTAGGCCAGCAGTCGTCCACTTTGCAGGAACTCCTGCACCAGATCGAAGAACGCCTTGAGATCCGCGGCGCTGTCCATGTCGGGCACGGTATCGCCCAGCTGACCGTATGCCTGGGCAAGGCATGAACCACCGAGACGGTTGGCACCGCGGCCCAGGTCCAGCAGCACCAGTTCGGCATCCGGCCCGGGTTGCAGTTGGGGTGTCACCGACAGGCGGGCATCCACCACCGGGGCAAAGGCGGAGACGATCAGCGACATCGGCGCGGTCACCGCCTTGTCCTCCTCGCCGTCACGCCAGGTTGTGCGCATGGACATGGAGTCCTTGCCCACCGGAATGGTAATGCCCAGTGCCGGGCAAAACTCCATACCCACCGCCCGCACCGTGTCGTAGAGCGCTTCGTCCTCGGCGCCGTAGCCGGCGGCGCACATCCAGTTGGCCGACAGTTTGATATCGACGATGTCGGCAATCGCGGCGGCGGCAATATTGGTGATGGACTCCGCCACCGCCATACGCCCCGAGGCGGGGCCGTCGATAAGCGCCAGCGGCGTGCGCTCGCCCATGGCCATGGCCTCGCCCGCACAGGAATCGTAGGACACCGTGGTAACCGCGCAATCCGCCACCGGCACCTGCCAGGGGCCCACCATCTGGTCACGCGCGACCATGCCGGTGACGGTGCGATCACCGATGGTGATCAGGAAATTCTTGCTGGCCACTGACGGCACCTGCAACACCCGCTCCAGGGCCTGCGGCACACTGCAGTCCAGCGCGAGCGGCGTGTGCAGCAGGGGGCGCCGCAGGATATCCCGCTGCATGCGCGGCGGCTTGCCAAACAGTACCGACATGGGCAGATCAACCGGGGAGTTGCCGAATTCGCTGTCGGTGAGTTCCAGGTGCAGTTCGCTGGTAGCCTCGCCCACTACCGCGAAAGGGCAGCGCTCGCGCTGGCAGATCGCCTCAAAGCGCGCCAGGTTCTCCGGTTCCACCGCCAGCACGTAGCGCTCCTGGGATTCATTGCACCAGATTTCCAGCGGCGACATGCCCGGTTCATCATTGGGCACCTTGCGCAATTCAAAGCGCCCCCCGCGTCCACCGTCCTTGACCAGTTCCGGCAGCGCATTGGACAGGCCGCCGGCGCCGACATCGTGGATAAACGCGATAGGGTTATCCTCACCGAGCTGCCAGCAGCGGTCGATCACTTCCTGGCAGCGGCGTTCTATTTCCGGGTTCTGGCGCTGGACTGAGGCGAAGTCCAGGTCCTCGTGACTCTGGCCACTGGCCATGGATGACGCAGCACCCCCACCCAGGCCGATCAACATGGCCGGGCCGCCCAGCACGACAAGTTTGGCCCCGGCACGGTATTCGCCTTTCTCGACGTGCTCCTCGCGGATGTTGCCGTAGCCGCCGGCAATCATGATGGGCTTGTGATAACCGCGCACCTCAGTGCCTGCCACGCCCGGTGCGGTCATTTCAAAGCTGCGGAAATAGCCACAAATATTGGGCCGCCCGAACTCGTTGTTGAACGCGGCGCCACCAATCGGGCCCTCCAGCATGATATCCAGGGCCGAGACGATACGCCCCGGTTTGCCATAGTCCCGCTCCCAGGGCTGCGGGTAATCCGGTATCTGCAGATTGGACACGGAAAATCCGGTGAGGCCGACCTTGGGCTTCGAGCCGCGCCCCACCGCGCCCTCGTCACGAATTTCGCCGCCGGCACCGGTACCGGCGCCCGGAAACGGCGCGATCGCCGTGGGATGGTTGTGGGTTTCCACTTTCATCAACAGGTGGATATTTTCCGCCGTGTAGCCGTATTCACAACTCACCGGGTCGGGATAAAAACGCCCGGCACAATGGCCCGCGACCACCGCGGCGTTATCCGAGTAGGCGGATAACACGTTCTGCCCGCCCAGTTCGTTGGTGTTGCGGATCATCCCGAACAGCGAGTGTTGCTGCTGCTCGCCGTCGATGCTCCAGCTGGCATTGAAAATCTTGTGTCGGCAGTGTTCCGAGTTGGCCTGGGCGAACATCATCAGCTCGACATCGCTGGGATTGCGACCCAGCGCAATAAAGCTCTCCACCAGGTAGTCAATCTCATCATCCGCCAGCGCCAGCCCCAGGGAGCGGTCCGCCGCGGCCAGGGCCTCGCGGCCACCCCCGAGTATGTCCACAGTGCTGAGCGGCGCCGGCGACGCGTGGCGGAACAACTGCTCGGGCGCATCGAGGGTGTCCAGCACCGACTCCGTCATCCTGTCGTGTACCAGCGTATCCACCGCCGCGCGTTGCGTGGCTGACAGCGACTGCGGGAGGTGGAAGTACCAGGCCACCCCCCTCTCCAGCCGCACCACCGCGCCAAGGCCACAGTTATGGGCTATATCGGTGGCCTTGCTGGACCAGGGGGAGATAGTGCCCGGGCGCGGCACCACCAGGCGCAGGGAGGCCTTCTCCAGGCTATCCGGACTGCCGCCGCTGTAACCCGGGCCGTACTCAAGCAAACTTTCCAGTACCTGCTGCTCCGCGGCTGCAAGCGGGTTTCGCAGTTCCGCGAAATGAACGTACTCGGTATGCAGCAGCTGGATACCGGGGTGAATAAGGGCAAGTTTCTGGGCCAGCTTGTCCAGGCGAAAATCGGACAGAACAGGGGCGCCACGCAAGGTCAACATGCTGGGGAGAGCTCCCGGTAGAGGGGGAAATTTGGAGGCGGCATTGTACTGTATTTGATCAGCGCAAGTTAAGCCGAAAAGCAAAACTTATCCTCTGAAAACGGCTATCCTACCGCCACTGTCCGTGGAGGCGTCGCCGGCAAAACCGGAGTGCGGCGACCGCCTGGATGCACAGGGCCGATTCGACCCGGGCGGAAATGTCACCCCGGCGGCATTTAGACCTGTCCGTTTTTTGACCCCGCGCGCTAGAATGAACGACATGCACCGACGCACGCTCACAGTCGCCCTCTCCTGCACACTCGCCCTGCTGTATATGCTGAGCGCCTGCAACGGCGGCGGGGACGCCCTGCAGCGGATACAGTCCAAGGGCGAACTCAGGGTGGCCACCCGCAACAGCCCCACCACCTACTATCTCGACCGCGACGGCCCGAATGGATTTGAATACGCGCTGGCAAGGCTGTTGGCCAAGGACCTGGGCGTAGAACTCAGGATAGAGACCGCATTCACCATCGACGGCCTGTTTGAAATGCTGGCCCGGGGCAAGGCGGACCTGGCCGCAGCGGGGCTGACCCTGACCGCGGAGCGCGCCGAGATGTTCCCGCACTCCTCCCCCTACAACAGGCTGAAGTCCCAGGTGGTGTATGTTTCGGGGAACTCGCGCCCCAACGGCATTGAGGAACTGCCGGGTAACAAAGTTGTGGTATTGGCGGACGAAGCCCACGTGGAGGAGTTGCGCAGGCTGAAGCAGGAGGTGATTCCCGAACTGGAATGGGAGGAAGTGGCGGATGCCGACCCGATGAGCCTGCTGGCGATGCTGGACGCGGGGGAGGCTGACCTGGCGATAGTGAACTCCAATGAGCTCGAGACCCAGCGCTCACTCTACCCGGGCCTGAAAGTGGCTTTTGACCTGGTACCGGACCAGGAGCAGGAGTTGGTCTGGTACCTCGCCCTGGGAGCGGACAACAGCAGGTTTCAGGCCTATATCGACCAGTTTTTCACCCGCCTCCAGGCGGACGGAACCCTGAAACGACTGCGGGAGAAATACTTCCACCAGAACAGGGGCTTTTCTCGCCAGAGTTCCCATACCTTCAATCTGAACCTGCGAACCACACTGCCAAAATACGAAAAACTCATCAAGATGGTGGCCCGGGAGTACCAGCTGGAATGGCAGCTACTGGCGGCCATAGCCTATCAGGAATCCCACTGGAGCCCGCTGGCCACTTCGCCCACCGGTGTGCGGGGCCTGATGATGCTGACCAAGTCCACCGCCAGGGAAATAGGCGTCGATAACCGGCTGGACCCGCTCCAGAGCCTGCGCGGAGGCGCACGCTACCTGAAGGACCTGAAACGGCGTCTGCCCAAGAGCATCGCGGAACCGGATCGCACCTCCTTCGCCCTGGCCGCGTACAATATGGGGCTGGGTCACCTGGAGGACGCGCGGGTGCTAACCGAGCGCCATGGCGGGAGCCCCAATAAATGGGAGGACGTGTCCGCACATCTGCCGCTGCTGCAGCAGCGCTCGCAATACCAGAATACCCGCTACGGTTATGCGGCGGGTTCGGAAGCGGCCAAATACGTCAAGAATATTCGCTACTACCAGGATATCCTGAACTGGCAGGACAGATCGGACAATAAACCCCTGCCCCCGATAAAGCCGGATGAGTACCTGCCGGAGATTTTGCGCGATTCGAATCTGAACGCACTCTAGCCTCAGCGCCGGGCCTTGAAGAAAGTCTGCAACCTGTCACTGCTTGCCTGGGCCAGAACCCCGCCCTGCCAGCTGACTCGATGATTGAACCAGGGTTCGTCCAGCAATTGGCTACGACTGCAGACCACACCGGACTTGGGCTCAGAAGCGGCAAATACCAGGTGAGCTATGCGGGCATGCACAATAGCGCCCGCGCACATGGTGCAGGGCTCCAGTGTGACAAACAGTGTGGCCCCGGGCAGACGGTAATTGCCAACTCGCTGAGCGGCGGCCCGCAGCGCCACGACTTCCGCGTGCGCGGTGGGGTCCGCAGCCGAGATCACCTGGTTCCAGCCCTCGCCCAGCAGTTCGCCGTCACGCACCACCACCGCACCCACCGGCACCTCGCCATGCCCGGCGGCCCGGTCAGCCAGGGCCAATGCTCGCTCCATCCAGTGCTCGTGATCGGAGGCGATCAACTGATTACTCCCGCGGGATTATCCACCCTTGCTCCGCGCACCAATCCGGGTTCGAGTTGTAAACGTCTCGATTCCCCGGTTAACTGAACGATTGGCAGTATAGAAGCGTTGGCGTCCATGGACCGTGCCATCCCTGCAGCAATAAAAATACCAACATCTCTGCCTGGCTGCTTCAATGATTTATGCCCTGGTTCCATGCGGAGATCACCCAACTGATAATGCGGCAAGGACGCCGCTCAGGACAATCCGCGAACCGGCAGCAGCGCACCATGGATAGCCGCCGCCGCGTCAGATCCCAGAAAGCAGATCGTATTTGCCAGATCGTCCGTCGACACCCACATATCAGGATTTTCACCAGGCATCGCCGCCCGGTTCGGTGCGGTGTCAATCACTGTGGGTAGCACCGCATTGACATTGATATTCTGGTGCCTCAGTTCCTCGGCGAGGCTTTCAGTAAGGCGCATCACCACACTCTTGCTGGCGCAATAGGCGCTCATATCCCCCAGGCCGCTGCGCGCGCCATAAGCACCCACGTTGACGATGCTGCCCTTTTTTTTCGCTTCCAACAGAAGCGGAACCGCGGCCTTGAGCACATTGCGCAGGGTAACGACGTTGAGTTTGAACATTAGATCCCACTGTTCGTCACTTTCATCCCAGGTGGAGGCGCCCATGGTAAATCCGCCCGCAAGATTGAAAACACAGTCAAACTGGCCTATCTGCGCAAAGCATTCCTTGGTGTCCGCCAGGTTCGTCAGGTCTACCGCGTAGCAATTTTCGGCAGCGTTGTCGCTGAACGCGATGTCGAGACAAACTACCTGCGCACCAAGGGAGACCGCCTTGCTCACGACTGTCTTTCCCAAACTGCCATTTGCACCGGTTATTACCACGCGTTTGCCATCAAGATCCATATTGAACTCCATACTCCGTCAAAAGGTCGCGATCTCCCAGGCCGGAACGATGCCCCCCCACGCCGCTACGTAAAGTGTATACACCAGCTCAGGTCTCATGAATAGATCGCACTTACCTCGGAGATGCAAACCGACGGAAACGCTGGAATGAATCCATAATGCGCCGTAGTAGCTTTCGATTGAACTACTCGCTGACTGCCCCGCGCGTTTACAACTGACCCGGCACCGTGAATTTGTCGGGCAACTTCGCTTCTGCCCGCTCTTGAAATTTTAATAACGCTGCTTATAATAAGTGCGTCTCTATTTCCCGGAAACTCACATGATTGATCAGGATACCGCCGCCAGAATCAGCTTTGAGCTGCATGGGGCAGCACGCCTGTGGCGCCGCAACTTCGACCGGAGCGCGCGAGCGCATGATCTCAGCCGTGCCCGTTGGCAAGTGCTGTGGGTGCTGGCCAAAGAGCAGGGGCTGAAACAGACGGAACTGGCCGACAGACTCGACGTCGCGCCTATCAGCCTGGCCCGCCAGCTGGATAACCTGGAAAAGGAAGGCCTGGTCGAACGCCGGCGCGATGCCGGGGATCGCCGCTGCTTTCGCATTCACCTGACTGACGCCGCCGAACCTGCCCTGCGGGTACTCAAGGAGTTGGCCAATGAATCCAGAGCCAGGGCGCTGGCGGGTTTGTCACAGGACGAGGTAGGGCAATTATACGATCTGTTGAGCCGTATCAGGCTAAACCTGTGCGGCGAGGATAACTGATATGACGGAGCAAGAAGCGCAGGCCACGACCGGGCATTCAGCGCTAAACCGCAACCTCCTGGTGGGCGCCGGTGTCGCAATTGCACTCGCCGTGGCAGCCTGGTGCCTGTACGACGGAGCTACCATCGACACCGAAAACGCCTACATTAAAGCCGACAAATTGTCCCTGGCGGCGGAAGTTAGCGGTGTCGTCGCAGAAGTGCCGGTACGGCCGAATCAATCGGTAAAGGCCGGTGATCTGCTGGTCAGACTGGACGACTATTCGTTTCGTCTGGCAGTAGCCGAGGCCGAGGCACACCTGGCCCAGGTCAAGAATCAATTGTTTTCAAAGCGCGCCGAACACAGCGAAGCCGAGGCGGCGCTGGAGCAAGCGCGACTGGATGCCGACTTCTACCAGCGCCAACTCAAACGCAATGAAAAAATGGGGTCATTTGCAGTGTCTGAAGCGCAACTGGATGAGTCGCACCAGTTACTGAACCAGGCTCTTTCAAGGATCGCAATCACTGATAAGAAACTTGCCAGTCTGACCGCGGAATTGGGTGGCATACCCGAGGCACCGGTGGCGGAACAGGCGGACCTGAAAGTAGCCCAGGCACAACTGGACCGCGCGCGGTATCAGCTTACCCTCACCAGAATCGTTGCTCCTGTCGACGGCGTTGTCTCCAACAGCGTGCCACAGGTAGGCGAGCTTGCTCACAACGGCCTGGCACTCATCAGCCTGCTGAGCAGTGAGGGCATGTGGGTGGAAGCCAATCTGAAAGAAACCCAGCTGGCCAACATCAAACCAGGCCAGTCGGCAACTGTGGAAGTGGACGCCTATCCGGGTAAACAATGGCGGGCCGAGGTGGACAGTCTCAGCCCCGCCAGCGGGTCCGAGTTTGCGCTGATTCCGGCCCAGAATGCCAGCGGAAACTGGGTAAAAGTAGTGCAGCGGGTACCCGTGCGCCTGCGCCTGCTGCAAACCGATGGCAACCCGCTGCTGCGCTCGGGGATGAGCGCACAGGTATGGATTGACACGACCCATACTGATACAAACGCTGCCCCAGCCCCCGCCGGCAGGCCGGTCGCAATGCAGCAATGAAACCCGCCGAGGGCAAACAATTGATGGTGACGGTCAGCATAATGCTGGCCACCATCATGCAGGTGCTCGATACGACCATCGCCAATGTTGCACTGCCCCATATGCAGGGCAGCCTCAGCGCGGGCAGCGACCAGATCACCTGGGTGCTTACCTCCTATATCGTTGCATCCGCCATCATGACCCTGCCGGTGGGCTACCTCGCCCAGCGCTTTGGCAGGCGCAAACTGTTCCTCTGGTCGGTAACCGGCTTCACAGTGTCCTCCATGCTCTGCGGCCAGGCCAACTCCCTGGGCGATATGATATTCTGGCGCCTCGCACAGGGGATATTCGGCGCATCACTGGCACCGCTGTCCCAGGCCACCCTGCTCGACACCTACCCTCCGGAGAAGCACGCGAAAGCGATGAGTGCCTGGGGGATGGGAATTATGCTGGGCCCCATCCTGGGTCCCACCCTTGGCGGCTGGCTGACCGAATATTACTCCTGGCGCTGGGTGTTCTATGTCAATGTGCCGGTGGGCGTATTGTCACTGATTGGTATTTATCTTTATGTCCCTGACAATAAACTGGAGAAGCGGCGCTTCGATGTTCGCGGCTTCGCCCTGTTGGCACTGGCGGTGGCTTCCCTGCAAATGCTGCTTGACCGCGGCGAACATGTAGACTGGTTCGATGCGCTGGAAATCCAATTTTATGCCATCGCCGCGGTGTTGGCGCTGTACCTGTTCATCGTGCATAACCTCACCAGCGACCATCGGTTTCTCTCCCCCGCCCTGTTTCGGGATAGGAACTTTGTCTCCGGCACACTCTTTATCTTTTTTATCGGCATCGTGCTACTGGCTACTATGGCGCTACTACCCACGTTCTTACAGCAATGGAAAGGATACCCGGTGATGACCACGGGCCTGGTGCTGATGCCGCGCGGTGTGGGCACCCTGCTGACCATGTGGATGGTGGGGCGCCTGATGCAACTGGTGGATGCGCGCCTGCTGGTGCTCATCGGGCTGGGGCTGGTCAGTTTCTCGCTGCACATCATGGCGGGATTCAACCTCCAGGTGAGCGCATGGGAACTCGTTTATACAGGCTTCGTCCAGGGCCTGGGGCTGGGCCTGCTATTCGTACCCGTCTCCATACTGGCCTATGCCACCCTGCAGCCGCGGCTACGCGGGGAGGCTACGGCCCTGTTCAGCCTGTCGCGCAATCTGGGCAGCAGCGTGGGAGTGTCCATCGTGATGGCGGCGCTTACCCGCAATATCTGGATCAACCAGCAGGAACTCGGGGCGCGTATGCAGGTATCACCGGACCTGTTCTCCAGCCTGCCCTCGACCCCCGAGGCCATGGCAATGCCATTTGCCATCCTGCAGGAACTGACCCGGCAGGCAGCGGAGATCGCCTACGTTAACAATTTCCAGTTGTTGTCCTGGATCACCCTGGTAGCGATGCCGCTGATCCTGTTGCTGGCAAAGCCCAAAGCGAAGGATGACGCAGGCCCGACACCGGCGCACTGAGGAAAAATGCCCGCCGCAAGCCGCTCCCGGGCTGCAACAATCCGTAACCGGGCCGATGCTGCGGCTGCTCACCAGCTGTTGACATGCATCATGGCGGCAGTTGCTCAAAGCTGACAGCATCGGTCGCATTCAATCACAAGTGCGAGCGAAAGCGCAGGGCGGCGGCAATGGACTTTTCTTACAGCGATAAAACCGAGCAGTTACGCGCCCAGTTGGGTAACTTCATGCAGGATCATATTGTGCCGCGCATCGGCGCCTGGCGCGATGAGGTGAACAGCGGGAAATACCCTGTCTCCTTCATGGACGACCTCAAGAACCTGGCGAAATCCGAAGGCCTGTGGAATCTGTTCCTGCCAGGGCTGCGCGAGGATGAGCCCGGCACGCAGTTGAGCAACCTGGAGTATGCGCCGCTGGCGGAAATAATGGGACGGGTGCCCTGGTCATCCGAGGTATTCAACTGCAATGCCCCGGATACCGGCAACATGGAAGTACTGCATATGTTCGCCAGCGAGCAACAGCGCAAGGACTGGCTGGAACCTCTGCTAAACGGCGAAATACGCTCCGCCTTCGCCATGACCGAGCCGGACGTGGCCTCCTCCGACGCGACCAACATACAAACCAGCATTGTCCGCCAGGGTGACGATTACCTGATCAATGGGCGCAAGTGGTTTATCACCAACGCCCATCATCCCAATTGCCGGGTCTTTATCCTGATGGGCAAAACCGACCCCGACGCAGACAGCCATCGCCAGCAGTCGATGGTGCTGGTTCCCATGGACACTCCCGGGGTGGAACTGGTACGCAACATCTCCACCATCAATCACCACTCCCCCGAAGGGCATTCCGAGGTACTGTTTCGCAATGTGAAAGTCCCGGCGAGCAACCTTATCGGCCAGGAGGGAGACGGCTTCATGATCGCCCAGGCCCGACTGGGTCCCGGCAGGATACATCACTGCATGCGCAGTATCGGCATGGCGGAAGTCTGCCTGGACCTGATGGTCGCACGCGCCCAGGAGCGCAAGACCTTCGGCAAGTACCTTTACCAGCACGGCGCTATCGGCGAATGGATCGCCCGCTCGCGCATTGAGATAGAACAAGCCAGGTTACTGGTACTCAAGACCGCCGCGCTGATCGACCAGGTGGGTGCCAGGGGCGCGCGCAAGGAAATCTCCATGATAAAGGTGATCGCACCCACCCTGCTCACCACGGTGGCAGACCGCGCCATGCAGGTGTTCGGCGCGATGGGAGTCAGCCCCGACACACCGCTTGCGGATTTTTACACCGGCGGCCGGGTGCTGCGCTTTGCGGACGGCCCGGATGAAGTCCACCTGCAGACTATCGCCAGGCTCGAACTCAAGGACAGTGGCGACCGGCGGATGGACATAGCACGTTATCTGACACCGGCCCCAGGCGGTTCATGAGAATAATCCACCCGGGTTTCAGAAAACCATCGCTGTCCCGGGCATTTGTCCTTGCCCGGGGTTGACGCAAGCCGGCGCGTCAGGCGCTGTCGATTTCATTGATAGCGCGACAGGCGGCGTCGATAGCGCCATTCACATAGGCAAATGCTTCGGCGTCGGAATTGGCGATAGCGATCCGGCCAAACGGCTTGCGCGCCTCGATATGCGGGCCATTGTAGCGGGTCCAGTCCGGTGGATCGTACAAATCGTTGTACTCGTAGGCATAGCCATGCGGCCAGCGATTAACGGTAATGGCAAGAATGTCCCTGGCCGGGTCAAAGCCTCCCCCACCCAGTGCATCTCCCAACTGGCTGCGTATGGCGCGTTCGTAATCCTCGAAACGCAAGCGCAGCATTTCGTGGCGACCGAGACGGTTCTGGGTACGCGCATCCAGGCCCTGCCCCGGCATCGATGGCACATAGGTCATGTGGATAACGATGGGCTCTTCCGGAGAGTGGGAAAACTCATAGCCACCCAGATTCACGGGAAAGTCGAGACTGGCGCTGCTGAACAGGCCGCCGGGGAAATTAATACTACTCACACCGAGCCTGGCAAATGACTGCCAGTTTCGAATCAGCACATTGGCATACAACAGTGGAACTTTTACCAGCCTGGAAAACCCCGCGGCCTGCTGTTGCGGAAACTCAGGACATGCATAGGGAATCATCGCACTGAAGCCCGCCCACACCACGTATCTGGCACGCAGCTGATGGGCCACATCATTTTTGACATAGCGTACCGTTACATTTTGCGCGGTTGCCAGATCGCCGTTGTGTTGCACCTGTACCACGGTGGCGTTCAGTCGAATCCTGACCGGGTTATCCGGTAGATCGAGCACGCTATAGTCGTATTTGGCCTCCACCACATCAAGCATGGTGCTACCGGCAGTTACCCCGGGGATCAGTTTCCTGACCAGCAACCGGCTTATGCCGGCATTGCCATCGGGAAAATGAAAGATATACGGATCTTCTTCCTCGGGCCGGTACCAGGGATCATCGCGCTCCAGATCGATCCCCAGACCCGAAAAGCCGGGCAAGCCCAGTCGCAGGCCCTCGCAAGCAGAAATACCATCGGTACCAATACCCCAGTAACTCCTGGTCAGCGGGTTGATAAGCTTGATCACATACTCACCGACTCCTACATCCTTTTGCAGATAGTCGTCATAACTCAGCGTTCTCAGGTATGCCACTTTCTGTGCAGGTGTTCTACCGGCCAGATAGTCCTCTCTATCGTTCAACAACTTCAGCATGTCAGCCCGGTCCGCGTCGGTGTGAGTGATCTCACTGGCGAATTTCTGGTTGGCCTCTGCCGACTCGTTGCCGGAACCAAAATACAAGGGATTGCCCCTGACCAGGCGATCAATACCGAAGCTGTCTTTGTCCAACCAGAACCCGCCCTCCAGCCCGAGACCTTCATACAGGCCCCGATCAAAGGCCTTGTAGAAAACAGCCAGATCGATACCTATGTCCTGTAAAAGTGCGAGCGCCTCGGGACTGTATGAAGAAGGCGTGTCGATGGACTGACTGCCGCCATAGCCGATTATGGTTTTGCCATCGACGGCGAACTCATTGCGCTTGGCGTGGCCGCCAAAATCATCGTGATTGTCAATAATCAGGATGCGTGCGCCAGGGTGTTTCCGCAGGTAAAAGTAAGCCGCCGACAGGCCGCTGATGCCACCACCCACAACCACCAGGTCGAACACACCTTCATCGGTATCCATCGCACTGTTCCAGTGTTTGCCGTCGTGGGCAAGCGCATGCGCAGTTTCGAAAGCACCCTGATGCATACCCCGCATACCCGTCTTTGCCGGCGGGTAATACGCTTTTCTCATTTCTGGCGAACCACTGAAGCCATGCGCCTGCCCCCATGGGACAAAACTGGCTCCAAGCGCGACTGCCGAGCCTTGAACAAACTGGCGGCGGCTGATGGCCCGGTCCAGTCCGAGTGCTCTATCGTCTTTTCCTGATGCCATTGCCAGACTCTCTGAATAGCCCTTGGGTCGGCCCTATTGGAACACCAACCAGGACCTTACTTTGAGCAACAATTAAATTTCATTTTCTTTTTTTGTTGACAGCACTTTTACCCTTGGATAGCATTCAATCCAATAAAACAGGCCGGACTGATTGTTTTAAAGATCCGATCTGACAGGGAGAGTACCTCCATCGACGTGACTTCGTCGCGGCACTAATAGCACGCGAGGATGAGTCCAGGCAAAAGCAATAATTAACCAGCCCGACGACCCCGTCAGGATATCGGGTTGCAGGAACATGCTAGTTGCCAATTCCGGCGAAATATAAAAAGGGGTAATAATAGATGGTAAATGGACGTTCGAAAATCGGCGCCACCCTGGCAGTGCTGGCCAGCACCCTGCTGCCGCCGGCGGCAGGCCACGCGCAAGACAGCACCCTGGCGCTTGAAGAAGTGATTGTAACGGCACGTAAGCGCCAGGAATCACTGCAAAATGTGCCGGTAGCTGTCACCGCGATTTCAGCCGAGTTACAACAATCGACCGTGCGCAACCTGCAGGATATCCAGGGCTTTTCGCCCAACATCATTATCGACAAGGTATCAGGCACACAGGGTGGAGCGTCCATTTCCATCAGGGGTATCAGCTATCAGGAAGTTGACAAGAGCCTCGATCCGCCCATTGGCGTAATCGTGGACGGCATCTATCTGGGGCAGAATTCGGGTCAAATACTGAACAATTTCGATATCGACAGAATCGAGGTGATACGCGGGCCCCAGGGTACCCTGTTCGGGAAAAACACCATCGGCGGCGCGATAAACATCATTCGATCCGAACCCACCAAGGAGTTGGGAGGCAAAGTCAGGGTTGGAACCGGTAGCTGGGATCAGCGGGATTTCGAAGGCCTGCTCAACCTGCCGGTGACAGCCGATGGCGGACTCAAACTATTCGGCTCCAGGCTGAAGAATGACGGCTACATCGACAATGACATTTATAACTCCAAGGCCGGCGACCAGAATTACACGAGCTACGGCGCCACCTTCGCCTACAGCGTCACCGAAAACCTTGAAGTATCGCTCTCCGCCGAGCATATCGATGACAAATCGGAAGTGGGTGCCTGGGCCAACTTCAACACCTTCGATGACTTCACCTGTTTCACCACGCTGGGCCTGGACATCCCGGATGTCCCCAATTCAACCGCACCGTATGGATCCGGTTGCGCGGCGCTGGACACCAACAGCGACAAGAACCACAACTCCCAGAATGCTCCCAACTGGGCAAATGTACACAACGATTACTACAACCTGACGGCAAACTGGCAACTGGGAGACTGGCTGCTGACGTCGATTACAGGATATGTAAACCGCAATGAATCGCAGCGTCTTGAATATGATGCCAGCGCCAATGAGTTTCTGTATGTGCTCGCCTCGGCGAACTACGAGCAGACCAGCCAGGAACTGCGCCTCAACGGGCAAATTGGCGACGTGAACCTGACTGCAGGCTTGTACTACTGGTACTCGGAGCACAAGCAAGTCCAGGATAGTTACGACATGTGGTACTACTTCGGGTTCAATGAATCCATGGGTTTAAGCCCGGGTGAAATTTCCCAGAACCTGACCGGCCGTGGCGACAACACCTCTTACGCGGGCTTTATCAACGGCGACTGGGCTATCACTGATCGCTGGGTTTTGAACCTGGGCGGACGCTATTCCTGGGAAGAGAAGACCTTCAAGGGAGGGCCAGGCGCATACGACAACGTGTTCACGGGGGAGGTGTTTATCCCGGCTGGACCCGTTCGCCATCTGGATGATAACTGGACTGAATTCACCCCGCGCGTCGCCCTGCAGTACGAAATGACGGACGAGATGATGCTGTTTGGGTCCTATTCAAAGGGTTACAAAAGCGGGGGGTTCTTTGCCCGCACGCAGTACATCGAAACCCTGAACTCCTATGACCCGGAATACGTCGACACCTATGAACTGGGAATGAAGAGCCAGTGGCTGGAGAATCGCCTGCGTTTCAACAGCACGCTGTTCTACAGCGAGTACAGCGACAAGCAGGAGGACATTATCGTACCTGACGATAGCGGCGCGGTCGGTACCATCGTAGCCAACGCCTCCGATGTCGAGATGTACGGCGCCGAGATCGAGTTGAACGCGTTAGTGACTCCCAACCTGATCGCCTACCTGCAGGCGGGCTACCTGAACAGTGAGTACGGTGACTTCGACGCGGACATCAACGGCGACGGCGTCATCACTGATAACTCAGGGCTGACGCTTCGCAATTCGCCCGAGAACACATTCGGCACCGGCCTGACCTACAACTACAACATTGATCTTGGCGAATTTGCCTTCCATTACAATTACTTCTGGCGGGACAAATACCAGTCAATCTTCGATAACAACCCCCTGGGCAAAGTGAAGGCAGCCGGCTTTCACAATGCCAGCATAGATTTCACCTTCAGGGAGAACTACGTACTGAGTGTATACGGCCGCAACCTGGGTGACGAGCGCTACGCCCGACCCGTATTGATTACACCTGTATCCAACTTTGGCCAGTACAACGAACCCAGGAATTACGGGGTGGAGCTTACTGCCAGGTTCTAGGACAGGTTACATTTTCGGGGGTGCGGGCTACGGTTCGCGCCCCTTTTTTTTTGACAGCTTATCGACTACCCGAATCCTCGCTACCATCATCGCGGCGCCAGAAAGATGGCCCCGCTAGTGTCAGCTTATTTTACACTTTACGCCTCATTCAAAATCGCGAACATGTAAGGCATTGTTTTTATTGTTAAAATAATTTGGGCTCGAAAATTGCATACCTACCCATCGTCCGGATATCCCCCCAGGACTAACGATTCACGCAGCACAAGAGATACACCCCGACCGCGCGGCAGTCGTACATAATAAACCGCCGGTTCAAGCACGTTGTGTGGCATGGCTGCAGGACCGCGGTGACGCACATGTTATCTATCTGACAAGCATGTAATCGAAGTAGAGGAAAACACTATGAGAATAACGCGTACAGTGAAAGCGGTCGCCGGAGCTGTTGTACGGCCTGCGATGCAAGCTGTGTTATGGACGGTCGTCGCAGGTGCGCCGGCTATTGTCGCCGCCGCCGACATGGAAATGGCGGCCCAGCAGCCGGTCATTTCCGGCATGGTCGCGGCACCTTTCGAGGTACAAAAGCCGCATTACAAGGAGGTCAATGGTAAATCAGTTTATATCATTCAATTGAGCAGCCCCGCGGTGGCGGCATACCGCGGTGGTATCTCGGGTTTGCGCGCAACCAACCCGCAGACAGCCGGCGTAACCCGCCTGAATACCAACTCGGCGGACAGCCGCGCCTACCGCAAGTTCCTCGCCACGGAACAAAGGGATTTCCTCGCTGAGGCCAGGAATGTTGTACGTCACAAACTGCAGCCGCGCTTCTCCTACCGCAACGTATTCAACGGCGTGGCCCTGGAATTGACAGAAGCAGAGGCCAAAGCACTGGCTAAAATACCCGGCGTCAAGCGAGTTGAGCGAGAGCGCCACGAAGTACTTCTCACTGACAACGGCCCGCAATTCATAGGCGCCCCTGACATCTGGAACGGCAACCCCGGGAATATGGGCGAGGGGGCGGTTATCGGAATTCTCGACACCGGCATCAATTCTGACCATCCATCCTTCGCGGCTGTGGGCGGCGACGGGTATCAGACAATCAATCCGCTGGGCACGGGAAACTATATTCCCGGCAGCTACTGCGATACCACGGACCCCTCGTTTTGCAATGACAAGCTGATTGGCGCCTGGTCGTTTGTAAACGAACCCGTCACCCCGAACGACAGCGACAACCACGGTAGCCACACCGCGAGTACCGCTGCCGGAAACGTGCTGCCAGACGCCACGGTGGTTGCGCCGACCACCTCGATGACGCGCGCCATTTCCGGTGTCGCCCCGCATGCAAATATTATTGCCTACGATGTGTGCATTGATACTTGTCCCGGTTCGGCGCTGCTGGCCGCCGTGGAACAGATCGTCATTGACGCGGGCAATCTGCCAAACGGCATCCAGGCCCTCAACTATTCGATTTCGGGGGGTAACACTCCCTACAGCGACGCGGTCGAGCTCGGTTTCCTCAATGCCAACGCCGCCGGGATATACCCCGCAGTATCGGCAGGTAATGAGGGCCCCGGTCCAGCTACCACAGGGCACAATTCGCCCTGGGTTGGCGCCACTGCCGCAAGCTCACACCAGCGCGCGCTGAATGGCACCGTGCTTGACCTGACCAGCGATGGCGGCAGCCTGGCAAACCTCAACGGCGCCACTTTTTCCGCCGGCTATGGCCCGGCGCCCATCGTGTACGCGGGCGATTTTCCCACCAACAATGGCAGCAGCAACGACACGCAACCGGCTCAGTGCCTGGAACCATTCCCCCCGGGCACCTGGAACGGCGAGATTGTGATGTGTGACCGCGGCACCGCCGGAAGGGTGGAAAAAGGCGCCAACGTGCTGGCTGGAGGGGCTGGTGGCTATGTGCTCGCCAACCTCGATGCCAATGGTGAATCCGTCGTGGCCGACGGCCATGTCCTTCCCGCCGTTCATATCGGCGACACTGCCGGGGATATGCTACGCGACTGGCTGGCTGCCAACACCAACACCATGGCCACCCTGTCGGGCACGGAAATAGACGTGTCCGAGGCTAACGCCGATATTATGGCGGGCTTCAGCTCCCGCGGTCCCAACTCCAGCATCGAGGTAATCAAACCGGATATCTCCGCGCCCGGCGTGGACATCATGGCTGCATTCGCAGACGGCATGGCCCCAGCTCCTGAATTCGGGATTATCAGCGGAACCTCAATGGCGAGTCCACACCACGCGGGGGCGGCAGCGTTGGTTAGCCAGTTGACCGACTGGACACCCTCCGAAATTAAATCGGCATTCATGCTGACAGCCACCAAACCTGCGAATATGCTCAAGGAGGATCGAGTCACTCCCGCAGACCCCTTCGATGTGGGCGCCGGTCGGATCAACCTGGAGCAGGTGTTGAACGTGGGTTTGGTGATGGATGAAACCATCGCTAATTACGAGGCAGCCAACCCCTCGCTGGGCGGTGACCCGAAAGCCCTGAACCTCGCCAGCATGGCCAATCATGCCTGTATTGGCACCTGTTCATGGACACGGACCGTCAGGAATGTCGCGGGCACTGCACTCAGCTGGCAGCTTTCGGTTGCGGACAGTAACGGTGTCACCTTCAGCGTGGATCCCCAGGAACTGACACTGAACCCGGGCGAAGAGGGTAGTCTCACCGTGACGGCTGACGCCACATTGGCCAACGCCGGTTTCACCTTCGCCGAGTTGGAACTGGTGCCTGGCGACAGCAGCTTCCCCTCACTGCATATGCCGATAGCCCTGTTGGGGGTGAACAGCTCTGCTCCGGAACTGTTGACCAAGACAGTTGATCTGGCGACTGCCTCTCCGGGTGACGTACTTAACTATGAGATAAGTGCGACCAATGGGCCGATCGTGGGTAATATCCAAATCCTCGACCTGATCCCGCCGGGCGTCGCCTATGTCGATGGTTCCGCTTCAGCTACCGTGACCAACGGTACCGAGACATCTCCGGTGAGCGTGGTAGGCAATACGCTTGAGTGGGGCGGTGAACTGGATGTCGGCGATATCGAAGTGGCTGATAACGGTGCTATTACCGGCTACATCGGCCTGTCTCAGTTTTTCGCTCCGATCACCTTGCCGGCCAATGCGGACGATGGTGGCTTGATTTTCAATGTGCCTGCCTTCGACTACAACGGGGAGACCTATACCCAGATACTCTGGTCGGTGAACGGCACACTGGAAGTCGGCGCAGCCAGCGGCCTGGCCGCCAGTGCCAGCAACCAGCAACTGCCGGACCCAACGGCGCCGAACAACCTGTTGGCACCGCTGTGGACCGACCTCAACCTGACGAACAGTGGCAATGCATACGTCGGCGTTCTGACCGATGGTATCAGCGATTATCTGATTTTCGAGTGGGAAGACGCACCGTTGTTCTCTGATCCAGGTCAGACCTACACTTTCCAGGTGTGGATAGTTGTTGGCACCGATCAAATCTGGTTCACCTACGATAACGTCTCCGCGACCAACATTAACATGACGGTGGGAGCGGAAAATATCGACGGCACATCGGGAGACAGCTACTTCTACAACGGTTCGGGCCTGCCGCCCGTACCCGGCCAGGACCTTGAGGTTGTGGCCACGGTAGGTGGCAACGTGACAATCAACTTCCAGGGACACGTGAATACCTGTGAAAGCGATGCCATTGTCAACAAGGCGGACCTGAGTTCAAGTCAGGGCGAGGAGTTCGCAACTGCCGTCACCCAATGCTCCGGCCAACCACCCATCCCGGGTGATATCAACGGGGACGGCGTCGTGGATATCACTGACGTGAACCTCGTGGTAGCGGCTCGCAACGAGTTGGCGGATGGCCCGGGGGACCCCCGCGACATGAATGGCGATGGTCTGATCAATGTTACAGATGCGCGGCTGGTGGCACTTCAGTGCACCCTGCCCCGCTGCGCACCTGCTACCCCCTAACGCAGGAACTTTCCGATCCGGGGTGTGCATGCAAATGCACACCCCTTTTTTTTGCGATAGATTAAACGCCCTGACATATGCGTTTTGTTACACAGTTGAGCAGATACGCGGGCCCCGGAGACTGCATTCAGTCACAGGACACTTTTCGCCTCTATCCGCCTCACTAACTGCAGCCAACTCAGGACACCAAAACACAGTGCCCAGGCTGCCGCTGCAAACCAGAGCAACAGTGCCCACTGCGCGCCAGTCGCAAAGTTGGCCCCGACTCTCGCAAGCGCAGCAATGGCGATACAAGCTGCAAGCCATACAGACAGCAACCCAGGGGGCGCAGAGTGATGCTCCCGCTGGTAGTGAGTGCGACTCATGACGCCGCTGGTAAGGGTACCCAGCGCGCCAACGGTGATGATGTGTAATGCACCGGTAATGTGCCATCCGCTCGCAATGGCGATGCCAAACAGGCTGAGGCCCAGGCCCAGCCAGGCATAACCGACACAAAGCGCAACGAGGTCCAGACGCGAAAGCCAATGCCACAGCTGCCAGCGCAGCAGCCGCAATATAATCAGCGCACCCGCCAGCACACACATGTTGCCCGCCAGCACAGCGCCGCCGGGTATCGCCAGCGCGGGAGCGGCTATTACCAACAGCGCTATGAACGCCGCCTCTATCCGTGGTTGAACGCGGGCTTCCAGGTCGCGGCCTCGTTTGTAGAGCTCGCCGGCGGCAGCTGGCGCAATGATTCGCCCGCCCATAAAGGCCATTAACAGCGATAGAAATAAAACCGTCTCATGCAAAACCAGGCGCGACAGCACGGGTGTTCCCAGCTGCTGCGCCACCAGATAGCTTGTCGGCAATACACAAAGACCTCCCAGTAGAGGCATCAGCAACTTGTTGCGCCACTTTTTTGCCGCCACGAAGCGCGGCACGATACGCCATGCCAGCACAAGACCAAAGAGCATCGACGGCGCTAGCGCCAGCAGGCTGAACGGGGCAATGAAGTGGGTAATTCGGGCAATCAGCCAGAGCGAAAACAGCGCCAGCAGCAAGCGCGGCTCGGTGGGTCCCAGGGTATACCCGGCGACAACCGCCAGGGCGAAACCAAATAACATCTCAAAGCCGTGCCCCTGGCCCAGCAAGGCCAAGGGCCAATCGTCGCCGCCGGTCATTGCGTATACCGACAATGGTACGGCGATGGTCGCGTACATGCATGCTGCCGGAAAAAATAGCCTGTGGGCCCATACTGTTTTATTTTTCATGCGGTCGATTTCGCCAGTGGTATCCGTCTTACAAGCCAATGAAATCCGCGTTATCAGCCACTCGACAAAAAGGCCTGCCTGGCGGTGCAGGTCACTCCCACTCGATTGGTATAGTCCAACGGATTATCGACCCTGACATTTCGCCAGACCGTCGTTGAGTTTTAACTCGCTCACCCCTCAGCAAGGGAAGTCTTTCCTCATCTGGCGATAGAGGGATTTGCTCTCTCCACGCGACGGCTCCCCGTCTATTCCATTTGACGAATAACGCGCGCTCATAACTTTTTCGACCAAAGCCTGGGAAGCTGGCAGCAGCGCCCGCAGACGCACAGGCTGTTCGCCCTGGAGCTTATGATAGTCGGCATAGGCGTACAGCGCAGCCAGTCGTTTACTCGCGTCACCACGGTGCAATTGTTGCCGGATGGCTACGTCCACCGCGTCGCGCCGGCGCAAATAGCGGCGCATCACAAGTATCAGTAACAGCACAGGCACCGAAACCGAGACTACAATGGCTACAAGGCGCCATGGCAGACCTCCCGCGTCCACAGGCTTATCCGCAAACCTGTGATCGCGCCGGGAGGCAGCTTTCGGATCCCACCAACTCAACACTTCTGTGCCCAGCGTATACTGTCCCGGTGATTCGACCGCGTAACTGATGTGCTGAACCATCGTCGCCGCTGCTTCCTCGCGGCCGCTGGTGGAGGACAGCCGGGGTTCAGCCAATGTCACGCTCACGCCGCTGGGGGCGTACGGAGTGAACTGAGGCATATTCATCGAAGCCATATCGGCCGCGACGATAGTCACGACACGCGTCAATACGTCGCCGACCTTGAACTCTCCCTTCTCGTCGCCACTCCAATCATCTGTGATTTTCACATCCGATGACACCATGAAGCCGGTTTCCCCTGCCATGGCCGGTGGCACACTCACCAGGCCCAACAGCTGCTCAGTAGCCAGTTGCACGGGCTGGCTGGTGAGTTGCCCGTAGACCTCCATGGACTGCTTAAAGGTAACCCGGAACGATGGCACCGTCAGAATTCCTTTGTGATCCGGATAGATGTCGATTTTGTGCGTCTGGGTGGTAAAATTCTTTCCCTGCAGGTTCTCTCCACCATTCACTGCCGGCTGACTCTGTAGCACCAGCGCGCGTTCGATGGCGGGGAGTGCCAGCTCGGTGGATCCGGTGAAGAAGCTATCGACACCGACCATGACGTTAAGCGTGGCACGTTCACCTACGGCCATTTTGGTCGGGTCCAGCCAGACTCTAATGAAGTGATGCTCATTCACCTCGCCCTGGTCACTGCCGTAGTCCTGCGCATAGCTTGCAGCTACTGCCAGGTAAGCAAGGAGGAGCGCAACGAGCAGCCTATGAACCACTGTCAGTCTCCAGGTTGCGGGTATATTCGTACTGGAACTTCGCGCGGATAAACGATTTGGGATCGCGGCTGATATCCCGCAGCCATCGATCAGTCATGGCCTTACTTTTTAACACTTCGGCAGCGGTCAACTGCTTGATCTTGCGTGGACCAAACGTTTGCTTTTCCGCACCATCGGCGATGTTCTGCGGATTGCCTTTCTCCAGCTTGGCATTCTTGTCCGGCTCAGGCGGCTGTTCGTCAGTCTGGCTTTTGCTCATCGCATTAATATCCTTGACGATCCTGGCCACCTGCTCGTAGTTGGCCCTGGCATGGGGATAGTCGGGGCTAATCTTCAGCAGTTCGGAATAGATATCGCGCGACAACTTATACTCACCGCCCTGCGCCGCCGCAGTGGCCATATTGTAGATTCCCGCCTCGGTGGCCAGCTGGGCAAAATGCTTCTGGGCGCAATCCCAGTCTTCCGCATAGTAACAGGATACCGCCTTCCAACCAGGATCATCAAAATGGCTTGCGGCAGCTTTATACTTGCCCATTTTCAACAGCAACATGCCCTGCTGATCCGGGGTAAAAAACCAGTCGACTACGTCCGCTCGCGAAGCATTGGGCGTCACCATCAAAAACAGGGCAATAGCGCTCGGTGCCCAGTACAGTGTGACACCGCGACGGAACCAGAGCAGCAGCAACAAAATCGCGGGGATAACAAACCAGCGATATTCATCAACCCAGTCTTCGCCGCTGCCGTCGCCCGCGGCTTTCAGTTGCGTCACCAGCGTGTACAGACGCGGATTGTCTGGTGTCAGGCTGTCGCCACTGATGGTTGGCCCACCCAATTTCTTGCCAGTCTGCTCACCCAGCGCTGTGAACGTCAGGGTGGCGATGGGAATATCTTGTGCGGCCAATAGTTCCCTAAGCTCATCAAAACCACTGCTCATGCCATCGGTTACCAGCAGAATGTCGGTGCCCTTGACGATCAACCCCGGCGTATCCTTGAGCACGCGCGTAAGATAAGCGAGGTCGCCACCATCTACCGGCATGACGCCGGGGTCGAGGTAACTCAGGTAAAGCTTCACTATTCCGGTATCAATTGCCGGTGGCAACAGGACATGGGAAGATCCCGCCACCGCCACCAGGCCCACGGGGCGATTGAGCCCCCTGGCGAGCAAGCCATTAACCAATAGATGCGCCCGTGCATCGCGACTCGGCGCGATGTCATTTTTCAACATACTTTGCGAGGCATCCATCAGGATCAGCAGGGGTGCTCCCTGCCCCTCTGAAGTGGCCTGACGCCAAACCGGGTGTGACAGCGCCAGTATCATCAGGGTCGAAATCAGCCCGGCGGAGTAGATGGGCCGTACGTTTCGATCAGTTTTGCTTTCGGCCCGGAAATGTACCGCAAGGTGCTCTGCAATCACACCCTGTCCCGCCCGATTGTGTTGCCGGTGGGCGCGCATGCGTAGATAGGCCAACACTGCGATGGTTGGCAAAAACAGCCACAGCCACTGTGGATTCAGGAAATGGAAATCAGCCACGCCGCACTCTCCAGTTCCGCGTCAGTTCCTGTGCGCTCAGCCAAACCCACAACAGCAGGTAGAGAATTAGTATGGGACCGAGAATCCAGGGGTAGAGCAGGGTTTTGGGACGGCTGCTGGTTGTGTCGTATGCCGATGGCTGAATTTTGTTGATATCAGCAAGTACGGTTTGCAGCGCCTTGGCATCAATCGCCTGGTAAGTCTTGCCGCCAGTAATCTCGGCGATACGCGTTAATGTACCCACGTCGACCTTATCATCGCCCGATTGCTTTGCGGGATCACCAATGGCGATAGTGTAAATGGTGACGTCCTGCGTGACGGCGACCTTGGCGGCCTCCACGGCGGGCAGTCGGCTGGCGTTGTCACTGCCATCAGTGACCAGAATGAGCATTTTTTGCTTTGAATGAGACGTTTCGAAGGTGCGCATCGCCAACCCTATTGCGTCGCCAATAGCCGTTGCCGACCCCGCCATGCCAGTTTGTAATTGCCCCAGCAGGTTCATCCACATACCGGCATCCGGGGTAAAGGGAACCTGCAGGTACGCGCCGCTGCCAAAAGCAATGAGACCCAGGCGGTCGCCTTCCCGGCCCCGGGCAAACTGATTCATCAAATTCTGCAGCGCCGACCAGCGGCTGATCTTTTCGCCGTCCAGCCCCGGGAAATCTTTTTTCTCCATCGACTGGGACAGGTCGACGGCAACCATCAGGTCGCGCCCATACTCTCTCTCCTTGACGAGGGCGCCATACCTGACCGGTTCGGCCAGTACCAGCACCAGGGCAATCCACAACAGGCTGAGCAGAATTTTCTGCGCCAGACGCCTGCGTCTGATCACTGACACTTCCCCGGGGTTGGAGCCGGTTGCCCTCACCAACCGCTCGAAAAAGGGTACGCGCAGCGATTGCTCTGATTCCCGTCTCGCGGGCAGGAATCGATATACCAACAGCGGCAACGGCAGCAGCAACAGTATCCAGTAGTGTTCCAGGCTCACAACGTTTCTTCCCGGTGCAGTTCCAGCCAGGCTCGCACTCGACCCCGCAAGGCCTCGATACCTTCCGGCCAGTTGCCCTGCGGTTGGGTCAGCAGACAATTGAACAGTTTGTCATCCCCGTTGATGAAGCAGGGTGTGTCAGTTTTGTGGTTGAGGTAATCGATCCAGGCCCCGCCCCACAGGGTCTCGGTTGAGTCAGAGGGAAATGCACTTTCGGTTGCGCGTTTTACAATGCTGTTCATGTCGCGCAGCGTTGCCATTGAGGCCAATTCTGTCAGCGCCCGCCGGCGATAGGCATTCCGTTGCCAGTGGCGATAGCGGCGATACGCGTAAGTTGAAATGAGCGTGACTATCACAGCAAGCAGTACCCACCACCCAGGCTGAATAGGCCACCAGGGAAGATCCTCTGGCATCACGATATCGCCGAAATTTTTCAGCATGTAATTGCCAAACACCTCGGGGCGCGGGAAATCCATCATCCGCCCCCAAAAATGGCTTGCAGTTGTCCGTCCACTGGCTGCACAGTATCAATGACGCCGAAAGGCAGCCCATGTGCCGCCACCCGGTCCTTGATCGATTGCAATTGCTCGCTGAACTGGGCGGCAAAGCGCTCTCTTGCGCCTTCATCGGCCGACAGCTCAATCTGCTGGGTGCCGTCGGATACCACCAGCCGATCGATGTCAGCAATACTGTATTCCAGCGGATCAGCGACCAGAAACACCAATACATTGTGCTGGTGGGCCAGATACTCCAGGTGGTCCAGATGCTTCTCCACCAGCCCATCACCATCGCTGACCAGAATCAACGTACCGTTATTGCCGATGTAATTGCCCGAGCGCGCAAGCACCGCGTCGAGCGTGACTTTATCACTGGCGCTATTGGTGCCCGGATGCAGTTGCTGGTTGTAGTCACAGATCATTTGCAGGATGCGCATGGCGCCCAGCGACGAGCGAGTGGGACGCAGAAAGGTTTGCTCCTCGTTATTGAACACCACCCCACCCAGGCGATCGCCGCTGTCCAGTACCATCCAGGCCAGCGTGGCCGCCACTTCGGCCGCAGTGACTGACTTGGTGCGCTCTCGACTGCCGAAGAACAGGCTGCGGCGCTGGTCTACCAGCAATACGGTCGGCCTGTCCGTTTCTTCGGTGAACACTTTCACCAGCTTTTGGCGGCTGTGCGCGCTGGCCTTCCAGTCTATATCGCGCACACTATCGCCGCTGCGATAGCCGCGCAGCTCTTCAAAGTTCATTCCCCGACCACGCAGTCGCGAACGATGACGCCCAGCGAGCAGACCCGCTGGCCGATAGCGTGCGTCAAACTTGATGTAACTGGCCTGCTGTTTAAGTGCCAGCAGTTGTTCCAGGCTGCAATAAACGCGGCTGTCGTTATCAGCATTGCCAGCTGGCGGGGAGGGTTTGCTGGGGCTCATGCGGCGCCGGCCCTACCGCACCGGAACTTGCTGCAACAATTCAGCAATTACCGCCGGTTCGTCGATCTTCTGTGCACTGGCCTGGAAGCTGAGAGTCAGTCTATGCCCGAGGGTGGGTAGCAGTACGGCGCGCACATCGTCCGGGTCTACAAACTCCTTGTCCTCCAACCAGGCATGGGCGCGGGCGCATTTTTCGATCGCAATAGTCGCTCGGGGGCTGCCGCCAATGGCAATCCATTCGGCCAGTTTGCCCGTCGGGTGACGCGTGGCGGTGACCAGTTCCACGATATACTGCTCCATGTTTTCCGAGCAGTACACCTCGGTGATGGCCTTGCGTGCGTCCAGAATCACCTGCGGGTCAATCGTTTCTACCGGCGCGATGGACTTCTCTTCACCCTTCACCAGTTGCAGCATCAGCAGTTCATCGGCCTTGTCCAGATAACCCACGTTGATTTTCAGCAAAAAGCGGTCCAGCTGCGCCTCAGGCAAGGGGTAAGTCCCCTCCTGTTCAATGGGGTTTTCCGTCGCCATGACCAGAAAAAGCTCCGGTACGGCATGCGTACGGCCGCCGACAGTAACCTGCCGCTCTTCCATCGCCTCCAGCAACGCCGATTGCACTTTGGGAGGCGCCCGATTGATTTCATCTGCCAGCAAGATGTTATTGAAGACCGGTCCGGGTACAAAGGTCATTTCCATGGCGTTATCCGCCTGCGCGACCTCGTAGCCGACCACATCCGCAGGCATTAGGTCCGGGGTGAACTGAATGCGCCCCATATCCACGGTCATTGCGGCTGCCAGCGCTTTTACCGTGCGAGTCTTGGCCGTTCCAGGCAAACCCTCCAGTAGCACGTGCCCGTTGGCGATCAGCGCGATGAGCAGGCCTTCAACAACATGGTTCTGTCCGACGACCTGCTGCTGCAGTTGTTGTTTTAACGACTCCAGTTTTTGCTTCACGATTGCTCCCCGATGTTGTAGTGGTCTCTTGCGATTTGAACTTGAAACAGATTGGCGGCAATAGCCACTGTCGGGATTCAGTTCGCAGTTCTTTGCCTGACTATTGCGCTATTGAGCAGCAAGAAAATCTGAATTCTTCACAGGGGAGAATTTTACACAAAGTGATTGCACAATGAAGAAAAACTATTAATCTACCACTCTGCGGACATAGTCAAGCACATGCCGGCGTGCGATAATGCCCCTCTTATATATGTGGGTTATGCGAAATCAGGCTCTGCTTTCTATAGTGCTTTGGCGGACCTTCGAGACTAACAAAGACAGCTTTTTGAGTTGCGATACTATCAGAATGAGTTGTGGTACCGGCAAATCAGTTATGACAGCGTTGACTCTACTGGCGCTCGTTTTCGGGCTCATCAACGCGGCCGCCGCCTTGGGTGAAACCAGCACAACAGGTGACAGCAATGCAGCTTTACTGGAAAACATGCAGCGTATGCAGGGATACAATATCGTCATCAGGGAAAATGCGCGCGCGGCACAATCTCAAACAAGTGCGGCACATACTGCGGGCGCAGTAGATGAATATGAAGCCTCCCAACACGCCGCTCCAGGTGGATATGCCTCGGCGCAGGTAGTAGAAGCACTGGAGGTCTTGATAGACTCCTCCAATCTCTCCGCGGAGCAACGGGCACGACTGATTCGCCGCCTCCAGGAAGATAACAAGTGCAAACCAGACCGTAGACAGCACAAATCAGGAGCCGTAAAGGGCCCGAAGATGCTTTCTGCCATCAATTCCAACAGTGGAGGTATATAGCAATGTTAAACCGATGGTTATTCGAATCCGGCTGGCGCGCCGCGGTCGCTGGCCTCGTCGTCGCACTAAGTCAGGGCGCCGTGGCAGCCGACAAGCCCAATATCCTGGTGATCTGGGGCGACGATATTGGCGAGTTCAATATCAGTTACTGGAACCGCGGCATGATGGGCTATGAAACCCCCAACATCGACCGCATTGCGAACGAGGGAGTGGCTTTCACCGACTATTACGGCGAACAAAGCTGTACGGCAGGCCGATCTTCCTTTATCACCGGGCAGAGCGGCCTGCGTACCGGCATGACGAAAGTGGGTTTGCCCGGCGCTCCACAAGGTCAGGCAGATGATGACATTACCATCGCTGAAGCACTCAAGAACCAGGGTTATGTGACCGGTCAGTTCGGCAAGAATCACCTCGGTGATACAGACGCCAGCTTGCCCACCAAACACGGCTTCGACGAGTTTTACGGCTTTTTATACCACCTCAACGCGATGCAGGAGCCCGAGGACGAAGATTACCCCCAGGACCCCAAGTTCGTAAAAGCATACGGACCTCGCGGCGTCCTCCACTCCTTTGCTGACGGTGAGGTAAAAGACACCGGGCCGCTGACGATCAGTCGTATGCAAACCGTGGATGAAGATGTTACCGCACGCGCCATCAAGTTCATGGACAAGGCGATCGCCGACAAGAAACCCTTCTTCGTCTGGTGGAATGCATCCAGAATGCACATGTTCACCCATCTCAAGCCGGAATCGCGGGGCATTTCTGGCCAGGGTTTTTACAATGACGGCATGGTGGAACACGATGGTCACGTTGGCCAGTTACTGGACTTCCTCGACAAAAAGAAAGTTGCCGACAACACAATCGTGATTTACGGCACGGACAACGGGCCGCATTACAACTCCTGGCCGGATGGCGCGATTACCGCATTCCGCGCGGAGAAGGAGACAAACTGGGAGGGCGCCTACCGCGTACCGACCATGATTCGCTGGCCTGCCGGCGGCGTCCCGGCTGGCGAGGTGCGCAATGGTCTTGTGAGTCATCTCGACTGGCTCCCGACACTGTTAGCAGCGGCGGGCGATCCAAACATCAAGCAAGAATTGCTAAAGGGTGGCTACAAGGCTAATAACAAATCCTTCAAAGTACATCTTGATGGCTACAATCAATTGGATTACATCACCGGGAAAACAGACAAATCCCCGCGCAAGGAGTTTATCTATTTCAACGCCGATGCGCAGATTGTCGGCATTCGTTTTGATGAAGATAACTACAATGTAGGCGCAGCGACAAATGCTGCCGCTGGCGGTCCTGCCGGTGGTTCGACCATATCCAGTGGCGACAAGTCAACCGCCTGGAAGGTCGTGTACGCCGAGCAGCGGGCCAAGACCCTGGCGCTTTGGGCCGAGCCATTCACCTGGTTGCGTATGCCAAAACTGTTCAATTTGCGACGCGATCCCTTTGAGCGCGCCGACCACAACGCAAACGGCTACTGGACCTGGTTCCTCAACCACACCTTTATATTCTATAGAGGGAATGAACTGGTTGCGGAGCACCTGGCAACCTACGACGGTTATCCGCCCAGCCAGCATCCCGGCAGCTTCACCATGGATGGCGCTTCCGAGGAAGTGTACAAGAAATATGGTATCGGGCCGGGTGGTAGCACCAAGTAACACTCACACCGGTTAAAGTCAGGGGTCGAGTTTCGGCCCCTTTTTTTTCCTTCTGATTTGGCATCGCTTTCTAACTGAACACCTCAATCCAAGTTGACTTTAAGGCCACCGCTCAACGATGAAACCGGATCGCCCCGCCCTCGCCCTGCTTTTGCTGTTCGTCTCCGGCTTCTGTTCGCTGGTCTACCAAACGCTTTGGGTCAAGCAACTGGGCCTGGTGATCGGTGTCGATGTTTACGCGGTGTCCATCGTTGTCAGTGGCTTCTTTTTTGGTCTCGGCGTAGGTAGTTTCTACTTTGCGGGAGTCGCACAGCGCAGCGCAAACCCGCGACGACTTTACGCTCAATTGGAACTGGCGACCGCCACCGCTTCCCTGCTGACACTATTACTCCTGTGGCTGGGAGCGCCGCTGTATGTCGCGATTGAAGCGTACCTGGGTCGCATAGCGATAGCTCTCCTCTGGCTGATCATAGCGATTCCCGCTGTCTTTATGGGGGGGACCTTCCTCGCGCTGTTGCGGTACTACCGCACCGATAAAAGACGCCTGGGCCAATCAGTCGGCGTGCTGTACGGCGCCAATACCAGCGGCGCCATTATTGGCACCATCACCACGCCCTTCGTATTGATTCCGCTGATGGGTGTTATCGGCAGCGGACTATTTGCAGTTAGCGTGAACCTGGTACTGGCACTGCTGGCAGCTCAGTTATTGCTTCCCAAACTGGTAGGCAGCGAAGTATCCGCTGAGAGATCGGTAGGAACTCAGGGCAGGCATATAATATTTGTTCTGTACAGCCTGGTCGGTTTCTCCGCGATAGCCTACGAAGTGATCTGGGGGCAGATGATTATCCAGTTTCTGAATACGCGCAGCCACGCCTACGCAGTGATGCTTGCAGTCTATCTCGCAGGACTGGCCGTGGGAAACTTGCTGATGAGTCGCAGGGTCGATGCCATCAAAAATACCTGGCAGACCTTCTCTTTGCTCATCCTTACTGCCGCGGCAAGCGCCCTCTTCTCTATCGTGCTGGTGAATGCAGAAGTGTTGGAAATTCAGCGCAGCGTGGGTGCGCTGGTTTATCAATGGACAGGACAGTTGGGATTTAGAATGCTGGCCCAGTTCCTGTTCATCAGTTTCTTTTTTATCTTCGTGCCCACCTGCTGTTTTGGCGCGCTGTTTCCCGTGGCGGCGAAAATCTCCGATGGAAATGCAGAACAAGGCACGCTCTCCAGTGGCTATGCGCTTGCTACCAACACACTCGGTGGCGTCGTAGCGAGCCTGCTGTTTGGCTTTTGGGTTATACCTGCGCTCGGGTTAATCAACGCGGTTGTCTCTGTGACGGTTTTGCTCTGCACTATCGCGTGTATCGCTCTGTACCATGCTCGCTGCAGCCGACATGTGCTACCCGCATTTGCTGCAAGCCTCCTGTTGATCGTTTCGCTTGCTGTATCAATGCCCCGGGATAAGTTTGCGCAATTGCTGGTGAATCAGGAAGGCGGTGAACTGCAATATTTCGCGGAGGGCGTCGGCAACACGGTTGCCGTCATTCAACAGGGTGAAGGGGACAGAGAGTTTCGTCGGCTTTACATCGAAGGGATATCCAATACCGGTGACGTAATGGCGTCGCTGCGATATATGCGCCTGCAGAGCTACATCCCACTGCTGGTGTTCAATGGACAGCCCCGATCGGCGCTTGTTATCGGTATGGGCACAGGCATAACCAGTGGCGCATTGCTCAATTACCCCTCGCTGGAGACCCTGGAAGTGGTGGAGCTACTCCCGGAGGTCGTGGCGGCCACGCCTTATTTTCAGGGGAACTATGCGGTGTACGATAATGCCGACATCGGCATTACAGTCGGCGACGGCCGACACAAGCTTTTGCGTGACCCACAGCGATTTGATCTGATTACCCTCGAACCGCCACCGCCAACTGCCGCTGGAGTGAATAACCTCTACTCCAGCGATTTTTACCAATTGTGCAAGACGCGACTCACACCCAACGGAGTGGTAGCGCAGTGGTGGCCCATCAGCACGCAATCGCTCGCAGCCTCCCGATCACTGGTACGCGCCATGCTGGATAGCTTCGACTATCTAACGCTTTGGACGACCGAACTACATGAAATGTTGCTTGTCGGCTCCATGCATCCAATGAGTGTGGATATCGCCCGCATTGAGAACACCATGCACTACCCCCCACTGGCGGAATCCTTGAGGGAAATCGGCATCAATTCACCGGAAGCACTGCTAGCCACCTACATGATGAACAAAGAAGGGCTGGAAGCCTTCGCCGGGGATGCCAAGCCGGTGACAGACAATTTTCCACGACTGGAATACGACAGTTGGACCAGCAAAAAGGTGATTCTCGACGTACTACCCGAGTTACTGTCAAAACAACAAGAACTGACAGCCGTACCTCCCGCCAGGAGAAAAGCATATCACTTCGAGCAGGAGAAACTGCACGCTTTCTACCTCGCAGGGCTCAGCGTGTACAGCGGTGACCGGGAAACATGGGCCGAAATGTTGAAGCGCCTGTATCGGGCGGACAATCAAAACGCCTATTACAACTGGTTTCGTGTAGATCAGTGATATGGGCATGCGGAACAATGCCCGTCCCCGGCGATCGAATTAATGGCAAGTCATTATTTTCCTTGAACCCCTGGGTATTCCGCGTCCCGCGCCGTGTGGGATGAAAAGCACCGGCTGTGCGGTGGATGCAACGAGCGATGCGGTGGAATGGGTCATAGAGGGGTTCTGCCCGGTGCGCACTGCGTCACTAGCATCCCTTCCTGGAAATCACGAATGGCCTGTTCGATTTCCTCGGGCTGGTTCATCACAAAGGGGCCGTATTGAGCTATGGGTTCGCGCAAGGCCTCACCAGCCAGGACCAGCGCCTCGAAACCCTGCTCACCTGCCCGCAGTGTCAGCTTGTCACCAGTGCCGTAAACTCCCAGGTGCCCGGTCTTTAACTCTGTGCTGTCTCCGGCATAAACAAACACCAGGACCCGTTCGTAGTCTCCGACATCCAGAATAATTTCCGCGCCGGTTGCTACTGACACATCTGCCAGTAACGGCCGGGTGGCCATGGCGGGCAAGCAACCGTTAAGTGTCGTGTTTCCCACATTAATCTCACCGGCGATAAGTCGTACTTCATTGCCAGCATCATCCCGGTAGCAGGCTACTTCGGCACCGCGAATATCGCGATAGGCAGCCGGCTTGAATTTGTCCCTGGCGGGTAGGTTCAACCAAATCTGAAAGCCGTGCATCAGGCCCTGCTCCTGCTCTGGCATCTCCGAGTGAATTACCCCATGACCTGCCGTCATCCACTGCACATCACCGGGGCCGATCACACCCTCGTTACCCATGTGATCGCGATGGCGCATGCGACCGGCCTTCATGTAGGTAATGGTTTCAAAGCCTCGGTGGGGATGCTCTGGAAAGCCGCCCAGATAATCCGTAGCGGTATCCGAGTTGATTTCATCGACCATCAGAAACGGATCCAATATCCTGTGCATTGATGTGCCGGCAATGCGGTTGATTTTGACACCATCACCATCACGGGATGGTCGCGACGGATACACCTGCGATAATTTTCTATACATTTTGAACCTCCTGCGTTGGGAGCCTGATGTTTTCAGTCAAGCTGGCCCCGGTTATGGGGTAGCGTAAAATCCTGATCGGGCCCCAGTGGCACCACTTGCGTTGGGTTAATGGTGACGTGACTGCCGTAGTAATGTTGCTTGATATGTTCGAAGTTTACCGTTTGCGCCACGCCCGGTTGCTGGTATAACTCGCGCAGATAATGACTGATCGCGGGAAAATCGTCGATGCGTTGGCGGTTAGTTTTGAAATGGCCGTAGTACACGGCATCGAAGCGAATAAGCGTGGTGAACAGGCGCCAGTCGGCTTCGGTCAGCACAGTGCCCGCCAGGTAACGCTGACGAGTAAGGATATCCTCCACCCAGTCCAAAGCATCGAAGAGCTTGTAATAGGCAGCCTCGTAGGCCTCCTGGGTGGTGGCAAAACCGGCCCGGTACACGCCATTGTTGATCGCGTCGTAAACTCGCTCATTAACGGCGTCTATCTGCGTCTGCAAAGAGTGGGGGTAATAGTCAGTGTTATTACCCGTAAGCTCGCTAAACGCAGTGTTAAACATGCGAATAATGTCTGCCGATTCATTGCTGACAATAGTTTGTCTTTCCTTGTCCCACAATACCGGCACAGTGACCCGGCCGTTATAGTTTGGATCTGACTTCAAATACAACTGGTAAAGATATTCCAGGCCGTATTGATCGTTTCTTAATTCCCATCCATGGCTTAGCATCAATGCCTCGACCACCGTGACATCAATCAGCTCCTGCAGATCTTTGAGTTGACGGAAAATCAGCGTGCGATGCGCCCAGGGGCAAGCCAGCGACACATATAAATGGTAGCGCCCGGGCTCCGCCTTAAACCCTTCTCTGCCGGTCGGACCGGCAGCGCCATCCGCCGTCACCCAGTTGCGAAAGCGGCTCTCCTGGCGGCGGAATTCGCCGCCACTTGATTGGGTTTCATACCACTGGTCCACCCATTGACCGTTCTGTAACAAACCCATGATCAGGCCTCCTCTACTTCGGGCTGCGCCAACAATGCATCAATCTGCTGCCGCGCCCCTGCTATCACCACCTCCGGGGAGCCCTTGGAGCCACTGGCATCGATATGAACCACCTCAGTGATGCCCAGAAAGCGACAGATGTGCTCCATATAGCGGCTGGCAAAATCCCAGTCACCGCCAATCGGCGTGCCGCCGGAAGCCGTTACAATAAAGGCTCGCTTCACACCGGTCAGCCCTTCCGGGCCGTTCTCTGTGTAGCGGAATGAAACCCCGGCGCGACAGACATAATCGATCCACTGTTTCAGGTAGGCGGGAACACCAAAGTTGTACATTGCCACGCCCAGCACCAGCGTGTCGGCTTGCTGCAATTCGGCGATCAATTGATTGGACATCGCCAGATGCTGCTGCAAACTGGCACGGTCATCCTTGTGTGAGCCGTGCACACCCACCAGATCCTGCGGACTCATCGGCGGCAGCGGGTTCTTAACCAGGTCCCGTTCGATGACAGGCTGCCCCAGTTGTTGCACCAGATAGTCGGTAACGATGCGCGAGTTAGCGCCCTCCACCCGGGCGCTGGAATCAATTTTCAATACGGTCATGGGATATCTCCTGTCGAAATTTGTTTGATTTTACTGGCTCAGCCTGGCGCTGATCACTTGATCGGCGCTCACACTTCCCGCGCCGCGGATTGCCAGGCTGACACTCACCGCAAGCAGCGCCAGGCCAAACTCATAGCCGTTGTTCGCCATAAACAGCCCGTTCGCCAGATGAACCGTGACGATCGCCACCACCATGGTTAGCGCCAACACCACGGCAGCGGGACGCACCAGCAACCCTAATGCCAGGGCTAGGCCGCCGAAGAATTCAGCCCCGCCCGCCAGAGCCGCCATCAGCACGCCGGGCTCCAGGCCAATTGAGGCCATCCAGCCACCTGTGCCCTCCAGGCCATAGCCGCCGAACCAGCCAAACAGTTTTTGCGCCCCGTGAGCAGCAAAGATAACGCCAGCGGCAACGCGCACCGGCAAAGTGTCAAAGCCCGCAGCGGAAGAGGTGATCTGTCTCAGTAACGTTTTCATAAGTGTCTCCAGATAGAAATGTAAGGTTTATTGAACTGACGGACACACTCTATTACTAGACCAACCTGTGAATAAGGGTGGTTTTTCGTCTAGAATATTCTATTTTATTGAACAATAATAATCACGTCAGCTGATCCCGAGGAGCCGATCATGGGCTATTCCCCCATCACCCTTGATGCACTGCAAGCGCTGGACGCCATCGACCGACGCGGCAGCTTCGCCAAGGCCGCTGAAGAGTTGAACAAGGCGACCTCAGCACTTTCCTACACCGTGCAGAAACTGGAAGAACAACTGGGAGTAACACTCTTTCAACGACAGGGGCGACGCTCGGTACTCACACCCAGCGGCACCTTGTTGCTCAACGAGGGCCGCAAAATTCTCGGCGCTACCGCTTTTTTGGCTGACCAGGTGAAAGAGCTGGCTACTGGCTGGGAGCCGAGATTACGCATTGGGCTTGAATCCACTCTTGAGCTTAAGCCCTTTTTTCAAGCTCTGGGTAAATTGCTGGAAGAGCTGCGTAAACCGCCGAAGTCTGCCACCCATTCCACGTGAAGCCTGCCACCCAAACCGGAGCAAAGCTGCCACCCACCGGAGCGTAGCGACGCGGGGTTTGCATTGTTACTCGGAACCGGTGGTGCTCGTCAACTTTGCCTGGCGTTTTCGCATGGACTCTCCTCTCAAATTGATCTTGTAAGCGTTGTGGACCAGCCGATCCAGGATGGCGTCAGCCAGCGTCGGATCGCCGATGACTGCATGCCACTCGTCGATGGGCAACTGGCTGGTGGCCACCGTTGAGCGGGTGCCGTGCCGATCCTCCAGAACCTCCAGCAGGTCCCGCCGGTTCTCGGCGTTGAGTTTCATCAGGCCCCAGTCGTCCAGGATCAGGACATCGACTTTGGCCAGGTCGGCCAGCAGCTTCGGGTAGCGCCCGTCGCCTTTGGCGACCATCAGTTCCCGCAACAGCCGGGTCAGTCGAATGTACTGGGCGGTGTAGCCCTCGCGGCAGGCTTTTTGAGCCAGCGCGCAGGCCAACCAGGTCTTGCCCACCCCGGTAGGACCGGTGATCAACACATTGAGGTGCTCTTTCACCCACTGGCAGGTCGCAAGGGATTGGATCAGCCCCTTGTCCAACCCCCGGGACTGCCGGTAATCGATGTCCTCCAGCGCCGCATTGTGCCGGAGCCGGGCCCGCCGTAACCGATTGGTAAGACGGCGGTTCTCACGTTCAGTGATCTCCCGGTCCACCAGCAGCCCGAGGCGTTCCTCGAAGGCCAGTTCGTCGATGTCCGGCATGGCCATCTGGTCGGCCAGGGCCGCCACCATGCCGGTAAATTTGAGGGCCTGGAGCTTGTCCAGGGTGGGATGTTTCAACATGGTGCTCTCCTTCAATGGTAGTACGCGGGACCGCGGATATTGTCGTGGGCGTCCGGCAGCGGCAGCTCCTGCTGCTCTTCCACGGGTTGCTCATCCAGCCGATGCTTGAGGATGGATTCGATGCTCTTGTAGCGGCAGCTGCCCAGGGTCAGTGCCCGCCGGCAGGCGGCCTCCAGGCGTTCGTCCCCGTAGACCTTGCCCAGGCGCAATATGCCCAGACAGGATCGGTAGGCCTGTTGCGGGTGCTTGCGCGATCCCAGTACGGTCTGGATCAGCTTCTCGGTAGCCGGCCCGGTCTTGGCGGCCCACCGCATCAAGCGTTCGGGCGACCACTCCCCGGCCTGGCGGTGCGATTCGGGCATATGTCCGGAGTCGGTGGTATGGCGCCCCTTCTGGTGCGAACGCACATGGCTGGCCACCCGGTTACCCCGGTGGAAGCACTCGATGGTGTTGCGGGTGATGCGCACGTCGACCTCACGCTTGATCAGGGCATAGGGTACCGAGTAGTAGTGGCCCTCAAGGGCCACGTGGTAATCGATGTGCACCCGGGCTTTCTTCCACTCGGCATAGACGTAGGGTTCCGCCGGCAGGGGTTGCAGCGCCGGGCGGTCCAGTTGCTCGAAGTGCTCGCGGCGGCTGCCCGGGAGTTTGCGGAAGGCCCGGTTATTGAGCTTCTCCAACAGTTCACCGATGACACTATTGAGCTCCACCAGGGAGAAGAACTGGCGATGGCGTAGGGCAGCCAGGATCCAGCGCTCCACCACCAGCACCCCGCTTTCCACCTTGGCCTTATCCCGCGGTTTGCGGACCCGCGCCGGCAATACCGCCACGCCGTAATGGGAGGCCATGTCCTGGTAGGTCGGATTGGCATCGGGCTCGTAGCGGTGGGCCTTGCTCACCCCCGAGCGGAGGTTGTCCGGCACCACCAGTTCCGGCACGCCCCCCAGGAACCGGAAGGTGCGGACATGGGAGCCTATCCAGTCCGGCAGGCTCTGGCTCCAAGTGGCCTCGGCATAGGTGTAGTTGGAGGCGCCCAGCACTGCCACAAAGATCTGGGCCTCGCGGATTTCCCCCGTTGAACGGTCGATAATCGGCACGGTCTGGCCGGCGTAATCGACAAACAGTTTCTCGCCGGCCCGGTGGTCCTGGCGCATGACCACATCCAGCTTGCCCCGCCAGGCCCGGTAATGCTCACAGAACCAACTGTACTGGTAGCCATCGGGGTTCGCCTGGCGGTATTCCTGCCACAGCAGGAACAGGGTGACGCTCTTGTGCTTGAGTTCCTGGCGGATAGACGCCCAGTCGGGAATGCCGCGGGCATCTGCCGGCAAGGCCGGTGGCGGCGGGAACAACAACCGCTCCAGGTGGGCATCGTCCAGGTTGGCCGGCAGGGGCCAGGTCAGACCGGCCTCGCTGGCCCGGCGCAGGTATTCACTGACGGTGGGGCGGCCAATCCCACAGGCCGCGGCGATCCGCCGGTTGCTCAGGCCTTTGGCCCATTTGAGGCGCAGTACCTCTTTGATTTTACGCATGGATAACCTCTTCGCTGGCATCGGACCCCCTCCGGTTGGAAAGGGGCAGAATACCGGTTAGTTATCCCGCGTCGGTTGGCTCCGAAGGGTGATCTCAGGCAGCCTGCCGGGGTGGCAGCTTTGCCGTGGAATCAGTGGCAGCTTTCGCGTGGAATGGGTGGCAGGCTTCGTCTGGAATCAGTGGCAGGCTTGGTCTGGAATACGCAAAGAGCAGCCGAACATGGAGATAGATATTCAGGAATGTGTCCTCAGTGGCGGCTGGGAGGCACTGGAAATGGACATCATTGACTTACTGGTGGGAGCGCCCGCGCCGGTACCATTGCAAAAGGGCTTCCGAGCATTGCCCATCCCACCTGCGGAGATGGTGTTAGTGGCTGCGGCCAGTCATCCTCTTGCGCGCCTCGCGCACGAACCCCACACTATCGCCGAGCAGTTACCCCACTATCGACGCATCGTAACCCATGATACAGCCAAGCATAATGTTATGCGGGCAGCGGGATTAATCACAGGGAAACAGGTGCTCTATGTGCAAACCATGGAACAAAAAATACAGGCGCAATTGGCGGGACTGGGAGTCGGTCATTTGCCGCGAAAATTCATTCAGATGTATCTGGAGAGCGGCGCGCTGGTGAAACTGACCACCGAAGCGCGGACTACTGAAAACCTGGAATACTATATAGCCTGGAAAATCAGTAACAAGGGCAAGGCATTAAAACGACTCACCCAACTTTTGAACGCAACCTTTTAGCGACCAATTTGTGCGAGTAAAACAAATACCGCGACATAAGCCCAATAGGAAACCCCTCCAACCTCCATTTCGGAAGACCACCAAGCGAACCCCATCCTTGCTGAATTAGATCCATTTTAGTCAGGAGGCCGTTCCCAAGAGCACCATCAGCAACAGATCATACTCAACAGCGCGCGCCCTACTCATCCCAACATAGTGAAGCGAACGCAGGGGCTCGCGATGCCCAGGTCTTGGCATATCGACAAGAACAACTTCCTCGCTCTCAAGTCGCTTGAAATCTCCAATCTGCGCAGAACCAATGGTATGACGATTCATGTTGCGAGGTGAGGCATCGGTCAGAACTGTGATTGAACTACGCGTATTCTCAGATAGCAAAGAAGTCCAGGACTGTGTAACCGGCACAGGAGAAAGTACGACGCGATCTCCAGAGTTGAACCCCTCGCCATCGACCAGGTCGTGTAGTTCTTTTCGAGGGTTTGGATTGCCGCCGTGCCGCGCGACGCGAAAGTCTACGACCTCGCACCGGATGGCAACAGGCAGCTGGCGGAATCCAGCCTGGCGAAGAAAATATCCGACCTGGCACTGGCGGAAATCGAGCTGGATAAGGACATCCCGCCTGGGCAGTGAACGCATCTCTCAGGTTCAATCATAGAAGTGTGGGGCTTTCTCCAGGGAATCGGCCAAGGCCTTGTCATGTTCTATCCACAGTGTCGCCCCGGTGGCTGCAAGCAACGCCTCTACCTTGTTCATAGAGACCAGTGTCTGTGCTGGATCGACATTGAATGTCGGCACCCGGCGCAAGCTGCGATTGGCACGCGTATGGTAGAGGTCACCCGACAGCAATATCTGTCCCATGTTGGCCAGCGTGACGAGCAGGACCTGGTGACCGGCGGTATGCCCTGGCGCGTAGATGAGCATCACGCTACCGTCGCCGAAGACATCGTGGTCGCCCTCTATAAACGTGACATCTGCCTTTTTCAGTCCGTCAAACAGGCTGGTATCCATGAATTCTATCTCTTCCCCGAAGGCTGCATCCCACTCTGTTTTCTGCATGAGAACATTACTCTCTAAAAACGAGTTGGCAGCGCCGGCATGATCAAAATGAAGATGGGAAAAGGCCATATAGTCGATATCGCCCGGGGTCAGCCCCATGTCTGCCAGCTGGTCGACTATCCAGTGGTCGTAAACCATGGAACCGCCGTCAATGGACACCGGCCCCTCCGCTTCCGCAACGGCCCTGGGCAGGCCACCGTCCCACAGCAATAGCCCCTTCTCGTGCTCAATGAGGTAACAGGGTACGAACATCTGCCTCACAGATGACTCATCGGGCGCAATACCGAAAAGCTCGAGACTCTCAAGGTTCAGCAGCCCGCAGTCGAACACATAGAGCTTTGGGCCGGCGAGAGCCTGGGTGCAGAAACAGAACATCAAGGCTGCAAGATATTTCATCGGGATTTATCTCTCGGTGTCCGTCGGCTGTTCTTGGTCGCGGCCCTGGCGCGGGACGGTCGCAGTCAGGTGATCGGGAACGCGCAGTAAAGCGGGATCAGCGTATAAGAAGAATAGACACCCTTTCCACCCAGGTCCAGCAGCAACTCTGATCCTGAATGACCCGCCTCAGTCTGTGATGCCGACCCGTAGCTGTCTTTGCCCGCCCGGGCACTCGATTGAAAACAAGCTATTTTTGCGATTGATTTTCAACAGGTTACTTGTTGACCAACACCTGCTGCGCATTGCATCAATCAGCTACAGCTACAGCTAGGGTGGGGGCCTCTCAAGCCAATACCTACCTTGACGGCCTGGAATCGCGCGCACAACCCCTTGCTGCAAATCCAGACCTTGGAATAACACGCGAGACAATCTCCACGGGGCTACTCAGCTTCCCTTACGAAAGCCATATTCTGTATTACAAAAAACACGCCCGAGGCATCGTGGTAGTACGAATACTCCAGCAGCATATGGATCCGCTGAAGCACCGTTGATTATGGTAATAACTGCTTGCCGATGGCTGCCAGTGCCAGATCTGGCCTATTCCCACTCGATTATCAACAAGCGATATTTTTACTTTATTTTCAATGGCTTATGATTTTATGTTTGGCTGATACCATGAAAAATACCATGTTCAAAAAATCTCATATGAATGGTTACCTGCTTGCCAAAAATTCATCGTATCCGGCACTACGTGACACAGTAATGCGCCAGCAGCAATATTCTTTACTTGAACAAAAATAGCATAATGCTATATTTTACACATGAGCACAGTGCAGTACAGCAGGAAAGCAATTAAGGGTTTTCGGAAACTGCCCGCAAACATTGCAGACCAGTTTCGTACTGCATTTCAGGAAATAGCTGATAACCGTGGTCATTGGAATACTAAAAAACTGGCAGGCCGGGAAGGCTACCGGCTGCGGATTGGCGGGTACCGTGGTATTTACAAGATTGAAGGCGAAGAGCTAACGGTTCTTGTGTTGGATGTTGGCCCACGTGGAGGTATCTACAAATGAGTACACAGATTATTGAGAACAATGGCGTGCCCGAGTATGCGGTGGTGCCAATTGCCGACTACCGAATGTTAATCGAAAAGGCTGAAATGCTGGATGATATAGCGGCTTTTGATAAGGCAGAAGCCACACTGGCGGCAGGTGAGGATGAACTGGTGCCGTCTGATATCGTTGATTTATTGCTGGCCAATGTGAACGCGGTGAAAGTTTGGCGTGAGTACCGTGGCATGTCACAGGCTACTCTGGCTGATGCTGCGGGCCTGTCACAGGCGTACATCGCGCAGATTGAGACCGGCAAGCGTGAAGGACGGGTTGATGCCTACAGGGCCATTGCCAATGTGCTTGATGTCAATATAGATGACTTGGTGTAATCCACTGTCTGGTGGGGTACCAAATCCACATCCATCACTAGTCCTGAGAAACTCACATCCCGGGGCAGCCCAAACCAGTAACTCGTGGTCAGGTCGGTTCGAAACAGTCCGTAGCTGGGTGCCCGGTAGGTCACAATATCCGCACTCTGTGCCGCTATCTCATCCTGCACATTGTTCAGTGCAAAGTAGCTGAAGATGGTGCCGCCTAAGAGAAAATAGTGCCACTGGTAATCATCGTCGGGTTCGTGTTGCTGACATCGCGACTGAGCGACTCGGGTAGCATCTAACAGAGCGGTTTTTACAATCAATGTTGTAGAAGCTGGTTTTTACACAGCCTCGCCTGGCTGCGGGGTTTGAAGGACACTGCCATGACTTTACCGGCAAGTTTGACCGTGGGTTCACTGATAGTGATTAAGCGTGCGCCTTCGCCGCCCAGGTTCTCGGTGGACAGGGTGTACTCAAACTTGTGGCGTAAGCTGTAGTGATGGTCCGTTGGAGGGTTGTGCAAGCGAGCGCTAGGATTTGACCACTGATTCGGAATGTTGAAGTGCTCCTCAAAAAAATATGTTCTTTTTACTTCGCTCGGCTAGATTGTTGACTGAGGGCGCCACCAATTTCGTTTTAACAATCATCTCTTCTATCTCGGCCCGATTGTGCGTATCTCTCTTAATCATTTCTACCGCATGGTCAAACAAAAGCACTATGTATTCTGGTGTATCGACAATTTGAACCAATTCATTGGCGGCATGAATAACACTCTCTCTCGAAAAACCTCCAGAAGCGTCAGTCCGTTCATGGCGAACGCATAAATTTTCATTCTGCCATTCAATTTTTTTTGAAACTGGATGATACTCAGCCTGGTAGCCAATAACGGAGAATCGCCATGCAAACCAAGGGGCAGACATATAGAACAGGCCTGCGGGAATAAGAAATATCAAAACGTAGAATAAGGAAAGTTCATTGAGATACATCACAACCGAAGCGATTAGAAGATAGGCAAACAGACCCACTAGAAACCAGTTTCGAATGGATTTTATATTATGGGAAACCCTGACTTTCTCATAGTATTTTTCTATAACCAGATCCTCGGCACTTAATCGACACTCTAGCATATTTTCTCCTATTCGCCTGGCTCAGGAAGTGTTCCTCAGGAATACTGAGACAGAAAGTTAGCTGCCGGACCGAGTAAAACACCAAATACTATAGCCCCTGCAATAGCGATCGCGGCCAATAGATAGGACATCAATATGGTAGTCGTTATTACGAATGCAATTGTAGGTGAAGCTGCAATTTTTACTGGACAATTATTCAGTGCCGTCACAATTGCCAGTAGTGCACTCAACCCTGAAAGCACGAAACCTAGTGCCGTGAACAATTTCAATACTGCCGATGTTGCCTTAAGTATGTTCGCAAAACCGTTCCCAGTTGCCTGCCCCGTGCCCAATACCAATAGCAAAGCCGACAATGCGTCAGATACAGGTGTCCGAGAACCATTAGCGCCACCTCCAATCTTATAAGCCCCACTCCCCGTGTCCGGATCAAGGATGCTATACCCCTCCCCGATCCATCCATTGAAGTTGATCTGGTATTGATGCGTGGTGACAATATTCCCCGCCAGCACCGCATTCCTGATTTCATCTTCCGAATGGTCTTCCAGTTCAATCGCATTGAGTGCTGCTGTCAGATTACTCTGATCAATCGTATAAATCTTCTGGCCTTCGGCGCTGGCAATGGCGAGGGCCTTTACTGCTGAGATACCTTCTGCGGGATTCTCCGGTGTACTGAACATCTGCTCCGGCACCAAGTGTTCCATCGCCGAGTACCTTGAATTGATGGCTTGGTTGAATTGCCGCCAGCGGTACTGGTTGTTTTGGGTGTCCACCGTCTGGTGCGTTACCAGGTCCACATCCATTACCAGCCCTGAGAAACTCACATCCAAGGGCAAGCCAAACCAGTAACTGGTGGTCAGGTCAGTTCTAAAGAGTCCATAACTGGGTGCCCGGTAGGTCACAATGTCCGCACTCTGCGCCGCCATCTCATCCTGCACATTGTTCAGTGCAAAGTAGCTGAAGATGGTGCCTCCTAAAAGATCACCCACCACCTGGTGTTTGGTCAGGGTGGCCAGTTGCAGCTCGTCGCCGGTTTCCAGAATAGCTTTGGTTTGTTCCAGTTCCTGTTGCAAATGTTCTGCCTGTTCCGGGCTGGAGCCCTGTAGATCGAGGGCCATGGCGCGGTATTCCCCGGCGATGGGGTGATTGATGGAGCGGTGCCAGCTCTTTGCGGGGCTGTATACACGCGGGGTTTCATAGGACGTGCAGCTACCCGATCTCGACTTCTAGACCCTGTAAGCGAACAATTACACCCGCCTACTTTCTAGGGACCATTAGCTTCTTTCAGATGATTTTTCGCTATCACAGATATAATTACGGCGCAGACTACGAGTGTTATAGCAGCGATATAGTAGTTGCCTGTCTGGTATGAAATGCCTGCTGCCAAAAAAGCAGGAATAGCGAAACTCATTCCGATCGCATCTGCTACCTTAATCCTACTTCCACAATTCGTGCAAGATACCCATTTAACGATGAGCACGCTTGCAGATACTCTGCCTCCGCAGTTAGGACATTTGTACTTGATCAACAGAAGTCCTCCTTAATCTGGCTTTGAATAAATGACGTACCAAGTGAAATTACTGTTGCTGCAATTAGTACGGCTGCAGGGCCCAAAAATAGTGCTGCTGTAAGAGATAAAGCGACACCCGCGATACCAAATGCTACGATCCCCGTTACTGCGCCAAACCCACATTCCGAAACAACAGCATCAAGTCCCGCCAGGACTACACCTAAACCCGCAAGGATTCTACCAATCGATGCAAAGACTCCACCCAGTATTTCATCGAGCCCCGCCACTAACTTGATTTCGGCCAGATTTCCCGCACCAGTGCCAAATCCCAATATAAACAAGAAGTAGTCCAGGGCAGTTTTAATTGCCACCCAAGCACCATTCTCCCCACCCCCAATCTTATACGCCCCACTCCCCGTATCCGGATCGAGGATAATATACCCCTCCCCGATCCATCCATTGAAGTTGATCTGGTATTGATGCGTGGTGACAATATTCCCCGCCAGCACCGCATTCCTGATTTCATCTTCCGAATGGTCTTCCAGTTCAATCGCATTGAGTGCAGTGTTCAGATTACTCTGATCAATCGTATAAATCTTCTGGCCTTCGGCGCTGGCAATGGCGAGCGCTTTTACGGCTGAGATGCCTTCTGCCGGATTATCTTCAGTACTGAACATCTGCTCCGGCACCAAATGCTCCATCGCCGAGTATCGTGAATTGATGGCCTGGTTAAACTGCCGCCAGCGGTCCTGGTTGTTCTGGGTGTCCACGGTTTGGTGGGTGACTAAATCCACATCCATCACCAGCCCCGAAAAATTTACATCCCTGGGCAACCCAAACCAGTAGCTCGTGGTCAGGTCAGTTCGAAACAATCCGTAGCTCGGCGCCCGATAGGTCACAATATCTGCACTCTGTGCCGCTATCTCATCCTGCACATTGTTCAGTGCAAAGTAGCTGAAGATGGTGCCTCCTAAAAGATCACCCACCACTTGGTGTTTGGTCAGGGTGGCCAGTTGCAGCTCGTCGCCGGTTTCCAGGATGGCTTTGGTTTGTTCCAGTTCCTGTTGCAAGCGTTCGGCCTGTTCCGGGCTGGAGCCCTGTAGATCGAGAGCCATGGCGCGGTATTCCCCGGCGATCGGGTGATTGACCGAGCGGTGCCAGCCTTTGGCGGGGCTGTACACGCCCATGGTTTCATAGAGGGTGGTGCCCATGGTGCCGGCATTGGCACTGTCCTGTACTTCACCGTCGATGGTGAACTCTGCTGTGAGATTGATCAGGTAACCGGGCAGGGTGTCCGGCAGCTGGTTCGGGTCGATCTCTCCCGTTTGGGGATCGGGGGCCGGAATGTAGCTGGCAATAATATCCTCATCCGCCTGGCTGCGGGGTTTGAAGGACACGGCCATGCCTTTACCGGCCAGTTTGACCGTGGGTTCACTGATAGTGATTAAGCGTGCGCCTTCGCTAGACGCCTGCGGCACGTTCTGCACCCAGCCTTCGGCTTCATTCACGATGGCAGTGGCTTCGATATCATCGATCAGGGCCTGAGCGTCGAACGTGACTGCGGTTTGCAGGTGTATTCGAACAACTATTTTACACCGTGCATTCCTTTAAGCCTCCTACTCCCGCGCGAAAGCTCTGATTCGAATCTCTGCTTCAACTTCGCAATAGATTCTATGCGCGAGCCTTCCGGTATTGTTTCCCAATAGGATTTTACGGTTTTATAAAACAAAATATTGCTGGGAAATACAAACAACACTAGATAAGAAACTAGCAGGGGAAGGTACGCCAAATATCCCGAAATCAGATCGAGGAAAAAGTGTGCTAAAAATGAAAATACAAAGCATGATATTGAACACCACCAAAAACATATTCGCCTATTCGCATACCAAAGCGGGCCCGACATCACCGCATAAGGATTAAACATATTTACAATGTACTTTCCCTGCTCAAAACGCCTGAAAACTCCTGAGTAATAGCTTTCGAAGTCAAACAACTCATCGATATACTCAATATTTTTCATTGTTCACAAGCATCCGGAGAAAAGATCATATCAATACCTCCTACTAACAATCCAGTGATAGGATGGAGACCTGCAATATGAATAACGGCTTCCTTCACATATGTACTCATCGCAAACTGAAGAGCTCTTATATCATCACAATCACGAAATGCTGCATATACATCCCAACCAGCTTTCAGGAATGCCGCTATAGTTAGGGTTTTAGCAATTAGCGCGGCAAATGCTGTTACGAAAATAGCGATGTAGTAGAATGACGCAGCTATCGCTACTGCAAGAACAACCGCAAGCGTAATAAAAAATATAACTTGTGCAAAGGTTGAAAATAACTGTAAAAGCCCCCCATTCTCTCCACCCCCAATCTTATACGCCCCACTCCCCGTATCCGGATCGAGGATAATATACCCCTCCCCGATCCATCCATTGAAGTTGATCTGGTATTGATGCGTGGTGACAATATTCCCCGCCAGCACCGCATTCCTGATTTCATCTTCCGAATAGTCTTCCAGTTCAATCGCATTGAGTGCTGCTGTCAGATTACTCTGATCAATCGTATAAATCTTCTGCCCTTCCGCACTGGCGATGGCCAAGGCTTTTACGGCTGAGATGCCTTCTGCCGGATTATCTTCAGTACTGAACATCTGTTCCGGCACCAAATGCTCCATCGCCGAGTATCGTGAATTGATGGCCTGGTTAAACTGCCGCCAGCGGTCCTGGTTGTTCTGGGTGTCCACGGTTTGGTGGGTGACTAAATCCACATCCATCACCAGCCCCGAAAAATTTACATCCCTGGGCAACCCAAACCAGTAGCTCGTGGTCAGGTCAGTTCGAAACAATCCGTAGCTCGGCGCCCGATAGGTCACAATATCTGCACTCTGTGCCGCTATCTCATCCTGCACATTGTTCAGTGCAAAGTAGCTGAAGATGGTGCCTCCTAAAAGATCACCCACCACTTGGTGTTTGGTCAGGGTGGCCAGTTGCAGCTCGTCGCCGGTTTCCAGGATGGCTTTGGTTTGTTCCAGTTCCTGTTGCAAGCGTTCGGCCTGTTCCGGGCTGGAGCCCTGTAGATCGAGAGCCATGGCGCGGTATTCCCCGGCGATCGGGTGATTGACCGAGCGGTGCCAGCCTTTGGCGGGGCTGTACACGCCCATGGTTTCATAGAGGGTGGTGCCCATGGTGCCGGCATTGGCACTGTCCTGTACTTCACCGTCGATGGTGAACTCTGCTGTGAGATTGATCAGGTAACCGGGCAGGGTGTCCGGCAGCTGGTTCGGGTCGATCTCGCCGGTTTGTGGATCAGGCTCTGGGATATAACTGGCGATAATGTCTTCATCCGCCTGGCTGCGGGGTTTGAAGGACACTGCCATGCCTTTACCGGCAAGTTTGACCGTGGGTTCACTGATGGTGATCAGGCGCGCGCCTTCGCTACCCAGGTTCTCGGTGGACAGGGTGTACTCAAACTTGTGCCGTAAGCTGTTGGGCACTTCACTGAAATACTGTTGCCGTGAGACCAGTTCGTAGGGCAGTCCGGCAGACAAGGGTTGCGAGGGCAGTATCTCGATATCCCTCAGGCCCAGCACCTCACCCACGGTGGCGTCGGGGTTTTGATTGGCAATGTAGTCTTCCAGCTCGCTCTGAAAGGACAGCAGCTGCGCTTCCACGGAAGCCTGCGGCACATTCTGTACCCAGCCTTCTGCCTCATTCAGGGTGGCGGTGGCTTCAATGTCATCGATCAGGGCCTGGGCGTCGAAGGACACCGCATCCTGCAGGTCAAACCCTTCAGTGAAGTTGTACTGCTTATAGGACGCATCCATCGCTATCCAGTGGTCGCCATGCTGGTTCTTAATGCCTCGTGAGGGTTCAAAATCCACGTAGGCTTCCACCCAGGTATGCTCGATACGCATGTGGCGGGGGGTGCCGTTTACATGCACGAGCACACTGGGCACACCGCCCTGGCCCAAGAGATTGCCGGCCGCCAGCGGCGTTTCCACACCGCCGACCCAATTCATCAGGTTGTCGATAGGCACGTTCACGGAACCGTAGGCGTAGCGAGCCGGAATGCCGGAGGCGCGCAATAAGGCGATCAGCAAGCTGGCGGTGTCAACGGCATTGCCGCGTTTGGTCTCCAGGGTCATTTGCGCGCCCTGAATGGAACCGTAGCTGGGGATAAAACGGATGTTGTTGTGCACCCAGGTGTAAATGTCTACCGGGTTGTGCTTGAGTTCGGCCGCCAGATTGGCAATCTCGTCGGTGAGGGGCGATTCCAGCGTGGGGTCCAGGTCGGCCTGGGTGGGGCCGTTAGCAACGGTGAACGCGTCAGCCCACAGTTGTGGGTCCATTTGCACGGCGGCTAACTGCACATAGTTGGCATAAGGGTTAATGCCCAAGTGCGAAACTAGGTCAGCCGTGCTGGTGGACGGATCACGCACCTCACTGTCCGGCGTATTGAAGGGCAGGTTCGCGGGATCAAAAGGCGCATTGGGGCGCTTGAAACGTTGGTCTTCCAGTTCAAACGTGAGGGTGTCCAGCGCGCTCTGCTGGTCGGCTTCCGAATCGGCGCTGGTGAGAGCGCTCATGGCCTGCATCAGCGTGGTATATTTGGATTCGATTTGTGCGGTGGCGGCTTCCTGGCGCGCCAGCACTTCGGCGGGGAGATTCTTGGCGATCAAGCGGTCGCCTACAGCCGCCATTTCAGCCATGGCCTCAATGTAGGCCGCTTGTATATCCACTTCAAGTTCATTCAGCTCGGTGAGTTCCTCTTCGGTGACTGGGTCATCCGCAGTACCAAACAGTTCGTCGAAGAAGCCGGCATCGGCCTGGCGCTGTGCCTGGGAAGCAGGCAGTTCTTTAGTGACTTTGTGCTTGAGCTTGTCCAGGCGATGAGCCAGTTTTTTCGCGCTGGTGTTTTCTTTTTGCGCATCGTGCTCGGCTTTGCGCAGCTCTTGTGGCGTTTGGGATTGCGCCATTACTGTGCCGGTGGGTGTCAGGTAGAACACAAAGCAGAACATCGCCGCTGTTACCCAGGCGGTTGATCTGGCCATCGCGCCGTGGCGGAAACTTTTTAATGTCATGTGTGCCATCTGCGTGGGCCTCAACGTCCGTGTAGGGTCAGTTTGCTTCGATTGGTGGTGTGCAATGAGCGCGGCCAAACCGCCGGGGAGGCTCATGGGGCCACCTCCTTAAGCAGTTCAAACATGGCAACATCCAACACCCAGCGGGCCTCTTGCGCATCGAACACTTCGGAATCAGCTAGCGTAGTCACCGCCGAGAGCAGATCATCCACGGCGCCTTGAACATCTCCGTCTGCGCGGGTCGCCAGGGCGGACTGCGCATAGGCGAGGACGCCGGCAAAGTCATTGTCGTCCGGGTAGTTCATCACCAGCGCCTGTAACAGCACTATGCCATCGGTGAGGAAATCGCGTGCGGCTTGTGAGGGCCACAAGAACTCTGTGCTGCCGATCTCAATAAACGCGTCTTCAATCTCCACGCCCACACTGACGCTGATCTCGGCGTCTTCGCCATCCAGCAACCGCGCGTAAAAGAGTGCGTTGGCAGTGTCGAACTCGCCGAGTTGGGCATCCCAGCGCCAGATATTGTTCTGCACATCCGTCTGCATCATCGTGGGTATCTGGTCTACTGCGGCGAGGTTGGGCGGTAAATCAAACAACACCTGAACCTGCACGGGGATTTCCTCGCTGGTAATCTCCACGGCAAAGGGCAGGATTGCACCCTGGCGTACCGGGAAGGTATCGGGCTGAATGAAATCCAGGGTGTAGAGCATCAGCTGGGAATAAACATTGCTGCCGCCGACCAGTGCCGCTTCATCCAGCGTATCGAAACCGGCGTAAACGGCGTTGCCACGGCCGTAGTGGTAAGCCACCACGGCGGCATCCGTCTCGGTGAGGTTGTAACACTCAAGCTCAGTGGTTGCGGTGCCCTTTTTAGGATTGATATAGGCCCCCAAAACAGTAGCACCGCACCGTTCAAAATCCAGCTTGGTATGCGGATTAAATACCGCTTCCGGCCAATCGGGGCCCAGTGCTCCTTGGGGGATAATCACGCCATCCGCTTTCTGATCCCGACCTGTGCTTTCGATACCCAGCACTTTTTCGATATGGTTGTTGCGGCGGTTAAAGGCGCCGGCAATGTATAACCCGGCACCGGCATTAACAGCCTCGCCAAGTTGCTCCTCCACCTCGGGTGGCAAACCCACCTTCTCCGACATCAGGGCGTAACTGTGGTAATTTCCGCTGTAGAACTCGCGCGTAAAGTCGACGTCGTTAAACACGAGGGTGTAACTGAAGCCAGCAGTTTCCAACAAGTTGCGCAAATAGCTTTCCTGTAGCGCCAAGCTGGCGATATCCCTCGTGCCATTGGAGCCGTTACCACCGGGCTCATCCATTAAAATCAGCAGACGACCGCGGGCGCCAGGATAAACGGTGTATTCGACCGGGGGCAGCAGGACAGTGAAGCCCGCGAAATCCAGGGTAGTAACGCTCTCCCCCACTTGCGCCTCTAGCACGCAGGCATAACCGCCGGGGGCGAGATCTGCCGTTGCGTGCACATGGCTGGTATTGGTTTGCAGGCCGGGTGTGAATACGTGTGCATCCGTTTCAATGCTGACATCCAGCTGCTCATCGACATTTACCACACGGTAGATTAACTGCGCATCTACCGAAACTGTCAGTGAGCGATTGTTGACCTGCTCGGAGCAGGTCACCGCCTGCCCGCGATACACCGATTCGTCATCGACAGACACCGTACCTACCAAGTGCGCCAGCGGTTGCTCAATCACACTGAAGAGCGTCTCGCTGCTGGCCAGTGTTTCGGTCACCGCCGCATTCCATACGGTGATCCCGGCGTAGTAAAGCCCGGCGGGTGCGTCATTCAAGGGCAGGAAATCCAGGTAGCTGTTCACAGCGCCCGCAGCCAGTTCGTTGATGACAATATTTTTGCTATACACCAGCTGACCCCCGGGGCCAGACACGCGTACGGCTGCCAGCACCGGCGCCTGCGTGGCGTTCAGTACGGTGTTAATCACCTTTGAGGACAACTGAACGTTGGCATAGGGCGTATAGATTTGTTGGTCGGTGGCAATGTGCGTGTCGTAGGCGTCGGAATAGCCCACTTCCACATCACCATCCGATGGCAGGATGCTGAAGGCAGCCACTGCCTGTGCCTGCACTTCGCCGGCACTGTTGGCCACTTCGGCGAACACCTGATACGGACCCGCCGGGTAGAGGCCGGTATGCCACTGTGAAGCAACGGTCAGCGGCGTATTGGCCGGCAGGTTGACCGCAGCTCCAACAATTACCTGATCGATGAAATCACCCTGCGCCGTTTTTATACTGACGGTAAGCGTACCATCGGTAAGCGGGGATTCGCCATTACTGACCACGTTGTCGATAGCCACCACCTCGTGAGCAAGGTAGGTGGTTTTATCGGTACCCGTCGTCAGGCCAATATCACTCACGGCTGTGACAGAGGGAATATCAATCGGACGAGTCAGGATTTCACCAGTAAAGGAGTTGGCAAAATGCAATTGCGCCAGATCGGCGACCGGTCGCTGTTCGCCCAGCGCCAATGCAATGATGCCCAGGTCCATATCGATATTGCGCCCGGAACTCGTCACGCCGACCATATCCCACTGGTAGTGGACAGCACCGTCACCGAGCACTTCGCTGGTGTCGGGTGCAATGGACGCGTTCAGCAATTCGATGCTCTGTGGCAGCGTGAGCTCAAGGCCTACATCAAGGCCGCCAAGACGATTAAGTGCACGCGGCATATAGGCCATGACCATACTGGTAGACCCCAAACGGGTACTGAAATACTGGCCCGACCAGGAGCCGTTGCCGCTTTGGGTGTTGAGCAGGTAGGTGATGGCGTTGCGCACCATGGGGTCTTCTGCCGAAGGGTCGGTGTAATCCAGCGCATAGCCTACCCACGCCGTGGTCAGCGGGTCGCTACCTGAGTTGACATAGCGGCCCCAACCACCATCCGATCGTTGCCGATTGCGTAACAGCTGCGCAATATAGTCTTTGGCAGCGGCGATCTGCGCCAACAGAGTTGGATCAGTGGTGACCTTTTCAATTTCCGCAAGACCCATTAGGCGAAACGCCACGCGGGTAATCTCGCTGTCGTTATTCTGGTGTGCATTGAGGAAGTAATTGGCAATGTTAGGCAGTGCGGCTTGCACGGTGTTTGCGAAGCTGCGATCCAACTCCGAGAAGTTCACGGTGCCCAACACGTTCGAAGAGTAGTCGGTGAACAGCACACGGCCGTCGCTGACGGCGAGCGCGTACAGGCTGATGGTGCTATAGGTTCTGCCCACCAGATGGACAGCGGTTTTGTCAGGTCGCAGCAGGTGAAGCGCGGCCGGAGAGGTTGCCCCATCCCTGCTGTGAATCTGGGTTGAGATATAATAGCTCTCGCCGTCACCAGCGGGGACGATCTGGCCGGGTCGGAATGCCAGCCCATCGGCAAACAGTGCCACCACACCCTGAGGATCAACCGCAACGACGTTATACCCGTTCCAGTTGGTAGCCAGCAGAGCCGCGCCATCCACGCTCACGCTCAAGCCATAGGGGCCTGACAGCAAACCGCCCACGGCGAACGCAACGGCGTCCAGATCAGTGGTCACGCGCCAGATGCGATTATCATCGTAATCAGAAACGTATAAGTCACCGTCCCAAAATACAATGTCGACCAGGCCTGACGCTGAAAGGTAGACTTCTTCTGTGTCTCCGGCGACGGTGATTTTTAGCACGCTGGTTGCCGTTGTTGCGTACAGCGTACCGTCGGAGTCAACGGCCACATCATAAAACTGCCGGTTGTTGCCATCAAGGTAGAGCACTTCTTTTGTGCCCTGGGAAAGATCAACCCGTTCAATCATGCCCTGTTTGGCGATAGTCAGGACATCGCCATCCTGATGCATTCCCCGCGGACGCTGCCGCGAGGCAGTCAGTGCGATATTGGCGCCCATTTGGTAATCCAGCAGCGGAGTATCCTGCAGACTCGCGTCCGCCTGCAGGAACTCCACAATGGCCCTGGTGGCAACAGCCGTACTGCCTTCACAACACGTTGCTAACCAACCCGTCTGGTGATCGCGCACCCAATAGGTTCTGTTTCCCGAGACAGTCCGACGCGACCAGAGGTACTGCAAACCCTTGAGCTTGGTGCGATGTGCAGCCGCCTTATCCGGCCATTCGGCTAAAGCCCACGTCGCCAGTTGCTGCTGGGTACGCATGTAGCTGTCGCTGTTGTGTGAAATGCGCATGCGGCCATCATTCTGCTGCGAGGTAGCTATAACATTGAATAGAAAACGCGTTTCGTCTTCATCGATATCGGTAAAGGGTAGCGAAGAGGCCATGCCCACCAATGACTGCGTTTGTATATGACAGCCCAGACAGCGGTTGCTACGGTGCCAGGCCAGCGCTTGATCGCCCACGTATTGTCCGCCGACACGCACCGCATCAATGGCCCGTTCAAACAGCGGGTCAGTGGAGGAACCCTGCGTGGTATCCACACCGCGTACCTGTAACGTGGCGCCGGTTTGGTTGTCACCCTCAGGAAAAACCTGCTGATCCAGGGTAAAGTCGGCCAGCGCAACGTCGCCGACATAGTACATGCCTAAAATTTCACCGGCGTCGAGCAAGTCGCCATGCACGACATGCACCGACAAATGTCCGGCCTCTGTCGGAACCCACTCGCCGAAATCAAGCCGTACAACGTTGCCTGCAGCCACGGCGTCGAGCGACACGGTGCGAGTTTCCAAAATATCTCCGGCCTCATTGCCAATAGTCAGTGTGTAGTTACCAGCCGTCAACACATCGTTGCCGGTATTCACCAGCAAAACCCGCAGCGCCACCGGTGTGACGGCACCGGCCTGTGCCACCGGCGGATCGAACGTCACGTCTCCCTCGAGGGCGTAGGAAGGGGTGATATCAATATGTGTGGCATTACTGCTGTAGACCACACCCGTTGGCAGATCCTGCGATATGGAGCCTGGCTCGACCACATCCACCTTCACCAGATACTGGCCCGGTACCAATTGGCCCGTGTTAAAGGGAAAGCTGAGCACCTTGACTTCACCTGCCGCGAAATTTACCAGTGGGTCGGTTACTGTAGTTCCCGGTGTGAAGGGAGCTATATCGGCTACAGGTTCACCCGCAGCAGTAAACACCTGTCCGCGGACAATGACAGCGGCGGATGCGTCCTCTAAATTTTGCAACGATGCTGTAAAGGTAGCATCGCTGTGAGCCACCAGAATGCCCTCTGGCGGATTAACGTAGTACACCTGCCAACCTTGATTACTAACGGGCTCTAGTGAAAAATCAAGAAAGTAGTTGCCGAACTGCGTAACACTAATGGACTGCGTATAAGGCCTGAATCCTGCTTTGCTTGCCGTGAGACTGAATGTCAGAACATCAATATCGGTAACCGCATACGCGCCGGCATCGTCGCTCAATACTCCCAGGCCCGCACCGTTGATATCCAGCACAACACCTTCAAGAGGAACACCGTTGGCGTCGGAAACAGTCCCCTGCAAGCTAATAGATTCCGCCGTTTCATCACTGGCAGGTGTCAGCGACAATTCAATGCTGACTTCACCAAAACCACTAAGGGTAACTTGACTCACGCGAGGCAGGTACTGCGCCGCCGAGACCTCGAGCGTAAAGGAGGTTTCGCCAATTCCATTGAGAATAGCCTTCCCGTCTACTGCAGTGCTAACGGCGGTACCGTCATACGCAACGCTGGCTCCCGGGATAGGCAGCCCACTGAGGGCGTCACGTACCAAGACCGTCAAGTCGACAGAATCTGCGGCGGTTTCTCCGGAGAGGGCATAGAGAGACAAGTCACCCATTACACCAGCACTGCCTGGGGGATATGTCAGGTTGTAGGTCACGCTCGTGTAGCCAGCGGCGGCAAGAATAAGTGTGTGATCTCCCCGTGCTACGGTTGCAAAACTGAACAGACCGGAGGCGCTGCTGGTCACTGTGCCTGAGCTGCCCAATGATACAGACGCATTGGCCAATGGCAGGCCCGTCGCGCCGTCGACAATGCGGCCGGTGAGATCCCCAGGCGTATCGTCCAGCACCGTGCCAACCGCATTCAGCTGAATGCGGTAATCATAGTTGGTGCCCGTACTCAAGGAGACAGCGGACGTTGAGCTGTGGTACCCAGCACGGCTGATCTCGATGGTGTACGCACCGGCATCAACATCCGAGAGGTAGAAAACACCCGAGCTGTCGGTAGAGACTTGATAACTGGCGGCACCTGACAACGAAAGTTGCACACCCGAAAGCGGAAGGCCGCTTGCGGCATCCACTACCGAGCCACTAACGCGAAGATTGCCATCATCCTGCGCGAGTGGTATTGCACCCAGATCGTTTGCGCCTGGAACTAGAAATGCCGATTTCACCGTATCCAGATAACCCGACTTCGAAAGTGCCAGATTGAGCGATGCGGTATTCAATCCCACCAGGGAAAATCGGCCATGAGCATCGGTAAGCGCATTGATGGACGCATTATTGGAGGAAGTGACGCGAACACCCGACAGAGGCTGTGAACTGCCCGACACTACCACCTGCCCAGCGACAGAAGACTGTGTACTGCCCTGCTGACTGGCCTCGTACTGCAGCAGCGCGCGCAGACAGATGGCGGTGGAGAAAACATCTCCCTGCCAACTGCCGCCACTATCCTGGCCATTCAGAACGCGATCTGCGAGGTCTGTCAGGTCGGTCGAAGTATTAGTATTGCTCAACGATGACAACGCAACACAGGGGCCAAAAAAATCGACAGACAGGGGCGTGGTATTGAGTTCCGCATCAATCAGATAGGCCCTTGCGCTCCCAAGTGCCTCGGACACTGTGGCAATAACACTCTGATAACCCGCCAGCAGACCGCGAATTCGGCCGGTAAGGTACACCGAATCAGTAGTGATGTAGCCCCACGCACCATTGGCTCGTTGCGAATTTATAAGAAATTGAATGGCGTCATAGCGCGAGCTGGCATCCAGTGCGCCGGCAATCGCCAGCGCTTTTACCGCCCAGTATGTATCGTAAGGCGTACTCTGCGACCCTGCCGCATTGCCAAAACCTCCGTCATCATTCTGCCGCTGCTGTAACAAGCCGGCGATGGCGACGCCCTCAGGTGTCTGCAGAACCCCGGCAATCAATTTGGTAGCCAGTAGCTCGGTGTCCGTGCCTCCAGATTGCGCAAGGTAATTTGCGACCAGAGAAGGATCGACGGCGGCGGGCGCTCCCACCAATAGCCGGGTGGTCAGTGCCTCCAGACTGGATTGGGTCGGGTTGGCCAAATCGGTCGCGGCATACACGCCGCCATCGTCCTGAACTTGTGATGCAAGCCAATCGGTACCGGAGTCGGCACTGACTGAGAGAGAGGCTATAGTGAGGAAAAAAACAAAAAAACGCGCGCGCACAAACGAAATTCGAACCATGTAGAACGTCCTTGTTTTACTGCACATCAACTTTTATGCATTATTATTTGCGAATTTCCAAAGTGATATCGCAGCGTCAACAACTTTGGAAAAGAATCAAATCGAGTGGCGAGAGTATCACTCGGCTCTAACAAAAAGGTCAAGCGTGACATGACAGTACTGTACGATTCCCGATCACAATTGATTGAATTGGCGTAAATGGGAAAGTACTTGGCGCTTATTTCCAACCGAGACAGGAACACAGCCCTCTACGGTACCTGGTCGCTGCCCATCCCCATGCGGTGGGTAAGGTTCTGCGCATCATTTACCGGGTGATCTCGACCCCGCAGACGACACCGATGCCACACCCATAAAGAGGGGCGGACCCTGCCGCAGATTCTGGGCAGTTCCGTCTCCTACCGGATCGCGGTCGGCCCGCAACAGGGTCGCAAGGCTTTCATGATCCGCACCATCCGACCGCTGGACCGACCAGACCTCGGGCTGGAACGGGTGGCCAAGGCCAGCGGCTTCTCCCTGCAGACTGGGGTGAGCCGTGAAGGGCAGGATCACTGATATAGGCAGGCATTCGGTACCATAGACTGACAACCCTCGGTATTTTCAGGCCTAATCATTCGCATTCATGAGATGATTTTCTCACGACAGCCCTTTTATTTTACCTATGCCTGAACAACTGTGTTGAACTCTGTGGCTCTTAGGTCGGTCATCGAGCTATCGGCTCAGTCGGGCACCCTCGATACCATCACAGCGCCATTCTGCCACTCTTGGTATCGTTGGTTTTTGCCTTGCGACCCCCGAGTAATACTATGAAAAATACCATTGATGATGCAGTTTGTATTATCAATTGAGCCAATTTTATATTTATATTTCAATACTTTACGAAATCCGGTCACTCCCACTCAATGGTGGCTGGCGGCTTGCTGCTGATATCGTAGGTCACCCGGGATACGCCCGAAATTTCATTGATAATGCGGTTCGATACTTTCCCCAACAGCTCATAGGGCAGGTGCGCCCAGCGCGCGGTCATGAAATCAATGGTTTCCACAGCGCGCAGCGTAATCACGTATTCGTAGCGCCGGGCGTCACCCACCACTCCAACGGACTTCACCGGCAGGAAAACGGCGAAGGCCTGGGCGGTCTTCTGGTACCAGCCTTCCCGGTGCAGTTCCTCGATAAAGATCGCATCCGCTTCACGCAGCAGATCTGCATATTCCTTTTTCACTTCACCCAGGATACGCACACCCAGGCCAGGGCCGGGAAATGGGTGTCGGTAAACCATATCGTAGGGCAGGCCGAGTTCCAGACCGATCTTGCGCACTTCATCCTTGAATAACTCACGCAGGGGCTCCACCAGTTCGAAGCTCATATCGTCCGGCAGGCCGCCCACATTGTGGTGTGACTTGATCACGTGGGCCTTGCCCGTTTTGGCGCCGGCGGATTCGATCACGTCCGGGTAAATTGTACCCTGGGCCAGCCATTTGACATCCTGCAGGCGCGCGGCCTCTTCATCGAAGACCTCGATAAAGGTGTTGCCGATGATCTTGCGCTTCTGCTCCGGGTCAGCGACACCTTTCAGCCGGCCCAGGAACATGTCTTCACGATCGCAACGTATGACCTTCACTCCCATGTTGCGAGCGAACATCTCCATCACCTGGTCCCCTTCCCGCAATCGCAACAGCCCGTTGTCGACAAACACACAGGTAAGTTGCTCGCCGATTGCGCGATGCAGCAGCGCGGCCACCACCGAGGAGTCCACGCCGCCCGACAGGCCCAGCAGCACCTTGTCGGCACCTACTGTAGCCTGCACCCGCTCGATGGCATCCTCGACGATATTTGCCGCCGTCCAGAGCGCCTCGCAGGCGCAGAGTTCCAGCGCAAAATGCTCGAAAATACGCTTGCCCTGAAGGGTATGGGTCACTTCCGGATGGAACTGTATCCCGTAAAAAGGTTTGCTGCGGTGAGCCATGCCGGCAATGGGACAACTCTCGGTACTGGCGATAAGCTCGAACTCTTCCGGCAGCCCCACGACCTTGTCGCCATGGCTCATCCAGACATCCAGCAGGCCATTCCCCTGGTCGTCGAAATGATCGCGAATATCGTGCAGCAGGCCGCCATTGAAATGCAGTTTGATCTGGGCATAGCCGAATTCGCTCACGTTCGAGCTGGCGACCTTGCCACCGAACTGTTCGGCCATGGTCTGCATACCGTAGCAAATGCCCAACACCGGTACCCCGAGTTCAAAAACGCACGCGGGTGCGCGCGGCGAGGCCGCCGCGGCGACTGATTCCGGCCCGCCCGACAGAATTATGCCCTTCGGATCGAACGCGCGTATCTCCTCCTCCGTCGTATCGAAGGCGCGAATTTCGCTGTATACGCCAACCTCCCGCACACGGCGTGCGATCAGCTGGGTGTACTGTGAGCCGAAATCGAGAATAAGGATTTTCTGGGCGTGTATATCTGCGCGCATGGGTGTTCCTGGTCAGGGGGTCTAGCGCACCGGGTAATTGGGCGCTTCCTTGGTAATCGAGACATCGTGCACATGGCTTTCGGACATTCCGGCCGCGGTAACCCGCACGAACTCGGGTACCGTCCGCATGACATCCATATCGGGGCTGCCTGTGTAGCCCATGGCTGAGCGCACGCCGCCCATCAACTGCTGAATGATAGCTGACACCGGCCCTTTGTATGGCACGCGGCCTTCTATGCCCTCTGGCACCAGTTTCTCGGCGCCTTTACTGGCATCCTGGAAATAGCGGTCCGAAGACCCCTGGGTTCGGGACATCGCTCCCAGCGAGCCCATACCGCGGTAGGCTTTATAGGTACGCCCCTGGTACAGCTCAACCTCCCCCGGCGCCTCCTCGGTTCCGGCAAACATGCTGCCCATCATGACCGCGTGGGCGCCGGCGACAATGGCTTTGGCTATATCCCCGGAGAAACGGATGCCGCCATCGGCGATCAGCGGAATGTCGGTGCCCTTGAGTGCCGCGGTAACATTGGCAATAGCGGTAATCTGCGGCACTCCGGTGCCGGTGACAATGCGAGTGGTACAAATCGATCCGGGACCGATGCCAACCTTGACGCCGTCCACTCCGGCCTCCGCCAGCGCTTTCGCAGCGGCACCGGTGGCGATATTACCGCCGATAACCTGCATGGAGGGATAGTCCGCCTTGATCATCTTCACGCGCTGGATCACATTGCGGGAATGGCCGTGTGCGGTGTCCACCACCAATACGTCCACACCGGCGCGGACCAGTGCCTCGACCCGCTCGTCCGTGTCGGGACTGGTACCCACTGAGGCGCCCACCCGCAACTGGCCGTAGGAATCCTTACAGGCCAACGGGAAACTCTCGGCCTTGTCGAAATCCTTGACGGTAATCATGCCGCACAGGTCGAAATTGTCATTGACCACCAGAATCTTCTCTATCCTGTGCTGGTGCAGCAAACGCTGTACCTCCGTTGAACTCGCGCCTTCCTTCACCGTGACCAGTTTGTCCCGCGGGGTCATGATGGCGGAGACAAGCTTCTCGGGGCTGGACTCAAAACGCACGTCACGCCGGGTCACAATGCCCACCAGGTCCTTGCCATTGAGCACCGGTACACCGGATATACCGTGGGCACTGGTCAACTCCTTCAGCTCGGCGATGGTCGCGGACTGCTGGATGGTAATGGGGTCCTTGACCACGCCGCTTTCGAATTTTTTGACCTTGCGAACCTGCTCGGCCTGCTCGGCGATGGTCATACTCTTGTGAATGATGCCGATGCCGCCCTCCTGGGCCATTGCGATTGCCAGGCGGTACTCCGTCACCGTATCCATCGCGGCCGAAACCAGCGGGATATGGAGTTCAATTCCACGCGACAGCCGGGTTTTCAGCGACACCTGCGTCGCAACCACCTCGGAGTAACCGGGCAGGAGCAGAACATCGTCAAAAGTGAGGGCTTCCTCTGCGATACGCAGCATGGTCAGATCTCCGGCTGGCGGCATTGAGTTAAACGTGCAATTATAAATGCCCGGCTTAGTCCAGGTAAACAAAAGTTCCCTCTCAATGTCCAACCCGTTCAACACCCAGGCCCAGCCACCCAGCCTCACGGTCAGCCAACTCAACCGCCAGGCGAGAATGCTGCTGGAAAGCCATTTTGATTTTGTCTGGGTAGAGGGCGAGGTGAGCAACTTTGTCGTCCCCTCTTCTGGCCACTGGTATTTCTCGCTCAAGGATGGCGGCGCGCAGGTGCGCTGTGCCATGTTCCGCAACCGCAACCAACGGCTCAGGTTTACCCCCGCCAATGGCGATCATATCCGCCTGCGTTGCCGGGTATCGCTATACGAGGGCCGCGGCGAGTTCCAGCTGATTGTGGAACACCTGGAGCAGGCCGGCGCAGGCGCCCTGCAGGCCGCCTTCGAAAAACTCAAGGCACGGCTGCTGGCCGAGGGACTGTTTGATCCCGCGCGCAAAAAGGCACTGCCCGCAAGCGTTTCCCGGCTGGGGGTGGTGACCTCCCCGACCGGAGCGGCGATTCACGACATCCTCACGGTACTGCGGCGGCGCTGCCCGGGTATAGCGGTAGATGTGTTCCCGGTTGCGGTGCAGGGCGACGGCGCCGCCCGGGAAATCGCCGCTGCAATCGAGCGCGCCAATCGCTGGCAAATCGAGGGCAAGGTACAGCTGGACGCGCTGATCGTGGGTCGTGGGGGCGGCTCACTGGAGGATTTGTGGGCGTTTAACGAGGAGATAGTCGCCCGCGCCATCGCGGCCAGCGAACTCCCTGTTGTCGCGGCCGTCGGCCACGAGGTGGATTTCACCATCGCTGACATGGTCGCCGACCAGCGGGCGGCAACCCCTTCGGCGGCAGCGGAGCTGCTGAGTCCGGACCAGCGACAGTGGCGACAGCGGTTGCAAACGCTTGAAACCAGCCTGGCGCGCCTGATCCGGAGCCGGCTGCACCAGGCCGGAACCCAGCTGGACCACCTGCGGCGCCGCCTCAAACACCCCGGCGCCCAACTTCGTGAACACTCGCAGCGCCTGGATGAGCTGGAACAGCGCCTGGTGCTGGCACAGAAAAACCTGCTGCGGCGCCGCCAGAGCGAACTCACCCTGCTGGAGAGCCGCCTCCACGCCCGCTCTCCCCTCTCCCGCTTGCGCCAGCTGGATTCGGAGATCCAGCACCTGCGGCAGCGGCTGACCGCGGGCATGCACCAGCGTCTGCAACTGGCCGGCGATCGCCTGGGCCACCTGGCCCAGATGCTGGATTCCCTGAGCCCCCTGGGCACCCTGCAGCGCGGTTTCGCGATCATCACCGACCGTGAGGGCAAAGTGGTGACTGACTCCAGTGCGGTGGCAATCGGAGACGAGGTGCGAGCGAGACTGGCCAGGGGAGCGCTGGAATTGACGGTTACGAAGTCGGAGTGAATGTGCGCAATCCGGATAGGGATTGATTGTAGTTGGGCTCTTTGAGCGGGCCTGATTCTTTGGGAGCGCAGCCGCCACCTGGGAGGTTCCCCGCTCGGTTGATACCCCACGCCCTCGGCGGGAAACCTCCCAGGCGGCGACCGCTCGCATCGCTACTGCCAAAAAGGTGTAAAAGATCGAACAACCAACCGAGTTTCACTCGCGAATGCAGCGTTTACCGGTCGGGAGAAGCCTCGCGAGGGCGTGGGGTATCAACCGAGTGAGGGTTCTCCCGACCGGGAAGCGCGGGAAGGGACCAGAACTCAGCAGCTGCGAAGGGATTACCTGCTGGTGCGACCGTCGCTGAGATCACAAGCTCCCGCCGAAATCAGTACTTCGCGGGCAAGCGGGTGTTGATAATGATGTGGCGCCCCTCGAAACGGATGTACTCCCCGATAGTGAGGTCCTTGAGAATACGCGCCACCATCTCGCGGGAGGCGCCGACCCTGTCGGCGATATCCTGCTGGGTGAGCTTCTCCGGAATGTACAAAGTGCCGTCGCCGCGCTCCTCGGACAAATCCATCAGCACATTGGCCACGCGGCCGTACACGTCCTGCAGGGCCAGGCTCTTCACGTCTGCTGTCAGCTTGCGTACCCGCTGCGAGAGATTGCGGATCAGTTTGCGGCCAATACCGGGGTGCTCATCCAGGACCCGGTTGAAATCTTCCTTGTAGATAATGCAGAAGGTCGATTTCTCCACCGTGCGAACGGAAGCGGAACGGGCAGAATCGTCCAGCAGGGCCAACTCGCCGAAATAATCGCCGGCACCCTGGGTGTTCATAATGAACTCTTTGCCGTTCTTGTCGCTGCAGTACACCTTGACCTTGCCGCTTTCGATAACGAACAGCGAATCCGCCGGATCGTTCTCGTGTATGACAACGGTGTTTTTGGGGAATGACCGACTCGTGCTGCTGGCCTCCAGGGCGGCCAGCTCCTCCGGTGTCAGACCTTGAAAGATTTCTACCTTGTGTAACATCTAAGCACCCACCCCATTGCAAGCCATACCCCGAGTACGTCAGTATACAGCAAAGAATAGTAACCCAAAGTTTCGGGAAAACGCACCCATCGCATCAAATTTGCGCCAACTAGATCTACTTTAGCTGGAATTTCGCCAATCGACAGCGTTTCCACAGCCCGTCCAGCCTCGCTATACTCTGGGCTGGCCGCGACACACAAGGATCGCCCTTGCCCGAGACTATCAGCAGCACCAGCCCGGCACCTGCACTTTGGAGTGAGTTGCTACTGCGCTCATTGGCGGAATTGCGGGAGCTGTTCGCCAGTTCGCAACCGCAGCTCAACCCGGATAGCACCGATGACTTCGCTCGCATGTTCGAGGGCGGGCGGCGCCTGGCACAGATGCTGGAAGACCCGGACTCGGTTGCCAGCAGGCACGACCTGATGAACGCGCTGGCCGCGATTCGCGGTTATGCCGAGCTGCTGACCGAAGACCTGGGGGCGGAGTTTGCCGATCTCAACGAGGCGCTGCTGCGCCTGCTGAAGGCGGCACAGGCCGCAGATTCCGAGGCTGGTACGCCATCCGCTGACAGTTCACCCCCGCAGCGGGCGATCACGTCCGAACCCGGTTTTATTCTGGCGGTTGACGATTTGCAGGAAAATCGTGAACTGGTGGCGCGCTACCTGTCGCGCAGCGGTCACATCGTGGTTACCGCGGCCAGCGGCGCCGAAGCCCTGTCTACGTTGGCGGAAACCGATGTCGACGTCGTGCTGCTGGACCTGCTGATGCCGGACATGGACGGCCACGAGGTCCTGCGCCGGATCAAGGAACACCCCGAATGGCGCGCCACGCCGGTCATCGTGATCTCCGGCAGCCAGGATATGGAGGGCATTATCGAGTGCATCGAGGCCGGCGCCGACGATTACCTGTTCAAGCCATTCAACCCCGTGCTGCTACAGGCACGCATAAAGGCCGGGATCGAGCGCAAGCGCTGGCATGACCGTGAGGAACAGTACCGGGAGCAGTTGGAACGCAACGAGAAGTTCATCCGTGCAACCTTCGGCCGCTACCTGTCGGATGAAATCGTCACTGACATCCTTGAGCGGCCCGAGGGGCTGGAACTGGGTGGCGACCTGCGCCGGGTAACTATCCTGATGTCAGATATCCGGGGTTTCACCACACTGTGTGAAAACCTCGCCCCTGCCCAGGTAGTCACCCTGATAAATCGCTACCTGGGCGCGATGACAGACATCATCATGGCTCACCAGGGCACCATTGATGAGTTTATCGGAGATGCGATTCTCGCGGTCTTCGGCGCGCCGCAGCGACGGGACGATGACGCCAATCGGGCGGTCGACTGCGCCCTGGCCATGCAGGCCGCCATGGATGCTATCAACGTGCTCAACCGGGCCGAGGGGCTGCCGGAGATACGAACCGGCATCGCGCTCAATACCGGGGATGTTATCGCCGGAAATATCGGCTCGGAGCGGCGCAGCAAGTACGGATTCGTAGGCCATGCGATGAACGTGACATCCCGTATCGAGGACAAGACCGCCGGCGGTGAAATCCTGGTGTCCGACAGCACCCTGCAGAGCCTGCAGGGCACTTTCAGCACCGGCGCCACCCGGGAAATAAAGATGAAAGGCATCAACCAATCGATTGTTGTCCACCAGATTCTGGGAGCGGATGCATGAGCGACCCACTGGCTGTTTATCAGATTGCGGCAGTGGTGGCCAGGTGAGCAACAGGCCTATTCTGCTGGTGGAGGATAACGAGCTCAATCGGGAGATGCTGGTGCGCCGACTGAAACGGGCCGGCCTCGAGATAATCACCGCCTGTGACGGGCAGGAGGCGCTGGACCTGATGATAAGCGAGCAGCCCTCGGTGGTGCTGATGGATATGAGCCTGCCAGTACTGGATGGGTGGACCGCCTGCCGCATGGCGCGGCAGGACGAGCGCATCAGCCAAATCCCGATCATCGCGCTCACCGCCCACGCCATGGAGGAGGACCGACGCAAGGCACTGCAGGCAGGCTGTGACGACTATGCCACCAAACCCGTGGACTTCCCCGAACTGCTGCGCAAAATCGGGAAGCTCACCCCTTCATGAGCCTGCGCCGCCGACTAACCCTTTCGCTAGTCACTATCCTTATCCTGTTCGCGGTGAACGTGGGCACGCATTTCTGGGGCAGCTACGCTCGTAACGAGAGCATGATTTCCTATCGCAGCTCGGTCAACGCGGCCCAGCTATCCACCGAAGTGGAACAGCTTCTCAGTGACCAACGCCAGCAAATCCTGGTTCTGTCCACCCTACGCGATACCACGGAGGACCGGCTGGAGCCGGAAGAACTCTCCCAGGCCCAGGGAGAACTGCAGGAGATCAGCAGCAAGATCGTGGAGCTGGGGGAACTGAGCCACGATGTTACCCGGGCCCACTACCAGAAACTCTGGCAAAGCAGTATCGTGCTGCTCGAGGGCTGGTTGGCTTTCTACCGGAATTACAATGACCTGGACTACAAGGTGGATATGGAAGATCCCCTGCCCTACCTCGAGACCAGCCAGCGCCTGAAGGAACTGGAACAGCGACAGGCCTTCATTGCGGTACAACGCGCCAATATTATAGACCGCACTATTGCGCTCACCGACCGCATCACTGTGATCGGCTTCTTCGCTTCAATTTTTCTGACCGCCACGCTGGGCTTCTTCCTGGTGCGATACACCAACAAATCACTCAAGCGCCTGAAAACAGGCACCCAGCGCATCGGTAGCGGAGACCTCAACTACCGCATAGACAATATCGAGGACAGTGGCGAGCTGGGAGACCTCGCGAACGCTTTCAACGAAATGTCCGACAAGTTACGCAACGCCATGGAAGACGTGAGCAACGCCAGGGATGCCGCCGATGAGGCGAGTGCAGCCAAAAGCATGTTCCTCGCCAATGTCAGCCACGAATTGCGCACGCCGCTGAACGGCATTATCGGCTACAGCGAAATGCTGCACGACGAGCTGGCCGACGGACTCGACATCAACCGCGGCCAGTTCCAGCTCGACCTGGAGAAGATCATCCGTTCAGGCAAGGATTTGTTGGCCCTGATAAATGACATCCTGGACCTGTCCAAGATCGAAACCGGCAAGATGGCGCTAAACACCGAGGACTTTCATCCCGGGCAAATCCTCGCGCAGGTTTGCGACTCCCTGGCCCCGCTGCTGCGCGACAACAACAATGAACTCGTTGTTCCGGATATGGAGGATTTACCGGTATTACATAACGATGCGGCGAAATTCCGCCAGATATTTACCAACCTGCTCAGCAATGCCTGCAAGTTCACCCATGAGGGCACGATCACGCTGAAAGCCCGAGCCCTGCCGCTGCCGGAAGGGGGCGTGGAAATTTCAGTGACGGATACCGGCATCGGCATGACGCGCGAGCAACAGGGCCGAATATTCGATGCTTTCGTCCAGGCGGAAACCTCTACCAGCGCCAACTATGGCGGCACCGGTCTCGGCCTGGCCATCTGTCGCGATTACTGCGAGCTGATGGGGGGGGGAATTAAAGTCAAAAGCGTGCCCGGCAAAGGTTCGACCTTTACTGTGCGGCTGGCTTCTGATTCAGGGTCAGGTCCCGCAAGCGCTTGAGCGCTTCCTCGCGCTTCTTGAGGTCATCCTTGAGCGTTATGTTACGGGCCTTGAGCTCATCGATATCGCTTTGCAGCTCAAGCAGGTTTATCAGGGACTGACGCATCAGGCGCGTGTAGTCATGCACTCTCAGTTTCTTGGCATTCTTCTCGCGCAGCACCTTGAACGAGCTGCGCGCAACCTGCGGGTCATAAAAAGAGCTGCGCGGCAGCATCTGAACATAGGCTATGGCAATACCGGCTTCAAGATCAGCCCGCGGCGATGTTTCCAGCCTGTGGTAACGCTGGAAATGCTGCATCGCGTCATCGTATTCGCCATCGAGCAGGGCGCGGTAGCCCTTTTCCAGAAATGTGTAGTCGGGAGCGGGCGCTGTGCTGCAGTCGCAATTGCCTGGTGCGGGCAGGCTGAGTGTCAGTTCCGGAACATCGTCGGGGGAGCGCGTGGCGGCCTGTTTTTCGGGAGCGGGTTCGGCAACCACGTTCGGGGAGGCAGCCGTTTCCGGCACTGGAGGCGCCGCTACACAGGCCTGTAGCAACAAAGCCAGAACGACAGGCGCGGTAAGCTTACTGCCAGTGGATTGCAAATTTCTGATCCCGTCCGATAGTCAAGTGGCCAGTTTAGCCCACTTAGCGCGATGCGAGAAGCGCGGGTACTGTTATGGCGTCCGAACAATCTTTTCGCCTGAATCTCCCCAATACGGGCCCGGAGCGGCGAGACCCGGGCTGTAGCCGTGCTACTCAGGCCGCATATGGGGAAACAGTAGGACATCGCGAATGGAGGGTGAGTCCGTCAGCAGCATCACCAGCCGGTCAATGCCAATACCCTCGCCCGCTGTGGGCGGCATGCCATATTCCAGCGCGCGAATGTAATCGTGGTCGTAGTGCATGGCCTCCTCGTCGCCGGCGTCCTTCTCCGCGACCTGGTCCAGAAATCGCTGGGCCTGGTCCTCGGCGTCATTGAGCTCGGAAAAACCATTGGCAAGCTCCCGCCCGCCGACGAAGAACTCAAAGCGGTCCGTCACAAACGGGTCTGCGTCACTGCGGCGCGCCAGTGGCGAAACCTCGGTGGGATACGCCGTGATGAAGGTGGGCTGGTCCAACAAGTGCTCCACCGTCTTTTCGAATATCTCGATCTGCACCTTGCCGAGCCCCCAGCTGTCTTTCAGGGGGATACCAAGTTTGCCGGCTACGGCACGGGCCGCGGACTCATCGGCCAGTTCCCCGGCGCTGATATGGTCGTTATAGGCCAGAATCGAATCAAATACCGAAATCCGCCTGAAGGGCCGGGAAAAATCGTAGCTGCCACCCTGGTACTGCACGGTCGTGTCGCCCAGCACCTGCAGCGTCAGCTTGCGCAACATATCTTCCGTGAGGTCCATGGCATCCCTGTAATCCGCGTATGCCCAGTAATACTCCAGCATGGTGAATTCGGGGTTGTGCCGGGTGGAAAGCCCCTCATTGCGAAAGCTGCGATTTATCTCGAATACCCGCTCGAAGCCGCCGACCACCAATCGCTTCAGGTAGAGTTCCGGCGCAATCCGCAGATACATATCCTGGTCCAGGGCATTGTGATGGGTTACAAACGGCTTGGCCGCGGCGCCGCCGGGAATCACCTGCATCATCGGGGTCTCGACCTCCATGAAACCCGCTTCACTCATGTAATCGCGAATAAAAGCGATAATCCTGGAACGGGTGCGGAACACCTCGCGGGACTCGGGATTGACGATGAGATCGACATAGCGCTGGCGGTAGCGCAGTTCCTGGTCGGCCAGACCGTGGTACTTGTCGGGCAGCGGGCGCAGGGCCTTGGTCAATAGTCGCGCCTCGCGCATATTGATGTACAGGTCGCCCTTGCCGGATTTCTGAATCGGGCCACTGGCCGCGACGATATCGCCCAGATCCCAGCTCTTGATCTCCGCCAACGCCTCTTCATCCAGCCCCTTGCGGTCCACATATAGCTGGATCTGTGCACTGCCATCCTGGATGAGCAGGAAGGCACCGCGATTGCGAATCAGCCTGCCGGCCACCGCATACAGCTTGTTCGCCTCTTCCAGCTCTGCCTTCGTGGAATCGCCATATTCCCGCTGCAGGTGATCCGCCATGGCGGTGCGCCTGAAATCATTGGGGAAAGCGTTGCGTTTTTCCCGCAGCTGGCCGAGCTTTCCGCGTCGCTCGGCGATGAGTTTGTTCTCGTCCTGGCGGCTGTCTGCCGACTGTTCCTGCTCACTCATGTGCTTTCTCGCTTACAGCCCGCTCTTCAGCGACGCCTCGATAAACTGGTCGATATCACCGTCAAGAACGGCCTGGGTATTACTGGTTTCCACGCCAGTGCGAAGATCTTTAATGCGCGACTGATCCAGCACGTAGGAACGAATCTGGCTGCCCCAGCCAATATCCGCCTTGCTGTCCTCCATCGCCTGCTTCTCTTCGCCGCGGCGGTGAATCTCAAGTTCGTAGAGCTTGGCCCGCAGCAATTTCATGGCGTTGTCCCGGTTCTGGTGCTGGGAGCGCTCCGTCTGGCACTGCACAACCACGCCACTGGGCTTGTGCGTGATGCGCACCGCCGAATCCGTCTTGTTTACGTGCTGCCCGCCCGCGCCACTCGCGCGATATGTGTCCGTTCTCAGGTCGGCGGGGTTGATGTCTATCTCGATGTTCTCATCGATTTCCGGCGAGACGAATACCGAGGAGAAGGATGTATGGCGACGATTGCCCGAATCGAAAGGCGACTTTCGAACCAGGCGATGTACGCCGGTCTCGGTGCGCAGCCAGCCAAAGGCGTACTCGCCCTCGAAGTGAATGGTGGCGCTCTTGATTCCCGCCACGTCTCCGGCGGACGCCTCGATCAACTCGGTCTTGAAATTGTGGGCTTCGCCCCAGCGCAGGTACATGCGCAACATCATCTCCGCCCAGTCCTGGGCCTCTGTACCGCCGGAGCCGGACTGTATATCGAGATAGGCGTTGTTGATATCCATTTCGCCGCTGAACATACGCCGGAATTCCAGCTGTTCGAGCAGCGCTACCAGGCTGTCAATTTCCTTCTCTACTTCAGATACCGTATCGGTGTCGTCCTCGGCAGCCGCCAGCTCGAGCAGATCGCCCGCATCCGCCGCGCCCCGGGTAAGTTGCTCGATAGTATGAACCACGCCCTCCAGTGCCGAGCGTTCGCGTCCCAGCTCCTGGGCGCGCTTGGGGTCGTCCCAGACACTGGGCTCCGCCAGTTCCAGTTCTACTTCCGCGAGGCGTTCCTTGCTGAGATCGAAGTCAAAGATACCCCCTGAGCACGTCGGTACGCGCTTCGATGTCTTTCAGTGTCTGTACCAGCGGATTGATCTCTAGCATGGGGTAACCAGTTGTGTAGGTTGTGCAAAAGGGGGCGCATCTTACCAATATTGCGAGCGGAAATGAATTGGTGTCCGGCCCGGTTGTGCCCGGGCACAGGGTTTCATCGGCTTATGTCCCGAACAGATTCAGCACCGCCCCGATCAGGATAACCTGTGGCACCGTCACCAGCGGCAAAAACAGGGCGATTTTCCAGGACCGGGTGGTATCCCGGATGGACATCACCTCCGTGTAGTCGGTCGCCACGCCCGCCATCAGGAAAGTAAAGCTGTTGCCCGGTGCGCCGGCCCGGTTCATGAGATCGGCGGCGATGGGTGTCGAGCTTTCAGAGCACACTTCAATCACCGTGGTGGCCAGCAGGGTAAGCCAGAGCCCGCCCATGGTAGCGCCAAACCAGGTGGCAAAAGCCTCCTCCGGCATAAACGCGCGGATGAGGCCGGCGAGGATCAGGCCGAACATCGACCAGCGGATGACCACCCGGGCACCGGCGAAGCCCTCCCGCAGAATATCGGCGCTGCCGCTCAGCGAAAAACGCACGCTCTGGCGAAATTCCTGCCACAGCTGCGCCAGCGGCTGGGGTTCACCCAGTTGCTCCTGCCAGGGGTTAGGGGGCAGCTGGCCGCGCCTCACCAGTAAGTCGAAAATCAGGCCGGTGACAATACCGATCACCAGCGACAGCAGGATAAACAACAGGGTCCAGCTCACACCAATCAAGCCGAACAGGATCAGCGTCAGCGAAAACGAGTTCCAGGGACTGGCCAACAGAAAGGCCATGACCTGGCCCACGCTGGCGCCGCGCTCGTAGAGTTTCATACCTACCGCCAGGATTCCGTGGCTGCACAAGTCCAGGAACACCCCGGCCAGGGTGGCGCGCAGCATGCCCCTCAAGCCGCCATCGCGCCCCAGCAGGCCCATCACCAGTTCACGCGGCATGCGCCCCAGTATCCCGACAAACACAATGCCGATAACGATTCCCCACCACATCTGGTTGAACAGTTCGAAGATGCCGCCAGTGAAAATGCCCGGAATCGAGTCGTGGTCGTGGCGCATAAACGCGCCGACAGGGTAGGCAACAGCGACAATGGCCAGACAGGCCCAGAGAAAATAGTCGCGACGGGCAGGGGTTTCACAACAATTGTCCGCGCCGCCGCTTTCCTTGCCGATACCGGCGACGTCGGCGCTTCCCGCGCCCGCGCAGCAATCGTCCGATGCCGCAGCAGGCGCATGGCAGGACGGTACGGGTGGTGAGGACGCCGCGGTATGTGAGCAGCAACCGTCAGCCGCCCGGGAGGGCATACCGGCCATTTCGTGCCCGGGTTGGTTCATGACTCACCCGCCTGCCCCGCGGAGAGGTCCTCAAGTATCGCGCAGTCTGGCCCCTCGTCGCCTTTGCAGCGACTGGCCATCACCAACAGTTCCCGCTGCATGGACAGCAGTTGCTCGATACGTGTTTGCAGTTTCTGGCTTTTTTCCATCACCAGGTCGCGGGCATGCCGACTCTGGCGGGAGTTGTCGCGGCGTAAATCCAGTAGTTGGCGGCTTTCCTCAAGGTCAAAACCCACGTCCCGGGCGCGGGCGAGAAAGCGCAACTCCTCCAGGGACTTCGCGTCGTACTGGCGATAGCCATTGTCGCTCCTGGCAGCGGGCGCGATCAGTTCTATGTCTTCATAATAGCGGATGGTTTTGGCACTCAATCCGCTTTGACGGGCCGCTTGTGAAATATTCATGGGCACCTCCTCTGACTGTGAAGCCTACTCTAAACCTTCCACTAACTGTAAGGTCAAGGGGTGATTTCAGCTGCGCCATACTCTCTTGAAATATCAACGGCTCCGGATGGTTGGGAAAACTCTGGAGACAGGATACCCCAGCCCACTGTGATGCCGGCTGTGCAGCTGAAAGACCCGATACCGGGACAGGTCCCGGCAAGGAACTCGATTCTCAACGAGGGGTTAGATGCTCGATCATCAATTGCAGCGAACGTTTGCCCCGATACTCGTTAACATCGAGCCGATAGGCTATTTCCACCGTTTCTATAGACTCCTGGGGCCAGATATCCAGGTCTACATTGAAGGCGATGGCGTCCAGCAGCACCGAGCCGTTGAGCGGAAGCAGCACCAGCTTAAGGTGTTTCTCGCCGACGAGGCGCTGACTGACAATGCGGAAAACACCGTCGAAAAGCGGTTCCGGAAAATGCTGGCCCCAGGGCCCGGCAAAGCGCAGGGTATTGGCAAGTTCGAGGTCAAACTCTGCCTCTTCCAGGGCCCCATCGGATTCGATCACCGCCTGTAATTCCACATCGTCCGCATGGCGCGCGACCTCTTCCACAAACGCCCCGGCGAACGCCTCGTAGTCATCCCGTGCAAGGCTGAGACCCGCCGCCATGGCGTGGCCACCAAACTTGCTGATCAGACCGGGGTGACGCACCGCAACGGCGTCGAGAATATCGCGAATGTGAATACCCGGAATGGAGCGGGCCGAGCCCTTGATCTGTCCCGGGTCGCCATCGGCAAAGGCGATAGTGGGTCGGTGCAGTCGGTCCTTGATACGTGAGGCCAGGATACCGATGACCCCCTGGTGCCAGCCGCCCTGGTACAGGGTCATCGCCACCGGGGGGGTCCCCTGCTCCCCGAGATCAAGCTGGGCAAGCGCCTGCAGGGCTTCATCCTGCATGCCACTTTCTATAACGCGCCTGTCCTGGTTGAGTTGATGTAACTGCATCGCCAGCGCCGCCGCCCGCGCGGGGTCCGCGCTCAGCAGGCACTCGATACCAATCGACATGTCGTCCAGCCTGCCCGCCGCATTGATGCGCGGCCCCACCGCGAAACCCAGGTCTGAGGCCACTACAGTGCGATAATCCCTGGACGCTACTTCCAGAAGGGCCCGGATACCGGGGCGGGCCACACCGGCCTGCATACGCTGCAGCCCGGCGGCCACCAGGATCCGGTTGTTGTAATCCAGCGGCACCACGTCTGCAACAGTGCCGAGCGCAACCAGGTCCGTGTAATGGCCGAGATTCGGTTCCTCACCTTGATTGAACCAGCCGCGCCGCCGCAGCTCGGCGCGCAGGGCGAGCATCACGTAGAAAATCACGCCCACGCCGGCGAGGTTCTTGCTGGGAAAGTCGCAACCCGGCTGGTTGGGATTGACGATGACGTCCGCCTCGGGCAACTCGCGCCCCGCCAGGTGGTGATCCGTGATCAGGGTTGCGATACCCCGCTCCCTGGCCGCCGCCACGCCTCGCAGCGAGGAGATGCCGTTGTCCACCGTAATGATCATGTCCGGTTCGCGGGTAGCGGCCAGTTCGACAATTTCCGGGGTAAGGCCATAGCCATAGTCGAAGCGGTTGGGAACGAGGTAGTCGACCCGCTCGGCGCCAAACTGCCTCAGGACGGCTACCGCCAGGGCGGTGCTGGTTGCCCCATCGGCGTCGAAGTCACCGATTACCAGGAGTTTGCTGCCCGCGGCAATCGCATCCGCCAGCATCGTCGCGGCGCGATCGGCATTCTTCAATTGCTCCGGCGGCAACAATCGCGCGAGGCTGAGATCCAGTTCCGAGGGTACGAGAATACCTCTGGCGGAATAGATACGTGCCAGCAGGGGTTTGTCCAGTTCACCGGTCAGCGCTGGGGCGGGGACAGGCTCGCGCCGGCGAATCAGTTTTTGCATGCGGTCGGAAGCGGGAGATGCATCGCGTGCCGCCCGCCTCAGGCGCTGATGCTTTTGGCCATGTAATCCTGCACCGCGGACAAGGCATTGGGCAGGACCTCGAAACGCTCGGCCCGCTCAAACAGATCCTGCAGGTGCAAGGGCAGGTTTACTGCCTGGTCCAGCCCGGACGCCTTGACCGCCTGGGGGAACTTCGCGGGATGCGCGGTGGCCAGGGTTATAACGGGGGTGCCGGCGGGCAAATCCGTTACCGCCAGCGCTGCCGCTACGCCGATCGCGCTGTGCGGATCGAGCAGGTATTCACACTCGCGCCAGGTGCTGGCGATCTGTTCGCAGGTCTGCTCGTCACTGACGCGGTGGCTGCTGAACAGTTCCCGCGCGCGGGCCATTGCCGCATCGCTGAAAGTGATATCCGCCGTGTCGAAGCGACGCATGAGCGCGGCCAGCGCCGCGCCATCGCGATCATAAAGATCAAACAACAGTCGCTCGAAGTTGCTGGATACCGTGATATCCATACTGGGTGACAGGGTGTGCGCCAGGGGCTGGCGCCCGTAGGTACTGGTGGTCATCACACGGTGCAGCACGTCGTTACGGTTGGTGGCGATTATCAGGCGCTCCACGGGCAGGCCCATCTGGCGAGCGAGATAGCCCGCGAAAATATCACCGAAGTTGCCAGTGGGCACCGAAAACGCCACCGGCCGTGACGGAGAGCCAAGGGCCAGTGCCGCGTAGAAGTAATACACGATCTGGGCCATGATGCGCGCCCAGTTAATGGAGTTCACCGCCACAAGACTGCGATCAGCCGGCAGGAAACTGCGATCTGCGAAGCTTGCCTTGACCATGGCCTGGCAATCATCAAAATTACCCTCCACCGCCAAATTGTGGATGGTATCCCCCACCACGGTGGTCATCTGCCTGCGCTGCACATCAGAAACCCGGTTATGGGGGTGCAGGATGTAGATGTCGATGTTCTTGCAGCGCTTGCAGCCCTCGATCGCGGCGGAACCGGTATCTCCAGAGGTTGCGCCCATAATCACGACTTTCTGGTGCTTGCGCTCCAGTATGTAATCGAGCAGGCGGCCCAGCAGTTGCAGGGCGAAATCCTTGAATGCCAGGGTGGGACCGTGGAACAGTTCCAGCACCCACTGGTTGGCGGCCAGCTGCACCATCGGCGCCACCGCGTTGTGTCGAAACTCGGCGTAGGTCTCGTCGATGATGGCCTTGAGATCGCCCGCGGGAATGCAGTCATCCACGAAGGGGCTGATAATCTTCAGCGCCAGCGCGGGGTAATCGAGTGCCGCCATGGCGGCGATTTCGTCGCGACTGAAGGTCGGCAGGGTTTCCGGCACATAAAGGCCGCCGTCAGAGGCCAGGCCGGTAAGCAGGACCTGTTCGAAGTTCAGCGCGGGCGCCTGTCCGCGGGTGCTGATGTATTTCACTGTACTGGTCTCCGCCTGTTATCCGTCCAGTTCTTCCACCCGGATACGGGTGACCTTGCCGGCAATAGTATCAAGTGCCTCGATGGCGTCGACGGCCGTATCCACACTGCCCTGCATCGCCTTGTTGGTGATGACGATCAGCTGGACCCGGGTCTGCCCTTCCGCGGGGGCTTTCTGGATCAGCGCCTCGATACTGATGCCCTGCTCACTGAAAATGCTCGCAACCCTGGATAATACACCCGGCTTGTCCTCGACCTCCATGCGCAGGTACCACGGCGTCACCACCCGCTCCATAGGCACAATGGGCAGGTCGCGCAGGTCGCCGCGCGCAAAACCCAGCGGCGGTATCCGGCAGGTCTGCCCGACATCGAGGTCCCTGGCCAGATCAACGAGGTCCGCCACCACCGCCGAGGCCGTGGGGTCGGCGCCGGCGCCGGCGCCGTAATACAGGGTGGGGCCGACCGCGTTGCCCTCCACCAGAATGGCATTCTTCACCCCATCCACATCGGCCAACAGCAGGTCATCGGGTATCAGGGTGGGATGAACGCGCAACTCCACGCCCTCGCCGTTCTGCTTGGCGATCCCCAGGTGCTTGATCATGTAGCCCATTTCCCTGGCATAGACCACGTCCTGGGTCGTCAGCTGCGTAATTCCCTCGGTGTATACCGACTCGAACCGCAGGGGAATGCCGAAGGCTATGGCAGCGAGAATCACCAGCTTGTGCGCGGCGTCGATGCCTTCCACATCAAACGTGGGATCGGCCTCGGCATATCCCAGGGCCTGGGCTTCGGCCAGCACATCGGCAAATTCCCGCCCCTTGTCCCGCATCTCGGTGAGAATAAAATTGCCGGTGCCGTTGATAATGCCCGCCAGCCATTCGATCCGGTTCCCCGCAAGGCCTTCCCGCAAGGCCTTGATAATGGGTATGCCGCCGGCCACCGCGGCCTCGAAGCGAACCTCGACCCCGTGCTCCTCGGCCAGCGCAAAAATCTCATTGCCGAATTCGGCGATCAGTGCCTTGTTGGCGGTAACCACATGCTTGCCATTGCGGATGGCGGTCTCCACCAGTTCTTTGGCCACCGTGGTGCCACCGATGAGTTCCACCAGTATTGCGACATCCGGGTCGCGGGCGACATCCAGCACATCGCGACTTACCCTGGCCTCAGCGGGCGCGCCGGCCGGATTATCGCGCCGGGCGCCGACATGAATAACCTGCAATGGCGCCTGCGCGCGGGCGGCAATTACCGCGGCATTCTCACGCAATACCCTGAGGGTACCGCTGCCCACGGTCCCGACACCACAGAGGCCGATTGTTACTGGTTTCGTTCTCATAATGATTATCTGCTTCTCTGCATTCGTTGCCGGCTTCGCTCAGGCGAAGCCATCATTCTTGATCATACGCTTGATACTGCGAATGGCCTGGCGCGTCCGATGCTCGTTTTCGATAAGGCCGAAGCGAACATAGTCTTCACCGAACTCGCCAAAACCAACCCCGGGAGAGACTGCCACATTGGCTTCGGTGAGCAATTTCTTGCTGAATTCCAGCGAGCCCATGGCGCGATAGAACTCCGGAATTTTCGCCCACACGAACATCGTGGCGCGAGGCGGCTTGACCGGCCAGCCCGCCGCATTCAGCCCGCTGCAGAGCACATCCCGACGCGACTGGTACATGGATCGAATCTCGTCAACACAGCCCTGGTCGCCCTCCAGCGCGGCGATGGCCGCCACCTGGATGGGAGTGAACATACCGTAGTCCAGGTAGGACTTAATGCGAGCCAGCGCGCCTACCAGCGCCCGGTTGCCGCAGCAAAAGCCCACGCGCCAACCGGGCATATTGTAGCTTTTCGACATACTGAAGAACTCCACGGCGATGTCCTTTGCACCTGCCACTTGCAAAATGGATGGCGCAACGTAGCCGTCGTATACCAGGTCTGCATAGGCGAGATCCTGGACGACCCAGATGGAATGCTCCCGGGCAACGGCGATCACGCGCTCGTAGAACTCAAGCTCAACGCAGTGGGCCGTGGGATTCGACGGAAAATTCAACACCAGCATTTTCGGCTTGGGCCAACTGGTGTGGATAGCTTTTTCCAGTTCCACAAAAAACGCGTTCTCGTCTTCTCCCATGGGAACATGACGAATATCAGCGCCGGAGATAACAAAACCGTAAGGATGAATCGGGTACGATGGATTAGGCACCAGAATGGCGTCGCCAGGACCCGTGGTAGCCAGCGCCAGATGCGCCAGCCCCTCCTTGGAGCCGAGTGTGACAATCGCCTCGGTCGCGGGATCCAGTTCGACATCGTAGCGGCGCCGGTACCAGTCGCAAATAGCCTTGCGCAGGCGCGGTATGCCCTTGGATTGGGAGTAGCGATGGGTATCGCCGCGCCGGGCGGTTTCAACCATTTTGTCGACGATATGGCCCGGTGTCGGCTGGTCCGGATTGCCCATGCCGAAGTCGATGATATCCGCGCCCGCCGCCCGGGCCTGCTGCTTCAACTCGCCTATGATATTGAAAACATAGGGAGGCAGGCGCTCGATGCGCCGAAACTTCTCGTCCACGACTGATAACCCTGGTTACTGCCCTGGAGCCTGTTAACGAGTCCCGGGCCGCGATGATCCTGAAAAAGGTGTGGAACAGTACTGAGTCAGCCCCATGCTGTCAACGCGACACGGGGCTTGAGCGGATTATTTCCCCGCTGTACGCGGGGTCTGTCAGGGCTGGGCTTATTCCAGACCCATGCTGACGATCAGGTCATCCGCGGATTGGTATCCGGGGATCATGGTACCCTTTTCCGTAATAAGCGCCGGGGTACCACGCACACCCATCTGCTGGCCCAATTGATACTGGGCGGTCACCGGGTTGTCGGCACAGACATTCTCGGGTACGGGCTGCTGGTTTTTCAGGCGCGTGAGGGCATCCTGCTTGTCGGCGGCGCACCACGCGGTAGCCAGCTGGCGGTATGCAGGGGAGTTGGTGCCGGACCGGGGATAGGCCAGATAACGCACCTCGACACCCCGCTTGTTGAGTTCCGGGACCTCCTTGTGCAGCTTCTGGCAATAAAAACAGCTGACATCCGTAAATACGGTGATATGACCGCGGGTCTCGCCCTCGGGGGAGAAAATGATCATATCCTTCTCATCGACCTTGGCCAGTTTCTCCAGTCGCTCCGTGTCCCGGCGTTGCTCCGTCAGGTTGGTGTAGCCTTGCGCATTCACCGCAAAGACGTCGCCCACGATGAAGTGCTCCCCGTTGGCTGTGGAATACACCACCGGGCCGTTGGTGAACTGCACCTCATAGAGTCCGGGAATGACGCTTGTCTCGACCGTGGCTATCTCCATTCCCATGGCGGGATTGGTAAGCGCAGCCCGCAATTTGTCGGTTGTCGCCTTGTCCGCAGGCGCGCCCGCGGCTGCCCAGGAGGTGACTGCCAGCAGGGCAAGAGCCGTGGCTGCGCGAAAAATCGGCTTAATCATTCTGTATCCTCTGTAATGGCGGGTGTCTGCCACCCTGTTAACCGGGTCCCGGTAATTTCCGGACTGTGTCACCGTGTATTGGAGCCACTGACGGCCGGTAAGTTCCTCATCCCCTGGGATGATGTTCCGCGTGCAATTCCTGCAGCCGCTGCTTTGCCACATGAGTGTAAATCTGGGTGGTGCTCAGGTCGCTGTGGCCGAGTAATAACTGGACTACCCGCAAATCCGCGCCATGATTGAGCAGATGGGTTGCGAAGGCGTGCCTCAGGGTATGGGGCGATAGTGTCTTCCGGATATCCGCGCGCAGGGCATATATTTTAATACGATACCAGAAGGTCTGGCGAGTCATTTGGCGCCCGCGGCGGCTTGGAAAGACCACGTCGCAGGGGATACCCTTGAGCAACTCCGCTCGCGGCCCCGCGAAGTAGCGCTGCAACCACAGCAGCGCCTCCTCGCCCATTGGCACCAGGCGCTCCTTGCTGCCCTTGCCAAACACCCGCACAACGCCCTGGTTGAGGCTCACCTGGGTCATCTGCAGGCTGGTCAGTTCCGTCACACGCAGACCGCAGGCGTACAGCAGTTCAAGCATGGTGCGATCGCGGAATTCCAGGGCCTGGTCCAGGTCCGGGGCCTGCAGCAGCCGGTCCACTTCCGCTTCAGACAGTGATTTGGGCAGCGGCCGGCCCAGTTTGGGACTGTCCACGTCGAGTGTGGGGTCCGTCGTGATTCGGCCCTCACGCAGCAGGTAATGGTAAAAACCACGGGCACAGGACATGAACCGCGCCGTCGAGCGCGGCGATTGACCCTGCTTGAGGCGAACGCCGAGGTAGGCCTGCAATTCAGAGCGGTCGGCGCGCATGATAGTGCTGTTTTTGTGTTTCGCGAGCCAGTCCTGGAATTGCCTGAGGTCGCGCCGGTAGGAAGTCAGGCTGTTAGCGCTCAGCCCTTTTTCCATCCACAAGGCATCGATGTAGCGCTCTATCTCGGGATGTATGGGAAGGTCGGATGGCATGTCGGTACACTATCATGAATCGGGGTTGTTTCGGTTGCCGACCATGCAACCACAAAAAAGCGGCCATATAGGCCGCTTTCCATGATTGCCGAAGCAAATTGATCTCTACAACTTTTCCTTGATGCGGGCCGCACGGCCGCTCAGTTCACGCAAATAGTACAGCTTGGCCTGGCGCACATCGCCACGACGCCTGACCGCAACGCTCTCAACCAGGGGGCTGAAAGTCTGGAACGTGCGCTCCACACCCACACCGTGAGAAATCTTGCGCACCGTAAAGGCGGAGTTCAGGGCACGGTTGCGCTTGCGAATGCATACGCCTTCAAAGGCCTGCAAACGCTCGCGATCACCTTCCTTTACCCTAACCTGAACGACAACGGTGTCACCTGGGCTGAAATCGGACAGTTCTTTTTGCATCTGCTCAGCTTCAATCTGAGAAATAATCTTGTTGGTGCTCATGGTGCGCTCCTGTTGGGTTTCGTTCGTAGCTTCACAGCTAGCCATCTGTTGATTCATCACGTTCGCGGAGATACTCCGCCAACAATTGCTCTTCCTCGGGCGTCATCGCCCTGCCATCCAGCAGGTCCGGGCGCCGTTCCAGCGTTCTGCCCAGTGCCTGCTTCAGGCGCCAGCGGCGAATCTGTAAATGATTCCCGCTGAGTAAAACCTCCGGTACCTGCCTGCCCTGGTACACCTCCGGCCGGGTGTAGTGGGGGCAATCCAGCAAGCCGTCCGAGAAGGAGTCCTCCTGCGCGGACAGTTCATGCCCAAGCGCCCCGGGCAGCTGACGCGTGACCGCGTCGATAATCACCATGGCGGCCAACTCGCCACCACTGAGTACGTAATCGCCAATAGACAGTTCGTCGTCCACTTCGGCTTGTAACAAGCGTTCATCCACGCCTTCGTAGCGACCGGCTATCAACACCAGCCCAGGCTCGAGAGCCAGTTGCGCGGCTGTTTTATGATCAAACCGCCTGCCCTGCGGTGACAGGTAGATCACTTTCGCGCTCCCTCCCACCGCGTCCCTGGCAGCGCCTATGGCTTGCTGCAAAGGATCTATCATCATCAACATTCCCGGGCCGCCGCCGTAGGGTCTATCATCTACCGTGCGATGCTTGTCGACGGTAAAGTCACGCGGATTGCAGTGACTCAATTCCACCAGACCCTGCCTGACCGCCCTGCCGGTGACACCGTAGTCACTGACCGCGTCAAACATTTCGGGAAACAGGCTCACCAGCGCAATCTGCATTGTGTCCCGCTGCTCCCTTGCCTGCTCCCGCGCGCCGGCTCTCAGTCCTCGATGAACCAGTTCACTTCTATTACACCGCGGTCCAGGTCCACGCTGGAGACCACATCACCGGGCAGGTAGGGAATCAGCCGCTCCCTGTCGTCTACGCTGCCGGTCGAGGGTTTTACCACCAGGACATCATTTGCCCCGGTCTCTATCAGGTAATCAACCCTGCCCAACAATACTTCTTCATCGCTGCCTTCCCGTGTGCTGTCCCTGCACCAGACCTGCAGACCCTGCAACTGGCTCCAGTAGTACTCGCCAGCTTCCAGTTTCGGCAGGCTGTCGGCCTTTACCAGCACCTCAAGTCCACTGTAGGACTCCGCCACGGTACGATCATCAACCCCGGCAATGTGAGCGACCAGGCCTTTGCCCTGGGTCCGCCCATCATCAAAGCTGATGGGCTCCACGGCATCGCGACGCCGCAACATCCACTCACCAAATCGCAGGAAGTTCTCCCCGGGATCGGTATAGGAATGGATTTTCACCCATCCCTTTATGCCATAGCAGCCGGTAATCCTGCCGACTACCACCATGTCCTCTGTCGCGGGCCCAGCCATCAATCCCCCGACAACCGCCCGACTCAGGCGGCAGCAGAGTCCTTGACCAGCCGTGCAACGCGCTCAGACAGCTGGGCGCCCTGGCCCTGCCAGTAAGCGACACGCTCGTTGTCGACACGCAAGCGCTCTTCCTGGCCGCGGGCGACCGGGTTGAAGAAACCCACACGCTCGATGAACCGACCATTGCGCGCATTGCGACTGTCGGAGACTGTAAGGTGGTAAAACGGGCGCTTCTTGGAACCGCCACGGGCAAGACGAATTGTTACCATTTTGCGTAATTTCCTGAAATTTAGTTGGGATTTGCTGCGAAATAACAACATCGCCCACGACAAAACCCGGCACCTGGGCCGGAAAGGTGGCGTATCATACGGAAATTGCCCCGGGTTTTAAAGCCCGTCGGCAGAATATTTTTAGTAATTTCCGTACCTTATGATGGAGCTCCTGAACCGCAGCCTTTTGAGTTACTCCCCGCGATCGCCGCTGGGATGGCTCCTCATTCGGTTGATACCCCACGCCCTCTTGAGAAGCCATCCCAGCGACAATCGCTGACATCGCGCAAGCCGTAACGCGTCGCAGCCGCTCGATCCAAGCCCTCGGCCGGGGAAGGCCCGCTAAGGGCGTGGGGTATCAACCGAAGCGGGCCTTCCCCGGTCGTGGGCGCTTGCCACGCACCCGAGTCTCAACCAACTTTCAGCCACCCACTACAAAGCAACTCAACGAAACGGCATACCGCCAGGGCCAGCACCGCCGGGGCCGCCAGGACCGCCCATGCCCCCGAGGCCGCGCATCATTTTCTCCATGCCCCCGCCCTTCATCTTCTTCATCATCTTCTGCATTTGCTTGTGCTGCTTCAGCAAACGGTTGAGATCCTGCACCTGCGTACCGGAACCCTGGGTGATGCGGCGCTTGCGGGAACCCTGGATCAATTCGGGATTGCGCCGCTCCTTCGGGGTCATGGAATTGATCAGCGCCTCCATGCGGGCAAACATCTTCGTGTCAATTTTCTGCTGGGCCAGCTGGGCGATATTGCCCATGCCGGGCAGCTTGTCGAGCATGCTGGTGATACCACCCATGTTGTTCATCTGCTGCAACTGGTCGCGAAAGTCCTCCAGGTCGAACTTCTGACCCTTCTTGACCTTACGTGCCAGCCTGGCGGCTTTTTCCTTGTCGACCTTCTGCTCCGCCTCCTCTATCAGGGAGAGGACGTCGCCCATACCCAGAATGCGCGAAGCCATGCGGTCCGGGTGGAAGGGGTCCAGCGCCGCGGTTTTCTCACCCACCCCCAGGAATTTTATCGGCTTGCCAGTGATCGCACGCACCGACAGCGCGGCGCCGCCACGGGTGTCGGCATCAACCTTGGTCAGGATCACGCCGGTCAGCGGCAGGGCTTCGTCGAATGCCTTGGCAGTGGTGGCGGCATCCTGCCCGGTCATGGCATCGACCACGAAGAGGGTCTCCACCGGCTCCACCACCCTGTGTAACTCGGCGATTTCCGCCATCATGTCCTGGTCTATGGCCAGGCGGCCGGCGGTATCCACTATCAGCACGTCACTGAACTGAACCCGGGCGTGGTCAATGGCCGCGCGTACGATATCCACGGGTTTTTGCCCGACATCACTGGCAAAGAAATCTACCCCGACTTCCTCCGCCAGGGTTTCAAGCTGCTTGATCGCCGCGGGGCGGTATACGTCGGCGCTCACCACGGTGACTTTTTTCTTGTCACGCTCCTTAAGAAGCCTTGCCAACTTGGCTACGGTGGTCGTTTTACCCGCGCCCTGCAGGCCGGCCATGAGGATCACCGCCGGAGGCTTGGTCGCCAGGTCCAGACCCTCGTTCACCGCCCCCATGACGCCCTCCAGTTCATTCTGGACGATCTTGAGGAAGGCCTGTCCGGGACTGAGGCTCTTCATCACCTCCTGGCCTACGGCGCGGCGTTTTATCGCCTCGACAAAGTCCTTGACCACTGGCAGCGCCACATCCGCCTCCAGCAAGGCCATGCGCACTTCGCGCAGGGTCTCCTGAATATTTTCTTCGCTTAAACGGGCTTTGCCGGAAATACCGCGCAGACTCTGGGAAAGTCGATCACTGAGGCTCTGGAACATGGAAAAATCTCTCGGAGAAAATAGCCGCTATTGATTACGGGGGGACAAATGGGTACAAAGGGCCAAAGTATACGTCACCCGGGGCCAACACCCAAGCCGATGCCTGTCACCATCCTAGCCCCACTCGCCGCGCTGCTGTACCTGGCCGCCACGGCGCTGCAACTGCTGCACATATTCCAGCACAAACAGCAAAGCGACCGCTGGTTTATTGGCCTGGCAGTAGCGGCCCTGCTGTGCCATGCCGGTGTGGTCTGGCTCAGTATATTCCCGGGCGGTGGTATCGAACTGGGTTTTTACAAGGTTTCCGCGCTTATATTCCTGGCAATCAACATTGTGTGTATCGCCTCGCTCGCCCGCCGGCCCCTGCAAAACCTGCTGGTTGCCCTGTTTCCCCTGTCGGCACTGGCGGTGGTGGTGTCCACATACGCCCCGGAAAGTGCCCCAATCCGCACCGACCTGCCCGCGGGAATATTGCTTCATATCGGCAGCTCGATACTCGCCTACGCGGTGTTGACCCTGGCCGCGGCCCAGGCCGCTTTGCTTGCGGTGCAGGATCACCATCTCAAACATCGCCGCACCCGCGGGCTGGTGCAGATACTGCCCCCGTTGCAACTGATGGAAACCATGCTGTTTGAGCTGCTATGGGTTGGTGAAATTCTGCTCACCGTTGCCATCCTCTCCGGTTTTGTCTTTCTGGATGATATTTTCGCCCAACACCTGGTACACAAGACGGTGCTGACATTGGGCGCATGGCTGCTGCTAGCCGTGTTGCTCTGGGGGCACTATCAACTTGGCTGGCGCAGTAAAACAGCGGTGCGGCTCACGCTGACAGGCTTTGCGCTGCTGGTACTGGCGTACTTCGGCACCAAACTGGTACTGGAACTGGTGCTCAAGAAAGGCTGACAGGGCTGCAACCGGGCGCACGCGGCCAAACCCGTGCATCGACAAACCTTGCCCTGACAAGCATTTTTCTTCAAGATAGGCGCCCTACGAATGATAAAGGTTCACCCCTGAATTGAACGAAGCCTCGCTCGGCCTACTTTTCTCGGTTCTAGCTGCGCTCATCTTCCTTTCCGCGTTCTTCTCCAGTTCGGAAACCGGCATGATGTCGCTCAACCGCTACCGGTTGAAACACCTGCAGAAAAACAATCACCACGGCGCGATACGCGCCGGCAAGCTGCTGGAGCGTCCGGACCGGCTTATCGGCCTGATCCTGATCGGCAACAACCTGGTGAATATTCTCGCCTCGGCAATTGCGACAGTAATCGCCATCCGCCTGTGGGGTGATACCGGCATATTGATAGCCACGGTTTCCCTGACCCTGGTGGTGCTGATTTTTGCGGAAATCACGCCCAAAACAATAGCCGCACTGCATCCTGAAGGGGTGGCATTCCCGGCCACCCTGATTCTGGTGCCGCTTCTGAAGTTGATGTACCCGCTGGTTTGGCTGGTGAGCAAAATCACCAACGGCCTGCTGAAAATGCTCGGCGTAAACCCTGAAGAGTCCGGCAGCGACCTGCTGTCCAAGGAAGAACTGCATACCCTGGTGGCCGAAGGCGGGGCTCTGATTCCCGCGCGCAGGCGACGGATGATGTTGAACCTGCTGGCCTTGGAAGAGGTATCGGTGAACGACATCATGGTGCCGCGCAACGATGTCTACGGTATCGACCTGGATGATAACGACGATGAAATTCTGCGCTGCATCCAGACCAGCTCCCACACACGCCTGCCGGTCTGGCGGGACGATATCAACGACATCGCCGGTGTCCTGCACCTGCGCAATATAAGCAAGGTGATAGACCGGCAAGGCCTGGACCGCGCCGCGCTCGAGCGCGAGATGGATGCTCCCTACTTCATTCCGGAGAGCACCCCCCTGCATACCCAGCTGATGAACTTCCAGAAGAACAAGCATCGACTTGCCATGGTGGTGGACGAATACGGCGAGGTCATGGGCCTGGTGGCAATGGAGGACATCCTCGAGGAGATCGTCGGTGAGTTCACCTCGAACCTCGCCGAGACGACCGACAATATCTTCCCTCAGCGGGACGGCAGCCACATCATTACCGGCACCGCCAACATCCGCGAAGTCAACAGGGTCCTGCATTGGGACTTGCCTACCAACGGGCCCAAAACCCTCAGCGGGTTGATCCTGGAAAACCTGGAGTCCTTCCCCGATGCCAATGCGGGCCTGGCGATCGGCCGTTATCGCATGGAAATACTGGAGCTGGAAGGTAACGTGGTGCGCTCGGTCCGGGTCGGCATCAGCAGCGAGTCCAATCCCTGACGCATAGCCGGATTATTGATCTGGCGTAAATGCGGGCTACCCGCGTTGCAGTAGCATAGATGTCTCCTCGAGCCCTGCCCGGTCGCAGGCATGGTCGAACCAATCCGGGGCCGACCAATCCACCAACTTCAGCGCTGTTTTGTTCGGGTGCTGGCTTCCCGGCGCTGTTGGGCACGCTCCAGAATATCGCGCTTCTGTTGGGGGCTCGCCATGAACCAGTCGCTGATCTCCACGGCACTGCGAAAACAACCTCGACAGATTTCCTGCTTGTCGAGCACGCAGACAGAAATACAGGGTGATTCCGGGACTATTTCACTCATGTCTGTTCCCGCAAGTCCGCCTTGTAGCGGCGGGCGTTACCCATGTAGTGATCGGCATTGTGCATCAGCGCCAGGCGTTGCTCCTCTGACAATTGGGTCTTGATCTTGCCAGGAGAACCCAGCACCAGGCTGCCGTCGGGTACCTCCATACCTTCAGTGACAAGCGCGTTGGCGCCAATCAGGCAGCCCTTGCCTATCCTGGCGCCGTTGAGCACAACCGCGTTAATCCCAACCAGCGTGCCATCGCCTATGGTGCAGCCGTGCAACATGGCGTTGTGGCCCACCGTAACGTTTTTGCCCACCACCATCGGAAAGCCGGGGTCCGCGTGCATTACGGTGCCATCCTGGATATTGCTCCCGGCGCCAATTTCTATTCGCTCCGCGTCACCACGCAACACACAGCCAAACCATACGCTGCTGCGCTCGCGCAGTATCACATTACCGATGACGGCAGCCGTCGGTGCTATAAAATGACCCTCGCCCACCAGCGTGACCCGCAAATCCCCCAGGCTGTATATCATGGTCCCATCGTCCGTTCGCTTGTGAATGAAGGCTCGCATCGTAAGTCACACTTGCCCCAGGCGCCAGTCGTACGGACTTTTCCATCGGGAAACCGTGCGCTGGCAATGAATCCCCCGACTCGCACTGTCCTCTTTGGCGGAACCGGGATACACTGCCCCCTATAGCAGGACGCTGATGGCGATGACAGCAAAGCCAGAAGTAAACCGTATCGCGGTTACCGATATCTGTCGAGGTGGTGCCTGTCAGCAGACCCCGGGATAAACCGCACGCAAAAACCAATAATATTATTGTAATTCAAATGGTTGGGATAAAACCCCGGATCAGTTTCGCCGTTAATGGCAGGTCAGGTGCCGAGGCAGCAGTCACATTACAGGTTTCGCCACCATTGGCCGTGCTGCGCCGGAGTGGGCCGCCGCTGCGGTCGCTTCTCCCAGTAGTGTTGCCGCTCCCCCTTCTCGCGCCTGCGTGTCGGCAAAGAAAAATGCGACTCGCTCACCGGGAGCGGACAAAAAAAGACTATCTCCACTTTTTTCCAGCTTTTTGTTTCGCACCTCCCCCGGCTGCTATAGATTCACTGTCCAGGGTTATTCAGGTGTATCGCCTCGCCAGAAGGTGGGCACAAAACTGGATTGGGGACACATCATCACAAAGATCAGGGGATTTTAAAAAATGACCATGTTCAGCTCGCCGTGGCGCTCAACTGCCTTGTCGCTGGTAGTTGCGGCTCTGCCGTTTTCAGTTCTCTATGCCGCTGAAACGCCGAAACCACAGGGACTTATGTCCACGGTCGAGGCCAAAACTGAAAACCACATCCCTCCGGGCCACGCCATAAACGGCAACAGCCGGTCAGTCAAAATCCATCATGAACAGCTGCGCGGTGCCCGCTTCTTCGTTGACCTGCCCGATGGGGTGTCATTCGAGGCCGTGCGGGATTCGGAGTACGACCTGGGCAAGGGCAACTTCGCCTGGGTGGGACACGCCGAGGGCAATTCCCGAGACAGGGTAATTATCGGCACCAGCGGCAAGGCGATGGCGGCCACCTTCTCAGTCGGCGACAGGCTTTTCAAAATTGAGCCCAGAGCCGATGGCAGCCATGTGGTAAGCGAGGTCGCTGCCAGCGATCCGGCACCGGAACTGGACCCCATAACAGTCGAAGACTCTGTTACATCCGGAAAAGCAGATTTCGACAGCAATATCGCACTCGAACTCGATGCGGATGCAGCGCCCGTTATCGATGTACTGGTCGCCTACACTCCCGCTGTTGCCGCGAAGTACGGCGCAGAGGGCGCGGAAGCACTCGTTATCCAGGCGGTCGCCGAAACCAACCAGGCCTATGCCAATAGCGGTATATTTACCAGGCTCAATCTGGTGCGAGCGGTGATGACCGATTACGTTGAATCAGGAAACATGAACACCGACCTGAGCAGACTGCGCGCAACAACCGACGGCTATATGGACGAATTGCACACACTGCGCGACATGTACAGCGCCGATCTTGTGAGCCTGATCGAAGAAGAGCCAAAATACTGCGGTATCGCCTACAGAATGGCCACCCTGACCCCCGGTTTTGCCTCCAGCGCCTTCAGTGTCGTGCACAGCAGTTGCGCAACCGGCTACTACTCCTTTGCCCACGAACTGGGACACAACCAGGGAGCCAACCACGACGCGGCCAATGCGAACAGTGCGATTTTTCCCTTCGCCTTCGGCTACCAGGACCCTTTCAGCACCTTCCGCACGGTGATGGCCTACAACTGCATCAGCAACTGCCAACGGGTTGGGTATTTTTCCAACTCGACCACCCTATACAATGGTCAGCCCGCCGGTATTCCCAACTATGCGGACAATGCTCTCGCACTCAACTATACGGCGGCAACCGTATCCAGCTTCCGCACGGGCACGGTCCAGCCAAAACCACCGATCGAACCGCGAGACCTCAATGCGATCGCCACCGGTCCCAACGCTATCTCGCTAAGCTGGACCGACAATTCCAGCGATGAGTCAGGCTTCAAAATCGAAAGATCAGTCGACAGCACGAACTTCACCGAGATTGCGACATTGCCGGCAAACAGCACCACGTATCTTGACAACGACCTCGAACCCGACACGCTCTACACCTACCGTGCGAAGGCCTGGAACAGCATCGGCTACTCGGCATACAGTGGCGTCGCGCTGGCTGCGACAGACACCGCGGTTTCATATGTGGAACAGCTGGCAACGAGGGACAACTATGTTCAGGGAACCCGCAGCGGGACATACAAGGCCACCTGGTACGAGGATCGCACCTACGAAACCATAACCGAAGAGCAATACACCAGGAATAACGGCAAGCAGATTTCTCGCCTGCACCAGACATGGCTGTTCAAAGTAGTCAGCGGCAAATCGATGGTGTTTGTCGCCAATGCGCATACGAGCGCGACCTCCGATTCGTTTACCTTTGCCTATTCAACCGGCCAGGGCCACTGGGTAAGCATGTTTACGATCAATGGCAACAGCCCCGAGCAGATGCAGTTCAATCTACCGCCGCAAATTAACGGCAAAGTATTGATTCGGGTGAAAGACAATGTGCGGGATGTGAACCAGGCCACCTCTCACTCAGTGAAAGTGGACTACATGATGATCCGCACCGAAATCGGTGAGCCGTCCAAACAATTTCGCGTGGGCAGCGATCAGCCCAGCATAGAAGAAGAGGATGAAGCGGAATAGGCCGGATGGTAAGGGACAGATCGACACCAGTACCTCCGCAACGGCCCAGGCCGCGATAGACATCGACCTCCAGGTCCGGGGCTGCCAGCTGTGGGAAGGAAGGAGATCCACCTGCTCCAGTCGAGCCAATGTAGCGCTCTGAAACGCAACGCATTGGCCAATTGACGTTGCAGGCCGATCAGGCTTTGAGCGTCTGGTAGCCCCGCAAATCAAGTCCCGCATCGAATACCAGGTTTGCCAGCTGCGCCAGAACGGCGGCCGTCACTCCCCAGATATTGTCCTGCCCCAACTGGTAATGCGGCACCATTCGCATCTGGCGGCCGTCTGACATGGCCTCCAATCGGAACAGTTCACGATCGGCAAACACCTGCAGCGGCGACAGGAAGACGCTGTCGAATTCCGCAGGATCCGCCGCCAGCGCCAGGCCAGCTGGCACCCTGGCCACGCAGGGATGCACCTCGAAGCCGCTGCGCGTGACCAATGGCGACAGCTCGCCCAGCGCGTACACCAGGCGCGGCCCGATACCGACCTCTTCCTGCGCCTCTCGCAGGGCGGTCAGCCAGGGTGTTGTGTCCTCCGGTTCGCGCTTGCCGCCCGGAAACGCCACCTCGCCGGGATGCAGCGGCAGATGCATTGCCCTGCGCCCGAGTATGACCTGGGGCACGGACTCGCAGGTCAGGGCAACCAGCACCGCCGCCTCCAGGCGCTGTCCCGCCAGGCCGTTCCAGCTCTGCCCCGCCAGTGGCAGTTCCGTTTCCAGTCGTCGGAAGATAGCCTCGGAGGAATTCACCCGTTCCGCAACTCCGCATCCGGTTTGCGTTCATGCCGCGCGGGCGCCTCGCGGGGACAGGTAGCCCTGAAGGGCTCTACTGCCGCCCGCACCTGCTCAAGCCTTGAATCAGACACGCGACAGGACAGGGTATACATCAGACCCCGAGCGCCTGTTGCTCGTAGAACTTGCTGGCAAACTCTTCGAGGCGTTGCCCTGCGATCGCTTCGCGAATGTCCGCCATATGGCGCTGGTAAAAACGCAGGTTGTGGATGGTATTGAGCTGCGAGCCGAGAATTTCCCCGCACTTGTCCAGGTGATGCAGATAGGCGCGACTGAAATTCTGGCAGGTGTAACAGTCGCAGGAATCGTCAAGCGGCGCGATATCCGTCTTGTGGCGACTGTTGCGCAGCTTGAGCACGCCGCGGGAAGTAAAGATGTGACCGTTGCGGGCGTTGCGAGTGGGCATGACACAATCGAACATATCGACACCCCTGCGCACCCCCTCCAGCAGGTCGGCCGGGGTACCCACCCCCATCAGGTAACGCGGTTTATCCTCCGGCAACTCGTACTGCAGCGCATCGAGTACATGCAGCATTTCGTCCTTGGGCTCTCCCACCGACAGGCCGCCGATCGCATAACCATCAAAGCCGATGTCCCGCAGGCCGGCCAGTGACTCGCTGCGCAAGCCGGGGAACATCCCGCCCTGGACTATTCCGAACAGGGCGGCATTGCTGTCACCATGCGCCGCCTTGCTACGGGCCGCCCAGCGCAGTGACAGCTCCATGGATTGCCGTGCCTGCGCTTCGGTTGCCGGGTAAGGCGTACATTCGTCGAAAATCATGACAATATCGGCGCCGAGGCTGCGCTGGATCGCCATCGAGGTCTCCGGGTCGAGAAACACCTTCGAGCCGTCCACCGGAGACTGGAACTTTACGCCCGCCTCGGAAATCTTGCGCATTGCGCCCAGGCTGAACACCTGGAAACCGCCGGAGTCGGTGAGGATGGGGCCGTCCCAGCCCATGAAGTCGTGCAGGTCACCGTGCTGCTCGATGATGTCCGTGCCGGGACGCAACCACAGGTGAAACGTGTTACCCAGAATGATCTGCGCATCTATCGCTCGAATATCCCTGGGCAACATGCCTTTGACCGTGCCGTAGGTACCGACCGGCATAAAGGCCGGCGTTTCCACGATTCCCCGCGGAAACACGAGGCGCCCGCGGCGTGCCTGGCCATCGCTGGCCGTGTGCTCAAATTGCATGCGACAGGGCTGACTCATGGTGAATTGCCTGCGTTGGGATTCGCTGTAATAAACATGGCATCACCGTAGCTGAAAAACCGATAGCCAGCCCTGATTGCTTCTGCGTAGGCTGCCATTATATGCCCCCTGCCGGCGAATGCGCTCACCAGCATCAACAGCGTGGATTCGGGCAGGTGGAAGTTGGTCACCATCGCGTCGACATTGCGAAAGCGATAGCCGGGAAAGATAAAAATATCGGTGTCACCCTGAAAGGGCTCGATGTCGCCCCTGCTGTTACTTGCAGTTTCCAGGCAGCGCACGGCCGTGGTTCCCACCGCTACCACCCGGCCTCCGCGTTTGCGGGTTTCCCGTACCGCTGCACAGACTGACTCATCCACCTCCAGGTACTCGGCGTGCATGACGTGGTCTTCCACCCGGTCCGCGCGAACTGGCTGGAACGTACCCGCTCCAACATGCAGGGTAACAGTTGCCCGCCGGATTCCCCGCTGATCCAGCCGGGACAGCAGCGCCTCGCTGAAATGCAGCCCGGCTGTCGGCGCGGCCACCGCGCCATCGCGCTGGGCATACACGGTCTGGTAACGCTCCTGGTCGGAGATTTCATCCGCCCGCTCAATATAGGGCGGCAGGGGCATGTGACCTATGGCCTGCAGGATCGACGGCAGAGGTTCCCCCTCCTCGGAGGACAACTGGAAAAGTGCGCCCTCCCGGCCGGTAACGGTGAGACTATAGGGGCCGGGCGCCTCGCCCTCCCCCGCGCTCAATTGGATAATCGTGCCCGCCCTGGGGGACTTGCTGGCACGTATATGGGCAAGCGCATGGTGGTGTCCCGCAAGTCGTTCAATAAGAATCTCGACCCTGCCGCCCGTCGCCTTCTGGCCCCACAGGCGCGCGGGGATGACCCTGGTATTGTTGAACACCAGCAAATCATCGGCATTGAGAAAATCAGGAAGCTCGCCAAACTGGTGGTGACCAATCCCGCCGCTCGCGCCTTCCAGGCACAACAGGCGGCTGGCACCGCGCTCGGCCGGTGGGTGCTGGGCTATGAGCTGCGGCGGGAGGTCGTAACTGAAATCGGTACGTTGCATCGGGGACAGAAGATAAAAAAGCCGACCAGGGGTCGGCTCAATTAAACCGCGGAGCGGCTTACTTTTCTTCCTCTGCAGGGGCGTCTTCCGCAGGCGCTGCTTCTTCGGCTGCGTCTTCAGCGGGCGCCTCTTCGGCTACGGGCTCTTCTTTCTTGGGAGCCGCGGCTACCTTGAGCAGCTCTTCCGCCACCAGAATGCGCACTTTCTCTTCGCCATTGACAGGCTTCTTGCCGGCGTCTTCCACCGCGTAACGCTTGTCGCCGCGCAGGTAAATGCTGTATTCGTCTGTTTTCTTAACCAATTTCATAGCCATTCTCTTTTCTCCTTGGGTACTCAGATCGCGTGTCCTGTGAGGGGGCGAATTGTGAATTACCGGCCCACGTCAGGACCGGCGCGAAGTTTACAGCCAAACCGCGGTCGGGTTAAGGAAAACTTATTGAAGTTTAACCGCCTGTTGCTATAATCGCGCGCTCTCCAGGGGCGGGGTCAACCGCTCTATCCTCTCTGTGCCGGAGTGGTGAAATTGGTAGACACAGGGGATTCAAAATCCCCCGCCCTTAAAAGCGTGCCGGTTCGAGTCCGGCCTCCGGTACCAACTTCATAACCACCTGAATCATCGTGCCTGCGCGCGCTGTGAAAAGCTGTCACGCTGCCGCCCCCAGTCCCCGTATCACCGCCTTATCCAGCGTGCTGCGCAACAATACTTCCTGGACTAGACTTGGAAGATCTCCAGAGAAGACGTTTTTGCCATGACTGAAGTATCCGCCGTCAACGTGCCCCAACCGAAGAACGCGCACTTTGGTACATGCAAAGCACGCCGGGTATACCGCCCATGAAACTGGTCCTCGCCCAGATGAAACACGAAACCAACACTTTTTCACCGGTGCCCACGCCGCTGGCCCGGTTTTCTCCCAATGGCGGCATTCCGCCGTCTGGTGATGAGGCGCTGGCTGCGTGCCGCGGCACCGGCTCGGCCATCGCGGCGTTTGTGAAAATTGCCGAAACCGCCGGCGCCGATTTCACGATCGCCGTACTCGGAAATGCCTGGCCCAGCGGACCGGTGGAGGACGAGGCGTTCGAACATATGGCCGGCCGCATCTGCGACGCCGTTGCCGCGGGTTGCGACGGCCTGCTGCTGGATCTGCACGGCGCCATGGTGACGCGCAGCTACGATGACGGTGAGGGTGAGTTGCTCAGACGCTTGCGTACTATTGCACCGGATTTGCCAGTAGGCGTGGCGCTGGATATGCACACCAACCTCTACGACGCCATGGGCCGGCACGCCACCACCCTGGCAGGCTACCAGACCTATCCCCACGTGGACATGTATGAAACCGGCCTGCGCGCCGGGCGGCCGCTATTGGCCTTATTGCAGGGGCGGTCGACCCCGACCATGGCCTGGGGGCGAAGGCCCATGCTCCCCCATGTCATGCGCCAGGGCACGGCAGACGGGCCCAATCGCATGCTGCAGGAGCGCTGCAGGGAAATCGAGGCGCAAGGCGCCCTGAGCGCGACCGTGTTCGTGGGCTTCCCCAACGCAGACATCGAATACGCTGGGCTTGCGGCGGTAGTGGTCACCGAGAATGACCCGGGCTCCGCCAGGCGTTGGTGCGATGAATTGCTCGACATGGCCTGGGCGGCGCGAGGTGATTTTGTCTACCAGCCACAGCCGCTGGCAGAGTCCCTCGCAGAGGCACAGGGGCTTGCCATGGACGGCGAGGCCAGTGGCGGCCCGATAGTGTTGCTCGATCACTGTGATAACTGCGCCTCCGGCGGAACCATGGATACGATGACGGTATTGGGGGCAATCCTCGATGCCGGACTGGATGACGTTGTCGCTTTCGCGATATTCGATCCCGACGCGGTTCGGCAGATGATGGCAGCGGGGGTCGGCGCCGAAGTGACCGTGTCACTGGGCGGCAAGCTGGATATGCCCGCCATCGGACTGCGGGGCAAGCCGCGCCTGGTCAGCGGCCGGGTACGCCTGCTATGTGACGGCCGCTATTACAACCTGGGCCCGATGTCTCGCGGCGAGTTGAATGACATGGGGCCCACCGCGGTGCTGGACACCGGCAGGGTTCGCATCGTCGTGATTTCGAAGCACGTGGAGCCACACGACATGGCAGCTTTCACTGCCGTGGGCATGGCGCCGCAACACCACCGTTTCGTGATGTTGAAAAGCCGTGTGCACTGGCGCGCAGGGCTCGGCGCGCTCGCCCGGGGCGTCGTCGAATGCGCGGGTACCGGTGTGTGCACTTCAGACTATAGTGAGCTGGCTTTCCAGAAAGTCCGGCGGCCGATATTCCCACTGGATGATATCGAGGCAGGCTAATTGCCCCGATGCAACGTGGGCCTGAGGCCCGTCCCTACTGCAGGCGCCGCTGCACGAATAGCGTGGCGGTGGTCAGGGTAACAGCCCCGATGACGAGCATGGGCCAGACATTGCTCCACACATCCGCCGCAGGCATCGACTTGAGAAACGAGCCCTGCACAATAATCAGAAAATGCTTCAATGGGCTGGCCTCGGCAATATACTGCAGCCACAGCGGCATGTTCTCCACAGGAGTGGCAAATCCCGAGATCACCATCATCGGTATCATCACGAAGAACAGGCCGAGAACGGCCTGCTGCTGGGTTTTTACCATCGATGAAATCACCAGGCCAACCCCTACCACGGAAACGAGGTAGGGAAGCATGGCGCCAAACAGCAGAAACAGATTGCCGTAAAAGGGAACGCCAAAACCAAACACCGCGATAGCGGTGATAATGATCCCGACAATACTCCCGGCGAGTAACGCGGGCACGATTTTGCTCGCGATAATCTCCAGAGGAGTGCTGGGAGAAACCAGCAACTGGTCGAAGGTGCCCAGTTCGCGCTCGCGGGCGATAGACAGCGACGTTATCAGCAAGGCGATCATCATGGACAGGCTGGCGGCCAGGTTGGGCACCATAAACCAGCGGAAGTACAGATTGGGGTTGAACCAGTGGCGCACCGCCGCCTGTGGCGGATTTACGAACTGGGGTTCCATACCAGCAAGTTCCATACCGAGTCCGGCGGCAATGTCCCGCACGTAGGAGGCAGTCACCTGGCCGGCATTGGCCCGTCGACCATCGACAATCAACTGCACCGACGCTGGCCGACCGGCAACGATATTCCGGGAAAAATCCGCCGGGAAATGCAGGCCCAGCAATACCTCTCGTCTTTCCAGGCTGCCGGTAAACTGCGCCACACTGTCGAAGTGAGCGGTGCTGCCCATAAAACTGGCCGACTCGACCCGGCTGATCAGTTCCTGCGACCAGCGCCCGCTGTCCTCATTGATAATGGCAAGGTCTACATGGCGCACTTCCAGCGTTGCTGCCAGGCCAAATATGACTACCTGCATTATCGGCATGGCAAACAGTGCTGAGCGGGAACGCGGGTCCCGCCAGAACAGGAGTATCTCCTTGACGCTTGACGCCAGCAGTCGATCCAGCATCAACCGAGTCTCTTGTTGGACTTGAGCAGCGTGATCGCAAAAAATACGGCGCCCACAGCCATCATGCCCGCCATATCATGCAGGAATACCGGCCAGACATCCCCAGCAAGAAAGACCGTCTGCAAGCTCGAAACATAGTATCGCGCCGGAATAATGTAAGTGATCTTCTGGATGAGCCAGGGCATGCTCTGGATCTCGAACAGGAAGCCCGACAGCAGGAAGGCGGGCAGGAAACCCGTCAGTACCGCCAACTCCGATGCCAGAAACTGGTTTCTTGCCAGAGTGGAGATCAGCAGGCCCTGGCCCAGGGCGGGGACGAGGAAAACGCCGCTGATAAGCATCAGCGCCGCAAACGAACCCTGCATCGGCACGCCGAAAAACTGCACGGCCAGGAAAGCGCAGCCCGCTGTCGCCAGAGCACCAAGCACAAAATACGGCAGCAGTTTGCTGAAAATAATTTCCCCCATGGTGGCAGGCGTGGCGAGAATAGCTTCCATGGTGCCCCGCTCCCACTCGCGCGACATCACAAGGGCTGTCAGCAGTGTGCCTATCATGGTCATCACAATTGCGATCGCGCCGGGCACCAGCACCTGCCTGCTGCGCAATTCCGGGTTGAACCAGAAGCGTTGCTCAACTTCCAGGCGCGCGGGCGAGCCCGCAGTATTGTCGGCTGAAGACAGCCAGGTCGAAAAAACACCCTGCAGGTAATTCGCCGTAAAACTGGCGGTGTTCGGATTGGAGGCATCGGTGACAATCTGGATTGCCGCCAGTCCCTGCCCGGCCAGCAGCCTGCTCTCGAAATCCGCGGGGATCACCGCGAAAGCCCTGAGCTTGCCGGAAACCAGTTTGTCCTCTACCTCCTCCCGGTGGCGGGTCGGGGTCACTCTCAAAAAAGGAGTGGCGTCGAAGGCCATCGCGAGGCTCTGGGCGGCGGCGCCATCGCTTTCAAGCACCACGCCGACACGCACATCCTCCACGTCCAGGGAAACGGCGAAGGCGTACAGGAACATCATAATCGGCGGCAGTACAAAGGCTATGAGCAGCGCGGCGGGGTCGCGCACAACCTGATAGGCTTCCTTCCTGAGCAGCGCGCGCAGTCGCCTCATGCCGCATGCTCCCGCGCGTCTTCCAGGGCATTCTGGCGTTCAACCAGTCGAATAAACGCGTCTTCCATGGTGGGATCAGGCAGTGCGTCGTCGGCCACCATGGCCTTTAGCCGGTCCGGGGTATCAAGCGCGATAAGCTGCGCCCGGTTCACCAGGGCGACGCGGTCGCAATATTCGGCTTCCTCCATAAAGTGGGTGGTTACCATGACCGTCACCCCCTTGCCGACCAGGCCCGTAATATGAGTCCAGAACTCGCGCCGGGTAAGCGGGTCCACACCGGATGTGGGCTCGTCCAGGAACAGGACGCGGGGCCGGTGCATCAGGGCACAGGCCAGCGCGAGGCGCTGCTTGAACCCCAGCGGAATGTCGTCCGGGGAATTATCGAGAATCGCCGCAAGTTCGAACACTTCGATCATCTCCTGCACCCGCTCCCTGCGCAGCTTGCGCTTGAGACCATACACCCCGGAAAAAAATTCGAGGTTCTGGCGCACTGAGAGCAGGCCATACAGGGAGAACTTCTGGGCCATGTAGCCCAACTGCAACTTCACCTCGCTCGGCGAGTCACGCAGGTTCAGGCCGACCACCTCGGCGAGGCCCTCTGTCGGTTTGAGCAGGCCGCACAGCATCTTGAACGTGGTGGACTTACCGGCACCATTGGGGCCGAGCAGACCCAGGATCTCGCCCTGTCGCACATCGAAACTGACCTTGTCGGTAGCGGTGAAATCGCCAAAGCGTTTGGTCAGTTCATGGCAGCGCACCATCACACCGTCGGTCGGCGGCAGTGGCGCCATCTTCGCGGCAATGGCAGAAAGTCCGCCGGGGCCACCGCCCAGCAGGTCGATAAATGCATCTTCGAAGCGTGCTGAAGTCGGCTGCAATCGCGCCTGATAGCTGTCGGCCAGGGTTTGGATTTCGTCGCTGGCGGCGCCCTCGGCAAGCACCAGTCGCACCGACGCACCCTGTATAACCCCGTCGCGCACGCTGGGTAACTGCAGGCCCCGGGTCAAGGCTTCACGCCGATTCCCCTGGATATCAGTCATGAGAAAGCTGCGACCCACCAGTCGCGCGGTGAGTTCGCGCGGCGGCCCGTTGTAGACAATCCTGCCCTGGTCCAGCAGTAAAACGTCCTGGCAGCGTTCCGCCTCGTCGAGGTAGGCGGTTGACCACACCACGGCCATCCCCTCATCCACGAGTTCCTGTACCATCTGCCACAGGTCCTGCCGGCTGACCGGGTCCACCCCGACGCTGGGCTCGTCCAACAACAACACCCGGGGCCTGGCCATCAAAGCGCAGGCCAGACCGAGTTTCTGCTTCATGCCACCCGACAGTGCTCCCGCCAGACGCGCCTTGAACGGAGCCAGGCCAGTAAAACCGAGCAACCGGTTAAAAAGCTCGCCATCGGGCCCCGCGTCCAGTTTGCGCAGATCCGCGTACAGCCGCATGTTTTCGATCACGGTCAGATCTTCGTAAAGGCCGAAGCGCTGGGGCATGTAGCCGGTGTTTTCGTGAATTTCTGCGGCCTGCGACACGACGTCATAACCACACACGGTAATGCTGCCCGCCGTGGGCAGCATCAAAGCCGCGAGCGAGCGCATCAATGTAGTCTTGCCGGCGCCGTCCGGACCTACCAGGCCGGTGAGGCGACCGCCCGGTATACGCGCTGAAATACCCGCCAGCGCCCGGGTCTCGCCGAACTGCTTGACGAGGTCTGTGATAACGATTTCAGTGGCCATACAGCCCTCAGGCGGAGGGCACGATTATGGTCACGGGCATACCCTGGCGCAGCCCTTCATCGGCCTCGGGAATAACGATGCGAAGGCGGTAAACGAGGTCGGTGCGCAGTTCCGGAGTCTCCACCGTCTTGGGAGTGAACTCGGCGCGCGGCGAGACGAAGCCGACGCGGCCGATATAGTCCCTGCTGGACGAATCGGTTCGCACGATCACCTGCGACCCGGGAATGACCTTGCCCAGGTGGGGCTCATCGACATAGGCGCGCACGTAAACAGTCTCAAGTAATGAAAGCGTATACACCGGCGCGCCCGCCTGCAGAATGGAACCCGGCTCCCGCACCCGGGTGAGAATGACACCGTCATTCGGCGCCACTAAACGGGTGTCCTCCAGCTGGGTCAGCGCCTGGTCGCGCTGGGCCATTGCCCCTGCGAGCGCCGCCTCCGCTGCGGCGATATCTTCACCCCTGGCGCCCTCCACGGCCAACGCCAGGGCTTCCCGGCTGGCGGCGAGCCGGGCGGAAGCCTGGTCGCGCTGGGCAAGCGTACTGTCGAGCAGGCTGCGACTGCTCAGGCGTTTCGCCGTCAGATCGCGCTGGCGCGTGTATTCATTCTCGGCGTTTTCGAGGGCGGCCTCGGCCTCGCTTACCCGCGCCCGGGCCTGCTCAATTTCCTGGGAACGCGAGCCTGCGCGCAGCAGTGCCAATCGCGCCTGCGCCTCGGCCACCCGCGCCTCGGCCAGGGACACGCCATCGCGCATGGGCTGGCTGTCGAGGCTGGCGAGAACGGCGCCGGCGCTTACCGCATCGCCCTCTTCAAAATTCATCGTCTCCAGTCGTCCCGCCACCCGAAACCCCAGCTGTACCTCGCGTATATCCACGTTGCCATAGAGGGTGAGGTCCCCGGAAGTCGTCCTGTCCGGCCAGTACTGGTAGGCGGCAACTCCGGCCGCCAGCAAGATGAGAACAACCGCGATGCGACGCTTCATGATGTTGCGACTCCCTGGGAAAGCTGCGTTTCAAGTACAAGGCGAAACTGCTGTTTGAGGGCCGCGATATTGTCCGCATCGACGCCGTCCCAATTGAGAAAGCGCGTGGTGGAACCCCTGGCCACGTAGAAGACCAACACCTGCCCGATCATCATCACGCTACGTATGCGACAGGCTTCCGACGTCTCGTCCAGCCCGGTGGCCATGGCCACCAGTCGCGTCAGCACCGACAGCATCCCCGCCAGGACGTTGTCATAAAGCAGTTGGAAGGCCTCGGTAGGGTCACGCTGTTCGCGCAGTATCAAGCGTGTGGAACCGGCCGCGAACTGCTCGCCGATCATATCGGTGAAGGTGTCGAACACGCCCATCAGCAACTCCAACGCCAGTTCCCTGCGCTCCTCGGCACTCTGGGGTGCCGCAGCCAATCTGCTGGTGACCTGTTCAACCGCGGGAGCCATGCGGCGCCGCATCTGGTCGATGATGTGCTCAAAGACACCGATGTAAAGACCCTGCTTACCGCCAAAGTGGTAGCCGATCAGAGCCTGGTTAACCCCCGCGACCTCGGCGATGGCTCGCGTGCTGGCGGCGTCGAAGCCGGCGCGCCCGAACACCTCGAGTGCCGCCAGGACGAGACGCTCCCGGGTATGGTCGCCTCGGGAAACCGTTTTCTGCGTTGTCATGGCACTAAATATTAGTCAATCGTTCAATTTAGTCAAGTGATCAAATCGTGGCAAAGGCAGGAACTTTGCGCTTGAGACCGGGACCCGCGGTGTTCAGTAAAACGCCTGTATCCCGGTCTGGCTGCGCCCGAGGATCAGGGCGTGCACATCGTGCGTGCCTTCGTAGGTATTGACGGTTTCCAGATTGCACATATGGCGAAACACCGGGTACTCGTCCGAGATTCCGTTCGCCCCGTGCATGTCGCGCGCGGCGCGAGCTATGTCCAGTGCCTTGCCACAGGAATTGCGCTTGAGCAGGGAAATCAGTTCCGGCGCCAGCGCATCGGCCTCCTTGAGGCGACCGGCCTGCAGGCAGCCCTGCAGGGCGAGCCCGATCTCCGTCTGCATATCGGCCAGCTTCTTCTGGATAAGCTGGTTGGCAGCCAGCGGGCGCGCGAACTGTTTGCGCTCCAGCACGTACTCCAGCGCGGCGTGCCAACAGGCTTCAGCCGCTCCCAGCACGCCCCAGGAAATACCGTAACGGGCGTTGTTAAGGCAGCCAAAGGGGCCTTTGAGACCCTCGACATTGGGCAGCAGGTTTTCCGCGGGGACAAACACATCTTCCATCACGATCTCCCCCGTGACGCTGGCGCGCAGGGAAAGTTTGCCTTCAATTTTGGGCGCACTCAGCCCCTTCATCCCTTTCTCGAGTATAAAACCGCGTATCTTGCCCTCGTCGTTCTTGGCCCAGACTACGAATACGTCGGCGATAGGTGAATTGCTGATCCACATCTTGGCGCCGCTGAGAGAGAAACCGCCCTCCACGCACCTGGCCCGGGTAATCATGCCGCCGGGGTCTGAACCATGGTCCGGCTCCGTCAGGCCAAAACAGCCTATCCACTCGCCGGTGGCCAGCTTCGGAAGATACTTCTCCCGCTGGGCCTCGTCGCCATAGGCGTAGATGGGATACATCACCAGGCTGGACTGAACGCTCATCATGGAGCGGTAACCGGAATCTACCCGCTCGACCTCGCGAGCGATCAGGCCATAACTGACGTAGCTGACGCCGGGGCAACCGTAGCCGTCGATGGTGGCGCCGAGCAAACCGAGTTCCCCCATCTCCCTGAAAATGGCGGGGTCCGTCGACTCATTGCGGTAAGCGTCCCTGACCCTGGGCGCCAGCTTTGCCTGGGCATAGCCATGCGCTGTATCGCGAACCTGTCGCTCCTCTTCGCTGAGTTGCCCCTCCAGGCAGAAGGCGTCTTTCCAGTTAAAGGCGGGCCACTTGTTACTTGCGCTCATCGGAACTCCCGGAAACTTTTGCCAGTTGGCGAAGACCGAATTGTACCGCGTCCCCCACCCGCCCGCATCGCCTCAAAATACGCTGCGCCACCGATTTCACTTGTCACCGGCAGCCCAGTGCATAGAATAAGGATAGCAATGTACTATCTCACGCCAGCCGCAAGGCATTCTCGCCCCACCTCGCCCAAGCTGATGAGGATTAACCTTTAATGGTTCAAGCCAAGATCAAATCGCCGCAACCCTACGCCCGTGCGCGTCCGCGCTCAACCGTCGACTGGAGCAGTTACAATTCCCGGGATTTTTACGACGAGATCATCGGCACCGGTGGCAGGGCCCGCCCCGCCACTCGCAGTCTGGTGGAGTTCATGCGCAAGCAGACCATCAAGCACCTGATCTCCAGACAGCAGGCGGCGGACCTGGCGATACAGGAGATGGGGGTAAGCTTTACGGTCTACAGCGAAGGCCAGAACATAGACCGGGCCTGGCCGATGGATATCATCCCGAGGATCATAGCGCTGCAGGAGTGGCGCGTGCTGGAAAAGGGTCTGATCCAACGCCTCACCGCACTCAATATGTTTATCCACGACGTCTATAACAAGCAGCAGATACTCAAGGACAAGGTCGTCCCCCGCGAAATCATCGAAAGCTCCCCCGACTTCCTCAAGGAGTGTGTCGGCGCAAAACCGCGTCACAGCGTGTGGTCACATATCTGCGGCTCAGACCTGGTACGCGACAGCGACGGCACGGTATACGTGCTGGAGGACAATCTGCGAGTGCCTTCCGGCGTGTCATACATGCTGGAGAACAGGGCGATTTCGAAACGGGTATTGCCGCAACTGTTCGACCGCAATTCCATCGAGCCCGTGGCTGACTACCCGTCCCAACTGTTCGACATGCTCTCCTCTTTGTCACCGCGCCAGCTAAAGCACCCGGAAATCGTGGTCATGACACCGGGGGTTTTCAACTCCGCCTACTTCGAGCACGCCTACCTTGCCCAGCGCATGGGGGCCGAACTCGTGGAGGGGGCCGACCTGGTCGTGGGCAGCGACGACAAGGTCTATATGAAAACGATACGCGGGCTGGCGCAGGTGGACGTCATCTACCGGCGCATCAACGACGACTATCTCGACCCGGAAGTGTTCAGGCCCGAATCTGCCCTGGGCACGCCCGGTCTGTTCCGCGCCTGGCGCAAGGGTAACGTGGGGCTGGCCAATGCGCCCGGCGCGGGCGTGGCCGATGACAAGGTTGTGTACACTTTCGTACCGTCGATCATCAAGTATTACCTGGACCAGGACCCGATAATTCCCAACGTACCCTCCTACCTGTGTGTTAACAGCAAGCATCGCCAGCACGTCCTGGAAAACCTTGAAAACATGGTGGTAAAACCCGCCAACGAATCAGGTGGCTACGGCATGCTGATCGGCCCCTCATCCACCAAAAAGGACCGGGCAGTATTTGCCGACCTGATCAAAAAGAACCCGCGCAATTACATGGCGCAACCGGCCCTGCGGCTGTCTACCGCACCCACGCTGTGCGGCAACAGCATTGAACCCAGGCACCTTGATTTGCGGCCATTTGTGCTGCAGGGAAAGAACCATTATGTGACGGCCGGGGGGCTCACCAGGGTGGCCCTGCGGAAAGGCTCACTGGTAGTCAACTCCTCCCAGGGTGGCGGCAGTAAAGACACCTGGATCGTCGATACGGAGGCCAACTGATGCTAGCCAGAACTGCGGAGAGAGTGTACTGGCTGGGACGTTTCCTGGAGCGCACCGAGAACACGGCCCGCCTGATCCTCGTTCGCCATCACGCCATTCTGGACCTGCCCAAGGAAGTCCAGCCGGGTTGGGACCTGCTGCTGCAAGTGCTTGGCGCCGAGCAGACCTTCGCCAGCTTACCGGGCGTGGCCAACGAAAAGAATATCATCGGATTCGTGTTCGGCGAACGCGAGAACCCCTCCTCCATTATCAGTTCACTGACCGCCGCGCGCGAGAATATGCGCACAACCCGCGAGATAATGCCCAGCGAAACCTGGGAGCGCATCAACAGCCTTTACCTCAGCGTGGCGCGTCGCAGCCAGAGGGACCTGCCGCGCGGCATGCGCCATTCGGTGCTCAATAACATTATCCAGTCCTGCCAGCAGATCACCGGCATGCTCGCCGGCACCATGAACCAGGACGCGGCCTACCAGTTTATACGGATGGGTCGCAACCTCGAACGGGCCGATATGAGCACCCGCATTATCGATGCGGCGTCCGCTGGACTGATGGGAAAACTGGAGGACATTTCCCCCTACCGCAATGTTTTGTGGATCAGTGTTCTCCAGTCCCTGAGCGCCTACCAGATGTACCGTCTCAATGTGCAGAGCAATGTCAGTCCTCGGGACGTCCTGGAATTCCTGTTCCAGAGCAAGGTATTCCCGCGCTCACTGGCACACTGCCTCATTGAAATAGAAAACAGTATGCAGTTGTTACCCGATTTCAAACCGGCGCGCCAGGTCGTGACTAAAGTGCGGCGCAACCTGGGTGCTACCGATTGCGGCGAACTGGTGGATATTGCCCTGCACGACTTTATCGATGAGGTGCAGCTGCAACTGATCGATGTGCACCAGGCTATTGCCAATACCTGGTTTGCGCCCGCTGATATGGCTGACGTCACCGCAGGTTGAAAATGCAGGCCTTTGGACTATTCTCAAGGCCTGCAAAGCACCGGGAGGTTCCATGACAACCGACGCCTCCAACGCTGCCGGCCACCTTCGCTACCTGCATGGTTTCGGCAACGAACACGAAAGTGAGGCCCTGGCAGGCGCACTGCCTATCGGCCACTTCAGTCCACAGCGGGTCAACTTCGGCCTTTACGCCGAGCAGTTCAGCAGTACCGCGTTCACCGCACCCCGCGCCCACAACCGACGCAGCTGGTTTTACCGCATCCGGCCCTCGGTCCTGCAGGGCGACTACCAGCCATGGCCACAGGACACTGTGCGCACGGCACCGATCACTGAAATAGCAACGCCTCCGAATATGTTGCGCTGGGATCCACTACCGCCACCGGTCGCGCCAACAGACTTTATTGATGGCCTCGTCACTATCGCCGCAAACGGGGACGCCATGGCCCAGGCGGGGATGGGAATACATCTGTATGCCGCCAATCGTTCCATGCGACAACGCTACTTTTATTGCGCCGACGGTGAGTGGCTTATCATCCCCCAGCTGGGCGAACTATTATTGCGCACCGAATGCGGACAACTGCTCCTGTGCGCAGGTGAAATCGCGGTGATTCCGCGAGGCATGAAGTTTGCGGTCGATCTGCGAAGCGACATTGCACGCGGCTATATCGCGGAAAACTACGGCGCTCCGCTCGCCCTGCCGGAGCGCGGACCAGTGGGCGCCAACGGCTTTGCCAATGAGCGCGATTTTCAGTATCCACATGCCGCCTATGAAGACATCGAGGGCGATTTTGAGCTGTTGTGCAAATTCGCCGGCAATTTCCACCGTGCCCAAATCGACCACTCCCCGCTCGACGTGGTTGCATGGACCGGAAACTCGGCGCCCTACAAGTATGATCTGGCGCGGTTCAATGTAATGGGCACCGTGAGCTACGACCATCCCGATCCGAGTATCTACACCGTACTGTCCTCCGCCTCGAACACCCCCGGTGTTGCAAGCCTGGATTTCGTCATCTTCCCCCCCCGCTGGATGGTCGCGGAGGATACCTTTCGCCCACCCTGGTATCACCGCAATGTGATGAGTGAGTTCATGGGACTGATCGAGGGTACCTACGATGCCAAGGAAGCGGGCTTTGTGCCGGGCGGTTGCAGCCTGCACAACTGCATGAGTCCACATGGCCCCGAGGCCGCTGTATTTGAGAAGGCGAGCAATGCGCAGCTGCAACCTGAACGTTATAGGGATACCATGGCCTTTATGCTCGAGTCCCGGTACATCATCCAGCCGACCAAGTGGGCCATGGAAACACCGCTGCGCCAGCGGGACTATATAAAGTGCTGGGACGGCATAGAAAAACATTTCGGCCGGTGACCGCAACCAGACCTATCAGCTATCGGAAGCAAAGCCATGAAACTAGCCAGCCTGAAATCCGGCCGCGACGGCACCCTGGTCGTAGTCAGCCGTGACCTCACCAGGGCCGTGGCCGCCACCGATATTGCGGCGACATTGCAGGCGGCCATGGATAACTGGGCGATTTGCGAACCCAGGTTGACGGCCCTGTTCAACACACTCCAGGCGGGAAAGGTCGATGGCGAGTTCGCCTTTGACAGCAGCCAGGCCGCCGCTCCCCTGCCCCGCTGTTACCACTGGGCCGACGGCAGCGCCTACGTCACCCACGTGGAACTGGTACGCAAGGCTCGCGGTGCCGAGTTGCCCGAATCCTTCTGGAAAGAACCACTCATGTACATGGGTGCCTCGGATGCATTTATCGGCGCCAATGACGATATACTGGCTGAGAACGAAGACTGGGGCATAGATTTCGAAGCCGAGGTCGTGGTATTTACCGACGACGTGCCGGCAGGCACGAAGGCACATCAGGCGCGCGGGCACATCAAGCTGCTGGCACTGGTAAATGATGTCTCCCTGCGCAATCTTATCCCGGCGGAACTGGCCAAGCAGTTCGGCTTCTACCAGTCCAAGCCGCAAACATCGTTTACCCCGGTGGCAGTCACACCCGATGAGCTCGGCGACGCCTGGGACGGGGCAAAAGTGCATCTGCCGCTAATCAGCACGCTCAACGGCAGCAAGGTGGGTTCGCCCAATGCCGGCGTGGATATGACCTTCGATTTCGGCCAGCTTATCGAGCATGCCGCCAGGAGCCGCGCGCTTATGGCGGGTACCGTTATCGGCTCGGGGACGGTCGCCAACCAGGGCAGTCCTGACGGCTCGAGCTGCCTGGCGGAAGTGCGCTGCCTGGAGACCATTGCCCATGGCAAACCCGGCACTCCCTTCATGGCCTTCGGCGATCGCATCGAGATCGAGATGAAGGACGAGTCGGGCAACTCGATCTTTGGAAAAATAAACCAGCAAGTAAAACAGTACTACCCCCCGGGCTGATCCGGGAATCAATGGGACATGTGCCCGCGCACTCATTTTCGCTTGCCAACAGGCAGTAGCCTTTCTTGAATAACTCGTTTTTATACGGCCTCACAGTCGTCATCTGGGGTTCGACCTGGATCGGCATCAAGTACCAGCTCGGCGCGATTGATCCAATGGCATCCATCGCCCATCGATTTTTGCTGTCATCCCTGCTCATCTGGCTGTTTCTCCTGCACCGCAGGCAACGGGCATGGCTTCCCGCGCGGGATCACCCTTTTTTGCTGTTGCAGGGGCTGTGCCTGTTCTGCGGCAACTACTATTTTGTCTATAACGCCGAAACAGTCCTGGCCAGCGGCCTGGTGGCGGTTGTGTTCTCTACCCTCATGATGTTCAACGTGATCAACGGCGCATTGTTCATGGGGTCGAAAATTCAGCCCATGGTAGTCCTCGGCGGCTTGATCGGGCTGCTGGGGACGGCTGCCGTTTTCTGGCCTGAACTGGAGGCCCTGAATTTAAGTGACCGAAACTTCGTTGCGCTGTTGTACTGCCTGACAGGAACTGCGCTGGCCTCGTTCGGCAATATCATCGCGGCGCGCAATCGCAAGCACGACATCCCGGTGCTGGTGACCAACGCATGGGCCATGGGATACGGTGCAGCGGCAATGTATCTCGCGGCGGCACTGGGCGGCGTGGAGATCGCGGTTGATTGGAAAGCCCCCTACCTGCTGTCACTGTTGTATCTGTCAGTGTTTGGCTCTGTAATCGCCTTCTGGGCCTATCTCACCCTGATCGGCCGCATCGGCGCCGACCGCGCGGGCTACGCCAACCTGTTGTTTCCCGTCGTGGCGCTGTTGATATCCACCTTTGTGGAAGCTTACACCTGGACGCTTTCCGCCCTGCTGGGAATGACGGCAATTTTACTGGGCAACTGGATAGTGATGCGCGCCAACAAAGTGCAGCTGCCGCCCCGGGCCTGACAACCCGCACCGACGGGCTCTTCAGCGCAGTGACAAGGGAATGCCCAACCGGCATACTGCTGGCAAAAAACACAGGGCGATAATGAAGATACTCACCACAATCCTGGGTCCGGTGCTGGCACTGGTCTCAGGCGCCATGAGTTGGCATTCGGGAGCCGGAATGGACATCGCCTGCACTACCACCGTGCTGGTCTGGTGCGCCATCTGGTGGATTTTCGAGCCCATTCCCATCCCGGCCACATCACTGATCCCCATCATTTTCCTGCCGGCGTTCGGTGTGATCACGCCCGGGCAACTGGGCGAAGCAATTGGCAGCCCGATTATCCTCCTGCTGATGGGCGGCTTTTTTCTGTCAACCGCGCTAACGCGCAGCGGCGCCCATCGCAGGATCGCCATCATGATCGTGCGCCGTATCGGCTTGCGACCGCGCCTGATAGTGATCGGGTTCATGATCGCGGCGGCTTCGCTGAGCATGTGGATTTCCAATGTGGCGACCACGCTCATGCTGGTGCCGATCGCGCTGGCGGCGATCGAGAGCAACGAGTCGCCGGAGTTTCGCGCCACGCTGCTACTGGCGGTTGCCTATGCAGCCAGTGTCGGCGGTATCGGTACGCCGATTGGCACTACACCTAACCTGATCTTCCTCCAGGTCCTGGACAGCGTCGGTGGCGAGACACCCGGATTCCTGGAGTGGATGACATGGACGCTGCCCATTGTCGTCATCATGCTGCCGTTGATGGCGTGGTGGCTGACCCGCAATATTTCCGATACCGGCAGCACGACATTCCCCGAGCTGGGGCCGTGGCGACCAGAGGAGATTCGCACCCTGACAATCTTCGCCCTCACTGCTGCGGCCTGGGTATTCCGCAAGGAACCTTTTGGCGGCTGGACGGATATGATCGGTTTGCCTGCCATCAACGACGCCAGCATCGCCCTGGCGGCGGTACTGATCATGTTCCTGGTGCCCAACGGCAAAGGCGGGGGTCAACGCCTGCTGAACTGGGAAACCGCCGAAGCCGTGCCCTGGGGCACGCTGATCCTGTTTGCCGGCGGTCTCGCTCTGGCCAAGGGCTTTACGGTATCCGGACTTGACCAGTTGATCGGCGGGTCGCTGGGCTTCTTCGCGACGTTGCCGCCGCCGATGCTGGTGTTCGGGTTATGCCTGCTGGTGACCTTCCTGACTGAAGTGACCAGCAATACCGCCACGACAGCGTTGCTGATGCCGGTACTCGCCGCGGTCGCCGTCGGTTCTGATCTTCCTCCCGCACTGTTAATGGCACCTGCGGCGATCAGCGCCAGTTTCGCCTTTATGCTGCCGGTGGCCACGGGACCCAACGCGATCGTCTACGGTACCGGTACAATTTCCACCGGCAAAATGGCGCGCGAGGGGTTCGTGCTAAACCTGCTGGGTGCAGGCGTTATAGGCTCCGTCATGCTGTTCGTCTTTTACTGGTAGCTCGAGGCTCTCAGGGTTGTTTGTCAATCTGCCGGGCGATCATTACCGCAGCCAGCTTGGTGCGAGCCATCAGGGACTTCAGGCTGGTCGTTTCGCGGGAAGAGTGAGCACCCTGACCATCCAGTCCCAGACTGTCCAGGGTGGGCAGCCCCACCGCCTGGGCAATGGACCCGTCAGTACCACCGCCGGAATACATACCACCCGCAACAGGCTCTGCAATCAGGGCCGACAAACCCATAGCCTCGGCGATCAAAGCATCGACCTCGGGGTTCACGTCCTTGACCGGCCGGTGCAGGCGGGTCCAGACCTCTGTGCGCGGTACATCGGGGTATTCCGGATTTGAGATATGGGGTTTCGTGGCGATGGTATCGATAGCGCCCACCAGCGCTTGCCCCGCCTCCACGGTCGGATAGCGCAGGTCAATATAGGCGTCGGCGCAACCGGGAATCGTGTTGCGCTTTTCACCGCCGCGCATCACTCCCACGTTCACAGTGATATTGGACTCGTAATCCGTGAGCTGCTCTATGGCAATCACCTGGTGTGCGAGTTCCAGGTTTGCCGAGACTCCCTCCTCATGCTTCGCCCCCGCGTGTGCCTCGCGCCCGGTCACCTTCAGGCGAACCTGCCCCAGACCCTTGCGAGAACGCGTCATGAGATTATCCCGGGTGCCCTCGAATACCAGGCCCAGATCGTGTTCGCCGGCAAGCTGTTCGATCAGCTCGCGCGAGCCCAGCGAGCCGATTTCCTCGTCGCTGGTCAACAGGACGGTCAGATTGGCCCGCTCCAGGTAGCCGGCGACCTCAAGTGCCCGCAGTGCATTGAGCATCACCACTATTCCGCCTTTCATATCCAGTACACCGGGGCCATGCAGCGTGCCGTCGGGCTCCACCGTGAGTGACTGGAATTCGTCCTCCGCGGGAAATACCGTGTCCATATGCCCGTTCAGCAGAATGCGATTGGGACTCTTGCCGGTTCTGGTTGCCACCAGGTGATCCGCAATTTCCACTTCACCGCCTTCGCAGGTGAGCACCTCAAATGGCGCCGACGCGTGTTCGCGTGTGGCGAAACCCAGGCGCTGCAAATCCTCCGCCAGTCCAGCCCGGTAGCTATTGATACCCGCCACGTTGGACGTCCCGGTGTTGATCGCAACGTGACTGCCCAGTTCCGCCAGCATCTGGTCACCGCGCTCGTCTATCCAGGCGATCATTTCCTGTTCTGCGGGAGTCAGTTCAACCTTTGCCGCTACGATGTCCGCAGCCTGCACAGCGCCACAGAGCAGGAGCAACAGCCCCGCCAGCGCGACACCCGGGCTTGCACTTGCCTTTGGATTCATTTTTTTCACCTGTATTTCCGTTCGTTCACTACATAGTGGAGCTGAAGCGCCTGGATCACTATCATGGTTCAGGCATTGCAGCACTGCGCATAGCGCTCACGCAGAATATTTTTCTGCACCTTGCCCATCGCATTGCGCGGCAACTGGTCCACCAGAAACACGCGCTTGGGCACTTTGAAATTCGCCATATTCAACCTGGAGAATTCAATAATCTCGCTCTCGGAGAGCGCGGACTCGCCCGTGGGAACGATGACTGCCACCACGGCTTCGCCAAAATCGGCGTGCGGCACGCCGATAACGGCGCTCTCCTTTACACCTGCCAGGCCATCCAGTATCTGCTCCAGTTCCCGGGGATAGACGTTGAGACCGCCGCAGATAATCATGTCCTTGGCGCGGCCGACAATGGATACGTAACCGTCCGCAGAGATCGTCGCCTTGTCGCCAGTATTGAAAAATCCGTCCTCCGTGAAATCCTCACGCGTCTTCTCCGGCATCCGCCAGTAGCCGGGAAATACATTGGGCCCGCGAACCTGCAGCCCACCCGTTTCGCCCGCGGGCAGCTCCGCCCCATCGGCGCCCACCACCCTGGCCTCTACATCCGGCAGCGGCAGGCCCACGGTACCCGCCCGTCGTTCACCCAGTAAGGGATTGGACGTATTCATGCCGGTTTCCGTCATGCCGTAGCGCTCCAGTATCCTGTGCCCCGTGCGCGCTTCAAACTCGGTAAACGTCTCCGCCAGCAGCGGGGCGGAGCCGGAAATAAACAGGCGCATCGCGCCACAGCGAGAGCGATCAAATCCCGGGTTTGCAAGCAAGCGCGTGTAGTAGGTGGGCACACCCATCATCACAGTACAGTGCGGCAGTTGCGACATCACCTCATCGACATCAAATTTTTCCAGCCAGCGCATACTGGCTCCACTCAACAGGACGCAATGGGAGGCGATGAAAAGGCCGTGCACATGAAACACCGGCAGGGCATGCAGGAGTACGTCACTTGCATTGAACCCCCACAGTTTGACCAGTGTCCTGCCATTGCTCTCCAGATTGGCATGACTCAGCATAATGCCTTTTGGCCGCCCGGTGGTACCGGAGGAATAAAGGAGCGCTGCCAGATCGCCAGGCTCGCGGGCAACAGTTTCAAAGGTGTCCGGGAAAGTCGCCGCGCCGGCGCTGAGGCTGCCGCTCCCATCAGCCTCCAGGCTGAGTATCCTGGCCACTCCCGCCCCGGCGGCCAGCGAGCTGAACAGAGGCATGGCAAGCCCGCTGCAAACCACGATCCTGGGCTCGGCGTCGGCGACAAAATAGGCAAGTTCAGACGCCTGGTACGCCGGATTCAGGGGATGGTACACAAGCCCGGCCCGCAGGCAGGCGAGGTATAGCCATAGAGCCTGCGGCGACTTTTCAAGCTGCACAGTGACACGGTCACCGGCAACGGCGCCGAGACTGAGCAGGTAGTTCGCAATACGTGCCGACTCGCGGTGGGCATCGGCATAGGAGAAGCTGCGACCATCAACCGTCTGTAACAGCACCGATTGCCGGTCGGCGGGAAATTCAGCCTCGAACTGTCGATAGAGATTGTGCCCGCCGCTTGCTGTCTTGTTGGTCATCACCCTTCCCCCGCCATCCACTGCGCCTGGCTGATTATCAGCTCACAAATCACATACCCGAAAATCAGGACCGCCGCGATCAACATCGACACGAGGCCCCCCGGCCAGCCGGGACCCGACGTATCGCCAGCCACCAGGGCCAGCAGGGCAAGAACCGCACAGGCGCCGTTGCGCATTACCAGTGCCCAGCTTAATACCAGTTCCGAGTCGGGACCGGAACAGCCACACTGTATCCCGGCATCGCCCTGCCACAGCCTGCTCGCCATAAGACTCGAATAGATCAGTAGCATAGCGGCAGCCGCCACCAGGCCAGCGCAGCGCCACTGGCTTATCAACAGCACAAGCGCAACTCCCGCTTCGATGGCCGCGACAAGCCACACCGCCACGTTGCTACCGGCGCGGCCCAGGTATTGGGCCATGAGTTGGCGGTAGAATCGCGGCGTTGCGAATTTGTGCCATGCCGCCTGTGCAAACAGCCACACCAGAAACCAGGCAAGACCGTTGGCGATGACTGCAGACCAGCCCACAGCCTACTTCGGTCCGCGTACAGGCGAGGGCGCCGCGCCGCCTGAAAACGGGAATCCGGGCGACACGGTCACCGCTATAGACATGCTTGATCGTCGAACTGACATCTCTGCAACTATAGGGGTTTTGGAAAACGGGTACCAGCCCGGCTGCCGCTGCGTCTGTGTCGGAGTCGCCCGGATAGCCGCACCGCCTGCGTCTCTATGCTAATCTCTACCCGGACAGGCCCGGAGCCCCAATAGTGTGAGCAATTGCAAAGGACAACTCATGAAATACCCGCTGTCTGCGCTAATCCTGGCCTGTTTTATGCAAACCGCAGCCGCGGCCGACGATAGCGCCACCATGGTCGACAACCTCTCTGACTTCAGGTTTGACCGCTTGGGTCACCCGCAGGTAAAAAGTGACGCCATAGCCCCGGTCATTGCCGCTCCCGATAGCCCCCACCGCCTCCTGATCCTGCCGATCGCCTTTTCCGACACCCACTATGATCGCTTCGCCGGCGACCCTGAACAGGATCGCAAGAACCGCGAATACTTTACACAGGAGCTGTTTGGAGGAGGTGTCGACGCGCCAGAGCCAGGCACCCTGTCCGACTATTTCCGTCACCAGTCGCGCGGCAGGTACAACGTGACAGGCGACATACTCCCCACCGTGGAACTGGACAAGCCGCTGGACTATTACGGCAGGCCGGTGCAGATGAGCGACGGCAACTGGCGCGCGGATGAACGGGGAGGCCAACTGGTGGAAGACGCCATCCTTGCCGCTTATCGCCGTGATCCGGACTTCCCCTGGCGCGACTACGACCAGTGGGATCCGCGGGACTTCGATGGGGATGGCAATCGCGACGAACCGGACGGTTACCTGGATCACCTGGTGATGATCGTTGCCGGCAAGGGCCAGGCTTCGTGTCACGGCTTGTATAAACTCGATGAAAAGCTGACCCCCAACTCGCCGCGTGACGCATTCAACTCGCTCACCGGGGCGGAGCAGGCATGCGCAGACCGTATCTGGCCGCACCGGGATACCCTGTCGGGAAATCTTGGTGAAGGCCCGATTATTGACGGCACCGCAAACCCGCGCGGCGGCGTACCCCTGGGCAACGGACTCTGGGTGGCCGACTACAATATGCAGGACGAATACACCGGAACGGCGACTTTCATCCATGAGTTTGGCCACTCACTGGGGCTCCCGGATATCTATGCGGCGTCAACGAGCAATTCCACCGGCTCCTGGGAGGTAATGTCCGCTACCGCCTCGCCGCTGCCGCAGGAAATGAGCACCTGGTCCAGAATGGTACTGGGCTGGCTCAAACCATGCGTTGTGCGGCCACCCGCTTTCGGCGGTGCCGTGGCAGGAACGCTGGACATGAAAACCATGAGCGACTGGTCAACACCCAGCGCAAAGGGTCTGTGCGACGCGGCGATGATCATTCTGCCACCCAAATATCGGGATATAGAGTTGGGACCACTGACTGCCGCCAATGGCGCTCAGGCCATCTACAGCGGACAGGGCAACGATGTTCGTCGCGAGCTGTCACGACAGTTTGATTTTACCGGGATCGAGAGCGGGGTTCCGTTACTGCTGTCGGTTGACCTCTGGTTTGAAATTGAAGCTGAATGGGATTACCTCTATATCGAGGCTGCTACCGACGGTCGCAATTTCACCCGCCTGATGCCCACTGACAAAGCTTCCGTGGACGACCGTCAATCCGTCATGCCCGCCGGGAAAGGCCACGAAGGCGCGGGCTCACTGCCTGGCTTTACCGGACTCAGTGGCGACCGCGACGGTGACGGCAAGGTGGAGAGCGCAGCGGGGTGCGACCCCAAACTGGATCGCACCCTGGCAGAGGACAAACTCGCCGAAGGCAAGGCTGCCAGTGATCCCTGCGAGGTAGCCCAGTGGGTGACGGCCACGTTCGACCTTGAGTCGTTGCGGGGCAAGCAGGCAACCCTGCGATTCAACTATTTCACCGACACGGCCTCTGTCGAGAATGGCGCATTGCTGGATAACGTCTCGATAGCGGCCATCGGCTTCACGGAGAACTTCGAAGCCGATTCCCTGGAGGGCTGGAACAGCGATGGTTTCACCCTGTCGGGAGGAAGCCATCATCTGGCGGTGCCACATTTTTACCTGCTGGAATACCGCGACCCCTACGCCACCTATGCCAGCGGCACCAATTACGATCGCGCCCTGACTGAACCGGCCTTTATGTTCTATCCCAGCCCCGACGGTGAGATGCAGGCACTGAATGTGAATTACCGGCCGGGGCTGCTGATGTGGTACTACAACGGCGAATACCTGTGGAGCCAGAATGAACCCGCCGAGTTCGGACCCGGCAACGGCTTCCTGCTTGTCGTCGATTCCAATCCGCAGGAATTCCGCCTGGACGCAATGCCAGCAAAACATTTCAGCGAGGATGAGAAAGGCTGGACTGCCTGGGAGTTTGATGACGATGCCCAGCCACTGCTGCGAGAAGGCTTCCTGAAAACCATGTGTTTTCAGCGACGCCCTGACTACTATCCCAGTGATGTCAGCGAATCAGACCGCGCCGACTGCGCAAGCCTGCAGCTTGATGGCGCGCCTCCCATGGAAGGGCTTTCCTGGAACGGACGCGAGCTGATGTACGGCTACACTATCGTCAATGAGCTGTTGCCCGGGGCCGACCAGAATGCGAGAAAATCCGGCGGCAGCCTGTTTGATTTGCGCCTGCGCGAGGGCGAAGTCCAGTACCGACTCGCGGACAACAGCCTGCGCGATTTTCACTCGGCGGACGCTCCGTTTGCGCTTGATGAGTTCGCCAGCGGACTGGAAACCTACCGGGGCGTCGACGGCGTGATGACGCGCTCGGGAACCCGGCCTTTCGCCGCTTCTTCCGGCTTCGATGACACCGAGTCCTCCCGTTACCTGAACCCGCGGTTGCCTTTCGGCGGGGCCAACATCCCTGGCAACGGCTTTTCGTTCGAGCTGAGTCCGCCCTCAGCGGACAGTCCCGCCGGCACCCGGGTACGGGTAAGCTATCGCTGGCAGTGCCCGTCACCCGGGCAATGCCCGGGCCCGGACGACAGCACAGACAGCAAGCCCGTCCTGAACAGCGCGGGGAGACCCCTCTCACCCGAATAATTTATTCTCCCAAAGTGAACCAGTTGCAACTGGCGGTCGTATAACCACCAAACCAACTCAACTGAGGTCACACAATGTTCAAGACAACTTTCGCCATAGCCTTTGCCCTGGTAGCCACTCTCAGTTTTTCCCAGTCGGTCGCGGCCGAACAGGAATCGGCCGCAACAGCCACCGTAGTCATATACAGGGCCGACGAGTCGGCAAAAACCAGGCGACTGGGACTGGACGTCCATGTCAATGACAGCAGCCTGGGCAGGCTGACCCCCGACGCCGTGGTAGTCGCTGCAGGCCCGCTGGGCCAATACACGCTGAGTACCAGCATGCCAGGCACCGAGCCGCTGACCCTGGAACTCAAGGCCGGCACCACCTACTACGTTCATACGAAAGTGAAAATGCGCGGCACGAGGGTTTACGTGACCCTGGAGCCGGTGGAAGAGCAAGTTGCGAAGCTGCAACAGCCCGCGCTTGTGGCCGCAATCTGAGTCCCCTGCCGAGCCTCGCCCCATGGCTCCCTTTAAGGGGGCCATTTTTTTACATTTTTAGCGGGTAGCGCCCCACCACCGGTTGCCAACAGGATTTCTTGAGTGGTTTGCCCCGTAGTGCCGGGGCCTGCTCAGAGGCCGACAACCGGGGTACAATCCCCGCCATGCAGCAAACCCCGCCACCACCAGTCCATTTCAGGCAATTGTCAGAGCTGCTTCAGCACTACGGCGAACTCTGGCGACCGATTCCCTTCTACCTGCCGGTGCTCCCATGGGAGTCGACCCACCCGTCGCTGGCCGCGGCGCTTGCGGCGCTCAGTGAAGAAGACGCCGCCACTTTGGAGGCGGACCAGAATGCACTGGTAGCTTGGCTCGCCGACCATATTCCCCACATTTCACGCATTACCGACCTCGATTCAGTCGCGCCACTGGCTTCGCAGCCAGGCGACTATCCCATGGGCTTTGAACGCGGTATCCCGGGTGGAAAATGGCTGCAGGTGACCGCATTTGCAGGCTGCCTGGAGCAGTTGAACGGAACCGTACTGGAATGGTGCGCCGGCAAGGCGCACCTGGGTCGTGCGCTATACCAGCGTTTCCAGACCCCGGTCATCGCCCTGGAGAAAAATTCAAAGCTGTGCAGCGACGGGGAGAACCTGAGCCGGCAACTGGGCACGGACGTGCGTATGATACCTTGCGATGTGCTGTCCCCGCAGCTTGCAGCCTGTATGCCTGAAACCGATCACGCCGTGGCCCTGCACGCCTGCGGTGACCTGCATCGACGCCTGATCGAGATTGTAACCACACAGGGCATCCACAGCCTGGCCCTGTCGCCCTGCTGCTATCACCTGACAACTGACGCCGGGTATCGGCCCTACTCCATGGCGGCCAGGGACAGCGGACTGGTACTGAGCCGGGATGACTGCAGATTGGCAGTACAGGAAACGGTGACAGCTGCCGCCGCCGGTGTCCGACGGCGGCGCAAGAAGAGCGCATGGAGGCTGGGCTTTGATGCCCTGCAGCGGGAACTGCGCCGGGCAGACGAATACATGCCCGTACCCCCCCTTAACGATGCCTGCTTCGGGAATGGATTCGCCACATTCTGCCGCCAGGTGGCCGGGCTCAAAGGCGTCCAATTACCAGAGGCAGTCGACTGGCAACACTATGAAAACCTGGGCTGGGAGCGTGAGGCGCGGGTGCGCCGGATGGAGCTGCCACGGCACGCCTTTCGTCGCGCCCTGGAACTGTGGCTGGTACTGGACAGGGCGCTGCATCTGGCGGAGTGTGGTTACCGGGTGAGCGTGGGAACCTTCTGCGACCGCAGGGTCACACCGCGCAACCTCATGATTCAGGCTGCGCGCCAGCGCGGTGTTGCCGCGTGATATGCGGCCTGACCCCAGGGCGCCGCTATTCAGAAGTCAAACGCCCGCTGCTCGGCCACCATGGACGGGACAGTTTCTGCGCCCTGGGCCGACTGCTTCCCGGCGAGGCCGGAGAGCGTTAGCCCCAACAGGCGCACGCCCTTTGTTAACGGAACCAGCGGCGCAATCAGCTCGCGGGCGATAGCGCCGAACTCATCCTTTTCAGCGAGATAGTGTTCGCTGGAGCGGCTGCGGGTAATCTGACGAAAATCCGCGTATTTTACTTTCAGGGTAATTGTGCGGCCGCTGACACGGTTGCTGTCTATTCTGTGCCAGGCAAGATCAATGATTCGCTCAAGTGCCTCAAGCAGTTCCTGTTCTGTCTCCAGGTCCTCACTGTAAGTGCGCTCACATCCGACGGATTTGCGTATGCGATCGGGCTTTACTGGCCTGTGGTCCACCCCGCGAGCGGCGCGATACAGATATGCGGCGGACTTGCCGAAATGCACCAGCAGAAAATCCAGGTCTTTGCCGCGTAGATCCGCGCCCAACTGGATGCCGAGACGCGCCATACGCTCGGCGGTCCTGGGTCCGACACCATGAAAGCGTCGCACCGGCAAGGAAGCGACAAAGTCAGCGCCCTCATGGGGTCGGATCACACAGATACCGTCGGGTTTGTTCTGGTCCGAGGCGATCTTCGCCAGAAATTTGTTATAGCTGACGCCCGCACTGGCGGTGAGACCCGTCTCCTCGCGAATCGCCAACCTGATCAGTTCGGCGACACGGGTGGCGCTGCCGATCCCCTGCCTGTCACGCGTTACATCGAGGTAGGCCTCATCCAGCGAGAGCGGCTCCACAAGATCGCTATGCCGCGCGAAAATCTCTCGAATCTGCCTGGAGACGGCACGGTAGACCTCGAACCGGGGAGGTACAAAAACCAGCGCCGGGCAGCGCCGTGCCGCGGTAACCGAGGGCATGGCCGAGCGCACCCCGAAGCGCCGGGCTTCGTAACTGGCGGCGGCAACCACGCCCCGCCTGGCGGACCCTCCCACCGCCACGGGCAGACCGCGCAACTGCGGGTTGTCGCGCTGCTCGACGCTGGCAAAGAAGGCATCCATATCGATGTGGATGATTTTGCGGTCCGGTGTGTCGCTGGCTTCCGTCATGCTACAGGCGTGATCAGGGCGCGGTTCCCTTCGCCTCTTTCAGAATCAGGTCACGCCGCGCCAGGATCGCCTCGATCTGCCGCGGATGCAGGTACGGGGACAACTCCCGGGTAAGATTCTGCTCATTCAGGGACGCTAACTGCGCACGCAGCAGGTCGGATACCAGTAGCGCCACCTTGCGATACTGTTTGGGCCGCTGCTCCGTTGATCGAAAGGCCAGACTGTGGTCGATAAAGTGCAGCATCATGTCGTCTTTGGTCCACAGTATGTTGGTCAGGTTACGGTCGTCGTTATGGATAAGAATGTCGTAGATGACGCGCAGGCGGTACTGCTCATACTGTTTGCAGTAACCCTCGAAGTCCGTTCCCAGTTCCAGTCTGTCGCGTTCGTTGATAGCGTTGTCCACCCAGGCGGACTGCGCGCCCTCCCGGCCCTTGATGGTGGTGATCACGGCGGTTGGCACCATCTGTAAATCGAGCAGACGATCCAGCTTATACGCGGAGACATCGTATACGTAGCGATCACTGTCGTCACTGCGCACCGATACGTAGTTTGACTTCGACTGCAGGCCAGGATTGGTGTCGCCGTACTTGAACAGTGAATCAACACTGACGCCGTCTTTCTGCTGGGTCACGCGCCAGGGATGGGTAACGCCGGTATCGATTTCCTTCACGTCCACTACCGGGGCGGAAAGCATGAACTGCTCAAGCTCGGCATCGCTCATTCCGGACAGGCGCTGCGCCATGCTGCGCTGCTCGGGTACCGGCTGCTCCCTGGTGGTACCTCCCAGGTAATGGACATAGTGACTGCCTCCCTCGGAGATGAGCGCCGATGCACGCCCCTTGTATACACTGGTGAGCATCCCGGTATCCAACCTGATGGCAAGTCCCCCCATGCGCTCGTGGACGTCGCCGCGCGTCGGGGTATGCCCAATGACAAGCTGCCTGGCTCCCACCCGCTTGAGAAAGCGCTCCGTATTGTAGGACTCGGCGTAGGGGTGGCAAAGCGCGGTTCCACGGTACCAGTTCAGGCTGTCGTCACTGAAGACAAAGGCCTGCTGGGCATCGAACACCTTCTGTACTGCGTCGAACCACTGGGCTTTCCTGCGGGGATTGGCTGCCGTGAATTCCTGCACCCGCGCGGTGAGAAATGCCAGGCGATCGTGATAGTCGACATACCAGGGCATCACACCCGCCGCTCGCAACTCGTCCATGCTGACCAGGAAGTCCTCGAGTTCAGCCTGCATCTTCGCGTTCAGGGACTCCAGGGATTCCTGCGTGGGTTCACTGGCAATACCGCCGTGCATATAAACCTTGTCGTTGACCTTTATCACGAAGGGCTGCTCAAGAAGCCAGTCGCCAATCGTCCCACCTCTGGAAAACGCTTTGCGCAGCGCGATAAAACCTGGTGGGTACTGGTCATCGAAACGCTGCCTGGCATCCGCCTCGTCCCCCTCGGGATTGAAACCGCGATACTGTGCGTACAACTCGTCTCGCTCCGCCTGGGTTTCGTCGGCAGCGAAAGCGGCAAACTCTTCCGGTGAGACGTACCTGAGATCGCCGCTCATGACCATGACTTCGTGGTTGCCCAGTACCAGATGCACCGCGCCGCCCGCCTGGGCAGCCTGCCGCTGGAGCTTCATCAGGAGTTCCACCACCTTGCGCGAGTCCGGCCCCCGATCCAGCAGATCGCCCAGTGACACAAGATGGGTATTGCCGCCAATCCAGTTCAGTTCAGTATCCACCACCCCGACTTCCTGCAACAGGGTCGACAGGTCTCGATAGGCGCCGTGGACATCGCCAAAGGCGACGACCCTGCCCGGGGCATTGATATCGTACTGGCCGGCAAACACATCGACGGCCAGCAACAGTGAAACCAGGAACGCGACCAATCTGCTCATAATCACTTGCCTCTTCCAATTACGGCGGTAACAACCGAATCCCCGTTGCCCGTCCCCTTGCTTGCGCATCAAGCACTGCCGCAGACCCGGATTCCGGATCATCCCGATGTTCATATCCACAACCACGCTCGCGGCCCGCGCGAAACTCCGCCTGGCAATCCCGTCAATCTAACCGATCCGGATCCGCATTCTGCCTTCCGCCCATGCGCCATCGAAATCTGTGGCGCGCAGCAAAATTTCCACGACCCCGCCGGGTTCATTCGGGGCAAAGCCGTTAAATCCCAGCGTCTCGGGATGGAAATTGAGCCAGTCTGGCAGCGCCTCAAAAGAACCCAGGGAAGCGGTGAAGTCCAACACTTCGCCTTCGTCGGGATCGATAAACGTATCCTCCGGAAGCTCAAACGCAAATGCGGTCCCGGGCGCCAGCTGCCGATCCTCCATCTGCCGATACAGCCGGGGCGGCAAATTGAGGCACACCTGACGTTCCAGCGCGCCAAACTCGCGTGATACGGCATAGGCCACCGCCAGCCAGACCACTCCCAGCAACATATTCAGCATAGCGAATTCGGCAACGTCAAAATCGAACCAGTGCAGGCCGACATACACCGCCACGGCCTGGGCAAGGTCTCCGAAACGCCAGAAAAAACCCTCTATAGTCGTCTTTCCCTCGTATTTCTTGGCCGGGCTCAGGGGCAGGTAGAGAGCGTGGCGGGTGGTATTCATCAGTGAATAGTCAGTGGCGTTTTCGAACAGCTTCACCACCCTGATAATGCTGAAAATGGGTATGAACACCACCAGGCCATAACCGATAATGGCCACGATCGGCAACACCAGGATTGCCCCGCCGACACCGATCCAGCGCAATACCCGCGCCACCAGGAAAACCTGCAGGAACAGCGTCAGTAGATTAACCAATGAGAAGAAGGTGCCGTAGAACGTGGCAATCACGCCGCCCTTATCAATGCCGGGGTCGGCCGCAACCATGTCGTCCGCGTAGCGCACGACCAGTTCCGCGAGAATGTACTCCCCGGTTGTATTTACCCAGTTGAGCAATATGATCAGCACTGCGACAAGCAGCAGGTAGCGATCATTCATTACCAGTGACAAGCCGCCCCAGAATCCTGCCCGCTCCGCGTCGCCACTCTCGCCGTTCTCCGAACTGGAACCCGGTGGAATGGCGTTCTTGCCCCAGCTCACACAGGGAATTGTCAGCGACAGCAAGCCCATCGCCAGCAGCATCAGCGGCCACGGTCCAATCTCGCGAAACAGGAAGCCACTGAGGGCGGGCGCTACCAGGCCACCGAGGGTCGCGCCCACCATAATCAGGGGAAACAGGCGTTGCCCACTTTTGACATTGAAGCTGTCGGCGGCATACGCCCAGAACTGGGCTGTGATCATGACGCTGAATATGCCGACCCAGACGTAGTAGGCAAAGCCAATATTGATCCCGGCCCGGCCCAGCAAAAAGAACAACAACAGATTAAAGATGAAGAAGGCTGTGATATAGCGCGTAAGCGCCAGGCGACCACAGCGGCGAAACAGGGCGGCGTACAACGGCACCACGAGAAACAACAGCAACGCCGTCACGGCATAGGCATAGCTCTTGAGTTCAGCGTTGGCGCCGGACAACAGCAGCGGCTCGCGCACCGTCTTGAGGATGTAGTAGGCCAACATCAACAACAGTGCGTAAGCGGAGAAAATCAGCACGCTGCGGCCCTCGCCCGGGCGCAGGCGCGTAAACATATTCAGCAGCTTGTCCAGCCGGGTAAGTCTGTAGGGCCATTCAGCCATATTCGACACCAGGAAAAATCGAGTTTCGCGCGACCACGATCGAACTGTTCAACTCAGGGCAATCGCAAGCTACCGAATCATACCCCAAACGAATATACCCGTCCCCGCGCATTGGCGCGAGGCACAGCGCAACGAGCCCGCCGGCAATATCCGGCGGCACCGAATCAATACTCAAGCAGGTCTTTGCTGGAAACCGTGGTGGGGATAACCATCGGTGGAGAAAGGTACCGGTGATCACACGCTCCCTACAGGTGCTCGCGGGCTGTGCTGCGGGCGTCGGAAGATAAACCCCGCGCACCGAAGCTGGGGGCGCGGACGTTATTCCCGCGCCGTTCTGCGACCCGCCATTCCCGACAGTCCCAGTAGTGCCGTGGCAAAAAGCCACAGCGCCGCAGGGAGCGGCACCACCGCGGTGGAGCTACCGAAGGTCGGGTCAATCAGCGCACATTTGAGATCGAAGTTGAAGTCGCAGGTGAATATAACCGAGCCGATATCAACGCTCGAGATAATGCCGCCAAAGGTCACGGAATACGCTGCGGAGCCAAGCAGGCTGCCGGTGCCGTTCAAACCGCTGTAGATCATGATCATGCCGCCATCACCCTCGCCGGAGGAACCACCGACACCGTTTATCCCCGGCGAAAAGTTGAGGCCAATATTGGGAGTGGTCGTGCCATAGAAACCCTGCCCGTTCAGCAACACGCCATCTGCGGCACGTATGGTGGACGGGGCTCCGAAGGAAGTGACGCCTGCGGGCAGGGTATCGCCTATGGGAGTGCCATCGGCATAGGCGGAAGTGTCGATAAGGGTATATCCGGGATCCAGGGCCGCCTCAAAGGTGGCGCGGTCGACATAGGTCAGGGTTGCCGCCTGGAGGCTACCGGCAAACAGTAATGCCGTGAAAAACAATGCTGGCCTCTTCATTTCACAATCTCCTCTTGGCTGGCTGATATGGAGGGAGTCGTGCAATATTCATGCCGGAGAAAGTAAAGCCTTTGCTACCGAGCAAGTTACAGACACAATTCTTTTACTGCCTGAATCCGCAGCCCACACGTATCCGGGGTAAGTGTAAAAAAAGTTGACGCGAGTTCCAGGCGGGATCTACGCCGCTCCAGGGCTACAGATCCAGCACTTTTTGCAGTGCCGGCCGCTCCTGAAGGCGGCTCAAGTACGCGTTGATTATGGGGAACCGCGAATCCAGCACACCGACGGCCTGCGCGGCAAACAGGGTAAAGCCCATCATGATGTCGGCGGCACTGAAATCTTCGCCCAGCAACCATGGACCGACACCAAAATGCGTTTCCAGGAACTCAAGTCCCGACGCGGCGCGACCGATCGCATCCTGCACCAGTTCGGGGTGCGCCGCGGCATCGTCCCTGTAAAGGGTCATCCAGACAACGATGCCCAGTGGCGGAAATGCGGTGCTTTCCGCGAAGTGCAGCCACTGCAGGTATCTGGCCCGGGCGGGGGTGCCAGGTGCCGGCGCCAGGCGCCCGCGGCCGTACTGCTCCAGGATATATTCAACGATCGCGCCGGACTCTGCCAGAATCAGCCCTTCATCGTCGATAACCGGAAGTTTTCCCAGCGGTGTTTTCTGGGCAAAGAAGGCCGTTGCGGTGGCTTCGAATTCCACTCGCTGCAGTTCATAGGGCAGGCCGAGTTCTTCGAGTAGCCAGGCTACGCGAACAGCCCTTGTTCGTGGGGCAAACCAGAGTTTTATCACGACGACACCAGTTGGCGGGTTTCCAAAAAAATGCCGGCACACCCACTGCGCGGCCCATCCGACAAAAATACACTGTTACAGCTTATGTGGCGAATCTTCCCCCATTTCCTGGCGGGGGGCCACTGCGAATATTTGCGATAGCAAACTGGGCCTCCATAAATGATAATCCCTGACATCGAAGCGGAGGGTTCTCACATGCAAAAAACAATAGCAGCCATTTTACTGGCCCTGTTACCCGCAATGGCCTTTGCGGTCGACACCGATGACGCCATTGCCAACGCCGTCGCGGGCGAACACCGCAGTGCGGAAAACCGCGCCCGTGACACCTACCGCCATCCCCGTGAAACGCTTGAGTTTTTTGGCCTGCGACCGGATATGACCGTGGTGGAGATGTGGCCGGGCAGCGGCTGGTATACGGAAATTCTCGCGGCCACGCTCAAGGACAGGGGTCGCCTGTACGCCGCGCAATATTCGGCGAATCCCGTGGCGGGCTATCAACGCCGCTACCTGGGCGCTTTCCTGACCATGCTTGGCCAGAACCCGGACCTGTACCGCGATGTCATAGTGACGACATTTTATCCGCCCTACTTCCTGGATATCGCACCCCGGGGCTCGGCTGACATGGTACTGACCTTCCGCAACCTGCATAACTGGCTGGGGGAACAGCGCAAGGGCGGCGTCTCCGCCTCCCTGGCTTTCAAGGTGATGTACGATGCACTCAAGCCGGGTGGAATCCTGGGCATCACCGACCACCGCTGGCCAGAGGGTTCAGGTGAGGCGGACCCTTACAATAGCGGTTACATCAAGGCATCAGAGGCCATAGCCCTGGCGGAGTTAACCGGGTTCAAGCTGGTTGAAAGCTCAGAGATAAACGCCAATCCGCGAGATACTCACGATCACAAGGAGGGGGTCTGGACCCTGCCCCCGAGCCTGGCACTGGGTGACAAGGACAAGGATAAATACCTCGCGATCGGTGAGTCGGACCGCTTCACACTGAAGTTCATAAAACCGGTCGAGCCCGCGAATTAGCGCGGAGAGTTGCGACTGCCACTTGCCGCGCGACCTGCTCGCGCCCGGGCAGGACCAAGCGCCCGGTCGCGGGTTAGTTACGGCAATTCCGCCGGCGGCTGTGCGCATTACCGCTTCGCTGTCATACTCCAGACATGAAATCCTTTCTTCCGCTTATCAAGGCTGAACGGCGCCTGTTGTTGTTCGGCTTTGTCATGACCTTTGGCTCCAGCCTGGGGCAAACCTATTTTATCGGCCTTTTCGGCGGGGATATCCGCAGCGACCTCGCGCTCAGCCATGGCGAGTTTGGCGCCATCTTCTCCGCGGCGACCCTGGCCAGTGCGATTCTGCTACTGCGTACAGGCTCCCTGATAGATCACATGGACTTGCGACGCTACGCCTACCTGGTTGCCTTCGGGCTGGCCATTGGTTGCCTGATGCTTGCCGGCAGCGTCGGTATGGTCACGCTATTTCTGAGCATCCTGGTGCTGCGTCACCTCGGACAGGGCCTGATGAGCATGGCGGGGCCCACCACGATGGTACGGTATATCGACAGCCACAAGGGCAAGGCCAATGCCCTGGGTGGTATCGGCTATTCCCTGTCAGAGGCCATACTGCCGTCCATTGTGATCGCACAGCTCGCCCTCATGTCCTGGCGCCAGTCCTGGGTCGTCTGGGCCGCGCTCCTGGTCGTTACCGTGCCCCTGCTGACCCGCATCTCACTGCGCGGTCACGAGCAGCGGCATGCGGCATACCTGGACAGCATATCCAGCGGCGACACGACTCAAACGGCGACCAAACAGCGCAACTGGACTCGCGCAGAGGTGGTGCGCGACCCGCTGTTCTACCTGTTCATGCCGGCCCTGCTCGCCCAGCCGATGCTGTTTACTGGCTTCATGTTTCACCAGGTTCACCTGATTGAAGTGAAAGGGTGGCCAATTGCAGTCTGGGGTGCCCTCTACCTGGTATACGCGGCGGTTTCAACGATCTTCAAACTCTGGATGGGATTGCTGGTGGACAGCTATGGCGCGATTCGCCTCGCTCCACTGGTTTGCCTTCCCATGGGACTGGGGCTGCTCTTCCTGGCCAGTTCCAACAGCCTGGTGGTCGCAGTTTTGTTCATGGTGCTGATGGCGGTATCGATAGGATCATACTCCACCCTGTCATCGCCCTTCTTCTCGGAAATGTACGGCAACCTGCACCTCGGCTCGATCAAGTCTGTCACCCTGTCCGCGATGGTATTCGCCAGCGCCATCGCGCCGGTCCTCATGGGCTGGCTCATCGACATCGGCGTAAGCATGGACACCATGGCGCTGGGCTCGGTGCTCTACATAGCACTGGCCAGTGCCATGGCCTGGCGCGCCAGCAGGCTGAAGCTGGGCGCCGTGTGACAGGACAATATGCCAGTTTTTGACGAGAGACGCTCCGGCAGCGAGCGGCATGAGCTACATTTCAAAGCGGTGTTTGCGAAACCAGACCGTCGCCACCAGGAGGGCGGCTGTCACCAGCAAGCCCAGTAACAGGCCCGCATAATCGAGACTCAGCCACTGCGGCTCGTAGAAGTAGAAGCCCAGCGTACTGCCGCCCTCAGTGCCGTCGATGTGCGGGATGTGATTGGTAAAAACTTCCGATAAATACTGGCTGCCGACAAACAGCTTCTCCAGCACTATCAGCGCGACCGGAATTCCCAGGGCCACCAATAAAGGCGAGCGTCGTGCCGCCGAGGAACAAAGCAGCAGCCACGCATAGAACGGTACTGTCCAAAGCACCCATATCAATATCCCGCCGATCTGACCCCTGAACAGGCCCAGAAAATCAACATTGGCAAGTACAGTCTGCACGGGATCGGAATCCATGCGCCAGGTGATGAGCATCGCCAGAAATACAGACGCTACCTGGGTGACCATGGAAATTACGAGGTATATGGCTGGCGCTAACACGCAAACGATAGCGATTTTGGCGGCCACTTCCTGAGTCTCCGACACCGGCACAGATTTCCAGAACAGTACACTGCGATCGCGCCTGTCCTGGTGAAAGGTTCCGAGCAGGTAGTTGATGGAGGTTACCAGCAACAGAATCAGGAAAAGGCAATGCAGGCCGTTGAGTACGGGATTGAGCGACCCGCGGACTATACCGTCCTCCTCCTCGGCGACATTTTCGCCGCGCTGGGGAGTGAACTTCCACTCCCGCGAAAAATTCCACTCTTCGTCATCGGCAAGGCTATGCGGGGTTTCGGTACTGACCACGTAATCATGCCGCAACTCATCCTCGTCGAGGGTTATCGTGATATTGACGCCCTTGTGAGAATGGTCATCGTTGAAGATATCGATAACCGCATCGCCGGTCACAGTAATGCTGTTTGCGAGCAGGACACTGGCCAGCATACAGATGATAAGCACCGCGGACACCACCAGCGGCGTGTACACGAAAGAGTTCTTGTACTCCTGGATTTCCCGCCTCAAAAGCGCAACGGCTTTCTTCCTATTTGCCTGATTCATTGCCCTTCCCCGTTTCCATCTTGGCCACAAAAAGGTCCGCCACAGTGGGAACTCTCAGTTCACCCAATTCCTGCAACACCTCCCTGGGCGTGTCCTGGTAGATAAAGGCCTTGCCGCCGAGAATGGATCGCTGCCCGATTGGCTTGAGCCCCATCGCCTTCTCTATCGCCGAACCCACCACATGCAACTCCAGGTAGTGTTCTGATATTGCGTCCATACGCTCATTCAGCAATGTCTTGCCCGAACGCATGAACATCACATTGGTCAGGATATTTTCCACTTCGTCCACCTGGTGGGTAGAAATGATAATTGTTCGCTGCTCATCGTAGTAATCATTCAATAACTGCTCGAAGAAGCGCTTGCGAAACATGATATCCAGCCCCAGGGTAGGTTCGTCCAGTATCAACAGGCGCGCATCCACACTCATAACAATGGCCAGGTGAAGCTGGACAATCATGCCCTTGGACAGTTGTTTGATGCGACGCTTGAGCCCTACCTCGGTGTCGCTCAGAAAGCGCTGCGCCCGTTCGCGACTGAACCTGGGGTGCACACCCTCCACGTAATCAAGCAATTGCCTGACCGTCATCCAGCCGGGAAGTACGGCGGTATCAGCTATGGAGCAGACCTGGTCGAGCATTTTGCTGCGCTCACGGCGCGGATCAAAACCCAGCACGTCCAGTTCACCCTTGCAGTCGCACAAACCGAGCAGGGAACGCAGGAGAGTTGTCTTGCCCGCGCCATTGGGTCCTATCAAACCCAGGATAGTACCCGACTGCAGCCGCAAATCGACCGAGTCCACTGCCTTGTGGTCGCCAAAGCGCTTACTGATTCCAGTAGCGTTTATGATAGTTTCCATCAGACCGTTTCCCCCGCCTCGCGCAACTTTTCCGCGATCAGTTGCAAGTCGATACCCAGTTTTCGCACCCGTTCGACAAAAGCCGGCAATTCATCCGTAAGAAATTTCTGCTGCTCATGGTCAGTGAGCGTCTCTTTGGCACCCGTGATAACAAACATGCCCAGTCCTCGACGTGTTTCCAGCAAGCCAAGATCCACCAACTCCTGGTAAGCCTTGGCTACTGTCAGATGATTGATTTGATAGTCAGTTGCAACCTGGCGCACCGATGGCACCGCCTCCCCTTCCGGGAAACTGCCATCAATAATACGTTCCACCACCATGTCCCGCAGCTGGCGGTAGATAGGTTGTTTGTCGTTCCATTCCATATTCACAGGCAGGCCCGCCGCAAAAGGGACTATCGTCCATCCCGTTGGGTGATGTCGCCGGATCCCATCACGGATTTTGAGGTCGTGGGATTGCCGAAATACACGAGGTCGCCGCTGCCAAGTATTTCGGCTTCGAGGGACTCCTGGACCCGTATTTCAACATCTCCGGAACCCATAATGGTCACCTTGGCGGTCTTCGCTTCCACACCCTTCAAGCGGACATCTCCGCTGCCCATCACGCCGACTTCCAGCACATTGGCCCTGCCGCTACCCTGCACGATGACATCGCCGGATCCGGCCATGTGGGCCTTGATAATATCGGCCTCGAGAGTACCCAAATCTATATCGCCACTTCCTTTCACGTGCAGGCGCGCACTCCGGGCCTGGACATTCACGGCCTCCACCGCGCCGGAACCGAGAACCCTGATATCGAGGTCACCGGCCTTTACGTCGAACATATGCATTTCACCCGAGCCCTCGACCTCGACCTGCAGATCGTCCACCGCCAACGGCTTGACGAACGCCTCACCCGACCCCTTGAGTTGCAGCTCCCTGATATCGGTTACGGTCAGCTTGAACTGCAGGTCTCGCACCGATTCACCATCGGCCCTTATACCGAGACGCAACATATCGCCCTCGACGACGAACGGCGGGGGCTCCAGATCGTCGGAATCGCCCCGTATCTTCAGGGCGTTTGCCTCGCCCTGGGTGACTTCAAGTTCGTTTGAGCCCAGCAACTGTACCCGGCTGAACTGCAGGGACTCCACGCTTATGACTTCCGCGCTCGCCGCCGTTCCCGATACACAGCAAAGCAAAAGACCAAAAGCGGCCAAAAAGGCCCTGCTATCCCGGCTACCTGTCAGGTTTTTCCATCGCGATGTGAGCATAATGATCATCTCATTGATATGGTGTTATATCTAACTATATCACCTAAACAGGATTTGGCAACATTTTTTTGGGTACGGGCCCGTGCCATTATCGCCGGGAACGCCCTGTACGCCAGCCGGCCACGCCGCCCGGGGTCGGCTGTCCGCTCAGGCACGCACCCGCGCACCCTCCTATCCTAAAGTTCCAGTTCGTCGAACTCACCCAGACCGGCGAGAAATTGATGCAGCGCGGCGGTCACGGCAGACCTGTCGGTAGCCTCGGAGAGGTGGCGCACGCTTTCGGTAATAGCCAGCCACCAGCGCATGTGCTTGGCACTCAGCTGCGCGGCAACGGGAATCAGGTCGTGAATGGTGGTGAGGTTGCGCCCGGCCACGTCCTTCAGGCGGGCCATGGCGTCCAGTTCCAACGGAGGATTTGACATGATCTTCCTGAACAGGCTGACCACCATCTGCGGGTCTTCCTCCAGCGCCCGGGAATCAGCCGGTTCTTCGTTTTCACGCAGCAGGCCAATGTCAAGGTAACTGAGTATCTCGCGCAGAGCACCCCGCAAACTTTGTCGCAGTTCATGGCGGCGCTCGTGCTCGCGCCGTCGCTGGATCAGGGAAAAAAGGCCAATGAGGAAAAAACCTTCCAGGCAGAAACCGATCAGTTCCGGCAAAAGATTGTCGTGAACCGGCCCCTCGTTGCCGGCTTGCAGGAACACGTAAAGCAGGTATGCCCCACCAACCCCAAACAGCAACATCGGGGTCAGCAGTATAAGGCGATTCATCATCTAGGCTCCCGCATCCGGATCAGCCAGGGCCCGCACTACAGCCGCGATCTTTTCCGCTTCCTTCAGCGTCATGTCCAGGGGGACATTCTGGATATACACCACCAGATTTTCGCGCAGCGGCACCGGGAAGATATCGTGGGGCCGGCGCGGCGGATCGAGTGCGAGTTGCTCCCGGGCACGGGCTTCGCCCGGGGTGTCCCGTTTCAGGCTTTCCCTGGTGGCCCTGGTTTCAGTCTCTCGAGGTACGAAGGCAATGGGATCCTGGGTCCAGCTGAAAAAGTCGGCCAGCGCGTCCTTCAGGCGCGAACGGTAGACATCGAGACTCTCCGGGCGAATTGTCGAGCCCTGCATTTTGTGAAACCGGGAGCACAGTTCATCAACATCCAGCAGCCGCAGGTCCGTGCGTTCGTGAGACTTGAGCTCTACCAGCAACTGCTCCGCCGCGAGTTTTCGAGCCCGGGCAATCGCGGGGTTGAACTGGCCTGACATGGCGGATTGGCGCAAAAAATCATGGAATCCCGCTTCACTGTAGTCTTTGTCCGCCACTGTGTGTTCCCTGTCGCTGATTGTGAGAAAAGGATTTCAGGATGAATCGCTAGTGTAGCCCCATACCGTTATGCACAAAAGCCTCGCACCGAAGACCACCACGGAGTCACCGCAACAGCCCGTTGGGAGGCAGGCAGTCGAACACAGATTTAGTGAGGTGGACCAATGGCGAACTTGCAGAGCTGGTGCTAGCCTTAGTCGTGCCCCTGTTTCAGGAGACCTGACAAGCCCGCCGGACCTGAAGCACCGGTGTCCGCTTATCACGGGAGGTCCACATGCCTAAAATGAGAGCCCCTTTCTACCCGATCATCTACGTACGCGGCTACGCGATGACCCAGGGAGAAATCGATGAAACCACAGCCGATCCCTTTTGCGGTTTCAACCTGGGGTCGACGATGCTGCGCGCCGTACCGAACCGGAAGAACCCGCCCCGCAAGTATGTTTTCGAATCCCCGGTGGTGCGCCTGGGTTCAGAGCATGGCTATACAGATGTCTATGAGGATGGCTACGACATCGTCGATCCCGAGTGGGAGACAGACGCTGAAAATATGCCGACATCGAATAAACTGGACGGCAAATCCATCATCATCTATCGCTACTACGACAGCTCGTCCACCATGTTCGGCGGGGGCGAGCAACCGGACATTGAATCTTTTGCGCGAGGACTCTCGTCCCTGGTGGCCCATGTCTGCAGGCTGGTCTGCGCCAATAAAGCCAACGATGTCAGCGAGGACGATTTCCGCTGTTACCTGGTGGCGCATTCCATGGGCGGCCTCGTCTGCCGCGCGTTCTTGCAAAATCCCGCGCTGGATCCCAGTAATTCCCGCAAGTACGTCGACAAGTTTTTTACCTACGCCACGCCACACAATGGAATTGACGTTGGCGGGGTCAATATACCCGGCGCCCTGTCGCTCTTTGATATCAATAACTTTGATCGCGACAAACGCATGCCGGAATACCTGGACCTGAAAGCGGCTTACAAGAAGCATAAACGCGTCGACCTGGTGCCGGAGGACCGCTTCCCGTCCAGGAATATCTTCTGCATGGTCGGCACCAACCGTATGGACTACGATGCCGGTGCCGGCCTGTCGCGAACCTTCGTAGGCCATGGCAGTGACGGATTGGTTCGGATCAGCAATGCCACCCTGTGCGGCCTCACTCCGGAGGGCGATTTGGGCGAGCAGTGCGCCAAGGCATTTGCATTCAGGTCCCACTCGGGCCGCTTCGGGATCGTTAACAGCGAGGAGGCATTCCAGAACCTGTCCCGATTCCTGTTCGGCGACGTTCGCGTCGACCTGTGGCTGGACATAGAGGATATCCGCCTTCCAGACGCGGTACGCGAGCAGGAGAAGTCCGGTCGCGAAGTGAATGCGCTCTACCAGGTCGAGGTGCTGGCGTCCCCCCGCGGAAAGCTGTGGTATCTCTCCCGCCGCACCACGGAAGAGGATTCTGTCGCCTGCCTCGAGCATTCCAGCTGGAAGAAAAACCAATCCATGTACCTGTCCAGCGTATTCCTTGCAAACAGCGCCAAGGTGAATCCAAAACGCCGTTCCCTCGCCTATAGCATGACACTTGGTATCCGCGTGCCCGACTACGAGATCGAACGAAAGCTATGGATCAACGAACACTATGAAGGCGGGTACCTGTTCCGCAATGCAATCATTCTGGAGATGGTGCCCCCGCGCAACGACCGGGAGAAGTGGAAAGTCACGTACGCCTGGCAGGGCGCCGGGGTTGTACCCGCTTCAACCGAGGTGGATGCCACCGAGCTACTCGCCCACAGAGTTGAAGTTTCTGTCGATTTCGACAGCCACACGAAAGGCGATGACGGCACAAACATACCCACAAATCCTGGCGTCAAAGGCAAGCTTCGGTTTGTGATCTCGGCCTGGAATTCCAGGCTGGGCACTGGCACCGGCAAGTAAGGCGGGTACTCGTAGAGCTGCTCCCCGGAACAAGCCAGGGTACCCAGGCAGCTCACGGGGTGCCAATTTGCCGCTACGCCTGGCTTTTCCGCGCTCAATCCATGTATTTTCGGGGGTTTTACCCAAAAAATTATTGATCCGACACAGGCGGTTTCTCTTACAATCCCCGTACAACAGGACATTAAATAATATCGATGGTGCAGCGGCCGGCACACACACGTGTCATGCATAATGACGAACCGGTCCGTTATCAATGGAAGGAGCGCATCCATGTTCAGGAGATTCGTCGGACTACTCTGCCTTGGTCTCGCCGTACAGGCCAATGCGGCGATCATCGATCGCGGCAGAACCACCCTCGATACAAGCCTGGGTTACCAGTGGCTTGATGTCACCCTGACCCGGGGCTGCGGTTACGACCAGCTGGCCAGGGGCGAATTCTGCAACGGCATCAACACATCAAACTGGACCTTCGCCTCGAGTACAGACGTTGCCGCGCTATGGAAAAATGCCGGTATCGATAAGGCCCAGGGACAATACAACGGTGACCAGTTCGACGAAATCAGCAATCTGGCGAACTTGTTGGGCCTTTCGAATTCCGCGACCGCGGTCCAGATTAACTCCATTGCCTGGGTGTTCGATAACCCGGCAGGCTCTGACACCGCGAGAATTGCGCAGCTCAGTTACCGTCCAGACGCACAGATAGCCATGTATGTCCTGTTCTCCGCCACACCGGGAGCCTATAGCGAGGTAGGCGCTTATCTTTTCCGCCCTTCCGCAGTGCCCCTGCCTGCAGCCGGCTGGCTTTTTGCGAGCGCATTGGCGGGTCTGATTGGCAGGAAGTGGTTTGCCCGCCGGCATAAGTAAAAAATAGCGACCCGGCCCACGAACGGCCCTGCTTTGCAGGTTGAAGCTTCCGGTCTGTCAGCCTTCAGCTGACATGCACTATACTCATCGGTAGCAGGCCTGATTCCAGTCTCCGGGCAGAAAATCACGGCTCGCTAACTGGCACGCGGCGATACGTTGCAGCCATTGCACTCAATACCGGTGGAGAACGTACTTTGTCAGGTGTCGCTACCAGATTTCTCTTTATATACGCCCTTTGCAGCCTGTTGCTGGCCTGCGGGACAAAGTCCACCGAAGAACATATCGCCTCCGCAAAGAGCTACATGGCGCAATCTGATTACAACGCAGCCGTCATTGAGCTGAAAAACACGCTTCAGAAAAACAGTAACTCCGCCGAAGCGCGCTGGTTGCTGGGTTATATCTACCTGGAAACCGGGGACGAGGCATCGGCGGTGAAGGAATTGCGGCATGCACGGAAACTAAACTGGCCTGCGGACGATGTGATTCCCGCACTGGCGAAGGGACTGCTGCTTGAGGAAAACTACGCCCAGATTCGAGAGCTGCCCGTGGCAGACCTCAGCCCGCCATCGTTGGCCGCACTTAAGTCCACCCAGGCCCTCGCCGAACTCGCCCAGGGCGGCACCCAGGAGTCTGCGTTCCTGATTGAGCAAGCTCGCGAGATAGACCCGGATTCAGTGGAGGTCCAACTCGCCGAGGCGAGAATCATGTTCAGCCTGGGCGACAACGTGGGCGCGCTGGCCAATCTTGGCAACATATTATCCCTGGCACCCGGGTATGGACCCGCCTGGAGCCTGCAAGGTGACATTCATATGGTTCAGGGTGAGGCGGAAGCCGCACTGGACTCGTTTGATAAAGCCATCGAACTTCAGCAGTTTCACCCTGTCGATCAACTGAAGAGGGCTTTGGTCCGGGTGCAGATGCAGGACTACACAGGTGCTTCGCAGGATGCCCAGGCGTTGCTGGCGGAATCACCGGGGAATCCCGCCGGCAACTACATCAACGGGCTCATTCTATTCCAGAACCGGCAGTATGCGGAGGCCATCGAACCGCTGTCGCTGGCCGAACCAGCCTGGAAGCAATTCCCCCTGGTGCTGTACTTCCTGGGCAGCGCCCAGTTGTTACAGAATAACGTGGACACGGCCGCGGCACTTGCCCAGCGCTACCTGGGAATAGCGCCAGACAGCGTCGACGCACGCAAACTACTGGCAATGGCCTACCTGAAACAAGGCCGGTACCTGGCGGCACAGGCAATTATCCGGCCGGTTATCGATTCCGAACCGGATAACGTTGATGCCCTGACCCTGCTCGCCAACGCCTATCTCGGTGACGGCCAGACAGACAAGGCACTTGGCATACTGCAAAGAGTCGCGGAACTCGAGCCGGATTCCGCCAGGGCCCAGATTCGCCTTGCGGCGGGACTGGCAGGCAGTGGCCGGGAGCTCGAGGCAAGTAAATACCTGGAGTCAGCCTCAGCGATCGACCCCGAACTTCAACAGGCGGATATTTTCCTCATTCTCAATCACGTAAACCTGAAGGATTTTGACAGCGCGATCGCGGCGGCGCTTCAGTATCAGCAGCGACATCCTTCGAGCGTCACCGCCCACAACCTGCTGGGACGTGTCTACCTCCACAGCGGCCGGGAGGCGGAAGCCCGGGCCGCCTTCGAAACCGTACTGAGCCTGGCGCCCGCCGACCCCTCTGCGAACCACAACCTGGCCCGTATAGAGGCGAGGCACGGGGATCGGGAAGCGGCGAAAAACCGCTACCAGGTTATCCTCGCCAGCCACCCGAACCAGCTCGCGGCACTGTTGCAACTTGCCCTGCTGGAGGCGCAGGACAAGAATGAAGTAAAGCTGCAACAGTACCTGCAGCGCGCTATCAATGCGCACCCCGAAGTGATTGAACCGCGCCTGTACATGGGCCGCTACTACCTGGCAAAGGGTATGCCACAGAGACTACCCCCGCTGTTCAGCGATCTCGACCCTGTGCAACGCCGGTCGCCCGAAGTTCTGCAGTTGCTGGCACTGGCACAGATATCCGACTCCGCCCACCTCGACGCGCAATACACATTGGAGGAACTGCTGACAAGCACGCCGGAGACACCCCAGACCCACCATCTGCTTGCCATTGCGGCCGCCGGTAACAACGACCCGGCCCGTTCAAAAAGAGAACTCGAAAGGGCACTCGAACTGGACCCCGACTTTGTGCCCTCACGGGTGGCGCTGGCGAGGATGGCACTGGCGGCGATGTCCCGGTCCGAGCTTGAGAGTCACCTGCAGATACTTGTGCAACTGGCACCCGAATCCCCGGATGTTGTTCAGCTCCAGGCCGCCGCTGCGCGCGCGGCTGACGACCCCGCGCAGGCCAGAGCGCTTGCCCTGCAAGCCTATGAAACTGCGCCGGGCACCCATACCGTACTGGAACTGGCTTTGTACATGCGCCTGGACGGCCAGGCCGATGCCGCGCTGGAACTGCTACAGGGGTGGGTTGATGAGCATCCCGGGGACATTCCCACGGCCCTGGCGCTGGCGGACAATTTACGCGCGGCAGGCTTCACCGACAGGGCGCAGGCGCAGTACAAGAGGGTACTACAGCACCAGCCCGACAATCTGGTGGCCCTGGTTAATCTCGCATGGCACTTCCGCCGCATAAATACTCCGTACGCACTGGAACTAAGCACCCGCGCGCAAGAGCTCGCACCGGATTCACCTGAAGTCCTGGACACCCTGGCGATGGTGAGATTCCACGACCAGAACTACCGCCTGGCCGAGCGCCATATCCGCCGCGCGCTGGTACTGGAACCCGGCAACCCTGAAATGCGTTACCACAGCGCCCTGATTCTGGCGGCCGTGGGCAAAAACGAAGAAGCGCTGACCACACTGCAAAAGCTGGCGGACAGCGACGAGACATTTGCAGACAGGGAACAGGCACTGGAACTGCTGGCCCGCCTGCAGCAATAGCCGGTTGACGAACCGGTCAGCACGCATTCAGCCAGGAGGTATTCACACAACCGTGGAAACCGGGCAACTCAGGGTTTCAGCACTTCCAGCCAGAGATACGTCGCATTAACCGTGCCCGACACGATCCAGCGGCCGGAATCAAGCTGGTACAGTTCGAAGGAGTCGTTACAGTCGCGCCCACTGTCGCCATTGGGGAGCACAAAATCCACGCAGGCAATCACATCCCAGCTTTGCTCGCCGGGCTTGAAATGCTTGCCCAGCACGCTCTGGCCGCTGATATCACTGGAGACGCCTGCGCGCCGGTACATCTCTGCTATCGCATGGGCGACCTCGCCGCTCACTGGTGTCGCGGGCGGTTTCCTGTAGTCACAGGCAGTTACCAGGAAAGTGCTGCTCACCAGGATGGCTGTTATTGCCAACCGCGTTACACGTCTCATCTTTAGCCCCTGTTGCACGGTATTTTATAGAGTCAGTCCCGGCGTACTGTTAAGGCAACCGGCTCGCGACCAGGCTCCAGTGGAATACCGGGCATGGAACGCCGGCCCTTTCGCCAGACTCCGGTTCTGTTTTTCCTTCCCTGCGAAACGTCCAGCCCGCGTCCAACATCCGGTGGACACGGGCGGCACAGTTGTTCTTGCTAGCTTACATTCGCCCTCGTTTGCGCTGGCGCCGCCCGGCCACGCCGATAAAACAGTCCGGGTATCCCGACAAGGATCAGCAGCAGGGTGCCCGGTAGCGGCACCTGGCCACCGGAATCCCGAACGTTGATGCTGAAGGTCAGGGTAATTGGATCGAGCGCAATGTCCTGTAGCTGATCCCAGGTACTGAAGGGGTTGAAGATTATGCTCTCCTGGTAAAGCCCCACGCCCAGGCCCTGCGTGTCCAGGTTCACCATCAGGCCACCGAGGATATCCCCGGCGGCAAGCGCCGTGAAGGGGTCGAAACCACTGAGACAAAACACGCCGCAGGCCAGGGAAGTGAAATCCCCAGCCAGCAACTCCGCCGGCCCGGCGGCGATATTCTGGACACCCAGCACATCGCTCATGGTCAGGCCGATGTCGGCAAGGTTGATGGTGCCGAAATCCAGGGTAAACGCCGTGCCGCCACCCAACAGGGTGCCATCCCCGTCCGGATCAGTCACATCCACAAAGATGGCTTCGGCGAGGTTATTGACGGTGCCCGTGAACGCGACAGTGCTGGTCCCCAGATCGACATCGGCAAGGTCATCGTTGTGGCTGGCAAAGCCCAGGCTGGCCACTCCGGAGAAAATGCCGGCGACAGAGGTATCCATGCCTACGCCCAGCACCGCACTGTCACCGGCGGCGATATCTCCCGTTAGCGGATCAACCGAGAAAGGCGCGTCTGCGGAACTTGAGGTCTGGCGCAGGTCGTCCACCAGAGCACCCGTTCCGGTATTGGCAACAGTAATACTGGATGCCGCGAGACTGCCCTTGCGGACAGTGCCAAAATCCACCGCTGGAGTAACATCGGCAACAGCCTCAGCATAAACAGTGGTGTTGACCGCGATTTCCTGGGTACCCAGGTCGACATTGGCACCAAGCCCCCATTCCTGGCCATTGGACTCATAAGCCACAGTGACCGTGCCGCTACTGACACCGGAAGTGCTGGTGTCGGCCGAGACGCTCAGGCTGGAGTTGTCACTGGCGCCCGCGGCCAGCGCGACAATCGGCCCGCCACTGACGCTGGCGTTACCAGCAGACGTGGCCGAGGCGTCGAGGTTCTCGGAATAGCCGTCACTGGTCGCGGTATTGGTCACGGTCAGCGCCTGGTTGACGATGTCATTCACCCTCGCCACAAAGTCGATGGGTACGGGTGAGGTGCCACCCTCGGCAAGACGGAATACCGCGCCGGTCACAGCCACATCCTGCGACGGCAACTGGGTGATGCCAAGGCCGCTGCTACCGGTACCGTCCGATTCAAAATCGATGGTCGCCGTGCCCGACTTGTCACCCGCACTCGCGGTATCGATGCTCACTTCGATGGCCGTGTTGTTGGTAGCCCCGGGCGCCAGCAGGCTGAACGAGCCGCCATTGTTCAGGACTCCGCCGGTAGTGCCGGCAGCCTGCGCGTTCAGTGCCTCGGAGAAACCATCGTCCGGCACATCATTGGTGATCGAAATCGCCTGCGCCGCTACCACCGCGCCCTCCCGGACATTGCCGAACGCCACCGGCTGCGCGGTATCAATCACCGGGTTCGCCAGGCGGTACACACCCGCATCAATCGTCGCCGTCACCGTCAGGTCCTGGGAATCCAGGGCCGTGATGCCAAGGCCGCTGGTGCCAGTACCGTCCGATGCAAAGTTGATGGTCTGGGTGCCACTCACCACGCCGGCAGCAGCGGTGTTCACACCCACTGTCATGCTCACCGCGTCAGTGCCCCCCGCCGCCAGCAGTGACACACTGCCCCCGTTGTTGGTGATGCGCGCATCACTGGCGGCGCCAAAACTCGCGTTCAGGGCCTCCGAGTAAATGTCGGCGATCGAGGTGTTGCTGATCGACACCGTCTGCGCAACCGTATCACCCACATGCACATTGCCAAATACGAAGGCCGGCGCGTTGTTGATGGTCGCCTCCGCCAGCCGGTACACCGCACCGCTGACATTCACGGTCTGGCCGGACAGGGCCGTCTGGCCCAGGCTGTTGATGCCATCGCCGTCGGACTGCAGGCCCAACGCCGCGGTACCGCTCTTCGCGCCCGCCGTGCTGGTATCGATACCGACCAGCAGTGAACTGCTGTCGCTGGCGCCCGCCGCCAGTTGGCTGATGGAGCCAGAACTGGTGGCGTCACCGGTGGTGCCGGTGAAACCCGCATTCAGGGCTTCGGAGAAACCGTCGGCTACCGCGTTATTGGCCAGCGTCAGGGCCATGCTCGCGTTATCACCCACGTGCACATTGCCCAGGTTAACCGGCTCCGGTGAGTGCGCGCTGGCCTCTGCCAGGCGATACACATTGCCGCTGACATTCACGATCTGGTCCGCCAGCGCCACGTTACCCACGATGTCGCTGGTGCCCGCGCCGTCCGACTCGGAGCTGATCGTGGCGGTGCCGCTCTTGGCACCGGCGGTGCTGGTGTCTATGCCAACCACCAGGCTGCTATTGTCAGTCGCCTGGGCCGCCAGCAGGTTGAAGGAACCGCTGGAGCTGACATCCCCGGTGTCGCCGCCGATGAGGGCGTTCAGGCTTTCCGAGTAACCGTCGGCGAGGGCCGTGTTGGTCATGGACAGGGCCTGTTGCGCGACATCACCCACGTGGGAATCCGCCAGCACAACGGGCTCCGGTGCATGGGCACCTGCCTGTGCGAGGCGGTACACCGCGCCGGTTACAGCCACATCCTGCGACGGCAACTGGGTGATGCCAAGGCCGCTGCTACCGGTACCGTCCGATTCAAAATCGATGGTCGCCGTGCCCGACTTGTCACCCGCACTCGCGGTATCGATGCTCACTTCGATGGCCGTGTTGTTGGTAGCCCCGGGCGCCAGCAGGCTGAACGAGCCGCCATTGTTCAGGACTCCGCCGGTAGTGCCGGCAGCCTGCGCGTTCAGTGCCTCGGAGAAACCATCGTCCGGCACATCATTGGTGATCGAAATCGCCTGCGCCGCTACCACCGCGCCCTCCCGGACATTGCCGAACGCCACCGGCTGCGCGGTATCAATCACCGGGTTCGCCAGGCGGTACACACCCGCATCAATCGTCGCCGTCACCGTCAGGTCCTGGGAATCCAGGGCCGTGATGCCAAGGCCGCTGGTGCCAGTACCGTCCGATGCAAAGTTGATGGTCTGGGTGCCACTCACCACGCCGGCAGCAGCGGTGTTCACACCCACTGTCATGCTCACCGCGTCAGTGCCCCCCGCCGCCAGCAGTGACACACTGCCCCCGTTGTTGGTGATGCGCGCATCACTGGCGGCGCCAAAACTCGCGTTCAGGGCCTCCGAGTAAATGTCGGCGATCGAGGTGTTGCTGATCGACACCGTCTGCGCAACCGTATCACCCACATGCACATTGCCAAATACGAAGGCCGGCGCGTTGTTGATGGTCGCCTCCGCCAGCCGGTACACCGCACCGCTGACATTCACGGTCTGGCCGGACAGGGCCGTCTGGCCCAGGCTGTTGATGCCATCGCCGTCGGACTGCAGGCCCAACGCCGCGGTACCGCTCTTCGCGCCCGCCGTGCTGGTATCGATACCGACCAGCAGTGAACTGCTGTCGCTGGCGCCCGCCGCCAGTTGGCTGATGGAGCCAGAACTGGTGGCGTCACCGGTGGTGCCGGTGAAACCCGCATTCAGGGCTTCGGAGAAACCGTCGGCTACCGCGTTATTGGCCAGCGTCAGGGCCATGCTCGCGTTATCACCCACGTGCACATTGCCCAGGTTAACCGGCTCCGGTGAGTGCGCGCTGGCCTCTGCCAGGCGATACACATTGCCGCTGACATTCACGATCTGGTCCGCCAGCGCCACGTTACCCACGATGTCGCTGGTGCCCGCGCCGTCCGACTCGGAGCTGATCGTGGCGGTGCCGCTCTTGGCACCGGCGGTGCTGGTGTCTATGCCAACCACCAGGCTGCTATTGTCAGTCGCCTGGGCCGCCAGCAGGTTGAAGGAACCGCTGGAGCTGACATCCCCGGTGTCGCCGCCGATGAGGGCGTTCAGGCTTTCCGAGTAACCGTCGGCGAGGGCCGTGTTGGTCATGGACAGGGCCTGTTGCGCGACATCACCCACGTGGGAATCCGCCAGCACAACGGGCTCCGGGCTGTGGGCGCCGGCCTCGGCGAGGCGGAACACGTTGCCGCTGACATCAACCACCTGGGAGGCCAGAGCGGTCTGGCCCAGGGAGTTGATACCTGTGCCATCAGAAACCAGGCCGATGGTTGCGGTACCGGTCTTGTTGCCCGCGGTACTGGTGTCTATGCCGACGATGATATCGGTATCGTTGGTATCCTGGGGACCCAGGCCGGTGAAAGATCCACTTGCCGAAACGCCACCGGAAGTCGCTTCCACGCTGGCATTGAGGTTCTCGGAATAACCGTCATCCACCGCTGTATTGCTTATGGACAGCGCGTCTTGGGCAGTATCGCCCACGCGCACATTGCCAAAGCTGAAGGGAGCGTTATCGATAGTGGGGTCTGCATAGCCGTAGACCGCGCCATCGACGGAAACAACCGTGGAACCAAACACCTCCGCGTTACCGGTCACACTGCCATCCGTTGTCAACTCAACGGTGACAGAGCCGGATTTGGCGCCGGACGTACTCGTATCGATACCCACCTGCATGCTGCTGTTGTCGCTACCACCACCCGAGGCCAGCCCGGTTATCGCACCGCCATTGGTCGTGGCATCGCCGCTGCTGGCGATGAAGGCCGCATCGGCGCCGTCAGAGCCGGCGACCGCAACGTTGTTGACCTCGATACCCTGCAGTACGACATCGCCCACATGATGATCGCCCACCGCGATATCGGTGTTCGGCAGATAGGGAACCGCGCGCTGGGTTACTGTGGAATTGCCCACGACGTAATCCACGGCCACACCTGCGCCGGGATTATCATTCGCTGTTACATCCAGCTGGAATTTCAGGTCCCTGTCTGTGTCGCCGGTGACCGTGGCACCGAGATCCAGCGTGTTGCCACTGAAAAACGCATCAAAAGATGCCTGGTCGGTAAAGGTCTGGTCCACCAGGGGTGTCGAAGTGTTGTTGTCGCCAAAAATCCGGAAACGCACTGCAAAATCGGGGTCATCGAAAGGTGTACCGGTGGTGACCGGGTTCATCAGACCGACGAGCAGGTTCTGCGTGCCGCTGCTGAGCAAGGTGGTGTCGACGTCGAAGTCGGCTGAGCTGGTGTAGGTGCGAGTCGCACCGCTGCCATCCGCCGAATAACTGCCGCCCAACACACCCATACCATAGACGTCACTGTTGAGTTGGCCGCTGTTATTGACCGTTGCCGGCCCACTCACGCCACTGATGTCAAAATTGGCGAGCACAGCGTTACCCAGAACATTCGGCAGGGTGACACTGTCATCCGGCGCGCCATAAGCCAGGGCAGTGGCCTGCTGGCCACTTGCGCCGGCAGTGCTGAAACCGTCACCGCTGAGCTGCGCGGACGCTTTGGCATTGACGGTGCTGGCCACCCCGCCGTTGGCGTAGGCGATCAGGTCATTTACGAGCTTGCCCACCGAGGTGCCCACAGTCGCTTCAGCGATTACCGTTCCGCTTGTACCGGTGCCGGTAGCCGTGGCGAAACCGTTACCACCCAGCCCGGCGGTGGCGCCGTTGAGGCCGGAACCGGCATCACCGCCATCGGCATCCGCCCGCACCGAGATGCTGCCGCCGCCGATTCCGCTGGCGCTGGCTGTGGCGTTGCCGCCGTTGCCGCCAAACTCGCCAACGCCGCGGCCGTAGCCGCCGTCGCCGCCAGTTGCAGTCGTGCCCACCGTCACACCCGCGGTTCCCGCATTACTCCCGGTGGCCGTGGCCATCGCCGCACCGCCGGCGCCGCCGCTACCTGTGCCACTGCTGACGTAGCCGCCGTCACCGCCGTAGGCGCCAACGGAGTTACCGTCAATGTTTCCGTTGCCGGTGGAGGTTACCGTCGTGGTATCGACCGCGTCGCCGCCGGCGCCCGCCGTTCCACCGGTTGCGCCAGTCAAATATCCGCCGCTACCACCCTGGGCATAACCATAACTGCGCGCATAGTAATCCCCCTGTGAGGTTGCCGTCGCGGTGCGCGACGCCGCGCCACCATCACCACCGTCGGCGCCATTGCGACCGATACCGCCGCTGCCACCGGTGGCATCATAGGTGCCGCTGTAGTTGGCCCGGGCCTCGCCCGCATCGTTGATCGCTGTCGATATCGAAGTGGCGGAACCGCCACTGGCCGCCTTGCCGGTGGCCGCATCGCGCTCACCACCGTTACCGCCTATGGCATTGGCATCCACATACAGTGAACTGGAG
>JACKNO010000003.1 GCA_024234815.1 Pseudomonadales bacterium | reverse complement strand
AGTAAAAAATGAAATCCTCCAGTTGGTCCAGCGCGAACTGGCGCGGTATGTTGTGGTTCAGGCCCAGCAGCTGCAGCATGTCCTCGCTCGGGTTCCAGTGTATCGGCAGCATTCCCGCGCCGCGCCGCACCGGCGGGACCTCCGGTACCGCAGGCACCGCCGCCGGCACGGCAGCGCCGGCCGCCGGCTGCGCGACGCGCTCGTTAAGCGCGAATACCAGCTGCTGGCCGTGTTGCAGCGGTGGTGAACTCACCAGCAGGACGGCTTTGTCTACCAGGCTGCGGCAGGTGCGCTGCAGGTCCTCCAGGCTCCAGAAGGGGAGGGTGCGCAGCAGCAGTTCGCAGTCAACGCTGAGCCAGGCGTAGCCGCCCTGCAGTTCGCAGCGGTGCTGCTCCAGAAGGCCCTGCAGGTGCTGCAGCAATATGGCCTCCTCCAGTCCAATGGTCGCCGCCAGGCCCGGGGAGAAGACCAGCTGGCGTTCAGGGACCAGGGATGATTCCGACATTGATGTTCCGGCAGGGTGGGTAGAGTCTGGTAGGATACCGAGCTTGCGCGGCGGCTCATAGGCGGGCGCCAGATTTTTTCAGGAATAATCGGAATGGCTAAGCAGAAAACGGCCTTTGTCTGCAATGACTGCGGCTCGGATTACGCCAAGTGGCAGGGCCAGTGCAACGATTGCGGCGCCTGGAATACGCTGGCCGAGATTCGTCTCGGCCCGGCGGCCGGCAACAGCAAGGGTTCGAACCGCTCCATCGGCGCCAACCGCGCGGGCTTTGCGGGCGCCCTCGCCGCGTCGCGCGTGCTGCAGGAGATCGATCTCGAAGAGTTGCCCCGCTTTTCCTCCGGCGTGGGCGAATTCGACCGGGTGCTGGGGGGCGGCCTGGTGCCGGGCTCCGCTATCCTGGTGGGTGGTAATCCGGGAGCCGGCAAGAGCACGCTGTTACTCCAGACCATGTGCCACCTGGCCGCAGGCATGGACGCGCTCTATATCACCGGCGAGGAATCGCTGCAGCAGGTGGCCATGCGCGCCAGGCGGTTGGGGCTGGCCACAGACAAGCTGCGCATGATGTCAGAGACCAATGTGGAAACTATCGTGGCGGTGCTGGAGGAACTTCGTCCCGGGGTCGTGGTGGTGGATTCTATCCAGGTTGTGCACAGCGCGGAGTTGACCTCGGCTCCGGGGAGCGTCTCCCAGGTGCGCGAATGCGCCGCGTGGTTGACCCGTTTCGCGAAGCAAAGTGGAACTGTGCTTATCCTCGTGGGGCATGTCACCAAGGACGGCTCCCTGGCTGGTCCCAAGGTACTGGAGCATATGATTGATTGTTCCATACTGCTGGAAAGCACCGACGACTCCCGTTTCCGCACCCTGCGAGGTCAGAAAAATCGCTTTGGCGCGGTCAATGAGCTGGGTGTTTTCGCCATGACCGACCGCGGTATGCGGGAGGTGAAAAACCCCTCCGCCATATTCCTTGACCGCAGCACCGAGCCGGCGGCCGGCAGCGCCGTGATGGTTGTGTGGGAGGGTACCAGGCCCCTGCTGGTGGAGATCCAGGCGCTGGTGGACGACAGCGCCCTGGGCAACCCCCGCAGGGTGGCGGTGGGCCTGGAGCAGAACCGGCTCGCCATGCTGCTGGCGGTGCTGCACCGGCACGGCGGCCTGCAGGTGGGCGACCAGGATGTGTTCGCCAACGTGGTGGGCGGGGTCAAGGTACTGGAGACCAGCGCCGATCTCGCGCTGCTGCTGGCTATCGTTTCCAGTTACCGGGATCGCCTGCTGCCCGCGGACATGGTGATATTTGGCGAAGTCGGCCTGTCCGGAGAGATACGCCCGGTGCCAAGCGGCCAGGAACGCCTGGCGGAGGCGGCCAAACACGGGTTCAAGCGCGCCATCGTGCCCCGGGGAAATGCCCCCAAGGGCGAGATCAAAGGCATGCAGGTTATTGCGGTTGCGAAACTTTCCGAGGCGCTGGACGCGCTGGAATAGGTGCCCTTGCCCGGATCGGTCTGGAGCGGTTGTGAAACCGGATAATTACTCCAGCCTGCCAAATTCCTCCTCCAGCTGTGCCGCGTCCATGTGGGCTTCGAGCACCCGGCGCAGCGGCTCGATATTTTCGCGGTCCACGTGCTGCACGCCAAAGCCGAGGCGCCCCGCTTCAACGTGTTGCAGGTAAGCGTACAATTCCAGCTCTGCGGCCTCGTTACCGCGCTCGCCGGAGGTGTGGATAATGAGCGTGAAAGGTTCGTTGTACTGTGCGTCCCACAAATCCGGTTGGGTGGTCGCCGCACCGGTCAGTGAGATGTCTATCAGGCGTTGCGGCCAAACACTGCCACCCTGGTGTATGTCCACCGGCACATCCAGCGCAACGCGGGTCGCCTGCCGCAAATCAGCTCGGTTTTTGGTCATGAATACTCCCATTCCTGGAGAATTTTATAGAAACTATAGCGCCGCGCCCGGGCTATTGCGACTGCTAAATGGGGATTTGCAAGCAATGCTGTCGCCCGGGCAGGACTACTTCAGTTTGCGGTACTTCAACCGGTGAGGCTGATCCGCGGCGGCGCCGAGGCGGGCCTTGCGGTCTTCCTCGTAGTCCGAGAAATTGCCTTCGTGGAACACCACATTGCCGTCGTCTTCATAGGCGAGAATATGGGTGGCGATACGGTCCAGGAACCAGCGATCGTGTGAGATCACAAGGGCCGCGCCAGGAAAGGCCAGCAGGGCCTCTTCCAGCGCCCGCAGGGTTTCCACGTCCAGGTCGTTGGTGGGTTCATCCAGCAGCAATACGTTCGCGCCCTGTTTGAGCAGTTTTGCCAGGTGCAGCCTGTTGCGCTCGCCGCCGGACAGGTCCTTCACGAACTTTTGCTGGTCGGAGCCCTTGAAATTGAAGCGGCCGAGGTAGGAGCGGGAGTTCACCTCGTAGTTGCCGATACGGATAATATCCTGTTCGTCGGAAACTTCCTGCCACACGGTCTTGCTGCCGTCGAGGTCGTCCCGGGACTGGTCGACATAGCCCAGCTGCACGGTGTCGCCCACAACCACCTCGCCGCCGTCGGGTTGTTCCAGGCCCATCAGAATTTTGAACAGCGTGGACTTGCCCATGCCGTTGGCGCCTATGATGCCCACGATACTGCCCTTGGGCACGGTGAAACTCACATGCTCGAACAGCACCCGGTCGCCGTAGGTCTTGCGCAGATCCCTGACCTCGATAACCTTGTCGCCGAGACGCTGCCCCGGGGGGATGTAGATCTCGTTGGTCTCGTTGCGGCTCTGGAACTCCTGGGATTGCAGCTCCTCGAAGCGTTGCAGGCGCGCCTTGCTCTTGGCCTGGCGGCCCTTGGGATTGGAGCGCACCCATTCCAGCTCGGCCTTGATGGCGTGCTGGTGCGACGCCTCCTGGCGTTTCTCCTGTGCCAGTCGCTGTTCCTTGGCTTCCAGCCAATCAGAGTAGTTGCCTTCGTAGGGGATGCCGCGGCCGCGGTCCAGTTCCAGTATCCAGCCCGCCGCGTTGTCGAGAAAATAACGGTCGTGGGTGATGGCGACCACCGTGCCCGGGAAGTCGTGCAGGAAGCGCTCCAGCCAGGCGACACTCTCGGCATCGAGATGGTTGGTGGGCTCATCCAGCAGGATCATATCGGGATTGGACAGCAGCAGTCGACACAGTGCGACCCGCCGCCGCTCGCCGCCGGAGAGGGTGGCGACGTCCGCGTCCCAGGGCGGCAGGCGCAGGGCGTCGGCGGCCACCTCCAGGCGGTGGTCCAGGTTGTGGGCATCAGTCGCCTCGATGATGTCCTCCAGCCGTGCCTGCTCCTTGGCGAGGGCGTCGAAATCGGCATCCGGCTCGGCGTAGTCGGCGTAGATCTGCTGCAGTCCCGCAAGGGCATCGACCGCTTCCTGCAGTCCTTCCTCCACGTTGCCGCGCACGTTCTTGTCGGGGTTCAGCTGCGGCTCCTGGGGCAGGTAGCCTATTTTGATCCCGGGCTGCGGCCGGGCTTCGCCGAGGATATCCGTATCGATGCCAGCCATGATGCGCAGCAGGGTGGACTTGCCGGAGCCGTTCAGGCCCAGGACGCCAATCTTGGCGCCCGGGAAGAAAGACAGGGAAATATTTTCAAGAATGGTTTTCTTGGGAGGCACTACCTTGCCAACCCGGTTCATGGTGTAGACGTACTGGGCCATTGTTCGACTCGCGCAGGGAAAACGACAAGCCGCGGATTCTAGCAGAAACCCGGCGCCATAGTCTGCGGCTCGCGTGACGCTGCCGTGGAGCTCTTCGGAGAGGGCTTACACTTGCCGTGAGCCTGTTCGCGCGCGCCGGAACTACGCGGCCGGCGGCCAGGCATCCGCGACGCGGCTCACATCCACCGAAACCTGCAGAATCGGCGCCGATCCACCGCCGAAAATCACGCCCTTGACCGGCGTGACGTCCAGGTAATCCCGTCCGAAGGCGGTGACGATATGCTGGGTTCCCGCCATGGTGTTGTTGGTCGGGTCGAACTCCACCCAGCCCTCCTCCGGGCAGAAATAGGCTACCCAGGCGTGGGTGGCATCCGCCCCCACCAGCTTCTGTTTTCCCGGCTCAGGGAGAGTTTCAATATAGCCGGAGACATACTTGGCGGGGATGCCCAGGGAGCGCAGGCAGCCCACTTGCAAGTGCGCGAAGTCCTGGCAGACGCCACGTTTATGTGCAAGCACGTCAGCCAGTGGTGTCGCTATGGTGGTGAAACCGGGGTCGTAGGAAAAATCAGTGAATATGCGGGTCGTCAGGTCATGCACGCACGACCGCAGGGTACGTTCGGGCCGGAACGAGGGACGAGCGTAGTCTGCCAGGGCATCACTGCACTCTATCATCGGCGAGTTGAGGAGAAACTCCCGGGCATCGATCAATGCCCTGTTGCCGGTGCCGGTCATCGCCTGCAGCGCGTGGCCGTAGGTCTCTCCCAGGTCCAGGTTCATCTCCAGGTCGCGATCGTTGATTTCGACCTCACTGTCGGCCGTGATGACCAGTTCGGTATGGGGCCGCTGTATCTCGAAATGATAGGTTTTGTTGCCGAAGTAATCCGTGCGCTTGTGAGTCACCGAGGGCGTGGGCGTGACGGTAATCCGGTTTTTCAGGCAGCGTTGGCGCCCGGTATCCCTCGGTATCACATTGGCGAGGTTGTAGCAGTGACTCACCCTGGCGGCGTACTTGTAGTGAGTGATATGCCTGACTCTATAGCGCATCAACTGACGGTACCGAAAGTAGTGGCCACAAGCTGCTGGGCTTCGGTGCGGTGGTCGAAGTGTTTGTCGCTGATCAGGGTATTGAAGTGCAGCAGCAGCTTCTCGATTTCCTGCAGTAGATCTCCCATGGTCGAGGTCGTGCGGGTCTCCTTTTCAAGCAGTTGAGCCAGGCGCGCCAACTTTAACCGGGTCACGGCGGCCAGCAGGGCGCGCTCTTCCTCTTCCAGTTCGCCGCTGTTGCTTTCGGAGCCGGGCAGCTCTGCCAGGTGTTGCTGCAGGCGTTCGAGCTGGAACAGCAGTGAGCGGGGGTTGCTCGGATCCAGCATCACCAGCTCGAGGCCGAGTGCGATCCCGGGTCGCTGACGAGCCCGGCGCCGGTAGGTGATCAGTACATCCATCGTGGTCAGGAGCGCCGTCAGGAGCGTCGCTTTTGCCGCTTCTCCCGCCACTGGCGTGGTCAGTATCCTGAGCGTGGTTATGATTTGCTCGGCGCGTTCGACACGTTTCCCGAGTTCCATGAAGCGCCAGCCCACGCCTCGCACCATGCTCTCCTGCATCAGGCCGGACAGGGCTACCAGCCCGGTCACCAGCGGGTCCAGCGCCTCTTCCGGTGCCGAGGCCAGTCCCCCGGACAGGGCGGCATCGAGACTGTCCAGTTCATCCTGCAGGTCGTTGATGACGCGCTGGGTATCGGTCGAAAGCAGCTCCTTGGATTCCTCCGCGCTGGTCAGCATGGAGTTGAGCGTGGACCTGATGCTGCCCACGCGGGTGCCATCCTGGATAACCTTCAGCAGTTCCTCGTCGGGTTCCTCGAGCAGGCTGGCGGGCGCTTTGATGAACCCGGGCTGTGTGCCGGTGACACGGGTCACTGCCTCGAGCAAAATTCGCGTGGCCTCCGTGGAGATGGGTTCTTCACCGTTGAGTTGCACGAACACAGTTCGCAGCAGGCGCAAACCGGCTTCCGCCCGCTCGGCGTAGCGACCCATCCAGTACAGGTTTTCCACTACCCTGCTGGGCAGGCTGACAAGGCTGGCATCACCGTGCATGCGCAGCGCTTCGGGTATGGCCTCGCTCTCCACATTCCGTTCCGGTTCGGTGGCCGTCACCCAGGTATCCTTGCTGGGACTGCCGGACTGCATACTGATTGCGAGGCCGCCCGGGCTGTCGCCGATCCGTGTCATGCCGCCGGGCATCACCATGTAGGAGCTGTCGGTGGCCACCGAAAAAGTGCGCAGTATGGCGGGCCTGGGCTGCAGGCTCATATCGGAGAACGTGGGGATGTGGGACTTTTCCAGCCGTTCCTGGCCGACAAACTGGTGGGGGGTGCGGTGAATAGTCGCCAGCAAATTCCTCTGCTGGTCCGCACTGAGGCTGCCGCCCCAGACACTGGTAATGCCGCTGCCCCGGTAGATCGGTTTGATGATCAGCTGTTGGATATTGGCGCTTACAAAGCGCAGGTCATCCTCGTCCGCGCACCAGTAGGTTTTCACCGATGCCAGGCGCGGTTCGCGCCCCAGCAGTGCCTTGCTGATCTCGGGCAGATACTTCAGCAGGACAGGGTTTTCAAGTATTCCCGATCCCAGGGGATTGGCAATCACTACCCGACCGTTGCGTGCCACTTCGAGCAAGCCGGGTACGCCCATCCGGGAGTTGCTGCGCAATTCCACCGGGTCGCAAAGACTGTCGTCCACCCGGCGCAGCACCACGTCCACCCGGGTGAGCCCCTCCATGGACTTCATCCACAGAAAGCCGTTGCGCACCATCAGGTCGCCACTTTGCACCAGCGGCAGGCCGAGGTAATTGGCCAGGTAGGCGTACTCGAAACGGGCCTCGTCGCGACCGCCCTGGGTGAGCAGCACGATGCACGGCAGGTCGTCGCTGGGCGACAGTGTGGTCAGTTTCAGGCGCAGTCGCTGGTAGAAGCTGGCAATGCGGTGAACATGACTGTCGCGGTAAAGGCTGGGAAAAACCCGCGACATCACGGTTCTGTTCTCCAGCACGTAGCCCGCGCCGCTGGGCGCCTGGGTGCGGTCCGACAATACGCACATGCTGCCGTCCCGGCGACGCACCATGTCGGCGGCGTGCAGTATCAGTTCGTGATCACCCGGCATGCGGATACCCTGGCACGCGCGCAGGAAACCGCTGTGGGAGAAAAGTGCCTCCGGCGGCAGGGCGCCGTGGCGCAGCAGCGTGCGCGGCCCGTAAATATCCCGTAGCAGCAGATTGAACAGCTCCGCCCGTTCCAGCAGGCCCGCCTCGATTCTTGCCCAGTCGTCGCTGCCGATGATATAGGGGACCGCATCCAGCTCCCAGGTGTTGCTGGGACTGACATCCTCGCCGTGCAGGTTGTAGGTGGCGCCGTCGTCCCGCAAAATGCGCTGGGCTTTCTCTTCGCGCTCCTGCAACACCTGAGGGCCGAGATCACCGAGGCTGGCAAGCAGGTAGGCCCATTGCGGTTTGATACTGCCGTCCGCGGCGTGGACCTCGTCCACCAGCCCCGCGGGAACGCTATAGTTCAGCGGCTTGGTGGCCTGGGCCTGGCCCTGCGTCTGGCTTTGCGGCAAGGCGGAAGTGGTAATGGCTTGTGACAAAAGAGGGTTCCTGCTGCGATTTTCACCGGCAAGCGGACCCTATGGCCCGCCGCCTCAATCGGCTGAAGTATATACGCATTGCGTGAGTCACACCTCTATTGCGTGCGCGACCCTGCCGCATTACGTGCGCAACCCTACCGCCTCGGGGGGTTGCGCATGTCCAGGATGTAGGGGTATTCCCCGGGGGATTCCTCGGCAGGGGGCTCCATGGGCCTGGGCGGGCTCTGGTTGGGAAAGAACTCCCGCAGGGCATTCACCTCTGGCTGGGGCAGGAACGGCCCCTGGGTATGGCTGACCGTGTCGAAGCGGTTGATGCGCCGCGATTCCGCTTCCAGTGAGTTGACCGGAAAGGTTTCGTAGCTGCGGCCGCCCGGATGGGAAACATGGTAGGTGCAGCCGCCGATAGAGCGCCCGTTCCACGTGTCGATCAGGTCGAACGTCAGCGGTACGTGAACGCCGATCAACGGGTGCAGGGCTGAGGGCGGTTGCCAGGCGCGATAACGTACACCGCCCACGTACTCGCCGTGGCGGCCGGTGCTGCGCATGGGAACCCTGCGGCCATTGCAGGACACCACGTAACGCCCCTCTGTCAACCCTGTGCCCTTGATCTGGAGGCGCTCCACCGAGGAATCGACATAGCGTGAGGTGCCGAAGCTGGTGGTTTCCTCGCCCAGCACATGCCAGGGCTCCACCGCCCAGCGCAGCTCCAGCTCGATATCGTCCAGTTGCACCCTGCCGTAGTGGGGAAACCGGAACTCCTCGAAGGCCGCCAGCCAGTCGAGTTCGAACGGATAGCCGTTGGCGTTCAGATCCTGGGCGACATATTTCATATCCTCCCAGATGTAGTGCGGCAACATGAAGCGGTCGTGTAGCTCGGTGCCCCAGCGCACCAGGGGCTTGTGATAGGGCTTCTTCCAGAAGCGAGCCACCAGGCAGCGCAACAACAGCGCCTGTACCAGCGCCATGCGGCTGTGGGGCGGCATTTCGAACCCCCTGAATTCAAGGATTCCCAGGCGGCCGGTGGCGCTGCTGGGCGAATACAGTTTATCTATGCAGAACTCGGCGCGGTGCGTGTTGCCGGTCACGTCGATCAGCAGGTTGCGCAGCAGGCGGTCCACCAACCAGGGCTGCGGCACCTCACCGTCGGCCATCTGGGAAAACGCCACCTCCAGCTCATACAGCATTTCGTCGCGGCCCTCGTCCACCCTCGGGGCCTGGCTGGTGGGTCCGATGAACATACCCGAGAACAGGTAGGAAAGACTGGGGTGGTGCTGCCAATAGGTGATCAGGCTGCGCAGGAGGTCCGGGCGGCGCAGCATCGGGCTGTCGGCGGGGACGGCTCCCCCGAGGGTGATGTGGTTGCCGCCCCCCGTGCCGGTATGGCGTCCGTCGAGCATGAACTTCTCGGTAGACAGGCGGGAGAGGCGGGCCTCCTCGTACAGGGCGGTGGTGGTTTCCACCAGTTCCTCCCAGTTATTGGAGGGGTGGACGTTGACCTCGATGACGCCGGGGTCCGGGGTGACCAGCAGTTTCTGCAGGCGCGGGTCCCGCGGAGGTTCGTAGCCCTCGATCACCAGGGGCACGCTCAGTTTTGTGGCGGCATTTTCAATGGCCGCCACCAACTCGACGTAATCCTCCAGGTATTCCAGTGGCGGGATGAAGGCGTGCAGGCGGCCGCCTCTCACTTCCAGGCAGAGCGCGGTGCGTACCACCGCTTCATAGTCGTCCGGGTCGGGCAACTCTTCCGGTGAGGTCTCCCCGGGGCCGCCAAACTGCATATCCGTACGCTTGACCAACTCCTCGCGCGGCTCGAAGGGATCGCGTTGAGCGGGAATCAGGTCGGCTTTTTTTGCGAGTTCGGGCAAATCGTTAAGCGGCAGGCGCAGGCCCATGGGGGAGTCCCCGGGAATCAGGGTGATGCGTTCACGCTTCATTGGCCACAGGCTGGAGTGCCAGTTCTTGCCGTCCTCCGCAACCGGCCAACCGGTGCTGCGGCGCAACGGGATTACCACCCCGGTGGGTACATCGAAGCCCCGCTCTATCAGTCGGGCGAGGCGCCTGCGATCGAGATTTCCCTTGAGTTTCTGGGCGAGCACATCCAGGTTCTTGGGCAGATTCTGTTCCTGCAGCAGGTAGTAGAGGCCGTCTTCATAGGCGGGCTGGCAACATTTGCGCGGTACTGCCAGCAGATCGCACAGCTGTTGGCCAAAACGGGCGACAGTTTTGATGTCGTGGCCGTAGTCCTTGTCGACCCGGGCCAGCAGTGCGGCGTTGTTCCACAGCGGCTCGCCATCCTTGCGCCAGAACACCCCCAGCGCCCAGCGCGGTACCTCTTCGCCGGGATACCACTTGCCCTGGCCATAGTGCAGCAGGCCGTGAGGCGCGAAGCGGTCGCGCAGGCGCAGCAGCAGGGTTTTTGCCAGGCTGAGCTTGTCATCGCCCAGGGCATCGGTGTTCCACTGGGCGGATTCCATGTCATCAATGGAGACAAAGGTCGGTTCGCCGCCCATGGTCAGGCGGACGTCCTGCGCCTCAAACTCCTGGTCCACGGCCTTGCCCAGAGCCAGGATGTGCTGCCACTGCTCCTCGCTATAGGGTTTGGTGACACGGGGGTCTTCGAGGATGCGCTCGACGGTATTGCTGAAATCGAACTCTACTTCACACTTGTCGGTGGCGCCGACAATCGGTGCCGCGGACACCGGGTTGGGTGTGCACGCCAGCGGTATGTGACCCTCGCTGGCGAACAGGCCGGAAGTGGGGTCCAGCCCCACCCAGCCAGCGCCTGGCAGGTAAACTTCGCACCAGGCGTGCAGGTCGGTGAAGTCCTCGGCGGCGCCGGAGGGGCCGTCCAGCGACTTTTCATCCGGCCTCAGCTGTACCAGGTAGCCGGAGGCGAAGCGCGCCGCCAAGCCCAGGTGGCGCAGCAACTGGGCCAGTAGCCAGGCGGAATCCCGGCACGACCCCTTGGCTTTTTCCAGGGTCTCTTCCGGTGTCTGGATGCCGGGCTCGAGGCGGACCAGGTATTCAATCGCCGCCTGCACCTGCTGGTTGATCTCCACCAGGAAGTCATTGACGGGGCGCTTCTCGATATTCACTGCTGCCAGGAACGCCTCGAACAGGGGGCCGCCCTCCAGCGTCTCCAGGTAGGGCAGCAATTCTCCCTTGAGCTGGGGCGGGTATTGGAAAGGGAATTTCTCTGCGTACTCCTCCACAAAAAAATCGAAGGGGTTGATGGTCGTTATGTCGGCAACGACTTCGACGTCTACCTCGAACTCGGTGCACTTATCCGGAAAGACCAGTCGCGCCAGATAGTTGCCGAAAGCATCCTGCTGCCAGTTGATGAAGTGTTCCTCGGGCTTTATTTTCAGGCTGTAGGCGTGAATCGGTGTGCGCGAGTGGGGCGCCGGCCGCAGGCGCACGGTGTGTGGCGTCAGGCGCACGGGCCGGTCGAACTTGTAGGAAGTGCGATGATTGATGGCAACGCGGATGGTCATGTTTAAGTTACCGCCTTTGATTCAGTAGGCTATGAAAATGTTTCATGTGCAGTTGTACATGAACCACCCGGAGAAGATCGTGCCGGTTGTGAACAGCGGTTGCAGCGCGCATTACCGGGGCACTGCAGCCGCGCGATAGCCAGCAGTGCCCTGGCTCCGATATCCGTCAATCCGGTTCCTGTGTCCGTGCGCTCCTCGTTCATAAGTGCACTGTGGCGGGATTTTCCTTCCCGCTGGTCGGGAACTTTAGCACGTTCTGCCGCTGAGTGGCCCTCCGCTGCTCATGGAAGGCGGATTGCGCCTCAACACCCTTATCTGGGGGGCACGTTTGGGGTAGAATGCGCCGCTTTCAATTCGGGGCGATGCCAGTCGCCCCCGCCAACCAGCCAGGGGAAAACCATGTTCGACAAAAACATGAGCATTGAAGGGTTCGACGACGAGATATTCTCAGCCATTCGTGAGGAAGAGCGCCGCCAGGAGGAGCATATCGAGCTGATCGCTTCGGAGAACTATGCCAGCCCGAGAGTGCTGCAGGCCCAGGGCACGGTGCTGACCAACAAGTATGCCGAAGGCTACCCCGGCAAACGCTACTACGGAGGTTGCGAGTATGTGGACAAGGCTGAGGCGCTGGCTATCGAGCGCGCCAAGGCCCTGTTTGGCGCAGACTATGCCAACGTGCAACCGCACTCCGGTTCCCAGGCAAACTCGGCCGTTTACCAGGCCCTGTGCGTTCCCGGTGACACCGTGCTGGGCATGAGCCTGGCGGACGGCGGCCACCTCACACACGGCGCCAGCGTCAATTTTTCCGGCAAGATGTATCACGCAGTGCAATACGGACTCGACAGTGCGACCGGCGAGGTGGACTACGAGCAGGTGGAAGCGCTGGCCCTGGAACACAAGCCCAAAATGATTATCGCGGGTTTTTCGGCCTACTCGCGGGTTATGGACTGGGCCCGGTTTCGCGCGATCGCCGATCAGGTCGGTGCCTACCTGATGGTCGATATGGCCCATGTGGCTGGCCTGGTGGCCGCCGGCGTGTACCCGAACCCGGTACCCTTTGCCGATGTTGTCACCTCCACTACTCACAAGACCCTGCGCGGCCCACGCGGAGGTATCATTCTGGCCAGGGCCAACGAAGAACTGGCGAAGAAATTCAATTCGGCGGTGTTCCCTGGCGGCCAGGGCGGCCCCCTGATGCACGTCATTGCCGCCAAGGCGGTGAGTTTCAAGGAGGCCGCGAGCCCGGAGTTTGTCGCCTACCAGAAGCAGGTAGTCGCCAATGCCAGGGCGATGGCCGCAACGTTTATCGCGCGGGGAATCAATATTGTCTCCGGCGGCACGGATAATCACCTGATGCTGGTCGACCTGATAGGCAAGCCCTACACTGGCAAGGACGCCGATGCGGCGCTTGGCGATGCCAATATCACCGTGAACAAGAATGCGGTGCCCAACGATCCGCGCTCGCCGTTTGTCACCTCCGGCCTGCGTGTCGGCACACCTGCGATTACCACCCGCGGTTTCGGCGAGGCGGAGACAGTGGAGTTGACTGGCTGGATGTGCGATGTGCTGGAGTCGCTGGAAAATGGCGGCTCCGAGCAGGTGATTGCGTCGGTAAAGGAAAAGGTGCTCGAGATCTGCGCCCGCTTCCCGGTCTACCGCGACTAGCGGGCGCTCAGCTTTTCGCTTTACAAATCAGCTCGCGCAGGCCCGGCAGGTCGAGAATGGTCAGTTCCCGTTTCTGCAGCGCGATTACGCCGAGCTTTTCCAGGCGTGCGAGCTCCCGGCAAACCGTCTCCAGGGTTATCCCCAGATAGTTGCCGATGTCGGTGCGAGACATCGGCAGGTGAATTTCCGTGGTGGAATCGCCGCGGCGCGCCGCACGTGTCGACAAGCCCAGCAGGAACGCCGCTATCCGCTTGCGGGCAGGCCGCTTGTGAATGAACTGGGCGGCCAGTTCGTGATCCTCTACCAGGCGCTGGCTCATCATGTGAAACAGGCGGGACTGCAGGTCGGGAATCTTGCGACACAGGCCCTCGAGATCTTCGAAGGGTATCTCGCACACCAGTGAGTCCTCCAGCGCCCGGGCGGTGCTGCGGTAGTGGGACTCCTCGATCCCGGAAAAGCCGAAGATATCACCGGGCAAGTGGCAGCCGGTAATCCTGATCCAGCCGTCCTCATGAGCGGTATAGGTCTTGATACTGCCAGCGAGTACGGCGTAGAGAGCGGTAAAATGCTGGTTCTGGTGGTAGAGGTGCTCCCCGGCCGGCAGGGCGCGGGGCTGTTCTATGATGCTTTGCAGTATCTCGAGCTGGTGTGGGTCCAGGGCCGCCGGCAGGCACAGCACGCGCATGCGACAGGTTTCGCAGGACGTGTCAAACTCGTGTGAACACGACAGGTCCGAACCGATCAGTTCGGATACCGCCTTATGATCCAGCATCACCTATGATTCACTCTTATTGCGCTGAATGGTTTTGTACGCAGCGTGCGGGTCATTATGAATGAACTCGCCTGCTGTGTCATGGTGCACCGCTGATGCGCGCTTGCAACGGATCAGCAGTTGCCAGGGTGGCAGCTTTGTTGCACACAAATGTGTTAATCTTCAGCTACTTAGAACAATGAGGCAAAGCCATGCACTGTCCATTTTGTGGTGCCGAGGATACCAAGGTCATAGATTCGAGGCTGGTCGCGGATGGCGATCAGGTGCGGCGACGACGCGAGTGCCTGAGCTGCGCAGAGCGCTACACAACCTATGAGATGGCAGAACTGGTCATGCCGCGCCTGATCAAGCAGAACGGCAGTCGCGAGCCTTTTGACGAGGGCAAGCTGCGCGCCGGTTTTCTGCGGGCACTCGAGAAGCGACCGGTGTCGGTGGAACGTATCGAGGCTGTCATCAATCAGATCAAGCATGATCTGCGAGCGACCGGAGAGCGCGAGGTGGGATCCCGGGTGCTGGGTGAACTGGTAATGGACCATTTGAAACAGCTGGATCAGGTTGCCTATGTGCGCTTTGCCTCGGTCTATCGCAGTTTCCAGGATATCTCCGAGTTTCGCGACACCATCGAGCGACTTGAAGCCGAGCCTGTGTCCAAGAACGTCGACTGAGTTTACCCGTCGCATGATGGATCGCGCATTCGACACCGCTATGATGGCACGCGCCGTGCAGCTGGCCCGGCTCGGCCAGTTCTCGGCCATGCCCAATCCTCATGTCGGCTGTGTGCTGGTGCGTGACGGGCAAATCATCGGCGAAGGCTACACCCGGCCCGCCGGGGGTAGTCACGCTGAAATCGTAGCGCTGGAGGCGGCGGGGGATGCCCGGAATGCAGTTGCCTACGTCACCCTGGAACCCTGCAGTCACCACGGCAAAACCGGACCCTGCGCCGATGCCCTGATAGCCGCCGGGGTGCGCAGAGTGGTTGCGGCCATGCAGGACCCCAACCCGCAAGTGGCGGGAAGTGGCCTGCGGAAATTGCGCGCCGCCGGTGTCGAGGTCGAGTGCGGCCCGCTGGAGGCCGAGGCTCGCCAGCTGATCCCGGGTTTTATTGCCCGCATGACCCGCGGCCGCGGCCGGGTTCGAGTAAAGCTGGCCATGTCGCTGGATGGCCGTACCGCCATGGCCTCTGGCCAGAGTCAATGGATCACGGGTCCCTCTGCGCGGCGGGATGTGCAGCGCCTGCGCGCGTCGAGTTGCGCCATCGTCACCGGCGTGGGGACGGTGCTGGCCGATGACTGCGCGCTCACCGTGCGTCCCGCAGAGCTGGATTTACCCGCGGAGCAGGCGCTACTGGCCGCGGCGCGACAGCCCTTGCGTGTAATCCTCGATTCCGGCTTGCGCACGCCGCCGCACGCCCGGGTGCTGGGCGGTGAGGGTTCCTCACTACTGTGCCACGCTGCCGGCGCAGCGGTGCCGGCGGGCCTGGCGCGGGCGGGCGTCGAGTTCTCGGCGCTGGGCACGGGCGAACATGGCCTGGATTTACGACAGTTAATGACGGAGCTCTGCGCGCGGCAATGCAACGAAATTCTGGTAGAATCTGGCCCCCGCCTGGCGGGGGCGCTGCTGCGGGAAGGCCTGCTGGATGAATTGATCGTCTATATGGCGCCGGCACTTCTGGGCGACCGCGCGCGGCCCCTGTTGAGCCTTCCCCTGGACGATATGGCGGACAAGGTGCAGTTGCACATCGACGACGTTCGCAAGATCGGCCAGGACTGGCGTTTGGTGGTGAAGCCCGCCTGAGCCGTGAGTAACAGAGGAAAACTATGTTTACAGGGATTATCCAGGCGGTTGGCAAGGTTGCGGCCATGCAGCCGAGCGGCGGCGACCTGCGCCTGCGCATCCACACCGGCAAGCTGGCGCTGGACGACCTGGTGCTGGGAGACAGTGTCTGCACCAACGGTGTCTGCCTCACGGTGATCGAATTGCCCGGCGACGGCTACTGGGCCGATGTGTCGGTGGAAACGCTCAACTTCACCACCCTGGGCAAGCTGCAAGTGGGGGCCAGGGTGAACCTGGAAAAAGCGCTCACCCCGGCCAGCCGCCTGGGCGGGCATATCGTCAGCGGACACGTCGATGGCGTGGGTGAAGTGGTCAGCCTGCAGCCGGACGGGCGTTCGGTAAGAGTGGAGATTCGCGCACCGGATGCGCTGGCAAAATATATCGCCCACAAGGGAAGTATCTGCGTGGACGGCACCAGCCTTACGGTAAATGCGGTGTCCGGAGCGCTGTTTGAACTCAATATCATTCCCCAGACGATGGCGGAGACGGTGTTCGGCGAGTATGGCCCCGGCACTCAGGTCAACCTCGAGGTGGATGTCATCGCCCGCTACCTGGAGCGTCTTGTGTTGGGCGATGCCGCGGCCCGGTCGGCGCCAGCTACGGGGCTGTCTATGGCGACACTGGCCGACAATGGTTTTCTGCGCGGCACGGCGCCGCCTTCTGGAACAGGTAACAAGGTTTGAATACAGTCGAGGAATTGATCAGCGACATCCGCCAGGGGCGCATGGTCGTGCTGTTGGACGATGATGCCGACCGCGACAATGAAGGCGTGGTCATGGTTGCCGCCGAGCACTGTGATGCCGGCCACGTGAACTTCATGGCGCGCCAGGCCCGCGGCCTGGTGTGCCTCACCCTGACCGAGGATCGCTGCCGCCAGCTTGACCTGCCGCCGATGGTGGACGAGGGGCTGGGTGAAAAAGCCCACTTCACCCTATCGATCGAGGCTGCCGAAGGAATCGACACCGGTATCTCGGCCGCCGATCGCGCCCGTACTGTACAGGCGGCGGTGGCGCCGTTCGCGAAGCCGCAGGACATCGTTCAGCCCGGCCATATTTTTCCGCTGGCAGCCATGCCCGGCGGCGTGTTGACCCGCGCCGGTCACACCGAGGCAGCTTCCGATTACGCGCGCCTGGCGGGGTTGCTCCCGGCCGCGGTGATTGCCGACATCCTGACTCCTGAAGGGATGGTGGCGGACGGCCCCGCCCTGCGTGAGTTCGCCGACAGGCACCAGCTGAAGATTGGCACCATAGCCGACCTTATCCATTTTCGCCTGGCCAACGAGCGCACCATACGGCGTATTCGCGAGGGCGTCGTGCAGACCGGTTACGGCGAATTCAAACTGACCGCCTATCGCGACCAGACCGCCGGCGAGGTGCATCTGGCGCTGTCCCGCGGCGATATCGTGCCGGAGCAGCCCACGCTGGTGAGAGTGCATGTGCAGTCCGCCATGCGCGACCTGGTCTCCACCCGGATCGAGGGGCCGCAAGGGTGGAATATGGCAAATTGCCTGAAGGCGGTGGCCGAGAGTGACCGTGGGGTGATCGTGCTGCTGGTACGTAGCGAGAGTCCGGAGCAGTTGCTGTCCAGTGTCGATCTGGCGCTGGGGAAGACCCCTGCCCCCGGAATAATGACCCCCGATAGCTATACCACCGTGGGCCTTGGCTCGCAGATCCTCAAGGATCTTGGGGTGGGAAAAATCCACCTGATGGGCGCGCCGATCAAGTACAATGCGATTTCCGGCTTCGGCCTCGAAGTGTTGGATTTTGTCCAGCCCGGGCAGTGATCGCGGGCCGTGTCGATTGAGAAGGAACAGGAAGAATGAGTGATATAAAAACCATTGAAGGCGATTTTACCGGTGGCAAGGGCAAATACACGCTGGTAGTGGGGCGCTGGAACAGCTTTGTCGTGGAACACCTGCTCGCCGGAGCCATCGATACCCTGCGCCGCCACGGCGTGGATGAAAAGCACATCACCGTAGTGCGTGCCCCCGGCGCGTTCGAAATTCCGCTGGTCTGTAAAAAGGTGGCGGCCAGCGGCGGGGTCGACGCCATTATCGCACTGGGCGCGGTCATTCGCGGTGGTACACCGCACTTTGAGTATGTCGCCGGCGAGTGCACCAAGGGCATCGCCCATGTAAGCATGGAGTACGGTGTGCCTATCTCATTCGGCGTGCTGACGGTGGATTCAATCGAGCAGGCGGTGGAGCGCTCGGGCACAAAGGCTGGCAACAAGGGCGAAGAGGCTGCCATGTCCGCCCTGGAAATGGTCAGCCTGCTGGGCAAGATCGGCTGAGTGGGCACTTCCGCGCGCAATACTCTCGCGGCCGAGCGTCGCAAGGCCCGTCACTACGGTATGCAGGCCCTCTACCAGTGGCATATGGCGTCTGCCCCACTGGCGGCTATCGAGGCGGAATTTCGCGCCGATTACGATTTCAATCATGTGGATCTAGAGTATTTCCAGTCACTGCTGCACGGGGTTCCCGCGTGCGTGGACGAGTTGGAGGCCCGGCTCGAGCCGCTGCTGGATCGCAAACTGTCAGACCTGGATCCCATCGAGCGCACCCTGTTACGCATGGGTACTTTCGAGTTGGCCCATCGGCTCGACGTCCCCTACAAAGTCGTGATCAACGAAGCCGTTGCCCTGGCCAAAAAGTTTGGTGCGACGGATGGTCACAAGTACATCAATGGCGTGCTGGACAAGGCCGCCCGCGAACTTCGCAAGGTCGAGATCGACGCGGCATCCTGATGCCTGTCTCGGAGTTTTCCCTCATCTATCGCTATTTTTCCGCCCTGGGGCGCGGCGCAGCCGTGGACCTGTCCGTGGGAGACGATTGCGCCATTTTGCACCTCGACGCGGGGGAGCGCCTGGCCACCTCGGTGGACACGATGGTGGAGGGCGTACATTTTCCGGCGGACAGTTTTCCCGAGGACATCGGGTTTCGTGCCGTGTCCGTCGCCGCCAGCGATCTTGCGGCCATGGGGGCCCGCCCCCTGGGTATGACTCTGGCGCTCACCCTGCCGGCGGCGGACGAACTCTGGTTGCAGACTTTCAGCCAGGGCCTGGCTGAGGCGGTGAGCGAATACCGGCTGCCGCTGGTGGGAGGCGATACTACCCGGGGTCCCCTGACGATTACCGTGCAGGTACTGGGGGCGCTGCCATCCGGAGAGGCGTTGCTGCGCGGTGGCGCCACAGTTGGCGATGTCGTTTACGTATCGGGGTACCTGGGCGACGCCGCTGGGGGGTTGGCCGTGCTGACCGGTCAGTGGCAGCCAACTCCCGACCATGCCGAATACCTGCTGCACCGCTTCAATCGTCCCCGCGCCAGGTTGGCGTTGGGGCGGGAGTTGCTGGGCAAGGCTAGCGCGGCCATCGATATCTCGGATGGCCTGCTGGCGGACGCGGGACATATCGCCGCCGCCAGTGGGGTCAAACTGGTCATCGAACCGGAACTGTTGCCGCTGTCACCGGCGCTGGCCTCGCATGCCAGCGCCGGGCAGGTCAGGCGCTGGGCGCTGGCCGGCGGCGATGACTACGAGCTGTGTTTTTGCCTGCCTGCCACTGCGCAGGCCCCGCCCGGATGTACCCGCATCGGGGAGGTGGTCGCCGGGGAGGGTGTCGACTGCGGCCCCGGCCTTGACATTGCGCCGGGTTACCAGCACTTTTGAGGGCGGGGGACATTCATGAGCCGACATGCTGACCACGCCGGCGCGGTACACAAGCCGACGCCATTTCGCAGCCCTGTGCAGTTTTTCGCGTTCGGGTTTGGCAGTGGCCTGTCCCCGTGGGCGCCCGGCACCGCCGGTACCCTGGTGGCCGTGCCGCTCTACTGGTTGATTGATGACTGGTCTTTGCTCTGGTACAGCGTCTTTGTGGTTACGGCGGCCCTGCTGGGTATATGGATTTGCGGCGCTGCCAGCCGAGAACTCAAGGTGCACGATCATCCTGGCATCGTCTGGGACGAGTTTGTCGGCTACTGGATTACCCTCTGGGCGATGCCGGTGGACTGGGTGTGGATGCTGGCCGGTTTTGTGGTGTTCCGGGTGTTCGATATCGTCAAACCCTGGCCCATCAGCCATCTGGACCGGAAGGTAAAGGGTGGTTTCGGGATTATGATTGATGATATTTTCGCAGGTGTCATGGCCTGTGGCACACTGCACCTGGCCCTGTGGATTCTGTAGACGCGATTGCTGAGGAGGGAAAATGCCGAAAAACCTGGCGGCATTGGCACTGGGCGCCAGCCTGCTGCTGACCTCGGCAGCATGGTCCGCACCGCCGCCGATAGAGGTGGAAGCGCTCTTTACCGATGCCGCGGTGTTGCAGATATACGGTGAGCGCAAGATGCTCAAGGCGGGGCAGTCCTATAAAGGGGTAACCCTGGTGGCGGCCTACTCGCGCACGGCCACGATAAAGGTAGACGGTGAAACCATGGTCGTGGGTGTCTCCAGGCGTATCGGCACCCGTTATGAGGCTGTCGAGTCGAAGGTAGTCAGTATTCCGCGTGATGCCAAGATGCAGTACCAGACGACCGCCAGTATTAACGGACGCAGTATGGCGGTGCTGGTGGACACCGGTGCGAACATTGTCGCGATGAATTCAAACCATGCCAAAGCGCTTGGTGTAGACCCGGCCGCCGGCTCCCCGACCCGGGTGGAGACCGCCAGTGGCTCGGTGGCCGCGAGACTGGTCAGCCTGGGTTCCGTCGATGTTGGCGGTATCAGGGTCGACAACGTGGAAGCCACCGTGGTCGAGGGAGAATTTCCGTCCATCATTCTCCTGGGCATGACCTATCTGCGGCACGTCAAGATGCAGGAAACAGGCGGAGTGCTATCCCTGTCCCGTGCCTGGTAAGCCCCTCTCCCGGCTCGCGCCGAGCGCCATAAAGCTGGTAGAATGTGCGGCCTTTCCCGCCGGATTCCCCGAGTGACGACACGCTACGTAGAATCTTCACGTCTCCCCACCCTGTGGGGCGATTTCTGGATGCACGGTTTCGAGGACCCGGCTTCCAACAAGGAGCACGTGGTACTCACCATGGGCGATATTGGCAATGGTGAGCCGGTCCTCGCCCGTGTGCATTCGGAATGCCTTACCGGCGACGCCCTGTTCAGCATGCGTTGTGATTGCGGTAACCAGTTGCAGGCAGCTCTCAAGGCCATCGCGGCAGAAGGTCGCGGAGCCCTTTTCTACCTGCGCCAGGAGGGTCGTGGCATAGGCCTTCTCAACAAGATCAAGGCCTACAAGTTGCAGGACGAGGGTGCTGACACTGTCGAGGCCAATGAACAATTGGGCTTTGGCGCCGATATGCGGGACTACAGCATGCTGGCCCCGATGTGCCGGCACTTGAAGATAGCGGCGGTTCGATTGATGACCAATAACCCGCGCAAGGTCGCAGCGCTGGTGGAGGCGGGTGTCGAAGTCACCGAGCGCATTCCCCTGCACACCGACCGCAATCCCCACAACGAAAAGTACCTGACGACCAAGGCCGGCAAGCTGGGGCATTTTTTCGATGGCTAGGGCGCCGCGATCAGCGGTCGCGCTCGACTATGAAACAGGCCAGGTCCCGCAGGTGATTTGCAGACTCCCCGAAACCCTCCAGGGCCTGTAGCGCCGCGGCCTGCAGGCGCCGGGCTTCTGTTTTTGCGCCCTCAAGTCCCAGCAGTTTCACGTAGGTCGGTTTGCTGGCCTCACCATCCTTGCCGCGGGTTTTTCCCAGGGTCTGGGTGTCCCCCTCCACGTCGAGAATATCGTCTACGACCTGGAATGCGAGCCCGATATGACAGCCATATTGATCCAGCGCCGATAACTGCTCTTCGGTGGCGCTGGCGGCGACACCGCCGATTAACAGGGCGGCGCGTATCAGGGCGCCGGTTTTGAGGGTGTGCATGGTCTGCAGGTGATCCAGGCTGATGTCCGTGCCCGTGGCAGCAATGTCAATAAACTGGCCGCCGACCATGCCCTGGGTGCCTGCAGCCCTGGCTAATACCTTGATAATGCGTACTTTTTGCTTATCGGAAAGCCCGGGCGCATCCGCTGCCAACTCAAAGGCGCGGGCTTGCAGGGCATCTCCCACCAGTATTGCGGTAGCCTCGTCATAGACCTTGTGCAGGGTGGGTTTGCCGCGGCGGAGGTCATCGTCGTCCATGGCGGGAAGATCGTCGTGGAGCAGGGAATAGGTGTGGATAAGCTCAATCGCGCAGGCCGCGTGGTCCAGGGCTGCGCAGGTGGAATCTGGCTGGCTGACAGCTTGAGCAGTAGCGTACACCAGGCAGGGACGAATGCGCTTGCCGCCGGCACCCAGCGCGTAAGCCACCGCCGATTCCAGTTGATTGAGCGCAGCGCCGGCGGCGACCTCGGGAGTCGGGGACCCGCTTCCAATCCCGGCTAAAGCCTTTTCGCATCTGCGCACCGCCGCCTGCATGAAACCTTGCAGCGCTGCTGTCACAGATCTTCCTCGGCGCCGGCGGGGTCCACTTCCGCCATTGTTACGGCGACAGGTTCTCCACCCTGATCCAGTAGCATTTGTACTTTTTGACCGGCTTCCTGTAGCGCTTTTTGCGCCTGCCGGATAAGCTGAACACCACTTTCGAAATCCTTGAGCGATTGCTCCAGCGGGGTATCAGTGTCCTCGAGGCGGTCTACCAGGGCTTCGAGTTCCGTTAGTGTGTCGGCGAAGCCAGGGGCTCGTTTTTTTGCTGACATTGGGGTCTCTTTTTGTGGAAATCCTGAAAGCGGAAGTATAACAAATAGCGACACTGTGAGATGAGCGCGGATTTATATATTAGCTGCCAGAGACCTGGCTTGGGAGGCACGCTTGGTCGATCTTTTCGAAGGTGCTACTGTGTGACCGGCCTGAATACAGGGCGGGGCCTGAATCCTGTCAGCTTTTAAGGAGCACCATGAGTACCAAGCCCATCTACGTTACCCAGCCTGATCTTCCCCCGTTCGAAGAGTTTATTCCCTACCTGCAGCAAATCTGGGACAGCAAGGTACTGACCAATAAAGGCCCCTTTCACCAGCAACTGGAGAAGGCGCTCTGTGACTACCTGGGTGTCGACCACCTGGCACTGTTCACAAATGGCACGATTGCACTCGTCACCGCGTTGCAGACGCTGCGGATTACCGGGGAGGTCATAACCACCCCCTATTCATTCGTCGCCACATCCCATTCCCTGCTGTGGAATAACATTACACCGGTTTTCGTCGATATCGACCCCACGAGTTGTAATCTCGACCCCGACCGGATTGAAGAAGCCATTACGCCGCAAACCACCGCAATTCTCCCCGTGCATTGTTACGGTAATCCCTGCGCAGTGGAGCGCATTCAACAGATTGCGGATACCTACGGACTCAAGGTTATCTACGATGCCGCCCATGCCTTCGGCGTGCGCCATCAGGGCGAAAGCCTGCTGCGCCACGGCGATCTGTCTGTTCTCAGCTTTCACGCGACCAAGGTATTCAATACCTTCGAGGGCGGCGCGATCGTCTGCCCGGATGCCAAGACCAAGCAGAGAATCGACTACCTGAAAAACTTCGGTTTCGCCAACGAAGTGACGGTCATGGCCCCCGGAATCAACGGCAAGATGAATGAATTCAGCTCGGCGCTGGGATTGTTACAGCTCAAGTATGTTGAGCAGGCAATCTCCCGGCGCAGGGAAATCGAGGCGCGTTATCGGGCCGGATTTGCTGATACCTCCGGTATTTCAATGCTGCCAGACATATCAGAACTGGACGGCAATTCATCCTATATGCCAATTTTTATCAGTAACGAATACCCGCTAAGTCGCGATGAGTTGTATCAGAAGATGAAGGATGCCGGTATCAATTGCCGGCGCTACTTTTATCCCTTGATCAGCGATATGCCAATGTATCGGGGACTTCCCAGTGCAGATGCCGGCAAATTGGTAGTTGCCCGGGGTATTGCAGAATCAGTACTTTGCCTGCCAATCTACCCTGGCCTCGAGAACGAACACGTTGACGATGTAATCGGAGTGGTCGTCGAGCAGTCATGAAACTCGCGATAATGCAGCCTTACTTTTTTCCATATATTGGCTATTTTCAGCTGATGAGTATTGTTGACCATTGGGTTGTATTTGACGATATACAGTTTATTGATAAAGGCTGGGTCAACAGGAACAGGATCTTGCACCCGGACATCAAAAAGGAGTGGCAGTACATAACTGTGCCTCTGAGTAAGCGCCGCCAATTTGATAAAATATGTGATATTGAAATCAATGCCCGGGTTAACTGGAGAGATCAGATAATGGGAAAGCTCACCTCCTACAAGAGGAAGGCACCGCATTATAATCAGACCGTAGACTTCCTGGGTGATTGTTTCGAAACAAGTGAAACCAACCTCTCCCGGTTTCTGGTTGCTCTATTAAAGAAGACTGCCGACCTTCTTGAAATCGACACGAAACTGACTGTGCAATCCGAGATGGGCCTGGAACTGGGTGAGATTGAGCACCCTGGGCAGTGGGCGTTACGTATATGTGAAAAAATGAACGCTTCGGAATATATCAATCCTTATGGCGGTGCTGGGCTTTTCGAGGAACAAGAGTACGAGGATGTGGGTATAAAAATTCGCTTTCACCGGCCGCTGCTACGGGAGTACTCTCAGAGAAGGGATGGATTTGTGCCAGGGCTTTCGTTGATAGATGTACTGATGTGGAACTCGATCTCTGAAATCAGGGATAATTTGTTAAACGAGTATCAGATTGCCAGGAAAGAAGATCTGACAGATGAGTAAAGTACAGCACTACTATAACGAGAGAGTCTCAAAAAGCAGTGACCTCTACCGACAAGTGGGAAAAACCATCCAGGGCCAACCGGTCGGAGAGGAGCAATTGCGATTGATTGCTACTGGAATCACATCTGCTCTAGGTCTATGTTCCGGTGACACGGTAATGGATATCGGTTGTGGGAACGGTTTGGTAACGCGTGTAATCGCACCGAAAGTTTCACGTGTAATTGGGGTCGAGCAGAATCAGGGGCTTTACGAAAGCGCGTTGGAGAACAGTTCTGCAGAGAATCTGACATACATCAGATCAGATATTCTTGATGTCGATGCACTGAATTTCAATTGCAACAAGGCATATATGTACGAGGTTATTCAGCATGTTGAGTACAACAAGTTGCGTGATTTCATGCATTTCTTCAAATCATCATTTTTGAGTGGCAGCAGAGTCTTTATCGGGGGTATTCCCGACGAGGAAAAGAAATGGCATTTCTACAATTCTCGCTCCCGCCGCTGTGAGCTATTGGAGGCACTGATGGTGTCGGGTGATCCAATGGGAACCTGGTTTCATCGAGACTATCTTAGTCATCTTGGTGATGCCTACGGTCTGCGCGTGAGAATTATCCCCCAGTCAGAGTCTCTTTACACCAGTCACTACAGGTTTGATTGCCTGATAGAGGTCTTGTAGAAATTTGAAGACTGTTATTATCGCCGGAATGCCGAGGTCAGGAACAAGCTGGTTAGGACAGATAGTAAACAGCGTGCCCAGCGTCTTGTTCAGGACAGAGCCTCTGTTTTCCTACCGCTTCAAGAATCAGCTCGATGTAAACTCTTCATGCTCCGAGATTAACGATTTTTTGAGTGCGTTGATTGATTTGGATGACGATTTCATCCTGCAAAAGCAAAATCATGCCGATGGGTACTATCCGGATTTCCAGCATAGCAGTGCCACCACACTTGCTTTCAAAACTACTCGTCACCATGAACTTCTCGAAAGATACCTTTGCTGTGCCGAAAATATTCACATTATTGGTATCGTGCGCCACCCTTGTGGATCCATAAACTCCTGGTTCAAGTCCTATAGAGAGTTTGAAAAGCAAAACTGCAATCAAGCCCGGGATTGGCGAACAGGCGAGTGCAGGAAAACGTCTGTTGGTGAGTACTGGGGCTTCGATGACTGGTTGGCAGTGACCCGGAAGTTTGTGGAGTTGGCGGAGACCCATAAGAATTTTCATTTACTGCGGTATTCGGATCTCGTCGCTGATTCCCTCCAATGCGTAGAGGCGCTTTTCGAAAGCACGGGCATGCCGATGACTCGGCAGACCCGGGAATTTCTGGCCGATTGCCACACGAGGCATGACCAGAATCCCTACTCGGTCTTCAAGACGAAGACGGTGGTTGATGATTGGAAAGTGGAGCTGAATCCCAGTATCGCCGAAACAATAATTGGCGATACCAAGGCAGCAGGTCTGGGCTATTTCCTCGTCTAGCCAAGGCTTGATGCCCGGTCTCATCTACCCATGCACAAACCATCTTGGGTAGAGTTTCGTGTTGAATCCGCCAGGACAAACCGATGCAAGAACGATGCTCTCAGGAAGTGATTGGCGAGTTAGAATGCGATCTTACGTTTGTGATTCTGTCAGCAGCTTGCCCGGCAGTCATTTGTTAGGAAAGACGTGTGGTTAGCGGCAGGGCGAGATCAGCGGTACTCTGGAGTGGGCTGGATTTATTCGCTCGCCAGGGCCTTAGTTTTGTCGTATCCGTCATTCTCGCGCGACTGCTACTGCCAGAGGACTTCGGCACGATAGCGCTTTTGTCGATTTTCCTGGGGATATCCCAGCTGTTCGTGAATGCCGGCTTTTCCCAGGCGCTGATTCAAAAGCAAGACGCCACACACCTCGATGAGTCGACGATATTCTGGTTTAACGTCACGGTTGGCGCAGCGGTCACTGTCCTTTTGATGCTTCTTGCGCCATGGATTGCGGGCTTTTTCGAATTGCCAATTCTGCTGCCCATCATCCGGTTCATCTCTTGCATGGTTCTGATCAGCGCCGTGGGCTCGATACATAGTACGCTTTACAGCAAGAATCTGGATTTCAGGACACCGATGAAGATCGGTGTTGTCTCCACAGTGATATCCGGCTGTATAGGTATTTATCTCGCGCGAGATGGCCACGGTGTCTGGGCGCTGGCGATACAGATGATGACTGGAGCTATTGCTACTACCACGCTGCTCTGGTTTATGAGCTCCTGGCGCCCGCTGTTTATATTCAGTGCGGCTTCTATGCGAAATATGATGGGCTTCAGCGGTTGGATATTCGCATCTGGCGTGCTGGAAACATTTTACCAGCGAGGATACACATTGTTGATCGGTAAGTTCTACGGGCCTTCTGATCTGGGAATCTACAACCGCGCCGACGCAACGCAACAGCTTCCGGCGAGCATGTTGTCTGGCATATTGTCCCGCGTGACCTTCCCGCTATTTTCGGAGGCAAAGAATGACAAGGATCGGCTGCGAGAAGGTGTGAGATTCTCGGTGCGCTCGATGATGCTGGTGATGATTCCCGCGATGACGGGTCTTGCGATGGTGGCGGAGCCGTTTATCAGAGAGGTGTTTGGAGAGAAGTGGTTGGCTGCGGTTCCTATACTGCAGGTACTTTGTGCCGCTGGTACGCTTTACCCACTGCATGTCATCAATCTCAGCGTATTGCAGGCGCAGGGACATGCCAAACTCTATTTCCGACTCGAGATTGTCAAAAAGGTATTGGGGATTACTTTGCTTGTGATCGGCAGTTTCTATGGCTTGATCGGAATAGCCCTTTCCCGGGTGATCCAGAGCTATATAGCGTTCGCCATTAATGGCCATTACACGGGCAGGTTTCTTGACTATGGTTGTCTCGATCAAATCAGGGATATTTTCCCCAGTTTGCTGCTGAGCGCTGTGATGGCAGTTGTTGTCGCTCTGGTAGGGCATTTCTTTCAGATCGGTGGTTTGGGCGAGCTTCTGGTTCTTTGTTTTGTTGGCGGGTTTTCTTACCTGATTATGAATGCTTTGTTTGGGGTGGCGGCGTACAAGGAGGCGCTGGGTTTCATTTTTGGGGGCGCCGCTTTCGGGAGGCATTACCCATGATGAGGACCCAGGAGCAGATTATGCAAAATTGGAGGGACTCCGAGAACTGCACGGTCAGCGTTGTATGCACAACCTACAATCATGAAAAGTATATTCGACAGGCTTTGGATGGATTCCTTGCCCAGAGAACATCCTTCCCTTTTGAGATTATTGTTCATGACGACGCATCCACGGATGGAACCCGTGCTGTCATTGAGCAGTACGCCTCGCGCTATCCATTGCTTGTGAAACCCGTTTTCCAGTCGATCAACAGGTATTCACAAGGTGGATTCAAGCCCATGTTCCATGCGGCCGAGTTCGCCAGTGGGACATATCTGGCTCTTTGTGAGGGGGACGATTTCTGGATATGCGATGTCAAGTTGCAACGACAGGTCGACGCCCTCGAAGCGCACCCTGAACTGGATTTCTGTTTCCATTCAGCGTACTGCCTGGTTAATGACGTACAGGATAAATTCGCCAGCTGGCAATACGAGGGGAGGGAAATACTTGGAACAAGGGACATACTGGAGTGTGCTACCGGTACATTCGCGCCGACATCATCCTACATGATTCGTAGGGAGGTCCCGGGTCTGTTGCCCGCGTGGTTCTACAGCCAGGCGCCGGTGGGAGATTTTTTTATCGAATTGTATGGTTCGTTGCGTGGTGGCGCACTTTACCTGGATTTTCCCATGTCCATATATCGCACAATGCGGGATGGATCATGGCATGTAAATACTTACGGTAACGATACCGCTTTCGAGAAATATCTAAATGCAATGCTGAAGTCCGTGAGCTTGGCGGAAGGTGACTTTCCTGGCCTGGGAGAATCTTTCAGCTGGAAACGGGCCTGGCTGTACTCATTTGCCGCGATACATTATCTGCGCAGAGATGCGTATATACAGTTCCAGGAATATATCGAGAAGGCGAAGGCGGAGCATGGATTCATGTCTCGCAAGCATGCATTGGCCTACTCATTGCGCAGATGGCCAAGATTGGCGGGTGTCATGCTTTCAACAATACTGCGTATCAAGCATTCCCTGCTCGATCCATTGGCTTCGACGCGCTGACGGTCAGTCCGGGCGATAGTGGGGAAAGATAGAGTAGATGAGTCTGTCTCGCATGAAGATGTCCTGGACTGCCGCTGTGTCGGTTACTGCTTTTTCCCGCCACTGAATGCTTTCACTCCCGGTGGATGTGTTGATTTCTTCCATTTCATCGAGAAAAGCCAGCTCCGAAGCGGGCTTTCCGACTCCCAGCAGAAAACTCTTGAGATCGTGCCGAAGATTGTCCTGCTCCAGGAATGTCACGTCCGCCATATCATCCCGATATTTTTCGCGGCTTATATATTCTTCGTCGATTGTACTGAGCACCTTTTCCGGCTCTCTGAAATAGAACTGGATAAATTGCACCGTGTGTTGTCCAAGTTGTATGCGCGGTACTATCCCGCCCAGTCTGTTGCGCAGGCCGAAGTGATTCGACATATCGAGGAACTGTTCGAAACTTATCTCGGGAAATCCCGGGTACCGCGCCTCAAGTTCCACTGCGTCACCGGGTGGATACTTTCTCCACCAACCATATCTGTAGGCAGAGAGATAACGCGATAGCGGATCACGACTTATACTGAGCACCGGTCTATTCTGCAGCTCAGGGGGTATCTGGCGCCATGTTCCATGCTGGTCCACAATGTCCGAATGATAGATTTCGTCGATCTTGGGAAACCTCAGCTCCTCTATTTTGGGAGTCACGAAACCCAGCTTTATCAGGGCCCTTGAAAGGCGTGAATTGGAGTACCCATAGGCGCGCCTGATCGCCTCCCTGGCGAATGAGCTACCGGTTTTGGGGAAGTTCAGCATAATGAAATCATCGGTAACTAACACAAAACCACCTGCGTGTTGTCATGAGGCATCAAGAGATGCGAAGCGCGCTTTTGAGCTTCAAATAAATGAACTGTGTATCCAGCGTCAAAATACTGACTACTTCAGACAAGGCCTGTCCCGATGTCAGGTTGTCGACAACATAGCCCGGCGTAGTAAGTGACCAGGCGTCAAAAAGGCTTTCTAGATACTTTCGGGAAACTGCAGTCAAGGCTGTATCCTCCCTGGAAAGTTTTAATGCAAAAACCCGCATCTCGGCAGCATAACGGGTGGGTCTCGCCTGAAACCCGTTGCAATTGTCGACGAGATCGGCCACCAGGGTATCAATATGCGTGCAAACTATCCGTACAAGCTCCGACTGGCCACTTCGAATCAGCATGTAGCAATTCTTGAGCGCTGCGGCCAGGTTTGCCGTCAGGTACTCGCCCTTCTGCTCGGCATCGGGTAACTGGTCTGCTGCTATCGCCCGGTAACACCGATCAATCATAGTCGCATCGTAGCGTAGCTGATTGCTTCTGTTGCTGGACATACTGCGCGGGTGCTTGCGGTAGCCGACGCTCCCGTCGCGTACAATGCCGGGTTTGCCGCATAGCAGCGACAGTCGGAACCAGAAATCGTAATCCTCGCAGGCTTTCAGTGTTTCGTCGAAACCCAGACCATTCGTTCGAATCGGGTCGAGACGGCTGAGAACTGCGTGAGGTGGAGCTACGTTTCCGTAGCAGAGTGTTGGCAGTATGTCGCGTTCGTTGGGCAGTCTCCACCCTTCCAGGAGGTTGTAAAACAGGGTGTACAGCCAGCCCTTGCCGTCGAAGAAGAGTCGGTTGGGACCGCACGCGAATGCCTCCCCTGGATTTTCCTGAAGATAACGAACCTTGGAAGCAATAGATTCCGGTCCCAGCAGGTCGTCCGAATCCAGGAATTGGATGTAGCTGCCTTTCGCCAGAGCGATGCCTTTGTTTCTGGCGGCCGACAGCCCGCGATTGGTCTGTGGATAATACTGCACTTTGTTGCCGTAGCTTGCGATGACCGCATCGGTATTATCGGTGGAGCCGTCATCAATTATGATGATCTCGATGTGTGGATAGGACTGGCCCAGGACACTGTCAATTGCCTGTGCAATATAGTGTGAGTAGTTATAGGTGGGAATGACGACGCTGACCAGAGGCTCATTCATGGGCTTGCTGAGTGTGCGGGGCCTGTGCGGCCGGAGAGTCTACTATGGGTGCCGCGCAGTGTTGTCGGGTCGATATCCATTTCGCGGTTTCAAGTACGAGTGTTTCCGGATTTATTGCGCTTTGAGGATGGCGGAGGGGTTCCCACTCCGATTGTAATCGAACAGGCCATCCCGAATGCCGCGAAAGTAAGCGGCGATCTGGCTGCCCCTGTTGGGCTCATATACCAGGGTAATCAGCAATCGGAGCATTACCGACAGGGTGGTGGCCAATGCCCCGGGATATCCCGCTCTCAGGCGGGAATTCCAGATGCGATTGCGTGAATCGAAGTAGCGTCGCCAGGCATCCATCCGCAGGCAGTAGATATGCCTGAAAAAGAACCAGACCAGATAGCGGGGAATCTGGGGATGTATCACCTTGCTATCCCTGATCTGGATCAGCTTCGCGCCCGATGCCTGCATCCTGATGCCATACTCCACGTCATCCCCGGAGATGAAGTAGTGGTCATTGGGGGGGCCGACTTCAAGGGCTTTCTTCCTGCTGACCATAAACCCCAGGAATGGCAGCATCGCAACCTCCTGTTGTGGCGCCAGGTCGTTGCTCGTATTGGCCATTCCCGGCAGTGGCTTGCCCGATGCGTCCAGCGGCTTGACGGGCCAGCATAGCTCCTCGCTGCTGGAACTCTTGGCGATGGCCGTACTGCCGTAGACGTTGTCCTGACAGCTTGCATATTTGAGCAGCGTGGAAAAGCAACCGGGTTGCGGAATTGCGTCGTCATCACTGAGCCATATCCAGTCTACAGGTAGATTCACCGCCAACTTCACTCCGGCGTGAAAGCCTCCGGCGCCACCCCGATTCTCGCTCAGGGTCTGGGTCTCAAAAGGTGTGGAAAACTTGTCCCTGAATGATTCAAGTACGTCCCCGGTTTCGTCGGTCGAACAATTGTTGATAACGATAAGGTGGTCGAATTCATCCTGCATGGTCGACAGCTGGTTCAGCGTTATCCGAATGTCGGCTGCCCTGTTGTAAGTGACCAGGACAATAGCCAGTTTCTGTTTGCTATGCATAGTGATTACACTTTTGATCTCGAGTAAACGAAGTGGCCGGGAGTTTCTGCTTTTATGCCAGCGTAGATCATCTCCGAAACGGAAATCATAGTATACTCCCCGCAGGAAATCCGCGAAGAAAAAGCTCGAATTATCCAGAGTTATCGGGTTACTTCCAGTATGAGCGCGGTTCTATGAGGGGAATAACACAAACAGGTGCCCAATCCGGTAATTACCAGGTGGATTACGATACGGATTGCGGGGTATTTACGGTGAATTGATGCGGGTTCTTATAGTCGGGGCAGGGTTTGCGGGTGGTGTGATAGCGCGCGAATTGGCTGCAAGCAATCGGTTCAGGGTTACCGTTATTGATAAACGCGACCATATCGCGGGTAACGCTTACGATCCCCTGCATCCGCAATCGGGCTCCCGCTACCATAAGTACGGCCCCCATATATTCCATACCAATAACAGCCCGATCGTGGATTACCTCTCCCGCTTTACGGATTGGGTGCCCTACCAGCACAAGGTGCGGGCGATACTCCCGAACGGTTTGAGCGCGCCCATGCCGATCAACCGGGCGACCCTCAACTCCCATTACGGGGTTGAGCTTGCCGACGAGCAGGAGATGAAAGACTTTCTGGACGGCGTTCGCAAGCCCTGTGCAAGTCCCGGGAATGCCCTGGAGTACCTGCAGTCGATTTATGGCGAGGAGCTTGCAGAGCTGTTCTTCGGTCGCTATACCCGGAAGATGTGGGGTCTGGAGATGGCCGACATGCCGGTAGCTGTCGTTGCCCGGCTGCCGGTGAGGTATGGCGATGATGACGGTTACTTCGATGATCAGTTCCAGATAATGCCAGCCCAGGGATACCTCGCGCTCTTCGAGCGCATGTTGGATCACCCCGCTATCGATATCCGCCTCGATACCGCGTTTTCCAGGTCTATGGAGAGCCAGTTTGACCACGTGTTCAACAGCATGCCCATTGACGAGTATTTTGATAACGCGTTTGGCCCGTTGCCCTACCGCTCCATCAAGTTCGAGCACCGCTTTGACGAACCCTACAAGTACGACGTACCCACGGTGAACTTCACTGATACCGAAAAGTACACCAGAAAGACCGCCTGGGCACTGTACCCGGGCTGCGGTGGCGAGGTCGGCGACCACGTCACCTACGAAATACCCTGCTCATACGAAGATAACAACATGGAGCGCTACTACCCCATAAAAACCGTAGATGGCTGGCCGCAGCGCCGGTACAAGCAATACGCTGAACTGGCGAAAGAGCGGCAGAATATGACGTTCATCGGTCGCTGCGGGCAGTACGTCTACTACGACATGCACCAGGCTGTTGCCAACAGCCTGGTGATCGCCCGAAAATTCATAGAATCCACCGGCTGAGATACCGTCTTGGGCCAGTCGCTGCGGATTCTTTTCCTGTTCAAGCGCTATTACATGGGCAAGGATGTAATAGCCGACCGCTATGGCCGGCTGTTTCAATTTCCCTACCAGCTGGCCCGGCGCGGCCACCAGGTAAGCTGTCTCCTGTCGGACTACCACCTCAAATCATCGGGCCCGGGCAGCCTGACCCGGGACGAAATCAACTGGAAGAGCGCGCCGGTCTCGAGACCGGACAGATGGCTGGCCGAGGCGCGAAACGCCGCCCGCGATTGCGATGTCATCATCGGTTCATCGGATTGCCTGCAGGTATGCATGGCGTCCTACCTGGCAAAAAAATTCGGCAAGCCCTGTCTGCTGGACCTGTATGACAACTATGAGAGTTTCGGATTGGCGAAAATCCCGCTGGTAAAATCGTACTATGCAAAGGCAATCCGGCGGGCGGGCGCGACAAGCTGTATCGGCGATGAGTTGCGGGGCATGGTGGAGCGGCGCTACTCGCCCACAGGATTCACGCTTACATTAAACAGCACAATCGCGGAAAACCAGTTTTTCCCGGTAGACCGGGCCGCGGCACGCGAGGCTCTTGGCCTGCCGGCTGACAGCGTACTGGTAGGGCTTTGTGGCGGCCTCATGTCCATCCGCGGTGTCGGTTATTTCTATCGTGCCGTACAGGAATTGTGGAGGGAGGGCGTGGATATCAAGCTGGTATTGGCGGGAACCCCCCATGCCAGTGAACCGCCGCCGCAGGGCGAGAATACAATCCTGCTGGGAAACCTCGCTTTTGACCAGATGAACACGTTCTACAATGCGGTAAACCTTAACGTATTGCAGTACCTGGATAATGAATTCGGTAAGTACTGTTATCCCCAGAAACTCGAGGAGATTATCGCGACGGGCGCGCCGCTGGTCTCGGCCAGCGTCGGCGAGATGAGGCGGCGCTTTTCCGAAACCCCGTCTGTTCTGTTTCAGCCTGAAGATATCTCGTCGATAAAGGCGGCTGTCCTGCGGCAACTGGATAGTCCCACCAGGTATGACACCTCGACCCAGACCTGGGACGCGGTTGGCCAAAAACTTGAAAGCGCCCTGTATCGGCTGAACAGCGGGCCTGACTAGCGCCACGACTCACAGCAGGGATTCCAGCACGGCTCTGATTTTCTCGTGGTAGTTCTCCCAGCGAAATTCCCTGGCGTGCTCAACACACTGCCGCCGGTCTGGCAGGCCCTCTTGCAGGGACCGCACTATAGCCTCAGCCAGCAGATCATACCTGCCGGGTTCAACCAGTATCCCGTTTTGCTCCGAGATCGCATCCGCGACACCCCCGGCGGCGAATGCCACGGTGGGCGTGCCGCAGGCGGCGGCTTCTATTGCCACCATGCCGAAACCCTCGACATCTCCCGGAACATCAATCAGCGGGAAGATCTGTACGTCCGCGGCGGCGTAGCCGGCCAGCAGCTCCATATCGCTCAGTTGGCCCAGGAATACCACCCGGTCTCCCAGCCCCAGCTCCGCCACCAGGTCGGTGACCACCTTTGCCTCGCCCTGTTTATTCAGGCTCTGGTCGGGGTTTTCGCCGACCACGACGAGGCCGGCAGTGGGCGCCATTTCGTGTATCAGCGGCAAACTGTGCCGGATGAACTGGGACAAACCCTTGCGCCTGGTTATGCGCCCCACGAACACCATGACTTTCTCAAAGGCGACCTGTTTGCGGCGCAGGAAATCACCGCGTGGTTCGATTCCGTCCAGGTCGGGAAGCGATGTGCCCGGATTGATTACACAAAGACGGCTGGCCTCAATGCCTTTGCCAGTTGCCAGTCGCATTGTATTGCGACTGTTGGCTATGAGGTGATCCATTGCGCGAATACAGGGCAGGAACAGCCACTGGTAGACCCTGCTCTCGACGACGATATCCAGGCCGTGAAGAAACACGACTGTCCTGCCACCAAATATCCGGGCCAGCACCAGCAGGGCAGGTGCCACCAGCCCGCTGCCCCCGATCATGATCTGGAATTTCGTGTTGCGACAGGCTTTTGCCGCATGCCATATGGAAAAGAACAGGAAAGGCAGAAGCCTGGAGGAGGATTCGTAGACCGTAGACCCCGCCGGGCAGTGCTGCGTGCAACCTCGGGGACCCACGATGGTAAGCTGGGCATAGGCCGAGACGCCCGACGCCACGTGCTGCATCAGGCGCTCCATTCCGCCTGTCAGGGGCGGGAAATTCCGGGTTATAAGCAGAATTCGCGGTTGATCGTGTGCTAGCGCCATGGAAAAAGTCTTGACCGGGGTGGACCGTCCGCCGCGCGGGGCGGCACGGTTCGAGTCAAGCTTTCAACTCCAGTTCGACAGGGATGGAGGCGGCATGGTGCAAAGCTTTCGCCGTGGTTCTGCGCCGCACGGCATTGAGAATGCCGTCCTCGTCCAGCCGGGTTTGTGCATGCTGTTCCTGGGCTGAGGCGTGTTCGATGAACTGGTCCGGCAATCCAAGGTGCAGTATATCGCAGTAAACGCCCCGACCCGAGAGGAACTCCGCAACCGCGGACCCCGCTCCGCCGGCAACCGCATTCTCTTCGACGGTAACCAGCAGCGAATTGATTTCGGCCAGGCGCAGGACAAGCTCTTCATCCAGCGGTTTGACCCAGCGCATATCGATGACGGTCGCATTAAGCTGTTCCGCCACAGCCCTGACCGTCGGCAGCAGTGTACCGAAATTCAGGAAGGCGATGTCTCTGCCGGTCCTCACCTCCACCGCCTTGCCGATCTCCATCTCGGTCATCTCGTGGGCGATGATGGCGCCGGGACCGGTGCCGCGCGGGTAGCGGACTGCCGCCGGGCCCCGGTGCTGGTAGGCACTGAACAGGAGTTGCCGGCACTCGTTCTCGTCCGATGGCGCGGCAATCACCATATTGGGGATGCAGCGCAGGTAGCTGAGGTCAAATGCCCCGTGGTGAGTGGGCCCGTCCTGGCCGACCAGGCCGGCGCGATCGATAGCGAAAGTGACATCGAGGTTCTGCAGCGCCACATCGTGAATCAGCTGATCATAGCCACGCTGCAGGAAGGTGGAGTAAATGGCCACCACCGGCTTCAGACCGTCGCAGGCCATGCCGGCGGCGAGTGTGATGGCGTGTTGCTCGGCTATTGCCACATCGTAGTAACGATCGCGGAAGCGTTCGGAGAACGCCACCATGCCCGAGCCTTCGCACATGGCCGGCGTGATGCCCACCAATCGCCGGTCCCGCTCCGCCATATCACACAGCCAGCGGCCGAAAACATCCTGGTATTTGAGTGGTTTCGCAGAGGTCGGCCGGGGAGTGGCCTGCTGGGTTTCAGTCGCCGCGGCGAGCAGGGGTCCCTTGGGCTTGGCCTCGATCTTGTTGATGGCGTGGTAGCCGACCGGGTCGGCTTCGGCGGGAGCAAAGCCCTTGCCTTTCATGGTGCGAATATGCAGGAACTGGGGTCCATCCAGTTCCTTCATGTTCTCGAGGGTTTGCACCAGGCCGGGCAGGTCGTGGCCGTCCAGCGGGCCGATATAGTGAAAACCCAGTTCCTCGAACATGGTGCCGGGCGCCACCATACCCTTCATATGCTCTTCGGTGCGCTTGGCCAGCTCCCATGCGGGACGTATTTTCTCCAATACCCTCTTGGATCCCTCGCGCATGGCTATGTAGGTCTTGCTGGCCCATATTTTGGCGAAATAATTGGCCAGCCCGCCCCGGTTGTGGCCGATGGACATCTGGTTGTCATTGAGAATGACGAGCATATTGGGGCGCGCGTGCCCGGCGTGTGCCAGCGCTTCGAAGGCCATGCCTCCGGTAATGGCACCATCCCCGATCACGGCGATAACCTTGCGGTCGACATCCTGGTGGCTGGCTGCCAGCGCCATGCCCATGGCCGCCGAGATGCTGGTGGATGAATGGCCCACCCCGAAAGTGTCGTAGGGGCTCTCGCTGCGCTTGGGAAAGCCCGCCAGTCCGCCGCCCTGGCGCATGCTGTGCATTTGCCGCATGCGGCCAGTCAGTATTTTGTGGGGGTAGGTCTGATGACCCACATCCCAGACAATGCGGTCGTGGGGGGTATTGTAGATGTGGTGCAGGGCTACCGTCAGTTCCACCACGCCGAGCCCGGCGCCGAAGTGCCCGCCGGACTGGCCGACGCTGTAAAGCAGGTAGCTGCGCAATTCCCGGGTCAGCTGTTTGAGCTGCGCCATGGTCAATGTGCGCACGGAAGCCCCCTGGTCTATGGCGTCCAGCAGCGGGGTGGCAGGTGGTATCAGGGGGATTTCCGAGAGCATAAGCGCGATTCTAGCGCATAATGGGCCAAATGTAGTCCACTAGAGTGCGTTGTCTGGCGCTTGTCTATGGCCCGGCTTCGTCCTGCTCCAGGAGGTTTTGCAGCATTACGGACACCCGCAGGTAGCCCTGTTCGTTGAGGTTGCTCCCATCCATTCGGAAAAAGTCCGGATTTGGGCTGCCGTTCCTGAGGGCGAGCAAACGGTTGGCGTCCAGCAGGCTGACCTGGGGCTGATTCAGCGCCCAGTCCGCCAGCAGCCGGTTTGCCTCATCGATCTTCGCGAAGTCGCCCGGGTAGAGCGGTGATTTAATGGGGGAGAAAATATAGTACCGCCGGGGAATGCCATAGGATTGATCAAGGTCCACCAGCCTGGCAATGGAGGCCACCAGTTGCTCCGCGGACTTGTTGTCGCGAATATGGAACTCACTGTTGCCCGGGAACAGGACCACGGCAGCGGGCTGGAAGTGGCCAACGAGCTCTGTGTGGTAGTAGATCAGGTCATCTACGGTTGCATTACCGAGGCCCAGCATCAGAACCGGTCTTGGGCTCAGCAGGTTTTCCAGCCCCGACCACAACTTGACCCTGCGACCACCGATCACGACCACGGGTTTCTCGGGGAGTTCGATGGACTGGTAGGCCCGGGTGTAGGCGTTAACCTCGTCCGCCCAGGCAGTCGGCGAAGTATTGAGGGTCGCCGCCACCTCTTTTGACAGCAACAGTGCCAGGTGGAGAACCGGAATAATCAGCAGTACGGCGAAAACTGTTCGGATGGTGTTCCAGGAGTACATGCCCCGGGGCCTGATTCTTGTAGTGTCCTTGCAGTGTGTCGCAAACGGATGTGACTGGCAACGTTCCACTTAGCGCCCCTGTGATGGGGTTCGCAGCTTTGCCGCCAAAGCTTATCTTGGCGCCTGCTTGGGTGTAGGATTCGGGCATGATCTATCAGCGCCATATTCCAGAGGACGAACTGCTTTTCATTCAGCTTGAAACGCTGATGCAAAACGGGCGTGTTGCCACGTTGATTTCGCAGCTGATCGGCGTCGTGTCCACATTGCTGGTGTTCTGGCAGTACCTGTCGCCTGTGGTAATGCTGGCGTGGGCGTCGGCCTGTCTCGTCTTCCTGTTGTTGCACCAGCTGTATATCAGTAATGCCCTCGCGGACCGCCGCTACCAGAGCAACCCACGGCGTGTTTACTGGCAGTTGATTATCGGCACCGCTATTGCCGGTGCGATATGGTCAGCTGCCTATATCTACGCCGCCAGCCGGGTGCCCATTACCATGCAGTATATGTTTTTACTGCTGATCGTGATGATAACGATCTTTTCCATGGGCTATTCGATCGTCATTCGCGAGTATTTCCTGGTCTATGTATTTACTTCGCTGTGGCCTATCGCATGGTGGACCCTGGTGCATTACTGGGATCACACCTACAACTTCCTGATTGGCTTTATGTTGCTGGCTTTTTGCGCCCTGTTGGTATCCCTGAGCGACCGGGTGTACCAGTCGTTTCGCAACATGGTCTCCCTTAACTGGGAGCGCGAGAGCATTACCAGGGAGCTTTCCGAGCTCACCGGTTCACTGCGGGAACGCAACCGCGAACTGCGCGATGCTCGCCGCCAATTGACGGATCTTGCGAATATCGATGATCTCACTGGCCTCGGCAACCGCCGTATGATCAACACGGTACTCCAGGATGAAATTAATCGCGCCCGGCGCACCGGTATCAGTATCGCTGTCATCCTCGTGGATGTGGATTACTTCAAGAATTACAACGACAACTATGGCCACCCGGCGGGTGATATCGTTCTCAAGCGTCTGGCGGAACTCATGCGTCGCGCCAGCAACCGGGCCGGCGAAATGGTGGGACGTTATGGCGGGGAGGAGTTCATCCTGATACTGCCCGGCGCCTCCCGGTCATCCGCCTTGCGCACTGCAAAGCGGCTGAAACAGCTCGTGGTCGATGAAAATATCCCACATGCAAAGTCGGAGGTGGCTGATCATATTACCATCAGCCAGGGCCTTGCCAGTGTTGTGCCCGGCACCGACATGAATCCGGATGAGCTGGTAAAGCGGGCGGATACCGCGTTGTACCTGGCGAAGGGAAAGGGTCGAAATGCTATTGTGTTCGACTCGCCGGTTCAGGTCGAGGAATCCTTGAATCGGTGAATCTGGCGGCGCTGCTTCTTGCTTGGTCGCGTTGCCGGGCGGTCTATCATGCCACCGGCAGCCTTGCGGGCAGCTGATTCCTCTTCGCGCCTGGCAACACTCGCTTCCGTCTCCTCGTACAGCAGTTGCGCTTCGGCCGCTCCGCGGCGCTGGTCACTCAGCGCCCGGACGACTACCACCCGCTGATCCCAACCCTGGCGAATATGCAGGATATCGCCGGCGGCGATCTCGCGCGATACCTTCACCCGCTGCCCCGCCAGCTGTACCTTGCCCCCTTCTATAGCGGCCTTGGCGAGGCTGCGGGTCTTGAAAAACCGCGCCGCCCAGAGCCATTTGTCCAGCCGCAGTTTCTCGCCCGTGTGCTTTGCGTCAGCCATTGACGGGCAACCCGGGCATGATTTCGTCGAAATGATGAATGCCCGGGAATCGGGTATTCAGGCGTTTCTGCCGCTGGCTGTCTGGCTGCAGCAGTGTCAGCAGGTGGGCAATGCCGTAGTCGCGTGCGGAATCCAGCACCCGCTCGGTGTCGTCAATCAGCAGGGTCCGGGCGGGGTCGAATGGATGCAGGGCCTGCAGCCCGTGCCAGAAAGCCTGCTCTTCCTTTGCCGCCCGCAGGTCGTGGGAAACCACCACCTGGTCGAACCAGCCGCTGATATCGACGTTGGCCATCTTGATTTCCAGTGTTTTGCGGTGGGCGTTGGTTACCAGGAGTACTTCGCGGCGGCTGGTGTGCAGCCAGCTGAGGAACTCGATAGCAAACGGGCGGAGCCGGATCATGTGCTGGATTTCCTGCTTCAGCGCGGGAATATCCATTTCCAGGTGCTGCGACCAGTGATCCAGGCAGTACCACTGCAGTGTTCCCTCGCCGCGATGGAATGTTTCCTGTAAATGGGTGAGGGATTCCTGATGGCTGATTCCGTGCTTGGCCGCATACAGTCGCGGCAGGTGATCCATCCAGAAATAGTTGTCAAAATGCAAATCCAGGAGGGTGCCGTCCATGTCCAGCAGCACCGTGTCGATTGCGTTCCAGTCGATCAATTTACCAGCCTCTTCGTGTACGGTGATTATGCCAGTTTCTGTTATGCGCGCCAGCGCCGGTATTTGCGGTGCTATAGTGCGCGGTCTGATTCGCCGGAGGAAAACTGGTGGGAACGATGACTGATGTGGGGGAGCTGAGCCAGCTCGTGGCGCCATTACTGGACCTTTGCCGGGAGGCGGGGGAGCTGATTTGTCGCCATTACTCCTCGGTTGCCGCCAGTGATTTCGAAACCAAGGACGACGAGTCGCCCCTCACCCTGGCAGATACCGAGTCTCATGTCCTGCTACAGCGCGGTTTGCAGGCGCTGACCCCCTCGATTCCGGTCCTTTCCGAGGAGTCGCCCGAGGCCGAGTTGGCCGGGCGCCGCCACTGGAGCCGCTACTGGCTGGTGGACCCCCTGGACGGCACCAGGGAGTTCCTGGCGGGAACCGGGGAGTTCACGGTCAATATCGCTTTGGTCAGCAAGCACCGACCGGTTTTGGGGGTGCTCTACCACCCGCTGGAGGGGGCGGCCTGTGTCGGCATTCCCGGAGCAACCGCGCATCTGTACCAGGGTATTGCGACAGGAGGCTGGGAGCGCAGTGTCCTGTCGACGCGGGCGCTGGTGCCCGGCAGGAGTCTGGCGGTTCTTGTCAGTCGTCGCCACCACAACGAGGCCCTGGAGGGTTGTCTCGCCTGGCTGCGGGAGCATTGGGGGCCTGTAGAGAGACTGAACAGCGGCAGTGCGCTCAAATTTGCCCGATTGGCGCGAGGCGAGGGGGATATATACCCCCGGTTTTCCCCCTGCTGTGAGTGGGATACCGCGGCGGGCCAGGCAGTGCTGGAGGCCGCCGGCGGTGCCCTGCTCGGTATGGACGGCCTGCCCCTGCGATATAATTCTCGCGACTCCCTGCTGAGCCCGCATTTTTACGCGATTGCCGATGCAGCGCATCCACTGTGGCCCGAACTGCTTGCGGCGCGACTGTCCTGATCTGCGCGGCTCCGCCGCCTACCGCACCGGCAGTGCTTGTACATGGCTTCCCTGTGGGTATAGAGTTGTACCTCGGTTGCATAACGGCGGCGGTACACGTTGGTCAAGGCATGAATGATTTTACCCAAAATAGCGAAGACGCAGCCAATGAGCCGCTGACGCCCGCCATGCGTCTTCTGCGATTGCAGTCCAGACACCGGGCCCTGGACCACAAGATCGCCGAACTTCACGGTTTTCCCTACCAGAACCAGATACTGCTGCAGCGCCTCAAGAAAGAAAAATTGCACCTGAAAGACGCCATCGAGCGCCTTAAGGACGATATGATTCCCGATCTCAACGCCTGAGTTTGCAGGGTATCTGCCTACCCGGTTCCACCAAAGGGCAGCTCACCCAGCGATCCTTCAAGTTCCAGCAGTCGCCGCTTCATATCGAGTCCCCCGGCAAATCCGGTCAGTGAACCGTTGCTGCCAATTACCCGGTGACAGGGCACCACGATAGGTAGCGGGTTGCGCCCATTGGCAGCCCCCACTGCCCGCACCGCGCTGGGTTTATCGATAGCCAGGGCGATGTCGGCATAACTGCGCAACTCGCCCCAGGGAATATCCCCCAATGCATCCCAGACCTTGTGCTGGAAGTCTGTGCCCGCAGCCGCCAGCGGCAGGTCGAACTGCTTGCGTCTGCCCGCAAAGTACTGCCTGAGCTGTTGTGTGGCGCTCTGCAGTACGCTGTCGCTCTGTTCCGAGTCCGGCCCGTGATTGTCGTGGCGGCCTTCAAACTCGATTGCCGTGAGGTGGGACCCGCTGGATACGAGCCGCAGGGTGCCGATAGGTGTGTCGAGATACTGGTAGTTCATTGACTGTAGCTCCTCCAGAGCAGGTTAGCGGCGTAAGAGCGCCAGGGGCGCCAGAGTAAACTCCGGTCCTGCAGCGGCGTATTGCCCCCGGCAATGTCCTGCCACACCCGTTCCAGGCCCAGGTCGCGGACCGGAAATACATCGGGGTCGCCGGCGCCGCGCATGGCGACCATGGCCACCGTCCACGGTCCCACGCCGCCAGTGGCGGACAGGGCATCGAGGTCCAGTTCTTCTTCGCGGTTGCTGAACTGTTCGCTGAGGGTGCGCAAGGTCTGCCGCCGTCTACCCGGCATGGGAAAGTGGCTGTCGTCCAGGGCTGCCAGCGCACTGGCCGACGGGAACACCGGGTGCGCCTGGTCGACGCTGGTCGCCGCCGCCAGGCGTCCGCAGATGCCGCGGGCGGCCAGGGTGCTGACCTGCTGGCCGACAATCGCCCGCACGGCTGCCTCAAACAGCGACCAGCTGCCGGGTGCGCGAACGCCCGGAAATGTCCGCAGCAGGGGCGCCAGGTAAGAGTCGCGCTCCAGGTGCTCAGCTATCGCTGCCGGGTTGGCGTCCAGGTCGAACATGCGCCGCACCCGGGCAACCACCTGCATCAACATGCTGTGATCGCTGGCGTGCAGTTCCAGTTCCAGGGCATTGCGCCCCGGCACCGGGCGCACCCTGATGCTGGCGGGGCGCCCCGCCAGCCAGAGATTGCGCCGGTAGCAGCCATCCTCCACGGCCTCGATGCCGGGAACGGCGTGACGGGTAAAGAAATCGAGCACACCTTCGAAGTGGTAGGGAGGGCGATACTGCAGTTGCAGCCGAATACCGCCGCGGTCATCGTCCGTGCGCCCGGGCTTGCGGCGCAATTCTCCCGGCGTCTGCCGGAACTGCGCCTGTACCGCGCTGTTGAAGCGGCGCACGCTGCCAAAACCCGCGGCAAAGGCAATCTCGGTAACCGGCATCCGGGTTTCGGCCAGCAGTTTCCTGGCGAAGAGCAGGCGCTGGTTCAGGGCCACCGCCTGCGGGGATACGCCCAGTTCACTTTCGAACAGCTTGCGCAGGTAGCGTTCGCCTATCCCCAGGCGCTCCGCCAGGCCCGCCAGCCTGCCGCCGTTGAGCGCGCCCTGATGGATCAGCTGCAGAGCCCGCCGCACGGTGGTCGTCGTGCCCTGCCAGGCCGGGCTTCCGGGCGCCGATTCTGGCCGGCAGCGCAGGCAGGGGCGATAGCCGTCCCTCGCCGCCTGTGCCGAGCTGTGGTAGTAGCGCACATTTTTCTCCGCGGGCGCCCGCGCGGGACAAATCGGGCGGCAGTAGATGCCGGTAGTGCGCACGGCCAGGAAGAACTCGCCGTCAAAGCGGGGGTCGCGGGCCATTCGCGCCTGGTGACAGGTCTCAGGGTCCGGGGGCTGGATTGTATTGTCGGTAGGGTCGGGGTTTTGCATGACTTCAATATAGGCGGTCGCGGCCCCCCGCACTAGCCAAAATCGGCCCTCAATGCGGGCTGTGTACCTGGCCGCCTGTCCAGGCGTAGCGGTCGCTTTATTGGGGGGCGTGCAGCAGGCGCGGCTCAATGCTGGCAGAGTGCTTGCCATTATCCATGTAGGTAATTCCACCCACGATGCTCACGCTGAGTTGCGAAGTGCGCTCCAGCAACTGGGCAAGGGCGACTATTTCGGGCCAGCTGAACTGCCAGGCGTAGAGGTGGGGCAGGGCGCAGACAGCCTCGCCATTGAGTTTCCACCAGGTGTCGCTGCTCTTGCCGAAGATGTACAGGCTCACCTGTTTTGCGCGGCCGCAGGCCTTGCGCAGCCGTGGGTGCTCGGGTTGGCCCACCTCTATCCAGTGCTCGATTTCGCCACTGTCGCTGTGCAGCCATATGTCCGGCTCGTCGGCGGTGGACAGCCCCCGGGTAAACTCCAGTCCCCGCGCGGCATTGAGGCAGTAGGCCAGCAGGCGGGCGGCCATGCGCTCCATCGTTTCCGACGGATGCCGCGCCAGGGTCAGGCCCAGGCTTTCGTAGCGGTTGCTATCGCTGTCGGCGAGTTCAATCTGCGCCTTGTATATGGTGGGTTTCAGTGCCATCGCGGTATCGTTTTCCTGGTGAGAAGAGCAGTAGCGCCGGGCTGACCCGGTTTGAGCCGTCCCTCGCTTCCAAACCTTGCGTCCAAGATTCGGGGCCGCCGGCGGGCCTGTGGCCGCCGGTGCCGGGTGGCTGAGCGGCGCCATTATAGCCAGCGCTCCGGGGTTGACCTAATCCCGGTCCGTTTGAGCACTGCCCGCCCGGGTCGAGGACGCCGCCAGGGCCGCACTGGTCCAAGCAATTGAGCCGTCGTCCGATTCCTGCGCGGGAAATATTCAAGGCGCCGCCGGCCTTGGTATCCTGTAGCAGCTATCCTGTAACAGCTATCGCGTGACTGTAATACCGGAACGCTTTTCCCACGACTGCCCGGGGGGCTACATTTGAGCACCGAACCCTACATTCTCATAACCGCGGATACCCATGCCGGCGGCAGCCATGCCCAGTACCGCGAGTACCTCGAACCGAAATGGCGCGAAGCCTTTGATGAATGGCGAGGGGGCTATCGAAACCCGTCACAGCAGCACTACGGCAGCAAGAAATTGCGCAACTGGGATTTTGAAGTGCGCACTGCCGACCAGAACAGCCAGGGGGTGGTGGGCGAGGTGGTGTACCCCAATACCGTGCCACCTTTTTTCTCCAAGAGTATCGTCACCTCCCAGCCGCCCCGGCCGGAGCATTACGAGCGGGCCCTGGCTGGTATTCGCGCCCACAACCGCTGGCTCAAGGATTTTTGCGCCCAGGACCCGGACCGGCGCGCGGGTGTGGGCCTGATACTGCCCAACAATATAGAGGAAGCCATCAAGGATGTGCACTGGATCGCCGAGGCGGGATTGCGCGGTGGTGTACTGCTGCCGCTTGTTCCGGAAGACTGCACCTGGCTGAAGCCGCTTTATCATCCCGACTGGGAGCCGCTCTACGCGGCAATCCAGGATTGCGACCTGGTAATGAATCATCACTCCGGCCAGGGCCTGCCCGATTACGGCAGTGGCCCCGTGGCCGAGGCGCTGTGGATATCCGAGGTGCCTTTTTATTGCAAGCGTGGTTACAGCCACCTGCTGCTGAGCGGAGTATTTGAGCGGTACCCGAAATTGAAGTACATACTGACAGAATCCGGCTGCTCCTGGGCTCCCGGGATGCTGCGCAGCCTGGATCGTATCCACGAGGGTTTCGCCGCTGGCGGGATCGGCGAGATGGACTACTCCGGGATGGAGTGGGTGCTGCGCGAGCCCCCCAGTTTTTACGCCCGGCGCAACTGTTATTACGGCGCGAGCTTTCCCAGCCTGGCGGAACTTGACGGTCGGGACGAGGTGGGTATCGAGCAGATCTGCTGGGGGAACGATTACCCGCACTACGAAGGTACGTTCCCTTACAACCTGGAGTCCCTGCAACTCACTTTTCCGGGGGTTTCGGACCGTGAACGACGCATGATCCTGGGTGAAAACGCGGCCCGTCTATACAAGTTTGATCTCGATAAACTGCGGCCACTGGCGGCACGCTACGGGCCCACCCCGCAGCAGATCGAGACCCCGCTGGCGGCAGTTCCGGAAGACTCCGGGTGTTACCTGTTTGTGGATGAGCGCAGGGCTCGCGCCGCTGCTGGCGCTTGAGCGCCGCCGCGGTCACTTGCGTGAATTGGCCAGTACCATGGCGCTGCACATGATCACGGCGAGATCCATACTCAGGCGCGAAATCTGCAACATGTTGAAGCCCCCGTCGGGGGCTGAATTGAGGATCAGCACCGATGCTGCCATCGGCACGGCTATCGCCATGAACAGGGTAAAGCGCGACTGTCCCAGCAAACCGATACCAATGATGATATAGACCACTCCCAGCAGCGCATCGATGAGCGCGGCCCCGGTCAGCTCGCGAAACCACAACATGGCCACCTGGCCGGTGCCCGATACGGTGATCAGAATCGCCGCCAGCAGGCGCAATGGAAAGAAATTTGAGTTTATCGACACGGCTGACAGCTTACCTCAGGTAGATGTAAGGTCCAGTGCCCTGGCAACCCGGGAGCCGCTGGCTCGGCCCAGCGTGTCGCATATCCGGTTACCGGCCCGGATCAGGGCTGCCAGGTCCAGCCCCGTCTCGATACCGAGGCCATTGAGCATGTAGACCACATCCTCTGTGGCCACGTTGCCGGAGGCGCCCCTGGCATAGGGGCAGCCTCCAAGCCCGGCGACCGAGGCGTCCACTGTGGTGATGCCATGCTGCAGGGCCACCAGTATATTGCTCAGGGCCTGGCCGTAGGTGTCGTGGCAGTGTACCGCCAGTTGCGCCGGCGTGAACCGGGCGAGCAACACCTCCAGCAGGCGCTGCATGCTGCCAGCGGTGCCGCTGCCGATAGTGTCGCCCAGGGACACCTCGTAGCAGCCCATCTCCAGCAGGTCTCCGCTGACTGCGGCCACCGCCCGGGGTGCTATTTCACCCTCGTAGGGGCAGCCCAGCACACAGGAGACGTAGCCCCGTACCGGCAGGTCGCGCTCCGCGGCGGCCGCCATGACCGGGGCGAAGCGTTGCAGGCTCTCGGCGATACCGCAGTTGATATTCTTTTTCGAAAAGGATTCCGAAGCGGCGGCGAATATGGCCACTTCGTCCGCGCCCGCCGTCACCGCCCGCTCGAAGCCCTGCAGGTTGGGGGTAAGCGCGGCGTAGCGCACCCCGCTGTGGCGCTTGATGCCCGCGAACACCGCTTCGCTGTCGGCCATCTGCGGCACCCACTTGGGATTGACGAAACTGCCCGCCTCGATAACCGTGTGGCCCGCAGCCGCCAGGTCCTCGATCAGCTGCAATTTTGCTCCTAACGCAATGGTTTGGGCCTCGTTCTGCAAGCCGTCCCTGGGGCCGACTTCAACCAGGGTTACCCGCCCCGCCAGGCTCATTGTTCGGTGCCTGCCGCGGTTTCCGGGGTGAAATCCAGCAGTTCCGCCCCGCCGTCCACGAGATCGCCGGCCTGGTAGTAAAAGGCGTTCACGGTGCCCGCCACAGGTGCCCGTATTGTGTGTTCCATTTTCATGGCCTCCATCACCAGCAGGGGGGTGTTGGCTTCCACCGCGCTTCCCGGCGTTGCCAGCAGCGCCACGATAGTGCCGTTCATCGGCGCCAGCAGGCCGGCGTTGGCGCTCGCCCCGTCGGCCTCGCCTATATCGGGCAGCACCTCGCGGAAGTGGCATGCACCTTTCGCCAGGTACAGGGTGAAGCCGTCCTCGGTGCGTGCCAGGGTGGCACGCTGGCGATGGCCTTCGACCTCGAGTTGCAGCTGGTCTCCCAGCAGTTCGCCCTGCAATTGCACTTCCCGGCCCCCGCTGCGCACGATGTAGAGCGCGCCGCGCTGCTCTATTTCCAGCTTGTGATCCCGCTGGTGGCAGTGCAGTAAGAGATGGTGCACGTGTGGTTCGTTCAGCCGCCAGGCGCCGCCAGCCTGCCACGGCGACCAGGGATCGACCCAGGCGCTGGCGCTGCCCTGCTGCTGTTTGTGAAGCAGCAGGGCCAGCCCCGCCAGCGGCAGTTCCCGGGCCAGGTCCTGGGGTCGCTGGTGGAAAATCAGGTCGGCGTGTTTCTCGATAAAACCGGTATCCAGCTCCGCATCCCTGAACGGGCGGCAGGTGGCCAGGTTGTACAGGAAGTCCAGGTTGGTAACCGTACCGCCGATGCGATAGGACGCCAGGGCGATGGCAAGTCGCTGCAGCGCGCGCTCCCGGGACTCATCCCACACGATCAGCTTGGCGATCATCGGATCGTAGTACACGCTGACTTCGTCGCCCTGGCGCACTCCCGTATCCACCCGTACATTCAGGCTTTCCTGCGGTGGTTGCAGGTAAGCGAGGGTGCCGGTAACAGGCAGGAAGTCGTTTTCCGGGTCCTCTGCGTAGACCCGCGCCTCAAAAGCGTGGCCGCGAATCCGCACCGCATCCTGCGTCAGCGGCAGGGGCTGTCCCGCCGCTACCAGCAGTTGCCACTGCACCAGGTCCTGGCCGGTAATCATCTCCGTAACCGGGTGTTCCACCTGCAGCCGGGTGTTCATCTCCATAAAATAGAAGCTGCCGTCTTCGTCCAGCAGGAACTCCACGGTACCGGCCCCGCGATAGTCTATGGCCTGCGCCGCCTGTACGGCGGTTTCGCCCATCTCGCGGCGCAGCGCTTCGGTCATGCCCGGCGCGGGCGCTTCCTCGATGACCTTCTGGTGACGGCGCTGCACCGAGCAATCGCGCTCCGCAAGATATACACCGTTGCCGGCGTTGTCGCAGAACACCTGCAACTCGACGTGACGGGGTTTGGTGAGGTATTTCTCCACCAGCATGGAATCGTCGCCGAAGCTCGCGAGCGATTCGCGTTTGGCCGCGGCCAGTGCCTCGTCGAACTCGGCCCCGGACCACACCTGGCGCATACCCTTGCCGCCGCCGCCAGCAGTGGCCTTGAGCAAAACCGGGTAACCCATCGCCTCGGCGGCGGCGCGCAGAGTCGCCGGGTCCTGGTCGTCGCCGTGATACCCCGGAACCAGTGGCACGCCGGCAGCTTCCATGATGCGCTTGGCGGCGGATTTCGAGCCCATCGCCTCAATGGCGGCTGTGGGCGGGCCGATGAAAACCACGCCCTGCTCCGCGCAGGCCCGGGCGAATCCCGCATTTTCGGACAGGAAGCCATAGCCGGGGTGGATCGCCTGGGCACCGGTGGCCTGCGCCGCCTGCAGAATGCGCTCTCCGAGCAGGTAGGACTCTCGCGCCGGGGCGGCGCCTATGTGCACGGCTTCGTCAGCCATGTGCACATGCAGTGCATCGCGATCCGCATCCGAGTACACCGCGACGGTCGCGATGCCCATGCGGCGGGCTGTCTTGATCACGCGGCAGGCAATCTCGCCGCGGTTGGCAATCAGAATTTTATCAAACATCAGTCTCTCTCATTTGCTTGCCATACAGAGGTGCAGGCCGCGACAGGAGTGGACGGAACCGTCCGCGGCCATGGCAGGCTCCAGACGAGCTTACATGGACGTACTTGCGGCGTGTCCCGACCACTCCTGTCGCGACCGGCGCTGGCAATGGAACAGAACACTCGACAGAGATGCTCATCAAAATCACATCCTGAACACGCCAAACTTCGTTTCCTCAATCGGCGCATTCAGCGTCGCTGAGATTGAAAGGCCCAACACCATGCGAGTATCAGCCGGGTCGATAACGCCGTCATCCCACAGCCGCGCCGATGCGAAGTAGGGATGTCCCTGCTGTTCATACTGATCGAGAATGGGCTGCTTGAACGCGGCCTCCTCCTCAGCCGTCATCGCCTTGCCGTCGCGCGCGAGAATATCCTGCCTCACCGTGGCCAGCACGCCGGCCGCCTGCTCGCCGCCCATTACCGAGATGCGGGCATTGGGCCACATGAACATCAGTCGCGGCTCATAGGCGCGGCCGCACATGGCGTAGTTGCCGGCGCCGAAGGAGCCGCCAATGATTACCGTGAACTTGGGCACATTGGCGCAGGCAACCGCGTGCACCATTTTCGCCCCGTGGCGTGCGATGCCGCCGGCCTCGTACTGTTTGCCTACCATGAAGCCGGTAATATTCTGCAGGAATACGAGCGGCGTTTTGCGCTGGGCGCAGAGCTCGACGAAATGCGCGCCCTTCACCGCGGATTCCCCGAACAGGATACCGTTATTGGCAACAATGCCCACCGGGTAGCCGTGAATGCGGGCAAACCCGCACACCAGCGTCTCGCCATAAAGGGCTTTGAATTCGTCGAAGTCCGAGCCGTCCACGATTCGGGCAATGACCTCCCGCACATCGTAGGGCTGCTTTTTGTCCGCCGGGATGACGCCGTAGATGTCCTCTATCGGGTAGACGGGCTCGACGGGCTCGCGCAGGTCCATCGAGACCGGTTTCACGCGGTTGAGGCGCCCGACGGCACGGCGCACAAGTTGCAGGGCATGGTGGTCGTTGTTGGCGTAGTGGTCGGTGACACCGGAGGTGCGGCAGTGCACGTCGGCGCCGCCCAGTTCCTCGGCGCTGACGACCTCACCGGTCGCGGCCTTTACCAGGGGCGGCCCGCCCAGGAAGATCGTGCCCTGGTTTTTGACGATGATCGACTCGTCGGCCATGGCGGGCAGATAGGCGCCGCCGGCGGTGCAGGACCCGAGCACGGCGGCGATCTGGGGAATGCCCATGGCCGACATGCGGGCCTGGTTGTAAAAGGCGTGGCCGAAGTGTTCCCGGTCGGGGAAGACCTCCTCCTGCAGGGGCAGAAAGGCGCCGCCGGAATCGACCAGGTAGATGCAGGGAAGGTGGTTTTCCTGGGCTATGGTCTGGGCGCGCCCCTGTTTCTTGACCGTCAGGGGGTAGTAGGTACCGCCTTTGACCGTGGCGTCGTTGACGAAGATCATGCATTCCTGGCCTGCGATGCGACCGATGCCCGTAATGATACCGGCGCCCGGAACCTCGTCCTCATAGACCTTGTAGGCGGCGAGCTGGGACAATTCGAGGAAGGGAGAGCCGGGATCGAGCACCGCGTTGAGCCGCTCCCGCGGCAGCAGTTTGCCGCGCGAGGTGTGCCGCTGTTGGGCCTTGGGGCCACCGCCCTGGCGAACCCGGTCCACCAGTGCGCGCAGGTCATCAACCTGGGCCTGCATGGCCTCGCGGTTGGCGCTGAAGGTGGCGTCGCGGGGGTTGATGCGTGACTGGATGACGCTCATAAAATGTCCTATGCGGTTGCGTTGAACAGTTCGCGGCCGATCAGCATGCGGCGAATCTCCGAGGTACCGGCGCCTATCTCATATAATTTGGCGTCCCTCAGCAGGCGCCCGGCATTGGATTCGTTAGTGTAGCCGAAGCCGCCCAGGGCCTGGATTGCCTGCAGTGCCATTTGCGTGGCCTTCTCCGCGGTGTAAAGAATGACCGCGGCGCAGTCCTGGCGGGTTTCCTCGCCCCGGTCGCAGGCGCCGGCAACCGCGTAGAGGTAGGCGCGGCAGGCGTTGAGGTCGGCATACATATCCGCCAGCTTGCCCTGCATGAGCTGGAATTCGCCGATACTCTGGCCGAACTGTTTGCGGGCGTGCAGGTAGGGCAGCACCTCGTCCACGCAGGCCTGCATGATGCCCACCGGCCCACCTGACAGCACGGTGCGCTCGTAATCCAGCCCCGACATCAGGATCCTGACCCCGTCGCCCTCCTTGCGCAGTACGTTTTCCGCCGGTACCTCCACGTCCTCGAAGACCAGCTCGCAGGTGTTGGAACCGCGCATACCCAGTTTGTCCAGCTTGGGTGAGCGCGAGAAGCCCGCCAGGTCACGTTCCACCAGGAATGCGGTGATGCCTTTCGATCCCGCCCCCGGGTCGGTCTTGGCGTAGATCACATAAACGTCCGCGTCGGGGCCATTGGTGATCCACATCTTGGTGCCGTTGAGGATATACCTGTCGCCCTCCTTGCGGGCATTGAGCTTCATACTCACCACGTCGGAGCCGGCATTGGCCTCGGACATCGCCAGCGCGCCGATATGCTCCCCGCTGCACAGTTTGGGGAGGTATTTCTGTTTCTGGGCTTCGCTGCCGTTCTTGCGAATCTGGTTCAGGCAGAGGTTGGACATGGCGCCGTAAGACAGGCCGACGGAGGCGGAGGCCCGGCTGATCTCTTCCATAACAATGGAGTGGGCAAGGTAGCCCAGGTTGCTGCCGCCGTATTCCTCGTCCACGGTTATGCCCAGCAGGCCCATATCGCCGAATTTGCGCCACAGGTCCGCGGGGAACTGGTTGTCGCGGTCGATCTGCGCCGCGCGCGGGGCGATCTCCTTCTGACACATCTGGTAGACCGCGTCGCGCAGCATGTCCAGTTCTTCGCCGAGGCCGAAATTGAGCGTGGGGTATCCGGTGTTCATAGTGGCTTCCTGTCAGTGTTTATCAGGGTTGGTGGTTTGCCGGCGATCGGATCTCGCCAGCGATTCTTCGCAGAGCAGCTGCACTTCATCCAGCCCCGCGAGCATGTCGTCGATGTCCCGTTTTTGTTGCAGCAGTTGCCCCCGCCGGCTTTTCACGTCGTCGATGAGTGAGTGTAGCTGTTCTGTATTGTTGTGCTCGGGGTCGTACATATCGATGAAATCGACGCATTCGCGCAGCGTCATGCCGATGCGTTTGCCGCGCAGTATCAGTTTGATGCGCACCCGGTCGGCATTGGAGTAGAGGCGTTTCCTGCCGTCCCGCGTGGGGGTGATCAGGCCTTTTTCCTCGTAAAAGCGGATCGTCCGGGTGGTTACCCCGAACTCTTTCGCCAGGTCGGAAATTGTGTGGATCTTGGCAGGCATTGGGCGACGGCCCCAGGGTAATTGCTGGAGGTGGTTACTATAGCGATTATTGACGTTAACGTAAACGTAAATATGGCGGCGGAGCCCGGATCTCGAACTCGACGGATGTGGTCGCCAACACGACACCGGGGTGGGGGTCCGGAGGTGTTTGCTTAAGCGCGAAAATCGGCGCCGGACAACTGTCTCAGTCGGTGCTCCACCAGCGGCAGGCGATCATTGCCGAAGTACATGTCGCTGCCATTGATAAACATCGTTGGAGAACCGAAACCGCCGCGCTGGATCAGTTCGTCCGTATTCTGGCGCAGCAATTCCTTGTACGCGGGGCTGGCGATGGCGTTGAAGAAACCCTCGGGGTCGAGGCCGACGCCCTGGCAGATGTCCAGCAGCACCGCATCGCTGGTGATGTCGGGCGCTACCCCACCCCAATAGGCTTTGAACACTGCCAGGGAATAGGGCACCAGCAGCCCCTGTTCCTCGGCAAAGAAGGCGCCGCGCATGGCTCTGACGCTGCTGACCGGATGACCCGGCGGAATGATGGCCGTGACGCCGCACAATTGCGCCCAGTCCGCCATGTCCTTGAGATAGTAGTTGAGGCGACGGGCGTTCTCAGGGTTGGTGAACATGGCCTTGCGGGTGTCGTAGACCTCCCTGTTGACCGCGTTGAACACGCCGCCCACGAGGATGGGGCGCCAGCGCACGGGCTGGTTGAGGCGCTCCGCCAGGGGAATCATCCGGCTGAAGGCAAAGTAGGTCCAGGGGCTGGAGCAGTCATAGAAAAATTCGAGTTCAATGGCTGCTGGCATGGCCGTGATCCGCAATGATTTTCTGGCCTGAGCTTAACACACGCGCCTGAGCCTTCAGGTATAATGCCGGCTTTTCCGATAGCAGATTCCACCATTCATGGATGTCGAACAGTACATGACGGAGCTGGGTCGCTCGGCTCGCGCGGCTTCGCGCCGCGTCGCCGCGTCCAGCACCGCTGCCCGCAATAAAGCCCTGCTCGCAACCCGGGACGCGCTGGATGGCGCTCGCTCGCGCCTGGCCGCGGCCAATGCCGAGGACCTGGAGCGCGGCGCCGTGGCAGGCCTGGCGGCGCCCCTTATGGACCGGCTAGAACTCACTCCGGGGCGTATCGACGCCATGCTGGAAGGCTTGCGCCAGGTCGCGAGCCTGCCGGACCCGGTGGGTGCAATCAGCGATATGAACACCATGCCCAGCGGTATACAGGTGGGCCGAATGCGGGTACCGCTGGGGGTTGTCGGCATTATTTATGAGTCGCGCCCCAACGTGACCGTCGAGGCGGCGAGCCTGTGCCTGAAATCGGGCAACGCCACCATCTTGCGAGGCGGCTCCGAGGCGCTGGCATCCAACTGCGCCATCGCCGCCTGCCTGGTCGAGGGTCTGCTGGCGGCGGACCTGCCGGCAACCGCCGTGCAGGTTGTCAACACCGCGGACCGCGCGGCGGTGGGCCACCTGATAACCATGCCCGAATATGTGGACGTGATAGTGCCGCGTGGCGGCAAGGGCCTGATCGAGCGCATCAGCGCCGAGTCCCGGGTACCTGTCATCAAGCACCTGGACGGCGTTTGCCACGTGTATATCGACGACGGCGCCGATGCCGATATGGCGATTAATATTGCCGTCAACGCCAAGACCCAGCGCTATGGCACCTGCAATACCATGGAAACCCTGTTGCTTGCCGAGTCCACCGCGGAGCAGCTGCTGCCCCGGCTGGCACAGGCCTACGCGGCCGCCGCCGTGGAGTTGCGAGGCTGTGCAAGGACGCGGGCGATTCTGCCGCAGGTGAATGAAGCCACCGAGCAGGACTGGCGCGAGGAATATCTCGCCCCGATCCTGGCGGTGCGCGTGCTGCGGGGCCTGGATGAGGCTATCGACCACATCAATACCTACAGCTCGCAACATACCGATACCATCGTCACCCGCGACCACGCGCGGGCCATGCGTTTTCTGCGGGAGGTGGATTCCAGCTCCGTCATGGTCAATGCCTCCACCCGCTTCGCCGACGGCTTTGAGTACGGCCTGGGCGCCGAGATCGGTATTTCCACCGACAAGCTGCATGCCCGCGGCCCCGTGGGGCTGGAGGGCCTGACCTCCCAGAAGTATGTGGTGTTCGGCGAGGGGCAGGTCCGCACTTGAACCCCGCGCCCGCGGCACTGACCCCTGTGGGAGTGTTCGGTGGAACTTTCGATCCCGTGCATTACGGCCACCTGCGCTCGGCGCTGGAGCTGGTGGAGCACCTCGGTTTGCAGCAGTTGCGCCTGATGCCCTGCGCCGTGCCACCGCACCGCGAACTACCGGCATGTGCCGCCGCGCACAGGGCCGCTATGCTGGAACTGGCTGTGGCGGGCGAGCCCAGCCTTGCCTGCGACAGCAGGGAACTGCGGCGCGAGGGGGTCTCCTATACCATCGATTCCCTGGTAGAACTGCGGGAAGAGCTGGGTGAAGGCCATAGCCTGTCCCTGGTGATGGGCTGTGACGCGGTGCAGGCGCTCGCCACATGGCACCGCTGGCAGGAACTGCTGGACTGGTCACATGTCGTGGTCATTGCCCGTCCCGGCTGGCAGTTTCCGCTGACCGGACCGGTTGCAGACTGGCTGCACCGGTATCGGCTGGCGGATGCATCGGAGCTGCGCCGGCGTCCCAACGGGGGTATCCTTGTCGAGGAATTGCGGCCCCTGGCCATCTCGTCGACGGAGATTCGACGCCTGCTGGCTGAAGGCCGGTCGCCGCGCTACCTGTTGCCCCAGGCGGTACTGGATTATATTGAAGCGCACAATCTCTATCATTGAAGGGGTATTTGATGAACCGACGTCTCGCAAAATGAGCAAATTGAATGGATGCTGAAGCACAGAAAAAAATAGTCATTGACGCCCTGGAGGATCTCAAGGCCGTCAATATTGTCACCCTGGACGTCACCGGTCTCACCGATGTCATGGATTTCCTGATTGTTGCCAGTGGCACCTCCAACAGGCATGTCAGATCGTTGGCCGACAACGTCTGCATGCAGGCCAAGAAGCAGGAATTGCGACCGCTGGGGGTCGAGGGTGAAGACGTGGGTGAGTGGGTGCTGGTGGATTTCGGTGACGTGGTGGTTCACGTCATGCTGCCTGCCACCCGCGACTTCTATGATCTGGAGCGGCTCTGGGTTAACCCCGATTCACCTGCCTGATGCGCATAAGCATTGTGGCAGTGGGCGCCAGGATGCCCTCCTGGGTCACCCAGGCAGTAGAGGATTACTGCCGGCGCCTGCCGCGTGAGCTGAAGCTGCAGTGGCGAGAGATTCCCCTGGCCAGGCGCACACAGGGTGCCAGGGCCGAGCAGTTGCGGGAGCGGGAGGGCGAGCAGATGCTCAAAGCCATTCCCGCGGGAGACACTGTGATCGCGCTGGATGTGGCCGGGGATCGAATCTCCACGGCGCAATTGGCGCGGGAGCTTGAGGCGTGGCAGATGTCCGGATCGAATTACAGTCTGCTGGTGGGCGGCCCCGACGGCCTTTCACCACAGTGCCTGGATCGGGCCGCAAAGCGCTGGTCTTTGAGTGATCTCACCCTGCCTCACCCGCTGGTGCGTGTTTTATTGGCGGAACAGCTCTACCGGGCTTGGACAATCACCGTCAACCACCCGTATCATCGCGAGTAGTTTTTTGGCAGACCACAGGGCCGCGCAAGTGCACCCCATCACTTCTCCTATTGTCGCTTACAGGGCTGGCTCCGCGGTAGCGGTTGCTGCGCCTGTGCAGGCGCGCCCGCCACTGGGCGTCCGGTGACGAGCAGTCCATGACGCTACGGGTTACGGGGTAGACTGAATGCCAAGGCACCTTGAGCTGAAGGATTCGCTGCGCGAAACCCGCGTCAACAGCGCCCGTATCATCACGGCCGTTCTGCTGGTCATTGCCCTGCTCGGGGTTATCGTTACCCGCTATCACTCCCTGCAGATCACCGACTACGAGATCTACCGCACCCAGTCCGAACGCAACCGGGTACAGCTGCAGCCCCTGCCACCCAAGCGCGGGCTGATTTTTGACCGCAACGGCGTGCTGCTGGCGGATAACCGCCCCAGCTACATTTTGTCGATAGTGCGCGAGCAGGTGCCCGACCTGGAGGCCACGCTGGCGGAACTGGCGGAACTGGTCCCCGTCAGCGAGAGCGACCTGGAAACATTTAACAAGAAACTCAAGCGCCGGCACCCCTACGAGGCGGTGCCGCTGCGATTTCGCCTGACCGAGGCGGAGCGGGCGCGCCTGTCCGTGAACCGCTATCGACTGCCCGGGGTGGTGGTCGACGCCCAGCTGCTGCGGTATTACCCCCACGGCGAGTTATTCTCCCACGCCATTGGCTACCTCGGTCGCATCAACGAACAGGAAGTGCTGGAACTGGATGAATCGGATTACCGGGGCACCTTCCATGTCGGCAAGGTGGGGGTAGAGAAGTATTACGAGGATGTCCTCCACGGCGAGGTCGGCTACCAGAACGTGGAGACCAATGCCCACGGCCGCGTGCTGAGGGTGCTGGAGAGCTTCGACCCCAAATCCGGTGCCGACCTGACCCTGAACCTCGACATTCGGATACAGCAGGCCGCTTATGACGCGCTGGGGGATCAACGTGGCGCCGTCGTGGCCATAGACCCCCGCACCGGCGGTGTGCTGGCGCTGGTGTCCAAGCCGGGTTTTGACACCAACCTGTTCGTTAACGGGATTGGATCGGAGGCATACAGCGCCCTGCGGGACTCCCTGGACGTGCCGCTGTTCAATCGCGCCATCCAGGGCCAGTACCCGCCGGGATCAACTATCAAGCCCTTTATGGCGATGGCGGGCCTGGAATCCGGCCTGGTGACTCCCCAGAGCACGGTGCCCGATCCCGGCTGGTACAGCCTGCCCGGCGACTCCCACAAGTACCGCGACTGGATTCTGCGAATCAGGGGCACCGGTCATGCCGCCCGGGTCGATATGAATATGGCCATCGCGGAGTCCTGCGACGTGTACTTCTATGATCTCGCCCGGCGCCTGACCATCGACCGCATGTACGAGTATCTCAGCCCCTTCGGTTTTGGTGAACGCACCGGGGTGGACACGACCAACGAGCGTCGCGGAGTCTTGCCCTCCACCCGCTGGAAGCGCGACGCCATGGGCCAGTCCTGGTACCCGGGTGAGACCATCAGTGCGGGTATTGGCCAGGGTTACATGCTTGCATCCCCCATGCAGCTGGCCATGGCTACGAGTGTGATGGCCAGCAAGGGCCAGCGCCACACGCCCCGCCTGGTAAAAGCCATCGACGGGGTGCCGGTGGAGGCGCCCATGCTCGAGCCGATAGTTGCCCCGGAAGAGTACTGGCAGGCCGTGCATGAAGGCATGCTGGAAGTGGTGCACGGCCAGCGTGGCACTGCGAAGGCCCTGGCGGCCGGGATTGAGTACCAGATGGCCGGGAAGACCGGAACCGCCCAGGTGATAGGGATTGCCCAGGGCGCGGTGTACAAGGAATCGGAGGTGTCCGAACGGCACCGGCACCACGGCCTGTTCATCGCTTTTGCCCCGGTGGAGGAGCCTACCATCGCGGTGGCCATTATTGTCGAGAATGGCGGCGGCAGCTCGGCCGCCTCGCCCATCGCCCGGGCGGTCATCGACACCTGGTTGTTGGGGGAGGCGGGCTGATGGCGGATTACCTGCGCCAGATGCCACACCAGGGTTCGGCCGACCTCGCCCGCCGCCCCAGCGCGGCCAGCCGCTTTCACATCGACATTCCCCTGTTGCTGTTGCTGCTGGTGCTGACCGTCTACGGGCTTTTTGTCCTCTACAGCGGTTCCGGCAAGGACATGGGCGCGGTCGTTCGCCAGGGGCGGTATTTCCTGCTGGCCTACGCGATCATGATCGGGGTCGCCCAGGTCAGCCTTGCGAGAATAATGCGCTGGGCGCCGTGGCTTTACCTGTTGGGCCTGGCGACACTGGTGGCGGTAATGCTGGTCGGGGTCGGCGCCAAGGGCGCCCAGCGCTGGCTGTCTATCGGCGGTTTCCGGTTCCAGCCCTCTGAGATCATGAAGCTCGTCTTACCCCTGACGGTGGCCTGGTATCTCGCGGACCGGACACTGCCGCCGCGGTTTGTGCATATCATGGTCGCCCTGGGCCTGGTGGGTATCCCGGCGGCCCTGATCCTGCAGCAACCGGACCTCGGTACCGCCCTGCTGATCGCCGCCAGCGGTCTCTTCGTCCTGTTTATGGCCGGGATGGGCTGGGGTTACATCTTTGGAGCCGTGGTGCTGGCGGGAGCTTCCGCCTGGCCGGCCTGGATGTTCGTGCTGAAGGACTACCAGAAGCAGCGAATTCTCACCATGCTGGACCCGGAAAGCGATAAACTCGGCGCAGGCTGGAACATAATTCAGTCCAAGACCGCGATCGGTTCCGGCGGTTGGGAGGGCAAGGGCTGGATGAACGGTACCCAGTCCCACCTGGACTTCCTGCCGGAAAGTCACACGGATTTCATCATTGCGGTGCTGTCGGAGGAGTTTGGCCTGCGCGGGGTCCTGGTGTTGATGACCATTTACCTGCTGATCCTGCTGCGCGGTTTCTGGATAGGCATCCGGGCCCGTTCCAGCTTTGGTCGCATGGCAGCGGGGAGCCTGACCCTGACGTTTTTTGTATATGTATTTGTTAACATGGGCATGGTCGCCGGCTTGCTGCCGGTGGTTGGGGTGCCCCTGCCGCTGGTGAGTGCGGGCGGTACATCGGTAGTCACATTGATGGCGGGCTTTGGTATCTTGATGGCAATCAGTACCGAGAAGTCCGCGGTGCCCCGGTAGTGGCCATTTACCCGTTTTCGCCGGACCCTGGTTTTTTCTTAATCCAATTATGAGTAATGAAGTATGTCGTCACGCCTGAAAATCGCCCTGCTGGCAAGCTGCCTCTGGAGCACCTGCCTGTTTGCCGCGGAAAACTACTCCGTGAACCCCGCGGCCCTGGAGCTTGTTGACGAGTTGGTCCAGGAGCAGGGCTTTGACCGGGAGGAGCTGCTACTGGTGTTGGCAAGTGCCCAACGCCAGGAGAGCATTCTCACGGCGATCGCCCGACCGGCGGAAAAGAGCAAGCCCTGGTACGAGTACCGGGAGATTTTTCTCAATGAGAAACGCCTGGAACAGGGTGTTGAATTCTACGCGGAGCACAAGGCTACGCTGGAGCGTGTCTCGAAAGAAACCGGTGTGCCCGCTGAAATTATTGTCTCCATTATTGGGGTTGAGACCTATTACGGACGGATTGCCGGAAGCTACAGGGTTATCGACGCGCTCTCTACCCTGGCCTTCGACTACCCCCCGCGCTCGGAATTTTTTACTGGCGAGCTGAAAAGCTACCTGATCCTGACCCGTCAGCAGGGTTTTGATCCGCTGGCCATGAAGGGCTCTTACGCCGGGGCAATGGGCTACGGCCAGTTTATGCCCAGCAGTTACCTTGCCTACGCGGTTGATGGCGATGGCGACGGTATCGTGGATATCTGGAACAATCCGGTGGATGCCATCAGCAGCGTTGCCAATTATTTCAAGCGGCACGGTTGGCGCAACGGTGAGGCGGTGGTATCCGGGGCAACCGCAAAGGGAGAAGTTCCCGAAGAATGGTTCGTTCACGGCAGGAAAAACCTGCGCCCGGAACATACCGTGGCGCAATTTGCCGCCGTCGGCCTGGATGCGAAAATGACCGTGTCTCCGGAAACTCTCGCCTCCGCCATGAAATTCGAACTCAAGAATGGATATGAATACTGGCTTGGGTTTCATAACTTTTATGTCATCACCCGATACAACCACAGTGCCATGTACGCCATGTGTGTCTATGAATTGTCCAGGCAGATCGCAGCGGAGATCACCCGGTGAGGTCGTTCCTGCCCCTGGCGCTTATCGGTGCGCTGACCCTGGTTATCGTTGCCTGTAGCAGCCAGCCTGTACCGACTCCGGAACCGGCGCCCGCCCCCGATACGTCCAGCCTCCCCTCGCGTTACCAGCATGCGCGCGACGGCGCTCCACCGATGCCGATCGATGCGGCTGACGTGCATGACGCCGTCCCGCGCCCGGACCCGATCCTGACAGTGGGCAACATGAGTCCGTACACGATTGATGGCGTGACCTATGAGGTGCTGGATGACCATACCGAATACCGGGTGCGGGGCACCGCCTCCTGGTATGGCGCCAAGTTTCACGGTCACGAGACCTCCAACGGAGAGATATACAACCTCTACCTGGCCAGTGCCGCGCACAAGACCCTGCCTATCCCCTGTTACGCCAGGGTCACCAATCTCGCCAATGGCAAGAGCATCATCGTGCGCGTAAACGACCGCGGCCCCTTCCACTCTGACCGGGTGATCGATTTGTCCTATGGCGCGGCCGTCAAGTTGGGCTACATGGAAGCAGGTACCACCGAGGTGGAGGTGGCGGTGCTGAACGTGGTCGGCGTGGACGATCGTCGCGGCTCCGTTGCCGGGGATTACCGCTACCTGCAACTGGGGGCCTACAGCACGATCAGTTCGGCCCAGCGCCTGCAGGACAAACTGCAGGAACTCCTCGAGTCGCCGGTATTCGTCAGTGAGGTGCAGTCCGGTGAGAGCCTGCTGTACCGGGTGCGTGTAGGACCGATGACACGGCCGGGTGAAATACAGGATGTGCAGGAGCTGTTGCGCACTGCGGGCTATGACGGTGGTCAGCCGCTGCCGTAGGGTGCTGGCGCCCCCCGGTTCGGCGTCCCGGCCGGCATTTGGCCGCCGGGTCGCGCCGCGCTGACAGGAGTGTGGGCCGTCGCAGTTATACCCCTGCTCCTTACACTGTTTCTTTCGCTACAGGCACGCATGCGTTAACATGCCCACCTTCCAGAACTCCCCCGGTTACCTGTTTTTATGCGCAATAGACTGCTGATCTCCCTCCTGACGGTTTTATTTAGCCTCGCAGGCCAGGCCCAGGACGGGATACCCGCGCCGCCGCAAATCGAGGCGACGGCCTATATTCTCATGGATGCGGCCAGCGGCGATGTGCTGGCTGAACACAACGCCGATATTCCACTGCCGCCAGCCAGCCTGACCAAAATGATGACGGCCTACGTGCTGGCGACGGAGATGGAGGCGGGGCGGGTCCATAAAGATGACATGGTGGTGATCAGCGAAAACGCCTGGTCGCAGAATCCGATTTTCGCCGGTTCCTCGCTGATGTGGATCGAGCCGGGCAAAGACGTAAGTATCGAGGACCTGGAGCGGGGCATCGTGATCTCTTCCGGCAACGATGCGACCGTGGCGGTGGCGGAGCATCTGGCCGGCAGCGAAGCCGTATTTGCCGAGATGATGAACAAGCAGGCTCAGGCCATAGGGATGAAGGACTCCTACTTCGTCAATTCCCACGGCCTGCCCGACCCCAACCACGTGGTTACCGCCCGCGACCTGGCGATCCTGGCCCAGGCGATCATCACCCGGTTTCCCGAGCACTACGCGATTTACAAGGAGCGGGATTTTACCTACAACAAGATCAAGCAGTACAACCGCAACACCCTGCTGGGCGAGGACCCGTCAGTGGACGGCCTCAAGACCGGCCACACCAAAGAGGCGGGTTATTGCCTGGTGGCTTCCGCCGAGCGCAATGGCATGCGCCTGATCACGGTGGTCATGGGCACCAGCAGTACCAAGGCGCGCAAGAACGAGACTCGCAGCCTGCTCAATTACGGTTTTCGCTTCTTTGAATCCGTGGAGCTGTTCGGGCCCATGCATGAACTGGAGGTGGCGCGCGTCTGGAAGGGCCAGCAGGATATGGTTCCGGTGGGTCTGATCGACAGGACATTGCTCACCCTGCCCCGCGGCAAGTCAAAAAGCCTGGTCACCACAGTGGAACTTGAGCCGCAACTGGTTGCGCCACTGGCGGTGGGTGACAAGGTGGGAACCGTGACCCTGAGTGTAGATGACACGGTCGTGTTCGAGTCCCCGGTCCAGGCTCTCGAAGCAGTGGAGCCCGCTGGCTTTTTCTCGCGCCTGTGGGATTCGATCGTGATGTGGATAGCCAGCCTGTTCGCTACTTGAGGTCTGCCCCGGAGATAAGCCAGTGCAGCAGGAACCGCCCAAAATTGAGTTTCCCTGTGATTACCCGATCAAGGTGCTCGCGCGCAGCTCAGAGGACCTTACCGAGGTCATTCTGGAGGTGGTGGAGCAGCATTCCCCGGGTTTTGATCGCACGGTAGTTACTTTCAGGCCCTCCCGCAACGGTACCTTCACCGCTATCACCCTGATTATTACTGCCACCGGGCCGGATCAACTGGAGGCTCTGCACCAGGACCTCCGGGGTACCGGCCGAGTGCAGATGGTCATCTGAATGACCGCTGGTCAGGTGCTGTGGCGCGAGCTGGGGCTGGTCGACTACGCACCCACGCTGCAGGCGATGAAGGAGTTCACCGACTCCCGGTCGGGGGATGAGCCCGACCAGCTTTGGCTGCTGCAGCACCCGCGAATTTTCACCCAGGGTCAGGCCGGAAAGGCGGAGCACGTACTGGCGCCGGGGGATATTCCGGTGGTGCAGGTGGACCGTGGCGGGCAGGTGACCTATCACGGCCCGGGCCAGTGGGTTCTGTACCTGATGATAGACCTGCGGCGTCGGTCCTGGGGCGTGCGCGATCTGGTGAACACGATCGAGCACAGTATTGTATTGCTGTTGTCTGAATACGGGATAAACTCCGCGCCGAAACCGGAGGCGCCGGGCGTGTACGTGGATGGCGCTAAAATCGCCGCGCTCGGTTTGCGGGTGCGCCACGGCTGCAGTTATCACGGCCTGTCGCTCAATGTGGATATGGATCTGGAGCCGTTCCAGCGCATCAATCCCTGCGGTTACCAGGGATTGCAGGTGACATCCATGGCCCGATTGTTGCCCGGCGCCGGAATCGATATGAACGCCGTGGGGCGTCGCCTGCTGGCGATAGTGACAGCCGAGCTGGATCGCCGCTAGCGGAGCCGCGTGAACCGGCGCTGTGCCCGGCGCACGAGCGCTCAACCAGATACGCAGCAACGTACGCAGTCGCCTGCACCACACACGAGTACAAATCAGGATCAACAGGGTATGTCTGATAGCAAGTTATCCAGCGAAATCAAGAAACGGCGCACGTTCGCTATTATCTCGCACCCCGATGCGGGCAAGACCACCATGACCGAGAAACTGCTGCTGCTGGGCAACGCCATCCAGGTGGCGGGCAGCGTCAAGGGCAAGAAGGGCCCTCACGCCACGTCGGACTGGATGAGTATGGAGCAGGAGCGAGGCATTTCCGTGACCTCTTCGGTTATGCAGTTCCCCTACCGGGGGCGTACGGTGAACCTGCTCGACACGCCCGGCCACGAGGACTTTTCGGAGGATACATACCGCACGCTGACCGCGGTCGACTCGGCCCTGATGGTGATCGATGGCGCCAAGGGTGTCGAGGATCGCACTATCAAGTTGATGAACGTGTGCCGTTTGCGGGATACGCCTATTTTCAGTTTCGTCAATAAGATGGATCGGGATATTCGCGATCCCATCGAGTTACTGGACGAGATTGAGCAGGTCCTGGCCATCCAGGGCGCGCCAATCAACTGGCCGGTGGGCATGGGTCGGGAGTTCAAGGGCGTTTACAACCTGTACACCGATGTAATTCACCTGTACACGCCGGGCATGGGTTCGAAGTTGGCGGATGACCGGCGCATCGAGGGCCTGGACAGCGACGGAGCTCGCACTCTTTTGGGCGATGAGTACGACGCTTTCAGGGAAGAGATCGAGCTGGTGCGCGGGGCCAGTCACCAGTTTGACGAGGCCGAGTTCCTGGCCGGTCGGGTGAGCCCGGTCTTTTTCGGTACCGCCCTGGGCAATTTCGGGGTGCGCGAGATGCTGGATGATTTTGTCCGCTGGGCGCCGTCGCCCCTGTCCCGGGATACCACCAATCGCACTGTGTCCGCGACTGAGGAGGCTTTCAGCGGTTTCGTGTTCAAGATTCAGGCGAATATGGACCCCCGTCACCGGGACCGTATCGCTTTCATGCGCGTGTGTTCGGGCCGTTACTCCAAGGGTATGAAAATGCGCCATGTCCGCCTGGGCAAGGATGTGAGAATTGCCGATGCGGTTACGTTCAAGGCCGGTGAGCGGGAGTTGGTGGAGGAGGCGGTCTCTGGCGATATCATCGGTCTGCACAACCACGGCACTATCCAGATTGGCGACACTTTCACCGAGGGCGAGGATCTGCAGTTCACCGGTATTCCTCACTTCGCCCCGGAGCTGTTTCGCCGCATCCGCCTGACCGACCCGATGAAGTCGAAGCAGTTGCAGAAGGGTTTGCAGCAGCTAGCCGAGGAGGGCTCGACCCAGGTGTTCGCGCCTATCAGCAGCAGCGATCTGGTGGTCGGGGCAGTGGGGCAGCTTCAGTTTGATGTGGTGGCTTACCGTTTGAAGGATGAGTACAAGGTAGAAGCGCGCTACGAGCCGGTGAATGTTTACACCGCCCGGTGGGTGCACTGTGACGACCCGCGCAAGCTGGAGGAGTTTCGGCGCAAGGCCGCGGAGCATATTTCGGTGGACGGTGGTGGTCACCTCACTTATCTCGCCCCGACCCGGGTCAACCTGGCGCTGATGGAAGAGCGTTGGCCGGAGATGGAGTTTCGGGCTACCCGGGAGCATTGACGGCTTTTGGGGCTTTTGATTTATCCGGAGCGGAATCGAAGTGGGCTGCTCCGGCGTCGGGTTGGCGGTGGTAAGGGCTTTGTGAACGGCCGCAAGCTTTCCAGCATTTTCGGGCTGCTGCGGAACTCGACCAAAATTGCTGCGCAATTTTCGGGACTCGGACAATCCTCGCAGAAAGCCCCCGAAAATGCTGGAAAGCTTAGGCTGCGGCCTTATTGTTCACCAAGCCCTTACCACCGCCAACCCTTGGGTGGATCCTGGTATCTGGTATTAGGGGCAGGAGTATTTCCCCGTGGGCGGGTGCTGGGGGGTGGACCCGCCATGCGCTCCACGGTGGTACCAAGCCGTACTCGCTTTGACGCCCACACGCTTATTTTGGGCTTAAGTCTGTGCCAATTGGGTCTGACCCTCCCTGCAGGGTCAGATAACTTGCGCCGGGTTGTTAGGTCAGCAGTTTCTTGACGTCTTTCTCGATCGCCTTCGGCTTGTCAGTCGGGGCATAGCGCTTGACGACATTCCCCTCGGTATCAATCAGGAACTTGGTGAAGTTCCACTTGATGCGCTCGGTACCCAATGCGCCGGGGGCCTCTTTCTTGAGGTGCTTGAACAGGGGGTCGGTGCCGCTGCCGTTGACTTCGATTTTGCCGAACATGGGAAAGCTGACGCCGTAATTGAGCTGGCAGAATTCCATGATCTCGTCGTTGCTGCCGGGATCCTGCTTGCCGAACTGGTTGCAGGGGAAGCCCAGGATTTCGAAACCCTTGTCCTTGTAGGTCTCGTACATCTCTTCCAGACCAGCAAACTGGGGGGTGAAACCGCATTTGGAGGCGGTGTTGACTACCAGCAACACTTTGCCTTTGTAGTCAGCCAGGGATTTGTTTTTGCCGCCCGGGGTCTTGCAGGTGAAGTCGTAAACGTTGTTGGCCATTATGGAATCCTGATTGGAAGGTTAGCTGCGCCTGTAAGAGTAGCACACGCGAGGTATACGGCTGCCGCCAGCATTCGGATCAGCTAACGACAGGCGCTACCGCGGTGACTGGAAGCCTTATCCGGTTCAGGTGGCGGGCTCTCAGGCTGCCTGTGCCTGTAGCTGCAGCTGTTCCATCAGCAATCCGAGGCGTTTGCGCTGCATCTTGAGTGAGTACTCCAGTTCCTTCAGCCTCGTGCGCAGGGCGGCCTTCTCCCATTTCTGTTGCAGGCACAGTTTTTTCTCTTCGAGCACCCCGCCCAATTGTTCCTTTGTGCGCTCGTAGCGCTGCCCCTGTAAGGCCGTCCACTGGTTGATGGATTCTGTAAACTCCAGGTACTCGCGCTCCAGCAGCTGGCGCAGGCTGTCGCTGTTGTGGGCGGTTTGCAGCCTGGTTCTGGCGCGCTCGAATTCGGTGTCCAGCAGGGCGCGCTGAATTCTGAAATCGGGTACCCGGTTCAGATTGTGTGCCAAACCCAGCCGCGAGCAGGCGTTGATCATCCACTTGGTGGGGTCCCACTGCCACCAGCGGATGCCATTGCGGTAGTCTGTCTGGAATATGTGGTGAAAATTATGGTATCCCTCGCCATAGGTGAGGAAGGCGAGAAAGCCGTTGTCCCGGGCGCTGTTGCTCTCGGTGTAGGGGCGAGAGCCCCAGAAGTGTGCCAGCGAGTTGATGAAAAACGTCACGTGGTGGTTGACCACCAGGCGCAGCAGGCCCACCAGCAGCAGGGTGCCGATTATATCGCCGTGCCAGATACCCAGCAGCAGGGGCAGCCCCAGGTTCATTACCAGCGTCAGGGCTACATAGTTGCGGTGCTGCCACACGACGATGGGGTCGCGTTCCAGGTCTTTGGCGTTACTGAAATCCGGCTCACCGCTGCGGTACTCGCGCAGCATCCAGCCCATGTGGCTGAACCAGAGCCCGCGGCCAGCCGAATAGGGGTCCAGTTCATTGTCATCGACATACCTGTGGTGACGGCGGTGATCCGAAGCCCAGACGAGAATGCTGTTCTGCAATGCGCCGGCGCCCCAAAAAGCATACAGCCATTTCAGGACCGGGCTGGCCTCATATGCCTTGTGCGACCACAGGCGGTGGTAGCCGCCGGTAATGGACATGCCATTGAGGTACAGGAAAGCCAGCGCCCAAAGCCATTGGAAGGCATCAAAGCCGCGGTAGATACCCCACACGGGGATCAGCACCAGCGCAATGAGCGGCAAGCCTGCAAAAATTGCGACATTGATCCCGATCAGGGGTGGTTTGGGGTTACTGTTGCTCATCAGGGTAGCCAGTCCTCGGGCGGGGGCGTGAGTAGATCGCCGATTTTATCCGCTGGTCCCGAAAAAGTCTTTCCATCTTTGCCAGAAAGGACAGAAACGGACGCCGGGACTGGGGCCTGTTCCGTCTGTCGCCACATCACTTCCCGGGTGCAGTATCATGCATCTTTTTAAAATGCCGGGTCGCTATCCTGGCAGGGCGAGCCATGACCTTCGCAAGACCACTAACAATCTGTTTTCACGCAATCCCGCAACATCCTCGCCGCCGCCGGATTCCGGAGCAGCGCGCTTGAGCAGCGGTTCTCCAATGCGGGCCGTGTTCCTGCGCGGTTCCACGATGCGACATGTGGTGGTAATGACCAGCGCCAGCACGGTGGGGTTGCTGGCCATGTTTGCCGTGGATATGGTGGATATGTATTTCCTGACCCTGCTGGGGGAGCAGGAGTTGGCGGCCGCGGTAGGGTTTGCAGGCACGCTGCTGTTCTTTCTCGTGTCTGTCAGTATCGGTCTGCAGATCGCGCTGGGTGCGCTTGTGGCGCGCGCGGAAGGGAGTCATCGGCGCGATCTGGCCAGTCGATACTGCTCCAGCGCCATGACCTTCAATTTTCTGGTTGCGGCCGTTATCAGCGCCATCGGCTGGTTCAATCTGCCGGGTTTGCTGGGTTTGCTGGGCGCAAAGGGCCTGACGCTGGAATACGCGCAAAGTTATGCCGGCATCCTGTTGCCGAGCATGCCGATCCTGGTATTGGGCATGAGCGCGGCTACTGGCGTACGCGCCCTGGGAGATGCCCGTCGCTCGATGTGGGCCACCGTTCTCGGGTCGCTGGTAAATGCGGTGCTTGACCCGCTGTTTATTTTCACTTTCGACTGGGGGCTGGAAGGCGCGGCCCTGGCTTCGGTGGTGGCGCGACTCGTAGTGCTGGTGGTCGCCTGGCATGCGCTGGCGGTGGTGCACAAGCTGCCCTGTCGTATCACCCGGGATCAGTTCCTGGCAGACCTCAAGCCTATCATGGCTATCGCGGGACCGGCGGTCCTGACCAATATCGCCACGCCCATTGGCGGCAGCTTTGTGTTGATAACCATGTCCCGTTACGGCGACAGTGCTGTGGCCGGCGCCGCGATCATGGGGCGGATCACGCCGCTGGCGATGGCGGCGGTGTTTGCCCTGTCCGGTGCGATAGGGCCCATAGTGGGACAAAATGCGGGCGCCGGGCGCTATGACCGCGTCCGCTCCACCCTGGCCAGCGCCGCGAGCTTCAATGTGATTTATGTTGCCATGGTCTGGCTACTGATGTGGCTGGCCGCCGACTTTATTGCCGGAGCGTTTTCAGCCAGTGGGCTGGCGCGGGAGTTGATAGTGTTCTATTGCCATTTCCTGGTGGGCGCCTTCGTATTCAACGGCCTGCTTTTCGTTTCCAATGCCAGTTTCAATAACCTGCACCATGCGCACTGGGCAACCGCGTTCAATTTTGGGCGCGCGCTGTTGGGTACGATTCCCGCGGTTTACCTGGGTGCCCACTGGTACGGTCCCCGGGGGGTGATGGCGGGAGAGGCGGTGGGCTCGATGCTGTTCGGTTCGCTGGCCATTGTGGCCGCATTTGCCCTGGTGAGTCGCCTGGAACGCGAGCAGAAATCTGTGCCTCTGGATCCTCTGGCGAACGCGGCGGTGCCGGTCGGCGTTCCGGTCAACCGGGAGCCGCCCTTGTAGGCTTACCTGGCGTTGGCTGCCTTGTCCGGGCCCGCAGTGCCACCGGCGCGATACGCTGTCAGCGCTTCGTGCAGCCAGGTGCCGGCGAGTTCCGTTTTGCCACCGCAGTTGATGGTGTAGGGTTTGCCCGTCCAGGAGCTCTGACTGGCCAGGCGGTCAATGAATTGCTCGGCGGTGCCAGCGTACCTGCTGCCGCGCTCGTACTTGAGTCGCAAGTGATCCGCAGCTTCTTCAGGTGAGTGAACGCTGCCGTTGCGGACGAAATCACAGCCGCTGGTGGCGACGCGGTTCAGCAGGTACTGGATTTCAGCATCGGCGCCTGGTTCGGCCTCTGCCCGCACCGGGTGGCTCAGTACTGAGCCCAGCAACAGGCAAATGCCCAGCAGGCGCCCTATCGACATGCCCCGCGTCAATTGAATGCCAGCCGCACCAGCAGCGGGTTATGGTCCGAGGTGGCGACAGGTACCACCTTCGCCGCCGTCGCGTGCATGCCCCGGACATAGATATGATCGAGGGCGTGACCGAACACGGTGGTTCTCAGGTCGGGATTGAAAGCCACCGGCGCGAGGCCGAACTCGCTGGTGAACGCGTCCACCAGCAGCTGGCGTTCCTGGCTCCAGGTATTGAGGTCGCCGGCGAGAATGACCGGCCCTTCATGCTGGGTCAGCATATCGGCGAGCGCTTGAAACTGGCTGCGAAAATCCTCCAGTCCCAGTGCGAAGTTGACCGCGTGCAGGTTGATAGTGAGCAATCTGTCCGAGCGCCCGGCTAGCGGAAATTCGGTGACGCTGGTCGCTTTCGGGGTGCCCAGCCAGGGCTCCCAACTGGTGAAATGGCAGCGCAGGCTGGGGGAACTGCTGCTCAGGGTCAATACCCCGGTTTCGAATTCGGCTGTGGTATAGCCCCTGGCAAAGGCCTGGTACAGGGGATTCGAAAATACCTGCGGAATACCGGCCTGTAGCGAGGCTTCCTGGATGAAAGCCAGGTTAACCCCGTCGGAAAGCTGTGCCAGGTCTTTCTCCCAGCCAAGGTTTGAGGATTTCTGGATGTTCCAGCTCAGAATATCCAACTGGCCCGACAGCGCTTCGCTCTCGGCCATATCGGTAATGCACTGGTCCGCCGCGGGCTGCGCTGCGGCCATTGCACCTGCCGTCGCCAGCCACAGTGCCAGGACCAGGGTCGGCAGGGGGCCAGTGGCAGAAGCTAAGGGTCGCAGCATATTCGGGCCGATGATCGGGTTGCTTTCGTGAGCTGCAATTTGTAACACCGGGTATATCGGGCGTCCATGGCTGTTTGCGCCATTATTGCGCTTCGCCTGGCGCCCGCGGCCATGTGGGTGGCTAGAGCTGCTCGAGATAGGACCGGTATTCGAGCGCCGTGATGCGGCGTTGGAACTCGGCGATTTCCTGCTGCTTGGTGAGGGTGAAGATGCGCTGGAACTCGGCGCCCATCGCATTGCGGATGAAATCGGACTCGCTGAAGAACCTGACAGCATCGGGCATATAGACCGGTAGCAGCGTCTTCTTGGTGGCGTAGCCGTCGCCGGAAACAGGTTTGCCCGGTGACTGGCCGGCCAGGATGCCCTCCCGTATCGCCGACAGCAGCACCGCAAACAGCAGATAGGGATTGGCATCGGCGCCGGCAACCCGGTGCTCCAGGCGTCGGGCGCTGTTGCTGCCCGCCGGAACGCGCACCGCGACCGTGCGGTTTTCATAGCCCCAGCTGGGCGATGTGGGGGCGTGGCAACCCGGCTGGAAGCGGCGGTACGCGTTGTAGCTCGGGGCAAAAATAGCCATCGACTCCGCCATGTACTTCAGGCAGCCGCCGATGGCGTTATGCAACAGGGGAGTGCCGAGTTCGGTGCCGTCATCGAAAATGTTGACTCCCTTCTCGTCCAATACGCTGCAGTGCACGTGCATGCCGTTGCCCGCTTCGTCTTCGAAGGGCTTGGGCATAAAGCTGGCTATCAGGCCGTGCTTTCCCGCCACGCCCTTGATCAGGCGTTTCATCATGATGATCTGTTTGGCGGCCAGCACCGGGTTGTCCACATGGTGCATGTTGATTTCATACTGGGAAGGCGCGGACTCTTTCACCACGCCGTCGAAGGGCAGGTCCTGTATCTCGCAGGCCAGGCGCAGGTCCTCGAGCATCGCCTGGTGGTGATTGAGAATATCCAGCCCATAGGTATTGCCGCCCACCGGGGAGTGGCCGGGAATGGTGGGGCAGGTGTGCCCCGGCCTCGACTCATCCCAACTCACCAGGCTGAACTCAAGTTCTGCCGCCACCACGGGGCGCTAGCCAGCCTCCTGGTACTGGGCGAGCACCTGTTTGAGGACGTGGCGGGGGTCGCCCATATAGGGTGACCCGTCGTCGTCGAACATGGATAGCATGACCTGGCCGTGCTGGCCCTGGGGGGACCAGGGTGTCGGCAGCAGGGAACCTTCCACCGGTCGGCAGATGCCATCTGCATCGCCGGAGGCAAAAACCAGCTCCTGTACATCCCTGCCCCAAATATCCAGGCTTAGAGCGGTTTTGGGCAGCTTGAGTTCGCCTTCGAATACGGTGGCGAGCTTGTGGCGCGGCAGCCATTTGCCGCGCATGAGACCGTTGCAATCGGGAAGGAGAACTTCGATCGTTGTTATTTCCGGATGAGCTCGCAAGAACCAATCGGCTTCTAGCGACATTCTGTCACCGCACGTCTATCGGTAAGCGGGCACTATCCACGCTTAACAGGGGTGACTCAATGCCCCAGTTAGGGCAGCATTCACAAGGGGTACACGAGCGCATGCCGACTCAGCCGCAACTCGTTGTGGAAGAATGCCTCATGCCTGGCGAGGTGACATATAAACGCTCAGCGGATCGCCCCCGCCGGCCTGTCCGATGCAGGACAGGGCGTTGATGAACAGCGAGAACAGGTCTGTTTGCGAACTGACATCCAGCTTGCGATAGATACTCTTGCGGTGGCGGCGGACAGTCTCCACGGCTATGCCCAGGCGCTGGGCTGAGATGCCCGTGCCGTAGCCGCGCAACATAAGTTCCAGGACACCTTTTTCGCGTGGTGAGAGTATGGATTCACCGAACTTCCTGAAGGCCAGGTCGATCTGGTGATCGATACCGGGCTGGATAAGGTGGGTTACCGCGAAACTGTCATGCTCGCTATGACATTTGAGCAATTCCGACACCGGTTCGGCCAGCAGGTAGAGGGTCTCGTATTCCTGGTCGGTGAATTCGCCGTTCTGGGGGAGGCGCATCATATCCAGGTTGATAACGCTGCCGCCCCTGAGTTTGGCTATATAAGCGGCCTCATCCACCGTGCCGGTCTCCCGGTAGTAACTCCGGTAGTAACCCGACTGCCGCAGTTTGCCGAGGGTAATCCGCGACATGCGGTAGAGTTTTGAGCGGGGGTGTTCCATGGAGGTGCGATAGAACGGATCCTCGCTGTACGGGCCTTCGAGGTACTGATCCACCTGGGTGACGTAGGCGTGGTCCGGTATTTCATGGTACAGGACCCTGGGTGGCAGCTCGCGGTGGAACAGCCATACCTGCGGATAATCGAACTTTACCTGGCCCTGGATCGCCTGGATAAGAATCGGAAAGAATTGGTCTTTGCCAAGTGCCGCAATAGCCTTGGAAATATCCCGATTCCATTTACTTATTGTTTGTATATCGGTCATTTAATGTGTTTTTTATAGCCACCCCGCACTACAGGGGCTCATAGTGGTGGGACAAAAAATCAATGTCAAACAGCCATGTCAAATTGTTGAGCCAAATCAAATCAATGGTTCTTATATCCTGACCGGTGCGTGATTTGATACCCGCGCGTGGGGCAACAAGGCGGTCGCCCGTACTCGCCAGAGCGCTGCTCTGCGCGGCCCGGCGCAGATTACAGCCTTGCCAGGAGAAACGCCAGCATCTCTGACTGCGGCACCAGCTGGGATTCCTGGTCGCGGCGACCCTTGTACTCCAGGTTGTTGTCCGCCAGTGCGCGGTCCCCGACCACGATACGGTGGGGGATTCCTGTCAGTTCCATATCGGCAAACTTCACCCCCGGCCGTTCATTGCGGTCATCCATCAGCACTTCTATGCCGGTGTCTGACAGCGCCTGGTAAAGCTCCTGAGCGCACCTGGCCACTTCGGGTGATTTGTGCATGTTCAGGGGAATGATGGCAACCTGGAACGGCGCCATACTGGCAGGCCATATAATGCCGTTTTCATCGTGGTTCTGTTCGATCGCGGCAGCCACGATGCGGCTCACCCCGATACCGTAACAGCCCATGATCATCGTGACGTTGCGACCGGTCTCATCCAGCACTTTTGCTGACATCGCCTCACTGTACTTGGTGCCCAGCTGGAAGATGTGCCCCACCTCGATGCCGCGCTTGATCTGCAGCTTACCCTCGCCGTCCGGACTCGGGTCGCCCTCTTCAACCCGGCGCAGGTCTTCCACCCGCTGCAGCTGGCAGTCGCGTTCCCAATTGGCGCCTGTGAAGTGAAAGCCATCGCGGTTGGCACCGCAACAGAAGTCGGCCAGGCAGGCGGCGCTGCGATCGACGATTGTCGGGATGTCCAGCCCCACGGGTCCCAGGGAGCCAAAGTCGGCTCCGCAAGCAGCGCGGGCTTCCTCTTCTGTCGCCATGCGCAGCGGGGAGGCAACGCCCTCCAGTTTCTCGACCTTGATCGGATTCAGCTGGTGGTCGCCCCTCAACACCAGGGCCACCACGCCGCCGTCCTGCTCGGCTGCCACCAGCAGGGTTTTAACTGTCTGCTGCGGCGCGACTTTCAAAAAGCTGGCCAGTTCCTCAATAGACCTTACTCCCGGGGTGGCAACCTCCTGCAACTCGGCGCCGGCGGCGGGGCGTCCGGCGGCGGGGGCCAGGGCTTCGGCCATTTCCACATTCGCGGCATAGCTACCCGTATCACTGAAGGCGATGTCATCTTCGCCGGAGTTCGCCAGCACGTGGAATTCATGGGAGGTGCTGCCGCCTATGCTGCCCGTGTCCGCAATTACCGGGCGGAACTCCAGACCGAGACGGGTGAAGATATTGCTGTAGGTCTGGTGCATTACCTGGTAGGTCTGCTCCAGGGACTCCTGGGTGGCATGAAAGGAATACGCATCCTTCATGAGAAATTCCCGTGAGCGCATTATCCCGAAGCGGGGGCGAATCTCGTCGCGCACCTTGGTCTGGATCTGGTAGAAGTTAACCGGCAGCTGCTTGTAGCTCTTGATTTCATTGCGGACCAGGTCGGTGATGACTTCTTCGTGGGTGGGTCCCAGGCAGAAGTCGCGCTGGTGGCGATCATTGAGGCGCATCAACTCGGGACCGTACTGCTCCCAGCGACCCGACTCCTGCCACAACTCGGCGGGCTGGATCACGGGCATGCTCATTTCCTGGGCGCCGGACCTGTCCATCTCCTGCCGGACGACTGTTTCCACTTTTCGTAAAACACGCAGGCCCAGGGGCAGCCATGTGTAGAGGCCCGCTGCCAGTTTGCGAATCAGTCCGGCGCGCAACATGAGCTGGTGGCTAACGACCTCCGCATCCGACGGCGTTTCTTTTTGGGTGGCGATGAGGAAGTTACTGGTGCGCATGTGGCAGTCCGGTTGCAGAGTAAAAACGGGCGGCCATTTTACGACCGAAGCAGGCGGGCGTACAGGGCCGTGAACCGCTGCGCGGGCATTGCCCGATCGGGGCGGGAAAATAGGGCCGGATTGTCGTCATCGGGCCCCCGGATGCCTTAAAAACAGGCTTTTTCCTTTCCCGTGCTGGAAAAACGCTTGTATTGTAGCGTTTCATGATTTATACATTTACCTGTGACTTGTGGCGGCACTGTTTTCGGCGGTCAGGGGAGGCGGGCAGTCCGGGTTCTACACTTGGGACAGTTTACTTATTACTATTAGGGAAGGTTCAAAATAACATGGCAACTAAAAAAGCAGCAGCGAAAGGGAAGGCACCAGCCAAGAAAGCAGCGGCCAAAAAGGCTCCCGCTAAAAAAGCTGTAGCCAAAAAAGCAGCACCGGCAAAGAAGGCGGCAACGGCTATCTCCGAAAAGCTGACCAAGAGCCAGATTCTCGCCAGCGTGGCCGAGAGCACTGGTTTGAGCAAAAAGCAGGTCGGTTCCGTAATGGATGAACTGCATTCACTGATGGAGCGCAGCATCAAGAAGCGCGGCGTAGGTGAGTTCACCATTCCGGGTATCCTCAAAATCAGCACTGTGAAGAAGCCCGCTCGCAAGGCGCGCAAGGGTATCAACCCCTTCACTGGTGAGGAGACCATGTTCAAGGCCAAGCCAGCCAGTATTGCCGTTAAGATTCGTCCTCTGAAGAAGCTGAAGGAATTCGCCGCTTCCTAAGAGACGTCTCTGTCCCCCCGCTTCGGTTCCGGCCGGGCGGGAGGACACAGTCTTTACCCTGACAGCGCCGCAAGGCGTCGGGTTTCCTGCCCCCTTCAGTTTCTGCCCATCCCTGCTTGGCGTCCATGGCGGCATGGGTTAAAATCCGCGCCTCAAAAATCTCTCGCTACGCTTTGATCATTGGTGGGTCCAATTCATGCCGATATACGAGTATCAGTGCCAGGCCTGTGGCAAGGAGCTTGAGGCACTGCAGAAAATCAGTGATGCACCGCTGGAGGATTGCCCGGCTTGTGGCGCCGCCAGCCTGAAGAAAAAAGTCTCCGCGGCGGCCTTTCGCCTGAAAGGCGGCGGCTGGTATGAGACAGATTTCAAAACTGGCAACAAGAAGAATCTGGCGGGTGGCGCGGATACCGCGAGTTCGTCGGCATCTTCCGCCACGCCAAGCGCTCCTGCTGCCAGCACAGGCGACAGCAAGAAAAGCGCGACCTAATTCCTGGCCCAGTGCGGGCCCGGCCGGAAAATCCATACGGAAACCAGATTATGCGCAGTCATTATTGTGGCGCTTTGGGAACAGCTAATATCGACGAAACCGTCACCCTGTGTGGCTGGGTAGATCGCCGCCGGGATCACGGCGGGGTGATTTTCCTCGATATGCGTGACCGGCAGGGCATCGTGCAGGTGGTATTCGATCCCGACACCGAGGAGCACTTTCAGCGCGCCGACCGGGTGCGCAGCGAATACGTGCTGAAAGTCACCGGCAGGGTGCGGGCGCGGTCCGAAGCGTCGGTCAATCCGGCGATGGCCACTGGTGCGATTGAAGTGCTCGGCAAGGAACTGGAAATTCTCAACCACGCCGCCACGCCGCCGTTCCAGATGGACGAATACACCGCTGTCGGGGAAGAGGTGCGCTTGCAGTACCGCTACATGGACCTGCGCCGACAGGAAATGCAGCAGCGCCTGATCCTCCGTTCCAGGATCACCTCCGCTGTACGCAACTTTCTCGAGGGCGAGGGCTTCCTGGATATCGAGACGCCGATCCTCACCCGCGCGACTCCTGAGGGGGCTCGAGATTACCTGGTGCCGAGCCGGACCCACCCGGGCCAGTTCTTCGCATTGCCCCAGTCACCCCAGCTGTTCAAGCAATTGTTGATGGTGTCCGGCTTCGACCGCTACTACCAGATCGCCAAGTGTTTTCGTGATGAGGACTTGCGCGCGGACAGGCAGCCGGAATTCACCCAGATTGATATCGAGACGTCCTTCCTGGACGAGGCCGGTATCATGGACATCGCCGAGCGCATGGTGCGCGAACTGTTCCGCACGGTACTGGGGGTTGAGCTGCCCGCAATGCCCCATATGCCCTACTCGGAAGCCATGTCTCGCTACGGCTCCGATAAACCCGACCTGCGGATTCCGCTGGAGCTGATCAGCATCGACGATCTGATGCAGCAGGTGGACTTCAAGGTATTCCGCGGTCCCGCCGACGACCCCCAGGGTCGGGTGGCCGCGCTCAAGGTGCCGGGCGGTGCCGGTATCAGCCGTAAGGAGATTGACGACTACACCGCTTATGTTTCTATTTTCGGTGCCCGTGGCCTCGCCTGGATCAAGGTGAATGACATCGATGCCGGGGTGGCGGGGCTGCAGTCGCCAATTCTGAAATTCATGCCGGACGAGATCGTCGCCCAGATGATGCAACGGCTGGATGCGAAAAACGGCGACATCATTTTCTTCGGTGCTGACAAGACCCGGGTGGTCAATGAGGCACTGGGTGCCCTGCGCATCAAGGTGGGCGAGGACCAGGGCCTGGTGGCAGAGGGCTGGGCTCCGCTGTGGGTCGTGGATTTTCCCATGTTCGAGCAGGATGGCTCGGGCAACTGGACACCCCTGCATCACCCTTTCACCGCACCTTCCGGCAGTGTGGAAGAGCTGGCTGCGAACCCGGGAGAGGCCTTGTCGCGGGCTTACGATATGGTTCTCAATGGCTGCGAACTTGGCGGCGGCAGCATTCGTATCTTCCAGCGCGACATGCAGGAGGCGGTCTTCCGCATTCTGCAGATTGAGGAGGCGGAGGCCGAGGAAAAATTCGGTTTTCTGCTCAAGGCGCTGCAATATGGCGCTCCTCCCCACGGCGGCCTCGCATTCGGGCTGGATCGACTGGTGATGCTGATGACCGGCACCGCGTCTATTCGCGATGTGATAGCCTTCCCCAAAACCCAGACCGCTCACTGCGTACTCACGGACGCGCCCGGCGATGTGAGCGCCCAGCAGTTGCGGGAACTGAATATTCGCCTGCGCCAGGCTCGCGAAGAGGCGGGACAAAGCTAGCCGGGTTAGCTGAACGTATATAAAGAAGGAAGACCGTTATGGCCGGTCACAGTAAATGGGCCAATATCAAACACCGCAAGGCCGCCCAGGACGCGAAGCGCGGCAAGATGTTCACCAAACTGATTCGCGAACTGGTGGTCGCCGCCAAGCAGGGGGCCCTGCCCGAGGATAACCCCCGCCTGCGCACCGCCATCGACAAGGCGCTGGCGGCCAACATGACCCGCGACACCATTGATCGGGCGATTGCTCGCGGTGCCGGCGCCGACGAAACCGACAGTATGGAGGAGCTGACCTACGAGGGTTACGCTCCCGGTGGTGTTGCGGTGCTGGTTGAAGTAATGACCGATAATCGCAACCGCACCGTCGCCGACGTGCGCCACGCATTCACCAAGCGCAACGGCAACCTGGGTACCGACGGTTCAGTAGCCTACCTCTTCACGCGCAAAGGTCAGCTGAGTTATGCGCCCGGTGTCGATGAGGAGCGCCTGTTGGAAGTGGCGCTGGAGGTGGGCGCCGAGGATGTCCAGCCCAATGACGACGGTTCCGTGGATGTGGTTTCAGCCTGGGAGGACTTCGGCGCGGTAAAGGCGGGCCTGGAGGCGGCCGGGTTGCCGGCGGATGATGGCGAAGTGACAATGATCGCATCGACCACGGTACCTGTCGATGCCGAGGGAGCCGAGGTGCTGATGGGGCTGGTGGAAGCGCTGGAAGACCTCGATGATGTCCAGAATGTATACACCAACGCGGATATCCCGGATGAGGTTCTGGCGTCTTTGTAGCTTAATTCCAGCCCCGTTCCCGCTCTACTTTGCTTCGCTTGTCGTTCCCGCTTGACCTCAAGAGCCTGTCCTGCCCCGCGCAAATAAATCGGCACGCGCCATACCAATGCTGATAAATACTGTAAATTTGTACATAATAAGCGCCAGAGACAGCCAGCGGATATTTGCATGTCGCTCATCCTGGGGATAGACCCCGGTTCCCGTAAAACAGGCTTCGGCATCATCAGTTATGTGTCCGGACGCAGCGAATATGTGACCAGTGGCGTCATCCGCCTGCCCGCGGGAGACCTGCCGGAGCGGCTGCGGGTAATTTATACCAGCGTTACCGAACTGGTTGAAATGCACGGGCCCACGGAGTTGGCGATCGAACAGGTGTTTCTGGCCAAGAGCGCGGGTTCCGCACTGAAGCTGGGGCAGGCACGCGGGGCGGCGATTGTTGCCTGCGTGGCTCGCGACATGGAGGTAGCGGAGTACTCCGCCCGCCAGATCAAACAGTCGGTGGTGGGAACCGGGGCGGCGGACAAGTCCCAGGTGCAGCATATGGTTAAGGTGTTGCTGAAACTGGCCGCCGAGCCGCAGGAAGATGCTGCCGACGCCCTGGCGGCTGCCCTGTGCCACGCCCATACCCGGCAGAGCCTGATAAATATGGCCGGCGCGAAATCCGTGCGCCGGCGCCGATTGCGTTGACAGGTCATATCTCATGATAGGCAGGATCCGAGGCACACTGGTGCATAAACAACCCCCCGATATCCTCGTGGAAGTCGGTGGCGTGGGTTATGAAATCCAGGTTCCCATGACGACATTGTTCCAGCTGCCGGCGCTGGGCGAGCCGGTATCGCTGGTGACGCATTTTGCGGTGCGCGAGGATGCGCAGTTGTTATACGGCTTCATTGACGAGCGCGACCGCCACCTGTTCCGGCAGTTGATCAAGGTGAGCGGCGTCGGGCCGAAGCTGGCGCTGACGATTCTGTCAGGCATGGACTCGGGCAGCTTCGCCCGCTGCGTGCAGCGCGACGATATCTCTTCCCTCGTAGCCCTGCCCGGCGTGGGCAAGAAAACCGCGGAGCGGCTGCTGGTGGAGATGCGCGATAAGCTCAAGGACTGGTTTGGCCCTGCCGATAGTGGCGCAAGCGCGCTGGCCAGCGGCGCAGCAGCGGCACCGGCGGTCAATATTGCGAGGGACGCCGAGGGGGCACTGATCGCGCTGGGCTATAAGCCCGCGGAGGCCAGCCGCATGGTGGCGGTGGTGAACGACGACAGCGTTACCACCAGCGAGGACCTGATCCGACGGGCCCTGAAGTCCGTGGTGAAGGGGTGAGGGGTATATCGTGATTGAGACCGACCGCCTGATAGCGCCCGAGGCGCAGGGGCCGCGTGAAGATGTCATTGACCGGGCTATCCGGCCCCGCACGCTGGAGGAGTACGTCGGCCAGAAGGTGGTGCGCGATCAGATGGCGATCTTCCTGCAGGCTGCCCGCGCCCGCGGCGAGCCGCTGGATCACACCCTTATTTTTGGCCCGCCGGGGCTGGGCAAGACTACCCTCGCCAGTATTATCGCCAACGAGATGGGGGTCTCCCTCAAGACCACCTCCGGTCCGGTTCTGGAAAAAGCGGGCGATATCGCCGCCCTGATGACCAACCTCGAACCCGGCGACGTACTGTTTATTGACGAGATTCACCGGCTGAGCCCGGTCGTGGAAGAGGTGCTTTATCCCGCGCTGGAGGATTACCAGCTGGACATCATGATAGGCGAGGGCCCCGCCGCCCGGTCGATCAAGTTGGAATTGCCCCCCTTTACCCTGGTCGGCGCCACCACGCGTGCGGGCCTGCTGACCTCGCCCCTGCGGGACCGCTTCGGCATTGTCCAGCGGCTTGAGTTCTATGACGTGGCCGACCTCGCCCACATCGTTGCGCGTTCAGCCGGCATACTGGGTATCAGCCTGGACCGGGAGGGCGCGACTGAAATCGCGCGGCGCGCCCGGGGAACCCCGCGAATCGCCAACCGTTTGCTGCGGCGGGTGCGGGATTACGCCGAGGTGAAAGCCGACGGCCATATCTCATCGGCAATAGCCGATCTCGCCCTGGACATGCTGAGCGTGGACCAGCAGGGCTTCGACCACCAGGACCGGCGTCTGCTGCTGGCCATGATCGAGAAATTCGATGGCGGGCCCGTGGGCGTTGACAGCCTTGCCGCGGCGATCTCCGAGGAGCGCGGCACCATAGAAGACGTACTCGAACCCTACCTCATACAGCAGGGCTTCATGGTGCGCACCCCGCGTGGCCGCATGGTCACCCGCAATGCCTACCTGCATTTTGGCCTTACCCGGCCGGCTGCGGCCGATTCCGGCGGTAATTTTACGCTGGACCTGGGAGAGGGCGAGGACAAGGCATGAGCGGCGGGGAATTTTCCCTGGATTTGCGCGTCTATATCGAGGACACCGATGCGGGCGGCATCGTCTACTACGTCAATTATCTCAAGTTCATGGAGCGCGCCCGTACCGAACTCATGCGCAGCCTGGGTTTTGGTAAAAACTACATTTTTAATCACGATTTGATGTTTGTAGTTCGCGATGTGAAGGTGCAGTATCTGCGCCCGGCGACATTGGACGATGAACTTGTGGCCACGGCGGCAATCACACAGTTACGCGGGGCGTCCATGGTGATGCGCCAGCGGGTGCGGCGGGGCAAAGACGTGCTTGCTGAAGGCGAGGTCACGATCGCCTGTGTCGACAGGGCGGGCGTGAAACCGCGGCGGATGCCGCGGGAAATGGTCGCCGCATTGCGCCTGGCGCAGGAACAACAATAGAAATCTGTAAGGGGAACGGTTCTTGGAAGAGCAATTAAGCCTGATCGACCTGGTATTGCATGCCAGTTTTACGGTCCAGCTGGTAATGGCGCTGTTGTTTGTGGCGTCGATGCTGTCGTGGTACATGATCGTGCAGCGCTTTATCTACTTTCGCAACGCACATGACGAGATGTACCAGTTTGAGGAGCGCTTCTGGTCCGGCGTAGACCTCGCCCAACTGTATCGCGAAGGCAGCGAGCACACGGCCGAAGGGCATGTGATGCTGGGTATGGAGAGCATATTCCGCGCCGGGTTCAAGGAGTTTTCCCGCCTGGCGCAGCAGTCGGACATGGATTCCGAGGCGCTTGTCGAGGGCTCCAGGCGAGCCATGCGGGTGGCCATGATGCGCGAGGAGGAGCGGCTTGAGCGACATCTGGCATTCCTCGCCTCCGTCGGCTCCACCAGCCCCTACGTGGGTCTGTTCGGTACCGTGTGGGGCATCATGCATTCTTTCCGCGGCCTGGCCAATGCAACCCAGGCAACCCTGGCCACGGTGGCGCCGGGAATTTCCGAGGCGCTGGTGGCAACGGCAATGGGCCTGTTCGCCGCGATTCCGGCGGTACTGGCCTACAATCGCCTGGCTTCCCGGGTAGAGGTATTCAGCAACCGCTACGATACATTCGTGGACGAATTTTCCGGCATTCTCTCCCGCCAGGCATACGCCTTGCGTTCGCGTGAAAAGAAAGCAGGAGCGGTCGCCGGTGGCAGGTAGTTCCCGTGGCAATAAACGTCGGCCCATGTCCGAGATCAACGTGGTGCCCTACATCGATGTGATGCTGGTGCTGTTGATCATTTTCATGGTGACAGCTCCCATGCTGATGCAGGGCGTAAAGGTGGATTTGCCCGAAGCCAACGCGGAGCCTGTAGAGAACCAGGATAGCGAACCGCTGATTATCTCGGTGGACAAGGCCGGGCAGTTGTTCCTCAATGTTGGCTCCCAGGAAGAGCAGGTGTTGTCGTTGGCCACGATCAAGGATCGGGTCGCGGCAGTCATGCGCCGCAGCCCCGAGAAACCGGTGCTGGTGTGGGGCGATCGCGCGGTACCTTACGGTGAGGTGGTTACCGTCATGGTGGCGTTACAGGAAGCGGGCGCACCCAGCGTGGGACTGGTGACAGAGAATCCGCGGTGACCACCGTCAGCGCAAGCTCCATTTATGCAAAACCCGTGGTGCCCCGTATTGTCGTGCGGCCGGCCCTGGCGAGTGTGGTGTTGCATGCCACACTGCTGATCGCATTGACCGCCAATTGGGCGACATCAACGCCCAAGACCATCACGGCAAAGCCCGCGCCGATGGTTATTAATGCCCGTCTCGTGGATGCCAGCGAGTTCAGGCCGAAACCCAAGCCCAAACCGGTGGCGCCAAAACCCAAGCCAGTGCCGAAACCGCAGCCGAAACCAGAGCCGAAGTCGGAGCCAAAGCCGGCCCCGGTGGCCAAGCCCAAGCCGGTGCCGCCGAAACCGACGCCAACGGCCAAGCCGAAACAGACCCCTGTGGCTCAACCTAAGGAAGCGCCCAGGCCCGAGCCCAGGGTGGAGCCGCAAAAACCGAGTAAAAGCTCTGCGGACCTGGCGGCTCTCGCGCGGGCCGAGCTGGCCACGGTGGTGGCGGAAGAGCAAAGTGCAGCCGAGGCGGTGGCCACGTCTGCTGAAATGACGGCCAGCTACGCGGCACTCATCCGGCAAACTGTGATAAATTACTGGAGCCGCCCGCCCAGCGCGCGCAACGGAATGGAAGCTTTGCTGTCTATCCAGTTGATCCCGACGGGTGAGGTTGTGAGTGTCACCGTAGTCAGAAGCAGCGGCAATACCGCCTTTGACCGTTCCGCCATGAACGCGGTGGAAAAAGCCGGCAGCTTCCCCGAGCTACAAAACCTGCCTTCCCGGGAATTTGAAAGCACCTTCAGGCGTTTCAGCCTGCTGTTCAGACCAGAGGACTTGCGTTACTGATGAAAAACCTGGCTTTTATATTAATGAATATAGTGTTGGCGCTGGCTGCGACCGGCGTCCGGGCTGATCTTACAATCGAGATTACCCAGGGCATGGACAACCCCACCGCTATCGCCGTTGTGCCTTTTGCCTGGCAGGGCGCGGGCACGGCCCCGGAAGATGTGGCGCAGGTGATAGAGTCTGACCTAGTGCGAAGCGGCCAGTTTTCTCCAGTGGCGCGCACCGATATGCTGGGTTTGCCCAGCACCCAGGAAGAGGTGTTCTACCGCGACTGGCGGGCGCTCGAGACAGAGTACCTGTTGATCGGCAAGGCGTCTCCCGAGCCAAACAACGGCATGCGCCTGGATTATGAGCTGTTTGATGTCCTGCGCCAGACCCGGGTCTTTTCCGGTATGGAGTCCGGCCCGGCCGCTGACGCCCGCATGCTTTCCCACCGTGTGGCGGACAAGATCTATGAACATCTCACCGGTGTGCGCGGCGCTTTCGCAACCCGCCTGCTCTATGTGTCGGTTACCCGCGGGGGGGCTGGCAACAAGGATTACTACAGGCTGACAATGTCCGATTCCGACGGGGCGCGGCCCATCGTGCTGCTGGAGTCGCGTGAACCGCTGATGGCTCCGGTCTGGGCGCCCGATGCAAAACAGATCGCCTATGTATCATTCGAAACCGGGCGCCCGGCGATCTTCCGCCAGGATCTCGCCACAGGCAAGCGTGAGCAGCTGACCAATTTCCAGGGCCTGAACAGCTCCCCGGCCTGGTCCCCTGACGGCAGAACGATGGCGATGGTGCTGTCCAAGGACGGCAACCCGGACATTTTCCTGATGGATCTCGCCACCCATAATCTCACCAACATCACCAAAAATTTCGCGATCGAGACCGAGCCGGCCTGGATGCCGGACGGAAAATCGCTGCTGTTCACGTCGGACCGGGGTGGCAAGCCGCAGATCTATCAGTATGACCTGGCCAGTGGTGCAACCAAGCGGGTCACCTATGAGGGTAGCTACAATGCACGCGCCAGGGTGGCCCAGGACGGCCGTAATGTGGTGATGGTGCACCAGCGTGATGGTAATTTTCACATCGCGATACTGGATCTGGTCACCAACCGCCTGCAGGTGCTCACCTCCACCGCCCTGGATGAGAGTCCCAGTATCGCACCCAATGGCTCTGTGGTATTGTACGCGACCAAATCGGGGGACCGGGGCATTCTTGCGGCGGTTTCTGTAGATGGTGGCGCTAAATTCCGGCTGCCCGCGCGCGAAGGTGATGTTCGTGAGCCGGCGTGGTCGCCGTATTTGGGCGCAAATTGATAATTGTGTTCGTATTTTTCACTGTTGATTCAGTTCTATAGGAAGTTCAAATGAAACATGTATCTGTTGCAGGTAAGATAATCTCGTTGCTTTTGAGTGCGGCGTTTCTGGTTGCCTGTTCCAGTAGCAGCACCAAGGAAGAAGAAGAGGCTGCTGCCGCGGCCGCCGCTGCTGCCGCGGCCGCCAAAGCTGCTCAGGAGGCTGCAGCCGCCTCGGCGTCCGCCGCCGATGCGCAGTCGGAAGCCAATCGGCTACGCCTGATGGATGCCGCTGCCGCCTACGGCAACGTCTTCTATTTCGCGTACGACAGCTCAAACCTCACACCCGAGGCCATCGCCGCTCTTGACGCCCATATCGCTGTGTTGAAATCAAGCAACAGCACCATCCGTCTCGAAGGCCATACCGATGAGCGCGGCACCCGCGAATACAACCTCGCACTCGGTGAGCGCCGCGCCAACTCGGTGCGTGACTATATGGTGGTGAGGGGTATCGCGAATTATCGCATCGAGGCGGTAAGTTATGGCGAGGAGCGCCCTATCGGTTACGGCTCCGGCGAGTCCAACTGGGCCCAGAACCGGCGTGTTGAACTGGTCGTCGTTAACTAAGTAAGGAATCATGCACTCAAAACCTAAAATACTCGCGACGGCGGCGCTGCTCTTGCTGGCAGGGCCGTTCAGCCTTGCCGCCTGTGCCCAGGACTATGTCGAACAGGAAGCCGCAAGAGCCGCCGGGGCGCAACCGGGTCCGACGGACCCCTATGCTCCCCGCGGCGCACAGTCCTACCCGGCTACCAGCTATGGGGTGAGTAATGCGCCCCCGGCCACTGCCGTTGCGCCAGGCAGCGCCACTGCAGTCGCACCGGTCACGGCTCCGCCCGCGGCGCAGTCCGTCCAGGACCAGAATCTTGGGGCCCTGTTGATCAGAATTCAGCAACTTGAGCAGCAGGTCATGCAGCTCAACGGCAAGCTGGAGGAGCAGGCTAACGAACTGAACGTTATGCGAGAGCAGAACCTGCAGCGATACACAGACCTGGACAAGCGCCTCAGTGCGGGTGCGGTTGGCGGTGCTGCAGCCACCACGGCAGATGCCCCAGCCACCATCGTGGCTGACGATGCCATACCCGCTGCCGGCCCCACGGCCGGGACCGCGCCGGTAGCGGAGCAGGTTGGCGAGGCAGAAGCCTACCGGGCGGCGTACGCTTTGGTGCAAAGCCAGAAATTCGATCAGGCGGTGCAGGCGTTCCAGCAGTTCCAGCGCAACTACCCGGCGGGTAAATACGCCCCCAATGCTTATTACTGGCTGGGTGAGTTGTATCTGGTTATCCAGCCGCAGGACCTGGAGTCATCCCGTCAGGCCTTCGCCATGATGTTGAGCCTGTACCCGGACAACGCCAAGGCGCCCGATGCCTTGTACAAGCTCGGCAAGGTTCAGTTCATGAAGGGTAATCGGGATAAAGCCAGGGAATACATGGACGAGGTGATAAGCCGTTACGGTTCAACCACCAGTTCCGCTGTTAAACTGGCCAAGGATTTTCTAGCCCAGAACTACTGAGTTCGCACCCGGTAGCACACGCATGTCAAACTCCGTCAGCACAAGCGATCCGGTCGCGCCTTCCGTATCAGGACAGACCCCGACCGGCACGGCGGAGCACACCCTCCGCATCACCGAAGTTTTCTATTCCCTGCAGGGTGAGGCTCGCACCGTCGGCCTGCCCACGGTGTTTGTGCGCCTGACGGGCTGTCCGCTGCGCTGCCTTTACTGTGATACCGAATACGCATTCAGCGGTGGCGAATCGTTTGCCGTCGACGATGTGGTGGCCCAGGTGGCCGGGTATTCCCCGCGCTATGTAACCGTGACTGGCGGCGAACCACTGGCGCAAAAAGCCTGCCTGCCACTATTGGCGCGGTTGTGCGACGCGGGCTACGAGGTCTCTCTCGAAACCAGTGGCGCCATCAGCGTCGTGGGAGTCGATGAGAGAGTGGTGACGGTCCTGGATCTGAAAACACCCGCATCCGGCGAAGTAGCGCGCAATGACTACGACAACATCCCCCTGCTGAAGCAACATGACCAGGTGAAGTTTGTCATCTGCGACCGCGCAGACTATGAATGGGCGCGTTTTAAACTGGACGAGTACCAGCTGGCCTCGCGAGTGTCGGACATCCTGTTTTCCCCCAGCCACGGCCAGCTCTCGGGTCGCGACCTGGCGGAGTGGATACTGGCGGACAACCTGCCGGTGCGGTTGCAGCTGCAGTTGCACAAATTGTTGTGGAACGATGCGCCGGGGCACTGACAGCAATGCCTGAGCCGGCGCGCGCGGTCATTCTCACCTCGGGTGGGCTGGATTCCACCACGGTTCTGGCCATGGCCCGGGCGGCCGGCTACGCCTGCTACACACTCAGCTTCGACTACGGCCAGCGCCATCGGGCAGAACTGCACGCCGCCGAGCGGGTGTCCGAGGCCCTGGGTGATATTGAGCACAAAGTGGTCAAGCTCAATCTCGACAGCATCGGCGGCTCGGCCCTCACCGACGCCAGGATTGCGGTGCCGGAGCAGGCGACCGAGGGAATTCCCGTCACCTATGTGCCGGCCCGCAATACCGTCTTCCTGTCCATCGCCCTGGGGTGGGCGGAAGTGCTGGGGGCCAGCGATATTTTCATCGGAGTGAATGCGGTGGACTATTCCGGTTACCCGGATTGCCGCCCCGAGTATATCGCCGCCTTCGAAACCATGGCCAACCTCGCCACCCGGGCAGGTGTTGAAGGCAAGCCCATCACTATTCACACGCCGCTGATGAACATGGGCAAAGGCGCGATAATTCAGGCCGGCGCGGCGCTGGGCGTGGACTATTCGCTGACCGTATCGTGCTACCAGGCCACCATCGACGGCCTGGCGTGCGGAAAATGCGACAGCTGCCGCCTGCGCCACCAGGGCTTTATCGATGCCGGGATTGAAGACCCAACCCGATACCTAAGCCCTTGATTCTGGTTGCTTAGTGCACAAATAAATGGATTTGGGGTCTTGAGTTTTTCCGCCAAATCCGTACCATACGCTGCTCCTTCCGGGGCCGTTAGCTCAGTTGGTAGAGCAGTTGGCTTTTAACCAATTGGTCGCTGGTTCGAATCCAGCACGGCCCACCATCTAAATAAAATGCCACCCCTCGGGGTGGCATTTTTATTTAGGCGGCGGGTCCGTCTGGATCGAACCACCGTTCGAAAAATTCGCCTTAGAGGCGAATTTGACTCGGAGTCGCGCACGACCCGCAGCGCAGCGAAGGCGCCCCGCAGGGGTCACAACAGCCCTTAGGCTGTTGTGATCAATCCAGCACGGCCCGAGCCGCCAGGCTCGCAAGTGATCAATCCAGCACGGCCCCGAGCCGCCAGGCTCGCAAGTGATTCATCCAGCAAGGTCCGAGCCGCGAGGCTCACCGATGATCAGTCGGACAAGCGCGATATCAAGGCTTCGTTTACTTTCTCCGACATAGCGACAAGGTCCCACTCATAGCCAGAAGCCAGCAGTGGCCCGATATCGCTCGCGAAGTTTCTATCATCTAGTTTCGCCGCAATATTCTCCTGAAACTGCTTTCTGGTGACCTTGTGTTCGCCGTGCTCCATGTAGGTGTAGAACGCCGCGACAATCTTCTCGGGATCTGCGGCCTCATCATCCAGTGCAAGTGCCAGATCGAAGAGATCACGCCCCTTCTTGCGCTGATAAAGCGCGCGTAGCTTGGTACCTAAAAGTTCGTTCAGTTCGTAACTGAGTATTGAGCATGACCCTTGGTACCAACGCGAGTTCACTGCAAACGGAATTTCCTTGAACCCTTCTACTGCGAAATGTTCGCGCGTGTTGATTTCGACCTTCAAGCGAAGTGGTTGTCCATCCTCTGACTGGAACCTGTAGGCCAAGGTCACAAGCGCGTTATTCTGTTTCCGTTTGGGTTCGCCAAGCCAAGGGTCTAATACCTCCCTCAAGGCATCCATCACTGGGCCGGCTGGTTCTGCATTCACCTGAACAAGGTCGATATCTTCCGAGTATCTTGCAGCTGGCAGGTGTAGCTTAAATAGGGCAGTGCCGCCACGAAACGCAAGAGCATTGTGAAGAGTCTCATGGGAGAAGATATCAATCAGCGCGCGGCTGATTACAAGATCCTGTTCGACCTGGGCATCATCTACCCACGGCGCTTGATCCCTCCACTGTGTGATGTAGTCGCGTGGGATCATATGTCCGGCTCAAGCTCTGCATTGACGATGAGTTTCCAGTCCTGCAGGCGTTGTCCCCCTTCGCTTTTTCGACCCGGGATGAGCATGGTGTATTCGCGCGCGTGTTGGTCGACATAATCTCTCAAACCTGCAGCGCGATTCTCCGCGTCAACAAGGTTCAACATATAGCCGAGCCGCTGGACCCAGGTGATCGGGGCGGTTGCGGCTGCTTTTACCAGCGCTGATGCATCAATCTCGCCAGCGAGTTCCGATAGGACGGTCGCGACCTGGTCCAGCCCGCCGACATGTTCCGGATACCCGGCCAGGTCAATAGCCGTAGCCTCCGGCGTGGAAACCATGAGCTCGCCTCGTGAGGTGTTGAATTTTCGTACCGGCACGTCGTCAATGTTCTTCCGAGCAATGAATTTGACCCGGACTTTGCCGCAGTGGATCGGTCTGCGGTTCTTTTGCACGAAAACCTGGAACTCCTGCGGGCGCTGATGGGCGGCTCCGTAATACTGCGCAGCGGATAGCAGCCCGGCATAGTAGTCTAGCCCTTTGAGTTTCATGAGGTCGGGGATGAACTGTTCAGCCGGAAGGCATCCCAATGAACGATATTCCGGGGGGATTATGACGTAGAATCCACGGGCTGGTGTGGCAATCAGCCCCTGCTTGGTGAGCCGGTTTAGAGCAAGCTTGCTGGCATCCGGCGAGACTCTCAACCCGTCTCGTGCCTCCTCTGAGGTAAAGCTATAGCGTCCCTTCGAGGCTAATGCCTCGATCAGGTCTTTTATTGCTACAGGGCCTTTTTGCGATTTCACTTTCACAAAGTATCTATAAATGATACTTTGCGCAAGTGAAATCGAATTATTGAGAGAATTAGGCCTTGAGTTAATGCTCCACAGGCATAACGCGGCCGAATCCTTACACCTATAATCGAGCGCCACTTATTATCATTTTGAGTCTGAATATTGCATGGCAAGAGTAAAGCCCGAAAAAGCCAAATCCCTCGAATCCTGGATATGGGATGCAGCCTGCTCCATTCGCGGCGCCAAGGACGCGCCGAAGTACAAGGATTACATCCTCCCGCTCATCTTCACCAAGCGCCTGTGCGATGTGTTCGATGACGAGCTGAACCGCATTGCCAGGGAAGTTGGCTCACGGAAAAAGGCTTTTCAACTGGCCAAGGCCGACCACAAACTGGTGCGTTTCTATCTGCCACTGGTGCCAGACGACCCCGAGCAGCCCGTCTGGTCTGTTATCCGCAAGCTCGCAGACCAAATCGGCGAGGGCGTAACCACCCACATGCGGGCCATCGCAAAGGAAAACCCACTCCTGCAGGGCATCATCGACCGCGTCGACTTCAACGCCACCACCCACGGCCAGCGTGACCTGGACGACGACCGTCTCTCCAATTTGATCGAGGCCGTGAGTACCAAGCGCCTCGGCCTGGAGGATGTGGAGGCCGACATCATCGGCAAGAGCTACGAATACCTCATCCGCAAGTTCGCCGAGGGCGGTGGCCAGAGCGCCGGCGAGTTCTACACCCCGCCCGAGGTTGGCACCATCATGTCGAAGGTGCTACAGCCGGAACCCGGCATGGAAATCTACGACCCCACCTGCGGCTCCGGCGGCCTCCTCGTAAAATGCGAGATCGCCATGGAGGAATCCACCAAAGGTAAAAAGCGCACCGTCGCACCGCTGAAACTGTTCGGCCAGGAATTCACCCCCGAGACCTGGGCCATGGCCAACATGAACATGATCATCCACGACATGGAGGGCCAGATCGAGATCGGCGACACCTTCAAGAACCCCAAATTCCGCAGCAAAGGCAAACTCCGTACCTTCGACCGCGTCGTCGCCAATCCCATGTGGAATCAGGACTGGTTCACGGAAGGAGACTACGACAACGACGAACTCGAACGCTTCCCCGCCGGAGCCGGCTTCCCCGGAAAGTCCTCCGCCGACTGGGGCTGGGTACAGCACATGCACGCCAGCCTCAACAACAAAGGAAGAGCCGCTGTCGTCCTCGACACCGGCGCCGCCTCAAGAGGTTCGGGCAATGCCGGCACCAACAAGGAAAAGACCGTGCGCCAGTGGTTCGTCGACCACGACCTCATCGAAAGCGTGCTCTACCTGCCGGAAAATCTGTTCTACAACACCACCGCCCCAGGCATCGTGCTGTTCCTGAACAAGGCTAAACCCAAGGCCCGTCAAGGTAAGGTCTTCCTCGTCAACGCCAGTCAGGTCTTCGAAAAAGGCGACCCCAAGAACTTCATCCCCGATGCAGGTATCCAGCGCATTGCCGAAACACTGGTCGGGTGGAAGGAAGAGGAAAAACTCAGCCGCATCGTTGATCACGCCGAGCTGAAAAAGAACGACTACAACATTTCCCCCAGTCGCTATATCCACACAAGTGATGCAGAAACCTATCGGCCTCTTGCGGAGATTGTTGCGGAGTTGGAGGTTATTGAAGCCGAGGCGCGGGAGACGGATAAGGCGTTGAGGGAGATTTTGGGGAAGATTGGGGTATGAGTGACTGGCCAGTAAAACGCCTCGGAGATATTCTCCAACTGAACTACGGGAAAAGTCTGCCGGTGAAGAGCCGTGTCGATGGCGATATTCCAGTTTACGGTTCTAATGGGATCGTAGGGTCGAACAATAAAGCGACTGTTGATGTGCCAGGTTTGATAGTTGGGCGTAAGGGATCGGCAGGGCGTGTTCACCGATCGCAAGGCCCCTTTTGCCCGATCGATACAACATTCTACGTCACTGGAGAAGACGCGCCTGATACGGATCTAGATTTCTTGTTCTACCTTCTCTGCCACATTGATCTAACACGGATTATTGGCGACGTTGGCGTTCCGGGTTTGAATCGTGAAATGGCCTACATGGAACTGGTGTGTCTTCCGCCAAAACTCCCCGAGCAAAAGAAAATCGCCCACATCCTTTCAACAGTACAGCGGGCAATCGAAGCCCAGGAACGAATCATACAAACCACCACCGAGCTGAAAAAGGCCCTCATGCATAAGCTCTTCACCGAAGGCCTCCGTAACGAACCCCAAAAACAAACCGAAATCGGTCCCGTCCCCGAAAGCTGGACGCCGATCACATTGGGCGAACTTTGTGAGAAGCCCGATGGGGCCCTTCAAACGGGGCCGTTTGGGAGCCAACTCCACAAACACGAATATCAGGAAGAGGGTATTGCGGTGGTAAACCCAACTCACCTCGCGGGGAACCGTATCAATCACGAAAAGGTTCCTCGCGTCAGCGAAGAGGTTGCGCAGCGACTTGGGAAACACCGCCTTCGGAAGTTTGATATTCTGTTCGCCCGCCGGGGAGAGATTGGTCGACAGGGCTTGGTCAGTGAAGCAGAGGAAACCTGGCTTTGTGGAACCGGCTGCTTTCTTGTCCGGGCCTGCAAGCCCTTCATCGACAATCGATTCTTGGCCCTCTACTTTGCCACAGATCGGCTCGTGAAATGGCTGTATTCCCATGCAGCGGGCGCGATAATGCCCAACCTTAACAATAGTGTGATGCAACGCTTGCCTGTGTTTTATCCCGACCAGGAAACGCAAGTCATGATCATCGAAGCGTTTGCCACGATTGACGAGAAGTTGAGCGCCGCCGTTCAGAAACAATCTGCGCTTCAAGACCTCTTCCGCACCCTCCTTCACGAACTGATGACCGCGAAGACACGTGTTCACACGCTGGAATTTTCCACATCAACCACTGCAGCCAACCGATGATAACCAGCCTCAATTTAATCAGAAATATCGGCCAATTTGATTCCGTCACGAATACGTCCCAGTTCGCTCCGCTGACTTTGATTTATGCGGAGAACGGGCGTGGGAAGACCACCCTCTCCGCAATTCTGAGGTCTCTTGCGACCGGGGACCCAATCCCGATCATCGAACGACGAAGGCTCGCGGCCCAGCATCCGCCGCATGTCATTGTAGCCTGCACTGGAGGCCCGCCGGATGCAATGTTCCAGAATGATGCTTGGAGTCGCACTCTGCCGGATGTGCTGATTTTCGATGATGTTTTCGTAGATCAGAACGTCTACTCAGGACTCGTTGTTGGGAGTGATCATCGGCAAAACCTGCACGAGTTAATCTTGGGGTCACAAGGAGTTGCGTTGAACCAACAACTCCAAGCTATCATTGCCCAGATCGAGCAGCACAACGCAGAACTTCGACGCCGTAGTAACCTCATTCCAGCCAGCGAGCGCGGAACACTCTCGGCGGATGATTTTTGCGCATTGGTGGCCAATGACAATATCGACCGAGAAATTCAGTTGGCTGAGCAGAACCTGGCCGCGAGCGGTCAACAAGAACCGATTCGAAACACGCCAGACCTACCTCTGTTAGACCTTCCAGAAATTGACTTTGCTGCAATCGAGGCCGTTTTGGTTTCTGGGTTGCCTGATCTTGATGCTGCCGCTGCCGCGCGCGTCCAAGCACACTTGCGGAGTATCGGTGGTAATTCCGAGAAATGGGTTGCGGAGGGCATGGCACTCCAGAGTGCCGTTACCGAAACAGGAGAAAATACCTGCGTTTTCTGTGCTCAGGACCTTTCTGCTTCTCCAGTGATTGCTCACTACCGCGCATTTTTCAGCGAAGCCTACCGTGCCCATCAGCAAACCATCCGCGACGCTGAGACTGGTTTCAATCAGACTCATCCTGCGGCGGCTGCACTTCCCTTCGAACGTTCAGTTCGGGCGTTGGTAGAACGACTGGGTTTTTGGTCAGTATTCGGGGAGCTTCCCGAAATCAGTATCGATTCCCCTGCCCTAACAGCTGATTGGAACGTAGTTCGAGAACAAATCACCGATCTATTCGAACAAAAAAGGGCAGCCCCGTTGGATGTCGTCGCTGTTCCGAATGAAACCCGATTGGCGGTCGATTCCTACAATGATAGACGGAGTGAAATCGCCGCACTAAACCAACGAATCATAGCCGCGAACCAGACGATTGCCGCGATCAAGCAGCGTGCCGCCACAGCGAATACTTCGACAATTGCGGCAGCGCTTGGCCGACTCAAGGCAACGAAGGCGCGCCACATGCCTGCGACTGATGCCCTGTGTCAAAGTTACCTCAACGAAAAGCAGGCAAAGGCGGGGACCGAACAGCAGCGGGATCAAGTCAGCCAGGCTCTTGCTCAGTATCGGACTCAGGTGTTTCCAGCATACGAGGTAGCAATCAACAGATACCTTCAACGGTTCAATGCCGGATATCACGTGGCCAGTGTTCAGCCTGTAAACACACGCGGTGGCCCGGCCTGTACATACAATGTCGTGGTCAATAATACGCCCGTGACGGTTGGCGGCGGCAACCCGAGGCCGGGAGACCATTCTTTCAAGAATGTCTTGAGTGCTGGCGACCGAAATACCCTAGCCGTCGCATTCTTCCTTGCGTCAGTCGAGTTGGATTCCAACCGAGCGAACCGGGTGGTTGTCATCGATGATCCGGTGTCGAGTCTAGATGAGCACCGATCGCTAACCACCGTCCAAGAGGTTAGGCGATTACTCACTCAGGTTGCTCAAGTGGTTATTCTGTCTCACAGTAAACCGTTTCTGTGCAGGATTTGGGAGAGCGCAACGCCTGCGCAGGCGGCAGCGCTTCAAGTCGTAAGACAGGGAAGTGGTTCCACAATCATTGCATGGGATGTCAATGCTGATTCAGAGACTGAGAACGACCGAAGACACGAGGCGTTGCGGGCATTTTTGACCCACGGTGGCCAAAATGAGCGCGAGGTTGCCACTGCTATTCGGCCATGCCTTGAGGCATTTTGCCGAGTAGCTTATCCAGAGTATTTTCCTGCGGGCACACTTCTAGGGCCGTTCCGCGGATTGTGTGTTGGACGGGTGGGCACTCCCCAGGAGATTCTGTCACAGGCGGACATCGACGAACTCAGGGACATTGTGGACTATGGGAATCTGTTCCACCACGATACAAACGCCGCTTGGGAGACGGAAGTCATCAATATCACCCAGCTTGAGGGATTTGTTCGGCGGACATTGGCTTTCGCAAAACGGCCATAGAAGAAACGAACTAAAATGCCCATTCCAGAAGAACACAAAACCGTCCTAGTCCGAATCCTCGAATACGCCGAGGCCATCGATCGGACGATTGTGTCCCGCGAGGAAGCCGAGCAGCGATGCGGGTTTGATCTGGGCATGCCGTCCGCAGCCCGTGCTACTTTGATGCCGAGGGCACCCCACCCAGCCTAACCATCAACAAAAAGCTCCCTTACTCCCTTCGAATCAACCCCTCAACCGCCATCCCATCATCCATCCTCTCCCCACACCAATACGGCACCCCCGTCCGCGCCCCAATCTCAACCCGCGCCCGCCCATTTCCCGTGGTCAGCGCAAATACGTTCCCGCGGAAACGCGTATCCGGCGCGGTGCCAATCTGCCTGCCATTCGGCGCGTTGAATACGGGTTCTCCCGCTGCATCCAGCACAAGGCCATAACCCCCTTCATGCACCAGGCGATGATGATGGCGGCATAGTAGCAACAGGTTATCGAGCCGGGTCTCGCCGCCGTCGGCCCAGTGGCGGATATGGTGTGCGTCTACGTGATGTTGCGCGGTGCAGCCGGGGAAGCGGCAACCACCGTCGCGGCGCTGTAGTGCGCGGCGGATGGCGGGAGGAATACTGCGTGTGCGGCGGCCGATGTCCAGTGCGCTGGAGTGAAGCGGCTCGTTGTTGTCCTCCAGCCAGTGCACCACGCCGCAGTCACAGGCCAGGCGGCGGGATGTCTCCGCACACACGTTCGCAGACATGCTTCCGCCGGATTCCAGTTCGGCTTCTGCGCCGTCACCGTCCTGCTGCAGTGTGTTTATATCGGTATGCAGATGTAGGGTACAGCGGTCGCCGCCGGTGACGACATTCTCTTCTTTGCTGAGGTAACTGTCGGCGATGCGTTCCAGTGCATCAGCGCGGAGTGCGGCGATGGGGGTTTCACTGTAGTCAGGCGTTCCCGCGGAAACGTTTTCTGCGGCGTTGCGCTGTTCTTCATGGATTGCACCGGTTGCCGCATCGAGTGCCTGCACGAAGCGGGCACCTTGTTCCGGGCTCATGCGTGCCTTGAGTACGTAGCTGCCATCGCTGTCGATGTACCAGTTGAGCTCCCGCAGGGCGTGGTGCTGTTGGTCGCGTTCCAGCGCTTCACTGCGTTTGACCCCGCGGTAGTTGCGAACCAGGCGCTCGACATGGGCGGCGGTGCCGTGGTTGGCGATCATCAGCAGGTAATCCTCGTTCTGTGGCGTGGCGACGCGGGTCATTGCGCGCACCTTGGAGAAGCTGACCTTGCCGCCGCGTAGCGCCGAGCTGATTTGTGGCAGGTTGTTGAGGGCGTGGGCGATGCGCACTTTTTCGCGCGCTGCGCCCATTGCGATGCCGCATTTCCAGTTGAGCCAGTGGGCGCAGGATTTCATGCCCGCACCGCTCCAGCCGTGGCGCTCGTCGAATTCGCGGATGAGTGTTAGCAAGCGGTAGGTCGCCGCGTTGAGGTGTGCGGCGAGTTCGGTGATTTCGTCTTCCAGTGTGGTGAGTTCGCGGGCCTCTGACTGAGTGGAGGGAACAGGGAATTGGTCCATGGGGGGGATTCCTGTGTGGCCTTTTTAATACTGGTTAAATATACAGTATTTAATGAATATATCAATATAAAACATAGAGTTAGGTTGGTTTTGATGGTGTGTTGCGAGCGTGCTCAAGGCCGGAAATGCCCCTGGATATAGCCCACTCCTACAGAATTCATAAAACGCCAAAAATGAGAAGCAAATAGGCATTCTTCTCAAAAAGGGCTATATTTGAGCAATTGCGGTGCCTATAAGCCCATAAGAAGGAGAACTGTGAGCGCCTACCGCCCAATCGCATTTCCCCCAACGCAGCAGCTGGAAACGCCTGCCGTGTTGCGGGCGCTGGTGCCGGCACACCGTTACCTTGCGGAGCTCAAGGGATTGGCGCGCTCGATTCCCAATGAGGGTTTGCTGATCTCCACGTTGTCGTTACAGGAGGCGCAGAGCAGTTCGGAGATCGAGAACATCATCACCACGCAGGATGCGCTCTACAAATACCAGATTCAGCCGCAGCATGCCGACCCCATCAGCAAGGAGGTGGCGCATTACGCGCAGGGGCTGGATATTGGCTTTCGGCAGGTGCGGGAAAGCGGCTTGCTCACGCTGAATACTATTCTCGAGGTGCAGGCAGAACTGGAAGGCAACGCCGCGGGCTTTCGCAAAACACCCGGCACTGTGTTGAAAAATGAGCAGAGCGGGGCGGTGGTCTATGAACCGCCTTCGCCGTTGCAGGTTGGGGCGCTTATGGCTGAGCTTGAACAGTTTATGCACGCCGAAAGCCCGCTGGACCCGCTGGTGAAAATGGCGCTTATCCATCATCAATTTGAGACAATTCACCCTTTCTACGACGGCAACGGCCGCACCGGGCGCATCGTCAATATTCTGTATCTGGTGAAGGAGCAATTGCTGGATACGCCTATCCTGTACCTCAGTCGCTATATCAGCCAGACCAAGACGGATTACTACACTGGCCTGCAACAGGTGCGCGACACAAACGGCTGGGAGGACTGGCTGGTGTACATGCTGCGGGGCGTAGCGGCAACAGCGCGCCACACCAGCGGATTGGTGCAGAGCATCGGCGTGCTGCTGCAACAGCACAAACAGCGGATTCGTAGGGATTACCGTTTTTACAGTCAGGATCTGATTAACAACATCTTCCAACACCCGTATACCAAGGTAGCGTTTCTGGAGCACGATCTAGGCGTTTCGCGGGCGACCGCCACACGCTATCTGGACACGCTGGCGAAGGATGGCATTCTCGACAAGCAACGCCTGGGGCGGGAAAACTACTACATCAATCATGAACTGGTAGCATTGCTGTTCAATCTGCCGGAACTCGATAGGCAGGGCGAGTGAAACCCGGAGAACACAAAACCGTCCAAGCCCGGATCCTCGCATACGCCGAGGCCATCGGTTGGACGATTGTGTCCCGCGAGGAAGCCGAGCAGCGGCGCGGCTTTGATCCCGCCGTGCCACCCGCCGACCGCGCCAAAAACCGCTCGCTTTTCTTTGACGACCTGCTTTACACCAAGGTGCGGGAATTCAACCCGCGCTACGCCGAGGCCGAGGGCGCCTTGCTCGGCCAGTTCCGGCATCTCCACACTGACATCTACGGCAACCGGGAATTCGTCGAGCACCTGCGCAACCGGGGCAAGTTTTTTGACCAGGAGGAAAACCGCGAGCGCGATCTGATCCTGATCGATTACGACGATCCGGTGAACAACGTTTACGAAGTCACCGAGGAGTGGGCCTTTCACAACGGCCACTACGGTACGCGGGAGGATGTCGTCTTTCTCATCAACGGCATCCCCGTGCTGGTGATCGAGTGCAAGAACGCCAACAAGGACGAGGCGATTGCCCTGGGGGTAGACCAGATCCGCCGTTACCACCGCGAGACGCCCGAGCTGTTCGTGTCGCAGCAGCTCTTTACCGCCACCGACGCCATCGGCTTTTCCTACGGGGTGAGCTGGAACACGGTGCGGCGCAATATTTTCAGCTGGAAGGACGAGGAGGTCGGCAAGCTGGAGTCCAAGGTGAAGAGCTTCTGCGCCATCGGGCAGGTGCTCGCCTTCCTGAAGGACTATATCGTCTTTGCCGAGAAGGACGAGGAGCTGAACAAATACATCCTGCGCCAGCACCAGACTGGCGCGGTGGACGCGACCGTTGAGCGCGCCCTCGATCCCGCTCGTACCCGGGGGCTAGTCTGGCACACCCAGGGCAGCGGCAAGACCTTCACCATGATCAAGGCGGCGGAGCGGCTCTTCCGCGCGCCCGAGGCGGATAAGCCCACCGTACTGCTGATGATCGACCGCAACGAGCTGGAAGACCAGATGCTAAAGAACCTCGCCGCGCTCGGCCTGGGCAATCTGGAGCACGCCAGCAGCATCGCACGGCTCAACCAACTGCTGAAGGATGACTACCGGGGCATCATTGTGACGATGATCCACAAGTTCCGGGATATGCCGGCGGATCTCAATACGCGCTCAAATATCTACGTCCTCATCGACGAAGCCCACCGCACCACCGGCGGCGACCTCGGCAACTTTCTCATGGCTGGCCTGCCGAACGCGACCTACCTCGGCTTCACCGGTACCCCGGTGGACAAGACCGTCTACGGCAAGGGCACCTTCAAGACGTTTGGCTGTGAGGACGATCAGGGCTACCTGCACAAGTATTCCATCGCCGACAGCATCGAGGACGGCACCACGCTCCCGCTCTACTACCAACTGGCCCCCAACGAGATGCTCGTCCCTCACGAGACCCTGGACAAGGAATTTCTCTCCCTCGCCGAAGCCGAGGGCGTAGCTGACATCGAGGAACTTAACAAAATCCTTGAGCGGGCGGTGAACCTGAAAAATTTCCTCAAGGGCAAGGAGCGAATACAGCAGGTAGCGAAGTTTGTTGCCGGTCATTATCGGGAGAATGTCGAGCCGCTGGGCTACAAAGCCTTCCTCGTCGGCGTCGACCGCGAAGCTTGCGCCCACTACAAGAAGGCCCTCGATCAATTCCTGCCGCCCGAGTATTCCGATGTCGTATACACCCGGAGCAATAACGATTCCCCCCTGCTGAAAGAATTTCACCTCGATTCGAAGCGAGAGCGACAGATCCGCAAGAGCTTTGGCAAGCTCGACCAGCTGCCGAAGATTCTCATTGTCACCGAGAAACTGCTCACGGGCTTCGACGCGCCCGTGCTCTATGCCATGTATCTCGACAAGCCGATGCGCGACCACACCCTGCTGCAGGCCATCGCCCGGGTGAACCGCCCCTATGAGAACGAGGCCCAGGAAATGGTGAAGCCTCACGGCTTCGTGCTCGATTTTGTCGGCATCTTTGACAAGCTGGAAAAGGCCCTAGCCTTCGACAGTGAAGAAATCAACGCCATCGTCAAGGACCTGCAGCTGCTTAAGGTTCTGTTTCAGAACAAAATGGCCTCGAAAGCGCCAGCCTACCTCGGCCTCATAGAGCGCAACTTCGACGATAAGGATGTCGACACACTCATTGAGCATTTCCGTGATCCCGAGCGGCGAAAGGAGTTCTTCAAGGAATACAAAGAGATAGAGATGCTCTACGAAATCATCTCGCCCGATGCCTTCCTCCGCCCGTTCATTGACGACTACGCAACTCTCTCGGCCATCTATCAGGTAGTACGCAAGGCATATACCAAGACCGTGATGGTGGATCGTGATTTCCAGGCGAAAACCAATCAGCTGGTGCAGGATAAGGTGGGTAGTTACGGCGTTGGCCACCTGGATGAGATCCTCGAGATCAATGCCGATACCATTGAACTGATCAATAAAAAGAATCGCGGTGACGGCACCAAGGTCATCAACCTGATCAAAAGCATCGAAAGGCTGGCAGACGAAAGCAGTGATGACCCCTATCTCATCGCTATGGCTGAACGTGCCAGGGCGGTCCAGGAGAGTTTTGAGAATCGCCAGACCAGTACTGCCGAAGCACTGGAGGAATTGTTGCGGGAAGTAGCGGGTAACGAGGCCAGGAAGAAGGTGCAAGCTGAAAAATCTTTCGATGGTTTGACCTATTTTGTCTACCGCACCCTGCTCGACGCCCAGATAGCCAACGCGGAGGATGTCAGCCGGAAAATCCGTAACGCCTTCACCGACTTTCCAAACTGGCGGCGGAGCGAGAATGCGATGCGCGAGTTGCGCAAGAAAGTCACCTTCGCCATCTTCGCTGAAACCGAAGATCTCAATGCGGTCAGTGCCCTGGTGGATGAACTGTTCTCTCTACTGGAGAAGGCAAATCGACGCTAGGATCTCGAAAACGGCCGAACAGAAGCAGGCCTTCAAGCGCCGCGTCCGGGAGTGGGCTGTGAAGCTGGAAGTGGACATCGTCTGGCTTGGCGTGCGGCCTATGCACAACAAATGGGCGTCCTGTTCGACGAATGGCCACCTGAACTTCAACGCGGAATTGTTGGCTCTCGACCAGGATCTCTGGGATTACGTGATTGTCCATGAACTCCTGCACTTCTTCGTGCCCAATCATGGCAAGCTCTGGAAAGTTCTGATGAGAGCACACCTCGGGGATTACGAGGTCAGCGAAAGCAGACTGAAAAGCCTGAGTTCGGCGCCCGGAATTAACGAGCATTGAGTCCGCCTTTTTTAAAACCGAGTGATGCCAGAGCCTGGAGCAGTTGTTTTCGGCGAGTCTGGCTTGATAACAAGGGCGATTTCGAACAGGAGCCCATCGAGGGATTTGATCAATTGGTGATTGATTTGGGCCTTGCGCATGAGCAAACCGTTCTCGCTCGCCTTTCTGCCAATTTTGAGGTCCATACGGCCGCCTCAGTTGCCGACACCGAGCGATTGATGAAGCAGGGCGTTGATGTGATTTATCAGGCCCAGCTTTTTGATGAGAAAAATAGTTTAATCGGCAATCCAGATTTTCTAATTCGCCATGAGAACGAGGCCTACCAGCCAGCTGATGCCAAACTTTCTTTGAGCGAATTGAAAAAAGAGATACAGGTTCAGTTGGGATTTTATCGACTGATGCTGGGTACAGAACTGCCGGGCATCGTATTTCTGGGTGATGGTAGAGAAGCTTTGATTGGTGATGAAGCCAATGCTGTCACCAATCAGTTTATTACAGAGATGCGCGGTTTGTTGGATAGTCCCGATGAGCCGCTGGTACGCTATTCACACAGTAAGTGTCTGGCCTGTCCCTATTACGATCATTGCAAGCCAGGCTTTGTAGAGAAGGAAGAGCTTTCATTGCTTTACGGCGTTCAGGGTCGGTCCGCTGCCGGGCTGGAAGCCTTGGGTATAGATACGATCAGTCGCCTTGCGGCAACGGATCCTCGTGGTATGGCGGACGTTCCTTATTTGAAAGGCAGCAAGAAAGATCGCGCCGTCTTGCAGGCCAAATCGTGGTTTGACGGGAAGGTTTACCAGACCGGTGATGTTGTTTTACCGGACGGACAGTGGGTCCATTTTGATATTGAAGATAATCCGCTCACGGCGAGCGGGGAAAAGCATGTCTATCTCTGGGGTTTTCTGGTGCCTGCTTATGGCGATGATCAGTTTGAAACTGTCTGGACTGATAGCGATGATCAGGACTATGACGGTTGGCTCGGTTTTCTGGAAAAGGTAGAGGGATATCAGGCGCGATATCCCGAGTTGGTGCTCGCGCATTATTCGTCCCACGAGCGCAGCACCATCGCTTCCTACGCCCGGCGCTACGGCATGGAGGCGCATGAAACCGTTCGCTATTTATTGGGGGATGACAGTCCGCTGTTTGATCTGCAAAAGCCGGTGCTTGAAAGCCTTGTATTGCCGCTGCAGGGCTACGGACTCAAGGATATTTGTAAGCACCCTGATCTTGTCAATTTCCAGTGGCAGGATGAGGAGTCTGGATCGCAATGGTCCGTCGTGCAGTTTAACCGCTACCTTGAGGAAACCGATCCGGTGGTGAAGGCTGGGCTGAAGACGGCCATTCTGGGTTATAACCGGGATGATGTGATTGCCACGCGGCGTCTGGAAGAATGGTTGCGTCATACATTCAATTAGGCATTGCCTGCCGGCCATGCAATGATTTACCAGATGACTGTTCGTGATGAGTTGGAAGATTAAATGCAATGACGAATCCACGACGCGACCTGCTTAAAATCAGAGTGGAACTTATTGGAATTTCGCCACCGGTCTGGCGCGAAATTCTGGTACCAGCCCGATATTCGTTCTGGGATCTGCATGTGGCCATCCAGGATGCAATGGGTTGGCTGGATTACCATCTCCACGAGTATCGGTTCGGCGGGCCCTCACGCGAAGATGCATTACTTATTGGGATCCCCTCGGACGAAATGTGGGATGACTCCCCGGAAGTGCAGCCCGGCTGGGACATCCCGGTCATCGATTTTCTACCCGAGTCAGGGGATCGTGCCGAGTACGAATATGATTTCGGTGACGGCTGGATCCACGAGATTACGTTGCTGGGTGTCGAGCCCCGGGAGAAGGGGCAGCGCTACCCGAAGTGTGTCGCGGGTAAGCGGGCCTGCCCGCCGGAAGACTGTGGTGGCGTCCATGGCTACCAGTCATTGTTGGATATCCTGTTTGACCCCTCCCACCCTGAACATGAATCGATGCGCCAATGGATTCCAAAGGGCTGGGGGCCGGAGTTGTTCAAGCCAGAAAACGTACGTTTCGATAATCCGCTCAAACGTTGGGAGAAAGCCTTCTCGGACGAGGACAGTTAGTCGTAATCCAATTGGTCGCCACTGCCGGACTTTTGCCGGGATCAGTCCTGCTTCGTTGTGCATTTCGGTGCGATCTGCAACGGGCGTCACCGATAAAAGTTAAATAAAAACAATTAGTTTGTGGGGTTGGCTCGCCTGGGGCGGACCACCGTTCGAAAAATTGCGACCAAAGGAGCAATTTTGACGCCGCAGCGCAGCGAAGGCGCCCCGCAGGGGTCACAACGCGGGAGGCAACCGCGTTGTGATCAATCCAGCCCGGCCCACCAATTTCCCCTTTTCGTATTAGATGCTTAGCGCGATGACGCGCTCAGCGTCCGGTGCCTCAGCACGACCAGTGCCGGAGTTTTGCCGGACTTTCCTTCACACACCCTGTTTGTCGCCTCGATGAGCTCCTCCAACTCCGGCGCGGAGTAGTGGGTGGTGATATCGCCGTTCTTGTGGCCAAGCAGTATTTTCGGGGTTTCCAATGGCACCCCGGCGGCGCGCAAGCGGCGACCGAAGGTGTGTTTCAAGTCGTGCACCCGTATCGGCATGTCCAACTTGCGCCTAACCGACTTCCAGCCATTGTTGTTGATGCTGCGCACCGGGCGGCCGTAGTAGGTGAAGACGCGCTGCGGGTGCTGCCCTCGCACGCCTTCGATCACTGACTTTGCCACCCGGTTCAACACCACCAAGCGATCCTCCCGGTTCTTGACCTTTTCTCCCGGAATGAGAAATACCGAGGTGCCCAGTTCCGGCACGTCGATCTCCCAATCCCACTGCAAGCTGCAGACCTCGCCATCCCTGCACCCGGTGTTCACCTTGAACAGACACATCCTGCTCAGGTGATCCGGCAGCCCTGTTGGGCATAGGCATGGCGCAGGCCGTGCATTTTCGATAATCCGGCGTTGGCGGTGTGGCGCTCGTAGATTCTGAGTTGCTCGATGTACTTCCGGCCCCCTGGAATCAGGGCACCCAGGCCGGCCAGGTCTTTCGCCTTGCTTTGGTCGGACACAAACTGCCGGTCCGGTATCCCATAGAAATCATTACTGCCAGCCACCACGGCCCGCTTGTTAACCTTCTCGGCCCACCAGCGTAAACAACTCATCCGGTTCTTGATGGTGCCGGGGGAGAGATTCTGTTTCAGCCACAGGTCCACCAGGGTCTGGATATGCTTTTGTTTCAAAGAAGTGGCTTTCAGTTGCCTGAAGCCCAGTTCATGTAACTGGTTGGCGATGGCAGTCAATTGTCTTTCTCGGCCAACTCGGGTCTCGAAGCTGCCTTCATGACTGTGTTTGCAGATTTGTTTCAGTTGGTAGTTCAGGTCTCGCATAGTGTTGTTCCTTCGGTGAGTGTTTCTGATCACCTGGCAACAATGCTGCGCAGGTCGGGCATTAAATTGGATGGAATTGGATGGAACAAGGGAGGTTCTTGTGTCAGGTTAATTGGGGGTAAATGGATGAATAAATGGATGGTGGTGTGCATACGGACACCTTGATCATAACGCCAGAAGTGCTGAATCTCGTCGCTGCGATCGATGAGTTCAAAGGTGCGTGGGCGGCTATTGGGCGTATTGCACCGAAACAACTGACCTCCCTGCGCCGGGTAGCCACCATCGAAAGTATCGGCTCCTCCACCCGAATCGAGGGTGCCAAGTTGACGGACATGGAGGTAGAGCGACTGCTGGCTAATCTGAATATCAAGGATTTTGCCTCCCGCGACGAGGAGGAAGTCGCGGGTTATGCACAGGTGATGGAGCTTGTCTTCGCCAGTTGGTCCGAAATCACGCTGACTGAAAACCACATCAAGCGTCTCCACCGGGGCTTGTTAAAGTATTCATCGAAAGATCAACGCCACTGCGGGCAGTACAAGACACTGGATAACCACGTTGAGGCCTTTGACCCGGAGGGGCAGAGCCTGAGGGTGGTGTTCAGGACGGCCACACCGTTTGACACTCCGCGGCTGATGGAGGAGTTGGTCGATTGGGCGCGATCAAGCCTGGAGAAAGCTGATCTTCACCCTCTGGTGGTGGTCGCCATTTTTGTCGTGGTGTTTCTGGAAATTCATCCCTTCCAGGACGGCAACGGTCGCCTGTCCCGGGTCCTGACCACGTTGCTGCTACTGCGGGCCGGTTATGCATATGTGCCCTACAGTTCCCTGGAAAGCGTCATTGAGCAGAGCAAGGAGCAGTATTACCTCGCATTGCGACAGACCCAGGTGACCATCCGCAGTGAGAGCCCCGATTGGCAACCGTGGCTGGTGTATTTCCTGCGCTCGCTGATGGCACAAAAATATAGTTTGGAGCGGAAGATTCGACGGGAGCGTTTGATCCTCGGAAACCTGCCCGAATTGTCGCAGCAGTTGCTGGAAATCTGTCGAGAGCGGGGGCGGTTGACGGTAGCTGAGGCGTCCGCTGCGACTGGCAGGAATCGGAACACCATCAAGGATCACATAAAGGTGCTCACTGAAGCCGGACACCTTACCCGGCATGGCGCCGGACGGGGCACCTGGTATTCCCTGGGATAGTAACTATTTCAGTCACCGCCGCTCCTGGTGCCACCCACCCGAGCCCCGCCGGGCACGTTGCCTCTTTTCGCGGGGAAGGGCGCGCGGTAGCAGAACCCGCTTTTTCATAGATCAAGCAGCAGGGATGCCAATCGATTGGTATAGGTTCCTGTGGGCTACGGCCTGGAAACGACCACAAAAGATCTGCACGTGGACCCATGCAAGTGAGATTTCAGCACACCCGGCGGCCATTGAGCGATCAATTCCGGCAGAGCAGCGGGATTCTGGAAAGGAATTCTTTCGCTATATGTTGTTTGTTTTACTTATACTCAGAGTGGTTTTGGGCATGGGCGAGGCCGATTACAACTGGGAAGCGGCCGATGATAGCAAATCTGCAGCCTGTGCCGCGCCCGGGGGTTGCGCTCCCCGGGCTGCGGCCGCCGGACTCGAGACTCAGGCCCGGTCGAACAACCTCACCGCGGCCGCCCACAGGTCGTCCACCAGGTCCCAGCCGGCCGAGTTGGTTTCCTCGTAGTGGCCGGGCGGTTTCTCGATCTCGGCGCCCACCATCTGGCCGTAATAGCAGACCGCGCGGACCGCCGGGCCGTCCGCTCCCAGGGATTCGAAGAACTGCTGATCATCGGTGACTTTCTGGCAGGTCAGACCCCCCACCCAGGTGGGCGACTCGATCAGGCCGCGGGCCGCCAGGTCCTCGCAGGAGGCACCGGGCAGTGCCGACAGCGACAAGGGGTGGCACTGCAGGCGGTAGTCCGAGGCTGGCACGAAATAGCCGACCTCGTCGGTGCCCAGGCCCACGGTGAAGGTGATCGCCTCGTCCACCAACTCCAGGTAGTGCCCGGGGATCACGTAGTCGGCACCGGTGGCGTGCTCATCCGGATTGGCGTTGTACTTTTCCGGCGGCGCGGTGTTGAAGTCCTCGGGCAGGCCGATCACCAGTTCCGAGGAGACTTCCCCGGGCAGGAACAACATGCCGACATCGCCGAAGTCCACGTGTATGACCCGGGTCTTCAACACGTCGCCCTTGGCCACTTCGTATCCCAGCAGGGGCGTCAGCACCGGGTCGGACTCGGTTTGCGTGCCGGTATTGACACAGTTGTCATCGGTGAAGGGCTTGCCGTCGCAGCTGTACACCTGCATCGGCTTCCAGCCCAATTCACCCTCGGCCAGCAGCACCCGGAAGCCCAGGTTGGTCACGCGACTGTAAAACTCCTCCTTGCGCACGTCGATGGCGTCCAGGCCCATGGGACCGGCGCCCTCCAGCAGCGCCTCGACCGCATTCGCCAGTTCGGTACCGGTGGACTCGGTTTTGGCAAACGACTGGCACTCATACTGGTTGCTCTTGTCGCACTGCGCCAGCGGCTGGGCGCCCTCAGGGACGGTCTTGCCGTCACCCACGGGGTGCTCGTCGTCCACGCGCCAGGTCGATGCGTGCAGGGGACCGGTAAGCACACCCAGGGCGCCGTTGAAGAACGCCACCTCGCCGCCGTGCACAGCCTTCAGGCGGGTCTCCAGTACCGAGACGAAATCACCGGTGAAATAGCGCCCCTCGGCGGTGCATTTGCTGCCCTCCCAGCCCTTGATCGCACAGGCCTCTTCCAGCCCGGCGGCTTCGGCGGGCGGCTCCCAGCCGAGGGTAACCTCCGGGTGGGAGTTCCACTGCACCAGGATGGCGATGGAATCACCGCTTGCCACCGAGTCAAAGGCCATCACGTTCAGGCGGTTGTCGTAGACCCGCGGATCGCGCTGGTCGACAGAGCCGTAGTCGTGCTCGCCCGTCGCCACCCGGGCACGGGCCGGCTCCAGGTTCGCCACCGCCTCGTTCACGGCGTCGGCCATTTCCTGCACCGCCAACTCGTACCACTCGCCGTTGGGGCCGAACGCGGTCTCGGGGCCGTGGTGATTGTGGGAGGACGAAACCAGTATTTCCGCCTCCGCCCAGGCCGCCGGCAGCGTCGCCCGGGCGCGCTCCACGATGACATCCACGTCGGCCTTCAGGTGCATATAGGTATTACTGGTGATGAACACCACCCGCTGCTGCTCGCGCTCCAGGGCGACCGCGGTGGCGCGGATATCGTCGTGCACCCAGGAGCCGTCGCTGTTGCCATTGCCGACATCCACCCGCCCCTGGTCCCACACGGGGATGAACACCCCCGGATCATCGGGGTCCAGCTCAGCCGCCGCGGGCCAGCCCGGCGCGTCCTGCAGGTAATCGCGACCACCGCTGACGGTGGGCAGCAGGCTGCGACTGGCCGCGCCGACCTGCAGGGTGGCCTCGGCGGGCGCTTCCACCTGGCCGTCGTCCCGGTTGCCGTTGTTATTGTTCCCATCGCTACAGGCGAACACTGCCAGTGGCAGGCACAGCGTGCATACCAGTTTGAAAATCCGCGTCATGCTAACTATTCCTCTATAGTCCAAAGTAAAGACAACACCCTCTCCGCTGGGCCGAGGGGCAGTGGCGAAGGCGAGTCTAGTGTGTTGGTCGTGCAACCGACAGGGCCGTCGGCGACACTGGCATGGCCGGTCGCGCCAGCGCCACCCGAAGTGTGTCGCTGGTGAGCGGGCCTGTCCGCCGGAGGATTGTGGCGGCGTCCACGGTTACCAGTCGCTGTTGGGAGTTCTGTTTGACCCGTCCCATCCCGAACATGAATCGCTGAGCCACTGGATTCCCCGCGGGTGGGGGCCGGAGCTGTTCAAGCCGGAAATATTTCCCGCGCCGTCCAGAGTCTCCAGCAGCGTTGCTGATCTTATTTCACCAGCTCGATCTCTCCTGGCCGCCAGGTTTTGTTGATCCATGGCTCCAGCGGGCCGTACATGCGCAGAATCGTGAACCAGCTCTTGCCCGGCAGTGTCGCCAGCCAGTTGCCTTCCTTGCCAGCGGGTGCCTGCGGCCCGAACCAGATGTCAAAGGAGCCGTCTGCGTTCTGCTCTATCCCCTTGGACTGGCTGCCCACGGTGGGGAACGCCTGGCTGGTTTGCAGTTGCGAGCGGGTCTGGGTGTCATAACCGCGCGCATGCGATCCAGGTTGTCATAGAGTATGTCGGCGGTGGCTTTGGTCGGCACACCGTCGAAGAACTGCAGGTTTCCGAAGTTTGTCTCGACTTTATCCGGGATCGAGATCGCCTGCAGCGCGTCAGGCGACACCTCGTCGACTGCCATCGCCCAGCCGGGAGCGCCGATGCAGGATATCGCCCTGGAAAATTTTCTGGCGATGATTCGCGAGCACTACGGCGTATTGCTGCAGCTGGACATCACCGCTCAAACGCAAAACAACCACGTCGGAGAGTGAAACCATGAATCCCGTAAAACGATTATTTGCCACCGGCGCACTGTGTGGCCTGGTCGGTATGACGCCTTTTAGCATTGCCCAGGCACAGGCCGATGCCATTGCGGCGCTTGAGCGAGCCGATAAGTCAGCAGGTGTCACAGCCCCCAGCCTGGCTGAAACCCGGGCCATCGCCGAGGAAGGCTTTGTGTACGGTCTGCCTGTCGTGATGAACTACGCGGTGATGTACGAGTATGCGGTCGATAAAAATTCCGGCCAGTTCAAGGCGCCCTTCAACAAGATCAAGAACGAGCCCCGGGTTTACACCTACGAGGACACGGCGATAGTAACCCCCAATAGTGACACGCCGTATTCCTTCGTGTGGATGGATCTACGGGCCGAGCCGATGGTGCTGTCAGTCCCCGCCGTGGAGAAAAACCGCTCCTCGTGTGATCTCGATGGAGGCCACTATGAAAGGAAGAAATATAAAATTAGTCGGAGCCGCTATCCTGGCTAGTCTATTTTTGCCCATAGCTGCCAACGGGTCTGTTATATCCTTTTCTGATTCTGTTTTCCTAAACGCCAATTGGACTGGCGTGGAAATTCGCGATACCGCTCCCAACGAATCATTTGTTTTTAGTGCGACTCAGCTTGGGGGCGGCGGTAATCCCGGGGCATACCGCGAGGTAGTTAACACCCTCAATACACCAACTGAAGTGGTCCAATCAAACCGGACACCAACCTGGGTGTAAAAATCGCCCCCAGATAGGTGTTCAACGGCACAGGACCAAGCGGATATTTTTCGACGTCGTACAAGCGTGAGGCGGCCGCCCCGGCGCTCCGCTTATAAACCCTGCACTTTTGCTATCGCAATGATTCCAGTGCTTTCTCTATCGTCTCAAAATACGCCATGCGAGTCTGGATGCGCTCGGCAGTGATCTGGTTCTTGGCGAGTGACAGGGCGGCATTGAGCTGAGCCATGGCCCGCTCTATGGCATCGTTCAGGGCGAAGTACTCCGCTCTGGATTGATGTGCGTCCAGGGCGTTGCCGGATTTCTCCTGTATATCTGCCAGCAGCAACCACAGGTGCGCGTCGCCAGGATGACTGCGGGCATGCCTGGACAGCAATTTATCAGCCTTGGAATAGTGTTCACCTTTGAAGTAGGCATTGGCCAGGGACATGGTCAGAGGATGGTTGTCAGGTGAGAGGGACAGGCCCTGTTGCAGTAGCGCGATTGCGGCGTCGTATCTTGCGGCCTTGAAATCGATTTCGGCTTCCGCAATTTTGTAGGCAATGTTGTCCGGTGCAAACTCTCGCATGGGTGCCAGCAGTTCCCTGGCTTCGCCCACCTCACCACTCCTGGTCAGTGCAAGCACCAGAGCATATTGCGCTGGAACGGCGTAGCGGCCCCCCTTGGCACGTTGCTCCCGGAAATGGGCAATGGCTATATCGTTGTCCTTTATAAAGCTGAGTGCAACCCTGGCTCGCATCAGTTGGAAGTTCCGGCTGACTTCATGGATTCTGTTGGGGTAAGTGGCAGCGCGATTTTTCGCAGCGGCGATTCGTTTTTCAGTGATAGGGTGGGTACGCAGAAAATCGGACGATTGTGCGCCGTTATCGGGTGATACATTCTGCAATACGATAAACATCGCAGCTGCGCCGCCGGGATCCAGGCCGGCTGCAGCCTGATTGTGGATGCCAAGATCATCAGCTTCCTGCTCATCCAGGTAGCTGTACCTCAGGCGGCTGCCCGATGCTGCCTGACCACCCGCTCCCGCGCCAGCCGGGTCCGCGGCGATATAGACAAGGCTGTTCAGCACGCCGGCCATTGCGGCGGTGGAAGTCTTTTTGGCATCGAGGCCCCGGGAATAGTGCCGCTGGCTGAGGTGTGCCAGCTCGTGCGCGAGAACCGAGCTGAATTGCGCCTGGGTTTCGGCCTGCGCTATCAGGCCGCTATGAACACCCACGATACCCCCCGGTATGGCGAAAGCGTTGATGGTCGGGTTGTCCACTACAATGATTTCAAGCCGGCGATCCGTTAGCCGACTTCTCTCTGCGAGCCTGTAGACCAGCCCTTCAACATAATCCTGTACGAGTGCATCGTCGAGGATGGGCGCCTGGCGCCTGAAGGACATCAGCCAGGCGCGACCCAGGTAGTATTCCTGGTTGAGCGACGCGGCATTGCTGTCACCGAAACCAGGAATTTTGTAACCCTGTGCGGATGCGGCAGGAGCCACCAGCGTTGCCAGCAAGAGGAGTAAGCGAATCATTGTTGTTGCGAGGATAGCACCTGCGGCGCGCGGGGGATATTGAAACGCGGTCCATATTGCGCGGCGCAGTTCTCTTGCTTTGTACGCTGTGGGCTGCAAGTATGTTCCGCTAGGGCTGGTGTTTTGTTTAGCGTCCAGCAGAGACATGCAAGGTGTTTGTGAATTGGTATTCAACGGCAGTGTTGGCCGTCGCCTCGAGGAAAGTGCTTATATGCTCGCAGGATTAAAGAAAGTGAAATTGTTTCTTTGTGGGATGGCCGGCCTGTTGGCATTGTGCATGGCCGGCGCAGTGCTCGCGGCGAGCCCTGTACTGGATCGCGTGGTCGACAGTGGCGTGCTCAAGGTGGCCATGTCTGGCGAGCAGCCACCCTTTAACATGCGCAGTCGCGACAAGTCGATGATTGGCTTTGATGTCGATCTCGCCCGGTCCCTGGCGGAGTCCATGCACGTCAAACTGGAAATCGTGCAGATGCCTTTCGGTGAGCTGCTGGCCGGGCTTGTCGCCGGCAAAGCCGACATGGTGATTTCGGGCATGTCGATAACACCGGAAAGGACCCGGGAAGTGAGCTTTGTCGGACCCTATACGCTTTCGGGAAAATCCATCCTCACGACTGCCGGAATCGAGGGTGTCGTGACCAGCACGGCTGAATTTAACAACCCCGAGATAAGGATGGTCGCGCTGGAGAACTCTACCAGCGAGAGGTTTGTGCAGCGCAATTTTCCCGCTGCCGAATTACACGCCGTAGCCAACTACGACGAGGGAATACAAATGCTGCTCACCGGGAGAATTGACGCGATCGTGGCGGATATTCCGATTCTCAAATTGTCCATGCTGCGCTACCCGGGTGCAGGGCTCAGCATGATAGAGCCCGCGCTCTCGATTGAGCCAATTGGTGTCGCCATCCCCAAAAATGACCAGCAGTTTGAGAACCTGGTTCGCAACTACGTGTCCTCCGTGCAAAACGCCGGCCTGATGGGGCGACTCTACAAGAAGTGGTTTGAGGACAACGGCTGGATAGCCTTACTGCCCTGATACCGCATTATGCCCCTTCTCCGGCGACATTGAACACCGCGAGGCTGTGGCCACCCACTTTCCAGAAGTCACTGCCGGCTTCCGGGGGCAGTCGGTCCGGTGCGATCTGGAAGGCCGGCATCAGTGCGCCTCGTCCAGGGCCATCCTCATGGCAGACAGCAGTTGGGCGGGTGGGACTGCGCCCGTGAGCTGGTACCTGCCATTGATGCGGAATGCGGGCACGCCGTTCGCCGGGCCCGCAGCGTGAAACGCTCCCGGCGCGGCGCTCTTGGGCAGGTGTTCTGCCGGGACGCCCGAGGCTTCGGCACAACGCGCCAGCGAGGCGGCATCGCCGAGATCACCACCGTCAATAAAATGCAGGTGAAACCAGCTCTCCAGCACGGCGTCCAGTCGTTCAGCCGGCTCAGTAGTTTGCAGGTGGCGAAAGGTATGATGTGCCAGCGCGGTGTTGGGCATGCGCTGGATGGCGGGGAAATTGATCTCGATGCCGACCGTGGCCGCCGCCGCCTGGACCTGTTGCTGGCGTTGCCGTACGGCGTCGTCGCCGCCGAGCCGGTGCCGGTAGAACTCCACGTAGGGCACTCCCTCGAGGGGCAGGTCCGGGAGCAGCGACAACCCGTGCCATTGCACCCGCACAACCACCTCCGGGCGAGTCTGGTGCAGTTCGCGCAAGGCCAGCTGCAGCTGCCGCTTGCCGATCAGACACCAGGGGCAGATGAAATCGAACCAGACTTCGATGGTGAGCACAGCGCTCGCGACGCGGTCCCCGGAGTGGGCTGATTGCTGTTCGTGTAAGTTACCCATAAAACTCCCCGATCGGTAATGGATAGGTTTCCCACGACAAGTGTAGATGCATGTCGGCGTTCGATCACGTTGTTGTAATCTGCTCGCGGTTGATGACGTAATCGTCCCTGTCCCGCTGCGAAACTGCGTGCCCGGTAGTGAAGAACGCCACCCGGTAACAACCATAGCGTGACGAGTTTACTGGGAGGCAGTAGAGACAAGATATCGCCTGCCCAACGGGATATGCTGGCTACCGTGGTCAATACACACTGGATGAAGGTTTACGCAACGGAACAGTGATCCAGCCGGGCGATACGGCTGTAGCATGGTAAACCGGACGTTTCTAACTTCCCAATACTCCGACTTGAGCCAGGAACTCGATAGCGCGATGGAGTGGGTTGATTATGACCAGTATGACAAGCAGCGCGGTTGATACGGAAGCGAATACATACTCATTTGGAAGTGCCACAACAGGTTCTTCGAGAAGGGCGCGGATGCGTCTTTCGGTTTGAGTGCCGGCAAAGGCCAGACTCCCGGCGGGTGATGCCGGCCGTTGCAGTCGCGCTATCCGGATCAACGCGGCGGCGACACTCTCCCGCGAAGATACCTGCGCGGCGTTTAGATCGCTGGCCTTTTCGCAAGATAGTCTCAGGTCGTCGAGTACGGCTGTCGACCAGCTGCGAGGGAGTGGCGCCGTAAACAGCCATGCAGTCAGCAGGCGCAGATTGTCGAGTCTGTCCCGGTGTGCCCTTTCATGCGCCAGGATACAGTCGATGTCCTGGTCTGAGCAGGCGGATTGCATTCCTGTCGTAATAAAGATTTTCGGATTAAACCAGCCCAGGGTAAACGCCGCCGGCTGGGGGTCGTCCAGCTGCACGTAAGCTCCCGCATTGCGGCCTGCACGCGATAACTCTGCGGACAAATGGCGCAGGCTGAGCCACTGCCTGAGCAGGCAGCGACCAATGCTGAGGCAAATCCAGGAGGCTAATATTGCGGTGGGCCATATCGCCAGCGCGGACTGGGGTCCATGCTGCTGGCAACTTCCATTGTGACAATGCCCTGCGACCAGCCATTGGGTCAGATCCGGGGAATACATCACCGCGGTGGTGATCAGGGCGCCCAGCGGCGGCAGCGACAGCCAGCCGAGAATCAATTTGCTGGCCTGGTCCGGATCGATATTCAGCAATGTCGGCTGCACCCAGCGGTAGCTTTTTGCGGTGACAATGCCAAACAGGAGCCAAGCGAACAGGGTGCAGAGCAGCATCGAAGACAAGAGCGTTGGCATCAGTTGTCTACCCGGCGTTCGAGCTTGCGCTTTTGCAACAATTCGTCAAGCCGGTCCAGAGTGTCCTCGTCGATACGGTCGGCGAAATCGACGAAGCTCGACAGAATGGGATCCAGGCTTCCCGTGTGCAATTGGCGGATTACCCCGCCCAGTAATCTACCCAGCAATTGACTGCGCTCCAGGCGGGCAGAGTAAACATAGGCATGGCCCTGCTTGGTGCGATGAACCAGCTCTTTCCTGTGTAGTCGTTCGAGTGTGGACTGAACTGTGCTCAAGCTGCACTTGCGCGGCTGCGGCAGGGCCTGCAACAAAGAGTTGGCGGATTGTTCCGGGCGTGCCCATAGCGCCTGCATCACGGCCAGCTCCAGCTCACCGAGTTGGGGCAGCGTATTGCTCAGGCTTCCCCCTTTTTTGTTAGTCACTGATGACACCTGAAAACCGAGCGTCGGTCGGTGTTTCGAAGCTGTGGGGACTGCTTGTGCCGAGAACTGGCTAAATCTAGTAACATACTGATATATATGATTATTTTTATTGTCAGAGCACTCTGTGGAAAGTAATGTCGCGACGATCGACGGGCCAACCATAACCCAAATTCGCATCCAGTCAAGCGCTGCCGGGACTTGCTCGCGGCAGGCGACATCCGTTTCTTTTGCAGGGGACCAGCGCCGCAATGTATCCACAGCGATTTCTCTACTTACTGATGATGGCTGCGGCGGTGGGCAATGCGCAAACCGACCACAAACTGGAAGAGGTCGAGGTTACCGGGCGCAGGCTCAATCTGGTGGGGGAAGCCTCTTCGGCTTCACAGGGGGTGGTCAGCCAACAGGAAATCGAATTGCGACCGCTGCTGCGTACCGGTGACGTGCTGGAACTGGTGCCTGGCATGGTGGTTACGCAGCACAGCGGCACCGGGAAGGCCAACCAGTACTTCCTGCGCGGCTTTAACCTGGATCACGGTACCGACTTCGCCGCGTTTGTAGATGGCATGCCGGTCAACATGCGCACCCATGGGCACGGCCAGGGTTACATCGACCTCAATTTTGTCATACCGGAAACAATAGGCTCGCTGGCCTATAAGAAAGGACCCTACTACGCCGACGTCAGCGACTTCAGTAGCGCAGGAAGTGCGGAGATGAGTACGGCAGCCAGTTTCGAAAACGGCCAGGCGGAGATCGGTGCGGGCGAAAACGCCTACTATCGAGCGGTCCTTCTTGACAGCGCTTCCCTCGGAGTCGGGACCGCTTCCTACGCGCTGGAAATGAACAGCTATGACGGCCCCTGGAGCGATATCAAAGAGGACGTGCAGAAAGTCAACCTGCTGCTGAAGTATGGCTGGGATATCGCCGGGGGCGATGCCGCCTTGAGTGTTATGGCATATGACAATAATTGGAACAGCGCTGACCAGATCCCGGCGCGGGCGGTGGACAGCGGTCTGATAGATGAACTGGGGTCCATCGACGATAGCGTCGGCGGCGAATCAAGTCGCTACAGCCTGTCGGCAAGCTGGAGCGACCGGCAATCTGATATCTCCGTCTACGCCATTCGTTACAAACTGAACCTGTGGTCAAACTTTACTTACCTGTTGGATGACGAGATTAATGGCGATCAGTTTGAGCAAAAAGATGAGCGCTGGCTCTACGGCGGCAGGGGGAGCTATCGGCACGAGGCCACGATGGCCGGGCTGGCGATGGTCAATCGCTTCGGTGGTGAATTTCGCTACGATGATATCCAGGAAGTGGGCCTGTACAAGACCAGGGGTCGCAACCGACTGGGGCCTGTTCGCAGCGACCAGGTGAATGAGTGGAACGCGGGTATCTTTGGTGAGAACCAGCTCTCATGGACGAAAAATGTACGCACTGTGCTCGGCCTGCGGTATGACTACTTCGACTTCGACGTGGATAGCTTGATCGACCGTAACATCAACAACATTGATCTCGGTGCCAACAGCGGGAAAGCGCACGATGACAAGCTCGCCCTGAAGGGCAGTGTTATCTATACCTTCAGTGAGCAGTGGGAGGCTTATGTGTCGGCAGGGCAGGGTCTGCACTCCAACGATGCGCGTGGAACCACCGCCACCATCGATCCGGGAGACGGTAGCCCGCTGGCACCGGTTGATCCCCTGGTGGATTCGTTCGGGTACGAAGTGGGCATGCGCGGTTTCTGGAACGAAAGACTGAATACGTCTGTGGCACTGTGGTCGCTGAAGCTGGACAGTGAACTGCTGTTTGTCGGGGACGCCGGTAATACCGAAGCCAGTCGAGCATCGGAGCGCCAGGGGGTGGAGCTGACCACGTATTACCGGCTGACTGACCAGTGGACACTGGATATGGAGTACGCGTACACGGATGCAAAATTTACCGACTCCGCGCCGGAAGGTAACCAGATCCCCGGATCCATCGAACAAGTTTTGCAGACGGGTATCAGCGTGGACTTGGACAGCGGCTGGTTCGGCAGCCTGCGCCTGCGCTACTTTGGCGAACGCCCCCTTATAGAAGATGGAAGCGTCAAGTCAGATGACAGTACGGTGCTTAACCTGCGCGCGGGTTACCGCACTTCGCGGTGGGTACTGAAGATGGATGTATTGAACCTCCTGGACAGTGACGATCATGATGTCGACTATTTTTATGCTTCCCGCCTCCCCGGCGAAGCCAGCGGCGGCGTGGAAGATGTGCACTACCACGTCCTGGAGCCGCGCACTGTGCGAGTATATGCGAGCTACCTGTTTTGATTGACCGTCGTGAGCGGACCGGCCAATTACCGGAGCGGGTTTACGTTGGAGTACGCAGCACCAAGCCCTCAAGCCGTTTGCGCCCGGGCGCTCTTCGTCCAGCAGTTGGCTGACCGACGCCGTGGACGTGGGCATGGAACTGGAGGACGCTCGCCATGGATTGGCGGGCAGTGAACGAATTAGTCCAGGCGACTGGTTAGCATTGTCAGACGCGCGTGGCGTTGCCGAAAGCCCGTGAGATCGTAGCCCGTGTGCCTGTCGCACTCAACCACATTGCTCAGCTCCTGCCCATGGCGGGCGATGATGGCCAACCTGTCCCGCATGGTCGTCAGGTCCGCCAACCTGTTCAGCGATTCCAGCAGCGCGATAAGCACGGGTATGTTGCCCCGGGCGAACTGCCGCGCCGGCGCGTAGAATGCCTTCATGATGCCGGCATAATCGGTAAACCGCGCCAGCAGCCTCGGCGTGCCGCTTTGATCCATGAACACTTTTCCCGGCATATCACGGTCTGCGATGTGCGCCACCGCCAGGCTGAACCAGTCGATGGCGGTAATGGCGGTGCCGGGGTCGTTTATTCCCGGCGAAAGCGCCCTGGCGGTAAGCTGGTTCAACTGGGTTATCGGGTACTCCGGATCCTGCACCGGCGTCCGCATGGCGCCGGTGCGGACAAAGCTTCTGATCGCTGCGCCGACGTCGAGCTCCTGCAGGACAGAAGCAGATCCATACAGCTTGGCCAGGCAGTTTCCCTGCAGGATGAAGTCACCCGCCCGGACTCGCAATTGGGCAACACAGCCGTGGTCGGCGCACCACTGAACCAGCCCCTGGTAATCCACAGTCTGTATATAGCCGCCGGTCCCGGCCGCGATCGCGAGAGGCCTGAAACGGCGCGCCTGCTGGCGCCAACCGAGCGTATCGTAAGAGCGACCCTGCTGGCTTCCCTCATTGGTCAGTTCGGTGAACAACTGTAGCAGTTCACCGCCTATCGACTGAATAATTCGGTCGGCCTGCAGATCAGTGGCGGTGCGGTGGATAAATCGGATGAAGCCGGCGAACGCGGCGGCAGTGAGCAACAGGGCCGCGACGACGCTGATGCCAGGCTGGTCGGTATCCTCGTAGGCCGTGACAGCAACCAGGCAGTAGAGGCTGGTTCCCAGGAACATGCCGAGGCTGATCTTACTGGCGTTGTCGCTGAGGAACTGCCGCAGTATCTTGGGCCCGTATTGCCCCGAGGTGAGGGTCAGCGCCACCATCGTTACCGAGAACACCACCCCGCCTACGCTCAATACCGATCCTGCGATGACTCCCAGCACCTGACGCGCGGAGGACACCGGGATGGCGAGTACCTGGAGCCCGGGCAGCAGCGGGTCAAACTCCCGTTCCGCCCAGAGCAGCACAGCGGCAAGCGCGAGACAGCCCATGCAAAGCACCACCGGTATCAGCCAGATACTGGTCTGTAGTTTCTCGCGCAACTGCAGCAGTATCTGTTTCACTTGTGATTGGGTATCGATGGCGTCCACCTCGGTTGCCGCCGACCACGCGGCGGGGAAATCATTGGGGCGTTCCGGGCGCATCGTGAAACGGCTGCGCCGGAGTCTGACAGTGTACGCGAGAAATCGGCGGCTGGGCGCCCTGAACGGTTCTGTGGCGCGATTTTACAAGGCGATATGTGCGACCAGCGGCAGGTGGTCGGACGCCACCCCGGCAAGCGGGCTGTTGTGCACCGCCAGGCTGCGCAATGCGAGCCTGGGGTTTACCCAGATTCGATCGAGCGCAAACAACGGCCAGCGCGCGGGCCAGCTGCGGCGGTGAGGCGTGTCGGAAAAGATTCTGTGCAGTCTGCGCAGGGGCCTACCCCACAGGAACCACTCGTTCAGGTCCCCGGCCAGAACCACCAGCCGGCGCTTGTCGCTGCGAAACAACGGCACCAGCGACTCCACCTGGTGACGCCGCTCCGAGGGCCGCAGCCCCAGATGGGTTGCGATGACCTGGATGTCCTGGCCCGCAACCCGCAGGTCTACGTCAATGGCAGCGCGCGGCTCCCGCGTTCCGACGCTCAGGTCGTGGTGGCGTACCGCCTCCACCGGAAGCCGCGTCAGCAGAGCGTTACCGTAGTGGATATCTCCCGACAGCATGGTAGGGCCGGAGACGCTAAGGCTGTGCGTCATGCTGGCGAAGTAGGCCAGCAGATCCTGCGCCTGGCCCGGTGTGGATTCGATCTCCTGCAGGATTGTGATATCGGCGTCTATCTCTTGCAGTACGGCGGCGCAACGACTGCGCGACTGCACCCCATCGCCGCCAATGCAGCGATGAATGTTCCAGGTGGCCAGTTTGAACTCTACGGTACTCACCCGCTTGGTGTTTGATCGTTGGTGGAACGCTGTCTGCGCTTCAGCAGCCGGCGTAACCACAGTGCTGAGATTGCAATCAGTGCCAGTAGCCCGACGACCCAGGCGATACTGCTGAGGTCGGGTTCCTGCAGCGCCCTGGAAAGGCCGTCGGCGAACAGGGCTATGGCGGTAAGCCCTGGCAGCAGGCCCAGCAAGGTGCCGATAGCGAAATCCCGCAGGGAGATATGCGATGCGCCGGCTACCAGGTTGATGATGGCGAATGGCGCGACGGGGACGACCCGCAAGGTAAATATCGCCGCTATGCCGCTCCTTGACAGGCGCTTGCTGACTGCGTTCAGCGTTTTACCGGCATGCCGGCGCACCAGGTCGCGACCGACATTACGGCCGATGACATAGCTGATCAGGGCGCTCAACTCTGCGCCCGCCAGAGAGTAGGCAAACCCCGCAAGCGGGCCAAAAGCCAGCACCGAGGCGATAACCAGCAAGGTCAGCGGAACCGCCAGTGTTCCCGCCAGCCCGAACAGCACGATAACTGCCAGCGGTGTGGCGGCGTGAGCATTCAATGCCCGGGCCTGTTCTGTCAGTTGGCCGACGTCGAGCAGTTCACCCAGGGGTGTCCAGCGCCAGGCCGCCGCCAGGCCCAGTGCGGCGACCAGTGTCGCCGCACCCACCAGAACACGCCGGGTAGAGTGCGGGCGATATTCGTCGGGCACAAAGTGGGAAACAAAATGCTCTGCGTCCATCGGCCTCTCCGGATCGATCAGTGCCGAATCCGGCACAAGTTCATCGACTGAAGGATCAATTGCTGCATCCAGCGACTGCAGACCCCGCTCGCCGTCCTTGCGCAGGGATTCAATGGCCCTGATGAGTGACGGCTCGCGCTCCAGCGCCTCACTCACCTCGCCCGACTCCCGGCCCAGGTGCTGCGCCAGCAGGGCGGCGAGTAAGTCGCGAATTGCCCGCGCTTCATCGCTGCAGGGGTCGGCTTCCACCGCCATATCGCACTCGCTGTCCAGTGCCATCGACCGGTTGCTGAGATTGGCGGACCCCAGTCGCAGCCAGCGATCGTCAGCTATCATCAGCTTGGCATGCACCATGGTTGTGACATCATCCGCAACCGATACCCGTGGGTAGTAAAGCCGCAGCCGGTCGTTTCCATCGGCGTCGGCAAGCTGACGAACCACCCTGCCACGTACCACGTCCATGGTCTGCTGCTCCAGCCAGCCGCCCGTCTTTTGTGGCATGATCACTACCACCTCGGGACCATCGCTATCGCGCAGCCGTTCCGCCAGCGCCTCTGCGACCGCGTGCGAGGTAAGGTATTGGTTTTCGATATAGATATAGCGCTGTGCCGCGGCAATGCTGTCCAGGTAGAGCTGCTCGACTTCGCGCACCCCACTGCGCCCCTCGTACTCAGGCTGGGTGCGCGCGATCGCCACGCCAACGTTCTGCATGACGGGGGCCAGGCAGTCCGACCAGGGGCAGTGGCGCTGGCCGGCTTGCAGTGGTTCCAATTTGTGTCCGGTTGCGCGCTGCCAACGCTCGCGCGCCAATTCCGCGAGGGCGGCAGCGGCATCACCGTCCACCGCCATTTGCAGGTCGTGAAAAGGTGGGTAGGAGTGGCCGTCCGGGTCTACCCGGCGCTCGTCCTCCGCCGCGTGCTCGCTGGTATCCCAGCGCCACACGCTGAGATCCAGCCCTCCGCAAAAACCAAGAGCGTCGTCTATCACCGCTATTTTCTGGTGCTGGGAGGCGCCGGTAGGGTGGGCGGCATCCAGGTGGAAACGCACCCGGGAATGGGTTTTCCAGTTGAGCGAATACAGCGGAAACGTTTCGCGTTCGAGCGCGTAGATCATCGCGAAGTCCCAGCTCAGTACGTAGACGTCGACCTGTCGCTCGCGGGCGACAAAATCAAGTAGCGCACCGAGACCGCAGGGGAAGCCATCGTCCTCACCATCGCGCACCAATTGCAGTTGACTGTGAATATCCCATCCCAGGATGATGACGCGCTCGCGGGCACCGAGAATGGCTTCGCGCAGCGCGCGAAAATAACACTCGCCATCGATGGCGACCGCGACCCGCGACGCGCGTTCAATGCGCCAGCAGTTGTGCCCGGCGCGAAGTATCTTACCGCTGTCGTTCCCCGACATCGCCTACTGTGTTGCCTCCGATCCGCCCAGGATTTCTATAGCCATTCCAATAACGCGCTCATTCTGCAATCCTGATGATGCCTGTACTGTTTAGTACCCTGGATTCTGCCAGAAATCAGCTGCGAATGGGGCGGCTTTACGCCGCATGGCCTTTGACCGCACATCCACCACTTTACCGCCCTGGATCACGGTGGTCCAAAGCTGGTGCTGCTTGTCGTTGAAATTGAGGAAGATGTCTTCGATGAAGAAAGTATAGCCGTTACTTCCATGGCTGTGTTTCGCCCGTCCCTGTGTACGCCGTGTAGAGCGGGATGCAGTACGGGCCACGCCGTGTGCGGCCGGGGCCGCACAGGGGTGAGACCAAGCTGTTCCCAGCGCTCAATAAGCCGTAACACATCGTTACGGCTGCACTGAGGCTGCTTTAATGCCCGCGAACCCGCTTGCCGGTACTGGTGACCATTAGCGGTGGCGGTGACGTTGTAATGGAGCGTAGTTCATCGCCGCGGTTCACAATGACGAACTTTTCCTCGATCACGATACCGGGGTTTTCCGGGTCAGGTTGGAACTGAGTGACACCCGAGCAATCGGCCGCCACTTCATAAGTACCTTCGCCGGAGCGATCCAGCGTGATTCCGGATACCGAACCCTTGATATTGTCTACCTGCTCGAATCCGCCCCGGCCGTCGAAGGTCCGAAGGACGACTCCGATAACCGTTTCGGTAGCCCCGGGGCCTGCCGGTCGGCTACCCTGCATCTGGATTCCGTAGGTGCCCTTTATGGTCCCATCATTGCAGGACTTGTTGCCGTCCTGCCCACTCAGTACCTGGGTGGAACCGAGCGCGAGCAGGGAGAACACGCCTGCCAGCGCGACAAGCCTGGAAGCTCCGTGGTGATTTCTTTTCTCGCACATACACTGTTTCTCCTTCCTGTTCCGTTGATGGCCATGCCGTTTATGGTGTGGCCCTGTTCCACCGGGGATATGTCCGGTGTACGGTTCAGGAAAGCACATCCCCCGCCCGTGTGTAGGAGGAAAGCGTTATGTATTTGTTATCGTTTTGTTAATTCATTGAAATCATGGGGATACAGGTAAACCTGCGCGGGGTGGGGAGGCGCCCTGGCGACAAAAATCGGCGGGGCAGGGCCCGTAGGCGGTTTGTGGAACTTACTTGTCTCAAAAAGTGGCCGTTACCCGCGCGCCGAAAACGGAGCCCGGGTCCCGCACGATAGCTCTGGTGGTTTGCGCGTCGAGGCCGCTTTCTACCACGTAGCGCAGTTGCCAGGGGACAGGAAAGTAGTTGCCGGTCTGGTAGTGATCATTCAGCGCGTTGCGGACGAACACAGTAAGTTCCACGTTGTCCCGGCGGATACCGAGCTGTGCGTCGAGGAGGTTATAGTCATCCATCTCCAGCCCAAGGTTGCTGGGAGCCAGTACGGTGCCACCGCTGCGGTGGCGGAAACCGAGCCTGGCGACACCGGTTAGCGCATCCGCCAGGGGGCGTTCGTAATCGGCGACGAGGCTGGCGGTGTACTCGGGCACGAACGGGCGCCGGTCCAGACCGAGCGAGCCCGCCTCCGAGACACGATTGTGGTAGGCGCCAGCGGAGGCGCTCAGTAACAGCGCATCGGTGGCCTTCGCCGTCAAGTCGATTTCGAACCCGCTGGTCTCCGCAGTAGACACGTTCCGCTGCACCGTGACGGGCGGTGTCCCGGCGTCGGTCTGCGGCACCAGGGCGTTGTCGATGCGCAGGTAGAATACGCTGGCACCCAGTTGCAGCCGCTGCTCGAACAGCATGGATTTTAGTCCCAGCTCGTAGTTCTGGGCTTCCTCCGGATCGTACGTCAGTTGCGCGGGGTTATTGACCACGGTATTGAAGCCGCCGGCGTGAAACCCCTGGACATACTTCGCGTAGAGCGTCAGCCCGTTGTCCGGCTTATAGGCTAAAGTGACTCCCGGCGACCAGTTGTCGAAGGTCTCGCCGGTATCGAGTGTAGAACTGGACGCGGTGATCAGGGAGAAGATTCCGGACGTGGACTGCTCGAAGTGTATATCCTTGTGGTCGCGTGTGTAGCGCAGGTCCGCCGTGACTTCAACCGAATCCAGTGGTGTCCATATCATTTCGGTAAAACCCGCCCAGGATTTTGTGTCCTGCTCGCTGTACTGTGTACTGTCGCCCATCTGGCCAATCGCCGTGAGTATAAGTGCCAGGTCGCGCTGCGCAGTGAGTTGATCAAAGAATCGGCCGCTTTCCTGAAAGTAACTGACGCCTACCATCGCGCTCAATGGCCCGCCGTTGTCCGCCGTAAGGAAGCGCAGCTCGGCGTTGCGGCTGGTATCCCGGTCATCGCGCGCGTAAACCTGCGGCGCCATCGGCCAGGACTCCCCTGCCAGGTAGTCCGGGTAGGACGCGGACCAGGCGGTGCCGTCGGCGTCGGCACCCGGCTCGCGGCTTTTCAGCTCACGCCAGCCCGCTACTGCAATAAGGGTACCGGGGGAGGTGTCGACATCGAGTTTGCCGTTGACGCGGGTCGAGTCGTGGTGGGCATCGCCGAGGTCGTCGCGCAGCACGTTGCGCCGGGACTCGGGCGCCAGCGGGGGCGGACCCAGCCCGGCACCCTTGAGCAGGCCGGTGAAGCCGGAATACTCCCGATCGATCCCGGCATATTCCCCGGTCAGCGTGACTGCCGTGCGTTCGTTGGGGAAGACGGCAACGGTGAGCCGCCCGCCGGTCTCGGTCCAGGCATCAATGTTCTTGTCGTCTATGCCGCTCTCGTACCAGCCGCCGCCCCGGTCGTTGTACCAGCCCGTCGTCCTCAACCACAGGGAGTCTGTCAGCGGAACATTGACCGTGCCATTCAGGTTTTTCTCATCGTATTGTGCATAGCTGGCGTCGAGGCGCGCAAACCGTTCATCGCTCGGCTGGCCGGTGGTGATGAGCATGGCGCCGCCGATGGTGTTGCGCCCGTAGACGCCGGCCTGCGGCCCCTTGAGAACCTGGACCGAGGCGATGTCGTAAAAACCCGGGAGCAATGTGCGCATGCCCGATACATAGACCTCGTCGACGTAGATCGCGTTGCCGGGTTCGGTGTACTCGCCCGGGGCCACCACGCCGCGAATGGCGAGCTGGGAGCTGACGCCATCGCCGGCGGTGTACACCTGTACGCCGGGGCTGAGGCTTGCGTAAGCGTCCAGATCACGGTATTGCATGGCCTCGAGGGTTTCGCCGTCCAGCGTCGTGATCGCCATCGGTACGTTTACGGATGATTCGTCCCGTCGGCGCGCCGAGACGATGACTTCCTCCAGCAAGGTGCTCGCAGCACTGTCGGTAGCCTCCGCACCGAGGGCCTTGCTTGGGCCAGGTGAAAGCGCGGTGCCAAGGCCAACCGCGAGCAGCAGTGGCACAACCCGGCTGGCAGACATTATGCTTCCGGTTTCGGGAGGTCCCGCTCGCTGTGGCCGGTGCGCGGCGACGAGCGATCGGGAATCTGGCCGGAGCGCCGCATCTCAGCGACGCTGGCGCGTTCCTGGGCGGTATGCGCTTCGAAACGGGTCAGCAAAGACTGGAAACACGGCGTCGAGTGCATGCTATCGAAAGCAGGGTTGCTGACGACGATCATCCACCGGGGGCCGGGGGCGGGCGTTGTGCTGCGTTCTAGTGCTGCGCAGGCTTCCTCGTAGCGACCTTCATGCGCCAGTAGTGTGGCCCTGACCTGGTCATTCAGTTTCGTGTACGCGGGGTAACGTGACTCGAGGTCGACCATCCAGTCGTTCAGTTTCTGTCGCAGGTTCGCCGCTTCGGAGACATCACCGGCCGCAGCGAGCAATTGCACCCTGTTGGCGTAGGCGTACAGGCGCCAGTTGAGCGCATCGGGCGGGAGGGTATCGGCGTACGGAAAAGCGGCGGCAAAAAATTCCTCGGTTCGCTGAAAATCATGATCCGACAGCGCCTGTATCAGCAGAACCTGCGACAATTCGGGGATGAGCTGTTCCGGTGGGCCCAAGGTCCCGCTGTATATCATCCCGGCGAGTTGTTGCAAGTTTCCCGCTGCCCACAGTTGCGCCACCCTGGCCGGGCATTGGGGGGGCTATCGACCGCTAGCGCGGCGTCGAAATCACCGATAGCATTGTACAGGCTTACCAGCTGCGTACGTAGCGGCACGGCGCGTGGGTCGAGCGCCACCGCCCGCTCCATATAATCGATTGCTTCGGCAAAATGGCCGCGAAACACCGCCACCATGCTTAATCGCAGCAGTGCCGCGCGGAACTGCGGGTTGAGTTCGAGTGCGCGGTGTTCCAGCTCGGCGGCTTCGGACCAGCGGCCCACTTCCATCATCAAGCCCGCCTTCGCATGGAAGTTACCCGGTGTCAGTGGGTCGAGTGCGATGGCGGTGTCGATCGAGCGCACGGCCGCTTCAAACTGTTTAAGGGATTTCACCTGCACATTCGCTAACAACTCATAACCGCGGGCGTAGCTGGGGTTGAGCGCCAGTCCGAGCTGCAGATCGCGCTCGGCTGTTGCGGGGTCTTCGGTCAGCATCGAGCGCATCGCGTACGCCTCGCCGAGCCCGGGGTCCAGTGCCAGAGCCTTTTCCAGCAGCGGTTCCACTGCCGGGCGGGCAGCCTCCAGGCCGGTGGTGGACTCCGCCTTGATCAGTATGGCGTCGGCGAGCCGGGCGTAGGCCTGGGCATAGTTCGGGTCCAGGGTAAGCGCCTGTTGCAAGTGCTCGATGGCCTGTTCGGCATCGGCCACGGAGCGAGTGGCGAGCAGCCGGCGCGCGCGCAGTACCTCGAGATGTGCCTCCGCGCTGGTGGTTTCACGCGGCGCTGCAACTGCCGCGTCACCTCGGGGCAGAACGGCCTGTAGCGTCTGCGCAACTTCCGCGGCAAGGTTCCGTTCCACGCTGAACCAATCGACGAGAGTTCGATTGTAAGTCTGATCCCATAGCTCCGTGGCGGTTTCCGTATTGATCAGCCTGGCGTGGATTCGCAGCTGCTGTGCGGAGCGGCTGACGTTGCCTTCCAGCGCGTAGCGCACAGCCAGACGACGTCCGACATCGCGCGGGTCAGGGTTCTGGCCCTTGAACTGGAAGGCCGAGTTGCGGGCCGTGACCCGCAACCCGGGATTGCGTGCCAGCGCCTCGATCAGCTCCTCCGTCAGGCCATCGGCCAGGATTGCGCTGTCCGCGTCATCGTCGGGGTGAGCAAATGGCAGCACCGCGATCGTGGCCAAGCCGGTTGCCGGTGCCCCGGTGCGGGTGGCTGGCGGCAAGCGATCCGAGAGCGTCGCCAACAGGAGCACTGCCGCGACAATCAGTATGACGGTGCCCGCTAACGCCGGCAGCAGCCGCCGACGCGATGCCGGGGCGTCGATCGCAAGCTGCCGATTGATCGGCCGCGCGACTGAATCGGCACTGTCTGTGTCATCGGGAGGAGCATCAGGGGGTGAAAGGGAGGATAGGGTTCGCGCTCCCCGCTCCAGGATCTCGATAGCCGGAAATGTGGCGATGTATCCTTTCTTGTGAATGGTACGGATGTAGCTGCCGGCACCATCCACCGCCAGCGCCCGACGCAGGTTGAATACCGCGTGCCGCACGGCCTCGTCGGAAACGATACGTCCGTCCCAGGCCGCTTCAACTATACGGTCATGGCTGAGTAACTCGCCCTGGTGCGCCACCATGTACTCGAATAACCGGGCGACTCGCGGCTCGAGGGTCGCGACGTTCGACCCATTGTGAAGCTCCAGGGTATTCGGGTCCCACACCCAGTCGCCAAACTGAATCGAGCGGGTCATGATGGCTCTAGCGACCTGCGCCCGGCGCGGATCTGCATGCAGCGCATACCGACAGCCAGTAATCGCGGATCGACCGAAGAAGCGCGGCCGGGTCCTGCGACTGCTTAACCGCGACCTGATGAATCTGCCTCGCCATAAGACACTCCTGGCTGATCCGCCGAGGACTCATTGTGACCTCGAAAGTTACCCGGAAGCTCTGCTCGTCGGGTCGCGGACCATTGCTCCCGGCGGGCAGCCACTGGGCTAGTTTCCTCCAATCAGGGCTACCTCACAAGCCTTCGCTGCAGGGCAATTTGCCCCGGGCCACCCGGCCGCGGCATTGGACCGACTGCCACATATTCGAACTGGCGCAGTGGCTGACAGCCTCCAGACGGGCGAGCGCTCTAGTCGAAACTGGATGCAACCCTATGATTTTAAAGCCGTAACAAAAAGGTAACGGATAATTAACGGTTTCCTACCACACGCAGCGCGCAATTCTGCTTTTCTGTCTGCTACGACCCGTGCGGTGCTCTCCCTTTCAGGGAGAGCAATAAACTGGAGCTGTGCTCTTAACTATCCGAGGAGAATTCCATGAAAAAGTTAGCATTGATAGCCTGTAGCACCGCCATCTGCCTGTTGCCGCTTACCGACATCGCGACGGCGGGAGGTGGCAAAAAATTCAAGACCATCGAGGGTGCCTGGGAGGTGCAGGCGGTGGCACGCTGGGAAACGGAAGATTGCACTTCCGGGGAAGTCGTCCCTTTTGGTCCGAACCCATTTCCTATCCTGCAAACCTTCAACAAGGGCGGAACGATGAATGACTATGCCGCGCGGACAGGTCCCGCCGAGCGCAGTACCGGATTCGGCACATGGGAAAAAAGCGGCAAGCGGACATTCACATCGCACACCAGGGCCCTCGGGTTTGATACCAACGGGCTACTGAGTACGAATCTTGATGGCCGCAGTGACATTACCCTGTCCGATGACGGTTACTCATACAGCGGCATCTCACGCATCAAGCTGGAGGATCTGAGCGGAAATGCTGTCACCATTTGCCTGACACTGGAGGGAGCGCGCGTACCGCTTTGACCAGGCCGGTGTGTTCTTTTGCTAAACCTGACGGCCAGGTACTGCGGGACACCTTCACTTGTCCGATATGCCGGTGCTCAACGAGTACGGGCATGTTCAAGCAGATGGAACTGCGTGAGCATGCCCAGGGAGTAGTCATTTTGCGGCGAGATCCGACATTAATGTAATGTAGTAGACGACTCCCGGCTCGACGTTGGACAGAGAAATACGTTCGTTCAGCCCGTGGGCATAAGAATCCGAATCCTTGATGAATGTGCCGCTGGCACCGTAACTCGGTACGCCGATTGCGCGATACCACATCGAATCCGAAGCGCCCGATGACTGCATCGGGATTACCGGCATCTCGCCCCACGCCTTGAATAGCGCCTTTTCGAACGAAGTGACCAGATCCTCGTCCAGCGGCGACGCCGGTGCCTGGATCGATGCGTCGCCGGTGATGTTGGAGAAAGTCACCTTGGGTGTACCCGCCACCTGCTCCAACTCTGCCATGGTCTCTGTGATGCTGTGTCCCGGGAACAACCGGCAGTTGACGATGGCGGTCGCTCGCTGTGGCAGTGCGTTTTCCGCATGGCCGCCGCTCACCATGGTTGGAACGCACGTCGTTCCGATCTTGCCGATCTCATACGGGTCGGCGCGCAGCACGGCGATAGCTTCCGCGTTAGTGGGGTCGGCCGCGAATGCGCGCATGGCTTGCGCCTTGGTTGGGTTCGTCTCAAGGGGCGCCGCGTTCTCGAAATAGGCGCGGGTAATGTCGTTCAATTCCGGTTTGAAACGATAGGCTGCTATCCGCACCAGCGCCTGCGCAAGCTCTGCGATGGCGTTGTCATCGCGCGGGGCGGAACTGTGCCCTCCTGGATTGGTGGTTTCGAGCTGGAAGTCGACATAGGTCTTTTCACCGCCCTGCCAGCTCCAGAACAAAGGCTTGCCAGTCGTCTCGTCGAAGGAGCCCGATGCCCCGTCGACATTGAGCACGACGCGCGCGTCCTTCAGCCTTTCCGCGATTATTTTCGAGGTGGCCATGGTGGTTTCCTCGTCGCCCGAATAGGCGATGACGATGCTGCGTCTGGGGGTGAAACCCTGGCGTCGCAGTTCTATCATTGAAGCAATCGCAAGGGCGGCGTCGAACTTGGTGTCACTCGCCCCGCGACCGAACAGATAGCCATTCTCGATCACTGGGGTGAAGGGGTCCCGCTCCCAGTCTTCTGGCCTGGCCTCGACCACATCCATATGCGCCGAAAGTACGATCGGCCCTAGCGAAGGATCGCTGCCGGGCCACGTGGCGATCAGGAAGGCGGTATCGTCGAACGGTTCAACGACCACGTCTTCCGGCTGCCACCCGCCCGCGATCAAGGCATCGCGAAACAGCTTCGCAACCTCCCCCGTTTGATTGTCGTCCCCGCGTACCGAACGGATCGCTATCGAGCGCTGGGCAAGGTCAAGAGTTTGCGCCTCGGCCAGTGGGTGGTCGCCGGCCAGTGCTGGCGGCGCGGGTGAACCGATCAGGAGGAGTGAAACAAGCAGTAAGGTGCGCATGGGGTTGGGTGCCTTCTTCTGGATTAGATTTTTGTGAGTATGCCTGCTTTTAGGAATTTGAGAATCACGGGATTAACTTTTTCCGGCCGGTGTAACTGTAGCCAGTGATTGGCGCCCTCTATTACCACGTACTCAAAAGGCGCATCCATAGAGTTGGCAGAATCTCGCATCTGCTCTACCGTGACGAAGCGATCGCCGGTACTGACAATGCCGTACACCGGCACCGTGGTCTTTTCCCAATCCCGGTGAAGGATCAAATCGAGATTGGCGCGATAGTAGTTGATGCCGGCGGTGAGTCGGCCGGGCTTGGAAAGATTTTCACGCCAGTGGGGGAACTCCTCCGGGAATGCGGTCATTTTTCGGAAAACCCACCAGTCGCCGACCGTCAGAAGCCACTCGGGAAAGCGCGGAATCTGGAACATCACCACGTACCAGCCCCTTAACTTCTGTACAATGCCTCCGCCACTGTAGGCTGTTGGATGCCCTACAGACAATGGAATGTACCGCTCTATCCGCTCCGGATATTTGAGCGTCAGCTGCCAACCCTGCACTGCGCCCCAGTCGTGGCCCACCAGCTTGACCTTGTCGATCTCGAGCGCATCGAGCAAGGCGCGTAAATCCTCGACCAGCAACTCACGCTTATACCCTGATATCCCGGGAGGAGGTTCGGACTCACCACAGCCGCGGGTATCCGGCGCGATCACCCTGTAACCGGCCTCTATCAGTACCGGAATCTGCTTGCGCCATACTTCATGCGTGTCGGGGAAGCCGTGTACCAGCAGTACGGGTTCTCCTTCCCCGGCGATCAGCACGTTCATGGACAAGCCGTTGATCTTCATTTTTCGTGTCGGGTACTCCACAACAACTCTCCTCAGTGAGATGATTGGGGGCTTTAGCTTACTTCATACGCAAAACCTACAATCTTGACTATAGCCCCAACTACAGGACAGGCACTATGAGACGGTTCAAGGGTCGAGTCGCGGTAATAACAGGCGCTGGAAGCGGTATAGGCCGGGCGCTCAGCCTGGAATTGGCAGGTCGCGGCACAAATATCGCCCTGGTTGACGTGGATGAGGGGCGCCTGTCCCTCGTGCAGGCGGAGGTCGAAGCGCTTGGCAGCAAGGCCAGCGTTCATATCGTGGATGTGTCCTGCAGGGCCCAGATGGAGGCACTGCCCGAGCAGGTAATAGCGCAGCACGGCGCGGTGCATCTCCTGGTCAATAATGCCGGTGTATCGGTCAATCTCAGTTTTCTTGAGCAAACCATGGACGACCTGGACTGGATTACCGGGATCAACTACTGGGGCGTCATCTACGGTTGCAAGTTCTTCCTGCCCTACCTGTTGAAAGCGGACGAGGCACATATCGTCAATATGTCCAGTATGGCAGGGCTTACGGGAATGAAGGGCCAGAGCTCCTATTCTCCAACCAAGTTTGCCGTGCGGGGATTGAGTGAGTGTCTCTATGTCGAGCTGGCGGGAACCAGTGTGGGTATCACCTGTGTCCATCCCGGCTCTGTTGCCACCAATATCCTTGAGGCGGCGCGCATGGAGGAATCGAACCGACGAAAGATGCTCAAGTTCTTCCATATGGCAATGCCGGCTGAAAAGGCGGCACAACTGATTCTGCGCGGCGTCGAGAAGAAGCGATTCAAGCTGGTCTTCTGTGTCGAATCCCGTTTGTTGAATTTCCTTACCAGACTGACCCCGAGGGGAACACTTGCGCTGTTGCGTCTGGCCAATCGCAGTAGTGCCACCTCGGGCTGAAATGCATGATGACGCAGCCCTCACAATTGATGAAACCCGATTTGGTAATGGTGCACGGGCTCTTTGCATCGGGCGCTGCCTCTGCCCTCGATGATGTTGGTCGCGCGAGGGGCGGCGCGGTCGCCGAGTATGGCGAGGCGCTCGGCGTTTGCCATTACGAATGGGTGAGCGGCCATGAGAGAAAGCTGGCTAACAGGTTTCTGCGACGCGCGCGAGGAACAGCGCGCCCAGTTGATGCCGTCGAGATCATGGAGCTCAATGAAACGATTGTGCGTGCTTCCTTAAAGGATCAATCCGCGCGGATACAATGGCGCAAGATGTTGGGCTGTGAGCTTTACGGTCTCGATGTCGATCGCTCCTTCATCCTGGTCGGGAAACCGCGGCAGCTGCTTGAAGGTCCCGCGAAGGGGCAGCGCCTGCTGTGGTTTGGGCGTGGATTGAGCCAGCTCAGTGAAGCGGAATTCGTCGCGCATTACACTGGCCATCACGGCCCTCTGGTGGCGAGTTACGCCCGGCCTCTGGGATTGCGGAAGTACAGGCAGGTGCCGAACGAAGAAGCCGCTATCTGCAATGCGTTGCGCGAGCTGGGCCTGGGGGGTGGTATCCCGACACCGGTTTTTGCGGAACTCGTTATGGGCGCGCCGCCGCTGGCACTGGCCAGCCTGCGCACACGGAAAACGGCCAGTCGGGAAATTGAGGCAGATGAGAAGCGCCACATAGATTTCCCTCACTCCATGTTGCTGCTCGTAAAGGGCAGCTGATTGGTCCTGCATTCATAGGACGATTCGGCAACTGCCACGTTTCCTGCCAGTCTTTACTTTTTGGCAAATGGAGATAAAAGTGAGGGTGTTGTTGATCGATAGGTGCAAGTGTCATGGAAGAACTGTTGTCCAAGCTGACCGCTGTGGTCGGCGAACAATTTTTACTCGCCGATGAAAGCAACAGGGTTCTGTATTCACAGGATATCTGGCAGCGCGGTGAAACCTGTGCGGCGGTGGTGCAGCCCGCTGACCGTGAGCAACTGGCACAGCTGGTAGCGATAACAACCGAAGCTGGGTATGCGGTGATCGCTCGCGGTGGCGGCATGTCCTATACCAGGGCATATACCCCTGATGAAGCCAATAGTGTGATAGTGGACTGCCGGCGGATGAACCGTATCCTCGAGATTAATCGTGAGGATATGTATGTGACCGTGGAAGCGGGTTGCACATGGAAATCGTTGTACGAGGCTTTAAAGGGCAGCGGAGTCAGAACCCCTTACTGGGGAACTCTGTCGGGCATAAAGGCGACCGTTGGCGGGAGCATATCCCAGAACAGCATTTTCTGGGGAGGAGGGCAGTACGGTAGCGCGGTTGACTCGGTTCTCGGCATGGATGTGGTTCTCGCCGATGGTTCTGTTTTATCCACCGGTTCCGCGGCGCAAATTAATGCCTCACCTTTTTTCCGGCATTTCGGTCCCGATCTCACGGGGATATTTACCTGCGATAGTGGTGCGCTGGGCATCAAGGCCAGCGTCACCCTGAGGCTGGTGCCGGAGTTTGCTGCCAGGGCTTACGCTTCGTTCGATTTTGCCGACTATGTTCCCCTGCTTAACACGATGAATGAAATTTCACGCCAGGGGCTGGCGATGGAGTGTTTCGGCTTTGATCCCAGCCTTACGGCGATGCGCGCCAGGCGGGAAAGCGTGATGAGCGATGCGAAATCCATGTTGGGGGTACTGAAATCCAGTGACTCAGTGATGAGTGCGATCAAGGATGGAGCAAGGATTGCAATGGCCGGTCGAAGTTTCATGAAGGATTTACTCTGGCCACTGTACATTAATATCGAGGAACGCACAGAGTCTTCCGCGGAGGCCGCTTTGCAGCAGGTCCGGCAGATCGCCGCGAACCATGGCGGGCGCGAGGTGGCGAACAGCATCCCTAAAATTCTTCGCGGCGATCCCTTCGGCCCTGTGAACAATATGATAGGCCCAGATGGCGAGCGCTGGGTCCCGGTGCACGGCCTGGTGGCGCTGTCACAGGCGATTCCGGCGACGGCCGGCGTTATGGATATTTTTGAACGACACCGGAAGCTGATTGATCGCTATGTAATCCAGACCGGGTTTCTCTACAACAACATATCGACCAACTGTATCGCCATCGAGCCCTTGTTTTTCTGGCCGGATGCCGTGGATGACATTCATCGCGACAGTGTTGAACCGCAGTATTATCGGCGCGTGCCCAAGCGGGAGGAGAATCTCCAGGCCAGGGCCGCGGTGGCCTTGATTCGACAGGAAATAGTGGATTATTTTTCGAGTATAGGGGCCGCTCATTTGCAAATAGGCCGAAGTTATCACTATGCCTCGGCGCTGAAATCCCCGGCTCTCGACCTTGTCCGGTCAATTAAACGGGCGGTGGACCCATGTGGAAAAATGAATCCCGGGGTGTTGGGTTTGTAATCACGCGCTTCACCTCAATCACGTAATCGGTTGTGCTGATAAACTGCCTGTAAATATCCAGTGAATGACCCGCAGCGTCAGTCTTCAAGACGAAAGCCCAGCTTCATTGTCACCTGAAAGTGACCCACTTCACCGTCCTCGATGTGGCCGCGAATACTGTCGACCTCAAACCACTCCAGGTTGTGCACAGACCTGGACGCTTTTACGATCGCCTTGCGAATCGCGTCATCTACACTTTCGCGTGAGGACCCAACCACATCAATTTTTTTATAAACATGATCGTTCATGGCAGCGCTCCTTTGATGATGTATACATTGATAGCGTGTACAAAGGAGGTTAGCACAGCAGTGTTGGGGCTGCCTGCTGCTTACATCCGCCATAAAGCCCGGCTCCGCCAGGACTTGTCATGGGAAATATCAGTCCGCAGGACTTTGGCGGCTGACTCCGATGGAAAAACAGATAGTTCACCCCTGCCAGGAAAGGGTTAACCAGCTTCGCAAACAGACTGCGCAGAGGGTGGTGGCAGATGGTTTTCCTATCCCTGACTGTGATCCGCGAGTAATCTGTTGTGACAATCTGAAGGCCAATCCGGCTCCAATTCGTGCCCCCGCTGACCTGCTTGGTGGCACACTCTGCGAGCCCTAGCCGTGGGTGCCATACAATGCCTGAATCTGTTTTCCGACTGATTGCCACATTACTGCTGATGGGAGCGTCCTGCTTCGTCCAAGCCGGAGTTTTGCGTCTCGAAAACGGCGCAGTCCTGCCGGGGGAACTGGTCAGTATCGGGCCGAAAAAGCTGGTTTGGAACGCCGACAAGATCGGGAACGTCAGTATCGAAAAAAGCGATGTGCTTTCCCTGCAAAGCGACCGCAAGGCCCCAATCGAGTTGGGACAGAGGAGTACGGAGTTCAAAGACTGCCTGCTGGAGGTGAGGAAAAGCCAGTGGTCTGCGAACTGCGCCAAGGAGCAGCTGCACTCCCTGGCCAGCTCCGGGCTTCGTGTGCCGCCGCCGGCAACCGGCAGCACTGGCAAGTTTACCACCGCACTGGATGTCGACCGCGGCGCCAATCCCTCGGACGAGATTACGGTAAACCTGAAAGCACGCTGGAATCGGCCCGGATATCGCCACAATGTCTATCTTGACGTCGACTACGAAGAAACAGATGGCGAAACTACCGATGATGACGCGGATGCGAACTACCAGTACGACCTCCTGCGCGACAATGGCTGGTTCTGGTTCGGGCGAGGGCGCTATTACCGTGACGAGTTCGAGTCATTGCGGGAAGTCTACGCCGGAGGTGGCGGTATCGGCAGGGACATCAAGCCCGCGCAGGACCTGGCCATAAGCCTGCAGGCGGGGCCGGCCCTGATGTATTACTACTTCGAAGATAAGGATGGGCAGCTCGAACCAGGGAGTAGCATGATGTGGACGATGACCTGGCAAACACACTGGCACGATGTTGAAGTCTCCCATTCGGGCGAGTTAGGCTGGGTTTTCGCGATTTCCGATGGCTACCTGTTCCAGTCCAAAACCGCGCTGACCCTTCCCTTATACAAGGGGTTGGTGGCCGAGCTCAGGTTGGAGTATGACCGGGCCGGTGTCAGCGTGGGTTCGAACGGAGACTACGATTTGGAGTGGGTTATGGCCCTGGGGTACAACTGGTAAATTTGCGATATTTCCCGGTTCGTTCCCGCTACCGGCCGCGCCCGCTAGCCTGAATCACCCGCACCGGCATCGGTATCCCGATAGGCCACATTGCACTAAGCTGCTTGCAGTACATGGCTATCCGCGCGGCGTGACATAATGGCCGTTGCGGGCGGTCTGCGGTGCTATTTTACGCAGGGAAGGATGACAGGAATGAAGCGAATAGTGGTGGTGGGTGGTGGCGCGGGCGGCCTGGAGTTAGTGTCCCGGTTGGGGCGCAAATATCGGCGGCGCGAAGATGTCGAAATCACGCTGGTGGATGCCGCGGAGCGGCACCTTTGGAAACCACTGCTGCACGAAGTCGCCACCGGTTTCATGGACATCGGTGCGGATGCGCTGGAATACCGGGCTCACGCCCTCAAAAATGGCTATCGCTATTGTTTCGGAGAAATGCAGGGCGTCGACCGCGACCGCAGGGAAATCGAGCTGGCACCGCTGTTTGGCAGCAAGGGGCAGGCGCTATTACCTGTGCGCCACATTCCATACGATTACCTGGTCCTGGCCGTGGGGAGCGTATCCAACGATTTCGGCACCCCCGGCGTCGCGCAAAATTGCATCACCCTGGACAGCTCCAGCCAGGCAGTCAAGCTGCACGAGCAGTTGACCGAAGAGCTGCTGCGTTTCAGTGGCACTCACTCAGCGGAACCGGTCACTGTCGCTATCGTCGGTGGTGGTGCCACCGGTGTGGAACTGGCCGCGGTACAGCACCATGTGATCGAAGTACTGAAGAAATACGCGCCGTCCGGTGTCGAGGGGCTTGCATCGGCTCCGGTGCAGCGGTTCCTGAAAATCACCCTGGTGGAGGCAGGGCCGCGACTACTCCCACCGCTGCCCGAGAGCATATCCGCCAAGGCGCTACAGACACTCCAGGAGTTGGGAGTGGATGTGCGGGTATCCACCCAGATCACCGAGGCTACCTCCGAAGGGCTGATTACCAGGGATGGCGAATTGATACCGGCCTGCATCATGGTCTGGGCGGCCGGCGTCAAGGGCGCGAACTTCCTGCGGGATCTGGCGGGGTTGGAAACTGGCCGCAACAACCAGTTGGTCGTCACCGAGACGCTTCAGACAACCCGCGACCCGGCGGTCTTTGCCATCGGTGATTGCGCCAGCCGAGCCATGGGCGACGGCCGCTTCGTGCCTCCCCGTGCCCAGTCCGCCCACCAGATGGCGGACAACTGCTACCGCAATCTCGTAGCTCTGGAGCGCGATGGGGCGGCGAAGCTGCAACCCTACCACTACAAGGATATGGGTTCACTGGTGAACCTGGCCCGCTACAAGACCCTGGGGGCGATGATGGGGCCCTTCGCGACCCGGGAAATTTTCGTGGAGGGGCTTTTGGCACGGCTGGCGTATCTGTCCCTGTACCGCATGCACCAGATTGCACTGCACGGTTATTTGCGAACGGTCTACTTCATGTGGGCGGGAAGAATCCATCGGACGGTTCGCCGGATGATCAAGCTGCACTGAGCGGCGCGGCACCCTGACATCCGTGGCTACTTGATAGCCGATGGCGCCATAACCAGGGCCTTACAGTGACAGCGTGACACCAACACCATTGGGGTATCGTTGAGCGCTATGGGTGGGGTTAGTATGGTCTGCCGACACAGCTATAACAGCCAGAATAACTCCAGCATAGCGGGGAACCAGCAGCGTGGAAATAGCCATTATCGGTGGCGGCATAGGCGGCCTGACAACAGCACTCATGTTGCACCGGGCGGGCATGGCGTGCCGCATTTATGAAAGTGTGGACGAGTTGCGCGAATTGGGTGTCGGGATCAACCTGCTTCCGCACGCGGTGCGGGAACTGATAGAACTGGGCCTGCTGGAGGAGCTTCGCGAAATCGCGGTGGAGACCGCCGAGCTGTGCTACTTCAATAAACTCGGCCAACTGATCTGGCGCGAACCCCGGGGCCTGGATGCCGGCTATCTCTGGCCCCAGTTTTCCGCGCATCGCGGCCAACTCCAGGGTCTGCTGCTGCGTGCCGTGCAGTCGCGGCTGGGGGCGGAATGCCTGCACACAGGCCACCATCTGCAGGATTACGAAAACACCGGTGACGGCCGGGTCCGGCTGCACTTTATCAATCGCAGAACGGGCGCACGCATGGCCAGTGCCGATGCCGATTGCGTTATTGCCGCCGACGGCATCCACTCCCGCGCCCGCGCCATCCACTACCCCGACGAGGGTATGCCCATCTGGAACGGGGCGATATTGTGGCGTGGGGTCACCGAGTCGGATCAGTTCCTGGGCGGACGCTCCATGTTTATGGCTGGGCACCAGGACCAGAAATTTGTGTGCTACCCGATCAGCGCCAATCACTATCGCCGGGGCCGCTCCTACACTAACTGGATAGCCGAGCTGCGCTACGAACCGAAAACACTGGCTTCTCGCGAGGACTGGAACCGTCCCGGTGAACTCGCCGATTTTCTGCCGCAGTTCGAGTCCTGGAAGTTTGACTGGCTCGATATACCCCGGATGATCCGCAGTGCGGCAGCGATCTATGAATTTCCAATGGTCGATCGCGACCCGGTTGCCAGTTGGGTATTTGGCAAGCTCGCCCTGGTGGGTGACGCCGCCCACCCCATGTACCCGATCGGTTCAAACGGTGCATCCCAGGGAATTCTCGACGCGGCGTGTATCACGCGTATGTTGCAGGAACACAGCGATCCGCAGGAGGCGTTCGCGGCCTATGATGCCGAGCGCAGACCCAAAACGGCCGCTATTGTACTGGCCAATCGCGGCAACGGGCCGGAGCAGGTGATGCAGTTGGCTGAACAGCGTGCGCCCGCCGGATTCACTGACATCGAGCAGGTTATACCCGCCGCCGAATTGCGCGAAATCGCGGACCGGTATAAACAGATTGCCGGTTTTGATAAAGACACCCTCAATCAGAGTGGCCGCTGATCAGTCCCTCCGGGATATCCGCCCCAACCAGGCCAGTGTGGGCCGGGCACTCACCCGTGGAAGCGAGTGGCAATCGCGTAAGCCCGGCCTGACACCCCTGAGGAGAAACCATGACTGTTTATGTAATTTCTACCTACCTGCAGGTTTTTGACGAGCAACGAGTTCTGGAGTACCGGAAACTGGCGCACCCGACTGTCGCCGCCCATGGCGGTCGCGTGGTGGTAAGGCCGGCCGCGTTGCAGGTGCTGGAGGGGCCACCGGCCGAATACGTGATCGTGACGGAGTGGGCCGACATGAGCAGCGCCCAGGCCTGGTACAACTCGCCGGAGTACCAACAGGCTCGCAAACTGCGCGAGGGAGCTGCGCAGGTACAGGTGATAATTACCGCCGCTGGACCGTGATCAGTAGCGGGAGCGACCGGGCGCGAATTGTCCGGCTCCCGGTAGCGCAGGGTACCCGCTCAGAATATGTACCGGATCATCATCTGCAGCTGCTGGGCGTCACCGTAATCGCCACTCTTGTTCTGGCGGCGACCCCAGAGATACTCGAGCCCCGTGTCCACCTGCTCGGTCGGATTCCAGATGATATTGGCTGAGGCCCGCAGCGTGCGCTTATAGGCCTCCCCGTCGATAAATCCGGGGTTGTTGATCTCTACCCAGCCGAAGGTGAAGTTGGAACGCATGGAATCGTCCCACCAGTGCTGCAAGGAGCCGTACCCGGCAAAGACGTTGAACAGCTGCAGGTTGCCGGTACTCTCGTCGAAAATACCGTCGTAGTTTCCGATGCTGTTGAGGTCGTTCACGTAACGGCCGATACCGTTCCCTCTATTGAGCTGGAACAAAACCTTGTCCTGGCTATTGAATAAAGGTGTTGAAAAGCTGCCGCTGAGGCTCAAGCCCCAGGCATACGCCTTCTCCACGCCCGCCTCGAGATCACTGGTACCGGGGATATCCTGCTGTCCCCTTATCTGCCGGCCCAGCAGTGCGGTTCGCAAGTGCAGTCGGTTGTTCGGCTGAAAGCTGCCCGCGAGCACGATATCGGGCAGCCGGGTTACACCGTTGCCGTTCTGGAGTTGTGGATTGGGGTCCTCCAGGGAGAGCTGGGCCTGAAAATCCCGCCCGATTCTGGGAGAGAAACGTATCTGGCTCTGGCGCACATTGATACGTCCGTTCAGGCCCTCGAAATCAACCTCCTCCGGGGTCGCATTGGTATCAACGAATGCTGACCAGGTCTGGCCCGCCAGTACGCGGCCCCACTGCCCGAAGGCGTTGCGCAGTTTGAAAGTATTGTTATCGCCGGTAAAGTCACCGTCGATGAACGCTCTCAGGATTCCTGCGCTGGTGGCGTCGCGGTAGTCAAAGCTGAGGCGGGACTGGTTGGCGGTAATGCTCGACTGGGCCGCGTTGTCCTTGGTGTCGGCTTGCTGTACGGGTATCGAACCCACGATAAAGCGGTCGGGAATCGTCAATACGTCCTTGTTGTAGACGACGGCCGTCCTGACAAAGCCGCCGACCCGGAAGGCCGCATCGGTGCCGGGCAGGCGCCAGGCCCCCGGGAAACTGCTGAGCAACTCCTGGGTCGGGTCGTCTGCCTGGGCTGCCGCAACCGCGGTCTCCGTGGGCGTGTCGGAATCTGACTCGGGGCTGGCAGTCACAATCGTTCCGGGTGCAGTAACCAATGATTCGGCGGCTTCCTCCCGGGGCGCGGGCGGGCCCTGGGGCTCGACTTCGGCGAGCTGTGCCTCACCATTTTGCGTTTGCACAGGCGGCGAAGTGTGCAGGGCGGGTACCCCGCGCAGGGCGTCCAGTTCCCTTGTCAGTGCGGTGATCTTGTCGGACTGGGCGGTGAGTTGGCCTGCCTGTGCATCCAGCCGCTGGCGCTGTTCGGCGAGTTCCCGCTGTTGCTGCTGCAGCAGGGCGATAATGGCGCCCATGTCCATGTCTTGTGCTGCGGGCGCCGCAGCGCTGTCGGGGTTAGTTTGCGCTACAGTCACATTGCACAGTAGCATCATTAACGCCAGCACTGGCACACGCCAACTTCGCATGGTCGTCGCTGCTTTTTCCATGAGTGCTATACCGGTGTGAACTTTCATCGAAGTCTAACGTACAAGGGTAGTGGTAAGGAATCCGCAGCGGCTAAACTCGCATGCCCGGCAGACGGCGCGGGTCGCAATGAGACCTGCCCACGACAGTGGAGCTGGTGTGCTCTTCGGGCGGTAGATCGAATGGGCAGCCTCTCAACTTGACAAATTGGTAATATTTTCAGCATATTAAGCCACAACTGTGATAAATTACAGGAGCTTTAAGCTATTGCAGTGGCGCGGACGCATAATAAAAGTCTGGCGTGAACGATTTAATGTGGTGTTTACGGGGGGACACTAATGAAATTTCCAGCCATGATCGGGCTTGCTTTCACCTGCCTGCTTAGCGTTGGCCTGTCCCAGGCCCAGACCCTCAAGGGATCCCCCGCGTCGATAGAAAACCAGTATCGCACCGCGCTCGCATACGGCTATTCCTTTGTGAACACCGCGCGTTCCGTTCAGGATTACGTCAATCCAGGACAGCTGGTTAAGGTAAGCCCGGACAGATATATTGAACTGCACGATGTTTCCTATCCCTACGCGGTTCCTGCAACCCGGCAGTTTTTGCTCAAGCTGAGCCAGCAGTACAACAACAGCTGTGGTGAGAAGCTCACGGTGACCAGTCTGTTGCGCCCCCGGGATCGCCAGCCCGGAAATTCCGTGGAACGTTCTGTGCACCCTGCAGGCATGGCAATCGATCTGCGAGTGCCATCCAGCAGAAAGTGCCGGCTTTGGCTCGAAAATACGCTGCTGTCACTGGAGAAGCAGCGCGTTGTGGATGTCACCCGCGAACGCCATCCTCCGCACTACCATGTAGCGGTGTTCGCCAGGGAGTCCGATACGGATAATGCCGTGTCAAATACCCGCTATGTCGTGCTTCGCGGCGACACGCTTTCAGGCATTTCGGCCAGAACCGGCGTGGCGGTTGCACAGTTGCGCGCGATCAATGGATTGCGTGGCGACCTGATTAAACCGGGCCAGAAGCTGCAGCTACCGGCATCCACGAATCTGGTGAAGATGGCCATTGATAAAACAAGCACAAGCACAGGGACAGTGATAACCCACCAGGTCAATCGGGGCGATACCTTATGGCGTATCGCCAATCGCTACGGTACCAGCGTTGAAAAGCTGCGCCAGTCAAACAGTCACGCCGGTGATTTGCTGCAGGTCGGCCAGGTATTGCGGATTTCCAAGGGTTAGGTACTAACCGCGCCCGTGTTCTGACCTGCTCCTGCCCCGGCTATCGCCAGTTATAAGCGAAGTCGATCAGCAGTGAGTAGTGGTCCTCGAAGTCACCGGCTACGCGCCCCCTGGTCGGTGAATAGCCAGTGTCTATGGCCGAACTGCCCGTATCCAGTACGTCTACGCTCAAGGCGAGGTCATTGCCGTTATCCAGTTTGTAGGTTATCCCTGCGCCAATTCCCCACATCTCGTCCAGGGAAATAGCGAAAGTGCGCACGTCGTCATCCATGGGTTTTTCAAGCCACAAAAGACCTACAGCGCCGCGCATTTTCGAGTTGATTGGCCAACTCGTACCGATGGAGGTGGCAATAAAGTCATTATAGCGGCCCGTAGGGACATCGATATCGCCGGCCTCAAGTGAAATATCCGTAACCCCGAACTTGGAAAACTCCACCCATAGCAGATCCCAGGTGAGCTCCCAGTCGTTCTGCAGGCGATGATAAATTCCCAGGCCGGCGGTCATGGGAAGATTGTCAGCGATTTCTATTGTCTGACTCTGCAGCCGCTGAATGACTTCGGGCGGGAGTCGGACATTGCGGAAGTCTATTTCTGAATCGACATCGATATTGACCTGGGAGTTCCAGGTCAGGCCCACCCGGGTATCCGGTGAGAAGGAGTACAGCATACTCACCCCGGCGCCATAGCCGACACCATCGGCCTCAACCGAGAGCCTGCCGTCTTCGAATTGGTCGCCGACAAGATTGTTATTCACCCGGGTGTGGACTTCCGAGTCGGCATACATGATCCGCACGTTGGCACCCACCGACAAACTGTCATTGAACTTGTAGGCCATGGCCGGACTCAGGGCGACATAGACCAGCGAAGACCTGTCGCTGTAGTAACGACCTGCCCAATTGGGGCCGTTGGTGGCGCCAAACCCGGTCGGCACATTGAGGGAAATACCGACGTTCCAGTCTTCCTGTATTTGCCTCGAGTAGTAGAAGGACGGAATTATCGAGTTTTGTGGGTCCCGGGGATCACCGCCGTCAACGGTAGTGAGGTCGTCATCCACCTTGAATTTGGAATAATCCACAGCCAGCATGGTATTCAGCGTCATTTGTGTACCCTCGAGTCGGGTCATGCCCGCCGGGTTGGAAAACACAGTCTCCGCTGAATCGGCCCCGGCAAAGAAGCCGGCCCCGGCGGGTCCGTGTGCTTCGCTGGTCACGGCCGCAGCCATGGCTGCGCTGATAAATGTAAAGCGTGCAATCCGCTGGATCATTCACTATCTCTCGGTTGTTTGACGTTAACTGCTTGAATTTCGGCAGACGGAAGGGTGATCTACGGGAGTTTATAGGCTCGCGGCCGGGTTCTCCATGGCCAGATTGCATGAATATTGGCAAAAAATAATATCCAAACGGGGGTTGTGATTAATATCGCCCCGTTGTCGGGGGATATGTTCAGAGCGTCTTCAGGTACTCCACCAGGTCCAGGCGCTGTTCCCGGCTCAGTTCTGGTCCGATAACGCCTTTCTGCTGCTCGTTGTAAGGGCGTGTGCTGTCCCAGGCACTGGAAAACTCGTGGCCGCGGTTGCTGTTTCCCTTGACGGATGTGTCCAGTACAAAAAAGCGGTCGCTGTTGTACTTCTGGTCCGACCGGAACCTGGCCGCAGCGGGTTGCTTGATTCCGACTTTTACAGGATCGAACTCCACGTCACCGAGCACCACAAAGTCAGGACGTTCATCCGGTGGTGATAACAGGTCCATCAGGGTCGGGATGGCGCCGTTGTGCAGATAGGGCGCCGTTGCCCAAACTCCATTGAGCGGCCTTGCCTTGTATCCCTGGCCGACCTGCAGGCAGTTGGGGCGATCCTCGAGCCACGCTTTGCGGGAGGATTTCGGTATGTACGAAGCGTCAAACCATTGATCGGTCACGTCCTGAACAAGTGAGCCCAGGGCAAGGCCGAAGTTCAGCATTGGGCCGTCTTTCATAGCCACGTTTTCCAGCCTTCTCGCGCCTGCCGCATCAGCGGTGCCGTGGTGATTGGCCGAAGGCGGGGCGGCCGCGCTCCAGGTACACACCTCGTTGGCTATGCCCATGGGGTCACTCAGGTGGGGGTCGCTACTGGTCGCGTCCGCCGATGTGTCCACTGTGCGGGTTGCCAGCACGGCCGAGTGGCTCGGGTCGGTACCAATTTCATCCAGGGGGATGATGTTCAGCCTGAGTAGCGCATCTTTGGTCTGGTATTCGATTCCATCCACGAAGTAGCTGACCGGGGCAAAATATTCGTCGCTCCAGATAGCGGGGCTGTTGAGCGGTGCAAGGTGGCATCCCTGACAGCGTTGTTGATAGAGAATTGCGCCTCTGTCCGCTCTTGCCCGGTCAATCGGCGGCATTGCCGCTGGCCATGCCGGTGCCTGCAGGCCTGCGAACTTGCGGTTATCGGGATAGGGCGGTGCATCGCCGTCCAGGGCGCTCTCGATCCAGTACAGGTTTTCCATGGGTATGGACGCGCTATAGCGTTGCTGGCCCGGCGCGGCGGTGAGGTTCACGAGTCCGCCCAATCCCAGCGCCTCGCCGGCATTGCGAATAAGCGGCCCCATGATGGAGCCATCGTACTGCACCCAGTTGAACCAGGAGGCTGTCCATATGGGCGGATAGTTCGCCGGGGCATTGGGTGGCACATAGTTATGCGGCCGGACCGGAAAAATACTGAACAGGGCATTGCCGATTCGATTGAGGGCGTCCACCCGGGTAAATCCTTCGACAACGTCGACATTGTTCGGCATTTGCTGCAGCCAGGAGACAACCGCGGTGAGGTCATCCTCGAGGCGGGCGATGTTGGTCTTGTTGTAACCATCCGGCCCCAGTACGCCGCGGGCGAAACGGTCAAAGCGGCCGCCCAGCAGCGGTGATAGTTTCGCGGATACCAGGGTCTGCCCCAGGGCGGCGCCCAGCGACTGGGATACCAGCGCCAGGTCGGTGGAGGCGGGGCCGCCGTCCACCAGGTATTCCGTATCGCCGTAACGCAGGCGTGCGGTGTGGCAGGCCGCGCAGGTCAGCCCCAGCCCGGTTGCCCGCTGGGAGACACCCGGCAGCACCTGGAAGCCCACTTCGGTCAGCCCGATGGGCAGGCCGTGAGGGTTGTTCTCAGACACTTCACCTTTGATGAAGCCGAAGCGGAGGAAGTAGTCATCATCCAGGTAGCGACCCCGCTTGCCGAAGGGCATTGAGAAAATTCCGGGCGCGGGCTGCTCCAGCGCGAACATCCAGGAGGCCGGCACCAGGAAAGCGGAGGAACCCTGGTCCATGTAGTGATACTTGTCCGCCAGCTCACGACTCCAGCCCTGTGCCAGCCATTCACGCTTGGCAACCGGCACGAGCTCCGGCAACTGCGGCGGGCTTAACGCTGCCAGCGTTGCCTGCAGCTTTGTACTGAAACTGTACGCAATCACCAGGGCCAATGCCGCGAGCACCACGACTATCGCTATTGCGCGCAGGGCCTTCGTGAAGATACCCGATCCAGCCATCTCACTCCCGTTCAATTGTCCTGCCTGTTATCTGTTGCGCGCCGGCTCACACCTGTCTGGAATAGGGAAAAGCGTTGCCTATCCACGAGCCCTGTTGAACGTGCACGCCTGCCTGCCCGATCAGCTGAACGTTACTGGCGCGCTCGAACACCATCACAAAGTCCGAGCCGCCAAACTGAAAGTAACCCAGCTCCTCTCCCTTGTGCAGCGTCTTGCCCACTTCGGCAGTGATCACCACCGACGAGACCTGCGCCATGCCCATGGGCAAGCAGGCGACCAGCCCGATCGGGGAATCGATAACAATCAGCCCGCGAGTCTGGACGAACTGGTAACCGGTGCCATCGAGCGCCGACAGGTGATTGACTGGTTTGCCGTCTTCTAGCACCTGGTCTACCGCTATGTCGAGATAGGTCTGGCCCTGGATGATCCTGGTCTCCAGCACCTGACCCTGCACCGGCGAATGCCAGCGATGGTAATCAATCGAATTCAGGAAGCTGTGGGTAAAAATGCCGCCCCTGAAACGATCTGCATACTCGCTGTCCTTGAGCAATTCATGGATGGACCACTGGATTCCCTTGGACTCGACAATGCCGTTCTTCTGGTCCACTACCATGATTTCCGACTTCTCACTGATCTGCCAGCTACCCACGAAAGTGCAATCGGCGGGGGACACCAGTACCTTGTTGTCGCACAGGCCCGCGATGGGGCGCATGCCCGGTTTGACATGGCGCGCGAAAAATTGGTTAAAGGTGAGGTAGCCGCTGGGGGGCGGCATGTATTCCTCCCAGTTGAACAGCGGGTCGTCCTTGAAGGACTGCACTTCCCTGGCTGATTCGGTGGTGTCCAGGTAGTTTCCCCAGGCCTTGGCGAAATCCACGATCCAGCGAGAGAGGGGTTTCAGCTTCTTTTCGCCGCCCCCGGGTTTTATCTTGCTCTGATGGCGCTTGACAGGCGGCTGGTCCAGGAAGAAGTAGAACTCGACGAGCTTTGTATAGAGTAGCCGCGGGTTCTGGTCGGTCTCCCTGGGCGCCCAGTTGACGAGTTCGTCTACGTATTTCAGGTAGTCGTCAAGGGAGCGGATATGCGCAATCGATGGCACGTTGTGCGACTGTGCCATCAGCACGGCCTGTTCGAAATCTTTCGTCCATTTATGTTTTTTTATCAGGCTTTCGAGTTCCCGTGTGATTTTATGCATGGAGGTCTCTCTTTGTGTGCTGCATCAGGATGAGGATTATCAGTAGTTTTTATTGTGTAGTTAGAAGAGTAGATCAAGATCGGTTACTAGCAACAAAATTTTGCCGGCTCGATATTGACCTGTAGTGCGCTACAATGTCCTTACAGCGAAGTCGTTGGTATGAAAGGCTTCCAACCCACAGTGGATTGCAACGTGATTGCGTCAGGCGTTTTGAATATGGCAAATTAATCGAGCTGCAGCAGGCAGACGGGAGAAGAATAATGCATAAAGATAAGAAAGCAGAGCCAATCCCGGCCAAGTATCGCAACCCGGTCATTCATGACCGCGGGCCATCTTCCTACCCCGGTGAGTACCAGGTGACGGACGCAGCGCTCAAAACCTATGGCACCTCGCGGGAGTTGTTCGGAACTACCGAGGTGATGAATGCGGATGGCAGCAGTTTTCGTGTAAAGGACTGCCAGTACGTCCTGGACTGTGGCTCAGTCGGTATGACTTTCCTTCCGGTGAATGACACGGGCGCGGCCGCGGGGCCGGATGGAGAAATGGTCTACAGCTCGGTGCTGGTGGACCAACTGCTCAGGGACAGGATGGGGCTCAAGCCCGAGGACCCCATATACGCGCTCATGTACTACATTCATCCCGAACTCAACAAGGGCAGCGTTCTGGAGTTCGCCGCGTCGGACAAGGTGGAACTCGGGATCACCCATATGGGTGCGTATTTTGGCGGCGGCAGGACAACCAATTCCCCGCCGCTGTACCACAATCGATTGTGGGGGGTTAAGGGAGAGGTATACAACGACTTCGGTTATCCCGCCAATGTCATGATTCTCAGCCTCGACGGCGTGGACCAGGCCTTGCTGAACAAGAACTTGCAGCTGACTGACAACGTACTTAATTACGGTGTCAGATTTCCACCGGACTACAAGAGCTCCAAGTTCCGCCCCGCGAATATCAATACCGCCCTGATGTTCTATCGCGACTGGGTGACTGAGCAACATTACCTGCGCTCGGATGTGTCCTGGTTTACATATTGCGCAGCCCATAAGACGTTGGTCGCCAATGTAGGCCTGAATCTGCCGCACAATCTCAACGCCTTCAAGGAAATCTACGGGGAGCAGGAGGGAGCTGATTTTTTCAAGGTTTTCAGCCAGTTCCATTTCGAAGTGTTCGGCGAGGAATTTACTGAAGCTCACCAGACTGACTTTGAGCCGCTTTGGAAAAAGCAGGGACTCACTCCAGCGCAAATCAAACCTTTCACCCTGGAGCAGTACACTGCCTGGGATAACGCCCTGATGAGCGGAACCCTGGATAGTTTCACTGGTCTGAAGGCGCTTGCGCCCGATATGGGTACGCCCTGGGCGCCACAGATGACCGCGGATGTTATCTATGATTTTGTGCAGCTGTATGCCGACTTTGTCGATGCGGGCGCTATCGCCATGTCGGCGACCGTGTTCGGCTTTGCGGCGCCCGCGATCCAGCGAACGGGCATTTCCAAAATCGAGTACCTGTTTGGCGCCATGCCCATCGTACAGCACGCCATGGAGGCGCACGCTCGTATATACGCGGCGGCCAAGCCCGCTAAAAGCTATGAGTGCAGCGACTACTACAAGGCGACATCTACAGAGCTGTATTTAGCGCTGGGCGGCAAGGACAAGGAATTCGATGCGGCCGCAAAGCCTCAGCACGCGGCCTTGCAGCATCACGGCCTCATGGACATCATAAAGAGCCTGATTGGCGACCTGGTGCCCGAGGTGTTGACCTGGCTGTCATTGATGCGAGTGCGGGATAACTGGGAATCGATCATGGCGGGTGGCCAGGTGCCGATGGATACCGCCTATACGCAATTTATGGAGGCTGTGCAGGGGGAGTTTCAGAAAGCGCGTGACATGGTAGTGAGTGACCCCGAAGGCGTACAGTTTTACACACCACCGGCTATCGGGCATATGATGGCCATCGGGATGTATCCCCATAACTCGCTGGTGTCCCTGAAATCCGTGGTTACCGTTATGAATTACACTGAGCTGGAGAAGAAAACCTGACTTATTGCAACACTGACGGAGTGACTTCCTGGTGAACTGGGACGCTATAGGTGCACTGGCGGAATTGGCTGGCGCCATTGGTGTGATTCTGACCCTGTTTTATGTCGCCCACGAGATTCGGGAGAGCAATAAAAGTTCCCGGCGCGCCGCGGTGCAGGAGGTACTCAACCTCAATCGCGACGTTATGATGCAGATTACCAGCTCGGTGCAGGCGTCCGACCTCTGGATCCGGGCCATCTCTGACCAGGAGCTCACCCCCGAGGAAACCAATCATTATCATATTATCCTCTATTCCAACGTGCTGTTGTGGGAGCGTATGTATTTCCTGCATGAGGAGGGCCTGCTGGATGAATGGATCTGGGATGACCTGTCCCGACAAATAGCCGACCGCGTTCGCAGCCGGCGTTTCCAGCGCTGGTTCAGGGCGATGAAGAGTACGTTTTACAACGACAAGTGGCGCGTGTATCTCGAGCAGCGTATCGAAGAAGCAAACGAAGAGTCGCCCAGGAGTGACTCATCCGAGTTGGCTGCCCCTGTGTCTCAGCAGGATAATCCGATAGTGAGAATGCGCTGAACCGAAAGGTGAAGGAGTGTTATGACAACCACCCGCATTAATACCGTTACCGGGGCGATCACACCAGATCAACTCGGCACCACCCTCATGCACGAACATATCGTGATCGGATATCCTGGTTGGGAGTCCGATACCCTGCATCCCGGACCATCCCTGAACGAGTGTCTGGCGATCGCCGTCGATCGTATTCAGCAGATGCAGGATCACGGAATCAATAGCATGCTGGACCCCTGTCCCTCCGATCTGGGCAGGGACGTGGAACTGGCGGCAGAGGTCGCCTCCCGCACCGGCTTCAATATCGTTTGTGCCACGGGTTTCTACAAGGAAGACCAGGGCGGCAAGCCCTATTGGGCGCTGTACCATGAGATGGGCCAGGCGGCCGAGCGCATGGCGGAAGTGATGATCCACGAGTTTGATCACGGCATCTCCGGCACCGGCATAAAGCCTGGCGTGATAAAGGTTGGAAGCGGGGTGGGCAGGATTACCGACTATGAGTATGGAATACTCAAGGCCGCCAGCATCGCCCACAAGGAAACCGGCCTGCCGGTAACGACCCACACCGATCAGGGCACCATGGGCATCGAGCAACAACAATATCTTGTCGAGAACGGCGTGCCCGCCCACATGATTATCATAGGGCATAGCTGCGGCAACCCGGATGTGGCCTACCACCAGGCAATTGCAGGGGCGGGATCCTATGTCGGTTTCGATCGCTTCGGGCTGGATATACTCGCACCTGATTCAGTGCGGATAGACAACCTCGTCAGGATGATCGAAGGCGGCTGGAACGAGCGCCTCGTGGTTTCCCACGATTGCGTTTTTTGTGCGCGCGGCGTGCCCTTTCCGGAAGCCCTGGTGGGTGCCGCCGACCTCGACGTGTTGTTTAACCCGACGCATTTTCACAGGCACATCATTCCCCAGCTGAAGTCGCGGGGTATTACCGGCGAGCAGCTGGATATGCTTCTTATCGAGAATCCCAGGCGTTACTTTTCCGGTGCCCCGCTGTCGCCGGTTCACGGTGGTTGAGCGCGTCGCCGAACCGGGTTTGTTGAAACTGCTTACAGGACTACAACAGCGACACCGGCCACCGCAAGCGCCACTCCCAGCCACTGGCGCCGGTCCACTCGCTCGCCGTAGGCCACGCCAATTGCCGTCGCGAAAATAATACTGGTGGCGATCAGTGCCTGTGCCACGCCCGCGGGCAGGCGCTGCACGGCGCTCTGGAGGAACAGAACCCCGAGGAAAGTGCCGATAAAGATGGCCGCGGTCACACGACACCAGACGGCGGGCCCCAGACTGCGCGCCGGAACCAGGGAGTCGTTGCGCAGCCACATCCACAGCGGCAGCACCACGGTGGCACCCAGCAGCCGCCAGAGGGCGGACTCTTCGGCACTGATATCGGTCTGGGTCAGGAAAACTCGCGACACCAGTACGCCGGAAGCCTGGCAAGCCGCTGCCAGCAGTGCCCACAGCACGCCCACCTTGTCGAATTGCTTGCTGCCGCGACGCAGGCCAATGACGGCGTCGACGCCGATGATTACCAGCGCGACACCCAGTATCTGCTGCAGGCTGATACTCTCCGCCAACAGCAGAAAAGCGAAGGATACGGCCAGCACCGGCGCCGCCGTTTCCGCAACCAGCAGTGTATTGCGCTCGCCCATGCGGTACAGCGCGTAAAACAGCGCCGAGTCACCGATCGCGATACCCACGATGCCGCTGCCAAACAACCACAGGACAGTCTCTAACTCGTGCTCCCAGAATCGCACACCCTGCAGTGCAAACCAGGTCAGGAACAGGGCTACCGCGACCACGGATTTGAGGGTGGCAAGACCGACAGGCGTCCAGTACAGCGCCATCTGCCTGAACAGGCGCGTGGCTACGGCCCAGAAAAGGGCTGTTCCAAGCGCGAAAAATATCCCGCTCAAGTGGCCTGTGTTCGCTTACCGGACTTCAAATGGCTGCCAGCCTGGCGACCACCTCATCGGTGAGCAGTGGCACCACCTCGCTGGCCTGGAGGTTTTCTTCCAGCTGTTCCATGCGCGAGGCGCCGAGGATAACCGTGGATACGTTGGGGTTCAGCAGGCACCAGGCAATGGCGAGCTTTGACAGGCTGACACCCAGCTCCTCGGCGATGGGCTGCATTCTGGCCACGCGCGAAATACGCTCCTGTCCGTGATCTGATTCAACCATGGTCTTTCTCAGCCATTCGTAGCCGGGGAGGGTGGCCCGGGAACCTTCCGGGATACCCTTGAGATATTTGCCGGTCAGAGCCCCCGAGGCCAGGGGCGACCAGATCGTCGAGCCGATTTTGTATTTTTCAAATACCGGCGCGTATTCCACCTCAAAGCGCTCCCTGTCGAGCAGGTTGTACTGTGGCTGCTCCATGCTGGGCGGCGTCAGGTGGTTGGCGAGAGCGAAGTCGCAGGCATCCATAATCTGCTGCGCCGTCCACTCCGAGGTGCCCCAGTAGAGAATTTTTCCCTGGGTTACAAGGTTGTGCATGGCCCACACGGTTTCGGCGATGGGTGTGTCCGGGTCGGCGCGATGGCAGAAATACAGGTCCAGGTAATCGACCTGCAGGCGTTTGAGGGCCTGGTGGCAGGCCTCGGTCACATGTTTGCGACTGAGCCCCATCTGGGTCGGCAGCGGCGGGCGAGCGGCGCCGAAAAAGACCTTGGATGAAACGCAGTAGCTGTCTCGGGGGCGAGCCAGCGCCTTCAGTGCCTTGCCCATTACGATCTCTGATTCGCCGGCCTCGTAGGCCTCGGCGTTGTCAAAGAAATTGACCCCGGCGTCAAAGCAGGTCCCGAACATGCGCTGGGCAAGTGTGGCATCGACCTGCTTGTTGAAGGTGACCCAGGAGCCGAACGAGAGCTGCGATAGTTTCAGGCCGGATGCGCCCAGATTCCTGTATTCCATGTTAACTCCGTATATTCCCGGTATCGTCCGCCGGGCTTGTTGTGGGTGGGGTGCGGGGAGGACCATTTCGGGCAGGCATCAGTGTCGCCTGCTTGGGCGAAAAGCCTCATCTCCCAGGTCTTCTAGCGTCCGCGGCCTCGCGCTTGCTTCTTCTTCACTGCCGCCTTTTTGGGCGCCCGCGATTGCGGCAGCTTGCGCTCCAGTTCCGCAAAGCTTTCCAGCAGAAGCTCAACGTAGCGCGCGGGCTTGCTCATTGCCTCAGGCGTGCTGGCTACTCCGAGGCAAATCTTCCCCATGATACTGACAAAGGTGATATTCAGGCAGGGACTGGGCGGCAGTATCGGCAGGCCGAGCATCGCCCGAAGCGGCGCGCCGCCGAGGTAGAGTTGCTCCGCAGGCCCGGCCATATTGGAGATCAACACATTGGCCGAGGGCGAGGCGTTAATCCCTGGCACCAGTTCCGGTACGGTGGTGAGCCCCAATAGCAGCAGGATATAGGTCTGCCGCATGGGCGCGGACATTTTTCTGGCCCTGTCCTTGACCTTGCCCGTGCATTCGTGGATCTGCCGCAGGCGCTCGATTATATCGGCGTCGGGCGCACCGAGCGGGACGAGATCTGCAATTACCTGGTTGCCGCTGGCCGCCTGCCCCTCAACCCGGGTAGACAGGGGCATGGAGGCCACCAGTGGCGCATCCGCTGCGGCGCCCGTCTCGGCCAGGTATTTGTGCAGGGCGTCGTCGATGAACGCCAGCGCAACATCGTTGACGGTGCTGCCCGAGGCCCTGGCCATCGCTTTCACCCGGTCGAGGGGGATTTCGCAGTTGGCATAACATCTGGCAGAGGAGGCAAGGTGAGTGTTAAATGGCGTGGCCGGTGCCCGGAAGGGCAGTGAAGCCTGCTGCGGCTTTAATCCCAGGGCCTGTGCTCCCAGTTCCAGTAGGCCCGATGCGATGTCTTTCATACCCGCCGGCAGCGCATTGACCTGCGCGTTTATCCGCTGCAACTGTGAGCGGCTCACCGGTACGTGAGGCTTGCGCGGCGGTTCGCCGTTCGATTCCCACACGGGCTGGATTTTCTTGTTGCGGGGGTTGTCGCTCAGTGCCGCACGCATCAGCTTGATGCCACCCTCCCCGTCAATGAGAGAATGGTGGAGCTTGAAAAACAGGGCGAACCCGTCATGCTCCAGGCCCTCGATGACGAAACATTGCCACAGGGGGTAGGCCCGGTCGAGCAGGGGCGCGTTCAGCAGAGCCAGGGTGTCATCCAGCTGTGCGCGGGTTCCCGGACCGGGAATGGCCACGTGGCGCACGTGATAGTAGGGGTCGGGTCGCACCGTTTCCCAGCGAGCGAGGCCCCCGTCAAGCCATTGCAGTTTCTGGTTGAAGGGGGCGCCGGGATCGGCCTCTCGAAACGCCTTCAGCAGCCGCGGCAAAAAGGATTTTCCCTCCCCCCTGGGAGGCTCGAACACCAGGCAGCTGGACATGTGCATGGGGCGAACCTGGTTTTCCACCAGCAGAAAAACGAAATCTATCGCGGCCAGCCGGCTCATAAGACATCCTTTTTGGGTCTTTCGCGTCATGGGTCAAGAGCGCTGGCGCTCCCGCCATCCTGCTGACCAAGGTAGAACAAAAGCGCATGGAAGCAAAGGCGAACACGCCAACTTTATCGCGGCCGGGTTGATTTACCCGAGCGGTGATGAGCGCCGCTGGCCGGGCGTAGTCGCTGCTGACCGCATTTGCGCCATGTTTGTACCGCGCAGCGGAGCCGGTTGAACGCCGGGCCGAGGCGTGTCGCCTCACCCCAACCCTTCCCCTGTGCCGCGCCGGGTGTCATGATGGCAGTGGACTGGCAATGCGAGGATCATCGCCGTGAGCATCACGTCGGTCGATCAAGTCGAACCGCGAAGCGAAGCAGAACAGCGTGTGCTGGACGCGATATCCAGTCGCGGGGTGGCGGATTTCAGTAATCTGCCGGATTCGTCGCGCGAGTTGTCTGCGACATTTATTGCACAACTGATCGCTGGTACGGAAGCCGGCCTTCCGCTGCTCAGCGGTCCGTTACGTATTCGCGGCGCAACGGTTCTCGGGGCGCTGCGGGACCTGCCCGCCAATCGCTCCGGCGGGGCAGTAACGCTGTTGTTCTGGGCCTGTCATTTTGATTCGCCGGTGGATTTCAGTGGCGCCGATTTGCTCTCCTTGCGCCTGGTAGACTGCACGCTGCCGGCGTTTATCGGCATCAGCCTCACTACCAAGGCCGACCTCGACCTGTCCGGTTCGCATTTTTCGGGCATCCGCTCGCATACCTCCGACCTGGCCGATGTAGGCGATTGCGCGGTGCATCTTAACCACGCGCATATTGGCGGCAGGCTGTTGCTGTCTGCGACGTCGCAGTCGCGGTTCGAGACCAGCGGCAGCGTCAGGCTGGAAGGTGCCCACATCGAAAGCAGTGTTGAACTGCACGGGGCCCTGCTGCAGGATTGCAGCGATACCGCCCTCAGTGCGCGATCGGCACAGATTGGCGGCAACTTCGAATTGCTACCGGGTCACGGGCATCGTTGTGAGGTGCACGGGGAGGTTTCCCTGGGCGCGGCGCATATCACGGGCGACCTGGACTGTGGGTCCGCCCGGCTATCCAATGCCGGCGGCCGCGCCCTGCATTGTGAAGACCTGGTCGTCGAATCGGTCTTCCTGTCGCGGCACGACCCCCATACCCCCTTCGAGGCCTGTGGGCGGCTCAACTTTCTGTCCGCTACCGTCGGCGGCAGTTTCTTCCTGACCAATGCCCGACTCTGTCCCGGCCCGGACTATTCGGGACTCCTTGGCAAGGGGGGGCCGGTGGCGGCCAACCTGCAGCAGATGCGGGTATCGAATGCCCTGATACTGTTTAATATTGGCCAGCTGGAACCCGACGCGGAAACCGCGCAGCCCGAGCGGATACAACCGGTGCAGGGCTGGTTTTTGCTGGCTGGCGCGCAGATGAACACATTGATTGACAGCGTCGAAACGGGCTGGCCCGCTCACGGGTATCTGGATATGGACGGCATGTCCTATGAACGGGTGCGCCAGATCGATGGCGGCGACCTGGTGGCCAGGCGCACCGCCTGGTTGCGCCGCCAGTTTATCGGCGGGCGGCCCGACCCCACCACATTCCGCCCGCATCCTTACGAGCAGCTCACCCGTGTTCTTCGCAACAGCGGTCTGTCGCGGGAGGCCGATGCGATAGCGGTTGAAAAGATTCACATGCGCCTCGCCGCCCGTGTCGACAGCCCATGGCTGCGCTTTTTTCCGCGTCTGCTGATGTTGATAAGTCACCACGGCTACTCGACCAGCCGCGCCGTATTTTCCTTTCTGGCTTTCGTGCTGCTGGGCGCGGTGATGTACACGGTAGCGATATACAATTTCAACCAGGCGTTCTTCCCGTTTGAACAGCCCCCCGAGCCGACGGAGTACATTCTGCCCTTCGGCCTGGGCGAGGTGAGTGTGCCGCTGGGTTGCCCGGGCCTGGATACGCCAACCTACGCCCTGGACTTTGCACTGCCGGTGATAAACCTCGGCCAGGACACCTTTTGTCGCTTCGTGCCCGATGGACCCGCGCGCTGGCTGTGGCTGACACTGCACAGCCTGTTCGGATTATTCGGCGCCGCCCTGTCCGCCGTGGTAGTGCTGACCCTGACCGGGCTTCTGCGGCGGGACTAGCTATTAAGCGAGAACGACGGCTCCGGCAAATTCAGGGCCGACAATCCCGCTACGCTTACAGATTCCCCGCAATCCATTCATCGACACGCTGTTCCATGATATTCAGCGGTACGGGACCGCTTTTGAGAATGACGTCGTGGAAGGCACCGATGGAGAACGCATCGCCAAGGGACGTTTGCGCACGCTCGCGCAGTTCCACGATCTTGAGTTTGCCGATCATATAGGCGGTGGCCTGTCCCGGGTAAACGATATAGCGCTCTATAGCCTTGCGGATATCCCCTTCAGGGTTCGGCGTGTTTTCGGTCAGATAGGCTATGGCCTCCTCCCGGCTCCAGCGCATGTCATGCAAGCCGGTATCGACAACCAGTCGACAGGCGCGCCAGAGTTCCATGCCCAGCCGGCCGAAGTCGGAATAGGGGTCGGTATAGAAGCCCATGTCCTTGCCGAGTTCCTCGGAGTACAGCCCCCAGCCCTCGGAGTAGGCGGTTACGCTGGCAAACTTGCGAAACGCCGGAACCCCCGACAATTCGGTCTGGATCGCCAGCTGTAGATGGTGGCCGGGTACGCCTTCGTGGTAGGCAAGGGCTTCCAACTCGGTGCTGGACATATCGTTCAGGTCGTAGAGGTTCACATAGTAAACGCCAGGGCGAGATCCGTCCGGCGTGGGGCGCTGGTAGAACGCCTTGCCCGCTGATTTTTCACGGAAGGCCTCGACAGGTTTGACTACCAGCGGGGCCTTGGGGAGTGTGTCAAAAAATTTGGGGAGGGCCGCGTCCATCGCCGCCAACTTCTCGTCAGCGACGGCGAGATAGGCCTCGCGGCTTTTGAAGAAGAACGCTTCGTCGGTGCGGACCTGATTGAAGAAATCCTGCAGACTGCCTTTGAAGCCCACCCGCTTCAAAATTTTTCGCATCTCGTTGTGGATGCGGGCCACGTTGTCGAGACCAATCTGGTGAATCTCTGTCGCGTCCAGCGCTGTCGTCGTGTAAAAATCCAGCCTTTCCGAGTAATAATCCTCGCCATCCTCGAACCGCCACACACCGTCCTCCTGCGGCGCTATCTTTTGCTGGCGCCGCATCTCGGCGATCAGCTTTTCATAGGCGGGTTTCAGTTGCTGCCTGAGTGCTGTGGCTCCCCCGGCAATCAGTTCTGCCTTCTCCGCCGCGGGAATCGCCAGCGCATTCACTTTTTGCTTCAGGTCGGCGTAGAGCGGCGAATCCGCGCCGTCCTCGAATGGCGCGCCACTGATAATATTCTGCGCGTCTTCGATCACATAGGGGTATACCCAGGCCGGTGCGATGACGCCTGTTTTGGCCCGCTCCGCCGATTGCGCGACTAGTGCATCGAACAACGGCCCCATCCCGTTCAGGCGACTAACGTAGGCTTCCGCATCCGCTTTGTCGGTGACGCGATGCATATTGATGAGAAAGGCCGGAAGCTGGCTTTGCATGCCATTCATCTGGTTAAAAATATAGACGTTGCGTCGAAATTCAAACGCATTCGCTGCCTGTTCAGCCTGTATTTGAAACAGCCGGTAACTGAGTTGGTCCGCTTCATTCAGCTCCTGCTTGCCAAACTCGGCCTCCATCCTGGCCACGGCCGCCTGCATGCGCTTGATCTCCGCGATTTTCGCCGCATCGCTGGGGTCGTCCCAGTCTCCGTAGTCGGTATCGCGAATGCCCCTCTTGGTCTTCGCCTCCGGATGGAAAGACAACTCCTGGGCATCGTAGTCCGCGAAGAACTTCGCCAGTGCCACGTTGTTGCCTGTTTTGGTTGATTGCCTTGCTTCCGCAGCCGGCTGCGCGTTGGCACAGCTCACCGGTGCAGAGCCCAGGGTGCAGGCTGTCAGGACGGCGATGGCGGTCATTGTGAGCGCGTGATTCATAGGAGTCGTCTCCATTTTCGGTGCATTGGATTTCGGGACATATTTTTGAAGTGTGGTACCGCAGGCCGCCGGGATTCCGGAATTGGCCGACGGAATTGCCAAATGTTTTCGCAGACCGCAAGAATACCGGTTTTTGGAACTATATTCACGTCTGGAGGGATTCCGCCACCGCAGGGCGCAAGGCTTATCGCCGACAGTTTGGTGTCGCATGTGGATGTTTCGCCGGCATTCCTCTATAACAGATTTATCCGATTCGAATGGAGTTATTGCATGCTGCTCACCAGACCCTGTCACTCAATCATGGCCACCGTGCTACTCGCAGCGGCCCTCGCCGTATTGCTGGCGGCGGCGCCAGCCAGCGCCCAGAAGACGGCGAAACCGAAGCTGTTTGGCAAGCACTGGGTAGCGGTTACCGGCAAGCCACTGGCTGCCACCGCCGGCGCTCTCACTTTTGCCCGCGGCGGCAACGCCGTCGATGCGGCCTGCGCCATGCTGGGTGCCACCGCTACGATGTGGGACGTGCTGAGCTGGGGAGGTGAGACCCAGGCCCTGATCTACAACCCGCATACGGGTGAAGTAAAAGGCATCAACGCGCTGGGCGTGGCGCCCACTGGCGCTACCGCTGAATATTTCCGGGAGCAGGGCATGGTCTACCCGCCCGAGTACGGGCCGTTAGCGGCAGTTACGCCCGGTACCCCGGGTGGCCTCATGGTCATGCTGGCCGAGTACGGCACGCTCAGCCTGGCGGCGGTCCTGGAACCTGCCATGCAACTGGCGGCCGGCTATCCCATCGAGGATTCCCAGGCGGAGAATATTGAGAAGCGCCGCGAGCTCTTGGCCAGTTGGCCGGACTCGAAACGCGTATTCCTGCCGCATTTTGACGAGGATGACCTCGCCAGCCGCGCCGCGCCCGCCGGGGGAGAAATTTTCCGGCAGCCCGATCTGCTGGCTACCCTGCAGAAACTCGTCGACACCGAGGCACAGGCGCTGGCGGAGGGTAAAGATCGCAAAGCCGCGATCTATGCGGCCTACGACCGCTTCTACCGGGGTGATATAGCCCGGGAAATCGTCCGGGCAAACCGGGACGGCGGCGGTCTGTTCACGATGGAGGATCTGGACCGGTGGCAGGTGTACATCGAAGACCCGGTCAGTGTCAGTTACAAGGGTATCGATGTATACAAACTCACCACCTGGGTGCAGGGCCCGGTAATGCTGCAGGCGCTGAATATACTCGAGGACGTTGACCTCAAAAGCATGGGTTACAACAGCGCCCGCTACATACACTGGGTCTACCAGGCCATGAACCTGGCGTTTGCCGATCGGGATTTCTACTATGGTGATCCCTACGTTCCCCCTGTGGAGCCAATCAAGGGTTTGCTGTCAAAAAAATATGCCGCCGAGCGTCGCGCGCTGATTAACGAGGACGCCAATAATACGGATATCAGGCCCGGCGACCCCTACCCCTACCAGCAGGAAAAGAACCCCTACGAGAAATTGCGCAGGGAGTGGACCCCTGTCCCACCCAAAGTGGAGGCAGATGGCGCCGAGGGCTTTCAGCAGGCGGGCCTGATGACTCACGACGAGGGTTTCATCGCCGGCACAACCTCCATCCAGGCGGCCGACGCCGAGGGTTGGGTGGTATCGGTGACGCCCAGCGGGGGATGGATTCCCGCGTTTGTGGCGGGCAATACCGGGGTGGGCCTCAGCCAGCGTATGCAGAGCTTTGTGCTGGATGAGCGACTCAACCCCTTCAATCTCGTGCATCCCGGGCAGCGTCCACGCGCCACACTCACTCCCAGTATGGCCCTGCAGGATGGCAAACCCGTGCTGGCCTTTTCCGTGCAGGGCGGTGATACCCAGGACCAGAACCTGCTGCAATTTTTCCTGAACATGGTTGAGTTCGAAATGGATGTGCAACAGGCGGTAGAGGCCCACAACTTCACCAGTTACCAGATGCAGAGCTCCTTCGGCGGACACGACTCCCAGCCGGGTCGCATCGAGGTCACCCACGATGTGTCACCTTATACGCGTGCGAAATTGCAACGCATGGGCTACCAGGTGGAGACCGTCGAGCGCACCTACAGTCCAATCACCGCGATCTGGTTCGACCGGAAACAGGGTGTTATGCAGGGCGGTGCGAGTGATTACGGGGATGATTACGGGATCGCATGGTGACGGCTCCCCGACAGTCGCACAGGGTGCGTCTGCCTACCCGCAAATCCACAGGCCGGGGGCCTAGGACAGTTCCATCAGGGCGCTGGCGATAGGCCCGGCCAGTCTTATCCGATTGGTGGGGTGAACGATGCTGTCGCTGCTCCAGATATGCTCGACGCCGGCGCGTTTTATACGCGCCAGCGCATCGCCGACAAACAGTGCGTGGGTAACCATGACGCTGATGCTGGCCGGCCTGTGCTTCCAGAGCTCCCGGCTCGCCACCTCCAGGGTGCTACCGGTGCTGGCGATATCATCAACCAGCACCAGGTGCCGGCCCCGGTAAGTCCTGTCCGGCAGGGTCACCTTGATGTCCGCATCGCCGTATCGCTGCTTGCGCGCAACGCAGTACTCGAGTCGATTGCGCGCGGCGATGGCGGCGACCCATTGCTGCGACTCCTCGTCGGGCCCTATGAGCAATGGCTTGTCCAGTTGGCCCTCCAGGTAGGCGGCCATGGCTTCGGTTGCCGCCAGCGCCCGGGCGCTTTTCACGGGTATGGCATCTTCCAGGCGGGATACGCGATGCAAATGCGGGTCCACGGTAATGAGGGCATCGAAATTGTCTGCCAGCAGTTTACCGACCACCCGCTGACTGACCGCTTCCCCCGGGTGAAACGCCTTGTCCTGGCGCATGTAACACAGGTAGGGCGCGACCAGGGTCAAATGCCCTGCGCCCAGTTCCCTTGCGGTGGCCGCCGCGAGCAGCAACTCCAGCAGTTTCTGGTTGGGCTGGTCCAGGCTCCTGCAGATGACCACCCGCCCGGGAAGGCTTGCCGGGAGGCTTACGCGGCTCTCTCCGTCGGGGAAGTGATGCACCTCAATTTCGGCGAAGTCCAGGCCGGCGGCGCGTGCCAGCGCACAGGCAGGATCAAGTGACTCGGCAAAGCCAAGCAGTATGCCAGTGTTGGGGCCGGTAGCCATCAGCGAACCCCGGGACAAGGCTTGAGTGTTCGGGGCGGGTGTTGCTCAGGGCATGTCATCGACATAATGGTCACCGATCTGGTAGCCGGAATCCTGCTCCGCGGACTCCCTGGCAAACTCGAAATCTGCCGGGAAAGCGGCATAGATTGTGTAAATCGTCTCACCGGCTTGCACCGGCTCCCCCAGTTTGCGGTGCAGGTCGACCCCCGCACCCTGGTCCATCGGGGCCCCGGCAAGACGCGCGATGCGAGCCAACTGCAGATTATTGATGCCGATGACAAAGCCACTCTCGCACGCGCGCACCGCGTGACGCAGGCGGCCGATCTGGGGCGGGCTGGGGTTCTTGCCCTGGGCTTTGATAATAGCCTGCATTTTGGCCAGTGCGCGTTTGGATTCGAGAATGTCGCGCGCAATCATGTAACCCTGGCCACCGCGTATGTCGGGATCAAATTCCAGGATTCTGCCCGCCAGTTGCAGGGCTTTTTCCCGCAGGTCTATCGGTGCCGCCGGGTCGTTGTTCAACACCTGCATGACATCCCTTGCCTCCAGCGCCGGGCCGATGCCCCGCCCTACCGGCTGCCTGCCGTCGCTGAAGACCACTTCAAGATTGATACCCAGGCTGTCGGCGACGTACTCGAACAATTTGCGTAAAACCAGCGCGCTGTTGCGGCTGCGGATTTTGGCTGTGGCGCCGATGGGGATATCGATGACCAGGTGGTTGGCGCCCGCCGCGAGTTTTTTTGAAAGGATTGATGCAACCAGTTGTCCCGGCGAATCCATCAGTAGCGGGCGTTCGACGACGATCAACAGGTCGTCAACGGGCGCCAGCCTGGCGGTGCCGCCCCAGGCCAGGCAGGCGCGTTCGCTGCGCACGATTTCGTGGAGTTTGTCCGGGGAAAGTTCAACCTCCGCCAGTACCTCCATGGTGTCGGCGGTGCCGGCCGGTGAGGTGATGGCGCGGCTCGAGGTCTTGGGCATCAGCATGCCGTGCGCCGCGACAATCGGCACGATAATCATGGTGGTGCGATTGCCGGGAATGCCACCGATGCAGTGTTTGTCGACTACCAGTGGTTCGCCCCAGTCCAGGCGCTCCCCGGTTTCGATCATCGCCCGGGTCAGGTGCAGTACTTCCTCGCGCTCAAGCCCTATTTCGGAGCAGGCGACAAGAAATGCGGCAATCTCAATTTTGGAATAGCGGTTGGCGGCGATATCCCGCGCAATTCCCCGGTAATCTTCCAGGTTGAGGCGGTCGCCGGCGATCTTCCTGTGCACCGCGCTGATCGAATCGGGCGCCCTGGCGTGCGCCACGCTCACCGCGATACCGGCCACGCCACCAAGCTGGGCAAAGGCCTGTTCGCTCACCCCCAACTCGTCCGGCGCGGTAATGGCGATATCGTCGACGACATTGAGCACGGCGATTATGGAGCGGCCGTTATCCTGTTGCTGGATCTCGATTTTGTTCAGGGCCTGGAAGCCCTGGCTGCGATACAACTTGCAGTCGCGATGCAGGTAGGCCACGTTTTCCCTGTAGGTGTCGATGGCTACATGGCGCAGGGTGAGGGTGGTCATTCGCGATCCTGGTTGCTGGCGTTACGACCCGGCCATAGTGCGACAGATCGGGGGCGGTTGCAAAGCGGGCGGCGCGTTCCCGTGGCGACTTTTCCCCGACATTTTCGCTGCGGTCTGTATGCGCGGGAACCGTCCTGTTGCGCCGGGAACTTGCCGGATAATTGACTATACTACATGCGTCACAAATCTGGAGGGCGCCCCGCGGGAGCAATCCCGTTACAGCCGGGCGCAAACGGCGAGATTACCATGACAACCACGCAGCGTATCGCGGCTATCCAGTCCCGGCTCGGGCTGCATGCCGATGGCCTGATCGGCCCGGTTACATTAACCGCAATTGAAAACCTGCTCGACGCGCAATTGGGCGCCCGGGCTGGCGCACTGCCGCAGTCCGCGCGGCTCACCTGCTCACTGGCGGGATTGAGCGCCCTGGTTGAGCACGAGATAAGTTCCGAAACCTATTACAACCGCTACCTCAAGCATCCGGTCTGGCCCGGGGGCGCCAGCGGCGTCACCATCGGTATCGGCTACGACCTGGGGTACTGTTCCGAAGCCCAGATGCGCAGGGATTGGCAGGGCAAAATACTCGACGGTGACGTGGAGGCGCTCAAGCAGGTCTGTCGGTTGAAGGGGGCCGACGCGAAGGCGAAGGTAGGCCTGAAATCGATACACGAGGTAACGGTCAGCCTGGCGGGAGCCAAAGAGGTGTTCTACCAATCGTCATTGCCGGCATACGCCGACAAATGCATGGCGGCTTACCCCGGTGTCTGCGGGCTGCCCCCTGACGCCCAGGCCGCCCTGCTGTCGCTGGTGTACAACCGCGGCACCGCTAAAAGCGGTTCCTCGCGCAGGGAGATGAAAGCGATTGAGCCGCTGGTGGAACACGGTGACCTGGAGGCGATAGCGGCCGAGATCGTCGGTATGAAACGCCTCTGGGAAGGCAAGGGTCTGGATGGCCTGCTGGCCAGGCGCGACCACGAAGCGGCCCTGGTCCTGGGATCCCGGAGAGATTATCTCCCGGAAGAACTGGTCAGTGTATGAGGTGCCAGCAGCGCGGCTCTATGTAGCCCGGGCTTTCAGTTTTGCCACCGCCTGCCATTGCGCGCGGGTGGCCGGTGCTATCGACAGACGTCCCTGGCGGAAGATACTGAGCCCGGCCGTATCGGGGTTGGCGCGCAGTAGCGTGCTCGGAATGACTTCGGCAAATCGTTCCAGCAGGCGGACGTCCACGCAGTACCAGCGCGGACTCTGCAAATCCGACTTCGCATCGAAATATTTGCTGGCGGGGTCGAACTGCGCCGGGTCGGGGTAGGCGGCTTTCACAACCTCCATGGTGCCTGCTATGCCGGTTTGCTTGCAGCTTGAATGGTAGAACAGGACCCGGTCGCCCTTGGTTACCTTGTCGCGCAGGTTGTTGCGGGCCTGGTAGTTGCGAATGCCGTCCCAGCGGGCTGTTTGCTGTTCCTGCGCCGCCAGGTCATCGATGCCGAACTCATCAGGCTCGGATTTAAATACCCAGTAGTTCATAATGCCCCCGGATGTCCTGGCTGCAGCCTCGAGTATAAACAAAAAGTACCTGTAAATGATCCTGGGGGTTGCGGCGCCTGCTGTCGCGCCCGGAGTAACCGCATGACCTTTGACCATCTCAGCGCGCTGCTGGCATTCGGTTTCGTGGCGACCATGACGCCGGGGCCGAACAATCTCATGCTGATGGCTTCGGGCGTCAACTTTGGCTTTGGCAGAACCATACCTCACATGCTCGGCGTGCTTATCGGCTTCGTGGTGATGTTCGCCCTGGTGGGGTTTGGGCTCATGCGCGTGTTCGATGCCTATCCGGCGATCTACCCGGTGCTGAAAATCGTGAGTGTCTTCTACCTGGCCTATCTCGCCTGGAAAATCGCCACCGCGGCGGGCCCCGGGGAGGGAACAGCGCCGGGCGGACACCCATTCAGTTTTTTACAGGCGGCGCTGTTCCAGTGGGTTAACCCCAAGGCCTGGGCTGTGGCGCTTACTGTCTACAGTGTGTATTCCCCCTCGCGCGGGGCCCAGGCGATCCTGGTCGTGAGCCTGGTGTTCTTCCTGGTCACCCTGCTGTCGGTGACGGTGTGGACATTGCTGGGCCAGCAGTTGCGCAAGCTGCTCACCAACAAACTGCGACTGCGGGTTTTCAACGGCATGATGGGGGCTCTTTTGATCGCATCCCTGCTGCCTGTATTGCTGGCGTCGCTGGCTGATTGACGCGCGGTGCCGGGCCGGACATGCCTGCTGCCCCGCCTGTGGATTCGCGGCTTTGGTTCAGGCTGCGGCGGCGGAACGCTGGATGAACTCCCACAGCCGGCGTACATGCTCGCGGGTGGTACCCTCCACCCCGATCGACACCCGCACCATCCAGCGTCCGTCCAGCAGCGAAGGCGACATAAACGCCGCCCCGGATGTGTTGATGCTCTCCAACCAGGCCAGGGTGTGTGCATCCAGCGCCGCACCGGACAGGGGCGTTCCCGACGATTGCCCCGGCACGTGGCGAATACAAACCGTTTGTAACATCACCGGCGCCAGCACTTCCCAGTCCTCGGCGGCTTCCACCTGGCGGGCGAACCAGCGGGCATTGTCCAGGTCGCGTCGCAGTCTTGCCTGGATGGCGTCGACGCCGTCCAGGCGCAGGTGGAACCAGAGCTTCAGGGCGCGAAATCGCCGCCCCAGGGGAATGCCCCAGTCGCGGTACTGGGTGACTTGCCCATCAGCGCCTGAACGCAGGTACGATGGGTTAGTGGACATGACCGCTTCCAGGTGCGCCACATCCCGCACATAAAAAAGCGCCGTGTCCAGTATGGTGCCCATCCATTTGTGGGGGTTCCATGCCAGTGAATCGGCCTGTTCCACGCCCTGCCAAAGATGGCGGCACTCCGGCAGCAGCATGGCCGAGCCCGCCATTGCCGCATCCACGTGCAGCCAGATTCCGTATCGGTTGGCGATGATGGCGATGGCTTCCACCGGGTCCATCGCCGTGGTGGCGGTGGCGCCCACGGAGCAGACGATTGCCGCCGGGACATTGCCCGCGGCAAGGTCCCGCTCGATGGCCGCGGCGAGGGCCCCCGGCAGCATCGCCCTGGTGTAGGGGTCCTCGTCGACGAGGCGCAGGTTGTCATTGCCGAAACCGGCCAGTTGTACGGCTTTGGCAATGGACGAGTGAGCCTGGGCGGTGCTGTAGACAACCATGGGAGCGGCCGCTGCCTGCAGGCCCGCGCCGTTCTTGCTGAACTGGCTGGCGCGCTCACGCGCCAGGATCATCGCGGTCACGCAGGCGGTGGAGGCGGTATCGTGTATGGTGCCGTGCCACTGCTCGCCCAGGCCGGTTAACTGGCGCATCCAGTCGCAGACCACCTCTTCCAGTTCGGTGAGTGCCGGACAGCTCTCCCAGGAAATACCCAGTGTGCCCATGCCGGAGCTGGCAATGTCGCCCAGTACCGAAGCCAGCGCGGCATTGGAGGGAAACCAGCCGAAGTGCATCGGGTGCTGTACCTGGGTGATTCCGGGCACAATCACCCGGTCCAGGTCGGCAAGCAGCAGCCCGAAATCGTCTGTGCCCGTGGGAGGGCTCGCGGGTAATGCCCTGCGCACGGCGCCGGGCTCAACCTGGGCACGCACGGAAAGCTCGGGGATTTTCTGTCGATAGTCCGCGATCCAGTCGATTAACTCATGGGCCGCTTTTCTAAACTCATCGGGTGACATTATCGGCTTCCCTCGCCTGATCGCAGCAATCGCATGGCGAGTTTGCGGCCCTCGTCCAATACCAGAACGCTGGAGGCTACTGCCACCGCCAGTCCCCAGTCCGCGAGCAGTAAATCGGTAGTGCGGAAAATGGTCTGCGCCGGACCCCAGTTGACGACCAGCACCTGCAGCGCCACCACCGCCCCCAGTGAAACCCACAGCCAGCGATTGCGAAACAAATGGTTGTTCAGCGCCGAGCCGAACTCTGCCCGTGCATTGAACATGTTGAAGAACTGGAAAAATACGAAGGTGGTAAACGCAAGGGTCAGGGCATAGGTCTCACCCCTGGGTTGCGCGTAATCAAATAACGCCAGCGTACCCAGCGCCATGGTCAGCCCGTAGATGAACAGGCGAGTGAGCCTGGGGCCTGAGAGGATTCGGGTGTTGGCCTTGCGCGGTGACTCTTCCATCACCCCTTCCCGCGCGGGCTCGACCCCCAGGCTCATCGCCGGCGGGCCGTCCATGATGATGTTTATCCACAGGATCTGGATTGCCGTAAAGGGTGTTGGCCAACCGAGCAGGCTGGCGCCCAGCACTGTTTGTATCGCGCCCATGTTGGTGGACAGTTGAAAGCGTACGAATTTGACGATGTTGTCATAGATCGCGCGACCCTCCTTGACCGCATCCACTATCGTGGCGAAGTTGTCATCGGTGAGCACCATGGTGGCCGCCTCCCTGGCGACCTCGGTGCCGCCGACGCCCATGGCGACACCGATGTCCGCGCCCTTCAGTGCCGGGGCGTCATTTACCCCGTCACCGGTCATGGCGACCACGTTGCCGGCGGCTTTCAGCGCCTTCACGATACGTACCTTGTGTTCCGGTGTCGCGCGGGAGAACACGGCGATGCCGTCGATTCTGCGAGTCAATTCCTCGGGGGATAGTGACGCGAGTTCGGGTCCGTCAATTACCTCGCCTTCAATGCCCAGTTCCCGCGCCGTGGCCGCCGCTGTAAGCCGGTGGTCGCCGGTTATCATCTTTACCGCGATACCGGCGCGCCGGCATTGCACAATGGCGTCGCGCGCCTCCGGGCGCGGCGGATCGGAGATTCCTGCCAGGCCGACCAGGGTCAGGTCCCCGACCTGCGACATCAGGTCCCCGGCGGGGTCGATGTCCCGGGGGTGGATAACCCTCTCCGCCAGCGCCAGCACCCGCATGGCCTTGCCGGCAAGATAGCAGTTCTGTGTGTTCCAGTACTCCCGGTCCGTCTCCTCCAGCGCGGCTTCCCCGGTGTCGGTCAGGTGGCGGGTGGATTTTGCCAGCAACACATCGGGGGCACCTTTGACATAGAGCTTGAACGTATCGCCTTCGCGATGCAGGGTGGCCTGGAATTTGTGCGCGGCGTCAAAGGGAACCTCGGCGACGCGCGGAAACTGCGTTGCCAGGTTCTCCACGTCCCAGCCGGCCTTGGCAGCCATGGCCAGCAGCGCGCCCTCGGTGGGATCGCCAATCAGCTGGCAGTCGCAGATGCGACTGTCATTGGCGAGGGTCGCCGGCCGCAGCAAGCGGTCGAAGTCGGTGGCGTTGTCCTCTTCCGGACTGCCGATGTTGCCGGACCCGTCGTAGCCGTCTCCGGACACCATGAAGCGCTGCCCGCGATAGACCACTTCCCGCACGGCCATCTGGTTCCTGGTGAGCGTCCCCGTTTTATCCGAGCAGATCACGGTGGTGCAACCCAGGGTTTCTACCGCGCCGAGTCGCCTGACGATGGCCCGGTGCTGGGCCATGCGATGGACGCCGATAGCGAGGGTTACCGTTACCACTGCGGGCAGCCCCTCGGGGATGGCGGCGACCGCCAGCGCGATAGAGGTGAGAATAATCTGCATCAGCGGTTCGCCGCGCAACACCCCGAGTACGAAAATAACCGCGATTATCGCGCAGGCGATGATCGCCAGGCGGTGGCCGAGACCGTCGAGTTGGCGCTGTAGCGGCGTCGGCCCGCCCCCTGCCTCCACCAGCATACCCGACAGCCGCCCCATCTCGGTGGTCATGCCGGTGCCTGTCACCAGCAATTCAGCGCGCCCGCGGGTGACCACGGTATTCATGTAGGCCATGTTGATGTGTTCGGCGATGGACGCGCCGGGCTGCAGGTTCCCATCCGCCTGTTTCGCGACCGGTTGCGACTCCCCGGTGAGCGCCGACTCGTCAATCTCGATGCTGTGGGTGGCCACCAGTCTTCCATCCGCAGGTACCCGGTCGCCGGCCTCCAGCAACACCAGGTCCCCGGGGACGAGTTCGGTGGCGGGGATTTCTTCCTCCCGGCCATCGCGGCGTACCCGCGCAGTGGGGGAGAGCATTTTTTTGAGCGCTGCCAGGGTCTGCTCGGCGCGGTGCTCCTGCCAGAAGCCGAGCAGGGCGTTGAATATCACAACGATGAAGATCACCGCCGCGTCCTTGAGGTCGCCGACAGCCCCGGCGAGGAAGCCGGCGCCAATAAGGACGATTATCAACCCGCTCTTGAACTGATCCAGAAAGGCGAGCCAGCTGGAGCGCGGCGGGGCTTCAGCGAGACGGTTTTCGCCAAATTGTTCCAGCCTCGTGCGCACCTGCGCGGCGCTGAGCCCAGGTCCCGGGTCGACCTCCTGCAGACGGGCGGTTTCAGCGACCGACAGCGTATACCAGGCGGTTACCTGTTCCTTCACAGCCTCATTCATGTACCACGACCTTCATAGCCAATTGTCCGCCGACAAAGTCACAACCCCGGTTCGCTGCAATGGCAGGCCTTCGACCCGGCATTCGCGGCGCGAGGAATCCGCACACCCGTTCGGGATTCCAGTCCGTATAATCGCAAACGATTATTTCATGACCCGGGAGATTTCACATGTCCAATATTCTCGCACAGCCACTGACGCTGCCCTGCGGAGCCGTAGTGCCCAACCGAATTGCCAAGGCGGCGATGACCGAGGGGCTGGCCACCGCGCGGGGCGTGCCGACCCCGGAGCTGGATAGGCTTTACGGCCTGTGGAGCGATGGCGGCTCCGGGCTGTTGCTGTCCGGCAATATCCAGGTCGATGCCGATCACCTGGAGCGTCCGGGCAATGTCGTGATTGATCGGGAGCCCGATGCGAACATGCGGGCGGCATTGGCGCGTTGGGCCCGGGCGGCAACCCGCAACGGCAATCAGTTCTGGGCGCAGATCAGCCACGCCGGGCGCCAGACCCAGAAGATCGTCAATCCGCATCCCAAGGCGCCCTCCGCTGTAAAGTTGGGATTGCCGGGCGGCCAGTTCGGTCAGCCTGTGGCACTGACCATCCCCGAGATCGAGGAGATCGTCCGCCGCTTTGGTGTCTGCGCCGCGGCGGTCAAGGAAGCGGGTTTTACCGGCGTACAGGTGCACGCGGCCCACGGCTACCTGTTGTCCGAGTTTCTCAGCCCGCGCAGCAACCGGCGCACCGACCGGTATGGCGGCGAGCTGGCGAATCGGGCGCGGGCTTTGCTCGATGCGGTGAACGCTGTGCGCGTCGCCGTGGGGCCCGACTTCCCGGTGGCGGTAAAGTTAAATAGCGCCGACTTCCAGAAAGGCGGATTTGTCTTCGAGGACAGCCTGCAGGTGGCCGCCTGGCTGGAGGAGGCGGGCGTCGACCTGATCGAGATTTCCGGCGGCACCTATGAGCAACCCCGTTTGCTGGGTGTAGAGGGGATAGAGGAAGTGGCCGAGCAGAACGTCGCCAGATCCACCACGGTGCGCGAGGCCTACTTCGTGGACTTTGCCCTGGCGATGCAGCAACAGGTGTCGATTCCCCTGATGGTGACCGGTGGTTTTCGCCGCAGGGTCGCAATGGAGCAGGCCATTGCGGGCGGCGGCGCCGACCTTGTCGGGCTGGGCCGCCCTCTGTGCGTGATGACGGATGCGCCGTCCCGCCTGCTCGCCGGGCTGGAGGAGCTGCCCCGCTACGAAAATGAACTGGCCCTGTTGCCGCCGTGGCTGGACTTCCTGACCCGGATCAGGACCATCCGCTCGGTCGCCAGTTTTGCCGTGCAGTACTGGTATTACGCGCAACTGGATATCCTGGGCCGGGAGGGGCGGGCGCAGCCGTCGCTGTCGGTGTTTGCCGCCGCCAGGCGGGTCATGGCCTTGCAGAAGCAGTTGCTCGCCGGCTGAGCGTCCGGTTTGCCCACCGTCGTTTGACCCGCCAGTGTCACCAGCGCTGCGGGCAATCGGGGCACATCTTCGATATGCCGCGATATGTAGCCACGGCATTGCTGCCGTCGCACTCTCCAGGTGTTGTGCCATAAATTTGTATAAAAATGCACAAATAGGACAATTTGTCCTCTATATGTGAATCACATCTAAAAAAATGGCACTATAAATTTGTAAACGTGACATAAGTGCAATTTTTAGCACTTTTATGTTGTTGTCATCCCCTTCTATTTGAGAATCTGGCATTCAGACCAATAGCTCGGATTTTTTCCGAGGGGGGGAAGGATGAAAAACTCACGACTGGAAGTATCTGTTGGCGGCTCTGCCGGTTTGAAATCTGCACGGGCCAGGCAAGTGGCGCTCGCACGGCACGCCGGTCACAGGAGCCAGCGGGGCGTGGCCCTGGTGGTCTCGCTGCTATTCCTGCTGGTGGTGTCGGTGATCAGTGTCATGGCGGCCAGCAGTAGTGCCCTGGGCCTGAAGATGTCATCGAACATGGCGGATTCCTACGCGTCCTTCCAATCTGCCGAGGCGGGGGCGATCGCGACCCTGGCCCTGGCCGGCGCCGGCAGCAACGACCCCTTCGATGGCGACGATACGCCCGATCCTTTTGCCGCCTTTAACCCCGATACGAATCATCCGTTGCGGGGTATAGCCGACGGCGTGGATGCGGTGGACGTAAACGTGTTCATGACCACCGGCTCCACAACCTGTCCCCGCAGTGACGCGGGCTCCAGCGTGGGCCTCTTCGAGTGCGACTACTACCGGATCGAGTCCGAGCACGAGGTGGTTCACAAAGCGCGCACCCGGGTGCAGCTGGGTGTAGTGAAAACCATTATTGGCAGCGGCAACCTGTAGCAGGTGACCGCGGCAAGTGGGTTCACCGGCCGGTGAGCCCGCATTGCAATTACTGGGGAGGTCAGCCATGAAGGGCGACAGTCTAGGAATCATCAGCCGGGCACTGCTTGCAGTTGGCCTGGTTTTGCTCGGCCCGGGTACCAGCCTTCATGCCGATGACACTGAAATCTACCAGACCACCTACAATGAGGGTGCCACCGGGCGGCCCAAGGTGCTTATCGTCATAGACGATTCAGGCAGCATGGACACCACTGTGCCGGGCCAGCGGCCGGCGTATGACCCATCGGCAAGCTACGACAAAAAGCACGAGAGTGATCGTGTGTACTGGGTTGAGAATAGCGGTTCCGCAACGCTGCCCGATGTGAGAACCTCCCAGTATTTTGATGCGAATGTAAACCGCTGCGCGGAATCCTACCAAAGCCTGGCGCAGAAGGGCTTCTTCGATACCAATGCAAGGCGCTGGATCGACGCCAGGTCCAAGGAGGAATGTACATCCAGCTGTCCGGATGACTTTCCCTATGAGAAGAAGGGGAAGTGTTACAAGAGCAAGCGCGATTCCGGTGGGCGTGACGATTGGGTGTCGCCCACGAAGCAATGTGAGACCGTAGTCACGGAAGGGAACTGGGCCACGCTTAACGCCGACAACCACTCACCAAGGCATGTGGAGTGCCAGTTTGACGTAACCAACGGCAATCCATCCAACGGCCCCGGCGTCAGCAATGGCTACCCGATGGACAACGTTTTGAACGACGAAGCCCTTGGCGCCGACACCCCTGCGGAATCCGATGTCAACTGGTCGGGCTCCTCCTACCGCTTCTACAGCGGCCACTACATGGACTACCTGTACGATAACTCGACTCTGAAAGACCTTACCCGGATGGAGATCGCGCAGATCGTGATCGGCAGCCTTATAAAGGCTAACAAGGGTATCGACTTTGGATTGCTGGAATTTAACGGCAACTGGAGTAACACCAACAGCCATGGCGGCCGCATAGTCCAGGCCATCATCACGAGCGCGAACGAGAGTGAGCGAGATCAAATTCGAACCAATATGGTGAACATGCTCGATACCATGACCGCTTCCGGCAGTACGCCGCTGTGTGAAGCCACCTATGAGGCCTACCGCTACCTGGCGGGCAAGACCGTGTATTTTGGCGACGACGATGACGGTTGGCGGGATGGAGATATTCTGGATCGGGATACGTCAGCGGAAAGCCCGCCAGGCACCTATAAATCACCCGCCAGCGACTGCGCTTATACCTACGTGGTGATCATGACCGATGGTCTGCCGCAGAATGACGATGAAGCGACATCCGCGATCGAGTCGCTCACGGGAAAAACCTGTGGTCAGTATCTTTATCAAGGCGGCGGCAATAATACAAAGAAGAACTGCCTGCCTGAACTGGCCGAGTATATGGCCAATACCGACCTGGACAACGACACTACCAATGGCAACCAGTACGGCATTACCTACACCATCGGTTTTACCACCAACCAGGTACTACTGAGTGAGGCGGCGAAAAAGGGCAAGGGACAGTATTTCACGGCTGACAGCGCCGATGAACTGACCGCGGCTTTCCAGGGGGCTATTCTCAGCATCCTGTCTACCGACTCCACCTTCACCTCGCCGGCGGTGGCGGTTGACACCTTCAGCCGTACCCAGAGTCGCGATGACATTTTCTATGCGATGTTCAAGCCGAACGAACGCGTCGACTGGCGCGGCAATATCAAGAAGCTGAAAATCCGCATTGCCGACGGCTCGGCAGCGCTTGTGGATGCCAACGGCCATGAGGCTATCGACGCGCAGTCGGGCTTTATCAAGGACACGGCGACCACGTTCTGGAGCCCTGCCGGTGACGGCGCGACCGTGGAAGCGGGCGGCGTGGGGGGATTGCTGGCGGCGCGTGATCCGGGCACACGGTCAATCTACAGCAATACAGGGGTGTCCGGGGCGCTGGAGGTATTTGAAAGCGCCAGCTTCGATCCCGAGGCCTTTGATTTTCAGGACAACGAACAAATGTACACCTTCTTCGGTGTGTCCGGCCAGGCGCAACTGGACGTTCTGCTGGCCTGGGCTCGCGGTTACGACGTGTACGACGAAGACGATGATGACGTGACCAGCGAAACCCGGCCCTGGGTGCTGGCGGACATACTGCACAGCCAGCCACTGGTGGTGAACTACGGCGCCCTTGGCAGTTTCACCAGGGAGGAGCCCGATCTGCGCCTGATCGTGGGCACCAATGGTGGTTTCGTCCACATGTTCGGCAATGACAACGGTGCGGAAGACTGGGCCTTTTTCCCGAAAGAGCTTGCGCCCGTGCTGCGCCAGCGCTCATACAATGCCGTATCGTCGCAGCATGTCTACGGAGTGGATAGCACGCCGCTTCTGTACAGCAAGGATGTGGGAAAAGACGGCACCATAGATGCCAGCGACGGTGACAAGGCCTATGTTTACCTGGGACTTCGCCGGGGTGGCGACGCCCTGTATGCGCTGGATATTTCCAACCCCGACAGCCCCTCTTTCATGTGGATGATCGATAGCGCGACGGCGGGCTTTGAAGAGCTGGGCCAAACCTGGTCCCGCCCGGTGGTGACAAGAATACCGGGATATGTGGATGGCGACGGTGTGGCCAAGCCGGTGCTTATCATGGGCGCCGGGTATGATACCAATAAGGACGCCAGCGGCGTGGCAACTGAGGACTCCGAAGGCCGCGGGATATTCATTATCGACGCGGAAACCGGTGAACTCGTGTGGAGTATAACGCCCGCTGACGACTCGGCCACCAACCTTGAGGAGAGCGGCCTGCTGCACTCGGTGGCTGCCGAGGTGGCGGTGCTGGACAGCAACGGCGACGAGATAACCGACCGCATCTATTTCGGCGATACCGGCGGCAACCTGTGGCGAGTTGACTTGCCGGGCAACAGCCTGCCGACCTCGAGCCAGGATACCTGGCGTATCGTTCAACTGGGTGACTTCAATGGCGGCACCGCAGCCACCGACCGGCGCTTCTTCAATGCACCGGATATTGTGCGCACCAGTTACGGCGGCTTCTCGTACGACGCCATTTCCATCGGTAGCGGCGATCGCACCAATCCAAACGCGACGGACAATGAAGATCAGTACTACATGATCAGGGACCAGCAGGTGTCTCCGTATTTCACCGAGCAGCCCAGTGTCAGTGAGTGTCTGGACGAGGATGGTCCGGAGGACTTCCGCTGCAATATGCCGCTGTACCCCAGCGACCTGTATGACGTCACCCCCAACCTGCTCCAGTACGGTACGGATGCGGAGAAGGAGGCGGCAAGCAGTGCGCTGGCGGCGAAGTATGGCTGGCGCATGGATCTTTCCCACTCCGGTGAGAAGAGCCTGGCCAAATCCCTGACGATCGACGGCAAGGCCTACTTAACCACCTTCTCGCCGGATTCCACGCTCACCAATCTCTGTGAGCCCAGCCCGGGCACAGGGCGGCTCTACGTGGTGCGCCTGGGTGATGCGGCCGCGGTGATGGACTTCAATAACGATAATACCAAGGAGCGCTCCTGGGTGATCGGCTCACTGATACCGGATACACCCTCTCCGCACTTTGGCGCGGACGGCGTCATCCGGCTGCTTCTGCCCCCGGGCAGCAGCGCGGGGCTTGGCAATCCGTTTGATACCGGCGCGACCTTCCGCGACCCGTTCGGCAATTACTGGTACAGGGAGGAATACTGAGTGTTCACTCCTGTCGCTCACGCCATACGCTGCGCAGGGCGGCGTCTGGCTGGCGGATATCGCCATGGCAATCACGAGGTGTTCTCCATGAAAATTATTCAGCAACTCAAGCCGGCCCGCCTCGCTGTCGCGGGTCTTGCGGCCCTGGTCAGCGCCAGCGCATCGGCCGCCATGCCCAGCGGTGAGTACGCCTGCCAGGTGCGGGCGGCGGGTGGCCATCCCGGCTACGTGCTGGTGCAGGCGAACGACAGGGAACAGGCAGAAATCATGGCGCAAAGGAACAGGGCGACCACCTTCGATGGCGTCAGTGTGCAGCCCGTCGAACTGGTTGAGTGTATCCTGCAACCGGAGGAAAGGTTTCGGGACCAGGCATTTCGGGAGCGGTTTGAGCTGCTGGAGTTCTGATTCCACGGCCCTCGCGCAACCCTGCTCAGTTGGTTACCCGACTGCCTCCCTTTGCACACCTGAACTTGCCCTATCCCTGCTGAGGCAAGCCTGGCACCCGGCTGTGATGTCTCACAGCCATCATCGTTGATCACATAAGATCATATCCCCACCGCCGCTTGACCCTGTGGATGGCCCGTTCCAGACTCCATGGGAAGCGCCGGCAATGTCGGCGCAGGTGGCGCCCGGTGGCGCCGTAAACCGGCGTTACTCGCCGGCCCAGCAAAGCTGAATTGGTTGACACGGATGTTGATTGATAGCGGATTGCATTGCCTTGCGCTGGTAGCGCAACTCCACCAGGTGGCGGTTGATCCCGCCGGCCTGCAACACCGGTTCGGGCGCGGCGACGGGACCTGTTCGGTACTGGATATTCTGCGCGCCGCCGGCTCGCTCAATCTCCGGGCCAGGCATGTGCGGTCCTGTAAGCTGGCCAGTGTGAAGCGGGTGTTACCCGCACTGGCGCCCACCCGGGACGGCTCATTCCTGGTGCTTGCGGGTATCGGCGATGAGCGTGGTGAGTCCCCGCACTGCCTTATCCAGCGCCCGGGACCCGAGGGGCCGACCCGGATCAGTCTTGAAAAGTTCCAGGAGCTCTGGTCGGGAGAACTTGTTCTGCTTTCGCCCAGGCCGGGAAAGCTGGAGGAGGTCGGGCGGCGGTTCAATCTGCATTGGTTCGTCCCTTCGCTGCTCAAGTATCGCAAACTGTTTCTCGAGGTCATTGTCGCCTCCTTCTTCCTGCAACTGTTCGCCCTCGTGACCCCGTTGTTCTTCCAGGTAGTGATGGACAAGGTGCTGGTTCACCAGGGCTTTACTACCCTGGATGTGCTCGCTGTTGGTTTTGTGGTGGTGGTCGCCTTCGATGCGATTGTCGGCGGCCTGCGCAATTACCTGTTCAGCCATACCACCAACAGGGTGGATGTGGAGTTGGGGGCGCGTCTCTTTCATCACCTGGCAAGGCTGCCCCTGGCCTACTTCGAGGTGCGGCAGGTGGGCCAGACGGTGGCCAGAGTGCGCGAGCTGGATACCATCCGCAATTTCATCACTGGCACAGCGCTGACACTGCTTATCGATCTTTCCTTTACCTTCGTTTTCCTCGCTGTGCTTTGGCATTACAGCCCGGTACTGACCTGGATTGTGTTGGGGTCGCTCCCGTTCTATATCGTGCTATCGATTTTCATTACCCCGATACTGAAGCATCGCCTCGATGAAAAATTTCGATACGGCGCGGCCAACCAGGCCTTTCTTACCGAAACCGTCACCGGCATTCAGACGGTAAAAACCCAGGGCGTGGAACCACAGATGCAACGGGCCTGGGAGGGCCAGATAGCCAGTTATGTAACGGCGTCATTTCGAGCCCAGAACCTCGGCAACGTCGCCAACCAGGTGGCGGGCTTTATCAGCAAGATAGTTACGCTGTTGATTATCTGGTGGGGCGCGCACCTGGTGATAGCGGGCGCCTTGTCGGTAGGTCAGTTGGTGGCCTTCAATATGATCGCCGGGCGAGTGACCGCCCCGATCCTGAAACTGGTGCAATTGTGGCAGGATTTCCAGCAGGCCGGCATTTCCCTGGAGCGCCTGGGCGATATCCTGAATACGCCCACCGAGAGCAATATCGAGCCCAATCGCAGTACACCGAAGCAGGTACGTGGCGCCTTGAGCTTCGAGCGTTTGCATTTCCGGTATCGCCCGGACGGCCCCGCAGTGCTCGACAATCTCAATCTCGAGGTGCGGCCGGGTCAGGTGATCGGCCTCGTGGGGCGGTCCGGTTCAGGCAAGAGCACGCTTGCCAAGTTGATACAGCGGCTCTATGTCCCGGGGGCGGGGCGTGTACTGCTGGACGGGATGGATCTGGCGATGGTGGACACGGCCTGGCTGCGCCGCAACGTCGGCGTTGTACAACAGGAGAGCTTTCTATTCAACCGCTCGGTTCGCGACAATATCGCGCTGGCGAATACGGGGCTGCCACTGGAGCGGATCGAGCAGTGTGCGAGAGCCGCTGGTGCCCACGAGTTCATTCTCGATCTGGCAGAGGGTTACGACACGGTTGTGGGCGAGCAGGGGAATACGCTCTCCGGCGGGCAGCGCCAGCGTATCGCCATCGCAAGAGCCCTGGTGACCAATCCGCGTATCCTGATCCTGGACGAGGCAACCAGTGCGCTGGACTATGAATCCGAGCGCATCGTCCAGGAAAACATGGGAGCCATTGCCAGGGGCCGCACGGTGTTTGTCATCGCGCACAGGCTCAGCACGGTGCGCCACTGCGACCGCATAGCGGTACTCGACAGAGGGCGCATAGTCGAATCGGGAACGCACGATGAATTGCTGGGTATGAACGGCTACTACGCTCGCTTGTATGGCTACCAGAACCACAGTCCGGTAATGCGCTCACTCGCCCTGCCTGGCGCGGGCGGCGGTGTTGATATGCGCCGGGTTGAAAGCTGATGTCTGCACGAGTCGACAATGCCGGCGACTCCGCCTTGTCTGTGTGGTCCAGGTTGCGCTCAAGCTTGGGCGCCGGGGGCGAGCGGGCCTCGTTGCAGCGGGAGCGTCGGCGATTTTTGCCGGCTGCCCTCGAGGTACAGGAAAGCCCACCCTCGCCCGCCGGCCGTTGGTTGCTGGCCTTACTCCTGTCGCTGTTTACTATTGGTATCGTTTGGGCATGGTTTGGGGAGGTGGATATTGTGGTCTCCGCCCCCGGCCGCATCATCCCCAGTGGCCACGTCAAACTCATCCAGGCGCCGGAAGCCGGTACGGTCGTCGCCATACTTGCCCGCGAAGGCGCGACTGTGGCGGCGGGTCAGCCGCTGATACGACTGGACTCGACATATGCAGATGCGGACGACCTGCGCATCCGCGAGCAATTACATGACCTCGCCCTGGAGTCCAGCTGGCGGCGAGCGCTAGACCAGTGGCTGGCAGACGGGCTGCTCTCCGCGTTGGAACCGTCTTTGTCACAGCGCTTCGCAGCGATGGATCAGGCCAAGGCCGAGGCGTTGTACCGAATGCACAGACAGGAAATTCAGGCCAGGATTCTCGGCCTGGAACGGGAGCTGGCCGCCAATCGGGCCGAGCAGGTCACGTTGCAGGCGGAACATGAGCGAACCCGGGCCACGCTGGACGTTCTGGCGCAGCGGGTGACTGCCTACAAGACGCTGCTGGATCAGCAGTATGGAGCAAAAATCCAGTATCTGGAGATGTTGCAACAGCAGACCGAACTGGAGCGCTCGCTGCCGGTGCTGGAGTCCCGACTGCAGCAGTTGCGGGAAACGGCTTCCGCACTTGCCGCGCGCTCCGAAGCGACGCTCGATGAGATACGCAAGCAGAATCTGCTGGCGCTGGCGCGCCTGGATACGCAGCGTGCGGTTCTGCAACAGGATTCGCACAAGGCCAGCAAGCGTCGACAACAGCTTGTTATCGTCGCTCCCGTGGCGGGCAACGTACAGGAACTTGCGGTGCATACTGTGGGAGCGGTGGTCTCGCCCGCGCAGGTACTGATGAAAATTGTGCCTGGGAAGGCCGCCATTGAAGTTGAGGCCCTGCTGCAGAATCGCGATGTAGGATTTGTCCATGAAGGGCAACTGGCCGAGGTTAAGGTCGACGCCTTCAATTTCACCAAATATGGCCTGATAGATGCGGAACTGGTAAATATCAGCAATGATGCTGTAGAGGATAAGCAACTGGGATGGGTGTTCAAACTTCGCCTGGAGCTGGAAAACGAGACTATTGCAGTAGAAGACAAGCTTGTGAAACTCAGCCCTGGCATGGGGATTACCGCAGAGATACGAACAGGCAAGCGGCGGCTGATCGAGTTCTTCCTGTCGCCCCTGCTGAAGTACAAGCAGGAGAGTATCAGGGAGCGCTGATTATTATAGTCAGGCCTTTCAATAGCAATCAGGTGGCAGCCTATGAATGACGCTGAAAGCAGGAAAAAGAGCACCTACGGCTGGTTCTCGAAGCTATGCATCTTTATCGCCGTGACCTGGGCATGCGTGAGTCTCTATCGGGCGTACCATCGTTATGACATAGACAGGAAGTACGACTACGCCATGCAGCAGTGCGAAAAGTACGGAGGCCTCAAAGGCGATGTTCCTGTAGTCACCGAGGGTGTTTATGACCACAGGAGAAATACCGCAAGCAAAGGCATACTGCGTCGCGCCGCTATCTTTATTAATCGCGGCCTTGAGTATGTGGAGTTCGGCGAGGGCGTGGTTCACCTGTCTTTTTTGGAGCACTTTGAGTGGAGCGGACCGTACTATAAGAGTGCTAACACCCCGTACCCCTATTACCGAGTGTTTGTAGCGTCATCTGGCAATCCCTTATGCGAGCCCTACGAAAAGATGGCTGCAAAGGACAGTACGATTGTCGAGGAGGCGGGGCTGGCCTCCACGCAGTGCCTGGCTGTAGAGGGGTTCGATGATCCTGCCCAGTTGAAAGCGCCATATGAACTGCTCGTGTCCGACCAGGTTGTTGATGAAGGCACACCCGTGGAGTGGAATAACGTACAGATTGTCGATCGCCAGTCAGGGGTGGTGGCTGCCAGTTTCAATACCTTTTCGCATTGCTTTACCAAGCAAAAAAGAAATCGATCCGAGGGATTTGGCTATTGCTCAGGAATTTATGGCAATCCCAAGGTAAGACCAAAATGTCCCGCTGAGTACGCCAAGGATTCAAGAGTGATTGAAGAATTCGAATTTTCTGCCTTCAAGTTTGAGAGGTGAACCCGATGACTACAGAAGCATCTAGCTTACTAAAAATTTCATTGGCTCAGGTGGCGGCTGAAAGCTATCTGGATGGCGGTGACTTGGATGTTCAGTCAAGTCTGGAGAAGTTCTACGTTCAGGGAGCCAATCACTATCTAAATTATGCTGACCTGAAAGCAAGGGGTGAGTTGGGCATGACCCAAGCCACCAGACTGATGTGGTCGGACTTTTCCGATACCTGGGAGCTTATTGCCCACCAGAAGAACACCAGCAGCGGATTCTCCGGGACGCTACTGCTGAACAGGTTGAGCGGGGAGTATACGCTTTCCTTTCGCAGCACCGAGAGCAAGGGGGAAGTCGACGGCGGAGATGCGAGGCGAGACAGTGCCCTCGGGGCAAACGGCGAAATTTCCGCGGATGGATTTGCCTGGGGACAGATACGTGACATGCGAGGTTTTTTTGAAGACCTAAGTACTGCGGGCTCCGCCCACTATGACCCGGGTTTCGCTGCTCATATGGCCGGTGGCGGTCGCGTTAACGTCACCGGCTATTCCCTCGGTGGGCATCTTGCCCAGGTTTTCGTGCAGCTCAACAGCGCCGCGGTGTTGCATGCATACACCTTCAATGGTGCCGGGATGGGGGCGTTGGACAGTGTTGCGGAGGGCCAGCCACTGGGAAGCCAGTTGGCCGTCCTGATGTCGATGGTTGACGCCACTATGGAGCGCCCTTCCGAAGTTCTGGAGCTTTTCGATGGGGCGATTCTGAATCGAGTGGCCCTGGGATTCGGCCACATATTCTCGCCGACATTGGGCAACGCGGAGAAACTCCAGTGGTTTGTCGATCAGGATAGCCAATGGAAGGACAATGAAAGCGAGGACTCCAGTATCTACGAGAACCCCCTGTACCAGGTGGCGGTGGCACATGTAGAGACAGAGACCACGGGTACGTTTCTGCAGGGTGTGTGGGACCTGTTCGGGGACAGCAGGCGTGAGTACGCGGATTCCAGGTTAAGCAATATCTATGGTCATGCGGTAACCGGGGACGAAGAGTTTGTGGCCACCTCGGGACAACGCTTTGGATCGCCCCGGGAAATATTCATAGAGGATCAGGCCAATACCAATGATGTTGAACTCATAGCGTCGCTGCTCGATGACGAGCGATCATATGTTGATGATATTACCGAGCTGTGGGGTGATACACATTCAATAACCCTGATAATTGACACGCTGTATGTAGCGGACCTGATCCAGCGCCTGGATCCGGCGATTGGTTTGCAGGATATTCTCGAAAAGATACTGCCGGCATCCTCCAACGATAAAGCTGCTGGCTACCTTGATCCGAATCCCGATGACGTGGAAGCAAATTCACATGAACATATAGTTAACGCCCTCGGAAACCTCTACCTGCCCGACGTCTGGGTGGACATTTTGCAGATTGAAGCCGATGACGCGTTTGGCGATATTGAGCACAGGAATCGACTCCACGATGCGATAGATAAACTAAGGGTCGAGTTTGCGTCGCGTGCCCCGCTCGCATCCAACTCCATCGAGCTGCTAACGGATCTATCAGTCGAAGAACTCTATACGGTCGCGCTGCGGGACGACTCCCCCAGAAGCATTGGCTATCGCTACGCCCTGACGAACCTGATGCCCTTTGCCGTTGTGTCGACCCTTGCCGGTACAGCCGCGGAGGACCCCAGGTACGAGTTGGAGAACGCCTCGGAACAGTATTTTCGGGACCGATCGCTCATGTTGTATTCCCTGCTCGACATGAATGCCAGCGACAATGATCACGGTCCCCTGGTAACCAGGATCAAGTTCGAGAATCGCTCTGAGCTGGCCCTGGGTAATATTGTCTTTGACGGGGATGCGAGCGGATACCCCGCTACGGAGCACCCGTTACCGCAAACCTACGATAATTTGAGAGCGCGGTACATTTTCGGGGCGGAGCTCGACGAAACATCAGAGTATTTTGAAGCCTCGGATAATGCCGACCATCTCTATGGCATGGGTGGCAACGACATTCTAAAAGGTCTCGCTGGGAGCGACTACCTGGAGGGCGGAGCGGGCGACGACAAGTTGTGGGGCGGGAACGACGGCGACCAGATCTCGGGTGGGCCCGGGGACGACAGGCTCACCGGCGGCGCTGGCAACGACTACCTTGTAGGCGGCGCCGGAGCCGACCGCTTCTTCTGGAAATGGGGGCACGGCGTCGATGTAATTGGCGACTACGATGATGCCGGCGACAGGGTTATCGTGAATGACATCGATCTATCGACACTTCATTTCGAACGGATATCTGCGAGTTCCAGCTACTACAAGGACAACGCGGTCCCGGAAATCAGCCTGCATTATGACGGTGATTTCCTGACAGCCAGTATTGATGGTGACCAGGGTTCCGGGAGCGTTATTCTTACCCAGTACTTACCGGCACTGGGCGCCGACTACGGGCTGGTACTGCATGACTATGCGCAGCCCCCCGCGCCTGTCTCCGACGTCACTGTGTCAGTTCTGGGTGCCAGTAACCTCGAATCGGATAACCAGGTCAGGTGGAATGCCTATGACCGCCAGCATTTCCTGCAGCGGGGACTTGACTGGTCGGTACTCTCAATCAACTTTGACGCCGCTGCGGTGGTGAATTACAACCCGGGTGGTTTACACGGAACCCTTGGGGGTGCCTTTGAAGGTGGGCCCCAGGCGGACAGTCTGACAGGCGAGTCCGGCGCCAACGCCCTGCATGGCCTGGGCGGCGATGACCGCATATCCGGTCTGGAGGGCGATGATTTTCTTGAAGGCGGCGCGGGCTCGGACACGCTTATTGGCGGCGAAGGAAATGACCTGATTTTCGGTGGTGCTCGCGCCGGCCTTTCTTTGGCTTTCGATTCGAGCAGTGCCTATGGCCAGTTCTACCTGGCTGAAATTCTCGATCTTGCCGGAGACAGTAACCGCCTCGATGGCGGTGACGGGGAGGACGGTGTGTCAGGCGGTGAATATGCCGACTATATCGAGGGCGGCCCTGGTAATGACTACCTGCTGGGCGGGGCCGGTGCCGACTATATCAGTGGCGGTGCCGACAGGGACGTCATTTATGGAGACTCGTCACTGCATTACCGGTATGTGGAGCTTGAGCCGGGGGTCGCCAGCGAGAGGCTTGAAATCGCGTTCGCCGATGGACTGGATAGCAGCGGACGCTACGACGATGTCATCCACGCCGGAGGTGGTAGCGACACCGTCTGGGGTGAGTTGGGCGATGACGAGTTGCACGGCGGTGATGGCGATGACAACCTGATTGGTGATCGTTACAACGACACCGCCTATTTCGCCGCAGAGTTGCCGGCATTTACGGGCACATCGCCTGAAATGAATGCCGGCTTGCATGGCAGTGACCGACTCTATGGTGGCGCCGGTGGAGATCTCCTGCTTGGCCTGGGCGGTGACGACTTTCTGGCAGGAGGTATCGGCGCCGACAGCTTGCTCGGTGGCGCGGGCGATGACACCTATTCCTATCATTACGGGGACGGCCTCGATCATATTGAGGATACGGAAGGCTTCCACACCTTGCTCTTCACAGGCGTTCCCCTGGCCGAACTACAAGTGATTTTCCAGGGCGACCAGGTCTTTGTAGGAACAGCGAACGGCTCCGACGGTTTCTACCTGGCAAAAAGTGAATGGCCCAATGTCAGGATTGCAGTGGGGACAGCCGATGGGGTGATAGAGCGCTCGCAACTGGATACCCTTTACTTCGACGGGGTGGGCAATTTGCTATTGAGCGTGAAAGGTGTGAGCACAATGCCTGAGGCGGAGCGCGACGCTCTGTTCACGGTCGATGCGAGTAATTCAGAGGATCCCCGGATTATTGTCAGCGCGCTCGCCGATGACGTCGAGATCGAGGGACTTGACGGCGGTAGCGGTGGGGCAAGCATGCGCGTGGTTGGCGGCGGCCTGCCGTTCGTTATTGAGTTTACCGCGATGCAACTGGAGACGGGTCTTGATTTTCTGAGTCTCGCCGATGGTTTGCTGATGAGTCTCGTGGGATTCTCCGGCAACGTCTTTGGCTCGGAAAGTTCGGATCATATTATCGGTAGCGGCGGTCCCGATACCCTGCGTGGCGAGGCAGGCAGCGACATCCTGGAGGGGCGCGGGGGCAATGACACCCTTGAGGGTGGAGATCACGACGATGAATTGCGCGGCGGTCGCGGCAATGACCTGCTCGATGGAGGGCTCGGTGATGACATTTACGCATTCGCTGTCGGCGACGGGCATGATCGGCTGGAAGATCCTGCCGGTGGGAGCCGTATTCAGTTTGACGCGGGGGTCAGCCCGGAATCGGTTGTCCTTTACTATACCGACACCAGTGCAGACCATTTCCGGATCGAGTATGGGCAGAGTGACTCTGTCACGTCGGAGGGGACTTTCGCCTCACACTGGATCGAAAGCGTAACTGTCGGTAACAGCGCCATTCCCCTGGTACATCGTTCGGATCTCGAGGACGGTACCTTTCACAATACCCGAGGGGTGGATGTCTATGAAACAGGGGCCGGCAATGACACGATTTTTCATTCAAATTGGAGTGGAGCTGATTCGTTTCGCTTTCTGGCAGGAGATGGGCAGGACACCATAGTGGTGAATGGCGCCTACTTTCCCTACCGTTTGGGTACCATCCGGCTGGGAGCCGATGTGGACCTGGAGTCGCTGTCCTATAAGTTTTCGAATGGCACGGCGGAGATAGCCTACGGCGGGGACGACCAGATCACGTTGATTTCGGATAGTCTCTATAGTCCCATGGACAACACGTTCACCCGCTTCTCGCTGGTGTCGGAGGCGAACCCTTACTGGATCCCGCTAATACGCTCCACAGCGCCGGGCGGCAACACCTATGGCACCCTCGGTGCTGACCGCATTGTGGGCAATGCGCACTCGGAAACGTTCGTCCCGGGCTATGGTGACGATGTGATCGAAGCGGGCGAGGGCGCTGATCGAATTCTGCTGAACGATGTTTATATCGAGTCCCAGGACGGTATTGGCAAGAAGCACATATGGGGGGAGGGGAGTAACGATATTGTCGAAACGCCATTGCACCAGGGACTCACGTTCTATTACAACCTTGGGGATGGCAATGACACAATAATTTACGACTGGTCGAAGTCTTCCAGGCACCCCTATGACATAACGTCCAATGCTGAACGGACCATGATATTTTTTCATCCCTATGGTCAGGACACCCTGGTATTTGGAGAGGGAATTACACTGACAGATTTGCGCTTTCTCCGACTGGGTAACGCACTGTCCATTTCCCTGCTTGATGACTCCGGTGGCATACGTCTGGAAGAATTTTTCCATGCATTGGATTTTGATCCGGCCAGCTGGGACGGGGACGCGTCGGATCTGTTTGAGAATGAAAGTGAAGACGCGTCAATCAATTTGCTGCACCCGGCATATCTCTCGGCAATGCCGAAATCACCGGTAACGACTCTGCGGTTCGCGGATGGTTCAGTGTACGACATGGTGTCGGTGCTGGAGGCGCTCCTGGAGTTTTCAAATGCCACCCTGTTGGGTACCGAGGGTGACGACTCCCTGACGGGTACCGACGGTGACGATGTTATCCATGCACTGGGAGGGGACGACTTCATCAGTGATTTTGGCGGTAACAATATCGTCCTGGCCGGCGCGGGAAATGACTACATTCTGCTGGGCAGTGACAGTCTTATTGACCCCGGGCCGGGAGATGACGGTATTACGCTGCCCTATGGCGATCATATTATTCAATTTGGACCAGGCGGCGGCAGCGATAGCGTTGCGTTCCAGGTGAATACAGCCACGGTGGAAGTTGAACTGGCGACTGGCGTTACCCTCGACGATGTGGTGTTCAGCATGGCCGATTCGCTGTCGGGGCCAGCCCCCTTGCTGACATTGGCCGCCACGCGAGATGAGCTGCTACTGGAAGGTGTGTGGTATGACTCTGAAACCGGGGAGTCGCAGACGCTACCCGGCAGCCCCGGCCTGTCATTGCGGTTTGCGGACGGTACTTTTAAAACCGGCAGCGAGATCTACACACTGGCCCAGGCCGCTGCGGGGGTCAACCTCGCCGGCACCATCGGTGACGATGTGCTGACCGGTACACCGGGTAATGACACCATCATCGGCGGCAAGGGGAATGACTTCATGGATGGCGGCGCCGGAGACGATACCTTCCTGATCGATGGTCCCTGGCAGGGTTGGGATACTATTGTCGGCGGCGAGGGCTTTGATACTGTCACGGTTGGTGAGGCCGGCGAGATTATTCGCCTGGCCGGGCTGCTGGAAGCTGACAGTATTGAGCGAATCGATGGCGGGCCGGGCTGGAGTGCTATTTACGGCTCTGGCGCGGGCAACACGCTCAACTTCAGCGCAACCGAGTTACAACAGATAGTGGAGATCCAGGGGCGTGGGGGTAGAGATGAGATCACCGGCTCGACTGGACGCGATGTTATCAACGGGGGTAAGGGTAACGACACGCTCAGTGGCGGCGGGGGCAGTGACTGCTACTTTTTTGCCACCGGCGACGGTCATGATGTCATCAACAATGCGGATGACAATCCCGACAGTTTTGATTATGTGTGGTTGGATGACATTGCGCATGATGACGTTTGGCTCTCGCGAAAATACCGCCATCTGTATGTAAATATTGTCGGCACCGCCGAGCAAATCGTGATCAAGGACTGGTACAGGAATGACGCGGATCAGCTCGACGCGATCTTCGCGGTCGGTCAGGTGCTTATGCGGGACCAGGTGGACCAGTTGGTCAATGCGATGGCGTCCTTCAGTGTACCCATTGGCGTGGGCTCGGATATTCCGGACTCTGTGCGCCTGGAGCTCGAACCGGTACTGGCCGAGGTATGGGAGCCTGTCGTTTCATTCTTGTAACCACGACACCAAGCCACAGTCGCGCAAGCTGCCAGCGTATTCAACTTTTCGGGACGATGCCTGTCTCGGCGATGGCGATTTCACGTATGGCTTTGCGCGACCTGATCAGGGGCAATTGCGCCAGCAGGCTGCGCCTGTAGCCGGAGAGCTGGCGCATGCCTTCGATGGCCGGGAACTGGACCAGCACCTGGACAATGTCCTGCACCAGCACAAGCCGCGACAGGCCGCGATAGATACTGAGATAAGACCCCACCATGGCGGTGAGTGAGCGGGTGAGATGCATGTAGTCGCTGCGCACCACGATACCCTGGCGGCTGAGGGCGGTAGCCAGGTTGATAGCAAGCTCCAGGCGGCGGGTCAGGCCCTCCTGGCCCTCGTTGTACAGCGTCAGCAAAAAGTTGTATCCCAGCGGTTCCACGCCCGACTCGGTCAGTATCTGCTGCACATGCCTGGACAGTTCCTTGCGACAGGCCTCCATTTGCTTGCGGTCGGTACCCAGTTCGACGATGGCCGCGATAATCGCGTCCGTGTCGCCAGCCAGCACCGCCTGCAGATATTTCAGGGCCGGTTTCCAGATGGTGCTGATGTCCACGGTGTTGCCCCAGTCGATCAGGTACAACTCGTCGCTGTTGGCCACCAGTATATTGCCGGGGTGCAGGTCGCCGTGAAATTCCTGGTATACGAACAGGTGTGAAATCACGGTGTGCAGGAACGCCTTGCCAACCTTGCGTCGCGCCCGGCTCATCTTGCGCCGGCTGCCATTGCCAAAGGCGCTGTTGATGCCGGCCGCCCGGTCCACGAATTCCATCTCGATAATGCGCCGTGTTCCGTGGTAGACCTGCGGTACATGCCAGCGGTCCGTGTAACCGGCGCGGCTGGCGAAGCGCGCCTGGTTGCGTGCTTCGGATTCAAAATCCAGCTCCTCGCGAAAGCCCTCGACGAACACATCCACCTGCTCCAGCCAGGATGACAGGAAGGGCGAGAGCTTGGAGTGGGGGGCCCAGTACTGGCTGCTGAGGATGGCCAGCTTGATAACGGTCTTGCCGATGAGGAATTCCCGCTCCAGGTTGTGGCGGCCAACCTTGACCACCACCGGCGTCAGTATCTGCTTGCCCCTGTGGTCGGGCATGGGCTTCTGTGCCAGGTACACCGAGGCGATGGAGCCCGACTTGAGCGGGCTGGAGGCGTCAAAGCCAAAGTAGCGTTCCGTGGGCAGCACCCCGTAACACTCGAGGAAGGCCTGTTCCACCTCGTCCGCCGTCATGGGCTCCACATCTTCCTGGAATACCGCCAGTGCCTCGGTAATTTCCTCCGGCAGGAAGTCGGAGCTGGCCGCCGCCACCTGCGCCATCTTGATAAAGAACGGGCCAAACTCGCGCACCATCTGCGCCACGATCTCCGCCTGGGCCTTGAAATCATCGGTGTCGGTGGCGAAGAACTCGCGGATATAGCGCAGCGCGCCGATCTGGCGCCGGAAGATCAACAGGTCCTGGCGGACTACCCGGGTATTGCCCAGGATCTCCCGCATCCGCTTGTCGTTGGTCTTGCGCAGATCCTTGATCTGGTTGATCAGCTGGGCGATCAGGGGTTCGTACGCGGTCAGCACGATGCGCAGCACGTCGAGGCTGACTTCGCCGAGGCCGCGCAGCTCTGGCTCGCTCATCAACTCATTGAAAAATTTCCAGAATTCGTCGGTAAGTTGCTTGGGGATGGGGACGATGCTGCGGGCGGTGACCTGCTCTACCAGGAACCTGATCAGGTTCTCGGTGCTCTGCTCATTGGGCAGCAGGTTGCCGCTGCGCATACGGGTAGTCAGGGTGCGCAACTGCAGGGTTACCGGGTGTTCCTGCAGGGCGAGGAACAGCTCGTTCAGGGCAAGGTGCAACTCCTGCTCGCTGATCTCGCTCCTGCGGTTGATCAGCTCGATCAGGGGCAGCAGTGAGCGGTAGATTTTGGCCACGCCCACGGTGAAGTCGCTGGTGGAGCGCACCAGCCGCACAGTTTGGCCTTTCAGCGCTGGCAGGACTTCTTCCAGCTTGAGATATTCGTCAATTGCGACCGGTTTTACCTGCTTCGCCAACAGACACTCCTGGCTGGCCCATGGTGTTGGGGCGGCTTCGACGTTGAGTTTGTGGGTGAAAACCTGCTTTTCCGGCTTCTAGGAGTTTTTTCCAGGGAGGGGCAGGAACGGGGACATTTTCCCCTATTCGGGGGAGCCCCACAAGGGTGATCTGGCGGCCGTCCGGCACCGCGCCGGGCAATAGTTTGTTAGAATGCCGGTTCCGCGGGCACCCTTGATCCAGCTATGACAGAAAACACAGCTATCCAATCGCCCACGCTGCCCCAGGAGAATGCCCGCCTGATGCGGCTGGCCACCTATGCCTCTATCGGGGTGGCGCTGGTGCTGATCATCGCCAAGCTCATAGCCTGGGCTCTCTCCGATTCCGTCAGCATGCTGGCGACCCTGATAGACTCGACGCTCGATGCGCTGGCATCGCTGCTCAACCTGTTGGCGGTGCGCCACGCCCTGACCCCGGCGGACCGTGAGCATCGCTTCGGTCACGGCAAGGCCGAGGCGCTGGCGGGCCTGGGGCAGGCGGCTTTCATCGGGGGCTCTGCCGTATTCCTGCTGCTGGAGGCGGGGCGCCGCTTCGTCAACCCTGTCCCCATTGAGTCATACGGCCTGGGTGTGGCGGTCATGGTATTTTCCATCGTGCTCACTCTCGGCCTGCTGGGTTTCCAGCGCCGGGTGATCCGCGCGACCGACTCCCTGGCTATCGGTGCGGACTCGCTGCACTACCGCACCGATCTTCTGGTCAACGGCAGCGTGATTGCCGCCCTGGTGCTTTCCAGTGTCGGTTGGGTGGGTTTTGATCCCCTGTTTGCGGTGGCCATCGCGCTTTACATCGTTTACAGCGCCTGGGAGATTGTTCGCCAGGCCCTGGATCACCTCATGGACCGCGAGTTGCCGGACGAGGAGCGGGAGCAGATCAAAGCCATCGCCTGTCGCCACAGGAAAGTGCGCGGCATTCACGATCTACGCTCTCGCCGATCAGGTATTGATACCTTCATCCAGCTCCATCTCGAGCTGGATGACGAACTGGGCCTGCTGCAGGCACACGAGATTTCGGACGAGGTGGAAGCCCGCTTGCTGGAGGTGTATCCCGCGGCGGAAATCATTATCCATATCGATCCGGTTTCCGTGGTGCCGGACGAGCCGACCCCGGAGTTTCCCGCCGCGGAGACGCCGGAGTCGGATCAGGGCCTGTTACGCAAGATTCTCCCGTAGCACCCGCTTCAGCACCTTGCCTGCGGGGTTGCGGGGTATGGCGTCGATGAACAGAACCTTCTTCGGCAATTTGTAGCGCGACAGTTTCTCGGCGCAGAAGGCGATGATGTCCTCCTCGCTGGTCTCGGCCTCATTGCCCACCACGACCGCACAGGCTATTTCACCCCATTTCTCATCGGGCAGACCGATAACCGCCACCTCGGAGACCGCCCCGTGGGCGATGATCACGTTTTCAACCTCGGCGGGATAGATGTTCTCCCCGCCGGAGATGATCATGTCCTTGATTCTGTCCTTGATGAAAATAAATCCATCGTCATCGATCTCGGCGATGTCGCCGGTACGAAACCAGCCCTTGTCAAAGGTGTCAGCCGTGGCCTCCGGGCGGTTCCAGTACTCCTTCATGACAAATGGCGCCTTGATGACCACTTCCCCGGTGCCCCGCAGGCTGATATTGCCCTCGTTGTCCCGCACCCTCATTTCGCAAAACATGGCCGGCGCCCCGGCCGAGCCGATTTTGCTCAGGGCGTATTCGTTCAACAGGAAGGAACCGCCGCCGCCCGTCTCGGTCAGGGCGTAGCCCTGCACTACCTGCATGCTCTTTTCGTTGTAAATTTCGATGAGCGCTTTGGGCATTGGCGCGGCGCCGGTAATGAAGCAGCGGAAGTGCTCGGATTCGAAGGTGGCAAAGTCGGGTACCTGGCGCATGAAGTTGAGGATGGCGGGTACCGAGCCACCGGTGGTGACACGTTCGTCCCGGATCAACGACCACACGGCCATGGGGTCAAAACTGGGCATCGATATCACCGTGCCGCCGCGTACCGTGCCGGCGATGAGCGCGGTCAGGGCCGCAACGTGGAACATCGGCAGCGGCAGCAACATGCGATCCTGGTACCTGACATCCATGGTGGTGACCCAACTCAGGGCGGCCCAGCTGATGGTTTCATGGGTGTGTACCACGCCCTTGGGCAGGCCGGTGGTGCCGGAGGTATACATGATGAACAGGTTGTCATTGCCGCCGTGCGCGATGTCGGGTTCCGCATCCGATGCGTTTTCCAGCAGGGTTTCGAGCCTGTGATCGTCTCCCGCCTCCGCGCGGGCCTGCACCCAGGATTCGATGCCCAGCGGATGATCCTTGTTGGCCTTGATGCCGGCGACCAGTTCCGCGCATTCCGCGCCGTAGAACAGCGATTTGGCGCCGCTGTCCGAGAGGATGAACGACAGCTCACTGGGTGTCAGCCGGGTATTGAGTGGGACCACCACGACGCCCAGTTTCGCAGCCGCGTAAAACAACGCCACAAACTCCACGCAGTTCTGCATCAGCAGGGCCATGCGGTCGCCGGGCTGCAGTCCCTCTGTGATCATGACCGATGAGCAGCGATTCACCAGTGCATTCATCCCGGCGTAGCTGAGACGGGTGTCAGTGGAGGGCTCCACATAGGCTTCCAGGTCCGGCGACAGGCCGGCGCGCTGGGTAATGTGCAGGCCGAGATTGATATTCATAGGATGTCCTCAGGGTTATTTTAGCGTTATGTGCGGATGTTATCGCTTGGGGGTCTTGGGCCGGGTTCTGGCTGCCACTTTGGCCGGCGCCTTTCTGCGGGTAGTCACCTTCGCGCTACTGGCTTTGCCAGCAGCAGCTTTTCTGGTTTTCGACTTGCGCGTAACGGCCTTTTTTGGCAGGGCAGCTTTTTCCAGATCCGCCAGCGCTGCCAGAATTAACTGGGTCAGTTGGTGAGGGTCCGCTACCGCTTCAGGGGTCGCTCCCACGCCCAGGCATATCGTCTCATTCACTGTTACAAAGCTCACGTTGAGGCCGGCGCCGGGCGGTACGATGGGGCAGCCCTGGAAGGCGACCAGGGGCGCGCCCGCCAGGTAGCGCTGGCCCTGCGGGCCACGCATATTGGATATCACCAGGTTGATACTGGGTATTGATTTGAACGCGGTGGCGACATCCGGGAGGGTGGTGCTACCGAACAGTATCATGGCGTACAACTGACGCACCGCCACCGGCAATTTGGCGCTGCGGTTCTTGATCCTGGTGGTCGAGGCATGGACCTGTTCCAGGCGCTCCTGCACGCTGGCGGCGGGTTTCCCCATGGGAACCAGTTCGGCGCTTGCCTGGTTGCCGGATGCCTCCTGGCCTTCCTGCCGGATCGACATTGCCATCAATGCCACCAGCGGGTCTTTCGTCGCTGCCTTGTGGGCCTCGAGATAACCGTGCAGGGCGTGATCGATAATGGTCATGAGGACATCGTTGGCCGTGGTGCCGGTGGCGGCGGACAGGGCCTTTACCCGCGCCAGTGGAATCTCGCAACTGCCGTAGCGGCGTTCCGATGACACGGCGGCGTTGTTGTACAGGGTTTTGGTGGCGGCGAAGGGCAGCGCGGCCGTCGACGATTTCAGCCGCAGGTTCTGCGCCCCCAGTTCCGCCACCCCGGCGCCAATCTGGAGCAGGTCTGTCGGCAGTTTGCCGAGCCGGGCCATCAGGCTCTGCGCCTGCGTCCGACCGGTGCGAGGGCGAGACCGGGCAGGTTTGTCCATTGGCGTCCAGATGCTGGTCATGCGCTTGTCGGTCGGGGAGAGGCTTATACACTGGTCGAACAGTTTCAGCGCGCCCATGCCGTCAATCATGGCGTGATGAACCTTCACCATGATCGCGAACTGGTCGTCCTCCAGGCCCTCGATGATGTAGCACTCCCACAGGGGCAGTGTTCGGTCCAGCAGGGGGCTGTTGAGGAAGGAGACAATGTCCGACAGGGCTTGCATGCTGCCTGGTGCGGGTACCGCAATATGCCTGACGTGGTAGCGCAAATCCGGCTCCACGGTTTCCCACGAGGCTACACCACCGCCCTCCAGCCACTTGAGCTTCTGGTTGAATGGCCTGGCGACCGGGCCGCTGCGGTAGGCCGCCAGCAGGCGCGGGATGTAAGTCTGTCTTTCACCCCTGGGCAGGCGAAACACCTGGTATGCGGTCATGTGCATTTGGCGGGTGGGTGCTTCGAGTACCAGGAAGCTCAGGTCTACGGGAGACAGTTTGCTCATGAAGTCGTTTCCTTGTCGGTGTTGGTGGCCGGAATGAGTGCAACCAGTCTGTCCAGCTCTTCCTTGAAATAGGCAAGTGGAACCCAGCCGTCGGCGATCACCTTGGAGTCGGCCAGTATGCAGAGATTGGCGTGGCCGCAGTAGCTCCACATGGTGATGTTGATGCAGGAACCGTCAAATACCTGCCCGGTGGAAAACCAGCTGTCGAGCTTGTAGTTATTGAAAAAAATCGGCTCCCGCGGTCCCGGCACATTGGACAGGACCAGGTTGCCGAACATGCCAAGGCCGCCCTCCTGCCGTTTGATATACCAGCTCACAATACTCATGATCCATGGCGGGCACACCTGGAACAGGGCACTCAGGTCGGCGCCCGCTTCCACCGTGGCTTTCATGTGTTCCTTCATCTCTACCGCGGCCTGGTGGCTGGCTCGCAGGCGCTCGACAGGGTCCTCGATTTCGGAGTGCAGCCAGCAGTAGTCGGCCGTCGCGAAATTGCCCAGACCCTGCCAGCCCTCCGGTCTCGGCCCCGCGAAAGGCGTTCCGGCGATCAGGGGATGCTGGTCCGGGTTGTAGTCCTTGTCCCGCAGCAGGCGGCGCAGTACGCCGGCGGCACAGCACAGGAATACGTCGTTGATGGTGACGCCGAAGCCTTTGCTCGCGAGCTTGAATTGATCCAGCGGCAGGCTGTCGCACACGAACGTGCGGCCGTACGAAAGCGAGACGTTCAGCGGCGTGCGCCGCATCATGGACATGTAGGGGTGGGGCGGTCTGCCCTGCTCGGCGAGGCGCTTGTCCAGTGCCTTTTTCTTGCGGATGCCGCCGATGACGCGCGGCAGGTTTCTGCCCAGTACCCTGGGCAGGTCGCGCGCTCCCCACCACAATCGCTTGCCCCAGGAGGGCCAGGGTCGCGGTTGCCAGGGCGGGGTCGGTGGCGGCTTCCAGCCCGGTTCTGATCGGTACAGCTGTTGCAGGTTGAACGCCGCGCCCACGCCGTCCACATAGGCGTGGTGCACCAGTGCCACGATCGCCACCTTGCCGCCCTGCAGGCCCTCGACCACCCAGGACATCCACAACGGGCGGCTGCGGTCGAGTTGGTAGGCGTATACCGACGACATGAACTCGCAGAGGGCTTTGTGATCGCCGGGCGCGGGGCAGGCTACCCGGCGCACGTGGTATTCGAGGTTGAAATTGGGGTCGTCCACCCACATCGGGTGGTTTATGCCCAGCGGTGAGGGGGCGAATTTCCAGCGAAACAGGGGCACCAGGTGGATACGGCTGGCGAAGTCGTCATGGTATTTCTGGAACGACCATCCCTCGGGGTCCGTGGACGGGTCCAGGATAGCCACCTTGAAGGTGTGCATGTAGGCACTTGGCGTCTCGCTGGACAGCATCATGGCGTCGGTGCCGCCCATTCTTATCATCGTCAGGCCCCCTGGGTCACGCTGTTGGGATAATTATAGTCAGCTTGCGTGCCACTGGGCCGATATTAACGATAAGCGGCGCCCGGGGACAGGGGCTTGTGGCCAGGACCCCGGGCGCGGTCCGCGATCAGAAGGTGTACATGACGCGGGCGAAGGCGTTGATGCCGTAGCCCGGGAGGCGTTCCCGCAGGGCAATGTCGGGATTGGCCGCACGGTTGTAGCCATTGAGGTGGTCGCGGTATTCCCGGTCGAACAGGTTATCCACCCCCGCTGCAAGCTGTAGTCCCTGCGTGGCCTGCCAGGTGGCCTTGAGGTTTACCAGCCCGTAACCGGAGGTCTTCTGCTCCGAGTTGGTTGCGCTGACATTGTTCTGCTGGTCGTAGACCACGCCCTCCACGCTGGCGCTCCAGGTCGCCTCTGCATAGCCCAGGCGGAAGCTGGCGTTGGGGGGTGCGATGCGGTAGAGATTGTCATTGATGTCGTCGCGCTCGCCGCGCACGTAGTTGAGCAGGCCGGACAGGGCCCAGTGATCATCCAGCTGCAGGGACCAGTCCATATCGAAACCGTAGAGCTTCGCATCCACATTGTTGAACTGCAGGGGAGGCGGCGCCTTGCCGCCGCTCATCATGTTGACGAACATCACCGCTGCCGCCGATTCGCTGGGGGTGCCCTGGATGTAGTCATCCACCTTGTTATAAAAGATGCGGGGGGAAAGGGTCAGGCGCTCACCGCTGAAATCGAGGCCGAATTCAACCTGGTTGGAGGTTTCGGGGTCCAGCGCTATGGTGCCGGTGTAGGTGTTGCCGTCGGCGAGCCCGGCGGTGGCCTCCAGCGGCAACCACAGGTAGCGTTCCTGGTAACTGGGTGATCGGTTCTTGCGCGCGACCCCGAGGTACCAGCTGCTGCTGTCACTGGCGGCGAACCAGGCCTTGGCCACCAGATCCACATTGTTGTCGGTCTGGCTGCGCTGGGCGTTATTGAACTCATCCCGCAGCATCTGCGCGGGAGGCATCATCATGGCGGGAGTGCCGTCCACCTTGCCCGCGTCCATGTCGACCCGGTTATAGCGCGCCCCGAACTCCGCCGTCCAGTTTGCGCCCAGGCTCTGCTGGCGTTCGACAAACGCGCCCAGCACCTCGCGCTCGGCGGAATTGAAGTTGCGCACGAAGAACATCGCGTTGTTGGGATTGTCGATGTCGGAGTCATGGGTAGAGTCGAAACCGTCGGTGCCGAGGGTCCACATGCCGCCGTCGTCCCGCAGGGTTCCCTCCAGCCTGAAGCCAAGGTTGTCACTTTTTGCAGTGTTGCGGCGCCAGTCGGCCGCGGAGGCCGGGGGTTGCCGCAATTTGTAGTTGTCCATGCTGTGGCGCAACTCGCTGCCATAGAGTGCCAGCTCAATCGTGGTGTCGGGCCCCGCCTCGACCTGGTAGCCGAAGTTGTAGAGGTCGCCGTGTATGTAACGGATATCCATGGGCAGCGCCGGGGTGCCGGTGTCCCCGGTGTCGTTGTAGCCATAGTCGAGTTGGAAGGTGTGGCTGCCGCTGCGAAAACCGTAGCCGACGTCGTAGCGGTCGCGTTCGTATTTGGTCGGGAGAATCTTGCCGTCCGGAAAATCGGCGTTATTCCCGCTTTCGGTAAGTGCGGCCAACTTGAGACGGTGCTGGTCGTTGCTGGCGTAGAGATTGCTGTTCACGCTGTAGCCGCCATTGACAGACTGGGCGCTGCTCATGGCCCTGCCGGTGGCGCCGAAGTCGCTGCTGTCGCTGAACGCGCCCTTGTCGATGCGGGCGTCGATGGCGCCGCCTATGGACTCCTGGGCGACACTTACCGGGACGATGCCGCGGTAAACCTCCAGCGACTCCAGCTGACTGCCGACCACATAGGAAATGGGCGGATCCATCCAGTTGGGCCCGGAAGGGGCCAACTGGTTGCCGTCGATAGCCGTGGCGATGCGGGAGCCGTACATCCCGCGATACTGGGGGATGCCGGTCAGGGGGCCGTTGCTGTTGACGTTGGCGCCGGGCGCTTCCTTGAGCAGCTCGGCAACATCCGGGGAGATGACCAGCGCGTTGGTGACGTCGATGGTGCGGGTGCTGTGGGTGGCGGTTACGACCAGTTCTTCCATGTGATCCGCCAGGGTCGGCAGGCTGGTCAATGAGGCGGCGATAGCGAGATAGAGGGGGTGTCTTGGCATGGGGGGCGTCCTGCTCCGAGTAAAAAAACGGTGGCATTATAGCGAGCGAGGATTGCAATCCAAGCCCTTGCAATTAGCAGGGTTAATGTGGTGAGGGTGATCGGCTGGGGCGGTGGTTCAACTATTGTTCCCGCGCGCGGGTTTCACCTGCCAGTCGCCTCGGCATATTCTGTAAAACATTGATATTAAACAATAAAACCCGATATTGCCGTAGAGCTTATGTGAATACTTCACATTTTCCCGGGCAACTAAGCTCGTATATTTAGCCGAGGGTTAATCCCCCGGGAGCGGTCGCCGCAATCGCACCCGCCGACTACACAAATAAAATGGAGCACTACGATGCCTTCGATACTTTTCCGCAAAGCCCTGCCACTGGCGGTGCTCATGGCATCCGGCCTGGCTGCCGGTAACGCCTTCGCCCAGCTGGAAGAGGTGATTGTCACCGCGCAGAAACGCACGCAATCACTGCAGGATATTCCGATATCCATTTACGCCTACGACTCCGAAGCGATCGAGTCCATGCGACTGATCGATGCCCAGGACATCGGTATGACCTCGCCCAGTCTGCAGATGCCTTCCTACCCCACCTCCAGCAACAACATGGCCCTGTTTATCCGGGGTATCGGCAACGCCGATTCGGTGGTGATCACCAAGGACCCCACCGTGGGCCTGTATTACGACGGCGTTTACGCCGCTCGCTCCAGCGGCTTGCTGGCTGACCTGGCGGAACTTGAGCGGGTGGAGATCCTGCGCGGCCCGCAGGGCACCTTGTACGGTCGCAACAGCACGGCCGGTGCGATCAACTTCATAAGCGCCAAGCCCACCGGCGAGCTGGGTTTCAAGCAGACCGCGGGTGTCGGGAATTTCGACAGCTGGCGCTCCACCAGCCACCTGAACCTGCCGAGCATGGCCGGTTTTAGCGCCAAACTGACCGCGGCGCTGTCCGACCGCGACGGCTGGGTGGATAACAGCGGCCCCAACCGCCAGCCGGGTCTGGATTACACGGATTTCTACAAGAAGGAGAACGAGGGCTATCGCGTTGCCCTGCGGTATGACGGTATCGAGAAGTTTCTCGCCGATTACAGCTTTGACTACTCCGATATGACCACGGGACCGGGCTACTTCCAGTATGGCGGACCGGTCGGGGGACTCAGCCCCGCCTACGAACCTGTCACCGACAGCTTCACCAGCCGCCTGAAGGAAACCCGCACCCCCACCGGCGGCGGCAAATACGCCTATTACCTGCCGGATACCAAGACCAAGGTCGAGGGCCACAACCTCACCCTCAGCTACGAGATCAATGACCAGTTGTCGCTGAAATCGATTACCGGCTACCGCAACCTGGACGACGATGCGTCCCAGAACTTCGCCCAGTCCTTTGGGGACACCGGTTCGCTGGAGGTATACACCGCCACCGACGACGACCAGTTCTCCCAGGAACTGCAACTGGTGGGCAGCGCGGAGCGGCTCAGCTATGTGGCGGGCCTTTACTATTACAACGAAAACGGCGACCAGTCCGAGCGCCAGTATCTCGACCGGGCCACCGTGGACCAGACCGGCATCATTGCCCTGGACCTGACCAACTTCCCGCCTACCCCTTGCAGCGATGGCTCCACGTCAGATCCGTTCTGTACGGACTTCGCCGCTTTTTACCCGCTGTACCTCGGCGAGTACACGGTGAAAACCGACATCGAATCCTGGGCTGGCTTCGGTCAGGCGACCTGGACCCCCAATATATTGAACGACCGTCTCGACCTCACCGCGGGCGTGCGCTACACCGACGATCAGCGCGATGCCAAGCGTACCAACGACGGCCTGCTGTGGAACAGCTTCGGGCCGGGAGCCTCCAGCTCGGACAAGGACAAGTTTGATTACACGGCAGTGGCCGACTACAACTGGACGGACGCTATTTCCACCTACACCAAGGTCGCCACGGGTTTTCGCTCCGGCGGTTCCAGTCGCAATGGCCTGGATTTCGACCAGGCCTTCGACCAGGAGACGGTCACCTCTTTCGAGTTGGGCTGGAAGTCGCAGTTTATGGACAACTCCCTGCGCTTCAACGCCGCGGCGTTCTACATGGAGGTCGATGACATCATTCTGGACTACCTGCCGGACCCCGTGAACAACCCCCAGTTTGTGGAGGTATTCAATTCCGGCAATGCGGATATCTATGGCGCTGAAATAGATATGCAGGCGGCGATAACGGAGCGCTTCCTGATCAGCTTCAACTACGCCTACGTGGACTACACGATCAACGATGCTATCTTCCCCGATGGCTCGGATCGCTCGGATACCACGGAACTGGTCTGGGCGCCGGAAAATGCCTTTGCGGTAAGCACCGACTACTCCCTGCCGGTGAGCATCGGGGAGCTGCAGTTTCACCTCGACTACTCCTGGCAGGACAGCCAGTACGCCCTGGCCAATACGGAGTTTGGTGATGTGGAGGTGGCTGCTTTCGGCCTGCTCAATGGGCGCATCAGCCTCGCCGATATGAAAATGTTCAGCGCCGACTGGCAGTTTGCGATCTGGGGCAAAAACCTCGCAAACCGCGATGACGCCAATTACCTGATAGGCGCAACGGCGTCCACCTATCTGCAACCGCGCACCTATGGTGCAGAGCTGATCATGGAGTTCTGATCGGGTAAAGGCCGGCTTTACATCGCTCCCTCGGGGTCGGGGAGCGTTTTTCTGGAAGGGTGTGTCCTGTGGCACGCCCTTTTTTGTGTCTTCGAGCCCGGGCCGTGCCACGCCATGGGTTTCCCCCTGTCGGTTCCACCCGACAGGCGCGGTCTGTCAACGCGGATCGGGTACGGCGATTGCCCAAAAGATACTTGAGTGAAAGTAAAACATACTGTATGTTCAAATCCGATTTGGGGGTCCCGTCGCTCGGCGCGGGCCTCATGTCTGCAACCAGGGAGCACGATAATCCCGGCCCGGCCGGGTTGTTGCGTTCCCGCGATGACTAACGAGGCATTCCCGTGAGCGACCTTGAACAGTTCCGCCAGGAGACACGCGCCTGGCTTGAAGAAAACTGCCCAGAAAGCATGCGCACCCCCGTCAAGGGGTTCGACGACCTGTATAACGGCGGGCGCAACCCCGAGATCGACCATCCCGACCAGAAGGTCTGGTGCGACCGCATGGCGGCGCGCGGCTGGACGGTACCCCACTGGCCGAAAGAGTACGGTGGTGGCGGCCTCGACAAGGAACAAGTAAAAGTCCTGCGCCAGGAGATGGCCAGGATCAATGCCCGCTCGCCCCTGGACAGTTTCGGTATTTCGATGCTGGGCCCGGCGCTGCTGCACTTCGGCTCCCAGGAGCAGAAGCTGGAACACCTGCCGAAAATCGCCCGCGGCGAAATCCGCTGGTGCCAGGGCTACTCGGAACCAAACGCGGGTTCCGACCTGGCCAGCCTCGCCACGAAAGCGGAAGACAAGGGCGACCACTACCTGATCAACGGCCAGAAAATCTGGACCAGCTATGCCGACAAGTCAGACTGGATCTTCTGCCTGGTGCGCACGGACAACAGCGGCAGCAAGCACGAGGGTATCAGCTTTGTCCTGTTTGACATGGCCAGCCCCGGCGTGACTACCCGCCCGATCAAGCTGATCAGCGGCTCCTCGCCTTTTTGCGAGACCTTTTTTGACAATGTAAAAGCTTACAAAAGTAATCTTATCGGCGAAGAGGGCAAGGGCTGGGCTATCGCCAAGTACCTGCTGACCCATGAGCGCGAGATGATTTCCGGCTTTGGCGCCGCCCCTAAAAAATCTGTCGGCCAGATGGCGGTTGAAGCCATCGGCAGCGACTCTTCCGGCCGTCTCGCTAACGGCATATTGCGGCAGGTCATCGCCCAGTACCAGCTGGACACACTGGCATTCGCGGCCACGATGGCGAGGGTGGGCGACGAGGCAAAGGCCGGGCAGGGCCTCGGCGCCGCCTCCTCTATATTCAAGTACTACGGCACCGAGCTGAACAAGCGGCGCAACGAGTTGAATCTGGCGGCCCTGGGCGAGCAGGCGCTGGGCTGGGACGGCCCGGAATACCGCGACGGCGTGGTCAGCCGGGACTGGTTGCGCTCCAAGGGTAACTCCATCGAGGGCGGTACCTCAGAGGTACAACTGAACATTATCTCCAAGCGCGTGCTTGGCCTGCCGGACGCCTGAGCGGCGCACAGACGAGGAGTATCGAATCATGGCACTGGTATTGACTGAAGAGCAGGTGATGCTCAAGGAATCGGCCGCGGGTTTCCTGGCGGAAAAGGCCACCGTGGCGCATTTGCGCAAGCTGCGTGACAGCGACAACGCGCAGGGTTTTGACAGCGATGTGTGGGCGGAGATGGCCGCTATGGGCTGGGCCGGTATCGCCATTCCCGAAGAGTTTGGCGGTCTGGGGTACGGCTACACCGGCCTCGGCCTCGTCCTGGAGCAGGCGGGGCGCAACCTGAGCGCCAGCCCGCTGCAGTCGACGGTGCTGATCGCCGCCACGCTCATTTCGGAGCTGGGCAATAGCGAACAGAAAGGGCGCTTGCTGCCGGCCATCGCCGCCGGGGAGCAGCTGATTACGCTGGCGCTGCAGGAGCGCGGGCACCATGCGCCCCAACAGACCGCGACAAGCGCCCGCCGTGACGGTGACGATTTCGTGATCAGCGGCAGTAAGCTGATGGTGCTGGATGCGGCGTCGGCCAACCAGTTTATCGTGATCGCCCGTACCGGTGGCGACGTGGGCCAGCAGCAGGGATTGAGCGCGCTGCTGGTGGATGCAGCCACAGCTGGCCTGTCGGTGGAGCGGCGCGAAATGGTTGATTCGCGCAATGTGGGCGCCCTGGTCCTGGACAAGGTGCGGGTGCCGGCGGCCAATTTGCTCGGCGCCGAGGGCGATGCGTGGGGCGGCCTCAGCCGCACCCTGGATATCGCCAATATCGGCCTGGCGGCAGAGTTGCTGGGCTTGTCCGTGGAAGCCTTTGAGCGTACCGTGACCTACCTCAAGGAACGCAAGCAGTTCGGCAAAGTCATCGGTTCCTTCCAGGGCTTGCAACACCGCGCGGCCGAGTTGTTCGCCGAGCTTGAGCTGGCGCGCTCGATCGTATTGCAGGCGCTGCACGCCATCGACGATGGTGAGCAGGAGCTGGCCCTGCTGGCCAGCGCCGCCAAGGCCAAGCTGTGTGAGGTCGCCCAGCGCGCCAGCAACGAGGCGATCCAGATGCACGGCGGTATCGGCATGACGGATGAGTATGAAATAGGCTTTTTTATCAAGCGCGCCCGGGTGGCCCAACATACCTTTGGCGATTACAACTACCACCTGGACCGGTTTGCTCTACTGAGCGGTTTCTAGGGCAGTGCGGGAAACGGGGTGAAGCTGATGAATGCCGAGGTACAGAAGTTCGATGAACTGGCCGCCGCCCTGACGGCGCCCGGCCAGCCCTTCGCCGTGGAAACCATCGATATCGGTGGTATCGAGTACCGCAACTACAGCGCAATGCCCGCAAACCTGGGAGCCTATTTTCTCAACATGCTGCGGCATGCGGACAAGGACTTCGCGGTCTACCAGCAGGAGCGCTATACCTACGGCCAGGCCTACAACCACAGCGCCGAGTTCGCGATGGGCCTGGTGGAGCGGTTCGGCGTGCGCAAGGGCGATCGGGTGGCGATCCTCAGCCGCAATAATCCCCAGTGGATGATGGCGTTTGTCGCCGTGACATCGATCGGGGCGGTCGCGGTGCCCATGAACGCCTGGTGGACCACGGAGGAACTCGATTACGGTTTCCAGGACAGTGGCGCTAAAGTGGTAGTGGCTGACCGGGCCAGGATAGAGCGCCTCATGCCGATTGCCGGGCGCCACGACCTGCACATTGTCTCCGTGGATGATTGCGCCGGCCTCGACATCGAGCACAAGCCATTCGCTGAGCTGGTCGCCGAGTTCGCGGGCGCGGCGATGCCTGATGTCGAGGTGGCGGCTGACGACTACGCGACGATTATGTACACCTCCGGTTCCACCGGGCACCCGAAGGGCGCCCTGTCGTCTCACCGGGGGATACTGTCCGCGCTTTACAGCTGGATGCTGATGGGGGTGGTTTCGAAACAGATGGCGGGTGAGGTGGAATCCGGGGCCAAATACCCCCCGGCGGGACTGCTGACCATTCCCCTGTTTCATTGCACCGCCAGTCACTCCGCGTTCATGATGTCCGTGATCGTCGGGCGCAAACTGGTGATCATGTACAAGTGGGATGCGCAGGAGGCCCTGCGGCTGATCGAGCAGGAGCGCATCACCTGGTTCAACGGTGTGCCCACCATGTCCGCCGAACTGCAGGCTGCCGCGGCGAAGTCCGACAGGGATATATCTTCCCTGGTGGACATCATGGCCGGCGGCGCCGCACGGCCGCCCGACCAGGTGGGCAAGATCAGCGGCACTTTCAAGCGCGCCACGCCGGGTATCGGTTATGGCCTCACGGAGACCAATGCCCTGGGCGCCGTGAACGCCGGCGCTTTCTATCTGGCCAACCCCAACAGCACGGGGCGGACAGTGCCGGCGGTAACCGAGTTCAGGATTCTCAGCGAGGACGGCAACGCGCTGCCCGCCGGCGAGCGCGGTGAGGTCTGCATCAAGTCCCCGGCCAATGTTGTGGGTTACTGGAACAAGCCTGAGGCCACCGCCGATGCCTTTATCAACGGCTGGTTCCACACTGGTGACGTGGGCTATCTCGATGAGGACGGGTTCCTGTACATCGTCGATCGCATCAAGGAAATCATTATTCGCGGCGGCGAAAATATCAGTTGCCTCGAAGTGGAGGCGGCTATCTACAGCCATCCGGATGTGTTTGAAGCCGCCGTATTCGGCCTGCCGGATGAGCGCCTCGGCGAAATCGTGGGCGCGGCCGTGGTACTGCACGAGGGGGCCAGCCTGAGCGCCGAAGCGCTGCGCGAGCATATGGCCCCGCATATAGCGAGTTTCAAGTTGCCTGCACATATCTGGTTTTGCGGCGAACCGCTGCCCCGCATTGCATCGGGCAAAATTTTCAAGCGCCAGCTGAAGGCGGACTACGCCGCGGAGCTGGCGGCTGGCAGCAAGTCCTGACCCGTAAAAACCGACATACCCGAATTAGTTAACGAGGAGAGCACAATGGATTTAGGAATCAGCGAAAAAATCGCGCCGATACTGGCCGATGTCAGAAGCTTTATGGAGCAGGAGATCGAGCCTGTCGAGAGCGAATATCTCAGTGAAATCGGCGTGGGTGATCGTTGGCAGTTTACCGCTCGCCAGGTCGAGATCATGGAGGGGCTGAAGGAAAAGGCGCGCTCTCGCGGCCTCTGGAATTTCTTCCTGACAGACGGCGAGGCCGGCTCCGGTCTCAATACCGTGGAGTACGCATACCTGGCCGAGGAAATGGGTAAATCCCATATCGCCGCCGAGGTGTTCAACTGCGCCGCTCCGGACACCGGGAATATGGAGGTGCTGCACAAATACGGCAGTGAGGCCCAGAAGAAGCAGTGGCTGGAGCCATTGATGAACGGGGAGATCCGCTCTGCCTATGCAATGACGGAGCCGGGTGTTGCGTCGTCAGACGCCACCAATATCTGTACCTCCGCGGTACTCGAAGGCGACGAGTGGGTAATCAACGGCGAGAAGCACTACGTTTCGGGTGCCGGCGATCCGCGTTGCAAGATCATGATCGTAATGGTGAAAACCGACCCCGAGGCCCCCAAGCACCTGCAGCAGTCGCAGATACTGGTGCCAACCAACACGCCCGGCTTCGAAAACTTGCGGCCGATGAACGTTTTCTCCATGGACGACGCGCCCCACGGCCATATGCACCAGAAATTCACCAACGTGCGGGTGCCCAGGGATAATATGATTCTCGGCGCCGGTCGTGGTTTTGAGATATCACAGGGCCGCCTCGGGCCCGGCCGCATACATCACTGCATGCGCGCTATCGGCGCCGCGGAAAAAGCCTTGCAGCTACTGTGTGAGCGCTCACTGTCACGCATCGCCTTCGGCAAACCGCTGGCCCGCCTCGGCGGCAACATCGACATCATCGCCCAGGCGCGTATGGACATAGAGCAGGCGCGCCTGCTCACGCTGAAAACCGCGTGGATGATGGACAACACCGATCCCAAAGAGGCCAGGATCTGGATTTCCATGATCAAGACCGCGGTGCCCAATGTCTCCATACGTATCGTCGATCAGGCTATCCAGATGTACGGCGCCCTGGGTATTTCCCAGGACACACCGCTGGCGGGTATGTATATGGCACAGCGCACCCTGCGCCTGGCGGATGGCCCGGACGAGGTGCATCGTATGGTGGTGGGCCGTAACGAGCTGCGCAAGTATGCGCAGCAGGCGGATGTCAACGCGACCTTCCGGGACGGTTAAGCCTCAGGCCAACTCCCGCTCGATGGTCTGGTGGAACTGCACTGCCGATTCCTCCAGACCGCCGAACAACAGCTCCCGGTTTGCGCCCGAGCGCATGCCGCGCTGGGCGCCTTCCGAGACAAATATATCTTCAGCCTGGAACACTCCCTGGTCGATCAGCTCGAAGGAGCGCTCGAAGTGATCCTGCTCCCCGGCTGATGCCGGTGGTCGCGGCACGAGCATGCTGTGGGCGAAGATGGTCTGGTCCGGGCTCAGCGGGAACAGGCTGATAACGCTCGTATAGTCCGGGTGAAAGATAATGATGGCATTGGGAAAAACGGTATAGGCGAAGGTGGCGTGATGACGCAGGTCAAGCTCGCTGCCGGCGCAGTCTGCGGCCTCGGCAATCTCATTGCGCGCCACCGCCGACCGGATATGGTCACCCAGCCGGTCTGAGGTGGACAGGGCGTCCGGGAAGAATGCGCCTACCGTGTCCTTGTGCAGGCGGGTCACATGGTAGCCGTCCAGGAAAGCGTCCTGTATGAGCTTCCAGTTACAGGCTACGGTTCTGACGTTTTGCCTGAAGAAGTGATAGTCGGCGAGGGCGAATTCATCGAGGTCGGCGTCAAGTCCGGCCAGGTGCTGGTCCAGCCCCATTGTTCCAGCGGGCTCTGCTGCTCCCGGCCGGGCCTCTCCTGGCCGGGCCTTTCCTGGCCGGGCCTCTCCTGGCCGGGCCTTTATCCATATCAAACCGTTGCGAACCTCGGTGGGCAGGGCTACCAGGCCCCTGTCAGACAGGTCGATCTCGCCGAAGCTCTCGCGGCGCGGAATATTGCGCAGGGATCCGTCCAGGCCGTAAGTCCACTGGTGGTAGGGACAGACCAGCGAACGCAGGCAGGTCTGGCCCTGCTCCTGCACCAGGCGCATGCCGCGGTGCCGGCAGACGTTCATGAAAGTGCCCAGCTTGCCGCTCTTGTCGCGCATGGTGATCAGCGGCAAGCCAAGCCAATCGTAGACGATACTGTCTCCTGGCGCCGGGATCTGTGATTCGTGGCCGATAATCAGGGGGCGCCGCAGGAACAGGCGCTTGCGCTCTGCCTCGAAGCGCTGCTGGTCGGTGTAATGTTCAACCGGTACGCCGAGCCCGCAGGGTTCGTTTCCCGGCAGCTTTCCGGCGAAGCGGTCCGCCAGCGTCTGCACGAGGCTAAGCGGTGGTGCGTGCGGTTTTGTGCTCACGTGGCGGCCTCCACAAAGCGCTGTTTTGCAACGGGTGGCGATCAGCATAGCAGACAGTGACAAAGCCAAAAATACTTGAAAGAACTAAATACATACTGTATGTTCAAATCCGTTTTTTGCCGGGTTTCGCCTCCCAGGATTTCTGCCGTGCTCTCTCTGACAGGCTCTCTGGCAAGTGCGCAGTTAACCCGGCGCCCGCCGCTTCAGGCGAAAATCCCATGTTCGACTATATTTGACCGATTCTTTCATTACAGACCGAAGAGGAATACGCCATGGCAGTAAAAATTGTACCCAAGGATGAGATGGTCAATGAGGTGGGAACCAAATTCCCGCCCAGCGAGTGGATAGTGGTGGGCCAGGATCGCATCAACTCGTTTGCCGACTGTACAGAAGACCACCAATTCATTCACGTGGATGAGGAAAAGGCGGCGCAGACTCCCTTTGGCGGCACAATCGCCCACGGCTTCCTGACCCTCTCACTGCTGCCCAAGATGGTGGAGGGCAAAGGTATCGTTCCGGAAAATATCGTGATGGGCCTGAACTACGGTTTCGACAAAGTGCGCTTCCCGGCGCCTGTACGCGCCGGTAAGAGAGTGCGTGCCCACCTGTCGATTGTCGGTGTGGATCGCAAGGATGACAACCGCTTCCTTATTAAGCAGGCCGTCTCTGTCGAGATCGAGGGTGAGGAAACTCCGGCACTGGTCGCCGAATGGCTGGCCATGATGATCGCCGGATAAGCGGTACGGCAGGCAACTGATTTCAGGCTATTTATGAGGAAGCACAGCAATGACTATTCGTTATGACGGCAAGGTCGCCATTGTCACCGGGGCTGGCCAGGGGCTGGGTAGAAGCCACGCGATAGAACTCGCCAAACGCGGCGCCAAAGTAGTAATCAACGACCTGGGCGGTGCCAAGGACGGCACCGGCGGCTCCAGCGCCGCCGCGCAGGCGGTGGTGGCGGAGATCGAGGCGCTGGGCGGTGAGGCCATCGCCAATGGCGCCAATGTGGCCAGGTATGACGAGGTCGAGGCCATGGTCAAAGCGGCCGTGGACAAGTGGGGCCGGGTGGACATCCTGGTCAACAATGCCGGCATCCTGCGCGACAAGAGTTTTGCCAAGGGTTCACTGGAGGATTTCAGGCTGGTACTGGATGTGCACCTGATGGGCACCGTGCACTGCACCAAGGCCTGCTGGGACATCATGCGCGACCAGGGCTACGGCCGGGTGGTGGTGACCACCTCTTCCAGCGGCTTGTACGGGAATTTCGGCCAGAGCAACTACGGCTCCGCCAAGATGGGTGTGATCGGCCTGATGAACACCCTGGTACAGGAAGGAGCCAAGTACGATATCCGGGTAAACGCCCTGGCGCCTACCGCGGGCACCCGCATGACCGAGGGCCTGATTCCCGAGGGCGCCTTTGAACTGTTGTCACCGGAAACCGTCACCCCGGCGGTGTTGTACCTGGTGAGTGACGACGCCCCCAATCGCACCGTGTTGTGTGCTGGCGCGGGCGCCTACGCCGTAGCCAAGATAGTTGAGACAGATGGCACATGGCTGTCTCCGGACGAACAGACACCGGAAGGTATCGCGGCGAACTGGGCCGCCATAACAGCCACAGAAGGCGAGAAAGTGCCACAGGCAGGATTTGAGCAGACCATAAAGTTTACCGCCAAGGCCGCCGAAGGCCTGGGTATCAAACTGGACTAACACCACCAATTTCGCGGCCGCCGCTCGAGCGGCGTCGCATCAGGGAGACAATTTATGAAAGAAGCAGTAATCGTGGCGACGGCGCGGACCCCTATTGGCAAGGCCTACCGTGGGGGCTTCAATAGCCTGGGAGGCGCCAGCCTGGGCGCCGCCTCTGTGGCGGAAGTGGTCAGGCGCGCGGGTATCGACCCGGCGCGAGTGGAAGATGTGATCATGGGCTGCGCCATGGAACAGGGCGCTACGGGTAGTAATGTGGCGCGCCAGATCGCGATTCGCGCCGGGTTGCCGAACACGACCGCCGGGATGACCATGGACCGCCAGTGCTCCTCTGGCCTGATGGCGGTTGCGACCGGCGCCAAGCAGGTGATTCACGATGGCATGAGCTGTGTCATTGGCGGCGGCCTGGAGTCTATTTCCCTGGTTCAGAATGAGCACATGAACCTCCACCGCCTGGTGGACGACAGCCTTATGGCTATCGAGCCCAACTACTTCATGCCCATGCTGCAGACCGCCGAGGTTGTCGCCAAGCGCTACAACATCTCCCGCGATGCCATGGACGAGTACGGCCTGCAATCACAGCAGCGTACCGCCGCGGCTTACGCGGCAGGTAAATATGCCGACGAACTGGTGCCGGTAACCTGCAAGCGCACCGTTTGGGACAAGGCCACCGGCAATGCGTCAGAGGCCGAGGGCACGGTATCCGCCGACGAGGGAATACGCGCAACCACGCTGGAGAGCCTGCAGGGTCTCAAGACCGTTATCGAAGGCGGCACTATTACCGCGGGCAATGCCTCACAGCTGTCTGACGGTTCGTCCGCGCAGTTGATCATGGATGCCAAGGTTGCCCAACAGGAGGGCCTGGAGCCGCTGGGTATCTATCGCGGTATCGCGGTGGCGGGCTGCGCCCCGGATGAGATGGGAATCGGCCCCGTATTCGCCGTGCCCAAACTGCTCAAGCAGCACGGCCTCACGGTGAACGATATTGGCTTGTGGGAACTCAATGAAGCGTTCGCGGTTCAGGTGCTTTACTGTCGCGACAAGCTGGGCATCGACAATGACAAGCTCAACGTCAATGGCGGCGCCATTTCCATCGGCCACCCCTATGGCATGAGCGGCTCGCGCATGATCGGCCACGCCCTGATCGAGGGCAAGCGCCGCGGCGTCAAGTACGTCGTGATTACCATGTGCGTCGGTGGCGGCATGGGCGCCGCCGGTTTGTTTGAGGTTGCCTGACAGGTAAACCAGTTTGCGGCGCCGGGGCGATCCGGCGCGGCAGTCAATGAATAGCGGGAGACAATATGAAAGCAGTGGTATGCAGGGAACACGGCCTGCCGGAAAAACTGGAGCTGGTGTCGGACTGGCCTGAGCCGGAGTTGGGTGAGCACGATGTGCGGGTGCGGGTGAAAGCCGCCGGGCTCAACTTCCCGGATGTACTGATTATCCAGGGAAAATACCAGTTTCAACCGGAGTTGCCCTTTATTCCGGGCAACGAATGTTCCGGTGAAATCGAGGCAGTGGGCGCTGCAGTGACCCGCTTCAAGGTCGGTGACAAGGTCATTTCGGCTTCCGGAACCGGCGCCTTCTGCGAGCAGATCGCGGTTAACGAGAACGCTGTCTTCCCCATGCCCGACGCGCTCAGCTTCGAACAGGCGGCGGGTGTCTCCATAACCTATTTTACTTCTTACTACGCGCTCAAGCAGCGCGCCAACATCCAGCCCGGGGAGACCATGCTGGTGCTGGGCGCGGCCGGAGGCGTGGGTACCACGGCCATAGAGCTGGGCAAACTGATGGGCGCCAGGGTGATCGCCGCGGCCAGCTCGGATGAAAAACTGGCCCTGTGCAAACAGCTGGGTGCCGACGAGGTAATCAACTACAGCACCACCTCGCTCAAGGACGCCGTCAAGGAACTCACCGGCGGCAAAGGGGTTGATGTGGTGTATGACCCGGTCGGTGGAGAGTACGCCGAGCCGGCCATCCGCAGTATGGCGTGGAACGGTCGCTACCTTGTTATCGGCTTTGCCAGTGGTCCCATCCCCAAAATCCCCCTGAACCTCACCCTGCTGAAGGGCTGCTCCATCGTCGGGGTTTTCTGGGGCCGATTTACCGGCGAGGAACCCAAGGTGCATCTGCAGAATATCGCCGAGCTGTGGGAGCTGTTCGCCGCCGGCAAGTTGAACCCCGTGGTGACCGACGTGTTCCCGCTGGAACAGTATGAAGAGGCCTATAATTGCATGATTGAACGGCGCGCCCGCGGTAAAGTTATTATTACCATGTAACGATACATGTAGCGGCGAGAGGGGCGGGAACCATGCAGGGCTTCGAATTTAACACTGTCAGGCGAATCATCAGTGGCGCGGGAAGCGCGCTGCAGCTGGCCGACCAGTGCCGGCGGCTGGGTGTCTCCAGGCCGCTGTTGGTGACCGATCCCGGGCTGATGGCCATTGGCCTGGTGCAACCGGTGCTGGCGGCGCTCGAAGCTGAGGGGCTGGCCGCGGTGGTTTTCGACCAGGTGCGTGAAGATCCGCCAGAGGCCACCGTCCTGGCGGCAGCCGACCAGGGGCGCAGCCAGGCTGTTGACGGTGTGCTTGCCGTGGGCGGCGGCAGCTCAATGGACGTGGCCAAGGTCGTGGCGGTCCTGCTGGGTGGCCAGCAGGCGCTGGCCCAGATTTACGGGGTGGGCAATGTCACCGGGCAGCGCCTGCCGCTGGTACTGGTGCCGACCACGGCGGGCACCGGCTCGGAGGTCACGCCGGTCGCTGTAATCACCACCGGTGAAACCACCAAGGCCGGGGTGTCCTCGCCGATACTGTTGCCGGATGTCGCGGTACTGGATGCGGACCTCACCCTGGGGTTGCCGCCTGCGATTACCGCGATGACCGGGGTGGACGCCATGGTTCACGCTATCGAGGCCTATACATCGCGTCACCAGAAGAACCCCTTATCCGACAATCTGGCGCGCCAGGCGCTGACTCTTCTCGCCCGCAATATTCGCACCGCGGTGCACGATGGCGGGAATCGCGAGGCCAGGGAGAATATGCTGTTGGGCGCCTGCCTGGCGGGGCAGGCGTTTGCCAATGCGCCGGTGGCGGCCGTTCACGCCCTGGCTTATCCGCTGGGCGGGCACTATCACATTCCCCACGGTCTCAGTAATTCCCTGGTGTTGCCGGCAGTGCTCGAGTTCAATGCCCCCGAGGCCAGTGAGCTGTACGCGGAACTGGCGGACATTGTCGTGGGGGAACCGGTCCCCGGGGGCGCACAGGCGAAAACCGCGCGGCTTGTCGGCGCGTTGCGTGAGTTGATCGACGATGTCGCACTGCCGGCAACCCTCGAGGCCGCCGGTGTGGATGAAGGGAGCCTGGAGATGCTGGCCGAGGATGCGATGCTACAGCAAAGATTGCTGGTGAATAATCCCCGCGATGTGGCCTACGAGGATGCGCTGGCGATTTACCGGGCGGCTTACCGGGGCCTGGTGTGAGTGTGAGCAAGCCCGAACCCCCGCTGCGTGCCGACTATCGGGTTTTCTACCCGATCTCGACGCGCTGGTCGGACAACGATATCTATGGTCACGTGAACAACGTTGTTTATTACTCCTACTTCGACACGGCAGCCAACCGCTACCTGATCGAGGAGGGTGGGCTGGATATCGGGGATGGCGCTATCGTGGGGTATGTGGTCAATTCGGGCTGTGAGTACCACGCCCCGGTTACCTATCCCGAGCCGATCGAGGCGGGTTTGCGGGTGGACAGGTTGGGCGCCAGTTCAGTGCAATACGGGCTGGCGATTTTCCGCCGGGGCGAGGAGCGTGCGGTAGCCCACGGCCACTTCGTCCATGTTTTTGTCGATCGCGCGGCGAACAAGTCGGTTCCCATACCGGCCCCACTGCGCTCGGCGCTGGAACGCCTGTTGCGATAATTGGCAATTTTGTCAGTTTTTGTACTGGCCAAGGCCCCCGCTCTGGTGACAACATTAGCTGTAGATATGTACAATCGCCGAAATCTCCAGAGAAGATAATAAGTGCATACCGCCAGATTTTCGCGTCGCAAGAGCAGTGGCTTTGGCCGCTGTACCCTCCTTTGTATTCTCCTGTTGGTCCAGGGGGCCGGTACGTCTTCCAGTTGGGGCTCCCCCGAGCAGGAAGAGATCTGGTTGCTGGTGGACACCACGAACCTGACGATCCAGGTGATGCGGGGTGAGTCCCTCCTGTACAAGTACGACAATATCGCCATCGGCAGCAACGGCCCGACCCTGAGCCGCCGGGTGCAGGACGAAACCACGCCTCTCGGGGAGTTCAGGATCAACAGGTTGAATCCCCGCAGCCGCTTTCACCTGTTTATGGGCATTGATTTCCCCACCATGGACGATGCCGCACGAGCGCTGGCCGACGGTCGCCTGAGCCCGCAGGAGTATGTCAGGGTGAGCAACGCCTGGCTGGCCGATGAGCCGCCCCCGCAGAATACGGCATTGGGGGGATTTCTCGGTATTCACGGCCTCGGAGCGGGTGATGAGGAGATCCACGGGACTTTCAACTGGACGGACGGTTGTATCGCCGTGACCAATGAGCAGATAGACGAGCTGGCACAATGGGTGTCGGTTGGTACCAGAGTAAGCGTTCGCTAGACCCACAAAGCGCACTTTTGCGCATTATGTCGGTGAAATTATCCCTTGCGAACCTGATATGTATCCAAGAGAATATGCCCGGGCAGGAGGTCTAGCGCTGTTACAGGCGACCGCTTCCAGATACAGTGATTGGACAGGCCGCATCTTTCTGGAAGAAAGACCGGGTTGCTTTCAATGCTATAACGGGCGAAGGCCCTTTTGTTTAGGGAAAAAGGAGAAAGTAAATGCGTAATTTCTACAAGACTATTTCTACTGGTGTAATGGTAGCGGCTCTGGCCGGTGCAACCGGTTGTGCCACCACTGGCGACCTGGATGCCCTGCGTGCAGAAGTTGACAAGGCTAACAGCACTGCCAGCCAGGCTGCTGCTGATGCATCTGCTGCCAAGCGTGACGCCGCAGCTGCAAAAACCGCTGCTGAGCAGGCGCGTGATGCCGCTAACATGACCAATGAAAAGCTTGACCGCATGTTCAAGAAGTCAATGCAGAAGTAAGGCAAACCAGGGGTAATACCCGAACTGCGGGGCGTGGTCTTACTGACCACGTCCCGTTTTTTTTGCCCGTTTTTTGTGCAGTCTGGACCTGGCAAAGCCTACATGGCGCTGGCGCCCGGGCCTACAAATCCTTTGAAATGGCGACCGGCATTCCGGTGCGTTCGCTCAGCGCCTTTGCAATCGCTTCTTCATCCAGTTCCACCAGGCGGCTCGCCTGCGCCGCGTCGATTAACCGCAGGGCCTTGTTGAGCAGTTCCGCCCGCCCGACCCGGTCTTCTTCCAGTGGTTCGTGGATCTCCAGGTAAAGTTTGCCTCCAAACCAGCCCACTTTCGCTGTTTCACTTACAATCCGCACCGGTGTGCCCTCGGGAACCTGCTGGAAAAGATACTCGATATCCTCGGGCATCATCCGAATGCAACCGTGGGATGCGCGCATTCCCACGCCGAAGGCCTTGTTGGTGCCGTGGATAAGGTAACTGCCGCCGCCAATACCCAGGCGCATGGCATATTGCCCCAGGGGATTATTGGGGCCTGCCGGCACCACTGCAGGCAGGGGGTCGCCGTTTTCCTCGTGCTCCTTGCGAATGGACGCGGGCGGTGTCCAGGTAGGATCTTTCTTTTTGCCCACGATTTTGGTCAGGCCCAGCGGCGTACCCCAATCCTGCCGGCCGATTCCTACCGGGTAGGTTTGCACCACCGGCGTTTCGCCAGGTTTTGCCTTGGGATAATAATAAATCCGCATTTCGGGCACGTTGAGTACGATGCCCTCCCGCGGGGCGGCGGGCAGGATATAGCGCGTGGGGATGACGACTTCGGTGCCGCCGCCGGGCAGCCAGCGGTCGACGCCCGGGTTGGCGCGGACTATCTGCTCCTGGCCGATGTCATAGCGGCGAGCGATATCCAGCAGGGTGTCTTCCTGCCGGGCTTCCACGCTGTGAATGGCGCCGATGAGGTCGAACTGCGGCAGCGGCATATCAAAAGTGGCCGCGCGTGCCAGTGCCGGCAGCAGGTAGGTTATCAGTGTGAGGAAGTTACGCATGCGATCTACAGGTCAAAGGGGCGCACAGGGTACTACAACTCGCGGCTTATTTGGAGGCCCTGTTGCGTCGTTCAGCCAGGCCCACAGCTGCCAGCACAGCAAGAAAAACTGCGGCGCTGAACAGCGGCGCCAGGTTGTCGTGCACCTGGTAAAGCGCACCCGCGCAGACGGGGCCGGCCACAAAGCCGATGGCGGGGCAGGAACTCACGAGGCCGGCTGCGGCGCCCTGTTCCGCCGGGCTGACGGCAAGGGATGCGCCGGCGGAGATGGCGGGCATGCACAGGCCCAGTCCGGTCCCGAGAAACGCCATGCCGATGCCCAGCACGGCGAATGAGTTGAAAATGGAAATGATGATCGCCCCGACGAACAGGGATGCCAGTCCCAGGCGGATGAACAGGCTGGCTCGCAGCGACATGCGCTGCATGACCGTGACCTGGATCAGGAAGGTGAAACTGGCGGAGATCATTAATGCCGCGCCGGTCATTTGCGCCGTCTCGATTCCGCCCAGATTGAGTTTGTCCTGCAACTGGAAGCCGAGGGTTTGTTGAATACCCGAAAAGCCCACAAACAACCCGACGGCCGTACCCAGGAACCCCCTGATGCGGCGGTCGGTGAAGCGCAGTCGGGTATTGACCCGGCGGCTGGTGCGTTCGCGAGCGGGCGTGAGCGGCAACTGTCGCCACACCAGCAGGGCTGCCATGGCCGCCATGCCGGCGGCGAAATACAGGGGTGCCAGCAGGCCGAAGGTGGCCAGCGCGCCGCTGACCGCGGGGCCGAGTATGGTGCCCATGCTGTTGGCGGTGCCCAGTCGGGCCATGGTGGGCGTGCGCTGTTCCCGGCTGGTGTGATCCGCCGCATAGGCTGTACTGGCGGGGTTGGTGGCGGACATGATCACCGACTGGCTGCAACGGGCGAGCAACAGGACGCCATACAGGGCCCAGCCCGCCAGCATCCCGGTCAGGCCGGCGTAGAATACGCTGGTGAACGCCAGGGTGCCGAGGGTGTAGCCGACGAGCCCGGTAATGATGATCGGCTTGCGGCCGACGCGGTCGCTCAGGCGACCCCACGCCGGGGCGGCGAGACCGAACACCAGGGCGGATATCGCGATAATGGAAGTGATCTGCAACTCGTTGAGCTGTACCTCGCGACCCAGTGGCGCGAGGATGGCAAACACCAGGGACTGCCCTATCGCGGTAGTCATCAGGGCGACGATGAGCACAGTGAGTTCGTGGCGACTCAATTGGTCGTGCAAGGCGCGGATCTCCGTCGCGATTTGGTAGGGCGGGTAGTGCGCAGCACCGCTGTGGCAGTGGCCGGGTTGAACCTTGTTCATGATAGGGATATCTGCCGGCAAAGCAATTGCGGGGTGAACCGCTGATGGGCTGGCAGCCCGCTGGCGCCCGTCCGGTGATGAGAATTTTGCCGGGCGGTCCACGGGAATCCGGGCTTTGATGGGCGCGGCCCATAATGATCGGCCGACCGGTATGGACACCCGGGGGTCTATCCCCTACAATCTGCCGCCAGATTTCACGGGTCCGGCCAGCGCATCGGGCCCCGTGTATCCCCATGAATAACCAGTGCTGAACAGACATGATGAGGCGAGATGAGGTTTCCCATCTCGCCTTTTTGTGAGCGCACGGCAAACGGCGTTATTCCGCAGAATTTGGAGGTTTGCTTGTCCAGTCCGGCCATTCTGGCACTTGAAGATGGAAGTATTTTCAAAGGCCTGGCGATAGGCGCCGCGGGGGTATCGGTAGGCGAAGTTGTTTTCAATACCGCCATGAGCGGCTATCAGGAAATTCTCACCGACCCCTCCTACGCCCGCCAGATTGTCACCCTGACATATCCCCATATCGGCAACACCGGCACCAATCCGGAAGACGAGGAGTCCGCGGCAATCTGGGCCGCGGGGCTGGTGATCCGGGACCTGCCGCTGCTCGCCAGTAACTACCGCAACGAACAGGGCCTGCAGGAGTACCTGGAGCAGCGCGGCATAGTCGCGATCGCCGATATCGATACCCGCCGCCTCACCCGCATTCTCCGGGACAAGGGCGCGCTCAACGGTTGCCTGATGGCCGGTGACAATATCGATGAGGAACAGGCGCTGGCACTGGCCCGGGATTTCGCCGGCCTCAAGGGCATGGACCTGGCCAAAGAGGTATCGGTCGATAAAAGCTATGCCTGGGACGAAGGCAGTTGGGTGTTCGGCGTCGGCTACAGCCAGCGACCCGGGTCGGAGCTGCCATGGCATGTGGTGGCGTATGACTTCGGTGTCAAACGCAATATTTTACGCATGCTCGTGGACCGGGGCTGTCGCCTGACTGTGGTGCCCGCCCAGACACCGGCAGCGGAGGTGCTGGCGCTCAATCCGGACGGCGTGTTCCTGTCCAACGGCCCCGGAGACCCCGAACCCTGCGACTATGCCATCGATGCCATCAAGGCCATCCTGGAAACAGACATACCGGTATTCGGTATCTGCCTCGGCCACCAGTTGTTGGCGTTGGCGAGCGGCGCCGCCACCATGAAAATGAAATTCGGCCATCATGGCGCCAACCACCCGGTGCAGAACCTCGATGACGGCACCGTGCTGATTACCAGCCAGAATCACGGCTTTGCGGTAGATGAAAGCGGATTGCCCGCCAAGTTGAGGATTACCCACAAATCCCTGTTTGACGGCTCTTTGCAGGGCATCGCCCGCACCGACAAGAGCGCCTTCAGCTTCCAGGGTCACCCGGAAGCCAGCCCGGGGCCGCACGACGCAGCGCCTTTGTTTGATCATTTCATCGAGCTGATGACCGCGCGGTCGGGTGGCCGTCCCCAAGGAAAAAGCTGATTTCGTATGCCTAAAAGAACCGACATCAAAAGCATCCTGATTCTCGGCGCCGGCCCGATTATTATCGGCCAGGCCTGTGAGTTCGATTATTCCGGCGCCCAGGCCTGTAAAGCCCTGCGCGAGGAGGGCTACCGGGTAATTCTGGTTAACTCCAACCCGGCCACCATCATGACCGACCCGGCCATGGCCGATGCCACCTACATCGAGCCCATCGAGTGGCGTACCGTGGCGCGTATTATCGAGGAGGAAAAACCCGACGCCCTGTTGCCCACCATGGGCGGGCAGACCGCGCTCAATTGCGCCCTGGACCTGGCCCGGGAAGGTGTGTTGGAGGCGCATGGCGTCGAGATGATAGGCGCTACCAAAGAGGCCATCGACATGGCCGAGGACCGCCAGTTGTTCGATCGGGCCATGCGCCGCATCGGCCTTGAAACCCCGCGCTCGGCCTTCGCTCACAGCCTGGAGGAATCTTTCCAGGTACTGGACCAGATCGGTTTCCCCTGCATCATCCGCCCGTCCTTTACCATGGGTGGCTCGGGCGGGGGCATCGCCTATAACCGCGATGAGTTCGAGAAAATCTGCGTGCGCGGGCTCGACCTGTCGCCCACCAATGAACTGCTCATCGACGAGTCCCTGATCGGCTGGAAAGAGTTCGAGATGGAGGTGGTGCGGGACAAAAATGACAACTGCATCATCGTCTGCTCCATTGAAAATTTCGACGCCATGGGCGTGCACACGGGCGACTCGATCACCGTGGCCCCCGCCCAGACCCTGACGGACAAGGAATACCAGATCATGCGCAACGCCTCACTGGCGGTCCTGCGCGAGATTGGCGTGGAGACGGGGGGTTCCAATGTCCAGTTCGGGCAGGATCCGAAAACCGGGCGGATGGTGATTATTGAAATGAATCCGCGGGTGTCCCGCTCCTCGGCCCTGGCCTCCAAGGCCACGGGTTTCCCCATCGCCAAGGTGGCGGCCAAACTGGCGGTCGGTTTCACCCTGGACGAACTGCAGAACGATATAACGGGCGGCACCACACCGGCGTCTTTTGAGCCCGCCATCGATTACGTTGTCACCAAGATTCCGCGGTTCGCCTTCGAAAAGTTCGCCACCGCGGATTCGCGCCTGACCACGCAGATGAAGTCAGTGGGCGAGGTGATGGCTATCGGGCGTACCTTCCAGGAGTCCCTGCAGAAGGCCCTGCGCGGACTCGAGGTAGGCTCGGCGGGGTTCGAGCATATGATCGACGTGGATAGCCCCGATGCCAATGAACAACTGGTTTCCGAGCTCTCCAACCCCCGCCCGGAGCGGATCTGGTACATCGCCGATGCATTCCGGGCCGGTATGGAACTGAACGACATCTATCGCTACTCGGGGGTGGACCCCTGGTTCCTGGTGCAGATCCGGGATCTGGTCGAAACGGAAGACGGGCTGAAAGCCGTCAACCTGGAAGATATCGACTACCGCCGCATGTTCTCCCTCAAGCGCAAGGGCTTTTCCGATGAGCGCCTGTCGGTACTGTTGGACGCATCGGAATCCCGGGTGAGAGCTCACAGGCTCGGCCTGGGGGTGCGCCCGGTTTACAAGCGCGTGGATACCTGCGCCGCGGAATTTGCGTCGGCCACCGCCTACATGTACTCGACCTATGAAGAAGAGTGCGAGGCCGCCCCCACCGACCGCGACAAGATACTGGTTATCGGCGGCGGCCCGAACCGCATCGGGCAGGGCATAGAATTCGATTATTGCTGCGTGCATGCCGCCCTCGCCATGCGCGAGGATGGCTACGAAGCCATCATGGTCAACTGCAACCCGGAAACCGTGTCCACCGATTACGACACCTCGGACCGCCTGTATTTTGAGCCGGTTACCCTGGAAGATGTTCTGGCCATTGTCGATCTCGAGAAACCCAAGGGTGTCATCGTGCAGTTTGGCGGCCAGACGCCGTTGAAACTCGCCCGGGCGCTGGAAGCCGCTGGCGTTCCGATTATCGGCACCACGCCGGACGCCATCGACCGGGCCGAGGACAGGGAGCGATTCCAGCACATGATCCAGAAGCTGGGTCTGCTGCAACCGGACAACACCACGGTGCGCAGTGTCGACGCGGCCGTAGAGGCAGCAAGCAGAATCGGTTACCCGCTGGTTGTACGACCCTCCTATGTACTGGGTGGCCGGGCCATGGAAATCGTCTACCGCGAAGAGGACCTGCTGCGCTATATGCGCGATGCGGTGCGGGTTTCCGCCGACTCGCCGGTGCTGCTGGACCGTTTTCTCAGCGCCGCCATAGAAGTGGATATCGACGCGGTCAGCGACGGCAAGCAGGTGGTGATAGGCGCGATCATGCAGCATATCGAACAGGCCGGGGTGCATTCCGGCGATTCCGCCTGCTCACTGCCGCCCTACAGCCTGGATGCGAAAGTACAGGACGAGATGCGCGAGCAGGTGCGACAGATGGCGCTGGAACTCGGGGTTATTGGCCTGATGAATGTGCAGTTGGCCTGGCAGGACGATAAGACCTACGTGATAGAGGTGAATCCCCGGGCGTCGCGCACGGTGCCCTTTGTCTCGAAGTGCGTGGGCGTTTCCCTGGCCAAGGTGGCAGCCCGTTGTATGGTCGGGCAGAGCCTTGAGTCGCAGGGTTATACCCGCGAAGTGGTTCCGCCTTACTACAGCGTCAAGGAGGCGGTGCTGCCCTTTAACAAGTTCCCCGGCGTCGACCCGATTCTCGGCCCGGAGATGCGCTCCACCGGTGAGGTGATGGGTACGGGTGATACCTTCGCCAGCGCCTTTGCCAAGGCACAGTTGGCCGCTGGTCAGGCACCGCCCACGAGCGGTACCGTATTGATCAGTGTGCGCGATGTGGACAAGCCGGGGGCCGTGCTGGTAGCCCGGGACCTGGTCGAGCTTGGCTTCTCCCTGGCTGCGACCGCCGGTACGGCCGACGCGCTGGAGCAGGCGGGTATGACCGTGCGCCGGGTAAACAAGGTGCAGGAGGGGCGGCCGCATATTGTCGACCTGATAAAGAATGACGAAGCAGAAATGATTATCAACACCACCGAAGGCAGGCGCGCAATCGCCGATTCGGCCGCCATCAGGGCCACTGCGGAGTCCCACAGGGTGTTCTATACGACCACTCTGGCGGCGGCCGAGGCGGTCTGCATGGCGCTGAAACAGGATGGGGACCAGAAAGTGCGGCGCTTGCAGGACCTGCACAGGAGCATAGTGGCATGAACAAATTTCCGATGACTGTCTCCGGGGAGGCCAGCCTCAGGCAGGAACTCGAGCACCTGAAACGGGTGGAACGGCCGCGGATAAGTGAGGCTATCGCGGAAGCCAGGGCTCACGGCGACCTCAAGGAAAATGCCGAGTACCACGCCGCCCGCGAGCAGCAGAGTTTTAACGAAGGGCGGATCATGGAGATCGAAGGCAAACTGGGTAATGCCCAGGTTATCGACGTCACCGCGATTCCCCGTACGGGCAAAGTCATATTCGGAACAACGATCGACCTGCTCAACGTCGCGACCAACGAGACGGTGACCTATCGTATTGTCGGTGAGGATGAAGCCGATGTGAAAAAGAACCTGATCTCCATAGGTTCACCCATTGCCCGCGCCCTGATCGGTAAGGAAGAGGGCGACATCGTGGTAGTGAGGGCGCCCGGCGGCGACATCGAATACGAAATAGACCAGGTGCAGCATGTCTGATTCACCTCCCGTTTTCATCTCCTCCATCGCTATGCAAATAATTCTCATTTAGGATATCATGTCGCCTTTGGGCGAACCCGCCAACGGTCGGCGGCACAGGCGGTATCAACAATAACCATGAATCTCTCACTTTGGCGCCTCAGGGCTGGTGATCGCTGCGAAATCCTGGGCTATGACGATGTCTTGCCGGAGAATTACCGCACCCGGATGATGGAGTTCGGTTTCCATCCCGGTGAGGTCGTGGCCTGTGTCCAGTCCGTGGCGTTTGGCGCGCCCAAAGTCTACCGCGTCAGCAATACGATATTCTCCCTGGACGAAGAGGTGGCCGACCATATCCACGTCCGGCTGGTGGCTGCCGATGCCTAAAATTATCCTGATCGGCAGCCCCAATTCGGGCAAGAGCCTGTTGTTCAACCGGCTTACCGGCCTGCACCACAAGGTCGCCAACTTTCCTGGCATTACCGTCGATGTCGGTACCGGGAAAATGCGCGATCTTGCCGATACCACGTTGGTGGATTTCCCCGGTACCTATTCCCTGCAGGCAATTTCTGCGGAGGAGAAGGTAGCCGTCGAGTACTTTCACAAGGCGCTGCAGGACCCGGAGGTGGAGCAGGTGCTCTGCCTTATCGATGCGACCCGCCTGGAAAAAAGTCTTTATTTTACCCTGCAGGTAATCCGCGACTGTGAGCGTCAACAAAAGCCCGTGACCGTGCTGGCCAATATGATTGACGTGTTGGACCACCACGGCTTGTCGCTGGACGTCGAGGAGCTCAGTGCCGCCCTGCAGACGCCGGTGATCGGCGTGTCCGCCCGCACCGGAAAGGGAACCAGGGAAATACTGCGGCAGATTGAGGCCGTGCGCGAAGCGGTGCCGCAGCCGCCCAGGGCCCACCTGCTGGATGCCCCCGATATGCTGTTGCGCGGTTCCGCCCACCAGCTGGCGCGCCGCTACGGCCCCAAGGGCGATATCCTGGTGCGAACGCAGACCCGGCTGGACAGTTTCTTCCTGCATTCGGTCACCGGTGGTTTCGCTTTCTTTGCCATCATGTACCTGCTGTTCCAGTCCATCTTCACCTGGTCGGCCCCAGCGATGGATGCAGTGGAGTTGGGCCTTGGGACCCTGGCCGACCTCGTTGTGCCGCTGATAGGCGGGCAGGTGGCGAAGGACTTCACGGCGGATGCCCTGTTCGGCGGTATTGGCGCTTTCCTGGTATTCGTGCCGCAGATTTTCGTGCTGACTTTTGTCATCGGCCTGCTGGAAGATTCCGGTTACATGGCGCGGGCGGCGCTTATCTGCCACAAGCCGCTGCGCCTGTTCGGGCTCACGGGCAAAAGCTTCATTCCCATGCTCTCGGGCGTCGCCTGCGCTATTCCGGGTATCTATGCCGCCCGCGCCATCGACTCGCCGCGCAAGCGCCTGCTGACCTATATGGCCATCCCTCTGATGCCCTGTTCCGCCCGCCTGCCGGTGTACACGCTGCTGATAGCCGCCTTCATTCCCTCCGGAACTGCCCTGGGCGGGCTGGTGGGCTGGCAGGGGCTGGCCATGTTCTGCATCTATTTTTTCGGGATGTTCTGCGGGCTGCTGGTGACCGGTTTGATCTCGCGCACCAGCAAGGACCACTACACAGACCTGCCCTTCGTGCTGGAGTTGCCCCCGTACCGGGTTCCCGGCCTGGGCCCTCTGCTGCGCAACGCCTGGAACCGCTCGAAGCACTTTGTTACCAAGGCGGGCAAGATCATCTTCGCCGTGACCATGGTCATCTGGGTGCTGGGGTACTTCCCGAACTACGGTACCGACCTTGGCACGTCCTGGCTGGGCTACCTGGGTCGGATAGTGGAACCCCTGTTCGCCCCGCTGGGGCTGGACTGGCGATACGCGGTGGCTATTCTTACCTCGTTCCTGGCGCGCGAGGTGTTCGTCGGCACTCTGGGCACTATATTCGGGATTGAAGCGGCGGACGAGAACATGACGCCCCTGGTGCAACAGATCCAGGCCAGTGACCTCGCGATCGGCTCCGGACTCGCACTGCTGGTGTTCTTCGCCATAGCCCTGCAATGCGTGTCCACGGTTGCCATCCTGTCAAAGGAGAGCGGTTCCGGTACGCTGGCACTCAAAATGTTTGTTGGCTACCTGCTGCTGGCTTACGCGGCGGCGTTGGCCATTTACCACCTGGCTGCCCTGCTGACCTAGTGTCACGCAAGGCTACACGCCTTGCTGTCCGGCCGCCCGGCGCCATCCGGAGCGATTCATTCCACCCTTTCGTGCTGGAACAGGCGCAGTTCCGCCAGCACCAGGCGCGCTATCAACTGGACCATCAGTGAATGATTTTCCGCGCGGATGCCTTCCAGGCCGGCATTGATTTGCCGGTTCAGGGAGTCCCTGTCGCGTGGGTCCATGGCGTCGGGCAGTTCGATGCTGAAGCTGTATTGTTCCGACTCGCTAAGCTGGGCATAGGTGCGGGTGAGCTGGCTCACGGCGAAGTCGATCAAGCGCTCGTCGGCACCGCGGCCAGTGAGCAGCGCACGCAGTTCCCGGTCGAGGAAGGCGAGTCCCTGGGCCCGTTTTGAAGGAAAGTCGAGGATTTCTCCCATGTCGATGTGCCCCCTGGGTATTGCCGGGGTCAGTGTAGCGGAATGCGACTTGTGGTGAGAAGCGGGGCGCTCTCGAAAGCGGTGCGGGCGGCGGCCCGAATCTGGCGGGTGTGGCCCCGCCGGGGCGGTCTCAGACCGGGCGGATCAGGTTGGACAGGCGCGGGTCGGGTTTGACAGAGCGGCGCAGGATCACCACGACGTTGCCGATGCTCTGTACCAATTCGGCACCGGAGCGAGCGCAAATGGCTTGCGCCAGCGCCGAACGCTCCTCGCGGGAGCCGGCCGCCAGCTTGATCTTGATCAGTTCGTGGTCGGCCAGCGCTCGCTCCAGTTCCGCAAAAACACTGTCGGAGAGGCCGTTGCCGGCAACGGTGACCACCGGTTTCAGCTTGTGACCGATGGCGCGCAGCTGTTTGATGTCCTGATTCGCTTTCTTGCTCATATTCAATCCGGGTTACAATGCCCGTGCGGCACTCATCCGCCTGGGCCCTTGCGGGGGCGAGCATTCTACACATTTGGCCCCTGATACGAAACCGACACTGATGGCGAAGAAAAAATCTTCCAGCAAGGCCTGGTTAAAGGAACACCGGGAGGATCCCTGGGTGCAGCAGGCCCAGCGTGAGGGCTATCGCTCGCGCGCCTGCTACAAGCTGCTCGAGATACAGGAGCGGGACAGGCTCATCCGGCCCGGCATGACCGTGCTCGACCTGGGCAGTGCGCCCGGGGGATGGTCCCAGGTGGCGGTGGCCCTGGTGGGGCACTCCGGCCGCGTTATCGCCTCGGACATCCTGCCGATGGACAGCCTCGCCGGCGTAGAGTTCATCGAGGGAGACTTTACCAGCGACGACGTCTTCAGGCGGATTCTCGACGCCATCGGCGACACCCCGGTGGACCTGGTGATATCTGACATGGCGCCCAATATGAGCGGAGTGAACGCTGTGGACCAGCCGCGGTCTATATATCTGGTTGAACTGGCGTTGGACATGGCGCAGCGGGTGTTGGCGCCGGGGGGGGCTTTTGTCAGTAAAGTCTTTCACGGCGAGGGTTTTGATGAGCTCTTTCGTACCGCCCGGGACTCTTTCGGCAAGGTCGTGACCCGCAAGCCGAAAGCGTCCCGGCCGCGGTCGCGGGAGGTATACCTGGTAGCCAGGGACCTCAAGTTAGATTGAGGCCTCCCGGCAGCCGTCCTTGAAACGTGGAGAGATGGCCCCAAGTATAGTAAATTGGAACCGCAAGCGATTAGATTGCGTATCATGAGTACGGGCCCCGGGAGGCCGTCACTGGTCTCCCATCCCAATCGGTGGGCGTTGACTATAATTTAACGGAGAGAGAGGCTGTCACATCTTTCCCGGCCCGCCCCGGCTTTGAGGCAGGGTCGATCGGGAAACCTGCGCGGAATCCTTTGGTGAGGTTACAGTATTGAACGATATGGTTAAAAACTTACTGCTTTGGCTGGTCATTGCCGCGGTTCTGCTGTCGGTATTCAACAACTTCAACATGAAAAGCCAGACCGAACAGGTGGGTTATTCCGAGTTTATCCAGGAGATCCAGGGCGATCAGGTCAAGCGCGTGGTGGTGGATGGGCTCACCATTTCAGGTGAGCGTTACGACGGCAGCAATTTTGAGACGATCCGCCCCATGGTGGAGGACCCCAGGCTGATCGATGACCTTCTCGAGCACAAGGTCGTCGTGGAAGGCCGCAAGCCTGAACAGCAGAGCGTATGGAGCCAATTGCTTGTTGCCAGCTTCCCCATCCTGATTATCATCGCGGTGTTCATGTTCTTCATGCGCCAGATGCAGGGCGGTGCCGGCGGTCGCGGCGGCCCGATGAGCTTTGGCAAGAGCAAGGCGCGCCTGCTCGGTGAGGACCAGATCACCACGACTTTCGCCGATGTGGCGGGGGTGGACGAGGCCAAGGAAGATGTGAAGGAGCTGGTAGAGTTCCTGCGCGATCCCAGCCGCTTTCAGAAACTCGGCGGTCGCATCCCGCGCGGTGTCCTGATGGTGGGTCAGCCCGGTACCGGTAAGACATTGCTGGCGAAGGCCATTGCCGGCGAGGCCAAGGTGCCGTTCTTCACTATTTCCGGGTCCGATTTTGTGGAAATGTTTGTCGGCGTCGGCGCCTCCCGCGTGCGCGACATGTTCGACCAGGCCAAGAAGCAGGCTCCCTGCATTATTTTTATCGATGAGATCGACGCGGTGGGCCGCCATCGCGGCGCGGGCCTCGGCGGCGGCCACGACGAGCGGGAGCAGACCCTCAACCAGTTACTGGTGGAGATGGACGGCTTTGAGGTCAACGACGGCGTTATCGTGATTGCAGCCACCAACCGCCCCGACGTGCTCGACCCCGCGCTCCTGCGCCCCGGCCGTTTTGACCGCCAGGTCGTTGTGGGCTTGCCGGACATACGGGGCCGGGAGCAGATTCTCAAGGTGCATATGCGCAAGGTACCGCTGGCCGAGGACGTCGAGGCCAGCAAAATCGCCCGCGGTACCCCCGGTTTTTCCGGTGCGGACCTCGCCAACCTTGTTAACGAGGCGGCCCTGTTTGCCGCGCGTTCCAATGTGCGCACCGTGGGGATGAACCAGTTTGAGATGGCCAAGGACAAGATCATGATGGGCGCTGAGCGCAAGTCCATGGTCATGTCCGAGGACGAGAAGCGCAATACCGCCTACCACGAGGCCGGGCACGCCATTGTCGGTCGCCTGCTGCCTGAACACGACCCGGTGTACAAGGTGAGTATCATCCCCCGGGGCCGCGCTCTGGGCGTGACCATGTTCCTGCCCGAAGAGGACCGCTACAGCCACAGCCGGCGCTTTATCATCAGCCAGATATGCAGTCTGTTCGGTGGCCGTATAGCCGAGGAAATGACTCTGGGCAAGGACGGGGTGACCACGGGTGCCTCCAACGACATTCAGCGAGCGACGGAAATTGCCCGCAAAATAGTGACCCAGTGGGGCCTGTCGGAAAAGATGGGGCCGCTGATGTACGACGAGGTTGACGAGCAGGTATTCCTGGGTCGCAGCGCAGGGCAGTCCCACAGGGCGCTCTCCGGCGAGACTGCGAAAATGATCGATGAGGAAGTGCGCCGCATAATCGACGAGTGCTATTCCCGCGCCCGGCAGTTGCTGGAAGATAACGTTGACAAGCTGCATGCGATGGCGCGCGCGTTGATGCTGTACGAAACTATCGATTCGAACCAGATCGATGACATCATGGCGGGGATAGAGCCGCGTGAACCCGCCGGCTGGGGTGACGATACCGGTAGCAGTGGTCCCGACGCAGGCAGTACCGCCAAACCCCGCAAAGACTCCGGCAACCCCATTGGCGGCCCGGCCAGCGAGCACTGACTCCGGCGCCAATTTTGCCCTTTCCTGAACACTCCGTCCCGGCGCTTGATTGCGCCGGGCGTTCCCTTGATCTGACCCGCACGGCGATAATGGGCGTTATCAACACAACGCCAGACTCCTTTGCCGATGGCGGCACGCTTTACCGGTCCGAGCGACTGGATCTCGATCTCGCGATGACCCGCGCGCGCGCCATGGTGGAAGAGGGCGCCGCCATCCTGGATATTGGTGGTGAGTCGACCCGCCCGGGGGCCGCGATGGTGACGGTTTCCCAGGAGATGGACCGAGTCTTGCCGCTGGTGGAGCGTATTGCGGCGGAACTGGATGTCATTGTGTCGGTGGACACCAGTTCGCCCCGCCTCATGACGGAGGCGGCGCAGCTGGGAGCGGGGATGTTGAACGATGTGCGGGCGCTGGGCCGCGACGGCGCGCTGGCGGCGGCGGCGGCCACGGGCCTGCCGGTCTGCCTGATGCATATGCGCGGAGAGCCGGTTAACATGCAGCAGGCTCCCCGCTATGCCGATGTGGTGGCCGAGGTGGAGGAGTTCCTGCTGCTGCGAATCTCCGCCTGTGAAGCCGCCGGCATCGCGCGGCAGCGGTTGCTGCTCGATCCGGGGTTTGGTTTTGGCAAGAACCTGCAGCACAATTTACAGCTTTTGAATGAACTGCCGCGCCTGGCGGAGCCGGGTCTGCCCCTGTTGGTGGGCCTCTCGCGCAAGTCTATGATCGAGCAGTTGACCGGCCGGCCAGTAGCCGACCGCCTCCCGGCGAGCCTGGCGCTGGCCGTACTGGCGGCGGAGCGCGGGGCAGCCATTATAAGAACACACGATGTGGCGGCCACGGTGGATGCCGTGGCCATGTGGACAGCCTTGAAGGAGATGGGGAGTACATGAGCAGACGCTATTTTGGTACCGATGGTATTCGCGGTCTGGTGGGACAGGCTCCGATCACCCCGGATTTCATGCTCAAGCTTGGGTGGGCCAGCGGCAGGGTATTTGCGCGGGAGGCGGGCGGGGACGGCCGCTGCACGGTAATTATCGGCAAGGACACCCGCGTTTCCGGCTATATGTTCGAATCCGCGCTGGAGGCGGGCCTGGTGGCAGCGGGCGTGAACGTCAAGCTGCTGGGGCCGATGCCGACTCCGGCGGTCGCCCTCATGACTCGCACCCAGGCCGCGGTGGCGGGCATTGTCATCAGCGCGTCGCACAACCCCTTTTACGACAACGGCATCAAGTTTTTCTCCTCTACCGGCTCCAAGTTGGCCGACGAGGTCGAGCTCGCTATCGAAGCCGAGTTGGAACAGGAAATCACGACGGTGCAGTCCCGTGAGATCGGCAAGGTGCTGCGCGTGGTAGATGCGGCGGGGCGGTATATCGAGTTCTGCAAATCAACGGTACCGGAAGGCTTTAACCTGCGGGGTATGCGCATTGCGGTCGATTGCGCGAACGGGGCCACCTACCACATCGCACCCAGCGTGTTCAGTGAACTGGGCGCCGAAGTCACCAGCATCGGCGTGCAACCCGATGGATTCAATATCAACGAGGGCGTGGGTTCTACCGATACAGCCGCGCTTTCAGCCCTCGTACGGGAAAGCGGTGTGGATCTGGGTATAGCCTTTGACGGCGATGGAGACCGGGTTCTGTTTATCGATGGCAATGGTGATTTCGTCGATGGCGATGAGCTGATCTACATGATTGCCATGTACCGCGTGACCAACGGCTACGACGATGCGGGCGTGGTGGGCACCCTGATGTCCAACCTCGGGCTGGAACTGGCCTTGCGGGCCGAGGGCCTGGAATTCGCCCGCGCCCAGGTCGGCGACCGTTACGTGAAGGAGCGGATGGAAGTCGAGGGGTGGTTCCTCGGCGGTGAATCATCGGGCCATATTATCTGTTCGGACGTCACCACTACGGGGGACGGCATCGTCGCCGCATTGCAGGTGCTGGTTGCGCTCAAGGCTTCAGGCAAGGACCTGGCCGGGTTTCGCTCCGGTATGAAAAAGTTTCCCCAGCGCATGATCAATGTAGCGGTCACCGGCAAACCGGACCTCGCGGAATTCCCCGCAGTGGCCGCCGCGGTGGCCCGGGTAGAGGAGACACTGGGGCAGCGCGGCCGGGTGCTGCTGCGCCCGTCGGGAACGGAGCCCATGATTCGGGTCATGGTCGAGGGAGAGGATGCCGCCGAAGTGGACAGCCTGTGCGCTGATCTAGCCGCCGATGTGGCGCGCCTTGTAACCTAGCGGTATCTTGGGTAAGATTGCGCCGCTTTTTCTGCCGGGAGGCTGAATGCGCCAGACACTCGTTGTAGGTAACTGGAAAATGAACGGCTCCCGGGCCAGCGTGGCGCATCTGCTGGGTGAAATTTTGGAAGCGATCCCCGCATCTGGCGCAGAAGTTGCGGTATGCCCCAGCTACGTACACCTGGCGCAGGCGATAGAGCTTTGTGCCGGGTCCGCTGTTGCGGTGGGAGCGCAGGATTGCAGCCGCATGCCCGCAGGAGCCTACACCGGAGAAGTGTCGGCCGACATGCTGGTAGACCAGGGCTGCCGCTGGGTAATTCTCGGTCACTCCGAGCGCCGCCAGTATCACGCGGAGTCGGATGCGCTGATCGCGGAAAAGTTGAGCGCGGCCGTCGCGGCGGGTCTGCAGGTTATTGTTTGCGTTGGTGAAACCCGCGAGCAGCGAGAGAGCGGTGAAGCCGAAGCCGTAGTCGCCGGTCAACTGCGAGGTGCGTTGCAGGGACAGGAAAACCTGGCGGGTCTGGTAGTGGCATATGAACCGGTCTGGGCGATCGGTACAGGGCTTACCGCAAGTCCGGAACAGGCCCAGGCCATGCACGCGTTTATTCGCGCTTGCCTGTCCGGGTTGGCGGGCGTAGATGCAGATGCGACCCGGGTGTTGTACGGGGGCAGTGTCAAGGCTGGCAACGCGAACCAGTTGTTCGCCCAGCAGGATATTGATGGTGCGCTTGTTGGAGGCGCAGCGCTGGATGCCGGGGAATTCCTGGCAATAGTAGGCGCCGGAGCGGCGTGAACCAGGCGCATTCATTCAGGAATTGAGGTGCTCCCTCGGGGGCGGAAAGTATATGGAACAGATTGTATTGGTAGTGCACTTGCTGGTGGCCCTGACTATTATCGGGCTGATCATGCTGCAGCAGGGCAAGGGGGCGGACATGGGCGCCTCTTTCGGTGCAGGCGCTTCACAGACCCTGTTTGGCTCCAGCGGCAGTGGCAACGTGCTTACCCGGGCCACCTCCTGGCTGGTGGCATTGTTTTTTGCCACGAGTTTTGGTCTTGCCTGGCTCGCCAACCAGCAATCTTCAGCGGCGGTGGATTTTGATATCGAGATTCCCACCGAAGTTGAAGTGACCGCGCCGGCAGCGGTGCAGGAAGTTCCGGTGATCGAAGAAGAGATCCCGGCGGTGGTAGTCCCCGGTGAAGATATGCCGGAGCTCGATCAATAGTAACAAGCCGAAGTGGTGGAATTGGTAGACACGCCATCTTGAGGGGGTGGTGAGCTATGCTCGTGCGGGTTCAAGTCCCGCCTTCGGCACCATTTGAATAATCCGAGGACGTCCTGTAACGTCCGAGGAGTTACACTAACGCCCTGTTATTACAGGGCTTTTTTGTTTAGAGGTGGTCCGATTTGATGTGAGGCTGTCCGTTGGCAGCCGACGAAAAGTGGTGCTATATTTGGTGCTCTTTCGGTTCAATTTTCGCTTGTAGCACCATTATGGCACTCGTAGACGCGCAGATCAGGCAGGCCAAACCGCAAGGCAAGGACGTCTGGCTCACCGATGAAAAGGGGCTGAGGCTCCTGATCAAGCCCAATGGTTCCAAATACTGGCGGCTGAAGTACCGCTTTCTCGGCAAGCAGAAAACCCTGGCGCTAGGCGTCTATCCCACTATAACGCTAAAGGAGGCCCGCGAAGCTGCCGGGGATGCCAGGCGCAAACTGGCCAGTGGTGTGGATCCTGGACAACTGAAAAAACGGGAGAAGCAGCAACGGCTGCTGGACTCGGGCAATACCTTCGCCGTATTGGCCTGGGAGTGGTATCAGCAGCAGCGCGGTACCTGGACGGCTGACCACGCGGCGCGGGTGTGGGGGCGACTGAAGGACGATGTCCTGCCAGCCCTGGGTGAGAACCCCATTATCACCATCCAACCCCAGGACATCATCGCCGTGGTGCGCAAGATTGAGCAGCGGGGCGCTCTGGATGTGGCCTCCCGGGTGTTGCAGGATATTCGCCGCGTATGCCGCTACGCGGTCCAGACCGGCCGACTGACCTACAACCCGGCAATGGACCTCACCGGCGTCCTGAAAACCCGTGCATCCAGCCACCGGGATTCCTTGCCCAAGGAGGAATTGCCCGACTTCCTGCGAGCCCTCGCGGTTTATCACCAGCGCGGGCGCTTGCTGACCCAGTTGGCCATCCAGTTGCTGGTGCTGACCTTCGTCCGGTCCGGTGAGCTGCGCGGCGCCCGGTGGGAGGAGTTTGATCTGGACGAACGGCTGTGGCGAATCCCCGGCGCGCGCATGAAAATGAAAACGGAGCATCTTGTTCCCCTCTCGCTCCAGTCCGTCGCGGTGATCGCACAGCTCCAGCCCATCACTGGCCAGTATGACCTGGTGTTCCCCTCGGAACGAAACCGGCAGGAGCCCATGAGCGACAACACCATGCGCCGCGCCGTGTTCAAGCTGGGTTACGACGGCAACACTCTGGGCAAGAGCAAGGCCGTGCCGCATGGGTTCCGGGCAACGGCCTCCTCCATCCTCAATGAGACGGGATTCAACCCCGACGCCATGGAGCGCCAACTTGCCCATATGGAGCGAAGTGGTGTCCGGGCGGCATACACCCACCACGCCCGCTACCTGGACGAGCGCCGGGAGATGATGCAGTGGTGGGGTAACTATCTGGATCAGTTGCGGGAGGGCAGATCTAACGTGATACCCGGGAAATTCGGCATCCGAGGATAGCCTCGACCAACGTCACTAGTACGCGCAGCGGGTAGTGACGTTGGCGCCCATGCTTGTTCATAGAACAACTACCAAATTCCGGACAGCGAACAGACACCCTCGATTGGAGCGTGTTTCCACTGTAACCACCACCAGATGAGGGCTTCATAGATCATTTTTTGACCAAAATCGCCTGATTTTGGAAGCCGGAGCAGAGGTCTTTCCCGGGAAAGCCTATCCACACCTAACCCCAGTGCGATTAAACCGCGCCGCATAGGGCCCGGATTTTGTGTGGAGCGCGCATTACGGGTTGTTGTAGTCTACCCACTCTTAGCGCGGCCACTGCGATAAAGTGGTAAAGGTTCACCCGACCTTTTAGCTTCGGCAAACCGGGTAGATAGTCTCGCGGTATTGGGGATTATCGAACGCGTCGCCGGGCCTATCGACGCAGCGGTTAATGACCGTGGCCCATCTTCAACCTTTGCAGCGCCGCCTTCGGGCAAAGCTGTATTCATAATCCAGCCCTGCAATACGCGGGCTCCTTCAATCCTCGTTGAGCAACCCTGGTGCCATTGGCCTGGTGTGCTCTGCGGTATCTTCCGTTTCGCGAGACACACTGGCGGTCAGAATGTTTCGCATCTTCTACCCAAGGAGGTAATTCCTACCCGGCCCAGTGCCGGATAACCGTTGGTCTGCACGGGCCAGTTCTCCTGCGAGAACACACCGTGTTGCCTATGGCCAGACACATTCAGGTCAGCAGGGATTGGTGTCCCGTGATCAATACCGCTCGGGCGGTCCTGTGCAGCTGCGGCTGTCGGGTGATCAGAACCACTAACCGAAAGGAAGAGCACCGTGAATGACCTGAACTACCAACTGAAAATATTGTGCAGACACCGCCGGGAGGGAAGCTACCGGACCCGGGTGGGGCAGGAGCGCCAGTTGACCGCGATCGCCAACCAGCTCAAGCAGTTGGGCTGCCGGAAAATGGGCGCGCGATCCCTGAAACCCAAACATATCCAGGCCTTGGTGGACTTATGGGTAGCCCAGGGGCGAAGCCCGGGTACCATCAAGAACAGAATGAGTTGTTTACGCTGGTGGGCCGAGAAGGTGAACAAACAGAATGTGATCGCCCGGGCCAATGGCCACTACGGCATCCCCGACCGCAAGTTTATTGGCGAGCAGAGCAAGGCCCAGCAATTGGACATAGCGAAGCTGGAACAGATCAGGGACCCACATGTGCGAATGAGCCTGCGCCTACTGGCAGCCTTCGGGCTGCGTCGGGAGGAGGCGCTGAAGATCCAGCCCCGGTGGAGCGACCAGGGTGACTGCCTGCAGCTTAAGGCCAGCTGGACTAAGGGTGGACGTCCCCGGACGGTGCCAATCCGTACCGACGCCCAGCGGGCGGTATTGGAAGACGCGAAGTCTCTGGCGGGATTGGGATCCCTGATCCCCGGCGACCGGCAGTATATACAGCAGTTGCGTATCTATGAGCGCCAGACCGCCAACGCGGGGCTGTCGAAAATGCATGGCCTGCGCCATGCCTATGCCCAGCGTCGGTATGAAGAACTGACCGGTTGGGCCTGTCCCCATGCCGGTGGTCCCTCACAAAGAGGTCTGACACCTGTTCAGCGCGAATGGGACGGGCAGGCCCGGCTGATTATCAGTGAGGAGCTCGGCCATGTGCGGGTACAGATTGTGGCTGTTTATTGCGGAGTCTAGACCGCAATGCCGGTTAACTAAGCAAGGAATAGAACTATGACCTCAAGAATTCTCAGATTAAAAGACGTGAAGGCAATGACCGGACTATCGCGCTCGACGATCTACGCCGAAATCGCTAAGGGTAAATTCCCTCGGCAAATCAGCCTGACGGGAGCCCGGTCGGTAGGTTGGCATGAGAGCGCGATTATCCAGTGGGTGGAATCACGGCAGCGGGTTGGATGAGTTTCAACATTGGCGGCAGGGGGGAATAAACACGATCCAGGCAGTGGCCCAGGCCAAATCAGGCCTCCTTTTGCTTGCCGCTAGAAAAGAAAGGAGGACTGCTGCGGTAATCCGGTTTGAAAGGTAAGATAAGGAAAATAGTGTAAGCTCCCCGCTCCGAAGTTGATCGGACGGGGCTAGACCGCAAAATATGAATGTGCATGGATGAATTCACTGCAAGACTTAAAAAAGCAGATGACCTGGCTGAGCTGCATCAGAGGGTTGGTTTTACATTATGGCAACTCCAAACATTAGAGGAAGTTGCCGCCCAGTACTTCGTTTTGAGTACCCAGGCGACCAACGGGATGGGTGAAATGGCGGGGAACGCGCTTCTCAGCAAAGCTCGCAAGAGTACCTTCGGTGGCACCATTGCGAAGATGGCAAAATCTGGGGTGCTCGATGAAAAACTTCATTCAAAGCTTTTAGAAATTCTGGATCAAAGGAACTGGCTAGTGCACAGATCCTTGAACGATAGCTACTACGCCCTACAAGACTATGTAGCATTGCTCAAACTGGTTACGAGAATCGAAAATATAGCCCGAGAGGCAATGGTGCTCATGAAGAATATCGCAAGTCTGGCTGAAGTTTTTGTTAAGGATCGGGGGATTTCCTCTATGGAAATCGACAGGATGACTAAAGAGTTGCTTGACGAGTGGGCGACTTCTGATGCGTATTAGCTCCATCCATTCGATGAGTCGACACCGCACTTTATACGGGCGCTGAGGTGATGTCTTACTTTTACTCTGTCATCAAGGATTAGAATGGAACTAGTCGATCACACGAAGCCGCTCATTGAAGACAAGGAATTTGTCGCTGATGTCATTGAAGAGGATCTCTCCCAGAAATCATTCAATAGAGTATTTGCTCTAAAAAAAGTTTTCACAGATGTTAGCTTCAAACAGTCTGAGATTTCCAACTGCTACTTCAGAAACTGTAGGTTTATTCGTTGCGACTTTACCGGTGCAAATATTGCTAGATCAAATTTCAGAGGCGCACAGTACGAAGAATGCAAGTTTCATTATTCAACTTGGGAACATACGATACTAGACGAGGAGTTTCTGGATAGCTGCCTACCAAGTGAAGACAGCTTGGCACGTGATTTGGCGCGTAGCTTACGGACCAATTTCAGCCAGATAGGCAACTATCAGGCAGTCAACAAAGCAGCCTCCATCGAAGTTGCTATGACAGGATTACACTTTTTTAATGCGGCTTTTTCCAAGCAATCCTATTATCGCTCGAAATATAAAGGATGGCGCAGAATCCTGCATGTTCTTCGTTATACAAAATGGAAGGCTCTTGATCTACTCTGGGGAAATGGCGAAAGTCTATTACGTATAATTGCTTCCGGCATATTTGCTGTTCTAGTCTGCTCGTTAGTTTTAGCTTGGCGAGAGCCTATTTTCCCGTGGTCTGACGTATTTGGGCTTGTTGCAACGGCATTTTGGGGCGTTGAGACCACACCGCCGTTACCAGGTCATTTCCTTGCGGTGCTGACTGCCATTAGATTCGTCCTGTTTGGCCTTTTTATGGCAATCTTAGTGAAGCGACTATCAAGGCGATGAGTCACGAAATTTATGTTTTCGGCTCAGTTACAAGAGGTGAGGTCAGTCCTACCTCCGATGTGGACATGCTCGTCATACCCATGAGCGGAGATCGTGACCAGTATCCTCCCGGGTGGAGCATATACTCCCCGTCACTTATCGAAGAATACTTTCTCAATGGGCGGCTATTTGCTTGGCACCTTCATTTAGAAGCCCGCTGCATTTACACTCCGTTTGACATACCATTTTTAGAATCCCTGGGGGCGCCGCAGCCTTACATTACGATGTTCCAAGATATTGATGATCTCGAAACGCTCTTGGTCGAAGCGCTGGAGCAGATATCATTGGGGACAAATAGCCTCGTTTACGAACTTGGTATTGCGTATACAGCCATTAGAGATATAGCCATGGCGGCATCCTGGTCATTACTTGGAAGGCCATGCTTTTCCCGACGCGCTCCATATCTGCTTCCTGTGCCATTCCCTTTGGCTACGGAGGCTTACAGTGGCGCTATGTTGGCGAGGCATAGTTCTGTACGCGGAATAGATATCGATTTTCATTTGGAAAAGATAGCTAAAGAAGTGACACATGCGCCATTGAGACAATGGGTGAACAGTTTGAAAAATTTCAGATGAAAAATACGTTTTTAAACAGAGTGTCGGCAGAGCGCAAGGTCCTGCGTCTGGTTAATAAGTCAGTACCTAGAGCGCTTCAATTAACTGGGCTGTCCAGCGCGGCGATCGGGCTCTGGCGCGGAAAGATCGGATTTGACAGAACCCATTCCATATATCCGGTCCTTGTGAATCTTGCTGAGGGTTGTCAGAGATTGTCCGATCGCAGCAATGAAACATTTCTACCTTTAGAAAATCAAGATGCCGAGGCGATAGAGCGTGAACTCAAAAACTTGGAATGCGAAATAGGTAAGTTATCCGAACGGCTTGCTGGTGCATAGTTGGTCCCATGCAGGTCATAGCGTGATTTATATAATAACCAATGCACCCCTCCAGCAAGTGTATTTGAATTTTAGTACGGAGACTCTCGGAAAAATGGCGACTTAGCGATGGTTAATCAAACCCCTGAACAGCGCGCTCGCGACCAGATCGACCGTCAGCTTGGTCTGGCCGGCTGGGTCGTGCAGGATAGCAAGGCCATCAATTTTAATGCTGGCCCCGGGGTTGCCGTGCGTGAATACCAGACCGACGTCGGCCCGGCGGACTATGTGTTGTTCGTGGACAAAAAGGCTGTGGGCGTGATTGAAGCCAAACCCGAGGCATGGGGTCACAAGATTACCACCGTTGAAGAGCAATCCACCGGTTATGCTAACGCCACCCTGAAGTGGGTCAACAACCAGGCCCCACTGCGCTTTGTTTACGAGAGCACCGGTGTTATTACCCGTTTCACGGACGGGCAGGACCCCAAGCCTCGCGCACGCGAGTTGTTCAACTTTCACCGCCCGGAGACCCTCGTAGGTTGGCTCGGCCAGCCTGGAACCCTGCGTCATCGCTTACAAAACCTTCCACCACTAAACACCGAAGGCCTGCGCGCCTGCCAGATTACCGCCATTAACAATCTGGAAGCCTCCTTCAAGCAGGACAAACCCCGCGCCCTGATACAAATGGCAACCGGTTCCGGCAAGACCTTTACCGCCATCTCCAGCGCCTACCGGCTGATCAAGCATGCCGAGGCGAAGCGCATCCTGTTTCTCGTGGACACGAAAAACCTCGGTGAACAGGCCGAGCAGGAATTCATGGCTTTTTTGCCCAACGACGACAACCGCAAATTTACCGAGCTCTATACCGTGCAACGCCTGAAATCGTCTTTCGTGGCCACAGACACACAGGTCTGCATCAGCACTATCCAGCGCATGTATTCCCTGCTCAAGGGTGAAGAACTGGACGAAGCGGCGGAAATTGACAACCCGGCGGAGCTAAAAATCACTGCCAAGCAACCGCTCCCGGTGGTTTACAACAACAAGATTCCCCCTGAATTCTTCGATGTCATCATCATCGACGAGTGCCACCGCTCTATCTATAACCTGTGGCGCCAGGTCATCGAGTATTTTGACGCTTACCTTGTCGGCCTCACCGCCACGCCTGATAACCGCACCTACGGTTTCTTCCGCAAGAACGTAGTAAGTGAGTACGACCACGAAAAGGCGGTGGCGGATGGAGTCAACGTCGGCAATGAGGTTTATGTAATTGAAACCGAGAAGACAAAAAAAGGCGGCACTCTTAGCGCCAGGCAGCAGATCGAGAAGCGCGAACGCCTGACCCGCAAAAAGCGCTGGGAAACCCAGGACGAGGACGAGGTATACAGTGCCAAGCAGCTTGATCGCGATATCGTCAACCCGGACCAGATCCGCACGGTAGTCCGCACGTTCCGTGACAGGCTGCCGGAGATCTTTCCTGGTCGCATTGAGGTACCCAAAACCTTGATCTTCGCCAAAACCGACAGCCACGCCGATGACATTATTCACATCGTTCGCGAGGAGTTTGGCGAGGGAAACCAGTTTTGTAAGAAGCTCACCTACAAGATCGAGGAAGACCCGAAATCCGTTCTCGCACAGTTCCGCAATGACTACTACCCTCGCATCGCGGTGACAGTGGACATGATCGCCACCGGTACCGACGTGAAACCCCTTGAGTGCTTGTTGTTTATGCGGGATGTGAAAAGTCGCAACTACTTCGAGCAGATGAAGGGCCGAGGCACGCGTACCCTGGATGCTGATAGCCTGAAAAAGGTCACGCCGTCCGCCACCAGCGCCAAAACCCACTATGTGATTGTAGATGCCATCGGCGTTACGAAATCATTGAAAACTGCCAGTCAGCCGCTGATTACCAAGCCCAGTGTGTCCCTCAAAGACCTTGCCATGGGGGTAATGATGGGCGTGCGCGACGAAGATACTGTCTCCTCGTTGGCTGGGCGCCTGGCGAGGCTGGATAAACAGCTTGACCCGGCTGAGCAACATCGTATTACTGACGCCGCCGGAGGCCAGCCGCTGCCGGTCATTATCGGAGAACTGCTAAATGCCATTAATCCCGACGCGGTGGAAAAGCGAGCCTGTGAGATCGCCCAACTGCCCGAGGGATCAGATCCCGGTGGGGATGCCCGCGATCAGGCCCGCGATGAACTTGTTGGCCTGGCCGCCAACGTTTTTACCGGTGAGCTCATTGAGCTGATCGATAGTATCCGCCGCGACAAGGAACAGACCATAGTCCACGATGACCTGGACACGTTGACCGCGGCCGGCTGGGCCGGCGACACTACAGAGAACGCCAAGCAGCTAACCCAGGAATTTGCCGAGTATCTCAATGAGCACCGGGACGATATTGACGCTTTGAATATCTACTTTCAGACTCCGGCCCGCCGAAGCGAAGTCAGCTACGCCATGATCAAAGTTCTGCTGGAGCGCCTGCGGCAAGACCGCCCGAAACTGGCTCCGCTGCGTGTCTGGCAGGCCTATGCGCATCTGGAGAAGTACCAGGGCGATGGTCCCATCAGCGATCTTACGGCACTGGTGGCGCTGATCCGCAGGGTGTGTGAGTTGGATGCAACACTTTCAACCTTCGCCGCCACTGTGCGGAAGAACTTTCAGCGCTGGATCATGCAACACCACAGTGGCGCCGGGGAAAAATTCAACGATGAGCAGATGGCTTGGCTGCATATGATCCGCGACCACGTGGCTAGTTCTTTTCATATTGAGCGGGATGATCTCGATATGGCACCTTTTGGTGCCAGGGGCGGTCTGGGGCAGATGTATCAGTTGTTCGGAGATGGTACGACCCATGTTCTAGAAGAATTAAATCGAGAGTTGGTATCTTAATGGGCAAAAATCTTCCGGATAGTTGGATTGAAATCCCACTTGCGGATACCGGTCAATGGGTAGGAGGTGGAACGCCCCGCAAGTCTGAGTCGCGGTTCTGGGAAGGTTCAATCCCATGGGTTTCTCCAAAGGATATGAAGAAACTATGTGTTGTCGATACGGAAGATCACATTTCGGAGGCGGCGGTCCAAGAATCTGCCGTTAAACTCATTCGTCCTGGTGCAGTGCTGTTCGTAACGCGATCTGGAATTTTGGCGCACTCATTTCCCGTTGCTACAACGAAGATGCCGGTTACAGTCAATCAGGATCTGAAAGCGATCATCCCATACTCTGTCATTAGCCCCGACTATCTTGCTTGGTGTTTGCGGGCGAACGCTCGTAATATATTGAACAGCTGCTCAAAGCACGGGACAACAGTGCATAGCATAGAGATTCCTTCTTTGAAGGAGTGGTCAATTTGTATACCTCCAGTTAAAGAACAATGCCGCATAGTCGACAAAATCGAAACCCTTTTCTCCGAGTTGGACAAAGGCATCGAAGCCCTCAAAACCGCCCGCGAGCAACTCAAAGTCTACCGCCAGGCCGTGCTCAAACAAGCCTTCGAGGGCAAACTCACTGCTAGGTGGCGCGAGGAAAACAAAGACAAACTCGAAAGCCCCGAGCAACTCCTCGATCGTATAAAGCACGAGCGCGAGGCGCGCTATCAGAAACAACTCCGAGACTGGAAATCCGCCGTCGTGGAATGGGAGAAGAGTGATAGAGCGTCCAAAAAGCCGAGTAAGCCTTCGCAGGTAAAGACTTTACCCTCTATAACTCAGGACGAGCTTGAAATATTGCCGAATCTTCCGGAGGGCTGGATTTATGCGAGGTTGGCGGAAATTTCCCGTATTGGTTCTGGTATGTCTGTGAGCAAGGCTCGAAAGCTCCAAGAACCAGTGGAGATCCCCTATTTGCGAGTCGCAAATGTCCAGCGGGGTGCTTTGGTACTCGATGAAATTAAGACGATGCAGGTTGAGAGAAGCTCTCTGAACGATCTAATGCTGGAAAAGTGGGATGTTCTTTTTAATGAAGGAGGTGACAGGGATAAGCTCGGCCGGGGATGGATATGGGAAGGCCAAATAGATCCCTGCATCACACAAAACCATGTCTTTCGTGCCATGCCGTATTTGGCTAGCGATTTCCATTCAAAGTTTATTTCTAATTGGGGAAATACCTTTGGTAAGCAATACTTTGAGAAAGGCGGTAAGCAAACAACTAATCTCGCCTCGATCAATAAGGGCGTCCTGAGTATGTTTCCAGTCCCCGTGCCATCTATGACTGAACAGAAGCTCTTGATTGAAATGCTCGAAGACACAATGACTTTGATTGAGTCATTGGAACATGAAGTGGAAATAGGGGTTGCTAAATCCGAAACCCTCCGCCAGTCCATACTTAAAAAGGCGTTCTCCGGCCAGTTGCTCCCGCAAGACCCCAACGACGAATCCGGCGCCACCCTGCTCGAACGAATCCACTTGGAAAAGGAGGCTCGGGATAGTCAGGGCGAGGGCCGCAAAGGCGACCGTAGGAAATCGGTGAACAAGAGTAAGGAGAAGCGCAATGCAACCTTACAACCCGGATGAGCTTCCTCTCAATAACTTGGATTATCGGCAGCTACTACCCTTGGTTGGGCAGGCCAACGCCGCGCTGGCACGCTATGACGGTTTGTTGCAGGGTATTCCTAACCCTGCGGTGATGCTCTCACCTTTGACGACTCAGGAAGCGGTTTTGTCGTCAAAAATTGAAGGCACTCAGGCCACCGTGGATGAAGTGCTGGAGCAGGAAGCCGGGTTGCTTAAGGAGGGCGAGAAATACAAAGATATTCAAGAGATTTCCAACTACCGGCTGGCATTGTTTCGGGCGCGGGAGTACCTGGAGGCCTATCCCATCCGCCTGGGTTTTGTGCGCGAGTTGCATCGCATCCTGATGGACAGTGTGCGCGGGCAAGATAAGATGCCAGGCGAGTTTCGGGTCGATCAAAACTGGATTGGCAAGCAGGGCTGCAGTATTGAACAGGCCAGCTTTGTGCCGCCCAGTCCGCTGCAGTTACAGGACCACCTGCAAGCCTGGGAACATTACCTCGGCACAGATGACATCGACTTTTTACTGCAAACCGCTGTGGTCCATGCACAATTCGAATTGCTGCACCCCTTTAAAGATGGCAACGGGCGTATTGGTCGTATCCTGATTCCACTGTTTTTGTACCAAAAGCGTGCCTTGTCACAGCCGATGTTTTACCTCTCCGAATATCTGGAGAATCATCGCGAGGAGTATTACCAGCGTTTGAAAGCAATCTCCGCCGAGGGCGACTGGAACGGTTGGGTGGCTTTCTTTTTGCGGGCGACAGCAGACCAGGCCAGCCAAAACAGTCAGCGAGTGACAGCAATCAAGGCCCTGTATGACGAGATGAAGCTCGCCATCCAGGAAACGACCCATTCCCAGTATTCGGTGCATCTGCTCGACGCCCTGTTCAGCAAACCCGTCTTCAGAACCTCCGATCTGGCCCAAAAGCTGACTGCCGAATTCGGTGTTCACGAAAAGACCACGCCGGGCTTGCTCAAACAATTGAAGGATGCCGGTATCCTGCGCGAGATTCAGGCCGGCAGCGGCAGGCGGCCAGCAACCCTATGTTTTCCGCGGCTGATCAATTTGGCTGAGGGGCGGGATGTTCTGTGAGGTTTAAGTAGTCTGAAACCTACGCAAACCATTTTGTGTAGCCTGTTTGTTATAATAGGCTACGCAAAATGGTTTGTGACATATGCGGACTACTCAAAGATATTGGGGTCACCTAGGTTTACTAAAGTTGTAAATTGCGGTGATAATCGCCGCAAATTGAAACATATATAAACCGGCGTGGTCATGATAGCAGATGTGAGGGATAGGCTTGATCTACTCCCCTTTGGACAGTTAGCCACCCGCCGCTGGCTGCTAAGCGAGGGTATGACTCGTCATGCTCTCGATAACGCCTTGAAATCAAGAAAGTTTGCCACCCTGACTCGGGGAGTGGTGGGACGTCCGGGAGTGGCTGTCACCTGGCAAGGGCTGGCTGTATCGTTGAACCGTATATTGGCTGGCCCTGTGTATGTTGGCGGTATAACGGCGCTGGAGCAGGCGGGGCTGGGGCATTACCTGCGCTCTGCATCGCCCTTACACCTCTATTCCGCCGAGCCATGCCCAGCCTGGCTGGCAAAGCTCGACCTGGGTGTGATGATAGATTGGCATGGTACTCGCCGGCTGTGGCGGGAGAATGCACAGGTACAGGCCGACAGCCTGAAAAAGCAGTCGTGGGGTGGTCCTCAACCATATCTAATGGCCGCGCCGGAGCAGGCATATCTGGAAGTATTGGCCGACGTGCCTGACAAAGTGAGTTTCGAGTATGCTGACCAGCTAATGCAAGGTCTGACATCACTGTCACCCCGCCGTTTGGATGTCTTGCTGAGGGGTTGTCGCCATATCAAAGTCAAACGCCTGTTTTTCTTCTTTGCTGCGCGCTATGACTATGGCTGGCTCAAACATCTCGACAGCACCGCCTATGATCTAGGCAGCGGTAAGCGAGTGGTTGCCAAGGGCGGGAAGCTCGATAGTGATTATTTGATTACTGTACCGGATGCATTTCATGACAGATTTGCACACAAGATCACCGGATCTGCGTGAGCGGAATGAATTTGTGATTTTTAAAACTGACCCCAAACCGAGAGACCGCCATGAGTAGTGCCCCTATCATCTCCAAAGTCTGGAGCTTTTGTACCACCCTGCGCGACGACGGTGTGGGTTATGGCGATTATCTGGAACAACTCACCTACCTGATCTTCCTGAAAATGGCGGACGAGTATGCCAAGCCACCTTACAACCGTGACGTAGGCGTTCCGAAGAAGTACAACTGGCGCAGCCTTAAGAACAAGCGCGGTGCGGAGCTGGAAGTCCTGTATGTCGAGCTGCTGCGGGCTCTGGGCACCCAAAAGGGCATGCTTGGTCAGATTTTCACGAAGGCGCAGAATAAGATCCAAGACCCAGCCAAACTCTATCGCCTGATCGATATGGTGGATAGCACCCAATGGGTGGTCATGGGCGCCGATGTCAAAGGCGATATCTATGAGGGCTTGCTGGAGAAAAACGCCGAGGACACCAAATCCGGTGCCGGCCAGTATTTCACCCCGCGGGCGCTCATCCGCGCTATGGTCGAATGCGTGCGCCCGGAGCCGGGCAAGAACATTGCCGACCCGGCCTGTGGTACCGGCGGCTTCTTCCTCGCCGCCTATGACTTCATCACCCATGCTGATAACCACAAGCTGGATAAAGCCCAGAAGGCTTTTCTGAAACACCAGACCTTCTATGGCAATGAGATTGTGGCCAATACTCGCCGAATGTGCCTGATGAATATGTTCCTGCACAACATCGGTGAGATTGATGGCGAGAGCATGGTTTCGCCCAACGATGCCCTGGTGGCGGCCAGTGCCCAGAGTGTGGACTACGTGCTGGCCAACCCGCCCTTCGGCAAGAAAAGCTCCATGAGCTTTACCAATGAAGAGGGTGAGCAGGAAACAGATGATCTGACATACAACCGCCAGGATTTCTGGGCCACCACCTCCAACAAGCAGCTCAATTTCGTGCAACACATCCGCACTATGCTAAAAACCACTGGCAAGGCCGCGGTGGTGGTACCGGACAACGTGCTTTTTGAGGGCGGCGCCGGTGAAACCATACGTCGGAAACTGCTGGAGAATACGGATCTTCACACGATCCTGCGCCTGCCTACCGGAATCTTCTACGCTCACGGGGTGAAGGCAAATGTGCTGTTCTTCGACAACCGAGAAGCCAGCCCGAACCCCTGGACGAAGGAAGTCTGGTACTACGACTATCGCACCAATATTCACCACACTTTGAAAAAGAAGCCGTTGCGCTTCGAGGACCTGGCCGAGTTTATCCAGTGTTACAACCCGCAAAACCGCAACAAGCGTAAAGCCACCTGGCACCAGGACAAGAACCCCGACGGTCGCTGGCGTAGCCTCAGCTACAAGGAACTGACTGCACGCGATAAAACTAGCCTTGATGTGTTCTGGCTGAAAGACAAAAGTTTAACCGATCTGGATAATCTGCCGGAGCCGGATGAGCTGGCGGAGGAGATTATTGAAAATCTGGAAGCGGGATTGGAGAGTTTCCGGGCGGTGTTGGCCGAGTTGGGGAACTAGCGGCAAAGATTTTGGCAGACGCTCTAAAGCACTGTTGATCCTGCGAGAGCTTGCATTGGTCGTGAAATATATGACTGCCTATTTTGTCGCAATTTTCAGGGATGATGTAATACTTAACGATTTATGGCTGCATTTTGCATGATAGGTACAACCACTACAATCGCTAAGCTAGACATATCAAGAAATTGGAGATTTACGAGTTGCTCTAGAGGCTGTTCGAAAACCGATTTGCTGTAATTCAATTTAATCGTCTGATGTTTAGGTATTTACAAATCAAGAATAGTCGGGGAAAAAATGACAAGAATACAGTTGCCGAAGGATGCCCTAAAAAGAGTTAAAATTGGTCAGGCGTTCGCTGAGTACGACATAGTAAGAAAGGATCCACAGTTGTTTGTGTCAACTCCGGCCACATTAACTTCTTTGGATCCTGATGGAACAAATTGCTTTTACGTTGGCCGAAGGGGAGCTGGCAAGACTGCTATTACGTTTGAAGTCGAAAGAAAATTTCCAAGAACTATACATATAATCCCGCAAATATTCGATTTATTAAAGCTTCCGTTAGAGCAGGAGGAGTTCGTAGATACTCGCCAGAGACCCTTTAAATCGTTGATGCACTCGATGGAACGTGCGCTGGTAGATGAAGTCATTAAGACCTGGAGTGAAAAGAAGCTATTTAAATTCGACAAGGGCTTTGACGCTATAAAGCGAGAAAGAGGTCTAATCGAGGATTGTGACTTTGACCTCAGGGTGCTCAACCTGACGGAGGAAATATTTGAGGCTGTTTCTAAGGACAATGAAAAATTGTGGTTGCGCCAAATCAAGAGAAGTAAAGAAATAATTGAAGCGGCAAACTCGATAGCTAGTAATGGTAATTATGATTACATATTGCTGATTGATCGTCTTGATGAATCTTGGGATGGCTCCGATTCGGCAATTATTTGCCTTATGGCTATGATGCATGCCGCAGTCCGCCTGCGAGCAGCGACGAGCTTTTTAAGGCCGTATATTTTCATTAGAGAGAATATTTATGATCGCATCAGGGCGCTAGACAATGAGTTTTCTAGATTGGAGACTTCAGCAGTGTTTTTGGATTGGTCTGAAGCGAAACTAATGGAACTTGTAGAGAGGCGTCTTGTAAAGCCTTTCAATACTAAGCCAAAGCTTGGTGGTGAAGCTTGGAGTTATTTCTTTGAAGATAGTGAGGTTAGTTCGTCCTTGCTACAGGTAATGGGCTTATGTCAGCATCGTCCCAGAGACGTGCTCATGCTTACAAGCTACGCAATTGACAATGCTATTAATAATGGCAACACGAAAATTACGTATGATGATTTGGCTGACGCATCAATAAGGTACAGTACTAGTCGTCTAAAAGATTTGGGTGACGAATTTGCCGAAAACTATCCCAATATAATTTTGGTTTTGGAGTATTTCTATGGTCTAGGTAATGAATTTACTGTTAACGCCATAGAGGATTTTATACAAAAACTTTTAGTTAACGAAACCATAGCAAAGCACTGCCAGGACTGGCTTTACGATTACACAACACCTTTCAGGTTTGTTGAGCTTCTTTACGGGATAGGATTCATTGGAATAAAGCGGAGAAAGCATACGCAGTATAAAGAATCTGGCAAAGATTCAAACGCTAAACCTGCATTTGATAATAATTCGATATTTGAAATACATCCGACCTACCACCAAGCTTTAAACTTAAGACCGGTATTAATTTCAGATCTTAAAGATGAAACAATGTTGAAAAATGAGGGAATTTTGGAGGATCTTCCTGAGAGTTTTCAGCTCGATGACTATAAAGCGGCTTTAGAGGATACTCTCACGCGATTGCAAAGCCACCCGAAAGGCCCTGGCGGAGCCAGGGAGTTCGAAGAAATCGTTGGGCAAGTGATTAAGCTCTGTTTCTTTAGGTCACTTACAAACATTCAGCCATCAGAAAGAATGTTAGATGGGTCTAGCATAAGAGATTGGGTCGCCTCCAATAGGGCTTCAGGTGGTTTCTGGGAGATGGTAAGGCATAAGTACGGCGCTACTCAGGTGGTCTGGGAATGCAAAAATTATGATGAATTAAAGTCAGATGATTTTCATCAGCTTCAATATTATTTGAGTGATACTTTTGGTCGGTTTGGCATTATTGTATTTAGAGGAGAAGAAATAAAAACATCGTATTTGCACCATGTCTCAAACGTGGCCAACAAAAATAGAGCCGGACTTGTTATCGTTCTAACGCAGAAAGATATGGAGGTCTTCCTGCGACAGTCAATTAAGGGAGCATTTAAAGAAAGCCATATTCAGGACAGGCATGACTATTTTATACGCAGGATTTCTTAATTATTAGCAGGATAACGTAGTCCGAGAAAACTTTTGCAGGAGGAAAAGTCGTAATCACCTGGGGAATTAAATCTTTCCACATGTGGATTGCCTAACACCCTCGCGGCTTTCTGTGGTTTTGAGGGGCACACAAACTAGATGACGGTGCTATATTTAGGTCTATAAATGGTTATTGAATCGCAGAAAATCTGGGAGTGTTAGAAATTCTGTGTCAATCCACTAATCTCAATATGAGAGGATTGACCCATGAGCGAAGAGTTCGATTTTGACAAAGCCCTGAAGGCCCTGCAATCAGGCAAAGCAATCACCGGGTAGGACGGCGTCCTGACCCCGCTGATCAAAAAACTCACCGAGGCAGCACTGGAGGGGGAGCTGGATTCCCATCTGGCAGAGGACGTGGTCCCCAACCGCAAAAACGGTAAAACCAGCAAGACGGTCAAGAGCACTGCCGGCCCCTTTGAACTGGATACTCCCCGCGATCGAGCCGGCACCTTTGAGCCTCAGCTGGTCAAGAAGCACCAGACCTCTGTCGGCGACGAAATTGAGGCCAAGATTCTGTCCATGTATGGCCTGGGGATGAGCTATCGCGACATTGCCTCTCAGGTCGAGGATCTTTATGGCATAAAGGTCTCTACAGCCACGCTGAGCGCCATTACAGACAAGATCATAGCCGAGGTCCGGGAGTGGCAGCAGCGCCCTCTGGAGAGCTTGTATCCCTTCGTCTGGCTCGACGCCATCCACTACAAGGTTAAGGACAACGGGCGGTACAAAAGCAAGGCAGTGTACACGGTACTTGCCGTTAACCTGGAGGGCAAAAAGGAGATTCTCGGTCTCTACCTGTCCGAGAGCGAGGGTGCCAACTTCTGGCTCTCTGTCCTGACCGACCTCAAAAACCGTGGCGTCGAAGATATCTTGATTGCCAGCGTCGATGGCTTGACTGGATTCCCCGATGCCATCTCTACGATCTACCCGAAGACAGAGGTGCAACTCTGCATAGTCCACCAGGTCCGCAACTCTCTGAAGTACGTGGCTTCAAAAAACCAGAAGGCCTTCATGGTCGACCTGAAGCGCGTCTATCGGGCTACCTCCAAAGACGCTGCGGAGCAGGCCCTGGACGAACTGGAAGCCCGCTGGGGCGATCTGTACCCCATAGTGATCAAATCCTGGCGAACGAAGTGGGAGAACCTGTCCGCCTACTTCAAGTATCCGCCGGATATTCGCCGCGTAATCTATACAACGAATTCCATAGAGGCTGTTCATCGCCAGTTCCGTAAATTGACCAAAACCAAGGGTGGCTTCCCGAACGAGGACAGTCTCCTGAAATTGTTATATCTGGGGGTTCAAAATGCCAGCAAGAAATGGACGATGCCCATCCAGAGTTGGAATATTACACTATCCCAGTTGGCCATCTTCTTCGAGGGTCGGCTTGATGGTGTATTGGAACTGTGATCAGATGACTAACGAGAAATTACTGTGACACAGAATTCTGAACAGTCCCGAAAATCTTTAAAAAACAATACAATAGATTAGTATTTCAAGTCCCGCCTTCGGCACCATACACGGCAGGAGCCCTGTAACTACGGGGCTTGACGCTATCTTCAGCAGCGGCTCGGTACAATTTGGTACAAGTTGCTGTGACAAAACACGTTCTCCTTCGAGCCTCAGGCTACTACCTTCGCCACGTCATCCCTGCTAGCTATAAGCGATACACTCAGGCATAACGAGGTGAGATGACAATTTTTGTCGCTCAACGCGAACCGCGACTCTCCTTTACGTCTTCCGCAAGCCAGGCCTCGATAAGCGATTGCTAGGGCATATCCCGCTTGTTGGCCTCGATCTTGATGCTGTCCAGCAATCCCTCCGGGAGCCGGAGTGAAATGGTCTTGGTAGAAGGTTTCAGATTCGGAAAAGATGCAGGTTGCGCTTTACGCCAATCCAGATAGTTGCTCGAATCGTGGCTTTCCCAGAAAGTGCGCTCCTCGGCCTCGCTTTTAAATTCAGGAATCCGTTTTAACTTGCTCATACCTCACCCTCTCTTTGCGGTGCATGTCCCGGGCTGAAATCACCCGGATCATCGTTCCTGCGGCGCGAACCCTCAAAGTAAACGTAATGTGTAAGGTGCGCGCACGATCAGTCGAGCCCAGGACATGATAACGTTGCTCCTGGCTACTGTGTGCGCTGTCAGACAGGATCAATAGTGGCTGATTAAAGGAAACCTGCTCCGCCTCGGCCTGAGCTTGTCGGCGTTTTTGCGGCGCATTGCCTGCGCCCCAGTCAAATCCGACTATGTGTGAGCAGTCAGTCATAGGTGTATATTGTCATCATATACATGACCGGCAAGGGACTCGCTTGCAGGTCTGCCGCCAGCGCATCCAATGACTCCCGACCACGGCCGGTCTAAGCGAGAGGGTAGCCGCCACTGGAATATCGCCTTGCGGCCCGCCACCAGCCAACCGCCATGAACAAGAAGAGCAGCGCACCGCCCGCCAGCCAGCGCAGCTCCGGTATCACCAGGTCGGCGTGATTGGGGAGGAGCAATACCTGCAGCGCCATCATCTTGAAGGGTTCAATCGGCGCGTAATCCGGGTCGGCAAACAGTTCCAGCGCTGCCCGCCGACTGGGGTAGCGCATCAGGATGACCCGGCTCCAGTGGTCCAGCTCGGCGGTGTGTTCCACCAGGTTCTGGCCGTGGGTCATGCCGGCATACACGGGGTAGGCGCCCCGACTCAGGGCCAGCGGCGCAACTGCGGTCTCGTAGTATTTGTTGGCCTCTAGAGGGGTGCCGGTGAACTCGGGCGCGCCGTCGAATCGCCGCAGTTCCGGGTAATAACGCATCAGGTTCAGCATGAAGAACGGCCGGCCGTCGTCCGCCAGGGCCCAGGCCCGCAGCCTTGCCAACAGCTCGGTTTTTTCAGCGGCGGGCATGACCAGGTTCTTCTCCAGCAACCCGATATGGTAATCCACCTCTTGTGGTGTCAGGTTGCCCTGCAACCAGCCCGGTGTCTGCCAGGTCCAGAACGCGCCGAAAACCAGCAACAGGACAAGAGCGAACATGGGCATAAACGGGGATCTTTTCATTTTCTATCTCCCAGGATGACTATTCGGTGGTCAATACATCAGCGGCACCAGGTGCGTTCTGGTCTAGCCTCGCCGCCGCGTCGACCGCAGCCAGCCGATCAGCAGGAACGACGACAGCAATACGCTACCCAGTACAAAGCGCAGTTCCGGTACTACAACGGTGCCGTCAGTGGGAACCAGCGTGGTGTTCATCGAGGCGAACTTGTACGGCATCACGTCGAGGTAGTCGGGATCGGAAAACAGTTCAAAGAAGGCGCGACGATTGGGGTAGCGCACCACCAGGATGCGCTGCAGGTTTTCGATGCCTGCCCGGCCTAGTAGTTCGACGCCGTCGGGCGACTGTACGCCGTGGGCCTCGCCCGCCACCATGGGATAGGCACCGAGTTCCAGTAGCCGCGGTATCGCGCCGTCCTCATAGAAGTCGTTGACCTGTGCCGCCGTGCCTTCAATTGGAGGCACGCCGGGTATTTGCTGAACCTGGTCGTAATAGGCCATCAGGTTGATCATGTAGACGGGCTTGCCGTCGTCCGATTCGCCCCAGGTCCGCATATTGGCGATGAATTGGGCTTTTTCGCCCGCCGGTATGTGCCAGTTCTGTTCGAACCCGGCGATATATCCCTCTACCTCGGACTGCGTCATGGCGCTGCCGGGCTTAAGCCAGTGGCAGAAGCTCGCAAAGAGCGCCGCGAAGACCAGGGCCAGGATAAGTTCGAAGCGGTATTTCATGGGGTTTACCTCCACAATGGGTTATTGCAGGAAATCCAGCAACAGGGGGTTCAGCTTGTCCGCCGCATCGAGCTGCATCCAGTGATTCCCTCCTTCGATTCGGGAATAGCGCCAGGGTCCATTCACGTACCGCTGTGACTCGCGCATTTGATCTTCGGTGAGGAATCCATCGCCGCTGCTCCAGATGCCAAAGACCGGTACCTGTGCCGCCGGCAAGCCCCGGGTGAACATCATCCCGGGATTGGCGCGGTAGTAATTCATACCGGCCGTCAGGCGCCCGGGCCGCGACAGGCTGGCTTTCCAGCGGGGAAACTCCCCGGGGAAGCGCGTCATGGCACGAAACCCAAGCCAGTTAAAGCGGGTCACCAGAAATTCAATGATCCCGCGCAACTGAAGCAGCACAATGTAATAGCCGCGCAGCTTCTGGCTGATACCACCCTGGCCGTAGGCATTGGGGTGCCCCACTGACAGCGCGACGTAGCGCTCGGTACGCTCCGGGTGAGCGAGCACGAAACGCCAGCCGATGATGGCGCCCCAGTCGTGCGCGACCAGGCGAACGCGGTCGATATCGAGAGCATCCAGCAGTCCCACCAGATCGGCGACCAGGTTGTCGACCTGGTAATCCTTCTCCCGCGGCGAAATCTCGCTGTCGCCGCAGCCGCGGGTATCCGGGGCGATGACGCGATAGCCCGCCGCCACCAACGGGGCGATCTGCTTGCGCCAGACCGCGTTGTCGTCGGGAAAGCCGTGCACCAGCAGAACCGTCGGGCCACGGTTGCTTTCGCCGGCAAGCATGACATTCAGTTCGATGCCGTTGACCCGAATCCGTTTCAGCGTCGTGTTCGCGGCCGTGAGTTGCTGTTCAGTCATGATGGTCTGGTCCTGGATCAGCGGGCGTAGCGCGCCACCGGCGGCGTGATGTAGGTCATCTGGTCGCAACCCTGTTCCGCGATGCCGGTGTCCACCCAGGTCTTGATCATGCCGGCGTCCATCATGCCCAGGTACTCACCTTCGGCGCTGAAGTTGATATTCGCGCCGGCGACGATCATGAAGGTGTCGGTGTCTTCGCTGTTGTCGGCAGGGGTGTTGAACTGGTGTACCGAGCCGCCCGGCTCATACAGGTACATGCCGGCGGTCTGCTTCTGGTCTGGATACTCGCTGTAGTACCAGCAGCCGCTCAGGGTATACAGGTGCACGGTGCCGGTGTGGAAGTGCAGGGGCAGCGTGATGCCGGGGGCGAACTTGACGCGCAGGCACCAGATGCCATTGTGCGGGTCGAGGAACAGCGGATAGACCTTGATACCGGGGTGCAACAGACCCTTGAGGAGTTCGCCGAGATTGGTGTCCACGCTCAGCAGCCTGTGCTGGTGGGTAATAGTGTCGGGAAGCGCCATGATGTTGTCCTCGATGCGGGATATGCAATGGGGGAGCTAATGGGATGCATTGTGCCAACGGCAATGTATGGCGTATTTTCATTTGACGCCCGGACGTTTACTTTGGGCGACGCGGCGTTTACATTCAGCGACATGACTGAATTCCCTGCGCATTCCATTCGCGCCCGGGGCCTGTATGGCTTCGGACCCCTGGTGATTTCGCTGGGCGGTGATCCCGAGGCATTACTGGCGGCCTGCGGCATTTCCGCGAATGTGATTTCAGATCCCGAGTCCACGCTGCCGATATCCGACATGGCGGACCTGCTCGAACTCGCGGCGGACCGCCTGGAGCGCCCGGACTTCAGCCTGTTACTGGGCCAGGAGCAGGGCATCGCGGTGCTTGGCCTGGTGGCGATGATCGCGCTCAACTCGGCCACGATCGGTGAGGCGCTGGAGGGCATTGCCCGCCACCTGCCGTATCACTCTTCGGGCGCGAAGCTGGGCCTGGTCGAGCATCCGGACGAAGATTTGAGCGGCATACGTTATAGCCTCAGCCTCGACTCCGGTGCCCCGCGCCGGCAGCTCATGGAACTGACCTACATGGTGGCCTACCGATTTCTATGCATGGTCACCCTGTCTGCGCGGGAAAACTGGCGTGTGCACTTTCGCCACGAGCGTGGCCTGACGGCCGGGGAATACGCGCGCTACTTCGATTGCCCGGTGCGCATGGCCCAGGCGCACGACGAACTGCTTTTCCCGACACGTTTACTCGCACAGCGCATAGACAGTAATGATGCCAGTCTGCGGCAGATGGGGGAGCGCTTTGTCGGCAATGAAATGCGCCGTTTTCCGCTGGATATCGGGCGCCAGGTCGAGGTGCTGGTCGACCGTCAGCTCTCGGCGGGCGGCGCCTCGATCAAGCTCATTGCCGGGCAGATGGGCCAGCACCCGCGCACGCTTGAACGCCGCCTGCAGGCGCAGGATCTGGTGTTCAGGGACATTGTCGACCGGGTGCGGCGCACTCGCGCCAGCGAATACCTCGCCCAATCCGTGATCCCGCTCAGCCAGGTGGCCGCCCTGCTTGGCTATAGCAGCCAGACCTCGCTGAACCGCGCCTGCCTGCGCTGGTTTGCACAGACGCCGAATGTGCTGCGCCGGCAGGGTAGCCGGGAAAGGCAATAACGGCCCGGAGCCACGACCCCTGGCGCGTATTGACTGCGGGTGCGGATCGACCCTGTCGCCGAACGCAAAAATAATGTCGCCAAAAGTAATTAGAAAGTCGTCAAATGTAAATACTTCTTGTGTAGTGCTGCGGAAGATACCCTTCAACGAATATAGAGAACGAGGTGGATTCATGACGCTGGCAAGCCCCGGAAGATTTCGTATGTCCCTGGTAGTGGCGTCCCTGGCTTTCAGTGCAGGCACGTCCGCTGAAGCTCCCAACCCCGAGCGCAACGCCTACTTTGGCGAAACCCACCTGCACACCAGTTGGTCACCGGACGCCTGGCTGTTTGGCAACAAACTCACCGGGCCGGCCGACGCCTACAAGTACGCCAAGGGCGAGACCATCAAGCATCCCCTGGGATACGACATCAAGATTGATACGCCCTTGGACTTTATGGGCGTCACGGACCATTCCGAGTACATCGGCATCAGCAAGATGGCGAATACGCCCGGTTCCTTCGCCAGTAAACTGCCCCAGGTCCAGGGTCTGATCATGACCGATCCCAACAGCAAAGAGCAGCAGCAGCGCGCGTTTCTGACGATGGTGAGTTTGTTTTCGCAGCCGCCAATCAAGGAGCTCATGAAGCCCGAAGTCACGGGGCCGATCTGGAAGGAAAACATCAATATCGCCGATGCCGCCAACGAGCCTGGCAAGTTCACCGCGTTTTGTTCCTACGAATGGACTTCGCAGACCGAGAATCGCAACCTGCACCGCAATATTTTCTTCCGCGACTGCGCCAAGGTACCGGTGGCGCCCTACACGGCGCTTGACTCGTGGCATCCTGAAGAGCTGTGGAAGTGGATGGATGCGCAGCGCAAGGCCGGCAATGAATTGCTGGCCATTTCCCACAACGCAAACCTGTCCGACGGCTGGATGTACCCCACCGATGTGGACAGCATGGGCCGTCCTATCGACGCCGCCTGGGCCGAATCACGCATGCGCAATGAGCGCCTGGTCGAAATCACGCAGATGAAGGGCCAGTCCGAGACTCACCCGCTGTTGTCGCCGAATGACGAATTCGCCAACTACGCGATCATGAGCGTGCTGCTGGGGCTGCCTGCGACAGAAGGGCGCGTCAACAAGCTGATTGGCAGCTACGGTCGCCAGGCCCTCAAGGACGGCCTGGCGCTGCAGGATGTGCGGGGCTACAACCCCTATAAATTTGGCTTCGGTGCCGCCGCCGACGCACACAACACCGCCGCGCCTTACCGGCAGGACAATTTTTTTGGCGGCCACGCCATGGAAGACGGCACCGCCGAGACGCGTATGGCGGGCCACAATTTTGCGGGTATCGACGTGCGCTATGAAAGTCCGGCCGGCCTGACCGGCGTGTGGGCGGAGGAAAATACCCGCGCGTCGATCTGGGATGCCATGCACCGCAAGGAGACCTTTGGCGTCTCCGGCCCGCATATCAAAGTGCGTTTCTTTGGTGGCTGGGACTACGACAAGGACATACTCTCCAGCGAAGACTGGGTGAAGCGCTCCTACCGCAGCGGCGTTCCCATGGGCGGTGACTTGCCGCCCCTGAAAGGCAAGGCACCCGGCTTCGTGCTGTGGGCCATCAAGGATCCGACTTCGGGCAACCTCGATCGCATACAGGTGGTCAAGGGCTGGACCCGGAATGGCCAGAGTTTTGAGAAAGTATACGACGTGGCCTGGGCCGGTGATCGCAAACCGGGCAAATGGACGGGGCGCATCCCGGCGATCCAGAGCACCGTGGACATCGACGAGGCGAGCTACACCAACACTGTGGGAGCGGTCGAGTTGAAGACGGTGTGGACTGACCCCGACTTCGATCCCAGCCTGCACGCGTTCTACTATGCCCGCGTGCTGGAAATCCCGACTCCGCGCTGGACTACGATCCAGGCCAAACAGCTGGGGATCGCGCCGCCTGACGTCGTACCTGCAACCGTGCAGGAGCGGGCCTGGAGTTCCCCTATCTGGTACACACCGGATGCCAAGGCCCGCAAGGCCGCGCCACAGGGCATGACCGTGGCCGCGCTGACCAAGCAGGGCGGCGTGGCGCTGGACCAGGCCGGCCTGGAAAAACTGCTGGTGGGCAAGGCCATCTGGCTGCGCAATAACGTCACCGGTGAGCAGTTTAAAGCGCTGTATACCAAAGAGGGCGAGAGCATCCTGCAGCACATAGGCAGCGAGAATGAAGTGCCCAGCCTGACGGGCAATGTCGCGCTGGCCGGTTACCGCGGCGAAACCACCCCCTACCAGATCACCAATGGCAAACTGGTGACCACACTCTCGCAGGCACCACTGGAAATTACCGTGTACAAACTGGGTGACAAATACTATGCGGCTCGCAGCAACGAATTTGGCTATGCCAACTACGAATTCCTGACCAAGCCGCCGGTGTTCCTGAATCCGCTGGGTAAGGGCGAAACAGCGGGTATCAGGGAGGACCCGCATCCTGGTGGTGCATAAGTACGGGCGCTGCGGCTCGTTTTGATGTTCTGAGCGTCCATCACTCGTGCTCCGGTTCCGGTCTTCTTTTCCACTTGCCAACAGGAATTCACTATGAATCCCCTTACAACGAAGTATTCGATGTTGGCCCTGCTGGCGTCCAGTCTTGCCAGCGGACTGGCCCTGGCCGAGGAGAAGAACCCCGAGCGCAATGCCTACTTCGGCGAGACGCACCTGCACACCAGTTGGTCGGTCGACGCCTGGGTCTTTGGCAACCGCATCACAGGCCCGGCGGATGCCTACAAATACGCCAGGGGCGAGACCATCAAGCACCCGATGGGCTACGACATCAGGATCGACACGCCGCTGGATTTCATGGGCGTGACCGATCACTCGGAATACGTCGGCGTCACCAAGCAAGCCAATACCCCGGGCTCCTACGTGAGCAAACTGCCGGAAGCGCAGCCCCTGATCCTCAAGGACCCGAACAACCCGGCAGACGTGAGCAAGGTCTTTTCCTACCTGCTCAAGCTGGCTGCCAGCCCGCCGGTGCCAGCCTTTATGAATCCGAAAGTGACGTCCACGGTGTGGAAGGAAAACGTCAAGATCGCCGACGAGGCCAATGAGCCCGGCAAGTTCACCGCGTTCTGCTCCTATGAATGGACCTCGATGCCGGGGCAGCGCAATCTGCACCGCAATGTCTTTTTCCGTGACTGCGCCAATGTGCCGGACTACCCTTTCAGCGCGATGGACTCCAATGTCCCCACGGAGCTGTGGAAGTGGATGGATACCCAGCGCAAGGCCGGCAACGAACTGCTGGCGATTTCGCACAATGCCAACGTCAGCGACGGCTGGATGTACCCGACAGATGTCGATGAGACTACCGGGCGGCCGATTGATGCCGCCTGGGCCGAGTCGCGTATGCGCAACGAGCGCCTGATTGAGATCAAGCAGGGCAAGGGGCAGTCTGAAACGCATCCCCTGCTGTCGCCCAACGACGAGTTCGCCAGCTACGAGATGTACCAGGCCATCCTCGGCCTGCCCGCCGACGTCGGCCGCATCGACCGCATCCACGGCAGCTTTGCGCGGCAGGCATTGAAGGACGGCATTGCGATGCAGGACCAGCGCGGCTACAACCCCTACCGGTTCGGCATGGCGGGCGGCTCCGATTCGCACAATAGCGCCAGTTCCTACCGCCATGACAATTTCTTCGGTATGCATGCCGATACGGACGGTACGGTCGAGCGGCGCTTCGCCGGTTTTCTGATCGGCGGCACCATGGACGTGCGCCTGGAAAATCCCGGCGGGCTGACCGGCGTATGGGCCGAGGAAAACAGCCGCGAGTCGATCTGGGATGGCATGCACCGCAAGGAGACCTTCGGTGTCAGCGGCCCGCGCATCAGGGTGCGCCTGTTCGGCGGCTGGTCGTATAACAAGGATATCCTGGAGGCGGGTGACTGGGTCAAAAAGTCCTACGCGGCTGGCGTGCCGATGGGTGCGGACCTGCCGTCAATGCCCACAGGTGGCAAGGGCACAGCGCCGTCGTTCGTCGTGTGGGCGGTGAAGGACCCGACCTCCGGCAATCTCGACAGGATACAGATCGTCAAGGGCTGGACGCAGAACGGGCAGAGCTTCGAGCAGGTCTACGATGTTGCCTGGTCCGGCGACCGCAAGCCCAATAAGTGGTCACACCGCGTGCCCGCGATTGCAAGCACAGTGGATCTCGACAGGGCCACCTACAGCAATGATGTCGGCGCGACCGAACTCAAGACGGTGTGGACCGATCCCGAGTTCGACGCCAGCCAGCACGCCTTCTACTACGCCCGTGTGCTGGAGATTCCGACGCCGCGCTGGACGCTGATCCAGGCCGTTCAATCCGGGCTGGCGCCCCCCGACACTGTGCCTCTGACGGGGCAGGAGCGCGCCTGGAGCTCGCCGATCTGGTACACACCTTCCGCGGATGCGCGCAAGCAGGCGCCGGCGGGCATGACGGTCGTCGAGCTACTGGAGGAGGGTGCCAACGCGATGAACGAGTCACAGTTAAAGGACCTCGTTGTCGGCAAGGCATTCTGGATGCGCAACAATGTCACCGGTGAACAGTTCAGCCAGAACTTCACCACCGAGGGGATGGCCATCATGTACCGGGTGGGCTTGAACGCGAACATGCCAAGCGGCTTCGGTAATATGGTGCGTGACGGTTACGCGGGTACCAACTATGCCTACCATGTTGAGGGTAACAAGCTCGTCATCCCGGTGGCGCAGGAGCCCTACTCCTTCACGTTCTACAAGCTCGGCGACACCTATTACGCGGCACGCAGTAACGAGTTTGGTTTTGCCAACTATGAAATCATTCCGACGCCGCAGACCGCTACCAACCCGCTGACCGCAGTGGCCAACCTGTTCTCGATTGAGCTGGGGCTGACCGAACAGCAAAAGCAGCAGATCGTGCCTTTGCTGGAGCAGGAGTTGAAGCAGCTTGGCGAGGTCAACAAGGATGCGAAGCTCAACGACGAGCAGAAGCTGGAGGCACTGCGCAAGCTGGGCGTGTCCTTCGACGCCAAAATATCGCCGCTGCTGAACCAGGCGCAGCAGCAGAAATTCCAGGCGCTGCGCGAGCAACTGCGGCTGCGACTGCTTGAAGCCGCCGGCGAAAAGGCCCTGAAAACCGCGGAAATGAAGGCAATGGCATTCTTCCCCGACGTGCACAACTAGTGTTGGGGACGGTACTTTCTTGCTCTTGTCGCGCTTAACCCGGAAAAGGAATTTTTAGTGTCATCATTCAACCGGGCGCAGCCCGCACATCTGCGTCAAACCTCTGTTATTGCGTTCACTCGCTGGCTGCGCGAGCCGCTGCTCCACTTCCTGCTGCTGGGCGCGGCGCTCTTCGCCGCGTGGAGCTATTTCGAACCGGCTCCCCGGCCGGACGAGGCGGCTACAGAAATTCGCCTGACGCCGGACGATTTACTCGCCATGTGGACTTTCTTTAATGCGCAATGGCAGCGGGCTCCCACCGCCGAGGAGCTTACCCGGATGGTGGAGAGCAAGGTGCAGGAGGAGGTGCTCTACCGTGAAGCCGTTGCGATGGGCCTGGACAAGGACGATACCATCGTCAAGCGCCGTATGGCCCAGAAGCTGCAGTTCCTGGCGGAGGACGTGGCGGCCGCCTACGAACCCGACGATGCGGAACTCGAGGCATGGTATGCGGCCAACGCCGATAGATTCGCCCTTCCCGGCCGGATTACTTTTCGCCAGCTTTACTTCTCCCCCGACCAGCGCGGCCAACAGGCCCACGATGCCGCGCAGTTGGCTCTCGGCGAACTCGCCGGCCAGCCCGTGGATTCCGAACTGGCCGCGAGCCTCGGCGATGACTTCATGCTGCAGGATTATTACGCCGACCGCACCCCGGAGCAGATTGCCAAGGAGTTTGGCCCGGTTTTCGCGCAGGCGGTATTTCGCGCAGAAGCCGGGAGTTGGCAGGGGCCGGTCGAATCTGGTTTTGGCTGGCACCTGGTGTTCGTGGATTCCTTTGTTCCGGGTCGCCAACCCGCCTTCGCCGAGGTAGCGCCGGAAGTAAAAACCGCTTGGCTGGCGCAGCAGAAAGTGGACGCCTGGCGAAAGGCTTATGACGAAATGCGCGCCAGGTACACGGTGGTACTGCCCGGGTTGCCTGACACTGTCGAGATGGAGCAGGTTGCTCCCGCGTCCGGCGGTGCCGGCCAGGCAGCACAATGAGCGGCAGCCGTCGGCCCGCCAGATTGCGCCTGTGCTGCCTGCTGGCCTGGCTGGTCCCGGTCTGGCTGGCTACGCTGCCGGCCCTGCAGGCCCATGAAGCCCGCCCGGCGTATCTTGAACTCACAGAAATCGCCCCGGGCCAATACACCGTGCTGTGGCGCACGCCGGTACTCGCCGGCCGGCCCCTGCCCCTGGCGCTCACCCTGCCCGAGGGCGTCAAAAATCTGCGCGAACCGATCATCCAGGAACTGACTGACTCCCGTCTCGAGCGGCGCTGGATTGATGCGGGTCCCGGCGGGCTGGCTGGCAAACGCATCACCTTCACCGGCCTGCAGTTCACGATCACAGACGTACTGGCGCGGGTGCAGCTGCAGGACGGACGCAGCTGGACCATTATTGCGCGCCCGGCTGAGCCCTGGATCGAAATTACCGCAGCGCTGTCCGGTTGGCAGGTAGCCGGTGAGTACATCGTCCAGGGTATCCGCCACATCCTGTTTGGCCCCGACCACCTGCTGTTTGTGCTTGGCCTGTTACTGATCGTGCGGGACGCTTGGACCCTGGTAAAAACCATCACCGCCTTCACGGTGGCCCACAGCCTGACTCTGACCGCGGCGACCCTGGGTTACGTGTCCATTCCGGGGCCGCCCCTGGAGGCGGCAATCGCACTCAGCATTCTCTTCCTGGGCCCGGAGATCCTGCGGCGCTGGCGGGGCGAAACGAGTTTTACGCTCCGCCATCCATGGGTGGTCGCCTTCGCGTTTGGCCTGTTGCACGGTTTCGGTTTTGCCGGCGCACTCAGCAGCGCCGGCCTGCCGCAGTCGGATATCCCGATTGCGCTGTTTTGTTTCAACGTCGGTGTCGAGATTGGCCAGCTGTGCTTCGTCGGCCTGGTGCTTGCGCTGGTGCGCGCGATCCACTTGATAACCGTGAGCTGGCCTCGCTGGGTTCAGTTGTTGCCCGGTTACGCCATTGGGTCGATGGGAGCTTTCTGGACCATCGAGCGAATGGACGTGCTTGTGCGCTCCTTACATTGATAGATAGCGGGAAGAGGTGGAGCGAAATGGGGTCAAGCGAAATGGGGTCAGACCCGTTTCCTGCCTTTCTTGTGCAGTTTCGGATATTAAGTACAACCTGCAAATCAATTTTTACCCAACCAATGGAGAAACCAATGAAAGCAATTAGCCCATTTATAATCGTAGCCGCATTCACTTTGGCAGGCTGTTCCTCGCAGGCACCCGCGCCGGAAAAACAGGTGCAGGCAAACCTGGCAAAGCCCGTGGACTGCTCTACCGCGGCGGCAGATATCAAGACACTCAACAGTGAGAAAGCACGCACGTCGCAGGAAATTGAAGATGGCGCCGGCTCCATCATCCCGATTGGCGCCGTTGCGCATCTGTTTGGTGGTAGCGAAGGGGAGAGTTTCGAAATCGGCACCGGCGAGTACAACAAGAAGCTGGATGCGAAGATTGCCGAGATCCAGAAACAGTGCAATACAAAGTGAAATAGGGGCAAACCCCTTGCCTGCTTGAGATCGCATGCTTATGCGGACTTGCGGGGCCCGGTTAAACTCCGCCTGCGCTGCCGGCCTGGCAGCGCCCTTTGCACGCGTGGTTGATCTGGGCTGCGGCCATAACCGAGTGACAGGAGCGTCCGGTACACAGTACCAGAGCGCGCATCATCAGCCACAGCATCCCGCGCTACTCTTTGGCGTTGTCGCACACTCCTGACTTTGCATGCCTGCGCCATCCGTGGCGCCGCGCTCGTCGCTCTCCGTTGAGCTGCTGGCAAAATACTGGACATCTTCCATGGTCCGGTACGCCTCCCAGGGGATCCCGGCGGGGTCCTGAAGCCAGGATTTTTCGGAACGGGCATAGCAGCAAAGGGTTTCGCCTTCATCGAATACGGACATGTCCGCCTGTTTGAAGCGCTCCCGCAACTGTTCCAGCTCCGCGTCCTCGTCAACCTGCAAACCCAGGTGGCTCAGGCCCTTCTCGCCCTCTCTTGTCGAGATGGCAAAGTTGACGCGGGGGTCGTCCAGCATCCATTTCGCATAGTCAGTTTTGGTTTTAACTGGCTGTGCGCCGAACAATGCGCTGTAGAACTTGATGCCCTGGTCGATACTTTCAACACCGATATGTATGTGCATGCGTTTCATTGGGGTAACACTCCTTCATTTTTCGGGCTTTGCCCGGGGTCACAACAATTTGCGAGTTCGATAATCGAAGATCCCGTTTCACGGTCCTGACGGATACTGGCGAATTCGTCACTACAGCAATCCTTCACCAGAAACCCGATGAGGGCGGCCATCACGTCAAAGTTCGCCGTGTAGATCACCGACCTTCCTTCCTTGCGAGACGACACAATCCGGGCGTTTGCCAGGTGATTGAGATGAAACGACATGGTGTTGTGCGGTGTCCCGAGTTTCTCGCTGAGCGCACCCGCGGCGAGCCCGTCGGCACCACTGCGGATCAGCAGGCGAAAAACCTTCAGGCGGGTTTCCTGGGAGAGCGCGTCAAACAGGATGATGGCTTCTTGTATATCCATGTGTCCAGACTAGTGGACATATATAAATATGTCAATAGACATCGACAGATTTTTGTCTGCGCCGGTGGTGGACCGCAGTTCTGGTCCGCCAGCGACAAGCGCTGGGCGGGGCCGGCGGCATCCCGGGGGTGCATCAATTCACTGACGGTAGTGAATACACACTATACTGAGTCCACATTACTGTCTGGAAATCCGTGCGGCGCGCACAGTCGCGACCGCGGCAGGAGGAGCGTTTATGGCTGATTTGTTCGAAAACCCCATGGGGCTCGATGGCTTCGAGTTTGTGGAGTTCACAGCGCCGGAAGAGGGAGTTCTCGAGCCCGTCTTTGAGGTGATGGGCTTTACCAGGGTGGCGATTCATCGCTCCAAGCGGGTCGCACTGTGGCGCCAGGGCGATATCAATTTCATCACCAATTACGAGCCTCGCAGTCATGCTTACTACTACGCCCGCGAACATGGGGCCTCCGCCTGTGGCATGGCCTTTCGGGTGCGGGACGCCAGAGCCGCATATGCCCGCGCGCTGGAGTGCGGCGCCCAGCCGGTAGTGGTTGAGACCGGCCCCATGGAATTGCGGTTGCCTGCGATTAAGGGGATCGGCGGAGCCACGGTTTACCTGATTGATCGCTATGCCGAGGGCGTGAGCATCTACGACATTGATTTCCATTGGCTCGAGGGTGTCGAGCGCAAGCCGCAGGGCTTCGGCTTTCACACCCTCGACCACCTCACCCACAATGTTTATCGCGGGCGCATGCAGTACTGGGCCAACTACTACGAGAAGCTGTTCAATTTTCGGGAAATTCGCTATTTCGACATCAAGGGCGAATATACCGGTTTGCTGTCGAAGGCGATGACCGCTCCCGATGGCAAGATTCGCATTCCTCTCAACGAGGAGAGCACCGGTGGCGGCCAGATCGAGGAGTTCCTGATGGCGTACAACGGCGAGGGCATTCAGCATATCGCGTTCGCCTGTGATGACCTCCTGGCTTGCTGGGACAAGCTGAAAGCCAACGGCCAGAAGTTCATGCCGCCACCGCCCGCAACCTACTACGAGATGTTGGCGGAGCGTCTTCCCGGTCACGGAGAGCCTGTTGACGCGTTGCAGCGCCGCGGTATTTTGCTCGATGGCACGACCGCGGACGGGCCGCCTCGCCTGCTGTTGCAGATATTTTCCGAAACCTGCCTTGGGCCCATGTTCTTCGAGTTTATCCAGCGCAAGGACGATGAAGGCTTTGGCGAGGGCAACTTCAAAGCGCTGTTCGAGAGTATTGAGCGCGACCAGATGGCTCGCGGGGTTATCCAGGCGGGCACGACGGACTGAGCGGGGTGCGCTGGCAAGTTTCGGCCCGCTTCAATTCCGCTATACTCTACGCACTTTTGTCCATATAGAAGGGAAGTCCAGAGAATGACAGACACATTTAACGCGATCGTAGTGGAGAAAGTGGATGGCAAGCCCGTTGCATCCTTGAAGAAAATCGGTCTGGCCGACATAGCTGACGAAGACGTGCTGGTGGAGGTTGCGTACTCCACCATCAATTACAAGGACGGCCTGGCGGTATCCGGCGCGGCGCCCATTTGCCAGGTGACTCCGCTGATCGGCGGGATCGACCTCGCCGGCACGGTGATCGAGTCGCGCGACCCCGCCTTCAAGCCGGGTGATCGGGTGCTGGTAAACGGCTATGGGCTGTCCGAGCGCTTTCACGGTGGCTACAGCCAGAAACAGCGCCTGAAAGGTGAGTGGCTGGTGCGGGTGCCGGACGGCATGAGCCTGGAAGAATGCATGGCTGTCGGCACCGCGGGCTATACCTCGATGCTGTGCGTGCAGGCGTTGCAGGACGGTGGCGTGACTCCGGACAGCGGCCCGGTCCTGGTGACCGGCGCTGCCGGTGGTGTCGGGTCGATAGCCGTCTCCCTGCTGGCCGGGCTGGGCTACGAAGTGCACGCCAGCACCGGCCGGGTGGATGAGGCCGGCCAATTCCTGCGTGACCTGGGTGCGTCGGCGCTGGTTCCGCGCGACCAGTTGGCCAGGGACTGCAAACCGCTTGAAAAGGAAACCTGGGCGGGTGTTATCGATACGGTAGGCAACCAGACGCTCGCGACGGCTATCGCCCAGACCCGTTACGAGGGTACGGTAGCGGCCTGCGGCCTCGCGGGTGGCATGGCGCTGCCGACTTCGGTAATGCCGTTTATCCTGCGCGGGGTAACCCTGCGCGGGGTGGATTCGGTCATGGCGTCTCTGCCGCGCCGCCAGCGTGCATGGGATGCCCTGGCTGCCCACCTGGACCGGGAACAGCTCAAATCGATCTACGAAGTGGTGCCTCTTTCCGCGGTACCAGATCTGGCGCGCGACATCATCGCGGGTGCGGTGCGCGGTCGTGTGGTGGTCGATGTCAACGCCTGAGAAAAGGGGGAAATGGCGCCCAATCCGGGGCGTGGCGGGCTGAAAAGCGGCCACAAAATATAGTGGAAATTACCCCTCGATACGGTTGACCCCGCAAGGGGCGCTACCTATAATGCACAGCCTCGATTTTGGGCCGGGACGACGAGACCGGCTCGATGTGAAGCGCCAAAAGGGGCCTTCACGGCGAGGAAGTTTTTGATGCGGGGTGGAGCAGCCTGGTAGCTCGTCGGGCTCATAACCCGAAGGTCGTCGGTTCAAATCCGGCCCCCGCTACCAATTGAACATTGCCAGCTCGACAACCAGGCAATGTGACTATGAAAAAGCCCCTTTTTAGGGGCTTTTTCATACGTGGAGAAAAGTTTCCGCCCATGGCGACTAAAGATCAGCAGATAACAGACTTGCTGCGCACTACCGTGGAAGCCCTCGGTTTTGAACTCTGGGGCGTCGAGTACCTGTCGCAGGGGCGGCACAGCATCCTGCGTATCTACATTGACGCCGAGGACGGTATAACCGTCGATGACTGCGCCAGTGTCAGCGAGCAGGTGGGAAGCGTGCTGGACGTGGAAGACCCGATAACCGGGGAATACACGCTGGAGGTTTCCTCCCCCGGGATGGACCGCTTGCTGTTCAGGCTGGACCAGTATCCAGGCTACGTGGGGGAGACAGTGGAGTTGCGGTTGCGGGTTCCCTATGAAGGACGGCGCAAATTCAAGGGTGTTTTGACAGGCATAGAGGGCGAGGACGTGGTGATCCGTGTTGACGACCACGAGTACCTGTTGCCCCACAGCGCTATTGATAAAGCGCGGATACAACCGGGTATTTAACGCCCAAAGTGAACAGGCGAGGCTTGAGATGACAAAGGAAATTCTGCTGGTGGCCGAGGCCGTTTCCAATGAGAAAGGGGTGTCCGAGGACATCATCTTCGAGGCGATAGAGCTGGCATTGGCGACGGCAACCAGGAAGCGATACGAGGAAGATGCGGACATCGTCGTCGCTATCGACCGCAAGACTGGCGACTATGTCACCACGCGGCGCTGGCTTGTAGTGCCCGACGATGAAATGGCGCTGCTCGGCACGCAGTTGACGACCGAGGAAGCCATTGAAATGGACCCTTCGCTGAAACCCGGCGATATCCACGAAGAGCAGGTCGAGAATATCGGTTTCGGGCGGATTGCCGCCCAGACGGCAAAGCAGGTCATCGTGCAACGCGTGCGCGACGCCGAGCGCGCCCAGGTGGTTGAGCAGTACATGGACAAGGTTGGTCAGCTTGTGGCCGGCACCGTGAAGAAAGTAACCCGCGACAACGTCATCGTCGATCTGGGCAATAATGCAGAGGGCTTGCTGCCGCGTGATCAGTTGGTCGGTCGGGAGACGTTTCGGGTCAACGACAGGGTGCGCGCGATTCTCAAGGAGATCAGCGAGGAGACTCGCGGTCCCCAGTTGATTCTCAGCCGCTCCTGCCCGGAAATGCTTATTGAACTGTTCAAGATCGAAGTGCCGGAGATAGCCGAGGAAGTGATCCAGATTCGCGCCGCGGCCCGGGATCCGGGTTCCCGCGCGAAAATCGCGGTGAAAACAAACGACCAGCGTATTGATCCTGTGGGTGCTTGCGTGGGCATGCGCGGTTCCAGGGTGCAGGCGGTTTCCAACGAGTTGGACAATGAGCGCGTGGACATCGTGCTGTGGGACGACAACCCCGCCCAGCTGGTTATCAACGCGATGTCGCCGGCGGAGGTTGAGTCCATCGTGGTGGATGAGGACAGCGGCACAATGGACGTGGCCGTATCCGAGGACAACCTTGCCCAGGCCATCGGACGCTCAGGCCAGAATGTTCGTCTGGCCAGCGAGCTGACCGGCTGGACGATAAATGTCATGAGTAAGGAAGAAGCTGCCGACAAGCACGAGGCGGAAGCCGGGCAGGTTATCCAGCTTTTCATGGACCAGCTGGATATCGATGAGGACGTGGCGGAAATCCTGGTGGAAGAGGGATTTACCACGCTGGAAGAAGTGGCCTACGTGCCGCTGCAGGAAATGACGGCAATAGAAGGCTTTGATGCGGATATCGCCGAAGAACTTCGCGCGCGGGCAAAGGATGCGCTGCTGACCCAGGCGATAGCCTCCGAGGAACAACTGGGCGCACGCGAGCCGGCGGAAGACCTGCTCACCATGGACGGAATGGATCGTCACCTGGCCTACATTCTCGCCAGCCGCGAAATCGTCACCATGGAGGATCTGGCGGAGCAGGGTGTAGACGATCTGATGGATATTCCGGATATGACAGAAGAGCGGGCGGGCGCATTGATCATGACCGCAAGAGCCCCCTGGTTTGCCGAGGCGGAATAGTAAGCAGCTGATGTTTATGGCGTGAAGGCAAATAGTTAGGGTACCAAGGAGATTACTGAATGGCGCAGGTGACAGTACAGCAACTCGCAGAGGTGGTGGGCGCTTCCGTTGATCGTCTGTTGATGCAGATGAAAGAAGCGGGCTTGCCACATTCCAAAGCGGGAGAAGCTGTGTCCGATGAGGACAAGCAGACGCTGCTGGCCTTTTTAAAGCGCAGTCATGGTGAGTCCGAGGCGGCTCCACGGCGTATTACCCTCAAGCGTAAGACTCTCAGTACCCTGCGGACCTCAAGTTCCCAGGGCAGGAAAACGGTTAATGTAGAGGTGCGCAAGAAGCGCACCTACGTCAAACGCGACCCAAGTGAACTGGCCGCCGAAGCCAGCGCCGCGCAGCAAGCCGAGGGGTCGCTGGTACCGGAAGTCGAGCAAGTTGCCCCGACAGAAAGCGCCGTGGTACCGGAAGTGGCCGAAGTGCCGGTGGAAGAGGTAATCGAAGCGCCGGTTGTAGAGGCGCCCGCGGAGCCGGAGTTTGTTGAAGAAGAGGAAGATCTCGCCAACGTCGATCCGGAAATACTGCGCCAGCGTGCGGCAGAACGGCGTAAACTGAAGGAAGCCGAGGAAGCTGCGGCGCGTCAGGCTGCCATAGCTGCACGCAAGGAAGAAGAAGAGCGTCGCAAGAAGGAAGCCCAGGTCACCACGGCCCCGGACACCAGCAGAGAACCAGTCAAGCGGCCCAAGCGGTTGCACGAGGTGCGCCCGGGCGGCCAGGATGACGAGCAGAAGCGCAAGCATCGCGGTAAGCTCGATCGCACCGGCCCTCTTTCCCGTGGCAAGAAGCGTGGACACAACCTGTCACTGACAGATCTCGATGCGGCGGAGTCCGGCCTTGCCCGTCGTCGCGGCGGTCGCAAGAAAATCAAGGCTGCTCATGCAGAGCACTCAAGGCACGGATTCGAAATGCCCACAGAGAAGATAGTCCACGAAGTAGATCTGGGGGACATGATTTCCGTCGGCTCCCTCGCCCAGCAGATGTCAGTAAAGGCAGGCGAGGTGATCAGGGAGTTGATGAAGCTCGGCGTGATGGCCAACATCAACCAGATGATCGATCAGGACACCGCAATCCTCGTGGTTGAGGAGCTGGGTCATATGCCCCGCCTGATCAGCGCCGATGTACTGGAAGAGAAGCTCGAGGAAACCCTTTCCCAGCAGGAGGGCACCCAGGAGGTCAGGGCGCCGGTAGTGACTGTTATGGGTCATGTCGATCACGGTAAAACCTCCCTGCTGGACTACATTCGCAAGAGCCGGGTAGCCTCTGGCGAGGCCGGCGGCATTACCCAGCATATCGGTGCGTATCACGTCGATACCGATCACGGCATGATTTCCTTTCTCGATACTCCCGGTCACGCCGCGTTTACCGCTATGCGGGCGCGTGGCGCAAAGAGCACGGATATTATTATCCTGGTAGTGGCTGCGGACGATGGCGTGATGCCCCAGACCGTTGAAGCCGTGCAGCATGCGCGGGCTGCCGGTGTGCCCATCATCGTGGCGGTGAACAAGATTGACAAGGAAGGCGCGGACCCCGAGCGGGTCAAGAACGAACTTTCCGCCCAGGACGTTATCCCGGAAGCGTGGGGTGGCGATACCCAGTTCATCAATGTTTCCGCCCACACGGGCGAGGGCATCACGGAATTGCTGGACGCAGTGTTATTGCAGGCAGAGGTATTGGAACTGACCGCGGCCAAAGATGTGCCCGCGCAAGGTATCGTCATCGAATCCCGCCTCGACAAGGGCCGTGGCCCGGTTGCCTCGGTACTTATCCAGGCTGGCACGCTGCGCCGGGGCGATGTGGTGCTGGCCGGCACCCAGTTCGGCAAGGTGCGCGCCATGCTGGATGAGAATGGTCAGCCCATCGATGAGGCCGGCCCGAGCATCCCTGTGGAAATACTTGGTCTGAACGGCACCCCGGATGCGGGCGATCAGTTTGCCGTTGTCGAAAATGAAAAACGGGCGCGCGAGATCGCCGATTTCCGTCACGCCAAGAGCCGCGATACCAAGCTGCAGCGCCAGCAGGCATCCAAGCTGGACAACATGTTCGAGAGCATGACTGCGGGTGAAAGAAAAACACTCAATATCGTGCTCAAGGCAGATGTTCGCGGGTCCCTCGAAGCCATCCAGACTGCGCTGATGGACCTGGGTAACGACGAGGTGCAGGTGAATATCGTGGTGGGCGGCGTCGGCGGAATCACCGAAACCGATGTCAACCTGGCCGTGACATCCGGGGCGGTGGTCTTTGGCTTCAACGTCCGCGCCGATGGCGCCGCGCGCAGGCTGCTGGAGAAAGAAGGCGTGGACCTGCGCTACTACAACATCATCTACAACCTGATCGACGATGTCAGGGCGGCCCTGACCGGTATGTTGTCGCCGGAGCGCCGCGAGGAAATCCTGGGTGTGGCTGAAGTGCGCGACGTGTTCAGTTCGCCCAAGTTTGGCCAGATCGCCGGCTGTATGGTCATCGAAGGCACGATGCATCGTTCCAAGCCTATCCGCGTGCTGCGCGACAACGTGGTGATTTACGAGGGCGAGCTGGAATCCCTGAGACGCTTCAAGGATGACGCCAGTGAAGTGCGCAACGGAATGGAGTGTGGTATCGGCGTGAAGAACTACACCGATGTGAAGGTAGGCGACAAGATCGAGGTATATGAAGTCAAGGAGATCGCCCGCTCCCTGTAGGCGGCGAGATCATTGGCGCTGAGCTGACATGGCAAAAGAATACAGCCGCACCCAGCGTGTGGCGGATTACCTCCAGCGGGAGCTGGCGGGGCTGATCCAGCAGGAAATACGTGATCCCCGTGTGGGGATGGTCAGTATTACCGGCGTTAACGTCAGCAGGGACCTCGGACACGCAAAGATCCACTTTACGGTGCTTGGCTGTGATTCCAGCGAAGAGGCCAGTGACACCGGGGAGGCCCTCAACAAAGCGGCGGGTTTCCTGCGCTCCCAATTGTCCCGGGACAGCAAGATGCGCAGCGTGCCGCAGTTGCGGTTTTACTTTGACAGCAGTGTCGGCCAGGGGCGCCACCTGGAAGACCTTATCCGCCGGGCCACCGATGCGGACCGGCACATGGGCTTGCGAGACGGTGAGCCTGAAGAGTCCGGAGAGGATCAGTAGGCGGTGGGCAGGCAGCGCCGGGGGCGCCCGCTCGACGGTATTCTGCTACTCGACAAACCCCAGGGGGTGAGTTCGAACCGCGCGCTACAGGTGGCCAAGCGCCTTTACGGCGCCGCCAAGGCGGGACACACAGGCAGCCTGGACCCACTGGCCACAGGCGTGTTGCCCCTGTGCTTCGGCGAGGCTACCAAGTTCTCCCAGTTTTTACTGGATGCGGACAAGGCCTACGAGAGCACCTTCATGCTGGGCGTCGCCACCGCCACCGGTGACGCCGAGGGGCAGGTCCTGGAGACCGTGGATGCCTCGCATCTGAACGAGGCGGATGTGGCATCGGCACTGGAGGCTTTTCGTGGGGAGATCGAGCAGGTCCCCTCCATGTACTCAGCGCTGAAACACGAGGGCCAGCCGCTGTACAAGCTGGCGCGCCAGGGAAAGGAAGTGGAACGCAAGGCACGAAGCGTTGTCATAAAACGACTTGAGCTGCGCGCCTTTCGCGCCGGCAGCCAGCCAGAGGTGGACATTTACCTCGAGTGCAGCAAGGGAACCTATGTGCGCTCCATTGCCGAGGACCTGGGCAAGGCGCTGGCGTGCGGCGGGCACGTGACCCGCCTGCGGCGTACCCGGGCAGGCAATTTCGGGGTCGCGGACTGTGTCACCCTGGCTACGCTGGAGGCGCTGCACGCTAATGATCGTATTGCGGATATGGACGCCCTGCTGCTGAGCGCCGATGCCGCTGTAGAGGGTTTGCCACTGGTCCGCCTCAGCGCGTCCGGTGGCTTCTATATGCGCCAGGGACAGCCGGTACAGGTGCCAAATGCGCCCTGTGATGGTATGGTGCGCGTCGCCCTGGAGACCGGTGAGTTTCTGGGGATTGGAGAAATATTGGACGATGGGCGCGTGGCGCCGCGTCGACTGATAGTTACCGGAGGGTAACGCGAACCTGTCTGTAAATCTGCACGGACAGGCTCTTTTTTAAACGTAGGGTAGCAGTACTACCCCGGGCAGATTCAACCAGAGGAAATCAACATGGCTTTAAACGCTGAACGCAAGGCAGAAATCGTAAAAGAGTATCAGGTAGGTGAAGGTGACACGGGTTCCCCTGAGGTACAGGTAGCGCTGCTGACCGCGAATATTGAGCAGCTGCAGGGGCACTTCCAGTCACACAAGCATGATCACCATTCCCGCCGCGGCTTGATCCGCATGGTAAACCAGCGCCGCAAACTGCTGGACTACCTGAAGCGCAAGGATGTCACGCGCTATACCAACCTGATCAAGCGACTGGGTCTGCGTCGATAAGCTACACCCGAAACCGGGTCGCCAGGAGGGGCTACGGAGCCCCTCGGCTGGCGACCCGGTATTCATATAAAAGAATTGGAGAAAAATTGTGAATCCAGTAACTAAAACATTCCAGTATGGTGGCCAGACAGTCACTCTGGAAACCGGCCGTATTGCCAGGCAGGCTTCCGGCGCAGTGCTCGTCACGGTCGAGAATACCTCGGTGCTGTGCACCGTGGTCGCGGAAAAAACCCAGCGCGAGGGCAGGGACTTCTTCCCGCTGGCCGTGCATTACACAGAGAAGACCTATGCCGTGGGTAAAATCCCGGGCGGTTTTTTCAAGCGTGAAGGGCGTCCCAGTGAAAAGGAAACCCTTACCTCGCGCCTGATCGACCGTCCTATCCGCCCCCTGTTCCCGAAAGGCTTCATGAACGAGGTGCAGGTCATCTGTACAGTGATGTCCGCGGACAAGCATATTGATCCGGATATCCCCGCAATGATCGGAACCTCGGCCGCCCTGGCGATTTCCGGTTGCCCGTTCAATGGGCCTATCGGTGGCGCTCGCGTTGGCTTCTCCGAAGAGCATGGCTACATGCTGAACCCAACTTACCCGCAACTGGCTGACAGCAAGCTCGATATGGTTGTAGCCGGAACCCAGGACGCGGTTTTGATGGTTGAGTCCGAGGCGAAGGAACTGACCGAAGACCAGATGCTCGGTGCGGTATTGTTCGCACACCAGGAGATGCAGGTTGTTATCCAGGCTATCAACGAACTGGTCGCCGAAGCCGGCAAACCGCGCTGGGAGTGGGTAGCTGATGCCGTCAACGCGGAGTTGGTAGCCGCGGTTGAAAATCAGGCCAAAGCCGAACTGGGCGATGCTTACCGCATCACCGACAAAGCGGCCCGCTACGAGCGTGTCGGCGCAATCCGCAGCGCCTGCCTCGAGGCGCTTGCAGTTGAAGGCGGCCCGTCTGCGGACGAGGTCAAGGAAGTGTTCAAGAGCGTCGAGAAGAGCCTCGTGCGCAAGCGCATCCTCGCCGGCGAAGCCCGCATCGACGGTCGCGACAACCGCACTGTACGGCCCATCGCCTGCGAAGTTGACCTGTTGGCGAAAGTACATGGTTCCGCACTGTTCACCCGCGGTGAAACCCAGGCGATTGGCGCAGTCACCCTTGGTTCAACCCGCGATGCGCAAATTATTGACGCACTGGAAGGCGAGCGTCGGGACCCTTTCATGCTGCACTACAACTTTCCTCCCTACTCGGTAGGCGAGGCCGGTCGGGTTGGTTTTACCGGCAGGCGCGAAGTTGGACACGGGCGCCTTGCCCGTCGCAGTCTGGGTGCGGTATTGCCGTCGGCGGATGACTTCCCCTACACCATTCGTGTGGTATCGGAAATCACCGAATCAAACGGTTCCAGCTCGATGGCTTCCGTCTGCGTCGGCTCCCTGGCCCTGATGGCTGCCGGTGTGCCCCTCAAGGCGCCGGTTGCGGGTATCGCCATGGGACTGGTAAAGGAAGGCAACCAGTTTGCGGTCCTGACCGACATCCTGGGCGATGAAGATCATCTGGGTGATATGGACTTCAAGGTGGCTGGTACCGCCGAGGGCGTAACCGCCCTGCAGATGGACATCAAGATCCAGGGTATCAACGAGCAGATCATGGAAGTCGCCCTGCAGCAGGCACAGACTGCGCGCCTGCACATCCTCGGCCAGATGAATGCCGTGCTGGCGACAGCCCGCACTGTTACGTCCGAGAACGCGCCCAGCATGGTTACGCTGAAAGTCGATTCCGACAAGATCCGCGACATTATCGGCAAGGGCGGTGCAACTATTCGCTCCATTACCGAAGCATCCGGCGCTACAGTCGATATCGATGATGACGGTACGGTCCGCGTGTTCGGCCAGGACATGGCGGCGCGCGATGCCGCGGTGGCCATGATCGAGGAAATCACAGCCGAGGCCGAAGTGGGTGCCGTCTACACGGGCACCGTGGCTCGAATCGTTGATTTCGGTGCCTTCGTCAATATCCTGCCCGGCAAGGATGGCCTGGTGCACATTTCGCAGATCGCCAATGAGCGTGTGGAAAATGTGTCCGACCATCTGAAAGAAGGCCAGGAAGTCCAGGTAAAAGTCCTGGATGTGGACCAGCGTGGTCGTATCAAGCTCTCCATCAAGGAGTTGCTGGACGATGATGGCCAGGCCGATGAGGCCCCCGTCGAGGAAAGCGCTGAGTAAAAACCAGCCTCGCCGACAGGCGGGGTCGCAACAGCGGTAAACAGGGGTTGCTCACTGGCAGCCCTATAAAGAGAAGGGTATGCACCGCGAGGTACATACCCTTTTTTTATTTCAGGTTATGTTTGTCAGAAAATTTTACATATTGGGAAATCAGGCGGACGCGAAAATTTGTAAGATATTGAAACTGGGTCACAAAAATTTCTTGGTACGTTTATTGCTTTTATCAACGTCAGTGGTTTTTGGTCCGTATTAATAACAAACTTGGGAAGAATAAACATGGAATACGCAACTGTAGTTCGGCAATACCTGAAAAAGCAGGCCGCCTCCGGATTGGCGGCTGTCATGCTCCTTTTCGTCAGCCTCAGTGTCAACGCTGTTATGATCAGCGTCAGTCCGTCGACACAAACCGTAAACGTGGGTGACAGTGTGTTCGTCGACGTGATCGCCAGTGGCCTGGGAACAGGTACTGCCCCCTCAATCGGCGCGTTTGACCTCGATGTGCTGTTCGATTCAGCAATCCTCAGCGCGTCAACTGTCACATTTGGTTCCGGGCTTGACGTTCTGGGGTTAGGGTCTCTTCAGGGAGTATTCGGAGCCAACCCCGTAAACGTGTTCGAAGTGTCCTTCGACACTGTTGCCGATCTCGATGCACTGCAGCCGGATACGTTCCTGCTTTTCACAATCGGCTTTAACGCGATAGCGCAGGGCGTGAGTGATATCGACCTGTTCATTAACGATGTGTCCGATGCGGAAGGCAACACACTGGCTGTTGACACGGTTTCCGGAGAGATCAACGTGGAGCGCGCGCAGGGTGTGCCGACACCAGCCACTTTGATGCTGTTGGGCCTGGGCTTGGCGGCGCTCGGTTTTTCCAGGAAAAAAGTTTCTCAAGCTTAAGCCATGGTCGCCGCGCCCCCTTCTGGGGGTGCGGCTTTTGTGGTGTGGCGGTTAAAGCCGCATTTGTTCAGGTGAAGCCCAGGTGAAGAGAGCTCGTGTGGTTTCGGTTCTCTTGAGTCGTTGACGGCAGTATTGCCAGCGCAATGTATAAATATAATTTTGGTTGCGGTCAGACCTTATCTGATGGAGAACACGAATATGAGCACCGTTTCAAATCGCTCTGCAATTCTCGCCCTCGTTCTGGGCTCATTCACGCTGTCTGCCCAGGCAATTACTGTGCAGCCCGAGGCCCTTCGGAAGCTGCAGGTCGATACCGGCGCGGCGATTACCGTTGATCAGGCTACCGGCCAGGCGACCTTCATGCGCGTGCCCCCGGCGGCGCCCCAGCTCCGTGCCGCTATCGCAAATCCGGACAGGGCTGCGAAAGCCCGGGCGACGGCATTTTTGCGCACCTACGGCGCCGCTTTCGGGATTGACGACCTGAATACCCAGCTGCAGGCGCTGCCTGCGAGTAAGGATGCTCAGGGAGCAGAACATGCCATTTTCAATCAGGTCCATGAAGGTCTGCCGGTGTTCGGCAGTCAGGTCAAGGTGCACTTTGACAGGAATGGTCGCCTGTATGCCGCCAACGGCAGGTTTATAACCGATATCGATGTAAACACAACTCCGAATCTCGCAGCGGCGGATGCCGCCGGGCAGGCGGTTCGCCAGGTAATGAGGCAGCAGGCCGCAAACGGCAATACCAATCGCAAGGTGGCCGGCAAGGTCGGCGCGTCGGGCGATGAAAACCACGAGGATTTGAAAGCGGTCTCCACCGAATTGATGGTATTTCGCGCAGGCCAGTTGCAGGGCGTACCGGGCCGCGATCATCTCGTTTACCGCGTGGAAGTCCGCAATACGGACATCTCGATTCGCGAGTTTGTTTTTATAGATGCCCACAAGGGCGACGTGGTCGACCAGATTACCGGCATCCACGATGCGCTCGATCGCCGCGCCTATGACGCACAAGGTCAGGCCCACCCGGGGCCCAACTACCCCGGCTCGCCTTTCTGGGTAGAGGGCAACCCTCTGCCCACCGGCACTACCGAGGCAGACAACATGATCTACGCCTCCGGAGAGACTTACGACCTGTTTATCAATGCCTTCATGCGCGATTCGTTCGACGGGCTTGGCGGCGTGATGGATGCGATATTCAACCGTGGCGATGCCTGTCCCAATGCTTCGTGGAACGGTACTTACATTTCGTTTTGTCCAAATGTAACCAGCGACGACGTGACTGCCCATGAGTGGGGTCACGCCTACACCGAATATACCAACAACCTGATTTACCAGTGGCAGTCTGGCGCCCTGAACGAATCCTATTCCGATATCTGGGGTGAGACTGTCGACCTGATCAACGGTCGCGGTACTGACTCCCCCGGCGGGCTGCGCAGCGACGGCAGCTGCTCGATCTATGGCCCCGGCGCCAGTGGTGACAATAGTTATCGCTGGGTCATGGGCGAAGACGCCACCGGTTTCGCCACCCCGATCCGCGACATGTGGACCCCGACCTGTGGTGGTGACCCCGGCAAGGTCAGCGATGCACAGTACTACTGTCTCACCGGTGACCAGGGCGGAGTGCACTACAACTCCGGCGTACCGAATCATGCCTATGCGCTGATGGTCGATGGCGGCAACTACAACGGTTTCGCGGTGGCAGGCATTGGCCTGACCAAGGCCGCGCACATACATTGGGGCGCGCAGAACATGCTCACGCCCTCCAGCAACTTTATTGATCACGCCGATGCCCTGGACGCATCGTGCAGCGCTTTAATTGGCGCCGACCTTGCTGATCTTGGCGACGGCAGCGTCTCCGGCGAAGTAATAGACCAGGGTGATTGCGACCAGGTTGCAGCGGCGATTGCGGCGACCGAACTGCGCACACCGCCTGCCCAGTGCGGCTTCGAGCCAATGCTGGAGCCGGATGCCCCCGCTTTGTGTGAAGCGCTGGGAACCGTGCAAACCATAGCGTTCGAGGACTTTGAAGGCGGCTTGCCTGCCGGCTGGACCGTCAGCTCCCATGATGTAGCCAACCCCGCCTCTTTTGATAACCCCGGCTGGGACGTGGTAGGCGGTCTGCCTGCCGGCGCCGCCGGTAACCTCGCCGCGTTCGCGCCGGACCTGAATACCGGCGACTGCGCCCTGGACACGGAAGCAGGGGCGGTGGCCCTGGATAGCCCGGTTATCGCGCTGCCCCTGAACGAAGTGCCCCGCGTGGCGTTCGATCACTGGGTCGCCACGGAGTCCGGTTGGGACGGTGGCAACCTGAAGGTGAGCGTCAACGGCGGCCCCTGGACGGTAGTGCCGGGAGCCTCCTACTCCTTCAACCCCTATAACAGCTCTATCAACGGCGGCGGCAACGATAACCCGCTGGCTGGCGAACAGGGCTTCACCGGCACCGACGGTGGCGCCAACTCGGGTAGCTGGGGGCAGTCCCAGGTTAACCTGCTGGGCGTCGCGTTACCGGGTGACTCGGTCCAGTTGCGTTTTGACCTGGGTGTCGACGGCTGTAGCGGCATCATCGGCTGGTACGTCGACAGTGTGCAGGTCTACTCCTGCTCGGATGAGCAGCTGGGCGTCTGCGGCGACTCCATCCTCGATATTGGCGAGACCTGCGACGATGGCAATGCGGCGAGCGGTGATGGCTGCTCCGCTGTCTGCCAGGTTGAATCCGGCTTCAGTTGCAGCGACCCGATACCGCCGGGCATGAACAGCAATGCCCTGGTAGATGGCAGCTTTGAGGCAGGCCCCTTTGGTGGCACCTGGAACGAGTTTTCATCGAACTTCGGTACCCCGATCTGTGACGTCGCATCTTGTGGAACCGGCACAGGCACAGGTCCGTCTGACGGTACCTACTGGACCTGGTTCGGTGGTATTGCCGCCATAGAGGAGGGCTCGGTATCCCAGTCAGTCACTATTCCGGCGACTGCTACAACGCTGGTGTTTGACCTGGAGCAGATCGCCTGCGACAGCGGCGACGACTACATGGAAGTCACCGTCGATGGCGCGCAGGTATACCTCACAGATGGCAACAGCCCGCTGTGTGGCCAGTTGGGCTATACCCAGCAAGCCGTGGATATCAAGGCCTACGCCGATGGTGGTGTGCACACTATCGAGTTCCATTCAGAGATATTCGCTACCAATGGTGGTGGCTCCAACTTCTTTGTCGATAAGGCGATCGTCAGTGATAACCTGGCTACTCCCCCGGTTCCCAGCATGTGTTCCCCGATCGAAACAGACCTTGCCTGTAACGCTGGCCCGGTCGGCTTCGAGGAAGGCATCGGCGGAGGCTGGAGTGTCGTTGATAATGAGGGCACTGGTGTCATCTGGACCAGTATCGGGAACTCCGGTATCGGTGGCAATTACACCAGTACCGGCGACGCCGCCTCGGTGTCCAGTGATGCAGCAGGTGTAGCGGAGTTTGATACCGAGCTGCGCAGCAACAGCTTCAGCCTGGCTACTGCAACCTCGGCGTCCCTGGACTACCTGGTAAACTACCAGAACTACGCCAATCTGGACTTCCTCGATGTCGATGTCAGTGTGGACGGCGGTACTACCTGGACCAATGCACTGTCCTGGAACGAGGATCACCCGGTTAACGGGCTATTCAACGCGCCTGGCGAAGCAGTGTCGATTGATCTCTCGGCCTACCTTGGCGAGGCGAACGTGCAGGTCAGGTGGCACTACTATGACCCGAACACGGATGATTACGACTGGTACGCCCAGGTCGATGATGTGGCGCTGACCTGCGATGAAGCACCGCAATTGCAGTGCGATATCGATGGCAACGGCTCGGTCGATCGTGTAGACATAGGCCTGATCACGGCTGCACGCAATGAGCCCGCGCTACCGGGTGATCTGCGCGACAACGATGGCAATGGGACGATCGAAGTCTCAGACGCACGGCAGTGTACCTTGCTGTGCACCCTGCCACGCTGCACGCCGGTACCGTAGTAACAGGAGTCGGGGCTGCTCCCAAGAGCCCCTCCTGACCAGCTCTTTGTAGCAGACCTATCCAATCCCGGCCCCGGCCGGGATTTTTTGTATCGGGGATATGCCCGGGAACAGTAGTGGTATGCCCGTTGGGCCTGTTTCGAATCCCGGCGCGCGTGGGGGCTGATGTGTTTAACGAGGTACAATCTGCGCCTCACCGGGTGACATCTGGAATAAGAGGGGGGCGAGATTGAAGATACTTTTGCGGATATGCAGCCTAGCGCTGCTGGCCCTTCCCTGCGTTCACGGCGCCACCGCGGCCGGGCCGGGCACCGAGCCCGGAATTGTAGCTGATGTTGCGGTCGCGACACCGGGTGCGCCGAACCCCGCCGCGATAGTGGAGCTTCGGTTTGACGAAATTGGCCGCTACGGCGAGCTTCGGTTGCGCTGGCTGACACTGGATGATTCGCGCTGCCCCACGGGAAGCGCGTGCGTCTGGGCGGGCCAGATAGCGGTGACGCTGGAGGTGGTTGACCCCCGGCAGGCCGCGGTTGAGGTCAAGCTGCTGCACCCGCTCAGGGGCCAGCCAGCGGCCGTTAGTGCACTGGGTTGTGAGTTGCGCCTGTTGGGAGTGGACCCGTATCCCAAAGAGGGCAGGGAGCCGGCGCGCGGCGACTACCGGATGCAACTGGGGATATCCTGCACCTGAAAGCCCGCCCGCATTTCCATGCTACGCCGGTGGATCAACCGCAATAGCAGCTCATTGGGCTGGCGGTGATAGCCCGTCGCCAGATGCTCTCACAGGGTGCAGTTATAACTATTTCGGGCGATCGGCCACCAGGCTGTCCACCACGGCGGGGTCGGCGAGTGTGCTGGTGTCGCCGAGGCTGTCCAACTCATTCTCGGCGATTTTCCGCAGGATTCTGCGCATGATTTTGCCCGACCGGGTCTTGGGCAGCCCCGGCGCCCACTGAATCACGTCCGGTTTGGCAATCGCGCCTATCTCCTTGACACACAGAGCGATAAGCTCTGCGCGCAACTCTTCACTGGGTTCTACCCCCTGCATCGGCGTGACGTAGGCGTAGATGCCCTGTCCCTTGATGTCGTGGGGGAAACCCACGACTGCCGCCTCGGCAATTTTCTCGTGCAGTACCAGGGCGCTCTCGACCTCGGCGGTACCCATGCGGTGACCTGAGACGTTGAGAACATCGTCCACCCGGCCTGTGATCCAGTAGTAGCCATCCGCGTCCCTGGAAGCGCCGTCACCCGTAAAATAGTAGCCGGGATAGTGGCTGAAGTATGTCTCTATCATCCGCTGGTGGTCGCCGTACACGCTGCGAATCTGGCCGGGCCAGGAGGATTTCACCACAAGATAGCCGGCGCCCGCGCCTTCGATTTCGGAGCCGTCTTCGTTGAGCAGCGCCAGTTCCACCCCGAAAAAGGGCACGGTGGCGGAGCCGGGCTTGAGGGGAGTGGCCCCCGGCAGGGGAGTGATCATGTGCCCCCCGGTCTCGGTTTGCCACCATGTGTCGACAATCGGGCAGCGGGAGTCGCCCACGACCTCGTAGTACCAGTTCCAGGCTTCCGGGTTGATGGGTTCGCCTACAGTGCCCAGCAGCCTCAGGCTGGCGCGGGAACTGCGCTTGACCGGCTCGTCACCCATCGCGTGGAGGGCGCGTATGGCTGTCGGGGCGGTGTAAAAGGTGTTGACCTGGTGTTTGTCCACGACCTCCCAGCAGCGACCCGCGTCCGGGTAGGTGGGGACGCCCTCGAAGATCAGCGAGATAGCGCCGTTCGCCAGGGGGCCGTAGACGATATACGTGTGGCCGGTCACCCAGCCCACGTCGGCTGTGCACCAGTAGATTTCGCCTTCGCGGTAATCGAAAACATATTTGAAGGTCATTGCCGCCTGCAGCAGGTATCCGCCAGTAGTGTGGAGTACCCCCTTGGGTTTGCCGGTAGAACCGGAGGTGTACAGGATAAACAGCGGGTCTTCCGCATCCATGGACTCCGGCGGGCACTCGGCTTCGGCGCTGTCTGTGGCATCGTGGTACCAGATATCGCGACCCTCCTGCCAGGCCACGTCGGCGCCGGTGCGCTTCACCACCAGGCAGGTGTGAACACCGGGGCAGGCTTGCAACGCCATATCCGCGTTAATCTTCAGAGGGATATGCCTGCCGCCACGCACACCTTCGTCGGCGGTGATAAGCACCCTGCAATCGGAATCCAGGATCCGGTCTTTCAGTGCTTCCGGCGAGAAACCGCCAAACACCACCGAATGCACCGCGCCGATGCGGGCGCAGGCCAACATGGCGAAGGCGGCTTCGGGGATCATGGGCATGTAGATGCAGACGCGGTCTCCCCGAGCCACCCCGCGTGCCTTGAGCGCATTCGCCAGCCTGCACACCTGCTCTTTGAGTTCGGCGTAGGTGATGTGCTTGCTATCGGCGGGATTGTCGCCCTCCCAGATAAAAGCGGTCTGGTTGGCGCGCTGAGGCAGGTGTCGGTCTATGCAGTTGTAGCTGACATTCAGGGTGCCACCGGCGAACCACTCGGCCTCGCCCCTGGTAAAGTCGTAGCTGAGAACCCTGTCCCAGGGTTTGTCCCATGACAGGAATTCCTTTGCCATCTCGCTCCAGAAGTTATCGCGGTCCTTGATGGAACGCTGGTACATCGACTGGTATTGCTCCGCGTTGATGTGGGCGTCCTTGAAGTTGGCTGGCACTGGATGGGTAGGAAATTCAGACATGGCGACCGTTCCCTTGAGAGTATAGGAGTGAGTTGAAATAATACTTCGCCCACACAATTGCGCAAGCCGACCAAAGTCGAACAATGAATCTGAAGCGAGAGCCGTTTCGAAACGGGTTGGCCGGTTGTGCTGGCCTAGCGGCCGTCAGCGAGCATGCCCCAGTCGGACACCGGGTTCAGGGCGAGGCGCACGTTGTCTATCAGGCGGGTAGAACCCAGCCTTGCCGCCGCGAGAATTGCGATTTCTTCAGTCTCTTCGGTGACAGCGCGCAGGGTACTGGCGTCGCGAATGGCGAAATAATCCGGCTCGAGGCCCGCCTGTAGCAATTTCATGCGGGCGTGGGATTCCAGTTGCAGAAAGTTGTCGAAACCGCAGGCTATGGCCTCGCGGCAACTGTTTAGTGTCTGGTGAATCACAGGTGCGATATGGCGCTGCTCGGGTGAGAGGAACCCGTTGCGCGAGCTCTTGGCCAGGCCGTCCTCATCGCGGGTCGTCGCCACTCCCACGATACGCACCGGCATACACAGGTCTCTCACCATCTTGCGTACGATAGACAGCTGTTGGAAGTCTTTCTCGCCAAATACCGCGATGTCCGGCCGCACGATGTTGAAGAGCTTGGCGACCACCGTGGTGACACCGTCAAAGTGGCCCGGTCGGCTGCTGCCGCACAGGGTTTCCGACAGGCCGGGAACACGCACCTGCGTCTGGATGGACATGCCTTCGGGGTAGATTTCGGTAACGTCGGGAGCATACAGAATCTGCACGCCTTCACTGAACAGTTTTTCCTTGTCGGCCGCCATGGTGCGGGGATAGGCATCCAGATCTTCCGCAGGCCCAAACTGTAGTGGGTTGACGAAAATACTCACTACCACCACATCGCACAGAGCGCGGGCCTTGCGCACGAGGTTGAGATGCCCCTCGTGCAAATTTCCCATCGTGGGCACGAAGGCCACGCTCAGGCCGTTCCCACGAAAGAGATCGAGGGCTGATTGTAATTGTGCATTGCTGCTGTAAGTTCGCATATCGACCTCATCCCTTAAATGCGGAACGGTGATGCTACACGCGCGGTAAACAAGGCTGTGCTGCCTACCCGGGAGGTTGTCAATCCGCCAAGGGACCGAAAGTATGGACCAAGGCCAGGAACCCGGCAACGAAATTTTAGGAAAAATTCACACAAACTGTTACCAAAAGAAGCAGTTTTGCCAGTTTCTATGATCTGGATCACGGGTGAGGATGTGTGTAATTTCAGGGACTTACCGGCGGCTCATGCAGCGCTGGACGGTTGGGCGGAACCGGCTGTCGGGATAAGCCCGGCCCTGGACGATCCGGGGGGTGTCCGCTGAGGGGGGCGGTACGCGGTATGCGGATTCTAGCGATAGGAGTGTTCTTCCCGGGGGTACTCGCCGGCTTTAACCGCATCGACAAACGCTTTTAGTGCACCCTGGATGGTGCTCTGGCCCGCCATGAAATTCTGGACGAAGCGCGCGGTATGCGAGGACAGCCCCAGCAAATCATGCATCACCAGTACCTGGGCGTCGGTGCCGGGCCCTGCGCCGATACCGATGACAGGGATATCCAGCTTGCGGCTGATATCGCTGGCCAGATCGGCGGGAACGCATTCCAGGACCAAGAGGCTGGCGCCCGCGTCCTTGATCTCGACCGCGTCCGCAAGAATGGACTTTGCTTCTTTTGGGGTGCGCCCCTGCACCTTGAAGCCGCCGAATGTGTTTACCGATTGGGGAGTAAGCCCCAGGTGCGCACACACCGGGATACCGCGTTCGACCAGTTTGCTGATAGTCCCGCTGAGCCAGGTGCCCCCTTCCATTTTGACCATCTGCGCCCCGGCTTGCATCAGCCGGGTCGCATTCGCCATCGCCTGTTCCGCCCTGGTGTAGGTCATGAACGGCATATCGGCGATGACCAGTGCATCGGTGGCCGCACGGCATACGCATTCGGTGTGGTAGGCCATGTGCTCCATGGTGACCGGGATGGTACTGTCGTGCCCCTGCAAGACCATCCCCAGCGAGTCGCCCACCAGGATTGTCTCGGCGCCAGCCTCGCATATGATGCGGGCAAACGTGGCGTCGTAGGCCGTAATGCAGACGAATTTTTCCCTGGCGGCCTTCATTTTGCCCAGGGTGCTTATGGTTACCTTGGCCATGTAGCTCTACCCGAAAAAAGTAGGGTTGAAATAGTGGCGACCGCTGCGAATTTCCAACAGGTAGTCCACCAGATGAGTGTAGTCTGCATCGTTGTTGGCGAGGTCGATTTCACTGGCATTGACGATCAGCAGAGGCGCGTCATCGTAATATAGAAAGAAGTCGCTGTACACTTCGTTCAGGCGCTCCAGGTAGTCCCGCTCAATTGCCCGCTCCGCTGCTATTCCCCGGTTCTCTATACGCCCCAGCAGCACGTCCGGAGCGGCCTGGAGGTAGATCACCAGGTCGGGTCGCGGAGCATCGATAGTGAGTTGCCGGTACACCTTTTCGTAAAGCCGGTACTCGTCGTCGTCCAGGTTGACCCTGGCAAACAGGGGGTCCTTCTCGATCAGGAAATCGGCCACTCTCACCGGTTCGAAAATATCCGCCTGGCGCATATCGTGCAGTTTCTGGGAGCGCTGGAAGAGGAAGAATAACTGGGTGGCGAGGGCCGCCTGCTTGCGGTTGCGATAGAACCTGTCCAGGAACGGGTTTTCCTCCGCGTTCTCCAGCACCATCTGGTAATTGAAGCTGGCAGCCAGACGCTTGGCGAGGGTGGTTTTGCCCACGCCGATGGGGCCCTCCACGGCAATATAGCCCGGAGGCTTGCGCCCTTTCAGATCGACCTTGATCGCCTGGTTATGAGGCATTGGGTGGGTTCATCTCCTTGTCAGCCCACGTCCTGGGGGGGCGTGGGCATCTCGATGTGTTAACCGCAGGCCGGTGTTGGCCAGATTTTCCCGCGGGCATTGGGAGAGCAATGTAGCAAGTTCCGTTCCGTCAGGCAGTATCAAATTGAGTCCGCTGATCTCCGCCAGCGGATAAAGTACGAAATTGCGCCGTCGCATTTCGGGGTGGGGGATGGTCAGCGAACCCGTCGATACTATTGAATCGCCGTAAAGCAGGATATCCAGATCCAGGCTGCGGGCGCCCCAGCGCACTTTTCGCTCCCGCCCCTGGGCCTGCTCGATGCCCTGCAGCGCCTCCAGCAAGGCCTGGGGTTCCAGTGCTGTGTCCAGTAAAGCCACGGCATTCAGGTAATCCGGCTGCTCCCCGGGTCCGACGGCGGCGCTGCGATAGGCGCTGGACACCTGTACCAGCCTTGAAGCGGATAGTTGGTCCAGCGCGACAATTGCGTCCCGCAATTGTCGTATCGGTTCACACAGGTTACTGCCCAGGCCAATGTAGACCGGGATCATGCGCCCGGGCTGGCGCGTCGGTTGCGGGACCTGCGTCTGCCGCCCGGTGCCTGTTCTTTGGCGGCCTGCTGCACTCGCTGCTCCATGGAGAGTTCCTGGAACCCGGTCCACCAGTCACCCAGGCCACCGGTGTCCTCGCCGGCCTGCTCGCGCAATAGCAAAAAGTCGTATGCGGCGCGAAACCGGCGATGATCGACCAGTTCAGCGGCTTTGCGGCCGCGCCGGTTTTGCAGGCGCAGCTGGAATTCCCATATCTCCCGCATGGGCTGACTGAAGCGCCTGGGGATGGATATATGGTGGGTTGCTTCGGAGATGGCCTCCTGGGCGGCGCTGTGCATTGCCGGCATCTGCGAATCGCCGCGATCCTGCAGTTGCTGTGCCCGGTGCGAGACCACTGGCCAAAGCAGGGCGGCGAGAATGAATGCCGGTGTCACCGGCTTGTCCGCCGCTATGCGCTGGTCGGTGCTGACCATGGCGGCGCGCACAAGTGCCAGTGCCGTGGGGTCCCTGCGCATGTGCTCGTCGGTATCCGGGAAAAGATAGCCCAGCAGCTTGTGTTTCAGTAAGTGATTGAACGTGGCTTCCGCATGCCCTGCAAGGAAGAGTTTGAGGAACTCGTCGAACAGGCGTGCGGCGGGAACTTCCGCCAGCAGGTGGGCGCAAGCCGGGATAGCGCGAGCGGTGTGCGGCTCTATGTTGAATTGTAGCTTGGCCGCGAAGCGCAGCACTCGAAGCATTCGTACCGGGTCTTCCGTGTACCGCGCCGCCGGCTCTCCGATGATGCGGATGGCGCGACGCTCCAGGTCTCGCAACCCATCGACATGGTCGAATACCTCAAAATTCCCGGAATCGTAATACAAGGCGTTCACGGTCAGGTCGCGGCGCACCGCGTCTTCCTCCAGGGTGCCGTAGACATTGTCCCGCAACAGCAGGCCGCTGGCGGATTGGCGCGAGCGATTGCCGCCGGCTTCTGCGGACTGCTCGGGGTCGCTGTCGTGATGGCCGCGGAAAGTGGTGACTTCGATGATTTCACGACCGAAGCGTACATGCACGATGCGAAAGCGGCGGCCGATGATACGGGAGTTGCGAAACAGCGCGTGCACGGTTTCCGGCGTGGCATCTGTCGCGATGTCAAAGTCCTTGGGATGCCCTCCCAGCAGTAGGTCGCGCACTGCGCCCCCCACGAGGTAGGCCTGGTGCCCGCCGCCGCGAAGCCGGGACATTACCTTGAGCGCGCCGTCGCTGATGTTTTTACGGGATACGCAGTGTTGATCCCTGGGAATGATTTTCAAACAGTTGTGCCTGTGCCGGTGTCAGTTAGCCGCGAAGTCTAACACAGTCGGATAGGTGGTTTGGGGTCCTGGAGATGAAAGGCGCAGGTGCGAGAATGAAAGGGAAAACAGCGTTTTCCCCATCCAGGTCTCACTTCGAGAGTTATTGTTATTTCTTGAGTGTTGTTATTTTTATCGCACGCAATTAAAGCGTTACTTTATTTCAGATGCCCATTCTGCTCTGGGTTCAGCTTCAACGCTGTTCCCGGGCAATCCAGTTGGTCAGATAAACGCTGACCCAACCCTACCTGTTCACCACGAAATTGAAGGGGAAGCTGACTTCCCCATCCAGGTCCATAGCCGAACATGTTATTTTTATTACGGTAGCTATTATTTTTATTGTTTCGTACCTGCCCTATCAAAGCATGCCTTGTGCCAACTTTGTAAATATTCTTAAAAAACAGTTAGATAGATTATTTTCTGGATTTCAGGATGTGTTGAAGCAACAGATCTTGTTACCGAACTACACTGCTTTGTGTAACGTGCTGTTGGTCAGGTAACGCTCACTTTCCCCGGGCGGCGGACTTTCTGCGCTGGTTGGTGACATTATTTCCTGCCCTGTTGCGCGGTATCCCCAGGCGCTGCCTGCGCTCCCACAGGCACTTGCGGCTCACCCCGAGCTTTTGCGCCAGTTCGGTCTCGCTCATGGAATCCTGGTGCTCCATGACAAAACGCTGGAAATAATCTTCCAGCGACAGATCCTCCTGGGGATCGCTGCTGCTGTCGCTATTGCTTGCCCCGCGGGTAGTGCCCTGCTGGCTGCCGCGTATGCGATTGATATTGACCAGCTCGAGATCTATGCCCAGCGCTTCGTTGTCTATTTCCTCGCCATCGCTCAGGATTACCGCCCGTTCGATGGCGTGTTCCAGTTCGCGCACATTTCCCGGCCACTGGTAGGTAGTGATGGCCTGTATCGCCAGGGGGGAGAGTCGCATCGGGCTTTTGCCCAGGCGCTCCGCCTGGGCCTGCAGCATGGTCTCCGCCAGGTGGAGTATGTCTTTACCGCGGTCGCGAAGTGGCGGCAGTGAGAGTTGCAGGACGTTGATCCGGTAGAAGAGATCCTGGCGGAATTCGCCCTCCGCGGCCAGGCTCTGCAGGTTTCGATGGGTGGCGCAGATCAGGCGCACATTCACTTTGCGTGAATGAACCGAGCCGATACGCCGGATTTCTCCCTCCTGGATGAAGCGCAATAACCGCGCCTGCGCCTCCATGGGTAATTCACCTATCTCATCCAGGAACAGGGTGCCGCCATCGGCAGCTTCGATCAGCCCCATGCGACTGGCGTTGGCGCCGGTGAAAGCGCCTTTCTCGTAACCGAACAACTCGGACTCTATCAACGTGTCGGGGATAGCGGCGCAATTCACCGAGATCATTATTTTGTCCGCCCGCAGGCTGTGACTGTGAACGCATTTAGCCACGATCTCCTTGCCGGTACCGGTCTCGCCCAGGACAAGTACGGTGGAGTCTGTCGGCGCGACTTTCCTGATGTACTCGAACAGGGTGCGCATGGCGCTGCAATTGCCCGTAATGCCCATGACGCCGGCGCCCCGTGACGGCGCGTTGCTGGCGCTGCTCTTTTCCTGCACCTGCCGCGGGGCGGGGTGGTCCGCGATAATGCGCTGTACCGCGGCAATCATGTCGCCGTGGTCGAACGGCTTGGCGATATAGTCCACGGCGCCCATGCGCATTGAGTCCACTGCGGAACGCAGGCTCGCATAACTGGTCATGATGAGTACCGGAACGTCACCGGCCTTGCGGATCAGGTCAGTCCCGGGTGCGCCGGGCAGGCGCAGGTCGCTGATGATCAGATCGAACTCTTCAAGATCCTGGCTGGACTCCGCCTCCTGTACCGATCCGGCTTCACTGACAAGGTAGTCGTTGCGCTCGAGCAGGCGTCGCAAGGCCGTGCGGATAACCGTTTCGTCTTCCACAACAAGAATCTTGAGCATCAGGTGTTACCTTTTGTGTACATGCTACCCAACATACTATTCCAGTCCGTCAGATTCCAGTAAAAGCCGTTACGTACTGCCCCGCCGCCACGGTGTCCACGGCGCAGCGCGCCTCATCAGGCCTCGAAGGCATCGCCATAGCTGGACCGCGGCAACTGCACCGTGACCCGGGTGCCGGGGTGTGGACCCTCGAACAGCGGGCTGGACAGGCTGACGCTGCCGCCCATGTCGTCCAGGATGCTGAACACCAGTGACAGTCCCAACCCCGTGCCAGCCCCCGGGTCCTTCGTTGTGACAAAGGGCTCAAATACATGCGCCTGCATATCCGGCGGGATACCGCAGCCGTTGTCCTGTATATCGATCACCACGTCCCCGCCCCGGCACTTCGCCAGAATGTCTACCTGGCCGTCGCTGTCGCAGGCATCCCGGGCGTTGCCAAGCAAATTTACAAAAACCTGCAGCAGGCGCTGGCTGTCCGCCAACACTACCAGCTCCCTGTCGCATTGATTCCTGAACTCCACTGGCCTGGCTTTCCGATCCAGCCCCAGCAGGTGAATGCTTTCATCGACGCAGTCCGCCAGGTTACACGGTTCGAGGTTGACTTCGCCGGAGCGGGAACCGGCATGGGAAAAATTCACCAGCGATTCAACAATCCGGTTGATGCGCTCGGTCTGTTTGAGAATATCGACCGCGGTGAAGCGGATTTCCTGGGGATCGCTTTCATATTCCAGGTTCTGGGCCAGGCAGGCGATGCCGGTCACCGGATTGCCGATCTCGTGTGCAACTCCCGCCGCCAGTCGTCCAATAGAGGCCAGTCGCTCATTGTGCAGCAGTTCCTTCTCCAGCAGTTCGAGTTCGGTGATGTCTTCCACGAGGATCACCGTGTCGGTCGGCCTGACCTCGGTGTCTGTGCCTGCAATTGTCTTGTGCAGGCTGATCCAGCAAGGGGGGCCATTGCCGACCACTTCGGTCTTGAGCTGTGAATGGCTGTCACCCTGCTGGAAGTCGCCGATGATCTGGTACCAGGGCAGGGGCAGCGAACCGAGCAGGGAGCCGATAACGTCGCGCGGGGCAATGCCGGTGATTTTTTCCATACTGCGATTCCACAGCAGTATCTCGCCATCGTCGCCGATGGAGCAGACCCCGATAGGCAGGTTGTGCAGCGTCTCCCGATAGTGGCGGCGCAGGTTGTCCAGGTCGGCGGTGAGGCCGGTAAACTTGGTCTGCACCCTGTCGAGCTTGCGCTCGATGAGGTGAATGTCCTCAGTGCTGTCCTGGATTCCCTGCTGGAACGGAATGCAGCGCTCTATGATGCTGTGCGCCACCGCCGGACCCAGCAAGCCCGAGAGATTCGCCCGCACGCGCGCCCGCAGTCGCCGCAGGGCGTAGGGCCTGGCCTCGTCGGGCGAGAATTGCAGCTCCGCCAGCGCCCGGTTCACTTCAACGCGTGCTGTTTTTTCTCCCAGCGCCTTGCTCAACTGGGCGCTGAATTCGCTGGCAGTGCGAACCGAGAGTACCCTGCGAACCGGGCGTGAAGTGTCGTCCATGGAGCAGATTTCAGCGGCAATCCGCTCGTCCGCGCTGGTGCTCGTCAGCAGCGAGACCAGGATGAACATGCCCGTGTTAAGGCTGAGGGAAATGAGAATGGCATCTGACCAGTGGGTGTTGCCATCTCCCAGCAGGTCCGGAATCGGCAGCGCGAAATTGCTTGCCAGCGGCAGCAACATCGAAAAAAACCAGAACGTCAGGCCTGTTGCCAGCCCGGCCATCAGGCCCTTGCGATTGGCGCCGGGCCAGTAGGGCGTGGCGATGACCCCCGGCAGGAATTGCAAGGTGCCGGAGAAGGCGACGAGACCGAGTTGAGTCAGGCTCTGGGTGCCGTTCAGCGCGATAAAGAACATATAACCGGCCACGATCAGGGTGCCTATCAGCGTGCGCCGCAGCCATTTGAGCTGGGCGTAGATATTGCGCTCCGGATCGATCTGCGACAGACGGGACGGCAGAATAAGGTGGTTCAGGCACATATTGGCCAGCGCCAGGGTGGTAATGATAATCGTCGCGCTGGCGGCCGAGAGCCCGGCCACGAAGGCGGCGGCGCTGACTGCGGTGGAATGCATCTCCAGCCCCAGTGCCAGGCCGCTGTAGTCGATGGGCAACTGGTGGCCGAGCTTTATACCAGCCCAGGTCAGGGGCAGGATCGGCAGGCTCAGCAGCATCAGGTATAGCGGCAGCCCCCAGGTGGCGGTCCGCAGGTCGCGGCTGTCGGTGTTTTCCGCGAAAGCCATGTGGAAGATATGCGGCATACAGACCGCGCCGGCAAAGAACAGGACCAGCAGGGTCCTGGCTGTGTTGTCGTGGAGAGAGTGGTTCAGGGTGTTGCCGAGCTGGGGGTTTTGATGCAGCCACTGCTCAACCCCGTCAAAACCACCGAAAACGCCGTATACCGCCGCCAGCAACAGCACGAACATTGCCGCGAGCTTGACCAGCGACTCGAAGGCGATAGCCGTGACCAGGCCGGTATTGCGTTCCTGGGCAGAGTTATGGCGGGTGCCGAACAACATGGAAAACACGGTGATAATAATGCAGAACAGTAGCGCCAGGCCGTCCTGCCGATTTTCCTGCGCAAAGAGATTGCCCGCGTCTCCGGCCATGATTTGGATACTGTCGGCAACTGCCTGGATCTGCAGGGCAAGTAGCGGCAGCAGCGTGAGACACATGGCGATGGTGATGATTGCGCCGATTCGGGGACTGCGGAAGCGAAAAGTCAGTACGTCCGCCAGGGATGCCAGCTGGTAGACCCGGCACAGCCGCAACAGCGGCAATAGAAGCAGTGCGGCGAAGATGAACATAAACACCACGCCACCGTAATACAGCAGGAAGCTGTAGCCGTAGCTATACGCCAGTTCCAATGCGCCATTGGTCGCCATAGCCCCGGCAAAAACACCGAGTGACAGCACGTAGGTGGCGGGGTGCCGGGTTATCCGTTCGGGAATGATGCCGCGGTCAGCCAGGTAGGCAACGGTGAACAGGCCCGTGAGGTAAGCGACTATAAAAAGGAGGATCTGGGCGAGACTAAAGCTCATCCGGGTATCTCGAGCGCTGGTTCCAATAGGCGGCGGCGACCAGCAGCAGCCATAACTGATATGGGCGGTACCAGACGGTTGTGCTGTGGAAAATCCACTCCTCCACCGCGGGGGAGAAGATGATGAACACGCCCACGGCAAGTAGTAGCGCTCGGTTGATGTACATGGCTAATCGCTTCCTGTCGTCGGTGCCGGCAACCGATACTACTGAAGCGTCGCGGGGGGGTAAAGCTCAGTCGGGCTTTGAGGTGGCGGGCATGGACAGTACCGCCGGGGTATTCCCCGGAGCCCAGTGCCGGGTGGCGAAGGCGAGAATCTGCCCTGTGCTCCCCAGGTCCGTGGGTGGCTGTGGCTGGCGCAGGAATGCCAGTGCGGCGCGCAGGTTGGCGCAAGCGCTGCAGTCATCGAGGGCGGGGGCGTGGGTCTGTTTGCTGAATTTGTCCCCGGCCGCGTCGGTAATCAGCGGAATATGGCGGTAGCGGGGAGTGGGATAAGCCAGCAGCTGCTGCAGGAAAATCTGGCGGGCGGTCGAGTCCAGCAGGTCGGAGCCGCGCACGATATCGGTTATGCCCTGGAAAGCGTCATCGACCACCACCGCCAGTTGGTAGGCATCCAGTCCGTCCTTGCGCTTGACCACGAAATCGGGGAGGTCGCGGCCCAGCGCCGTGTCCGACCAGCCCAGTGCCCGATCCCGGAAGCGAATGTGGCATTCGGGCGGCACCGCCACCCGGGTGGCGGTCGGGGCGCGGAGCCGGGCCTGGCGCTCCCGGCAGTCGCCGCGACAGGAACCCTCTGGCCCAATTTGTGCGCGTGTGCAATCGCAGTCAAACAGGTGTCCACCGGCAGCCAGTTTGGCCAGCGCGGCAGCGTACGCCGCGCCACGGCGGCTCTGGTGCAGGACCTCCCCGTCCCACTGCAGGCCATGGTTTTGCAGGCTGTTCAGGATCAGGCGTGCGGAGCCGGGTACTTCCCGGGGGGGGTCGAGATCTTCCATCCGCACCAGCCAGGAGCCGCCGTTGTGGCGGGCATCCAGGTAACTCGCCAGTGCGGCTATCAGTGAGCCCAGGTGAAGCGGGCCGGTGGGTGAGGGGGCGAAACGCCCGCGATAGCGCGGGTTGGAAGTGGTCTGCACTCGCTGGAGGGCTTAACCCATTTCCTGCTTTTCCTTGATCTCGGCCAGGGTCTTGCAGTCGATGCAGAGGCTGGCGGTGGGCCGGGCTTCCAGGCGCTGGATGCCGATTTCCACACCGCAGGCGTCACAAAACCCGTAGTCATCCTGCTCGATGCGCTCGACTGTCGAGTCAATTTTCTTGATCAACTTGCGCTCGCGATCCCGGGTGCGCAGTTCCAGGCTGAACTCCTCCTCCTGGGTGGCGCGGTCCGCCGGATCCGGGAAGTTGGCGGCTTCATCCTTCATGTGAGTCACGGTGCGATCGACTTCCTGCATGAGTTCCGCTTTCCAGCTCAACAGGATGGACTTGAAATGTTCGCGCTGTTTCTCACTCATGTACTCTTCGCCCCGCTTCGGTTTGTAGGGCTGGAAGTTCTTGAATTCAGTGGTTACGGTTTTTTTGGCGGCTCTAGGCATGGTTATTTTCCCATACTGCAAAGGTAGCAAGACAATGATCACGGTTGTTTGGCCGGGGTGTTCAAGGGCGGCCAAAATCCAAGGGCGGAGAAACTACCAGATATACGCCGCCGGTTCCACTGTTTCCTTTGGATTCCCGTACCGGGTTGGTGTCCCCGGTTTGATAGAATAATAGTTTCCGTCGAGGGTGCCCGCACAGGGGTGATAACCATGCAATTTGCTGATCTGGTGGAGGGCCGTCTGCTGCGGCGTTATAAACGCTTTCTGGCGGATGTCGAGTTGCCCGGTGGGCAGGTGATAACCGCCCACTGCCCCAACACCGGGGCGATGACCGGTTGCGCCGAGCCCGGTTCCAGGGTCTGGCTGTCCACCAGCGCGGTGAAGACCCGCAAATACCCCCACACCTGGGAACTGGTGGCCACGCCGGACGGCATTGCCTGTATCCATTCCGCCAGCGCCAACAAGGTCGTTGGCGAGGCATTCAGGCAAGGCCTGGTCCCCGGTTTCGAGCGCTATGTGGATATCAGTACCGAGGTTAAATATGGCCAGGGCAGCAGGGTCGACCTGCTGCTGCAGGGCCCGCCCGGACAGGTGTTTATCGAGGTGAAGTCGGTAACCCTGTGTCGTGGCGGCGGTTGGGGCGCATTTCCCGATGCGGTCAGCGCGCGTGGCCGCAAACACCTGCGAGAATTGCAGGGGGTGGTGGCGGGGGACACGAGGGCGCTGCTGTTTTTCTGCGTATTTCACACCGGTATCAAGGCGGTTTGTGCCGCGGGCGATATTGATCCCGCATATCGGGATACCCTGGCCGAAGCCATGGCGGCAGGGGTGGAAGTGCTGGCCTGGGGAGCCGATATCAGCACCTCCGGTATAAGGCTGGCGCAGGCGTTACCTTTTGAACTCGATCCCCCCGGGAACTAGTCGAGGTAGATATCCCCGTTGCTCAGGGTAAAGCCCACGGCTGTCAGGCTTTCCCCCTGACAGGGCCCGCCCACGCACTCACCGCTGCTGGCGATAAAGACCGCGCCATGGCGCTGGCAGTGGATCAGTTGCCCGTCGGGGCTGGCTACCGACCCGCCGGTCGGGTCCAGCGACTCGCGTGTATGCGGACAGCTGTTTTCATATATAAGGATGTCGCCATTGCGCCGCAAAACCAGCAGCTTGCGCATGTCGACCTCTATGCCCGTTGTGCCGTGGTCAGCGAAATCCTCAATGTTGCCAATCAAGCTCATACCTTGTTGCTGTCCCTGTGTCCGCGCTAGGATGTTTGCAGTGGGCCATCATTGTGCCTGTTTTGGCAGGCCGGGCAAGTCGGGCTGCCCCTGACTTTCGGGAGAGAACCCTCTGTGGCGCGACAGCTTGATGCACAGCAGTTAACCGGGCGTGACGAAAGTCACCTGGTGGAACTCCCCTGCGGGCATCGCTTGCAGGCGGCGGCTGCACAAGCTTTTATCGCGTTGCGCGAGGATGCCCGGGGCGCCGGCTTTGACCTCGCTATCGCCAGCAGTTTCCGCTCTTTTGATCGCCAGTTGGCCATCTGGAACGGCAAGGCCAGTGGCCAGCGCAAGGTGCATGACGACGCGGGTCGGGATGTGCCGATGGCAACACTGTCCGCGGCGGAGCAACTGCGCGCCATTTTGCGATTCTCCGCCATTCCCGGTACCTCGCGCCATCACTGGGGTACCGACCTGGACATTTACGATGCAGCTGCCGTGGACGCGGACTATCAACTGCAGTTATCTCCACAGGAAGTCTCCCCGGGGGGCGTTTTCGATCCCCTGCACATTTGGCTTGATGAGCGCATGGCGGCGGGTGAATCGCGGGGGTTTTATCGGCCCTACGCAATGGACAGGGGCGGGGTTGCGCCGGAAAGGTGGCACTTGAGCTACGCTCCGCTGGCCTCGGTTTGTGAGCGACAACTCAGCGAGAGCCTGCTGCTGGCCTGCTGGGCTGACTGCTCCGCCGATGACAAACCGCTGTTACTGGCTGCTGAAATCGGTGCGAACCTGCAGCGGATAATGGCCGACTATCTAACGGTGGCCCCGGGCTGGTGCCCTGCGCGGTACCTGGACTGAGATAGGCGTGGTGGGGGCGGGGACACCGGGCTGCGTCCCCCCCGAATGGTGCGTTGTTACAGCCTGAAGTACACCCCAGGGCCCGCCCGGTGGGCAGGCCGCGGGTTTCGAAAACAGGTCAGGTTTTCGGCTGGGTGTGCAGGTGTCCGTAATGGTTCTGGTAATCCACTTCGGCCGCTGCGATAACCTTCAATGCTTCTTCGCGGCCATATACGAAGTCAACCTTCACGTTGCTCTCCTTGCCGGGAATCATCTTGTAGGTTGAGAAGTAATGCTGCAGACGCTCGGTCTTGATCGCGGGCAGATCGGCAATGTCGTGCACCTCACCCCAGATATTGTCGCCTTCCAGCACGGCCACAATTTTGTCGTCGGCCTCACCGCCATCGATCATCTGGATGCCGCCGACCACGCGCGCCTTCAGGATGATATCGGCGCGGGTAATGTGGCGTTCGGAAAACACGCAGATGTCCAGGGGGTCGCCATCGGCCACCTCCGCATGGGGGCAGCGCTTGGCCACTTCCTCGGCGCAGTAAGTGCGCGGAATAAAACCGTACAGGGCGGGAGGGCTTGATGTTGTGCGTTGGGGGCGGTCGACCTTGAGGAAGCCCGAGCTCTTGTCCAGTTCGTACTTGACCACATCGTCCGGGGTCATTTCGATATAGACCTGGACGATATCTTCTTTGGCACCGTCCAGTCGGGCGCGCAGACCATGCCAGGGGTGACGTCGCCAGCGGTTGAAATCGCTATTGCTATACATATGAATGCCTTCTTCTTGGTTGATCGGGAAGGCGCGCATTGTACAGGCTGCGTGCCGTGAAATCCCGCATGAATCTGGCAAATATTGCCGTTCGTGCGGCGAACCCGGCGCATCCAGGCCCGACCGGGCTAAAGCGCCGGCCGCAATGGCGAGCGCTGCAAGGCTAGATTTTGAAGGTTTTCTTCAGCTTCCTGGGCACCGGGGTATTTTTCAGGCGTACATACACCGGCATGCCGTTGCGGTAGTTCGGGTAGGCCTCGCCGGCGATGAGGGGGGACAGGTATTCGAGGGCCGCGGCGGTCACGCCAAAGCCATCGCGAGTGATGTAGTTGCGCGGCATTTTCTTTTCCCGGTTAGCCACATCATCGAGGCGCGCCTCGCCAATGGACCAGCTGTATCGCTTGCCCTTGCCGCGCACGATGGAGGGCATGACGGCGTTGTCGCCCCTGAGGGCGAACTCTACCGCGGCCTCGCCCAGGGCATAGGCCTGTTCCACGTCGGTTCGGGATGCGATATGGCGCGCGGAGCGCTGCAGGTAATCGGCCACCGCCCAGTGGTACTTGTAACCGAACTCTTCCTTCACCATCGCCGCCAGGTAGGGCGCCAGGCCGCCCAGCTGGCTGTGGCCGAAGGCGTCCTTCAGGCCGGACTCCGCCAGGAAGCGACCGTCCTTGTACTGGGCGCCCTCGGAAGCGACGATGACACAGTAGCCGCGCTGCTTCACGGTGCGCTTGACCCTGGCCAGGAACTTGTCCCGGTCAAAGGCGATTTCCGGGAACAGGATAATGTGCGGGGCGTCCCCCTCCTGCTCGGCAGCCAGTCCCGCCGCGGCGGCGATCCAGCCCGCGTGCCGCCCCATGACTTCCAGGATGAACACCTTGGTGGAGGTCTCGCACATTGAGGCCACGTCCAGGGCCGCCTCGCGGGTTGATATGGCGATATATTTGGCCACCGAGCCGAACCCGGGGCAGTTGTCGGTCAGCGGCAAGTCGTTGTCGATAGTCTTGGGTATGTGGATGGCTTGCAGCGGGTAGCCCATGGCCGCGCTGAGCTGGGACACTTTCAGGCAGGTGTCGGCCGAATCGCCGCCGCCGTTGTAAAAGAAGTAGCCGATATTGTGGGCCTTGAAAACCTCGATAAGGCGCTCGTACTCGGCGCGGTTTTCCTCCAGGCTTTTTAGCTTGTGACGGCACGATCCGAAGGCCCCGGAAGGGGTGGTCAGCAGGCCGTGAATGGCCGATTTACTCTCCTTGCCGGTGTCGATCAGGTCCTCGCGCAGCGCGCCGATAATGCCATTGCGCCCGGCATAGACCTTGTCTATCCGGTCGCGATGTTTCCTTGCGGTTTCGATTACGCCACAGGCGGACGCATTGATGACGGCTGTGACACCCCCGGATTGGGCGTAAAAGGCATTTTTTTTCGGCATCGGGACTGGTTCCTTGATCACGGGCCAGATCCATGGCCCGCTGGTTGGCCACGAATTTGGCCAGCGGTTCAACACGAACTGACATGATACGAAACTTGGCCGCGTTTGTGGACCATTGGCACAGTTTTATCGGCGCCGATACCTGTGGTGGCGGGAGTCTGCGTGCTACCATTGCCCGCTTTGTTTGGAGAGATCTGGTTGAAAGGGCACATTCACATCCTGGGTATCTGCGGTACCTTCATGGGGGGCATCGCGCTGTTGGCCAGGGAGATGGGTTTTCGGGTCACCGGGTCGGACGCCGCCGTGTACCCACCCATGAGTACCCAGTTACGCGCCGCCGGTATCGACCTCATGGAAGGTTACCTGCCCGAGCATCTCCACGAGCGCCCTGACTGTGTAGTCGTCGGCAATGCCATGACTCGCGGCAACCCCGCCGTGGAGTACATGCTCAATGCCGGGCTGCCCTATACCTCAGGCCCCCAGTGGCTGGCCGAGAACCTGCTGCACGGCAAGTGGGTGCTGGCGGTGGCCGGGACCCATGGCAAAACCTCCACCAGCAGCCTGCTGGCATGGATTCTGGAGTACGCCGGGATGGCCCCGGGATTCCTGATTGGCGGTGTGCCGGCCAATTTTGGTCTGTCGGCGCGCTCCGGCAGCTCGGACTTTTTTGTCGTGGAAGCGGATGAATACGACACCGCATTTTTTGACAAGCGCTCGAAATTCGTTCACTACCGCCCCCGCACACTGGCGATCAATAATCTGGAATTTGATCACGCCGACATTTTTGACGACCTGGCCGCCATCCAGCGACAGTTTCACCACCTGCTGCGCTGTATTCCGGGCGAGGGCCTCGTCGTGCACCCCCAGGGGGTGGCATCTATTCAGCAGATGCTGGCGATGGGCTGCTGGACGCCGACGACCTGTTTTGGGCTGGGCGATGGCACGGGGGACGGGCCTGGCGAGAGCGCCGACTGGCGGGCTGAATTACTGGCGGCCGACGGCAGTGCTTTCCGCCTGCACCGGGCGGGCGAGCCGGCGCTGGATATCAGCTGGTCGCAGTGCGGCCTGCACAATGTCGAAAACGCCCTGGCGGCCATGGCCGCCGCGCGCCATGTCGGCGTGGCGCCCTCGGTTTCCGCCGCCGCGCTTGGCGAGTTCAAAGGGGTCAAGCGCCGACTGGAGTTGCTGGGTCGCGTTCGGGATGTCGCTGTGTATGACGACTTCGCGCATCACCCCACGGCTATCGCCACCACCCTGGAGGGCCTGCGTGCCCGCGCCGGCAATGGTCGCCTGATCGCCCTGGTTGAACCGCGCTCCAACACCATGCGTATGGGTGACCATCGGGCGCAACTGGCGACCTCCACGGCGGCCGCCGATCTGGTGTTCTGGTTTCAGCCCCCGGGGATGAACTGGTCGCTGGAAAGCGTGGTCGAACAAAGCACTGCGCCAGCGCGACTTGTGGGCAGTATTGATGAGTTGGTGCAGGCAGTTGCGGTCGAGGCCATGCCCGGTGACCAGGTAGTCATTATGAGCAATGGCAGTTTTGGCGGTATTCACCAGAAGTTACTGGATCAACTGGCGCGGGCAGAAAAACATGAATGATCTTCTTCTCGCCGCTTATGAGCGACTGGTACTGCGACATCCCTGGCTGGTGCTTGGGCTGGTGGCTGTTCTGGTCGGGGGTTTCGCGACCCAGATGCAAAAGATCAAGCTCGATGCCTCGGCCGATGCCCTGATGTTGCAGGGCGACCCGTCACTGGAGTTCTATCGCGACATCAGTGCGGAGTACAGTTCCGAGGAGTTTCTGCTGATCACCTGGCAGCCTCGCTCCCCGCTGCTGTCGGACGAATCGCTGGAGCCCCTGCGGCGGATGGCGGATGAATTGCGCCTGCTGGAAGGGGTGTCTTCAGTCGTGACGGTGTGGGATGTTCCACTGTTGGAAAGCCCACCGGTCACCCTGTCTGATATCAGCTCGCCGGAACCGCTGCCCAGCCTCGAGGACCAGGGCATCGATCGCGAGCTCGTACTGAAGGAGTTGACCACCAGCCCTATCTACGCCGACCTGCTGGCCAGCCGCGATGGCGAGCTCACCGCGGTCCAGATAAACCTCAAGCGGGACGAGTTCTACTATGACCTGCTGGCCAGCAGAGAGTCTCTGCGTATCCAGCGCAGCCGCGAGGGCCTGTCGCCGGATGAGCAGAAAGAGCTCGCCGAAGTAGAGGCGGCTTTCAAGGCCCATACCGCGGTGGCGCTCGACGCGCAGAGCCGCATGGTGGAAAACGTGCGTGAAATCGCCGCGCGCTACCGGCCCTACGCCGACCTGTTCGTGGGGGGTGTACCCATGATCGCAGCGGATATGGTGAGTTTTATCGCGCGCGACCTCGTGGTCTTCGGGGTGGCCATCCTCGGGATCATGCTGCTGGTGCTGGCGCTCATCTTCCGGCGCGTGCGCTGGGTGGTGATTCCGCTGGTCACCTGCAGCGCAACCGTCATCATCATGCTGGGCCTGTTGGGTGCGCTGGATTGGCGAATGACGGTAATCTCCTCCAACTTCGTGGCGGTGTTGCTGATTATTACCCTGGCGATCGCCATTCACCTGATTGTCCGCTACCGGGAACTGCATGCCCTGGAGCCGGACGGCGACCTCCATGATCGCGTGTTTCGCACGGTGCAACTCATGGCCATTCCCTGCATATATACCGGCATCACCACGATCGTCGCTTTCGTGTCGCTGGTGGTATCGGGTATTCAGCCGGTGATAGATTTTGGCTGGATGATGACTACAGGCATTGCCCTGGCGATGGTGCTCAGCTTTGTCATAGTCCCCTGCATGATTCTTGTGTGGCCAGCTGGCAAGCCTCATCGGCACACCGGCACGGATGCGCCCCTCACGGCGCTGTTTGCCGGACTGGTGGACCGCCAGGGGCGCGTCATCCTGGGGGTGACCGCTGTGCTGGTGGTCCTCACAATCGTGGGCATCAGCCGCCTGCAGGTGGAAAACCGGTTTATCGATTACTTCGACAAGTCGACGGAAATCTACAAAGGCATGGAACTGCTGGATTCCGACCTGGGCGGAACCATCCCACTGGACATTATTCTCGCACCTCTGGATATGGACAAACCGCTGCCGGGCCTGGAGACAGCTGCCGCGGGCCCCACCACGCCGGTGGCCGAGGATGACTTTTTTGCCGAGGATGTCGATGATTTTGGCGGATCCGGCAGCAGTGGCGGCTCGGATTCGGATGAATGGGACGATGAGTTCGGCAGTGACGGCGATGATTTCGCCACTTCCGGCGAGTCATTCCAGCCCAGCTACTGGTTCAGCCTGGAGGGTATGCGGGAGCTGGACGCTGTTCACAACTACGTGGACGCGCGCCCTGAAACCGGCAAGGTACTCTCCCTGTCGACGGTGTTCGCCGTGGTAAAGAACCTGCTGGGTAACGATATAGGCAGTGTCGAACTGGCGATAGTGCAAAAGAGCCTGCCCGAGGACGTGAGCGCCATGATGGTTGATCCCTACTTTTCCCGGGATCGCGAGCAGGCGCGAGTCACCGTGAGGGTCAAGGAAACCAGCAAGGACCTGCGCCGCGATGAATTTTTGCGCGAGCTGCGCAGCGATCTCACCGAGAAACTGGGTATCGCGCCCGAGCGCATCCAGTTCACCGGCATGCTGGTACTTTACAACAACGTGTTGCAGAGCCTGTTTCGCTCGCAGATCCTGACGATCGGCGCGGTGTTCCTGGCTATCCTGGTAATGTTCCTGGCCCTGTTCCGCTCACTGTCGCTGTCGTTGATCGCGCTGGCGCCCAACGTACTGGCGGCTGGACTGGTGTTGGGTGTCATGGGATTGCTGGGTATACCGCTGGACATCATGACCATCACCATCGCCGCTATCGTGGTCGGAATCGGCGTGGACGACTGTATCCACTACGTGCACCGCTTCATGCACGAATTCGAGATCGACAGAAACTATCGGGCCGCCATGTTCCGCTGTCACGACAGTATCGGCCGGGCCATGTACTACACTACGGTGACAGTAGTGATCGGCTTTTCCATGCTTACATTGTCCAGTTTCACTCCCAGCATTTACTTTGGCCTGCTCACGGTGATGGCAATGGTTGCTGCCGTATTGGGCGCGCTGTTGCTGTTGCCGCTGTTGATCGTGCTGGTCAAGCCGCTTGGCCCGGAGGCGGCCGATGCAGTGCCGTGAAGCCTGCGGGGCCTGCTGTATCGCGCCGTCGATTGTGCGGCCCTACTACGGCATGCCTCGCGGCAAGGCAGCGGGCGAGCGCTGCGTGCACCTTGACGGGGACCTGCGCTGCCAGCTCTTTGGCGATCAGCGCCGGCCGCGCTTCTGCACAACCTTCATCGCGGAACCCGCGGTGTGCGGGGAAAGTCGGGAGCAGGCGCTGACCATCCTGGCCGAACTGGAAATGATCACCCTGCCATCTGCGCCCGCGCCGGGACGGGCACTGTGACCGAACTGCCGTTGTTTCCCTTGTCCGGAGTGCTGCTGCCGTACGGGCGCATGCCCCTGCAGATTTTTGAGCCGCGCTACCTGGACCTGGTGCGCGATTGCATGAAAACCGACAGCGCGTTCGGGGTAGTGTGGATCAGGCGCGGCGCGGAGGTCGCCCAGCCGGGGGGAGCTTCCCCGCTACTGGGGGATTACGGCACCTCGGCTCGTATCATCGACTGGGACCAGTTACCCAACGGCCTGCTGGGCCTGACCATCAAGGGCGGAGACCGCTTCGACCTCAGCACCACCGGGGTGCGCGCCAACGGCCTGGTGGTGGGGCAGGTGGAGTTCCGGCCGCCGCTGGCCCCGGCGGAGTTCGAGTCGGGCTGGCAAACCCTGCTGGATGTCCTGCGCAGCCTCGAAACGCATCCCCACGTGCAGCGTATGGCACTGCAGGTGGACTACAGCGACGCCTGGCAGGTGGCTTACACACTTATTCAGCTGTTACCGCTGGAGGAAGCGTTAAAGTACGAATTGCTGGGCCTGGACAGCATCGACGCGTTGATGGCTGAGCTGGATACCATCCTCAACCAGATCAGCGGCGAAGACCAGGACTGAGCTAAGGGTTCAGTCGAAGCTCGGCATCCAGCCGCCGCACTCCTTCCAGCGGTTGACGATCTCACAGAACAGCTCAGCGGTGCGTTCCGCGTCGTAGGCGGCGGAATGAGCCTCGTTGTTGTCGAAGGCGATGCCCGCTTCGGCGCAGGCCTTGGCCAGTACGGTCTGGCCGTAGGCGAGACCCGAGAGGGTGGCGGTGTCAAAAAAGGAAAAGGGGTGGAACGGGTTGCGTTTGATGGCACAGCGTTCCACCGCCGCGTTGATGAAACCCGCATCAAAGTGGGCATTGTGCCCTACCAGAATCGCCCGGGTGCAGTTCTGGTCGCGAATCTCCTTGCGCAGCACACGAAACAGTTCGTCCAGTGCCTCGGCTTCCGGCACCGTCTCGCGAAAGGGGTGGTAGGGGTCGATGCCGGTAAAATCCAGCGCGGACTGCTCGATATTGGCGCCCTCGAAGGGCCGCACGTTAAAGTCGTAGGTGCGGTGTACCCCAAGCACGCCATCCTCGTCCATGCGAACGGTGGTGGCCGCTATTTCCAGGATGGCATCGGTGCTGGCGATAAAGCCCCCGGTCTCGACGTCAATGATCACGGGCAGGAAGCCGCGGAATCGGTCTTTCATGCGGTGTTCTTCTGATTCTTTCAAATGCTCATTCGCCCCGCTCACTCACTCGCCAGGTGAGTAATTCCCCGGCACCAAGGGGAGTGAGTGACTCGCGCCCCAGCGGCAGTTGGGCGGCAACGCGCCAGTCTTCGCGGCGCAGTGTGATAGTGTCGGTATTGCGCGGCAATCGGTAAAAATCGGGGCCGAAATGGGAGGCAAACCCCTCCAGTTTAGCCAGCGCGCCCAGTTGCTCGAATACCTGCGCATAGAATTCAATGGCCGCATGCGCCGTGTATACACCCGCGCAACCGCAGTGATTCTCCTTGTTGCCGGTACTGTGGGGGGCGGAGTCCGTGCCCAGGAAAAAACGCGGGTCGCCGGAAGTGGCTGCCTCCCGCAGTGCCAACTGGTGGACGTTGCGTTTGAGAATGGGCAGGCAGAAATAGTGGGGGCGGATACCGCCCACCAGCATATCGTTGCGGTTGAACAGCAGGTGATGGGCGGTGATGGTTGCCGCCACGCCGCTGCGGGACTCGCGCACAAAATCGACGGCGTCGCCGGTGGTGATATGTTCGAACACGATGCGCAGGCCCGGAAAGTGCTCGGCTATCGGTGCCAGGTGCCGGTCGATGAAGACTTTCTCACGGTCAAAGATATCAATGTCGTGGTCGGTGACCTCGCCGTGCACCAGCAGTGGCAGGTCCGCCTTCTCCATTGCCGCGAGGGTGCCGTAGAGTCCCTCCAGGTGCGCCACCCCCGCCGCCGAATTGGTCGTGGCGCCCGCCGGGTACAACTTGACGGCGTGGACAAAAGCCGATTCCGCGGCCAGCCGGATCTGCTGCGCATCGGTGCTGTCAGTGAGGTAGAGCGTCATCAGTGGCTCGAACTGGTGGCTGAGAGGCGCCATCGCCGCGAGTATACGGTCGCGGTACGCGGCGGCCTCCGCAACAGTGGTCACCGGCGGGCTGAGGTTGGGCATCACGATAACCCGGCCGAAATAGCGGGCCAGGTCGGCACAGGTGTTTTCCAGGGCGGCGCCGTCGCGCAAATGCGCGTGCCAGTCGTCGGGGCGGGTAATCGTCAGTACGGTCACAGCGGTTGCGGGTTCTGTTGCACTCTTGGCGGAAGCTGCATGCTACCGTAAAGCCGCCGCAGCGGGAACCGGAACGGCCGCTCCCGGAGCCGATTGGCGCGCCGCCCGGGTGGGAATTGGCGCCGCCCGGGAGTAGAATGGCCGACTTTTCAGCCAAGCCCCATGGAGCATGACATGTCAGATGTGAATAAAGTCGTCCTGGCCTATTCCGGCGGACTCGATACTTCGGTCATCGTGCGCTGGTTGCAGGATAACTACCAGTGTGAAGTCGTCACCTTTACCGCCGATATCGGCCAGGGCGAGGAAGTAGAGCCCGCCCGCGCGAAGGCCGAGGCCCTCGGGGTGAAAGAGATCTATATCGATGACCTGCGCGAAGAGTTCGTGCGGGATTTCGTGTTCCCGATGTTCCGCGCCAATACCATCTACGAGGGCGAATACCTGCTGGGCACCTCCATCGCCCGCCCGCTGATCGCCAAGCGGCTGATCGAGATTGCCAACGAAACCGGCGCCGATGCCATTTCCCACGGCGCCACCGGCAAGGGTAACGACCAGGTGCGCTTCGAACTGGGCGCCTATGCGCTGAAGCCGGGGATCAAGGTCATCGCCCCCTGGCGCGAGTGGGACATGACTTCCAGGGAAACCCTGATGGCCTACTGCAAGGAGCGCGATATCCCGGTGGATTTTGCCGGCGCGAAGAAAAAATCACCGTATTCCATGGACGCCAATCTGCTGCATATTTCCTACGAGGGCGGCATTCTGGAAGATCCCTGGGCGGAGGCCGAGGAGGATATGTGGCGCTGGAGTGTCAGCCCCGAAGCCGCGCCCGACGCGGCTACCTATATTGAACTCGACTTCAAGTGCGGTGATATCGTCGCCCTGGACGGCGAGCCGATGAGTCCCGCCACCGTGCTGGAGACGCTAAACAAGGTAGGCGGCGCCAACGGTATCGGCAGGGACGACATCGTGGAAAACCGCTACGTGGGCATGAAATCCCGCGGCTGTTACGAAACCCCCGGCGGCACCATTATGCTCAAAGCGCACCGGGCGATTGAATCCCTGACCCTGGACCGGGAAGTTGCCCATCTCAAGGATGAGCTCATGCCGCGCTACGCCAATATGGTGTACAACGGCTACTGGTGGTCACCGGAGCGCAAAATGCTGCAGGCCGCCATCGATGATTCCCAGCGCGTGGTCAACGGCAAGGTTCGCCTCAAGTTGTACAAGGGCAATGTGATTGTCGCCGGGCGCCAGTCCGCTGACAGCCTGTTTGACGAAAGCATCGCGACCTTCGAAGAGGACGCCGGTGCCTACAATCAGAAAGACGCCGAGGGTTTCATCAAGCTCAACGCGCTGCGCATGCGGATTGCGGCCAACAAGGGGCGCTCGCCACTGTAGGCTGGTCGTTTGCCGCGTTGGTAGCCGGTATCGCGGTGTCGGTAGCGGCACGCACTGGCGGGACCTCAGCGTTCACCGGTCAAGGGCACGAAGCGCACGGGTAGCACCGAGCGCTTCAGGACCTCGCCGCCCGCGCCCATCTCCACCAGCATCAGCTCCTGGTAACCGTGCTCCGCGCCGACCGGGATGACGAGCTTGCCGCCGGGCTTCAGCTGCTCTAAGAGCGGCGGCGGTATCTCGGGGGCGGCAGCGGTAACGATGATCCCATCGAACGGGGCGTGCTGTGGCCAGCCGGCGTAGCCGTCGCCGGCGCGCACCGTCACATTGTCGTAGCCCAGGCGAGCCAGCACCGCAGCCGCGCTGGCTGCCAGTTCCCCGACAATCTCAACGCTGTACACGTGCTCTACCAGGGTGGCCAGCACGGCGGCCTGGTAACCCGAGCCGGTGCCAACCTCCAGCATCCTGTCCCCCGGTTGCGGGTCGAGCAGGTCGGTCATCAGGGCGACGATCAGGGGTTGGGAGATGGTCTGGCCGGCTTCGATAGGCAGGGGTGTGTTGTCATAGGCCAGGTGGCGATAGCGCGGCAGGACAAACTCTTCCCGGGGCACGCTTGCCATTGCCGCCATGACCCGCTCACTCAGTTGTGAGCGCCCGGTGTAGTCGGCCGAATCGGATACCGAGTGGCGAATTGCCGCCAGCATCGCCGCGCGCTCGGGTGGCGTATCCGCGCCCAGTGAGTGTGTTGCCATCATGAGTATTACCGCCAGTACCCGTTTTACACTGATCAACCCTGTGAATGCAGCAGCCATGACTTCAGTCTAGACTTCGGTGAGCGAAAGACAATGATGACAGGCAGAGTGATTGAATGCGCAGGTTCGTAAAAGCGGTGATAGTGATTGTCCTGGCGGCCCTGATCGGTGCCGTTCTGGCCTGGTGGTGGTACCTGCGGGCGGACCCCATGGATGCGCCCGCGTTGCCGGGCAGGGTGGAGACTGGCTCCATGGAGTACCAGGGCCATACCCGCAGCTGGCTGGCCTATGTGCCGGCCGCTGTTTCCGAGGCTCCCGCGCTGGTGATCGTGATGCATGGATCGATGGGTACGGGTGAGCAAATGCGCAGCCTGACTCGCTATGGTTTCGACGTGGCGGCGGAGCGCGGCGGTTTTATCGCCCTGTATCCCGACGGTTACGAGCAGCATTGGAATGACTGCCGCGCGGGCGCCAACTATTTGGCCAATACCCTGAACATCGATGACGTTGGATTCCTGCGGGCGCTGGTGCGGCAACTGGCAGCGGAAAAGGGCGTCGATCCCGCCAGGGTATTCGCTACAGGCCTGTCCAACGGGGGGCAGATGGCCTACCGCCTGGCGCTGGAAGCGCCGGAGATGGTGGCGGGTATTGCGGCGGTGGCGGCGAACCTGCCGGCGGCATCGAACTTCGACTGCGAACCTTCGGAGCAGGCCGTGGCCACCCTGGTGATGAATGGCACCGAGGACCCGGTCAATCCATACCGGGGTGGTGTCGTCGAGATATTCGGGGATACCAGCCGTGGCGAGGTGCTTTCAGCGACGGCAACAGCAGCTTACTGGGCGGGACTCGCCGGCTACAGCGGCGGGGGGGAATCGCGGGTGTGGCCACGGCGCGCGCCGGATGACGCCACCTCGGTGGAGAGCATGGAATGGGCAGGGGCAGGTCGAGCCCCGGTCAGCCTGGTGACTATTGTGGGGGGTGGGCATACCGTCCCCAGTCCGGTGTTCAACCTGCCTCGAATCCTCGGCCCCACCAGTCATCAACTGGACGGGCCCGAGGTGATCTGGGACTTCTTCAGCAAGGTGCCGGAGCGGGTTGGGCTGTCGCGCTGAGCTCCCCTATTTGGGCGTATACCAGATCGGCGAGGTGTAGGCCCTGTCCTGGGTAGATGTTGGCGCCCCCGCTGGAATGTCGACACCAAACCTGAAGGCATCGTAGGTGGACCAGCGCGGGGTGGGAATTTGCAATACCCTGGCGTAGTAGAACGCGCGTTGCTTCGGGTCGAAATCCGGGTCGCTCCACACCGTGCCCAGCTCTGATGCGCCGATGGTGTTGGTCCAGGAGGCGTCCTTGACGTTTACCGTGTTGCCCACCGGCGGTACCTTGCCATCCGCCCCGGGCTTGCGGTCGCCAGACCAGGCCACGTCGTACACCTTTTCATGTTGCTGCTTGCCGTCGTACCAGCCCTTGATGATCTGGATGCGATCGAGGTTGCCGCCGATGGGGTCACGCAGGGCGTAGACCATGAAGCTTGGCACCTTGCCAGCTGTTATCGGGGGCATGTCACCGCCCATGGGCACGCCTTTTTCGTAACCGGCGAAAGCGGGCTCGCGGTTGTTGAGATCGTCTTCAGTAAAATCCCAACCGCCAAAGAAGCGGACCATGGGACGGCTGCCGGTGGTGGCATAGACTTCCTTGCGTTCCATGGCGTCAAACAGGGCTTCGCGGGTATTCTCCTTCGCCCATACGGCGGCCAGCCCGGAGGCTACCATCTGCCAGCCCATAATGGCGCCCTCTTCGGTTGCTATGAAGGGGTGCATCATGCGCTGGGGCGAGGGTTCGGCTCCTGCGTGTTTGCCGAAGAAGTTGTCCTCCTCGGTTGTGGCCAGTGACGTATGGCTGTCGGTTGAGCCAATCATGCCGAACTTGTAGGGATTGGTGCCCAGTTTTGCTTCCAGCTCCAGTCCGCGCTTGAGCGCCTCACGTGCGTACTCGCCGGACAGCATGGCATCGGTCTTGGCTTCGGACACATCCAGGTTGCCAATGTCCCAGTTTTCATAGTCAGCGAATTCGTCATTGGGCGACAGGAAGGGGTGTGTCTCGCCATCGCCTTTTATCTGGGTGGCCTCGTACAGGGGCTCCCAGTTGGCGCGTTGCGTGACATACTCAACGTCGAGTTTCTTGCCGTCATATTGTTCAGTGATGGGGAACATGATGCCGTTGGACAGATTGCCATTGTGGGCGATGGCCAGCACATTGCCGCCGGTTTTCTTTTCATACTCCGCCAGCCATTTCCACAGGTCGCGGGGATTGGTGCTGCCCTGCGGAGCAACCGTGGTATAAGGCACCATCTGCCCGCCCTTGTCGCCATTGTCGCGGTAGATGACTACCCGGTGCATATTGTTGCCGTTGATCAAAGAGGTCCACTCGTAACCTATAAACGCGGTGAAAACACCGGGCTGGTTATAGCGTTCCGCCGCTGCAACGGTTTCGTCCCAGGCGGCCCGGTAGGGAGCCGAATCCGGCTTATAGGAAAGGGCTTCCGGAAACTTGCCCTGCGAAAAAAGCCCGATCAGTTCGATTGCCACGTCAACGCCTTTGCCGGCCTTGATCATGTCGTACCACTTTTTGCCGGTGGGATCTTCGAGGATGAAAGCTTTCCCGGCGAACAGGTCAGGGAAGAACCCCATGTTGTCCGAGTGGTCCGCCACGACCAGGAAATCCAGGGGGCGCGACAGGCGCACGGGACCCGCATTGGTGGATGTTACCTGCTCGCCACGGGCGAACTTGTAGGCCGGATCCAACCCCAACCGGTTACCGAAAGCGCCGGCATCCATCGAGAGACTGGTATGCAGGTGGGTGTCGCCAAAGTAAACGTTGGTGGCGAAGTCACGCTCCGCATAGGGCGAGTAGACCTTGCCGGTATATTCCCGTGACAGCTGCGCCCTGTCTTTTTCGGTCGGGACCACCTGGGCGTTTGCGTTCACGCTGACGGTCGCCGCCAGGGCGGCCAGTAGTGGGGCGATGGCGATTGTCTTCATACCGGATACTCCTCTTTATCTATTGCGAGGCAGTGTAGCCCAGTTTCCGGATGTTTGCCGGGAGCCAGATCAATAACGCCTCTACTGACAGCTGGGGTCAGACCTGAATGGCTTACTTGAGCCCAGGATAAGAATGTAGGCGCCACGCTTAAGTAAGCGCCATTCAGGTCTGACCTGCATTACTAGTGAAAGTCTCTTGAGGACACGTTCAAGGTCTGCAATTCATGGGTGTAGTCGTACAGTGCCCCGGCGATGATATGAATGACATTGTCCCTGGTTTCCAGGGTGCCGTTCACCAGTAACAGTTGCGCGGTCATCAATGGCCGGCGGAACTGCTGCTGGGTGCGCTGCCACACCACGATATTGCTGTTGCCGGTCTCGTCCTCCAGGGTGAGGAACAGCACGCCGGAGGCGCTGCCCGGGCGCTGGCGGCAGGTGACCAGCCCGGCGATACGCACAAACCGATTATTACTCAGGCCGGGCAGGTCGGCGTGGCGTTTGCAGCGGTTGAATGGAGGGCGATCCCGCAGCAGGCTCATGGGGTGGGGCCGCAGGGTGAGGCCGGTGGCGCGGTAATCCGCCAATACCTCCTCCGCCACGCTGGGCGTGGGCAGCTGCACACCGTCATCGAAATAACTGGCCGGTGCGCGCTGCTCGTCCTGCAGCAGTGGCCGGGCCTGCTCCAGCGCCATGATCTGCCACTGGGACTGGTGGCGGTGGCCGCTCAGTGACGCCAGGGCGTCGGCGTCGGCCAGCGCTTCCATGTCGCGCTTGTCCAGCCCCGCCCGCTGGCGCAGGTTGCTGACTTGCCGGAAGGGCGCCTGTCGCCTGGCCTCGACTATGCGCTGGGCGCCCTCCCGGCTGAGACCCCTCACCAATCGCAGTCCCAGGCGCACGGGCGGCTGGGCTTGCGGGCCGGGCCGGCTGTCGAGTAGCTGGTGGTCCCAGCCACTGTGATTGACGTCGATGGGCAGCACGGTGACATCGTGGCGACGGGCGTCCTGTATAAGCTGGGAGGGGCTGTAAAAGCCCATGGGCTGGCTGTTGAGCAGGCCCACGAAGAACGCGGCCGGGTGGTGGCGCTTGAGCCAGGACGAGACATAGGCCAGCAGGGCGAAGCTGGCGGAGTGGGACTCCGGGAAGCCGTAACCGCCGAAGCCCTTGATCTGTTCGAACAGGCGGCGGGCGAAATCCTCGTCGTAACCGCGCTCGATCATGCCCTTTGTGAGTTTTTGTTCGAAGGTGAGCAACTTGCTGTTCCTGCCCCAGTTGGTGATGGCGCGGCGCAGTTGATCCGCCTCGCCGCCGCTGAAGCCCGCCGCCACCATGGCGAGGCGTATCACCTGCTCCTGGAAAATGGGCACGCCCAGGGTGCGCTCCAGCACCGACTTGATCGCCTCGCTGGGGTAGGTGACTGCTTCCAGACCCTGCTTGCGCCGCAGGTAGGGATGCACCATGTCGCCCTGGATGGGGCCGGGGCGCACGATGGCGATCTCGATGACCAGGTCGTAAAAACACTCCGGTTTCAGTCGCGGCAGCATGGACATCTGGGCCCGCGATTCGATCTGGAACACGCCCACCGTATCGGCGGCCTGCAACATGCGATAGGTGGCTTTATCTTCCCTGGGAATATCGCTGATAGTCCTGATGTTGGGGCAGTAGCGGTGTACCAGCTGCAGGCTTTTGCGGATTGCGGACAGCATGCCCAGGGCGAGGATGTCCACCTTGAGCAGGCCCAGGGATTCGATGTCCTCCTTGTCCCACTGGATTACCGTGCGATCGGCCATGCTGGCGTTCTCCACCGGCACCAGGGTTGAGATGGGGCTGCGGGTGATCACAAAGCCCCCCACGTGCTGGGACAGGTGGCGGGGGAAGCCGAGAATCTGCTGCACCAGCTTGTAGAACAGCTCGGCCTGTTTGCTGTGGCTGGCCACACCTCGGGTCGCCGCACCGTGTTCCTCGAAGCGGCGGGCGAGATCGGCGGTGCGATCCCACCAGGCCATGGACCTGGCCAGGTCGTCCACGAACACCGGGTCCAGCCCCAGGGCCTTGCCCACATCGCGCACCGCGCTGCGCGAGCGGTAGGTGATGAGGGTGGCGGCCAGGGCCGCGCGCTTGCGGCTGTATTTCTGGTAGATGTACTGGATGACTTCTTCCCTGCGTTCGTGCTCGAAGTCCACGTCGATATCCGGCGGCTCGTCCCGCTCCCGGGAAATAAAACGCTCGAACAGCAGGGAGATCTGTTCCGGCGACACCTCGGTGATAAACAGGCAATAGCACACCACCGAATTGGCCGCCGAGCCGCGGCCCTGGCACAGGATGTCGCGCTCGCGCGCGAAGCGCACGATGTCGTACACGGTGAGAAAGTAGTACTCGTAGTTCAACTCCTCGATCAGTTCCAGCTCGTGATCAATACGCTGCTGGATTTCTGCGGGAACGCCCCTGGGCCAGCGCGCCACGCGGCCCTCTGCCACCAGCTCGCGCAGGTAACTGTTGGCGGTTTGCCCCTCGGGCACCACCTCCTCGGGGTATTCGTAACGCAACTCGTCCAGGCTGAAATTGCACAGCCCGGCAATATGCAATGTTTGCTCCAACAGGGCGGGTGGATAGAGCTTGTGCAGTTTATCCAGCGAGCGTAAATGTTGCTGGCTGTTGGCCAGGCGTTTGCGCCCGAGCTGGCCGATGCTGGTGTTGTGGCGCAGGGCCGTGAATACATCGTGCAGCGGCTTGCGGCTTGCGCTGTGCATCTGCGCGTTGGAGCAGGCCACCATGGGTATGCGCAGCTCACTGGACAGCGCGTATAGCGCCTGGTAGCGCCGTACCTCGTCGTTGCCCAGCAGGTGGGTAACACCCAGCCAGACCCGCCCGCGACACAGGCGGCTGAGTTGCAAACCCCAGGCCCGGCTGGCCTCGGTGTCATCCTCGGGGAGCCAGATCAACAGGCAACGCTTGAGGTGAAAGATGACATCCCGCAACCCGGCCCGATACTCCCCCTTGGGACTGCGCCGCCGCGCCATGCTGATAAGCCCCGACAGTTCACTGTAAGCGGCCCGGGAGGGCGCCAGCGCCACCAGCCGAAACCCCTCGGCCAGGCCGAACTCGCTGCCCACGATCAGCTTGATGCCATGTTCCTTCGCCGCCACGTGGGCCTTGACGATACCGGCCAGTGAACACTCGTCGGTAATGGCCAGCGCGGCATAGCCGAGCGCGGCGGCGCGCTCCACCAGTTCATGGGGATGGGAGGCGCTGCGCAGGAAGCTGTAGCAGCTCAGGCAGTGGAGTTCGGCGTAGGTTGACATATACTGTATATTTGTACAGTATTGGTGAGCTGTCAAACAGAGTTGCCATCGGCGAGATCCTGCCGATGAAGGGCCAGCACTTTCTGAATCTGGGCGCGAAGTCTTTCCTTAACGGAAGAAGGCAGCCGTAAAGTAACTCCACCATTAACCGGGGTGTGCCAGACATATGGCAGAGAATTGCCTTGGCCTCCTCGTGGCTTAGTACAGTCGGTAATCTTCGGGTGGGTTTGGCATAATTGAAGCTTAGCGACTCAGGCTCGCGCCCATAATACTTGGTGTACAAATACATCAAGGCGTTCAAGGCCGTACGCTGGGTAGAGGGTGAGACTGTAACGTGGACGGCCAGATGGTTGAGGAAGGCCTCAATTTCCGCTTTGCCCATATCCGCTGGATGGCGACGTTGATTATAAAGAATGTAGCGCTTTATCCAGTGTAGGTAAGTGCGCTCAGTTGAGAATGCATAGCCGCGAGCCCTCATGTCTGCCCGCAACTGGTCCATGAGACGGGTAGATCCGGCAGGGATGGGTACCGGTATGTCATCCATGAAATACGATCCTCAGAGTAACGGGATGCCAGCTCAGCACAAGGGCTTTGAATGCGTCAACATGGTGCCCGTTTTTCATTGGAAATAGACAACTGTATTTCTGCGGAGCAACTGTAACCCACTGAAAGTTTGAGCTATGCTCAGGCGACGACTTTGAACAGTGGGCCTTGGGCCAATTAGGTGCACACTGCCTGGGTACATTGATTCAGAAGAGAAAGAGCTTTGTGAGGTCACCAAGTAGTTGATGAATGGAAGATATTTTCGGGTAGGGAGTATTTCTGTGTGTGAACAAAAGGCGATTTCTATTTCTGACTTAGTCAAACGATTTAGCTGTTAGGCGTCATTGAACTCCGCCATGTTGCCCGCCTGCCATGAACAACTCTCGATGCTGCTTCCAGATCCATCCAATTCGCTGGAGTCGCTTCGAGCGGCAGAGTGCGTTGAGCGGCACCGCATGGACTGGCGCCCTGAGGTGGTGCATACGGTGCTACTAGCCGAATCCCATGTCTACACGCCGGAACACGAACTTCAAATCATGCGGGGACCGCATCACCTGTTTCCGAGATCCTTGAACCAGACCTTTGCTCGTTTCGTGTACTGCCTCGGTTACGGCGAGTCCGAGTTTGCGGGGCAAAGTCTACCCGCGACAGTAGGCACCCCGCAGTTCTGGAAGCTATTTGCCAGCTGTGCCCATACTCCTTCTCCCTTGGCCTTTGCGCCGTTTCTCAAAGGCACCAATCCTTCATTTTTTAAACGCATTGACGCAAAGCTCATGCTTCTTGAACGCTTGCGCTCCCTTGGAGTTTGGCTGGTTGATGCCAGCGCCATAGCCCTCTATTCAACTGGCGGAGCTAGATTGTATCAACAAGACTATGAGAGCGTACTTAAATGCTGCTGGAACAACTACACGGGACACTTGGTTCGGCAGGCTGCTCCCCATTCGATTGTTGTCATTGGGAGGGGTGTCGCGAGGACACTAGAGCGAGAGTTGTCGAACCTTGCAGGGATAAAAATGCATTGCGTTCACCAGCCGCAGGGATGCAGAAAGAAGGGAATGATTGAGGATGTCTACGCTACTCTTCATCAGGTTTGCCAAAACGCGGCCCAGGCACGTGGTGTGCGATGACGCCTAACAAGTACCGGCAATACGCCCCTGCGGGGCCGGACGGCAAAATCGCTGCGCGATTTCGCCGCCGTTGCGGTAGGCGTTAAGTGCCTAGATTATGAGCAAGATTCGATTGCTAATTGCATTTTTAGGATTTGTGATCTTAGGTGTGGCACTCGTATCTGTATGGAAGTCTCAAGAAGTAGAGGAGTGGAGCACCACCACAGGAACTCTTGAGTTTGCTCTGCTTCAAAATGCGAGTAGCCCCACCGTCGCGGGCGCATCAGACTGGGGAGCATCAATAGGTCGTGTAAGGTATCAATATCGCGTTCAAGGCCAAGATTACACTGGGAGTAGGGTCATGCAACTTCAAGCCATTTTTTTGCCTAATGAGGCTGTATCAAGTCTCAAGCCAGGTGAGATCCTCGTCTACTATAATCCGAGCCAGCCATCGGAGTCATATCTCTATGCAACAACCCCTTGGGTACAAATCACTATGCTAACTTTGGGTGCGGCCATTACATTTGTACTGGCTCTGCTGCTCCCGAGGTTATTGCGCATACTTCTAGGTACGGCCAGTGAAAGCACTTAACAAAAACCGGCAATACGCCCCTTCGGGGCCGGACACGGTAACCGCTGCGCGAGGCGTTAGGTGATTAATTCTATGGATAATGACGAAATCCTAAAGGACATTCTAGAAACTCAGAAGCAGCAGCTCGGCATTCTGACTGTCCTGTTAGACGAAACAAAAAATAACAATAAGGATTATCGGGCTTACCTAGAGGAGGCTCGACGATCAAATGAGGAATATGCTAAGTCCGTTCATGAATCCGCAGAGTCGTTGGCAGAAAAAGATGAGCAACGTCTAAAGGAGCATAAAGAGTACGTAAGCGCCCAAAAGGTGGCGCGCCTAGCAAACTACATCAGGATGTTCGCCTCGGTTTGCCTCGTTGGGTTAATTGGGTACATTGTCTATTTCGGTATTCCGGTGAACTAAGTGTTTTGGCCACCCACATCACCTAACAAGTGGCGGCAATTCGCAGCCTTCGGCTGCCGGACTCAGCACTGCGTGCTTCGCCGTTGCGCCAAGCGTTATGTGTTCAGTATGGAGTTTCATTGTGAGTGAAGCAGAAATCTTGGAGCAGCTCTTCAGTACTTTTGATAGATACTGGTTCATTGTTCAATGGTGGGCGAGCGTATCTTTCGGTCTTATTATGATTGCGTACTTCGCGGCGGAAAAAATAAGTGCGCTGTTGCTGGGAACCATTCTTGGCCTCTATCTCATATATACCAGCTGGGTATATATGCTTCTCGTCTATAACGTAGACATTGGAGCTGGGCTTTTGGCAGACCTGAATTCTTTAAGTAATTCAGACGAGCTTAAGACACAAGGAGCCAGGGTTGCTTTAGAGAACCCATTTGTCATATATGGCACTTGGCTTGGCAACGTAGCGCTTCCATTAACGTTTTTTGCATGTATTGGCTATCTGCTCTATGCATACTCACATGCTCGTAGAAACACATAACAAGTACGTCAACTGCCGCACTGCTTCGCAGTGCTCGGACCTCCAAACCGCTGCGCGGTTTTCCGGCCGGTTACGTAGGCGTTAGCTTTACTAAGGAGGGTTTGTGCAAAACTCAGTATTCGTAGTAAATAAAGAACCATATTGCATTTGGGAAATGAATGTGGGCGAGCGTAATAGAGAATTTTTGAACGGAATTGACCCAGATTATTTTTCATATGTAGCCGATATCCATTTAAACGCTGACGATGAAAAGAGGGCCGCTATTGCATTAAGATCGGATTTTCATCATGCCTTAGAAACCCTATTCTCTTTAATAGGTTCTTATGTTCAGGCACCAGATTGTGCCTACGCGTGGATTGCAAAGTGTTCAAATAATCAACTTAGAAAGTTTGTTGCTGATGTGAGCTGTCATAGAAATTCATTATTCACAAAGCTGAATATCGACAACGTAGCATGGAGTGAAATATCTAGGAGTGTTTTTTCTGGCTACCTTCCAAATACAGAAAAGAACGGACGGACTGTTAGTTTATTTGCAGAACTATGGGGTAAATTAGCAGATGAGTTTTTGAATGATGCGCATATTGATGAATATAACAGTATAAAACACGGCTTCAGAGTCCGATCAGGAGGGTTTTCCCTGACTATTGGTCTCGAGCATAAATATGGGGTTTCACCACCACAAGATGAAATGAAATGTATCGGACACTCCGAACATGGGACTACAATCATAAAACTAGAGAAAATAAGCTCTAATAAAGATGAGCGAAGTTATCGATCAAAGCGTCACTCCCTAAATTGGAGCGTCAAAAAGACTGCCTTGTTACTACAGCTGGTCTCAATGTCTATCAATAATATTACTTCTGCCTTGAAAATATCGAATGGAGTTGAAGCTAGTACTTGTAAATTTACTCGCCCGCTGGAAGATGGCGACTTTGCTGCTCCGTGGGGCTATTCAACTGGAGTGACGAGCATTGATATGGATTATATCCTTCCGTTTGATAACAGTATGAATACCAATAAAGAGCAACTGCAAAAGCAAGTCGACAATTATGTGCAAAGTAAAGTTAACAAGTAAAGTAACCGGACGGTTTCACCGCCGGTTCTTTAGGCGTTATACAGCCTTAGCAGATTAAGTGCCGGAGCGGAAATTGAAGACTCATCGAAGGCGAGTAAGTAGCATAGAAGAATTCCGCACAATGGCTCATGAACTCCGTGTAGCCTTCCAATCAGAAGGTATTGCGTTGAACCCACAGTCTGGTATAGCAGAGCTCATTCGGGCAGGTGAAGAGATTTCAGATACGGGAATAGGCGATTTTTTATTGGGGTTACACCTTGAACGCGTTTATCGGGCTATAGTGCCGCTTTCCGGACACAGCTTCCGAAAGCAATATTTACATAAATTGAAATCTGGAAATCTTCGATTTCTAAATAGAGTTAAGTCACCGGCAAGAAACCACTTATTTGAGCTAGAGGTCTGGAGATCTTTGAATAACTTGAAAGCGAAGTGTGCTGATTTGGATGAGCCGGATGTGCATGTGAAGCTCGGAAATTCAGACATTGGGATTGCTTGCAAGAAAATTTACTCTGAAAATGGCGTTTCTAAAGCTCTTTCTAACGCGGTAAAGCAGATCGACAATCACTGCCCGGGTTTAGGCATGGTTGCATTTAGCATCGATGACTTGTTTCCAGAAGGAGAAAGCGTCGGCGCAGGAACTATTGATGAGGCTTCTAACTTTCTTGCAGGAGTCTGTAAAGACTTTCTTATATCCAATGAGGGTAATCTAAAAAGATATTTTCGAAGTGGGAGAATCGTTGGAGCGTTGGCTGTTGCATCAACCATCGTTGAAGCTACTAGAGATTCCCCGAAATACTCAAATATGCAACAAATGTATTTCTGGACTACTCCAGATTTAGGTCAAGCTGCTAAAAAAGCACAAGATGAACTAAAAAAGCTCTTCTAAGTGCATGAGTCTGTATAACAAACAGTTCAATCGCCCGGCAAGCCGGGCTTTAGGGCAAGCGGCTGCGCCGCTTGCCTATTAACAAGGGCGTTAGGCGCCCACTCCGCGATTTGAATATGCGTAAAATTGACTTACAGCCTACACTTTTTGGCAGCACACTTCGGCTTCGACCACTCAGGGAAGAAGACTTCGAAGAATTGCATAGAGCGGCGTCTGATCCCAAGATATGGGAACTACACCCCGACTCTGGACGCTATAAACGCGAGATTTTCAGGCAGCGATTCTTTGAGGGGGCATTGGCCTGTAATGGCGCGCTTGCTATCGAAGAAATAGACACGGGCAAGATTATTGGTTCAAGTCGCTATTACGAATGGAATCCCACCTCGAAGGAAATATCAATTGGCTATACGTTCATCGAGCGGCGTCACTGGGGCAAGGGTGCGAACCAGGAACTTAAAATTCTAATGCTAAATCATATCTACCAGTGGGCTAGTATTGTTTGGTTTCATGTGGGGAAGACCAATTTGCGGTCGCGCAGAGCAGTCGAGAAACTCGGCGCAACGCTGCCCTATGAAAAAGAACGAGAACTGGAGGGAAAAACATTTAATCAACTTTACTACAAACTAGATTCGTCACAATTTTGCGCCTAACAGGTAAGGGTTTGGGACGCGCTGACGCGCGCCCCAACCTTAGGCGTTAAGTGGCCTCAATCAATGCGCGTAGTTTGGGTCTACTTGGGGTTCTGGCTAGTCTTGATGTTGCTGGCTATCGGTAATGGGATTGTTCGTGAAGCAACGTATGGGAGATTCCTATCAGATTTGCATGCGCATCAGGTCTCGACTGCCATTGCAATTGCTATCTTTGGCGTGTCGGTCATACTGCTCGCGAAGCATCTGATACTGGGTTCTTCACTACAAGCGCTGGTAGTAGGCATAATTTGGCTGGCTCTAACCATATGTTTCGAGTTTCTATTTGGCCGCTACGTTGCCGGACATTCTTGGTCGCAACTATTCCAAGACTACGATCTATCGTCGGGTCGTGTAGGGCCATTACTCCTCGCTTGGGTTACTTTCCTGCCATACATTGCGTACAAGTCTTATGAACCGGCCACTTAACAAGGGTACCTCTTCGGTTGCGGATTTGTTGTTGCCGGATTAGTCACTTTGTTTAGGACTGAACTTTTTTCCGGCGTAGGACCTTCTGATCTGGGCAAAACTGAATCGTCGTTACTCTTTGTTGCAATAGGAGTATCAATACTCGTAGTCTGCAAGTTCGTAGTTTCAATGGCCTCAAAACTTAGCAGCTATGAGCCGAGAGAAAACAAAGGAAACGAATGGGAGCAATGAAACATAACAAGGCGGTGTTGGCGCCTGCGGCTGGGACGGCCCACTGCGTGGTCCGCCCCAAACCTTGGCGTTAGCTGCCTACACCGTGCAACAATCGGCCATTATGCCTGATGACAAAAGGCACACGTTTGTGTTAGCCTTTTTTTCATGAAAGTCTTTAACTGGAACTCCGAAAAAAATCAGCAGCTTATTGAGGAGCGAGGCAGATCTTTTGAAGAGGCGGTCTTTCATATTGAGAATGGGGGGCTTATAGATGATATTTGCCATCCCAATGCTGCTGACTATCCCCACCAGAAGATATTTATCGTGGAGATAGATCACTACGTCTACTTGGTGCCGTATGTTGAAACGAAAGAAGAGATTTTTCTGAAGACCGTGATACCAAGTCGCAAATTCACCAGGTTGTACCTGAGAGGTGGCTCATGAGTAAGGTAAAACTCTCTAAAGAGGAAAAAAAACTCCTAGACTCTGTAGAGTCGGGAGAATTCGAATCCACGCTGACTGAGGCCCGAAGAAAAGAACTGGAGGCAGCAGCCACTAATACTTTCAAGAAGGATAAGCGGATTAATATTCGTATATCCAATCGCGATCTCATCGCGGTTCAGTCAAGGGCATCTGAGGAGGGCATTCCCTACCAAACACTGGTCTCAAGTATTATCCATAAGTATGTCTCTGGTTCATTGCGAGATATTGCAGCTAACAAGAAAAGGCAAAGCGACGCGTAAACGCGCGCTTGCTTTTGGCGTTAGGTTCTTTTTGTGAACTCGGAGCAAAAACATCCGGCATGGCTGGGCGCCGAAGGCGGATGCGACTGTGGCTTCGTTCGATACCGAATGGAAGCAAAGCCGATGTTCGTGCATTGCTGCCATTGTCGGTGGTGCCAGCGGGAGTCAGGGGCATCCTTCGCCCTGAACGCGATGATCGAATCAGATCGGGTGTTGGACCTGGGCGGCGAACCGCTGATGGTTGAAACGCCATCCGAAAGTGGCATGGGGCAGAAAATTGCCAGGTGTCCCAAATGTCATGTGACTGTATGGAGCCACTACGCAGGGGCCGGCCCGGTCCTAAAGTTCATTCGTGTTGGCACCCTGGACGATCCGGATCAGTTTCCTCCGGATATCCACATCTTCACGGCATCGAAACAGCCATGGATCTTACTACCACCCGGAGTGCCGGCCGTTCCCGAATACTATGACCGGGAGCAATACTGGCCGAAGGAGAGTTTGGAGAGACGTGAAGTGCTTCGAGAACAAATAGAAGCACATCAAAGGAGGCTCCGATCAGCACGAACCTAACATTTCGTTGCAGCGGACGTTTGACCCGCAGCCCATTTTTCTGCCGCAAAATGGCCCGCGGCTCAAGCGCCGCTGAACTCAGGCGTTAGGGGCTCCTACCCCCCCAAAAAAAATCCACCTCTTGCCATAAATGTATTAGTGGTATATTTTCTATACCATTATGAAGTTTCAGTATAACCAAAGAAAAAGTGCCTCCAATCTCAAAAAGCATGGGATTGATTTTGAGCAGGCCCAATTTCTTTGGGATGACCCGAACTTGGTGGAATTGTTAGCGAGGTCTGACGATGAGGCAAGGTCAATCGTGATTGCTCGCTTCAATCGCCAATACTGGTCAGCCGTATTTACATATCGAGATGACGATATTCGATTAATTTCGGTCAGGCGATCTCGCAAAGCTGAGGTAGAGCTTTATGAAAGCTAAAGATTTCGACAAAAAATTCGACCAGGGTAAGGAAGACATAATTGATGACCTGGATATTTCCAGTCTCAAACGGCCGAATCAAACACCGAGACGAGTTAACGTGGATTTTCCCGAATGGATGATCTCCTCTCTAGATAAAGAGGCGGCAAGACTGGGAGTTACTCGACAATCCATTATCAAAGTCTGGCTGGCTGAACGACTTGAACACGCCCCTAACAAGTAAAGGCTGCGGTTTCACCGCCGCAGCTTTAGGCGTTAGCAGTAAAGGAATGAAGTCTGTGCAAATACGACAATATAAAGAATCAGATTTGGAATCAGTTCTTGATTCATGGGAGATTGCCACACGCCTAGCTCACGAGTTCATGAAAGATGATTTCATAACACAAGAACGCAAAAATGTTGAGGAAGTCTATCTTCCCAATACTGATACTTGGGTTGCTGAAATAGACAATGAAGTAAGGGGATTTATTGCTCTCATGGGTAACGAAGTTGGTGCAATATTTCTGCAGCCTGATTGTCATGGCAAAGGTATCGGGAAGGCTTTAATGGATAAAGCACAAGAACTACATGGCAACTTGGAGGTTGAGGTTTTTAAAGCCAATAGTATTGGCCGTAAGTTCTATTCAAAGTATGGTTTTGAGCTTATGGAAGAAAAGTTACATGAGCCAACAGGGCAGCAGGTATTGCGCCTGAAATTTACTGCTAACAAGTCAAAGCACGCGGACGGCGGAAACACCACCGGTGTTTGAGGCGTTATGCGGCGTCGGTCCGTCTCTTGTAACCCGTAACGTAATGGGTTACGCTTTGTCGTATGATTCGGAGCTTTAAGCACAAAGGACTGGAACGCTTCTTTCAAAGCGGGAAGACCTCTGGAATCCAATCTGACCATGCGAAAGAGCTTCGATTAATTCTGGGTAGGCTCCAAGCTGCCACTGAAGCAAATGATATGAATCTTCCTGGCTTGTATCTGCATCAGCTAAAGGGCAGGCAGAAGGGGCGGTGGTCTGTTCGGGTTGGTGGAAATTGGCGCGTCACGTTTCGATTTGAGCCCCCGGACGCTATGGATATCGATTACGAGGATTATCACTAAAATGGCTATGAATATGCACAATCCGCCGCATCCGGGTGAGGTATTGCGTGATCTATGCTTAGAGTCGCTTGGTTTGACTATTACAGATGCAGCCGCTGCGCTAGGTGTTAGCCGCAAGACTTTGTCATCTATTCTGAATGGTAGAGCCGGTATCAGCCCTGAAATGGCGCTACGCTTATCAATTGCGTTCAACACTACTCCGGAAAGTTGGCTCAACCAGCAGTCACAGTATGACCTTTGGATTGCTCGGCAGGAGTCGCCGAAAATGAAGGTTCAGAAACTGTATGCCGCATAACAAGTACAAGTTGCCGGACGGCCGTACCGGCCGCTGCAGTTGTAGGCGTTATGTTTCTTCCCATCGAGCTACGTATTTGACACGGTTATCATATATGATAACATTCCGCCATGTCATGGAAGATCACATTCTTTAATCAGAAGATTGAGGCCGAGATTCTGGCGTTTCCTGCGGGAATCTTGGCGAACTTCCTGCATATCCTGGAAATGATTGAGGAGTTCGGCCCGGCTCTCGGGAAGCCCCATACCGCCCCGATGGGGGGCGGGCTATTCGAGATTCGGGCAAAAGGAAGGGAGGGAATTGGAAGGGCTTTCTTTTGCGCGGTTAAAGGGCAGGAAATTGTGATTCTTCATTCCTTCATTAAGAAGACGCAGCGCACGCCAAAGCAAGAGCTTGAGAAGGCTCGTCGTAGATTGAAGGAGTTAGACTGATGGCCAGGCCAAATTTCAAAAGCTTCAAAGAAAAGGCGCTAGATCGCCCTGATGTGGCGGAAGAATATGAACGGCTTTCCCCTGCTTACGAACTGCGTCGTAAGCTTGTCGCACTTCGTCAAAGTGCAGGCCTTACACAGGAAGAGGCCGCCGAGCTTCTGAACACCAAAAAGAGCAATATCTCTCGTTTGGAGAGCGTTAGTTCCTCAATCTCACCAAAACTTTCAACGATTACAGATTATGCTGAGGCAATGGGTTACGAAGTGAGAATTGATTTTGTCCCGTTGCATTCCCAGAAACATAACAAGAGCTTGCAGCGGACGGCTGAAAAGCGCCGCCGCTGAAGTGGGCGTTATATGATCCGCATATTTGGCAACGGGAGAGCTATAAGATGAAAAGACTAGCAACATGCTTGTGTGGAAAAACTACTGTAACGTGCCAGGGAGACCCCCTGATTCATGTTCAGTGCAGTTGCCGAGCATGCCAAAAGATGTACGGAGCACCTTCGGCATACTTAATATACTATGCGTCTGAGCAAGTTAGTTTTGAGGGAAATCTAAAGACTTTTAAGCGCGATGCAATAATTGCAGACGGACCGACACATCACCTTTGTAACAATTGCGGTAGCACAGTTTTTACTGATGTAGGTTGGACAAAGGAAGCATTGGGTTTGGATATTCGTGCTATCCCTTATGGTGTTTTTGAGAATCCAGACTTTGATGCACCCAAAATAGCAGTGTGGAATCGCTATTTACCCGGCTGGTTGGAATCATCAGCTCCAGCGGATTGCACTATGGAAGAGCAGCCCGAGACTCTTGCTGAGTTTCGAGAAACTGCTGTGCAGTTTGGGATATTGTGATGCACAAGGTTCTTCACATAACAAATGACGGCACAAATTGCCCCTTTGGGGCTGGACTCACTACACTGCGTTTCGCTCGCCTGTGCGCCAAGCGTTCTGTGCCACGAAATCAGCATCGCAAGGACATCCGATGGTAGCTCCCTATATCGTTGTTTTGGTCTGGATCATCTGTGGCGGTATTTCATGGCGGGTGGCTACAAACCGCAATGGCAGTGGTCCACTTTGGGCGGTGATTGGTCAGGTCTTCGGGCCGCTATCCATTCCGTTCGCTTTCCTGGTCAAACGGCAGGTGTCGTAAGTGTTAAGTCCCGGTGTGTTCGCAGCACAGAACAAGTACCGGCTGTGTGCCCCTTCGGGGTCGGACGAAAAAACCGCTGCTCGGCTTCCGCGCCGCGGCGGTAGGCGTTATGCCTCTCAATATCGCCTGATCTACAAAATTGATCGAGAGAATGTCTATGTTCTAGTTGAGAAAGTGACTCCACATGATTACAGGAGAAACTAAAATGAAAGATTATCGAAAAGCAAAAAAGACGATTGAGGTTTCAGTTGGTGATTCGGTCAGAATTCTTCGGGAACTCCAAGGGCTAAGTCAAAACCAACTGGCATCTCTCACTTCCATTCCGCAGTCAACTATATCCGCTATCGAGAACGGTCGTGTGAATTTGGGTATCGAGCGGGCTAAGGTATTGGCCAGGGCATTAAACTGCCATCCAGCAGTCCTCGTGTTCCCTGGCTGGGAGCTTGATAATGCAGCTGCATAACTAGAACGGCCAAAAAGGACGCGCAAACAGCGCGCGCCTTTGCCGCAGGCGTTAAATGTCTATGAGTGCGCTCGACACCCTAAGTACAACTGCTGAGATCGCTATTACGATAGCTGGCTTTGCCGGTGTCGTGGCTGTATTTCGATCATCCGGAAATTTTACCTCGGAAGAAATACGTAGAATTATTTTCCTTGTTATAGTTAACGGTAGCGTAGTGATCACCGCTTTGATGCCAAATGCCTTACTTGATATGGGCTTTCCTAAGCAGTCTGCTATTTCGGTTCCGAGCTTCATGCTTGGCGTTATGGCGATATTTGTCACCCTCGCGTTCACTCTGAGTATTTATCGAGGAAGTATTCGACTTCTATTCCCTAAAGTGACCGCGCTACTAGTTTTGGGAGTCTTAAGTATTGGTGCGGCGTTATTACTTTCCGTACTTACAAGCCTCGTGGTTGCGTCCTATGGCCTTTTGCTAGTCGGTGAATTGGTGTTCATATTGATAGCTCTATGGATATTTTCGACAACTCTGTTGTGGGTAAAAGACATTTAACAAGCGCAGGTTGGTTGGGACACGCTTTCGCGTGCCCCGACGCCGGCGTTAGGGCTTAGGAGTAGCGAATGACGCCGGAAGTTGTCGACGAAATCACGAAGAAGCATTTCCCCAGTCTATTGGCTAAGCCACGCTCCAACCCGGATGGCTGGTCGTATTATCTCGGTCGGACGATCAGAACGGGAAAGGATTCAAATAGAATATTTCGGGTAGTGTCCCGCCGTCCGAACCAAGATGCTCAACTAAAGTTGTCAATATCAGCTCGTATCAATGGGCGCGAAGAGTTTGTGTTTACTGGCAGTGAAACAGAGCTGGTGGCTATGATTGCCGACGAAATAGATTTGTATAAACAAGAGTTCTCGTCTTGAGAGGCTGCCACCTAACAAGTAGGAATTTGAAACGCCGTAACCGGCGCCCCAACCCTGGGCGTTATGTTTTCGAACGAGGAAAAAACTGAGGTGAATGATTCAAAACAGAAAATTGCTCTATTCATTGATGCTGACAATGCACCTGCTAGCAAGTTTGAAGATGTTCTTAGTGAGGTTGCCAAATATGGCGTCGTTACAATAAGAAAGGCATATGGCAATTGGAAAAAGTCGTCTATAAAGGGTTGGGAAGACCTTTTGCATGAATATGCTATTCAACCAGTGCAGCAATATGACCTTTCAAAAGGGAAAAATGCATCAGATATAGCACTTGTAATTGATGCCATGGATATAATGTATACAAAGGACATTGATGTGATGTGCTTTGTGTCGTCTGATTGTGACTTCACTCCAATGGTCACTCGCGCATTGGCTGAGGGTGAAGTAGTTCTAGGTTTTGGGGAGCGAAAAACTCCTTCGCCATTTGTTAATGCATGTTCTAAGTTTCTATTTCTGGATCAAGAATCCAAAAATGGCGATACAAGCCAAACTAAGTCCAAAAATATTAAGTCCGATACAAAGCTGATTGGTTTGTTGCGTCAAGCAATAGAAGCCACCGAAGACGATAATGGCTGGGCGGCTCTGGGGCCTGTTGGCTCGCATATTTCAAATAAAACCTCTTTTGATACCAGAAACTACGGCTATAAGAATTTGAGCAGCCTAATTAAGGCAGTAGATTTGTTTGAATTAAAACGTGGTCCAGGAAACTCCTATTTAGTTAAAGATGTACGAAAAAAGAAAACGACATAACAATTACAGCCCGCTGGGACACGCCTGCAGCGCGCCAAAGCTGTGAGCTTTAGCCGGGATTAAAGCCAAAGGACTATCGCGGTGTCGAAGGTGATCGCAATTGACAGCATGCTGCGGGCGGCGCTGCCCGCCGCCGCTGATACCGAGCGCCAGGTCTTTTAGTGACAATCCTCCGCGATGCCATTCATGCTGATTTTGATAGTATTGTGAAACTCAATGCAATTGAGGAGCAACAAACCAGTCCAATGTCTTTGGAAAGGCTTCGACTGCTCGACCAATTGTCCAGTTATAACAAGGTTGCAGAAATCGAAAATGAAGTGGCGGGTTTTTTGCTGGCAATGCCGGTCGGCGTGTCCTACGAAAATGAGAACTACAATTGGTTCGGTCGCCGATTCCCGAGCTTTCTCTATATCGACCGAATTGTTGTTGGTGCAGAATTTTCAGGTCGCGGTATAGGTAGTGGGTTATACGTGGATTTGTTCGCTTTCGCTCGCTCACACAAAATAAAGGCGATAACGTGCGAGTACAACATCAACCCCCTGAACTTGGCCTCTCGCGCCTTTCACAGAAATTTTGGGTTTAAGGAGGTTGGAAATCAATGGGTTGCAAACGGTACAAAGCTGGTCTCATTGCAATCCGTGGAGACCTGACAAAACGTTCAGGTACGTTACGGCCCGCATGCCACTAGCGGAACCAAAATGACTGCGGCATTTTGGGTTGTTTAACTATAATGCCAGATAACAACGCAATTACGGAGAGAAAGCAAAATGACGATTGATAGAAAGACGTATCGAAGTGGACCATACAAAGACTTTATCGCCCAGGGAGTCCAGGTTGGAAATGTTTTGTACCTATCGGGTCAAGTTGGTGTCGATCGAGATGGGAGTACTCCAACCGGTATCGCTGAGCAAACGAAGATTGCCTACAAGAATATGCAGGATGTTCTGTCGAAGTTTGGTGCAGACATGGGCAACATTGTTGACGAAACCTTCTTTGTTACCGACATGAGTGAGGTCTTCGATAATCTCGAAGGCGTCTATGGTGCAAGAGAAGCGGCATACGGAGGTAAACCTGAAGTGAGTCAAACCGTGGTGCAGGTGGTCGCTCTGGTGCAGCCAGAATTGAAAATCGAAATAAAGTGTGTGGCTCATTTTTAGCTCGGGGAACTAACGAGCAATACTAGCTCGGAACGCTCCAAAGCCGCGTCGAGAGGCGTTACAGCCAGATCAATAATTGAGGGGAAAGTGCACAAAAAATGGTAGAGTACTTCAACACCAGAATATCAACTTAGGTATGAATCTATAGGGACAAAACTATGAGCATGATGAAAGAGTTCAAAGAGTTTGCTGTAAAGGGAAATGTTGTTGATATGGCAGTCGGTATCATTATAGGAGCCGCCTTCGGGAAGATTATCACAGCGTTAGTTTCCGGGGTTATTATGCCTCCAATTGGCGTGTTGGTGGGCGGTGTAGATTTTTCTGATCTGGCTTTTACTATCAAGGAGGCTGTTGGCGAAGCGCCACCCGTAGTTATAAGTTATGGCTCGTTTATTCAGACAGTCATTGATTTTACAATTATTGCATTTGCCATTTTTATGGTTATCAAAGGAATCAATAGCCTAAAGCGAAAAGAAGAGGAGGCTCCCAAGGCGCCGCCTGCCCCTTCAGTGGAGGAGACCCTGTTAACGGAAATTCGTGATTTACTAAAATCTCAATCAAAATGAATAATTGTAGATAATTCGTGTAACAAGCTCAGTCTGTCGGACGCGGCAATGCCGCTCCGCTGATGCGGGCGTTAGACAGCAGGGCCAGTAATCCAGATGTCGAATGAGATTGCCGATGTGCTTTTGCGACAGCATGAGATTGCCTGGAGTCTCGCTTCGTACCATCTGGAAAGCTTGGGTACCGACGAGTGCCTTTGGCGCCCCTCAACCAAGGGGCTTCATGTGATTGTCTCGGATACTGGCTGGCGTGGAGAGTGGCCAGATCACGAGGGCTACGATCTCGGTCCTCCAAGCATCGCCTGGCTTGTCTGGCATATTGGCTTCTGGTGGTCGATGACAATAAACCATTCATTTGAAGACTCATCCTTGAGCCAGGAATCCATCACATGTCCATGCACTTCCGATGGTGTAAAGCAGTGGCTGCTATCATTTCACAAGAAATGGAAAAATCTCCTGTCAACTGTCAGTGATGAAGATCTGCTTTCACCGGCAAGAACCAAGTGGCCTTTTCAAGATCGCCCTTTCGCGGATGTTGTTGCCTGGGTCAACATTGAACTCACAAAAAACGTATCTGAGCTTGGCTATGCGAGATTCCTCTATGCGACCAGACCTATCGTATAGCGATTCGTTCGAGTTGACACTGCTTCGCGGTGCGGATTATTTCAGGCGTTAGCGAGCAGGATCAACAATTACGGGCGAGCGAGACTTGGAGAAATTGGTAGCATCTATGTCTCCAGTACTAATGGAGGGGGAGTATGTCTTTTGCACCTCCCATGCTCACATATTTGTTCAAAAGGATCTTGCGGATCCACTTACTGTCAATCTGGGTACTGGTCTGTGTCGCGGTTTCGCTGTATTCAGCGCGAAGCGGCAATATCAAGCGACATCGAGCGTATGCGCTGGGCGCTTTCTACGGGATTATTGGTGCCGGCATTGGTACATTGGCACCTGGTGGGCTAATCCATCAGTGGATGTTCGGTTAACGGGTTAGGGACGGCGGCCGCTTGGCACACACCGCCTGGCTCAGCGCTGAATATTTTTGAAGTGAGGACGACCTCACCTCTCGAATGACACCAAGGGACGGCCCCAATAGCTAACAGCGAGGTCTGTATGAGTTGGGTCATTCTATTTATTGCTGGTCTTTTGGAGATTGGCTGGGCAATTGGGCTGAAGTACAGCGATGGCTTCACGAGGCCCTGGGCCACCATCGGAACGGTAATCTCATTGGTCGCAAGTTTTCTATTGCTTGGTTTGGCGTTGAAAACTTTGCCGGTCGGTACAGCTTACGCTATATGGGTAGGCATTGGTGCAGTTGGCACGGCGCTTCTGGGCATACTCTTGTTTGGTGAGTCGGCTGATGCTCCTAAACTAATAAGCCTGGGGCTAATTTGCCTGGGTATTGTTGGTCTCAAAATGTCCCATGCCTGACAAGACGTTGCTCTCGCCATGCAGCTGCCTTAGGCGTCATGTCTCCTGGAGAGACAGCGTTGAGTGAGATTACCGTGCAGGGATACATCGTCGTTCCGAGGGAAGATCTGGCGGCAGTAGTGTCAGAATTGCCGAGGCACATTGAACTTACGAAGCAGGAAGAAGGCTGTTTGTTTTTTGAGGTCACTCAGGACCCTGGCAATGATTGCATATTCATGGTTCGCGAGAAGTTCTCCAGTCGATCTGCCTTTGAGTTTCATCAAGAACGTGTTGAAGGTTCATTGTGGGGTAGTATCACTGCTAGTGTCGAAAGGCATTACGAAGTAAGAGAGAGTGGTTAGCATTGGTTTGGGAAACCTATCGCAAGCTTTTTGGGTTTACTCTGGTGATACGAGCCAGTGCGAAACGGCTTACATTCCGCTACGAAAATGGCCGCGTCTTCAAAAAGCTTTCGGGCAACCTTGTAGTCTTTGTCATGCCTAAAGCCCTGCAAAACCTCTGTCAGAATCAAATCGCCAATGGCCACTGGCTTAGTGCAGAGCGAATTATCAAGCTTTTCAGTTTGGGGGGGCGTATCTGCCCCAGAGAAATAGTCAATCCATACGCTAGAGTCGACTACGATCATGAGTAGTTTCGCATATCATCCAGGTCTCCAGTCAATTGCAACTTACCCCGGAACTTCCTCATGCTTTCCTGTTTACTCAATCTAATCAGTGTCTTAAGTCCAGGTTCAACAGCACCTTTCCTGGTTTTGAGGCCCGTGGCTTTCAAAACGTCGCTCATTAGTTTGTCATCAATCTCTATGTTGGTTCGCATCTTTGGGCATCCTATATACAACCAAAAAATGTGTATAAAGTACCGTCTATATACACATAACAGGTCAAGGCACTCGGTCGTCAAAACCGCTGAGTGGTTTCGCCGCCAGTGCTTGAAGCCTTAAGGCTACCGCCATGGGTAATGTCAGTACTCTTCCATACCAAAAGTTAGTATGGCTCTTGCCAGCAGTCCTCACCATCCATGAGCTGGAGGAATGGAATATTAAGGAGTGGAATACCGCCAATTTTATTGGCACGCCTGATACGCCGGACAGCGCGGTCCGGGTGTTGTTGGTGCTCGTTAGTATCGCGGGGTTCCTGGTTACTGCCATAGCGTGTGCATTTAGCAGTTCGACAAAAACTGCCTATATCACGCTGACTTTTTTTATACTCGTGGCATTCAATAACTCGCTGCAACACCTATTCTGGCAACTCTACTGGGGTGCGTATGCTCCTGGGGTCCTGGCTGCTGCATTTCTAAATGTACCAGCCATATTGCTTTTGTCATGGCACGCATTGAAAAATAGGCTGGTTTCTCCTCTTTATATCGCTATCCTCTACACCACGGCGGTTCCTACACTATACTTGACCTTCCGGCAGGGGCGCCAATTTCCTGAAGTCATGGCCAAGGGTCACGAGTTTGGTGTCAACATCATCAACCTTTTCTGATTCCCGCCTTAACAAGGCAAGGTGGCAAGGCACCTTGGGTACGGGGCCAGCTTGCGCTTGCCCCTGCTTGAAGCGGTAGGCATCTGGAGGATTATCGTCATGCAAAGACACTTACTGCTCACGGGGACTACTTTGATTCTTGTTGGTCTTGTGCTTGGCACAATTCTGGATTGGTTCGCGAACCCGGCAATTGCGTCAGATGCACACGTTGCAGGAATTCAGCATGGAATGCTGTTGATGATCCTGGGAATGTCCTGGAGATACACTGACCTGGGTAAGCTTGAGTTACCTTGTGCCTATCTAAACATCATTGGTTTGATCGGAATCTGGGCAGCCTTCCTTGCTGGTGCTGTTCTGGGAGACCCTTATCCGTCGGCGTCGAAGGTTACCTATTCAATGTTTGTTGTTTCCTCTACATTGCTCATCCTCGGTTTTGGAGTCTTTCTCTATGGCTTATTTAGAGGGACGGGTGCCTATCAAGCGGAGGCAATGCCCGACAGAGGTCACCAGACTCGCTAACGCTCGCCTCTGCTTTCGGTGTTGGCATTCATTGGAGATAAACATTGAAGAAAATCGGAGTAGTTGGGGGAGTAGGGTGGCCGAGTACAATTGAATACTATCGGTTAATCTGCGAAGCCAGTCAGTTATTCCACAAAGACAAGGATGTCTCTGGCCCGGTCCCCATGCCTGAGATATCTATCGAATCCCTGGACATGAGTTTTACTGTGAACAATCGGGGCTCTTCTGAGCCGGGTTCCTGGAAAGAGTGGGATGAGTATTTTAATTCGGCCTTGAAGCGTCTTGTAAAATGTGGTGCCGAACTAATATTAATCGCAAGCGTAACTCCTCATACGAGATTGAAAGAAATCTCTAAAGGTATACACATACCTGTAATCAGTATTTACGATAGCGTTGGGAGCTATTGTAATAGCAATGGAATCAAAGATTTACTGGTGTTGGGAACTATGCCCACTATGAATTCACCAATGTTCAAAGACGCCCTGGGACCATTTGGGGTAAATGTAAGCTATCCTGAAACTGCAGGTATGAAGGAGAAGATTGTTCAGATTATAGAGAGGCTTTATCAGAATCAGACGGATGGCGCCGCATCTGATATAGACAAAATAGTGAAGTCCTGCATTTCTGAAAAGGAATTGAGCAGTACCACCGTCTGTTTGGGGTGTACTGAGCTGCCTTTGGCATTTGAGGGTTCAAGTAATCTATCGGGTTTCGGGCATGATGCTGTTAGATACTTAAATTCATCTGTTGTACATGCCCTGTCAGTGTTTGAGGCATGTGCCAGATAAATCCTACCAATTAGCAAAAAGCGTTAATTGTATACGGACGTCGGACAATGGATGAGAAAGTAAAAGTAAGCATCGATTACCTTGGCAAGGTTAAAACGCAGTGCACGTATGGAGTGGTAGCCGAGATGCTCGGTACAAATTCCCAATCGGTGGCGTTACGTTGCCTAGCATGAATCTCGAGCTGCGGCGCTTTAGACTGGACGATGCTGCGAATGTGGCCCAGCTCGTCGGAGACGAGGAAGTTTCGAAGTGGACATCCAATATTCCGTTTCCCTACTCCGAGCAGGACGCTATCGCCTGGATCACTTCAACGGCTTCAAACTCATCAAGAAACACCTATGCAGTTGAAATGGACGGCCGACTTGTAGCGTGCGTCTCATATTGGCCACATGAACCAGGCGGCGTCGAAGTAGGGTATTGGGTGGGTAGAGCATTTTGGGGTAAAGGAATCTGTACAAACGGACTGCAACTGCTTCTGGCAAGCGACGGTTTCCCGGCCCACATGGATGTCTTCGCGAAAGTCATGGCGCAGAATTCCGGTTCGCAGCGTGTACTGGAAAAGTGCGGTTTCACATTCTTTCAAAAAGGGACTGTATACAAGGCTGGCAACGAAATCGAGGCGAAGTTTTATGTTCGGCGTACGGCAGCGTAACAAGGATAGCCACACGGCCAAGGTAAGCATTTTTTCATCCGAGAGAGTTGCGGCCACTAGAAAAACAGGTGCGTCTGGCGATGCCCAGTAAGCACTTTCACTTCATAAGGAGCAATCATCATGAGTACATATCCAAGAACATTTTCACATATTGGAATTTCTGCCCCCGATGTAGAGAAGGCGGCAAAATTTTATAGTGATGTTATGGGCTGGTATCACATAATGGAGCCGACCGTTATTACCGAGGAATCAGATACACCTATAGGCCAAATGTGCGTTGATGTTTTTGGCACCGGCTGGGGATCCTTCAAGATCGCTCACATGTCTACGGGTGACAAAATCGGTATTGAAATGTTTGAGTTTCAAAATAATGAAACTCCGAAAGATTTTGAATACTGGAAGACAAGCACCTTCCACTTTTGCGTGCAGGATCCTGACATAGAAGGACTTGTAGCAAAGATCGTGGAGCACGGTGGCAAACAACGGATGCCTATTCGTGAATACTATCCAGGCGAAAAGCCCTACAGAATGTGCTATGTAGAAGATCCTTTCGGCCTAATTTTCGAAGTCTACTCACATAGCTACGAATTGACCTATTCACACGGTGCATACTAGAAAGGTAACAATTCAAGGCAGGGGGGACGGCCTGCCGGCCGCGCTTGCTTGATGCGTTAGACGACCGAAGGAGTTCATCGATGAACGAGGACTCATTGCAGAACCAGATCGAAGCTGCAGTCGGGTACGAAAATCTCCTCGCTCCGGCGCTGTTTCAGCAGTGGACCGAACGGGTATTGGACGCCGCGCAGATATTGTCAGGAGACAGAGTCCTGGATGTTGCCTGCGGCACCGGTGTACTTACGCGGAAAGCCGCCGGGCGCGTAGGCGCCTCAGGGTCTGTTTCCGGACTCGACCCGGGACCCGGCATGCTAGCTGTGGCCGAGAGCCTCGCGCCATCGGTCGACTGGCGTCTGGGGACGGCGGAATCGCTACCTTACGAGGATGCGTCTTTTGATGCGGTCGTGAGCCAATTTGGATTGATGTTCTTTGCCGATCGGTACAAAGCCCTGGATGAAATGCTACGGGTGTTAGTTCCTGGTGGACGGCTAGCCGTAGCGGTTTGGGATTCCCTTGACAATATCCCGGCCTATGCGGAAGAGGTCGCGCTGTTGAACCGTATAGCCGGCGAGAAGGTGGCTAATGCCGTGCGGACACCGTTCGCTCTCGGCGCTCGGGCCGATTTGAAGAAACTGTTCGAGGAGACAACTGCTTCTTCAGTTGCGATCGCAACTTGCACCGGGACGGCACGTTTCCCGAGTATAAGGACCATGGTCGAGGCGGACTTGAGAGGATGGCTCCCGGTGATGGGGATAGTATTGGATGAGGAGCAGATTCATTCTATCCTGGCGAAGGCGGAAAGCGCTCTCGCTCGTTACGTCACAAAAGAAGGGACTGCTGAGTTTGCAATTTCGGCGCACATCGTTACAGGCTCGAAATCTTAGCGGCATTGAGAGCATGGGTGCTCCGTCTAACAAGGCGCTGCAGCAGTTCCGCACTCGCAACGCCAGGTGTTATTTCAAGTTGGGAATCCAGACCATGAAGCAGAACGAGCACCCAAATGCATGTCAAAGCGCATGGGTTGCTATGCGTTTTCGTACGCCGAGGGTCGAATTTTTGAGTGGTGTACTCAATGTGTCGTGACACTGAACGAGTTCTGCTGAGCTTGGCTACCGCCGCGTCACCCACCATCTGTATTGTAGGAGGAATGGCGCGTAACAAGGTGTTCCAGCGGACGTTTGAGCTTCTATGCGACATTCAGGGTAAGGACATAGTATGAACTGGACAGTATTCCTCACTATCTTTGTTTCGGTTTTTATAGCGGAACTCGGCGATAAAACCCAATTGGCGACCATGCTATTCGCCGCTGATAAGGAGGTGAGTAAATACACCGTGTTCTTCGCTGCATCTGCAGCGCTCATTGTTGCTTCGGCAATTGGGGTATTGGCAGGCAGCCTGCTTGCGGAATATATCAATGAGAAATACCTTCACTACGTGGCGGGTGTTGGGTTCATCGGGATTGGGATATTTACTTTGTACAACGCCTGAAGTACATGTTCAGTTACCGGTAACAAAAGGTAGCCGAAAAGCGACAGCCTCTGACTATAGGGACTGAAGGTGTAGCGATGGAGCTGTCCTCCGAGAAGGTGCCAGGCGTTATCCGTTCTGACCGGAGCTTCGATGGAAATTAGACTTAATAGAGTTGATGATGCTGAGGCGCTCTCGAGATACCACGCGGAGAACTTTGAGCACCTGTATCGGTGGGAGCCAAAGCGGGATTCTGACTTTCACTCGATAAGTTCGTGGCGAGAAAGGTTGCGGGAGCGGGAGAAAGCATATGAGAGTGGGGTTTCTGCCCATTTCATTTCTTACGATCCTGGTAGCGGCAGCGTTGTGGCAACATGCGAACTGACTGGCATTGCCAGAGGCCCTTTTCAAGCTGCTTTCCTCGGTTATTCTGTGGCGAAGAGTCACGAAGGTAAGGGGCGCATGAAGCAGCTATGCGGCCATGTGATAACGTTCGCCTTTGAAACGCTCGAGCTCAACCGCCTAATGGCCAATTACATGCCTGCAAACCTTCGTTCCGAAGGTCTTTTGAAAAGCCTTGGATTTGTGCGCGAAGGGTTCGCGAGGAAATATCTATACATCAACGGTAGGTGGGAGGATCATGTGCTGACTTCCCTCATGAATCCGAAGAACCGGTAGAGGGAGCCGGCATTTAAGCCCTTGCGGAGGTTGGCCGGCCAGGGCGCCGACCAAACAGGGTTATTTCGGCCAGTGCCGCAGGGGGTGTATCGCCGACAGTTTCCAGGGTGCGGAAATGTCATGGTGTGCATAAGCAGAAGCAACTTTACCGGGAGGAATCATGACTCTCGAATTCGCGTTTAAGGCTTTCGTGGTGTGGTTGGGCATCCTCATGCTGGCCATCGCAAACGGTGCGCTTCGAGAAGTCGTGCTCATTCCTGAGCTGGGTAAGCTGCCGGGACTCATCCTAAGTGGTATTCTCCTGTCAGGAGTCATTATTGCAGTTGCATATTTTACACTGCCGTGGATTGGGCGTGCGCCAGTGGCGAGTTACGCGGTAATCGGTATGGGTTGGCTATGCCTTACCATCATTTTTGAGTTCACTTTTGGTCATATTGTCCAGGGCAAGCCCTGGTCGCAAATTTTTGAGCCCTATATGTTCAGGGGCGGCAACATCTGGCCAATCGTTTTGCTCGCGGCTGCCGTTGCACCGTATGCGGCAGCTAGAATCAGGGGTTGGGTGTGAACTTGTCGAGGCCGAAAAGGACCTTGAAAGCGGCCACGGAAAAATGTGGCCCGGGACGCGCTAACCGTGTATTTCATATCTGGCAGCGCTGTGCTTCATTTGAATTGAGGTTTATGAGAGAGGCTATGCTGTGAAATTCAGTAAATTTCTCGCTGCGCAGTTGCAGTGCGCACTTTCGTTTTCCCTGTCCCTGGGTTTGTTGGTTGGGTTATTGGTCCTGGTGATTGGCAGGGCAGAAGGAACCATAACGGTGGATATAGACCTCACAGCCGCCGACAGCATCTGGTTTATATCAGGTATTCCCCTGGTGGTGACTATCTTGTTCTTCCTGTGCTCTCCTGTAGCATTCTATATTCAGCGCGGTATATCGCGAGCTTTCCGGTACTTTGAGTCATGACCCTGAACACCTCATCGTTGCCGCTGCCAAAGCGGAGGGAGCTTTTGTGGTTACAATATCCATGCTCTACATAGGGGCTCAAAAGCCGGGTATCCTCCAATGAATTTCGTTACGAGGTTTGCGAGTATGTCCCTGCGGCGCCGCAAAGTCGCGCGCCGCTGCTTGAGTCTTTGTTTCCGTCTGGAGAGGTCTTTTGTGCATTAACATCCGACAAGAAAGATCCGGCGACATAGAGAGCATCTGTGAAGTTACTGTTGCCGCGTTTCTAAGCGCGCCACATACAGCCCATACGGAACAGTTCATTGTTAAGGCGCTACGTGATTCGGGGGTATTGTCAGCTTCACTTGTAGCAGAACATTCAGGGAGAATTGTAGGGCATGTGGCCTTGTCACCGGTTACGATTTCGGACGGTTCAGTCGGCTGGTATGGTTTAGGGCCAATATCAGTGGTTCCGGACGAGCAGGGTAAGGGAATAGGTTCTCTATTGATGAATGCGGCACTGGCTGAACTGAAAGAGCTTGGAGCAAACGGCTGTGTTCTACTTGGCGACCCCAATTACTATCATCGCTTCGGCTTTGAACAGGTAGCTGGCCTGGTGCTTCCGGATGTTCCCCCTGAATATTTTCAGGCCCTTTTGCTTCAGGGCGCTTACCCAAAAGGTACGGTCACTTACCATGAATCATTTTCAGCCCAGGGTTAACGCGGTGCCACTGCAGGAATGGCCGCAGAGTGCTTCGTGATCGTGGTGAGTGTTTGTTGTAATGCATAATTACTGATCGGAGAGTGCATGAAGATTTCTGTAGAAGCTAAAGTAGAAGCACGGCTTTCTGACGTATGGAGTGCTGAGCTAACAGTATGAAACTATCGACAAAAGCCGCGCTTATGTCCTGCTTTGTGTTTCCTGGCGTTGGGCACATGTATTTAAAGCGTTTTATCCCCGGCCTTATATTGTTTTGTGGTAGCGCAGCGGCAGTCTGGATTATCGCGTCGAGTGCCGTGGATGCGGCGTTTGAGGTAGTAGAGGTAATTCAGAGTAGTGGTGTTCCATTAAACACGCAAGACATCGCTGCGTTGGTGTCACAGAAAGCGCGAATCAGCGAGGAGTCGACGAATGGCGTGTTAATAGCGTGGCTTGTACTCTGGCTGATCGGAATTTTCGATTCGTATAGGGTCGGCCGCGCGCTTGACAAAAGCCGGTTGGGCTCCGAAGAGAAAAAGGTATCGCACGAGGGTTAATTGGCAGAGCAGGGTACCTGAATCATCCAGGTTCGCACTTCACCGGTGAGGGGGTTGCTCGGTTTGGTTGCTGGTTCAATAGCGTTATGGTTGCCGGGAGGCGTGGGTGCAAAGAATCTCAATAGCAGTGTTGGTGAGTTTTTCGATATCGGGCTGCGTTACTGTCCCGCTCCCGGCGGACAAGCAAAATAAGCGGTGCGAGATTTCGACCGATCGCATGACTCTGAAGGTCATTGATCTGGCCAAGGAGACGAATAGCTACTACACAACGGAAGGCTACCTGGTCTCGCCGATACTGGTGCCCACTACCGCAATCATATCGGGGGTGTATGTACTTGTGCACAATACCTACTATCTGGGAAAAGAAAAGATAGTTTGTGGTTGAGCGTAACGATTGTACGCGGGCGTACCCTGCCGCGGGAAAGCGATCATATTTATAGCGCGGAAGAATAATGCTGACGGGGAGGCTGGGAAAGATTACATTCTTACCATTGAATATAAAAGTATGAGAGTTGGAAATGACAAGATCACCCCATTCACTGGACAAGGAGTTTGTGGTCGTCAGCCCCGAAAAGCACGCGACTATTGAACGTTTTGACTCGACACTGTATGAACGTCTGGACAGGGATTACAACGGGTTCAAAGGGCACGATCTCATATCATGCCATGAATTCGACCAGGACTGGTCCGCGTGGGAAATACATCCCAACGGGGATGAAACCGTCATCCTGTTATCCGGCAAGGTAACATTTGTGTTGCAGCTGCAGGAGGGAAACGAATCAGTAGAGCTGGATGCACCGGGCACTTACCTCATCGTACCGAGGAATGTCTGGCACACTGCGAAAACGAGCGAGAAATCCAGGATTCTGTTCATCACTCCAGGGGAGGACACCAGAAACAGGGAATTGTAACTGGGCCTCGGCGAAGAGCGCTTGCTGGAGGTCGGAAGTGGTCTTTCCAGTTCCCCCCTGTACCAATCCTGGGAGCGGTTTGATTGAATCGGGCACGGCGCATTTCAGATATAAATGGAGTATTTGGCATGCTGGATGTTGAAATCGATGTTGAAAACAAGGTCGCAGTCTTGCGGCCGCATGGTCAACTAACAGAGTCGGATTTTAGAAATGCCTCTGAAGTCGTTGACCCGTTCATTACCGAGAATGGCAACCTTCGCGGGCTTATCATCAGTACCGAAGATTTCCCCGGCTGGGACTCATTTGGTGCCCTGGCAAGTCACATCACATTCGTTAAGGGGCATCATGCGAAGCTGTCAAAGGTAGCCATCGTGACGAATTCCAGGATAGGTGATCTTGCTGAAACGCTGGGAAATCATTTTCTGATGGCTCGGGTGAAGCACTTTCCGTTCAACGAATTCGACAGGGCCAAAAGTTGGATACTTGGCGACTAGATATTGCATCGCGGATATTTAAAGCGAGGCCGATTTCACCTGGCAGACGGCCAGCGCCCGAGCTGGGGCTTCTGGAAAACTGTGCGGAGTCATAGGCATGTCGCTGGATGAACTGATCGCCAACGAACCTTTCGACTACCGGGCAACCAAGGCTGGCCTTGTCTGCATCTCTTACAAAGGCAGGGTAGTAACCACCTTGCGCGGAGTTGAATCTTCGCGATTCCTGTCCAGGGTGGAGTCGGGGAGTTCCAGGGATGTGCAGTTGGCTATGGCAAAATCTACAGGTCACTTCAAACACGGGTCGGAGCGAGTCTCCCGGAGGAGGAGAGATTCTCCGTGAATTCTGTGCCACTGCTTTTGAGGGGCGACCGCCATATCTGTCGCGTATACGATCAAGGCAGACTTCCGACCTGGACTAGCTGTTGAATAACCCCGACATTCTTAAAAAACTCGAACTGGAGTTGGTATCGCCGGATACACGTCGCAATCCCCGACGGTTGTCGGAGTTGCTCTCGGACGAGTTTGAGGAGTACGGAAGCTCCGGTAGAGTGTTCACTAAGAGTGATGTCCTGTCTGGTTTGCCGGAAACCGGGGCGCCAGAGTATGAGTTGTTCGGGTTCTCCTTTCTGGAATTATCTCCAGAATGTATGCTCGTCAAGTACCGGTCCACCGTTTCCGGGCGGCAGGCCTTGCGCAGTTCTATCTGGATATTTGGTAGCGGCCAATGGCAACTGCTGCATCATCAATCAACAGTCATTCCGGAGTAATTGTGAGAGGGTCGAGCATCAAAGAACCCCATGGCGAGGATCGAATTTACGATACTAGCCGTAGCCGGAGTTACAAATGGGGAGTGGGCGTCTTTTGAGGAGGGTTCTTATTTTCGGAAATTCCGGCTCCGGCAAATCCACCCTGGCGAAGCGGCTTAAGCAGCGCGAAGGATTGGAACACCTCGATCTGGACGCCCTGGCATGGCTTCCCACCAGACCTCCCGAGAGAATGCCCATTTCCGAGTCGGAGAAGGCAATCAGGGACTTCATCGCTGCGAACGATAGCTGGGCTATCGAGGGCTGTTACGCTGATCTTCTTGAGCTTGCGGTACCGGAAGCCAACGAGCTTATCTTTCTGAATCTCTCCGTGGAACGTTGTATAGATAATGCAAGAAGCAGGCCCTGGGAACCACACAAGTACGAGTCCAGGGAGGCGCAGGATGCCAACCTCGATATGCTCATAAACTGGATTGCACAGTACCCGGACAGGACAGATACTTTCTCCGAGTCGGCTCACAGATCGATCTATGACAATTTTCGTGGAAAGAAGCGCATCTACAGCAGCAACATCGGGAATATATAGACGGTATTGGTCGCTGCTGGTGCGTCAGCGAGCTTGCGCCGCTGTTTCAGGGGGGGTTATGTTGCAGGAGGATGGGAATATGGCGAACGAGATTATTGAAGGTAGCTGTCATTGTGGTGCGGTGAGTTGGCGCTTCGACCGGGTGCCGGAATCCGCGACCGCGTGTAATTGCACTGTATGCCGTCGCTACGGAACATTATGGGCATATGACTATGAGGGTGAAGGCATTCATGTGTCAGGTCCAACCCGCGCATATATACGCGGCGAGTCGATCGAGTTTCACTTTTGTCCGACATGCGGCTGCGTCGCCTGTTGGCGATCGCAGCGCGTTGGCGCGGATGGACGGCGCCGCATCGCGGTAAACTTGCGACTGGCCGACCCCCAGGCGGTAGCGGGAATTGCCATGCGGCGTTTCGAAGGGCTAGATAGCTTCGAAGACCTGCCGCCGGATGGACGCTGTGTTGCAGACTACTGGTTCTAGGCAGTCTGTATGTGGGTAGCGCCAGCTGACATGCATACTCTCCTTTCTGTCCGTTTCCCGGGCTGTCCGGATTAGCCGTGCGCGCATCGATGCGATATTTCGCGTATGGGTCGAATATGTCTATTGCTCGACTGAGGCAGCGGGTGCCGTCCGCCCGAAGAATCGGGCTGTTTCAGCTCGAGTCACACGATTTGCGTTTCCACAAGCGCAGTACGGATGGTTCCGCCAAGTGCGATGCCTTCGAGACAGGAAATCCCGGGGACTGTGTGCTGGGTGCTCTGTTTGAAATCGATATTGTCGAGCGGCGCGTTCTGGATCTCGCGGAAGGCCTCGGGCGGGGTTACGATGCGAAGCAGGTGGCGGTGGTGGCCGACTCCGGCGCCAGTCTGGAGGCCATGACTTACTGCGCCACGTCGATTGACAGCTCACTCAGGCCCTATTCATGGTACCTGAACCATGTGATTGTAGGCGCCAGGGAATCCGGTCTTCCCGCCTGGTATATCGCAGGCATTGAGGCGACCGAAAGCATTGAGGATCCCGACATTGGGCGGGACCGAAAGGAGCGGGCAATACATGCTTGATCGCAAGGTGCCGGAACGAAAAAGCGGTTTGGGCCGAATCCGTTCCGTAGCCTGGAACCTATTCCCGATTCGCTCATCACATCTTTATCAAGACGGAAAACCGCTATGGTTGTAGTTTATGGAATACGAGAAAGGCTGGACCCTGTGAAGGCCCGGCTTTCCGATATCATTCATGGCTGTATGCAATCGGTGTTGGGCCTGCCGGAAGACAAGCGCGCCCATCGCTTTATTCCCCTGGCTGCGGAGGACTTCTATTATCCTGGTGGCAGGACCGATGCCTATACGGTCATCGAGATAAATATGATGTCAGGCCGCAGAATTGAAACGCAGAAAGCGCTCATAAAAGCGCTCTTCCAGGAGATAGAGGCCCACCTTTCGATATCGCCGATTGATATAGAGATCACGATAAAGGAACAGGCGCCGTATCAATGGGGTTTTCGCGGCATTACCGGCGATGAGGCAAAGAACCTTGGGTACAAGGTCGATGTCTGACCGCGCGTCGTGTGTTTGTGTCATGTCGTGGCAGGGGCGCGAACAACCAGGCGGATGTATTTCCGCTGGAACATCGAGCCAGCGGTCAAAAACAACTGGTACAATCCCCCTGATTCAGAGATGACGGGCCGGCGTGGCGCAGCTCGTGTCAGGTCGGGGAATGCCCCGGTCATGTAGCTGGTCAACCGGGGGGATGGCCTTATATGTACGCGGTTATATTCAGGGCTGAAATTGCCCAGTTGGACGCGCAGTATACCGAGATGGCGGCCCGCATGCGGGAGTTGGCTATCAAGCAATACGGGTGTACGCATTTCTGCAGCTATACCGAGGGCTGCGCGGAGGTGGCAATATCCTACTGGGATACGCAGGACCAGATCACGCGGTGGAAGCAGAACGCCGAACACCTGGCCGCACAGGAACTGGGCCGTGCAAAATGGTACAAGTCATATAGCGTGGAAGTGGTTGAGATCATTCGCAGTTATCGCTCAGCTGCCCAGGAAGGTGGCGACATGGCCAGGGACGGCATGCCGCCATTGTGATGCCCCGGGTTACTACTATGCCTGAAATAATTTTTGAAACACCGCGCCTCATAGGGCGCCACCTCGATGGCGACGATCTGGATGACATGCTGCTCGTCTACGGCGACAGGGACGCCATGCGCTGGGTTGGCGACGGGGAAGCGCTATCCCGTGATGAGGCGGCGAGGTGGATCCAGATCACGCAGGATAACTACGGGCGGCGCGGTTACGGCATGATCGCGCTGATACTTCGGGAGTCCGGGGAGGTTATTGGCTTCTGTGGGCTGGTGCACCCCGGCGGCCAGCTGGAAGCTGAGATCAAGTATGCCCTCAAACGCAGTCACTGGGGCATGGGTATCGCCACCGAGGCGGCGCGGGCAATGATCGATTACGGTAGTCAGTGCCACGGCCTGCGCCATATTATTGCGACTACGGCGCCGGAGAACGTGGCCTCTCACCGCGTGCTGCTCAAGGCAGGCATGGCGCGTGGAGATCTGGTCGTGAACGACGATGGCAGCACGACCCAGTATTTTGACTGGCACGCACCAGCGGTATAGCCGCGGCCTGGTAAGCCTTAGATTGCGGCGCCGGAAATTGCGGATGCACGGTTTGGAATTACAGGAGGCTGCGGCTTAAAGAATGGATCTTAACCAGGTAACGGTACAGTCCGGGAATATTGCCGAATCGATTCGTTTCTACACGGGTCTGGGATTACGGCTTATCGTTGAAGCACCGCACTACGCCCGTTTTGAATGCCCGGTGGGGGAGTCTACATTCTCGGTGCATTTGACGGACGAGCTCAAGCCGTCCAGCGGCGTGATCTATTTCGAGGTGGGTAACCTGCTCGAGACCGTCGCGGCGTTGCAGGCCAGGGGTGTGGAGTTTATGCGTGGTCCCGTCGAGGAGCCCTGGTTGTGGCACGAGTGCCGCCTTGCGGACCCGTCCGGCAATGAAATTTGTATTTATACCGCAGGGGAGAACCGGAAGAACCCTCCCTGGAGAATAGGCTGAGTGGCCGCACAGTCGGCGCTTGCAATACCGTGACTTCGAAATCTCAGGGATATGACATGTACAAAGTATTCGGCGATATGCTTTCGGGGAATTGCTACAAAATCAAATTGCTCATGGAGTTCCTGGGGCTCGATCACGAGTGGGTGCATGTCGATATCCTGGCCGGAACAACACGCACCGCCGAGTTTCTGCGCATGAATCCCAATGCGCGGATTCCGGTGCTCGAATTACCCGATGGCAACTTCCTCTGGGAGTCAAATGCCATACTGAATTACCTGGCGCAGGACAGCCGTTTTCTGCCGCAGGGCAGATACCAGCGGGCGCAGGTCCTGCAGTGGCAGTTTTTTGAGCAGTACAGCCACGAACCCTACATAGCGATCGCGAGGTATATCAGGAAGTACCTGGGCTTACCCGCGGACAGGGAGGCCGAGTACCACGCCCGCCAACCCGGTGGTCACAAGGCACTGGCATTGATGGAGGCACACCTTGCCGATAATGACTTCTTTGTAGACGCGGGCCCTACCGTTGCGGATATCAGCCTTTATGCGTACACGCATGTGGCACCGGAGGGAGGGTTTGAGTTGTCGGGCTATCCGAATATTCGTGCCTGGTTGTCCAGGATTGAACAGTTGCCGGGATATGTGACCATGTCGGTGGAGAATGGCTGATGGAGATTCGTCCGTGTCAGCCGGAGGACAGCCAGTCTATCTGTGACATTTACAGCTACTACGTTGAAAATACCGTTATCAGCTTCGAGGAGGTCGCCCCCACCGTGGCTGAAATGGCGCAGCGGATTGCGACCTGTACCGAAACGTATCCCTGGCTGGTTTGTCACGACGGGGTTGAGATCGTGGGCTACGCCCATGCCGGTAAATGGCAGCAGCGCTGCGCCTACCGCCTGTGTGTGGAGAGCACTGTTTACCTGAAGCACGGAAAGGCTGGCAAGGGTTACGGCACGGGTCTATACCGGGAGTTGCTCGCAGTGCTGCAGCGGCAGGGATTTCACATGGCGATAGCCGGCATCGCGCTTCCCAACGAGGCGAGCGTGAAATTGCACGAGCAATGTGGCTTTACCAAGGTGGCGCATTTTTCCGAGGTGGGGCGGAAGTTTGACCGTTGGCTGGATGTGGGTTATTGGCAGAAGAAACTCGAGAACGATGCTTGAAGAATCGACAGTTGCTGCAGGGCCGCGATGGTCCCGAACGGGCCTTGCGGTCCTGCTGGTAGTTTGTGCGACGGTGGTACCAGCCTGTAGCAATGAGCAGGTCTACAACGCAATCCAGCAGAACCGGCAACTGGAGTGCCAGAAGCTGCCCGGGACCCAGTACGAGGAATGCATGCGTGAGTTTTCCCAGCCCTACAAAGACTATAAGCGTGAGCGCGACGAACTGACGAAGGACCAGCCGTAGCCGGCCGCAACGTGAGATAAACATAGGTGATACATGGCCCAACAATTTCCAGCACTGGAAGCAAAGCATATTGATTTCATCCGTGAGCAGCACATCTTCTTCGTGGGTACCGCGGGCAGTGAGGGCTATATCAATGTCTCTCCCAAGGGCATGGATACCTTCAGGGTCATCGGGCCCTCGCAAGTGGCCTGGCTGAACCTGACGGGCAGCGGCAATGAAAGCGCCGCCCATGTGCTGGAAAATGGACGTATGACGATTATGTTCTGCTCCTTCGGCAAACAGCCCCTGATCATGCGGCTGTACGGGCAGGCCAGCGTCGTGCACCCGCGGGATGATGACTGGCCCGAATTGCTTGGTCTCTTCCCCGGGCAGGCGGGGGCGCGCCAGGTTTTCCAGCTGCGGCTGGACATGGTGCAGACATCCTGTGGCTATGCCGTACCGCGCTACGAGTTGACGGGGGAGCGCCCGACCCTTGCCCGGTGGGCGGAGCAAAAAGGGCCGGATGGTATCGAGCAGTACTGGCGCGAGAAAAACACAATTAGCATCGACGGCAAGGCAACGGGTATATTTGAAGACGTCGACTGATGCTACCTTCTTCAATCACAGGATACAGGACCTGATATGAGTGAAATACCGCCTTGCCCCGAGTGCAAGTCGCCCTACGGCTACGACGATGGCGTCAGGTTCGTCTGCCCCGAGTGCGGCCACGAATGGTCGAAAGACGCCGCTGCCGATTCCAGTGACCGCCCCGTTATCAAGGATGCCAACGGCAATGTGCTCAATGATGGTGACACCGTCACTGTCATCAAGGACCTCAAGGTGAAGGGCAGCTCACTGGTGGTGAAGGTGGGTACCCGGGTCAAGAATATCCGGCTGGTCGAGGGTGACCATGATATCGACTGCAAGGTCGATGGTATTGGCGCCATGAAGCTGAAATCGGAATTCGTCAAAAAGGCGTGAATCCGCGCGGCTTGTCCGCCACGTGGTAGCTGGACGTTGAGGGAGTGCAATTTATGGGTAACCGTCAGTGACTGTCCTTAAGCGCCTGATGTCGCTCACCCTGGTTTTATGCCTTTTGCTGGGCGGTGTTTTCGCCTGGTTACTGTTGTTCTACAAGTCGCCGCCAGTGGATCCCGCATGGGCGCTATCCGGCAGTGCCGAGATCCCGGCGGGCGCCGTAACCGTGCGCTTTACCGGCACCTCAACCCTGTTGTTCAGCGACGGTGAGACCCGCTGGATGGTGGATGGCTGGTTCAGCCGCCCCGGGCCGTTTGAGCTGCTGTTCGGTAAAATCGCACCGGACCTGGCGGCGATAGGGCGTGGCCTGGCGGCCAATGAGGTGACCAACCTGGACGCCGTATTTCCCGTGCACTCCCACTACGACCACGCGATGGACGCACCGGAAGTCGCGCTGCGCACCGGGGCGGTTTTGATGGGTTCGGAATCGACTGCGAATATCGGCCGCGGCTGGGGGCTGCCCGAGTCGCAGATCCAGGTAGTGGCGGACCGGGCGTCGTTCCAGCTCGGCGAGTTTGTCATTACCCCTATTGTATCCCGGCATTTTGAATTCCCCGACCCGGAGTTGCGCGAGCGCGCCCTGGCGGATCCCTTGATCACCGCGCCGCTGGTGCCGCCCGTATCCGCCTTCGATTACAAGCTGGGTGTGCCCTATGTGCTGCACGTCAGCCACCCCCGTGGGAGTTGGTTGATCGTCGGCAGCGCCGGCTACCTGGAAGGAGCGCTCGAGGGTTTTGAGGCCGATACTGTGCTGTTGGGTGTCGGTGGCCTGGGTTCCCAGACCGACGCCTATCGGGAGAGTTTCTGGCGGGAGACCGTGGGCCGGGTTAAGCCCTCGCGTATTATCCCCATTCATTACGATAGCCTCACCGCGCCTGCGGAGGGCCCGTTCCGGGGTCCGGTCAACGCCGAGGCCTTTCTGGCGGGAGGCCTGGAGAATACCCGGCTGTTCCTGCAGCGGAAGCAGGCGGAAAACCCCGGCCTGCGTTTCAATACCCTGCCCCGGTTTGACGAGGTGGTCCTGTTCGAATGAGCTGGCCTTGTTCGAATAGAGCGCGCGAGCAGGTTCAGGCAAAAATACCGTGGATATACCAGTTGCGGGCCAGGCGGTCGCGAAACACCCAGTAATGCTGCCCGCCGGAATCAGCGGCAATGTAATAGTCCCTGCTCGCCGCCTCCTGCCACCAGTTGTCCTCAATTCGCTCCGGCCCATACAGCAGGCTGAGCGGGCCTTTCCAGTACAGTTGTTGGCGGGATTGGCGCAGCAACTGGGGCTGGGGCATGAGCCAGAAAGGGCGCTGGAAACAGGGGCGGCCGATGCCGGGCTCGCCGCCGGCCCGGTCACTGCTCACGTGTACGGCAAATTCCGGCAGATGCTCATCCCGGCAGCCGACTTTTTCGATGGCCTGCATCCCCAGCCGGCTGCGTAGCCGGTCCAGCAGATGGGCCAGGGGTTCCCGCTGCTTACCCGGCTGGAACAGGTCGATATTGTCCTGCTGTGCCGGGTGCAGTGCGGGGCAGGTCAGGGCCAGGCCCTCCACGCCAGTTGTCAGTTGCAGTTGTTCGAAACAAATTGCGGTGAGCTGGTGCCAGTTTTTCCAGTCACTGTGCTTGTTGGTGCTGCGCACCTTCACTTCCCGCAGGCTCTTGTCCATGCCGATCAGTTGCCAGCAGATCTCGGCGGTTTGCAACTGGGTGCTGCGCAGGAACGCGCACAGGGACTGCAGCAGCAACTGCATCGCCGGCAGCAGCTCGGTGTTGGCTTTTACCTCATAGCCAAACCAGTACTCGTCACTGAAGGTTGTCGGTGGTCGGTAGTCCGCCTGCCTGTCCTCCCGCTGTCCGGTGACCTGTTGCAGGAAGTGGCTGAACTCCCTGCCGCAGCGTCGGCCCAGGCTTGCGGGCGGCAGTGTCAGGATGTCGCCCAGGGTATGCAGGCCCGCCCGGCGCAATGAATCGACGGCAGTGGGGAAGAGCTCCAGCAGGGTCAGTGGCAGCGGCGCGAGCCGCTCGGTCAGAGGCAGGGTAATGGCCAGTGCGGTATCCGCCGGTGCGAACGACAGCAGCCAGGCCGCTTTGGGAGTGGGCGCCAGGCCGTATTGTACGCTGTAGCCACGGCTGCTGATGCCGCCCGTGACTTCCGCCAGCAGGCTGTCCAGACCCTGGAACAGGTTCAGGCAGCCACCGATTTCCAGTTGCAGGCAGTCCCGACGCCAGCTGAAAAGGCTGGGTGTGATGCTGTAGGCCCAGCAGCAAAGCTGCTGCAGGCAGCGCTGCTCCGCGTCCTCGTCCCGTTCCAGCAGTTGCAGTGGTTCGTTGTCGGCCAGGGCGTGCACAGTGGCGGTGCCCATGTCCACCCGGATACCGAGGGCGGCAGCGCAGTCATTGGCGCGCACCACCCGTTGCTTGGCCAGTACCACCACCGCCTGCGTCTCGGAGCGGTTCAGGCATTGCAGCGGTAACTGGTCGAATCGCAGGCACAACCACAGGCTCACGGGCAGCCCCCTATCCACCCACCCCGGCGTTCTCCAGCAGGTAGGTGATCACGAACTTCATCAGGAAGCCGACGATACCCATGGCCAGGCCAATATAGAGAATCATGGTGCCGAATTTGCCAGCGTTGCTGCGCCTGGCGAGATCCCACACGATAAAAATCATGAACAGGATAAGGGCACCCACACCCAGGGTGACGCCGTATTCTGTCAGCCATTCGTCCATTCAGATTGGTTTCCTGATGCCTTTTCCAGGTCAGTCCGCCACACTGATCTCTGCTTCAAGGTGGGACTCGGCCAGCATGGAGCGAGTGATCAGGCAGGCCTCCTCGGATTTTTCCAGCAGGCGCCGGGCCTTCTCGATGTCGGTGCCCGCAGGCACTGTCAGGGTGGCCCTGACCGTGAAGCGGGTGAAGCGGGTGACTCGCTCCACCCTCTCCAGCAGGCCCTCGGCCGAGCATTCCAGGCCGGTCCACTCGAGTTTGGAGGCCCGCGAAATAGCGCGAAACGTCAGTATAAAGCAGTCGGCAACAGCGCCAACCAGCAGGGTCTCCGGCGACCACTGGTCGCCCGGGCCGCCGAACTCGGCCGGCGGAGCGGTGACAAGCTGGGGTAAATTATCCGCTTTCAGAGCGATATTGCCTTCGGCCTCGGCCTCGGCGCTGACATGGTAGTGATGAGGTAAGTCTTGCATGTTCGTTCGCATCCCTGTGTCTGGTTTGGAGCGGCAATTATAGCCACAAGCAACGATTGTCCCCACCCTATAATTGCTGTCCCTCAGGCTACCGGGGAGCAGGCTTCCATGGCCGCGCCACGCCGGTTGTCACCCTGCCACACCGGTAACTCCCACAATTGTGGCTGCCCGGGTACGTCCTCTGCCGGCGGCAGGTCCACGTCTATGTGCTGGTTGCCACCGCGCTGCTTGAGAATATGAACCCTGCGGTATTCCCGCATCTGCAGGCGCAGGCTGGCGGGGGCGTGGTTGCACGCGGCCTCGTTGGGGCGGAACAGCACCGCCAGGCTGTCGCCGCTGGCCGCCGCCAGTTGTAGTTTGCGCAGTTCGCCATAGCTGTAGTTGTCGCTTCCCAGCCAGCTGAACACGGCGCTGCAGGTGCTGCTGCGCAGGGCCTGCTCGGTGCTCCACAGCAGGTCCTGGCGGTTCTTCGGGTGCACCAGCAATACCTGTTGGGTATCGATGCCACGGGCCGCCAGTAGCGGCGCATAGGGTATGTAGGGCGGCGCGATAAACGCCTGCCAGCGCTTTTGCTCACTAAGCCGCTCCATGGCGGGCAGGAACAGGCCCATGGCGCCCAGCCCGTTGCTGTCGCTCAGTAATTCGATGGTGCTGTCCAGTGGCCAGCCCCCCTGTTCCAGCTGCCTGTCCAGGGTGGCATAGCCCGACGTCAGGCCGACCGCGCTGTGGCTGTCGCTATTGGCGGAGGGTTCATAGTGGTGAAAGCGGCGCTGACGGCCGCGCCAGGTATCATTGCGGTTGATGATCTGTTCGAGCACTTCGTTCATGGCCTTGCTCCCGGGGAGAGTTCCCCATTAAATAAACTGTATGTATATACAGTAGTTCCGGGGTGGGCGAAATGCAAGTCGTGAATCGTTAAATATCCTGCAGCAAAATTATGCGTGCACGGATATGTGCGAAGAAGTTACAGGTTGTCCGGCCGCTGGCAATCACGGTGTTGATCCCCCGGCCGCGAAGATACGGTCTTGTGTTATCTCAGGGCCGGCAAAGCGAGATAACAAGGTCTTCCAGATTGTCCCAGGGGCGTCCGCCGGCAAAACCCTTGATACTGCCGTCCACGTTTGACGCCTGTTCCAACAGTCGGGACATCGATACCGGATCGTGCCGGGCCAGGGCCGCCTGCATGAGGGGCACGCGGTTTTTCCACACTCGCCTGGACTCCAGCGCCTGCTGTATCCCGCGGCCATCGGGACAATCCAGTTGCACCTCATACAGGGTGCGTATCTCCCGGCTGAGGGACCACAGGACTACAGTGGGTTCCGTAGCCTCGCCCCGCAGTCCGTGCAGGGTATGCAGGCTGGCGGCGGTATCGCCCTTGAGGGCCTTATCGGCAAGCTCGAACACAGTGTAACGGGCGTTATCGGAAACGGATTCAAGAACGGTCCGGGCGGTAATCCGGGAATCGCTGACCAGCAGCTTCAATTTTTCCACTTCCTGCACTGCCGCCAGCAGGTTGCCTTCCACCCGGTCGCACAACAATTGCAGGGCATCGTCGTCTATGCCCATTCCCGCGGCGGATACCCGCTGGCGCAGCCACTTGGGCAGGTTGCGCGCCTCCACCGGCCATACCTGGATGACGGCCCCGGCCTTGTCCAGGGCCTTGAACCATTTGCTGTTGGTGGAGGATTTGTCGATCTTGCCGGCAATGATCAGCAGGACATCCTCGCCGCCGGCGATGTCCAGGTATTCACACAGGGCCTTGCTGCCGTCCGCCCCGGGTTTGCCGCTGGGCAGGCGCAGTTCGAGCAGCTTGCGTTCGGCGAACAGGGACATGCTGCTGGCGCTGTGCAGGATGTCCTGCCAGTTGAAGCCCGCAGGGCTGGCGTCTATCACCTCGCGGTCGGTGCAACCCTGGGCGCGCGCCTCGCGCCGCACCAGGTCGCTGCACTCCTGCAATTGCAGCGGTTCGTCGCCGCTCACCAGGTACACCGGCAACAGTTGTCGTTTCAGTGCCGCCGAAAGCTGTTCGGGGTAGACGCGCATCAGGGCTTGCTGGTGGAGAAAAAGCCGATGCGCCGGATAATCTGCTGTGCCAGTTCGGTGTTCATTTCGGCGCGCAGAATGCGGAGTTCTTCGCCCATGCCCAGTGCGTTGCGCGGATCATTCTCCATCTGCCTGAGGACGGTGGCGGTAGTGTCCGGCATCACTTCGGCCCCGCTGGGATCACGCACCGAGAATGTTGTTTGCAGGGTGAGCTCATACTGCGAAACGCGAGCCTCGTTATTGAGCGACAGGTTGGCCTGGTTGAACCGCTCCGGCCCCAGTATGAAGGAGTAGCTGGTGTCGCTCTTATCGGTCCAGACAATGCCATTGGTGGTAAACACGCTGCGCACTGCCTGGCTGAACTCGCCGTTGGGGTTGCCGGTGACCATGTACATGTGTTTCCAGCTTTCCGGCAGGTCCGCGCCGGTGCCGCGCAACTGGAAACCGCAGGCCGTGAGCAGGCAGGCAATGCCCAGAATCAGGGTGTAACTGGCGAGGCGCCGTTGCATGGCAGGTATCCCGGAGTGCATCAATTGGCCACAATATTAACTAATTTGCCCGGCACCACAATCACCTTGCGTACGGTGACGTCTTCCAGGAAGCGCGCGACGTTGGGTTGTTGCACGGCCAGGGTTTCCAGTGTGGCTCTGTCGGTATCCACGGCCACGGTCATCTTCGCCCTGACCTTGCCATTGACCTGCACCACCATCTCGATGGTATCGCGCTCGAGGGCGGACTCATCGACCGTGGGCCAGGAGGCGTTCATGACGTCGCCCTCGCCGCCGAGTAACTGCCACAGGTGGTGGCTGATGTGCGGCACAATGGGACACAGCATGAGCACAACGGCGCGCAGCGCCTCCCCTGACAGGGCCAGATCCTGGGGGCTGCCCTCGGTTTTGCTGATCTCGTTGCATAATTCCATTACCGCGGCGATGGCCGTGTTGAATGTCTGGCGGCGGCCGAAGTCGTCGCTGACCTTGGCGATGGTCTCGTGGGTTTTGCGGCGCAGGGCTTTCTGTTGGTCGTCCAGCGCGCTCACGTCCAGCTCGGGAGTGGGGCTCTCAAGCTGTCTCGCCACCAGTTTCCACAGGCGCTTGAGGAAGCGGTTGGCGCCCTCCACGCCGGAGTCGGACCACTCCAGCGACTGCTCGGGCGGCGCCGCGAACATACTGAACAGGCGTACGGTGTCGGCTCCGTAACTGTCGATCAGGGACTGGGGGTCGACGGTATTGCCCTTGGACTTGGACATCTTGCTGCCGTCCTTCAGCACCATGCCCTGGGTGAGCAGTCGGGTGAAGGGCTCATCGGAGTTCAGCAGGCCTTCGTCTCGCATCAGTTTGTGAAAGAAGCGGGCGTACAAAAGGTGCAGGATGGCGTGCTCGATACCGCCCACATACTGGTCTACCGGCGCCCAGTAATCCGCTTCGGCGTCGAGCATGGCGCTGTCATTGCGGGCGCTGGCGTAGCGCGCGTAGTACCAGGAAGACTCCATGAACGTATCGAAGGTATCGGTTTCGCGGACGGCGGGTCCACCACAGCCCGGGCAGGTAGTCTCGTAAAATTCCGGCATCTGCTTGATCGGGGAGCCAACGCCCTCGAAGGCGATGTCGGTAGGGAGTATGACCGGCAAATCCTCTGCGGGTACGGCCAGGGTGCCGCAACTGTCGCAATTGATGATAGGGATGGGGGCGCCCCAGTAGCGTTGCCGTGACACGCCCCAGTCGCGCAGGCGATAGTTGGTGGTGCGCTCGCCGCTGCCCTGGGCCTCGAGCCGGTCCGCGATCGCATTGAAGGCGGCGGTGAAGTCCAGACCGTCGAAATCACCTGAATTGACGGTAACTATCCCGTTCTTGTCGGCGTACCAGTCCTGCCATCTGGCCGTGTCATAGGGATGATCGCCCTCGTTTTTGGCGATGACCTGGACAATGGGCAGGCTGTACTTGCAGGCGAACTCATGATCCCGCTCATCGTGGCCGGGCACCGACATGACCGCACCCGAGCCGTAGGACATCAGCACAAAGTTGGCCACCCAGATGGGCAACTCGGCCCCGGTAAGCGGGTGGATGGCCTTCAGGCCGGTGGCCATGCCCAGCTTTTCCATGGTGGCCAGTTCTGCCTCGGCTACCTTGCCCCGGCTCTGTTCCTCGATGAATGTGGCCAGTGCGGGGTCGGTTTGCGCCGCCTGGCGGGCCACCGGGTGCTGGGGCGCTACCGCCACATAGCTTGCCCCCATCAGGGTGTCGGGGCGCGTGGTGTAGACCTCGAGCGAGTCCTCGCCGGTAGTCAGCGCTGTGGCCAGGCCAAAGCGCAGGTTGACACCCTCCGAGCGACCGATCCAGTTGCGCTGCATGGTGCGCACCTGCTCGGGCCAGTGTTCAAGCTTGTCGATATCGGCCAGCAGTTCCTCGGCGTAGGCTGTGATCCTGATAAACCACTGGTCGATCTCCCGCCGCTCCACCGGGTTGTCGCAGCGCCAGCAGCAGCCGTCCACCACCTGTTCGTTGGCCAGAACGGTCTGGTCGGTTTCACACCAGTTGACCTCGGCCTTTTTCCGGTAGGCCAGCCCCTTCTCGAACAGGCGGGTGAAAAACCATTGCTCCCAACGATAGTATTGCGGGTCGCAGGTGGCGATTTCCCGGTCCCAGTCGTAGGCGAAGCCGAGCCGCTGCAGCTGGGTGCGCATGTAGTCAATATTTTCCGCGGTCCACTGGGCCGGCGGTACCTTGTTCTTGATGGCGGCGTTTTCCGCCGGCAGCCCGAAGGCGTCCCAGCCCATGGGTTGCAGCACGTTCTTGCCCTGCATGCGTTGGTAGCGGGCGATCACATCGGCAATGGTGTAGTTGCGCACATGGCCCATGTGCAGTTTGCCGCTGGGGTAGGGGAACATGGCCAGGCAATAAAACTTTTCCCGGCTGTCGTCCTGGTGTACGGCGAAACTGTTGTTTTCAAGCCAGTGTTGCTGGGCGGCCTGTTCCAGTTCCCGGGGGTTATAGTACTCGTCCATCACGGCCGTGGTTTCGTCCTTAACTGTAGGGTGACAAGCGGGCGCAACCCATTGCTCCGCAAGGAGTTGGCTGGGTAGTCGCGCCAGCAAAAAGAAGCGCGGATTCTATCAGCTATTGGGGTTGCCTGCGATTGCCCCGGGTGCATTCCCGACCTGGCGAAGCGGCAGGCCACGCGCGCTGTGCCGGCCTCGCGCCCGGGTGCTGTGCCAGGGAGCGCCGGCGATTCGGGCAAATGGGGCGGTTTGTCCGTGTCGATGGGTCAATCGGGGCATGTTAAACCTGCTGCTTATGCCATTGTGACAGGCATGGCAGCTACCCGGAAAAAACTTGACCCAAATCGTGGCGCAATTGCTTTTTGGCGTCCAAGCTTGCCGGATGCAGAAAACCAGCGACATCATCTGGCAGGACGTCCAGCACCAGGTTCTGTTCGAGATACTTGATTTACTCAAGGAACCGGATGCGGACCGGCAGGTGTTGTGCCGGCTGGAGGCCTATACCGAGTACCATTTTACGCTGGAAGAAGAGTACATGCTCGCGCTGGACTTTCCCGGCCGGGATGCCCACGTGGAATCGCACGAGTTCTTCCGCAAGGAGATTTCGCAGCTGGTGCGGGACAAGCAGGAGCCGGATGCCCAGTTCCGCGAAATCATAGCCACTTTCCTGACCGAGTGGCTGACCCGTCACGTATTTGGCATCGACAAGGAACTGGAGGCATTCATTCTGGAATCCTCAGCCAAGTAAAGCGGCGCCTCACCGCTGGCCGCGGACTATCGGCAGCGGCTGACCTCTAGTCTTTCTCGCGCCAGAACCCCAGGTACATCAGTACCATCAGCAACAGGGCGCTGCCACAGCCGACAATCACCGGAGTGACCCCGAAAGTCCCGAACGGGGTATTGCCGAGCATGACCTCCACTTCCCCTTCCAGGACCGCTTCCACGAACTGGTCGGTTTGCGCGACGATCTGGCCGCGCTGGTCGATAATGGCGGATACGCCGTTGTTGGTGCCGCGAATCATGTAGCGCCCGTTTTCCAGCGCGCGCATCTGGGCCATTTGCAGGTGTTGCAGCGGGCCGATGGATTTGCCGAACCAGCTGTCGTTGCTGATAGTGAGCAGCAGGTCGCTACTGCGGGCGCTGCGCGCCACCAGTTCGGGATAGACCACCTCGTAACACAGGTAGGGCGCCACCCTGTAGGCGCCCGCCCGCAGCGGGGGCTGGTCATCCGGTCCCGCCTTGAAAGCGGACATCGGCAGGTCGAAAAACGCGATAAGGCCCCGCAGGATGTCCTCCAGCGGGACGTACTCCCCAAAGGGCACCAGGTGCTGCTTGTGGTAGACGCCCTCGCCGTCGCCCAGGGCGATCACGCTGTTGTAGTAGCTCCGACCCTGCTCGCCCAGGTAGGGCGCACCCGCGAACAGGGTCGTTTCGCTGGCGGCGGCGCGCTGGGCTATCGGCTCGAGGAAGTCTCCGGCGCGCTGGTAGAAGCCGGGAATCGCGGCCTCTGGCCAAACCAGGATGTCGGCCCCGTAATAGGGCTCGCTGGCCTCGCGCAATTGCTGCAGGATGGGCTGGTACCAGGCCGGATCCCATTTGTGCTCCTGTGGCACGTTGGGCTGGTAGAGCACCACGCTCAGTGGTTGCTCGCTGGCCTTGACTACCCACTCGATGGGTTTGAGTACGGCCCCGCCCGCCCACAGGGTGATGACAATGACAGCGTAGGTAGCGCAGGCAACCGCCTGGCGACTGCGCCAGGCCAGAAACAGGCAGATTCCGGTCATGGCGCAAATGAATGAGAGCCCGTAGACGCCGAGCACCGGCGCCCATCCCGAGATGGGCGTGTCGAGATGGCCATAGCCCAGGTAAAGCCAGGGAAAGCCGGTGAACAGCCAGCTGCGCAGCCACTCGGCCAGCACCCAGGTGACCGGGAAACCCATCAGCATGCCGCCGGGCAGGGCGCGCACAAAGCGCACGTAGAACCAGCCGAACGACACCTGGAACAACACCGACAATCCGGCGCAGAACAACACAATCAAAAACGTGGCCAGTGGGATGCCGGCGCCGCCATAGACATTGATGCTGACAAACACCCAGGAAACGCCGCTGCCGAACATACCCATGCCAAACAGCCAGCTGCGCCAGATCGCGTCGCGCACGCTGCAGGTACATAACAGGTAGGCATACAGGCTGCAGCTGAGAATGCCGGCGGGCCAGAAGTCGAAGGGGGCCAGCGACAGGGTGACCAGCAAGCCCGCGAAGGGTGCCAGAAACAGCACAAGCAGGGGGTGCAGGCCGGGTTCGGTTTTCACTGCCAGGCCCGCCTAGTCTTGTAGCGGCCGCAGGCGCAGGCTGTGAATCTTGCGCTGGTCTGCGTTTATCACCTGGAACTCGAACTTGTCGATGGTGGCTGTTTCGTTGCGGGTGGGCATATGCCCGAGCGCCTGGATCACCAGGCCGCCAATAGTGTCGAAGTCGTCGTCGCTGAACTCAGTGCCGAAGTACTCGTTGAAATCCTCGATCGGCGTCAACGCCTTCACGAAGTAATCGTCGTCGGAAATCTTGCGAATGAACTGGTCAGTCTCGGCGTCGGTTTCATCCTCGATGTCACCGACGATCTCCTCAAGCACATCCTCTATCGTCACCAGGCCCGCCACGCCGCCGTATTCATCGATGACGATGGCCATGTGGTTGCGATTTTCGCGAAATTCCCTGAGCAGGACGTTGAGGCGCTTGCTTTCAGGTACCACGACCGTGGGGCGCAGCAGTTCCCGAATCTTGAACTCGCTCTGGTCCTTGTTGAGAATCTGCGGCAGCAGGTCCTTGGCCAGCAGGATGCCATAGATGTCATCCAGGCCCTCCCCGACCACGGGGTAGCGGGAGTGGGCGGTCTTTACGATATGCGGCAGGATCTCCTCCAGCGAGGATTCCGCCTTGATAACGACCATCTGGGGACGGGGAATCATGATATCCCGGGCCTGCATATCGCTGACCTCCATGGCGCCTTCCATGATGCTGCGGGCGTCGGCGTCGATGATTTCATTCTCGACCGCCAGCGCCAATACGGCTTGCAGGTCCTTGCGGTTGCTGGGTTCGGAGGAAAACAGTACGGCAATCCTGCTGATCCAGGATTTCTCGCTGGATTCGTTGCCTGATCGGTCGTCGCTCATGCCAGGGAATTCTCCTGATGGGTGGCCTGGTAGGGGCACGGATAGTTCAGTTTTTCAAGAATGGCGCTTTCAAGGGCTTCCATTTCTTGCGCCTCGTTGTCTTCAATATGGTCGTAACCCAGCAGGTGCAGGGTGCCGTGCACTGCCATGTGCGCCCAGTGCGCGTCCAGGCGCTTGTGCTGGTCCTGCGCTTCCATCCGGACCACGGGGGCGCAGATGACGATATCCCCCAGCAGCGGCAGTTCAAGTTCGGCCGGCAGGTCGGCGGGAAAAGACAGTACGTTGGTTGGCCCCGCCTTGCCACGATAGGTCTCGTTGAGTGTGGTCATCTCCGCGCTGTCGACCAGGCGCACACAGACCTGGGTGCTATCGCGGCCCGGCCGGGTTGCCAGTGCGGCCGCTACCCAACTGCGCAGGTCGTTCTCCGTGGGTACCGGTTCGACGCTGGCGCACTGGATGTCCACCGTCAGGCTCATCGCCGGGTTCGGTCCAGCGGGGTGGCCTTGTCTTCGTGACTGTCGTAAGCCTCGACGATGCGCTGTACCAGCGGGTGGCGTACCACGTCCTTGCTGCCGAAGTAGGTAAAGCCTATCCCGTCCACCTCGGCCAGCACATTGCCGGCGTGGGTGAGGCCCGAGGGCGAACCCTTGGGCAGGTCGATCTGGGTGGCATCCCCGGTGATAATGGCAGTGGAGCCGAACCCTATGCGGGTGAGAAACATTTTCATCTGTTCCCGGGTGGTATTCTGCGCTTCGTCCAGGATGATGAAGGAATTATTCAGGGTGCGCCCGCGCATGAAGGCCAGCGGTGCGACCTCGATGATCTGGCGCTCGATGTATTTGTTGACCGTCTCAAAACCCAGCATCTCATAGAGGGCGTCATACAGGGGGCGCAGGTAGGGATCTATCTTCTGGCTGAGATCGCCCGGCAGGAAACCGAGCTTCTCGCCGGCTTCCACCGCAGGCCGCACCAGCAGTATCCGGCGCACCCGGTCTTCCAGCAGCGCCTCTACCGCGCAGGCAACCGCGAGGTAGGTCTTGCCGGTGCCTGCCGGTCCGATGCCGAAATTGATATCGCATTGCCCGATGGTGCGCACGTAAGCCTGCTGGTTCTTGCCGCGGGGCTTGATCGGGGCGCGCTTGGTGCGTATTACCCTGATGGCCTGCACTGGCGAATCGTCACCGGCAGGCTCGCTTACCAGGTGCTCGAGTTCGCTGTGTTGTAATTGCAGGTGCAGGGATTCGGGCGTGAGCTCAAAACCCAGGCAGATTTCCGCATACAGGTGGGTGAGCAGCTGCGCCGCGGCCGCCACGGAGTCGGCATTGCCTTCCAGCAGGAACTGGTTGCCACGGGCACTGAGCGTGAGGCCAAAGCGCCGTTCGATCTGCCGCAAATGGCTGTCCAGTTGGCCGCATAAAGCTGCCAGGTGGCGCGCATCGCTGGGTTCGAGGGTAAGGTTTTGCTGCGTTGGCGGTGTCTGGGAAGGATCGCTAGTCAAAATAAGGGGGGCCCGGCAGGGGGCAGTAGTAAAGATTCTAAGGATATACGGGAAATCACCAGCGTCAACCAGCCATCGTGCCGCGCAGGGAGTTTGGCAGGGCCTCCAGGATGTCCACTTCGGCGAATTGGCCGATCAGGCTGTGGTCGCTGGCGGCGAAATTCACTACCCGGTTGTTCTCGGTGCGGCCCTGTAACTGCCCGGGGTCCTTCTTCGACACGCCGGTCACCAGTATCTTTTCGCGGTTGCCTACCATGCGCCGGCTGATCAGCTGTGCCTGCTGGATGATTCGGCTTTGCAGTATCTGCAGGCGGCGTTTCTTGGTGTCTTCATCGGTGTCGTCCGGCAGTTCCGCTGCAGGCGTGCCGGGGCGCGCGCTGTAGACGAAGCTGAACGAACTGTCGAAGCCGATTTCTTCCACCAGCTTCATGGTGGCTGCGAAGTCGGCCTCGGTTTCGCCGGGGAAGCCGATAATGAAATCGGACGAGATGCTGATATTGGGGCGCAGCTTGCGCAGGCGGCGAATCTTCGACTTGTATTCCAGCGCGGTGTGGCCGCGCTTCATGGCCATGAGGATACGGTCCGAGCCGCTCTGCACCGGCAGGTGCAGGTGGTCCACCAGTTGCGGAATCTCTGCGTAAGCGTCGATCAGGGCGTCTGAAAATTCCACCGGGTGTGAGGTGGTATAGCGAATACGCTCGATACCATCGATGCGGGCAACCATATGCAGCAACTCGGCAAATTCCACGGTTTCACCAAGGTGATTGTCGCCGCGATACGCGTTTACGTTCTGTCCCAGCAGGTTCACTTCCCTTACGCCGCCGTCTGCCAGGTGAGCGATTTCGGCGATGACATCGTCCAGCGGCCGCGAGACCTCTTCACCGCGGGTATAGGGCACCACGCAGAAGGTGCAGTATTTGCTGCATCCTTCCATGATTGACACAAAAGCGCTGGGGCCTTCCACGGTTGGTTCCGGCAAACGGTCGAATTTCTCTATCTCGGGGAAGCTGACATCGACCACAATGGTACCGGCGGGGCCGCGCCGTTCAATCATCTCGGGCAGGCGGTGCAGGGTCTGCGGGCCGAATACCAGGTCGACATAGGGCGCCCGGCGGCCGATTTCGGCGCCTTCCTGGCTGGCGACACAACCGCCGACCCCTATCACCAGGCCGGGGTTTTTCTGCTTGAGCCGCTTCCACCGCCCCAGCTGGTGAAACACCTTCTCCTGAGCTTTTTCCCTTATAGAACAGGTGTTTAGCAGCAGGACGTCAGCGTCCTCCGGATTGTCGGTGGGGATGAGGTCGTGGCTTTCGCGCAGCAGATCCCGCATGCGGGCCGAGTCATACTCGTTCATCTGGCAGCCGTGGGTCTTGATGTAGAGTTTTTTGCTCACCGGGCCTCATGCGACGGGCGAACCGCCGACTATTGATCCATACTGAAAAGGGCAGCGGATTATACAGAGGAACATCGGTGAAACCCAGCCCGTCTGGTAATCTGCGTGCATGGTGGTAAGATTGCCGCCCCCAAAAACCGGCGGCTGCTGCGACGCCCCGTTTGCAGTCCCATTCAATGAGGAAACCATGGCAACCCAACCTGTCTACAAGGTGATTTTCCAGAACGGCAACCAGGTGTTCGAAGTGTTCGCCCGGCAAATCTACCAGAGCGATATGTGGGGCTTTATCGAGGTGGAAGAGTTTGTCTTCGGGGAGCGCTCCAAGATCGTGGTGGACCCCGGCGAGGAAAAGCTCAAGAATGAGTTCAGCGGCGTCAAACGCAGCTATATTCCCCTGCAGGCCATTATCCGTATCGACGAGGTCGACAAGGAGGGCAGTGGCAAGATTTCCGACACGGCCGCCGGGGGCAATGTCACCAGTTTCCCCTTTGCCGGCATGTCCCCGGGGCAGCGCGGCAGCGAGGAGTAAGCAGCGCTGGCTGGCGTCGCAAGTCCCGCGCGCACCGCCTGACCCGCCTGGCGGGGGAGCGGGGTCCCTCCAAAGAAAATCACTGTTTGCACTGCCAACCGCAGGGGCTATGCTGGTAACTTACTCACCGGCAGGCAGGAGCCCCGACCATGGTATTCGGTCTTTCCAATCCCACCATATCTCTACAAACCTGTAAGTCACGGGGTGTCCGCTTGTTGGCTATTTACGCGCGGGGCCCCGCGGCGGTGGCGTGCATCGGGATGCTCGCCATACCCGGTGCCCTGGCGCAGCCGCCGGACAATGCCGAGGCAGTGGAGCGCGGCTCCCAGATATTCCGGCAGTACTGCACCGAGTGCCACGGGGTAGACGGCCGCGCCCAGCTCGATGTTATTTCTGACGCTACCGACCTGACCTTGCCCGCCCATTACTACAACGGCAGCAGCGACCAGGACATTTACAACAGTATTGCCAATGGTGCCGGCGTGGCCATGCCCGCGTGGCGCGCCGCGCTGGGCAGTGATGAGGCCGTGTGGGATGCCGTCTATTTCGTCAAGAGTCTGTGGGTTGAGCAGCCCTGAACCTTGCCGGGTGCGCCCGACGAGGCCACCGGATCCCGCTACAGACCCGAAGATTCGTGTAACTGACAGGAGCACATTATGGACAAGCAGAACCAGCAGGATGCGGACAGCCAGCACGGCGAGATAGCGCGGGAGAGCACCTCGCGCAGGGATTTTCTGCGCAAGTCGGCAGCCGGGGTCGGCGCCGCGGTGGCCGCGGGGGCCAGCGCGAAGGCGTTTACGGCGGACCAGGTGAACGTCGCGGATGTCACCATTCCCTCCATCCGGATTCCCGCCGATTTCACCGCCTCGCTGGAGGAGGCGCCGGCTCCCGGTAAATTCGAGGGGCGCGGCATGAGCGGGGCGGAAGTGTTCGCCCAGGTCTGCGTGAAGGAGGAGCTGGCGGCCCTGTTCTGCTGCCCCGGCAACTACACGGTGATCAATGCCCTGGCCGCAGCGGGCATTCCCTCATACGGGGGCCGCATGGAGGGCTCCATGTGCGCCATGGCGGACGGTTTTTCCCGCGCGACCGGCGAGGTGGCGGCCACCTCCGGCACCGAGGGGCCCGGCTTCACCAACATGATCATGAATATCGCTGCAGCCAGCGCCGCGCGCACCCCATTGCTGGTGCTGGCGAGCAATATGATGATCGCCGGTGACGACCGCGAGGCGTTTATCCAGACCGGATACCAGCAGCCCCTTACGGTGGGTATCAGGAAGTATGGCAAACGCCTGATCGATCCCTCCCGTGTACACGAATACGGCGGCTACGCTTTTCGCGAGCTGAAGTCGGGTATACCGGGCCCCGTGCACCTGGACTTCCCGGCGGAGGTGGCCCGTGCGCGTTTCAAGAGCCCCGACGAACTCAAGGACTATTACGACAAGAGCCAGTATCGAAGTGACTCGCGGCCCTACCCCGGGACCAGTGAAATGGCCCAGGTCGTCAAGATGATCGACAAGGCCCAGCGCCCGCTGATCGTGGCCGGGCAGGGCGTGTTCCAGCGCAGGGGCTGGGATGCCCTGGTCAAGGTCGCCGAGAAGGGCGACATCGCGGTCGCCACCTCGGGTCCCACCCGGGGCGCCATCTCCGATGATCACCGCCTGTGCGTCATGGCGGCGCCGGACGCCCTGCTCAGCGCGGACCTCGTTATTTTCATCGGCCAGTACTGTATGCCCAGCCCCGGGGAGTATCGCCTGAGCCCGGATATCAAAACCGTCCGGGTGCATCCCGACCAGAATGAACTCGGGCGCAACTGGCCGCTGGACCTGGGGATCGTCGCCGACGCGGCCCTGTTCCTGGAGGCTCTGCAGGATACGGTCAGGAGCAAGAAACGGGGTGCCTGGGTGGATGAAATCGCGAAGGCGAAACAGGCGTACCAGACACATATCGACGACACCTACCAGTTGGGTTTGCAGTACAGCAAGCAGACCAATCACCTGCACCCGGCGGTGATCTCCTACGAAACCCAGCACTTTATCGATAACGGCACAGAAGACCGTCTGGCGGTGGTGGCGGGCGGGGGTGGCTGGACCATCGGCTTGTTTTCCGGACGTTACCTGCGCGCGCGGCGCCCGGGCCAGATGATTGTTCCCCCCTACCAGTACGGCGCGATCGGGCCCGATATGTCGATGATGATGGGCGCCTGTACCGCTGTGCAGCGCGGCGTCGGTCCCCAGAAAGGTTATGAGGGCACGCCGACGATCTGTGTGACCAGTGACGCCGGCGTCGCCTACAGCATGTTCGAACTGGATACCGCCAACAAGTACAAGCTGCCGACGATCACCATCGTCTACAACAACAACGCCTGGGGGGTGTGGACCAACGCCGCGCGCTCGGCCCGCTCCCTGCAGATGTACCTGTTCCAGGAAAACCTGCGCTACGACCAGATGGCCCAGGGCCTGGGCGCCAACGGCGAGTATGTGCGCACCGTGGAAGAGTTTCGCGCCGCCCTGGCGCGCGCCTGGAAACTGGCCCGGGACCAGAAAGTATCCAGCCTGATCAACTGCCAGGCACTGAAGGATTTCACTTCGCCCCGGGATTACCCGCCGGGTGTCTCCCTCAACGCGGAGCCGGGTGTTGGTGCGGTGGCCCACTGATGGGCGCGGCAGGGCAGGTCGGCGACCTGCTTGAACACTATGCCAGCCGCGGCGTTTTCCGCGGTTTCAGCCGGCAGTACGAACGCGCGGGCGGTGCGGAATTCAGGTCGCGCTGGCACCGGGACCAGGTTTTCCAGTGGGTGTGGAACGAGGCGAGGCAGACCCTGCGCATAAGCTGCGTACTGCCCGCGGTACCCTCCGGCTCGACCATGTATCCGGATTTCAAGGGCTGGCTGCTGGCGCGCCAGGACGCCGCCCTGCCGGCGCATCGCCGCTGCGACCCGGCTAAAGTCGCGCTCAGGACCTACAACCGCGGCGGCGATGTGGCGCTCACCCTGCACGTCCTCGACGGCGACGTGGATTATGCGGTTAAGAAACTGGTGAACCTGGTCAATGAGATATACCAGGACTTCCTCTCCAGCGGCCTCTATTACGACTGGGTGGTGGAAACCTTCGAACTGGATCCGGATCACCCCTACTGAAGCAGCGCGGCTGGTGCCGGTGCACAGCGCTCGCTGGCGGCGCAGTGGAGCGCGCCCTATAATGCAGCGCTGTTCCCCCACTCCAAAAACAGGCCTCGTCATGCGCCCAGTATCCCTATTTGCCCACCGTTGTATGGTTTCGCGCTCCACCACTCTCACCCTGGGCAGTGCTGCCTTGCTGTATCTTGTTATGGCCGCGGTGTTGGTCGCAGTGCCAGCGAGCGCGGAAGAGGAGGCCGCCTGGGATGTGAATAAGCCCGCCTACGGCGTGGCGCCAACCCCGGTGGAGATTGACGTCACCGAGGGCACCTGGATGAGCCTGGACGTGTCGCCTGACGGCAAGTACATCGCATTTGATTTTCTCGGGGATATCTATCAGATTCCGCTGGCCGGTGGTGATGCCAGGGCCCTGACCAGTGGCCACGCATGGGACATGCAGCCGCGATTCAGCCCGGATGGAAAAGCGCTCGCATTTACCTCGGACCGGGCGGGCGGGGACAATATCTGGGTCATGGAACTGGCTGGCGGTGAGCTGCGCCAGGTCACCCATGAACAGTTTCGCCTGCTCAATAATCCCGCCTGGAGTCCGGACGGCGAATACATCGCGGCGCGCAAGCACTTCACCACGTCCCGCTCCCTCGGTACCGGGGAGATTTGGCTCTATCACGCCGGCGGTGGCGAGCAGCAGCAGGGACAGCCCGTTGTCGAACGCCCCAATGAATCCTTCCAGAAAGAGCAGGGCGAGCCGATCTTCGCGCCTGACGGCAGCGCTATCTATTTCACGCTCAATACCACTCCAGGCAATACTTTTATCTACCACCAGGACAGCAACGGTGAGATTTTCCAGATCCGCAAGGTCGATCTGGCGGACGGCGAGGTGAGCACCGTCGTCGGCGGAGCCGGCGGCGCTGTGCGGCCTACCCCTTCCCCCGATGGCAAGTGGCTGGCCTACGTCAAGCGGGTGCGCGCCGCTTCCCGCTTGTTCGTGATGAACCTGGAAACCGGCGAAGAGCGGATGGTTTACGACAAGCTCGACCAGGATATGCAGGAGACCTGGGCTGTACACGGCCTCTACCCCAATATGGACTGGACGCCGGACAGCCGCAACCTGGTGTTCTGGGCTGGAGGGAAAATCTGGAAGCTCGCCCTTGATTCAGGCGAAGTGACGCAAATTCCGTTCCGGATCAAGGATCGGCGCGACGTATATCCGGCACCGCGTTTCAAAGTGGATGTGGCGCCAGAGAGTTTCGATACCAGGATGGTGCGTGGCGCCAGTCGCGCCCCGGATGGCAGCGCGGTGGTATTCGAGTCGCTGGGCAGGCTTTACGTCAAGCGCGGGGAAGCCGCGCCGCAGCTTCTCACTACTGATGCGGACGAGGGTTTCGACTACGAACCTGTCTGGGCGCCGGACAGCAGCGCGGTCTATTTTCTGCGTTGGAACGACCAGGCCCTCAGCACACTGCACCGGGTTCCCGCCAGCGGTGGCAAATCGACAGGCCTGCAGCTGGAGCGGGGCCAGTACACCGGTCTGGCGATAGCGGCGAACGGTAAAACCCTGGCCTTGCAAAAGCGCCCCGGTGATGCCCTGTTGAATCCCGAGTGGGGGCAGCGGCCCGGGATATACACCCTGGATATCGCCACCGGCGTCACCCATTTTGTCAGTAAGCGTGGCAGCCATGCCCACTTCGGCCCGGACGATCGCCTCTATGTCCAGGACAGGGCCGGGTCTGCCAGCGGCCGCGACAGCGATAGCGCCAGCACAGCGCTGATTTCCATGAACCTCGACGGCGAGGATGTGCGGGAACTGGCCACTGCCGGTGATGCCACCGCGATCCGGCTGGCTCCCGACGGGCGTCACATCGCCTTTATCCGGGGCTACCAGGTTTATGTCTCCCCATACATGGCCAGTGGCAAGACCGTGGCCCTGGACGGCGCCCAGTCCGCCTTTCCCACGGTCAAGGCCAGTCGGGTCGGGGGCGCCTACCTGCACTGGTCGGCAGACGGCAACGCGCTGGGCTGGTCGACGGGCCCAACGCTGAATACCGTTGCCGTCGAGGAGGCGATGGCGGCGGATTTCGATGGCCCCGGGGAAGGTGTCGACCTGTCCATGACGGTCGCGTACGCACGCCCCGATACGAGCATTGCGTTGACCAATGCGCGTATTGTGACGATGAACGCCGAGCGGCAGGTGATAGAGCAGGGCACGGTACTGGTGCGCGGCAATCGCATCCTCGAACTGGGTCCGGTGGCCGAGGTAGCGGTCCCGGACGATTTCCAGGTCATCGACCTGGCGGGCAAAACGCTGATTCCCGGCCTGGTGGACATCCACGCCCACGGACCCTATGGCAGCGGCGAGATCATCCCGCAACAGAACTGGGACCTGCTGGCCCACCTGGCGCTGGGCGTGACCACCGTACACAACCCTTCCAGCAGCGCCCACCAGGCGTTTGCCGCCGCCGAGTACGCGCGGGCGGGGCGAATCCTGGGGCCGCGTATCTTCTCAACGGGTGAGATCGTCTATGGAGCCGAGAGCCTTTACTACTCGCCGGTGGACAGCCTCGATGATGCCCTGGCCCATGCTCGTCGCCTCAAGGCCCAGGGGGCCATCAGCATCAAGAACTACAACCAGCCCCGTCGCGAGCAGCGCCAGCAGGTGATAGAAGCGTCGCGCATGGAGGGTTTGATGACGGTCGCCGAGGGCGGCTCCCTGTATCACCAGGACATGAACCTGGTGGCGGACGGCATTACGGGGGTGGAGCACAACGTGCCTACGATGCGCATGTATGACGATGTCACCCAGCTGTGGAGCCATTCCCAGGCGGGCTATACGCCCACCCTGGTGGTTACGTTTGGCGGGCTTACCTCGGAGGATTACTACTACCAGCAAACGGAAGTCTGGAAGCACCCGATACTCTCCAATTTCGTGCCGCCGACTGTGCTGCAGCCGCGCTCGGTGCGGCGGCCAATGGCGCCGGAACAGGACTACCGGGACGACGACGCTGCCGCGGCGGCGCTGGTGCTGCTGAAGGAGGGAGTGATGGTCAATACCGGCGCCCATGGCCAGCGCGAGGGGCTGGGTAGCCACTGGGAGATGTGGAGTTTCGCGCGGGGCGGCTTCAGTCCCATGCAGGCTCTGGCGGCCGCTACCATCAACCCGGCCACCTATATGGGTATGGATGCGGATATCGGCTCGCTGGAACCGGGGAAGCTCGCCGACCTTGTCGTTCTCGATGCCAACCCCCTGGAAGATATCCACAACACCGACGATATCAGCTACGTGATGCTGAACGGGCGCCTGTACGAGGCTGACTCCCTGCGCGAAGTCAGCACCGGTGACAGCCAACTGCTGCCCTTTTACTGGCAGGGCCGGCCTGAATCCGCGATTCGCTGATGTCGGTTTTTGCCAGCGCCTCACTCTGAATAAGTGGTTGTTAGCTGCAGGATGGTCTATGTTGAGTAAGGCAGTGATTGCCCGAATGGTCGGGTCCGGCTGCGCATCCTGAGGGGTCAGCCATCATGAGTTTATCGACAAGAGCGGGGCTTTGCGCCGCGCTGGTTATCTATGGCGTGCAAACCTGGGCGTCAGACTCACCCATTGATGACGAGACTTTCAGCTGCATCAGGGACATGACGCCCGTGCGTGGCTTTTTCGTGAGCAATCTGCAGGGCGATCTCAATGCGACCCTGGCAGTGGCCAATGCCGGTACCGGCAGTTACCCGGCGGGTTCAGTAGTGCAACTCGTGCCCACTGAGGTCATGGTGAAGCATGAGGAAGGATTTAGTCCGGCGACCCGGGACTGGGAGTTTATTGAGCTGGATGTGTCAGCCGAGGGCAGCAGGATTCGCAGCCGCGGATTTGTCGATGTCGTGAATCGATTCGGCGGCAACTGCTTTGCCTGTCACGTAAAGGCCAACCCGGACCGTGACATGATCTGCGAGCAGGGCCATGGCTGCGACCCCATCCCGCTCACGCCGACAATGATAAAGGCCATACAGAACACGGACCCGCGCTGTGAGCCGGTTGCGTTGCCACCGGAGCAGGTAGAGGCACTCAAACAGCTGCAGGCGGCTATGGCCAATCCCAAACCCTGACAGGCGGCGGCCTGCCCGGTAACACCGGGTATTCGCGACAGCTGTCGCGCGGGTACGGCTCCCGTACTACAGGGCCAGGCCACCTTGGGAAGCGAGGTGTGCGGTCGATAGATAGTCTACCGCAGACGTTGTTGTACCGTTGCCAGGCGCACACATACCACAAACGCGGCCACTGCATCCTTTACCGCCTGCTCCGTCGCAAAGGTCGGCGCCAGCCGGATGTTGCTGTCGTTGGGATCCTTGCCATAGGGGAAGGTGGCTCCCGCCGGGGTCAACTTTACGCCGATGGCTCCCGCCAGTTTGACCACTTCCCCCGCCAGCCCGGGCAGGGTGTCGAATGAGATGAAGTAACCGCCCAGCGGCCTCGTCCAGCTGCCCATCCCGGTGCCGGAAAGTTCCCGGTCAAGGGTGTCCAGCACACTGTCGAAGCGGGGGCGGATAAGGGCCGCGTGCTTCGCCATATGGGCTGCGAGGTGGTCTGAATCTTTCAGAAAACGCACGTGACGCAGCTGATTGACCTTGTCCGGACCAATGCTCTGGTTGCCGAGGTGTTTGCCGAGGGCGGCCAGGTTTTTCCTGCTGCTGCCCAGAAAAGCGACGCCGGCGCCGGCAAAGCTTATCTTGGAGGTGGAACCAAACTGGAAAACGTTATCCATGGTGTTATGGGCGCGGCAATACTCGCTGATGGAAGCCAGCGCCGCGGCCTGCTCACGCAGTGTGTGCACCGCATAGGCGTTGTCCCACATCACCAGGAAGTCCTCCCCTGCCAGGTCCGGCAGCCTGGCGATCCGCTCCACGGTCTGGTCGCTGTAGACGCAGCCCGTGGGGTTTGAAAAACGCGGCACGCACCAGATGCCCTTGATGGACGAATCCTCTTTTAACAGGGCCTCGACTGCGTCCATGTCGGGCCCGCTGTCCAGCATGGGCACATTCAGCATCTCAATGCCCAGGTGCTCGCAGATAGCAAAGTGCCGGTCGTAGCCCGGTACCGGGCAGATGAACTTGACGGCGTCGCTGTTGCCCCAGGCCGACTCCGGTCCCCGCAGGCCTTCGGTCAGCGCGAATTCCACCACCTGGTACATCATGGTCAGGCTGGAGTTGCCGCCCACCATAGTCTCCTCCGCGGGCAGGCCCAATACTTCCCCGAACAGGGCTCTGGCTTCAGGCAGGCCGTCCAGTCCGCCGTAGTTGCGGGTATCGGTGCCGTCTGCCGCGAGGTAGTTGCCCTGCAGTATCCCGTCCAGTTCGTCCGCCAGCGCGACCTGTTCAGCGCAGGGTTTGCCCCGGGTCAGGTCCAACGCCAGTCCAGACTCCCCGAGTTTGTGGTACTGCGCCTGCAGGGTTGTCAGTTGTTCTTGCAGCTCCTGGATGGAGAGTTTGTCTATATGCACTGCGTGGGTCCTCGGAGGGTCAGGGTGGGCTGGGGCCCCGGGTAGGTGGGCTGCAAAAGTATACCTACACTTGGGTAACGGGAGAATGGGCTGTGGCCGTCTTTGCTTGAAAAATGACTGCTGGCCCATATATATACAAGACTATCCCCTGTGACAGACAAGGCCCTGGACAACAATGAATGAACGCGATGAAGCGATAGACGCGGAGGTGGTCTCACCCCCCCCCAAGTCAGGGCCCCAGGCCCCGGCAGTGGCGGATGACGTCCTGCCCGATAAACTCTACCTGATGCCGCTCCCTCACCGCCCGTTTTTCCCCGGGCAGGTGCAACCGGTGGGCATCAATCCCGGGCAGTGGGGGTCTACCCTCGAAGCGGTGGGAAAGGCGGGTCACGGTTTGATCGGCCTGTCCTATGTCAATGAGGCCGACCCCGCCGCCATCGAAGCGCGCCGATTTCCCGAAATCGGCTGTGTCGTACGCCTGCATCGCCCACCGCTGGCAGAGCAGAAGGGCCAGTTTCTCGCCCAGGGCGTGAAGCGCTTCCGTATTGTGCGCTGGCTCAGTGACAAGCCCCCCTACCTGGTGCAGGTGGAGTATCCCGGCAGCCAGGGCGAACGCGGCTCCGACGAGGTCAAGGCCTATGCGATGGCCCTGATCAAGGAGATCAAGGAACTGCTGCCCCTGAACCCGCTGTACAGCGAGGAGCTCAAGCAGTACCTGGCCAACTTCAGTCCCAACCAGCCCAGCCTGCTGGCGGATTTCTCAGCGGCCCTGACCACCGCCTCGGGGGACAAGTTGCAGGAAATTCTGGACACGCTGCCGCTGGTGTCGCGCATGGAGAAAGTGCTCACCCTGTTGCGCAAGGAGCGCGAGGTCGCGCAGTTACAAAGCCAGATCACCAGCCAGGTGAATGAAAAAGTCTCCTCGCAGCAGCGCGAGTTTTTCCTGCGTGAGCAGATGAAGGTTATCCAGAAGGAGCTGGGTATCTCCAAGGACGACCGCACCACCGATGTGGAAATGTTCGAGGAGCGTATTCGCGATCTGACGCTGCCGCCGGCGGCTACCACGCGGATCGAGGAGGAGATGCGCAAGCTGGCAATGCTGGAAACCGGTTCCCCGGAGTATGCGGTCACCCGCAACTACCTCGACTGGGCCACCTCGGTGCCCTGGGGTGTCCTCTCGGAGGACCAGCTCGATTTGAAGCGCGCCCGAAAGGTGCTCAATGAGCATCACGAGGGCCTGGAAGATGTGAAGGACCGTATTCTTGAGTTCCTTGCGGTGGGCTCGTTCAAAGGTGAGATTTCCGGTTCCATTCTTCTGCTGGTGGGCCCCCCCGGTGTGGGCAAAACCAGCATCGGGCGCTCGGTGGCCGATGCGCTGGGCCGGGAGTTCTATCGCTTCAGCCTTGGTGGCATGCGCGACGAGGCCGAGATCAAGGGCCACCGCCGCACCTATATCGGCGCCATGCCGGGCAAGTTTGTGCAGGCTCTCAAGGAGGTGAATGTAAGCAATCCGGTGATTATGCTGGACGAGATCGACAAGATCGGGGCTTCCTTTCGGGGCGATCCCGCCTCGGCTCTGCTGGAGGTGCTGGACCCGGAGCAGAACAAGGATTTCCTGGACCACTACCTCGACCTGCGGGTGGATCTGTCCAAGGTGCTGTTCATTTGCACGGCTAACCAGCTCGACACGATTCCCGGTCCCCTGCTGGATCGCATGGAAACTTTGCGCCTGTCGGGATATGTCGCGGAGGAGAAGCTCGCTATCGCGAAGAATCACCTGTGGCCGCGGCAGTTGGAGCGGCACGGGCTGAATGAGGAGCAGCTCAAGATCAATGAGGCGGCCCTCAAGTATGTGATCGATTCCTACTGTCGCGAGGCGGGGGTGCGCACGCTGGAAAAGCAACTGGCGCGCATTATGCGCAAGTCCATTGTGCGCCTGCTTGATGGGGACGATGACAAGCTGCGGATCGGTAAGAAAGATATCGATGAGCTGCTGGGCAAGCCGCCGTTTCAGCCGGACAAGCCGATGCGCGGCCTGGGTGTCGCCACCGGCCTGGCCTGGACTGCCATGGGCGGTGCGACTCTGGCCATTGAGTCTTCCCAGATTCACACGCTCAATCGCGGCTTCAAGATGACGGGCAAGCTGGGGGATGTGATGAAGGAGTCGGCGGAAATAGCCTACAGCTATGTGTCGGCACACTTGAAGGACTATCGCTGTCATCCGGATTTTTTCGATATCAGTATGGTGCATCTGCATGTGCCGGAGGGCGCGACGCCGAAGGATGGCCCCAGCGCCGGTATTACTATCGCGACGGCGCTGGTGTCGCTGGCCCGCAAGGAGCGCATCAAGCGACCGTTGGCCATGACCGGGGAGCTGACTCTGACCGGGCAGGTGTTGCCGGTGGGCGGTATCCGCGAGAAGGTGATTGCCGCCCGGCGCAGCAAGATTATGGAGCTGATTCTGCCGCATGCTAACCGCCGCGATTTCGAGGAGCTGCCGGATTACCTGCGCGAGGGTATCAACGTGCATTTCGCCCGCACCTTCCGCGATGTGTTCGAGTGCGTGTTCCAGGATCACCAGGTGGATAAGTCGCTGCACTGAAAGATGTATGCAGTTACTGCGCCAAACCGGGCACGGCGGGGAAGTGGCTCCTCGAAAAGGCCGCAGCTCCGCAAACAAAAGTGGCTGCTGCGGAACTCGACCATTTTTTGCTGCGCAAAAAATTGGGACTCGGACAGTCCTCGCAGAAAGCCCCACTTTTGTTTGCTACGCTAGGCGCGGCCTGATTTTTCGAGGAGCCACGTCCCCGCCACACCCTTGTATCGAGAGAAATCTCAAGCGCACACAAAAGTGGCAGCTGCGGAACTCGACCATTTTTTTGCTGCGCAAAAAATTGGGACTCGGACAGTACCCGAAAAGCGGGGCAGGCTCTCCTCGCAGAAAGCCCCACTTTTGTTTGCTACGCTAGGCGCGCCCTGATTTTTTCGAGGAGCCGCTCCCCGGTCGTGCCCTCGTGCCGAGAATTGCCTTATTCAGTTTTGCGCAGCGCTTCTTTCCTGAACTATTTTTGTAAACGCTTCATCGCCCTGCTGCACGAAGCCCGGCAACGCATGTCCCGGGAAAACTCCCCGGCTAAAAGGTAACCGGCTCCCAGTCGCCGGGTACCCTCGCCGTAACAATCGCCCGGCGCGGCGCCGGATACCCTTCGATGGATTTGCTGCTGTCCGCCGGGTCGAGAAAATCCGCCAGCGAGTGAAAGCGCATCCATTCGGTGGAGCGTTGCTCCCCGGTTGAGGTCACGGTGACATCCACCAGTCGGGCATCCAGAAATCCCAGCTTGCCCAGCCAGCCCAGCAGGGTATGGCAACTTGGCAAAAACCAGACGTTGCCCATGCGGGCATAGCGGCCCTGGGGTACCAGGGTGTCCCCGGGGCCACCTTCGATCACCAGGGTTTCCAGTACCAGTTGGCCCCCCGGGCGCAGGCAGTCGCGCAGTTCCAACAGGTGGTCCATGGGCGAGCGGCGGTGGTACAGCACGCCCATGGAAAAAACCGTGTCGAAGGCGCCCAGTTTTGGGGGCAACTGCTCGATGCCTATGGGTAGCACCCACACTTCATCCCGCTGCAGGTATTTCTGCAATGCCCAGAACTGCACTACGAACAGCGGTGTGGGGTCGATACCGATGACTTCCGCCGCCCCCGCCCCCAGCATCCGCCAGCAGTGGTAACCGCTGCCGCAGCCGACGTCCAGCACTCTGCGGCCCTTGAGGTCATCGATGGCGCTGGCCAGGCGATCCCATTTCCAGTCGGAGCGCCACTCGGTATCGATATGGATCCCGAATAACTCGAAGGGTCCCTTGCGCCAGGGATGGAGGCCCTGCAGTTTGCTGCGCAATTGCGCCAGCGACGCCGGCTGCGGCGGAGTGTCGCTGTCGGCCCCTACGCGGGCGCGGTTCAGAGTCACGTGATCCACGGCCAGGTCCGGCAGTTCCGCCAGTACCTGCAGCCAGCGCGGCAGGTCACCGTATCTTTGCTGCGACAGGCCGCTGGCGATCTGCGCCGGCAGCGCTTGCGCCCAGGCGTCCATCGCACCGCCTTGCCAGCGGTTGATCAGGGGCTGGTAGTCGATCATTCGGGGGCGCTCATTTGAGGGCGATCAGTGACGCGAAATTAAAGCACTGAAACCAGACATCACAGCTGCTGAAGCCGGCGTCGGCGATACGCTGACGGTGGCGTTGCAGGGTCTCCGGCAACAGGACCTGCTCTATGGCGTTGCGCTTGCGCGCGATTTCCAGGTCGCTGTAGCCGTTGGCGCGCTTGAACTGGTGGTGCAGGTCGATATTCAGTTCGTCGAGGTGGGGATCTTCAAAGGTGACTTTTTCGGACAGTACCATGATGCCGCCCGGCAGCAGGCCCTGGTAGATGCGCTTCAGCACCGCGTCGCGCTGTTCGCGGGGAATGAACTGCAGGGTGAAGTTGAGGACCACCACCGAGGCCTGTTCTATGGCCACCTCCTGGAGGTTGCCGCAGACCAGTTCCACGGGGGTGTGGTGGGTGTCGGTATCGATGATACTGCGGCAGCGCTCCAGCATGGCTGCGGAGTTGTCCACCGCCACGATACGGCAATCCTGCTCCCGAATGTTCTGGCGCATCGCCAGGGTTGACGCGCCCAGCGAGCAGCCCAGGTCGTAGAGTGTGCTGCCCGGCGTCGCATAGCGCCCTGCCAACAGGCCGGTCATGGAGACGATCGTGGCGTAGCCCGGCACGGAGCGCCGGATCATGTCGGGAAATACCCGGGCAACACTCTCGTCGAAGCGGAACAGGCCGGCGCCTGTCACTGGATCGCAGAGGAGGGCGTTGTCCGGGTCGGCGTAGATGTTGTCGCGGGAGTCAGTCATGAAAAATGGCAGATGCCGGCCCTGAAGGGCGCGGTTTGGTTGTGCGAAGCGGTCAATTCTAGCATGAAATGTTAAACCCGAAGTCCGGGCTTTTGCTGTATTCGTACCCTGATTGTCGCCACAATGGAAGACGAAGTGACATGTGAGGGGAGCAGATGGCCGTATCAGCCTACACTCAGACGGGCCGCCGCAGGGATTTGCGTCCGCCACGGCTGCGCCACAGTGTCATGGAGTTCGGGCGGGTATTCCTCGAGATGAGCAGCAGCGCGCTGCTGGCTCCGGTGCTGCGCACCCTGCCGCAGGGTGACGGCCATACCATAATGACCATTCCGGGTTTCATGGGCGCCGATGGCTCCACCTCGCGCCTTCGCAAATTTCTCAATGGCCGTGGCTACAGGGCCATACCCTGGGGGCTGGGTCGCAATGCCAGCGAGGTGCGCCCGGTCAGTCTTGACGATTTTCTGGCGCACCGGCGCCACACCGAGGACCTTGTCGCCGAGCGGGTCGCGGCGGAGTATCGGGCCAGTGGCGGCAAGGTCACGCTGATCGGCTGGAGTCTGGGTGGTTTGTATTCGGTGGCGCTGGCCCATCGCTTCCCGCAATGGGTTCGCCAGGTTATTACCCTGGGGACGCCCTACGGTGACCCCCGGGGTACTTCGCTCTACAAGCTGATGGGGCGTGTCTACAACGATAATGTCGAGGTGGATGAGGTCATGCTGGCGCGCTGGGTGAACTACACCTACAGCGGTGGCGAATTGAGGGTACCGGTACTGGCCCTGTTCAGCGAGTCAGACGGGATCGTGGGTGCGGGCATTGCCCGCTGTGAAGGCGACCCCCATTACGTGAGTAATATGGCGGTCATGGCCAGCCATGTGGGCTTTCCCTTTAACCCGCTGGTTTTTGCGGTGATAGCAAATCACCTTGTAGAGCCGCATGAGCGCTGGTCTGTATGCACCAGCGATTACATCAAGCCGTTTGTACGCCTGGTCGACGTATAAGGCGATGGCTCAATTGGCGCTGCGAATCAGCTGGGCGTCTTCGACGCGGCGCTTGCGGCGGGTAACAGGCCGCAGGCGGGCAAAGTGCTCACCACTTTCGACATGGTCGGTCGTGACGGTCTGCTCCCGGGAAAACTTGATGCTCCCGAGGAATTCCACCAGGCTCGGCCTGCCATTATCCAGTCGTTTCATGAGTTGCTCTGTTCAATAGTCACCAATACCGATTGAAGTCTATGACTATCGGACAACGATTGGGCGTAAAAAGTGCCCGGGTTTTCTGTGTAATAAGTCTGGTTTCGGTGTCCGGAAGCGCAACGGGGGGTGATTTATACCCCGCTGTATTCTAGCGCCACTTGCCGGCCAGGCGCGGCAGCAGGGCTGCCAGTTCCGGTTTGTTGGCCGCCATCTCCTCCGGGCTCAGCCCCGCCAGCTCATGGGGGAACACCAGCCAGTCATCTGTCTGGTGAAGGTAGTAATGAGGTTTGTTCCCGGTGAGGTTCTTCCCCGGTTTGAAGTAGGGCGTGGCGACCCGTATATCCGGGGTGTCCGCCCCGCAGGCCCCGTGCAGATCCGCGATAACCTGCTGCAGGGACAGGCCGGAATCGTGCACGTCGTCTACCAGGAGAAGGGCGTCATTTGCGCCGAAATTACGGGTCAGGTAATCCAGCCCCTCGATCTGTACGCGATCTTTGCGCTGGTTTATGCCGCTGTAGGAACTGGTACGGATCGCCGCGTGATCCGCCGCGACGCCCAGTACCTTCAGCAACTCGTGAACCGCGATCGCCACCGGGGTGCCGCCGCGCCATACCCCGACAACACAGTCGGGTCGGAAGCCACTTTCAAATACCTGGCAGGCCAGTTCGAAGGCGTCCCTGAGTAGTTGTTGCGGGGTAATGTAGTGCTTGTGCATGCTCTCGCTCTGGCGCGGCCCGGTTGTCGGGCGCAGGTTAGCACAGCGTGGGGATGCAGTGGTGGCCGTCTCGTCCGCTCGGGTATAATCCCGGCTCGTTTGAAGGAGGCCCGCCGTGAAACCCGCTGACTATCCATTGCAACCTGCACATCTGTGGGAGCATTTTTACCAGATCACCCAGATTCCCAGGCCTTCCAGGGAGGAGGCCGCTGTACGTCAGTATGTGATCGGGCTGGCGGTGCAGGGCGGGCACCCGTGGCGCGAGGACGCTACCGGCAACCTGGTGGTATCTGTTGCCGCCAGCGAGGGTATGGCGGATCGGCCCATGGTGATTATCCAGAACCATCTCGATATGGTGACGGTAAAAACCGGGGACAAGGACCACGACTTCAGCCGCGAACCCCTGGACCTGCAGGTTGCCGACGGCTGGCTGCGGGCGGACAGGACAACCCTCGGCGCCGATAACGGGGTGGGTTGCGCCGCCGCGCTGGCCTTGATGACCGACCCCGGGGTGAAACACCCGCCGCTGGAACTGTTGTTCACGGTCGACGAGGAAACAGGCTTGGGCGGCGCGCTCAACCTCGATCCTTCGCTGTTGTCGGGTTCGCTGATGCTCAACCTGGATACCGAGGACTGGAACGAGTTGTACATCGGTTGTACCGGGGGCGGCGGCTGGGAACTGCGCCGCTCTTTTGAGCTGCAGCCGGTTCCCGCCGGCGCGGAGCAGTGGGAGTTGTCCCTGCAGGGGCTGGCGGGTGGGCATTCAGGTATCCAGATACACCAGCAATTGGGCAACGCCATCAAGTTGCTGGCGTTTTGCCTTGCGGATATCCCGGAAGTGCAGCTGGCCCGCTTCGATGCCGGTGTGGCGCACAATGTTATTCCGCGCGAGGGCAGCCTGCTGTTCAGTTGTCCGGCGGGGCAGGGGGCGCGACTGCAGGGGCGTTTGCAGCAGTTGCGGGACCAGTGGCTCAGCTATCTGCCGGCGGCGGACGCCGCGCTGGAGATCAGCCTGCGGGCGAGCGACTGCGACCGGGTGCTGACGGCGGCTGATAGCCGGGCGCTGCTTGACCTTGTCGGCCTGTTTCCGCACGGCGCCCAGGCCTACAACCTGGTGCGGCCGGCGGAACTGGTGGACCTGAGTATTAATCTCGCGCGAATTGTTCTGGCCGACGGCCAGTTGATGCTGGAATCCAGCTTCCGCTTTTTTAACGAAACCCAGAGCCTGCCGCTGCAACAGCAGGTGCTTGGCCTGGCCCGGCAATTTGGACTGGAGGTCACCCAGGTGGTGGGCTATCCCGGCTGGCAGCCCGATTTTGACAGTCCGCTGCTGGAACGCGCGTCTGTTCTGCACGAGCAACTGTTCGGGCAGCGCCCAGCGGTAAAAGCCATTCACGCCGGCCTGGAGTGCGGCATACTCAAGGGCAAGAAACCCGACCTCGACATTCTGTCCTTCGGACCCACGATCCGGGGTGCACATTCGCCGACGGAGCGCCTGCGGATCGAGACCGTGCCGCCCTTCTGGCAATTTCTGACTGCCCTGTTGGCGCAGTTGTGAGCCGCCGGGCGCGGCATCACTTACTTAACTGGAGTTTGACCCATGCTGGATAAGCTTGAACGCGTACCCGCCGATGTGATTCTGGGCCTTGCGGCGGCCTGTCGAGCGGACCCCAACCCGGACAAGGTGGATCTCACGGTGGGCATCTACATGGATGAACAGGGCCGGTGCCCGGTATTCGATGCCGTGCGCGAGGCCCAGCGGACACTGGTGGCGGAAGAGCTGACCAAGGCTTATATGTCCCCCGCAGGGGATGAGGCGTTCCTGCAGGGTATGGGACGCCTGGTGCTGGGCGAGGGCAGCCAGGCGCTGCGCGACAGGCGGGTGGGAAGTGTGCAGGCGCCGGGAGGTTGCGGCGCGCTGCGACTGGGCGCGGAAATTATTCGCGTCGCGGCGCCGGACGCCCGGGTCTGGGTGAGTAACCCGACCTGGCCCAATCACTTTCCACTACTCAGCAGTGTCGGTCTGGTTTTTGAGACTTATCGCTACTATGAGGCCTCCGACCACACTGTGGATTTTGACGGTATGGTTGAGGATTTGCGTCGGGCAACGGTGGGTGATGTCGTGCTTTTACACGGTTGCTGCCACAACCCCTGTGGTGCCGATCTCACCCTGGAACAGTGGGGCGTTATCGCCGGCATGGCGGAGCGCCAGGGTTTCACGCCGTTTATAGATTTTGCCTACCAGGGCCTGGGAGACGGTATCGAGCAGGACGCAGCGGGTCTGCGCCTGATGGTGGAGCGCGTGCCGGAAGTCATTATCGCCGCCTCCTGTTCGAAGAATATGGGCCTGTACCGGGAACGTGCCGGCATCGCCCTGTTCGTCTGCCGCGACGAGGTGAATGCCCAGGCCCTGGTCAGCCAGGCACTGGTGGTTGGGCGGCGCATTTACTCCATGCCGCCCGCCCATGGTGCGCTGTTGGCAGGGAGGGTACTGTCCAGCGAGGCTCTGACCGTTTCCTGGCGTGCCGAACTCGACGCCATGTGCCAGCGTATCCAGGGACTGCGCTCCAGCCTGCGCCGGAAGCTGGAGGACAAGAGCGGTGGGGACTTCGGGTTTATCGAACGGGAAAAAGGCATGTTCTCGTTCCTGGGCCTGAGCGTGGAACAGGCACTGCGCCTGCGCAGTGAGTACAGCGTTTACATGCTCGACTCTTCGCGCATCAACATCGCCGGCGTTAACGATCACAATGTGGACTATCTGGCGGCGGCGGTCGCGGCTGTTCTCTGATTCGCAATCGTATAGCCGCTATCGGGCCTGTTCGGCGTTGCGGCGAACAGGGCCCCTGCGCCGGGGTCAACCGTCCAACTCGGCCCAGCGTTCGAAGGCGGCTTCCATCTCCTCGTTGACCGCGGCCAATTGCGCGATGACATCCTGCACCCGGCTGTGCTCGCCCTGGTAGAAATCAGGTTCCGCCATGGTTGCCTCCAGCGCCTGCTGGCGCTGTTCCAGCGATTCAATCAGGGCGGGTAGCGCCTGCAGTTCCCGCTGGTCCTTGTAGGACAGTTTCTTTTTCTTCCGCGGCTGCGCAGCGGAGCCGCTGGCGGATGCCGTCGCTGTGCCCGCGTCTGCTGCCGCGGTTGCAGCTGCCCCAGCTGCAACCGTGGTCGTGCCGGGCTCGCCGACGCTTTCCTGCAGGCGGCCGCCGCGTGCCAGCCATTCGCTGTAGCCGCCGGCGTGGTCGCTGATGGTGCCATTGCCCTCCACGACCAGCAGGCTGGTCACGACGTTGTCCATGAACTCCCGGTCGTGACTGACCAGTAACACCGTACCGTCAAAGCTGAGCAGGATTTCCTCCAGCAGCTCCAGGGTTTCGATGTCGAGGTCGTTGGTGGGCTCATCCAGTACCAGCAGGTTGGCGGGTTTGCTGAACAGGCGGGCCAGCACCGCCCGGTTCTGTTCGCCCCCTGACAGGGCCTTGACCGGCGTGCGCACCCGCTCCGGGGTGAACAGGAAATCCCCGAGATAGGAGATGGCGTGGCGCCGTTTGCCATTGATCTCGATGAACTCCTGCCCGCCGCAGACGTTGTCTATCAGATTCTTTTCCGGGTCCAGCTTGCCGCGCAGCTGGTCCGAATAGGCGACCTCCAGTTTGCTGCCGCGCTTTACCACGCCGCTGTCGGGCTGTAACTCACCGAGCAGTATTTTCACCAGGGTGGACTTGCCGGCACCATTGGCGCCGACGATACCGATGCGGTCGCCGCGCTGGATGATGGTGGAGAAGTCGCGAATGACCTCGCGTCCACCAAAGGCCTGGCAGACGTGCTTCAGTTCCACCACGATCTTGCCTGACTTACTGGCGTCCTCCACCGCGAAATCGGCCTTGCCCTGGCGCTCCCGTCGTCGCGAACGCTCGTTGCGCATGGCTTCCAGTGCGCGCACACGACCCTCGTTGCGGGTGCGGCGCGCCTTGATGCCCTGGCGTATCCACACCTCTTCCTGCGCCAGTCGCTTGTCAAACAGTTCGTTGGCGTGCTCTTCCGCCTGCAGTTGGTGCTCGCGGTGCTGGAGGAAGCCCTGGTAGTCGCCACGCCACACCGTGAGGTGGCCCCGGTCCAGTTCGGCGATGCTGTTGGCGACGTTCTGCAGGAAGCGCCTGTCGTGGGTGATCAGGATCAGGGAGCCGCGGAAACTGCGCAACTGTTCCTCCAGCCAGTTGATGGCGGGAATATCCAGGTGGTTGGTGGGCTCGTCCAGCAGCAGGATATCCGGGTCCGCCACCAGTGTCTTGCCGAGGGCGACCCGCCGGCGCCAACCACCGGAGAGTTCGCCCATGGTGCTGTCTGCGGGAAGCTGCAACTGGCTGATAATAGTTTCTACCCGTTGCTGCAGGGTCCAGCCGTCGACACTCTCGAGTTGTTGCTGTACCCGGGCGAGGGCGTCGAGGTCGGTATCCGCCGCATCGTGTACCAGGTGATGGTACTGGGCTATCAACTCTCCCGCCCGGGAAAGGCCGGAGGCAATGACATCAAACACGGTGAGTTCATCCGCCTCTGGCAGGGTCTGCTCCAGGCGGGCCAGTTTCACGCCAGGGCGCAGCCAGCGTTCACCGCTGTCAGGGGAGAGCTCGCCGGCGAGGACTTTCAATAGTGTGGTCTTGCCGGTGCCGTTGCGCCCGAGCAGGCCCAGTTTGTCGCCACGGGCGATCACGAGGTCAACCTCGTCCAGGAGGACCTGCGTACCGTAGTGGAGGCCGGCCTTGTCTAATCGCAGTAATGGCATGTGTGATGGCGCTGTTATGGGGTCGCGCATTCTACGCCAGCCGGGTGGGTGCTGGCCACTTTTGTGGAAGCAGGTTAGAGTGGCACGGTGGTTTTGCCGGGACATTACGGGGATTGGTGACAGTGCGGACAATGAGAACAAGGCTATGAAAAGAGCACTGCTGTTGCCGCTGCTTTTGATCGCCTGTTGCGTCTGGGGGCAGGACGCGGCGACCGGTGTCACCGTTCAGCAGTTGGACGCGGCCGTGGCCGATGTGACGGCCAACCTCTCCCCCGATGACCCGAAGCGTGCAAACCTGCTCAGGCTTTACGGCGATACGCGGGCGGCGCTGGTCAGCACCTCCCAGTTCAGGGAATCGCGTGAATCCTTTGCCCAGGCGCGGGCGGGCGCCGCAGACCGGGCGGCAGCCATTGAAACAGGGCTCTCTGAGCGGGAGATAGCTACCGACGCGGAGGATGCAGTCAGCGGAACCGCCTCCCTCGCTGATCTTGAACAGACCATACAGGTGCGCAAGGCCGAACTCGATGCCCGCAGGAGCAGGCTGGCCGAGATCAACGATTCCATGGCCAGCATGCCGGACAGGGCGGCGGAGATTCGCGCCCGGCTCACGGAACTCGGCAGCCGCTTACCAGAAATGCAGTCACAGCTTGCGCTGATGCCCCGTACAGTGGAGCCGGGCAGTGCGTCCGAGGCCAGCCTGTGGCTGGCGGAAGCGCAGGTTGCCAGTGCAATCGCGGAAAAGGCCTCGCTGGACGAGGAGTTGTTGAGCCAGCCCATGCGCATGCAGCTGCTGGCGGCACAACAGGATATGAATGGCCACGACATCAGGAATCTCGAGCGCCACCTGCAATCGCTGGATCGCAGGGCAGCGCAGTTGCGCAAAGGCGAGGCCAGCCAGGCCCAGAGCGTCGCCAGGGAAGTGGTTGCCAGTGCCCAGGGCAAGCACGCGCTGGTACAGAACCTGGCCGATGCAAACGCGGCCCTGAGCGCATCATTCAGCAAACGCAGCAGCGATATTGAGCGAGCCCGTGAACAGGAGGCCCAGGTTGAGGAGCAGGCGGACCGGCTGGAGGGCGAACTCAAGGGTATTGAGCACAAACTGAGTGTGCTGGGCCTGACCACGAAGGTAGGCCAGATTCTGCGTGAACAGGAAGCCCAGCTACCCAGCAAGCGGGAATTCAAGAAGCGTATTGCCTCGCTGAAAGCGCGCATTACCGACACCAGCGTTCGCCAGTTGTCACTGTCGGATGAGCGCCGCAAGCTGGTCGATGTGACCGAGTACGTGGACCAGCTGCTGGTCGGGCTGGACGATCAAACCGCCGACCTTATTCGCGAGGATCTGTTGACCCTGGCGCGCAGTCGCCTGGATTTGTACAAGCAGGCGCTGGACCTGGAAAATACTTACTCGAATGCCCTGAGCAGTTTTGAACTCGACCTGCGCAGGTATTCGGATGCCGCCAAGGGCTACCGCAAGTTCACCGAAGAGCGACTACTGTGGATACCTTCGAGAGCGCCTTTTACCCTGGTGCGCGAGCAGGGAGTCGTGCGCCAGCTTCGCGAGTTGCTGATAGTCGACCGCTGGCTTACGGTGATTCGCCAGCTGCCCGGCCAGTTGATCCTGCAGCCCCAGTTCGCACTCGGACTGCTGGCAGTGCTGGTCCTGGTCTATCGCTCACCTTCATTAAAGGGTCGCCTGGTCGCTACCGGGCGAGAGGTGGGCTACGTGCGCACCGACCGCTTCGGGAACACAGTGTTGGCGCTGGGCTTAACCCTGTTGCAGTCCGTCAAGTGGCCGTTGTTGCTGTGGTCTGTCGGCCAGTTGTTCGAGCAACTGGAGCAGGAGCCCGAACTGGCCACCGCGCTTCACGCGGCGTTTTCCCGAACAGCGGCGTATTTCTGGGGCCTGGAGTTTTTGCGGACGATTTTCATTCCGAAGGGGCTGGTAGACGCCCATTTTCGCTGGCCGGCGGCGCGCACCGCCGAAATGCACCACCGGGTGGCCAGGCTGGAGCAGACCACGGTGCCGGCCATCGTGCTGGTACTTTTTACCCTGACACTCTACCCCCTGGAAGTGGGTGGTCCACTGGGCGCCGTAGGCGTTGTTTTTGTGCTGTTGTCCATGGCTTTTTTCTTCCACAAGATGCCGCAGTTTATCCAGGGCAAGGTCAGCATGGCCTTATCCAGTGGACCTGCGCGTGAGGGCTCCCTGCCCGGCAGGGTCCTGCGGGTGTTCCTGGTGTTAGTGCCGGTGGTGGCGGCTGTCGCAGTATTGTTGGGTTATATCTACACGTCGATGGAGTTTGCCCTGCTACTGCTGAAAACCGTGGGCCTTGCCGCCACGCTGATGCTGTTTCACGAACTGGGGCTGCGCTGGCTGCGGATGACCCGGCGCCGAATGTTGGTGAAGGCCAGGACCGAAGTTGCGCTGGCGGAGGGTGAAGCGGAGCAGGAGGAGGACCTTCTGGAAAACGACTCCGAGATGCTCAATGACGATGGCACCAAACTCCTGAATATGCTGACCCTGTTTGGAGCGCTGGCCGGAACGGTGATGGTCTGGTCGGAGGTTCTGCCTGCGCTGGGTATTCTTGACTCAGTGCAGTTGTGGACCCAGACTATTGTGAAAGATGGGCAGGAGGTGATGGTCCCTGTGACCCTGGGCAAGGTGTTTTTAGCCTTGCTCATCTCGGTGCTCGGCTGGGTGTTCCTCGGCCGTATTCCCGGCCTGCTGGAGATTCTGCTGCGCCAGAAAATGGGCGTGCGACCCGCGTCCGCCTACGCCGCCACCCGCGTATTCCAGTACGCGGCTACAGGTATACTGGTAGCCGCCGTGTTGAGTTCGCTGGGTGGTAGCTGGTCGCAGATCCAGTGGGCCGTGGCCGCCCTCAGTGTCGGTATCGGCTTTGGCCTGCAGGAGATTGTCGCCAATTTCATCAGCGGTCTCATTATTCTGTTCGAACAGCCTATCAGGGTAGGTGACACGGTCACGGTGGGTAATATTTCCGGCAGGGTAACCAAGATCCGTATCCGGGCGACCACCATCCGTGATTTTGATCAGCGTGAGTTGCTGGTGCCCAATAAGGAGTTTATCACCCAGCAGTTGCTGAACTGGTCCCTGTCGGACCAGGTGACCCGCTGGACGACGGAAGTGGGCGTTGCCTACGGCTCGGATCTCGATGTTGCGATGAGGGAAATCAGTGAGGCCGTGGATGCGCAACCGCTCATTCTGAAGCAGCCCGAGCCCATGGTGACTTTTGAGCAGTTTGGCGACAACAGCCTGCTCATCCGGGCGCGCTATTACATGGATCAGTTGGATCAGCGCTTGCGGGTGTCCAGCAAACTCATGCTGGACATCAACCGGCGGCTGAACAAGCAGGGAATCGTCGTGGCGTTCCCGCAGCGGGATGTTCACCTGGACACCAGCCAGCCGCTGGAGATCAAGGTGATGCGGCAGAAACCGGGCAGAGCGGACCAGCCCGGTTCACCACCGGTGCAGACATAGGCCGGTACACAGGTCAAAATACGGACGGGCAACCGCGGGGCACTATCACTGGAGGAGCGCATGTCGGGATTCGACAAGGTAGTGGAAAGCTATGAAGAGGCCCTGGCTGGCCTGGAAGACAATATGACCGTCATCGCCGGTGGCTTCGGCCTCTGCGGGATACCGGAGAATCTCATCGCGCAAATCCGGCGCCAGGGAACTCGAGGTCTCACGATAGTCTCAAATAACTGCGGCACCGATGAATACGGACTGGGGGTGCTGCTGGTCGACAAGCAGATACGCAAAATGGTGGCTTCCTACGTGGGCGAGAATGCCCTGTTCGAAGCGCAGATGATGAGCGGGGAACTGGAAGTGGAACTCACGCCGCAAGGTACGCTGGCGGAAAAAATGCGCGCCGGTGGCGCTGGCATTCCCGCCTTCTACACCGCAACGGGCTACGGTACGCCGGTGGGCGAGGGCAAGGAGGTGCGGGAGTTCAACGGCCGGCACTACATCCTGGAGGAGTCCATACAGGGAGACTTTTCTATCGCCAAGGCCTGGAAGGCGGATCGTTACGGCAATCTGGTGTTTCGCAAGACGGCACGCAATTTCAATCCGATGGCGGTGACCGCAGGCAGGATAGCGGTCGTGGAAGTGGAGGAGATCGTCGAAGTCGGCGCCCTCGACCCGGATGAGATACACCTGCCGGGAATTTATGTAAACCGCCTTATCCAGGGCACTTTTGCCAAAAACATCGAACAGCGCACCGTGCGCAAAGCATAAAGGAATCCGGCTATGGCTATGACTCGTGAACAGCTGGCGCGGCGTGTGGCGCAGGAATTCCAGGACGGTTACTACATCAACCTGGGAATCGGTATCCCCACGCTTGCCGCGAACTACATACCCGAAGGCGTTGAAGTGATGCTGCAGTCCGAGAATGGCCTGCTCGGCATGGGCCCCTTCCCGCTGGAGCACGAGGTGGACCCGGACCTGATCAATGCCGGCAAGCAGACTGTAACCATGGCCCGGGGCGCGTCGATATTCTCCTCGGCGGATTCCTTCGCCATGATTCGAGGCGGCCATGTGGACCTGACGGTACTGGGAGCCTTCGAAGTCGATTGCCAGGGTAATATCGCGTCCTACATGATCCCCGGCAAACTGATCAAGGGGATGGGTGGCGCCATGGACCTGGTGGCCGGTGCGGACAATATTATCGTGACCATGACCCACGCCTCAAAACACGGCGAATCCAAGCTCCTGAGCGAGTGCACGCTGCCGCTCACGGGCAAGGGCTGTATCAAGCGGGTGTTGACCGACCTGGCCCTGCTGGACATTGAAGACGGCCAATTCATTCTGCGCGAGCGGGCACCCGGGGTGAGCGTCGAGGAGATCGTAAAACTCACGGCTGGACCGCTGGTGGTGCCCGATCACGTACCGGAGATGCATGACCTTGACTGAAACGTCCGCCCACGACCGGCAGGTAGCTGCCTGGCTGTTGTTCTGCGCCGCGGTTGTCCTCGGCATGATTCTGCTCGGCGGCGTCACGCGCCTGACCGGTTCGGGCCTGTCCATAGTGGAGTGGAAACCGCTGATGGGCGTGGTTCCGCCGCTTACCGAGGAGGGCTGGCAGGAGACCTTCGACAAGTACCGGCAGTTTCCGGAATACAAGAAGGTCAACCGGGGCATGAGCCTGGAGGGCTTCAAATCGATCTTCATGTTCGAGTACCTGCACCGGTTGCTCGGGCGCCTGATCGGCGTGTTATTCCTGCTGCCCATGCTGTACTTCGCCTGGCGTGGACGGATACGCCAGGGCCTGATGCCCAAACTGGTAGTGCTGTTCTTCCTGGGTGGTTGCCAGGGGCTGCTGGGCTGGTACATGGTAAAGAGTGGGCTGGTGGATAACCCGCGGGTCAGCCAGTACCGGCTGACCGCGCACCTGGGGCTGGCGGTGGCGATCTATGCCTGGATGGTGTGGCTCGCCTTCGATCTCCTGTTTCCGGCGTCGGGGCGCGAGCAGTCTGCGCGGCCCTATGGAGCGTGGGCTGGCTGGCTGGTCGCACTGGTCTACCTGATGATTCTTTCGGGTGGCCTGGTGGCGGGTACCCGCGCTGGCTTTGCCTACAGTACCTGGCCGCTGATGGGGGATTCCTTTATTCCCCGGGGACTCTATGCCGGCACGCCGGCCTGGCTGGATATGTTCGAGGATATTACGACGGTGCAATTCAACCACCGGATCTTCGCCTACCTGCTGGTGATTCTGATCGGCGTGTTCGCGACGCTCGTCTACAGGAGCGGCGCCGGCGGCCATGCGCGGCTGGCGGCGGTATTGCTGGTTCTGGCGCTGGCAGTGCAGGTGGTACTGGGAATCAGCACCTTGTTATTGCACGTGCCGGTGCCACTGGCGGCCGCCCACCAGGGGGGAGCCATGCTGCTGCTCACCGCCATGCTTTTTGCCGGCCATGTGGTGCGCAAACAGTAATTCGGCTAGCGGAATCTCGAGCGCATATCAGTAGAGCGGCGTCCGTCAGAAACCCTGCGATCGGGTTTGTCCAGCTCAAAACGACACTCCGCGCGACGATCGCCCCGCTGGCGTCGATGGCTGAGCCTGCGCTCGGGTCCCTTATAGCTGGTCTTCGCCCTTTCAAGTTCCCCGAAAACCGCAAAGGTCCCTGTCTCGGGATTTTTGAGCAGTTCCATAGTCATAACACGTCTCTTGGCGTTGTTCTTGTTTGGTTTTTTTGTGTTCCCATTTTAACGAATTTGAAGGTGCTGACTGCAACTTCGCTGGTTTACCGCCCGTTTTAACTCCGGTATGTGATGTGTTTCACAAAAGCGTCAAACGGGGGGCGAGGTAAATCTGCCGGTTTGTCATTGGTCCAGGGAAAAAGCGCAAACGCGGCTCAAATGGCTGTAGGGCAGGCCGGATTCCTGGTGCCAGGTATTGAAGGCGTCCTGTATCAGTGTCAGTTCCCGTTTGCTGACCGGATTGGAGCTGATATCCAGCCCCGCGCGCTGCAGGCAGCGGGTGACATCCCCCGTGATTACGAAGCTGTCCCGGCCCGAGTTGCGCAGCACTCGCTGGCCAGTCATGCCGCCGAGGCGCGAGCCGTGCTTTTTCATATAGTTGAAAAGCCCGACCAGGTCATCGTCCGGCCACTGCCCGATGAGTTTGCCGAAGCCGCCGTGTTCGCGCGATACATCCAGGATGAATCGCGCGTTGTGCTGAATCGCCAGGATCTTCTGGCGATTGCGGATGATGCGCGGGTTCTGGCACAGACGGTCGATCTGGTCCGGGCTGAGCAGCAGGATTTTTTCCGGGGGAAACCCGAAAAACACATCCTCGAAGTCGTCCCACTTGTGATCGACCACGCGCCAGACGAAACCCGCCTGGAAAATACAGCGAGTCATCTCCGAGAGGTAGCGGTCATCGCCTGTGTTGGCCAGGGCCCGGGGGCTGCGCACCTTCGGCATAAGTCGTTTGAGCGCCGCAGCGCCGCCCTTGCGCTCACTGGCGCGCTGGTAGATGTTTGCGAACTTCTCCATCGACCCCGGTCGCTTACCGATTGTGGCTGCCATCACACAGCGGTTGGTTCGCGGTGGCCTTACAACCGCAAAAATACACCTTGCCGGTCTTGTCGGCGTCAAAGCGCACCGGGGAAAAGCCGCTGTCCTTGTGAGAGCCATCGCAGAAGGGTTGGTTCTGGCTGAGCCCGCAGGCACACCAGAAGTAGGCCTTGCCGGCTTCCACCTCGATCGGGAAGGGTGTATCAGATGCTCGTTTGGGTTGATCCATGGTGTGTTTCCTCAATTGATGGTCCTGGTGTTCCGGGTAATCGCAGGGAGCTTCAAGGGGCGCCGGCCACCCGGTAGGCCAGCAGCATATTGCCCGGCAACTGGCCGAACATTGAGTAGCCGGACTGCACGTACAGCCAGCCATCTGCCATGACCTGGCCGCTGACATCGATGGCGCCGCCGTGGCCGGTAATGCCATTGTTCGCCTCGAATGATTTCGCGGTCCTGGCCTCCCACAGCAGGTCGCCACTGGCGATATCGAAGGCGCGTATCTTGCCGTCGAGACCGGCGCTGAAAACCAGTTCCTCGGTGGCCAGTACCGCGGCCGACAGGCCGTAGTAAAAGGAGCATCGGTACTGGTCGGCGAGCTCGATCTTTTTGCCGGCGCGCATGTTCTGCAGGCCTATCATCGGCTTATCCTCCTCCGCGATCTCGCAGCCGCGCGTGACCGGCTGGAACCACAGTACCGCGCCATCCGCCAGGTTCAGCGCGTGCAGCCCCGGATTGGGAACATAGTCGGGCCGCACCCGCTCCGGGTCCGCTGCCGCCACCAGCAAGCGTTCGCCGGACAGGGCCATACCCCAGTGGACACCGCCGTTAGTGGTGCTCTGCTCCAGGTCGGGACCGATGCCGGCATTGCTCACCTGCTGCTGCCAGACCAGTTCGCCATCCCGGCCGGCCGGGTCGGGATTGAGTGCATAGACCTGGCCGGATTTTTGCCCGGCCAGCAGCAGTTCGCCACCGTCCGGAAGCTCCGCCATGATCACTGATGCGCCGAAATCGAAGTCGCCACCGGCATTCTCGGGGCAATTGGCGCCGCCGTTGAGGCAGGCGGCGTTCCACACGTCGTCGGCAAGGGCCTGGAATAGCCAGGCGAGCTTCCCGGTATCCATGTCCAGGGCGACGATGGCGTCCGAGGTGTCCGTCGCCGGGCGGGACAGGTTTTCCCCGGTGCCGATATAGATGCGGTTGCGTTTCGCGTCAATGGTGGGCGTGCTCCACACGCTTACTCCCGAGGGCCCATAGATGTCCCCGCCATCGCGGTTGCGTCCCTGCAGTGTGGCGTCCGCGGTGCCGTGCCACTCCCAGAGTTTGTTGCCGTTGGTGGCATCCAGTGCAATCACGCCGCCGTGGGATTTGCAGCAGACATGCGTGGGGCTTCCGGAGACCGCTACCTCGTAGGACGACACCGGCACGAAAAGCCTGTCGTCGTGGTAGCTGATGGAACCGGTGATCACCGATGTCTCGTATATGCGCGCGGCTTCCTGCCAGACCTTTTTAAGGCTTACCGGGTCCACCGCGTAGATCGAGGCCATGGAATCGGCGAACACCAGCAGTTTTTTGCCATTGTTGAGGGTGACCACGGTGATGGCGGAGCGGATGCCGCTGAGTACTTCGGTGTGGGCGCGAATGCAGCCACTGTGCCGGTCGATGGCGTACAGCTTGCCGGTTTTATCGCCCAGGTACAGGGTGTCGCCGATAATTGCCGGCTGTGAACGCATGTCGGTAACTTTTGGAAACGCCAGGCTCCACGCCAGTTCCAGGCCGCCCACGTTGGCCCGGTTGATGCCGGCCCGTTCCCCGCTCATGAAGCGCCGATTGTCTGTGCCCAGCCCCCAGTTGGTCACGAACTCGGTACTGTTATCCGTGGCAGGTGATTTGCAGCCATGTTGTGCAATCCACTCGTCCGCCGGCGCTGAACCGGCAAGGTAAATAGCTATCAGGCCGCGCTCCTGCTTGCTCAGGTGCGCCGCCATGGGCTGCATCTTGCCGAATTCCAGCGCCACCATCACCGTCTCCTTGGAAAAGCCGGACAGGGCCTCGCGGCTCGGTGCGTGCATGGCCGGATTATCGTGGCAGCTTGAACAGTGTTGGTCGAACAGCTTTTCCCCCAGGTATGCCAGGGGCAGTTTGTCGGCATGGCGCATGGCGAAGGATTCGACCGTCTTCATCGGTGAGTCGCTCAACAGCAGCACGCCGCCAATCGCCAATACGAGGGCCAGTAACAGCAGGCCGATCAGGGACAGTAGTTTTTTCATTGGTGATTTCCCCAGCTCGGTTTGGCGTCAGTCGGGCAGTGCAAAGGCGTAGAGATAGTCTCCCATCTTCCGCTGAAACATGTGGTGGCCCCCGGCGTTGATAACCACATATTGTTTACCGCGGTACATGTAGGTCATGGGCGTGGCGGTGGCGTCAACTGGCAGGGTGTACTGCCACAGCGTCTGGCCATTACTCACATCGAAGGCGCGGATCTGCCGGTCCATGGTGGCACCGATAAAGAACAGGTCGCCGGCGGTGGCTATTCCGCCCCCCAGGTTGGGCGTGCCCCATTCGATATGAAAGGGCGCGCTCACCGGTCCCATTTCATGTACCGAGCCCAGGGCGGTTTCCCAGGCGATAGTTCCCTGGACCAGGTCCACCGCTACCAGCTTACCCCAGGGCGGCGGGTTGCAGGGAATTCCCAGGAACGACTGCAGACTGCCGATCTCGATGTTATAGGGGGTGCCTTGCATGGTGACCTGCATCCGATGTCCGGCGGCGGGGTGGTCCTGCTTGCGGCTTGCCGGGTCGAGGTCTTGCGGGGTGGGGATCAGCCGTCCGGTGAACGCCACGTTGTTGACGTTGACCAGCAGTATGCCGGAATCTCCCAGCAGGGCGCCGCCGCCCCAGTTGGGACCGCCCAGGCTGCCGGGGAACATCAGGGTGAGTTTTTCACTGTTGGGCGTGAACAGTCCCAGGTTCTGCAGGTCGGCGAGTTGATTCGCACAGTCGTTGCGATCGAACGGTGTCAGGCCCCAGGCGTCAGCCGGCATCAGGAATGGGTTCAGCAATTGTGGGGGAGCGATGGGTTTGGGCTGGGTGGGGGAGCTGTGCTCCCCCGGAATCTGGGAGGGTGGAACCGGCTGCTCGGTGATCTCCCACAGCGGTTCACCGGTCAGGCGGTTGAACACGAACACGAAGCCCTGCTTGGTCAACTGCGCCAGTGCGGGTACGGTTTCGCCGTTCTTGCGCCATTCGAACAGGATGGGCTGCGCGGGCGTATCGTAATCCCACAGGTCGTGACGCACATGCTGAAAATACCAGCGCAGCTCGCCGCTGTGCAGGTCGAGGGCGACCACGCTATTGGCGTACAGGTCATCCCCGGGTCGGTCCACGCCGTAGTAGTCCGGCGAGGCCGCGCTGGTGGGAAGGTAGACGAGGCCATTTTTTTCGTCCACGGACATGGGCGCCCACACGTTGGCGCTGCCGCTGTTTGCGTGTCCCTGCAATGGGTCGAACTGCCACAGCGGTCGGCCACTGAAACTGTCGAAAGCCATCACGGTGCCGCGCGGAGTGGTGGAGCGCACGAAGTCGATTACCGTCGAGCCGGTCACCACCACGCCATCGGCCACAACCGGGGCGGATGAGTTGCTCACCTCTCCCGGAGCCAGTTCCCCACTGCCGTACAGAGCCACCTGGCCGCGGTCGCCAAAATCGGCACAGGGCTTGCCGCTGCTCGCATCGATAGCCCACAGCTTGCGGTCATGGGTGCTCATGTAGAGTCGGTGGCGGCAGTCTTTTCCTGCCGGCGTGCGCGCTTCCTCGGCGTAGCTGACCCCCCTGCAACGGAATGGTCGATCTCCGCGCCGGTCGATTTTCGGGTCGAAGCTCCAGCGCTGTTCGCCGCTGGCGGGGTCCAGCGCGATCACCCGGTTGAATGGTGTGCAATACACCAGGGATTCTCCCGCAGCCGGGGGCAGCAGGATGGGAGTGCTCTGGGTGGAGGTCTTTTCCATTTCTTCGCCGTGGCTTGCCATGTCGCCGCTGCGAGACACCCACGCCACCTCCAGGTCCTGCACATTGGAGCGGTCGATCTGGCTGGCCTGTGAGTAGTGGCGGCCGCCCTGGTCGCCGCCGTAGTAAAGCCAGCCGGGCTCCGCTGTAATTGCGAGGCCGCAATGAAGCCCGGGCAACAGGGCCAGCAGTCCGATCAGGCCGCGTCGCGGGCGCGATGGCATCATGCTTACTCTTCCAGCGGCGTGATACGCAGCAGGGTGGGCACGCCGCCCTCGGATTGCCAGGTGGGAAAGTGGGAATTGGTGGTGAATACGGCACCGTCCTCTTCGGAGATCTCGATGTCACGGGTGAAGAAGCGCTGCCGCGGCATGGGATACACCCGCCATTCCTCGCTGGCGATATCGAAGGACAGGATGGTATCCGACTGGTTGCCGTTCACCCAGACCACGCCGCGCTCGCGATCAACATTCAGGGCGTAGGGCACCTCGTTGATCACCGGCAGTTTGTAACTGGTGAATTCACCGGTGGATGGCGCATATTTCACCAGCAGCGAATCCTGGAAGGCGACGATCCACAGATTGCCATCGGCATCGGCGCGCAGTCGCCGGGGGCCCTCGTAGGGGAAGTCGATCATGGTGATCTCACCGCTGTCCGGGTCGATGCACGCAAGGTCATTGGCATAGAGCCTGGCCACCCACACCATGCCGTCGGGTGTGATGTCGATTCCATAGGGCATGGGCAGGCCTGTGCCCTCCCGGTCCGGATCCGGTTGCGGGCGGCTTTCGGGGCTGATGCTGAACATGATTGGCAGGGATTTGAGTATCAGCCATTCCTTCACGCCACGGGCCGGCAGGTCGTACACGGTGAAAGTCTTCTTGCTGCGGTCGAACATCGCCACCTGCGAGGACAGGGCCAGGGTGAACCAGACCCGGTCCTTGTCGTCGACCCTGATGGTATGGGGGTAGTAGCCCTCGGGCATGTGGTGGGTAATGAATTTCCTGGTCTTTATATCGAATTCCAGCAGCGCCTGCTGCATGGAAGGCGTTATGAATATATTGCCGTCTTTCTTCGAGTAGGCGAAGGAGTGCACACCCATGTAGTTGTACATCTTGGGGAATACCTTGAAGCGGTTGCCCATGATTCCGCCGAGGCCCATGTCTTCATCGTGCGGTACCTTGTACACCGTGTACTCACCGGAGGCCGGGTCCAGTTGGTAGATGCGGTCGAACAGGTTGTCGCCAATGTAGACATAGCCGTTGGGGTGCACGAGAAAGTCGTGCATCTGGGAAAACCCGTCACCGATTGGCCACTCGGTGATTTCTACCTCAGACAGGTGGCCCTCCCAGGGTCGTGGCGCCGGCACGGTTTCGGGGTGCTCGCGCAAACGTCGGTATTCCTCGCGCAGCAGGCTCGCCACTTTCTTGTGGTCTTCCGTTGGCAGGCGGGCGCCGTAGGTGTTCATCCGCTCGATTACGCTCAGCCACTGCTCCTCGGTGCGTTCATTGCGCATGAAGGCGGAGGCCTGCTGGTGACAGAAGGCACAGTTGAGCTGGAAGGTCTTTTTCAATTCCTGGTCGCCGCCGAAATCCAGTTGCGACAGCCAGACATTCGAGGGGTAACTCGCGATCTCCTGTTCCGGAGTCATGCGCTGCATCACCAACTCATCCTCTATGGCGGGAAAGTTTACGTCCACGTATCCCTGGGCGCGGGCGCGGTAGCTTACCGGCCGGGCGGGCGGGTCAAAGCTGACTTCGCCCGCCGCATTGGTGAATCGGGTGACCACTTCTGCACTGGTATTGGTGACGCCGTCCGGGGCGTAGCCATCGTCACTGAGGTCCGCCTCGGGTTGGGCTAGCGGCGACTGGGTCACCATGACCTGGGCGAGAGGGCGGCCCTGATCGTCTTTCACCTGCAGCGTTGCGGCGCTACACAGGGGCGCGAACAACAGCGGCAGTAGAAGGCGGTGTATAGAGCGCATGTGTGGTTCCTCCACTGGAAATCCTGAACTGGGAGTATGCCAGTATCGCCTGTGGCAGTCATCGTTGGCGGCTGGTCGGACGGACGGCCGCGGGAAGGGTGCTTTACCTGCCCTGCGACCCGGGGCGGTGCGTCCCCGAACAGGTGGGGTGGTCGAAATACCGACACAGGGCTTCTTCAGTGATCGCACCCTCCGCCAGACTGGCGTGGTGCTCCTGCTTGAAGGCCTGGAACGCCGGTTCATTGCGGAGAATCAGCCGGCCTGCCAGGATCAGGCGATCGACATCGATATCGTCCAGCTCCAGTGCGGTGGGCAGTGCATTCAGCATCCGGTTGATCTCGGTGCTTTTTATGTGCTTGAAGCTGACCTGCGAAAAATAGGTCCTGGTCGGCAGGCCGTCCTCCGCGGAGGCTTCCGACAAAGCGGTCATCATATCCCTGAATCGGTCGAGGGTTTCGCGATTATAGCTTTCAAACTGGGCGCTGGTGACCGCGTCCATGGTCACGGATAGAGAGGGCGTTCCATAGGACTTTTCGATAAGTCGTTCGGGGCTGACTTCGGCGTTGACCAGGATTACGAGGATACTCCCGGGATGCTCGTGGGCGAGTGCATGCAGTCGCTGTGCGTTGAGACTCTCTACCCGGTCTATCATTACACGCAGGCCGAGATTGTCCGCCACCCCGCCGTCCACCAGGTGGATATACTTGCGATTTTGCGAATCGCGATAGGACTTGAGACCGTCGACGATACGGCGCTGGACCGCGGTATCCGGTGCCAACTCCTGCAGCATTTGCCATTCCTGCTGCGCGTCGACCTCGCACTCCGAGGCGTGGTTGGTCAGCACAACCGGCGGAAATGCGACCGGTACCGCCGATGAAGCCGTGACCGCGCGCGCTACAGGGTAACTGCCAAGGTCTGTACAGATCAGGTCAAACATCGCCCGGGAAAAGGAGAAGCGCAGCCCGTTGCCCAGGTCGGTGGCGTTGATGACGATATAGGGTGGGCCATTTTTCGCCATGTCGGCGAAGGTTGCACCATCGAACATGATGCGGTTGTAGTAATCGATCGCCATCTCGGTGCGGTTGAAGCCGTAGAATCCGCTGCGAATCCAGTGCATCGGGTTGAACAGCTGCGTGATCAGCGCCTGTTGCACTCCCTGGCGCAGGAAGTCTTTCTCATAGTCCTCGAACAACCTGTCGCGATACAGGCCATAGTAGGCGGCGGTAAAACTGCCTCCCGAGACTGAGGAAATGGTGTCGACCTCGTCCAGCAGGCGCACAGTCTCGCCATTGCTCTGGATGAGGGTGTCCCGCAACTCCTGCATGACTCCGTAGGACAGGGCCGCGGCCCGGGTGCCTCCGCCCGAAAAAGCCAGCAGGACAAGGGTGTCCCCTTCGGATTGTTGCGCCCGCTTGATGGGCGGGTAGCTGGCGTTTTCGCCGATCCGCGTTATGGCTTTATTGTCGGGAGGAAGGATGGTGGAACAGCCTGCCAGCGCCAGCACCAGCACCAGCGTAAGCTGGTGCAGGGTGGCCTGCAGAATCCCGCTGCGCTCAGGATATGAAGCGTGCAAGCGCCCGGATTTGCACATGTGTCACCCGTAGTGCTTGCCGCGCTCTAGAACGTCCAGTTTACGTTGGCTGCCAGTGCCACCACGCTGTTGTCCCGGTACTGGCCGCCGAAGTTTTCCGACGCAATCCTGGATTTACCCAGGTCCTGGTACACGACATATCCGCCAACAGTGAGTGTCTCCTTGATGGCGTAGCGAGTGCCGAATGCCAGGTGGATCTGGCGATCCACCGGCAGCTGGGCGTTGCGGTTTTCCTTGTCGACCGGGTTGGTGTCATAGGAGACGCCACTGGTGAATGCCCAGCGCTTGTCCAACTGGTATTCCACGCCCCAGGCGTAGTGGTAAGTGTCCCGCCATTTGGTGGGTATCGAGCCGCCACGACTGGCGGTGGCGAGGGGCACATCACCCAGTTGGCTCCAGTTGTCCCAGCCGAGTGTGAGATTCACAGCCCACTTGTCGTCCATGCGGTGGTGCATGGCAAACCGGACGAACTCGGCGAAATCGAGTTCGGACTTGACCGAAACTCCCTTCGAAATATCGACGGGTACAGGATCACCCACAGGAGAGACCACCTTGAGATCGCCGTCATACTTGGCTTTCACTTCGCTTTGGTAGGTGAGGCCGAAGCGGGTGCGGTCGGTCAGCTCATACATGGTGCCCAGCGTGAAGGCAAAGCCGGTGTCGTCACCATTGACTGAGGCCTTGAGATCGTCTGCGTCATGCTCGGCGTGCGGCAGATCCATGTGGACATTCAGATTGGAGTACCAGTACTGGACGCCGGCGCCCACCGAGAGTCGGTCGGTGACCTTGTAGGCCAGAGTCGGGACTATCGCGGCGAGCAAAACGGTCACCTCGGTGGCCTGGTAGCGCCCGGCCCAGTCGTCGTCATAATCCAGGCCTGCACCTGCCAGGCCAACCATATACAAACCGGTGCTCCAGCGCTCGGAGTTGAGATCGTAGACATAGGCCGCGGTAGCGCCAGGGGGCGTCTCCCCGGCCTGACCGCCATTGCCGGTGCCCAGTTCCGGGGTGGTGTAATCCAGGTCAAACTTGATGTCTGGCACCATCACGCCGCCGGATGCGAACAGCGTGTTGCCCTTCAGGCGCGTGGAGCTGGCGGGGTTGTGTATGATGGATTCGGCCCCGTCCAGGCCTGCTCCCGCCCCCGCGCTGGCGCGTCCGCCGGAGAAATCGCCGTATTCATTCAGCCACAGGCCGCCGGCAATAGTGTTGCTCGCATTTACCAGCACGGCTGCGACCGCACAGCCCAGGATGGATTTCTTCATTGATGCTCCCCAAGGATTACTAACCGGATACGGCCCGCCAGCGGGCCCGATTTCTGGCGCCAAGTTTAATGGAGTCTCACCCCGTTTGGACAGGTATTTTTCCCCGGCTCATTTACAGTTGGTCTTCAGCATCAACCGCTTGAACACCACCGCATTGTGGTCGCTGCCATCGCGCTCCGGCTCGCCGTCCAGTTCCAGATCGGGAAAACGCCGGAAAAGTTCCGAAATGGTGAGGTACAACTGGCGCTTGGCCAGGGACGCCCCGATGCAGAAGCGCGGGCCGTAGCCGAACAGCACATCCGGGTTGAACTCCCGCTCCACGTCAAATACTTCAGGGTGATCGTAGTATTCCGGGTCGTGGTCTTTCAGGTGGGGCATCATCAGCACCATCTGGCCCTTGCGCACCTGCTGTCCGAGAATCTCCATGTCTCGAGGGGCGTAACGGGCGAAGCCCATCTTCGATGCGGTCCCCCAGCGGCTGATCTCACTGAATGCATTGGTGAATGCGTCCGGCGAGGCCAGCGCCCTCGGCACCTGGTCCTTGTGTTTCAGCAGGGCGTACACTGACCATTGCTGGGCTACCAGGGTGGTGTCGGCACCGGCGCCGATGAGGGCCAGGATCAGGGTAATGATATCGCCCTCCTCGAAACCCGCGTTCTCCTTCTCGATCTTCAACAGGGTACTGAGAAAGTCATCCTGCACGGGAGCCTGGCGGCGCTCCGCGATCACCAGTTTCAGAATATCGATGGCGCGGTTGCTGTCCTGCCGCGCCTTCTCCCTGCGCTCGTCGGAAATCGTCGGGTTCCAGGTCTCGGTAAAGGTCATGATGACCTGCTTGATGTCGGGCCAGTACTTTTCCGGAATGCCGACCATCCGGGTGATGGAGATGAACGGGATATGGGCGGCAATTTTGTCTATGTAATCAAAGCTCTCAGGGGTGCCCAGTTCATCGAACAGGCGCTTTACATCGGGTTCGATCTTGCGCTGGATGGAGTCCACCACATTGCGGGAAAAGGCGGGCGCGGTAACCCTGCGCACCAGGCGGTGGTGGTCGTGGTCCGCCAGCAGGCTGTGCCCTATCAGTGCCCGTTCAAAGTTGCTCCACTGGTCTTCCGGCGGTCGCGCCGGGGCGAATTCCCAGTCGTAGAAGTCCGAGGACAGGGGTTCTTCTTTCCAGCAGGCCATGATGTCCGGCATACGGGTCATGATCCAGGCCTGCCAGGGTTCGTACCACACCAGCCGGCCCCTGCGCATCAGGGCGAGGCACTGGGGGATGGGATCTGCCATGTACTCGGCGGAGTTGGGATCGAACAGTTGCTCTATGGGTGCGAGAGTTTCCGCTGTATTCGTCATCTTGTTTTCCTCAGTACCTGCCCGGCGGCCCGTGCTGCCGCGAAAGTGCGCTGCAACGGCTGCGAGGCGGTAGTCTAGCAAGTCCTTTAAAAGTAGACAAATGTATACTTTTAAAACGGATGGCTTGCCCGGGCGCAATCTGGTCGTGTGGGTGTTATTGCTTCCGGTTCGGGACAGACCCGGGGCGGGAAGGTGGCAAATTCAGAGATGCAGGAGGGCGGGGCAGTGGGTCAAACGGCAGCGACTTATGCGGACTTAATCTGGCTGCCAGGCGTGCTCGCGGCAATCGGCGTCGCCGGCGACGTACCCGGCCCGCGAGTATTTTCCTCCAGCACCTTGCGTATTTTTTTGCCGAGCTGCGCGGGCAACTGCTGCCAGTCGAAACGCCAGCGCCAGTTGCCCTCGGTGGTGCCGGGGGTGTTCATGCGGTGGCGCCCGTCCAGGCCGAGAAAGTCCTGCCAGGGAACAACCGCAATCCTGGCCCTGGACGCCATCGCCTGGCGGATGAGCATCCAGGGCATGGGGTCCGGGGGATTGCCGAAATAGGCGTATACCCTCTCGCGAGTGGCCGCGTCCAGGCTTTCGAACCAGCCCAGCGTGGTATTGTTGTCGTGGGTGCCCGTGTAGACGATGTCGCCGCTTTCGTGGAGATGGGAGAGATAGGGGTTGTCCGGGTTCCCGTCGAAGGCAAATTGCAGGATCACCATGCCCGGCAGGTCGAACTCCCTGCGCAGGGCTTCGACCTCCTCGGTGATGAAGCCGAGATTCTCGGCCACCAGTTTCAATTCGGGGTAGCCGGCGCGCACCAATTGCAAAAGTTCCCGCCCCGGGGCCTCTACCCAGTGACCCTCCCTGGCAGAAACCGCGTCGGCCGGAATCTCCCAGTAGGCCTGCAGGGCGCGAAAGTGGTCTATGCGCGCAATATCGAACTGCTTTGCCGCCGAGTCGAATCGCTGCAACCACCACTCAAACCCGCGCTCGCGCATCCGCGCCCAGTTATATTGGGGGTTGCCCCAGAGCTGTCCTTCGGCGGAAAAATAATCCGGTGGTACGCCGGTGACAGTAACGGGCCGGCCCACCTCGTCCAGGTCGAACAGGTGCTGGTGGGCCCACACATCCGCGCTTTCGAGGTGCACGTAGATGGGAATGTCACCGAACAGCAGAACCCCGCGCTCGTTGGCATACCGGCGCAATTCACGCCACTGGCAGTCAAACACGAACTGGCGGAAGCGCAGCTGGCTGATCAGGAGAGCCAGGTCCTGGGCAGCGCTGTCGCAGGCCGCCGCCTCGCGGTCGCGCAGGCCCGGCGGCCATTCGGCCCACGGGCGCAATGCATTGGCTTTTCGGAATGCGTGAAAGCGTACATAGTCTTCCAGCCAGAAATCGGCGGTCTCAAGAAACGCGCGGTAGGCGGCAGCCATCGGCGAATCCGTGGTGGATTCCAGTTGCGCGAAGAACACCTCGGCGGCCAGGTCCAGCGCAAGGCGTTTGGCATCGCGGTCCTGGAGGCCGGAAATCGCCAGCTCCTGTGAGAGCCAATTTTGCTGCACCAGCCATTGCAGGTCTATCAGGTCGGGGCTGCCGGCGTGGACCGAGAATGATTGGTAGGGGCAGCCGTCGGGGTGAGTGGGCCCCAGTGGGAGCACCTGCCATATCTGCAGTCCGGCATCGGCGACCAGGTCGACAAAGCGCCGCGCATCGATGCCGAAGTCGCCGCAATAGCCGGGGCCGGGCAGGCTGGTGGGGTGTAGCAGCACGCCGGCGCGCCGCCCGCTTGGCGGGGACATGTTCATGAGCCGCCGTCGCTGTGTTGGCGCATGACGCCGCCGCGGCTGGGTTGGCCGCCGCCGCGCGAAATCACTTCAGAGAGATAGGACGGCGCTTCGATGTGCAACATCTGGTAGAGATTGGCCAGGTGCATGCGAAACAGCTGGTCAAACTGGTTCACCGTGGTTGACGGATTGTAATCGCCAAACCACCAGAACCAGTCCGAGCCCTCACAGATGGCCAGCTGTTTCTCGGCGGCCGCGACCTCCTGCGGCGACAGTTTCCCTGCGGCGATTTGTTCGTCAAATGTGTGCTTGGCCTCAACCAGTATCTCCCAGCCCCGGTTTTTGTCGGCGCAGCCGATCCAGGTGGAGAAAGTGCCATAGACCCAGCTGCCCGCCGTGAGGTGGCCTTCGTGGGCGGCGCTGGGGGATTTCTCCGCCAGGAACTGCTCGAAGGTGGTGAGTTTCAGCTGCGGGTGCTTGGCCAGGTCGCGATACAGCTGATTCAGGAAGTGGTAACCGTTTTCAGGGTAGTACTCCCAGGCGTTTTCGCCGTCGAGGATGATGCTGATGAGGCAGTTGTCGCGATCCGGGCAGACCTGGGAGATATTCTCCATATGGCCTATCAGGTTTGCCACGGCATCATCCGCGTGCCAGTCCGAGTACTGGAAACCGATCAGGTCGGACAGGCCGTCATCGCGGAAAAAACAGTCAACGGGAATGTCGCCGAAGCGGTACACCCGGTGACTGCAGGATTTCGAAGTGGCGTCGTGGCTGTTATTGAGCACCGTGCCGCCGCTGGCGACCCAGCGGAAGCCGTACTCGCCAAACAGCGCCAGCGCCTGCTGGCTCACGCCGCCTTCGGACGGCCACAGGCCCACCGGTTTGCGACCGAACACCCGCTCAAAGGTAGCCAGGCCCTGCTGCATATGCCAGTGCGCGCGCGCCTCCCCGCCCGGGTACTCGGTAATTACCGGCAGGTGGACCCCCGGCATCGCTTCCCTGGCGGACTCCATATCCAGCAACAGCGGGACGATGGGGTGCGCATAGGGACTCATGCTCAGCTCCACCTGGCCGCGCTCCGCCAGCGCCCGGTAGCGCGGTATCACGGACTGCAGCTGTTCGAGGATAATCTGCAGCAACTCGCGCCGGTCGTGCAGACTGAAATTGTGGGCCTTGTCGCGCAGTCGCCGCAGGCGAGCATCGCCGCGCTGCAGTGATTCGGCCATCCAGCTGATGTGGTACCACACCAGCAGGTCGGCCAGGAACTGGTTGGAGGCGTAGATCAGGCTTTCGGGGTGAGTTTCGTACCATTCGGCCATGGTGGCCAGGCGCTGGAATGGCGCGAAACGGGCTATCATGCGGTCGCGGTTGGCGCGCAGGCAGTCCTGCATCAACCGCAGTCGCGCCTGGCCGTTGCCGGGCAGGGCCGGTTCGGCCAGCTCCGCCAGCAGCGGGTCCCTGATGACGCCGTTGCCTTCGATATAACTTTCGACCTGGTGTATATAGTTTTCCAGCTGCTCCAGCAGGATTGGCGCGAAGTTCACCACGGCGCGCGCTTCCGGCACCGCCTCCATGTGGGCGGCCATGTCCACGTAGTCCTTGGTCGCGTGCAGGTAGGTCCAGGGCAGATGCACCTTGCCGGTGCGCAGGTCGCGGTACTCGGGCTGGTGCATATGCCAGCACAGCACCACACTCATCGGCTGGCTAGCGGGCATAGTGCAGTCTCTGTCCGAGCATTTCCGGGGTTACCAGGGTAACGCCGCCTTCGGAAACGTGGAACCGGGCGGCGTCCGCCTCGGGGTCGAGGCCGATCTGCGTGTCCGGTGGAATGACGCAACCCTTGTCGATAATGGCCTTCTTGATAACGCAGCGCCTGCCGATATCGACATCGGGGAAAATCACGGCGTCTTCAATTCGCGAGAAAGAATGGACATGCACATTACTGAACAGCAGGGAGCGGCGGACATAGGAACCCGAGACAATACAGCCACCGGCAACCATGGAGTCCACTGACATACCGCGCCGGCCCTCGTCGTCGAATACAAACTTGGCGGGCGGCACCTGGTCCTGGTATGTCCAGATCGGCCAGTCACGGTCGTACAGGTTGAGTTCCGGGCTGACACCTACCAATTCCATGTTGGTCTGCCAGTAGGCATCGATCGTGCCCACGTCCCGCCAGTAGGCGTGATCCTGGCCGCCGCCATCTCGAAACGGAAATGCGGTGACCCGCAGTCGATGGATGACATCCGGGATTATGTCGCCGCCGAAGTCGTGCATTGAGCCCTCGGTGTCCGCGTCGCGCAGCAGTTCTTCTATCAGTACCTCGGTACGGAAAATATAGATGCCCATCGAGGCCAGCGCCACGTCATCGCGCCCCGGCATGGGTGTTGGCTGCGACGGCTTTTCGGCGAACTCGATAACCCGATTATCCTGGTCTACCGCCATCACGCCAAAGGAGCGGGCTTCCTCCAGCGGCACCTGAATACAACCGACGGTGATGTCTGCTTCGGCTTCAACGTGAGCGGCCAGCATGGTGCCATAATCCATCTTGTAGATATGATCGCCGGCGAGAATCAGCACAAACTCCGGCTTGTGCGTGCGAATGATGTCTATGTTCTGGTAAATGGCGTCCGCGGTGCCCGCGTACCAGGACGTTTCCAGGCGCTGCTGGGCCGGCAGCAGTTCCACGAACTCCCCCAGTTCACCCCGCATGAAGCCCCAGCCCCGCTGTATGTGCTGGATCAGGCTGTGCGCTTTGTACTGGGTGAGAATACCCACTTTGCGTATGCCCGAATTGACACAGTTGGACAGTGGGAAGTCGATAATCCGGAACTTGCCGCCGAAGGGCACCGCCGGTTTGGCTCGCCATAAAGTGAGCTGCTTCAACCTCGAGCCGCGACCGCCCGCAAGCACGAGGGCCAGCGTGTCCTTGGTGAGACGGCTTACATATCTTGCAGAATCGTTATCGGTCATTTTTGGTTTCATTGATATGCGAACTGGTTAGCCTACAGGTATTCCATTACCATTTGACTATATTGTGGACAATTAGTGAAAAAATGTCCCCTATCCCGGGTTGATATAAATCAGTGGATATCTAATGAAAACAGTTTCCATCCGAGAACCTGTGAGCGCGGCCTTTCGTCGTTTACTGGCTGGCCAGCACCACGACCCGTTCGAGGTTCTGGGTTGTCATCGCCAGGGCGCCGGGTGGCAGGTCAGGGCCCTCTTGCCCGCGGTCTCCGAGGTCGAGCTGGTATTGGCCGATGGTACCCTCCCGATGGAGCGGCTTGCCGGCAGCGATTTGTTCACCTGTACCCTGACGGGTACCACCATGCCCCGCTATCAGCTGCGCTGGCGGGGGGCTGCGGGCGAGTGGGTCCAGAGCGAAGATCCCTACCGGTTCGGTCCCACGGTTGGCGACCTCGATCTGCACCTGTTCGGCGAGGGCAGGCACCATCATGCCTACCGCGTGCTCGGGGCGCATTGCTGCGAGCACGAGGGGGTGCGCGGGGTGCGCTTCGCCACCTGGGCGCCCAATGCCCGGCGGGTGAGCGTGGTGGGGGACTTCAACCAGTGGCACGGTTTGCGGCATGCCATGCGCGCGCGCGGTCTGAGCGGGGTCTGGGAGCTGTTCATTCCCGGCCTCCTACCCGGCGAGAAGTACAAATTTGAGCTGTGCGATGCCCAGGGCGCTCTGCAACTCAAGGCCGACCCCTACGGCAACCGCTTCGAAATGCGTCCGGCAACGGCGGCCATAGTCTGTCCCCCCAGCGATTTTGAGTGGACGGACCAGGCGTGGCTGGCCCGGCGCGCCAGCTGGGACTGGCAACATGCCCCGATCTCGATCTACGAGTTCCACCCCAGTTCATGGCGGCGCAGCCCCGGGGGCGGATTCCTGAATTTCCGCGACATGGCGCCGCTGCTGGCGGACTATGTGCATGAACTGGGTTTCACCCACGTTGAGTTGTTGCCGATTACCGAGCATCCGCTGGACGACTCCTGGGGCTACCAGACGACAGGCTATTTCGCACCCTCCCAGCGTTTCGGCAGTCCGGATGACTTCCGCTTCTTCGTCGATCTCCTGCACAGTCGCGGCATCGGTGTCATCCTCGACTGGGTGCCGGCACATTTTCCGAAGGATGCCCACGCCCTGGCGCGCTTTGACGGCACCGCACTGTATGAGCACGAGGATCCACGCCGGGGGGAGCACGCCGACTGGGGCACGCTTATTTTCAACTTCGGCCGCAACGAGGTGAAAAACTTCCTGCTGGCCAGCGCCAACTACTGGCTGGAGGAGTTTCATCTCGACGGACTGCGGGTCGATGCCGTGGCATCCATGCTCTACCTGGACTATTCGCGCAACCCGGGGGAGTGGGAGCCCAATCGCTACGGCGGCCGGGAAAACCTCGAGGCCATTGATTTCCTGCGCGAGCTCAACGCCCTCACCCACGGGGAGCACCCCGGCACTCTGACCATTGCGGAGGAGTCCACCGCCTGGCCACAGGTGACCCGACCCACCTGGGTGGGCGGTCTCGGTTTCTCGATGAAGTGGAATATGGGCTGGATGCACGACACCCTGGATTACATGGCCCACGAGCCGGTCTACCGGCAGTATCACCACGACCAGCTCACATTTGGATTGATGTACGCCTTTTCGGAAAATTTCCTTCTTCCCTTTTCCCACGACGAGGTCGTGCACGGCAAACGCTCCCTGCTGGGCAGGATGCCCGGCGACCAGTGGCAGCGCTTTGCCAACCTGCGCCTCCTCTATACCTATCTCTACACCTACCCCGGCGCAAAATTAATGTTCATGGGCTGTGAACTGGGCGAGCCGGGGGAGTGGCGGCACCAGGGTGAGCTGTCCTGGGACTTGCTGTCACAGGCGCCACACAAGGGCCTGCAGCAACTGGTCGGGGATCTCAATCGGCTCTATCGCGATGAACCCAGCCTGCATCGCAACGGTTTTGACGGGGCCGGTTTCGAGTGGATCGATTGCCATGATTCCACCCAGTCGGTCCTGAGTTACCTGCGTTGGGACGGGGCGGACTTTCACGTCGTGGTACTGAATTTTACGCCGGTGGTGCGCAGCGATTACCGTATCGGTGTGCCGCGCGCGGGGCGCTACCGGGAAGTTCTCAATTCTGACTCCCGTTTTTACGGTGGCGGCGATGTGGGCAGTGGCCCGGATATCGCCAGTGAGCCCACCGCCTGGATGGGGCGCCGGGATTCCGTCTCCCTGACCCTGCCACCACTGGGAGGGATAGTGCTGAAGTGCGTGGAGCAGGACAAGTGATGCGACTTCTGTTTGTAGCCAGCGAGGCCTACCCGCTGATCAAAACGGGCGGTCTGGCCGACGTCGCCGGCAGCCTGCCGGAGGTGCTCAGGCAGCAGGGCATGGATGTGCGCCTGCTGCTGCCGGCCTACCAGCATGTGCTGGAGTCCATCGAGCCGCCGGAGTTCGTGGCCGATATGGAGGTCGACGGCACCGCGCTGCGTATTCTCGCCACCCGCCTGCCCGGTACTGAACTGATCACCTGGCTGCTGGAGCACCCCGTGTTTTCGCAGCGTCCCGGCAATCCCTACCACGACCACCTGGGTCAGCCCTGGCCGGACAACGCCGACCGTTTCGCGCTGCTGAGTCGCGCCGCCGCGGCCATTGCAACCGGCACGGCGGGCCTGGACTGGCGCCCGGAGGTACTGCACTGCAACGACTGGCATACGGGCCTCGCCGTCGCGCTTACGCACCTGAGTGAGCAGCGCCCGCGCACGGTATTTACAGTTCACAGCCTGGCGCACATGGGGCTTTTTGACCGGGAGACTTTCGATCGCCTGCGCCTGCCCGCGCACTTCTGGAGCGATAGCGCGCTGGAATTCTACAATCAGTGCAGTTTTATCAAGGGCGGGCTGGTGTATGCCGATTACATCACCACGGTCAGCCCGGGCTATGCCCGTGAAATTTGTGAAGCGCCCGGCGGCATGGGGCTGGAGGGACTGATCAGTCAGCGCCGCGAGCGCCTGGTTGGCATCCTGAACGGCATCGACAACCGGGTCTGGAATCCCGCGACCGACCCCTACCTGGAGCATCCCTTCTCCCCGGAAACGCTGGACGCCAAAGCGCGTAACAAGGCGGCCCTGCGGGCAAGCCTGGGGTTGGCGCCGGCGGAAGATCGTCCTCTGGTGGGCCTGGTAGGCCGGCTCGTGGAGCAAAAGGGGCTGGAACTCATCCTGCCGGTGCTGGAGTCCTTTCTCGAGCTGCCGGTCCAGTTGGCGATCCTGGGCACTGGCGAGCCCCGCTACGAACAGCGCCTGCAGGCTGTCGCCGCCGCGCATCCCGACGCCATGGCCGTGGTGCTGGCCTATGACGAATCCCTGGCTCACCGGATCGAGGCTGCCGCGGATATTTTCCTGATGCCATCCCTGTTCGAACCCTGCGGCCTCAACCAGCTCTACAGCCTGCGCTACGGCACGCTGCCGCTGGTGCGCGCGGTGGGGGGGCTGGCCGACACGGTAGTCGACACCAACGCGCAGTCCGTCGCCGACGGCAGCGCCACGGGTTTCGTGTTCCGGCGGCCTGACGCCGGTGAATTACTTGCTGCCATGCAGCGTGCGGCTGCGCTATGGTATGACAAGCAGAGCTGGCGGCAGGTGCAACTGACGGCCATGCGCCAGGATTTCTCCTGGCAGCAAAGTGCGAACCGCTACCTGCAACTGTATAACGACACCGCTTAATCCTGAGGTTAGAGAAACATATGCCCGGTACCCAGTTTCCCCTTGAAATCCAGCCCCGTCTCCCGGTTGAATTGTCGCGCTTGCAGGAGATGGCCAACGACCTGATGTACAGTTGGGACCGATCCATCCGCTCCCTGTTTCACCGCCTCGACAAGCACCTGTGGGACAAGTGCGACCACAACCCCAAGACCTTCCTGCGACGGGTCTCGCAGCAGCGCCTCAACGAGGCCCTGGAGGATCGCTCCTACATGGAGGAGTACCGTCGGGTGACCTCCGCCTACGATGCCTACCGCGAGCATCGCGGCCGCCCGGAACTGACCTCCCTGTTCGACCCTGTCGAGGACCTGGTCGCCTACTTCTGCCTGGAGTTTGGCTTTCACGAGAGCTTTCCGATCTACTCCGGCGGCCTTGGTATCCTGGCCGGCGACCATTGCAAGGCGGCCAGCGATGTGGGTTTGCCGTTCGTCGCCATCGGTTTGCTGTACCAGATGGGGTACTTCACCCAGACCATCGACGGTCATGGCCAGCAGCAGGTCAGTCACACCCGCTCCCATCCCCACGACCTGCCGGTGGTGCCAACGCTGACCGAGAGCGGCCAGCACCTGACCCTCGATATCGAATTTCCCGGCCGTGTCCTCAAGGTGCGGGTGTGGACCGCCCAGGCCGGGCATATCACCCTGTACCTGCTGGATACCAACCTGCCGGAAAACTCGGCCGAGGACAGGGCAATCACTCACCAGCTATACGGTGGTGACCGTGAAATGCGACTGCAGCAGGAACTGGTGCTTGGAGTGGGCGGGGTGCGCGCGTTGCGTGCGCTGGGCCTGACCCCGACGGTATGGCATATCAACGAGGGCCACGCCGCCTTCCAACTGCTGGAGCGCTGCGCCTATCGCATGCGCGAGGGGCTGGATGTGTACAGCGCCATGGAACTGGTGGCGGCCGGCACGGTATTCACCACCCATACGCCGGTGCCTGCCGGACACGATATTTTTGATCGGCACCTGGTGGAGAAATACCTGGGCCCTGCGGTGCGTGACCTGGGCATGGACTTCGAGCAGGTCTACCAGCTCGGACTCAATTCCGGGGGCGGCTTCAACATGACATGCCTGGCCCTGCGCTGCACCCGCTTCCACAACGGCGTAAGCCGCATCCACGGGCTGGTGGCCTCGGAGATGGAGGCGGCCCTGTGGCCGCAGATTCCCTTTCGCGAAAACCCCATCACCCATATCACCAACGGCGTGCACCTGCAGACTTTCCTGGCGCGAGAGTGGGCGAGCCTGTTCGACCTGCGCTTCGATGACTGGCGCAACGAGTTGTTGAACGAGGAGTTCTGGGAGTGCCTGGAGGAGATTCCCGATTACCACTACTGGAGTGTGCACAAGGCGCTCAAGCAGCAGTTGCTGCAGAACGTACACGAGGGGGTGTTGGCGCAGCAGCGTCGCAACGGTATCAGCGATGCCGTCATCCGTCGCATGGTGCGCTATGTGGATGGCTCGCATGAAGACGTGTTGGTGATGGGCTTTGCCCGCCGCTTCGCCACCTACAAGCGGGCTGCCATGCTGTTTGCCGACCCCGGCCGGCTGGCGCGCCTGCTGGGCGACCCGGAGCGCCCGGTGGTTATCGTGTTCGCCGGCAAGGCGCATCCCCACGACGAGCCCGGCCAGCAGTTGATCAGGATGATCCACGATTTTTCCATGCGCCCGGAGTTCATCGGCAAGATATTGCTGTTGGAGGGTTACGATATGGCGCTGGCCCGACTGATGGTGTCGGGCGTCGATGTCTGGCTGAACACGCCGGAGTACCCGCTGGAGGCCAGCGGCACCTCGGGCCAGAAGGCCGGACTGAACGGGGCGGTAAACCTCAGCGTGCTGGATGGCTGGTGGGGCGAGGGCTACAACGGCCACAACGGTTGGGGGATTGTTCCCAGGGATTCGCGTTTCGACGAGAGCCAGCGCAACCAGGAGGAGTCCAACGAACTGCTGGATATCATCGAGCATGAGATGCTGCCCATCTATTTCCGGCGCGATGGCGGTGGTTATTCGGAGGATTGGGTGTCATTGTCCAAGGCGTCGATGAAATCCACGATACCGAGATACAACTCCCAGCGAATGCTGCGTGACTACGTCACCAAACTGTACTGGCCCGCGCGCCAGCAGCGCCGGAAACTGGAAGCCAACGGTGCCCTTATCGCCCGCGAACTGGCCGCCTGGAAGCACAAGGTGCGCAACGCATGGTTCGGAGTGAGCATGCAATTGATGCTGCAGCCGCCGGCGCACCTGTATCACGATGACAGGATCGGTTTGCGGGTGCGGGCGGAGTTGAACGGCCTGCAGGCGGGCGATGTCAAACTGGAATGCCTGGTGGGCGGCGACGATGCCGACGGTGAGTTCGTGGTGGTCCAGCGGGTTGAACTGAGGGCGACCGGCGGCGATGAGCGCTACACGGAATTCGAGATGGATGTGGTGCCTGAAATTGCGGGCCTGCAGTACTACAAGTTGCGCATGTACCCGTTCAATGAGGCGCTCAGTCACCCCTTTGAACTGGGCTTCATGATCTGGATCTAGGCGGGCGCCAGCGGCGCGTTCGCCACTGGCAAACACGGCCAGGGCGCGGATAATGCCCGCTGTTTGTCCTGGATCAATAAGGGTCGGGCCCGACTGCGGCTATGCTAACGGCAGTTGTGGTCGCTGCGAATTGCCGGATGTCCCCCGGGTCGGGCGTAACCACCGCCGAGTCATCAGATAACAAGGCGACATGTGGTGAGCAGACCCAGGAGATTGATGTGGCTGGCGCTGGCGGCAATACTGCTGCCGCAGCTTGCGGTTGCCAGCGGTGTCAGCGAGACCTTTACACGCACCAGCCTGCTGTTGATCCTGATGATCACCCTGGCGGATGTGTGCGGCTTTATCTTCGAGCGCCTGGGTATGGCGGAGATTCTCGGTGAGATCTACGCCGGTATCCTGTTGGGCAACCTCGCGCTTATCGGCATCGACTTCGACCTCAGCGCCCTGCTGCGATCCAGTGAGTTCATGGTGTATTCCTCGGAACTGGCGCTGGTGTTATTGCTGTTCCTGGTCGGCCTTGAATCCGATATGCGCGCCCTGCTCAAGGTGGGGAGCAACGCCCTGGCGGTGGCCGCCACCGGTGTGGTGCTGCCGGTCGCGCTGGGGCTGGGCGCAGGGGCGCTGCTCGGCTATGGCACCGGGGTGGAAGGCTGGTTTGTCGGCGCCACGCTGGCGGCCACCTCGGTAGGAATTACCGCCAAACTGCTGGGCGATAACGGTCTCGTCAATACCCGTTCGGCACGGGTGATCCTCGGCGCAGCGGTGATCGACGATGTCATAGGCATCCTGCTGCTGGCGGTGCTGGCGAGTGTGGTCGTTTCCGGGGAGGTGTCGCCCCTGGACCTGTTGTGGATCATCGCCAAGGCGCTGTTGTTTTTTGCCGGAACGCTGTTTGTCGGGCAGATGGTTATGCCTGGCGTCATTCACATTATTTCACTGAACAAGCACTCCAGCGTCTGGACCGGATTTGCCCTGTGCCTGGCGCTGGCATTCGCCCAGATGGCGCATTTCGCGGGACTGGCACCGCTGATCGGCGCTTTCGTGGCCGGCCTGCTGCTGGACGATGTTGACTTCCATGTGGGGGACGCCCTGCAGAAGCACCGCCTGGAAGAACTGGTCAAACCTATCAGCGATATCATGATCACAATCTTTTTCGTGGGAATCGGCGCGCAGGTCCGCCTGCAGGCCTTGCTGGAACCGCAGATTCTCCTGCTCATTGCCAGCCTGACGGTAGTGGCTGTTCTGTCCAAGGGCGCGGCAGGCTACATGGTGCGCGGAGAGGGATTCGACCGCCCGGGCATCGGCTTCGGCATGATCCCGCGCGGTGAGGTCGGACTGGTATTCGCCTCGTTTGCGTTTGGGCACCATATCTTCAGCCCGGATATGTATTCCGCGCTGGTGTTGGTGGTGCTGATCACCACCATGATCGGCCCGGTCCTGCTCAAGCCGCGCCTGGCGCGTTTCTAGTGCGGTTGCGGGAACAGCCGGTCGCTGGCGCCGCTACCGTACCTGTATTTTTTTACTGAAGTTCCCGCCGCAACTGGCCTATAATCAACGGGTATGAAACGAATCAGAAAATACCTGGTGTTGCTGCTTGTGCTGGCCTACGCGGGCCAGGCGCTGGCGGCTGCCGGTCTTCCCTGTGCCGCTATGGCGTCCGCCGCCAAAGACATGCCTTCCGCGGCGCATGCCGGGCATCACATGGACGGGGATTCCGGCGCGGCAGCCATGCCCTCATCGCAGGACTGCTGCGAGGGCGGCCTCTGTGCCATGAGCGCCTGCCAGGCAGCGGCGGCCCTGCCGCCGGGCCAGTTCCACAGCGGCCCCCAGTATCTTGCGGTCTATCCGCGCTCGCCCCAGGCGACGCTTGACTCCCAGCCTTCCGAATCCCTCTACCGTCCACCCATTTCCCACTGACACAGGATAGTTGTGTCCGGAAGTTACCCGCTTCCGGCGTGATAGTGGGAGGTTGTTCCTGACAGCCTCTGCCTGCGCGTCCCCACCCGGGCGCGCGGATTTCCCCTGCGAGAGGGCTGGAACAATGAATCGATCGAAAACCGGATGGTGGGCCCCGGCTCGCCGGTATAGCGGCCACTTTTTTTTACTTTTCGCTGCCCTGGGCTTGACCGCCGCCGCAGAGGCGGGCCTGACTCTCGATGAGGCCGTGGCCGCCGCCCAGGATAACGATCCCTGGCTGCAGGGCAACGAGTTTCGCCAGCAGTCCGTCGCAGCCCAGGCGGTAGCCGCGGGTTCGCTGCCCGACCCCATGGTTGACCTGGGTTTCGCCAACTTGCCCACGGATACCTTCGATTTCGACCAGGAGGCCATGACCCAGTTCAAGGTGGGCGTGGCCCAGGCGTTCCCGCGAGGGGACAGTCGCGCCCTGGCCAGGCGGCGCCTGGACCTGCTGGGCGAGCAGTTTCCGTACCAGCGCGACGAGAGGCGGGCGTGGCTCGAGGTCAATGTGGCCAGCGTATGGCTGCAGGCGTGGCAGGCGCGGGAAACGATTCGCCTCATCGAAGGTGACCGCGAGTTATTCGAGCAACTGGTGGACGTCGCCGAGTCCAGCTACGCCAGTGCCCTGGGTCGTACCCGCCAGCAGGACCTGGTGCGGGCGCAGCTGGAACTTACCCGGCTGGATGATCGCCTTGAAATGCTGTACGAGCAGTTGGAAACCTCCCGCTCCCAACTCGGCGAGTGGCTGCGCCCCGATCCCGCCGGAACCACGGGTGGATGGACGCCGGGCGCCTCCAGTTTGCCGCCCCTGGCGGAACAGCTGCCGGACATACCCCTGCGGCATCCGGGACTCTTCGCGAAAGGCGCCGTGGTCTCGCGGGCGGAGATCGCCGCGCTGCTGAGCGAGCATCCGGCGCTGCGTGGACTGGACAGCCGGATTGATGCCAGCCGGGTGGATGTTGAACTTGTCCGCCAGAAGTACCATCCCGAGTGGAAGGTCAATGCCAGTTACGGCTACCGCGAGGACGGCCCCATGGGGCAGGAGCGGCCGGACTTTTTCTCGGTGGGCCTGGCCTTCGATCTGCCTTTTTTTACCTCGAGCCGCCAGGATCAGCAGTTGCAGTCCGCCATAGCCGACTCCGAGGCCATGCGAACCGAGAAAATGCTGGCCCTGCGCAAAATGGTGGCTGGATTCGAGACCCAGTCGGCGCGCCTGCAACGCCTGCAGCAGCGACTGCAGTTGTACCGCTCGCGCCTGCTGCCCCAGATGCAGGAACAGGCGGAAGCGTCGCTCTCGGCCTATACCCGCGACGACGGCGATTTCGCCGAAGTGGTGCGCGCGCGAATTGCCGAACTCAACGCCAGGATCGAAGTGCTCGATATCGATATCCGGCGCCTGCAGACCATTACCCAGCTGAATTACTATTTTGCCACGGACAGCACGGCTGCCCCGGGAGACCTGCCATGAACTCCAGCAACAGGATGATCATCGTCGCGCTGCTGGCCGCAATGGCCGGCGCCGCCGTCAGTTACCTTGCACTTGAGACCGGTGCTGGCCAGCCGTCACCGGAGCCTGTGGACAGCGGCGCCGGCGCCGAGCGCAAGCCCCTGTACTGGGTGGCGCCCATGGATCCGGCCTACCGGCGCGACGGGCCCGGCAAATCGCCCATGGGTATGGACCTGGTGCCGGTGTATGCGGATGACGCCCCCGTCGCCGGCACCATCAGCATTTCTCCCGAGGTGGTGAACAACCTCGGCGTGCGCACGGCCCGCGCCGGGCATGCGCAGCTCGCCGCCGAAATCAGGACCGTCGGTTACGTGCAATACGACGAGGACCACCTGGTGCATATCCACCCGCGCGTAGAGGGCTGGATCGAGAAACTTTATGTCAAGGCTTCCGGCGACCCGGTGGTCGCGGGTGAGCCCCTTTATGAGCTGTACTCCCCGCAGCTGGTGAATGCCCAGGAGGAGCTTTTGCTGGCCCTGAAACGCGATAACCCGCGCCTCGTCGCGGCTGCCGAGGACCGCTTGCTGGCCCTGCAGATTTCGCCGGATCTGGTGGCCGAGCTGCGCCGTGATCGCAGGGTCAGGCAGAGCGTCACCTTCCGCGCACCGCAAAGCGGTGTGGTGGACAACCTCAATATCCGCGAGGGTTTCTTCGTCATGCCCGGAACCACGCTTATGTCCATCGGCGTGCTGGAAGAGGTCTGGGTGGAGGCGGAGGTTTTCGAACGCCAGGCGCCACTGGTGAGTGTTGGCCTGCCGGTGACCATGACCCTGGATTACCTGCCGGGCCGGGAGTGGCAGGGCACTGTTGATTACATATACCCCTCGCTGGATGAGAAAAATCGCACCCTGCGCGTGCGCCTGCGCTTTGCCAACGCGGACAGGATTCTGAAGCCCAATATGTTTGCCCAGGTGACCATCCGCACGCACCCGGTTGAAGACGCGCTGGTGGTGCCCAGGGAGGCGGTCATTCGCACCGGCAACCAGGACCGGGTGGTTCTGGCGCTGGGGGACGGGCGCTTCAGGGCCACCGCGGTGGAACTGGGCCGGGTGGAAGAGCAGTTCGTGGAGATCCGGGACGGACTCGAGGCCGGCGCTAACGTGGTGGTGTCCGCCCAGTTCCTGCTCGACTCCGAATCCAGCAAGAGCGCCGACCTGCTGCGCATGCAGTCAGGGGATAGTGCGTCTGTGGGGGTGGGCGACGCTGCGCTTCCTCCCGCCGATCCCGGCGGCGGTGCCTCCCGGCAACACACTGGGCATGACATGGAGCACGACATGGGACATGACATGGGACATGACATGGGACACGAGATGCCGCAACAGGCGGGTGACAGCCATGATTGAAGCCCTTATCCGCTGGTCTGTGGCCAACCGCTTTTTCGTGCTGCTGGCGACGGGCATCCTGGTGGGTGTCGGGATTTTCGCGGTGAAGAACACGCCGGTTGACGCCATCCCCGATCTCTCGGATGTGCAGGTAATCATCAAGACCCGGTATCCCGGCCAGGCCCCGCAGGTGGTGGAGGACCAGGTGACCTACCCCCTGACGACGGCCATGTTGTCGGTACCGGGGGCGGCTACCGTGCGCGGTTATTCCTTTTTCGGGGATTCCTACGTCTATGTGATTTTTGACGAGGGCACCGATCTCTACTGGGCCCGCAGCCGGGTGCTGGAATATCTCAGCCAGGTGGCCCCGTCACTGCCGGAGGCGGCGCGACCGCAGCTCGGGCCCGATGCCACGGGGGTGGGCTGGGTGTATATCTACGCCCTCCAGGACCGCACCGGTAAACACGATATCAGCGAGTTGCGCAGTCTGCAGGACTGGTTCCTCAAGTATGAGCTGCAGAGCGTCCCCGGCGTATCGGAGGTGGCGACAGTCGGCGGCATGGTCAGGCAGTATCAGGTGACCGTGAATCCCGACAAGTTGCGGGCCTTTGATATTCCGCTGAGCGCCATTCAGACCGCAATTACCCGGGGAAACCAGGAGATTGGCGCCTCGGTGGTGGAAATGGCGGAAGCCGAGTACATGGTGCGCGTCAGCGGCTACCTGCAAAGTGTGTCGGACCTGGGGGCCATTCCCCTGGGGGTCAATAGCAACGGCACGCCGCTGTTGCTCAAGGATGTGGCCGATATCGCGCTGGGACCGCAGATGCGTCGCGGCATCGCCGAGCTGAACGGCGAGGGCGAAACGGTGGGCGGTATTGTGGTCATGCGCTTCGGCGAGAACGCGCAGCGTACCATCGATCAGGTGAAGGCCCGGCTCGCTGAATTGAAGCCGGGCCTGCCGGAGGGCGTGGAGATCGTGACGGTCTACGACCGCTCCGGACTGATCCAGAGCGCCGTCAGCAACCTGTGGTGGAAGCTGGGTGAAGAACTGGTGCTGGTGGCGCTGGTGTGCGTGGCATTCCTGTTCCATGTGCGTTCGTCACTGGTTGCCGTCATAAGCCTGCCCGTGGGTATTCTCGCCGCTTTCATCGTGATGTACCTGCAGGGCCTGAACGCCAATATCATGTCCCTGGGCGGTATCGCCATCGCGATCGGCACCATGATCGACGGCGCCATCGTGCTGATCGAGAACATGCACAAGCACATGGAGCGCACTGAAATTACCGGCCACAACCGCTGGCAGGTGGTGGCGGCATCCGCGGCAGAAGTGGGTCCGGCCCTGTTTTTCAGCCTGCTCATTATCACCGCCAGTTTTATTCCGGTGTTTACCCTGGAGGCCCAGGAGGGGCGCATGTTCTCGCCACTGGCCTATACCAAGACCTATGCCATGGCGGCGGCGGCCGTGCTCTGCGTCACCCTGGTGCCGGTGTTGATGGGCTATTTCATTCGCGGCAGGGTGCTGCCGGAGCGGCGCAACCCGATAAACCGGATCCTGGTCGACGCGTATCTGCCGCTGCTGCAAAAGGTATTGCGCTACCCGAAGGCCACTCTTTGTATTGCCGCCCTGCTGTTGTTGAGCGCGCTGTGGCCGCTGCAGCGGATTGGCAGCGAGTTCATCCCGCCGCTGGACGAGGGTGACCTGATGTACATGCCCACTACCTACCCGGGTATCTCCATCGGCAAAGCCCGGGAACTGCTGCAGCAGACTGACAAGCTGCTGCGCACGATACCGGAAGTCGAATCGGTCTTCGGCAAGATCGGGCGTGCCGACACTGCCACCGACCCCGCGCCGCTGACCATGATCGAGACCTTCATCCGGCTCAAACCGCGTTCCCAATGGCGTGCGGGAGTGACTACCGCGAGTCTCACCCACGAGATGGATGCCCTGGTCAAACTGCCCGGGGTCACCAACGCCTGGGTCATGCCCATCAAGACCCGTATCGATATGCTCGCCACCGGCATCAAGACCCCGGTGGGCATTAAAGTGGCCGGCCCCTCGCTGGCAACCATTCAGCACATCGGCCAGCAGCTTGAAACCATTCTGGCGGATGTGCCCGGCACCGCCTCGGTGTACTCGGAGCGGGTGGCGGGCGGGCGTTACATCAAGGTTGACATAGACCGGCAGCGCGCCGCCCGCTTCGGCCTCAACATCGCCGACGTGCAGCAGGTGGTGGCTACCGCGATTGGCGGTATGGATATCACCCGCACCGTGGAGGGGCGCGAGCGCTATCCCGTCAATATCCGCTATCCCCAGTCCTACCGTAACTCGCCCGAGCAGATGGCTTTGCTGCCGCTGGTGACGCCCGCCGGACAGCGCATCGCGCTGGGTGATGTGGCTTCCGTTTACCTGGAGGATGGCCCCCCCGGAATCAAGAGCGAGAATGCGCGGCTCAACGGTTGGACCTATGTTGATATCGACGGCGTGGATGTAGGCACCTACGTGGAGAATGCCCGCGCGGTGCTGGCGCGGACACTGGAACTGCCGGCGGGCTATTCGCTGGTATGGTCCGGGCAGTACGAGTACATGGAGCGGGCGAAGGCGCGCCTGGCCTATGTGGTGCCGCTTACCCTGGCTATCATCGTGGTATTGCTCTACCTGAACTTCCGCAATTTCGCCCAGGTGCTGATACTGATGGGGGCGCTGCCGCTGGCATTGGTAGGCAGCGTCTGGCTGATGTACCTGCTGGACTACAGCTTCTCCATCGCCGTTGGCGTGGGCATGATCGCCCTGGCCGGTGTCGCCGTGGAGACCGGCGTAATCATGTTGGTGTACCTCGACCAGGCGTGGCAGCGCCTGTTGGCGGAAGATGCGGCGCCGACGCGGGAGAAACTCGAGCACGCGGTGTGGCAGGGCGCCGGGCTGCGGGTTCGCCCCGTGCTGATGACGGCCACCGCCACCATCGTCGGTCTGCTGCCGATTTTGTGGGGCAGCGGCACGGGTTCGGAAGTGATGAGCCGGTTGGCTGCGCCCATGGTCGGGGGGATGCTCAGCGCGGTGTTGCTGACCCTGCTGGTGCTACCCGCCATCTATATGCTGTGGCGGCGGCGGGTGGTCGAAAGTACGCATTGAGGGTGACTTTTTGACACATTGCAGCGCTCGTGCCGGCCGGGATACCGGCTCTGATCATCGGCCCGGGGCAGCGGAACCGGCACGGCCCTGCGAGTTTTGGGAATTTTTCCACCTCGACACGGCGGCCCTACTTCCCTAGAATGCGCCGCCTCCTTGCACGTCTCGCACCGGGGCAACGCAGCCAACGCCAGGAATACCTCCGTGATCTCCACTGCCAATATCACTATGCAGTTTGGTGCCAAGCCGCTGTTTGAAAATATCTCAGTCAAGTTCGGCGATGGCAATCGCTACGGCCTGATCGGCGCCAACGGCTGTGGTAAGTCCACTTTCATGAAGATCCTCGACGGCAGCCTGGCGCCCAGCGCCGGCAATGTGTCGATCACGCCCAACGAGCGCGTGGGTCGCCTTCACCAGGACCAGTTTGCCTTCGAGAAATTCTCGGTGGTGGACACGGTGATCATGGGGCATCGGGAGCTGTGGGAGGTGAAGCAGGAGCGGGATCGTATCTACGCCCTTCCCGAGATGTCCGAAGACGACGGCATGCGTGTGGCCGAGTTGGAAACCCTGTTCGCGGAGATGGACGGTTATACCGCGGAGAGTCGCGCCGGGGAGATTCTGATGGGCGCGGGCATCGCCCAGGAACTGCATTACGGCCCCATGAGCGAGGTGGCGCCGGGTTGGAAGCTGCGGGTGTTGCTGGCACAGGCGCTGTTCTCCGATCCCGACATACTGCTGCTGGACGAGCCCACCAACAACCTGGACATCGACACGATTCGCTGGCTGGAAGCCGTGCTGAATGCGCGCAAGTCGACGATGATCATCATTTCCCACGACCGCCATTTCCTGAACGCCGTCTGCACCCACATGGCGGATATCGATTACGGCGAGTTGCGGGTGTACCCGGGGAACTACGACGATTTCATGACCGCGTCCACCCAGGCGCGGGAGCGACAGTACTCCGAGAACGCCAAGAAGAGCGCGCAGATCGCCGAACTGCAGCAATTTGTCAGCCGCTTCTCCGCCAACGCTTCCAAGGCCAAGCAGGCGACCTCCCGCGCCCGCCAGATCACCAAGATCACCCTGGAGGACATCAAGCCCTCCAGCAGGGTCAGCCCCTATATTCGCTTCAAGCAGGAAAAGAAGCTGCATCGGCAGGCAGTGACCCTGGACAAGCTGGGCCACGGCTTCGACGGCGAGAAGCTGTTCGAGAAAGGCAGCATCATGGTGGAGGCCGGTACCCGCCTCGCGATCATCGGCGACAACGGCGTCGGTAAAACCACCCTGCTGCGCTGCCTGATGGATGAACTCAAACCCGATAGCGGCTCCATCAAGTGGGCGGAAAACGCCACTCTGGGTTACTGCCCGCAGGACAGCAGCGCCGACTTCGACTGCGACCTCAATCTGTTCGACTGGATGAGCCAGTGGCGTCGCGCCCATCACGACGACCAGATAGTGCGGGCGACCCTGGGGCGCCTGCTGTTTTCCTCGGACGATTTCAAGAAGCAGGTCCGGGTGTGCTCCGGGGGTGAAAAGAACCGGCTGTTGTTCGGCAAACTGATGATGATGGACACCAACGTGCTGCTGCTGGACGAACCCACCAACCACCTTGACATGGAAGCCATCGAGGCGCTCAACCTGGCCCTGGAACACTATGAGGGCACCCTGATATTTGTCAGTCACGACCGCGAGTTTGTCTCCTCCCTGGCGACCCGGGTCATCGAGATCAAGGATCATCGCCTGGTCGACTTCCAGGGCACCTACGAGGAATATCTCGCAGGCCAGATCGGTGCCGACAAGGTAGCCAGCGCCTGATAGACTGCTGTCCCATCTGACTGACAGGGGATGGTGGCATGAGTTCATGGGACAATATCGCGGATAATACGCCGATACTGGTAGGCGCCGGGCAGTTCGTGGAACGGGAGGCCACCGCGCACTCGCCGATGGCATTGGCGGCGGAAGCGGCGCGCCAGGCCCTGGCCCACGCTGGCGGCAACGCCGTTGTCGATGCCATAGACACGCTTTCGGTAACCCGCCTTTTTAGCGACTCCATGGGCGTCAAACCCTGTCCCTTCGGGCGCAGCGACAATCCCCCCATGTCAGTGGCGCGGGCGATAGGCGCTGCACCCGCCCATTGTATTTACAGCCAGGTCGGCGGCAATGAGCCGCAGAGCCGCCTGATTGAATTCGCCAGGGACATTGCCCGGGGAGAGCGCCAGGTGGTGTTGCTGGCCGGTGCCGAGGCCATTCGCAACCAGCGCAGCGCGGAGCGGGCCGGGCAGGAACTGGACTGGGGCGAGCAGTTTGCGCCTGACCAGTTCCCGCTGGAGGACCGCGGCTGGGGCGATATGTTTGTCACCATGCAGGAAGTTGGCAATGGCCTGCTGGCGCCGATGAGCTACTACGCCCTGATCGACCAGGCGCGCGCGTTTGCCGCCGGTCGCTCGGTGCCGCAGCAGCGCGCGTTCATGGGGCAACTGCTGGCTTCACTCAGTGCCGTTGCCGCCACTAATCCGATGGCCCAGTTTCCGGCGGCGCTGTCGGCACAAGAACTTCTCGACGCCACACCCCTGAATCATCTGTACAGCAAGCGCATGGTGGCCCAGGACGGGGTTAACCAGGGCGCGGCATTATTGTTGTGCAGTGTCGGCGCAGCGCGGCGGTTGGGTATTCCCAGTGACCACTGGGTGTTCCTTCACGGTATGGCGGAGGGGGTCGATTACAACCTGAGTGAGCGCGAGGACCCCGGCCGTTCGGCAATGGCAGAGGCGGTACTCGACCGTACCTTCGCGCTGGCGGGAAAGAGCATTGCCGATATTTCCCTGATCGATATTTACAGCTGTTTCGCCTGTGCGGTCGCCTCCACGGCCGAGTACCTGGGCCTGCCCACCGACGGTTCGCGACCGCTGACACTGACCGGCGGGCTGCCTTACTTTGGCGGCCCGGGCAACAACTACAGCATGAATGCGTTGGCGGAGGCGGTGACCCGATTACGCGCCGACCCCGAGGCATATGCCCTGGTCACCTGTGTCGGCGGCATTCTGTCCAAGCATGCGGCGGGTATCTACTCGCGGCGGCCATCAGCTGTGGACTGGGGCGAGGTCGAAACAAAACTCAACAGGGAGTCCCTGCCCTCGAGACCGGTAATCGAAGACCCGACGGCCGGCACTATCGTCAGCTACGTGGTGAACTATCGCGCGGGCGAACCCGTGCACGCTGTGGTATTGGCCGAGACCGGGAAGGGCGCCCGGTTTGTGGCTAACTCTGTGGATGCCGCGACGGTGGCGGCCATGCAGGGCGCGGTGGTAGCGGGTCAGCCGATCAGCGTTGTTCCGGCGGAGGGGCTTGCGCTGCATTTCAGCCTGGATTGAGCCCCGGGCAATCTCGCCATCGACACCCACGGATACCCGGCGCGAGAATATCCAGGGTCAGCCGCGACAGGTCGGCGTACGGGGCCGACAAGCTGCGCTGTCAAGATTGGGCTGCCCGGACGGGTTCGCTCGCCGTCACATCACAGCTGCAGAAGCCGTACGACCGCAGTGCAGAACCCGGGTTTGCCTGGCCGTGACAGCGCTGGCGAAGAGCCGTGTAGAGTGCTACTTTTACGGGCGCAGTCGGTATTGTCCGGACAGGGTCTTACGGTGGCTGATCCGGAGGCTACGGGATAAGCGGCTGTGCTTGTCATTTTTTTACCCGCAGGAATTACCCCAGAGGATCAACTCATGCAAAAAGCAATTCAGTTCGTAATGATTTCAGTGCTTACCTGTCTGGCTGCCCAGTACAGCCTGGCGGATGAGTACAGCGACACCATCAAGGTCTTCAGGGACGCCGGGGAAAGCAGCTCGTACTTCAAAACGGCCTATGGTTACGCGATATTTCCCAGTATTGGCAAAGGCGGCATCGGCATTGGCGGCGCCCACGGCAGCGGCAAGGTTTACAGGCAGGGCAAGGTTATCGGCGAATCCTCGATGACCCAGCTCACAGTAGGGCTGCAACTGGGCGGCCAGGTCTACAGCCAGATTATTTTCTTCGAGAACGAGAGCTCGCTCAATGACTTTACCGACGGCAACTTTGAGTTCAGTGCCCAGGCGACAGCCGTTGCCATTACCGCGGGTGTGTCCGCCGAAGCGAATACCGGCGGCGGCATGGCGGCAGGCGCCAGCGGCGGCAAGAATGACGCTTCAACGGCTTCCCATGGCTACCGCAAGGGCATGGCCATCTTCACTGTGGCCAAGGGCGGCCTGATGTATGAGGCGAGCCTGGGCGGCCAGAAGTACTCCTACAAGCCTTTATAGCGGTTCCTGCCATGGTCGACACGTTTCGATGTTGAAGCGTGTCGATCGGCGGCGTTTGTTGCCTGCCCGTGCAGGCATTGCTCCTTCCCTCTCCTGATCCCCCGACATCGTCGATGTCTCCGTACTGATTTCCCCCGGCTCGATCGGCAGCCGGAATTGAACTTGAGCACCGCCGCTGATTCAAATCAAGGCGGCGCGCTGCTGCGGGGTTAATAATGACCCCAGGAGGCTGCCATGAGTGCCACGCATATTTACCTGTCTCTTATACCCCAGGCCCTGATCGGGTCCATGCTCGAGCCGACGGCATTCGGGCGCTACTACGCCGTTGGCACGAGGACGCATGCCCGTGGGGAGGCGATTTTTTTTGAGGTGGATCCCGCCCAGCTGCCCGAGGGCGAGTTTCCGCTGGAAATGCTGTCCCGGCGCTGCGTGGCGAAACCTGACGGCAGTCCCAAGAAATCCGTTTACCTGGCCATCTACCGGGTGCTCTCGAGAATACCGGTGGCGGCCCTGGGCAAGCTATACCTGGTAACCCGAAACGGCCGCACCCTGGCCCTGGACCGCGCCGAGTATGTCAGCGAGCCCGGTCCACGCGCGCATCTCTACCAGGAGTTCTGCCCGATCGACCCCATGGTCGCCAGCTTGCTGGAACCGCTGGAATTCTGTCGAGCGATCACCGACCCGGCGCGACCGGTGCACGTGCCGCGAATCGTATTTTCCCAACTGGCCCTGCGCGGCCTCGCGAAGGACCCGGCCCACGGACTGGCGAACGATCTGCCCTATCCCAATCTCGCCCATTTGCGGGACGTGTTGACCGACCTGCTGGCCGGCGCTGGCAAGAACAGCAAACTGGTGCTCAAACAGGTCAATGACGGGGTGTTCTATCGCACCATCCGCGGCGGCTTTTACGTGGGCGACCAACAGAATTTTGCGTTCTACCGGTTCCCGTCGGTGGCGGAGCTGGAAGCCCATCACTTCAGCTGGTGGCGCTCGGCGCAGACACCGAACCTGGACGTCTAGGTGGAGCGCGACCCGTATCAGCCCAAGGCACTTGAAGAATGACTGAACCCCTGTTCTGGCTGGCGCCTGTCGCCGCACTCACCGCCCTGCTGTTCGCGGCCCTGTTTTTCCAGACCATGCGGCGCCAGGACGAGGGCACGCCGCTGATGCGCCGGATAGGCGGGCATGTGCGCGCGGGCGCCATGGCCTACCTGCGCCAGCAGTACCGGGTTATGGCTTTGGTATTCGGCGCCCTGGCCGGGCTGTTTGCGGTGCTCGCCTATGGCTTTGCCGTGCAGAACCCCTGGCTTCCCTTCACCTTTCTCTGCGGCGGCTTTTTTTCGGCGCTGGCGGGCTATATCGGCATGCAGACCGCTACCCTGGCCTCCACACGCACCGCCGCGGCGGCCCGCAGTTCCCTCGGGCAGAGCCTGCGGGTGGCCTTTCGCAGCGGCGCTGTTATCGGGCTGGCGGTCGTTGGCCTGGGCCTTGCGAATTGCGCCGGCTGGTTCCTGCTGGTGGACTGGCTGACGCCGCCGTCCGCGGAGGGTTACCGCATGGTGCTGGTGGCCACCACGGTGCTGACCTTCAGCATGGGCGCTTCCCTGCAGGCGCTTTTCGCCCGGGTGGGAGGCGGTATTTACACCAAGGCCGCGGATGTGGGCGCGGACCTGGTGGGTAAAGTGGAGGCGGGCATCCCCGAGGACGACCCGCGCAACCCCGCGGTTATCGCCGACAATGTCGGGGACAACGTGGGGGACGTGGCCGGCATGGGCGCTGACCTGTTCGAGTCTTACTGTGGTTCGCTGCTCGCCGCCTGCGCCCTGGGCGCGGCGGCCTTTGTCGGCGACGGCGTCCTGCAGGGGCGGGCGATCACGGCCCCCTTCCTGATCGCGGGGCTGGGGGTCCTGGTCTCCATCGTCGGCGTGTTCCTGGTCAGGACCGGGGAGGAGGCGGACCAGGGGGCGCTGTTGGCCGCACTGTCCAGGGGAATCAATACCAGCGCCCTGCTGGTGGCACTGCTGTCGCTGCCCGCGCTTTACCTGCTGGGAATGCCGAACCTGTGGGGCAGTTGGGGGGCGGTGGTGATCGGCCTGCTGACCGGCATCGTTATCGGTCGCGCCACCGAGTACGCGACGTCTCCTTCGTATTCCCCGACCCGGGCCATCGCGGCCGCGGCCGAGAGCGGCCCCGCGACCACGCTGATCGCCGGCATCGGCTCCGGCATGTTGTCCACGGTGGTGCCGGTCATGGCGGTGGCCGCCGGTACCCTGTTTGCCTTCCTGTCCAGCGCCGGCTTCGATACCACCGAAGTCACGCGGGGACTCTATGGCGTGGCTATCGCGGCGGTGGGCATGCTGTCCACCCTCGGTATTACCCTGGCCAGCGACGCCTACGGCCCGATCGCCGACAACGCGGGAGGCAACGCCGAGATGAGCGGCCTGGGTCCCGAGGTGCGCGCCCGCACCGACGCGCTCGACTCCCTGGGCAATACCACGGCCGCCACCGGCAAGGGCTTTGCCATCGGCTCCGCCGCGCTGACCGCGCTGGCATTGATCGCCTCCTACCTGGAGGTGGTGCGGGTCGCGCTGCTGCAGTCCGGGCAGACCGTGCTGGGCCTGCCCCACGGTGTTCAGGTGGCGACCCGGGACGCCACCCTGGTGGATTTCATGGTGTATTTCGATGTCACCCTGCTGAACCCGGTGGTGCTGGTCGCGCTGTTTATCGGAGCCATGTCGGCCTTCGTGTTCAGCGGCCTGACCATGCAGGCGGTGGGGCGGGCCGCCGCCGCAATGGTGGCCGAGGTGCGACGCCAGTTCCGGGAAACACCGGGCATCCTGGAGGGCACGGCCGAGCCGGACTATGCCCGCTGTATCGAGATATCGACCCTGGGCGCCCAGCGCGAGATGATCTGGCCCTCGGTCATCGCGGTGGCAACCCCGGTCACGGTAAGCCTGCTGCTGGGTGTAGCGGGGGTGATAGGCCTGCTGGTAGGCGGCTTGTGTACGGGTTTCGTGATGGCGGTGTTTCTTGCCAACGCCGGCGGCGCCTGGGATAACGCCAAGAAGTATATAGAGGCCGGGCAGCACGGCGGCAAGGGCTCGCCGGCGCACCGCGCCGCGGTGATCGGCGATACCGTAGGCGACCCCTTCAAGGACACGGCGGGCCCCAGCCTGAATATCCTGATCAAGCTGATGAGCATCATCGCCATCTCCGTGGCGACCCTGGCCGTATCGTTCAGCCTGATCTAGGGGATGCGAGCTGCAGGGTGGCTCAGAACGGGTCTGTCAGGCTGACCCCGATGCCGATCCGGTTGGTGCTTTCGTTGTAATCGATCAGGCTCTCGCCGTAGCCGTTGAAGTACTGGATATAGCCGCTGAAGCGCTGGCTGATGGGGAAGGTCCAGTCCAGCTGGATGGCGCCCTTGTTATCACTGCTGAGGTTATTGCGAAAAGTGAATCCCAGGGTGTACTCCGACCACTTCCAGGCCCCCTGCAGCTGGCCATTACCCATGTAGTCGTCTATATCCGGGTTGTCGTCGTCCTTGTTGCGCTCGGGGATACGCCACCATGCGCTGGTTACCAGTGAGAAGTTCCTGTGCTCGAACAGGGCGGAGGCGATCAGCCGGTTCCAGCTCCTGGACTCCGGTTCGGAACTGCCGTTTGACTGGTGGGTGAAACTGAGGTCGAGGCGCGTATTGTGCACGCCCATAAAGTGCCAGTTATTGGGTATGCTGAGGATCAGTTCCGGCTGGTAGTCTGTTTCCCGGAAGGGCGAGGAGACATCGGTGTTGTACACCTGCCACCAGTTTTCCTGGGTATAGGCGCCCCACAGGTCTATATCCCGGCCGAATAGATCCTGCCAGATGATGGCCTTGAAGCTGATCTGGAATTTCGCCTCCGCCTGGTCCATGCCGTCCCCCGGGTGCTGTTCCTTCCAGGCCTCCTCGTTGATATTGCTGTTGTAGGTGAGCGGCAGCAGGTAGTTGCGATAGTGGGGGATGATCACGAAACGGTTGTTGGCGTTGGCCTTCTCCTCTTCCAGGCGCGGGGAAACGAACTCTTCTTCCTCCGGATCCTCAGTCACCGCGGTACTGCCGGTGACGGCTTGCTCAGCTATTGTGGCCTGACTGCGCGGCCTGTCGGCGGCTGCGCGCCCGGCGAGAGCGTCGTAGCAGGCCAGCCTGGCGTTGTTGTCCGCCAGCGCCGCACAGTCCGCCAGGTTGCCGCCCTGAGCGCCGGACGCTGCGCTGGCAATCAGCGCGGCCACTGTCATGGTGATACGGTGTTTCATGGCTGTCTCCCCCCTCCGGTCTACCACATTAACCTGAACAGGGAATGGTTAGTGTAAATTTCCCTGCGGATTTGCCATAAGGTCTCCCCTGTGGGCGCGATTGCCCCACGGACGGTTCCGCTGCCGGCGGCTTGCGGTTCCCAAAGTCGGGGCACAGGGGCGAACTACCCGCACAGGGGCAATAAAACGGATGATTTGCTAAAACTTTCGTGCAAGAATGCCGCTTCGTTCTGGGGATACTTCTGGACTTAATGTGACTATTACAAATTTCGCACAGCGCCTGTTCGCAGGGCTGTGTCTGTTCTTGTCGGCTTCCTTCGCCTTTGCCACTGCGACGGTAGAGAATTACGGCTACCCGATTACGGACCGTTTTGTGGCCACGGTAGTCGGGACCCCCGAGGGTTACCAGGCGGATTTGCCGAAGTCGATCCCGTTCAAGAAACGCTGGCTCAATGTCTTCCCGGAGCGCCACCTGCCGGACCTGATCTGGTACGGCCAGGAGCTGATCTATTCGGAAGCGCTGCAGAAGCGCCCGGCACCGCTCATTTTCCTGATTGCCGGCACCGGGGCCTCCCACAATGGCGCCAAGAACGTCAATATGGCCCGGGCTTTCTACAAGGCTGGCTTTCACGTGGTCTCCCTGTCCTCCCCCACCTTTCCCAATTTCGTAACCTCCGCCTCCAGCACCGGCGTGGTTGGCCACGCCCAGCGTGATGCCGAAGACCTGTACCGGGTCATGGAGATGATCCAGAAGCGCCTGGTAAAGGATATCGAAATCACATCCTACAACCTCACCGGCTACAGCCTCGGTGGCTTCAATGCCGCCTATGTTGCCAAGCTGGACGACGAGCGCAAGTCGTTTGATTTCCGGCGCGTGTTGTTGATCAATCCTCCCGTGTCCCTCTACAACTCGATTTCCCTGCTGGATCGTATGACCCAGGACATCCCGGGGGGAGAGGACAATTTCAACCAGTTCTTCGACAACCTGGTAAAGGCCTTCAGCAAGGTTTACAAGGAAGATGACGCTGTCGGGGGCGATTTCCTGTACAAGGCTTACAAGGCCATGGATCTCAAGGACGAGGAACTGGCCGCGTTGATTGGCGTGTCCTTCCGCATTTCCTCCGCTTCCCTGGTGTTCACTTCGGACGTCATGACCGATTTCGGCTACGTCAAACCCAAGGGGCTCGTCCTGGACCGCTACGCCAATCTCACGCGGTACAACCAGGTGGTTAATCGCCTGGGCTTTACCGACTACTACCACGACTTTTTTTACCCCTTCTACAAGGCGGACTACCCCGATATGTCCCGGGACCAGTTCATATCCGCGATCAGCCTCACGGAGATCGCAGACTATTTGCGCAGCTCAAAAAAGATTACGGTCATGCACAATCAGAACGATATTATTCTTGAGCCCGGCGAAATCGAATTCTTCAACGAGGTGTTCGGCGAGCGGGCTACCATCTACCCGGTTGGCGGCCACTGCGGCAATATGAGTTACCGGGATAATGTCGCCCTTATGGTGTCCACCTTCACGCAGGGGGCGAACTGATGAAATCCATTGCGCTCCGCGCCAGTTTACTGACCGCTGTACTGTTTCTCGCGGCCTGCAGTTCCGCGCCGCCCAAGCCCGAATCGGCATACCCGGAGCCGGTGTTTGTGGCCGACCGGATAGTGCCCGTAGATGCTATTGATCCCACCTCGGTCTACGACCCCTGGGAAGGCATGAACAAGCGCATCTATAACTTCAACTACCATTTCGACCAGTGGATTTTCCTGCCCGTGGTGCGGGGGTGGGAAGCCGTTGTGCCCCAGCCTGCGCGCTCCGGTGTGCACAACTTCTTTGAAAACTTCAGAGACGTGCGCACCATGGCCAACTCCATTTTGCAGGCCAGCCCCACCAAGTTTTTCCAGAGTACGGGACGGGTGCTGGTCAACAGCACTATCGGTCTGTTCGGGGTTATCGATGTGGCGACCAGCATGGGTATGGAAAAGCCGGATGAGGATTTTGGACAGACGCTCGGCCACTGGGGAGTTGGTACCGGACCCTACCTGGTCCTTCCATTACTGGGTCCTTCCAATGTTCGCGACGGTATAGGCATGCTCCCGGACTACATGCTGCAAAACTATATCCAGGGCGACCTGCTGGCCCAGCCGGTGCGGGCTACCGCCTTCCTGTTTGACAGCATCGACACGCGGGCCCATACCTCATTCCGGTACTATGAGACCGGTTCTGCTTTCGAATACCAGACGGTGCGTTGGCTGTACTCAACCAAGCGCGAACTTGACGTAGAAAAGTAATCGGGGACCACTGTGATCCGTAACCTGCTTGTTAGTTTATGTACCCTCGTCTTCTCCCTGGCACTGGGAGTCCAGGCGGCTGAACCTATCAGGATTGGTACGACCCAGTCCCTGACCGGCCCGCTTGAAGATTTTGGCATCAACCAGCTGCGCGGCCTGCAGATGTGGGTAGGCGATGTAAACGCCCGGGGCAGGTTGCTCGGTCGCACCGTGGAGCTGGTCTATTATGACGATGGGTCCGACCCCGGGCGCAGCGCGCAGCTCTACCAGAAACTGATCGAGCAGGACAAGGTGGACCTGCTGGTAGGTCCCTATTCCTCGGACATCACCATGGCGGCCAGCCAGGTAGCCGAACAGTACAATTTCCCCATGCTCACGCTCGGCGCTTCCGCCGAGAAAATTTGGTCCCAGGGCTACGAAAATATCGTCGGGCTGGACACGCCTGCCACCCGATACATGGATATCGCCATAGAAGCGGCTGTCGCCGAGGGCGCCAGGACCCTGGCAATTGTTTATCGCGAAACGGATTTTACCCGGGATGTTGTCCCGGGAGTGCAAAGCAAGGCGCAGGAACTGGGGCTGCAAATCGTGCTGAATGAGGCTGTAGATGAAGTCTCGGATATTCCCGGCCTCGTGCAGCGTCTTGGCAAAGCCGATGCCGACGTGATAATGGCCATCGCCTATATCGACGGGGCGGTCGATTTCGTGCGCGAACTGAAAAGAGCGCAGGTCAAGCCGCAAATGCTGGTATTCGGGGTCGCCGCCTCGCTGGCTGAATTTGGTCAGGCACTGCTCGCTGATGCCGAGGGTATATCCGGCGTGACCCAGTGGTTGCGCGGTATCCGGCTGCCCGGTGCGCAGGATTTCGCGTACCGCTATCGCAAGCTCTACGGTTATAACCCCGGTGCTTACGCCGTGCTGGGTTATTCCGGCGGCGAAGTCATTGAAGCGGCGGTGCGCCTGGCTGGCACCACCGATCATGCCGCCGTGCGGGAGCAACTGCACACCATGGTGTTCAACTCGCTGCTCGGCATTTACAAGGTCGACGCCGATGGCCGCCAGGTCGGTAAGAGCAATTACCTGTTGCAGTGGCAGGGTAAGGACCGGCGCCTCGTAAAACCCGACCTGCTCGCAGAGAGCAAACTGGTCTACCCCATGAAGTGAGCACTCCCCACTGTGTGGGGAGTGGCCTGTCAGAAATTGTAGCCCAGGGTCATGCCGTAGAGGCGTGGCTCTATGGGGAATACATTGGTGAACAGGCCCGACGACGGGTCTGAGACATACATCCCCGCCAGGGCATCGTTGTCAGTGATGTTCTTGATATACGCATTCACGTACCAGTTGCTTTCCTTCGAGGTGAGCGTGGCCTGGGCATTCCATACATCGAAAGAGTCGATCCTGTCGATGGGGCTGCGATTGAACTCCCGACCCCACATCTCGTCCTGCCAGTAGTAATCCACCCGCAGGGAGACATCCACCCTGTCCATGTCCCAGGTGTACTGCGCGCCCAGGCTGACGGTAGTCGACGGGGAGTTCTTGAGCTCATTGCCGTTCAGGTCCACCTCCACCCCGGTAGTCACCTCATACGGCGCTGGCAGCGGGCTGCCGTCGCTGAGGGTGGGGCTGACGCAGCTGTTGAGTTGCGCCATGTCGGGCGCCGCCGCACCGTTGTGCAACACGACACAGTTGGAGGCATTGGTATTGTCCTTGATCAGGGTCGCATCGCTGCTGCCCTGGGTGGGGTCCCGGGTGTCCACGGCCTGGAAGTTCCTGATCGCTGTCTGCAGCAGCGCCACGTTGGCATTGAGCAGCCAGCTGCTGTCAGGAGCGAACACGAATTCGGACTCGAGACCATAGATTTCGGCATCGGTGTTTTCGTTAAAGGAGGTGCGGTTGATGACGCGCGAGATCTGCAGGTCCTTGTAGTCGTAGTAGAACGCGGTGAGGTTGGCTTGCAAAGTGCCGTCGAGCAGCAGGTTTTTGCTCCCTATCTCGAATGCGTTGACGAACTCGGGTTTGAAGGTCAATGCGGTGTCGGGGAATTCCCTGGCATCGAAAGCGGGATTGAAACCGCCGCCCTTGTAGCCGCGGGAGTAGGAGCCGTAGAACAGGGTCTCGTCGGTCCAGCGCATCTCCGGCGCCCAGTCCAGCACCATGCGCCCGGTAAACTCCTCCCATTCCTTGTTGTCCTTGCGCGCGGGATCGACCAGCGCGAGATTTTCGTCGGCGCCAAAGGCCTGCACAATGGGCAGCCCCTGGCTGTCCATGTCAAACAGGTAAGCGGCATCGTGAATCGTCTTTTTGTCACGGGTGTAGCGCAGGCCCGTGGTGAGCTTCACCGTCTGTGTCAACTCGTAATAGATTTCACCGAATGCGGCGGTTGATTCCAGTTCGTAGTTTTTGGTGGTGTTGTGAAAGCTGGGACTCACCCAGCCGACACCGTCTATTCCCACCAGTCCGCCAGCTGCTACCGGCACCGCGGGCAGTACCACGGAAAAATAGTCCAGGCCGTTGGAAATCACCCAGTAGTCGTTGTCGATATCGGCCTGCAGCCCGAATACGCCCGCTATGAAATTGAACGGGCCATCGTAGTTTGAAGCGAGGTTGGCTTCGAAAGTGTACTGCTCGGTATTCGCAGCGGATATGTCAAAGCCGTCCAGGGAATTGCTGCTGCCGGCGATATTGCCGCCGACGATCCCGGTATTGGTTTTCGAGGGCTTCGAGATTGGCAGCTTGTTATCGGAAAAATAGGTGGCGTAGGTTATGGGCGCCAGCGAGGCTAGCAACGGGGAGGGGAAGAACTCCACGTCACTGGAGTTCATGGTGTAATCCTGTTGCGAGCGCAGGGACGTATCGTGGTAACTGGTGATCACGGTGAGTTCGTGGCGCTGGAACTGGTGTTCCAGGCGCAGGATGGCCAGGGTTTCATCGCTCTCGTATTTTGGGTCGGTGTCGGCGGCCACCTTGCGCAGTGACCGGGGCACGCCGGAAGTATCGTTGGTAATACCCGGCTGGGGCGCCAGGGGTCCCAGCCGGGTGGGGATGATCCCGGTCAACTGGGCCAGCGGGTTGACCGCGTCGTAGGCCAGTTTGTCGGGCAGGCAGCCCAGCAGTGCGGATGGGTCGTTATGGCACAGCTGCTTGGGACTGCGCGTGCGGCTGCTGTTCTCATCCGAGTAGGAGGCCATGAAGTTGACGCTCGTATTGTCCGTCGGTTGCCACAGCAGCGAGCCGCGCAAGGACCACTGATCGCGGTCGTCAATATCATTGTCGGTAACAATATTCTTGGTGTAGCCGTCGCGCTGCAGGCTGATACCGGCAAAGCGCACCGCCAGGCTGTCCCCCAGCGGGATGTTCACCATGCCTTTGAGTCGCCTGGTGTCGTGGTTGCCATACTGGCCCTCGACGTTGCCAAGGAATTCCTCGAGCGAGGGGCGGCTGGTGATCATATTGACCGCGCCCCCGGTGGAGTTGCGACCGTACAGGGTGCCCTGCGGTCCACGCAACACAATGAGCTGGTCGATGTCGTAGTACTCTGTCTCGTAAAGGCGTGGGTCCTGCAGGGGTACATCGTTTATGTGAATACCCACCCCGGCGTCGGCGGTAGCCGCCACCAGGTCCTGGCCTATGCCGCGTATCTTGAAGTTGCTGCCGGTGAAATTACCCTTGCTGTAGCTGACGTTGGGTGCGCTGAAGCGCAGGTCCTGCACGGTTGTGATCTGCCTGGCGGTCATCGCCTCGGCGTCGAAGGCGGTGATGGCGACCGGCACATTCTGCATGTTCTCCGATCGTCTCTGGGCGGTGACGATGAGTTCTTCGAGCTGGGCCCAGGCGTGATTCACCGCGCCCAGCCCGGCAACGGTTAGCAGTCCTATGGCCAGCGGATGTTTTACGTAAGGCAGCGAAATCCTTGCCAATGAAACTACCTCTTTTTATTAGTTATGTTGGTTTCCTGTGCCCCGCAGCGCGGAACCGGCTGCCTGGCGCAGCCTCGGCTGAGCATCTCAAACATGGCGTAGTCGGTCAATCGGGTTACGAAACGGGATGAACCTTCATCGCGAATATCTGTACTAATTGCCGCTGTGAGCTTTTCCCCTGCCGACATTGTGATAGTCTGCGGAGGATAGTTGAGAGCGAGTCAATGAATCATCATCAACCTGCCGCAGATCGCACGGCGCTGGTTCTGACCGGTGGAGGTGCGCGCGCAGCCTACCAGGTAGGTGTGCTGAAGGCCGCCGCAGAGTTGCTACCCAAGCGCGCCCACAATCCCTTTTCCATTATTACGGGCACCTCGGCCGGAGCGGTCAATGCGGTGGCGCTGGCGGCCTCGGCCAACAATTTCCGGCTGGCTGTGAAGAAGGTCGAGCGGATCTGGAGCAACATCCACGTGGAGCAGGTGTACAAGGCGGGCTATCGCGATTTGTGCGCCGCCGTGCTGCGTTTGATCGCCTCTCTTTTTCACCAGGGTAGGGGTTTGCATAAACCACTGGCCCTGCTCAACAACCAACCACTGGCTGACCTGCTGTCGCACGTTATCCATTTTGGCGACCTGGAGCGGCGCCTGGATGGCGGTTTGCTGGACGCCATCGGTGTCACAGCCTCCAGTTATGACAGCGGCGAGTCCGTCACGTTTTACCAGAGCAACCTCGACGGTACCGTGTTGCCCGAGTGGCGACAATCCAGGCGCCGCGGCATCGCCACCCGCCTGGGCGTGGAGCATCTGCTGGCTTCATCGGCGATACCCATGGTGCTGCCCGCCACGAGAATAGGCGACACCTACTACGGCGACGGCGCCCTGCGCCAGGTTGCGCCCATCAGCAGCGCCATCCACCTGGGAGCGGAGCGTATCCTCGTGGTCGGGGTCAGTGGCAACCCCAACCGGGCACCTGCGGAATCCCATGAACAGCACTCCCCGTCCCTGGCAAAAATGGTGGGTCACGTGTTTAACAGCGCGTTTATCGATGCGCTGGAAAACGATATGGAGCATGTAAACCGGATCAACGAACTGGTGGGCGTGGTAATCAACGAGAATCCGCACGCGTCCACCGGCAACCTCAAACTGGTGGACTTCCTCTGTATCAATCCCTCCATCGAGATTAATGAGGTAGTCTCGAGGCACATAGGCAGCTTGCCCCGGGCGATGCGCGGACTTCTCAGGATGACCGGCGCCACGCCCGAGGGCGGAGGCACGAGCATGGCCAGCTACCTGTTGTTCGAGGGAGACTTTTGCCGGGAACTGATTGCCTGCGGTTACAGCGACGCGATGGCGCAGGAAGACGCCCTGATGGATTTCTTCTATCCGCGGCGGGAGGTTCGTCTCCGGGCTGGCACCTGAGGGCCTGGTTTCCCTTCCCGTTGTCCATGTTGCGGTCTGTTTCCGGGCCCGGTATCCGCAGTGTTTAACGGTGTGGTCAGCGTATCGCACCCCTGTTGCGGCGTGTTGGACAGTTACTGGCGATAGCGCTGCGAAGGGACTTCGCTGGTACTATCGGGCAGGCAATTAACCGGCGGAAGTATTGCGGCCACTTAATTAAATGCATATCATATACATGTTATACTCTTTTTTCGCGAACCGACCAGATCCGGAATAGCGTACTACACTCTATCTATTTTAAGCAGGGGAGAGACCCAATGGCCGAAGCGCTCACCAGATCAGCGGCACGCAACATTTTTTATGGTGGCTCGATATTCTTCTTTCTTGTTTTTGCAGGACTGACCGCGCATACCCACTGGTATATGAAGAATGTGTCCACTGACGAGACAACGCTCACCGAGAGTGTGCTGCAGGGCAAGCATGTCTGGGAAGAAAACAGCTGCATCAACTGTCACACCATACTGGGGGAGGGCGCCTACTTTGCGCCTGAGCTCGGCAATGTATGGAACCGTTATGGTGGTCGCGAAAACCCCGATGGAGCGCGCGCCGGACTGAAGGGCTGGATCCGTGCCCAGCCGCTCAATGTGCCCGGTCGCCGCGTGATGCCGAAGTTCGATCTCAGTGAGGAGCAACTGGATTCGCTGGTGGATTTTCTCCAGTGGACTGACTCCATCAATACGCAGAACTGGCCGCCCAATAAAGCGGGTTAACTAATCATCCAACAAGCAACATCTTGAGTTTACTGTCAGAGGATCATATCGATGAAATATGAAACACAACGGGTGGCCTATCCGTTTTTCGTGGTGGCGATGGCGCTCTTCACTCTGCAGGTCGTGTTTGGAATCATGGCGGCCACGGTGTACGTGATGCCCGAATTCCTGTCGGAGGCGATGCCATTTCATATCATGCGGATGAGCCACACCAACCTGCTGATCGTCTGGCTGCTGCTGGGATTCATGGGCAGTACCTACTACCTGATGCCGGAAGAGGCGGAAACAGAGATTCACAGCCCGATGATCGCCTATCTGCAGTTGGCGATCTTCGCGGTAGCGGGCGCCGGCGCGCTGCTCAGCTACCAGCTGGGAATTCACGAGGGCAGGGAATTTCTTGAGCAGCCATTCTGGTGCAAAATTCTGATCACCGTTTCATTCCTGATGTTTCTCTACAATACCAGCATCACTCTTGTAAAAGGGCGCAAGACCGCCATCAACCTGGTATTGATGCTGGGGCTCTGGCTGGCGGCTGTATTCTGGCTATTCGCCTTCTTCAACCCCGGTAATCTCGCGGTGGACAAGCTGTACTGGTGGTGGGTCGTGCACCTGTGGGTGGAAGGCGTGTGGGAACTTATCATGGCCTCCCTGCTGGCTTACCTGTTGATAAAAATGACCGGTGTGGACCGGGAAATCATCGAAAAATGGCTCTATGTCATTATTGGCCTGGCGCTGTTCTCGGGCTTGCTCGGAACCGGGCACCATTACTACTGGATCGGTGCGCCGGGGTACTGGCAGCCACTGGGTAGCATATTCTCAACTCTGGAAGTGCTCCCGTTCTTTGCCATGGTAATGTTCGCGTTTTTCATGTTCTGGAAAGGCCGGCGGAATCATCCCAACAAGGCCGCCATGTTATGGACCCTGGGCAGTGCCACGCTCGCATTTTTCGGCGCAGGCGTGTGGGGCTTCATGCATACACTGTCATTCGTCAACTACTACAGCCACGGCACCCAGGTGACGGCGGCTCACGGCCACCTCGCGTTCTTTGGCGCCTATGTCATGACGGTGCTGGCGATTATCACCTACGCCATGCCGCAGCTGCGACGGGTGCAGCCGTACAGCCAGATCCTCAACATGTGGAGCTTCTGGCTGATGACATCGGCCATGTGTTTCATGACTTTCACGCTGACCTTCGCAGGCGTGGTGCAAACCCATTTGCAGCGTGTTCTGGGCATGAACTACATGGAGGTCCAGGATCAGCTGCAGTTGTTCTACTATATGCGACTGGGTGCTGGAGTCGTGGTGGCTATCTCGGCAGTCCTTTACCTCATCGCAATTTTTGGACCGACGAAGTCACAGGTTTCCGCCAGTACGGAAAGCCAGTTGGGAACAGCGCCCGTCTAGTGATCCGCTAGTCTCTGGCAAATGTTGTGCGACAGGAGATCACGATGACAAGCGCGGCTACCTCGACCAGGCCGGCAACACAGGATGTGCCGTTTTACCAGGCTGTTGGCAACGAGTGTGAGTTGTTTGAGCAGGCATTTCACCAGCAACTTCCCTTGCTGTTGAAGGGTCCTACCGGTTGCGGCAAGACCCGCTTCGTCGCCCACATGGCGGCGAAGCTGAAACGGCCGCTGTTTACCGTGTCCTGCCACGATGATCTCACGGCGGCGGATCTCACAGGCCGCTATCTTCTGCAGGGCGGGGAAACCCGTTGGGTAGACGGCCCCCTGACCCAGGCGGTGCGCGAGGGCGGCATCTGCTATCTCGATGAGGTGGTCGAAGCGCGCAAGGATGTCACCGTGGTTCTGCATCCATTGACGGACGATCGCCGCCTTTTGCCACTGGAGCGGACCGGTGAGTTATTGCAGGCGCCCGATAATTTTATGCTGGTGGTTTCCTACAATCCCGGCTATCAGCATATTCTCAAATCCCTGAAGCCCAGTACCCGACAGCGCTTTGTGGCCAAGAGTTTTGACTTTCCTCCGCCGCAGCTCGAGCGCGATATCGTCGCCCGGGAGAGCGGCTTGCCTGCGCAGCAATGCGCCGCGCTGATCAATCTCGCCGTGCGTCTACGCGCCATGAAAGGGCAGGACCTCGAGGAGGGAGTATCGACCCGATTACTGATCTATTGCGCCACGCTGATCGCCAATGGCATGCCCGCGCCACAAGCCGCGCAGGCCACACTGGTGGAGCCCCTGAGCGATGATATCGATGTTCAGGAAGGACTGATGGAAGCCGTGCGCGCCACATTTGGCGAGGATTGAGGCGGGATTTCCTGGTGTTCGAATGGCTGGAGTTTGAGGAAAAAGTAGGCCGCTTGTGGCACCGCTGGGCCTCCTCCCACAGCGCCAGTTTTCCCGACCACCCCGCTGCGGCGATCACGCTGGAAAGTATCGCCGCCCCCCTGGCGGTGTTTTTTCGAGCCAGCGGAGGTGCGGCCGGGGTTGCCGTAGCGTCGGTCGCCGCCCGAACCTCTTCGCACCGGCTCAATCTTCGCCAGCGCCTCGGGCTCGATGAGGAAGTCCTGAGCCTGGCGCGACTGGATGAAGAGAACCTGCTGTTGCCCCCGAAGATCGCTTTGTTCGATGAGGCCAGTCTCAATCGGGATTTATACTTCTGGCTGGCGGCCCTGCTGGGGGTTATGCAACCGGACAGGCGTTTTATCGATCCGCTGCGCCAGGATATCAGTGGTCTGCGCCAGGCCGTCAGGGCCAGCGAAACCGCGCTGCGGGAATTTCCCGGGCTGCGCGGTCGTCACGCCCGACTACGGCAGAAGCTGCTGCTTATGCGCCCGGTCCGCGCGCTGCCGCCAGTAGAAACGGCGCTCGAAGCGGTGATATGTCATCTGCTGGGCGCATCCGAACCACTGCCACCCACGGCAAGGCGCTATCTCGATGCCATCGCGGACCCGGACGCCAGCTTGCGTGAATTTCGCGCCCCTGCGGGGTATCGGCGGCCGCTACCTGTTCCCCTGTGGGCCAATCTCAGTCAGCTGGGTATCGCCGATGCGGCTGCCAGTGACGACGACGAACACCCGGGGCCTCCCCCGGCAGACGCCGGACAAACCGACGATAAACGCAAGGCGGAGCGACGACGCCAGGACCAGAGTGAGCGCGATGATCCCCTGGTATTCAATCGCTTCGAGAAAATTCTGTCCTTCGCGGAAATGGTAAACGTCAACCGACTGGTTGATGACGAAGAGGACGAGAACGCGAAGAAGAATGCCGAGCAAATAGATGAAATAACCCTGAGTCCCAACAAGCAACGCGCCGCGTCGCAACTGAAGATGGATCTGGATTTGTCGCCCGCCGCGGCGGATGGCGAGCCATTGCAGGCCGCCCTGACCTATCCCGAGTGGAACTACCGAAAACAGGGCTATCAGCAACACCACTGCCGCGTGCTGTGTAAAGAACAGGAAGAGGCAGGCCACTGCACCGCCATTGACGAACAGACAAGGCGTCGTATTCACCGGGTAAGAAAACAGTTTGAAGCGCTGCGCCCGCGACGGGAGTGGGTGCGCGGGCAGGCCGATGGCAACGAGCTCGATATGGATGCGGTGGTGCGCGCGCACTGTGACTTCGCCGCTGTTGGCGACAATAGCGCCGGGCTGTATATGACCGCCAGGGCCCAGGCCAGGGACCTGGCGGTATCCATCCTGATCGACGTTTCACTCTCGACAGATGCCTGGGTTCAGGACCGGCGTATCATCGACATCGAAAAAGAGGCACTGCTGGTGCTGGCACACGGGCTGGCGCGCTGCGGTGACGACTATTCCATCCAGAGTTTCACTTCCCACCGGCGTCACCGCGTGTGGGTAAATACCATCAAATCCTTTGACGAAGCGATGAATGAAACCACTGAACGCCGTATCAACGCCCTGGAACCGGGACACTATACGCGGATGGGTGCGGCCATACGCCACACCGCCGCCGAACTGGGTAAACGCCCCAATCGACACCGCCTGTTACTCGTGTTGAGTGATGGCAAACCCAGCGATAGCGATTACTACGAGGGCCGCTACGCTATTGAAGATACGCGACGTGCCATCATGGACGCCCGGCAGCAGGAACTGAAGGTCTTCGGCATTACGATCGACCGGGATGCGCAACAGTACATCACCCACCTTTTCGGGCGCGGCGGCTACGCCATGGTTCAGAAACCTGAGCACCTCTCGCTGGCGTTGCCGCGTATCTATCAGCAGATAATAGCGGCATGAGCGGGCCGCGGCAGGCATTCGCGCTTGTAGTCGGTATCGCGGTCTGCGTGCTGGTCATCACGCCCTTCGCGCTGGCCATCAACAGCTTTGACTGGGGCGTCGGATTATTGCTGGTGGCGCCAGTGCTGGTCTGGTTGCTGTTGCGCGCGGGGCGGCGACTGGAACGCTGGTCCCGCAATGAATCGGATAGACCGGCCCCAGACCCCGACTACCCCGAAGACACGCCCTAGCCGGGATGGGCGGCGAAATATCCGAAAAACACCAGTAACAGGGTGGCGATCAGCAGCAACATAAAGCCGCTTTTCCAGCCGGCGCTGGAGACGCCCAGGTTGAGATAGACCATCAGTATTTGCTGAACTTTGAACCCGGCGCTGGCCAGGATCAGCATGACGCCCCACAGGGGCAATTGTCGCCATTGAGCGTCGCCGCCCAGCTGCGCTGAGAACATCGAGAGCAGGGTCAACGTTACCAGCAAAAGCCAGGTCAGAAGCAATCGTCTGGTACCGGGCAATACCTCGTTCACACTCACCTCAACAAATACAGTAACGGATAAAGCATCACCCAGATCAGGTCGACCATGTGCCAGAAGGCGGTGACTGTTTCCACGTTCTCCCGCGAGGTACGCCAGCACACCAGCGCCAGCAGACCGAGGCCGAAGACAACGTGCGCGAAATGAAAGCCGGTCAGCAGGAAGTAAAACGTGAAAAAGGTATCGGTCTCGGGCGTCAAACCGGCGGCAAATTTATCGACATACTCCATAACTTTGATCAGGCAGAAAAGCGCACCCAGAACCAGGGTGAGACCAAGAAACTGGCGACAACGGCGCCGCTTGTCGGCCGCGATGGCGCCCACTGCCAGCGCTGCAAACAGACCGCTGCTGAGTAACACAATGGTGTTCAATCCCCCGACCACCGGATCCAATAGTTGCTGGGAGGCGTCAAACTGGGCGTATTGCGAGGCGCGCTGCCAGGCGAACAGGACAAAAAAAGCGGAGAAAACCAGCATCTCGCTGAGAATCAGCACCCACATAAGCGGGTTGCCGGGCAGCGCGGACAGCGGCCCCCAGTCATCCTCCACCGCAGTGTTCAAGCGCGCTTGCCGAGGCCGAAGAACCAGCTTTTGGGCGCGTCGATTGCCCGGTTGGAGGTGAGCCGGTGAATGCCGACAGCGCAGCGCGCCATCATCCAGGTGATGCCGAGGGTGAAAAAGAGATAGCCGAACGTCCAGGCGTAGGCCGGTGTCAGCCCCCAGAGCCCGGCCACCTGCCACAGCAGTAAGGCGACGACTGCCGCCAGTACGCCCAACCAGAAGGTACGTAACTGGAAAACAAGGTGGGTATCAAGCCACGCGGCCCCGCGACCCATGCGCAGAAATGCAATGAGCATGCCAATCGGGGCGGTCACTATGGCCATAATACTGCCGATATACAGCCCGTAGATGACGACGACATAGCCGCGCCCGGGCGTGCTCTTGTCATGGGACTCCGGCTGGGGCGGTGAAGAACTAGATATGTTTTCGGGCATAGAGAGATCCAATACCAGGGTTGACGCCCAAAGCTTCAGTCGGTACCGGCTCGAGTGTAAGGCGGTTGCGGGACAGGCCGTAGCGAAGGGAAAACTCACGGGCAGTATACATAAAGAAGAATATTATTTGCATCTTTTGGCCGCTACATCAACCCATCACCAGGCGGTGCGGGCCGGCAGGTCCGCCAGTGGCGGGCAATGTCCTCTCGCCGGCATATCCAGACTGCATCCCGGGCAGTGACATAATCGAGAAAGCGGGCCAGCGCGTGGCTCCTAGCGGGTTGGCCGCTGATTCGGCTGTGCAGGCCCACCGTCATCATTTTGGGGCTGGTTGCGCCCTCCATCCACAGCTGATCAAAGCCGGCCCTGAGAAAACCGAAGAAATCGTCGCCGCTGGAAAAGCCATTGGGTAACAGGTAGCGGGCATCGTTGTTTACCAGGGTGTAGGGAATCACCAGCAGTGATGACCCGTCAGGCCAGTAAGGGAGATCATCGTTGTAGGCGTCGGAGGTATAGAGGAAGCTGCTGTCCTCCTGCAGCAGGCGGCGGGTGTTGGGACTGACCCTGCCGGTATACCAACCCACGGGCCGTTTGCCGCAGGCCTGCCTGATGGCTTTGACGGTCAAGTTGATATGCTGTCTTTCCACATCCGCCTCGATGTCGTGATAGTCCAGCCATCGATACCCGTGCCCGGCGATCTCGTGCCCGTCGCGGTGCAGGGCCGCGCCGATGGCCGGGTTGAGTTCCAGCGCCCGGCCCACGGCGAACGCAGTGAGTGGCAGGGCGCGGCAGCGGAACAGATCCAGAATGCGCCAGACCCCGGCTCTGGAGCCGTATTCGTACATGCTTTCAACGCTGAGATCCCGCTGTCCGGGTCGCGCCGGGCGGCCGGGCAGTTCGTGGAGATAGGACTCCGAGCACGCATCCCCGTTCAGCACACAGGATTCCGCGCCCTCTTCTATATTGAGCACAAACTGGAGGGCGAGGCGCGCCGCCCCCGGCCAACCGGGGTGGGGTGGCTTACCGGCATAGCCTGCCAGGTCGCGCGCGGCCATCATCCCAGCTCGAAGGTGGTGACGCCGAAAATGTGATCGTGGGCGATGGCGGGCACCGGACCCAGGTACATGCGGGCGCAGCCGAATACCTCGGTCATACCGTAGCGCTGTACCAGTTGCATGGCGGCCGGGTTATTCTCCGGCGCGTCCAGGTACACGGGGCCACCCGCTCCGAAGCCCGCGAGCGCGGTGAACAGCGCGTCGGCGACAGCTGCGCTGTCCGCGAACAGGGGCCCGATCTTGCAGCCTTCACCGCAGCGACGGATCACGCCGTAGCCGGCCAGACGCTGGTTTGCCGTATGGCCCAGCGCCAGGGAGTCGGGCTGGGATGCCCAATTGCGGACAAAGGGGGCGCGCGGCGCGGGAAAGCAGCTGCGATCGTAGGTGTCAAGCTGGCCGGGGGGCAGCTGCGCCAGGGGCACCACATCGCCGCGGCCGCTTGCGGCCTGCAAGCCCCCGGCGGGAACCGTGAGACTGAAACGCAGGTTGCGATGGGAGAGCACGAAACCGCCCCTGGCGTAGTACTCCTGCAAGTCGAACACGCCGTCCATGCCGATGGTCGCACCCGGTTGCAGGCGCCCGATCAGGCGGTTGCGGCGCGCCTGCCACAGCTTATCGCCCAGGCCCCTGCCGCGAAACTCCGGGCGGACAATGAAGAAGCCCATAAAACCGTACTGGCCCTGGTAGCTGGTGATCGCGCCGCCGCCGATCAGTTCAACGTCGAGTTCCGCTGCGATAAAGGCCTCGGGGTCGTTTTCCCAGAACAGGCGGGCATCGTGGCGACCCGGGTTCCAGCCCTCGGTTGCCGCCCAGGCGACCAGTTCATTGACTTCCGGGCGGCGCATTTGGCGGATGTGCAGAGTGTCAGGCACGGTGCGGGTCCTCCTTCGCCGTACTCGTCACCAATATCTAGCACGGATCCGGCGGCATGTCAGATTTATTGGCGTCGCCCCTGCGCGTGAAATTGAGGCTGTGCGGGGGTACACTCCGCATCCATTGGCCCCTGACTCCTGTGCTTCGCAAGTGCCTGTCAGCTTCTACCTCAGGCACCAGGCAGAGGCCTGTTTCAATTCAACGGTGGAATTTACAGCCCGGTCGTTTGCAGCAGCTGTGTAAAAGTCATCGGCATGAAAGAGGAAGTGGTATGTTTTCGAGTGTTGTAAAAAGCCTGGTCGTGGCCCTGGCAATCCTGTTTGCCGGCGGCTGTTCCTCGACATCGAACCAGGCCGTAAGCGATATAGAGAGCCGGCTGTCCGCTGCGGGTTTCGCCCTGAAGCCCGCCGACACGCCGGCCAAGCTTGCCCACCTCAACACCATGGCCCAGCGCAGGCTGTTCCCAATAAACCGGGACGGCAACATGGTTTTCGTTTACGCCGATGCCGCGCAGTGCAAATGTATCTATGTGGGGTCCGAGGCAAACTACCAGCAGTACCAGCGTTTGGCTGTGGAGCAGAAGATCGTCAATGAGCAACATGCCACGGCCGAAGAAATCAAAATGGCCGCCCAGACCAATGCGCAGATGAACTGGGATGTCTGGGGTCTCTGGCCCAGTCCTGTCATTTACTGAGCGCTGGCCCGGCGCGCGGTCAGCAGCCGACTGCAGAAGCCACTAGCCATCGAGCTGTGGGCTGCTGCAAGTCGGCTGCAAGTCGCTGCCGGGTCCGGCTTACTCAGCTGCCTCCTGGAGTGAAATACCCAGGGCTTTTGCAACACCCGCGCCATAGGCGGGATCGGCCATCGTACAGTTCCTGATGTGGCGCTTCTGGACGTCAATGTCGGCACCACCCACCGAAGCTGCGGTGTTTTTGAAAAGCGCCTCCTGCTGGCTGCTGTTCATCAAGCGGAAAAGATCACCGGCCTGGGTGTAGTAATCCTGGTCATCCTCGCGATGATTCCAGTGATCGCAGGCGCCGCTCAGCTCCAATGGTGGTTCTTTTGCTCCAGGCTGTTCCTGCCATTCACCCAGACTGTTGGGTTCGTAGCCTTTGGCGCTGCCAAAGTTACCGTCGACACGCATTGCGCCATCACGGTGAAAGCTGTGAACCGGGCAGCGCGGCGCGTTTACCGGGATTTGCGCGTGGTTCACACCCAGGCGATAGCGCTGGGCGTCGCCGTAGGAGAACAATCGCCCTTGCAGCATCTTGTCCGGTGAGAAACCGATGCCAGGTACAATGGCGCCCGGATTGAATGCGGCCTGCTCGACCTCGGCATGGTAGTTTTCGGGGTTGCGGTTGAGCTCCAGTACGCCCACTTCAATCAGCGGATAGTCTTTATGTGACCAAACTTTGGTCAGGTCAAAAGGATGGAAGCGGTAGCTGGCTGCTTCCTTCTCGGGCATGATTTGCACCTTGAAATTCCAGCGCGGGAAATCGCCTCGTTCAATACTTTCATACAAATCCCGCTGATGACTCTCGCGGTCTTTGCCGACCAGTTCCGCGGCTTCCTCATCGGTCAGGTTTTCGATGCCCTGCTGGGACTCAAAATGAAACTTCACCCAGAACCGCTCATTGGCGGCGTTGATGAAGCTGAAGGTATGGCTGCCGAAGCCATGCATATGCCGATAGGTTTTGGGGATGCCGCGGTCACTCATCAGGACGGTCACCTGGTGTAGGGCTTCGGGCAACAGCGTCCAGAAATCCCAATTGTTCTGTGCGCTGCGCATATTGGTGCGCGGATCACGCTTTACAGCATGGTTGAGGTCGGGGAACTTTAGCGGGTCTTTCATGAAAAAGACCGGCGTGTTGTTGCCAACCATGTCCCAGTTGCCTTCTTCGGTGTAAAACTTCACGGAAAAACCGCGAATATCCCGCTCGGCGTCAGCCGCACCGCGCTCTCCAGCCACCGTTGAAAAACGCGCGAACACGTCGGTCTTCTTGCCGACCGCGGAAAAAAGTTTGGCTTTCGTAAATTCGCTTATGTCGTTCGTCACCGTGAAGCTGCCGTACGCTCCCGAGCCCTTGGCATGCATGCGGCGCTCAGGAATCACCTCGCGGTCGAAATGCGCCAGCTTCTCCAGGAACCATACGTCCTGGAGCAACATGGGGCCGCGTGCCCCCGCGGTGAGTACATTCTGGTTGTCCGCCACTGGACAACCGTTGCTCATGGTTAGTTTTGGCTTGATCTCCATATCACTCTCCTGTGAATTCATCGGATCGGCGAGCGCAATGCCCTTCGCCGATGACTACGAGAATAGTAGAATACTAATTATCTGTATAATTGATTATATAAACCATATTGATCGGATATATGAATATGACGCAATGGAACAAACTGCCAACCGCCCGCAGCTTGCGGCGTCGTTAAAATTGAGCCTGATCAAGTGAACGCACTGTAGCGCTCCCAAGCGGCTCCACGCGTTTGACTCTCCCGTTGGCAGAGCCTACATTTTTCCGGATAGGGTTATCTTCCGGAAAAGCAATTGCTGGACTTCGTGTGACATGGTGGTGCTTACCGCGGTACTGACAATTGGCGGGCTCACGTTCCTGCTTGCCAGTGCGCTGATAATCGCCAATCGCAAACTCTACGTGGAAGAGGACCTGCGTATCGATGTGGTGGAGGAGATGCTGCCGCACGCCAACTGCGGTGCCTGCGGCTATCCGGGCTGCCGTCCGTTTGCCGAAGCGGTGGTTGCCGGGATCGTCGCCCCGGGCAAGTGCTCGGTAAGCAACGCCCAGGGGCATGAGGCTATCGCCGACTATCTGGGCATAGCGGTGGGTGAGCAGACCCGTATCGTGGCGCGCCTGGCCTGCGCCGGCGGGACTAATGTCGCCCGCAACCGGGCCCATTACAGCGGCGAGCCTTCCTGTATCGCCGCCGCCCAGGTGGCTGGCGGCGGCAAGGCCTGTACCTGGGGTTGCCTGGGCCATGGCGACTGCGAGCGAGTCTGTGATTTTGACGCCATCCACATGAATAGCCACGACTTGCCGGTTGTCGACAGCGCGCGCTGCACCGGTTGCGGCGACTGCGTCGACATCTGCCCGAAAGACCTGTTTTCGCTGCACCCCGAGGATCATCGCCTGTGGGTGGCGTGCAGGAACCTGGAGCACGGAGATGCCGTGCTGGCCGGGTGTGCGGTGGCCTGTACCGCCTGTGAACGCTGTGCGGTGGATGCCCCGGCTGGTCTCATCCAGATGCGGGATAACCTGCCGGTAGTCGATTACAGCCGCCCTCACGCCACCCGGGTACCGATAGAGCGCTGCCCCACCGGGGCCATCGTGTGGGTGGATGACAGTGTCGGCATGATTCGGGGCGCGGCGAGCAAAAAGATTTTGCGCCATGGGGCGCTGCCGGAGGCGGCCAGTTGATCCGCGTGGCGTCAGATGAATAGCGCAGCATACGAATAGCTCAACGAGAGACAACGAGGAAACCCAGCATGAGCAAACAAGATACCGCGCCCAAATACCCCGGCCAGCGCGCGGCGATGGACGGCAATACCGCGGTCATCATGTGCGAACGCGAATCCAGTGACGCGGCGGGGGCCTATCCCATTACCCCGTCCACCCAGATGGGGGAGTACTGGGCGGAAGCCGCCGCCCAGGGCCATATCAATATTTCCGGTCGCCCGCTGATCTTCATCGAGCCGGAGGGGGAGCACGCCGCCGCCGCGGTGACCGCGGGCCTGGCCATGACCGGCCTGCGGGCAGCCAATTTCTCCTCGGGGCAGGGCATCGCCTACATGCACGAGTCGCTCTATGCCGCGGTGGGCAAGCGCCTGACCTACGTGCTCAATATTGGCGCCCGGGCCATGACCAAGGCGACACTGAACGTGCACGCCGGGCACGACGATTATCACTGCGTCGACGATACCGGCTTTTTCCAGCTCTTTGCCGCCGATGCCCAGCAGGCGGCGGACCTCAATATCATTGCCCACCGCATAGCCGAGCTGGCCCTGACGCCGGGGATTGTTGCCCAGGATGGCTTTCTCACCACCCACCTGATCGAGTCCCTGCAGGTGCCGGAGCGGGAACTGATCGCCGAGTACCTGGGGCGGCCCGACGACATGATTTCCACGCCCACACCTGCCCAGCGCATTATCTTTGGCGATATGCGCCGTCGTATCCCCGAGTTGTGGGATGTGGACAACCCGATGATGTCGGGGCTGGTGCAGAACCAGGATTCGTACATGCAGAGCGTGGCGGCCCAGCGCCCGTTCTTTTTCGATCATATCGGAGAGCTGGCGGAGCAGGCGTTCTACGAATTCCAGCAATTGACCGGGCGCCAGTACGCACCCATCGCCACCTATCGGGTGGAGGACGCCGACTACCTGATCGTCGGCCAGGGCAGCCTGATTCCCAGCGCCCAGGCGGTGGCGGATTACCTGCGCGAAACCCGCCGCATCAAGGTGGGGGTGGTGAACCTGACCATGTTCAGGCCCTTCCCCGGCGCCGCGTTGAGTCGGGTGCTCAAGGGCAGGAAAGGCGTGGCCGTGCTGGAGCGCCTGGACCAGCCGCTGGCCGCGGACCTGCCGCTGATGCGCGAGATACGCGCCACCCTGGGCAAGGCGATGGAGAATGGTCGGGACCGGCACGAAACCCCGTATCCCGATCTTGAAACCTACGCCACCCTCGCGGAGCTGCCGCCTCTCTATTCCGGGTCCTTTGGCCTGGGCAGTCGCGACCTGCAGCCGGAGGGCATTATCGGCGCCATCGAAAACATGTTGCCGGACGGCGCCCGCAAGAAACAGTTCTACCTCTCCATCGATTTCCTGCGCGAAAACGCGCTGACGCCGAAGCAGGAAATTTACCAGGACAGCATCGAAAGCAGCTATCCCGCCGTGCGCGAACTGGCGGTGCGCGGCAGCGAGAATCCCAACCTGATGCCGAAGGGCAGCATTACCGTGCGCTTCCACTCGGTGGGCGGCTGGGGCGCGATCACCACCGGCAAGAACCTGGCCATGACCCTGTTCGACCTGCTGGGCTACCACATCAAGGCCAACCCGAAGTATGGCTCCGAGAAAAAGGGGCAGCCGACAACCTACTACCTGTCCGCTGCACCTGAGCCGATCCGCATCAATTGCGAATACTTCTACGTGGACGTGGTGCTGTCGCCCGACCCCAACGTGTTCCATCACACCAATGCGCTGGCCGGTCTGAAAGAGGGGGGCGTGTTCATCATCCAGAGCGATCGCGGTTCGCCGGAGCAGGTCTGGTCCGATATTCCGGAGCATTACCAGCAGATGATCGTCGACAAGCAGATCAAGCTGTACTACCTCGACGCGTTCAACATCGCCCGGGAAGAGGCCACCGACACCGAGCTGCAGTTGCGCATGCAGGGTATCGCCTTCCAGGGCGCTTTTTTCGCGGCCTCACCGCTGGCGCAACAGGCGGGCCTGGGCCAGGACAAGCTGCTGCAGGCGATTCGCGACCAGCTGCAACACAAATTCGGCGCCAAGGGCGCGCGGGTGGTGGAAGACAATGTCAGGGTGGTCAAGCGCGGCTTCGACGAGGTCTGCGAAATCACCGACAAGGAAGTGGGGGTACAGGCCGCGCGCCTGATCGACGCGCGCGCCGAGCCCAAGCTGCCGGTCATGGTCAGGCGCCTGCCGCAGAGCGGCGCACCCGAATCCGACATCCACCGCTTCTGGGAACAGACCGGGAATTTCTATGCCCGCGGTATGGGCAACGACAACCTAACCGATCCCTTCATCGGCCTGGGCGTCATGCCCGCGTCGACGGCGCTGTTTCGGGACATGACCGGAATCCGCTTTGAGCACCCCCAGTGGATTGCTGAAAACTGCACCGCCTGCGGCAACTGCTATACGGTATGTCCGGACACCGCGATTCCGGGCCTGGTCAACGAGCTCGGCCAGGTGCTGGACACCGTGGTGGCGCGGGTACGCAAAAAAGGCCACGACCTGAAGCACCTGCCCAGGGCCGCGCGCCAGCTGGAGCGCAACTTGCGCGGCAAGCTGGGCGAGGCCGCCGAGACCGACTCGGTGGGCGAGCTGCTCGGGGAGGCCATCAAGGTGACGATAAAAAACCCGGAACTGGCGGAGCAGGACCGGGCCGAACTCAAGCGCGAATTCGAGTGGTTTAACGAGGAGCTGGACGGCTTTCAGTTCGCCCTCAGTCGGCCGTACTACACCTTGCCGGAGAAAAAAGCGGCCGGAAATGGCGGGCTGCTGAGCATTACCGTGAATCCCTACACCTGCAAGGGGTGCATGGAATGCGTGGCGGTTTGTGACGACGCCGCGCTCGTCCCGGTGCGCCAGACCGGCGAATCGGTGCAGAAACTGCGCGAGCACTGGGATTTCTGGCTGGACCTGCCCACGACCCCGGCGAAATATATTCGCGTTGATGATCTCGAGCAGGGGATTGGCGCGCTGGAGACCATCCTGCTGGACAAGGAGGCCTACTCCGGCCTGGCCAGCGGCGATGGCGCCTGCCTCGGTTGTTCGGAAAAGACCGCCATTCACCTGTTTGTGGCCACGGTGGAGGCACTGATGCAGCCCCGGGTGAAGGCGCAGGTCGCCAAGCTGGAGGGCCTGATAGCGGACCTGGAGCGGCATATCCAGCTGCAGCTGGTACAGGGCGTCAACGTCAGCGATGCCACCGCGTTGGCGGACATCATCAGCCGCAACGCCGACCACGACCTGACCCTGTCGGATATCGCCCGCCACATGGAGGACATGAAGGGCACGCAGCCCATCGACCCCGCCTGGCTGCAACGGGTAACCGGCCTGCTGGCCCGGCTCAGGGAGCTGAAGTGGCGCTACGAGGAGGGCACCGGGGGGCGCGGCCGTTCCAGTATGGGCATGCTCAACGCCACCGGCTGTACCTCCGTGTGGGGCAGTACCTTCCCCTTCAACCCCTACCCGTTTCCCTGGTCGAATCACCTGTTCCAGGACAGCACCTCGCTGGCCATGGGCGTGTACGAGGGCCACATGGCCAAGATGGCGGAGGGCTTCAAGACTATTCGCGCGGTGGAACTCGAGCTGGCGGGCAACTACCGGGCGCAGGAACACGAGGAGTTCTTTACCTACTTTACCTGGGAGCAGTTTACCGACGAGGAGTTCCTGCTGTGCCCGCCCGTGGTGGCGGTGGGTGGCGACGGCGCCATGTACGACATCGGTTTCCAGAACCTGTCGCGGGCGATGATGTCGGGCAAGCCGATCAAGATACTGGTAGTCGATACCCAGGTGTATTCGAACACCGGTGGCCAGGCCTGTACCTCCGGTTTTATTGGCCAGGTCTCCGACATGGCGCAATTCGGCAAGGTCAATAAGGGCAAGGAGGAAGTGCGCAAGGAGATAGGGCTGATCGCCATGGCGCATCGCACCACCTACGTGCTGCAAAGTACCATCGCCCACGCCAACCATATGATAGAGGGCTTCATCCAGGGCCTGGTGGCGCGGCGGCCGGCGCTGTTCAACCTCTACACCTCCTGCCAGCCCGAGCACGGAATCGGTGACGACATGAGCCACCACCAGGCGAAGCTGGCGGTCGAATCCAGGGCCTATCCGCTGTTTCGCTACAACCCGGACAAGGGCAAGACCCCCGAGGAGTGCTTCGACCTGGAGGGCAATCCCGCGGTCTTCGAGGACTGGCCCAGCTACAGCCTCAATTACCTGGAGGGCAGTCGCGAGAAAGCCATGGAGCTACCCACGACCTTCGCCGACTTCGCCATGACCGAGGCGCGGTTTCGCAAGCATTTCCGCATGGCGCCCCCGGACACCTGGCACGAGGATATGGTGCCGCTGGCGGAGTTCATGCAACTGGAGCCCGATGCGCGCGAGGGCAAGTTCCCGTTTATCTGGACCCTGGACAAACGGCAGCACCTGAGCCGGCTGCTGGTGGATTCGACCATGGTCGCATCGAGCGAGGAGCGACGGGATTTCTGGATCATGCTCAAGGCGATAGCGGGCGTGAAACCGAAGGTCCCGGATACCAGCGCCGATATCGAGGAAAAAGCGCGCCGCGACGTGGTGCGCAAAATAGCCGGCGGCCTGATGCGCCTGGCCCAGGGCGGCGAACTGCAGGATGACCTGCTCGACGGCTCAGGCGACGCCGCTGCTGACCTCATTGCCAGCAGCGCGACCGCTGGCAGTGCGGCGCCCCCTCCAGGCGCGGCGGGCGCCGATTACATGGCCCCCTGGCTCGATACCGAGGAGTGCACGGCCTGCGACGAATGCACCAATCTCAACTCCGCGATTTTTGCCTACAACGATGCGAAAAAGGCCTATATCAAGGATCCCCTGGCGGGCCCCTACAAGGACCTGGTGAAGGCGGCGGAAAAATGCACCGCGCAGGTGATCCACCCGGGCCTGCCCGCTGATCGCAGCGAAGCCGATATCGACAAGTGGATTGCCCGGGGAGCGAAATACAACTGATGTTCAGCGCGCTCCGCCAGCATCGCAGTTTCGCCCACGGCATTCACCCGCCGGAGGCGAAGGACGACACCCGGGACCTGCCGATCAGGCAGTTTCCCTTTGCGCCCGTGATGATCGTCCCGCTGCAGCAGCATATTGGCAAGCCGGCGCTGCCGGTGGTTCGCGAGGGCCAGGAAGTGGAGCGTGGCCAGTGCATCGCCGAGCCGGACGGCTTCCTGTCGGTGGCCATGCACGCGCCGGCCTCGGGCCTGGTGCAGCGCATCGCCCTGGCCCCCGGCATCAGCGGTCGCATGGCGCCGGCGATTTATCTCAAGCCCTTCCCGGGCTCCAGCCAGGAGGTCAGCGACGGTACGCCCTGTGATGTTGCAACGGCCTCGGCCGAGGAGATTCTGCTCGCCATTCAGCAGGCGGGGATAGTCGGCCTCGGCGGCGCGGCCTTTCCCACCCATGTAAAACTGAAAGTGCCTGCTGACAAGACCATCGACACCCTGATCATCAACGGCGTGGAGTGTGAGCCCTACCTGACCACGGACCACCGGGTGATGCTGGAGCAGCAGGCCGATATTTTTACCGGCATCCGCTACCTGTTGAAGGTCACCGGCGCCGCGCGCTGCATTATCGGCGTGGAGGCGAACAAGCTCGATGTCGCGGATGCCCTGCGCGCGGGCCTGCCCGGCGACCTGCCGGTCACGGTGGAAGTCGTGGCGGTCAAATACCCCCAGGGCGCGGAGAAAATGCTGATCCGGGCCCTGCTGGGGCGGGAGGTGCCGTCCGGCGGCCTGCCTTCGGACGTGAGTGTGGTGACCGTTAACGTGGCTACCACCGCCGAGATCGGCCGCCTGTTGCCCCACGGCCGCGGCATCCAGGAGCGGGTGATTACCATCGGCGGGCCGGCCATCAGCAAGAAAGGCAATTACCGTATTCCCATCGGCACGCCGCTGCGTTTCGCACTGGAATACGCCGGGATGGCGGCCAGCACCAGTCGTGTATTCCTGGGCGGCCCGATGATGGGCCAGGCCCTGCCCAGCCTGGATATCCCCATCACCAAGGGTACGTCGGGCTTTATCGCGTTCACCGAGTCCCAGACCAGGGCGCCAGTGGAGTACCCCTGTATCCACTGCGCTTACTGCGTGGACGCCTGCCCGCTGTTTCTCAACCCGTCCCAGCTCGGCTTGCTGGCGCGGGCGGGGCAGGTGGAGCGAATGGCCGATGAATTCCACTTGCTGGACTGTTTCGAGTGCGGCTCCTGCTCCTATGTGTGCCCCGCGCATATTCCGCTGGTGCAGCGATTTCGCGCGGCCAAGGGCCTGGTGAGAAAACGGCGGGCAGCGCCATGACCGAGCGCGGGCGCACCCTCGAAATTCACAGCTCGCCGCACATCCGCAGCGGCGCCAGCGTCGATGTGATCATGCGCAACGTGGTGTATGCCCTGCTGCCGGTGGCGGCGTTCGCAATCTACAGTTTCGGCCTGGCCGCGGCGCTGACGCTGGCGGTGGCGGTGTTGTCCTGTGTCGCCACGGAGCACTGGCTGTGTCGCCTGGCGGCCACGCCGACAACCGTGCGCGACTGGTCGGTAACCATCACCGGCCTGCTCTATGGCCTCACGCTGCCGCCCGCCCTGCCCCTGTGGATGGTGGCCTGCGGCGGGATGATCGGCGTGGCCATGGCAAAGTTCCTGTTCGGCGGGCTGGGCTATAACGCCTTCAACCCGGCGCTGGTGGGGCGCGCTTTCCTGCAGGCGGCGTTTCCGGTGGCCATGACAAGCTGGATGCCCGCCCTCGCCCCGGAGCGTTTTACCGAGGTGCCGGCCAGTACTTTCACGGTGCCGTTCGCGGCCCCGGTCTACGACGGCGTCGCGGGCGCCACGCCGCTCTCCCTGTTCAAGTTTGACGGCCAGGTCACCGCCACCGGGGACCTGCTGCTGGGTCTCACCAGCGGCTCCGCCGGTGAGACCTGCGCGCTGCTTATTCTCGCCGGAGGCGTTTACCTCGCCCTGCGAAAAATGCTGAACTGGCGCATCCCGGCGGCGATCCTGCTGACGGTGGCGCTGCTGGCCTGGATTCTTCACCAGCTGGCTCCAGCGCAGTACCCGCCGCCGGGTTTCATGCTGTTTTCCGGCGGCTTGATGCTGGGCGCGGTGTTCATGGCCACGGACATGGTGGCCTCGCCTGTCACCAACGCGGGCTGCGTCGTGTACGGCGTGCTTATCGGCGGCCTGATTACGGTGATCCGCCTCTGGGGCGGCATGCCCGAGGGCGTGATGTATGCGATCCTGCTGGCCAATGCCGTATCACCCCATATCGATGCCCTGATCCAGCCCCGCGTATTCGGCGTTGGCAAGAGTTGATCCATGAGCAGCGCGGACGCCAATGCCACTCACTCCCAGCCATCCAGCTGGCCCCTGTACCGGGCGCTGGTGGGTGTGGGTATTGTCTGCGGCCTGCTGATTGTGTCGGTGTACGTGCTCACCCTGCCCGTCATTGCGCGCAACGAGGCCGAGGCCCTGCAGCAGGCGGTGTTCCAGGTGCTTCCCGGCGCGGTATCCCGGGCGTCCTTTGTGCTGACCGCTGATGACAACTTTCGACGCGCGGTGGAGGGCGACGACCCGCGCAGGATGGTGCACGCCGGCTACACCGGGGATGGCCTCCTGGCCGGTGTCGCTATCGAGGCCCAGGGCATGGGCTACCAGGACGTGATCCGTATTCTCTACGGCTACGCACCGCAGAGCCAGGCTATCGTCGGCATGCAGGTGCTCGCGAGCAAGGAAACCCCGGGACTCGGTGACAAAATTGAAAAGGACCTGGCCTTCCTCGCCAACTTTCGCGCCCTGGATGTCTCTCTCGGAAACGACGAGCAGACCCTGCTGCAGCCGATAGAGGCGGTGAAGAGCGGAAGTAAAACACTGCCCTCGCAGATCGACGGCATCACCGGCGCGACCATTTCATCCAAGGCGATCGCCGCCATCCTGCGCGCCAGCAGCGCCCGCTGGGTGCCGCTGGTCTACCGCCTGCAAGGCGAGTTTGCCGAAGGAGGTGGCAGCGATGACGGACAGTAAAGGGCGCGTGGATACCACCACGTCCACCGACGAATTCATCAAGGGGCTGTGGCGGGAAAACCCCGTGTTCGTGCAGGTGCTGGGCATGTGCCCGGTGCTGGCGGTAACCAACTCGGGCATCAACGCGCTGGCCATGGGCCTGGCGACCACCTTTGTGCTGGTGTTATCGAATGCCCTGGTATCGATGCTGCGCCACTTCATCCCGCGCCAGGTGCGAATCGCCACCTTCATCCTCATCATCGCCACCTTTGTCACGGTGGTGGACTACCTGATCCAGGCAATCAGCCTGGACCTGCACCGGGCCCTGGGGGCTTTCATTTCGCTGATCGTAGTGAACTGCCTTATCCTGGGCCGGGCGGAAGCCTTCGCCTCGAAGAACAGTGTCGGCCGCTCCGTCCTCGACGGACTGGGCATGGGGCTTGGCTTTACCTTCGCCCTGCTGTGCCTCGGCTGTGCGCGGGAAATTCTCGGCAATGGCTCCCTGTTCGGGGTCGCGCTGTTCCCTGCGGGCTACCAGCCCTGGATTGTCATGATCCTGCCCAGCGGCGGCTTTTTCACCCTCGCCCTCTGGCTGCTGCTGTTCAACCACCTCAAGGCCCGCCAGCAGGCCGCCGCGACGCCGCTGCCGGAGGCAAGTCCGTGAATAACGATTCCCTGTGGACCATCTTCCTCAACGCCAGCCTGGTGAATAACTTCGTGTTGGCCTACTTCCTCGGGATATGCCCGTTCCTGGGTGTCTCCGGCAAGCTGGCGACCGCCACGCGCATGGGCGGCGCCGTATGCTTTGTCATGCTGGTCAGCTCGGTTTGCGCCTATGGCATTCACCAGCTGCTGGTGGCGATAGACGCCCCGTACCTGCAGCTGATTTCCTATATCGTGGTCATCGCCTCCACGGTGCAACTGGTGGAAATGTTCATCAAGAAAATGAGTCCGGCCCTGTTCCGGGCGCTGGGTATTTTCCTGCCCTTGATCACCACCAATTGCGCGATCCTGGCGCTGGCCCTGTTCCAGACCAACAAGGGCTACAACCTGCTGCAGTCGATTGTTTATGCACTGGGAGCCGGCAGCGGTTTCACCCTGGCGCTGATCCTGATGGCGGGTATCCGCGAGAAGCTGGAACTGGCCACGGTGCCCGACATGGTGCGCGGGACGGCTCTTACCCTGATGATCGCCGGTATTCTGTCGCTGGCCTTCATGGGCTTTGCCGGCGTGGGGGCGTGAGCGCATGTTGAGTGCGTTTCTCACCGCTGTCGCCGGCATGATCATCATCAGCGCTGCCTGGCTGGCGGTGCAGCGCCTGTGGCAGCGTCATTTTCCCGAACAGACCGACAGCCAGGGTGACGCCCTGGCTGGCCGCAGTGGCTGCCACGGCTGCAACTGTGGCCCCGCCGGCTGCGAACGCAGCGCTGAGCAGCAGCGACCCATTCATCCGAAGGAGATCACCAACCATGCGCCTTGAAGACTTTGATACCGGCAGCTCCTACAGCGCCCGCGTGTTGTCCACCCAGAGGATTACGCCTCCCGGTTCGCGCGAGGAGGTGCGGGAGATCGTGCTGGAAGTGGACCGCGAACATTTTGACTACCAGCCCGGGCAGAGCATCGGCGTGATCGTCTCGGGCGATCATCCGCAGGGGCACAAGCACCACTTCCGCCTGTACAGCGTTGCCGATACCGCCCCGGCGGGCGGCGGCAAACCGCGGGTCACCCTGTGCGTGAAGCGCTGTAACTACATCGACGAGTACAGCGGCGAGCTCTACGAGGGTATTTCTTCCAATTACCTGTGCGACCTCAAGGAGGGCGACACCATCACCATCAACGGTCCTTTCGGCATTCCATTCGAAGTGCCGCAGGATAAAAATACCGATCTGTTGCTGATCGGCATGGGCACGGGAATCGCACCGTTCAGGGCGCTGATCAAGCATATCTACGAGGACGTGGCCGACTGGCAGGGCAGGGTGCGCCTGTTCTACGGCGCCCAGAGCGGCCTGGAAATGCTCTACATGAACGAGGAGAAGGACGACTTCACCCAGTACTACGACCAGGCGACCTTCGAGGCCTTCAAGGCCCTGAGCCCCCGGCCCGACTGGGCCGACCCCATCGCCATGGACTACGCCCTGGAAGAGCGCTCGGAGGAAATCCTGTCCATGCTGGAAAACCCCCATACCCGGGTCTACGTGGCGGGCCGGGCCGATATCCTGGAGACGCTGGACCGCGTGTTCGGTCGCATGCTCGGCTCCAGTGAGCAATGGGCGCGGCGCAAGGCGGAACTGAAGGCCGGCCAGCGCTGGGTGGAACTGGTGTATTGAACCGCGCCGGCCAGCAGTCAATCATCGCTGTCCAAAAGCAGCCTGTGCTCCAGTGCCGACACGGTATTCCTGATATGCGCCTCGTGGCATTCCAGCAGCTTTTCGATGTCCCGCGCCAGGGCCGCCTCCATCATCGCGACATGCTCGCCGTGGATATCCCGGTCCGCCCGGTCCATGCGGGCGAGTACCCGATAGCGCCGGTGCTGGTCGTACAGTAATTCATAGATGCGCATCAACCAGCGCGATTGGCACTGGCTGATCAGCGCCAGGTGGAACTCCTTATTGCGCGCCTCCCACAGTGCCGGGTCCGGCTCACCCTGTTTCTCCACTTTCTGCAGGTGATGAAACGCCGCCACGACCCGTGATTCCCAGTCATCGTTGGCCTGTTCCACGCTCTCGCGCAGGGCCAGCCCCTCGATCACGATGCGCAGTTCGGTCAATTCGCGCAACTCGCGGACCGAAATGTCGGCCACCCGGAAACCGCGCTGCCCCTCCACCACCGCGAAGCCCTCGGCGCTGAGTCGGTGCAGGGCTTCCCGCAGCGGCGTGGCGCCCACCGCGTACACGCTGCGCAGCTGTTCTATACCGAGCCTGGCCCCGGGCGGGAATGTCCCCTGGATCACATCATGACGCAGCCGGGCATAGGCCTGGTCGCTGAGCGTGCGATGCCCGGCAGCGGCGAGGGCGGTCTCGGGTGGGATGTCAGGCATGGACAGGCTCCGCGAAAAATATCGATAAAATACTTGTTAGGACTAAAAATATATATATTATTGCCGGAGTCTATGGGAATCCAGATCTGAGGGCAATGATGAACCCGGAGAAAATCCAGCACTACGGCGATGCCCTGTATGACGCGCTCTGCGAGCGCCGGACCCTGCCCCCCCTGACCAGCACCGACCCCGACATCACCATCGAGGATGCCTACCGCATTTCCCAGGTGTTCCTGGCCCGTCGCCTCAACGCCGGGGAGCGGCTGGTCGGCAAGAAGATCGGTGTCACCAGCAAGCCGGTGCAGGACATGCTCGGCGTGTTCCAGCCGGACTTCGGTTTTCTGACGGACGTCATGGAGTATCCCGACGGCGCCGATATCCCGATCGCCAACAAGCTTATCCAGCCCAGGGCGGAGGGTGAAATCGCTTTTCGCCTGCGCAAGGACCTGCAGGGCCCGGGTGTTACCGAGCAGGATGTGCTGGACGCCACCGCCACCATCATGCCCTGTTTCGAGATTGTCGATTCGCGTATCGATGACTGGAAAATCAGGATCCAGGATACGGTGGCGGATAACGCTTCCTGTGGTGTTTATGTTTTTGGCCGCAATGAGGTGGACCCGCGGGATTTTGATCTGCCGGCGCTGAAGATGACGATCTACAAGAATGGGGAGCGCCACTCGGAGGGGCTTGGCAGCGCGGTGCAGGGCAACCCCCTGACCGCCGTCGCCTGGCTGGCCAACACGCTCGGCGAGTTCGGGATTCCGTTCAAGGCGGGAGAGGTGATTTTGTCGGGTTCGCTGGCGCCGTTGATTCCGGTGGTAGCCGGGGATGAGATGTCGCTGGAGATCGATGGTATTGGCGGGTGTAGTTGTCGGTTTGTGTGACTTGTAATGGTTTGACGTGGATTGCTTCTGGTAGGCGAGAGCGTGGCCGATAGTGCATCACCGGACCCGCCGTAAATACATCCATGTAGGCTCGTGTCGGCCATACCCGGTAAAGCGGGGCAGGCTCTCCATGGCCTCCAACGATCCGGTGCCACACTATCGGCCACACTCTCTCAGCTTGGTGCGCGTAATCTGGTGACAAGAGCACCGATGTTGGTAAGTACACAGGCAATATTAATGTCAGGAAGACAATACCAGATAGTAAGCACGTGGCCAGGCGTAGATGCAGGGTAGTCTGGACCAAGACCGTCTGCAGCCATGGATGGCTGCAGCGAGCCTACATGGACGTATTCACGGCGTGTCTTGGGCTAGACTACCCTGTAGCTGCGCCGATTGGTGCGGGAGATTATTTAAACAAACACGTTGACCCGGTATTTCCGAGAACGACAAGAGAACCACGAGAGAACCAACATGAACAAAAAAGTAAAAGCCGCCATCATCGGCCCTGGCAATATCGGCACCGACCTGCTGATGAAAGCCATGCGCAGTGAAACCATCGAGCCGGTGTGGATGGTGGGTGTGGAGTCCGACTCGCCCGGACTGAAGCGGGCGCGTGAAATGGGCCTGAAAACAAGCTCCGACGGCGTCGATGGCATGCTGCCGACCATGCAAGCCGATGGCGTGCAGATCTGCTTTGATGCCACATCCGCCTACGTTCATGCCGAGAACAGCCGCAAAGTGAATGAGCAGGGCGCCGTCATGATCGACCTGACCCCGGCGGCAATCGGTCCCTTTTGCGTGCCGCCGGTAAACCTTGCGGACGCGGTGGCGGCCAGGGCCATGAACGTGAACATGGTGACCTGCGGCGGCCAGGCGACGATTCCCCTGGTGGCAGCGGTGAGCCGGGTGCAGGCCGTGGCTTACGGCGAGATCGTGGCCACCGTCAGCAGTAAATCGGCGGGGCCCGGCACCCGCAAGAATATCGACGAATTTACCCGCACCACCGCCAGCGGCATAGAGAAGGTTGGCGGCGCGGCGAGCGGCAAGGCGATCATTGTTATCAACCCGGCGGAGCCGCCGCTGATCATGCGCGATACAGTGCACTGCCTGACAGTGGATGAGCCTGACCAGGCGGCGATCACCCGCTCGGTACTGGAGATGATCGAGGAAGTGCAGAAATATGTGCCGGGTTACGTCCTGAAGAACGGGCCCGTGTTCGATGGCAAGCGGGTGTCGATATACATGGAAGTGGAGGGGCTGGGCGACTTCCTGCCAAAATACGCCGGCAACCTGGACATAATGACCGCGGCCGGACTGCGCACCGCCGAGATGTACGCCGAAGAAATTCTCGCGGGAAATTTCGTGCCCGCCGCGACTGCGGCCGCCTGAGGCAGGGGCCTGGAAAACACGTTTATTTGCTGACAGACAGCAAACCGTTTTGAACAACCCGGGGAGCAGTCAGCCATCCGCCCCCGCAAGTGAGAGAGCAGGAATATGAATCTTCAAGGCAGGAAAATCACCGTCCACGATATGTGCCTGCGGGACGGTATGCATCCCAAGCGCCACCAGATAACAGTCGCGCAGATGGTCGACATCGCCAAAGCCATGGACGCGGCGGGCATACCCCTGATCGAGGTAACCCACGGGGATGGCCTGGGCGGAGCCAGCGTGAACTACGGTTTTCCGGCGGCGTCCGACGAGGAATACCTCACCGCGGTTTGCAAGGAAATGAAAAACACAAAGGTGTCAGCGCTGCTGCTGCCGGGCATCGGAACCGTGGATCACCTGAAAATGGCGGTTGACTGCGGTATCTCCACCATCCGTATCGCCACCCATTGCACCGAGGCGGACGTGTCGGAGCAGCACCTGAGCATGGCGTCACAGATCAAGGGGCTGGATCGCGTCGGTTTCCTGATGATGGCGCATATGATCGAGGCTGACGAGCTGGTGGCGCAACTGAAACTGATGGAGAGCTACGGCGCTAATTGCGTGTATATCACAGACTCCGCGGGCTATATGCTGCCCGACGATGTCACTGCCCGGGTCGCGCTGGCGCGGGCGGAACTCAAGCCGGACACTGAACTGGGCTTTCACGGGCACCACAACCTGGCGATGGGTATCGCCAACTCGCTGGCGGCGGTGGATGCCGGCGCCAACCGCATCGATGGCTCGCTTGCCGGGCTGGGCGCGGGGGCGGGCAACACGCCGCTGGAAGTGTTTATCGCCGTCTGTGAGCGCATGGGTGTGGAGACGGGGGTGGACCTGTTCAAGGCCATGGATATCGCCGAGGACAAGGTCGTGCCCCTGATGGACCACCTGGTGCGTGTCGACCGGGATGCGCTTACCCTGGGTTATGCGGGGGTGTATTCATCCTTCCTGTTGTTTGCCAAGCGCAGTGCCGAGAAATACAAGCTGTCATCGCGGGACATCCTGGTGGAACTGGGTCGGCGCCGCACCGTCGGCGGCCAGGAGGATATGATTGAGGATCTCGCGCTGGATATGGCCAGGGAGCGCGGTACGACCTAGCGCTTCTGTCCGGGTATCGGGTATCGGCGCGCTTTGCGCCGGTGATGTTGCGGCCCGGCCGCCGGCGAACCGCCGTCAGGTAGTTGCGGGTGCCGGCTTATTTGGCCACTTTTTCCAGCGGGTATATCTTGTCGATATAACAACTCTCACCGCCGCCGGGCGGGTTGGGCACTTCGATGGCGTCAAAATTGGCGTCGATAATGGAGCCCGTATTGGATACGCCTATGGTCTGGGCGAATTCAAGTGCGGGACATAACTCCCGCAGGGTAAACAGGTAGGGGTGGAATGCGTCCACCCAGATAATGAGCGCGTGCTGGTCGATCGCCTGCCAGTTATACAGGTTCCAGTCCGTTACCTGTTCAACCGGCGCCTGCGGCACATAGCCCAGGCTGCGAACCGCCTGTGACAGGGGTTCGTTTTCCAGTTTGTCCCGTTCCGCGGAGGCCTGCTGTATAGCGGCGCAGCCGGTCATCAGGAAGCAGGCCATGGCCAGTACCGCCAGGGTCAATGGTGCAGGGAGACGTGTCATTACAGCGGTGCCCGGTTATCGTTTCGCCCGCATTGTAAGCAGGGCCCGTGCCGCGAGCAAGTGAGTCATGTGCTGCGCCGGTGAATCTCGATGTTGGCATGCACCACGTTCAGGTGTTCGGGAATCAGTGAGCGATAGTGGGAGGGGGTTGCGGGGTCGGTGCTCACGATAACCAGTTCCGCCGCGTAGATCTCGTGGCCTATGGTCCAGTAGTGCAGGTCGGTCACCTTGTCATTGCCTCCGGCTTCTATGGATTCGCGCAGGGACTCGGTGAGATGGTCATCGGCGCGGCGGTCGAGCAGGACCTTCGCGGTGTCGCGGATCAGGCCGTAGGACCAGCGGGCCACCAGGATTGCCCCGAGGATACCGATAACCGGATCCAGCCAATCGGCACCAAAATACTTCCCCGAGAGCAGGGCGGCGATGGCCAGTATGGAGGTCAGTGCATCCGCGAGCACGTGCAGGTAGGCGGCGCGAAGATTGTGGTCGTGGTGCTGTTCGGTGCTTTTTTCATGCTCATGCTCATGCTCATGTTTATGTTCATGCCCATGCCCATGCCCATGCCCATGCCCATGCCCATGCTCGTGCGGAGTGGACATCAGGATCCACGCACAGGCGCCATTCACTACCAGGCCCAGGGTGGCTACTATCAGGGCATGGTCGAAGTCTATGGCCAGCGGATTGATCAGGCGATCCACGCTTTCGGTCACCATCAGCAGGGCGAAGCCCAACAGCAGCACGGCGCTGGAAAATCCCGCCAGGCTATTGATCTTGCCCACGCCGAAGACAAATCTGCCATCGTGCGCGAGCCGGCGCGAGATGATGTATGCCAGCACGGCCATGCCCAGGGCCGCGGTGTGGGATGCCATGTGCAGGCCGTCGGCCAGCAGCGCCATGGAGCCGAAGGCCACGCCGGCGATGATTTCCGCCACCATCATGACCGCGGTGATGCCCACTACCAGCAGGGTGCGCGTTTCTCCGGCACGCTTGATGTCCTGCTCGAAAACGTGCTCGTGACGCCACTCGTCCAGTGGGTCGTCCTGCTGCTGGCGATTGCTGGCCATCGGCGCTATGCCTGCCGGTTGCGGCTCGGTCCGTCCCAGCGGGTGATGGTGCCGCAGTCCAGTCCGAACAGGTCAAGCAGGCGCCCCACGGTGTGGTTGACGATGTCGTCGACGGTCTGCGGGTGATTGTAGAAGGCCGGCGCCGGCGGGCAGATAACTGCGCCCATGGTCGCGGCTTCGTGTAGCAGGCGAGTGTGGCCCACATGCAGTGGAGATTCGCGCGGTACCAGCACCAGGCGGCGCTGTTCCTTGAGGGTGACGTCGGCGGCGCGCACGATCAGGTTGTCGGCGTAGGAATTCACAACGCCCGACAGGGTTTTCATGGAACAGGGAAGGATGGCCATGCCATCCATCCTGCAGGAGCCACTGCTGATTGCCGCGGCCAGATCGTTGTCACTGTAGACGACATCCGCGAGGGACTCTACCTCTTTGGGCTGCCACTGAGTCTCCAGCGCGATGTTGAGCTTGGCGCCGCTGCTGAGTATGAGGTGGGTCTCAACCTCCGGCAGCGGGCGCAGCATCTCCAGCAGGCGAATACCGTAAATAACGCCGCTGGCACCGGTTATGCCTACTATCAATTTCATGCTTCATTCGACCTTTGCGCCAGGCTGCGGGGGAGTCAGAAGCCGAAGCTTAAGCGCTCGCGGGCGAGCCGTCATCCCGATGCCACGATAGTAGCGCATCCCGGGCGGGGGCGGCCAGTGCGCGGCGATCGGCAGGGTGGCCTGCCCACCGGGCAATTGCCCTCGCGGAGTCATATGGCTAGACTGCGCCGTCGCCCCGGCCGGGGTAGAACGGTGCGGAAATCCTCGCGGGATGGCCTCACTGTTTTTGCCTCGCCTGTATGTTTCCTGGCAATGCCACTTTCGGAAACCCAAAACACTGGATAGCCTCAAGGAGGCGGAGTAAAGATGATACGGATAATTGTTGCCCTGTTGGCCACGCTGTGGGTTGACGTCGCGGTCTGCGCGCCGCCCGTTCCCGCAGCCTCGCAGCAGGAGGCGCGGGAACTACTGGCGGAACTGGTGGCATTCGACACGTCCGCGGGCAAGGGGCAGGTGCCTGCCATGGCGGCATTGCTGGCGGAGCGCCTGGCGGCTGCCGGTTTCGAGGGCGAGGATATCCAGATATTGCCGTTTGGCGATACGGCTTCCCTGGTCGTGCGCTATCGCGGCGACGGCAGCGGCGGCAAACCGATACTGCTGCTGGCGCACATGGATGTGGTGCCGGCAAATCCGCAAGACTGGTCGCGGGACCCCTTTACTCTGGTTGAGGAAGACGGGTATTTCTTCGGGCGCGGCACCGAGGACATCAAGGGCGAGATTGCCACCATCGTCACCACGTTTATCCGTCTGAAACGCGAGGGCTTCGTGCCAACACGCGACCTCGTTATCGTCTTTACGGGAGATGAGGAAACGGACCAGGCTACCACCCGTGACCTGATCGAGAACCATCGCGAGCTGATCGATGCCGAGTTTGCCCTCAATGGTGACGGCGGCGGCGGTATCCTGGACGACGATACCGGCGAGGCCCGCCTCTACTACCTGCAGGGCGCCGAGAAATCCTACGCAAGTTTTGAACTCAGCACCCGCAATCCCGGCGGTCACAGTTCAGAGCCGCGAGTGGAAAACGCCATCTATGAACTGGCGGACGCGCTCAAGGCGCTGCAGGCGTTCCAGTTTCCGGTCATGTCCAATGAATGGACCCGGGCGAGCCTGGCGGCGGCGGGTGCCGCCACGCCGGGAGAACTGGGAACAGCCCTGACCCGCTTTGCGGCGAACCCGGATGATGTCGCGGCGGCCAACATCCTGGCAGCGGAGCCCGCTTACGTGGGCAGGACGCGCACTACCTGCGTTGCGACCATGCTCGCGGCCGGCCACGCCGAAAATGCGCTGCCGCAACGGGCGACGGCCACCGTCAACTGCAGGATATTTCCCGGCACCGCCACCGCGGCAGTGGGCGAGACGCTGCGGGAAGTGGTTGGCGACAAGGTCGAGGTAAAGCTTGTCAGCGCGGAGTTTGATTCGGTCGCCTCGCCGTTGCGCCCCGACGTACTCAGCGCGGTCGAAGACGCTGTCCGGGCGAACCATCCAGGAATACAGGTAGTGCCCGACCAGGCCTCCTACTACACCGATGGCAGTTTTTTTCGGGGCGGCGGTATTCCCACCTACGGCACCAGCAGCCTGTTTGTGCGCAACAGGGACAGTTTTGCCCACGGCCTGAATGAGAGGATTTCTGTTGAAGCCTTCCAGGGCGGGCTCAACCATTGGTACGTCCTGATCAGGAATCTGGCGACAGGCTCCTCCGGGGCGCCAACACTTTGATATTGCTTGATAAAGTGGCCGCCGCGGCGAAGGTCCCGGAACAGCTTGCGAGCTGCTACGACCATGCCGCGCGGGGCAGGTCCAGCGCCAGCGGTCATGGTGGCGGGGCGACTGCCGGCAATCCGGCTGCGCCCGCTGACGCGAGGCCCCTTTGCGTGGTTTGCAGAGTCCCCACGTGCAGAGGTGGCAAATGCCGAAAGCGGGGTTATACTATTCTGGTTTCTTCATCCACATAAGAAAAGGGAATAACAATGGAGTACAAGGCAGATACACATAGTTTGAAGTGTCCGAAGTGCGATCATGGCATGGAGGAAATTTCTCACGGTGACGTCACCATTGATCGTTGTACTCATTGCAAGGGGCTCTGGTTTGATGCCGGAGAAGCTACCCAGCTCAAGGGCATCAAGGGCAGCGAAGCCGTGGATATAGGCGATGCCAACGAGGGCTGGAAGTGGGACAGCCACGCCGACATCGACTGCCCGCGCTGTGGCAAGCGGATGGAAAAGGGTCACGACCCGAAGCAAAAACATATCTGGTTCGAGGCCTGCCCGGATCACGGCATGTTTATGGATGCCGGCGAGTTCAAGGATTACAAGCAGGAATCGATACTGGACTTTTTCCGCAGCCTGATCAAAGGGCGCCGGGATATTGTCGCTCCCTGAAAGCCCTCCCCCAGCTTCCAGAAATGGCTGAGTGCGCCGGCGAGCCCGGAATCGGCATCTCAGCCTGCTGGCTTTTCCGCGTGACCGCCGAACTTGGCGCGCATCGCGGACAGCATTTTATCCGCAAAATCAGACTCCCCGCGTGACGCGAAACGCTGGAACAGGGCCGCACTGAGCACCGGTACCGGCACCGATTCATCCACTGCGGCGTTGATCGTCCAGCGACCCTCGCCTGAGTCCGAGACGCGACCGGCAAAGGATTCCAGCTCCGGTTGTTCAAGCAGCGCCTCGGCGGTCAGGTCGAGCAGCCACGATGTCACCACGCTGCCGCGACGCCACAGCTCCGCAATTTCCCCGAGGTCGAAATCGTAGCGGTAGTGCTCGGGGTGTCGCAGCGGGCTGGTTTCCGCATCGTGTTCCTGGTCGGCCGCCCCGACGTTGGCGTGGCGCAGAATATTGAAGCCCTCGGCGTAGGCCGCCATCAGGCCGTACTCAATACCGTTATGCACCATCTTGACGAAGTGGCCCGCGCCCGCCGGGCCGCAGTGCAGGTAGCCGTGGTCGGCGCTGCCACTCCTGTTTTCGCGGCCGGGCGTGGGCGGGGCCGCGGAGGCGGGCGGCGCCAGTGAAGCGAAAATGGGTTGCAGGCGCTGCACCGATTCGACCTCGCCGCCTATCATCTGGCAGTAGCCGCGCTCCAGGCCCCACACGCCGCCACTGGTACCCACGTCGACATAGTGGAGTTTGCGTGCTGCCAGTTCGCCCGCCCGCCGGATATCGTCGACGTAGTACGAGTTGCCGCCGTCTATGACCGTGTCGCCCTCGTCCAGGTGAGGCAGCAGTTCGTCGATTGTGCTGTCTACCACGCCGGCGGGCACCATGAGCCAGACCGAGCGCGGCGACTGCAGCTTTGCACAAAGCTCGGCAAGTGACTGCGAGCCGGTGGCGCCCTCGCGCTCCAGCGCCTGCACGGCTTCGGGTGAACGGTCGTATACCGCGCAGTCATGACCGTCGCGCAGCAGGCGCTTCACCATGTTCGCACCCATACGACCCAGGCCAACCATTCCAAGTTGCATTGCAATATCTCCACAGTGACTGTCAGCAGAGGGTAGCTGTTGCGTTCGGCGTCCTCAAGCTAAAGCTGTTCCACACAGCAAGCTTCCAGCACTGAAGGAATGGTTTACACTAGGCGGCGTCGCTAACCCAACCCTGATGACAGGAAGAAGAGGCAGCTATGGCCAGAAAGCAAAAGTACGTTCCCGCGAAAGTCTGGAAGTGGGATATGGAAAGCGGCGGCAGGTTTGCCGCTATCAATCGGCCGGTGGCCGGCGCGACCCACAGGAAAAAGCTGCCTGTCGGCAAGCATCCGCTGCAGCTGTATTCGCTGGCCACGCCTAACGGGGTGAAGGTAACGGTGATGCTCGAGGAGCTGCTGGAACTGGGGAAAAAGGGCGCCGAGTATGACGCCTACCTGATCAACATCGGGGACGGCGAGCAGTTTGGCAGCGGTTTTGTCGCGATCAACCCCAATTCCAAGATTCCCGCGCTGCTCGACACCAGCACCAATCCACCGACCCGGGTGTTCGAGTCCGGGGCGATTCTTCTCTACCTCGCCGAAAAGTTCAATGCCTTCATTCCAAAGAAACTCTCGGAGAGAGCGGAGTGCTATTCCTGGCTGATGTGGCAGATGGGCAGCGCGCCTTTCCTGGGCGGCGGTTTCGGGCACTTCTACGCCTATGCTCCGGAGAAGTTCCAATACCCCATAGACCGCTACGCCATGGAAGTAAAACGGCAGCTGGATGTGCTGAACAGGCATCTGGCGAAGCGGAAATACCTGTGTGGCGAGGACTACACCATCGCCGACATGGCCGTTTATGCCTGGTACGGCGCCCTGGTGCTGCACAATATTTATGACGCGGCGGAGTTTCTCGACGTCGCTTCCTACAAGAATGTGATCCGCTGGGCGCGCCGGCTGGAGAAACGCCCCGCGGTCCAGCGCGGGCGACGGGTGAACAAGGCCTGGGGTCCCGAAGAAGAGCGGATGCCCGAACGCCACAGCGCCAGCGATTTTGATTGAGCCTGCCCCAATGACGTGACGCCTGCAGCCATGCCGTTGGCGTGGCTGGCCATGGCGACACCGGCCCCGATACCGCATCCTTTTTCCCCTGGGATAAACCCTTTGAGGAAGGATGCGTTCATGTCAGAAAAAGACGATATGGTCGGCGAATTACAAACATTTCACGATGCCTTGTCCGACCTGTTTGATGAAATGACCGAGCTGAAGCAGGAGCTGAGGCAGATCGGTGAGACGCTTGGCAGAATGGAAACCAGCGGCGACAACCATGGCACCACGGGTTCGGCGCTGGCGACGGCAGCCGAGGGCTTTCGCGGAGTTTTCGACCGCTTGTCCACCGGCAGCCAGCTGAGTGAAATGATCGAGCGCGCCGCCAATGACGACGCGGAGTACGCCGGCAAGGACAAGACCGGGGGCTGAGGCGGCGGCAAAAAAAGCAATCCAGATTGTTTTATATTTGCATTCGCGTAAACTGCACGCTGGTCTGGGCGGCATAACAAGAGAGGCGAGAGGTAAATATGGATCTTAATCTGAAAGGCAAAAAAGCGGTGATCGTGGGCGGCGCCAGGGGTATCGGCAGGGCGACTGCGGAAATTCTGGCCGCGGAAGGAGCAAGTGTCGCCATCTGCGCACGCGACCAGAAGACGGTGGACGAGGCGGTCGCGTCCCTGGCCAGCAAAGGCGTCAAGGCTATCGGCGCCTCGGTTGATGTGACCGACGGCGACGCCTATCGCGCGTGGGTCACCGCGGCGGGTGAGGAACTCGGCGGCATCGATATTTTTGTCGGCATGGCCAGCGCCGGTGGTGGCGTGCTCGATGAAAGCGGTTGGCGCGCCAATTTTGAGACCGATATCATGGGCGCCACACGCGGCGTCGAGGCGGCCATGCCGTTTTTGCAGGCATCGGGCGCCGCTTCCATCATTCTGATGAGTTCAACCGCGGCGGTTGAGAATTTCTTCTCGCCACAGCCCTATAACGCGCTCAAAGCCGCGCTTATTACCTGGGGCTCACAGTTGAGCCAGGCGCTGGCTCCCGAGGGTATTCGCGTGAACACCGTATCCCCGGGCCCGGTATATTTCGATGGCGGCAACTGGGAGATGATCAAGAATGCCGCTCCCGCGATTTTCGAAAGCACGGTAGCCACCTCGGCCTCGGGTCGCCTCGGCACGCCGGAAGAAGTCGCCAATGCGGTGGTGTTTCTCGCCAGTCCCGCCGCCAGCCTGATCACCGGGGCCAATCTCGTGGTCGATGGCGGCTTTACCAAGCGGGTACAATTCTAGCCCCTGACTGACCCGGCCCGGGGCGCTGCGGCACCCCGGGTCCACTGGCCGGATGGCTCAAGCGCCCCCGCTACTTCCAGCCCTTCAATTCAGTCCCTTTAATTTCACACCTTCTTTTCCAAGCCTTCATTTCCCAGCCGTCTAATGCGGCACCGGTAATTCGGTGGTGTACTTCACTTCGCTCAGCGCCACCGCCGAGGTGATGTCCCGCACCCCGGGCAGCTGCGACAGGTGGTCCCGGAAGAACACTTCATAGCTCTCGATATCGCGCGTCACGATACGCAGCAGGAAATCGCTGCGCCCCATCATCACGTAGCATTCGGTGACCTCCGGGAAAGAGCGGATGAGGTCTTCAAACTCCCCCACCGCCTGGCGGCCATTGGCGGTGAGTTTTACCTCGGCGTAGATGACCAGGGTCAGGCCCAGCTTCTTGCGGTTCAGCATGGCGACGCGCCGCTCTATATAGCCCTCGTCTTCCAGGCGCTTGATGCGCCGCCAGCAGGGCGGTTGGGACAGGTTTACCCGCTCGGCGATTTCGGAGGCGGAAAGACTGCCGTCGTGTTGGACCAGTTGCAGGATTTTGCGGTCCGTCTTGTCGAGTTTCATGCTGTGCATCCTCAGCTGGGGCGGCCGGAAAAGGTTCTTTGCCTGCCGCCATATCTGCATGCCGGCGGGCAATAGGCCTGCCTTGAGTGAAAATATAATACAGCGAAATATTATTATGGGTATTGCCAATACCAAAATAGCGTATATACCTGATGCATTGGCATAGAAACTACCCGCCACTTTGGCTAGAGTTAGAGGGCGTCGGCATTCGGGAGATCCCCGCCCCGGCAAGGAATAACAAGCCCTCTACAAGGGGCATTCAGCAGCTCCCCGGTCACGGCGCGATCCGCGCAGGTACGGGGCAGGAGACGGTGATATGACAGGCCAACAAGGCCCGGCGGGGGTGATCCCCCCGCGTCGCAAAAGCAAGCTCCACGTCCCGGCGGCATCCTCGCGACCGGGGCAGGTCCCCGATTTCAGCCAACTGCATATCCCTCCGGCCGGAGACGCGAGCAAACCCGGCCTGGATGTGGCCGCGCTGGATACGGCGGCGCTGGCCCACGGCCTGATCCGGGTGCTGGACGATGACGGCGCCGCGACCGGTGAGTGGCAACCGGATTTGAGCCCGCAACAACTGCGCGATGGCTTGCGTCACATGCTGCATGTGCGGGCCTATGACGACCGCATGTTTCGCATGCAGCGCCAGGGCAAGCTGTCCTTTTACATGAAGTGCTCCGGTGAGGAGGCGGTCGCGGTGGCCCAGGCCATGGCCCTGGAAAGCGGCGACATGCTGTTTCCCACCTATCGCCAGCAGGGCCTGCTGTTTGTGCGCGGACGATCGGTGGTCGACATGATGTGCCACTGCATCTCCAACGCCGGCGACAACCTCAAGGGCAGGCAGATGCCGGTTTTCTACAGTTGGAAAGAAGGCAATTTTTTCAGTATCTCGGGCAATCTGGCCACCCAGTACAGCCAGGCCGTGGGTTGGGCGATGGCGTCGGCCTACAAGGGCGAGGACCACATAGCCGCCGCCTGGGTGGGCGATGGCAGCACCGCGGAAGCGGATGTGCACAACGCCATGCTGTTCGCGGCCACCTACAAGGCGCCGGTGATCCTCAATGTTGTGAACAACCAGTGGGCGATTTCCACGCCGCAGAGCTTCGCCTCGACCGGCACGACGTTCGCGGCCCGGGGCCTGGGCTTCAACCTGCCCAGCGTGCGGGTGGACGGCAATGACTTTCTGGCGGTGTACGCGGTGACCCGCTGGGCCGCCGAGCGCGCCCGCCAGGGCTTCGGCCCCACCTTTGTAGAACACCTGTCCTACCGCGCCGCCGGACATTCCACCAGCGATAACCCCGACGGGTATCGCGCCAGCGGCGAGGCCGAGGCCTGGCCACTGGGCGACCCGGTGCAGCGACTCAAGCAGCACCTGCTGCGGCTCGGCGAGTGGAGCGAGCAGCAGCACAGCGAACTGGAGCAGGAACTGGCGGCCGCAGTGGCCCGCGACTGGAAGGAAGCCATTACCCACGGCACCCTCGAAGAGGGCCCGCACTGGCCGGTGGAGAGCATGTTCGAGGATGTTTTCAAGGAGATGCCGGAGCACCTGGTGCGCCAGCGCAGGAAAGTGGGAGAACAGCTGTGACCGCGATGACCATGGTCCAGGCGATCAACTCCGCGCTGGATTGCACAATGGCAAGAGACCCCAACGTGCTCGTCATGGGGGAGGACGTGGGCTTCTTTGGCGGCGTTTTTCGCTGTACCGAGGGCCTCTACGAGAAATACGGCGCGCACCGGGCGCTGGACACACCCATCGCCGAGGGCGGTATCGTCGGGGCCGCCATCGGTATGGGGGTGAACGGTTTGCGGCCCGTGGTGGAGATGCAGTTTGCCGATTACATCTACCCGGCGATCGACCAGATCATCTCGGAACTGGCGCGCTTGCGCCACCGCAGCGGCGGCGAGTTCTGGGCGCCGGTGGTGGTGCGCGCGCCCTGCGGCGGCGGCATCCGCGGCGGCCAGACTCACTCGCAGAGCCCGGAGGGTATTTTTACCCACGTGTGCGGCCTCAAGACGGTCATGCCCTCCAATCCCTACGACGCCAAGGGCCTGCTGATCAGCGCCATCGAGGACGACGACCCGGTTATTTTCTTCGAGCCCAAGCGTATCTATAACGGCCCGTTCTACGGCCACGACAGCAGCACGGGTGCGGTGGGCTGGAGTTCGCACCCCGCCGGGGAAGTTCCCGAGGAGCACTACCGCATCCCCCTGGGCAAGGCCAATGTGCTGCGCGCGGGCAGTGCCGTGACGGTCCTGACCTACGGCACCATGGTACACGTGGCCCAGGCGGCGGTGGAGGCCTGCGGCATCGACGCCGAGCTGATCGACCTGCGCAGCCTGCTGCCGCTGGACCTGGACACGGTTGCCGCATCGGTCAGCAAGACCGGGCGCTGCGTGGTGATCCACGAGGCCACCCGCACCAGCGGCTACGGCGCCGAGCTGATCGCCGAAGTGCAGGAGGAGTGCTTCTGGCATCTGCGCGCGCCCATTGAGCGCGTTACCGGCTGGGATACACCCTACCCCCACGCCTTCGAGTGGGAGTACTTCCCCAGCCAGCGCCGCATCATCGAAGCGCTCGAGCGCACGCTGGCATTCGACTGACGCAGGGAGGGCGCGCAATGGCAACTTACAGTTTCAAACTGCCCGACCTGGGCGAAGGTATCGTCGAATCGGAGATCTCCGCCTGGCATGTGCGGGTGGGAGACAGGGTGGAAGAGGACCAGGTACTCGCCGATGTGCAGACTGACAAGGCCATCGTCGAGGTGACGTCGCCCATCGGCGGCACGGTGCTGGCCCTGGGCTGCGAAGCGGGGCATGTGCTGGCGGTAGGCGCGGAACTCGTGCGCTTCGAGTTGGCGGGCGATAGCGCGCCGGATACCGGCCAGCCACAGGATTACGTACCGGCGCCGTCGCGCACGCAGGCCGCCGGGCCCGCGCCAGCCGGCAAGGCCGCGCCGGGAAACCCCGCCGCCGCGGAGGCTGCCGCCGCACAGGCGACAACCGGCGTACTGGCCTCGCCCTCCCTGCGCCGCCGCGCCCGCGAAGAGGGCATCGACCTGGCGGCTGTTCCGGGCAGCGGGCCCAGGGGGCGCATCAGCCATGCGGACCTGGAGGCTTTCATCGCCGCCGGTGGCGAGTTGGCCGCGCGGCCCGGCGGGCGCCAGCCGCGCGCGGGCAGAACCGAGGTCAGGGTGACGGGTTTGCGCAGGATCATCGCGGGCAAGATGCAGAAGGCCAAGCGCGATATACCGCACTACTCCTACATCGAGGAAGTCGATGTCACCCAGCTCGAAGCACTGCGGCAAATGCTCAACGAGGACAGGCGGGAGAGCCAGCCGCGGCTGACCCTGTTGCCGTTCCTGGCGCAGGCGCTGGTGAAGGTGCTGCCGCAGTTTCCCCATTGCAACGCGCGCTACGATGACGAGGCCGGCGTGGTCACGCAGTTCGACGCGGTGCACCTGGGGGTGGCGACGATGACCGACGGCGGCCTGATGGTACCCGTGGTGAAAAACTGTGAGAGCCTTGATCTGTGGCAGTGCGCCGCCGAACTCGCGCGTGTGTCCCAGGCGGCTCGCGAGCAGCGAGCGTCTGTTGCGGAACTCAGTGGCTCCACGATATCCATTACCAGTCTCGGGGCGATAGGCGGCATTGCCACCACGCCGATCATCAACGCCCCCGAGACGGCGATTATCGGTGTCAACAAAATGCAGCAACGGCCGGTGGTCAAGGACGGCGCCATTGTTGTGCGCACCATGATGAACCTGTCGGCCTCCTTCGATCATCGTATCGTCGACGGTTACGACGGGGCCCAGCTGGTGCAGGCGCTCAAGCGCGTGCTGGAAAACCCCGGCGCCATATTTGTCTAGCGGCGCGTAGCCCGCCGCTTGTCAGTAGATTAATTCCAGGTCGAAACAGGAGACCCCATGACATCCATGAATGTAAGCAGCCACCCCGAATTCGACGGCCATGAGCAGGTGGTAATGTGCGAAGACCGGGCCTCGGGACTGCGGGCCATTATCGCGGTACACAATACCAGCAGGGGGCCGGCTCTCGGCGGCTGCAGAATGTGGCCCTACCTCAACGAGGAAGCGGCGCTGCGCGATGCGCTGCGCCTGTCGCGGGGAATGACCTACAAATCAGCGCTGGCCGACCTGCCGCTCGGCGGCGGCAAGGCCGTTATCATGGGTGACCCGCGGCGCGACAAATCCCGCGAACTGCTGCTGGCCATGGGTGACTGTATCGAGAAACTCGGCGGGACCTATATCACGGCGGAGGATTCCGGTACCTCGGTGGCGGACATGGAGGTGATCGGGGAGCGCACCCGTTTCGTTTCCGGTGTGGTCAAGGGCGCGGAACACGGCGGCGACCCTTCACCCTCGACGGCCTACGGCACCTTTATCGGTCTCAAGGCCGCGGTGAAACACCGGCTGCACAGCGACGACCTGCGGGGCTTGAGAGTTGCGGTCCAGGGCATGGGGAACGTCGGTTTCCACCTGGCGCGGCTGTTGCGGGACGCCGGCGCCGAGCTCTTCGTCGCGGATATTCACCCTGAACTGGTGGAGCGCGCGGTGCTTGAACTGGGGGCCACGGCGGTGGCGCCGGGCATCATTCACGCCCTCGACGTGGATGTCTTCAGCCCCTGTGCCATGGGCGGGGTGATCAACGACCAATCGATTGACGATATCAGCGCCGCGGTCATCGCCGGCGCGGCCAACAACCAGCTGGCCAGCCGGGACCACGGCCTGCGCCTGCACGAGCGCAATATTCTGTACGCTCCCGATTACGTGCTGAATGCCGGCGGCATCATTGATATCGCCTACCAGCAGGGAGCGGGTGACCAGCAGGCCATGCGAGCGCATATCGACGGGATAGCGAACACCCTGACAGAGATTTTCCAGCGCGCCGGCGCGGAGAACCGATCCACCCACGCGGTGGCCGACGAACTGGCCGAGAGCCGCTTTCAGCAATCGGCATCGCAGGTGATGCCCGTCACGGCAGCGCGAGCGGTGTCCTGAGTCGGGGCGCCGGTGGGCCCCCTTCGCTCACCCGGCTTTACCTGTTTTTGTAGTTTTTGTACCGGACCGGGTCACCGCTGGGCCGCGTGCGGGCAATAAAAAGCCGGAGAAAAGTGCAGTTTTTGAGCTTGAATGCTTGCGGGGAATCGCTGGAATACTGCTGTGGCCATGCTTGCGCGTGAAAATAATCGTTGCAATTGAAGGAGTTAAGGCGCACGCCAAATGCAATAGAATAAGTGCAGGATAACAACCGGCCGAGGCGGGCCAAATATGCCTCCACCCGCGCCGAATCGCCCCCCAACCGGAGTGCCGAACCCGATCATGGACTACCACTACGACCCCATACCCCTGCCGGACCGCCAGCGCCTTGGCGCGCAGGAATCCCTGTCGCGCGCCAGGGCATACTACGACTTTATCAGGCAGCGCCACACGGTGCGCGACTTTACCGACGAACCGGTGGACAGGGCTGTCATTGAGGCCTGCCTGCGCGCGGCGGGAACGGCCCCGAGCGGCGCCAATCACCAGCCCTGGCATTTTGCCTGTGTCAGCGAGCCGTCCATCAAACGCCAGATTCGACTCGCCGCGGAGCAAGAGGAGCAGGAATTCTACGCCGGCAAAGGTGGGCAGGAGTGGTTGGGCGACCTGAAGAAGATGGGCACGGATGCCCGCAAACCCTTCCTTGAGACCGCTCCCTGGCTGATAGCGATTTTCGCGGAGCGCTACGGCTTCGACGCGCAGGGCAACAAGCGCAAGAACTACTACGTGCCGGAATCCGTGGGCATCGCCACCGGCTTTCTTATCAATGCCCTGCACCAGGCCGGGCTGGCGACCCTCACCCACACCCCGAACCCGATGAAATTCCTGAACCGGATCCTGGGCCGGCCCGCCAACGAGCGACCCTGCATTTTGCTGGTGGTGGGTCACCCCGCGCAGGGCGCGATGATTCCGCGGGCGGCAACGATCAAGAAGCCGCTTGAAGAGATCGCCAGCTTTCTTGAATAGGCGCGGGGCAGGGGGGTGCCGGCACTGCCCCATTAAAGCTACCCCGTTGCGTGAGTGCTTTAATATTCAGTTCAGATGCTATGCCTGGACTGCGGGGATTCCGGCGATAATCTGGAAGCGTATCGATCAGCCCACCGCGGGAGGAATAATAATGGTTAAAAAGTATTGTCTGGTAGCTGTGCTGTTTGCGCTGGGCGTACCGCCGGCACTGGCGGCGGTGCATACGGTGAACGCGGGGCAGAGCATTCTCGCGGCGGTCAAGGCCTCCAGTCCCGGCGATACCATACGGGTGATGCCCGGGGTTTACAGCGAGACCGTGTATATCGACAGGGACAATATCACCTTGCAGGGTGTGGTGGTGAGCGGCGTCCGCCCGGTGCTGGACGGCCACAATAAACTCAAGGACGGGGTGCTGGTGGCCGGGGACGGTGTCACGGTGGAAAACCTGCAGATCCAGAACTACACCGCCAACGGCCTCAACCTGCAGGGCGTGAACAATTTCATGGTGCGCTACAACATCGTGCGCGACACCGGCATATACGCCATCAACCCGGAGTTGTCGCGCAACGGTACCGTGGCTTACAACCGGATCTCCGGTGTCTGGGATGCCGCCATCTACTGCGGCGAGTGCATCGACGTGGACATCCTGTACAACGAGGCCTTCGGCAGCGTGATGGGCATCGAGTCGCAGACGGCCGAGAATGTGCTGATCGAAGGCAACTACGTACACGGCAACGCCACCGGCATCGCCGCGTTTCTTATTCCCGGCGTGACCCGCAAAGCCTCCGGCAATACGGTGATTCGCAATAATTTCGTGGTCGACAACAACCTGGCGAATTTCGCGCCCCGTGACTCCATGCCGGGGATGGTGCCGGAGGGCATCGGTATCGCCATCGCCGGTTACGATGGTGTGGTGCTGGAGGGCAACCAGATCTCCGGCAACAACTCGGCGGCCATCCTGCTGGTAGACCAGGCCACCGCCTTCAGCGGCAATTTCGCCCTGGATCCCGAGCAGGACCCCACCGTCAACGATACCCGTATTCACGCCAATGTCCTGTTCGGCAATGGCGAGAAACCCGTGGGGCTGGTGGCAGCCTTCCTGGCGGAAGCGGGCCTGCCGCGCGGCCCGGATGTGCTGGATGCCGACCCCAGGTCGGGCGGCAACTGCATATACAGCAAGACCGAATTGCTGGTGGTTGGCGCGGACCACTGGGCGCTGTGCACCGGGCCGCTGCGCTCGACGGTGACCAGCATGCGTCTGTCCCAGCCCATCGCGCCGCGCACCTGGTCCGACGAGGAACTGGGGCGCAATACCTGGGTGGCGGTGTGCTCGGCCTGCCACAACGAGAACGGCTACCTGATCGGCCCGCCGGTCAGCAAGATACAGCAGGATTTCGCGGGGGCGCCGGAAGCGCTGGCGGCCTGGATTGTCGCGCCCACCCGCATGAACCCGGACTTTCCGGAAATGCCGCCGCAGGATTACCTGCCGGAGAAAACCCGGCTGGCGGTGGCGCGCCACGTGCTCGGCCTGACTCCCAAAAAGGCGGCCGCCGACTGATGGGCGGCAGCGCCAGGTTGCGGCTGGCGGGAGTATTGCTGCCGCTGTTGGCCCTGCTGGGAGTTCACCCCGGCGCGGCCGCGGTCACGCTCAGTGATACCTGCCCCGCCGGCTTTATCCAGGAGGCCGGCCGCTGCCAGTTCGTCAGCCTCTACGGGCAGTTTGCCAGCTTCGCCGGCCAGGGTGGGCTGCGCACCGCCCTGCCGCCCATGGCGCACAGTTATACGCCGCGGCAGATAGACCTCGGCCGCTACCTGTTCTTCGATCCGCTGTTGTCCGGTGCGCGCGACATGTCCTGCGCCAATTGTCATCGCCCAGCCGCGGGTTTCAGCGACGGCCAGGCGCGGGCGATGGGCAGGGCGCCAGGCGTGACACCGGCGCGGGGGCAGCTGCTGCCGCGCAATACGCCCAGCCTGTGGAATGTCGGTTTCTTCCGCCTCCTGTCCTGGGATGGCGGGCGCACGGACCTCATCGAACAGACCCTGGTGCCGGTGTTCGCCGCCGACGAAATGAATCTGCAAGCGGCCGAGCTGGAACGCCGCCTGGCGCAATCGAGCTACCGCGAATTGCTGGCCCAGGCCTTCGGTGGCGATGAGCGCTACCGGGCGTTGAGCCTCAGCGAACAGGCCGCCCACGCGCTAGCGGCCTTCCAGGGCAGCCTGGTGTCGTTCAACAGCCGCTACGATTACTACGTGTTCGGGGCAAAGAACGCCTTGACCGAACAGGAGATGCGCGGCCTCACCCTGTTCCGTTCCTTTGAAACCCGCTGCAGCGAATGCCATATCCCGCCGTTGTTCTCCAACCAGCAGCTGGCCACCCTGGGCGTGCCCGAGCCGGCGGGCAAGGTTTTTGACGCCGGCGCCCAGAAGCCCACCGGTCGCGCCGACCTGCGCGGCGCCTTCCGCATTCCCAGCCTGCGCAACGTGGCGCTCACCGCGCCCTACATGCACAACGGGGTGTTCTCGCAACTGGAAGACGTGGTGAAGTTTTACGCCGACGGTCGCGGCAACAGCGCCCCGCCAGGGGAGCCCATCAAGATTCACTGGCACATCGGCCAGCCCGACCTGGACGCGCAACAGCAGGCCGACCTGGTGGCCTTTCTGCGCAGCCTGACGGATACCAGCCACCTGCCTGTTGTTCCCGGGGAACTGCCGTCGGGGTTGGATGCGCCGTCCATGTGAGTGCAGGGCGGATAGCCGTTTGCGATAGTCACCACCCGATACAAAATGCCGGAGCGTGTCCGCCTGCACTGCGGTTACTTATCTCTGAAAACGATGCGGTACTGCCGCAGCAGGTAAATCGCCAGTTCGATGTCACCCCTGCGGACGATAGCCGCAATGCCGTCAAGCCAGGTTTGTGGATCGGCACCTTCCAGCAAGGCCAGCATGCTGTCCGCGCCCGCAGGCGTGGCCGTGCGTTTCGCGGGGGGAATGTTGCTCTGCTCCACGGGTGGAGTGTCCATGCGGTCGAATTTCTGGAGATAGGGAATGCTCGATTCGACCCTGGATTTGGTACCCAATTTCAAGTGTTTGGGCAGATGTCTCATAGTCGGACGATACTCCGGCGGCGGTGACCCTCTGTCCCGGTCCTCAGATTGCCGGGCTTGCTCTTTGCGCATGTGCTGCTGCGCAAAGTAGGGCGCGACCCCGTCTGCAATAGCCAGAATTCTCCGGTCAAGCGCGGGGTCTGTATCCGTATTCCACAGCTGGCTTGATTTCGGGAACTGCTCCTCGAGTAGGCGAAGTTCGGTATCAGTGTCCATGGTGATCAAACTCCTCCCGGCAGGGCCGGATGGCGCGCAGTACCTGCCTCACCCAATCCTTGACCGTCTCTGTGGCAACATCCAGGGCACTGGCCGCCTGTTGATAGGTCATGCGCCCGTCGCGCGTGAGCCAGAAAGCATCGTGTAATTCTATTCTCAAGTCACGCATGCGCCGCTCCAGGCAGGCGTAGAGATCCGCTTCGGATAAAACACTTTCCGGAGGCGGCGTATCGGAAACCAGGTAAGTCTCCCCGCCCTCCATCTCCCGCAACCAGCCCCTGGCACGGAAGTGGTCGATACCCCGATTGCGCGCCATGCGGTACAGGTAGGACTGCAGGGAGAAGGTCAGGGCTTCGTCCTCGATCATCGAAACAATACGCTCGGTATCCAGAATCAACCGGGACCAGACATCCTGCATGATGTCATCGGCGACAGTGCGATCCCTGACCTGGTTATAGATATAGGAATACAGGCCGACCCTGTGCCGATGATAGAGATCCTCCATTGCCCGCACCCGGCCGGTGGCGTAGAGCATCAACAACTCTTCATCGGTCATGCATTGCCCCCTCTGTCGAGGCCCGCAAAATTATTTTCAAAATAGCCACCCCCTGCCGCCGTTCGTGAACGTTATACCCATACAACGCACCAGCAAAGGAATAGGGGGTAACGCCTGCCTGAAAAAACGACCTGTATATGTATACACACTAAACATGTTGCAGATACCGACTAGTATATAAACCCTGCACTGCGAACCAGTGCATTCCCTGCGAAGAGCCACCTGCCAGGACCGGGCCCGCAGACAGACGCCACATCGAACACAGAGGAAGGCCAGGAGGAGAGAATCAGGCCCAGGGCGAAGCCTTGCCCACGAAAACGTAAAGCTGAACGCGCGGCGGCAAATGCCAGCCCGTAAGACACTGAATAAATTGGAGAATATTATGACCAAGCTCACATTTGATATCCTGCCCCAGCGCACCGCGCTGCTGGCGGGCCACAACACGGAGCTGCATGCGCTGGTGCGTGTGCAGGCCCCAACCCTGCCCGCCGGGCACGACTGGACCCGGCAGGTGCTGAACCTTTCCCTGGTGCTGGACCGGTCCGGGTCGATGTCGGGCCAGGCGATGGAAGAGGCCAAGCGCTGCGCGGCCTATATCATCGACCAGCTCAAGGAGACAGACCGCGCGTCCCTGGTGGTGTACGACAACACGGTGGACGTACTGGTGCCGTCCACCCCGGTGAAAAACAAGGCGCTGTTCAAGCAGGCTATCAACGCGATATATGCCCGCGGCTCTACCGCACTGTTCGACGGCTGGCATGCCGGTGCGACCCAGGGCGTGGCCGCCACGGGTGGCGATTATCTTTCGCGGGTACTACTGCTCTCGGACGGCTGCGCCAACCAGGGCCTGACTGACACGGCGGAAATCGCCCGGTATTGCACAGCGATGGCCGACGCCGGTGTGAGCACCTCCACCTACGGCTTGAGCACTCATTTCAACGAAGAGCTGATGGTGGAAATGGCGAGGGCCGGTGCCGGGCAGAGCTACTACGGAGAATCCGCCGAGGACCTGATGGACCCCTTCCAGGAAGAATTCTCGCTGCTGTCCTCCCTGTGCGCCCGCAAGCTGAAGTTGAACCTGTCGGCACCGGCGGGTGTGCAGTTTGAGCTGATGAACGACTACAAGCAGTTGGGTGAGCACAGCTGGCAGCTACCGGACCTGTCTTATGAAGGCGAGGTCTGGGCTCTGGTGAAACTCACCGTACCGGCCGACCTGCCCGGGCCTGCCGACGGTGGCGATGTGGAAATCCTGAAAGGCTTTCTCAGCTTCAACGACATCGGCACCGACCTTGCCGATACCCGCTCATACAGCCTCAAACTGCCCCGCCTGCCCGCAGCGGCCTGGGCCGCGATAGCCGAGAATGCCCAGGTAACGGCGCGCATGCAGGAAGTGCGCGTGGCACAGATCCAGCAGCAACTGCGCACCGCAGCCATGCGCAGGGACTGGGCCGCGGTGGACGCCCTGATCCAGCAGGCCGAACTGGAGGCGGGAGACAACGCCTGGCTGAAGGCCTCGCTCGACTCGATCAAGCAGTATGCCTCGACGCGGGACGAGGCTCGGATGAGCAAGGAGGTGCACTATTCATCAGCGAAGATGAAGCGCCGAATGGTATCGGCGAGCGAGACAGCGGTGGACTACAACCTTGAAGATGAAGCCGGGAGGCCGATGTACCTGCGGCGGAAGTTGCAGCAGGGCAAGCGGATGGGGCCTGGGCGGTAGGGGTTGGGTTTGGGATTGGCCTGACAGGGAGGTTGGGCCTTCTTTTTCGGTGGCTGGATCATCGACTGTTGGCAGCGTGCCTTTGTGGATTCCTCGTGCAACCAGAAGTTCTTGCCGGAATCCGATTCTACCCTGTCCAGGCAGTTAGAGGGTGAGTCGGCGCTCGAGCACATCAGTGCGGCACCAGCGGGCATGGTCGATGTCAGACCAGCAATTGGCGGAGTGGTGTGTAGACTAGAAGAGACTGAACTTCCAATGAAACTAGATTAGTATCGCTAAGACTCTGTACCATATCCCACAGCGCGTGGTGCGGCGCGTGATTCCATACCAGGAGTCTTACTGAAAACGGTTGGGTAGTTAAGTAATGAACAATAAATACCAATAAGTGTGACGAATAATATAATAGATGTAACCGCCGCTTTGATTATCAAAGACGGCAAGGTTCTCGCAGCAAGGCGAAGTCCTGGAAAGCATCTTGAAGGACACTGGGAATTTCCAGGAGGTAAGCTTGAGCGGTTTGAAACACCTGAGCATTGTCTTGAGCGCGAGTTAACTGAAGAGTTTTCTATTACGTCTAGGGTCGGTGCTTTCATTGGTGAGAGCCTATATGACTATGGGAGTAAAACAGTTCGTCTACTCGCATACGAGGTAGAGCATATATCTGGTGAATTCGAATTGATCGACCATGATGAACTCCGTTGGCTGGCTATTGACGAGCTATTTGATGTGAGCTGGGCTCCAGCCGATATTCCAATAGTCGAGTTATATATTAGCCGGGACAATTCTGGGTGATTTCTTGGCTTAAGACATTGAAGTGATGTAGTGGGAGAAAAATTTGTCGAATTATGGGCTGTATGAATCTCTTCTGACTGAATCCTTAAGCCGGAAACTGGATTCTCTCGATAGCAACGAGCAAGTGGTGCGAAAAAGAAATCTGCATCATGCAGAAGCTAGCGATAGACTCGCTTTGCATCTAGGAAAAGTTATCAATTCGGCTTTATCAAGCGTCAATGACAAAGACCGAGTAGAGGTTGGCGTTAAGCTGGTACGTGAACTGATTGAGATAATAGATCACGCAGTATCAAAAGCTGAAGTTGGTGCAGATCAAATTCTTAGCACTAAGGAAGTTTTGACTTCTATTCTTCGACGTAACCCGGATGGCTGTCCACTTGATATCTCTGAACCGCTAACTCCTCTTCTAGATACAACCTTGCTGACTAACGCGCGTGGCGAGCCACGCGTTGGAGCACAGATATTGACCGAGATTGAGTCAGCAGATCGGATAGATGTCGTTATGGCATTTGTACGAAGAAGTGGCATCAGGCCATTTATTCAGAAGCTAAGACGGCATTGCGAGCGGCAGTCTACAGCGCCAAGCTTGAGGGTGCTTACCACGACCTATACCGGTAGCACAGAGCTTGAGGCATTAAACATGCTCCGCGACTTGGGGGCCAGTATTAGAGTGTCATATGACCAAAGTTTAACCAGGCTCCACGCCAAAGCATGGCACTTCCACCGTGATTCTGGCGCTTCCACTGCCTATATTGGCTCGTCAAACCTGACGTACTCTGCACAAGAAAGCGGAATTGAGTGGAATGTCCGAGTTTCAGGATTGAGGAACCCGGACGTCATCCGAAAAGTGGTTTCAATGTTTGATGCGTATTGGGAAGGTGGTGATTTTCGAGTATTCGACGCTGAAGAATTTGCCAGAGAAACACAGACCACAACAACCACGGGACCTCCAATTATTCTTAGTCCAATTGAGCTAAGGCTGGAGCCCTTTCAGGAACGACTTTTGGAGCAAATCACAGTTGCCCGTCGTCAAGGGCGACATCGAAACCTACTAGTGTCTGCTACTGGGACAGGCAAAACGGTGATGGCTGCCGTGGACTACTCGCGACTGAGCGAGACTATTCCCAGGGCTCGCCTGCTTTTTGTGGCGCATCGAGAAGAGATTCTAGATCAAAGTCTATCTACGTTTCGTTATGCACTGCGCGATGCTTCGTTTGGAGAAAAATGGGTGGGCAGAAGTCGTGCTCGAGAGTTTGAACATGTTTTCGCATCAATCCAGTCATTGAATAGTGTTGGCTTCACAAATCTTCCAAGCGATCACTTCGATATTGTAATTATTGATGAGTTTCACCATGCGGCTGCTCCCTCGTATGAAAATTTGCTATCGCATATAAATCCCAAGGAACTTCTTGGTTTGACCGCTACACCAGAGCGCACTGACGGGTTATCCGTGCTGGATTGGTTCGACGGCCGAATCGCCGCTGAGCTTAGATTATGGGATGCAATAGATCAGCATCGACTCGTGCCTTTCGCATACTATGGAATTCACGATGAATTGGATTTGCGTGATATACCATGGCGTAGAGGCGTCGGGTACGACGTCAGCGAACTTAGTAATCTCTATACCGCGGACGATGCTTGGGTTCGGCGGGTCATAAAGGAACTAGCCGAGCGAATTGATAACCCAAGAAAAATGAAGGCTTTGGGATTCTGCGTGAGCATACAGCATGCTCGATTTATGGCGCAGCGATTTAATGATGCTGGTATTTCGGCTGCCGCTGTTTGGGGCGATACGCCGAATAACGAAAGGCGCGACGCCTTGCGACAATTAGCGGACGGCAGCATTCAAATTCTATTTTCAGTGGATCTGTTCAATGAAGGTTTAGATGTGCCAGCTGTAGACACTCTTCTTCTCTTGAGGCCGACTGAGAGTGCTACTCTTTTTTTGCAGCAACTTGGACGGGGTCTACGGAAGAGTAATAAGAAGTCGATTTGCACTATTCTCGATTTTGTAGGTATGCATCGACGAGAGTTTCGAATTGATCGCCGATTATTCGCTCTATTGGGCGGAACTCGTAAATCTGTTCAAGATCAAGTCGAGAGATCATTTCCATACCTGCCATCAGGCTGCCATATGGAGCTAGACAAAGTCGCTAGCGGGATAGTATTGGATAGCCTCAGACTGTCGTTACCAAATCGCTGGAACGATAAAGTAACGGAACTGCAGAGAATTATCGCTGCCGGAATGGAACCCTCTCTTGAGGGCTATCTACATGAATCAGGTCTGGAGATATCTGATGTCTATTCAGCGAGCAGGTGTTGGTCGGATCTGCTGGAAGCTGTGAATGCACCCGTACTGGCAGTTGGCCCACACGAGTCTGTCATGAGGCGAGCTATAAGCCGAATGCTGCATATCGATGATGAAGAGCGTTTGGGTTTTTACATCAATATACTCGGTGCTTTGACTATCCCAGATATGGACACGGTAACTCATAGAGAGTGCAGGATGGTGCGTATGTTGGTGGCATCGATGTGTGACCAGATTTTGGAGGCTGGAGACTCGTTACAGAAAGGTATCGCGTTGCTGTGGCAGCACCCGCAGGTATTAGCTGAGTTACGAGAGTTGTTTTTACTGTTGCGTAATCAGATAGATCATGTTCATACATCGCTAGACTCACATCAAGAAGCTCCTATGCAGATACATGGAAAGTACACACGCATAGAAATCTTGGCAGCATTTGGTGTCGGTGAATATGCAAAGACAAGACCATGGAGGGAAGGGGTAATTTGGATTGAGAATGAGAAAGTGGATGTCCTTGCCTTCACTCTGGATAAATCTGCAGGTAAGTTCTCGCCGACGACAATGTACCGAGATTACGCGATCAGTCGTGAACTGATTCACTGGGAAAGCCAGTCCAGTACCTCCCTAAATAGCCCCACAGGACAGAGATACTGTAATCACTTCGATGAAGGAACCAAGGTTATGCTATTTGCCCGCCAAAATACTGATGAAAGAGCATTTTGGTTTCTCGGCCCTGCGACCTATGTATCACACGAGTCTGAACGACCGATGGGAATTATATGGAAGTTGGGAACACCACTACCTGGAGACCTATTTTCCCTATTTGTTGCGGCAGTGGCGTAGTTGCAGCTACTCAATATGTGTTCAAGAAAATCTTAAGCGCCACGGTACAATAGGTGATAGGCCAAACATGGTTGGAGGAATAGCCCCTTACCAACAGTTGGTTCAAGTGGCATCAGGTCAATTTCTGATCAGAGCTTGTTGGGGGTATTGCCCAATCGCCGCATACTCTGCATCGAATAAATTGCGCATGCGGAGAATCCTCTCCATAATCTCCGCATGAATAGCGGAGAATGCACTTACATCTGGCAACTCAGCGATTGGCCAACCTGGCGCTTCGACCTGGCTGCCCTGGCCCAACCACTGGCCGACGTCAGTCGCGCCCAGGGTCTGTTGATGGGGCGTCTTGCCGACGTCGGCATGGCCCTGCGTGACCAGGCCAGCCTGTCGGTGCTGACCGAGGACGTTATCAAAACCAGCGAGATTGAGGGCGAGCAGCTCAACGTTGAGTCTGTGCGCTCCTCCATTGCCCGCAAGCTTGGCGTTGATATCGGCGCACTGGCCCCGGTGGATCGGCACGTCGAGGGAATGGTCGATATGGTGCTCGACGCTACGGCCAACTGCAAAGCCCCGCTTAGCCGGGAAAGATTGCTAGGGTGGCACGCCGCCCTGTTCCCCACAGGCTATTCGGGCCTGGTCCCCATCCGCGCAGGCAGCTGGCGCGACGACAGTACCGGCCCGATGCAGGTGGTATCAGGTCCGTTGGGTCGTCAACGCGTGCACTTTGAAGCGCCGCCGGCCGAGCGCTTGGAGTCCGAGATCGACCTTTTTCTGGCTTGGGCTAACAGCGCCACGGATGAGGTGCCGCTGATCAAGGCTGGGCTGGCGCACCTGTGGTTGGTGACCCTGCACCCCTTCGATGATGGCAACGGTCGCATCGCGCGCGGCGTTGGCGACCTGTTCCTGGCCCGTGCTGATGGCAGCCCCCAGCGCTTCTACAGCCTGTCGGCGCAGATCCAGCGCGAGCGCAAGGCCTACTACGACATTCTGGAGCGTACCCAGAAGCAATCACTGGATGTCACTGAGTGGCTCGCCTGGTTCCTCAATGCGCTTCATCGTGCCGTTGACGAGGCACAGCACACGCTTAACGCCGTGCTGGCCAAGACGCGGTTTTGGCAGCGATGGGCCACGACGCCGTTGAACGAGCGACAGGTGAAGCTGGTCAATCGGATGCTCGATGGCTTCGAGGGCAAGCTCACCAGCAGCAAGTGGGCGGCGATTGCCAAGTGTTCGCCGGACACCGCCCTGCGCGATATCACTGATCTGGTGAATCGTGGCGTCTTGCAAAAGTCACACGCGGGTGGACGTAGTACCAGCTATGAGCTGAACGAGGCATCGGAGTAGCAATATAAGGGGTCAGAGCCCTTTACATGCAGCTGCCGACAAATACACCGCCAGCCGCCGGACCAGCCCGATCTGCTTTTGCCCTGCACTCCGCCTCCTGCGCCAGGCGCAGAATGATCGACCAGATGTCATTCTTCAGCCGGTCAAAACTATCCAGCCTGGTCGGTACATTCCCCAACCGGTAGGCGTCTCGGCTGGCCGGTTTGAGGTACAGCCGCCTGTTGATCTCGATCATGAGTGCCGGAACCCGGGCATCGCGATGATAGCGCGCCGGCAGCAGGCAGCCGGAGTAGGGGAAGTCCAGTGCGACCGAATAGCCCCGCTGCTGGAACAGGTCACTGCAACTGTCCAGCAACCATCGAGGCGTGTTGTCGCAGCTACCGAGGCAGATGTCTGGGCGGGGCCGACCATGGTCGTCCTCGTGGGCAAACGGTTCGTCGGGAAAGCTGTGGCAATCCAGCAGCAGGCAGAGCCCCCAGCGTGCCAGTTGCTGTTCCACGTTGAGCTCCAGCTGGAGGTGCCAGGGCCGGTAGTAGTTGTCCAGAAGCAGTCTGCGCTCCTGCGCCGATAGCGCCCTGCGAATTTGTTCACCCCGGGTATCGTGGGTATAGATCACGCCTTGCCCGTAGGCCGCCTTTTCCTCCTTGCTGTCGTCTGTATAACGCTCGAGGTCGACAACAACCCGACTGATCGGCGTTTCGGTCGTGGCTATGCCGGGGAAGCCGAACAACTCGTCGGTATACCAGTCGGTCACCCTGGCGATTTCCCGCCACAATTCTTCCGGCCGTGGCATGAATTGGTCGCGCGCGGCGTCGGGCACAACCGTGCCGGCATGGGGTATGTGCGCCGCAATGGGCAGGATGGTCTCTGGGTACATATGCTTTCTCCTTGGGGTGGTGCAGCAAGAGAAAGCCTTCGGGAAAACCTGCTTGGTTGCCTTCGAGGCCACATCACTCCGTAGAGTCAACCACCTTGCCCAGGTCGGCAGGTTGGCGGGGCGCAAGCCCTCTCTTGATGCTGTCGCCATTATATGGGGCTGGCCGCGGGCTTCAATAGCTTTGGCACTGGTATGTCGCGTTTTCAGGGGGGTTGGGGGTGGGTGCTTACGAATTCGGAAGCACACTTTGCGGAACCGGTTGGTCTGCGGCGATGCCGCCCGGGGTAGTACCCAGTACTAGAGACCTGGGTTCGCCTTGCTTGTCTCAGGTAGCTGGTAGGATACATTCCCACCGTTGATTGTGATGTACTTGCGTTGCTCAAGTTCCTTTATCAGGGACAGAGACTCGTGTTCCCCCAGTGATTTTGTGAAGAGACTGTCGATCGTGTTGGCCAGGGTGGTTTGCTTGCGGGGTCTGGATTGGCCGCGCCCGCTCAGGTTAGTCACGATGAGTTTCACTTTTTCGTCCGTACCGACGGCGTTGGATATACGGAGCAGGGGTATCTCCGCCAGGTCCTTCTGGCGTGCGGCCTTTATCTTCAGCCCTCGCAGGTGCCGGATCAGGGGGTCGAATCCCTGGTCTTTAGATATGACGTGAAAATAGCCTTCCTGGTCCTGCGCCGCGAGTTGGCCGATGTAATAGGCAATATGGAAATCCAGCGCATTCGGTCCACTCCCGGAAATCTTAATGTACTTTCCGTTATCTCCCAGGCACTGCATCGCCTCCGCCAGGGCGAAAGGCACCTTCGATTGATTTTCCCCGATGAACACAAACACCTTGAACGGCTGTTGCTTCAGTAGCTCGAGATTACGCGGCTGAACATTCTCGAAATCAATAAGGATGTAGTTTGTGGGTGTCGGCATTCTTGTGTTTATCCAACTTGCCAGAATCAACCGCAACGATAAAACAGGGCATTTCGAGGAAGCAACTGTAAAAGTCCAATTAGTAGAATAAGGGTATTGGCTCGGTGAAGAAGCGGCCAGGGCCTGAGCCCGTACGGCTCAATCTGGACGGGTACCCTCGCAAACCCTGTCTTCAGTCGGTGGGTCCCTTCTCACTTTCCACACGCTCAACGGCAACAAATGCGTCGTTGCTCAGGACCTGCTCGCCATTCCAGCGATACGCCACTAACTTGCCCTTCGATTCGTGCTCCCGGCCTTCTTTGGGCATTCTGGCAACGCTGTAATCGAGACAGGCCACGTTCGTCTCCAGTCGGGTGGGGTCACCGCTCAGCCAGTAGTGCCCGAGAAAGACAGGAGGTTCCCGGTGATCGTAATCGATGGCGTGGTCGCCCTCTATCTCGTCATCGGGGATCTGTGCCGCCCAGTCCGGAGGCCCCAGGTAGATACCCCGGGAAGTGCGCTCGGTGCGACTCCAACAGCGGATGCGGATGTCGTGTCGCTTCGTGCCGTACTGGTCGAGGAAGTGGTGTCCGTCAGGCATCGGGATTTCCTTGCCCTTAAGGAGTGTCTCCACAGCGTCGTACTCCCAGCGCCCGTGGGTGCTGGACTGGCGCAACAGGGCGGGGGTGAGACGGGCGCCAGCAGCCGGCTTCGGGCGAATAACCCAACTTCCTGAGCAGCGCTTCCAGGGTACGCGCATGCCCGTGTATGTCGCCAATAATGTCGTAACTCATCAGGTCTCCATGGGAGAGCGCGCCTGACTCGCCAGGGAGCAGGCACTTGCTCATAGTAAGATATATCCAACGGGATTCGAATCGACGTGATGCAGAAATGTCGTACGCAGCTTATGCTAGCCCTTACCCGCCGCAGAAGCGAATCGGCCTTCCCCCACCTGCTCGAAAACTGTACCTGTACATCCGTCCACTCTAAACATCTGGTAGAAACACACTACACTCCAGAAACTGCTATACGAATCAGCGGCCAGGATGTCAGGCCTTCGAGATTCGCGCGTAAAGGAAGAATGTAAGTCATTGGAGAAACAATATGACTTTGAAAACCGACGGCAGGGATTGCCGGCAGCATGTCGAATCAACAACCAGATCAAAGTGGTCGATTGCGATGTATTCAATGCCCCGTATTTTATAGACCCGGCGACCCACCAATTAGTTTGGCTTGTTAACCCGAGGGCTTTTATGAAATACACGGTAATAGCAACATCGATACTTCTCTTAAGCGCAGTGCCTGCGAGCAATGCGCAAACACTGTGCCCCGATGGTTCCTATGTCGGCGGTAGCTGCAGCCTGGCACCAGACGGTACCTATGTTGGCGGCAAACCGAAGCTGGCCCCCGACGGGACGTACGTTGGGGGTAAGCCCACGCTGGCACCGGATGGTAGCTATGTTGGGGGCAAGCCCAGGCTGGCGCCAGACGGCACCTATGTGGGCGGTGACCCTGCGCTGGCTCCGGATGGGAGTTATGTTGGTGAGACTGAAGGGGAGGAGTGAGCTACTTTGGCGGGTTCGCGCGCCGCTGCTGGATCGATTCAGGGACGGGCGCGCTTTTTCCACCGCTTGCGCCAGGGACAGAATGGCTGACAAGGCGCGATCTATGAGCCTGCTAAAGCCCCCAAAAATTGATCGGCACATTACCCAACCGGTAGACGCCGCGAGTGGCCGGATCGATGCCTGAATCTGCTATTCTCAGCTCCACCTACCGGAGAGAGCAAAGAGATGTCGTTGGACCACCAGTCACTCAAAGAACGACAACGCGCAGAGCGTGAGAGTCACCCCACCAACCTGGCGTTGCGGGTACATCGCGCGCTGAGCTGGCTGGACAGGGCGGAGCAGTGTGAGGACCAGGACGGAAAATTTATCTTCCTGTGGATTGCCTTCAACGCCGCCTACGCCAATGACATCGGCGACCAAGAGCGCTCCCCCGAACAGAAAGTATTTGAGAACTTCCTGCAGAAGCTGGTAGACCTCGACAAGAGTGACATCCTGTACAACCTCATCTGGACAGAGTTTTCCAGTTCTATCCGACTGTTGCTGGACAACCGCTTCGTCTATCAGCCCTTTTGGGATTATCACAACGGCAAGATCAGCGAAGCGCAGTGGCAGTCCAGTTTCGCGAGCGCGAAGGTCTCGGCAAACAAGGCGCTGGCCGCCCATCGGACCACCCAGGTGCTTTCCATCATCCTCGCCCGCATGTACACCCTGCGCAATCAACTGGTTCACGGTGGCGCCACCTGGAACAGCCGTGTGAACCGGGACCAGTTACGGGACTGTTCCGCGTTCCTGGGCAAGTTGGTGCCCTTTATCATCCAGCTGATGATGGACAACCCGAGTACACTGTGGGGGGATGCCTGCTATCCCGTAGTATAGAAATCGATACGCCCGGAGATGTCCGCCTGAAAACAGGACATGTTTAAATATACAGGCCATGCTCGCAGCGGCATTTGATCCGGTTACCGCCTATACTTCCCCCACAGCATCAAGAAGGGCTAACGCCCTGCCAACCTGCCAACCTGGGCAAGGTGGTTTCCGCAAGGAGATGTGGCCAGCAGGCAACCCAACAGGTTCCGTATGCCCCCTTGATGCTCCCGATGAACTTTTGGCGGAGCACTGACCATGAACACAATCGATATGTCTTTTCAGCCGGACAGCTACTGGCCGGAATCCCTCACCCCCGACCAGTTACTTTCCCGAATCCGCGGCAAGACTCGCCAGGAGATTGCGCGGAGGATCTACGAAGCGGAGGGTTTCGGGGCGTTGAACGCGTTCCTTGTCAAAGAGGGGTTGAACGATGAGGAGCGCTCTGCCTGGGGCAGCGTAGGCCCCTGGTGTCTGGGTGGTGAATACCTCCCGGCCATGCAAAAAGGTGAGGTGGAGATCGCCAGGATCAGCCTGGCGTCAACCACCAGCGACCAGATCAGCGTGCGCGCGCGCCGGGACAATGGCGCCATTCGCTACCGGATAGTGGGGGAGTACGAGGAGGAAGAGTCCATGCGATACGAGCTGCCTTTCGAGCAATCAGATCGTCCCCTGACGCTCGGCGAACTCATCGACCTGATCGACGGCGCCTGCCAGGCGGAACCCTGGTGTCCCGGGGGCATACTCACCTCAAACTGGACGGCGATGAGTACCTGGGGATGCGATGAAGAAGAGATCATCGGTTTCCTGTCCCTGAGTTCGCCTTTCTATCCGCAGCTGGATGATTGCTATCGGGTTTTGGCGGAGGGTTGGGTTGAGGATAACAGGGGGCGTGAGACTGAAAGCGAATAGCACTCTTTATAGTGGGGTAGAGTCTCGGGCCAAAACCAAAAGAGGGCCACCTGTCGGGTGACCCGTGTTTGCAGTTTGGCGGGGCGGCTAACGAACGCTCGACAGACTACGGTCCACTCCTGGAATCGTAGAGGGCAAAGCAGCTGCGGCGGGAGGAGGACTGGGTAAAGCGTATGCGCCGTCATGAGTGGCGGTAGAAAATGGCCTGACAGAGATGTTGGACTCTCTTTTGGTGGAGGGCGTCATCGAAATATAGATGGCGCTATGTCATTCCCGTGTCGGCGATAGCATTATTAGGTTGAAAAAAACATTTGATTAGTTCTAATCACACTACCCGTAGAAATGTAATTACCTCTTTGAAGTTATAAGTACATAGGCAATACTATTCGTGTCACCAGATGGAACTGAATTAGATGACTACATCAAGCAACTCAATCTTGAGGGAACCAAGTTGAGTCCAACTGAATGGATGCTGGAAATGCTTCGCTCTCGCGGTCTTGAGGCACCTGACGGAAGGCTTCTATACCAATATAGGTTGACCGACACCGAGTTCGGGGAGCTAGGTCAGTTAATTCAATTCACCTCAAACTTTGGGACTTCTAACATTGCCAGCATGTTGAGCTGGGATGCAGTCTTTGTGATGTACGCGTCGGAGTGGTGGCGTCGAGAGTTTGCCGGGAAATGGGGTTGGGAACAGGTATTTGAGTCTGTAAATATCGATTTCAACCAGCTGGCAGTTGGATCCCGCAATGCTCTAATCGAGCGCGGATTAAATCGCTGGCACAGACAGGTCCGGATCAAGGATGGTACACGGCGGTTTCTAGGCACTATTGCTACAGAAGGCGGCCTACCCCTACACAAACTAGCAGAATCAGGCGGCTGGCTAAAACGAGTCCTGCAGCCCACGATCCGCCGGCATATTGCTAAAGGCCACTCGATCTCGGCGCTTATCGAAGCGCACAGTTCGCTGATACCTGTTTCTTTATGGTCAGAAGCAATAGCAGATGTACTGGAAGATGTTGTTCAGGCAATTGTAGATCTAAGAGCACAGCATGATCTAGGGAGTAAAGACACTCCTGTTAAATGGTTGGATGAATATGTTCCCAACTGGAGGGAAGAGTTTCCGCTACCACTGGACGATAGTGCGGCGCGGTCACTTCTCAAAGACCTTGTGGATACTGCATCGAGGGCGAGAGTTGAGCAAAATTCAGCCAACCCTTTCGAAATGACACGGATACTTGTTCGTCCAGAATCAGGGGCGCCTGGGCTAGTTGCTGAGATCGATATACCAGGTTTCGCTGCAGTTCAAAGCTTGGGGCTAGATCCTGACCAAGTCGCACTGCCTTCTACCGTCGATGTTGAGGTGGCGGGAGATGAGGGGTTTTGTAAGCTATGGTGTCGAGGGGTGCTCACGACCTTTCAGAATAAGCGATCTTACAAGCTGAGCGGGAATAGCTTCAAAGTAGGAGGCGAGGCAGCGACGCAAAAATTTTCCATCAGTTTCAAGGCGATGGGAGAGATCGTTGGAAAAATAGACATTCTAAACGCTGAATCTTTGGGGTCGGATGTTCCTTGGACCTTCAAAAGCGTTGAAGAGAGATGGATTCTACATGGTACTGCTAGCCAGTCCTTGCGCGATGAGGAAGCTATCATTTATTGCCCTGAGAACTATACGATAGATACTGTTGAAGAAGTAGATCAGCTAGCGCGTCTTTCAAGCTTTATGGCGGGTTCTCTATGGAGCCTGCGCGGCACGGCTAACTGTTACGAAGGCCTTGATAAATACCAGGTAAAAACAGCTTCAAAAGATAGTACGATTTCCTACTCGCTGCATGGCGAAAGATTTCCGTTTGGCTCGCTTCCACGAATAGTTTTCATTGGAAAACCTCAAGTGGTGGAGATGGACGCGCTAACTGGATTCTCGAAAAAAAGTTTTCATGCTCGGATATTAGCGAGAAAAGTTGGAGGGGGCACCGGGGAGGTTTGGCGCGCTCTAGAAGCTGTTGATAGTGGTGTATACCAGGTTCGTATTATTGATGTAGATACGAACATACTTTTCTCTCAAACGGTAGGTATCCTCCCCGAGTGTTATCAACATACTCTCGAGCCTAGCGAAATCGACCCCCGCTGCGGTGAGATTTCAATTACTGGTCTTGCGTTCGAAGAGATGACGTGTTTCGGTGATGAGGTTTCGATTACGAGTTCGGTTATAGAAAAAGGACAGAAATTTAGCTTGAAAGCTAAAAAATGTCCCCCTAGGTCCGTCGAAGCATCAATCATTTTCTACGGTCAGAGTCGCCAGCTGAGCCTCATTTATCCATTTCCGACACGGGGAGCTATGCTATTTGATCCCAATGACCAACTAGTCGCAGTAGGCAGGTATCTACACCTTGATCGATTGCTCGGTTATCGATTAAGGATATTTAACGACAAAACATACTTGTCGGAAAAGTTTACACTCACGCTTTCACTATTCGATCAGTCTATCGCAATGACTGATCTCCGAGACATTTATATCAAACGACGCATGAAATTGTACGGCGACTATATCGAGCTTTCTGTTTCAGATTGGACGCCAGCGATAAATAGGTTGTTCGGTGCCAGTAGAAGCCTGGATGCATATGTAAGAATTTCACTTACGCTAGACGAGAAATCTCTTTACCAATTTGACATTCGCCGCTATGAACACGCTATGAGTCTCAATTTTTCTGAGCAATTGATTGAATTGACGACAGAATCGCTATCAGAAATTCCCATGGAAGCCCTCGATGCTGCACAAATAATGGCGTTGCCGCTGATCAGGCCGGATCAGGCTCCTGAAACCCTGAAGGCTAGGCGTACTCAGAACGTTAACGTGGGCGCTTGGGAGTTTGATGAGGGCACAAAAGAACCTGGCCCCTGGTTAATCTATCCAGCACCCGATTCTCCATTAGCATTCAGGCCGGTTCTTTGGAATGTAGCGGAGCGAATTTGCATCCCCGTTGCCGACACTAGTGCTACCCCGGCCACTATTGAAGAAGCTGTCTGTATCAGTGACGAAACTACTAGACGTGAGAGTCTAGGTCTCTATTTAGAGGAGATGGCAATTGATTTCTCTCATCCTGCCTGGGATTACATAGACTTACTTTGGGAAAAGACCAATCATATGCCACTTGCCTGTTTCGATATTTGGCAGATGGCTTCTCAGACTACCTCCTTTCTTGCGGCGCTTTTGGTAAAGAATCAACTAGATGTATTGGATAGGCTTGATAGTGAGTTTCCAGTTATTTGGGAGATCGTGACTCAGAGTGAATGGGAGTGTTCATTGGGTGCTTACCGGACTAGGTTAACGGCGCAGCTGGGCGGTGATGAAGAATTTGTAGACCAACTTGTCTGCGCAGCGATTGAGAGAATTGGGTCTCAATCACCCTCTCTTCGTGGCATGGAGCTAAATCTACTCGGTATTGTCATGGGTGTTCATTCACCTGACATGGGAGTGATGACACATCCGGTATCAGTGTTCATAAAGCCGCACCTTAAGGATGAATACCAGAGGCTTTTTCAAAGGCAGGCAAATAGTGATTGGCCGGAGTTACTTGGTTCAAAATTGAAGAAAATGTATGAATCGCTTCCAGATCAATTTCAGGAAATTGTGATTGCACACAATAGGTATCAGCAGCCTGTTGTGTATTTGCCCTTCGTACTTGCTTGGCATGTCATCTTCGGCGGTCAGGATGAGCTCTGCTCTAGCCCCGCGGATGTCTTCAAATTGCAGCAAATCAAGCATTTCGACGAAGATTGGTTTGATGTCGCTTTCAAATTTCTCTCCGGATGGCTATCGCAACAAGAATCTGTTTAGAGTAAAACCTTATGAACAACAATAAGTACTATAGCGATTTCTATGAGTTGGCCAACAAGAGATCTACAGAAGCCACGGCTAGCATACTTGGAATCACTGACCCTGCATTGCGCAAGCGTGTCATCAATCAGTTTCGCGACCATCAGAGCGGTAATGCGTTCTTGGCGGACCCAGTATTTGAAGCTACGTTTCCATGGGAAGCGGGTAGCCGATCTATGCAGGATCTATCCGGTGAATTACTCTTGCCTTCGCTGATTGAGTCAATGGATAAAGGCGGTTTTTCCAAGAAAATATTTCCTCACAAGCACCAAATAGAAGCATGGAACACTCTTCTAGTTGACCGGAAGTCGATAGTTGTAACCAGCGGTACTGGATCCGGAAAAACTGAGTGTTTTATGGTTCCGATCCTTAATGATCTGGCTCGCGAATATGAGGCTAATGGTTTTGAAAAGCTCGTTGGTACCCGCGCACTTTTCCTGTATCCACTAAATGCGTTGATCAACAGTCAGCGTGAGCGGCTCAGGGCTTGGACTGAGGCTTACGATGATGGCGTCCGTTTCTGTTTGTACAACGGGAATACTGAGGAAAATAAGCACAGAGACCAAGGGAAGTATGCCAACGAGGTGCTAACCCGAAAAGTGCTCCGCGCCAGCCCGGCGCCATTGTTGGTAACGAACGCCACTATGCTCGAGTACATGCTCGTTCGTCAGATTGATTCTCCGATTATTGAGCAGTCGAAGGGGAAGCTGCGATGGATCGTATTGGATGAAGCACATACGTATCTAGGCTCGCAGGCGGCTGAGCTCTCTCTGCTTTTGCGCAGAGTAATGTATACATTTGGTGTGGAGCCGGAAAATGTCCGATTTGTTGCGACATCGGCAACAATCGGCGGAGACCAAGCGAAAGCTAATCTGCGGTCCTATCTCGCAAACCTAGCAGGAATTAGCGAAGAGTCAGTAGTTGTAATCGGAGGTCGACGCAGTATTCCTGATTTGAATTCCGGCATCACTAATCAACTATCTTACGACGCAGTGGCTCGTATTGAGCCAGATACTAAATTCTCTAAAGAAAGGTATGAAGCGCTGGCTGGCTCCGCAGCTGCAAGTCGCATAAGAGATCGTCTCGCACAGAGTGAGGTTCCTTGTGCTCTGACCGCACTTTCTGAGCATACCTACGGGGAGAGGGATAAGCGAAAGGAGACTTTGGCCTGGCTTGATTTGTGTGCAAACACATGCCTTCCCGGCGGTAAAGATAGGAAGCCTGAAGTCGATTCAGTGCCCTTTCTTCCAATCAGGGGTCACTTCTTTCACCAGGTGATCAATGGATTGTGGTGCTGCAGCAACAGACATTGCTCGAAGAAGCAGGACGCTGAGTTGACGGATGGCTGGCCTTTCGGAAACGTATACACACGAAGAAGATCCGAGTGTGACTGTGGTTCGCCAGTTTTTGAGTTAGTTTTTTGTCAGGACTGTAACTCCCCCCATCTGTACTGTGCTGAAAAGAGCGGACGCTTGGTACAGTACGATAGGGAAGCCATTGACGAATTTAGCCTTGATATCGAGGGCCCTGAGGATGATGAGGCTGAAAAACGGGAACTTCCGGATTTCGTTAGTTCAGCAATTATTGCAAACAAACCGCACCCAGATCTGACTTACCCTGTTTCCATCGACCCACAGGGAAATATGGTGGGTCCGGGGATGGAAAGTATAGATATTGAACTTATAAATCCAGCAATGCCTGTCTGCGTTGACTGTGAGTATTCATCGAACAAGGGATTTTTCTTTCGAAGAGCGTTGCTTGGCACCCCATTCTACATTAGCAATGCTATGCCCACGCTGCTCGAATTCTGTCAAGACGGTGACTCACCGTCAGATCAGCCGAGCCGAGGTAGGCGGCTAATCACCTTCACGGACAGCAGGCAGGGAACTGCTCGTATATCGACCAAGCTACAGCAGGACTCTGAGCGAGATACGGTTCGTGGCCTCGTATACGCGTATGTAGCGGGTAATGTTAAATCAATAGATCCCGATAGCTTGCGAGAAAAGCAGGAGAAACTAGAGAAGTACGAAAAACAGATAACTGCCCTTGAAAAAAGTGGCGATAAGGAGACTGCTAAGACTATCAATGAAGGTTTGGCGGATCCACTACGCAAAGAACTAGCAAGTCTTGGTGAAGTCGAGCCAGTCACCTGGAGTGGAGCTGTAAACAGCCTTCAGGCCAGTAATGATATATCGAGATGGATATTTGATTACTACAGAGATCTGAATCCGGGTTTATTTCCGGAATCAGGCGGGTCAAGAGTCATATCGGAAATGCTGTTGCTGAGAGAGTTTTCGAGACGTCCAAAGCGGCAGAACAGTCCAGAGACGCTTGGACTCGTCTCCGTGGTATATCCCGCATTGGCAGCCATAGAAAAGACCCCGTCCGAATGGAAGAGCTTGGGCCTGGATCTAGAGGACTGGACGTCCTATCTGAAGACCTTTCTGGACTTCTACATACGAGAGAACACAATTATTGATATCCCTGCCGATTGGATTGATTGGATGGGAGCTAGGATATACCCCAAAACCGTCATTAGACCTGATTCTGAAGAATCAACTAGCTCAAGTGTTCAGCGCTGGCCGAGAGTTCAGAAAGGCCGCAATGGGCGAATGGTTAGATTGCTGGCCAAGGCAGCTAAGCTTGACGTTGCCTCGCCAGGTGACGCCGACATTATTAATGGCTTAATGCGTTCTGCATGGGAAGCACTCACTAAGAAATACGTCCTCGGTGGCAAAGAAAAACAAATTCTAGTCAGCGTCGATGGCTCACTCAGGTTCGCGTTGTCTCGAGATGCGATAGCTTTTCAGGCCTGCACCGAAGCATGGATTTGTCCAATTACCCATCGACTAATAGACAATACATTCAAGGCTATCTCTCCGTACCTCCCCAATAATGACAATGGTTCATCGATTTTATGCCAGAAAATCAACATCCCTGTATGTTCTTTGGATGCTTCCACTTTTACTTCGGAGATTGAAAAGAAGCGCGCCATTCGAGACTGGATCTCATCGAGGAAAGATATCGAGGTTCTCAGAGACGTAAATTTGTGGACCGATATAAGTGATAGAATTTTGGAAGGAGGGAACTTTTACCGTGTCGCTGAACACTCCGCTCAACAACCCGCAAGTACTCTCCAGAAATATGAGGCGTTATTCAAGAAAGGTAAGCTAAATGTATTAAGTTGTTCAACCACGATGGAGATGGGCGTTGATATCGGTGGTATTTCCGTCGTGGCAATGAATAACGTTCCTCCCCATCCAGCGAACTACCTGCAGAGAGCGGGTCGAGCTGGTCGGCGAGGTGAAACCCAAGCTATGGCCTTCTCGATCTGTAAAGATAATCCGCATGAACGGGCGGTGTTTAGGAATCCAATCTGGCCTTTTGTAACGTCTATACCGGCGCCCTACATTTCCTTGAATAGTGAGCGTATCGTGCAGCGGCACGTGCATTCTCTTCTTTTATCCCGCTGGCTGAATGGCGTTATGAAAGTTACGGAGACGGCTGTTACAAGCCTCACATGTGAATGGTTCTTTACCGCCGAAGAGCAACATGACGCTCCTGCGGAAAAGATGCTCCGCTGGCTAGAGTCGTTGCGCGCGGGAGGCCTTCCAGATGAGCTACACGCTGGGCTGACCAGTGTCCTGAAGGGAAGCGTATTGGCGAGTGTGCAAATACCTGAAATTATAAGTAGAGCGATTATAGCACTCGGTTCTGCTCGAAAATTGTGGCTCCCAGGCTATCTAGAGCTAAAGGAGCAATTGGCTCAGATCCAGGCTCTAAGCGAAAAGGATCCTTTTCGGCGTAAGGTCGAGTTTGATCTCCGAAGCATGGGTAATGACTACTTGCTATCTGAGCTGGCTGCCAAAGCATTCTTGCCTGGTTATGGTTTCCCTTCCGGAATTGTGACTTTCGATCACTACTCAATTGGTGACTTTAAGCGCGGGAAATATGTTAAAGACTCAGGTCGTGTTGATAACAATATGCGGCTTAGAGAAAGACCTTCGCGAGACCTACCTACAGCCCTACGCGAATATGCCCCTGGTGCACAGCTAGTGCTTGATGGCTTGAGTTATAGGTCATCTGGCATTTTGATGAACAAATTTGCACCCAATGAGGACTTCAGCGCACCTCAGAGAATGCTCGTGGAGTGGCGCTGTCATAAGTGCGGCGCAATAGGACAGGACTCCGGTTCCGTTTTCGATCAAAAATGCGGTGATTGCGGCACGGATCTGAAAGACGAAAATATTATAGAATTCATTGAGCCAGAGGGTTTCGCTGTAGATTTCTATAGCTCCCCAACCACCGATATTTCATCACAATCATTCATTCCGATACAGGATCCATGGGTGTCTGCCGGCTCAGATCTCCACACATTGTTTAACCCAGTTCTGGGTACCTATCGAACTAGCGCTGAGGGCCACATCTTTCATCGCTCTTCTGGCGAGCACGCCAAGGGCTATGCGGTTTGCTTACGATGCGGTCGCGCCGAATCAATGACCGCAGAAGGCGATTTCCCGCGGGATTTACAACCAGGTAAGTCGCATACCCGTCTCCAGGGAAAGCCAGGCCCGGAGGCATCAGCTCACTGTGAGAGTGCGGATGAACCATACGCTATAAAAGCGTCTGTGCATCTAGGCGCCACTAACCAGACCGATGTCTTTGAACTAAATTTGAAGCATCCCGGTGACGGCTCATATTTGAAACATGATAGGGGGGATTCGCTTTCCTGGACCTTAGCGGTAGTTTTACGTCAAGCACTTGCAGATATCCAAGGTATCAATGTCGATGAGATGGGCTACATGGTGAAGCCAAGTGCGCTACCGGGCTGCGACTATCCGGTTGCGTGCATAGTTTTATTCGATAAAAGTTCAGGAGGAGCCGGATTCTCCTCATCTGCGGTTCGCTACTTTCCTGAGATGATACTGCGCTCTCGTGAGTATCTGGAGTGCCCTGATTCGTGCGAGACAGCCTGTCAATCTTGTCTTCTTGGCTTCGATACCCGATTTCATACCGATGTGATGAATCGCCACAAGGCGGCCCAATTTATTGATTCGATAAGCCCATATGTGCGCTTGCCGGACGATGCTCAGATTTTCGGGCCAACCACACGAGCGTGCTACGAACCGATTGGTGCGGAGTTGGTATCGGCATCCAGCAGAGGGGGATCTGTGCTCAAGATATTTGCCAGTGGGAAGTTAGCCGACTGGAATATCGACGCATCACAACTCAAGCAGTCGTGTCTCAATGCTCGAAGTCTTTACGATCGAGTCGAGCTAGTTTTGCCTAGTAATCAGTTCGATGATTTGAGCGATATACATAAAGAGGATCTATTGGCGCTTCACAACTTTGGCATTGAGCTCTCATGTTTGGGGCAGCAGGGGCATCAGCTCATATCGGCGGGGCAGGTATTGGCACAGGTCAATGCTGGTGAAGTCGTGACGACCTACGGTACGCCGGAATCAAGTTGCAGTATTCCGGCTCAAAACTGGTGGAGTCTCGAGGATGCAATTTTAGTCTCCACGACAGAGCTGCCGGTGGCGAAAGGCAACCCAATCGATCTGATTTCAATGCGACCAAAAACGACAGTGGGCGATATTGAGATAGATTTATCGATCGAGTGCGATGGAGCCCTAGGTCAGTTTGGTAAGAAAATTTGGACCGAGATCGTCAACTCCAGTCCCGACCTGGCCCAAGCATTCAAGCAAGATACACCGATTACACGGGTGTCCTATTCAGATTGCTACATATCTTCCCCTCTGTCTCTACTATTGCTAGGTGAGCTAGTTGAAGCATTGAGGAAAATAACCGCCGACCAATGGGGTGACTCTCCCTTCAGTCTTATTACGGGCGACAAAATATCTGAAGGCAACTATCGGGGTTTCGATGCCGATTGGCGTGACAATAAGGTTAAGCGAGATGTTTGCGAGCGTTATTTCACGGATATGGGTATAACCAATAATGTGCACATCAATCCTGTGCGAGAGATGCCCCATGGTCGCTTTCTGAAAATAACCTGGGAAAACAAAAAGACCGCAGTGGTTCGATTTGACCACGGCATGGGTTGCTGGAAAATTGATGGTCGTGGACCGGGTTGGTTCGATCATAGTGCCAGTACAGGCGATCAGGTGCAGCGAATGTACGATTCTATTGCCAATCTCAAGGTTCACTATGGTAAACAGCACCCAACACAAATTTTTGTGAAAGTCCGGCAGCGGTAGTACGTGAGTAATGAGAATCTGTAATGAACTATTGGTGGGTTAACCAAAAACAAACATATAGCTACGAAGTTCCCGGCGGCTATATGTGGTCGCCTAAGCTGAATGCCGCGGGACGCCATATCCGACCCTATGATTTGATGCGCAAACTAGTCCCTGGGGACATTGTATTCTCTTACGCCAACGCTTTGCTCAAAGCGGTTGGGGTAGTGAAGTCCTACTGTTACGAATTCCCGAAACCATCTGAGTTTGGAGCAGCCGGCCTGAATTGGGCTGAAGCAGGGTGGCGGGTAGATGTTGACTTCAAGGAGTTAGCGATTCCCGTTAGAACCATCAATCACATCAATGTTTTGAGGGATTTCCTCCCCGTCAGGCACTCGCCACTGAAGAGCCAGTCCGGCTTCGCTAATGAGAGCTACCTCTTTCATGTATCGAGGGACTTTGCTTTGGCACTCGCCCACCTGCTGGATGGCTGGGTCGTAGCACTGGTTCAGGGCAACTATATGATGGAAGCGAGCCGTGACCGATCGTACGAAAATCTCGTCGACTGGGAAAACAGGGTAGAGGAACAGATTGCCACGGACGACACCATCGAAGAGACCGAGAGGTCTGCTCTGGTATTGGCCCGCCGCGGCCAAGGGAAGTATCGGGACCGGTTGCTGAACCTGGAGAGGGCCTGTCGCGTGACCCGTGTAGACAGGCCAAACCACCTAATTGCTAGCCATACTAAGCCCTGGCGGGATTGTACGAATAGTGAGCGATTGGACCCAGAAAATGGCTTTATGCTAACGCCAACGGTGGACCACCTCTTCGATAAAGGATTTATTAGCTTTGAGGATAATGGTGACCTACTCATTTCCCCGGTGGCGCACCTAGAATCGATTAGCCGAATGAAAATTCCTCTGGAATTGACTAACGTTGGTCAATTTTCGAGCGGCCAGAAGGCCTTCCTGCAATGGCATAGGGAGTTTCTGCTTCTTCAATGATTGGGAGTGGGCGTAAGGCTATTTTATTAGGAATAACACTTTTCTATTATGTGAAAAACGTATAGAAATACTCTTCAATAATAAGAGGTTGAAACATGGGCTGCTTACCCGCTCACGGAAGGATAGAGTGCAGTCGTTGCTATAGCGGCGAAGTGGTTTTTGATGCAACAAAAGAGACTGTTGGAAACTGGCGTATAACCGCAAATCCCTTGGCCTGGGGTAGCTCCACCCCCGAGGTCGTGATTCTGGGCTTTTCGAAAGGCCCAACCCAGGCAGGGGCCATGGCAGCAGCGCCTCATAACCAAATTGCCTATAAAGGCAGCAGGCTCAATGTGGGCAAAATTCTTGCCCGCGTAGGATTACTGGAACAGCTAGATCCCGAGCGCCTGAAGCACAAAGTAGATGAGATTATTGCAGATCCGAATGGGAGATTTCATTTCGGGTCACTGGTTCGCTGCACTGTCGAGCAATTCATGGAGAAATCTCAAAACTGGAAAGGTTCAGGTGGAGGTATGCTGGATAAGTTCGTCGCCAGCGATTTTGGGAGAAAAGTTGCTACAAACTGTACACAGGAATACCTAAAACATCTCCCAGATGAGACAAGGCTGGTTGTAATGTTTGGGTTGGGAACCAAGCTGAACTATGTCAATGAAGCTTATAAGCTTTATCAGAATATTCGACCAGGACCTTGGAAGAAGTTGAATGATGTGTCTTACACCGATGGCAAGATCACGGTGGTGCACGTTGAACACTTCGCATCCCAAGGGGCTTTGATTCCACAGTGGTTAGGTGAGAAAGCTGGACACCCGCGGGCACGCTGGAGCGAAATGGCCCAGCGATCTGTAGAGTCCGCACTAAATATATAAGTGCGTAACAGGACGGCAAGGGTCACGATGAAGTGGTCCAATCTCGCCTGGTAACTCCATAATAGGTGTCCACTTCGATTTAGGTGGACACCATCGTCCTGCTCAAAGTAAGCGTCCGGTGATTACACCTTGATTGTCGGCGTCCAGTTATGCGGCAGGAGGTCGTCAAGGCCAGATAGCCGTGCGGTCGGTAGCCGCTCCAGCACATCGCGCAGGTAAGCCTGCGGATCAAGGCTATTGATTTTGGCCGACTGGATCAGGCTCATCACATTGGCAGCCCGCTGACCGCTGCGCAGGGAGCCGGCAAACAGCCAGTTGGATCGTCCCAGTGCCCAGGGCCGGATCTGGTTTTCCACCCAGTTGTTGTCGATGGGCAGGTTGCCGTCATCAAGGTAGCGAACCAGCGCCGCCCAGCGTTTGAGACTGTAATCAATCGCCTTCGCCGTTCGTGTGTAAGCGTCCGGTGATTACACCTTGATTGTCGGCGTCCAGTTATGCGGCAGGAGGTCGTCAAGGCCAGATAGCCGTGCGGTCGGTAGCCGCTCCAGCACATCGCGCAGGTAAGCCTGCGGATCAAGGCTATTGATTTTGGCCGACTGGATCAGGCTCATCACATTGGCAGCCCGCTGACCGCTGCGCAGGGAGCCGGCAAACAGCCAGTTGGATCGTCCCAGTGCCCAGGGCCGGATCTGGTTTTCCACCCAGTTGTTGTCGATGGGCAGGTTGCCGTCATCAAGGTAGCGAACCAGCGCCGCCCAGCGTTTGAGACTGTAATCAATCGCCTTCGCCGTTCGTGTGCCGTTAGTCAACTGCGATCGTTGTCCCACCAGCCAGTCGCGTAACGTGTCCACGATGGGCCGCGCCTGCATCTCGCGCAGCCGTCGCCGCTTGTCGGGCGGCAGGTCGGCCGCTTCTCGCTCGATAACGTAGAGCGTGCCGATATAATTCAACGCCTTCTCGGCAATCGGGCTCTGGTTCTGCTCCAGCAGTTCGTGGAACTTGCGCCGGGCATGCGCCCAGCAGCCGACCTCGGTGATGCCATTGGCAAAGCCTGCCTTGTAGCCCGCATAGTCGTCGCAAACCAGCTTGCCGCGCCAGTTGGCCAGGAAGTCCCGGGACGTCTGGCCGGCCCGCGAGGGCTGGAAGTCGTAGACCACACCCTGGATCGGGGCGTAACGGGTCGTCGCATACGCCCAGACATAGGCCCGATGCGTGCGCTTCTTGCCCGGCGAGAGCATCGGCACCGGCGTCTCGTCGGCGTGCAGGACGGGGTGTTCCAGTAATCGATTGCGCAAATGCCCTACCAGTGGGGCCAGTTCCAACCCACAGCGACCGACCCAGTCCGCCAGCGTGGAGCGCGGCAGTTCCACCCCGGCGCGGGCGTAGATCTTTTCCTGCCGGTACAGCGGCTGGTGATCCGCGTACTTGCTGATCAGCACCTGCGCCAGCAGGTTGGTGGTCGGGATGCCCTTGTCAATGACGTGCGGCGCCACCGGTGCCTGGGTGACGGTTTCACACTGCCGGCAGGCCCACTTGCCGCGGATATGGCGTTCCACTGAGAACTGGCCGGGTTCATAATCCAGCTTCTCGCTGACATCCTCACCGATGCGGGTGAGCTGGCAGCCACAGCCGCAGGTTGTGGACTCCGGTTCGTGGTGGATTTCGGTGCGTGGCAGCTGCGGTGGCAGGGAGCGACGCTTCGGGGTACGGGGTTTGGCCTGCGGCGGCTTGTGAGTCTCGGCCAGCCGCTCCAGTTCCTGCTCGATGGCGGCCGTGTCCTCGTCCACCAGGTCCTCAAGCAGGCTGTACTGCTGCCGGCTGACACCCTCACCGCGCTTGCCGAAGCGGTGGCGCCTGAGTAGCGCGATCTCGTGAGTGAGCTGCTCATTGCGGACGCGGTAACGACGGATGGCCTCGTCACGCTCAATGAGGCTGGCGTCCTTTTCAGCCAGGCGAGTTTCCCTCTCCGCCAGCTGCGCATCCTTCTCGCTGAGCTGGTTCAGCATCTGCGCCGCCATGTCGCGAAGCTGGGCTTCCGAGAGCTGATTGAGGTCGACCGACGAGCGCATGGACACAGTGTGCCACCGGGCTGGTGTGATGGCTACGGACAATAATTCCGTAGACCCACTGGCGCGATCGTGGTGTTATTTACTGCCGGTCGATGACAAAGTCCGCCGCCGCGTATTGCCACGGCAGCCCGGCAACCAGCGCTTCCAGTTGCCCGGCATCAATCGACACCGCCTTACCCGTTCTAAGCTGGGTCCAGACGAAGCGACCCTGGTGCAGCCGACGTGCGGCGAGCCAGATCCCGAAGCTGTCACAGATCAGCACCTTCACCCGGTTGGCACGCTTGTTGGCGAAGACATAAGCGGTATGGGGCCGGGCCTCGCCAAAGCTGTTGATGACTCGTGCCAGCGCCTTCTCCGGGCCGGCCCGCATATCCAGTGGCTCTCGGGAGAGCCAGATCTCGTCGATTCTGATCACTGCGTCAGGGCCCGGAGCCAGGCTATGGACTCCGGCAGTTGACGTACCGGCCAGTGCACGACAAGCTGGCCCTGTGGTGTGGGCACCTCCATGCGGATGGTGTCGCTGTGACCGGCGTTGTGGGGAGCTGCCGTGCACTTCCCTGGCGCGGGCAGGCGCAGGAACTCAGCCTGGTCCGGCCGCTCAAGCGTCTTGCGCCATTTGTGGACCATATTGGGATTGAGGCCATGGCGTACCGCGACGGCGGCCAGGGACTCGCCTGGCTGGCGGGCTTCAGAGAGAACCTGGCGTTTGAATGCTGGTGTGTAGCGCCGACGGGGTTTGGTGATGCGCGGCGCAGAAGAGTCGTCATCCATTATAGGTGCCCACTTAAAAATAGGTGGGCACCTACGTTAGCGGGGCCAGTGTGTTTGGGTAGATGGGTTTACCGGACGGTTACTGCTCAAAAGCCAGGGCGGCAAGATGGTTTACCGATCGCTCACGCTCATGATGACCATGGCCCGCTAGGGCAAAATCGTGACCACCATTCTGGTGGCAGTAGCTCAGGCCGAGCGGGAGCGCATTCTGGAACGCACAAATGAGGGCAGGGGGGGCGCTATGAATCGTGGGGTTAAGATGGGCCGCAAGCCGTCAATCTCCCTAGCCGACCGGACGCGAGCCGTGATGATGGTCGCCGAGGGGATGCCAGAAGCGGCGGTGGCTAAGGAGTTGGGCTTCAGCCGGCAAAAGCTGTACGACATCCTCGATGAGCTAAGACGACAAGATTATCTCCAGCGCCCTGTCTGATATGCCCCCAAAATGGCTAGCGCCCGGTCAGTTAAGGATCAGTGGCCGCCGCTGGGGATGTCTGAATACTGAATCAAGTTTGGTGAGTCTGATTGCCCGCTACCAACTGCTTGTTCAAAACTGCGTTCAAACGCTCGCTTCGCCCGCATCTTGTGATTGATGCACTCGGCCATATGGCGGTCTGACTGGTACACCTCACATCCGTCTGGCGCCTGGTACTGAGCATTAAAGGCTTGCTGCTGCTGACGACTGAGTGCAGCACCGTTGATCACCTGCTGGGCAGCCACCTCATTGGCTTGTTTCTCCTGTGCTGCCTGGTTGGCAAAAACCTCCTGCCTGGATTTGTGTTTTGCCGTTATGTCATCGGTGATGGAAGTAAACATATCAGTGACTAACCGCGAGGCAACATTGAAAAGGAAAAACCAGACCGCTAGCATGAGTACGCTTCCCAAAGTTAAGCGAAAGACAATTTTCAGGAATGACTTCATGGGGCTCTTGTATGCAGATTGAATCTGCAGACATTACCTCGCAGAAAGGCAGGTTTCAACCGCTCTCAAAATCAATACCTTTTACCCATTGGGTAGCCGTACTCCAGGAGTCGGCTGCTCCATTCGCGTCGTCTGCCACTTACAATTCCCTCGGTTGCAACCTTGGCTGCGGCTACGGTCGCTATCGAGAGTTCAGGCTGAGGTTATAATAGGGTTCAGGGCTGCCGTATCAAGCGTCACCCTCCAATACCAGCTCGACCAACAGCAGTACAGACCTATTGCACAAGGTGAAGCGGGGTTGAACTGCAAAGTTGTAGAAATGGCTCGGTTCTCATCGACCAACAAACCTAAAGATTTAGCAAATCTCGAGTTTTCCGTTCGCGGGGTATTGGTTCAAACCATGTCGATCCATACAATTGTCGGCATACCAACGCATTGTTTACGATCAGGAATGGTAGGAACTTGGCAAGACGTAACGAAAGCATCATAGATTTGCTTATGGTTCTCCCTTGGTGGTGCAGCCTCATCGCGTCACTCATGGCTTATCTCGGGTTGCGATTGGTGATTCCTGCCCTATTGCCGGACAACCCTGCTTTCGTTGGGCTATCCACGGCGCTGCCTCACCTCGCGACATTTGCAGCCATCACACTCTTGATTCCCGCTCCGTTTTCGGCGCTCAATACATATCGCAGGCGCAAACTGCTCGACACCCAGAGCGGGTTGGAGAGCATTCGGTCACTCTCCTGGAAACAGTTTGAGGAACTGGTGGCAGAAGCTTACCGCCGCAAGGGCTTCAAAGTGCGTGAGAATCATCGAGGCGGGGCAGACGGGGGCGTCGACGTCAAGTTGGAGAGAGATGGACAGCTGCACCTTGTTCAATGCAAGCAGTGGAAAGCCCGCAAAATCGGTGTCAGCGTAATACGGGAAATGTACGGGGTCATGGTATCCGAGGGGGCTGCTTCGGTATCGGTTATCACCTCTGGCACATTTACTAATGAGGCCAAGCGCTTCGCCACTGGTAAACCTATAGACCTCATAGATGGTACGCGGCTCGCATTGCTCATCAGAGATATAAGATCAATTCTCGGTAAATCTCTGGCAGTTGAGGCCCCGCCCGTGGCGCCTGAAGTCGGCCCATCAACCCTCATTCGATCGTTAAATTGTCCGCGATGCGGTAACAAGTTGGTGACGCGAATGGCCCGGAGAGGTGCTAACCCTGGACGTCAATTTGTAGGCTGTTCATCCTTTCCAAAGTGCCGATATACGCAGGCTGCCTGATCGCCTCGGGCAGCTTCTTACCCGAACCGAAGCCATTCCTGTAACAGTTAGTACGACTGCGGCTCTTGGTTTTTGGAACTTTGAGAAATAGGCTCTTCATCGTTAACGGGGGACACCGGCATTCATTAAACTGATTTTGCGAAGATCGTTTAATGGAGAGAACACCGATGTCCCACGCAGGAATGATTATAGGCATACCTGGCCTGGAAGTAATGCGGGTCAAAAGCAAACGCGGTATTGATGTATGGGCGAGGCCGTATCGACGACAGGCCAGCTGCCAGCATTGTGGTGGCGCCAATCTGCGGATCAAGGCCACCCACAAACGCACGGTGAAGCACACCCGGCGCGGTAATCAGGTGATGATTCTCCACCTGAAGGTGCCCAAGTATCACTGCCAGAGCTGTGGGCGATATTTCCGTCACGCCTTCGCCGGTCTGAGGCCGCGCTACCGATCCTCGGACACCTACCAGATGGAGGTCTATGAGGCCCATGACGGCGGTGTCACCCAGCGTAAACTCTCGCGGACGCACCAGATAAGCGGCGCCACGGTCGAGCGCTGGTACCGGGCTCATTTAGGCATCAAGCGGTCGGAGATGGACAGGCGACGATGTCCGCGGGTACTGGGGATCGACGAGCACTTCTTCACCCGCAGGAAGGGCTTTGCCACCACCTTTGTGGACCTCAAGAACCATACGGTATTCGACGTGAAGCTGGGGCGCTCGGAAGCCAGTTTACGTCACTATTTGAAGGGCCTGCGGGGCCGTGACAATGTGCAGGTGATGGTCATGGACCTGTCGGAAACCTACCGCAGCATCGCCCGTCACTACTTCCCTGGGGCCACCATTGTGGCTGACCGGTTCCACGTGGTCCGGCTGATCAATCAGCACTTCCTGAAGGTCTGGCAGCAACACGACCCTGAGGGCCGAAAGAACCGTGGGTTGATCAGTCTGATGCGACGCCACCAGTGGAACCTGAAGGACGAGCAGCACGCCAATTTGATGAACTACCTGGGCAGCTACCCGGTGTTACAGCAACTCTACGTGGCCAAGCAGAGGCTGGTGCGGCTCATGCTGCTGAAGACGCTCACAGCGCGGCGAGCAAGGGCCAAACTACCCCGGTTATTCGAGCTACTGGATCAGCTGCGAAACAGCCCGCTACGGGTCCTGGCAAAGACGCTGACTAGCTGGATGGAGCCCATCGTTGCCATGTGGCGATTCAGCAAAAGTAACGGCATCACTGAGGGCTTCCACAACAAGATGGAAATGATCTCCAGGAGGGCCTATGGTTTTAGGAACTTTGAGAATTATCGGTTGAGGGTGCTGACCCACTGCGGGTGGGACGGCATAATCAATCGGGTACGGATGAATGCCCATCCCCCGATTATTGGGTAGAGCCAATCAATCGGGTACGGATGAATGCCCATCCCCCGATTATTGGGTAGAGCCAATCAATCGGGTACGGATGAATGCCCATCCCCCGATTATTGGGTAGAGCCAATCAATCGGGTACGGATGAATGCCCATCCCCCGATTATTGGGTAGAGCCAATCAATCGGGTACGGATGAATGCCCATCCCCCGATTATTGGGTAGAGCCAATCAATCGGGTACGGATGAATGCCCATCCCCCGATTATTGGGTAGAGCCCAAAAGTGTTACCCATGTCCTCGGAATAAAGTGCAACCTATGTAACCGGAATGCACCTTTTGCATTTTGGTGGAGGCGGCGGGAATTGAACCCGCGTCCGCCAGTACTCTGCCTTCGGCTCTACATGCTTAGTTTCCGTTAATTAATTTAGCCTCATACAGCCCAACGGGCAGGACGTAATTGGCGATCCTGTTAAGTTTTAGCAGATCCACCCCAGGCAGGCTTCACAGCGATCCAGTTCTATATGACAGTCAGTAGCGCGGGGCTGGCACCTTGCTAAAGACCGCTAGGGCCGAAGCCACTAGATGGTGTTTCGCGTGACTGCTTACGCAGCCAGTTGAGCACCGTAGTTGTCGTCGTTGGCAACTAATAGTTTGCAGCTTTGGATTAACGTGATTGGCTACCATCACGGCATGCACCTCAGGGTTCGTTACCGTCGTCGAATCCAAATCGCCCCCGTAGTGAGTGCGCATTATAGCGCAATTGGTCCGGTCTGTGTCCTCCGTACTATTTACTGAATCTCGTGGGCTTAGACATATTGCAATCGGGGAAGTTCAGCCTGCGGATTGCGGGGGGCAAAAAAAGGGGCCGCAGTTTTCGCTGCAGCCCCGGGCCGGTAGCTTGCCGGACCCGCTAGAAGGTGTCGCAGTCCACTGGGTCCATGGCGTTGATCCAGTCCGAAATCAGCTCCACAGCCTCGGTGTGGATGACACTGCGGCCGATTTCCGGCATGCGCACCTCGGTTTCGTTGGAGTTCATGCGAAATGCCGTGATGGACGCGTCCGCGTCGCCGGGCACGATGTCGAAGTCCAGTTCACCTGCGCCGCCGCCGGCGGCCACCGGCGATTTGCACTCGCCTACCGCCTCGCCGAAGGGGCGGGAGTACTCCAGGAACAGGCCCGAGGTATCCGCCGCGCCGCCGGGTGAGTGGCAGTGCATGCAGTTGATGTCCAGGTAACCGCGAGCGCGGTCATCCAGGCTGGCGGTGGTGTCGCCCCACAGGGGGATGGTGACGATGGAGTTCTTGTCTTCCGGTGCGCCCACCAGGATGCCCTGGTCGGTCCAGTAGTCCAGCTGATTGGCCGTGCCGTTGGCGTAGGCGTAGTCCCTGTTGAGCGACCGCGCCTTGGGCCCGATGGGCAACAACTCATTCTCGTTGTGGCAGTTGGCGCAGTTGTTGGTGTTGGGTATGACATAGTTCGTGGACTGCTGCTGGCCATTGGTATCGATCCAGCTCACCTCCTCGGTGCCACCGGTTACGGTCAGCACGGCATCGGTTTTGGAGGCGTTCCAGATATAGGGCAGCGCTCGCCAGCCCTCTTTGCGGTGGATCAGCAGGCGGGTTTCGATGATGTCCTGTGCGCTATTGGGGTCGCGCAGGTCGGCCTGGATGGTGAAGGTCTTGGCGATGATCGTCCCCACGGGGAAGTCGAATACTTCCTCTGAGCGATACGCCGCCTGGGTGCCTTCAGGAACGTACACGAAGCGATACTTGTTGGCGTAATTGGTGAACAGCGGGGTGTTCAGATCGTAGATGATGCCGCCGTTGGCGTTTTCCAGCGGGTTGGCGGCGTCGGCGAACAGGCGGTAATCCGACAGATTGGGGCAGTCGGCCACAAAGGCGTCGCCATTCAGGCCGGTTCCCTCGGCGTTGCACAGGGCGTCCGTATCAACGGGGGGATTGTCCGGGTTATTCGGGTCTACCGGCGGTTCCAGCTCAACCGGTGGCAGGGAGGCGTGTGTGCAATCGAAAAGCTCGGGGCCGGACGACAGCATGCCGCTGCTGCCGATACCGTTCAGGTAGTACACCGCGCTGATTTGGCCCCAGGTGGTTTTGGCGTTGCTGTCCTTCGCGCATATCGCCTGGCTTTCAGGCAGGCCGTCGGGGAATTCCAGCAGCAGCATGCCGGTGTCGGTGCCGACGCCGGAGTTGTCGTAAAAGATGACCGGCAAGCTATCCGGGAACAGCAGTGCCACCAGCGCTGCCAGATCCTGCGGGTCATAGGCGTTGTTGCTCATCTCGTTGTCGTGGAAGTAGATTTTCTCGGGCACCGGGTCGTAGCTGGCCTTGCTGACGAAGGGGTCGAAAATGTAGTAGCTGACAATGTAGATGCCGCCGGACTGGTTGCCGGTGATGGTATTGCCGAATATCTCGATATCGTCGTTCGCCATGACCATGATGCCGGTGCCGGTGGGCACCGAGGCCACGACGTTGCCTTCGGGGGCAAAGTTGGGCGTGTTGTTGTCGTGGATGTTGTTATTGAATACTCGGGTGGCCTCGCCGCCCTGCACCGGGGGCCCCGGCAGGTCGAAAACCAGTATGCCGCCGGTGTTGGCGACGGTTTCATTTTCGTAGACGTCGGCGAACTTGGAGTTCTCGATCTCGATGCCCGCCACGTTCTCCCAGACATAGTTGCGGCGCACGATGATGATCTCGGATTGGCCGACATACACGCCGGCATCACTGGCGCCGCGAACCCGGCAGTCCTCGATCAATACATTGCGGGTCTGTACCGGGTACAGGCCGTAGGCGCCGTTTTTCGCATCCGGGCCGTTGGTCCACTCCACGCGTACGCGGCGGATGGTCACACCGTTGGAGCCCTCCACCTTGATCGAGTCACCGGGTGTGTTTTCTATGGCGATGTCTTCTATTACGAAGTTATTGCCAGTAGCGAAAACGCCCTGGGCGCCGCTGGTCTGGTTGTCGAAGCGCAGCACGGTGCCGTTTTCGTTATCCATGCCGGTGCCGCGAATTACGATGTTGTCGACACTGGAGCTCAGTTCGCTGGTGAAATCGTAAACGCCCGCGGGAAACTGCACCACGGTGTTGGGCTCGGCGGTAATCAGGGCTTCCAGCGCGCGGGTTTCGAGGTCGTCACCGGCTGCCAGGTCCACCACGGTATACCCCGGGTAGTCCGGATTTCCGGGTATTTCCGGGTCGGTCGGGTCTGTCTTGTCGTTATTGTTGTTGCCGTTGGAGCAGGCGCCGACCAGGGCCAGCGCAAACAGCAGCACCAGTGGTTTCACCCAGCTTGAGCCGCGGCCTGTGGTGGGTAAACGTAGCAGGGGTGATTGTGCCGTCGCCATGATCGTGCCTCCGGTATTTCTTGTTTCGGGATTCAGGCGTCGAGACAGGAGGCTGTCGCTCGCGGGCAGGAGAGCACTGCTGTGCTGACTCCGGCGCAACCAGCCCCGGACGGGATAGCTGAATTCTTATAGTTAAACGCAGTGGACGAGTGTGCACTGGCCGGGGGGTTTATGCAAACAGAGCGAGGAAGCGTGCCGCAGATATAGAAAAGCCGCAGCTACCTGGCGAGATGCCTGGCACCGCGGCTTTATTGCGGGTTGTCACCTTGGGCCGGGGACCGCATTGCGCTTATATCCCTCGACCGGCTCTCTCCTCCATGGGAGAGTATTGCGGTTGATAACCGTATACCTCGTAGCCCTCCGGCAGTCGGTCCGGCCTTTGATGTCCGGCTGCAAAGCTGCCCGCTGGCTACACTTTCAATATGGTCCCGATGGGGGGGTATCGCAAGGCGTTTGTTAGACTGTCTGCGTCTAAGGAGTCGGCTTCTTATTAAGCGGGCCGTTTACTGCTTCACGTTGTCCCGCACGATACGCTGCTTCTGGCGGTTCCAGTCCCGGTCTTTCTCGGTGTCGCGCTTGTCGTGTTCCTTCTTGCCCTGGGCCAGGGCGATGCGGGCTTTTACCAGGTGCCCCTTCCAGTAGAGCTGGGTGCAGACGCAGGTGAGTCCCTTCTGAGAGGTAGCCACGAGAATCTTGGCCAGTTCCTTTTTATGCAACAGCAGTTTCCGGGTGCGGGTGGGGTCTGTCACAAAATGGGTAGAGGCCGTATCCAGCGGCACAATCATGCTGCCCAGCAGCCAGGCTTCGCCATCCTTGATCAGAACGTAGGAATCCCCGAGGTCGGCCTTGCCCATGCGCAGGCTCTTCACTTCCCAGCCGTTCAGGACCACGCCTGCCTCGAAGGTTTCCAGCAGGTGGTAGTCGAAGCTGGCACGCTTGTTGCGGGCGATGGTATTGCTCGAATTCTTTGGCTTTTTCTTAGTCATGGCGCGCATTATACGGCCAAGGCCCAAGGGTTAAACGTGAATCTTTCCCTTTTCACTTCTTCCGGCATGGGGCACTCTAAGTACATGATAATTTTGGGTTTTATGGTATGAGCGTGGCAGCACGGGGGGAGCTGGGAGGCTGGCAGAGCCGCACGACCTTTGTGCTGGCGCTGTCGGCCTCCGCCATCGGGCTGGGCAGCCTCTGGCGTTTTTCCTACATGGTGGGGGAGAACGGCGGCGGGCTTTTTGTACTGACTTACCTGTTGTGCCTGTTTTTCGTGGCGGTGCCGGTGATGATCGCCGAGGTGATCATCGGCAGTCAGGGCCGTGCGGCCCCGGTCGTGGCCATTCGCTGGGCGGCCGACCGCTCGTTGCTGTCGCGCGGCTGGATGCTGCTGGGGTGGCTCGCCTGTGTCACCGGCCTGTTGATTTTGTCCTATTACGTGGTGGTGGCGGGCTGGGCGCTGGCCTACGCCTGGAATATGCATACCGGCCTGTTCGCGGCCGCCAGCGCCTCGGTGGTGGCGGAGCAGTTCGAGTTGCTGCTGGACGACCTGTTGCTGATGATCTACTGGCAGAGTCTTTTCCTGCTGCCCGCCGTGGCGATCGTGGCACTGGGGATTCGCCGCGGCCTGGGCATGTTTGTCTGGCTGGCGGTGCCCAGCCTGTTCGCGATGCTGCTGGCGCTGGTCAAGTTCGGGTTCGACGCGGGGGATATCCCGGCTACCCGCGAGTTCCTGTTCTCCATCAAGCCGCTCGACTTTTCCTGGAACTCCGTCCTGGCGGCGCTGGGCCAGGCGCTGTATACGATAGGGGTCGGCGTGGGCGTGGGCATCAGTTTTGGCGCCTATGCGCCGCACAAACTGCCTATCGGGCGCTCGGTCATGGCGGTGGCGGTATTCGATTCGGCCATCGCGCTGATGGCTGGCCTGGCGATTTTCCCCATCGTGTTCGCCAATAATATGGAGCCCTCGATGGGGCCGGGCCTGATGTTTATCAGCCTGCCCTACGCCTTTGGCAACCTCATGCTGGGTGAGCTGTTCGGCACCCTGTTTTTTGCCCTGGTGGCGCTGGTGGCACTGGGTTCGGTGGTTGCCATCATGGAGCCCATCGTCGGCGTGCTGATGCAGCGCTTGCGGGTGCGCAGGGTCAGCGCAGCGCTCGGGGTGGGGGTGCTGCTGTGGTTGCTGGCGCTGGTAGTCACCCTGTCTTTCGGTCCGGGGGATGAGTACACGACGCTGGGCAACGGCAACCTGTTCCACTTTCTGGACAGGATTACCGCCGAGCTGATGCTGCCGCTGGTGGCCCTGCTCACCACCGTGCTGGTGGGCTGGCGCTTGCGGCCGGAAATCCTGCGCCTGGAACTGGACCGGGAAATGGACCTGTTTTTCTCACTCTGGCGGCGCCTGTTGCGGTATATTGCTCCGGTCGCGATCCTGGTCATTATGATCGGCGCGCTGTTGGCGCAACCCATCTGATGCGCCGGGCTGGCGCAGGGTCGCCAAACAGGTTTCTTGGCAGGTAATCCGGATATTCGATGACGGCAAAAGACACAGGCGCTGCGAATGACGCTGTTGCGGCGACAGACACGATCACGGTTGAGGTCGCCTATGCCCTCCCGAACAAGCAGGCCCTGCTCTCACTGCAGGTGGCCCGGGGCACTACCGCGCTGGCGGCGGCGCAGCAGTCGGGAGTGGCGGGCAAATTCGAGGGGCTGGACCTGGAGAACGCCAAATTGGGCATTTTCGGCTCGGTGGTGGCACCGGGGCAGGTTTTGAAGGAGGGTGACAGGGTGGAAATCTACCGGCCGCTGATCGCCGATCCAAAGGAAGTGCGCAAGGCGCGGGCGGCGCGGGTGAAAGAGCGCAGGGCGGGCGAACAGGCCGGTTAGCTGTTGGTTTCGGCCCCGGTGTCTGCCGGCACCGGCACCAGCGGGCCCGAAGCGCTGTCTTCCTCGAATTCGCTTTCAAACCTGACCAGGGTGTCGCCGTCGAAATAAACCGCAAGCGTGGATTCGCTGAGCACCTTCTGGCCGTTGCGCTTTACGTAGGGATAATCCCAGCGCGACTGGTCAAAGGGGTCGTCCAGCAGCGGGGTGCCGAGGATAAAACGCACCTGGCGGCGGCTCATACCGGGCTTGAGCTGGCTTACCATCTCCTGGGTGACGATATTCCCCTGTTCGACATCAATCTTGTACACACCGGGGAAACCCACGAAGCCACAAGCACTCAGGCAAAGGGCTGTGAGCAGGATGAGGGTGAGGCGCATGGCTTAAAACTTCCACTTCGGTGACCGGGGTGGCATCATACCGCTACTGCACTGCACAGAGAACCCCACGTGACTGACGAAAACCAGGAGCTTCGCAAGGCCGGCCTGAAGGTGACTTTGCCAAGGCTGAAAATCCTGCAAATTCTGGAATCCTCCGGGGACGAGTCTCAGCATCTCAGCGCTGAGGATGTCTACCTCGCTCTGCGCGCGGCCGGTGAGGAGGTTGGGCTGGCGACAGTCTATCGCGTACTGACCCAGTTCCAGGCCGCCGGGCTGGTGGATCGCCATAATTTTGAGGCGGGCGGGCACTCGGTATTTGAGCTGGCCAAGGGCGATCACCACGACCACATGGTGTGCGTGTCGTCCGGGGATGTCATCGAATTCACCGACGCCGTCATCGAAAAACGCCAGCGCGAAATCGCCGCCGAACACGGCTATGAGCTCGTGGATCACTCCCTGGTGCTATACGTCAGCAAAAAGGACGAATAAGCTAGGTTTCCAGCATCTCCCGGGCGTGGGCGAGGGTTTGCGCCGTAATCTTGACGCCGCCCAGCATGCGGGCTATCTCCTGCACCTTGTCGTCGCCCTCCAGCTGCCACATGCTGGTGCGCACCGACTTGTCCTCGATATTCTTGCTCACCTGCAGGTGCTGGTGACCCTGGGCCGCCACCTGCGGCAGGTGGGTCACGCACAGTACCTGGGCCTGTTCCGCCAGGGTGCGCAACAGTTTGCCCACCACCTCCGCCACCGCGCCGCCAATACCGACATCGACTTCATCGAACACCATGCTGGGTACGGTGCCACTGCTGGCGGTAACCACCTGGATGGCCAGGCTGATGCGCGATAACTCGCCGCCGGAGGCGATCCTGCCCAGGGGCTGGGCCGGGGCGCCGGGATTGGTGCTGATCAGGAACTCCACGTCCTCGGCGCCGTGGGGGTGAGGGTCTTTGCCAGCGCGTGGGGTGAGGGCGATGTCCAGCTGACACTGCGCCATGGCCAGTGAGGCGAGCAGGCCTGTGGCGCTCTTGACCAGCTTGCGCGCCGCGCTCTTGCGCTGCTTGCCGAGGGTCGCCGCGCTGCTGGCGTAACGCTCGGCCAGTTCGGCCAGCTCCGCCGTCAATTGGTCGATACGCTGGCCGCCGTCGGCCAGTTCGTCCAGCTCCTGGCGCAGGCGCTGGTGCAGTTCCCCCACACCTTCCGGCAGGACGCGGTGCTTGCGCGCCACGTCGTAGATATCCGACAGGCGCTGCTCCACTTCCTCCAGGCGCTGGGGGTCGATTTCCACGCTGTCGATATGATGCTGTATTTCCAGGCTGGCTTCATTCAGCGCGATCGCCGCGGAATCCAGCAGCTCCCGGGCGTTGGCGGCCGCCTTGGTCGCCTGGGCATCGCCGCTTAGCAGCTGCAGGGCCTTGCGGACGCCGTTTTCGTGTTCGTCGCACATCTCCAGCGCCTGGTGGGAGGCCTTCAGGATGTGTTCGGCGTTGGCCAGCAGTTTCAGCTCCTGCTCGAGCGCGGCCAGCTCACCCTCCCGCAGGCTGAGTTCATCCAGTTCCTCCACCTGGTAGGACAGCAGCTGGGCGCGGGCGGTCTGCTCGTCCCGGGTACTGGTGAGCAGCTCCAGTTCGCGCTCGCCGCGCAGCCAGTCGGACGCTATCTGCTCCACTTCGCGGGTCAGCGGCAGGTGGCCGGCGTAGGCGTCCAGCAATTCGCGCTGTACCGGCTTGCGCAGCAGCGACTGGTGCTCGTGCTGGCTGTGAATGTCGATCAGCAGGGCGCCCAGCTCGGCGCAATCGTTCAGGGTGGAGGTGGTGCCGTTGATATACGCCCGGCTGCGCCCCTCGGCGGTGACTATGCGGCGCAGCAGGCATTCATCCCCCGCGTGCAACTCCCGGGCTTCCAGCCAGGCCTGGGCCTGGGGGATGGCGCTGATGTCGAAGCCGGCCACGATTTCGGCGCGTTCGCTGCCGTGGCGCACCGCTTTTGGGTCCGCCCGGTCCCCCAGGCACAGGCCCAGGGCGTCCAGCATGATGGATTTGCCGGCACCGGTCTCGCCGGTAATTACCGTCATGCCGCTGGCGAAATCAACCTCCAGCTCGGTGACGATGGTGTAATTGCTGATACTGATGTGGGTGAGCATGGGAGGCGCCTTCAAGTTTCGCCATTTATACCGCAGTTGGCGAACGGCATAAACACCTTCCATAACACCTTCAATGTCCAGCTCTCTGGCGGCCGCGCTTTGTAATTTTCTGGCGCTGTGATAAAACCCGTAGAAGGTATTGGCGTGTAATGCGGGAGACGCGATGGCAGATATTTCGGAACGGGCCCGGATTTTGTTGAAGACGCTGGTTGAGCGTCATATCCGGGACGGGCAGCCGGTGGGGTCCAAAACCCTGCTGGAAGAAGCGGGCCTGCCCGTGAGCGCCGCCACCATACGCAATGTCATGTCCGATCTTGAGGAAAAGGGCTACCTGCACTCACCTCATACCTCCGCGGGCCGCGTCCCCACTGCGCTGGGCTATCGCCTGTTCGTTGACACCCTGCTGCAGGTGCGGCCGCTGGATGACAGCGCCCTCTCCAGGATGCGGGCCGAACTGAACCCGGACAAATCATCCACCGAGCTGGTACAGACTGCCTCGGCCCTGCTGTCCAGCATTACCGCCCAGGCGGGGCTGGTCACGGTGCCCAGGCAGGAGGCCAACCAGCTGCGGCAGGTGGAGTTTCTGCCCCTGTCGGGGGATCGCGTGCTGGTGATCCTGGTGATCAACGAGCGCGAGGTGCAGAACAGGATCATCCATACCCGCCGCGCCTTCACCGAGGCGCAGTTGCGGGAGGCGGCGGCCATGGTCAACCAGCGCTTTGCCGGCCGCCCGCTGCCCGCGATCAAGCAGCAGATTCTGCAGGAGATGCAGGATGCCCGCAGCAAGATCGACAACTACCTGCAGGCCGCGCTGGACCTGGCCAACCAGGCCCTGGAGCAGGAGCCGGATTCGGAGGATTGCGTGGTGGTGGGCGAGTCGCGCCTGCTGGGCAATGCCACCAGCGAGGAACTGCTGCAGCTGCGGGGCCTGTTTGACGCCTTTGAAAAGAAAAAAGACCTGCTGCATTTGCTGGAGCGCTGCAGCCGGGCCGAGGGCATCCAGATATTTATCGGCGAAGAGGCGGGCTACAAGGTGTTCGGCAACTACAGTGTCATCACCGCCCCCTATAATGATGGCGACCGTATCCTCGGCGTGCTGGGAGTGATCGGCCCGACCCGCATGGCCTATGAGCGGGTGATTCCCATCGTCGATGTCACCGCCAGGATGCTCAGCTCCGCCCTGACCGGCTGAGCTGCCACCCGGTCTTGTCCGGGGCGCCGCGAAGCGGGGTGATCCGCTGCCATTTCCTGCTTTTTTCGCCTTGATCCGCCTTGATTTGCCTTGAATTGGGCGGCATCTACCCCCATATCTAGCCGCGAAGCTTGTGCGCGCCAGCCCTGCCACGGCGGGGGTGCGCGCCTCTGAATACACCAGTAACAGCCAATAAACGGAGGGTAGGCGTGTCCGAACTTGAACAGGAACGGGAACAGGACGAGGCGGCAGCGAAGGAAGAATCAGGTGGTCAGCAGGCAGCCCAGCCCACAGGCGTTGATGCCGAGGCGGACCCCGCCGTAGCGGCCGATGCCGAGAATGGGGAGGTTTCGCTGGAGGCGCTGGTCGCCCAGTTGCAGCAGGAGGTGCTGGACTACCGCGATAGCGCCCTGAGAGCCCAGGCGGACGCCCAGAACGTCAAGCGCCGGGCCGAACAGGACGTGGAGAAGGCGCGCAAGTTCGCGCTGGAGCAGTTTTCCCGCGAGTTGTTGGCGGTTGTGGATAACCTGGAGCGCACTCTCGAGGCCACTGCGGGTGGCGATGATGTCGTGAAGCCGATTACCGAGGGCGTGGAACTTACCCTGAAGAGCCTGCTGGACGCTCTCAAGAAGTTCAATATCGAACCGGTGGACCCCCAGGGCGAACCCTTTGACCCCAATCTGCACCAGGCCATGAGCATGGTGGAAAACAACGAGGTGGAGCCCAATACCGTGATCGCGGTCATGCAGAAAGGCTACACCCTCAACGGCAGGCTGTTGCGCCCCGCCATGGTGATGGTCAGCAAGGCCGCAGCCTAGGCGCGGCCCGGATGCCCGGGGCGCAGCGGGACAGCCTCCGGCGCAGCCAGACCGCCAGGCGGCAAAGAAATATGGCTGTGAACCCTTGAATTTCGCCGACTGGCGCCAATATAGAGAACAACGTAATTGCAAAGGCAGGCAGTGCCTGCCCAACCGACCGGAGATGAACAAATGGGCAAGATAATTGGAATCGACCTGGGAACCACCAACTCCTGTGTATCCGTACTGGAGGGTGGCAAGCCCAGGGTTATAGAGAACGCCGAGGGCGACCGCACTACACCCTCGATTGTCGCTTACACCGAAGAAGGCGAGATCCTGGTTGGCCAGAGCGCCAAGCGCCAGGCGGTGACCAACCCCCACAACACCCTGTACGCGGTGAAGCGCCTGATCGGTCGCAAGTTCAAGGACGATGTCGTGCAGAAAGACATCAAAATGGTGCCTTACAAGATCACAGAGGCGGATAACGGTGACGCCTGGGTACAGGTGCGCAACGACAAAATGGCCCCGCCGCAGGTGTCGGCCGAAGTGCTGCGCAAAATGAAAAAGACGGCTGAGGAGTTTCTCGGCGAGCCGGTGACCGAAGCGGTTATCACCGTGCCGGCCTATTTCAACGATTCCCAGCGCCAGGCCACCAAGGACGCGGGCAAGATCGCCGGCCTCAACGTCAAGCGAATCATCAACGAGCCCACCGCCGCGGCACTCGCCTACGGCATGGACAAGGCCAAGGGCGACCACACCATCGCGGTATACGACCTGGGTGGCGGCACCTTCGATATCTCCATCATCGAAATCGCGGAAGTGGACGGCGAGCACCAGTTTGAAGTGCTTTCGACCAACGGTGACACGTTCCTGGGTGGTGAGGACTTCGATATGCGCCTCATCGAGTACCTTGCGAGCGAGTTCAAGAAAGAAAGCGGCATAGACCTGCACAACGATCCGCTGGCCCTGCAGCGCCTGAAAGAGGCGGCGGAGAAGGCCAAGATCGAGCTGTCCAGCGCCCAGCAGACCGAGGTCAACCTGCCCTACATCACCGCTGATGCGACCGGCCCCAAGCACCTGGTGGTGAAGCTGTCTCGCGCCAAGCTGGAATCTCTGGTGGAAGAGCTGGTTAACCGTTCCATGGAGCCGGTGAAGACTGCCCTGAAAGATGCGGGCCTCAGCCCCAGCGATATCCACGATGTCATCCTGGTGGGCGGACAGACCCGCATGCCCATGGTGCAGAAAAAAGTGGCGGACTACTTCGGCAAGGAGCCGCGCAAGGATGTGAACCCCGACGAGGCGGTAGCCATCGGCGCGTCCATCCAGGGTGCGGTACTGGCCGGCGAAGTGAAAGACGTGCTGCTGCTGGACGTGACCCCGCTGACCCTGGGTATCGAGACCATGGGTGGCGTGGCTACTCCGCTGATCGAGAAGAACACCACTATCCCGACCAAGAAGTCGCAGATATTCTCGACTGCCGAGGACAACCAGACCGCCGTGACCATTCACGTGGTACAGGGTGAGCGCAAGCAGGCTGCCGCCAACAAGTCACTGGGTCGTTTCGACCTGGCCGATATCCCGCCCTCGCCCCGCGGCATGCCGCAGATCGAGGTGACCTTCGACCTGGACGCCAACGGCATCCTGCACGTCTCGGCCAAGGACAAGGCGACCGGCAAGGAGCAGTCCATCCGGATCACGGCTTCCGGCGGCCTGACCGACGAGGAGATCGAAAAAATGGTGGCGGATGCCGAGGTGAATGCCGAGGCGGATGCGAAGTTTGCCGACCTGATCACCTCGCGCAACACCCTGGACGGGCTGGTGCACGCATCCCGCAAGACCCTGGAAGAGGCTGCGGAGCACGCCACTGACGAGGAAAAGGCCGCGATTGAAGCTGCCCTTACCGAAGCGGAGGAAGCGCTCAAGGCCGACAACAAGGAGGCGATTGACGCGGCGGCGACCAAGCTGACCGAGACAACCAGCCCCGTCGCCCAGAAGATGTACACGGCCCAGGCCGCGGCAGCGGAGAACGCGGCCGGTGACGCGGGGAAGGCTGAGCCTGCGGGCGACGATGTGGTCGACGCCGAGTTTGAGGAAGTGAACGACGACAAGAAGTAACAGGAGGCAACGCTTCCTCGGAAACTTCTTGTACGGGCCGGAGTTATCCGGCCCGTAACAGGGCCATGACAACGCGGGACTTCAGTGCCCGCGTAGTCGTTTCAGAAAAACAGATCAAGAGCTGCCAGGGTTTATGTCAAAACGCGATTATTACGAGGTCCTCGGAGTCGGCAAAGGCACTGACGAGAAAGAGATCAAGAAGGCTTACCGCCGGGTGGCGATGAAGTTCCACCCCGACCGCAATCCCGATGATCCCGATGCCGACCACAAGTTCAAGGAGGCCACCGAGGCCTACGACGTGCTGATGGACAGCGAGAAGCGGGCAGCCTATGACCGCTTCGGCCATGCCGGCGTCGACCCGAGTATGGGTGGCGGCGGCTTTGGCGGCGGCAACTTCAGCGACATCTTCGGCGATGTGTTCGGTGACATTTTCGGCGGGGGCGGCGGCCGTGGTCGCGGTGGTCCCCAGCGCGGCTCGGATTTGCGCTACACCCTGGATATCACGCTGGAAGACGCGGTCAAGGGCACCACGACGGAGATCCGGGTTCCCCGCTTGTGCACCTGCGAGAAGTGTGACGGTTCCGGCGCCAAGCGGGGCAGTTCGCCCACCACCTGCGGTACCTGTGGCGGTGCCGGCCAGGTGCGCATGCAGCAGGGCTTTTTCCAGGTGCAGCAAACCTGTCCCACCTGTCGCGGCCGCGGCAAATCCATTTCCGATCCCTGTACCGCCTGTCATGGCCAGGGCCGGGTGGAAAAAACCCGGACGCTGTCGGTCAAAGTTCCCCCGGGGGTGGATACCGGCGATCGCATCAGGCTCTCCGGCGAGGGCGAGGCGGGTCCGGAAGGCGGGCCGCCCGGCGACCTGTTCGTGCAAATGTCGGTCAGGCAGCACAATATTTTTGAACGCGACGGCAAGAACCTGTACTGCGAGGTTCCCATCACCTTCGTGGATGCCGCCCTGGGCGGCGAACTCGAGGTGCCGACCCTCGACGGCCGGGTGAAGCTGAAGATTCCGCCCGAAACCCAGACCGGCAAGTTGTTCCGGCTGCGGGGCAAGGGCGTGAAGCCCGTGCGTGGCGGCAGCGTCGGTGACCTGTTGTGTCGCGCCGTCGTGGAAACGCCGGTCAATCTCAACAAGGAGCAGAAGGCCCTGCTGGAGAAGTTCCAGGAGAGCCTGGGCCAGAGTGGCCGCGCCCAGTCACCGCGCCAGACCAGCTGGTTTGAAGGGGTGAAGAGCTTCTTCGAAGACATGAAGATATGAGCGTCCGCATCGGTATAACCGGCGCCGCCGGCCGCATGGGGCGCACCCTGGTCGAGGCCATCGCCCTCGCGGGCGACGGGCTGGAGCTCACCGCGGCGGTCGAACAGCCGGCCAGCAGTTTTCTGGGCGCGGACTCCGGCGAATTGGCGGGCCAGGGTCGCAACGGGGTGCCCGTAGTGGGAGACCTGGCCGCAGTTATCGACCAGATCGACGTGCTCATCGATTTCACGGTGCCCGCTGCAACCCTGGACAATATCGCCACCTGCGCCGGGCACAAGGTCGCCATGGTGATCGGCACCACCGGCTTTACCCCCGCCCAGCAGCAGGTCATCGACCAGGCCGCGTCGGGCATTGCCATCTGCAAGGCCTCCAATTTCAGTACCGGCGTCAACCTGTGTTTCCAATTGCTGGACATGGCCGCCAGGGTGTTGGGTGACGAGGTGGATATCGAGGTGTACGAAGCTCACCACCGTCACAAGATCGACGCTCCCTCCGGCACGGCCCTGAGCATGGGCCAGGTGGTGGCCAGCGCGCTTGGTCGCGACCTGGACAAGGTCGCGGTCTATGGCAGGGAAGGCCAGACGGGCGCCCGTTCGCGTGAGACCATCGGCTTCGCCACCGTGCGCGCCGGCGACATCGTGGGCGATCATACGGTCACCTTTGCCGCGGATGGCGAGCGAGTTGAAATTACCCACAAGGCCTCCAGCCGCATGTCCTTTGCGCGCGGGGCCGTGCGTGCCGCCAACTGGCTGGCGGGCACGGCCCCCGGCCTGTATGACATGCAGGATGTACTGGGCCTCAAGAAACTGGGCTGAACCGCGCCGGGACGCGGTTGTTCCGAAAATCGTCAGAGAAGGGAAGTCGCGTGAGCAATTTTATCGTTACTATCGACGAGTCCAATGCGGCTCAACTCCTCATAAAGGAATCCCACAAGCGCCCCGTAGTGGTGGATTTTTGGGCGGACTGGTGTGAGCCGTGCAAGGTTCTGATGCCGCTGCTGGAGAAAATCGCCAACGAGTACCAGGGCACCTTTCTGCTGGCCAAAGTCAACGCCGATGAGCAGCAGATGATCACCCAGCAGTTCGGGGTGCGCAGCCTGCCCACGGTGATGGTTATCCAGGACGGCCAGCCGGTGGATGGATTCGCCGGCGCGCAACCGGAGACCAGGATTCGAGAAATGCTGGAAAAGTACCTTCCCAAGCCCTGGGACGGGCTGCTGGAACTGGCGCAACAGGCGATGGCCGAGGGCGATTTCGGCGCCGCGCTGGCGCCCCTGCGGCAGGCCTGGGACGAGTCGGGCCAGCGCCTGGATATCACCCTGGGCTATGCCCGCGCCCTGATAGAAAACCTGCGCCTGGACGAGGCGGAAACCGTGCTGGCCACCGTGCGCCTGGCGGACCAGGACGCCAGCTGGGAGCAGTTGCGCGCCCAGCTGGAAATCAAGCGCGAGGCGGCCAGGTCTCCGGAAATCGAGGCGCTGGAGCAGCGTCTCGCGGAAACCCCCGACGACCTCGACCTGCGCCACCAGCTGGCGGTCCAGTACACCAACAGCGGCCAGTTCAGGGAGGCGATGGAGTGCATCATCGCTATACTGCGACGGGACCTGAACCACGCCGATGGCGCCACCAAGAAGCTGCTGCTGGACACCATCGCCAGCCTCGGCAAAGGCGACCCGCTGGCGGCCGAATACCAGCGCAAACTCTATAGCCTGCTCTACTGAGCACCCGTACCGATCTCCCCCGCGGACAACCTTTCCACGACGGCTTGCAAGTCTTGTTTTGTGGGGCCGGAATCGCTATGGTACATGCCCTGAAAATTAAAAACATACTCAAAGGTCAAAAACACGGACCCACACGAGAGGTATCACAGTGGATACATCATTTACCCCCGAGGAACTGGCATTTCGCGACGAAGTGCGCACCTTTCTGTCTGAATCCTACGATGCGGAACTGCAGGCGCGGCTGGCTTCGGGAGATCCCAAGGTATACAAACAGGCCGTAATCGACTGGCAGAAGCGGTTGCACGAGAAGGGCTGGATTGCACCTAACTGGCCGGTCGAGTACGGCGGTACCGGCTGGGATGCCACCAGGCAGTTCATCTACGATTCAGAGCGGGCCGCCGCCGGCGTCCGGGATGTCGTGCCCTTTGGCCTGAAAATGGTGGGGCCGGTGATCTATACCTTCGGCACGCAGGAACAGAAGGACCGTTTCCTGCCCTCGATTCTCGCCAGTGACGAGTGGTGGTGCCAGGGCTACTCCGAACCGGGTTCCGGGTCCGATCTCGCCTCCCTCAAGACCAGGGCGGTTCTGGATGGCGACGAGTACGTTGTCACCGGAGCCAAAATATGGACTACCTACGCCCAGTTCGCCGACTGGATTTTCTGCCTCGTGCGCACCAGCAATGAGGGCAAGAAACAGCAGGGTATCAGTTTCCTGTTGATCGATATGAAGTCGCCGGGCATCAAGGTGAACCCCATTGTGTCTATCGATAACCACCACAGTTTGAACGAGGTGGAGTTCAACGAGGTGCGGGTGCCGGTGGCCAACCGTATCGGAGAGCAGGACAAGGGCTGGACCTATGCCAAGGCCCTGCTGGCGCACGAACGCACCTCCATCGCCGGCGTTGCGGATACCAAGCGCAACCTGGCCCAGGTCAGGGATTTCGCGAAGCGCGAGGTCAATGCCGGCAAGTCACTGCTGGCCGAGCCCGGGTTCCAGGCCCGCATGTCCGACATCGAGATTGAACTGATGGCGCTGGAGTTTACCGAGCTGCGGGTACTGGCAGCGGTAGCTTCGGGTGGCGCCCCGGGAGCCGAGTCCTCACTGTTGAAGATCAAGGGTACCGAGCTGCAACAGGCGGTGCAGTCGCTCGCCATGGAAGTGGCCGCTTACTACCAGGGCGTACTGCCGAACGATCTGAGCGCCGAAGAGTTGGGCCACGATTTCGGCAGCAAGGCCCGCCAGTCGTTCATGTATGGGCGGGCAGCCACTGTTTACGGCGGCTCCAACGAAATACAGAAAAACATTATCGCCAAGGCCGTGCTCGGTCTGTGATGCACGCGTGTAAAGAGTATAGAGGTCAGTTAGATGAACTTTGATTTTACCGAAGAGCAGGTCATGTTGCGCGACAGCGTCGCGCGTTTTATCCAGGATGACTACAGCTTTGACACCCGCCAGGGCATCGCCGCCTCGGAGACGGGTATGAGCGCGGAACTCTGGCGCACATTCGCGGAGCTGGGCTGGTTGTCTGTGCCCTTCGCCGAGGAGCACGGCGGATTCGGCGGCAGCGCGGTCGATGTCATGGTGGTGATGGAACAGCTGGGCAAGGGCCTGGTGCTGGAACCCTATCTCGCCACCGTGCTGCTGTTTGGCGGCCTGCTGCAAAAAGGCGGCAGTGCGGAATTGCAGGCAAATTATATCCCGAAGATTATTGACGGTTCCTGCCTGGGCGCCTTCGCCTACCTGGAGCGCCAGAGCCGCTTTGAATTGGCGGATGTCGCCACGACCGCCACGGCGCAGGATGGCGGGTACCGGCTGAATGGGGAAAAGGTGGTGGTATTCAACGGCGCCAACGCCGACCACCTGATCGTGTCCGCCCGCAGCAGCGGTGAACAGAGCGACGAGCACGGCATCAGCCTGTTCCTGTTGCCTGCGGACGCCGCCGGCATCGAGAAGAAAACCTATCGCCTGATGGACGGGCAACTGGTGGCCAACCTCGTATTGAAGGACGTGAAGGTAGCCGCGACAGACCTCGTCGGGGAGCTGGACCAGGGGCTCGCGCTAATCGAGGCGGTGGTGGTGGAAGCGAATATGGCGCTGGCCGCGGAAGCGCTGGGAATAATGGAGCAACTGAACGCCAAGACGCTCGAGTACACCAAGACCCGCAAGCAGTTCAATGTGGCAATCGGCAGTTTCCAGGCCCTGCAGCATCGCATGGTCGACACCTTCATGGCCTACGAGCAGACCAAATCCCTGCTGTACCGGGCCGTGTGCGCCCTCACCGATGAGAAGGAGGACGCGGCCACGGCCGTACACGCCCTCAAGGTGATGCTGGACCGCGCGGGTAAGCTGGTATATGGCGAAGCCATACAGCTGCACGGCGGCATGGGTTTGACCGATGAACTGGATATCGGGCATTTTGCAAAACGTCTGATGATGATCAACACCACCTTTGGCAACGGTGACTATCATCAGGCAAAATTCAACGCCTTGCGGTATAGCTAGCGGGTAATGCCGGGCGCGAAACGGGCGCCCGGGCAATTGCCGACTATACTTCCCCGGGGTCGATTCATCCCCTGACAACTGGAGCATCACTATGAAACTGGGCTTTCTGCTGGGTTATTCCGGCAAGCAAATACATATTCCAATCGACCTGATCCAGCACGCGGAATCCATGGGCTACGACTCGGTGTGGACGGCGGAGGCATACGGCAACGATGCCGTTACCGCCGCGGCCTGGGTATTGGCCCAGACCAAGAAGATCAAGGTTGGCACGGCGATCATGCAGATGCCGGCGCGCAGCCCGGCCATGTGCGCCATGACGTCGATGTCCCTGGACCAGTTGTCCGGCGGGCGCTTTATCGTCGGCCTCGGCGCTTCCGGCCCGCAGGTGGTTGAAGGCTGGCACGGTGTGCCTTACGGCAAGCCGGTCACGCGTACCAAAGAGTACATCCAGATCATGCGCAAGATCATGGCGCGCGAAGGGCCGGTGGAATTCGACGGCGAGATCTACCAGCTCCCCCTGAAAGGCGCGGGTACCACGGGCCTGGGCAAACCCCTGAAATCCATCCTGCAGGGCAACCCGGAGATACCGATCTACACGGCTTCCATTACCCCGGCAGGGCTGCGCTGTGCCGCGGAAGTGGCCGACGGGGTTTTCCCGGTGTGGATGGACCCCAATAAATACTCGGTACTGGGCGAGCACCTCGACGCCGGCTTCGCCAAGGCGGGCAACGGCAAATCCCTCGCGAATTTTGATGTCGCGCCATTTGTCATGGTGATGCTGAATGACGACCTCGACGCCGCCTACAACGCCCTGCGTCCCTGGCTCGCGCTCTATATTGGCGGCATGGGTGCCAAGGGCAAGAATTTCTACACCGATTACGCGACGCGCCTGGGTTACGGCGACGCGGCAACGCGAATCCAGGACCTGTACCTGGCAGGTAATAAAGCGGAAGCCGAGGCATTGGTCCCCAACGAACTGCTGGACGAGGTCTCCCTGATCGGCTCGGAAGGGCGCATCAGGGAGCGCCTGTCAGCCTGGAAAGAAGCGGGCAAGCGCGGTGAAGTGGGCAGCATGCTGCTGAGTGTGCAGGATCCGGTCGTTCTGGAGCTGATCGCGAAGGAACTGCTGTAGTGGATGTAAACGGCAAAGTTGTCGTTGTCACCGGCGGTGGCAATGGCATCGGCAAAGCCCTGTGTGAGCGCTTTCACCAGGAAGGCGCTCGCAAGGTTGTCGTCACGGACCGCGAGGATGACAGCGCCGCAGCCGTAGCATCTGCCATCGATGGCGATGCCTTTGCCGTGGACGTGCGCGACGAGAGCCAGATCCAGGCCATGGTTGCCGCGGTCGAGGAGCGCTACGGCGTGATCGACCTGTTCTGCAGTAACGCCGGCATCATCGCGACGGATGGCGAACCCTGGTGGGCGACCTCAGCTCCCAATTCCACCTGGCAGGCCATGTGGGAGATTCACGTGATGTCCCACGTCTATGCTGCGCGAGCCTGCCTGCCGGGTATGCTCGAGCGCGGCACCGGATATTTTCTCAATACGGCCTCCGCTGCGGGCTTGCTCAGCCAGGTGGGCGATGCCGCCTATTCAACCACCAAGCATGCCGCCATCGGTTTCGCTGAATCGCTGGCGATCACCCATGGTGACGACGGCATCCGGGTATCGGTTTTGTGCCCGCAGGCCGTAGCCACCAGGATGGTGGGCAGTATTGGCGATGGCGACGGCGGAACAGCGGGGGTGGATGGTATCCTGACGCCGCAACAGGTGGCGGACGAAGTCGTCCAGGGGCTTGCCCGCGAAGAGTTCCTGATTCTCCCGCACAAGGAGGTCGTGCAATACCGGCAACGCAAAACGGACGATTACGATCGCTGGATCGGCGGCATGCGCAAGTTGCGCCGCCTGTTCGGCAATCCGCAGATCTAGCTGCCGATACAGGGAGACGCTTTATCCAGGTGGAACGCAAAGAGCGGTTTGCAAGAACGATACTCAACGGGTTTGACTCGTATTTCGCCGAGTTCCAGAACATCACGCTGGCCGCCCGGTCGTGGTTTGAAATTGCCGACTGGCATGGTATCCAGATGGCGGCCTCCCAGCGTATAGACCTGTACAAAGCCCACACCATGCGTGTGAATGAATACGTGGAGCTGATCGCGGGCGAGCAGTTGTACGACCTGGAGTTCTGGCGCGACGCTCGTGACTTCTACTCCAGCCTGATCGCCGGCCACGACAACTTCGAGATCGCCGAGACTTTTTTCAATTCAGTGTACGGCGCTGTTTTCAAGCACCGCAAGATTCGCAACGAATACGTGTTCGTATTTTCGCCCCGGGGCGATATGCCGCCGGTGGATGTCAGCAAGGTGTATAACCGCTATCGTCTGGAGTCGTCGCTGCAGGCCGTGTTGGAGCAATTGCTGGACGACTACGCCTTTACCATTCCCTACGAGGACAAGGCCAGGGATATCCGCAACATTATCGGCGTGGTGAATAGCTACCTGGCGAAGCGATTTGACCTCAGCGGCGGCGATGTCGAGTTCCAGGTGCTCAAGCACCACTTCTATCGCAACAAGGGCGCCTATATCGTGGGCCGTATAGTGACCGCCAGCGGCTCGATGCCCTTTGTCCTGCCGGTGCTCAACAACGAAGCCGGCGCGGTTTACGTGGATACCGTGTTGTTTGGCTCCGACAAGGTCAGTGTCCTGTTCAGTTTCACGCGCTCCTATTTTCTGGTGGACGCCAGCATCCCGTCCCAATACGTGCTGTTCCTGCAGCAGCTGATGCCCGCCAAACCCATTTCTGAAATATACAGCTCGATGGGTTACAACAAGCACGGCAAGACCTACTACTATCGCTGCGCTTTCCGGCATATGGACAGCACCACCGACCAGTTCATCATCGCTCCGGGTATCAAGGGTATGGTGATGTGCGTGTTCACCATGCCGTCCTACGACTTTGTATTCAAGATTATCAAGGACAGGTTCACGCCCCCCAAGGAGATGACCCGGGAACAGGTCAGGGCGAAGTATCGACTGGTCAAGCGCGCCGACCGGGCGGGGCGCATGGCCGACACACAGGAGTTCAACAATCTGGCGTTTGCCCGCGAGCGTTTTAGCGACGAGTTAATGGAGGAGCTGTACAAGGTGGCCCCCTCTGTTATCGAGGAGCATGGCAAGACGCTGGTGATCAAGCATGTTTATGTTGAGCGGCGTATGATCCCGCTGAACCTGTACCTCCACGACGCCACCGATGAACAGATTCTGGCGGTCATGGATGAATACGGCAACGCGATCAAGCAACTCGCATCGGCGAATATCTTTCCCGGTGACATGCTGCTGAAAAACTTTGGCGTGACCCGGCACGGCCGCGTCGTGTTCTACGACTACGATGAGATCGTACCCCTGGTGGACTGCAACTTCCGCACCATCCCGGCGCCGCGTAGCGAGGACGAGGAGATGTCCAGCAAGCCCTGGTATACGGTGGGGCCCAACGATATTTTCCCCGAGGAGTTCCGCCTGTTTTTCTCGGGCAACCAGCGCGCGCGCAAGGTGTTCGACCGCCTGCACAGCGATATTTACGAGGCCTCCTTCTGGCAACACCTGCAGCAGCGTATTCGCGACGGCCACATCGAGGACTTTTTTCCCTATCGCCGCAAGCTCCGCTTTGAGCGCGGCCCCGCGGCCCTGTTGGAGAGCGCCTGATGGCTACTGTGTATCTTTTTCGGCACGGCCAGGCGTCTTTCGGTGCGCAGGATTACGACAAGCTGTCGCCGCTGGGGGAGCGCCAGGCGACACTGCTGGGTCATTACCTGCGCGACAGCGGTATCGTTCTCGACGCGGCTTATAGCGGCACGCTGCTGCGGCAAAGGCAGACGGCTGAGCTGGCGATTGCAAGCCAACCGCATGCGGTTTCTCACCACATCGAACCGCGCTTTAATGAGATTAAAAACGACGAACACCTGGAGTACCTGCTACCGGAGTTGGTAAAAACCGATGCCGGGCTGCGCCACATCGTGGAGCGGGGATTGAGTTCCAGCAAGGACTACCAGAAGGCGATTGACGCGGTGTTCAACCACTGGGTGTCCGCGCAATGCACGGAGACACGGATACAAAGCTGGGCGGATTATTCCGGCGGCGTGCGAGCCGCGCTGCAGGAGTTGATGGAGAGCCAGGGCGGCGGGAAAACCCTGGGTATATTCACCTCGGGCGGCACCATCGCGACGCTGGTCGCCCAGGTTCTGGGACTGACGGGCGAGCAGACCTACCAGTTCTACGAACCCGTATTCAATTGCTCGGTCACCCAGATTTTCTACAGTGGCAGCAGAACCTCGCTGTCATACTTCAATGACCGTTCCTGGTTGCAGGTGTTCGGCGCGAGTAGCGCCGAGGATCTGGTGACCTACCGCTGAAGCTGCAGTCCTGCCGTGGATATCTACCTGGTAAGACATGGCGAGGCCGCGGCGAGTTGGGCGCAGGCGCCCGACCCCGGGCTCAGTGACCTCGGGCACCAGCAGGCCGCGGACGCCGCGCGCACCTTGCTGCCGCAGTTCGCGGCCGGGAATGTGCAGTTGCTGAGCAGCCCGTTGGCGCGGGCGCAGGAGACCGCGCTGCCCCTGGCGTCGCAACTTGGCCTGACGGTACAGGTGGACGAGGCGTTTCGGGAAATCCAGGCGCCGGTGCCGCTGGAGCAGCGCCAGGCGTGGCTGCGACAGTTCATGCGGCAGCGCTGGGATGAGCAGCCCGCAAGCCTGCACCGGTGGCGGGAGGGCGCGACACGGCAGTTACTGGCGCTGACTACCCCGGCGGTGGTATTCACTCACTTCCTGATCATCAACGCGGTGGTAGGCCAGGTTCAGGGCGCCGCAACCACGCTGTGTTGCTGGCCCGATAATGGCTCCATTACCCATCTGCGCAAGAGCGATGGCCGCCTGCAACTGGTGGCGCTCGGTGCCCAGATGGATACCGTGGTCAACTGAGCTTACTCGTCCCGTAGTCTTATCAGCGCTTCCTGGGCGGATGACGCCACCAGCACCCCGTCACGCGTGTAGAAACTGCCGCGACTGAAACCGCGGCCGCCCGAGGCGTTGGGGCTGTCCAGGCTGTACAGCAGGTAGTCGTCCAGTTGGAACGGGCGATGGAACCAGAGCGCGTGATCCAGGCTTGCCGCCTGCATGCGCTCGTGGTCGGGACCGAAGGCATGCGGGTAGAGGGCGGTCCCCAGCAGACCGAAATCCGAAACGTAGGCCAGCAGGGTCTGGTTGCGGCGCAGATCGGCGCCCACCTCGCCCTTGATCCGGAACCACAGGTGTTGAACCGGCTCCTGCGGCTGCGGGTTGATGCGGTCACGGGGCTGGACTCGCCGGCGCTCGATGGGACCGGTCATTGAAAAAGGCACTCTGTCGGGATACTTCCTGGCCAACTCCCGCAACTCCTTTTCCTCGGATTGCAGAGCCTCGGGCGGCGGTACATCCGGCATGGTGCTTTGGTGGGTCAGGCCTTCCTCGACGAGTTGGAAGGACACGGCGGTACTGAATATGGCGCGACCGTCCTGCTTGGCAACGACCCGGCGGGTGGTAAAACTCCTGCCGTCGCGAATGGGGTCCACTTCGTACACGATCTGCTTGAGCGGGTCGCCCGGGCGCATGAAGTAACCGTGCATGGAATGCGCGACGCGATCCTCCGGTACGGTCCTGATGGCGGCGTTGAGCGACTGTGCCAGCACCTGCCCGCCGAAGATTCTCGCCGGCTTTTTTGGGCTCCTGCCGATAAAAAGGTACTTGTCGATCGCTTCAACTTCGAGGTAGTTGAGCAGTTTTTCCAGATTGCTTGGCAAAGGAATTCTCCGGCTGAACAAAAGAGTGGGCGTTAGCTTCTGGGAAGCAGCCCATTAAAGAAAATGTCAAAGTAGTCGATGGCGGCGTCGTCGATGTTGTCCACCTTGCGCCACAGGGTCAATTCCATGGAGGCATTGACCGCGCCGGCGATGAGGTTCTGGGCAATAAAGGGATCTATAGCGCGCACGCTGCCGTCCGCCATACCCTCGCGCAGGAAGTTGCCGAAACACTCGTTATTGGCGTCTGTGCGTTTGAGTATTTCCCGCCGGCGTGGCGTCGGCAGCGCGGTGATGGAATTGTAGCGGATCAAGGGCCCGTCATTGGAGTTCTGGAAATAGAAGATACGCCGGCAGGTCTGGTCGACTTTTTCAAGCCCGGTGCTGTGGGCCAGCGTAGCCTGTTTGTGAATGTTCTCGACTATATCCAGGGAGCGGCTGTAGCAATTGAAAAGCAGGTCTTCCTTGTTGCGAATGTGGTAATAGAACGCGCCCTTGGAGACGTGGAGTTGCTCCGCGATTTCATCCAGCGACGTTCCGTCAAAGCCCTGCTTGTTAAATAGCCAGGTCCCGGTTCTATAGAATGCGTCCTGCTTCAACTGGTTCTGTTGCTCGCGATTAAAGCCCTCGGGTGTGCGGTCCTGGGTCTGACTCATGTCGATGCTGGCCGGCACGTACTCTCCCTGCTGCCCGAATAGCCCGTGCGCCAGAATATCGACGGCCTGCTCGGCGGTGGACGCCAACTGCTCGGGCGGTAGCTTGTGCAGCCAGGAGAACGCCCAGTCGATGGACCCCAGCAGTGCGCGTGTGGTGGCGGTAGGCTCCAGTGTGCGGAATGAGCCATCGGCCATGCCATCGCGCAGATACTGGCGGATGCGTTTGAACATCGAGATGTACTGGGCTTCGACGTCCTGCCGGTGGGAGCCGCGCAGGGATGCGATCTCCAGCAGTGCGGCGATATGCGGCCCGCGACCTTCAAAAGCCGCCAGCCAGTTGTCGAACTGCAGCAGGAAATACTCGCGCAAGCGCGCGGCGGGGGAACTGTGGCGCTTTTCGACCATGTCCAGGATGCCGTGGTGAAACTCCAGCGCGGCCATGTAGCACTGGTAGATGAGTTCTTCCTTGGTCTTGACGTAGTAGTACAGACTGGTTTTTGTGAGGCCGAGGTTTTCCGCGATATCCTTCAGGGTAGTGCCGCGGGAGCCCTTGGAGTTGAACAGACCCGCGGCCTGGGACAAGATGGCCACGCGTTTGGCATCGTGCTGGGCCGTGCGATTGAACGGCGACAGCGGCGTGCCAGGGGCGGAAAACCTGTCTTCTGCCATACGGGAAAACTCTTTGATTGCTGGGTGGCCTGGTTTTGCCTGCGTCAGCAGACGTACCAGTTATTCTAAGATTAGAACTTTAAGTATTTTATTTGTCGCTGTCTATAGTGGCGGGGTTTCCGCGTTGGGAAATGCTGGGGAAGGATAATTATGTGGATTAAGCGAGACAAAGAGGGGGATCAAGAAAATGGGGTGGGCCAATTTTCTCGGCGTAGCCTTGTGAGGTCAGTTAATAGCCATCTCATCTCTCAAATTAGCGGCTGTGAGGGACTACATTTTCCGGTGAAGTTAAATTGATTCCCGTCCGCACTGGTGATGCTATACGTCAATCCGAGCTTAAAGCGATCAAGTACAAATTTTCGATCGAATAGTTCATCTCCATCTTTCTCGGCGGATATATAGGCGATACCTCTAGTCCTAATAGGGAATGCATCACCTTCCACCCATAGCGCGTGCAGAGTGGCTTGGGATCGATCTTCAGAAATGGAAACTTTTACGTTATCTATGCCTTCGTGAAAAGGGAGTTCACTATTAGTCGAAATCGCAACGCGCCCCGCACAATTGAGGTCCACTAGCCCATGGGCAAGTATTTCCATATGGAGCATCGATAACGCCAAGAATGTAACAAGTTGCGTTCTTCGCATCTCACTTATAGCCCGACATCTCAAATCCGCAATTTCAGACAATAGTTTTCTGATGTCAAACAGTTCTTTGGTGGTTTGACAGGCCGCGCACAATAATCGTAAGCGCCTGGCCGTCACGCCTCGGCCGTGGGTCAGTTTGTGCGGCTGGCGATGTTGTTCCTGGTTCCGTTTCGATGGCAGTAATGTCAGCATAGGCCAACTCATCCAGCAAATTGGCCTGATCCGGATTCAGCGTATTGTTGCACCAGCCGAACCGATGGCGATTGAGAATGGCTCCTTTGTGGCCCACTTAATTAATCTTGCCCAATTGCGACCTGCTCCATGGCCAGCCACTTGCGGGAACGATAGCGCCGCAGCAGCATGAACGCCTTGATGCTGTAGTCCAGTATCATCACGCCGAAGATCCAGTACACCGAGAGCCCCAGCGACAGGAACAGGCCGGCGGGTATCAGCCGCCCGAAGATCATGCCGCAAAAGGTCGATTTCAGCGGGAAGCGCGTCTCGCCGGCTCCACGCAGGGCGCCCGCCAGCGTGAGGTCACAGGCCATCATCGGCAGGCAGACTGCCAGCATATAGATGAATATAACGGTAAGCTGAATCACCTCCGGGTCGTCGATCATAAAACTTGCCAACTCCCTGGCGTACCAGACCTGCACCAGAGCCAGCGCACCCATGGCGATGAGCGCAAGGCGCAGGGATCGCCAGCCCGCAGCCAGCGCCAGGTCCGGGCGCCCGGCACCCAACTGCTGCCCTACCAGCGTGGCGGCGGCGATGCCGAAGCCGAAACCCACGACAATTGAGAAGGAGACCAGGCTGATACCTATCCCATAGGCGGCATAGGCATTGGTGCCGTAGCGCGCCACGATGGCGAAAAACACCAGGAAGCCGAGCTGCACCAGGCCCTGTTCCAGCACAGCCGGGGTACCAATGCTGACGAGCTGGCGCGCTATGCTCCAGTCCATGCGCGCGCGGGTGGGGCGGCTCAGGTTGAACTTGCCGCGCCACCACATGGCGATGAAGCACAGGGTTATGATCATCCCCGCGAAACTTCCGCCCAGGGCCACGCCGGGCACACCCAGTTGCGGAAGCGGTCCCAGCCCGAAAGCCAGAAAATAGGCAAACAGCACATTGAGCAGTGAGCTGAAGAACAGGAAACACAGCGGGGTAATGACATCGCCCGTGGCTCGCAGGCCGGTGGATAGCATGAGATTTGCTGCGGAGGCGACATTGAACACGCCCAGCCAGAATATAAAGCCGGCGGCGGACCGTGTCGTCTGCAGATCCAGTCCGAACAGGCCGGCGATCGCCTCCGGCGCCAGCAGGATGGGAACGCTCAGCAGGGCAGCCAGCGCCAGGGATAGTACCAGGGCCGTCCAGTTGACGTTGCGGGCCTGTTCGACATGCCCTGCGCCCCAGCTGCGGGCTATGAGCGCTGTTGCCGAGACCGACAGACCCATCAGGATAGCCTGGACAAGGAAAAATACCCTGTGCCCGGTGGTTACCGCCGCCACCGCACTGGTACCGAGCTCAGCGACGATCTTGATATGCATGAACCCGACCGTATTGAACAGCAGGTTGGAGATAATGGTCGGCCAGGCAAGCCGCCAGACACTATGGCTGGGGGCTGCGCGGTGGTCGGGATTGGGTGAGGGCAAAAAGAATCCTATGGAATGTAGTATTGGGCCTGGTCAGGAGCGACCCGGTACTGTCGAGGCCATACGCCGGCATTCGCGGTGGCGGAAACAGTCGATGGTGTGATCATTGACCATACCCGTGGACTGCATGTGGGCGTACATGATGGTGGAGCCCACGAAAGTAAAACCACGCTTTTTCAGGTCTTTGCTGAGACTGTCTGATGTTGGGGTGGTTGCGGGGACCTCTTTCATATTCCGCCATTTGTTCTGGGTGGGACGGTGGTCCACGAAGCCCCAGATGTACTCTGAAAAACTACCCACCTCGTCCTGCACCGCAAGAAATGCCCTGGCGTTCTGGCGGGTACCATAGACTTTGAGCCGGTTGCGGATGATCTTCGGGTTCAGCAGCAGTTTGTCGAGTTTTCGATCCGGGTAGCGGGCAATGCGGTTGGGATCAAAATCGTCGAAGAGTTCCCGGTAACCCTCGCGCTTACGCAAAATGGTGAGCCATGACAGGCCCGCCTGCGCCCCTTCAAGCACAAGCATCTCGAACAGGCTGGCATCGTCCAGGGTGGGAACGCCCCATTCCCTGTCGTGATACTCGACGTACAGCGGATCGGTACCACACCAGGAGCAGCGAACAGTCATTTTGTGGTCCCTCCATTTTGACGCACAGTATCATTGCCACTGCCGCGCGTGTCCACCCGGTTTGCCGCCTCGGTATTGGCAGCGCGTACAAGGCTGTGCCACACTCGTCTGCGACCAGTGGGGAGATCAATGATGACGGATACAATTCTGTACAGCCGGGTAGGCCATATAGGGCGCCTGACCATAAATACACCCGAACGCCATAATGCCCTCGGGCTGGAGCAGCTGCTGGGTATTCAGGAGTATCTCAATGCGGTGTCGGCAGACCCCCAGGTGCGCGTGCTCATCCTGACCGGGGCGGGGGAGAAGACCTTCTGTGCAGGCGCATCCTTACAGGAGCTGGGTGCCGGCGAAATCGGTGGAGATTGCTTTCGAACAACCGCCGACCAACTGGCCAGCCTCTCCATCCCGACGATATGCGCCCTGAACGGCAACGTTTTCGGGGCCGGTGTTGAACTGGCGCTGAGTTGTGACTTCCGACTGGGCGTGGAGGGTAGCCGAATGCGGGTGCCGGCTGCGGCGATAGGCATCTGCTACCCGCCCAGCGGCGTGCAGCGACTGGTGCAGGGGCTCGGTGTCAATTTCGCCCGTAGAATACTGTTGGCGGCAGAGGAATTTGACGCACGTGCCATGCTCGAAATGGGCTTTCTGGATCATCTTGTGCTGCCGAGCCGCTTTGGTGAAGCGACGGAAGAACTGGCCACGAAAATAGCGACTCTTGCACCTCTCGCGGTCCGCTCCATGAAGAACATTCTGTCCCAGGTACTGGCTGGCTCGATCCGTGAAGACGAATCAAGGGAACTTGCCGAGATGTGCGCGGAATCAGCGGACTTTCGTGAAGGTCTCGCCGCCCAGCGCGAAAAACGCCAGCCCCGCTTCAGCGCAACCTGATTTAGCGCTGTCAGGCGGGGGCAAGCGGCCCGTGGCACACTAACTGCCGGTCGACAGCCATCCACGGCAGTCCGAGCTTTTCCAGCCACAACAGCGCGGCCTTTTCGGTTTTAAGGCGCGCGATGTTGGCGGCGCTGCAAGCAGTGAGGCAATTGTCCGCGATAACCGCCACGCTCAATAGCCCCGGCAGGGGTTGCCCGTCTACCGGGCTCAGGGCGCGACCGTAACACTCATTCTCAATGGTCATTCGATGCTCGAAGTTACCGCGCAGGGAATATCCCCGGTCGTTCAGCTTGAATCGCGTAAAGGCGGTCCGCTGCCCCTTGGGATGCCGCACACCGACCAACCAGTTGGCGCCGTCGGGCTGCCTGCCTATGCTCGCAACATCCTGGTCCAGATCGATAAGCGCGTTGGTGACGCCGGCTTTGATAAGGATCTTTCGCACGGAGTCCACAGCATAGGGCCTGATGCAACTGTCGAGATTGATGGCCATGCCTTCCTGTGACAGGAGCGCGCCCCTGCTGCCAATTTCCAGTCCGGACCAACCAACCAATTTGAGGGTAGCCTGCAGTTGCTCCGGTGTGGCGATCAGCTTGCCTTCCGGACTATAGCAGCCAAGCAGGACTCGGATTGAGGGATCGAACACATGGTTGCTTTGGCCCCATAGGGCGTTTACGTAACTGAACAGGCTGCGCGCTTCGGCATCCAGCGGGGTAGGCTTGCCGGTGCCCGCAGCCGCATTGATACTGGCTATGACGCTGTCGGGTCTGAACGAGGCGAATTTGGCCTCCAGGCGGGTAAACTCGCCTTCGGCAAGTTCGAGCGGATCTGTGTTGTTCATGTCGCTGCCGCTGGCGACCAGGTGGCAGGCGCTGCCAAATACGTGCAGTCGCTTTTCAAATTTTACTTCATTCACGTGGCGCTTCTCGTACTCGGTCCGGCAAACTGTCAAAGAGAGCATCTCAGGCAAGGCTCCCATTTGGTTGTGGTTGCAGGGGCGCAGCCTCAACGCTATCAAGGGCACAATGTAACATCGAGGCAGGAAAGTATTCCAGCGAATCGCTTAGCCAGCGCCGGGTCTAGGGGGCGGCCTTCCCGGGAAAGGTGATTGTTGCGATAGTGCCGTTCTTAACTGTGAAAGTTAATACACCTGAAAGCCTTTTGGTCATTGCGGCTACAATCATGAGTCCGGGAGTCTGCGCCTCGGAAGTGTCGATATTGGGGGGGATACCCAGCCCGTTGTCCTGCACCGTTAGCCGATAGCGAATCTTCGGCTGCTCGGACTGCTCCGCGGCCAGGGTGATATGCAGGTAGTTTGCCCCAGGTGAGTCCTCGAATGCGTGCTGGACAGAGTTCTCGAGCAGTTCGTAAAGCGCTATCGCCAGAACCGAAGCCTGCTCTATTGGAAAAGGTTTGGTCATGACCTCGTTGATGGTGATGATGCTCTCTTCACCCACGGGAGATTCCTTGAGCAGGTCATGGAGGATGACATCGGTATATTTATTGAGATCGGCAAGCAGGATCTCATTCTGGTAGTAGAGGCAATCTTCCAGTGTTGCCAGCGCGAGAACCCGCTTCACGCTGCTATCGGTCGATGCCTGGGCATCGGTATCCGCAAGAGAAGAGCCCTTTATGGCGAGGCACTCGCTTACCAGGTTGAGGGTGGATACGCTGTGCATGTAGACCGACTTAACGAGGTCATCGTGAATCTCGAGCTGTTCCTGCATTTCGTCGTCGGCACGCTCCTCAGCCTCGACCATTCTGACGGCCATTTGCTTCGCCACACGTTGAATGACAAAGCTGACATATGCACGGGTGCCAAGCCAGAGGAGAAACATGAGTACGAGCGCGTAGCCCGTAAACGCCCACCACGTGAGCCATGGAGGCGGCAAAACTTCAATGGCCAGAGAAATACCATCTCGATTCCATACCCCCGCAGAGTTGGCCCCCTGAACCCGGAATATATAATCACCCGGTGGCAAGCTGGTATAGGTCGCAGTGTTCCTGGTGCCATTATCAAGCCAGTCCGGGTCAAACCCCTCGAGCATATAGCGATACTGATTCTTCTCAGGATCCAGAAAATCCAGTACGCTGAAGTTGAATTGAACGAAGTAGTCGTTGTGGGTTAGTTGGAGGTTGTGGAGTTCGCTCAATTTTCTGATGGATTGTAGAGTTAGATCTGCCAGCACCATTTTTGTAAGAACGATCTCGGGCGTATTCTGCTTTTCATCTAGCAACTTCGGGTCAAACTTTGTGTAGCCGTCGCTCCCGCCGAAGTACAGATATCCGAGTTTGTCTTTGTGTGAAACGCCGAAATCAAACTCCGATTGTTGTAGTCCATGCTGTTTAGAGAAAATATTTATCTCTTTGGTTTTCGAATCAATTCGAACTAATCCAGAATCAGTTGAACTCCAAATGAAGCCTTGATTATCCATTTCAAGAGAATAGACAGTACTGAAAGAACTGCTGGGATTAAGGACTGGAAAAATCGAGTGAGCGCTAGGTTCTACCTGGCCTTCTCGTGTCCAAATAAATAGTCCGTGATGCATTGTCGCAAGCCACAAATCCCCATCTTCGCTTTCAACCATGTCCCATACAACAGGATGAGTTTGGTTTGTATCGTCGGGCTTTCTCAATGCTATCTCGTTTAACTTACGTGTTTTTAGGTTAAACGAAAATAGGCCGGACTCTGTCCCAATCCAGATTGTGCCGTCCATTGACTCGAACAGCATTATGACTCGATTATTGCCAACAGAGTAAACCTGTGTATCTTCTTCAAGCGATACAATGTTGAGACCACCCCCATAGGTACCAACTAGTACCTTGCCATCTTTGGTGGAAAGGATAGCGCTGACTGAGTCGGAGGATAATTCGGGTGAGCCTTGGTATCGCCAGGTATGAATTTCGTTACTCTCGCCAACCCCCAGAAACTGAAGTCCCGCGGCACGATAACCAATCCAGATGCCTTCGGCGGAAACATGAAGGGACATTATCTGATTGTCTATCAGTCTTAGTATTGAATTAGCCTCTGAAGGGTTCCGATGGACCTCCTTGGTCGCGTCAAAGAGTAGCAAGCCATTGTATGAGGCAACTAAACTTCCAAATTCATTGGAACTCGCTATCGCTACAATTGAGCGTAGCCGCTTATCAAGGCTACCGTTGTATGACTCGAAAGCGGTGGGTACCAAGTAATTGAGCCCCTTGTAGGTACCTATCCAAAATATATTGTTCTTATAGGGTGAGATCGATGAAACTTCATTCTCGGTCAGATTCGAGTTCTCTGTTGAAAAGCGCAGAACACTAAAGTCAGAGTCAATTCTATATAACCCCTGATCACTGCCGGCCCAAGTAACATTGTTCTCTCTATCGACGAGGATTTCATGGATGTGGGATCTTGCTATGGTAGGTGCTTGGGAGCTGATCAACTTCGGGATTTGACAGTTTCCAGTAGAAGAATCGAAAATCAACAATCCGCTACCACTCGTGCCCAACCATATTGTATCAGTCGATATGGCTGAAATTTCTTCGAGATCGGAGAAGGAATTTCGGCACGAATCAGTGAGTTCTACCTCTGTTGCCAAATGGGAATTCTCCATAACACGAAAGAGATTGTTGTCGCCTGTCGCAATATAAACCGTATTCGAAGGGCTCTGAGTAAAATCAACTATTCTGCTGCCTAGGGAGATGCCAGGCAAATTGATACTTTCCCTCATCGTAGAGTAGCGCAAAATATTTCCGGACTCATAGCCAAGCCATAATTCGCCTTGTTCATCAAGAAAAGCGGCTGATATCCTTTCGTATATCGGGTCTTTCTCTGTATTCAAATCCAAGGACTGAAATCGATTCTCGCTTTCATCGAAGATCAATAACCCAGCATCCTTGGTCGCTACGAATATCGTGCCACGAATTGACTCCAGAATTGTGACAATGCTTGAGCTTGCAATATACTCGCCATTAGAGTTTTGCGGTCGATACATGGTCAAGTTGCCGCCCTGGTATCTGCTAACGCCAGCCAGGTTTGCAATCCAAAGTGTTCCATCACTCGCCTGTAAAACGCTTAGAATAGACTCCTGACTCATCTTTTGGCTAAGCGGCCATGGGCTTATTGAGTAATGTTCCTCTGCGAACGACTTAATAGAGTGCAGCAGCACCAAATATGCAGTGCACAGAAGGGTTAGTCTGATAACTTTGTGTGAGGCTACAATTGGATTCCGGTATAACAAGTTCCCGTATCCTCTCAATGGGTAAGCAATATGAGGGATATAACGCTCAAAACTAAAAACCGAACAACTACTTTATTGGACAGCGAACCGAGATTATTTCGCAGACCCAAAGCGCGAGGAAATTTCGTGCGGTTGATGTTTTATATTTTGTTTCTGCTCTGCGTCAATAAATGCGGATCTAAATTCTTTAACAAACTCTTCAAGAGTACTTCTAAGTGAAGTAGCAAATCCATCGCTGGGTGGTAGTTCGCCCCGCCGTCCCATTGCTTCAATTTCTGCGCTTAGATTGCGTACTTTTTCGGCGCCTATATTGGCACTCATCGATTTTATCGCGTGGGCTGTACGGAACATCTTTTCGGAATCACCATCTTGAAAATTCGTGGATAGTTCCAGCAATTTCTCTCCCATCTGGCTTTCAAATCCTTCTAGGATACTTGGGAGAAGCGGCTTGCCAGTCTGTATCTCAATTTCGCGAATATTGTCAATTGCCTTCATATTGAAAATACTGCTACTAGCTGAACCGTCTACATCGTCTGACTTTAAACTGTCAACGATAGGAAATGATCGCTTTTTCTGGCTACCTATTCGTTTGTCAAACTTTCGAATTGCACTACTCAATTCTGATATTGAAAAAGGCTTCGTAAGGTAGTCATCCATTCCTGCGTCGGTGCACCGATCCTTGTCTTCCCTATTGATTCCTGCGGTCAACGCGACTATCGGTATAGATGCAAGCTTATGGTGTTCTTCGAACTCGCGAATTTCTCGAGTAGCAGCGAAGCCATCCATGATTGGCATCTGGCAGTCCATAAAAATCAGAGTGAACTTACCGGATTTAAACTTCTCCACTGCTTCACGACCGTTTGATGCGATATCTACCTCCATATCCAAGAGTTGAAGCATTTCCCTCGCTATTTTTTGGTTTGTTTCTACGTCCTCCGCGATCAAAACAAGACCTTTGCCCCGTTCAGCGTTGACTCCTAGATTGTTTGATTCTGAAAAGGGTGTGTTGGGTTCAGCGACAACACTGATAACACTGTCAGATACAGAAGATAAAGTTATCGGTTTAGTTATTGCTTTCCAAGAATCGAGTATGGGAAAGCGCACGGAGGTGGTGAGGGGTGTGAGCAGAATTGCTCTGTTTTGCTCTATTTTCTCAAGCTGGGATGCAATGTGTGAATGTTTGGTTAGATAGTCGTAATCCACAATAATGAATTCGTTTGGCGAGAGTGGCAACGAGAGTTGAGTGATGTCTAGCACCTGACGAGTTTTGGCTCCGAGTCTCCGTAAATGCGAGGTTACCATAGCCAGTGTGCCATTATCATCACACAAAAATCGTGCGGTCGCACCTTGCAAAGGTTTTTCGATTAGCGCAAGGTTCTTGTCCACCTCTAGTCGAAGTGCAACTGTTACTGTTGTTCCTTTGCCAGGTGTTGAAGCTACGCTAATAGTTCCATGCATCATCTCGACATACTGCTTCGAAATGGCTAGCCCCAAGCCTGTTCCACCGTATTGTCTAGTTGTGCTGGCATCGGCCTGCGTGAATGCCTCGAACACGCGTTTCTGTGTATCCTCATCCATTCCGATCCCGGTGTCCTCAACGGATATAGAAAGAACTTCCCTGTTTGAATCACTAGGATCTGGCTTTGAATCTACGGTTACTACAATTTCTCCTTCATGGGTGAATTTTATGGCGTTGCTGACGAGATTCATTATCACCTGACGTATCTTGGTTGGATCTCCTGTGACCCTTGAAGGCACACTGTCTTCGCAGATACTTACCAGAGAAAGGCCTTTGCGATGCGAGGGCTCTCCCTGTAAGTAGCAGACCTCATCGATTAGTTCAACTGGGCAAAAATCTATTACTTCAAGTTCGACTTTTGCCGCTTCTATCTTCGAAAAATCGAGTATTGAATTGATCAAGCTCAGCAGAGCTTCGCCGCTATTGTGCGCGGCAATCGCGAATCTCCTTTGTTGCTCGTTTAGACTGGTATGCAAAAGCAACTCCGTCATCCCAATCATGCCATGCATAGGAGTACGGATTTCGTGGCTCATTGTTGCGAGAAAGTTCGACTTTGCCTTGTTGGCTTCTTCGGCCAACTGCCGTGCAATTTGGAGGTCTACGGTACGTTCTGTTACTTTCGATTCAAGTTCTTTCTGGCGCTCCAATGCAATTACAGCCTGTCGGTTTTGCCGAAATATGAGATATCCGAGCACCGTGACCCCAAGTAATCCATAGATTGTGTAAGCAATTGGGCTCTGCCAAGGCGGAGGTCTGACGAGTATTGGCAGTTGTAGAGCCTCCCAATTCCATATTCCGTTCGGGCTCGCTGCCGCGAGCTTGAGGTTATATTTACCGGGTGGGAGTGTAGTGAACGAGGCTATGTGCGCTTCTGGTGAAACTACCCAATCCGGGTTAATTCCTTCGAGCTTATATGCATATTGAATGAGTTTTGGGTTCGAATAATCAGCTGCAAAAAAATCTACCGACAGCATTCGATCCTGATAGCCCAATTCGAGTACGTCCAGCTTGTCATATGGAACGTCAAAGACTTTGCTTTGGTTCATTATCCTAATATCGGATATCGAGACACGGGGTGGTATGCTTTTCCCTTCGATCCCCATCGGCGGGATAATATTAAAACCACGATTACCACCAAAATATATAGCACCTGAATTTGCCTTATATGAAGCGCCCATGTTGAATTCCGAGTCTTGCAATCCATCTCGGATGCCGTATTGGTGAGCTTGAAGTGTGTCAGGATGGAAGCTGGTTACGCCGCTTGTATGTGATAACCACAAGTGACCGCGCTGGTCGCTTTTGATTCCGTAAACGTTTGAGCTAGGTAGTGAGATATTCTCTGAGTAGTGGAGAAAATTTTGTGTGCCGGAAATTCGATCAGAGGCATCCCAGCGGTTTAGACCGCCACCACTCGTGCCCAGCCATAGTCGCTGTTCAGGGTCTTCATAAAATGCCCACACCATGTCACTAGAGATACTGTTCGGATTGGTGCCGTCGGTAAAAAAGCTCTCAAATGTATTGGTGTTGGGATCGAAACGATTTAAGCCCCTTTCGGTGCCTACCCATATCATCCCGAGCGAATCCTGAAACAGCGCAATTACTTTATCATTGCTTAAACTGGTGCTATCTCCTGGGATACTTTTAAGTGTGTAGAAGTTCTCCTTAGCTTCATTATAGATGCTGAGCCCCCCACCAAAGGTTCCGACTAACAGCTGCCCATCTATCGTGTGCAGAAGAGATGTTACGCCGTTCGCACCAATCGATGAAGGATCTTGGTTGCTGTGGATAAACGCTCTGGTCTTGTTGGTCAAAATATCAAGTCTATTCAGTCCTCCATTATAAGTGCCTATCCACAAGGTATTCCCGGTTGCGAGCAAGCACATTACGTCTGGACTAGATATGCTAGGCACGGTCGACTCATTGATCCATTCAAAGGTTTTGCCGCTTGGCCTTAGGCGATTGAGTCCATCGTCAGTCCCCACCCAAAGACTGCCATCTGCTGTTTCAGTGAAGGCATTGACCGAATCACTGGAAAGTCCGCCATAGAGCGTGTCGGTTTTTGGGAAGAGTGTTGGTGTTCCTGATGCAAGCCCGTAGAAAGTGCCTATCCAATATTTGCCTTCTTGGGTTTGGTAAATACTGTTTACGACGTCCGACGGTAAGTCGGTATTTTGACGGTTGTATCTAAAAAATTTCCAATCATCCTCTAAAAGAAGATCAAGCCCTTCGTATGTCCCAATCCATACTCTACCTTCATTATCTTCGAAAGCGTCGTTTACGACATTAGATGAAAGTGAGTTCAGGTCATTGGGATTATTTTTGAAGTTGCGTATCGAGCTTGCTTTTGTGTCAATAACGCTAATCCCCATATTTCGCGATAGCGCCCAGACCCTTTGATTACTGTCTACCATGACGCTTTTTATGTCATTGGAAACTATGGAGTCTGTATTATTTTGTTCATGATTATGTAAGGAAATTCGATTAGTGTTTACATCGATTTCAATAACTCCTTGTTGAGTTGCTGCCCATATTCTTCCATCAGCCCCCTGGTCGAACCGACTAATGAGACCGAGTGAAGGAAGATTTTCGTATGCAGGTAGATAGTGTCTGAATACTCCAGTTGTGGGGTTAAAGGCGCTAAAGGCACCGTCATATCCAAGCCAAAGGATTCCATCTACGGCGCTGAACACAGTCAGAATATTATTCGATAGGGGTGAGTGCTGTCGGTCCTGGCTTGCATATAGAGCAGAAAACGAATTATCGGCTGGATTGTATCGATTCAGGCCTCCTCCGATAGTTGCTATCCATAGCGTTCCATCTTGGCTCTCAGTAATCCGTGTTACTTGATTAGAGGATATAGATTTAGAAGTGGTCGGAGAGTATTTATAATTCTCCAACTGAAATCCGTTGTAGCTACTCAGCCCCTCTTGCGTAAGAATCCACAGTAAACCCCGAGAGTCCTGGAATACTTGGATTACAGTCTGCTGTGTAAGTTGTTTCGAAATTGACTCAGGCAAAAAGTCAATCAAAATGGGTGGGGATATTTCAGCTCCACTTGCCGACCGAGAGTTCAATAGACAGAGGACTAACGCTAGTAGAAGAATCCTCATACAGCCAAATTATCACAAATTGGGAAATCGGCTCAGTCTAATGTATATCTTCAATCGAAACCAGTTGGAGCGTGATTTATGGCTAATTGGGAGCGCTTTAGGGGAAAGTCTAGAGGTGGGTCGGTTTTGTGATCGTCTGTAAGTAAAATGGCACGGTGCTAGAAGAGGGAAGGCAGTCTCTTCTAACACCATGCCTGGAGAAAGCTTATTCTAGTACTGTGGTCTCAGTTCAAGTTTCGTACGCTAGTTGCAAATACTGCTGATAGCTCGAATCCTGCTGTTAAGCCTACTTTTGTTCGATATGGCTCTTCAGGCCCCACTTGTAGCCGGACTGGTCAGCGAAGTTCTTGAGGCCCCACTTGTAGCCGGACTGGTCAGCGAAGTTCTTGAGGCCCCACTTGTAGCCGGACTGGTCAGCGAAGTTCTTGAGGCCCCACTTGTAGCCGGACTGGTCGGCGAAGTTCTTCAGGCCCCACTTGTAGCCGGACTGGTCAGCGAAGTTCTTGAGGCCCCACTTGTAGCCGGACTGGTCAGCGAAGTTCTTGAGGCCCCACTTGTAGCCGGACTGGTCGGCGAAGTTCTTGAGGCCCACTTGTAGCCGGACTGGTCAGCGAAGTTCTTGAGGCCCCTTGTAGCCGGACTGGTCAGCGAAGTTCTTGAGGCCCCAGCGATAGCCGGTCTGGTCAGCGAAGTTCTTGAGGCCCCACTTGTAGCCGGACTGGTCAGCGAAGTTCTTGAGGCCCCACTTGTAGCCGGACTGGTCGGCGAAGTTCTTGAGGCCCCACTTGTAGCCGGACTGGTCAGCGAAGTTCTTGAGGCCCCACTTGTAGCCGGACTGGTCAGCGAAGTTCTTGAGGCCCCACTTGTAGCCGGACTGGTCGGCGAAGTTCTTCAGGCCCCACTTGTAGCCGGACTGGTCGGCGAAGTTCTTCAGGCCCCATTTGTAGCCGGACTGGTCGGCGAAGTTCTTGAGGCCCCACTTGTAGCCGGACTGGTCAGCGAAAGTTCTTGAGGCCCCAGCGATAGCCGGTCTGGTCAGCATAACTACGAACGCCCCATTGATAAGAAGCGTTGTTTGCGTAAGCCTGGACTTTTGCTCCGGAGGTGGCTTCATCGCCCCACTTGTAACCGCTGCGGGCGTGGGTGGATCCTGCCCAATCTACCTTGGCGTCGTTTTGCTCGACTTTTCGGCCCCATTTGTAGCCGGAAGGGCCGTTAGAGGTATAACTCTCGCTGTCTGCCAGGGAATGGCTGACCCTGTGTACCAGGCTGTGGGAGCCGGACTCGGTTGCGGCGACAGCCTTGTTGACTTCTGCCATGCCAATAGAAGGAGCAAAGACTGCGACTGTCAGGCTGCTCACACCGGTATATACGAGAGTTTTGATTGTTTTCATGATATTTGCCCGCCTTCAAATTGTCTGTTTTTTGTCCAAAGTGTGACGTAATTCCGCCAGTTGATTCCCTCTCTGGGACACCAATCACATCTTCTTATTCGGATGCTTGACTTATTTATACGGACAACAGGGGGGGAGTTGAAGGGGGGTACATAACCTTTTTGGGGTAGGTCACCTTAAGATGTCGGTCGGCCAGAAGAGATGTGCTCGGCTGAAACACCGTAAGTCAATGTAATATATTGGAAAAGTGAGGAAAGGGGGTAGCGGGGCATTAACCCTAAAGGGGTATGTTTGTGCGCCTCGCGATGTGCCCCTCGCTAGCGCTCGCGAATAGGGCTCAGCCGGGGTCCTGCCGGGACAGGCTCTCGATCTTGTTCCGTTCCTCCAGGTACAGCTGCATCCAGTCGAATGGGGGCGTTTTCAGGGGGCTGGTGGTGTTTGCGGGGGGCGGGTTCTGCCGTTCGATATGTGCCTTGACGCCCCACTTGCGTGTTTTGCTCATTCCCTTGGCGGCCGGTTCTGGTGAAACCATTTCGCTGAGTCCCGGTAGGCTGGCCTTCCCGTCCTTGTCGATTATCGCGGGGCCCTCTGAGTGTTCGATCCCGGATATTTCCCGATCAATGTCCAATTCGGCGTTGCCGCATCCGATTTCGCCGAGGGTTACCGCTCTGGTGGCGTTCAGATATCCATGGCCCTGCTGAAATGGGCTGTAAGCCAGCAGACCGTCACTATTAATAGCGGGCTCAGCACTGGTCAGCAGCATGCACTTCACGTCATCGGGCGTCAGGTCGGGTTTCAGCTGTAACAACAGGGCTACAACTCCCGATACCAGCGCGGTGGCCTGGGAGGAGCCCGTCATGACGAACTCCCCGGTGCGCAGGATGTATTCCGGGTGCTCCAGCGTCAGGGTTGAGCCGGGGCGGGTCAGGCCTGTCATATGCCCGCCAGGTGCCACCAGGTCGGGTTTGATATGGGCGCTGGGGGTGGGTCCGCGAGATGAAAAGTCGGGGATATAGTCATCGTCTCTATCCGCGGGTGTCCAGGAATCAGTTATGGCGCCCACTGTGATGACATAAGGCAGGTTTCCGGGTGAGCCGATTGTCATTAGCTCGGGGCCCTCGTTCCCGGCTGCGGCTACCACGGTGATGCCGTCGGCCCAGGCCTGCATGACCGCCTGGTTGATCGGGTCCTGCCAGTAGTGCCAGCGCGGCCGTGCTGCGAAGGAAAGGTTGAGCACGCGTATATCATAGGTTTTTCTATTGTCGACCACCCACTGGATCGCCCGCACGATATCCAGAAAGTCTCCCTGGCCTTCCACATCAAATGCCTTCACAGCCACGAGATTCACATCGGGGGCGACGCCCTTGAATGTCCCGGTAGCCACCCCGTTGCGGGTAACGGCCCCGTTGTGGGCCAGGACACTGGTCATGTGGGTGCCGTGCCCGCTGGCATCGAATACTTCACCGGATGTGGTGTTGGTGATCGCGTCGTAGCGAGCGACAATGCGCGGCTGTCCGGCTGTGTCGCGACTCAGTGCCGGGTCTTCCCACAGGCCGGAGTCGATGACGGCAACAGTAATTCCCTTGCCGGTCACGCCGTTCAGGTGCAGGGCATCTACCCCCGCCGCCGCGTTGTAGTGGAAATTCTCGTGGTTATCATCGTAGCCGGGGATGAGTTCCACCGAGCAGTCTCCGGCGAAGCTTGCTTTGACTTCGAAGTCTCGCTGCTGCACAGGCTGGCCGGGGCTGTCGCTGAAATGAATGCCCAGGCGCTGGTTTCCGTTGAGCAAAAGTGACGAGTCTGCGGGGAGTTGTTCAAGCTCAATCAGGGCGGTGCTTTCACCCACGCTGGCAAGCAGTTTTGGGTCGAGGATCTGGTCTCCCAGGGTGATTTGCTCGATACGGCCGAACTGGCTTGGCCACGATAACGTCAGGCGTTCCAGGCGCGCCGGGTTCTGATCCTTGTTATAGATTAACCAGTGGATGTCCTGCTTGTTGATATCCAGTTGAACGGAGCCGTGCAGCTTGCAGTCCGTCTCGCCCTCTTTATCCGGCTCTTCCGGCGTTTCGGACAATGACAGGTCGTCGAAAAAGCGACCAACCTGCCCGGAGGCCAGTACTTTCTCCAGCTGGTTCGGGGTCAGCATGGCGCCGACTGCGTCAATAATGTGGAGGTTGTGGGTGACCGTGCCGCCCTGTGACTCCACCAGCGCGGACAATTCAGCGGCCGAGGTGCCTTGCAGGAAGACCTTTATTGGTTCGTTGGCACCGGGCGTTTGTGCCACAGCGCCCAGGGCGATACAAATCGACAGCGCCGCCAGAGGAGAGCGATAGTTCATACAGAGCCTGGTTCTCAGCGAATACTGCGGGCGTGGGTGCCGAAGTCTTCCCAGGAGAACACCTGCCGCAGCATATCCGGAACATCTTCCGGGTAGATGGGCCTGGCGAAGTAGAAACCCTGCAGCAGGTCGCATTCTTTTGCCACCAGATATGACAGCTGGTACTCGTCTTCTATACCCTCCGCGATAACCCTGAGCTTCAGGGTCTTGGCCAGGGCGATAATGGCGTCGACGATTGCGGCGCCATCGGCGCTGTGCAGGTCGGCGACGAAACTCTGGTCAATTTTGAGGGTGTCGATCGGGAACCGCTTGAGGTAGCTCAGGGATGAGTAGCCGGTGCCGAAGTCGTCCACCGCCAATTGCAGCCCCAGCGCCTTGAGCGCACGCAGTTTGGCGATATTGGTTTTCGCATCGGTCATGATGGCGCTTTCGGTGAGTTCCAGTTCCAGCCTGTCCGGCGTCAACTTGGATCTTTTCAGGAAGCCGGCAATCCATTGCGGCAGGTCTGCCTGGTTGAATTGCAGTGGCGAGATGTTCACGCAGATACGGAAGGGTTTGATGCCCAGCGAATCCCAGTACAGGCAATGCCTCGCAACCTCGCCCATGACCCATTCGCCCAGTTCAATGATCTGGCCCGTGCTCTCCGCCACCGGTATAAACTCCAGCGGCGATACCATTCCGCGTTCCGGGTGTTTCCACCTCACCAGCGCTTCCATGCTAACCACTTCGCCGGACTTGGTGTCCACTTGCGGTTGATAGCGCAGTTCCAGCTCGTGATTGCGCAAGGCGTTGCGCAGTTCCTCCTCCATCTTCAGCTGTTCAACTGCGCGGGAGTTCATCTCCTCGTCGTAAAAACGGTAGCAGGCGCGGCCCTCCGCCTTGGCCACGTACATTGCCGTGTCGGCATTGCGAATGAGGGTGTCGGGGTCATTGCCGTCGTGGGGGAAAATCGCGATGCCAATGCTTGGGGTCACGACTGGATTGTGCGATTGCAGCGCGATAGGTTCGGACAGGGCGTTCAGTATCCGCCTGGCGACCCGCTCTACATGCATCGTATCTTTTACATCCGACAATACCACCGTGAATTCGTCGCCGCCCAGGCGCGCAATCTCGGTACTGCCTATGGTTTGATCGTCATCGTTCTCGGCATTCTGGTCCGAGAAATAGTTGATTGCGTCGTCTTCCCGCAGCTCGAGAGTAAGCCGCTTGGCGATTTCCACCAACAGGCGGTCGCCGCGGCCGTGACCGATGGAGTCGTTGATGCGCTTGAAGTGGTCCAGGTCGATAAACAGCAGGGCGGCATTGGAATTCAGGCGTCGACTGCGTTTCAGTATGCGCGTGAGTTGTTCATTGAAGCTGCGCCGGTTCGGCAGGCTGGTGAGCGGGTCGTAGTAGGCGAGGTAGCGGAGTCTGTCCTCCTGCCGCTTCAGCGCATTGAGGGCGTTGCTCGCTCGCAACATGTACTGAACATCGCGCCCCAACAGGGACCAGTTGACCGGCTTGGTCTTGTACTGGGTGGCCCCCGCCTGGAATCCGGCGTCGATGGACTGGCGGTCGTCCGAACCGGTCACAATCATGATGGGTATGGATTCGCCCTGCGGCAGTTGGCGAATTCTTTCGCAGACTTCCAGGCCGGTCATACCCGGCATTTCCACGTCCAGGAATACCAGGTCGGGCCTTTCGCGCACGAAAACATCCAGTGTTTCGTGCCCATCGGCAGCTTCAACGACGATCATGCCCTCGGCTTCAAGGCACTGGCGTGTCAGCAGGCGCACGTTCTGGTCATCGTCGCTGACCAGGATTTTTGCGCGATGGTGGGGCCGTTCTTTATTGGGCATTGGAGACCGGGGTTAGCGCATACTTATAGGTAGTTGTAGGCTACCATCACTGACACCCCGCGCCTAGGGCCAATATGACCTAAGCGCTCCTCATCCCTGTGAAACCGGGCTGAAATACGGTAGGGGCGCGAGTGGATGCGCCAAAACCCGGTCTGGTGCGCGTGCTTCCCCTCCGACCTCCAAACCAGCTGCGCAATTTTCGGGATAAATGACTGCAAGCCGCCAGCGCTTGAATCAGGAGAACATCCGTTCGCGGCGCTTGAAGCGCTGTTCCTGAACAAAGGCTGGGAGCTGTTGTAGAGGAATGGCGGGGCTGTAGTAGAAACCCTGCACTTGCTGGCAGTTTTGGGCGCGCAGGAATTCAATCTGCTCATGGGTTTCCGCGCCCTCCGCTGTCACCCGCATTCCCAGCCGGTGCGCCATCTCGATAATCATGGTGCACACCGCTTCCTGGTGCGGGTTGCGCGGCAGGTCTCGCACGAAGCAGGCATCGATTTTCAGGGCGGAGATCGGCAACTCGGTCAGGTGGGAGAGTTGCGAGAAGCCGGTGCCGAAGTCATCCAGGGAAAATGAAATACCCAGGTGCCGCAGCTCATTCATGCGCTCCTTGATCGCACCGGGGCTTTTGAGAATGGTGGACTCTGTCAGCTCGAATTCCAGCCGGGAGGCATCGGCGCCGCTGCGGCTGACTATGTCCTTCACGATTTCCAGAAATCGGCTGTCCTGTATCTGCGAAAAGCAGATGTTCACCGCCACGTCGATGTGGCCCATGTTCTGCTTCGCCAGCCAGATCAGCGCGGAACAGGCGTGCTGGATTACCTGGTAACCTATGGTTCTCATCAGGCCCATTTCTTCGCAGGTAGAGAGGAATTCACCCGGGCATAGTAAACCCCGCTCGGGGTGGTTCCATCGCAGCAGCGCCTCCAACCCCACGAGTTGGCCGTGGTTGAGGTCTATCCTCGGCTGGTAATGTAGCTCGAACTGGTTCTTGCGCACGGCGTTGCGGAGTTCGGCCGCCAGGGAATTGCTGCCGGCGACATCAAACAGAAGGCGGTCGGAATAGCGAATGAACTTGCCGCCGGGCACGGTTTTGGCCTGTTGCATAGCGCTGCGGGCGTTGTCCACCAGGTCGGAAAAGTCACGTCCGTCGTCCGGAAATACGGCCGCGCCGATGCTGGCTTCAACGGACACCTGGTGGTCGCTGAGGGTCATTGGCATCGAGATCGCGGCGAGCATTTTCTCCCCTATCTGGGTCACGTCTATGCTGGAGCTGACATCTTCGAGCACCACCGCAAATTCGTCCCCGCCGAGCCTGGCGAAGCTGTCGGTGCTGCGCATTTTGTCGGTCAACCGGCGCGAGATGGTTTTGATCATCAGGTCGCCGTCGGCCTCGCCGTAATTGTCATTGACGTTGGAAAACTGATCGAAGTTGATATAGAGCAGGGCTGTATTGAAGCCGTAGCGCTCGGAGCGGTCCATGGCCCGCTCCAGGTGTGCGCGGAAGCCGGCACGGTTGAGAGCGCCGGTCAGCCCGTCGCGGTTGGATAGCTGCTGAATCTGGTCCCGCGCGTCCTTTAACTGGATGCTGTAATCCAGAATCCTGGTGACCAGCTGCCTTTGCAACTGGTCGCGCAGGAGGTAGTCCTGGGCCCCGTACTCCCGCAGCTGCGCGCTGATAGCCTCGGAGACTTCGTCCAGCAGCAGAATGATGGGGGCGGATACATTGTTCTTCTGGGCGAGACGGAGCAGGTATTCAGTTCCGGGTCCGCCCGCCATGATCACGGCGTCGACCGCATCATCCAGCAGTGCTTCCAGCGGGCGGTGCGAACGATCCGGCGCGGTCAATCTGAAGCGCGTCGGAGTAGCCGATTCCAGGCAGGCGGACAGGGCCTGATGGTCCGATTCATCGTCGGAAATGATTAATACCCTGTACTCTTTCACTCAATAGCCCCGAGTCAACTGGTCATGCCTGTAACACTACCGTCTCTATCGATGTTGGCTGGCTGCCGGCGGTAAGACTTTTTTGTAGTGCTTTTTATTCTTTATATAACAGGGAGTTATACTTAAAAATTCAGAGGAATTCTAGTGTTTGTCCGCAAAAGATTTCTCAGGGCGTCTCCATTTTTCGGAAACTGGGCGCTGTGCACGGTTTTTGAGCGCGATTTCCGCGTTCCTGTTCTGTGATAGACTTGTCTGACTTTGACCCCCTCTCAAAGACTTATATGAGCATTGCCTCCGACAAACTCGAAATAATCCGCCAGCAGGTGCAGTATCACCTTGATCATGAGGCGCTGCGGCATATGGATCCTGCCCGGGAAGAGGCGCTCCGGGAGCAGGTGAAGGCCAGTCTGGTGCGCGAGAACGCAGTTCTCGTGGCGCATTACTATACCGCCCCGGCCATCCAGTCGCTGGCGGAGGAAACCGGTGGCTGCGTTTCAGATTCGCTGGAAATGGCCCGCTTCGGGCACGATCATCCGGCGCAGACCCTGGTGGTGGCCGGGGTAAAGTTCATGGGCGAGACTGCCAAGATCCTCACCCCCGAAAAGCGTGTGTTGATGCCGACCCTGGAGGCCACCTGCTCACTGGATCTGGGCTGCCCCGCCGATGAGTTTTCGGCCTTTTGTGACGAGCACCCGGAACGCCAGGTGGTGGTTTACGCGAACACGTCCGCCGCGGTCAAGGCGCGGGCGGACTGGGTGGTGACTTCCAGTATCGCGCTGGATGTCGCGGAATTCCTGGCGGACCAGGGCCAGAAGATTATCTGGGCCCCGGATCGCCATCTCGGAGATTACGTGCGCCGGCAAACCGGCGCCGATATCCTGATCTGGGATGGCGCATGTATCGTGCATGAAGAGTTCAAGGCCCGGGGCATCGCCGACCTGAAGCGGGTATACCCCGATGCCGCGGTCCTGGCACACCCGGAATCACCGGCGTCTGTTCTGGAACTGGCGGATCGGGTGGGATCTACCACCCAGATTATTCGCGCCGCAATGGAGATGGAAAATCACCAGTTCATAGTGGCCACCGACCAGGGCATTTTTTACAAGCTGCAACAGCAGGCGCCTGACAAGGAATTTATAATCGCCCCCACCGCCGGCAACGGCGCCGCCTGCCGCAGTTGCGCCAATTGTCCGTGGATGGCGATGAATGATCTGGAAGCCCTGGCCGGTGTTTTCGAGCGCGGCGACAACGAAATCTTCGTCGAACCCCAGGTGGGTGAGCGGGCGATGGTGCCCTTGCGCCGGATGCTGGATTTCGCTGCGGGCATGCGCCTGCAGGTGAAAGGCAACGCCTAGCGGCCACAGTGGTGCCGGCTGCTACCTCAGCGGTCGCTAGCCATCCATCTGAACGCGCATCTCGGCGATATCAGCCATACGCTGGTTGATCTTCGCGCTGGTCAGGTAATCACTGCGGGTGAGTTTGAGGGCGTAGGTCAGTTGTTTTTCCGCCTGGTCGAGGTTGCCGTTCAGAATAAAATATTCCGCCCGGGACTGATGCAGTCCCACGATATTGCCGGACAGGCCCTGGACTTCCGCCAGCAGATACCATAAGCCGGGGTCATTGGGGTAGATTTTGCTCTGGTTCACCAAAACTTCCTCGGCGATATGCGGCTTTCCGTCCATCATCAGCGCGTCGGCATAGGTCATCGTCAGGGCGTGGTTTCCGGGGACGACTTTCAGGCGGGCCGCCAGTTTTTTCACCGCCTTGTCAGGCTCCCTTCGCGCCATGTCGATTTCGGCGTCGGCAATCACGTACTCGATACGATCCGGGCTCTGCGACCAGATACCATCCAGTTCCAGGGCCGCCTCGTCAGTTTTACCGGCTGCCGTGAGCGCCAGGACCAGGCCGTAGGTAGCGGCTTCCCGGGAGCGTGGCGTGCCGGCCAGTTCGCTACGGAATTTCTGTACCGCCTCCTCCGGCGATGTGGCCAGTTGATTGCCAACGCGGGCCCGCATCAGCTGGTAGTCCAGGGAAATCTCATGCTCCGTCTTCGGGTGTTGTTGTGCCCGGTTGCGGGTATCGGCGATTCGGTTTTCCGACAGGGGGTGGGTGCGCAGAAACTCGGGGATTCTGTCCTCGTTGGAGTAGCGCGATGCCTGCATCATGCGCTCGAACATGGTGGGAGCGGCGTAGGGATCAAACCCGGCCTCAACCAGTGTCTGCATTCCCACCCGGTCGGCTTCCTGCTCATTGGTCCGGCTGTAGCGCAGGGCTGAGCTTTGGGCGGCGGCCTGGGTGGCGGAGATGGCCGCCATGCCGGCATCCGCGCCGGCTGTCGCCATCAGGATGAAGCCCGCAACCATGGCGGCGAGGGTCAGGGGCTGGTTCTTCTGCTGGAACTCCACGCCACGGGAAAAATGCCTTTGGCTCAGGTGGGCGATTTCGTGGCTCAGTACGGTAACCAGTTCGTCCTCGGTCTGGGCATAGAGCAACAGGCCGTTATTGATACCAATGATGCCGCCGGGCACGGCGAAAGCGTTGATTTCCGGGCTGTCGACCACCACCACCTCCACCCGCCGGTCTTCCAGTTTGCTGTGGGTGACCAGCAGGTAGATAAGGTGTTCGAGGTAGTCATGCAGCAACGGGTCGTCCACGGTGCGGACCTGGCTGCGAAAAATACGCAACCAGGTGCGACCCAGCTGGTGTTCGAACTCAGCGGAGAACATGCTGGTGGAAGATTCGCCGAGGTTCGGCAGTTTCAGCTCATCGGTGCCTGCCCTGCTGTTCAAAGCCAGCAGCATCGATAGCAGCAACGCCAGCGCAAACTTGCCCGCAGGAACGTTCATTTTCCCGAATTCAGACACAGGAGGGCATCACCACTTTAAGGCTGAATGAATCAGCGTCCATTGTACGTCAGGCATATGTCATGTGGGCAACCGGTTTGCACCGGGATTTTGGAGCAATAGTCCCGCCGAAAGTTCATTCTATGCCCGGGTATGGCTATACTGTGCCGCCGCCAGCCTGAGCCTCAACCTGATGAGTGAAGAAAACCCGGTCGAAGTCGATGCACGGGGCCTGGATTGCCCGATGCCCCTGTTGCACGCCAAGCGGGCGCTCAATGCCATGGAGCGCGGGCAGTGCCTGCGGGTGCTGGCGACGGACCGGGGGTCGGTACGGGATTTCAGGGTGTTTGCCGAGCAGTCCGGACACACATTGCTTGCCAGTGACGAAGTCGGTGGCGTTTACCGCTATCTCCTACAAAAGAACTGAAAACCCTCGAGGGTGATGTGTAATGCTAGAGATTTTCAATAAGTGGTACCGGCGTTATCTGTTTGAGGAGGAATCCATCCTCCTGCTGGTAATGCTGACCATTGGCATCGCCCTGCTGATGACCATAGGCGACATACTGACGCCGGTGCTCGCCGCGCTGGTGCTGGCGTTCCTGATGGAAGGGATATCCGACCAGTTGGAGAGCCATGGCCTGCCCCAGTGGCTGGGTGTCACAGTGGCCTATGTGATTTTCGTCGGCGCGTTTTTCGCGGTTTCCCTGGGCCTGATTCCGCTGGTCTGGCGCCAGTTGACCAGCCTGGCGGCGGAAATGCCGCGTATGCTCGAGCAGGGGCGCCAGTTGGTGGGGGTGTTGCCGGCACGTTATCCAGAGCTGGTAACGGCAGCGCAGCTCAATGAAATCACCGCCCTCGTGAAGCTCGAGATGGGCGCGCTGGGGCAGGCCATCCTGACCCGCTCCGTGGCTTCCATCCCCGGCATCCTGACCGTGCTGGTGTACATGATCCTTATCCCCATGCTCGTGTTTTTCTTCCTGAAGGACAAGCAGCAGTTGCTGGACTGGTCCTCCAGTTTCCTGCCCCGGGAGCGCCCCTTGCTGCGCAAAATCTGGGGGGAGATGAACATGCAGTTCGCCAATTACGCCCGCGGCAAGGTGGTGGAAATCATTCTGGTTGGCGCCGTGAGCTACGTGGCCTTCTCCTGGATGGACCTCAATTATGCGGCCTTGCTGGGGCTGGCGGTGGGCCTCTCCGTTATCATCCCTTATATAGGCGCCGCCCTGGTGACCTTGCCGGTGGTTATGGTGGGGTTCTTCCAATGGGGAATGACCAGTGAATTTTATACGCTTTGTGGGGTCTACCTGATCATCCAGGTGCTCGATGGTAACGTGCTGGTGCCGCTGCTCTTTTCAGAAGCAGTCAACCTGCACCCCGTGGCCATTATCCTGGCGGTCCTGTTCTTCGGCGGAATATGGGGTTTGTGGGGAGTGTTTTTCGCGATCCCGCTGGCCACCATGATCAAGGCCATTATCAACGCCTGGCCGACCGCGGAACACGAAGAGAGCGAAGACAACACCGAATCAATAATGGAGTAATCAATGCCCACGTTTTTTTCCAGGCAGAGGCTGCACTTTCTGCCAGGTCTGCTTATTGCCCTGCTATTGGCGGCCTGCACCACGCTGCCCGGCACCGGGCCGCAGCCTGTCAAAAGTCCCAACGACGACTACCAGTACAGGCTGCTCACCCTCCCCAACGACATGGAGGTTCTGCTCATCTCCGACCCAGGGACGGTGAAGGCGGCGGCCTCGCTTGATATCAATGTGGGCAGCGGCGACAACCCTCCTGATCGCGCAGGGCTGGCGCACTTTCTGGAGCATATGTTGTTTCTGGGCACCGACAAATACCCTGATCCGGCGGAGTATGAGGAGTACATCACGGAGCACGGTGGCAGCCGCAATGCCTACACCAGCTTTGAGAACACCAATTATTTCTTCGATGTCAATGCGGCGTACCTGCCCGAAGCGCTCGATCGGTTCGCCCAGTTCTTTATCGCTCCCCGTTTTGACGCGGCCTATGTGGAACGTGAAAAAAGCGCGGTAGAGGCTGAATACCAGATGGGCCTGAAGAGCGATCCCCGCCGCTCCCTCGATGTGTTACAGGCGCTAATAAACCCGGAACATCCCTACAGCCAGTTCACGGTGGGCTCGCTGGAAACCTTGGACGATCGCCCGGATTCCAGTGTTCGCGATGAGCTTGTTCGTTTCTATAAGGAGCATTACTCCGCCAATATCATGCGCCTGGTCGTCCTCGGCTCGGAGTCGCTCGACGAACTGGAAGCGCTGGTATCGCCACTGTTCAGTGAGATACCCAATACCTCTCGCGAACGCGAGTTGTACGCCGCACCGTTATTTGCTCCGGGCGCGTTGCCCATGCTCGTGCAGGTTCAGCCCCAGGCGACATTGCGCCAGATGGATCTCGCCTTCCCGATTCCCGACTACCGCGATGCGTACCAGGTAAAGCCGGTTTCCTACCTGGGTAACCTGGTGGGTCACGAGGGAGAGGGCAGCTTGCTGTCGCAACTCAAGGCCGAGGGGCTCGCCGAGGGCCTGAGCGCCGGTTCCGGCCTGAGCTGGCCTGGCGGTGACCTGTTCAACGTAAGTATTTCGCTCACTGAAAAGGGCTTGCAGGAGTATCCGCGGGTGCTGCGGTTGTTTTTCGCCTACGTGGATATGCTGCGAGAGCGCGGCGCGCGGCAATGGCTGTACGATGAGCAGGCGCGCCTGGCGGACCTCGGTTTCCGGTTCAAGCAGGAGAGTAACCCGATCAACTACGTGAGTGCGGTTGCGTCGGGGATGCATGATTATGCTCCGCAGGATGTGCTGCGCGGGCCATATATCATGGACCGCTACGATGAAATCATGATCAATGGCCTGCTGGGGGAAATCAACGCCGGCAATGTCCTGATCACTATCAGCGACAAGGGCGTCGAAACGGACCAGGTGTCGCCTTATTACCAGGTGCCTTACTCCCGTCAAGCGGTGACGGACGAGCAGGTGGCCGAGTGGCTCGATCCGGTAAAACCTGAACCATTCCAGCTGCCGCAACCCAACGAGTTTATCGCCGAGGATGTTTCCCTGGTTGCCCTGGCTCCCGGGCGTGCGGCAGTGCCTGAGGTGGCCCTGCAGTTGCCTCGCCAGAAAATCTGGTTCATGCAGGATGACCAGTTCCGCGTGCCAAAGGGCGCCACCTACATCAATTTCCGTTCACCTGAGGTGGGACAGAGCGTAACCCAGACCGCGGCGGCCATTTTGTATACCGCTATATTGACGGACGATGTCAATGAGTACGCCTATCCCGCGCTGCTCGCGGGACTCGATTTCGATTTCTACAAGCATGCCCAGGGCATCAGCCTGCGGATCACCGGGTACAACGACAAGCAGGCGCTGTTGCTGAAGGAACTGCTGGGGGTAATCGCCGACCCCGCTTTCGACCCGCAGCGCTTTGAGAATATTCGCAAGGATATGATCCGCGCCCTGCAAAACAGCGTGGCGAGCCGCCCCGCGAGCCAGGTGATGGATGACCTGCGTGAGTCCCTCCTGTACGGGGAGTGGGGAGAGAAGGCGCTGATCGCAGCGCTGGAACAACTGGATATGGCGGCCGTGCAGGATTACGCCCGCGGATTCTGGGCCAGCGCCACGGCCGAGGCGCTCATTTACGGAAACTATGAAAAGAGCTTTGTGAAGCAGGTGTCCGGGATGCTGGCCACGGTAATCTCCGCGGAGCCTGCCCCTGCGCTACCCGATCTGCGAGTACTCAAGCTGGAGGCCGGGGAATCGCTGTTATACGAAGTGGACGTGCCCCACGACGACTCGGTGGTAGCCTGGTATTTACAGGGTGCCGCGGATACCTGGAGCGACAGGGCCGCCACGGCCCTTGCCGCGCAAGTGACCAAGTCAGGCTTCTTCCAGCAACTGCGTACCGAGCAGCAACTGGGCTACATTGTCAGTGCGTTTGCCTGGCCGCAACTGGAAGTGCCGGGTCTGGTACTGCTGATCCAGTCGCCGGTAGCCGGGGCGGACAAGGTCTACGCCGCGATGCGTGACTACATGGAGTCGGTCCCTGCCGCGCTTGACCAGGAGCAGTTTTCCCGACACAAGGCCGCATTGCGGACTGATATCCTGCGTCCCGACAAAAACCTGTGGGAGCGGGCTGATTTTTATTGGCAATCCATCGCCACCAAACAGTTCGACTTCGATGGGCGCCAGAAACTGGCGGATGCCCTGGAAACGTTCACACTGGAAAGCTGGCAGGCCTATTACGATCGCGTGTTCCTTGAGCAGCCCCACTCCCTGTTGGTGGTGGCGCCGGGACGCTGGCAGCAATTGCCCGAAGATGGTTTCAAGCGAGATGATTCTGCAGCCGCGATCAAGCTCGACCACGAGACTTACCTGATCGACTGATCCTGCTACAAAGTACCCCTCCGTGTTGCCCGGCCGCGATAAGGCCGGGCACATCTGCAGGCTTTCGCCTCCCCGCGGCATTTAATGTCGAGTTCTAAAACAGAACTAAATTTCATTATCTGATTGATTACTGTACAGTTCCAGCCTCGTGCGTTGATCGCGGCAGGTGTCCGGTGGCGGATTCCGGCGAATTCTTCGCAGTTTAGTCGCGCAACTCGTCGACTATAATTCTAAAATGAAACTCAGTCGGCAGGTGACTTCAGGCTGATTTATTGAGAGGCGACCGGTATGACCGAAGACATTGATCCCCTGGAAACCCGGGAGTGGCTGGACGCCCTCGACGAAGTGGCCAAGCACAGCAGTCCCGAGCGCGCCTCTTTCCTGCTGCAGGAGCTGACCAAGCATGCCAAGGAGCAGCGCCTGCGCCTGCCTCCAGCCATCACCACACCTTTTTCCAATACCATTGCACCCGCCGAGCAGAAAATGATGCCCGGGGACCTGTTCATGGAGCGGCGGATTCGCTCGCTGGTGCGTTGGAACGCGCTGGCGATGGTGATGCGGGCCAATGACAACGACGAGGGCCTGGGGGGGCATATTTCCAGTTTTTCCTCCAGCGCGACCCTTTACGATGTCGGCTTTAATCATTTTTTCCGTGGCACGGCCAACGGTCATCCAGGTGACCTGGTGTTTTACCAGGGCCACAGCGCGCCGGGCATGTACGCGCGCTCCTATCTCGAAGGCAGGATCGATGAAGATCAGCTGGACAAGTTCCGCCGCGAGGTGGACGGCGACGGCCTGTCATCCTATCCCCACCCCTGGCTGATGCCGGATTACTGGCAGTTTCCTACTGTTTCCATGGGGCTGGGCCCGATCCAGGCGATTTACCAGGCGCACGTGATGAAGTACCAGCAGAGCCGGGGACTGGTTGACCACGGCGATCGCAACGTCTGGTGTTTCATGGGTGACGGAGAGTGCGACGAACCCGAATCCCTTGGCGCTATCTCCCTGGCGGGACGGGAGCGGCTCGGTAATCTTCACTTTGTTGTCAATTGCAACCTGCAGCGACTGGACGGCCCCGTGCGCGGCAACGGCAAAATCATCCAGGAACTCGAAGGGGTGTTTCGCGGCGCTGGCTGGCACGTGATCAAGGTGATCTGGGGCCGCAAATGGGACCCACTGCTGGCGCGGGATGAAACCGGCCTGTTACAGAAGCGTATGGATGAGGTCTGCGACGGCGAGTTGCAGAACTACAAGTACAACGGTGGCGCCTATACCCGCGAGCATTTCTTCGGCAAGTACCCCGAGCTGCTGGAACTGGTGGCCGACCTGTCGGACGAGGACATCATGTACCTGAACCGGGGCGGACACGACCCCTACAAGGTCTACGCGGCCTATGCCAAGGCGGCCGAGGAGCAGGAGCGCCCCACGGTCATCCTGGCGATGACGGTCAAGGGCTACGGCACCGGTGAGGCTGGGGAGGCCAACAACGAGACCCACTCCCTGAAGAAGCTCGATATGGAGAGCCTGAAGGCGTTTCGAGACCGTTTCGCGATTCCCATTTCCGACGCGGAACTCAAGCATGTGCCTTATTACAGGCCGGCCCCCGACAGTCCTGAACTGCGCTACATGCGCCAGCGTCGGGAAGAGTTGGGCGGGGCGATTCCGGCGCGGCGCCACCAGATGGAGCTGCTGTCGGTTCCACCCCTGTCAGCTTTCGCCAGCCAGCTCAAGAGCAGCGGCAAGCGCGAGGTGTCCACCACCATGGCGTTCGTGCGCATGTTGTCCACGCTGGTCAAGGACAAGGGTATCGGTGAGCGGGTGGTACCCATCGTGCCCGACGAGGCCCGTACTTTCGGCATGGAGGGTATGTTTCGCCAGCTTGGAATCTACTCTTCAGTGGGGCAGCGCTACACGCCCCACGACTCCGGCCAGATCATGTTCTACAAAGAGGACAAGAAGGGCCAGATCCTGGAAGAGGGCATCAATGAAGCGGGGGCGTTTTCCGCCTGGCTGGCGGTGGCCACCTCGTATACCACCAGTGCCTATCCCATGGTGCCGTTTTATATTTTCTACTCCATGTTTGGTTTCCAGCGCATCGGCGACCTGGCCTGGGCGGCGGGTGACAGCCAGGCCCGGGGCTTTCTGATCGGTGCCACCGCGGGCCGCACCACGCTTAACGGCGAAGGCCTCCAGCACCAGGATGGCCACAGCCATCTGCTGGCCAGCACTATTCCCAACTGCGTAAGCTACGATCCCGCCTACGCCTACGAGCTGGCCGTCATTGTGCAGGACGGCATGCGCAGGATGTACCAGGAGGGTGAGAACCGCTTCTACTACATCACAACCATGAATGAAAACTATGTGCAGCCAGAGATGCCCGAGGGCGTTGAGGAAGGCATTATTCAGGGTATCTATCCACTGCGCAGCGTAGCTGCCGGCGACGGCTTGCGGGTGCAGTTGATGGGGGCGGGCACCATCCTGCGGGAAGTCGAAGCGGCGGCGTCCATCCTGGAAAAGGATTACCAGGTGGCATCCGACGTATGGAGCCTGACCAGTGTCAACCAATTGCAGCGGGACGGCAAAGCCGCCCTGCGCTGGAACATGTTGCATCCGCAAGAAGAGCCCAGGGTGCCGTACCTGACCCGGCAGTTACAGGGGCGGGAGGGGCCGGTAGTGGTGGCCACCGACTATCTGAAAGCCTATTCGGACCAGTTGCGGGAATTTGTACCGGGGCGTTATGTGGTGCTCGGCACCGATGGCTATGGCCGCTCGGATACCCGCGAAAAATTGCGCAAGTTTTTCGAGGTGAGTCGCGAGTACATTGTGCTGGCTGCACTCAAGGCACTGGCCGATGAGGGCCAACTCGCTCCCGAGGTGGTGACGCAGGCGATGCGCTCACTGGGGATATCCGCGGACAAGAGCGACCCGTTTACGGCTTGAAGGAAGAGGAAACGCACGTGTCAAAACAACAAGTAACAGTGCCCGATATTGGTGGTGCCGAAGGTGCGGAAGTCATCGAGCTGCTGGTTGCGGTCGGTGACGAGGTGGCCGTGGACCAGGGACTTATTGTGCTGGAATCCGACAAGGCTTCCATGGAGATTCCTTCGACTCACGCGGGAACCGTGGTTGAACTGCTTGTGGCAGTGGGCGAGCAGCTCGCCGAAGGGGCGCCCCTGGCGGTGATCGAGGTGGCAGGCGCGCCGGAAGAGGCGGCGACTGCTGAAAAAGCGCCAGACTCCCCGGCCGAACCCCCTGCCCCTGCGGCGCAGGCGATACCCGCCGCAGCACCTGAACCCGACCGGGGTGGCGGCGCCGCCGGTGGCACGGAACAGGCCGTTACGGTGCCCGATATCGGTACCGACGATGCGGTGGAGCTGATAGAAATATATGTCGCAGTGGGTGATACGGTGGCCGAGGGTGACTCGCTGGTCGCGCTGGAATCGGACAAGGCATCGATGGAGGTGCCGTCGCCCGCGGCCGGCGAGGTGATTGAGCTGCTGGTTAAAACCGGCGACAGCGTCCGCCAGGGTGACAACTTGCTGGTGTTGCGCGGCGCCGGGGCGGCGGTGGCAGCGTCATCGGCAGCACCCGCCAGCGCATCGCCGCCAGCGTCCGCAGAAACGGCTCCCACAGCGGCTGCGCCCGCTCCACGGCCTGTCACTGGCGCCTCGGCGCCAGCGCCGGGAGCAGCGAATGAGGCCGCAGCTGGCGGCGACCGCAGCGGGGTTTACGCGGGGCCGGCAGTGCGCAAATTGGCGCGGGAGTTCGGGGTGCCACTGGACAAGGTGTCTGGCTCCGGTCCGCGCGGTCGCGTGCTCAAGGAAGACGTGCAGCACTTTGTGCAGAAAGCGCTGGGCGCGAAGTCGCAGGGCGCCTCTGCCGTGGGTATCGCCGTGATTCCGGAGATCGACTTCGGGAAATTCGGGGCGGTGGAGGTCACCGAGCGCAGCAAGCTGGACAAGCTCACCGCGGCGAATATGCAGCGCAGCTGGTTGAATGTACCCCATGTCACCCAGTTCGATGAGGCCGATATCACGGCGCTCGAAGAGTTTCGCGGGGGGCTCAAGGATGAGGCCGCGCGGCGCAATACCCGCCTTACCCCCATGCCCTTCATCATCAAGGCCTGCGCCGTGGCGCTGCTGGAGAACCCGAAATTCCGCAGCTCCCTCGCCGCGGGCGGCGAGCAGCTGGTTTATAAAAACTACGTTCACATCGGCATGGCGGTGGACACACCGGCAGGGCTGGTGGTGCCAGTGATCCGTGACGCCGACAAGAAATCCGTCTGGGAACTGGCCCGGGAGGTGCTGGAGCTGGCGGAACGGGCGCGGGACCGCAAGCTCAGCCCGGCAGATATGCAGGGCGGCTGCTTTACCATCTCCAGCCTGGGCAATATTGGCGGCACTGGTTTTACCCCTATCGTGAATGCGCCGGAAGTCGGGATCCTGGGTGTTTCCAGGGCGACGATCAAGCCGGTATGGGACGGTGAGGATTTTGCGCCGCGCAACATGCTGCCGCTCGCCCTGTCCTATGACCACCGCGTCATTAATGGCGGTGACGGAGGCCGCTTTATGACCCGCCTGGTGTCACTGCTGGGAGATATCCGCCAGCTGGTGATGTAAGCATTACGTCCAGTATCCCCGGTTGGGGGCGCGCCCGGTGGCTGCCATCACTGCTGCCGGGGCCGGCCCTCCCGTCAGATGGTCGGGGCTCTCGTAGCTTGACGACAAAAGCCGCCGGCCCATGTACTGCAGTGAAGATCGCTAGCGGCGCCAGCCCAGCTGTGACGTGATGTGCTGGCGCAGACTGTCGATGTCATCGCTGTCAGCGTCCGGCCAGAGTCGGGGTCGCAGCACGCGAAGATCGGCCAGTGTGCAGGTGGCCCAGCCGGCATCGCGGATGCCGTGAATAAATTTCAGGGTGCGAAAGGCGTCAAACCACTGGTGGAACTGGCGCAGGAACTGCGCGGGAGAGGTTCCCTGGCGGCGGCAGTGGGCTATCGCGGAGGCAATGTCCATCGCTTGCAGGGTCAGATGGCAGGCCTCCTGCAGCCTGCGCCCCATGCCGGTTGCGGCCAACAGTGCTGGTAAATTTTCCGGTTCTTGCCGTGCCAGCTGCGGCGCCACTTGCAGTACCGCGTGCAGGGCTTCATAGCAGGCGGGGTGGTAGAACAGCGGCTGCGCGAGCGGGTCCTGTGCCGCACTGATCCTGGCCACCGCGGGACCGGTACCGAATGGCACCCGGTGTGATACACGGGACTCCAGTTCGATGCAGGCGCCGTCCAGCCGCTGCACCGGGCCTGTCTTGGCAAGTTTGTTGAGCAGGTAGAAATCCTCGCCGCCGGCGCGTTGCGGAAAGCCGCGCACTGCGGCATAGGCCCCGAATTCAATTGCCATGCAGCTACCCAGGGTGTGGCATGCATAGGGCGAGCCGGCATATTCCAGCCCCAGTACGTAGTGGTGCAAGCGCAATTCATACAGCGCTGTCGCCAGGTTGCAGTGCCTGTCGGCGCCGCTGGTATGCCAGAACGGGTAGCATGCCGCAGCGCAATTTTCAGGTACCTGCGCCAGTCTCAGGAAATAGTCGGGGGGCAGCACTGCGTCCGCGTCCGTAGTGCAGACCCAGCGGCTGCGGATGGCGCCTTCGCACATCCATTTGAAAGCGATATCGCAACCGATCTTGCGCGCCAGGCCGACGCCCCGGGATGCGGGGGTGGGGCCGTGCAGGCGATCGGTGTCGTGCAGGTAGAGATCGCTGTGTTGGTTGAGGCAATGCAGGGTCGCGCCTGCCGGGCCGCGCGGCCGCATGCGGGACACCGCCTTGCGCAACAGGTTGTTGGCGCCCGCGTCAGAATCCGAGTCGGGGCGGTTGAGGACGAGTATTACCAGGGTTCGACCTTCTCCTGCGGGCAGCAGGGCGAGCCTGTCGAGCAGACTGGCCGCTTCCCGATAGGCGGGAATGACCAGCACCTGCTGCCACGGCGACAGGGCTGCGGGGCATTCGGGCAAGCCCGCTTCGATATGGCGTTGCAGGTAGCGCTGGCGGGCGAGGTCGACGGGCACCCCGGCGCTACCGGTACATCAGTGCAGGGCCGCCTGGATCGGCAGCCTGGCGACGATATCCGCTTCTATCGTCAGCAGTTCTTCCCAGCGCGCGGCAATCATTTTTGCGTCCAGGTACACCCCGGCCAGTTGCAGGAACAGTTCATAGTGCCGCTCCTCGGAGCGGGCAATCGACTGGTAGAATTTCTGCAGTGCTCCCGCCGGCAGCGCGGCCGCCACCAGCGCGAAACGCTCGGCGCCGCGCGCTTCAATAATACTGGCGGTCAACAGTCGGTCGAGCAGGTACACATCGCGCCCCTTGCGGATGGATTCGCGCAGCGTGAGCACGTACTGGTCCTTGCGGTCGGCAACAGTGATCAGGCCGCGCCGGTGTATCCATTTCACCACCTCGCGATAGTGGGTGAGTTCCTCCACCGCCAGGTCCGCCATGGCGGCCACCAGTTCCAGCCTGTCGGGGTAGTGTGACAACATGGAGATGGCCATGCCCGACGCTTTCTTTTCCGCCGCCGCGTGATCCAGCAGGAAACTGTCGAAATCCGCCATCACCGCCTCGGTCCAGGCGGCGGACGTGGCAAGGCGCAGGGGTGAATCGGGCATGGCGAATTGGAGTGGTTTCATCAGGTGGGCTATTGAACTGTACCCACGGCGTGAACACAAGGCGCGTTGCCCGCGGTTGTCGCTACGCGGGAACGGTATGCTAGACTTGCCTGCCACTTTGGGGCGCGGCAGGCCCGGCCTGACTGAACCCGAACAATCATATATTCGAGGAATATCGAGCCCATGATAATCAAGCCACGCGTTCGCGGATTTCTCTGCATTACCACTCACCCCGTCGGCTGTGAAGCCAACGTGAAACGCCAGATCGACTACGTGAAGTCGCAGGGCCCCATCGCGAATGGACCGAAACGGGTGCTGGTGATCGGCGCGTCAACCGGTTACGGCCTGGCCTCGCGTATCACCGCTGCTTTTGGCGCGGGCGCCTCCACCCTGGGTATCTTCTTCGAGAAAGAGGGCAGCGAGAAAAAACCGGGAACCGCCGGCTGGTACAACAGCGCGGCGTTTCACAAATTTGCTGAAGAGGAGGGCCTGTACGCCAAAAGCATCAATGGCGACGCATTCAGCGACGAGATAAAACGCAAGACTATCGATACCATCAAGGCCGACATGGGACAGGTTGACCTGGTGGTCTACAGCCTGGCTGCACCGCGCCGCCAGCATCCGGTCACCGGCGTGGTGCACAACTCCACGCTCAAGCCTATCGGCGCACCCGCAACCCAGAAAGGCGTTAATACCGACAAGGAGGAAGTGCAGGACTTCCATCTCGAGGCAGCCAGTCAGGAGGAGATAGACAATACCGTGGCGGTCATGGGCGGGGAAGACTGGCAGATGTGGATAGACGCTCTCGATGAGGCTGGCGTACTGGCGGACGGCGCCAAGACCACCGCCTACACCTACATCGGGGAAAAGCTCACCTGGGACATCTACTGGCACGGCACGATAGGGGCCGCCAAGAAAGACCTGGACAAGCGCGTCATCGATATTCGGAAACGCCTGGCAGCGAAGGGTGGGGATGCGCGGGTATCTGTCCTGAAGGCAGTGGTCACCCAGGCGAGCGCGGCTATTCCCGCGATGCCGATTTACCTCGCTCTGCTGTTCAAGGTGATGAAGGAGCAGGGTATTCACGAAGGCTGTATCGAGCAGGTGGATGGCCTGTTTCGCGACTCGCTCTACGGTGGCGAACCCTATATGGACGAAGAGGGTCGCCTGCGGGCCGATCGCAAGGAGCTGGATCCTGCGATCCAGGCAGCCGTGGGAGAATTGTGGGAGAAGATAAACACCGATACCTTGCGACAGCTCTCGGATTTCGAGGGTTACAAGCGCGAGTTCCTGCAGCTCTTCGGGTTTGAAATCGATGGCGTGGATTACGAAATGGACGTAAATCCGGACGTCGCTATCAAGAATCTGGTCTGAAGCGATGCTGGAGCACGGCGTCCCTTTCCGCCTCAACTCCAGGGTCCGGCGATTGGTGGCGCCGAATCCGGGGGTGATGACCGGCCCGGGGACCAATACCTACCTGCTGGGCAATGAAGAGGTGGCGGTTCTCGATCCGGGGCCCGCTATACCTGCGCATATCGACGCTATCCTTGGCGCCGCCGGTGATCGCATTCGCTGGATCGTATGCACCCACACCCATCCCGATCATTCCCCGGCGTGGCGGGCAATCGCCGAAGCCACCGGTGCGGAAGTGATCGGTGCCCTGCCGGCGGACGATATGTTCCAGGACGATACTTTCGCCCCGACCCGGGAAATACGCCACGACGATGTCCTCGTCACACCGGAGTTCTCCTTGCGAGCGGTGCACACGCCGGGTCACGTCAGCAACCACTTCTGTTATTTCATGGAGCAGGAGCAAATGCTGTTTGCCGGCGATCACATCATGAACGGCTCAACCGTGGTAATCATTCCCCCCAGCGGCGATATGAAAGCCTACATCGAGTCTCTGCAGCTGTTGCTGGATTATCCGCTTGAATCTATCGCCCCCGGGCACGGTGAAGTGATGGGAGACTCCCGCGCGGTGGTGGAATGGCTGGTAAACCATCGCCTCAAACGCGAGGACAAGGTCATCGCCTGTCTGCGGGAACTGCGGCGGGCATCGGTAGATGAATTGGTAAAGGTGGTGTACGACGATGTCTCTACCAGCCTTCACAAAATGGCCAAACTGTCGCTCACGGCCCACCTGATCAAGCTGCGTCAGGAGAGCCGCGCCACGCACCATCCAGGGGATGACAGCTGGGAAATTCCGGGCGCTGCAGTAACGCCATGAAACTCGTTTACACCCACCCCAGCAATATCGTCGTTGCGCAGGCGCGCAACTCGCTCGAACGAGCCGGGCTCAAATGCGTGATACGCAACGAGTACGCGGCTGGCGCCATGGGCGAGCTGGCGCCGATCGACGTCTGGCCCGAGCTCTGGGTGCTGCGGGACCGCGACTACGAACGCGCCAGCCTTGCGCTGGCGCAATCCAGCGCCCCCATCGAAGAGGCGGACTGGCATTGCCGGCACTGTGGCAGCGATTGTCCGGCCACCTTCGAGCTTTGCTGGCACTGCGCCGGCACCAGGGCACCGGCATGAATGGCGCGAATGTCGCCATTGCGCGAGCCTGACTGCCAATCTGAGCTGTGCCAGGAATTCTGGCCCAGGCCACCCGGGCAAGCTGACTCCGCCGGGCCGGCACGATCTTTTTCGGTGTAGCGCTGGCGTGTCTACTCAGCCTGCGGTATATCGGTAATAATCACAGCCCGTGATCGGGCGCCCGCAAGCGACCTGTGACAAGTTATCTATAAAAAGGAGTATTCAATAAATGAACGGTCTGATGATGAACGTACAACTGTCCGTGACTTCTATCATGGAGCACGGTGAGCGCGTCAACGGCGCAACCGAGATAGTCTCCTACACCAGGGACAACCACCGCCATCGCTACACCTATCGGGATGCCTTCCGGCGCACCCGCCAACTGGCCAACGGCATCGCCGGTTGGGGGCTCGCCCAGGGCGATCGCATCGCCACCCTGGCATGGAACGACTACCGCCATTTTGAAACCTACTACGCTGCGGCCTGCAGCGGCTATGTCTGCCACACCATCAACCCGCGCCTGTTCCCGGAACAGGTGTCCTATATTATCAACCACGCCGAGGACCAATACATATTCCTGGATCCCGACTTCCTGCCGCTGGCGGAAGGCATCGCCGGTGAATGTCCCGGCGTGAAGGGCTGGATCGTCCTGACCAGCGAAGAGCACATGCCCGAGACCAGCCTGCCCAACGCCCAGTGTTATGAAACACTGGTGGCTGCCGGCGATACCTCCTTCGATTGGCCGCAGCTGGATGAAAACACCGCCTGTGCGCTGTGCTATACCTCCGGTACCACCGGTCACCCCAAGGGGGTGCTCTACTCACATCGCTCCACCATGCTGCACGCCTACGCCACCATGATGCCGGATGCCATGGGAATTTCCAGCAAGGACGTGGTACTGCCAATCGTGCCGATGTTTCACGTCAACGCCTGGGGTACGCCGTATTCCTGCCCGATGGCCGGCGCCAAGCTGGTATTCCCCGGCAGCAAGATGGGGGACGGGGCAACCCTGGCTGCCCTTATTAACGAGGAGGGTGTCACCATGTCCGCCGGTGTGCCGACCGTGTGGCTGGGTCTTATTGCCTACCTCAAGTCATCTGGAATGCGGGTTGACTCCCTGAACCGCGTCATTGTCGGCGGGGCCGCCTGCCCGCTGTCGATCATGGAGGACTTTGACAAGTACGGGGTGGAAACACGGGTGGGCTGGGGCATGACTGAAATGAGCCCGCTGGGCAGCATCAACAGCAGCCCCTCCAGTCGCGAGCGTTACAGCGATGCGGAATTCGCCAAAGTCCGCCTCAAGGGAGGGCGGCCTATTTTCGGTGTCGAGATGAAGATAGTCAGCGATAGCGGTGAGGAGCAGCCCTGGGACGGCGTGGCCTTCGGCTCTCTCAAAGTGCGCGGGCCCTGGATCTGTTCCAGTTATTACAAACTCGATAACTCCGACGCGCACGCTGAACCAGGCTGGTTCGAGACCGGCGACGTAGCCACTATCGACCCGGAAGGCTACATGGCCATTACAGATCGCACCAAGGACGTGATCAAGTCGGGCGGCGAGTGGATATCTTCCATCGAGGTGGAAAATGTCGCCACTGACCACCCCAAGGTGGCCGAGGCTGCGGTAATCGGCCACTTCCATCCCAAGTGGAGTGAGCGGCCACTACTCATCGTAGTGCGGAACAGCGACGGCCAGGACCTTGACGCGGAAGAGATGCTGGCCTGGTTCGACGGCAAGATCGCCAAGTGGTGGACCCCGGAGGCGGTGGAGTTTGTGGACGAACTGCCGCACACCGCCACCGGCAAGTTACAGAAGGTGGAACTGCGCGAGAAGTTCAAGGACTACTCGTTCCCGTCGTAGCCTTGCCTCTGCTGCATCGATCCCTTCAGCGGGGTTCACGCCAGCCCGAAGTGCCGGGCTGGCGGCTTCGCGAAGGCCGCAATTTACCAGCTGGTCCGAAAGCTCAGGCGGCGTCCTGGCTGGACAGATTCCGCTGTTCCGGCAGGTCACTGAGGTATTGCACAAATTCCACTTCAAACCCGGCGGGGTCGATGAAGTAGACGTTTCTGCGATAGGGTTCGGTGGCGCCCGGATTGGAGACCTGAAACCCCGCGTCCTCCAGACGCTTGGTCACCGCATCGATGTCGTCGGTAATAAACCCGAAGTGCGCAAGTCCGGTCTGGTGGCCGCCCAGGTCCCGATTCTCGCCGACACCATTGTCATTGAAGGTGAGGTACTGGTAGTCGTCGCCAAAATGCAGCCATTGCCGCGCTTTGCCGTGCCATTCACTGGCCCCGCCATCCCTTACCCGCCAGTGCGGGAACGCCGCCTGGTAAAATGCGAGTTCGGCGGGAATGTCGCTGACAACAAGGTTCAGGTGTTCGAGCTTTAACATGGTCTTGCTCCTGTCTGGTTACTTTCATAAACATGCTAGTACCTCAAGCTAAGTTGAGGTAAAGGTTTTTTTTCACTAGTATTTATTTTTTTTTTCGAAGGTAATGTCATGTCGGGCGATGGCTGGACCGTTGGCAGGGTGGCAAAGCGTTGCGGGGTCAACGTCAGCACGCTGCACTTCTACGAGCAAAAAGGTTTGATCCACAGTACCCGCAACAGCGGTAACCAGAGACGCTACGAAGCGGATGTATTGCGCCGGGTTTCGGTGATCAAGGCCGCGCAAAAAATGGGCATCAGCCTGGGGTCTATCAAAACCGCATTTGCCAGCCTGCCGGGGGAGCGGACCCCCACAATGGAGGATTGGCAGAACCTCTCTTCCGGCTGGCAAGCCGAACTCGATGCCCGGATCGCCTGCCTGGAGCGATTGCGGGATTCACTTACGGGTTGTATAGGCTGCGGTTGCCTGTCGATGAAGAATTGCCCCATCTACAATGAAAACGACAAGCTGGCCGAAGAGGGCCCCGGTCCCGTGCTGTTGAATCGTGGCGGGGGTCTGGAAGACGGCGGGCACTGACGCCCGACACGCCACCGAGTCTATTTGATATTCGTAGATAATTATTAAATAAACTACGAATAACAGTTGTTATATGGGTTGATGCTACCTATAATGGGCGTTCCAGCCCCTTCGGAGCGTAGTCGTAGCCAGCGCGATGCCAGCGGATAATTACTCAGCACGAACCCTGCCCCGGGTGGTCGCGGACGCGGCCGCCGCCTACGGCGAGCGCATCGCCATTACCGATGGTGATGTGCGCCTGTCTTACGCGGGATTGAACGCGGCGCGGGTTCAGGCGGGGCGGGCATTTATCGCGGCGGGTCTTGAAAAAGGCGACCGCATCGCCATCTGGGCGCCCAACATCTACCAGTGGATTATCGCGGCAATCGGCGCCCAGAGCGTGGGCGGTGTGCTGGTGCCGCTGAATACCCGGCTCAAGGGTGCGGAGGCGGCGTATATTCTGCGAGCCAGCGGTGCCCGGCTGCTGTTCACCGTGGGCGAGTTTCTCGGGGTCAATTACTGTGAGCAGTTGCAGGGGCAGGAACTGCCCGCGCTCGAGCAGACTGTCCTGCTGGCGGGCGAGGCTGCCGGTAGCCTGCCTTGGGAGGATTTTCTGGCGGCGGGCGAGGGCGTTGCGCCCGAGCTGGTCGAGCGGCGCGCCGCCAAACTTTTGCCGGAGGATGTTCTCGACATTCTGTTTACCTCCGGCACCACCGGCAAGCCCAAGGGTGTGATCACCTGCCATGGCCAGAACATCCGCACCTTTGAAACCTGGAGCGCCACGGTGGGCTTGCGGTCGGATGATAACTATCTGATTATTAACCCGTTTTTTCATTCTTTCGGCTACAAGGCCGGATGGCTGGCGGCGATCATCCGCGGCGCCCACATGCTGCCGGTGAAAAGTTTCGACCTGGACGAGGTGCTGGCTCGAATTCCCCGGGACAGGATTTCCATGATTCCCGGGCCGCCGACTATTTACCAGTCGCTGCTGGCCCACCCGGGGCGACAGGACCACGATCTTTCCAGCCTGCGCCTGGCGGTAACCGGCGCTGCCCCGGTACCCGTGGAACTTGTGCGGCAGATGCGAGAGGAACTCGGCTTCGAATTGGTGGTGACAGCGTACGGGCTGACCGAGAGCTGCGGCGTGGTGTCTATCTGTCGGGCCGATGACAGCGCCGAGCGAATCTCACACAGCTCCGGCCGGGCCATGGACGGGGTGGCGATGAAGTGCGTTGACCCCAGCGGCGATGAGGTACCCCCGGGCGAGCCGGGTGAGATCTGGTGCCGGGGTTTCAATGTCATGCGCGGATACCTGGATGATCCGGAGGAAACCGCCAGGGCTATTACCGCCGACGGCTGGCTCAGGACCGGCGACGTGGGGGTGATGGACGCCAACGGCTATGTGCGCATCACTGACCGTATCAAGGACATGTTTATCGTCGGCGGCTTCAACTGCTATCCGGCTGAAATCGAAAATAGCCTGTGCAGTATGCCCGGCGTGGCCCGGGCCGCGGTCATTGGCGTGGCGGACGAACGCCTGGGCGAGGTGGCTCGTGCCTACATCGTTCCCGCGCCGGGTGCGGAGCTGGATGAGGCGGCGGTAATTGCCTGGTGTCGGACCAATATGGCCAATTACAAGGTGCCGCGCAGCGTGCGCTTCGTCGAGGCTTTCCCCCTGAACGCCGGGGGCAAAGTGCTGAAGACCGAGCTGCGCCGGCTGGCGGCGGACGAGCCCACATGAGCGGCATACCCGCTGCCTCCGCCCCGGACCTGATCGCGCTGGACGATACTGACGAGGCCATTATCACCCTGCTGCGCACGGACGGCCGCTTGCCGTTTCGCACGATCGCCCGGGAGCTGGGCATCACGGAAAATACGGTGCGGGCGCGGGTGCGGCGCCTGGAAGAGTCCAACACCATGCGAGTGGTGGCCGTTACCGATATCGAAGCGGCGGGCTTCAGCATGCTGCTCGCCATCGGTGTGCAGGTGCAGGATCGCTCTCCGGAGGCGGTCGCACGGGATCTCGCCGATTTTCCCGATGTGTTTTCCGTGAACGTGGTGGTGGGCGCCCAGGATATCGAGATACTGGTGGTCAGCGAAGACCAGGCCGCACTGCATGAACTGGTCGGCGAGCGCCTGGCCACGGTGCCGGGGGTGCGACGCCTCACTCCCGCGCTGGCCCTGGATGTATTGAAGAACCAGCCGGACTGGGTGCCGTTCCATGACAGGCCCTTCCCGGAGGCGGCTTCTTTTCCGGGGCGGGACAGCAAGCACGGAAAACTGGATGTCACCGACCGGCGGATCGTGTCCCGGCTGTCGCGGGACGCCCGCCTCAGCAATGGCCAGATCGCCGGCGACCTGGGGGTGACCGAGGGCACGGTACGCGGTCGCATCAAGCGAATGGAGCAGGAAAAGCAGATCCGCCTGACCGCCGTCACCAATATCGACCGCTTCGGCGATGCGCTGCTGGCCTACATCTGGATAGAAGTGGAGCGCAGCAGTCGCACAGGAGCGGTGGCCAGCGAGTTGGCGGCCATACCCGAGCTGGGTTTTGTGGGGGTGATGCTGGGGCGCTCGGATATTCTCGCGATCACCATGGTGCGCAACACCGAGCACCTTGCGCGGTTCGTCCATACCCGCGTAAGCAGTATCGACGGCGTGCGACGTACCGAGAGCACCCTTGGGGTGAATTTTGTGAAACACGACTACCGTATGGCGCGAATCGTCAGTTGACGCGCCTGCAGTCACACATAAATCAGGGAACAGGTTAATGGATAAACAAATGACAGCGGCGCAGGTTGTGGCGCAACTCAGCGACGGCATGACTATCGGCATCGGTGGCTGGGGCCCGCGCCGCAAGCCCATGGCCCTGGTGCGGGAAATTCTGCGCTCGGACTTGAAAGACCTGACCCTTGTGTCCTATGGCGGCGCCGATGTCGGTATGCTGTGCGCGGCGGGAAAAGTGAAAAAGCTGGTGTTCGCTTTCGTCTCGCTGGATTTTATCCCGCTGGAGCCCTACTTCCGGCAGGCGCGCGAAGCCGGCGAACTGGAGGTGATGGAAATCGACGAGGGCATGTTGTTGCTGGGGCTGCGGGCCGCCGCCTGGGGTATTCCCTTCATCCCGACCGAAGTGGGTCTGGGCACCGACATCATTACCCGCAACCCGCAGATCAAGCTGGTGGACAGCCCCTACGATGACCGGGAATGGGTGGCCATGCCGGCCCTCAAACTGGACGCCGCACTGATTCATGTGGACCGGGCGGACGCGCGCGGTGTCTGCCAGATCGCCGGGCCCGACCACTACATGGACGACTGGTACGCCCGCGCCGCCGATAAAACCTTTGTCTCCTGCGACGAGCTGGTGGATACGGAATTCTTCCGCGACCCGGCGCAGGCCAGGCTGGTGTTCTGGGAGCGCGCCGTCACCACGGGCGTGGTGCCTATTCCCGGCGGCGCTCATCCCACCTCCTGCAGCCCCTTGTACGGCTTTGATGTGCCGCACTTCAAGGCGTACGCCGCGACCGCGAAGGCCGGCGGCATCGGCGCCTACTTCGACGAGTACCTGGGCGCATCGGAGCAGGAGTACCAGCAGAACGTGGGCGGGCTCGAGGCAATTCGCGCCATCGCCCTGCCCACGTACTGAGCTGGCGATTACGGGCTGTCCTGGAATGAGCTGTCGTGGAATGAGCCGCCATGGAATGAGCCGCCATGGAATGAGCCGCAGGAAACAAGCCGCTATGAATCAGGTCGCGACGAAAAGCGTCGCCACGAAACAAATCGCACGGAGATTGCACCCGAATGAGTAATGCAGCAACTGAATACACGCTGGCGGAACTGTGCATAGTCGCCGCCGCCGAGGCTTTCCGTCACGACGGGGAGGTGCTCGCCACGGGCATCGGGGTTGTCCCGCGCCTGGCCGCGAGCCTGGCCATGAAGACCTTCAATCCCGATCTGATGATGACGGATTCCGAGGCCTACCTGTTGAGCGAGCCCAACCCGCTGGGCGCGCGCGGGGACGACTTCGTGCAGGCCAGTGAGACCTGGATGGGGTTTTCCCGCATTTTCGACAATGTCTGGAGCGGCCGGCGCCATGCCATGCTGGGCCCGGTGCAGATAGACCGCTTCGGGCAGTCCAACACCTCGGCCCTGGGTGGCACCTACCAGCAGCCAAAGGTGATGATGTTGGGCGCGCGGGGCTTTCCCGGCAATTCCATTTCCCATCCCAACAGTTTTTTCGTGCCCGGCCACAACCGCAAGGTGTTCGTGGAGGGTGAGTGTGATTTCGTCTCGTCTATCGGCTACAACCCGCAGCGCTTGCCAAAGGGGCGCGCCCTTGCTGATGTGGATATCCGCCTGATTATTACCGACCTGTGTGTCATGGACTTTGGCGGCGCCAACCACAGTATGCGCCTGCTCTCCCTGCACCCCGGGATCACTACCGCGCAGGTGCTGGAGAACACGGGCTTCGAGCTGGAAGTTGCCGACGAGGTGCCGGTAACGGCTGCGCCCACGGCGGAGCAACTGGCGATCATCGCGGCCCTGGACCCCCACAACCAGCGCGCCTACCAGATCAAAGACAACCCGCCTGGCGATCGCTCCGGGGCAACTGGCTGAGATGCTGCGCACGCGCCTGACAGAGAAACTGGGATGCAAATACCCCATCGTGCAGACCGCGATGGGGTGGGTGGCCGATCCCAATCTGGTGGCGGCCAGCTGCAATGCCGGCGGCTTCGGATTTCTCGCCGGGGCCACGATTCCGCCGCAGGAAATAGAGCGCGACATACTGCGAGTCAAGGAACTCACGCCGGCGCCGTTCGGTGTCAATTTCCATATGTACCAGCCCAATGCCGCGGCCATTGTCGACATGGTGATTCGGCACGGCGTGCGGGCGGTGAGCTATTCCCGCTCGCCAGGCCCCGAGATGATTCGCAAGCTCAAGGAGGCCGGTGTTATCTGCATGCCCACGGTCGGACTGCCCAAGCACGCCATCAAGGCGGTGGAGCTGGGTGCCGATGTGGTCACGGTGCAGGGCGGGGAGGGCGGTGGCCATACCGGTGCTATCCCCACCACCCTGTTGATTCCCCAGGTGATCGATGCGGTGGGCGCAAAGGTTCCGGTGGTGGCGGCGGGCGGATTCAAGGACGGGCGCGGATTGGTGGCAGCGCTGGCCTGGGGCGCTGACGGTATCGCCATGGGCACGCGCTTCCTGATGACAGCCGAGAGCCCGGTGCCGCGGCAAACCCTGCAGCGCTACCTGGATTGCGGCAACCCCGGCGAGATTATCGTGTCCCGGGCGATGGACGGGCTGCCGCAGCGCATGATCATGAACGAGCTGCTGGCGGAGCTGGAGCGAGCCGGTAACGTGAAAAAATTCTGGATAGCGGTACGCAACGGCCTGGCTTTTCGCAAGCACACCGGCGCCACGCTGAGCGGCCTGCTGCGTTCGGCTATCGCGATGAGCCGTGGCGGGGACATGAGCGCGAGCCAGGCCATCATGTCCGCCAATGCGCCGATGATAATCCAGAAGGCCATGGTGGAGGGCGAGCCGGGCCGTGGGGTATTGCCCAGTGGCCAGGTTGCCGGGGTCATCGACGACCTGCCCAGCTGCGCCGAGCTGATAGACGCCATAGTTACCCAGGCGGAGCAGCGCCTGGCGCAGCTGGCGCTGCTTGCCGGCGGTAACTAGTTCGCGGCCAGGGTAAATTCGATTTGGCAGGGCGCTCCACTACCCGCGAATCAATTTGAGGTAAAGAGTGCAAGAGAAGATAGACCCAACAGAGAGACAGACTATGTCAAAGCCTTTCAATACCACTATCGCCGATGGCGTTGCCGAGATGATACTGGACCATCCGCCGGTCAATGCGTTTGACAGCGCCGGTTGGTTCGCGATTGCCAGTGAAATCGACGCGCTGGGAGTGAACGAGGATGTGCGGGTAATTATTATCGGCGCGGCGGGCAAGGGTTTTTGTGCCGGGGTCGACATCAAGGAGCTGGCGGCTGACCCCCAGAAGATCGTCGCGGTGAACAAGGGCAATTATGAAACCTTCCGGGCGATTCACCGCAATCCCAAACCCGTCATAGTCGCCCTGCACAGCTTCGTGCTGGGTGGCGGCATCGGCATGGCGGGAGCGGCGGACATTATCCTGTGCTCTGACTGCGCACGTTTTGGTGTCCCGGAAATCGATCGCGGCGCCATGGGCGGAGGCGCTCATCTGCAGCGCATGTTCCCGGTGCAGAAGGTGCGCTACATGTATTTCACTGGCGAGTTTATCGATGCCCGGGAGGCCTATCGCCTGGGCGCGGTTGAGCGGGTGGTGCCGCTGGCGGAGCTCATGCCCACGGCCCGCGAAATCGCGGCAAAGATCGCGCTGAAATCGCCAGCCATGGTAAAGCTGGCCAAGGAGGCCCTTGCCGGAATCGAGGACGGCAACCTGGAGGACAAGTATCGCTGGGAACAGGGTTTCACCCTGGAGGCTTACACCATGGGCGATTCCCAGGAGTCGCGCGATGCCTTTGTCGCCAAGCGCGACGCGAAATTCTAGGCCGGGACGCGTTATGGATCTGGCATACACGGCAAAGCAGCAGGCCTTTCGCGAGGAGGTCCGTCAGTGGCTGGCGGCAAATGTGCCGGCACAGCCCCTTGAGTCTTTCGATACCGCGGCAGGTTTTGCCCAGCACCGGGAGTGGGAGGCGCGCCTCAATGAGGGCCGCTGGGGCATGGTCACCTGGCCGGAGGAATTTGGCGGTCGCGGTTGCGACCTGATCGACTGGCTTATATTCGAGGAAGAGTACTACCGGGTGCGCGCACCGTTGCGAGTTAACCAGAACGGGATATTCCTGCTGGGTCCCACGCTGATGGAGTATGGCAGCGCCGAGCAGAAGGCGCGCATTCTGCCGAAGATGGCCTGTGGTGAGGAAGTGTGGGCCCAGGGCTGGTCAGAACCCAATGCCGGTTCCGACATGGCCGCTATTCGCGCCAGGGCGGACCTGCATGGCGACAAATACATTATCAACGGCCAGAAGATCTGGTCTACCAGGGCGGTGTGGGCGGACTGGCTGTTCGGCATGTTTCGCACTGACCCGGATTCCTCCCGCCATCGCGGCCTGACCTTTATTCTGGTACCGCTGACTACCCCCGGTATCACCGTGCGACCGATACCGCAGCTGGATGGCTTGCCGGGGTTCGCCGAAGTGTTTTTCGACGACGTGGAAGTCGGTGTGGAAAATCGCCTGGGGGAAGAGGGCGCGGGCTGGCAGGTAGCGATGTCCACCGCCGGTTTTGAACGGGGCCTGATGTTGCGCTCTCCTGCGCGATTCCAGGAAACCGCGCGGCGCCTGGTGGAGCTCTACCACGCCAATCGCGCCTCGGCGGATAGGGATCCCGGACTGAAAGACGCGGTGCTGCGCGCCTACCTTGACGCGGAGAGTTATTGCCTCGCCACCTACCAGACGGCTTGCCGCCTTGGTCAGGGCGGGAAGATCGGTGCAGAGTCCTCCACCAACAAAATATTCTGGTCGGAACTGGACCAGAACATGCACGCCACTGCCATGAGTATTCTCGGGGCCAGGGCGGAACTGCTGCCGCACGCGCCGGATGCGGCCGGCGTGGGCGGCTGGCTGGACGGCTGGCTGTTCTCGCAGTCTGGCCCGATTTACGCGGGCACCAATGAAATACAGCGCAATATCATCGCTGAGAGAATGCTGGGGATGCCGAGGTAGGTCATGGATTTTACGTTTACAGAAGACCAGTTACTGTTTCAGAACACGGTGCGCGACTTCCTCGCCGGTGAAGTCACGCCGCAGCGGATTCGCGCCAGCTGGGAAATGGAATCCGGCCGCGACCCGGCGCTGTGGCGGCAACTCAATGAGCTCGGTCTGGTGGGTATGACGGTGCCCGAGGAGTTTGGCGGCCTGGGCATGAATGAGCTGGATTTTGTTCTCATTGCGCAAGAGTGCGGTTACGTGGCGCTGCCAGAACCGCTGGTACATACCGCAATGGTGGCGGTGCCGTTGCTGCGCCAACTCGGAGGTGAGCTGGCGGCCACCTGGCTGCCGCGCATCGCCGCTGGCGAGTCGATTGTAATCGTGGGGCTGGAGCAGAACCTGCTGGTAGAGGACGCCCATATGGCAGATCTGCTGATCTTGCAGCGTGGCGACTCCTGGTTCGCTTTCACCCCCGAGCAGGTTGAACTGCGCCGCAACGAATCAGTCGACCGCTCCCGCAGGCTGTTCGCAGTGACCCCGAACAAAAAGGGCTCTGACCCCTTATTAAAGGGGTCAGAGCCCTTTTTTGTGAGTACGGCGCGGCCTGTTGGGGCTGGCGAACTGCTGGAATCGACACTTAATCGCGGAGCCCTGGCCTGCGCGGCGCAGGCACTGGGCCTGGCGCAGCGCATGGTGGATATGGCCGTCGCTTACAGCTGCGACCGCGAGCAATTCGGCAAGCCGATCGGCTCCTTCCAGGCGGTGAAACACCTGTTGGCGAATGTCGCCGTGCGGCTGGAATTTGCGCGGGCGCCGGTGCAACGGGCGGCCTACAGCGTGGCGAATGGCGAGCCGCAGGCTTCCCGCGCCGTATCTCACGCCAAGCTGCTGGCCTGTGAAGCGGCCGGACTCGCGGCCAAAAACAGTATCCAGGTGCACGGCGCCATGGGTTACACCTGGGAAGTGGACCTGCATATCTTTATGAAAAAAGCCTGGGCGCTGTCGAATACCTGGGGTGACGCGGCTGTTCACAAGGCGCGTATCGCCGACTACATTTTTTCAGAGGGGGCCGAACTCGGCGCCGGTGCGACGTTTATGCAAATCGCCTGAAGGGGACGGCCCGGGATGATACCCGGTAAGCACAGAGCGGGTTTCGGCCCGTACACGACACAGAACACTGAACTTAACAGAGGAACGAACCCATGGCAGAAGCCTATATTGTAGATGCAGTACGCAGCCCCACCGGCAGACGTCGCGGCGGCCTGGCCGAGGTGCATGGCGCCGACCTGGGCGCACATGTGCTGCGGGCAATCGTCGAGCGCAACGGCATTCCTGACGTGGATTACGACGACGTCATCTTTGGCTGCCTGGACGCCATAGGTCCCCTCGCGGGTGACATCGCCCGCACCAGCTGGCTGGCGGCCGGCTTGTCCGACGAGGTGCCCGGCACGACGATTGATCGCCAGTGCGGCTCATCCCAGCAGGCCGTGCATTTCGCGGCCCAGGCTGTGATGGCCGGGGTCAACGATGTGGTGATAGCCGGTGGCGTGCAGACCATGTCGAAGATTCCGATCTCCGCCGCCATGATCGCCGCCCAGCCCCTGGGTTTCAGCGACCCTTTCTCCGGCAGCCAGGGCTGGCGCGCGCGCTACGGCGATGTGCAGGTATCCCAGTTCAACTCCGCCCAGATGATCGCGGACAAGTGGAAAATTTCGCGGGAGCAGATGGAGGCTTTCGCACTTGAATCCCACACCCGCGCGCTGCGCGCCATCGCCGAGGGTCGTTTTGATCGTGAGGTGGTGCCGCTCAATGACGTCACCATGGACGAGACCCCACGGCAAACCTCGATGGAAAAGATGGCGGAACTGCAACCGCTGGCGGAAGGCGGCACTATCACCGCCGGGGTCTCCAGCCAGACCTGCGACGGTTCCTCGGCCATGCTCATTGTGTCTGAGGCGGCCCTGAAGCGTTACAAGCTGACACCCCGCGCCCGTATCGTCCACATGAGCGTGCGTGCCGAGGACCCTATCTGGATGCTGACCGCACCCATTCCCGCCACGGCCTATGCCATGAAGCGCTCGGGTATGAAGCTGGAGGACATTGACCTGGTCGAGATCAATGAAGCTTTCGCCTCGGTGCCGATGGCATGGTTGCTGGAAACGGGGTATCCGCACGAGAAGATCAATGTGAACGGCGGCGCGATCGCGCTGGGGCATCCGCTGGGTGCTACCGGTACCAAGTTGATGACGACGCTGCTGCACGAGCTTGAACGCACGGGTGGCAGGTATGGGTTACAGACCATGTGTGAGGGTGGTGGGCAGGCTAACGTGACGATTATTGAGCGCTTGTAGTCGTGGTACTCCGGCGCCGGCCGGAATAAAGCAAGGAAGTAGAGGAAACACAAATGACCGGAATATGTGAAGGCAGGGTAGTAATCATCACCGGTGCGGGTGGCGGCCTGGGAGCTGCCCATGCACGAGTTCTGGCCGGTGAGGGCGCCTGTGTCGTCGTCAACGATATCGACGAGGCGGCTGCGACCAAAGTGGTCGAGGAAATCGAAGCGGCGGGCGGCAGGGCGGTGGTCAATACCTCCGACATCACCAACTACGACGACAGCCTCGGCGCGGTCAAACAGGCGCTGGACAGTTTTGGCGGCCTGGACGCGGTGGTGAACAACGCCGGCATCAACCGCGACCGCATGTTTGCCTCCATGACCGAAGAAGACTGGGACCTGATCATGGCCGTGCACCTCAAGGGGCATTTCTGTATCAGCTCACACGCCGTGCATTATTGGCGTGGCAGGTTCAAGGAGGGCAAGCCGGTGGACGCGCGCATTATCAATACCAGTTCGGGCGCCGGCCTGCAGGGCTCCATTGGGCAGTCCAACTACGCTGCGGCCAAGGCGGGTATCGCTGCGCTGACGCTTAACCAGGCGGCGGAGCTGCAACGCTACGGCATTACTGCCAATGCCATCACACCCGCTGCGCGCACGGGTATGACTACCGCTGTGCCGGAAATGGCGCAGCGCATGGCCAAGCCCGAGGACGGCAGCTTTGATTACTGGGCGCCGGAGAACGTGTCCTCCCTGGTAGCCTGGCTGGTATCGACGGAGTCGAGCGGGCTTACCGGCAGGGTGTTTGAAGCGGAAGGCGGCAAGATTTCTATCGCAGATGGTTGGCGTACGACTGCGGGGGTCGATAAAGGCGCGCGCTGGGAGCCGGCGGAAATCAAGGACGCCATCGCCACCTTACTGCTTCACGAAGTGCCTGCCCAGAAGGTGTATGGCAGCTGAGCCTCAGCGGACACCAAAACAACATTACGCAGAATAAACAGCGGTCACGCCAATGCAATTCAGATTTACCGAAGAACAGGAAATGATTCGCGCCACTGCCGAAGCGTTTCTTGCGGAGCAGTCCTCCTCTGCCGCCGTTCGTGCGGCGATGGTTACCGAGCGCGGCTATGACACCGAACTCTGGCAGCGAATGGCCGCTGAAATGTGCTGGCAGGCCATGCATATACCCGAGGCCTACGGCGGTCTGGGGCTGGGCTACGTGGAGTTGGTGGCGACCCTGGAGCAGATGGGGCGGTATCTGCTGTGTTCGCCGTTCCATGCCACGGTGTGCATGGCGGGCAACGCCCTGCTGGTGGCCGGCAATGAAGCACAGAAAAGCGAGTATTTGCCGCAACTCGCCGCCGGCACCACGGGTACGCTCGTGTATACCGGCGGCAGCGGTCGCTGGGATGCCCATGCGGTAGAGGCGATCTGCGTACCCGATGGCGACAGTTACCGTCTTAGCGGCCGGTATCGTTACGTGCCCGATGGTCACACCGCGCAATTGCTGGTAGTTGCCGCCCGCGCCGAGGGAAGTACCGGCGAAGACGGTATCAGCCTGTTTGTGTTGCCCGCGGATACCGCGGGCATCAGCCGCCAGTGGCTGCCCACCATGGACCAGACCCGGCGCCAGGCGCAGCTCGAATTCACCGATGTACAGGTGCCGGCGACCGCGCTGCTGGGTGAAGCGGAAAACGGCTGGACGCCACTTGCCACAATCATAGACCTGGCCACCGTGGCGGTATCCGCCGACCAGGTAGGCGGCGCCCAGCAGTCCCTGGATATCACTCTGGCCTATCTCAAGGAACGGGTGCAGTTTGGCCGGGTGATCGCCTCTTACCAGGCGGTGAAACACAAGGCCGCCGATATGATGGTCAAGGTGGAGGGCGCCAGATCCGCAGCCTATTACGCGGCCTGTATCGGCGATGAGGCGCTGTCCGGCGGTACGCTGGGGGGTGAACTCGCGGAGGCGGCCAGTATCGCCAAGGCGTACTGTTCGGACGCCTATTTTTTTAACGCCGGTTGCGGTATCCAGTTGCACGGCGGTGTGGGTTTTACCGCGGAGTACGATATCCAGCTCTACTTCAAGCGGGCCAAATCCACCGAGACCTTCCTCGGCAATGCCGCCTGGCACCGGGAGCGCCTGGCCCGCCTGCTACTCGATGCCCCGGTTCATTCTGCACGCAGGGGGGCGCTGTCATGAAGCTGAGTTTCAGTGCGGAGGATGAGCGGTTTCGCGCGGAGGTTGCCGACTGGATGGTCGCCAACCTGTGCGGCGAGTTCGAGGGGATTCGCAATCGCGGTGGCCCGGGCGATGAACACAGCTGTGTGGAGGAGCGAAAGTCCTGGGAGCGCAAGCTGCACGAGGGCGGCTGGACCGGGCTGGGCTGGCCCCGTGAATACGGTGGTCGTGGCGCCAGTATCGAGCAGCAGGTGATTTTTAATGAGGAGTACGCGCGCGCCGGTGGTCCGGGCCGCATGGGCCATATCGGCGAGACGCTTACCGGCCCCACCCTCATCGCTTTCGGCACAGAGGAGCAGAAACAGCGCTACCTGCCCGGCATTCTGCGGGGCGAGGACCTGTGGTGCCAGGGCTATTCGGAACCCGGCGCCGGTTCCGACCTCGCCAATGTCAAAACCCGGGCGCGCTTTGACGCGGCTGGCAAACAGTGGCTCATCAGCGGCCAGAAGGTATGGACTTCCCTGGCCCACGAGTCCAGGTACTGCTTCGTTATCGCCCGCACCGATCCCGGTTCCGTGGGGCACAAGGGTCTCGGCTTCTTCCTGCTGGCAATGGACCAGCCCGGTATCGCTGTGCGGCCCATTGAGCAGATCACCGGTACCTGCGAGTTCAATGAAGTATTTTTCGACGAGGCCGCCTGCGCCGAGAACGACATCGTCGGAGCGCCCGGCGAGGGCTGGCAAGTGGCCATGGGCCTGCTCGGTTTTGAGCGGGGTGTGTCTACCCTGGGCCAGCAAATGCTGTTCCAGAACGAGTTCGACGAGGTGCTGCGAATTGCCCGGGAAAATGGCGCAGGCGCGGACCCCGCTATCCGGCAGCGCATTGCCGATGCCCACGTGGGCTTGCGTATTATGCGCTTCAACAGCATGCGCATGTTGTCCGGCGGTGGCGACGACGGCAGCCTCAGTCGTGAGGCAATGATATACAAACTGTACTGGGCCACCTGGCATCGCAACCTGGGCAAACTCGCGATGGATGTGCTGGGAGCCGAGAGCGAGATACTGGACGGGGCCCCCTATGCACTCAATCGTCTGCAGTCCCTGTACCTGTTCACCCGGGCGGATACCATTTACGGCGGCACCAACCAGATTCAGCGCAATCTCATTGCCGAGCGCGCGCTCGGCATGCCGCGCGAGCCTCGCGGCTAGTGCCTGTAAGCGCAGCCGGCTGGGTGAACGGGCCCGCGGAGCACATCACTTAACAAGAGGAAATCCCCTATGGCACTCAAAGAGCCACCAGCCTACGTAAAAGGACATGCCCTGCTGGCAGGGAAGTCGGTGTTGATCACCGCCGCTGCGGGTGCGGGTATCGGTTTTGCCGCGGCCACCCGGGCGGCGGAGGAGGGGGCCCGTGCGGTCATGATCAGCGATATCCACGAGGGGCGCCTGCACAAGGCGGTGGCGGCGCTGCGGGAATCCACCGGACTGGAAGCCGTGTATGGCAAGCTCGCCAATGTGACGGTGGAAGACGAGGTGCAGGCACTGGTGGACGCGGCCGAGGAGCAGATGGGCGCAGTGGATGTCCTGTTCAACAACGCGGGCCTGGGTGGTACCCGCCTGCTGGTGGACATGCCCGACGACGAGTGGTCCCGGGTACTGGACATCACGCTCACCGGCACCATGCGCATGACGCGGGCAATGCTCAGGAAAATGCAGCCTCGCGGCGCGGGCGTCATCGTCAATAATGCCTCGGTGCTGGGCTGGCGCGCACAGAAGGAACAGTGCCACTACGCCGCGGCCAAGGCCGGAGTAATGGCCCTCACACGTTGCGCTGCGCTGGAGGCGGCGGACTACGGGGTGCGCATCAACGCGGTGTCCCCCTCGATCGCCTTCCACGATTTTCTCAAGAAGACCACGCCACTTGCGCTGCTGGAGGAACTGGCGGCGAAGGAAGCGTTCGGCCGCGCGGCGGAAGTTTGGGAGGTGGCGAACGTGATGATGTTCCTGGCCTCGGATTACTCGGGGTACATGACCGGCGAGATTGTTTCCTGCTCCAGCCAGCGCGCCTGATCACGACGGGTGCCGCGCGCAGCGGTGCCCCGCAGCCTGAGCGCCGCTATTTGCGAATTCCCAGACCGGCACCGGGCGCTGTGGCCGCGCCTGAGAGGTGCGTGTTTCGCGGCGGTAGCGTGTTACAATGGCGCGGCCCTGCGAGCGCTGCCTGCGGCAACCGCAGGCCCAATTCCGCGAAGAACGTGTTGAGTCATGAAGAAAATCGGCGAACTGCTGGTAGAACAGGGAAAAATCTCCGAGCGCGACGTGGAGCGAACACTGCTCGCCCAGGCGGAAATGGGCGGCGTGTTCGGCCAGGTTCTCGTCAAGCTCGGACTGGTGTCGGAGGCGGACGTGGCGTCGGCCTTGTCGGTGCAACTCTCCGTCGCCTTGCTTGCGACTGCGGATTACCCCGAATCACCTATTCGCCTCGAAGGCGTGGCGCAGGATTTCCTGCTCAGTAACGCCGTGGTGCCGGTGGCTGATTCCGAGCAGGAAACCCGGTTCGCGGCCACCATGCCCCAGGACCGTTTCCTCGCCAAGGCATTGGCGATGGCCCTCGACAAGCCGGTCGATATCGTCCTCGGCCTCGAGTCTGATATCAACAAGGCCCTGCAACTTTACATGCAGGATCAGGATGAAGATACCGCCGACTCCGGCGCGGACGATCAGTTCGGCGGCCAGTCTGACGACGAATTCATTGAACACCTCAGGGACCTGGCCAGTGAGGCCCCGGTCATTCGCCTGGTGAACCAGCTGATCCACCGGGCACTGGATATGGGCGCATCGGATATCCACATCGAACCCTTCGAAGACGGCCTGCAGCTGCGCTACCGGGTGGACGGCGTCTTGCAGGATTATCCCGACCCGCCCGCGGGTAACCTCGCGGCCGCGATCGCCTCGCGCATCAAACTGCTGTCGCAGATGAATATCGCCGAGCGCCGCCTGCCCCAGGACGGCCGCATCATGATCCGGGTGAAAGGCCATGAACTGGACCTGCGGGTCTCCACCATCCCGACCGTGCACGGTGAGAGCATTGTGATGCGGGTGCTGGATCGCGAGAGCATCCAGCTATCCCTGTCCTCCATGGGTTTCAGCGAGGATACCCTGCGCCGCTACCAGGGTCTGCTGGCAAGACCCCACGGGGTGTTGCTGGTGACAGGCCCCACCGGCTCCGGCAAGACCACGACGCTGTACGCGTCGCTGGCGTCACTGGATTCGGAGTCACTGAAAATCATCACGGTGGAAGACCCCGTGGAATACCAGTTGCAGGGCGTCAACCAGATCCAGGTGCAGGCCCAGATCAGCCTCAGTTTCGCAAGGGCCCTGCGGGCCATCCTGCGGCAGGACCCCGATATCATCATGATCGGCGAGATGCGTGACACCGAGACCGCCCAGATTGGTGTGCAATCGGCGCTCACCGGCCACCTTGTGTTATCCACCCTGCACACCAATACCGCCGCCAGCGCGATTACGCGGCTGGAGGATATGGGTATTGAGCGCTATCTCATTACGTCATCGGTCAACGGCGTACTGGCCCAACGTCTGGTGCGCACCCTGTGCAAGCAGTGCAAGGAACCGCAGACGGTGGGTCGCGACTACATCGAACAAACCGGCCTGCGTCGCTTTGTCAGTGGCGACACCCAGCAGGTGTTTCACGCCGGCGGTTGCCCGGCGTGTAATCACACGGGTTACTCCGGCCGCACCGGTATCCACGAATTGTTTGTTCTCGACGAGGAGATGCACCGGGTGATCATGAGCGGTGCCGATGCCACGCTGCTGCATACCGCGGCGAAGCGCCAGGGTATGGTCACGCTTTACGAAGACGGCCTGCGCAAGGTTGTCCAGGGAGTCACCTCCATGGAAGAACTGCTGCGCGTCACCCAGGACCAGAGCGAGGGCGAATCCTCCCGAATCGCCGAGACCATCGATATCCCCCCTGCTGAAAGCCTGTCGGCCTGATCCCGTTTTATGCCCCAGTTCAGTTATAAAGCGATCGGACGTGACGGCAAGTCCCTGAGTGGCGTTATCGAAGCCGAGGGCCTGGAACTGGCGTCGCGGCAATTGCGGGGCCAGGGTTTCACCCTGCTCAAGCTGGAAGCGGGAGGCGAACTCAATACTCGCGCCGACCGCGCCGCGGGCAAGCCTCCCGGCAGGCAGGATGTGCTGTCGATGACCAGCGAACTGGCGGTGCTGTTGCGGGCCGGGCTGCCGCTGGATCGCGCCCTGAAAGTGCTCATCGATATGGCCTCGCTGCCACAGATGCACCAGTTGTTGAGCGAGATGCTCAGCGCGGTCAAGGGCGGCAAGCCGCTGAGTCAGGCGATGCAGGCCCACGGGCAACTGTTCGGAACGTTTTATATCAGCATGGTGCGCTCGGGAGAGGCCAGCGGCCAGTTGTCCGCGGTGCTGGATCGGCTGGTCGAGTATCTGGAAAATGCCAAGACCACGCGCGACAGCGTGTTGTCGGCGCTGATCTACCCGGCGATCCTGCTGGTTGTGTCGGTGTTGTCGATCGTACTTATGCTGGGCTTCGTCGTGCCCCAGTTCCAGACCCTGTTCGAGGATATGGGCGAAGCTCTGCCGTTGATCACCCGGCTGGTCGTGGACGCGGCGGAATTCATCAAAAGCTGGGGCTGGCTGATGGTTCTGCTGGTAGCCGGCGTGGCGATCTATCTGCGCCGCTGGGCGGCTACCGAGGGGGGCAGAACCAGCCTGCATCGGCGCCTGCTGAAAATGCCTCTGGCCGGGGGAATTATTTTCGAGTTCGAGGTGTCAAAGTTCGCTCGCACCGTGGGGACCCTGCTGGGTAATGGCGTGTCGCTGCTAAAGGCGATATCCATCGCCATTGACACCGTGGACAACCGGGTCATCAAGGAGGCCCTGCAGGTGTTGCCGCCGGCGGTGAAGGCGGGCAAGCGCATGTCGGTGGCGCTGGCGGATACCGGCATGTTCAGCCCGATGGTGATCCAGATGACCCGCGTGGGCGAGGAGTCCGGCAGCCTTGGCGAGATGATGCTGGAGCTGGCAAAGGTTTTCGACGGTCATGTGCAGTCCGGGGTCAAGCGCGGGCTGGCACTGCTGGAGCCGGTGCTGATCCTGGGTATGGGCTTTATCATCGCTGTTATTATTATCTCGATCCTGTTGGGCATCCTGTCGGTCAACGACCTGGCGGCGTGAGCGCCACGCCCCCGGGGAAAATTTTCTAGCAAGGGAAGTAACTGTTTATGTTGAAGGCTAAAACGAGTTCTACCATCCACCGCGAGACGCAGCCTGGTAAAGTCGCGAGCGGTAGCGCGGCGGCAGGCCGGCAGCGGGGCTTCACCCTGATGGAACTGCTGGTGGTACTGGCGATTCTGGGCCTGTTGATGAGCCTTGTGGGGCCGCGGGTGCTGAACCAGCTCGGGGGCGCCAAATCCAAGACCGCGGGTATCCAGGTCAGGGATCTCGAGCAGTCGCTGGAGATGTACAAACTGGATGTGGGGCGTTTTCCCTCCAACGAGGAAGGACTTTCCGCGCTGGTGACAAAGCCTGGCAGCGCGACGGGCTGGAACGGCCCCTATCTCAAATCCGACGTGCCCCTGGACCCGTGGAACCGTGAATACCTCTACAAGTACCCGGGCGAGCATGGCGAACTGGATATATACAGCTATGGCCAGGATGGCCAGCCCGGGGGCGAGGGTGAGGATTCAGATGTCGGCAACTGGAAGTAGCCGCTGCCGCGCCGGATACCGTCGCCAGCAGTGGCCTGTACGCGATGAATCGCGACGATTGCGCTGACAGCGGCCACCGGCCGCGCCAGCGCGGCTTTACCATGCTGGAATTGCTGGTCGCGATCACTATCGTGGGCCTGCTCATGGCGGTTGCGGTTCCCGCTTCCGTGACGTTCTATGAGTCGATGCAATATCGGCAGGCGGTGCGCGACGTCATTACCGCGCTCGCCTCTGCCCGCTACCAGGCGGTTAATTCCGGCCGGGCCCAGGATGTCGCTATCGACCCGGTTGCCAACACCATCGAACTGAACGGCAAGCGCACCCGCTTGCCCGGTGGACTCAGCCTGGCCGTGCATTCCACCCGCGAGTTGAACCGTGATCGCCTGGGTGTGATTCGCTTTTACCCCGAGGGCGGTTCCAGCGGTGGCGACATCGACCTGGAGCGGGACAACGGCACCGGCGTGACTATCTCGGTTGACTGGCTGGTGGGGCGTGTGAGCCAGGAAGTCTATGTCGTTAACTGACCGCACTTGCGCGGCCGGGCGCAAGCGCGCGCAGGGATTTTCGCTGCTGGAGATGGTGGTGGCCATAGCCATCCTGGCGCTGGCGCTGGGCGCACTTTACCAGGCCGCCAGCGGCGCCACCCGCAATGTCCGCGCCGACGAGAAATATGCCTACGGCGTTGAGCTCGCGCGCTCGCTGCTGGCGGCCAATGCCCGGGTGCCCGCGGACGGCGTGAGCGACTCCGGCGAAACCGAAGGGGGGTTCAGCTGGCGTGTCTCCACGCGTCCCGTCGATTTACAGCGCACGTCCATGGCAGCTGTCAGCCTGCACGAAATAGAAGTGGGGGTCAGTTGGGAAGATGGCGGCAGGCTGCGCGAGGTGGTACTCAATTCGGTGGTCGAGGGGATTTTACCGGAATGAACACGGCCACCCTGATGCCGCGCCAGTCGACCGGCTTTACCCTGGTCGAGGTGGTGGTAGCCCTGAGTATCCTGTCGCTGGTCATGCTGGTGACCGTGACCGGGCTGCGCACCCTGGCCAATACGCAAACCGCGCTCGAGCGCATGACCGATCGCATTGACGAAGTGCGCACCGTGAGCGCCTTTGTGCGTGACACGATGGAATCCGCCGTGGTTGGCGGCGGGCCGGGGGAGCTTTCCCTCGGCGGCAGCGGCAGCGAAAAAAAGGGCTATTTTGCGTTGTTCCCGGACGCTCTCGCCTGGCGCTCCACCATTCTTATCGGTGAGAGTTTCGGTGGCAGCTACCTGCTGCGAGTGGCCAGGGAGGATGACCTGCTGGTACTGCGCTGGCAACAGGCCGATGCCAGGGGGGAGCCGGGTGATTGGGCCGCCGCCGATGCGCGCACCCTGGTAAGAGATCTGGAGGAATTCGAGGTCAGCTGGCGCGACTCCTATAACGGGGAGTGGCGACAGGACTGGGTGCCGGGTGACGAGGCCCTGTGGGTGAAGCTGCAGATCAGGGCTTCGGACCGATACTGGCCCGAGCTGATTATGCAGGTGCCGCAGTGATGGTGCGCGGGGTTGCGGGCCTGAATGCAGCTCCCGCTGCCGCCCAGCGCGGGGTCGCCCTCGCTATAGTCGTGTGGTTTATCGCCGGCATGTCGCTGCTGGTGGCGGGCATCGTGGCGCAGGCGCGGGTGGATACGCATATGGCCCAGAATCACCTGGCGCGGGCGGTGGCTGTCGCCGCCGGCGACGGCGCTATCCAGTTGATGCTGGCCGACAAGATGGCGGCCGCTGATCCGGATTCCGGCGGGCGCGCCCAGGGGGCAGACGGGAATTACCGGGTGGGCGCTGTCGACACCCGGGTTGTGCTGGTGCCCACTTCGGGCCTTATCGATATGAACGGTGCCTCGGCAGAAGTGCTGTCTGCCCTGTTCCAGACGGTCGGCGGGCTGCCGGAGGAGGAAGCGCTGCTGTTGGCGCAGAATGTGGTACAGTCGCGCACCGCCACGACAGGGCCGGATGCGGTATCTGGGCAGGGACCCTTCGATGTCTTCGAGGATTTGCTGCGTATTCCCGGAATCAGTCGAACCTTGCTTGATGCAGTCCGGGACTTTATTGTGGTCGGCGAGGCTGCCATCGGTGCATCCGACTGGTCCCGGGCGCCGGATTCGGTGCTGGATGTGCTGGACAAAGCGGGCGATCAGCAGGCAGCGGCCGTGAAGTCGCGCGGCCGCGACACCGCAGGGGAAGGGGGCGAGTCGGGACCTGTGACGGGGGCCTTCAGGGCGGACGCCATCGTGCAGTTCGGGGATAAATTCTGGTTGCGCCGGCGTTGGATATCGATCTCATCGAGTCCCAACTCCGCGTTGCCCTGGCGGGTGATTCGAAGTGAGCCGCCGCGAGTGTTAATGAACGGGGATTCGAGACTGGACGGGTCAGCAGATGCTTGAGAAGGGCCAGAACTGGGAATTGTTCGGCTACGATATGCGCCGCCTCGGCAGGTACTGGATAGCTGCCTGGCGCGATTTGCTGTGGGCGCACGATTCTCCGGTACGCCAGCGCCTCGATGAGGTTGTGACGGTGCAGGGGGCCGCTGGAGTGAGTTACTACCAGGCGGGTGCTGAGTGTGCCGGAGCGCCTGCTTCCGACTGCCGCGCGGTGCTGCTGCCCGATGACCTGGTGTTGGCGAAGCAGATTCGCATTCCCGTACAGGCGGAAAGCGAACTGACGGCCATCCTCGACCTTGAAATCAGGGCCAGCAGCCCGTTTACCGCCGCGGATACCCGCTGGGGGTGGAGTGTGTTGTCACGCAATGACGCTCATTTGGAAATTGCGCTGGCAATCGTATCCGCCAGCGCCGCAATGACCTTTCTGGCTCGCGAATACGACTCCCACGACCCGCTCGCTCAAGAAGTATGGGTGCAGGTCGGTACCAGTATGGTGGTGGTAAGGGGCTTCGGTGAGAGTTTGCGCGAGCAGCGCTATCGCGGGCGGCTGCTGCACACCGCGGCTCTGGTTGCAGTGGTTGCGGCCCTGCTGCTTGCGATGGCGGGTGTATCCGCCCTGTTCAAGGGCGCCGAACTCAGGCGCCTGGAAACCATGTCGGCAGCCACCATGCTGCAGGCGAAGGACGCATCGGGGTTGCGGGCCGTGCTGGCCCAGGCCACGGAAACAATCAACGCCGCCAATGAAGTGGTGGCGCGGTACCCGAACCCGCACACAGAGCTGGCGCGCCTTACCGCGTTGCTGGGCGATGAGGCCTCCCTCAGCAGTTTTTCAATGGAGGGTGCGGATGTTCGCGTGCGAGGCAAGGCGGCGGATGCGGCGTTGGTGATGTCGAACCTGACCGACGAGCCTGGCTACCTGGAAGTGCGTGCGCCGTCGGCATTCAGCCGCCAGGACAACGGCCTCGAGCAATTCACGCTGGAGTTCAGTGTCGCGGGGGAGTTGCCCAGGTGAACTGGCTAAAGGTTCATCAGCGCACCGCCTGGATCTGCGGGCTGACCTTGCTGCTGCCGGTGCTGCTCTACCTGAGTGCATTTTTCGGCATGTGGGGCGCGCGCCAGGCATCCCTGGCCGAAATCCATCGGCTGGAGCCGCGCATCGCGCGCATGCAGGGCCTGATACAGAACGAGTCGCGATTGCGTGAGGCGGCAGTCGCTGTGGATTCACAGGTGATGGGGCTGGTCTATCCCGCGACCGAGGAGCGCGCCGCTGTCGCCGCCATCCTGCAGACCAACGTGCGCGATATTTTTACAAAAGCGGGATTGTCGGTCACTAACAGCCTGGTGTTGCCGGTGCGCGAGCGCGGCAATTTCGACTACATCGGAATCAAGCTTACCGTATCGGGCGAGTTGTCTGAGCTGGACGAGGCCCTGGTGGGCATCGCGGAATACCTGCCGCTGCTGCTGATAGAATCGATCGATGTGGCGCCGGCCCGGGTGCCGCGCGTGCGAGCCTCGCGCAATGCCAAGGCGGCACCTGTCGAGCGCCAGGTGATTACCGCGAGTCTCCAGTTACTGTCTTTGCGAGCCGTGCAATGAGCCTGCTGCACGCCATTCGCAAGCGCTATTCGGTTACCGCGGATCCGCTGCGTACCCAACGCAGGATCGAGTTGGCGGCGGTTTTGCTGGGCTGCCTGCTCTGTTTGCAGGTAGCCTATGACGGGGTGAGGTTGTTGACCCTGGAAGTGCCTGAGGCGGTTGAACCCGCCGCTGATTCCATGCGCGTACCGGGGGTGCGAACTTCGGAAACGGTCGCGGCCAGCGAACGCAGGGAGCTTGTCGGCAGGCCCCTGTTCTGGGCTGGACGGCGCCCGGTTGAGGTCGTCGATATTCCCGAGGACACCCCGCCAGAGGACGCTACGGCCTCCGAATTGCGCGATGTAAAGCCGGTTGGCGTGTTCGGCAGCGGTGAAGAAGCCGGCATCATCGCTTTGGTCAAAGGCAAGAAGCGGCGTATATTGCTGGGTGAAACCCTCGATGGCTGGACTCTGGAGTCGATTGAATCCACCGAAAGTGAGTTTGTCAGGGGGGAAGAACGGCAAGTTCTATCGCTGCGGCAGGGGGAGATAACTGCTCCCAGGGTAATCGTCGAGGCGGCTGCGAAGGCGCCGCAAGAGGAAGTCCCGGCCGCCGGCGTGGATGGGGCAACGCAGACGGCAAATGAACCCGGGCCGCCCGGGGCAGCACCGGGTGCGCAGGTCAAGGCTGGCACCGAGGCTGAGGAAGGACTGGGTCTTGGCCAGCGCCGGAGAACTCTGGGCGGCGCGAACGAATGAATAATGCAGCACAAACTATAAAAGACGACCGGGACAATTCATGCTTAAAAAAATAATCGCCGCCGCAGCAATCGTGTTGCTGACCAGTTGCACGGCGACGGACCGCGACACGGGCGTCACCACGACCGTAACGACTGACGCGGCGGCCAAACCGCGAGTGGACGCGTCGGCGGCGCTGTCAAAGTCCGCCGCGGATCTGGCCGATTCCAAGGCGGAGGAGTCGGGCAACAGCGCGCCGGTGATCTATCGCGGTACCGATCGGCAAGTCAAGATGCCGCCCGTGGAGGAGCCCATCCGCTTCCTGGGTGAGGACGTCAGTATCAATTTCGAGCAGGCCCCCCTGAGCGAGGTAATGCACGCCATTCTGGGCGATATCCTGAAGCTGGATTACGTGGTGGACCAGCCGATTAACGGTGAGGTCACGCTGCGCACCCGCACCCCCATACCCCGTGACGAGTTGTTCAGCGTGCTGGAGTCCCTGCTCAAGGCCAATAATGTACTGATGATTCGCGGCAGCGATGGCCGCTTCCTGGTGACGGGAGAAGCCAACGGCGCGCGACTCTCCCCCAAGGTCTCCAATCCGCATAGCAAGGGCCCCGGTTTCGCCACGATTATAGTGCCGCTGCAATACATCAGTGCGTCCAATATGGCCGAGATCCTGCAGCCGGTGGCCGACCCGGCCGCGTTTGTGCGGGTCGACAATGTTCGCAACCTGTTGATGCTGGCCGGCACCAGCGCCCAGTTGCAGGGCTGGCTGGACATGGTTCAGACCTTCGACGTGGACATGCTGGCAGGCATGTCGGTGGGGATTTTCCGGCTGGAGAACAGCAGCGCCGAGGAGGTCAACCAGGCGATTTCGGCGGTGCTGTCCACCGGTGGTGGGCCGGACGGCCAAAGTGGCGACTGGTCCCAGTTGATCCGTGTCATTCCCATTGAGCGCCTCAACAGTATTATGGTGGTGAGCCCCAGGGCGCACTACCTGGATATCGTCCAAAAATGGATAGAGCGCCTCGATGAAGCCTACTATTCCGAGGCGGATATGCGCCTCTACGTGTACCCGGTGCAGAACACGACCGCGGAGCGGCTGGCAACGTTGCTCAATAGCATCTACTCCGGAAATATGACGCAGCAACCGGGAAGTTCCAGGAGCAACACCGGTTCCGCAGGGGGCGGGGGAATCGCGCCGGGCATGTCGCCGGAATCCATCGGTTCGTCTTCCGCCACCTCGGGTAACTACCAGCCCGGCAACAATAACCGTGGTGCTGACCGGGGTGAGAGTATTTCCACTGTCTCCCTGGCGGCCGGAGACGGCAACAGCCTGCTCGGTGATGTGCGGGTGGTGGCGGACGAAGAAAACAATGCGCTGATGATCTATTCCACGGGTATGCAGTTCCGAATCATCAAGACCGCGCTGGATCAACTGGATATCGAGGCCACCCAGGTGGTGATCGAGGCGAGCATTCTCGAGGTTACCCTCACCGACAAGCTGCGCTACGGCCTGGAATGGACATTCAAGAATGGTATAGGCGATGACTATAATGGTCGCGGATTGCTGACAACAGCCGCCACGGCGGCCCCGTCAGTTATCGTGCCGGGCTTTTCCTATGCGGTGACCAACAGTATCGGGGATATCAGCGCGGTACTGAACGCGCTGTCCGAGGACAACCTGATCAACGTGATCTCGACACCATCGGTGATGGTTCTGGATAACCACGACGCCTATATCCACGTGGGTAACCAGGTGCCTGTCATTTCCGGCGAGACTATCAACGATGGCGGCTTCGCCACCCAGAATGTCACCTACCGCGACACCGGTGTGCAGCTCAATGTGCGCCCCTCGGTTAATGCCGGCGGGCTGGTCACCATGCAGATCGAGCAGTCCGTTACCGACGTGGGCACCGTGGATTCCAGGGGCAACCCCACCTTCCTGGAGCGGGCGATCATGAGCCGGGTGGCGGTGCGTTCCCACGAGTCGGTGGTCCTGGGCGGCTTGATCCGCGAGAATGCCAAGAGCAATGAAACCGGTGTTCCCTTTTTGCATAAGCTGCCTGTAGTGGGCCCCATCTTCGGCAGTGTTGATAAAGAGGATACTCGCACGGAACTGCTGGTTATCATCACTCCCCGGGCCATCTACAACGAACAGGACCTGAGGGAAGTGAGTGAGGAGATGCGCTCGCAGATCCGCCACATGGAATTGATAGAAATGCCGGCCAAGTGAGGCTTCGGAAGAGTAAGTGCCAGCGGTTGCCGCCCGCCTCGCCAGAAGGGGCGCCAAATATGCGAAATCCGGCGGAATACCCCTGATTTCGGCATGTAATTTCCGGTACTTTTTCGCAGCTAATTTACTGGTACCCCGGGTCCCGGACCGGTTGGCGCCGGCCCCCGGGGACACCCCGGGATCGATGGCTTATTCACAGCCCGGGGGCGGCGAAGCGGGATCGGCGTCGCCATCGGTCGCCACCGGGGCCTGGGCCGCCGCGGATGCCGGGGTCGCGCCCGGGAGGCTCCGGGACTCGTTTTGCATGCGCTTGTTTTGCCCAAGGGCTTCGGTATAATCCGCGCCTCCTGCCAAAAAAGGTAATAAAGACAGTATGTTGCGTTCAAATATAGGCTTTTCCAGGGGCGTTTGCCGAACGTGGGTGGTGGTGTTGCTGGCCCTGGTTTGCGGCGCCTGTACCGACTCCGATCAGTTGACCGAAAAACAGGTGGCCGCGCTCGAACAGAGGGTGCGGGACCGGTGGCAGGCGCTCTCCGAGCGGGACTTCGAAAAAGCCTGGGAGTTTACTACACCCACTTTTCGAGCTAGTTTTCCTAAGCAATTGTATGTAAAAAAGTTTTCTTATGCGGTGGAGTGGGAGTTGACAGGGGTTGAATTTGTTAACTATGATGCCCCCGCAGCTGTGGCAAGTGTGGTGGCGAGGGTCATGTCCAAGCCTACCAAACAAACTTCTACTGCCTCTTTATTAGTTGGCCCGATTCCAAACAACCTGCGCGAAAGGTGGATATTCGCGGATGGTGAATGGTGGTTTAGTGCCAACTATTAGATGTTTTACGAGGTTGACAGCTGGCTGCAGCTAGCAATAATAGCGCTAGCAATCTATGTAACTGATTGTAACAAAGTGAAATCATTAGGAGTCTCCAAATGAAAACAACGTTCAAACCTCTAGGCCTGGTCGCTGCAGTTGCTGCTGCGTCCGCTGGCTACGCGGGAATTGTCAACGCTCAAGCCGTACTGGCCGATAACAGCGGCCTGGGCGACATGGCAATCGTTCCTTACTACACAACTCAGAAGGGTTACTCAACTGGTGTATCTGTTATCAACACCAGCGAAGCCACCCAGGTTGTAAAAATCCGCCTGCGTCGCGCTGTAGATTCCATGGACGCACTGGATTTCAACGTAATCCTGTCACCGAATGACGTATACACCGGTTACGTGCAGGCGTCTGGCGAGCAGATTCGCTTCTACAGCAACGATAATTCCTGTACCGCTCCTGCCTACAATGGCGCCGACGGTCAGTACTTCGTTATGCCCAACATCTACCGTGAAGGCGCTGAAGAAGGCTACATCGAAGTTATCGGTATGGCTTCTGCCGCTGCAGACCAGCCTATCTCCCAGAAAGCCATTCACTCCAGCGGTGTACCGGCTGACTGTGCGCGCGTTCGCGACAACTTCTTCCCGGGTGCTGATCCCGCCGATTACGGCTCAAACACCAGCCAGACTCGCAAGGGTGTAATCTCCTCGGTACTGACCAACCAGCTGGCCTCAGCCGGTTCTTCAACCACCGTATCCAACACCTACACCGATACCCCTAACGTCCTGAAGGTTTCCTACTTCATCAAGAGCGACGAGACCGGTACTGAATTCGGTAACGACGCTGTACACATCGCTGACTTCATGGAAGGTGCTTCAATGACCAACCAGAAGTTCGGTCTGTTCGACGGCGACCTGCAGGGTTTTGACTATCCTGACCTGAACGGCGGCGCTGTATTCAGCGCAGTTGTTGAGCCTATCATGGGTGCTGGCGATCGTGGCGCTTACGAGGAAGTTCGTGACGCTATCGGTGGTACCGAAGTGATCAACGACTGGTCAAGGAACACCACCGAGCAGTTCAGCGTGGATACCGACTGGGTTGTTACCACTCCCGGCCAGTACAACATGACCAACCTGTTCGCCTACCTGGCGTCTATCGCTCCTGGCTCAGAGACCAAGTGTGGACCTGGTGTTCCGGGTGCTGACAACTACGATGAAGATACCGGTGCAAACTGTGACTTCCGTGATATCCCGATGACAGCAATCTTCTCTGTCTACGATCGTGAAGAGCGCGGCATCGTGGTTGACGAAGGCGACCTGGTTGTATCTCCCCAGCCTCCTGGTGAGATCACAGTCGACGTGCTGGACCAGGAAGTTAACGTGGTTCAGTGGGGCGAGTTCGACGTACTCGGCGCAGAGAAGACCATCAGCGTACCGGTACCTGCCGGCGCGCAAGCTGGTTGGGCTAACCTGGCTGTGACTCAGTACGCTGGTACTACTCAGGCGATCTGTGACTTCACAGGCCTGGCTCCGAACGGTCAGCCGACTCTGGCAGCTCCGATCCCGGTTGCGTGTACAGCTACTGATACCCCGGTTCCGCTGATTGGCTTCGTGGCCTGGCAGCGTAACTTCGGTGAAAACCCTGATGCGAACTACGGCCGTATCGTAGAGCACAGCTACACGGTTGTTAGCTCTGGTCCCTAAGACAGACTGATAGTCGATCGAATAAACCGACACCCTTTGGGTGTCGGTTTTTTTATTTGGGAAGCATGAGAAGTTTGGTGATATGAATAGATTGAAAGTTTTGCTGGCAAGCGCATTGATCACAGCAGGCACCCTGGGACTCCAGGGCATGGCCATCGCCCAGAACGTGGTGGAGGACGGCGGGGTCGGCCTCAGTTACGAAGAGCTTGAAAAAATCGTGGAGCAGTGGACGCCGCAGATGCAGAAATCGGCGGCCGAGGATGTGGGTGATCGCCTGGAACTGCTTAACGTGGCGCTAACAAACAAGAAGATCGCGCAGGAGACCGAGAAACTGTCCCCGGAAGCTGACCCGAAAACCTACTGGGAGTACGTTTTCATGCTCCGCGGCGCCCAGCGCAAGTTCGTTATCGACCAGTTCGTCAAGAGCATTCAGGTGCCTGATATGACAGCTCTTGCCGAGGAGCGCTACGAGACTGAAAAGGAAAAGTTTGCGCTGGTTCCGGAGAAGCGAATCTCCTCGCACATCCTGTTCTCCTGCCCACCCGGCGTCTGTTCCCGGGCAGAAGTCATGGAGAAGGCGCAGGTGGTACTGGATCAGCTGCGTGCGGGCGCGGATTTTGCGGAAATGGTGCAAACCTATTCCGAGGATCCGGGCACCAAGGCCAAGGGCGGAAAGTTCGACAAATGGATGCATCTCGGCGAGGTGGGTGTAACGCCGCGCTATTCAGAGGGCCTGTTTGCAATCAAGGAAAAAGGTCAGTATTCAGACCTGGTCAACAGCCAGTTTGGCGTGCATATCATCAGGCTGGATGACGTCGAAGAGGAGCACTTCCTGCCCTATGCCGACGTAAAGGACGCGATAATTGCCGAACTGGAGATGGAGTACCGCAAGCTGGCCGTCAAGGACTGGGTGGGAAGCTTCGCGATTTCCGACAATGCCTATATCAACGGCGAAGCGATGGAGAAGATTTTCTCCCGCTACGGAACCCCCAAACCACAGGCTGACGGTGCGCCCCAGTAGGCCGGTTTGCGCGCTGGAATACCGGTCTTTTCCGGCGCTGCACGCCGCGCCCTGCAATGGCGGCTACGGTTATAGGTCAGGGTAGCGCCGAGACGGCCAGCCTGGCCGCGAGTGGCCAGGCGCCGGGCGCTGGGGCCACCGTGGCGGTGTTGCTGTGCACCTTCAATGGCGCCCCTTTCATCGAGCAGCAGCTGGATTCCATTCGCCGGCAACAGGGCTTGCCAGTACGCCTGTACGTATCGGATGACGGTTCAGGCGACGAGACCCTGTCCATTCTCGAATCGTATTGCCGTCGCTGGGGGGCGGGGAGTATTCAGGTCCTGCCCGGCCCGGGCCGGGGTCATGTCGCCAATTTCTTCTCATTGGTATGCAGCCGCCAGGTCGAGGGGCAGTATTTCGCCTACTCGGACCAGGATGATATCTGGGATAGTGACAAGTTGGCGCGAGCGACCGCGGCCCTGGCATCGCTGCCCGGGGACCAACCGGCGCTGTATTGTTCCCGCACCCGCCTTGTCAGCGCCAGTGGGAGACCGTTGGGCCATTCTCCGCTGTTTCGCCGCCCCCCGGGATTTGCCAATGCGCTGGTGCATAATATCGGGGGCGGTAACACCATGGTCCTGAACCGCCGCGCCCGCGATTTATTGCGCGCCGCCGGCGAGGTGGACGTGGTCAGCCAGGACTGGTGGACGTACCTCCTGGTGGCGGGTGCCGGCGGTACCGTTATCTATGACCCGAAGCCCTCGTTGTCATACCGTCAGCATGGGCGCAACGTGGTGGGTTCAAGCATGGGCGCTCGCGAGCGCGTTCTCCGTGGCTGGCGGGTTTTGCGGAACCGCAACAGGGACTGGAACAGCCGCAATATTGCGGCGTTACGGCAATCGCAGGCGCTGCTGTCGCCGGAGGGCTGCAGGGTCCTGGATGAATTTGAGCGGGCCCGTCATGCCGGCCTGCTTGCGCGACTGCTCGGGATGCGACGCGCCGGTATCTATGCGCAATCGTTTATTGGCAATCTGGGCTTAATTGCGGCCACATTGTTTAAGAAAATCTAGTTCATACAAGTATAATTGCGGGCCCTGGGATTGTGATCGCGTGGTCTGGCCGGGGGATACCTGTGGCATGTTGTGCTGCGCGTTGACTGGTGATTTTCCTGAGCTTTGTCGAGAACTGGCAAAGACTGACTGACACGCCAAGGCTGATCCAACTGACAATGTCTGATAGTAAGCAACTGATTCTGGTCATCGGGCCTCACCGTTCCGGCACCTCGCTGTGCACCGCGGCGATCGAGTGCATGGGGGCGCAACTGCGCTTGCCCGAGCAGTACGCGAACCAGGAGAACATCAAGGGCTTTTTCGAGCACCCGGATATTGTCGAGTTCAACGACAGCCTGTTGCGTTTTCTGGGCGGTAGTTGGGATAACCCCCTGTTTGACGGTCGCGCGGGCATAGCGAGCGCGAACCTCGAAGAATGGGAGGCGCGGGCATGCAAACTGTTCACCGGGATTTTTGGCAGTGCCGAAACGGCCGCGATAAAGGATCCGCGGCTGTGCCAGCTGCTCGATTTCTGGCTGTCGGTGTTCGCGCGATGTGGCTATACGAAAGAACGTATTCGTGTCGTGCAGGTTGTCAGGGACCCGGTTGAGGTCGCCCTGTCACAACAAAGCAGGACGGTGGCCAACCCCGCCTTTTATGAGCTGGGCAAGGAACTGGTTGAAGGCGCATCCCTGTGGCTTTCACTCAGCGCCCAGGCGCTGATCCAGGCCAGGGATATCAACAGCTATTTCATTCACTACGATGAACTGCTCGCGCGGCCGCAGCAGGTCCTGCCCGGTCTTGCGCGCTTTCTCCAGCTTGTGCCGGACCCGGAGCGGCTGAGGCTATTCTGTGCGGAATTCGTGGATGACTCCCTGCACCGCAGCAAAGCCGATGCCCAGGCAACGCGGAAACTCAACGATCAGTTCCCGCAGGTGCTGGAGTTTTATGCGGCGCTATGCGCGCTGGGGGCAAACTGCACGCCCGGGGCAGCTGCCATGGACGCTGTACTGGACATCTACCGGGAGCCAATGACTCAGCGGGCCCTGCATCGCTCCGTGGTGCCCGCGCTGTCGCGCCTGAGCGACAGCAGTCGCAGGGATCGCCTGGAGTTGGAGCGCAGCGCCGATGTCACAGCCGACCTGCAACGGCAGGCGCAGGAACTGGCGGCCAATACCCGGCAAATTATTGCCGAACACCAGGCTGTGCTCACCCCGTTGCGGGCGCAACTGGAAAGCCTGGAAGCCACTAAAGAGCAACTGCAACAACAGCGCGATGCCCAGACTGTTGAGCTGGCGAGGATGAGTGCCGAACTCAAGCTGGCGGGCGACCGCATCAGCGAACTGGAGGGCGAACTGCATTACGTGGTCGAGCAGGTACGGGCCATGGAGGCATCGACTTCCTGGCGCCTGACGCGACCGGTACGGGCGCTGAAATCCTTCCAGCTGGCGTCGCGGGAACGCGCCGCGAAGGCCCTGGCCAACTTCAAGTTGCGCTCGGTCATCGCCTACCACCGCATGAGCGTGACGCACCCCCGCCTGGCGTGGCTGGGGCGGCGCGCGCTGCGCCCGTTCTTCAGGCTGGTTAACCGGTTTGTACCGGCGCGCGCCAGCCATGATATCGCCGGTGCGGGCGCGGGCCTGCTGTCGCCCATGATCTACCAGCAGTATGAAGAGGCGGGGGACTTCTCCCCCCTGGTGAGCATTATCGTCCCCAATTTCAATCACGCTCCCTATCTGCGACTGCGCCTGGACTCCATCTTCTCGCAAACGTACAGAAACTTCGAAGTCATAATGCTCGACGACGCTTCAGGCGATGACAGCGTCGCGATACTTTCCGAGTATCACCGAAACCATCCGCAGAACACCACACTGATCGCCAACCAGCAGAACTCCGGCGGAGTGTTCCACCAGTGGGACAGGGGGCTCAAGCAGGCGCGTGGGGATATTATCTGGATTGCCGAGAGCGACGACTGGTGTACGGAAAACTTCCTGGAAACCCTGGTGCCGTTCTTTGAAAACGAGGCTGTCCAGCTCGCCTATTCGCGGACAGTGTTCATGGACGGTTCAGGGGAAACACAGACATGGTCAATCAATGAGTACCTGCATGATATCGATCCCGCCAAGTGGGACGCCGAATTTGTGGATACGGCCCACAGGATTGTTGCGGAATCCTTTGCCATCAAGAATATTATCCCCAATGTAAGCTCCGCCATTTTTCGCAACCCGCGACAGCTTGATGTCCTGCAGGACCCCCAGTGGCGGCAGATGACGACCTGCGGCGACTGGGTGTTGTATCTGCATCTTATCCGGGGGGGGATGCTCGCCTACTCCCCGGCAGCCTGCAATTACTACCGCATGCACGGCCAGAATATCTCCGTCAGGTCACACAGTGACGACAGGTTCTATGCCGAGCACGAGTTTGTGGCCAAAACCGCGCGCCAGTACTTCGGGGTTGGCGAAGAGGTGCTGGCACAGCAAAGAACCAACCTGATCGCCCACTGGCGCGAAACCCGGCCGACGTATACACAGGAAGCGTTTGACGCCTGTTACAGCCTGCCCCGGATCATGGCTTTCGCACCGCAGCGCGCCCCCAATTTGTTGATGGCATCCTATGCCTTCTGCGCCGGGGGCGGCGAGACGTTCCCGATACAGCTGGCGAATATCATGAAGGCCCGGGGTTACAACGTCACCTACCTGGACTGTGCGCGCGAGGCGAGGAACGAGGGTATCAGGCAGAACCTGCGCATCGACATACCCGTGGTCTCCGACTTTACCCAACTGGAGAGGATCGTTGCGGATTTTGGTATTGATCTCATTCATTCTCACCACGCCTGGGTGGACAGCACCGTGCTCGACCTGTTGCCGGAGGGCAGTCCCGCGAAAACCGTGGTGACGCTGCACGGCATGTACGAAACAATCAACGAGTTTGACCTCAGGTCGATACTCCCGCGACTGGTGAAGCGCAGCGCCAGGCTGATTTATGTCGCGGACAAGAACGTCTCCTCGCTGCGCAATGCGAATCTGCAACAGCACGCGAAACTGGTCAGGATTGACAATGCCCTGGAACCCAGCGAGTTCGAGCCGGTGGATCGCGGCAGCCTGGGTATCGCGGACGATGCGTTTGTGCTGACACTGGTCAGCCGGGCGATGCCCGACAAGGGTTGGGCCGAGGCCATTGCAGCGGTGACTCGGGCTCGCGAAATGAGCGGTGCCGACATCCACCTTTTGCTGGTTGGCGATGGCGCCGAGAGCGAACGCCTGCGGCGGGAGGAACTGGCGCCGTTTATTCACCTGCAAGGTTTTCAGCGCAACGTGCGCGGATATTTCGCGCTCGCCGATCTTGGCTTCCTGCCGTCGAAGTTCCGCGGCGAAAGCTTTCCACTGGTGATTATCGAGTGCCTGCAATCCGGTCGGCCGGTGCTGGCGAGTAATCTCGGTGAAATAGCCTATATGCTGGAGGGTCCCGATGGCCTGGCGGGCGAATTGACAGAGCTTGAGGGGGAATCCCTCAATCTGGAACAACTCGCCCGCAGCATAGCGTCGCTTGCGACCGATCCGGTTCGCTACCAATCCCGCCTGTCAGCGGTACCGGCTGCCGCGCGCAAGTTTGATCCCGACATACTGGCCGCGAAACACGATATCGCCTATCGCGAAGCGATGGCAGAGTAGTCAGGTGAGAAAGACGCTGTTCCTGCATGTCGGTATGGGCAAAACCGGTACCACCGCGCTACAGAACTTCTTCTGGTTAAACCGCCGGGAACTGCGTCGCCGCGGTATTTCCTATCCAAAGTTCGGCATGGTGGCGCGTGCCCATCATCTGCTTTCTCCCTACATACCACCCGACCTGCGTGACAAATGGTCCTTCAAAACCGTAGCTGAATGGTCCAGGCGACTGCAAAAGCTCAGTACCGATACGATACTTTTGTCGTCGGAACTTATGGCCTGGGCTGGCGGCAGTGATGTCGCGAAATTTTGTGATGAAGCCAGCAAGCTGTTTGATCTCAAGGTGGTGATTTACCTGCGGCGGCAGGACGACATTATCATGGCCAATTACAACCAGTTGGTTAAGGCAGGGTTGCAGCAGTTCGATCTCGAATGGGTGGTTGAGAAGCAACTCGCGGAATTTGATTACAAGAACATCCTCGAACCCTGGGCGCAGGCTGTCGGTAGCGACAGTATCATTGTCCGGCCTTATGAGCGGCGACAGTTTTTCGAAGGCGATATCTGTCGCGATTTCATGTACCACGTTTTCGGCATGGAACTCGGCGCCGAATTCAGGTTTCCAAAAGGCGATTCCAATCCCCGCTTCTCCAACGCGGCGATGGCCTACAAACTACAACTGAACAGGCTGATAGCCGAACCTGCCCGTTCTTCCAGATTCAACAGGGTACTGCTCAAGTACTCGGCGGAATCCGGGTCGGCGGCAGGGAGCGTGTCGGCTGGCCAGTCGCTGCTTTCTCCCGCCGAGAGAGCGGATATCCTGGAGCGTTCACAGGCGGCAAACCAGCTTGTTGCCCGGGAGTATATGGGGCGGTCCAGCGGCCAATTGTTCGACGAGTGGGTTCCGGAAGATGCCGCAAACTGGGTCAAGCCCGAGCTGTCCGACAGCGAGTCCCGGGCGATTACGCAATTTATCCGGGACAACGACAGGCGCGCCTATCGCTTACTCGTGTCCGAGGTAAACCGGGGACACAACTCGCTCAGGCCCCTGCGAATGGAGGCGGTGGAGTATTTTCGGGAACACATTCCCCCGGAATCCCTCGCCGGTGTGCGCAAGCGGGAACTGAAAGCCGAAAAAGCCCGGTCTCCTCGCAAGCAGGCGCCTGTAGAAGATCGTTTGCTGGTGATTTCCGTGCACTTCCCGGCGGTGCCAGACGGCGATTTCCAGAAGGTGCTACAGAGTTACTTTGGTCATGAACTGGTCATGGACTACCAGGACCGGCCTCTCAGCCTGTCCGGGACGGGCCGTAACCTGGATGCGCTGCGCAAGGGAATACGCTTCGCCCGCATGCGCGGCACCCTCAGGCGCGATACCTGTCTGCACGGGCATTTCATGCCCCTCAAGTACTCCCTGCCCAGTCGCGGACATCGCAAGCGCTTCGTCGCCTGGATGAGCGATCCGGTGGAGCGCCTGGTGGCTCACTACGCTTTCTGGAAAAGCAGTATCAATCGCGGGATGAAGGGTGGACTGCACTACCGCATGCTCGAGGAGGACTGGTCGCTGGAGACTTTTTGCCTGTGCCCGGAACTGCGCAATATCTACAGCAAGTTTCTGTGGTGTTTCCCCTTGTCGCGTTTCGATTTTATCGGCATCAGTGAGCACCGGGACAGTGAACTCCAGCGCTTCTCAAGCGGGATTCTCGGTATCTGCGCTCAGGAAGCGGTGGCCCGCAGCGAGGCCCCTGTTGCCACTGTGGCGATCGACGCGGAGCTCAGGGCACGGGTGCAGCGGTATCACAGCGCCGATATGGCCCTGTATCGGCGCGCCCTCGGGATGAGGGAGCGCGCTCTGGGGGCCAGGCCGAAGGCGTCCTAGCGTCGCCGGAGTGTCTCCGGGCTGGCGCTGGCGTGTCGCCGTGGCGTCATCATGGCGCCGCTATCGTGTCCTTGCAGTATCGCAAACCCAAAACTTCTGGTGTCCCCCCGGCGCACTAACTACAATACTTCGCACACCGGTAAGGCGAGTTATGGCCGCGCTGGCAGCAGCGCGAAAGCCACGCCTTCCTATCCGCATAGTCCAGGGCCACAATACGACGGTTGTCGGGGGAGCCCTGGGAAATCCATGGAAGTGTATAAATGACTGATGATCTCCTGGGCTTGTCCCTGGCGCCCGGCGATGAGCATTACAGGGCTTACGTGGGCCCGCCCGCGGACTACGACCTGGTAAGCGCGATGACGTTTGGCCTGCTCACGGCCTGTGGCCTGCGCCAGCACCACACGCTGCTGGATGTCGGTTGCGGCTCCCTGCGCCTGGGCAGGTTGCTGATTCCGTACCTGAACCCCGCAAAATATATCGGCCTGGAGCCGAACAAGTGGTTGATTGATGACGGTCTTCGCTACGAGGTCGGCGCCTCGCTTGCCGATATCAGGCAGCCGCAGTTTATTTACGACACCAGTCTGGCCTCGTTATCCCCCGAGACCCGTATTGACTATGCCGTAGCGCAGTCGATTTTCAGTCACACGGCTCCCGACCTGCTGGCTCAGTGGGTTCGGGAAATCTCCGGCTTCCTGTCGCCAGCGGGCATTCTGCTGGCCACGGTTATTCCCGGGGAGAGCGACTTCACAGGCGAGGGCTGGATCTACCCCGAGTGCGTGGAGTACCGTATTGAAAGCGTGGCGGCGGTGGCGGCGGAGCACGGCCTGGCGTTCCAGGTACTCGACTGGTTTCACCCCCGGCAGGTATGGTGTGCCTTTTACCAGCCAGGATTCGACGCGGGTATCCTGAATAACGGTAAACCGTCCTGGAATAATTACGGTGTGGTTTCACATCGCTAGCAAGACTTTTAGGAAACGTCCGTGCCTGAGTATCTGATAGCTGAACGCGATTCGGCGCCCGTGGTTATTGGCGGGGTCGGCGGCAGCGGTACCCGATTGATAGCCCACATTGTGCGCGAGCAGGGTGTTGCGCTCGCGGGGGAACTCAACGAGGCCCTGGACAACCTCTGGTTCAGCCTGCTCTTCGTGCGCAGGACGATACTGTTGATGCCGCCGGCGCAGGTCAGGCGCCTGGCCTGGCTGTTCGTCAACAGCATGCGTGGCAACCTTCCCGTGTCCGGGGAATTACTCGCATTGCTCGATGAGGCCGCGCGCCATGATCGCGGGCCGGCCCTGACCCGGGCGGTGCTGCAGCAGTCCCGGGAATCGATGTTGGAGCGGCGCCCGGTGGCGGAACCGACTATCCACTGGGGCTGGAAGCAACCCAACAGCCACGTCATGGTCCCGATTCTCAACCAGTGTTTTCCCCGCATGAAGTATATCTACGTCGCAAGGAACGGGCTGGATATGGCGTTCAGCGGCAACCAGAACCAGCTGAAATACTTCTGGGGCGACCTGCTGCTGGAGGGCGATACCAGCCCCACACCGCGCAATGCGCTCCGGTATTGGGTTGCCAGTTACAAGCGCATCCTCGGGGACAGGGAGCTGTTGGGCGACCGGCTGTGCATTTTGAACTTTGACGCACTGTGCAATAATCCCTCCCGGGAGTTGGCAAAGCTTAACCGGTTCCTGGGCCTGGATGAGAGCCCGGACGTACTGGGCGCACTCGCCGCTTCAATATCTGTTCCCGCCGGCAGCGGCCGTTACCGACAGCGCGATTGCAGCCAGTTTGACCCTGCGGATATCGAGTTTGTGAAGCAAATGGGCTTCGCGTGTGACCTGTAGTCGGACGGACGCGCTCCCCGTTTATGTGAGCCCTATTTTACTGTCGCGTTGGTCAGAAATTCCTTGAATCCGGATCGCAAGCCCAGCTTAAGTTCAGCCATTTTCAATCGACGCATGCTGATCTGCGTGTTTACCGGATTCGCGTCCGGCATGCCGCTGTACGTATTAATCCAGCTGGTGCCGGCCTGGCTCAAGGACGGCGGCGTCTCCCTCGCCGAGATCGGCCTGTTCGCCCTGGTGGGTATTCCCTATACCTGGAAGTTTTTGTGGGCGCCGTTGATGGACCGCTGGATTCCCCCCTTTCTCGGGAGGCGGCGCGGCTGGATGCTGATCTGCCAACTCGCCCTGCTGTTTTTTATAGGCATTCTGGGGGAGTTGAAGCCCGCCGAGTCCACCTGGTTGATCGCCTGGCTGGCGGTGGCTATAGCGTTCTTCAGCGCCAGCCAGGACGTGGCGCTGGACGCCTATCGGCGGGAAATATTACCCGATGAGGAACTGGGCCTTGGCAATTCCATCCATGTGCAGGCTTACCGCATCTCCAGCCTCGTGCCGGGCTCGCTGGCCCTGATCCTGGCGGACATATTGCCCTGGTCCAGCGTGTTCTGGGTTACCGCGGCATTTATGTCCATAGCGATGGTGATGAGCCTGGTGGTCGACGAGCCCAGTTCCGAACTGCCCACAGGCATGGGGCTGCGCCAGGCGATTGTCGCCCCGTTCCTGGAGTACATTGACCGCCGTGGCTGGGCGGGCCTGCTGCTGGTGCTGGGCTTCATGTTTTTCTACAAGATCGGTGACAACATGGCCACCGCCCTGTCTACCCCGTTCTACCTCGACCTGGGTTTCAGCATGACCGAGATAGGCCTGGTGGCCAAGCATGCGGCGCTGTGGCCGGCGATTATCGGCGGCCTCGCGGGCGGGGTGATCATGATACGGCTGGGTATCAATCGCTCACTGTGGTTGTTCGGCGTGGTGCAGGTGGTGAGTATTCTCGGCTTCGCGATACTGGCCAACAACGGCCCGGTGCTGTGGATGCTGGCCGCGGTCATCAGTTTCGAATACCTGGGGGTGGGAATGGGTACCGCGGCCTTCACCGCGTTTATCGCCAGGGAAACCAGCAAGACCTACGCCGCCACCCAGTTCGCCCTGTTCACCGCGCTGGCGGCCCTGCCGCGCACTTTCGCCAATGCCAGCACCGGGCTGATCGTGGAGCAGGTGGGATGGGTGAATTTTTTCCTGATTTGTGCACTCGTCGCGATTCCGGGCATGCTGATGCTGCTGTGGGTGGCCCCGTGGCGGTCGCAGGGCAGGTAAAATTGCGCGCATACCCGCCATTTTCCCGCCCACACTGTTATTATGGGCGGGTGCGAGGCGACGTACCGGGAATGGTGGCGCCAGCAGCCCCATAAACCCGGCAAAGAGAGCAGTTGACTGTGAAGGTCCTCCACGCCTACAGAACATATTTTCCCGACTCCCAGGGGGGGTTGGAGGAAGTTATTCGCCAGATTTGCCTGTCAGTGGGCAATCACGGTGTGACTAGCCGGGTATTTACCCTCAGCAACGAACCATTTCCCCGTACCCTGCCAAGGGTGGAAGCCGATGTCGTCAGGGTGCGCAAGACCTTTGAGGTCGCCTCCTGCGGCTTCGCCCTGACCGGCATGCGCCGATTCGCCAAAGAGGTGGAGTGGGCCGATATCGTGCACTACCACTATCCGTGGCCATTTTCCGACTTGATGTACCTGCTTGTGGGCAGGCATCGCCCGGCGATACTCACCTATCATTCGGACATTGTCAGGCAGCGATTCCTGCTCTCCGTTTACCGCCCGCTGATGAGTCGCTACCTCGATGCGATGGATATGATTGTGGCGACTTCGCCGAACTATTTCGCAACCAGCGAGGTACTGGCGGAGTACGCCCACAAGGTTGAAGTCATCCCGATAGGCCTGGATGAGCCATCCTACCCCGCCATGCATGAACAGCACAGGGACCTGGCGGCGGCCCGCCAGAAATACGGCGAGGACTTCTTTCTTTTTGTCGGTGTGCTGCGTTATTACAAGGGCCTGCATATCCTGCTGGACGCCGTGCAAGGGGCCAGGTACAAGGTGGTGATAGTGGGTAGCGGCCCGGTGGAGAACGAGTTGCGCAGGCAGGCGCAGCGCCTCGGCCTGGATAACGTTATCTTCGCGGGTTTTGTCTCCGATCGTGAAAAAATGGCGCTGTTCGGTTTGTGCCGGGCGGTGGTGTTCCCCTCGTACCTGCGCTCGGAAGCGTTCGGTGTCACCCTGCTGGAGGGCGCCATGAGTTCGCGGCCGTTGATCTCCGCCGAGGTGGGGTCGGGTACCAGTCACGTCAATATACACAAAGAGACAGGGCTGGTGGTGCCGCCGGGCAACAGCAAGGCGCTGCGCGAGGCGATGGACGATCTGCACCAGCATCCGCAAAAGGCGCTGTTGATGGGCCGCAATGCCCGCCAGCGTTACGAGCGGCTGTTCACCGCCAGCGGCATGGGCGGGCGCTATGTCGATGCCTATCGCCGTATTATCGCCGCGCAGGCAGACCGGGCCTCCGCTTGACATGAATGGACCCGAACTGGTTTTCCTGCATATACCCAAGACCGCGGGGACCAGCCAACAGCGCGAATTCAACCAGTACATCGGCAGAGACCACGTGTTCTGGATTGGCAGGGACTGCCCCGCAGGCGTGCTGCGCTACCCGCGATCACGGATCGGGGTCAAGCCGGTGGTGGGCGGGCACAAGTACCTGTCCTTCTACCCGGCCAGTCTGGACCCTCTGTACACCGCCATCCTGCGAGATCCTATCGAGCGCGCGATCTCCCTGTTCGTCTTCTACACCCGCCCGGAACTGGCCTCCACTGAACACGACAAAAAATCCAGGGTCAGCTCCCTGCGGGCTATGCTCCGCAAGGGGATCGACCCCGACTCCATGGTCAATTCCATTCGCAGCTGCCGTCCCTTTCGCGAGGAAATATCAAATTTCCAGTGTCGCTACCTGAGTCGCGGAAAGCCCACTTTTGCGGGTGTTTGCCAGAGCCTGCGAAATCGCGATCACCTGGTTGGCACCGTCACCCGATATGACCGTTTCCGCAGTGAACTCTGGGGCTTGTTGGGAAGGTCGGAGGTCAGTCCGCTTACCGCGAACAGGAGCAGGGATAACTACGCAGCCCCCTTTTTAGAGGACGAGGCGCTGCTGGCCCTGATCGCGGAACTGAACCAGGAAGACCGGAAACTGGTCGAATGGGTGGAATCTGAACACCAGGGCCTGTGGCTGAATCTCGTCGACGCCGATGAACGCAAAGCCCGTTTGCAGCGCCTGCCGCGCGTTACCGAACCTCGCGAGGAGATAGCGCCGAAGTGGGATGACGCAGCGAACTATTGGCCGGCACGCGGGTCCCGCAAGCTCCAGTGGCCCCTGAGCCGGACCATGCTGGCGGAGCCCCAGCGGTTGCTGTACATGCCAAATCCGGGAGTGGTGGACAGGCCTATCCAGCGCATGATGCTCAGGCACTCGGGTGCGAGGCATGCCGACGTGATACTGGCACTGGGGATTGACCGGGTGGTGGAGCGATTCGCCACCGGCCTCATGCTGCACGATCGCAGCGAAGAGGATATTGCCGCAATCGCGACGTCCGCGGATTACTTCAGGTTTGCCATCGTTTATCACCCCGTCTCCCGGCTGGTCGACCTCTACCGGCAGCGTGTTGTCGCGGCGCCGGATTCACTGTCACGATGGCCGCGGTTCCCGGACATGATGGCGGGCGTGGACCCGGCCCTGGGACTCACTTTTCGCCAGTTTGTAGAGGCCGTTACCAGCGGACGGTTCAATCACCGGCTCTGGCTGCCCCAGGTCCGCTACCTGCCCTGGGCCGCGGAATATGACAGATTGTACCGCCCGGATCAGTTGCCGCAGATCGAGCGCGACCTGGCCAGGCTCAGGGGCTTGTCCGTCACTATTAGCGCCCCTGAAATGACCGTTATCGCCGGGTCGCAGGGCGGTCGACATGCGGACACTCCCGCGAGGCAATTGCCTGCAGATCCCGCCGAATGGCTGAATGAACTGGCGGATGAGGCGATCGCGGCGCGTATTAAGGGTTACTACGCCAGGGACTTCAATCTGTACAATGGCATCGTAACCGAAGACATGGAGGTGGCGAGCTGATGACAGGGCATGCCGATCGCATAGAAGCGCTTATCCAGAATCGCATAGAACAGAACCGCGCTGAGCGCAGCGATGTGCCGCGCCTGGCCGGTGCCCGCTTCAAACCACTGCAGCTGGCCGGCGCTTCCGCGGCTGTGGGGCGGGATTACCAGCGCCAGCGCTGGTCGGTGGGGGAATTGCTGGCGTTTTATGACCGCCAATTCGTGCAAAATGCCTACCTGGTCCTGCTGAAGCGGGATGCCGATGTGGAGGGTCTCAACGCGCGCCTGCAGATGCTGCAGAGCGGTCGGACATCGCGTCTGGAACTGCTGTTCCGGCTGCGCTACGGCCCCGAGGGCAAGCAGCACAAGACCGTGGTGAAAGGACTGGCGCGCGCGTTTGCCATAGAGCGCCTGTGCCGGATTCCGGTGCTGGGGCTGTTACCGCGCTATCTGCGGGCCCTGCTTTACCTGCCGCGCATGCAGGGGGAAATCGAGCAATTGCGCGGACTGATTGCCATGCATAAAAACGACGCCGATGACAAAAGCCAGGCGATCGCGGATTTCCAGAATGAACATCTCGCAAACATCATCCGCCACCTCAATCCATAACAGGCAAGCCCCACTGGTTTTCGCATGAATGTACTGATACTCAATACCCAGGTGCCGTTCTGCTACGGCGGCGCCGAGGTGCTGGCCGAGGATCTGGAGGTCCAGTTGAAGGCCGCCGGCCATCGCGCAGAAATACTGACCCTGCCGTTCAAATGGTATCCCCAGCAGACCCTGGCCAATACCATCCTCGCCACCAAGCTGATGGATATCAGCAATTTCAACGGCGTCACCATCGACAGGGTCATCGGCCTGAAATTCCCGATGTGGCTCATACCCCACCCGAAAATGTCGCTGTGGATTCTGCACCAGCATCGCGCCGCCTATGACCTGTGGGATTCGAGCCTGTCGGATCTGGCCGCCATGCCCGATGGCAAGGCCTTGCGGGATATGATCCGGCGCGAGGACAATGCCGCGATCCGCAACTGCGACAGCGTCTTCACGATCTCGGGCAATGTGACCGGCAGGCTCAAGCAGTACAACAATATCAGCTCGGAAGTACTGTATCCGCCGCCGCGCTCCATGGAGCGTTTCCGGGTGGACAGCTACGGCGACTACTTTTTCTTTCCCAGTCGCATTACGCCGATTAAACGCCAGGAACTCGTGGTGGAGGCGCTGGTGCATGTGCCGGAGCCGGTGAAGGTGGTGTTCGCCGGCGAGGCGGACAGCCCTCATTACCTCGAGAAGCTGCAAAAACGCGCCCGGGAGCTGGGTGTCAGCGACAAGATAGAGTGGCGCGGGCGTATTTCCGAGGAGGACAAGTTTGATCTCTACGCCAATGCCCTGATGGTGATATTTACCCCGGTCGATGAGGATTACGGTTATGTCACGCCCGAGGCGATGCTGTCCTCCAAGGCGGTGCTTACCCTCGAGGATGCCGGGGGTGCCACCGAGTTTGTCCGGCACGAGGAAAATGGGCTGATCGTACAGGCCGATCCGCGGGCAATGGCATTTGCCATCAGCCGCATCTGGAACGACCGGGCCGAGGCCGAGCGCCTGGGGGCTGCGGCGCGGCAGCGAGTGGACCAGATCGAATTGTCCTGGGACCGGATTGTGCGGAGCCTGCTGCGCACATGAATATCCACTGGTTTTCCCCCCTGGACGCGCAGTCCAGCGAGATAGCGCGTTACAGCGCCCAGTTGCTGCCCAGCCTGCAGGAGTATGCTGGTATTGTCGCCGTCGATGATGGTCAGGGCGGCGAGATGCCGGGCTGGCTGAGCGGGGCGGTCGCAACACCGGAGCCGGGCGTGGCGCCCATGCCGGTGTACCATATTGGCAATAACCCCCTGCACCTTCCCATCTTTGAACGCTCACTTGCGGAGCCGGGCCTGGTAGTGCTGCACGACCTGAGCCTGGTGGATCTTGCCCGTCACCTGTCGCACCAGCTCGGGCAGCCCCAGTTGTGGAAAGAGCAGATGTGTCGGCAGTACGGCGAAGAGGTGCGCTCACTGGTCAACCGCAGTGAAAAGTCGTTGGCTGATTACAATGAAATGGTGGCGAAATACCCCCTGTTCCTGCCCTTTGTCGAGGGTGCCATGGGCGTGATTTGCCATTCCAGCTACGCCTGCCGCCAGCTGCAGGGCCAGCTTCCCCCCGGCACGCCGCTGCTGCAACTGAACCTGCCCTCGAGGCCGCCACAGCCGGTACCGCAGCGGACAGGCCCCGACGGCTCCCTGCGCTTCGTGTTCTGCGGGCACGTGGGCCCCAACCGGCGCCTGATCGAGTTCATGGACGCCTGGGGGCAACTGCCGGAGCCCGGCCGCATCGCCCTGGAGCTGTTCGGCAATATCAGCAATACCAGCCAGTTACGCCAGTACGCCGAGCATTTCGGGGTGCTGGATTACATCAGTTTTCGCGGCTATGTCAGTGATGAGCAACTGGACCAGGCGTTGCAAACAGCCGACTTCGCGATAAACTTGCGCTGGCCGACCATGGGCGAGGCCTCGGCTAGCCAGTTGCGCTACTGGGCCGCGGCGCTGCCGACCCTGGTGACCGATGTGGGCTGGTACGGCGAGCTGCCCGACGCCGCGGTCTGCAAGATATCGGTGGCCACTGAAGGTGCGGACCTGCTCGCCCTGCTGCAGGACGCCCTGGCTTTCCCCGCAAAGTATCGCCAGCTCGGCCAGCGCGGTTGGGAGCAATTGCGCGATGCGCATTCGGCCCGCCACTATGCGCAGGAGCTGGCGGCGCTGGCATCCCGGCTCAGTGACGCGCGACTGGCACACAGCCTGCTGGAGCGTGAGCTGGTCCCCGTTATCGCCTCGATGTGCGAAAATGAATCCGATACGCGCCTGTTTCGCAACGCGATAGAAACCGTGGTCGCAACCTGCACCGCTTGACGCTTAACTCAGGAAAATATCTATGAAAAATGCAGTAGTCACGGGCATTTCCGGCCAGGACGGAGCTTATCTCGCACGCCTGCTGCTGGACAAGGGCTACAGGGTCTGGGGTGCGACCCGGCGCACCAGCTCCGTAAATCACTGGCGCCTGGACGAAGTGGGCATTCTCGGCCATGAAAACCTGGTACTGCTGGACTACGACCTGACCGATGCGGGCGCCGCCATCCGCCTGCTGGAGCGCAGCGGTGCGGACGAGGTGTTCAACCTGGCGGCCCAGAGTTTTGTCGGCGTATCCTTCGATCAACCGGTAACCACCGCGGAAATTACCGGGATCGGCGCGGTACACCTGCTGGAGGCGATTCGCATCGTCAACCCGGCAATTCGCTTTTACCAGGCATCCACCTCGGAAATGTTCGGCCTGGTACAGGCGGTACCGCAGTCGGAGGACACGCCGTTCTATCCGCGCAGCCCCTATGGTGTCGCCAAGTTATACGCCCACTGGATGACGGTGAACTACCGGGAGTCCTACGGCATATTCGGCTGCAGCGGCATCCTGTTCAATCACGAGTCACCATTGCGGGGTCGTGAATTCGTCACCCGCAAGATTACCGATGCCGTCGCCAGGATAGAGCTGGGCCAACTGGACCGCCTGCAGCTGGGCAATCTCGATGCCCGGCGCGACTGGGGCTTCGCGGGTGATTACGTCGATGGCATGTGGCGCATGCTGCAACAGGAGCAACCGGATACCTATGTGCTGGCTACCAACCGAACCCAGAGTGTACGGGAATTTGTCGACATGGCGTTCAAGGCCGTGGGAAAAACCCTGGAGTGGCAGGGCAGCGCCGAGCAGGAGCGGGGACTCTGCACGCGCACCGGTGCCGAACTGGTGGCGGTCAATCCGGAGTTCTACCGCCCCGCCGAGGTAGAGCTGTTAATTGGTGATGCCGGCAAGGCCAGGAAGGAACTGGGCTGGGAGCCGGTTGTTACGCTGGAGGAGTTGTGCGCGATGATGGTAGAGGCCGACCTGGCGCGGGTTGAGCGCGGGGTGTCTTTCTGACCATGGCTGGAACGGCATTGGTCACGGGCCTGGCCGGTTTCACCGGGCACTATATGGCCCGGGAACTGGAGGCTTTGGGCTACGAGGTGGTCGGCCTCGGCCAGGGGCGCGCGGGATCGCGCGCCCATCACGCCGTCGATCTGCGCGACGCCGAGAGTCTGGGCAGGATAGTGGCGGACATCCAGCCCCGGGTCGTAGTGCACCTGGCCGCCGTGGCTTTCGTGGCGCACGGCGATGTCGCTGAAATCTACAGCAGCAACATCGTCGGTACGCGCAACCTCCTGGCCGCATTGGCGGCATGCGACAGTACGCCTGAAAAAGTCCTGCTGGCCAGCAGTGCCAATGTCTACGGCAATGCCGATGTACCGGAACTGCACGAGGATTCTCCGCTGCGCCCCGAGAACGATTACGCGGTGAGTAAATGCGCGATGGAAATGATGAGTCAGCAGTGGCGCGACCGGCTGCCGATCATCCTGTCGCGGCCTTTCAATTACACTGGCGTTGGGCAATCGCCCTCCTTCCTGCTGCCAAAGCTGGTCGATCATTTTGCGCGGTCGATGCCCCGGGTCGAACTGGGAAACATCGACGTGTATCGCGATTTTTCCGATGTCAGGATGGTCGCCAACGCCTACGCCCGGCTGCTGGGCGCCGGCAAGGCGGGCGAGGTCTACAACGTGTGCTCCGGCGCCACCTATTCCATTCAGGATATCCTGTTGATACTGGCTGACCTGGCGGGCTATGCCATCGAGGTTGATATCAATCCGGCCTTTGTGCGTGCCAACGAGGTCAAGCGCCTGGCCGGCTCCAACCAGAAACTGGTTGCCGCGATAGGCGATCTCGAACTGATTCCCCTGGCTGATACGCTGCAGTGGATGTATCGCGCCCAGACCAGCCAGTGAAGGTCCTGCTGGATGTATCATCCGTTTCCCTGCCCCTGTCAGGTATCGGCCGCTATACGCTGGAACTGGCCCGGCATCTGCCTGCGCAAAAGGATGTGGCCCAGGTCAGCTACCTGCGGGGCGACACGGTGCTCGGCAGCTTTGATCCCGCGGCCATCGACCCTCCCGCCGCCGTGAGCGGCTTCCGGCAATGGCTCAAACCGCTGCTGCCCTACAAACTTTTGCTGGGGCCTTATCGCAGGCGCAAGTCCAGGCTGCTGGCCGCCAGCCTGCGCAGCTATAACGATTACATCTACTACTCCCCGAATTTCAGCGTGCCGCCCGTCAGCGGCGCCTCGGCGGTTACCCTGCACGACCTGTCGGTATTCCACTTTCCGGAATTTCACCCGCGCGATCGCGTCAACTACCTGCGGGAGCAGATTCACCATTCTGTCGCCGCCGCCGACCACCTGCTCACGGATTCGGAGTTTGTGCGGGCCGAAGTGTTGCAGTTGTTCGGCTTGCCGGCCGCACGGGTTACCGCTATCCCGCTGGGCGTAGACCCGGTGTTTCGGCCGCACACCCAACAGGAACTGGCGGGGGTGCTGCGGCAGTGGGGACTGCGACCGGGTGGCTATGTGCTCAGCGTCGGGACCATCGAGCCCAGGAAAAACCTGGCTGGTTTGCTGCGGGCTTATCGCGGCCTCAGTCCCGGCTTGCGCAAACAGTATCCGCTGGTCATCGCGGGCGCCTATGGCTGGAACAGTGGCGCGCTGCTGGACGAGATACGTCAACTGCGCGAAAGCGCAGAGGTCATTTATCTCGATTATGTTCCGGAGCCGGATTTACCCGCCCTATATGCCGGCGCGGCGGTAATGGCTTACTTTTCTTTCTACGAGGGTTTTGGCCTGCCGGTACTGGAAGCCATGAGCAGCGGCGTCCCGGTAGTGTGCGCCGCCGCGTCGGCGCTGCCGGAGTTATGCGCGGATGCCGCGCTGCAGGCCGAGCCACGGGATGTGGGCGCCATGACGCAGGCGCTGCAGCGCGCGCTGGAAGACGGGGCGTGGCGCGCCGCCGCAATAGAGCGCGGGCTTGCGCGAAGCGGGGCCTACACCTGGCAGGGAACAGCCGCCGCCCTGGTCGACGTGCTGCGGAAAATCGCCGCGTGAGCTGCCCTGCCTGGATAGCGCGCAATGACTGAGCGGCGGATCGCGGTGGATGCCCGCCCCCTGTGCCATCCGGGCACCGGTATTTACCGCTACAGCCGTGAGCTGTTAACCCGCATGTGCCCGCTGGGGGGCGAATGGTTTTTTTATTCGCCGCAGCGCTACGACACCGCAGGCTTTGACCTGCCCAACGTGCACCATTGCGTCGCCGGCGTGCCAGCGGCGTTGCGGGCAAGTCAGTTGGCGCAGTTCTTCTATCCGCGCTGGGCCAGGCGCGACCGGGTGGACGCCTTCTGGGGTCCGCGCCACCAGCTGCCCCAATTGCCAGGCGCGATTCGCACCACCGTTACCATTCACGATCTGGTATGGAAGGATCACGGGGAGACCATGCGTTTTCCGGGCCGCCAGATTGAGAGTTTTTTCACGCCGCGCGCGCTGGCCAGGGCCGACCAGATCACAGTGGTGTCCCACTTTACCCGGCGGCGGCTACAACATTTTTTCCCCCAGTACGCCGCCAAGGTGTCTGTGGTGCCGGGAGCCAGCATGTTGCAGGGGATAGGCTGCGCGGGGCAGATTCCAGAGCCGCGGGAGCAGGGCGGGTACTTCCTGTTCGTGGGTACCCTGGAACCTCGCAAGAATCTTCCCCGGTTGCTGCGTGCCTATCGTCGCTACCTGGCCGGGACGAGCCGGGCCTACCCCCTCAAGATTGCAGGGGGTACGGGCTGGGGAGGCGAGGACATTGCCGGACTGCTCGCACAGCTGGAGCTGTCGAACCAGGTAGAGCTGCTTGGGAGGGTGGAAGATAAGGAACTATACGGTCTTTACCGGGGCGCCTACGCATTGCTCATGCCATCACTGTATGAGGGTTTCGGACTGCCGGTGGTCGAGGCATTATCTGCGGGAGTGCCGGTTGTGACCTCCCGCGATTCCGCCATGGCGGAAGTGGCCGGCGGTGCCGGTCTCTATGTCGACCCTGGCTCGGAGGACGAAATAGTGCGTGCGCTGGTGACAATTTCAGGTGACCGGCAGCGGTATGACGCATTGCGGGAGCAGTCTATCGCCGAAGCCGCTCGCTACAATTGGGAGGTGTCATCGAAGAAGATGGCAGAACTACTATTCCGGTAATCCGTGCAGCGAAAGTCCATGGTGCACTGTGCATCCATGGCAGTGAACAGTGCCGGGGAACTTTTTTCGGGAGCCTGTGCTGAGATGTTGTTTCTAGTGTATTCGCCTTTTAGCGGCAGCAATATCAGGGATAACCTGGGCCTGGCCGACTACAGTTACTATTTTGTGATGGAGCGTTTCCTGCCCCTGCTGCGCGAGTTTGGTGAGGTGGAAATTCTGGAGCAGCCGCCCTGCGACGAGGACGTGGCCCTGCGCCAGCAATCGGGACCCTGTATCTACCTCTCCTTCACGCCGCCCGGCAAGGTGGCGGCCATCACCCGCTGTCCCGCGATACCTGTATTTGCGTGGGAGTACAGCACGATTCCTGATGAGGAATTCACCTGCCCGCAGGATAACTGGGCGCGGGTGCTGCGGGAAAGCGGCCGCGCGATTACCCATTCACGCTATGCACTGGATGTTGTCAAAGCGCAGTTGGGAGAGGGATATCCCATCGAATCCATACCGGCGCCCATCTGGGACAGTTACCAGGGAATCCGGGAGCAGCGGACAAGCTCCCCGCCCCGGGGTCTTGCGGGTTTGAATCTCGATTGCACCATTATCGACAGCAATGACTACCAGATCAGCAATACGTCGATCAGGCCCCGGCAGGATAGCGCCGCCGCCAACAAGCGGATACTGAGCGAGCAATGGGGCGGCGAACCGCTGGTCTACGATTTTACCGGCGCTGAAGCCGACCTTACCCTGATAGGCTTTAACGAGGCCGAACCCTGGGGAGTGTGGTCCAGGTCCGGCTATCCCTGGGTGCTTTTCGACTGCGCGATAGAGGGAGAAATTGAACTCTCGATCACGGTTCGGGGCTACATGCACAATATCGGCAAGCGGCTGCGTGTCGAGGTGGGCAGCGTGGGCGCGGACCTGCTGCTTTCGGAGAAATTGCAGACCCACGTATTCCGGATGACTATCGAGCACCCCACCAACGTGCTGTCATTTGACGGCCTGGTGGAACGGGCGGTGGGAGCACCGGACCCACGGGATATCGGCATGGGCCTGTCCCGTATAGAAATTCGCAGGCCAGTTGCGCCGGCTCAGGAGACGGACAGCCTCGACATCGACCTGTCACAGGACGAGGTAGTCAGCGAGGGGCTGTACGATAGGGAGGTGCTCGGTCGCTGGACCTTTGCCCCCGCCGTTTCCATTCAGCTGCCCACTCCGCTTGCCGGAGATTTTACCCTGACGGTTGAAGTCTTCCATATCCAGCACAACCACGGGCGCGAGGTAGACATCTGCCTGGGCGAACAGCGCCAGACGGTTACCCTGGAAGACGGTCGCAATTTCTACGAACTGGAATTCAGCGGTGTGACGACGACGGACTACGTCAGCTTCAACGGCCTGGGTTTTGGTCCAAGCGGTAACGAACATGACCCGCGGGTGCTGGGACTGGGGCTCAAGGGAATTTCACTGCAGCGGCGAGAGCCTGACGGGCGCGAGCGTTCCGCGATGGCTGGATTGAAATCGCTGGATGTCTGGTCCGCGGCAGGCAACTTCTTCAAGCGACTGCGAAGTCCCCGCAATATTCTCTACACGGCCATTTTCAACCCGAAGGACGGGCGTAAAAACTGGGAAGATATTATTACCGGGTTTGTTTATGCCTTCCGTGATGACCCCGGCGCAACCCTGCTGATCAAGATTACCTATCACGACCTGGGTGAACTGTATGGGGATATATTCACCTACCTGATTGAACTGCACCCCTTCAAGTGTCGCCTGATTTTTATCCACGGTTACCTGTCGGGGGAACAGTACGAGCAATTGCTGCTGCACAGCCATTTTATCGTCAATGCCTCGCGCGGTGAGGGGCAGTGTCTGCCGCTGATGGAGTTTATGTCCTCCGGGGTGCCGGCGGTGGCGCCGGATAACACCGCTATGGGCGAATACATCAATGAGTCGAACGCGTTCATAGTGAAATCCTCCCCTGACATCACCTTCTGGCCGCACGACCCCCGCCAGGTGCTGCGGACTATGTGGCAGCGCATTGACTGGGGGTCGCTGGTGACTGCCTACTCCGAGAGCGCCACGGTGTACCGCAGCAAGCGTGGCAAGTACAGGGCAATGTCGAATGCGGCGGTGGAGTCCCAGCAACGATATTGTTCCATGGAAAATGCCAGAACCCGCTTTCGAGCGGTTCTCGATGGTCTGGAGCGGGAAGATGGTCGCTGACATGATAATCATTGTTTATTCGGGCACCCGCGCCGACACGGTAGCAACCGACCTGGGCAAGGCGGATTACAGTTACTACTTTATCCTGCAAAAGTACCTGCCTATCCTCCGGGAGCTTGGTGAGGTCAGGTTTGTCGACGACCCGGAGCGGGAGGTGGATGAAATTTACGCCGAAGCGCTCGCAGCCGGGTCGGCGGCTGTCTTTTTGTCCTTCAGTCCACCCCACCATACGGCCAGGTCACTGCGCTGCCCGACCGTCTGCGTAATGGCCTGGGAGTTTGCCAGCATTCCCGACGAGGATTGGGATATAGGCGGCGCCTCTCTCAACTGGGTGAGTGCGCTCAGGGATATTGGCAACGTGATAACCATCTCGAACTATGCCACCTCCGTGATCCGCCGACAGGTAGGCAGCTCTGTACGGGTGGTCACCATACCCGCACCCGTTGATGAGCAGTCGGTTCCCGACGACGGCGCGCGTCGCAATCGAGCTGATCCGGCCTGTCCGCCGCGGGACAGTCAGTATGCGCGGCCACCCCTGAAGCTCGCCGCGACAGTGATCGACTCACGGGAATGCGATATCGATTCAGAGCGGGTCACCCTCAGGGGTTTCACACCAGACGGGCTCAGGTCGCAGGACACCCTGTGGGATGGCCGCGAGGTAAACTGGGCATTTGTCTCAAATGGCGAGGCTGCGCAGGAGTACTATTACCTCGTAGGTTTTTACGCGGAGGAGGATTGGGGTGCCTGGTCCAGAACGGTCAATCCGGGAATCATGCTGCCGTGGCAGGTTCACGGAGATTTCGAGATAGAGCTGGAACTGGTCGGCTACGGCGAAAACCAGGGCCGGACCATAACTGTGCGGATTGGAGACTGCACTCGCACCCTGGTACTGTCCGAATCCAGGAGCATGCATACATTGCAGTACTCGCTGAAGCAAAGCGCCAACAGCATAGAATTTTCGGGCTTGACCGCCGTGCCCCGGCCGGGTGCCCGCGACCACCGCACCCTGGGCCTGGGTCTGGGCAAGCTGGCGATTCGGCCGGTTGCGGGAGGGGATACGAGTCGGGCCGGGGTGGCGCAACAAACGGAGGCGCCCGCCGAGGGCGGGTGCAGCCTGCAGCTGGACGGCGCGGTCTACACCTCGGTTTTCAACCCGATGGATGGCCGCAAAAACTGGAAGGATATTGTAACGGCATTTTGCTGGGCCTTCCGCCAGGACCCGGGTAAAACACTGTTGCTGAAGATGTCGCACCACAATAAATCCGTATTCATGGGCGATCTCCTGCTGTTGTTTTCCAAGCTGCACCCGTTCAGCTGCAGGGTAGTGGCAATTCACGGTTATCTCTCGGCGCGGGAGTTGCACGATCTGGTCGAGAGTACGGATTTCTACGTCAACGCATCCAGCGCCGAAGGCCAGTGTTTGCCGCTGCTGGAGTTCATGGTGGAAGGGGTGCCTGCGATAGCCCCTGACCACACCGCCATGGAGACCTATATCAACCCGGCAAACTCGTTCATAGTAAGCTCCGGGCTGGAGCCGAAGGACTGGCTGATCGACCCCAGGAGTGCTTACCGCACAACCACCCAGCGCATATCCTGGGACTCGCTGCGCCGCGGCTTCGTGGAGAGCGCCAAAGTGTTGGAAAGCGACCCCGGGCGCTATCGGGAAATGTGCCTGGCTGCCGGCAAAATTGTGAGGGAACACTACGCCTCCGGCAAGATAGCAAAGGATCTGGCGGTGTTTCTCGATGAAGTGGTAAGTGCGCACAAGCGCTGAAGGAATAGAACGGGAGCTCGGGGCGGGAAATGAATCCAGACAGTAGACCAACGGTGCAGGATGTCGGCCTGGCTGATCGGCGGCATGAGGGCTGGTTTGACGGCAAGACCGGTCAACTGCTGAATGGGGTTCGCATCCGGGCTACCGATACCATCGTCGATGTGGGTTGCGGCGATGCTGGCTTGATCGGGTTCTGCGCGGGACAGGGCGCCGAAGTCATCTTTATCAACAATGACGCTGAAAGCCTCGCAGCCACGGCAGAGAGGGTCAGGAAGTCTCCCGCGCGAGCGTACCGCGCGATCCATTCGGACTGTAATCCCATTCCACTGGAAAGTGATATCGGCGATCTGGTCATCTGCATGGAAGTACTCGAATGCGTGCCCGCCCCCAAAGAATTTCTCAGTGATCTGGTACGTGTGACCAGGCCGGGAGGGCGACTTCTCCTCGCTGTGCCGGATGCCCGTTCAGAGCAACTGGTCGCGACCACGGCCCCGGCCCGCTATTTTGAGGAGCCCAACCACATACGCATATTTACAGCGGACAACTTTCGCAGTCTTGTGACCGAGGCCGGATTGCAGCTTGAAAGTGAGCATACCTACGGCTGCTTCTGGAGCATGTACCTGACATTGTCGTGGTTGGCTTCCGGCCCGGATGCCAACCCGCTCGCCGATAACCCGCACCCCATTACCGAACACTGGACCCGCCTGTGGCAAGGTGTTCAGCAACACCCGCAGGGCGACGCTGTGCGCGCGGCACTCAATGCGTTGTTGCCGCGCACACAGGTAATTGTCGCGCGCAAGCCGCGTTGAGCGGCGTGGGGAGTACCGATCGTTTGGACGGTGGCCGCCCTGAAGGAAGGCCTTGTGTAAATCGGCATCTGCGCGGGTATGCCGTATCTCATAAGGGTATAATCAATGCATTTTTCAATAGAAGCCTGGTGATTAATGAGTGAGCGTAAAAGACCCTCCGCGGCCGGCATTGGCCAGCGGGATCGGGTACTCGAAGGATGGTTGAACGCGGAGACCGGGGAGATTTTCCGGGATATTCCCGTCCGGCCCAGCGACACGGTTATCGATGTGGGCTGTGGCGATGGCGGCTTTATCAATTTTTGCGCAAACCGGGGCGCCGAAGTGCTGTTCATTGACCAGGATGCGGCAAAACTCGCCAGTACCGAAGCGCGCGTCAAGACTTCGGTGGCGCGGGCCTACCGGGCGATCCTGTCCGACTGCGATCCCATACCGCTGGAGGATAACACCGGCGACCTGGTGATCTGCACGGAAGTGCTGGAACATGTGCCCGATCCCGCAAAATTCCTCAACGAACTCATTCGGGTGACAAAGCCCGGAGCCCGATTGCTTATCTCCGTGCCTGACTCCCGCTCCGAACAGTTCGTAGCCGCGACCGCGCCGCCCCAGTACTTCCAGGTGCCCAACCATATCCGGATTTTCTCGGCGCAGGATTTTGAAAAGCTGGTGCTGGATTCGGGTCTGGCGATTGAAAGTCATGAGTTCAGGGGGTGTTTCTGGAGCATCTTCTGGCCGTTGTCCTGGATGACCTGCGAACCCGGGGAGGGGCAGGGCCTGCCGGTGGATAACGAGCACCCCATCGTGCAGCACTGGCTCAGTCTATGGAGGCATGTGCAGCGGCATCCGGACGGCCACAAGATTCGCGATGCGCTCAACCAGTTACTGCCGAAATCGCAGACCATCGTGGCGCGCAAACCCGGCTAGCCTACCGGGAGCGATTCCACTTTTGTGGCATACGTTTAATTCGCTGACACTGAACAGAGATTGCTTGAGACATGGGTAAAGACAAAAGGCTGCCATCTTCCGGAGTTGGAATGCGTGACTGGAAGGAGGACGGCTGGTTCAACGACCAGACTGGCGAGATTACCCGGGGTTGCCACGTGGACCCCGGCCACACCGTTATTGACGTGGGCTGCGGCGATGGCGGATTTATCAATTTTTGCGCCGGCCAGGGCGCTGAAGTGTGGTTTATCGATCGGGACGAGGCGAAACTCGCCAGCACGGAGGCGCGTATCAAATCCTCGCCGGCGCGTGCCTACCGCGCGATCCTGTCCGATTGCGATCCCATCCCCATACCGGACGATATGGGCGACCTGGTCATTTGTACCGAAGTGCTGGAGCACGTGGCGGACCCGGTAAAATTCCTCGGCGAGGTGATAAGGGTGGCAAGGCCGGGCGCGCAGCTGCTCATTTCCGTGCCGGATTCCCGCTCGGAGCAATTTGTCAGCGCCACGGCACCGCCACAGTGTTTCCAGGAGCCAAACCATATCCGTATTTATACGGATCAGGCGTTCGCGCAGTTGATCCTGGACGCGGGTCTGGAGATAGAGAGTCACCAGTTCAACGGCTGTTTCTGGAGTATGTTCTGGCCCCTGTCCTGGATGACCTGCGAACCGGGGGAAGGGCTGCCAGTGGACAACGAGCACCCGGTCATTCGCCATTGGACCCGGCTATGGCAACTGGTGCAGCGTCACCCCGATGGCCACAAGATTCGCGACGCTCTTAATCAGCTGTTGCCAAGTTCACAAACAATCGTGGCTCGCAAGCCGGTCTAGGTATCGGGCGCGCCGATGATCACAATCGATTTCCTGGTTCCCGGATTCAGCAAGTGTGGCACTACTACACTGTGCGCCCTGCTGGCGCAGCATCCGGGTATCTATATCCCAGAGCTGAAAGAACCCTGGTATTTCAGTGCCGCTGATTTCCCGCGCAAGCAGGCCGACTATATCCAGCATTTTTCACCCGCCCTGCCGGGGCAGTTACTGGGTGAAGGCAGTGTCAGCTATTCCGACAGCACGATGGAAGACGTGTCCATCTCGAGAATTCGCGAGAACAACCCTGAATGCCGCTTCATCTTTATTGCCAGGCACCCCCTGCGCCGCATTGAATCGAGCTACCGCGAGATGCACCACAGTGGCGTGAAGTTTGGCCTGAACGCACCTTTCGGCATGGCACAATGCCTTGCAGCCTTTCCGCAAATGATCACGGACAGCCTGTTCTATGAGCGCATTTCCAAGTACGTCGATGCCTTCGGCAACGAGGCGATACAGGTGATTTTTCTCGAGGACCTTATGACCCAGCCACAGCCGGAACTGGAGAAATGTTTCCGCCACCTGGGTGTCGATAGCGGGTTTAAAATCGAGCAGACCCTGCAGCTTAACGAGGGCAGTTCCAAGCTTTATGACACGCGCATTCTGCGCTATCTGCGAACCACTCCGTGGACAGGATTCAAGCTGGCCAGGCTCAACCCGGAACAGCAGGACAGACTGTTGCGGCCGCTGGGGCTGCGCCGCGCGTTCAACAAACCGGTGCAGTGGGACGAGGAGTCCCTGGCGCTGGTGCGGGAGCGGGTGCAGCCCGATTCGCGGCGTTTCCTCGAGGCGGCGGGCAAAGCACACGATTTCTGGCGCATTTAGATAGCCGGCAGGCCGTTCTCACGCCGGCCGTGGCGCCGTCCTGGCAGCTGCGTGGCGCGGTAGCCGGTTTAAGCTTACGGGGTTAATTCACAGTACAGCCGTACTCCGCGCCGGTACCGGTGTAACGGGAGTCCAGCCGCCAGTCGCCCTGTTCCCATCCCGGTGCCGCCTCCTCGGCCCAACCGAGTTCGACCGCGGCCAGGTTGATGGCGCGGGCCAGGCGCTCCGCGCCGGTGGGGCACAGGTGCCAGAAATCGGTTTTGCGCAGTATCACCGGGGTGCCGTCGCTATCGACGTAGGCGCGTGGCCACGCTTCCGCCCCTTCAAATGTCTCCGGCGAGCTCGCACCTGCGGGCGCGCGCAGGGAAGCTTCGATATCAGCGTACGCCACCTTGCCCGGAAAACGATCGGCAAGCCGCCGATAGACCTGGTTAATGGGACTGCCGGCCGTGCTGCCGCCGGGAAGCATGGACAGCCAGAGCAGTTTCGCACCCCGGGCGGTGAGAATGCGGGCAGCCTGATTGACGATGCGCGAGTAGGCAGCGCTACCCTCCTTTTGCAGGTAGGGCGTATCCCAGCCGCCCAGCATCATGATAACCAGTTCGGGCTTGTACCTGCGAATCAGCTTTTCATAGCTCGCGCGCCACTGCAGTTTCGGGTTGCTGAGTCCGACCCCGGGGTAAGCGCGTTCGTATACCACCGACGCACCGGCGGCTTCGAATACGGCGCGCAGCGCGGGAGATGCGTCCACCATGCCGGAATCGCCCAGGATGAGAACGACCCCCGCGTTGGGACCACCGGACGCAGCCGGGTCGGCGTTGACCGCGCTCTCCTGGTCAAGTGAGTCCGTTACCACAGAGGAGAAGTCTTCCAGGCGAACATCGGCATAGGGAATGGCACTGCGTGGAGGGTTGAGTGTCACCAGGATCGCGCAGGCGGCGACCGCGACTGCAGCGCTGAGGGCCGCGCCCCATGCGGCCCGGTCCGAGCGCAGGAACTGCCCGCGGCGGATCGGCATTTCCAGCCAGTGATAGGAGGCAAGCGCCAGCGCGGTCGTAATGCCCATCCGGAGTGCGAACAACAAAGCGGGGTGCCAGCCCGGGTTTTTCCCGTCGAGGATCAGGAACACGGGCCAGTGGTAGAGGTAGAGACCGTAGGAGATGAGCCCGATGCCACGCAGCGGTGGCCACGACAGCAACTGCGTGACCAGCCCGGGGCGGACAGCCGCATGGATGATAATGGTCGTCAGGAACGCATACAGCGGCAAGCCGCCGATGCTGAGTGCCTGCGAGGTGTTGGTGATGGCCCACCAACTCCAGAACATCGCCGCCAGGGCCGCGATCCCGGCGATATCGGAGGGCAGTGATCCCGCCTGCGCAGGCTGTCCCGGGGTCTTGCCGCCAGTCGTCCGGTTTTGCTGTTGCGACCACCACATTGCGAGCAGCGCACCTGCAAGCAACTCGGCGGCGCGCGTGTCGGTGCCGTAGTATATACGGTCGATATCGCTGCCCAGCCAGAGTCCGAGTCCGACGGACAGGGCGGTGGCAGCGCACAATACAGCCGCCAGCAGGCGCCGCCCCCCCGCTTTCATCAGCGCGATCAGCGCGGGGGGAAACAGCAGGTAGTACTGTTCCTCGATGGCCAGTGACCAGAAGTGCTGGACGGGACTGGGGGCGGAAAAGAGCTCGCCGTAACTGGTGCCGTCAAAATAGAAGCGCCAGTTCGCCACGTAAGCCAAGGCCGCGAGCAGGTCCCATCTCAGGTTCGCGAGCTGCTCCGCTGTTCCCAGCTGCCACCAGATAAGCGCGACCAGCGCCAGGCTTACCAGTGCGGCCGGCAGCAGCCGCCGAAATCGCCTGGCCCAGAAGCGCCCGAGACGAATGCTGCCGCGATTGGCCCACTCGCGAACCAGCAGGCTGGTGATGAGAAATCCCGAAAGCACGAAAAATGTCGAGACCCCGAGAAAGCCACCGGTAGCCCAGTCGAATCCGCTGTGGAACAGCAGCACGCCGATCACGGCGAGTCCACGCAAGCCGTCGAGCCCCGGCATGTGGGGCAGGCGTGCAGGGTCGGCCGGGGCGGGCTCGGCAGGCAGCTGTCTGGTATTAATCCGGGCGTGGGTCATCTGGGCGGCGCCTATTCCGCCGTCTGGTAGAAATCAAAGTCCTCGCGATAATACTGCCGAATCGCCTCGGCGTTCGGGCTGGAAAGGAAGGAGTCGGGATGTATGGATTGCATGCTGTCGAATTTGTTCGCTGTCAGGGTGCTTGCCTCCGCCAGGAAAAAATCCGACTTGTCGGTTGCGTTGGCATGCCCGAGCCGTACTTCCAGCCCCAGCTTCTCCTTGAGGTGTTGTTCCAGGTGCTGGATATTCTCGAGCCGGAATATACGGCTGACATGGGGTACGCCCAGAAAATAAAGATACTGGGGCCGCCAGTGCGGGTCCAGGTCGTAGGGGTCCTGGCGAAGGATGTACTCGACAAACTGGTCGAAGCTGATGCCCCTGCCTATATCGATTTGTTCGCTACCCTGGACTTCGCTGATAACCTGCCGGGTATGGATGAGATTGCGATCGGCATGTCGCTGGTAGACGAATTTTTCGAGGTAGGCGCTGACGAGCCGCTCGTAAGGGTCCCGGATAACGCTGAATTTGAAGTATTGATCCGACGCCAGGATCTCCCTGGCTGTATCGATAGGCTTGTCCTTGAGCTGCACCCCGGTATTGAATCGATCGGTCACGAAGTGGACTCCCAGTTCCCGGGCGATCTCGGGGCGGTCAATCTCCGCGAGATTGATCATCATGGATTTCAATGAGGTGCAGGCGCATTTGGCCACCGGGATGTAAAACAGCTCGTCCGCTTCGGATACCATCATCGAGCCGTAGGGCCAGCGCATGCCGTTGCCCTGGCCCCGCGCCCATATCTGGCTGGCGGCGGCTATCATGGCCTCGGTGCTGTCCAGGGCGCCGCCATGGGATATGCGTACCGTGCAGGGGTGCTGCGGGTAGAGACTCTCCACCCAGTACAATTGTTCGTGCAGCAGACCCACGCGAACTGCCGCCGCTTCTTCCAGCGCTTGTGTGGGAACAATCACGGTAACTTTCTGGGTGTGGCTTGCCCCGGGGGCTATCGGGTGGCTGAGTGCGGTGCGCACGGCTTCGTGCGCCAGGGCGGTGCCGCTTTTGTCCAGCAGCTTGAAGGAGAACATGATTTCACCGCCAGCGCCCGGCGCCAGCAGCTGTTTGGAATTGTTCGTCACGGTGACCTCAAGGTGTCCGCGATTCTGTTTGCCAAACAGTTCCAGGCTTTCCGGGGCATCGACAGTTACGAACTGCCACGCGGCCTGGGGAAAAAGCCCCTGACTGCCTCCAGCCGCTTCCGTGACCGGGTTTTTTCTGCGCTTGATACTGAACATGTCCTGATTTTCCCGGGGCGCGATTAATGGTGCAGGTCGACTGCGTTTACCGGATTGTGCTTCATTCAGACTGCTCCCCGCCGGGCAACCAGCGGTAGCGTTTGAGGCTGATCCGGGTGTCCGTGCAGAAAGTGACGCCTTCCTGCTCCAGTCTGCGGCGCTGGGTTATACGCGCTGCATTGCCGGCGGGCACCGCTATCCTGCCCTGTGCATTGATGACCCTGTGCCAGGGAATTTTCGTGCCCGCCGGTAGCCCCCGCAAAGCGCGCCCGACGCGGCGCGCGGCGCCTGGCATACCCGCATGTCGCGCGATGTCGCCATAGGTCGCCACTCTTCCCCGGGGGATCATCGTTACCACCTGCCAGATCCTCTGGTTGATTTCGCCGGGGTCCGAGGCCATATCGCAAGCTCGCCGCCCGTTTCCCTAGCCGCGTCCGCATAGCAACAGACCACCGATTATCAGCATGACGCCCAGCATATAGCCATTGCTGAAACGCTCGTTGAACAGGTGGTAACTTGCCAGCGGAACGAGGATGTAGGCCAGGGAGTAGAAGGGAAATACCTCTCCGAGCTGGGATTTTCGCAATACCCAGACCCAGCCCACCGAAACCACCGCATAGACACAAAAGGTGCTGGCCAGGATCAGGAAGGTGCGGGGCGCGAATATCGACCCGGACTCGTTAATGGAAACGGCGCTTACCTTGAACAGGACCTGGCCCAGGCTCATACCTATTACGCAGGCTATAGCCGCCCATTGATTCAGACTGAGTATCATGGCGCTGACCTTTTTTTGTGGGACTGCTGGCGGTCGAGCGCCCGCGGCCTGATTTTTCGTTGAAGGGCCATAGTTGGCTGGTTGGAAATGTCGTACTGCAGAAATCCCAGCAGCATTTGAATGCCGATCATTATCGACAGTCCCGCCAGCATGACCGTCCCCGCGCTTGCGAAAGATTCCATTTGCAGGCCGCGCAACCAGTGAACGAGACCGAAGATCACACCGAAGCCGGTCAGGCCGATACCCAGGACAAGTTCCAGGCTGGCGTAGTTGAAGCCGCGTATGAAATAGTTGTACAGAATGCGTTTACAGAAATTGGTGAGGTTCTTGACGGCGAAGCGGGGCAGTTCCTTGACGATCTTCAGGTTTGAAATCTCGTCGCCGTAAATGGCGTCGGCCGGGAGGTCCACGACTACCGCCCGCAGGGTATTGAGCCGGAACAGCATATCGCTTTCAAAAAAGTATCCCCGGGCCAGTTTATCCAGCGGTAGATAAGCCACGACCCTGGCGCTGATGGCGGTAAAACCGTTGGTGGGGTCAAACAGGCCCCAGTACCCCGAGGACAACTTGGTGAGGAAGGACAGGCCGGCGTTGCCGATCATGCGTACGGCGGGCATGCGGGTGACACTTTCGATTTCGTAGAAACGATTGCCCTTCGTGTAGTCTGCCTCGCCGGTCTGGATGGGCTCCACAAAATAGGGAATCAGTCCCGCATCCATCTGGCCATCGCCATCGAGCTTGACGATGATATCCGCGCCATCCTGCACCGCCTCCTGGTAGCCCGTGATGACGGCCCCTCCGACGCCCTGGTTGCGGTTGTGAAACAGCACCCGGACGCGGGTATCGTCGCACTGCTCCTGCACCAGATTGCCAGACGACTGCGGGCAGGCGTCATCCACCACGTATATCGCGCTCACCTCCGGGCCTATGGAGGCGATGACATCCAGTATTGAGCCTGCGACTTTGTAACAGGGGATAACGACGGCGATTTTCATTGGGACCTGCCTTGTGGGTTGACCGGATTCACGCCGTACTCCCGGCATCTATGGTCAAGGTTGTTCCGGTTACCCGGGCTGCTGACTCTCCCAGCAGATAAGCCACGCCGCTGGCGACGTCGTCGACATCCGCCAGTACTCCCAGTGGGCTTCTGCGCTTGATAGCCGCCAGCTTGTCGCCCTGCAGGCTGTCCGTCATGTCGGTTTGCATATAGCCGGGCGCGACGGTGTTTACGGTGATTCCCGCCTTGCCGACTTCCCGCGCCAGAGAGCGGGTGAAGCCACCCAGTGCGGCCTTGGTGGCACCGTAGACTGCCAGGCCGCTGAAGCCGGTGGCAGCCATTATCGAGGAAACATTGACCACCCGGCCCGCGCGATTGATAAGCATGGGGCGCAGCAGATACTTGGTGAGCAGTATCGGCGCTTCGACATTGATCTTCAGCAGTTCGGAAATCTCCCGCTCGTGCATGGTTGCGAGGATGCCGTCGTGTCCCAGTGCCGCATTGTTGACCAGCCCATAAATGCGCCCGTGGTCGCGCCCCAGTTGCAGCGCCAGCTCGTGTATTCCGCCGATGTCGGAAAAATCGTAGGCCTGAAACGCCACCTGGCCGGCGGCCTCCGCCATCAGGGCTTGCAATTGCTCACTGCAACTGCGGCCGATGGCGACAACCCGGTAATTTTCGGCAAACAGCTTGCGCACGATGGCCAGGCCCAGGCCGCGGGTACCGCCGGTAACGACGACGACTTTCATGCGGATTTTTTCCTCTCGATTTTGCCGGAATCGGATACGGCGAGTTCGTCCACGACAGTGATCAGCGCGGGTACCTTGTATGCCGGCAGCAGAGCGCGGCAATGGTCGCGAATGCGGCGCTTCAGTTCGCCGGCTTCCTCCGCGGACAGGCCGTCGGCTTGCACCTCAAGCAGAACCAGCTGGCCCATGATCGGGTTGTTCTTCGCCCTGACCAGCGCGTTCCGGACACCCGGGACCTCGCGCACCACGTTTTCGACTTCCTCCGGGTGAACCTTGTTTCCGCCAACGTTGATAATGCCGGTAACCCTGCCGAGGAAATAGACCCTGCCGTTGGCTGTTTCCACCCCGTCTTCGGTGTCCAGGAAGCCATCGGGGGTGAGACGCGGGCGCAGGGATTCGCTGTGGGATATGGCGGGGCTTTTTATCAGCAATGAGCCGCTATCCGATATTCCCAGCTCCAGTGCGGTGTGCCTGCCGAGCCAGGCTTCCGGAAAGCCCGCCTTGCCATCCGCCACCGAAAAGCCGACGCCCGCTTCCGTCGATGCGTAGATGTGCACGATGCGAGCCGCTGGAAACTGGTGGGCAAGGGCGGACAGGATCGCCTGGTCCGCAATCTCCCCACCCAGGGTGATCTGCCTGAGTGGGCAACGGTCGAGGCCGCCGTGGCTGAGAAAGTTACGCCACTGCGAAGGTGTGGCCGACAGGGTGTTTACCCCGTTGCCGACGAAGCTTTCCACCATGCTGTTGATGTCGTTGGCCGCCGGCATCACCAGTACGCTGCCGCTGACCAGGGTCTGCAACACCACCTGTATACCCGCGAACCGGTGGGGCTGGTAGGCCAGTCCCCAGCGACTCTCCCGCGATTTGCCGCGCGCGGGCCGGGTCGTGGTCAGCAGGCTGGAGAGTGTGTGCGAAAACACCTTGGGTGTCCCGGTAGTGCCGGAGGTGGTGAACAGCCAATGGGTCGCATCATGGGCGCGGACAGCTGCGGGTTCCGGGGCCAGCGCTGTCGGTCCCGATTCGCGAAAAAGCCAGGAAACTCCAGTCGCGGAAATTGTGTGCTCGAGTGATGTGTCCGCAAGGCAGGGGGGCAGCAACAGAATTTCAGCGGCGAAGCCATCCATCGCAAGCAGTGTTATCAGCAGCTTGAGGTTGTCTGAAAACTGCAGCGCGACCCCGGCGTTCTCAAGTTCAGGGTAGGCGCTTCTTATTTTCAGGGCGGCATCAACCAGCGCGGACGGCGTCAGCTGCTCGTCCCCCTGTATGAGCAAGGGCCGTTCGGAGTGCTGCCGGATCACTCCCAGGAGGGTGACTGCCTCACTGCTCATAAATAGCGATAAACTCCCCCAGCGTCCTGGGGTATACGATGTCATCGGTTTCCGTGAAGGGGTCTCTTCCCAGTTCCTCTTCGAGTCGGGCTACCAGTATGGCGAAGCCCAGCGAATCCAGGCCGGATTCCAGCAGCACGGTGTTGTCCTGCAGGTCTTCCACCAGGGAGCAGTCGGTGTTTTCGGCTATCTCTGCCATTAAACGCAGGATGAGTGTGCGCATTCAGGTGCCTCGATGGATGGCGGCCGTGCCGCCGGTTGCAGGGGGCTGTCGCTTTCGGATGCCGGGCTGCCATTATTGAAAAGTTATTGTGGAAACTCTGGTCAGCGGGTGATTTTAGCAACCAAAGCCCTGGTGTGATACCCAAACTGGTCGCTGTTGCAGAACCCGCGTCGCTGGTACAGGCTCGGACCCGGATGAGGTGCGTCGAGCAGCCTTTGCGGGCGCAGTGGCTGCAGGTATTGGCGGCCGTCGGTAAGCAGTCGCAGGGCATACATGGGGTACAAGCCCAGCCACGTTGGCCACTGGGAGCGGTAGTGCAGGCAATAGCGCAGATAGCGCAGCCGTTGGCCCCAGCTCAGGCGAGTGCTGTGGATGGGGCCGTTGTCGGCGAGCGGCAAAAAGGTATGCCACAGGCTTCCCCGCAGTCCGCGCCCGTTGTATAGCGGAAACTGGCGGCTGGACTCCAGGCAGCGATATTTTTGGGCGAGATAGCAGGCGATAATGTAGGTGGCGTCGTGATCCTGGTGTCCGCCCTCCCAGGCGGGTGTGAAGATTCGGGTCGGTGTGTCAGCGGGCGAGAAAAGCGCCAGCACGGCCCGGGCACCGGCCTCCACATGCCGGTGGAGTTGTCCGTCCGGAAAGCCGTGGTCGGTGCCGGCGAAGTGGATATTGCGTTCCGTCACACCGATTCTGCCCAGCACCCCGATACTTTCCTGGTTGCGCCGCTCCGACGGCTGCCCGTCGAGCGTGCCGCTGGTCAGGTAGACGACCGAGACAGCCTCACCCTGGGCCACCAGCTTCTCCAGCACGGGAAATACACCGTATTCATCGTCCTGGTGTGCAAACAGGAACAGGTTCACGACCCGCTCCCGGCGGGGAGGCCAGGCCCCGGCGTTACGGCGCTAGTAAGGGTCGAAATCATGGAATCCCAGAATGATGTCGTTTCTCGCCAGCTTGGCGGGGACCTCGGCAAGCAGCGACTTGTAGATGAAGTTCAGCGGAGAGGGTTTGAGGCGCTCGGGGATGGGCAGGTAGCCGGGGAAGCGGCAGCTGCCTTCGGGCAGCAGTCCGAGAAAGAGTTTGATGCCCCAGCCTGTTTTGCCACAGTTCGCGGGCAGTGGCGGGTCAACGGGCATCAGGCCGTAGGCGGTAACCGGTGCCAGCGATGTGTTCGCCCTGAAGATCAGGCATTCGCCATTGTCGGCCCTGAGGCTGGAGGGATTGCACGGGTTTCCGGCGCGCCAGGTGGCGCTGGCGGCGGTCCAGTGACGCCGGAACCGGTTGCCCGCCAGCGCGCGTTCCCAGTTGGGCCGTAGTCTGCTCACACCCAGTGCGGCCGTCAGTTGTGCAACGAACTGAAAACCGAGCGCCTTCACGAAGATCGGCGTACTGGCGGCATTGGCCACAGCGTATATGCAGGCAAAGCCCTGAGACGCCGCCAACGTGCAGGATTTTCGCGCCAGGCTGTAAATGACACCGGCACTGCGATAGTCCGGATGCATAGCGGTATGCAATGCGAGCAGGCCCCGGGCGGGCTGTCCGTCCAGGCGCAGGTCCACCGGTATGGCGGCATAGTGACCGATGAGGGTATCGCCCTCCCACGCGTTGTAACCCACCACGGTGCCCTCGGGGTTGTCGCAGTAGAGCCACTTCAGATAGGCCGCGGTATGGTGTGTCGATTTGGGAAATGCCGCCTGCAGCAGCCCGGCGCATGCGTGCAGCGTCTTTTCATCGGTGCCTATCTCAACCAGCTTCATAGGGGTTCATGGCCTGGGGCTTACGGAACAGGCCTTTTTTCGCATTGTTCTTCATTGCAGCTCAGTCATTGTTTCGGGATATGTTTCACGAAAAGCGCGATTAGCGGCAACTATAACGTATCCGTCTTCTGCCCATGAACTCAAAAAACCTGCGTCGGTGAGTGAGTGTCCGGAGGATTACCGGTGTTGCCTACTTTGTCCCGGCCCGTGCGAATCGGCGGCGAATAGCCCAGATACCCGCAAGCATCAGGCACAACAGGGTTGCCAGTGACAGCAGCGCGCCCAGCCTGAAGCTGTCCGACTGGAAGTAAACCTTTATGCGGTGGCGTCCGGAGGGCACGTACAGGGCTTTCCCCAACACCTGTGCCGGATAAACCTGTACTGGCTGGTCGTCGATCGTCGCTTTCCAGCCCGGATAAATGGTATCGGACAGGAAAAGCCAGAAGCCGTCAGCCGAGTTTGATTCGAAGCGGTAGCGTGTCGGCGATTTCCTGATGGTTCGCAGCCTGATTTTCCCGGCCACTTGCGGCTGATCGGCGTGCGCGAAATCTGCCGGATCAGCCTCGACGTAGAGCGCCGCTTCAGTGCTGCCCTGGATGGCCCGCAGGGCCTCTTCCGCATCCGCAACGAAATGTGCGCTGGCAAAGGTTTGTATCAACGGCAGGGCGTGCGGGTTTTCCCAAACAAGGAGTTGGCCCTTGCCGTTTCTTATCGGTACCAGGTGCCGGCTGGTCGTTGCTCCGCGCAAACTGTTGGATATCCAGCGGATGGATAGCAGGTCCATTAACCTGGCTCCCGGACTGGCGTCGCCACTGCCCTGGATTTCCCCGGTTACCGCATCGTTGGCCATCGGTTTGCGGTTGGACCTCAGTGCCAGCGCACCGCTGAAGGACGGCACTCCCCAGAGCAGATTGGTGGATGCGACCAGATGGTTCAATTCGTTGTTGGTCCTGCCTTCGAGGGCCCCGGAGTAGGGGCTTGAAAAGGTGAGTGGTACCAGTCCGAGCTGGAAGTGTTTGAAGTCAGCGTCGGGGTCCTGCGCCTTTATATGGCGCACGGAGGCGGGTTCCCGCACCAGAGTGTCGATTTCGACGGTATTGAAGGGGGCGAGCTTTAACAGCAGGATTTCCGCGAGAATGATCACGCAGGCATACAAGGGGTAGAGTTGCGACCGCTTGAACGCGACCAGCAGGAGTAGGCCGAGGACGCCGAGGCCCAGTATCAGGTAATTGAGCGCAGGCGCGGCGCTCGTGTGGCAGGTGTAAAGGACGAAGCACCAGAACAGCAGTAACAGCGCCCAGCGCAGCGCGAGCCAGCCGGAGACTGCCGTGAAAGACTGTTTCGTGAGCCTGGCGAGGCCGTCCACCGAGTTGCCGGCCAGAACCGCGATGCCGACGATGGACATGATGAAATAGGGAAACATCATGCGAAAGCTGTCGATGCCGGGGATCAGGCCGTACGCGGTTACAAAGCGGTAAATTGGCGAGTGGCTTGCGAACCCCAGGTTTAACAGCAGCAAGGTGGCGACAATATGGCCCTTCATTCTGGCGCTGGACCCAAAAATCACGCACAGCGAGGCGAGGACGCACACCAGCAGACTGCCTGTATTGGGGAAATAATCAGAGCTGGGGATATCCAGAGCTACGAAATTGTCGGTTGAGTACAGCAGGCCGCGGGCCAGGAATTCGGCAGTACCGTTGAGGGCTATGCCGATGCCTTGCTGGCGATGGGAGTGGGCCGCCAGCTCCAGCAGGGGCAGCCACTGAACGCTGGAGATTCCGACGCAGACCAGTACCGCAAGCACCCCGCTGCGCCAGTACCGGGACAGTACGTCGGGAAAGGTACGGCGCAGGGGGCCGCCCTGGAACACGGTGCAAAGGCTGGCCACCATATAGATCGCGGTGCCGTGCAGAAAGTGCGGGTAGCCGGAAAATATGAGCATCGCGGTCGCCAGCCCAAACCAGATGGCGCGCCCGGCGCCGGGCCGTTGCAGCCATGATTCAAAAGCCCACAGGGTCCAGGGTACCCATACCATAGCCTCTATCGCGGTCATGTTGGTGTTGGTATGGATTGTGAGGCTGGAAAATCCCGCCGCCAGCGCCGCGAACAGGGAGCTGGCCGGACTGACGCACAAACTGCGGCTGAGGCCGTAACAGCCAACGCCGAATGCGGTGATAGACAGCCAGTGGATCAGGTTGTGGCCAAATTCGGGACTCGCAAGCCAGGCGACCAGGTAGTTCAGTGGATTGCTGAGGCCGGCCTGCCCTTCCGCGAACAGGGCGTGTCCGCCGTAGACCAGGTTGGTCCACAGGGGTGACACCCCATTGTGCACCACGTCGTGATGGAACTTCAGCAAGGAATAGCTGTGGTGAATGTTGTCGCCGTGCACCAGGGACCTGTCCAGAAACAGGGCTGGATACAGCAGGTACGCGGATAAACCTGCCATCACCAGGAGGGCAAGGATAAACCAGGCCCTGTTCACAGAAGCGTTTACTGACAAGTTTCTTGTCCCCATGGCAATGCGTCCGCTCGGCTGAGCTCGGTTCCAAACTGTCCTGGCTGGCGGGAAAACGCGGCTACTCTTATTCACCTTAAGGCGTCAGCGCTCTAACGGCCTTGCCGGGCCGATAGCGGCCGGCGCGAGTCTACCACCAGCGCGGTAGCAGGCAAAGCCGCCCCGGGGACGGCCCCCGTGTGCACTTGTAAATTGATAGCCTGCCCCCATAATTCAGGTGTCGAGCCGCTGGTCCAGCCTCCCATTTCACGCGGGAAGCGTGCCTGCGCCCGGCATAACGGAGGTTTCCCGCATGCGTTTACTCATTGCCCTGTTGCCCTGGCTTGAGCTTTTTACCCTCATCGAACTCGGAATAAAGACCAGTGCGCTGACTGCCATAGCCTATGTTTTGCTCACCCTGATGCTGGGTATGGCGATCCTGCAGCGGCAGGGTCGGGGCATGTTCGAGCGCCTGCGCGAGAGTCAGCAGGGCAGGTTGGTGGGCCCGCAATTGTTGCTCGATGATATGGCCCTGGGGCTGGCCGGTGCACTGCTCATGATCCCGGGTCTCATTTCCGACTTCGCCGCCATTATCGTTGTGATTGGCCCCCTGCGACGCCGTCTGGCGACCTGGATACTCGGTCCCCAACCGGAGCCCTATGCACCAGAACGGGACCAGAGCGGCCATGTGACCCTCGAGGGGCAGTATCGTCGTGTCGATGATGATAAATCGATATAACTAGTTGAATTATATATAGAAATACTCAATTTCATCCCGCTTTCGAGCGGTCTTGCCAGCGCTTGACTCCCGCCGACTCCCGACTAGAATTAGCACTCTCGCGAAAAGAGTGCTAATTGGGCCTTGAAATGCGATTTCCCGCCCCAATAGTTGAGGCTAGCCCCGCCGGGGTATCCATGAAATTGTTACTAGGAGAGTAATAAAGATGAAAATCCGTCCGCTGTACGACCGTGTTGTCGTTCGTCGCAACGAAGAGGAGGCAACGACTGCTGGTGGCATCCTGTTGCCCGGTTCTGCCAAAGAGAAGCCCAACCAGGGCGAAATCGTTGCAGTTGGTGAGGGCAAGCCGTTGGATGACGGTTCCATTCGTCCACTGGCGGTGAAGGTCGGCGATAAAGTCGTATTCGGCCAGTACGCCGGTAGCAACACCATCGAGATTGACGGCGTGGAATTGATCATCATGGGCGAAAGCGAAATCTACGCTGTCGTCGAGTAAGGGCATCCCTGCTTTTCCACAATATTGAATTGGTAATTTAGAGGAATTAGATCATGGCAGCTAAAGACGTATATTTTGGCGACAAGGCTCGGTCGCGCATGCTCAAGGGCGTAAACATTCTCGCCGACGCCGTTAAGGCGACCCTGGGGCCCAAGGGCCGCAATGCAATCCTGGACAAATCATTCGGCGCACCCACCGTCACCAAGGACGGTGTATCTGTAGCCAAGGAAATTGAACTGGCGGACAAGTTCGAGAATATGGGCGCACAGATGGTGAAGGAAGTCGCCTCACAGGCTTCTGACCAGGCTGGTGACGGCACCACGACCGCCACTGTCCTCGCCCAGTCCATCCTGAATGAAGGCCTCAAGTCAGTTGCAGCCGGCATGAACCCGATGGACCTGAAGCGCGGCATCGACAAGGCTGTTGCGGCGGCTGTCGAGCAGATCAAGGGCATGTCTACTCCCTGCGCCGATAGCAAGGCGATTGCCCAGGTGGGCACCATCTCCGCCAACAGCGACACCCATGTCGGCGACATTATTGCCGATGCCATGGATAAGGTCGGCAAGGAAGGCGTTATCACTGTCGAGGAAGGGTCCGGCCTGGAAAATGAACTGGACGTGGTGGAAGGTATGCAGTTTGATCGCGGCTACCTGTCACCGTACTTCATCAACAACCAGGAGAGCATGAGCGCTGACCAGGAAGACCCCTACATCCTGCTCGTCGAGAAAAAGATCTCCAACATCCGCGAACTGCTGCCCGTACTGGAGCAGGTAGCCAAGGCGTCCAAGCCGCTGGTTATCGTGGCCGAAGATGTGGAAGGTGAGGCGCTGGCTACCCTGGTAGTCAACAATATGCGCGGTATCGTCAAGGTATCCGCCTGTAAAGCGCCCGGTTTCGGTGATCGTCGCAAGGCCATGTTGCAGGATATCGCCATCCTCACCGGTGGTACTGTCATCTCTGAGGAAGTGGGCCTGGATCTTGAGTCCGCCACCCTGGAGCATCTGGGTACCGCCAAGCGTATTTCCATGGACAAGGACAACACCACCATTATCGATGGTGCTGGCGATCACGACGCGATCAAGGCGCGCGTTTCCGAGATTCGTGTCCAGATTGAAAACACTTCTTCCGATTACGATCGTGAGAAACTGCAAGAGCGCGTTGCCAAACTGGCTGGCGGTGTTGCCGTGATCAAGGTTGGCGCCGCCACCGAGATCGAGATGAAAGAGAAAAAGGCTCGCGTTGAAGATGCCCTGCATGCTACTCGTGCCGCGGTTGAAGAAGGCGTCGTGGCTGGTGGCGGAGTCGCGCTGGTACGTGCCGTGATGGCAATTGCGGACCTGAAAGGCGACAACGAAGACCAGAACCACGGTATCGCGGCAGCACTGCGCGCCATGGAAAATCCCCTGCGCCAGATCGTCGCCAACGCCGGTGGTGAGCCCTCCGTGGTCCTGAACAAGGTCCGTAACGAAGGCAAAGGCAACTTCGGCTACAACGCCGCTACTGGCGAGTATGGCGACATGATCGAAATGGGTATCCTGGATCCCGCCAAGGTGACCCGCGTGGCGCTGCAGGCAGCCGGTTCCGTAGCTGGCCTTATGATCACCACCGAGGTGATGATTGCTGATCATCCCGAAGAGAAAGGCGCCGGCGGCGGTATGCCTGACATGGGTGGTATGGGCGGTATGGGTGGTATGGGCGGCATGGGCGGTATGATGTAAGCCCGGCTCTACCCCAAACAAAAAACCCGGCTTTTGCCGGGTTTTTTTTGCCCGCTGGAAGCGAGCGGTATGAGGCGGGGGCGAACCCCGCCGGGCCGGATCAGGCCAGATTGGCGTTGACGAACTCCCAGTTCACCAGGGCCCAGAATGCGTCCATGTACTTGGGCCGCGCGTTCCGATAGTCGATGTAGTACGCGTGTTCCCACAGGTCCACGGTGAGCAGTGGTGTTACGCCTTTTTCGGTCAGCGGGGTGGCGGCGTTGCTGGTATTGACGATCGCGAGCTTGCCGTCCGCTCCCTTGACCAGCCAGGTCCAGCTCGAGCCGAAATTGTTGACCGCGCTGTTGGTGAACTGCTCCTTGAACGCAGCAAAAGAACCGAAGGCCGCATTGATCGCTTCCGCGACGGCGCCAGTCGCCTCACCGCCACCATTCGGGCTGAGGCAGTTCCAGTAGAAGGTATGGTTCCATATCTGGGCGGCGTTGTTGAACACGGGTCCCTGGGATGATTTGACGACGTCTTCAAGGGATTTGCCGGCAAGGTCGGTGCCTTCGGCAAGTCCGTTCAGTTTGTCGACATAGGTTTTGTGGTGTTTTCCGTAGTGAAACTCAAGGGTTTCAGCCGAAATGTGGGGTTCAAGTGCGTCCTGCGCGTAGGGCAGGGCGGGTAATTCAAAAGCCATGGACAGAATCCTCGATATCGAAGTGTTGGGTTGCCGGAAAGTGCACCCGGAAAAGCCCGATGCGTCATAAATGGCACGAGCCAGAGCAGCATACGTGGCCGCAGATGAAAGTGTATACTAGTCCCGCGATTCCAACAAAAAAATGGGAGCACAGGTGATGATTGTAGAATTTATTCTCAGGTGGGCGCACGTCCTGTTCGGTATGACATGGATAGGGCTGCTGTATTACTTCAACTTCGTCCAGGGCGAGTATTTCAAGGAAGCGGAGGCGACCGCCAAGGCAGACGCCATGCAAAAGCTGGCGCCGCGCGCACTGTGGTGGTTTCGCTGGGGCGCCATGTTCACCTTCCTCACCGGCCTCGTGCTGATCCATCTTATCGGTGCGGACCGCGATTTCGCGGGACAGCCCATCATCTGGGTAGGCGCGCTGGCGGGCATCCTGATGTTCCTCAACGTGTGGCTGATCATCTGGCCCAACCAGAAGGTCGTACTGGGCATGAAAGAAGGCGATGGGCCGTCGTCGGCGGCCAAAGCCGGCCTGGCGTCCCGTACCAACACGCTGCTTTCCGGCCCCATGCTGTTCGGTATGCTGGGCTCGAAGCACCTGTTTATCGAGGGAGCGGACGGCACCGGGTTTATCGCCTGCGTGATTATCATCCTGCTTGTGCAAGCCAACGCCCTGTTCGGCAAGACCGGCCCCCTGACCAGTGTTGTGGGCGTTATCCACTGCAGTATCGCCCTGACAGCAGTATTGTGGGCTTTGCTGGCTTTCCTCTGAGCCAGCGCCAGGCAAGCTCCAGGGGATTTCGACGCCCCTGGGGTTGCCTGCGGATCAACTCAGCCGCTCCCGCTTTTACGGGTCCCGGAGCGTGTATTTCCCATCCGGCACGGCCTTTGCGACTTGGCGTTCGCGGCTCAGCTCCAGGCGAACTGGTATTCCAGGCTTGTTAGCAGGAAGGCCAGTCTGTCTGAATCCTTTTTATTCTCCGATTCCAGCGGCGATACGGGATTATCGTGAATCAGGGTCAGGTGAACACCCAGCCGCAGTGTGTTTTCGTCCACCGGCAGACTGATGGTCGCACTTCTCAGGTCACGGCGGTCGCGCTGTTCCCCGTACTCAACGACTGTAGAGCTGTTGTCGCCATAGTAATTGCCCCGCACTGCCAGCAGCAGGCGGACGGGTCCGCTATCGAGGTTTACCCTGGGTATGCGGAATATAATCTCCGAGCTGTCGTTCACCGACCAGATGCCCCTGGCGCCGGGGCGTCGCCAGCCGCGACCGATGCCATCCGTTACCGATGAAAGGGTGTGCCTGTCCAGTTCCTCACCCAACCAGAGCATGGGCTGGGGATTCTGGATCAGCGTGTTCAGGCGGCGGGCGAACTGGAGCAAGGGGTCGGGCCTGGGCTGCGACCTGCGGGGAGCTCGCGGAAACAGCTCCGGCACCGGCCCCTGGTTGGCCGGTGGAAATTCCCGCAGTACGTTTTGGTTGGACTGCCTGTACCGGGCCCTGATGCCTGCCAGCGCGGCTTTCGGGAGGAAGCTGCCTGCGCCCGCGGGGTGGGCGACTCTATCTCGCAGCAAGGCCTGGACCAGGATGGCCTTACCCCTGCGGTCCAGGCCGGCGGCACTGGCCAGGCTGGCCAGGCCGGCACCGGCGGGGTCCAGGCTTGCATTGGTATCCGCCGGTTGCAGGGTGAAACTGTCATCCACAGCCAGACCCAGCCAGCCGACAAAGTCGACGATCACGTCCTGCCCCAGCAGTGCGCTCCTGTTGAAAATTCGCGTTTCGACCGCCAGGTCTTCGGCGAAGCCCTGCTTCCAGCAGGACAGTACCTTGTGAAAATCCAGGAAGCCGGGGGCGGGGGGCTCTGCCCTGCCTTCGAGGTAGTCGAAGAAATGGCTTTTCCACAGTACGGATTTCACTCTCTGCAGAATCAGCGATTCAACCAGCTCTGACTGCTCGCGCAAGTAGGCCAGCAGCCGAACCCGATGTCCGGAAAAACCCGATGCCAGCTTCCTGACCAGGGCCAGGTCAAGTATTGCGAAGCCCTCCCAGGACAACAGGACTCTTTCAAAACCCTGTTCCCTGGCGTATTCGAGCTCGGCCAGCAGCGCTTGCAAATACCCTGTGTGACCCAGGTAGGCAGCGAGCTCGGGATTAGGATTGCGTGTATCGCGAGCAGTGAACAGGTAGTTATGTCCGCTGCCGGGCGTAAACCCCGATTTGGGGATATACAGACCGCGTGCCCCAAACCATTGCCAGTTGGTCGCAAGGTGCGCCTGTATGGCAGTGGACCCGGTTTTCGGGAAACCGATGTGTATGACTATCTCCATGCGGGCGAGGGTAACCGCATACTCTCCAGGTAACAAATCGAACTGCTGTAAATCTTTAAGGGGTTCGCGTGGACATGTATAATCTCCGCGTCCGTTCCTACAGTGTGCCCTCCCGATGCCTCACGACGATATCGATCACATTCCATCCATGGTGCCCACTCGCGACAGCGACAATATTCGCCCGACCGGCAACGGCGGCGCGCGTAAAAGCCGGCCGGCTGGAGCGCGGGCAAGTGTGCCGAAGAAGTCCGGGGGCTCCAGCGCCCTCGATCGCCTGGGAATGACAATCGCCCTGGTAGTGGCAGCTGTTGCCTGCGCCTGGGCCTGGCAGTTACAGCAGGCCCTGCAGGAATCCAATGTCCGCGCCGAAGACTACGCCAGCCGTATCGGCGAACTGGAGGCGCGCCTGTCCGATACCGACCAGGGCATGAACCAGAACGCGGAAGTGCAGGCAGCCAAGATTCGCGAGCTGGACTCCGAGGTTCGCAAGCTCTGGGATAATGTCTGGAAGCAGACCAGCGCGCGCCTTGATGCCCTTGAAAAGGATTCAACTGCCCGGGGTAAAAAACTCGATACGACGGCGGCGGGTCTCGCGGCAATCGAGGCCCAGATCAAGGGCGTGAGTGCTGACCTGGGCAAACTCAAGAGCGTGGCGGACAGCATGGACCGGGTCATCGCCAGTGGCAAGCTCAACCAGGCCGAGGTAGAGCGGGTGGCGGACACCATCAATCGTGTGAACCTCGATCTCGCCAAGTTGAACAAGCGGGTGCAGGGCAATGAGGAGTGGATCCAGTCCATCAACGCATTCCGCAAGCAGGTCAATGCCAGCCTGGTTGAACTGCAGGCGGCATTGCGAGCCCAGTCGCAGTAAAAGATCGCCGGCGCGCGATGCCTGTTTGCAGCAGCCGGCCCGGGTGGTGGCGAAGCGCCGCACGGCGTCGCGGGCTTTTGGCGCTTTGACAGGCGTGTATAATGCTTCCCCTCCATTAGTTTCGACAGTGTTACCCCTGCAAGAAGGACTTCACCATGACTGTGATTCGCCAGGACGATCTGATAGATAGCGTTGCCGACGCCCTGCAGTTCATTTCTTACTATCATCCGGTGGATTTCGTGAAGGCCGTTTACGAGGCTTATCAGCGAGAGCAGAATCCCGCCGCCAGGGACGCCATGGCGCAAATCCTGATCAATTCCCGCATGTGTGCCGAGGGACATCGTCCCATCTGCCAGGATACCGGTATCGTTACCGTGTTTATGAAAATAGGCATGAACGTGCAGTGGGATGCCAGTATGTCAGTGGCGGACATGGTCAATGAGGGTGTGCGCAGGGCCTATACCCATCCGGATAACGTGCTGCGCGCATCCATCCTGGAGGACCCGGCCGGGGCTCGCAGGAATACCAGGGACAACACCCCCGCCGTGATTCACATGGAGGTCGTGGCCGGCGATACCGTGGATGTGCAGGTGGCCGCGAAAGGCGGCGGTTCCGAGAACAAATCCAAGATGGTAATGCTCAACCCGTCCGACAGTATTGTCGACTGGGTGGTGAAAACGGTGCCCACCATGGGCGCCGGCTGGTGCCCTCCCGGCATGTTGGGCATTGGCATTGGCGGCACCGCCGAAAAGGCGGCGGTGCTGGCCAAGGAGTCGCTGATGGACCCTATCGATATCCACGAACTGCGCGAGCGCGGGCCGGCAAACCGGGTCGAGGAGTTGCGCCTGGAAATCATGGAGGCGGTCAACAAATTGGGTATCGGCGCCCAGGGTCTGGGCGGGCTGACCACGGTGATGGACGTGAAAATCAAGGACTTCCCCACCCACGCGGCCTCACTGCCGGTGGCGATGATTCCCAACTGCGCCGCCACCCGGCACACGCATTTCGTACTGGATGGGTCGGGTCCCGCCCTGCAGACGCCACCGGACATCAACGACTGGCCCGAAATTACCCAGGAGGTCAGCGAGCAGATGCGGCGGGTCAATCTCGATACCGTCACTCCCGCCGATGTGGCCGAGTGGCAGCTGGGCGACACGCTCCTGCTGTCGGGCAAAATGCTGACCGGGCGCGATGCAGCCCACAAGAAGATGAAAGAGCTTATCGAAAGCGGCGTGGGTCTGCCGAAGGAGGTCGACCTCAAGGGGCGTTTTATCTACTACGTAGGCCCGGTGGACCCGGTGCGCGATGAGGTGATGGGGCCGGCGGGTCCCACCACGGCGACCCGAATGGACAAATTTACCGACTTTATCCTGGAGCACACTGGCCTGCTGGGCATGATCGGCAAGGCGGAGCGCGGTCCCGCGGGGGTCGAGGCGATCCGCAAGCACAGGGCGGTGTATCTCATGGCTGTGGGTGGCGCCGCTTACCTGGTGTCCAAGGCTATTGTCGGGGCCAGGGTTGTCGCTTTCCCGGAACTTGGCATGGAAGCCATTTATGAGTTCGAGGTCCGTGATATGCCGGTCACGGTAGCGGTGGATACCAGGGGCGAATCCGTGCACGAGACCGGGCCACAGATATGGAAGGCGAAGATCGAAGAGCAGGCGATAACCGTTGCCTGACACGTTTTACTGGCACGATTACGAGACCTTTGGTGCTGATCCCTCCCGTGATCGGCCGGTGCAATTTGCCGGGCTGCGCACCGACGCGCAGCTGAACCCGGTGGGAGAACCGCTGGTTCTGTACTGCCGCCCCGCCGACGATTTCCTGCCCCACCCCCAGGCCTGCCTGGTGACGGGCATCAGCCCTCAACTCGCGCTGGAGCGCGGCGTGCCGGAATCCGAGTTTATCGGCCGTATCCTTGAGCAGCTGGCCCAACCCGGCACCTGTGGCGTCGGCTACAATTCGCTGCGCTTCGATGACGAGGTCACCCGCTACACGCTGTACCGTAACTTTCACGAGCCCTACGCACGGGAATGGCAGAACGGTAATTCCCGCTGGGATATCATCGACCTCGTGCGCACGGCAAATGCGCTGCGTCCCGAGGGCATCGAGTGGCCACTCCGGGAAGACGGCCTCCCCAGTTTCAGGCTGGAAGACCTGACCGCCGCCAACGGCATCGACCACGGCGCGGCCCACGACGCCCTTGCCGATGTGCATGCAACCCTCGCCCTGGCCCGGCTGGTCCGGGAGCGGCAACCCCGCCTTTACGATTACGTGTGCAATCACCGCGACAAGCGCTCTGTGCAGGCACTGCTGGATATCGCGGGCATGAAGCCGGTACTCCATGTGTCCGGCATGTTCGGGGCACAGCGCCACAACATCGCCCTTATCGTGCCGCTGGCCCTGCACCCGGTAAACCGCAACGAGGTGATCTGTTTCGATCTCAGTGCCGACCCCGCGCCCCTGTTGGAGCTGGGGCCGGAGGAGCTGGGCGAATTGCTGTTCAGTCGCGCCGCGGAGCTGCCGGCGGACGCGATCCGGCCCGGGCTGAAGACGGTACATATCAATCGTTGTCCCGTATTGGTGACCGCGAAAATGGCGGACTCAGCGACCGCCGAGCGCCTGGGGATCAGCGGCCAGCAATGCCGCAAGCACCTGCACACACTGCGGGACTTTCGCGCCCGCGACGAGAAGGGCCTTGTCGCCAAATTGCAGGCTGTGTTCGCCGGGCGTCGCTTTGAGCCGGTTACCGACCCCGACCGGATGCTTTACAGCGGCGGATTTTTTTCCGAGCACGACAGGCAGATGATGGAGACAGTGCGCGCGAGCACCCCCGCCGAACTGGCGGCGGCCAGTTTTCCGTTCGAGGATGCGCGCCTGCCGGAACTGCTGTTCCGCTACCGGGCGAGGAATTTCCCCCAGAGCCTTTCCGCCGAAGAGTGCGCCCAGTGGGATGAGTATCGATTCGGGCGCCTTACCGAACCGGCCGCCGGTGCCAGCATCTGCATGGAGGAATACCAGGCCATGATCGAGCAGCTGCTGGCCAGCAACACGCTGAACGAGGCACAGCAAGCCCTTATGCACCAGCTGCAGGACTATGGCGACAGTCTGCTGGCCTGAGCCCGGTGCCCGGATTTCTTTGGTAATACGCCCATGGGCAGGAACCGACGCCGCTCGTATAATGCGCGCTTAGTGGGCCGTGTTCCGACTCGGCAATTATTTTCAGGAGTGATCCAGTGCAGTTTGCCGGCAGCCATATCCTCTCGGTTCACCAGTTTGAGCGGGCTGACGTGGAGCGTATTTTCGAGGTTGCGGACCGCATGGGCCCCTACGCCCGACGCAAGCGGGTGACCCGGGTGCTGGACGGCGCGATCCTCGGTTCCATGTTTTTTGAGCCCAGTACCCGCACACGGGTGAGCTTCGGCAGCGCCTTCAACCTGTTGGGCGGGGAAGTGCGGGAAACCACCGGTATAGAGAATTCCGCCATCGCCAAGGGCGAATCCCTGTACGACACCGCCCGGGTACTCAGCGGTTACTCGGATGTGATTGCCATGCGCCACCCCGCGGAGGGTTCGGTGGCGGAGTTTGCCGCCGCCAGCAGGGTGCCGGTGCTCAACGGCGGCGATGGCAGCAATGAGCATCCCAGCCAGGCCCTCCTGGACCTTTACACCATAAAGAGCGAGTTGGCTGGTCGTGGCAGGAGTATCGACGGCCTGCGTATCGCCATGGTGGGCGATCTTCGCTACGGCCGCACGGTGCATTCGCTGAGCAGGCTGCTGTGCCTGTTTGATAGGGTGCAGGTGACACTCGTTTCTCCCGTCGAGCTTTGCATGCCTGCCGAAATCGTCGACGAGATGCGCCGGGCTGGCGTACAGGTGGTCGAATCCGACGCTTTTGAAGCGAGCATCTCGCAGGTTGATATCGTGTACTCCACCCGCATCCAGGAGGAGCGCTTCGGCACCCAGGCCGAGGCCGACCTCTATCGCGGTCGTTACCGGCTCAACCAGAGCATTTATACCCACAATTGCGAACCGCACACGGTCATCATGCACCCCCTGCCTCGGGATTCCCGGCAGAACGCAAAAGAACTGGATGACGACCTGAACGACAATCCCAATCTCGCGATCTTCCGCCAGACCGATAACGGCATGCTGGTGCGGATGGCCCTGTTTGCCCTGGTGCTCGATGTGGCTGAGCAGGTGGACAAACACGCCCGGGACGTTAACTGGTACACAGCGGGCAGGTTCTGATGAGCCTGGAATTGACCTTCGGTGCGCAGGATGTCCGTATCCTGGAAGACGAGGCCGCGTTTACCGGTTATTTCAGTGTGCGCAGGCTCACCCTGCAGCATCGTCGTTTTGACGGCGGCTGGAGCGAGCCGCTGGTGCGCGAGGTTTTCGAGCGGGGCGATGCGGTGGGCGTGTTGCCCTACGACCCCGTCAGTGACAGGGTTGTGTTGATAGAGCAGTTCCGTCCCGGCGCCATACGCGGCAGTGACAGTCCCTGGATGCTGGAGCTGATAGCCGGCATCGTGGAGCCTGGCGAGGAGGATGTCGATGTCGTCCACCGCGAGGCGATGGAGGAGGCGCGTTGTGAGCTTTCCGAGTTGCTGCCCATTGCGACTGTTCTTCCCAGCGCCGGTGCCTGCACCGAGCAGGTGCGGTTATTCTGCGGCAGGGTAAGCCAGGCGGCCGTAGGCGGCATCCATGGTCTCGCCGAGGAAGGCGAAGATATCCTGGTGCATTCCGTCAGCCGAACCGAAGCGCTGGAATTGCTGGCACAAAATCGTATACCCAACGGCCATACCCTGATCGCGCTACAGTGGCTGCACATTCACGGTGACTCCCTGAGGCTGCGCTGGAGCTGAGGCTTGCGCCTGGCCAGCTAGTAGACATGTCAGAATCCAGCCCCGAACCGGACCAGAAAGCTCCCGCCGGCCCACTGCCGGACAAAATCCCCGACACCTCGCACGGCCTGCTGCGGGCCAGCGCCCTGGTGGGCAGCATGACCATGATGTCCAGGATTCTGGGTCTCGTGCGGGATGTGGTTATTGCCGCATTCGTCGGCGCCACCGCGAATGCCGACGCTTTTTTCGTCGCCTTCAAGATACCCAATTTTCTGCGTCGGTTGTTTGCCGAGGGCGCTTTCTCCCAGGCGTTTGTGCCGGTGCTGGCAGACTACAAGCAGGACGGCAGTATCGTGGCGGTGAAAGCGCTTATCGACCGCGTGGCCGGTGTGCTCGGGGGCAGCCTGCTGCTGGTAACCTCCCTGGCCATTATCGCCGCGCCGCTGGTGGCCACCCTGTTCGCACCGGGTTTTCTCGACCAGCCGTTGAAGTTCCAGCTCACATCCGAGATGATCCGCATCACGTTTCCCTACCTGCTGCTGATCTCGATGACCGGGTTCTGTGGCGCTATTCTCAACAGTTTTGGTCGCTTCGCGGTGCCCGCGTTCACCCCGGTTTTTCTCAACCTGTCGTTAATTTTTGCCGCCACGGTGGCCGCGCCCTGGTTCGAGGAGCCCGTGTTCGCGCTGGCCTGGGGTGTGTTCTTCGCCGGGTTTATCCAGTTGCTGTTCCAGGTGCCCTCCCTGTACCGGCTCGAACTGGTTCCGCGACCGAAGTGGGATACGCGGGACAAGGGTGTGCGCCGAATTCTCAAGCTGATGGTGCCGGCGCTGTTCGGGGTGTCGGTGAGCCAGATAAATCTGCTGCTGGACACGGTGCTGGCATCTTTCCTGCCTACCGGCAGCGTGTCGTGGTTGTATTACTCCGATCGGCTTGCCGAGTTGCCGCTGGGCGTATTCGGTATCGCCATCGCGACGGTCATCCTGCCGAATTTGTCCTCCCATAGTGCAGCCTCCCGCGAGGGCAAGTTCAGTCTCACCCTGGACTGGGCCATGCGCTCCGTGTTGCTGATCGGGGTGCCGGCCGCGGTGGCCCTGGTAATTCTGTCGGAACCCATACTGATAACCCTGTTCCAGTACGGGGAACTCGGCGCCGAGGATGTGGCCATGTCATCTCTCAGCCTGCAGGCCTACAGCCTGGGCCTGGTGGCGTTCATGATGGTCAAGGTGCTGGCCCCCGCGTACTACGCGCGCAAGGATACGACCACACCGATGAAAATCGGTATCGTCGCCATGGTCGTCAACATGGTGCTCAATCTGGTCCTGGTATTCCCGTTCATGCATTACTGGAACGCGGGCCATGTCGGTCTGGCGCTCGCTACCTCCGGCGCCGCCTGCCTCAATGCCGGCCTGTTGTTGCGCGGGCTGTTGCGGGACGGGGTTTACCATGCACACGGTGGTTGGGGCAGTTATACCCTGCGCCTGGTCCTGGCCACGACCGGAATGGCCGCCACGCTGGTGCTTCTCGGTGACGAAACCGCAACCTGGCTGGCCTGGGACTGGCAGCGGCGGGCATTGCAGTTGGCCCTGGCCTGCGTTGCCGGAGCCGGTGCCTATCTGGCTGTTCACCTGGTGCTGGGCACTCGCCTGCGCCATCTGCGGACGCCTTCCGCCCTCTGAGTCCAGCGGTAATTCGCGTTTCGCCCGGTCGCCTTCGCTGCGAGGTATTATTACCCCTGTGAAAACCGGGCAAACATAGGCGAGTGCGCCCACATTCGCTATACTTGCCCGCTTGGTTTGACTGGGTATCTCCTGAGCTGATGGAATTGATCCGCGGCCTGCACAATATGCGGCCCCGCCACCGCGACTGCGTGGTTACGATCGGCGCGTTCGATGGCGTGCATCTGGGTCATCAGGCGGTGATCAGGCACCTTCTTGGCAAGTCGCGAGAGCTTGGGGTCCCCTCGCTGGTAATCGTATTCGAGCCGTTGCCGCGGGAGTATTTTTCCCCGCTAAAGGCACCGGCCAGGATCATGAGCTTCAGGGAAAAATTTTACGCCATGCGTGAGCTGGGCGTGGATCGCCTGCTGCGGGTGCAGTTCAACGAGAGCCTGCGCGAAATGTCCGCCCAGCAGTTTCTGGACGATATTTTTGTCTCCGGGCTGGGCGTGCGCTACGTGGTGCTGGGCGATGACTTTCGCTTCGGTAACGACCGCGAAGGGGATCTTGAGTTTATCCGGCAACAGGGTCCCCGCTACGGTTACGAGGCGCGGCCCACGCCGACCCTGTCGGTTGATGGTGAGCGGGTGAGCAGCACCCGTATCCGGGAGGCTCTGGAGAGCGCCGATTTTGCCGAGGCCGAACGCCTGCTGGGGCGCGCCTACAGTATCTCGGGCAAGGTGGTCTACGGCCGCCAGTTGGGCCAGACGCTCGGTACGCCGACGGCGAATCTGGAATTGCACCGGCTGCGGGCGCCATTGTCGGGGGTGTACGTGGTGGAGGTCAGCGGCGCTGGCCTCGAGCGCGCCCCGGGTGTCGCCAATGTTGGCGTGCGCCCGACGGTGGATGACAGCATCAAGGCCAACCTTGAGGTACACCTGCTGGATCGGGAAATTGGCCTGTACGGCCAGCACATTGATGTCACGTTCAGGCACAAATTGCGTGATGAACAAAAATTCGGCTCAGTGGATGAGCTGCGGGAAAACATTGCCACGGACATAGAAAATACTCGAGGCTGGTTGGGTCTGCGCTGAGATTTTCTTGTGAATGAATTATGAGTGATTACAAAGCGACATTGAACCTGCCCAAAACGGACTTCCCCATGAAGGCCAGCCTGGCGCAACGAGAACCCCAGCGACTGAAACAGTGGCAGGACGCCGGACTGTACGAGAAAATTCGCGCGGTCAGCGCCGGGCGCCCGAAATTCATCCTGCACGATGGCCCGCCCTATGCCAACGGCGACCTGCACCTGGGCCATGCGGTAAACAAGATCCTCAAGGATATCATCGTAAAATCCCGCACTCTGGCGGGATTCGATGCGCCCTATGTGCCGGGCTGGGATTGCCACGGTCTGCCTATCGAACTCAATGTCGAAAAGAAGGTGGGCAAACCCGGCGTCAAGGTGAGCGCGGCAGAGTTTCGAAAGAAGTGCCGGGAATATGCCGCGCAGCAGGTGGATGGGCAGCGCAACGGGTTTATCCGGATGGGGGTTTTCGGTGACTGGTTCAATCCCTACCTCACGATGGACTTTGCCTTCGAAGCCAACATTGTGCGGACTCTCGCGCGTATCATCGACAACGGTCACCTGCACAAGGGCTTCAAGCCGGTGCACTGGTGCACCGACTGTGGCTCCGCCCTTGCCGAGGCCGAGGTGGAGTACCAGGACAAGTCGTCCCCCGCGATCGATGTCGCATTTGTGGCCGTGGACCCGGCTGCGATCAATGCCGCTTGCGGCTCCAGTTACACCGGCGAGATTGCCGTGCCTATCTGGACCACGACGCCGTGGACCCTGCCTGCGAATATGGCGGTGTGCCTTAATCCGACGCTGGATTATGTACTGATAGAAGGTGAGGGCCGGGCCCTGCTGGTGGCGCGGGCCCTGGCGGAGTCCTGCGCCAGCCGTTTCGGGCTGCCGGCGCTGACCGTGCTCGGCCAGTGCACCGGCGCGGCGCTGGAAAACCAGCTGCTGCGGCACTGTTTCCTGGATCGCCAGGTGCCGATAATCCTCGGTGACCACGTGACGACCGAGGCGGGTACCGGCGCGGTGCACACCGCCCCGGCTCATGGCCAGGATGATTTCGTGGTGGGCCAGCAGTACTCACTCGAGGTCTACAACCCGGTGGGTGGCAACGGCGTTTATTTGCCGGGCACAGAGTTTTTCGCGGGCCAGCACGTTATGAAGGCCAACGCCGCGATCATCGATTTGTTGCAGGAGCGAGGCGTATTGTTGCACTCGCAACAGTACCAGCACTCCTACCCGCATTGCTGGCGGCACAAGACGCCGATCATTTTCCGGGCCACACCGCAGTGGTTTGTCGGCATGAACCAGAATGGCCTGCTCAGCGAGGCCCTGGCTGCAGTGGAGCAGGTGGAGTGGCTGCCCGAGTGGGGCAAGGCCCGTATCGATGCGATGCTGGCCAACAGGCCCGACTGGTGTATCTCGCGCCAGCGCACCTGGGGAGTCCCGATCGCGCTGTTTGTGCACAAGGTGAGCGGTGAGTTGCACCCGCAGAGCCTGTCGCTGATGGAGCAGGTGGCCGAGCGTATGGAGAAATCGGGTATCGACGCCTGGTTCGAGCTGGACGCGACGGAACTCCTGGGCGCAGAGGCGGCCGATTATGACAAGGTGACCGATACCCTCGACGTGTGGTTCGATTCGGGTGTAACCCACGCCTGCGTGCTGCGCGAACGCGCCGGCTTGCACGCTCCGGCGGATTTGTATCTTGAGGGCTCGGACCAACACCGCGGCTGGTTTCAGTCATCCCTGCTGACGGGTATAGGCAGTTACGGCCAGGCGCCTTACAAGGCGGTGCTGACCCACGGCTTTACCGTGGACAGTGATGGCCGCAAGATGTCCAAATCGATCGGCAATGTAATTGCGCCAACCACTGTGATGAACGATCTGGGCGCGGATATCCTGCGCCTGTGGGTGGCCGCCACGGATTATCGCGGCGAGCTTGCTGTCAGTGATGAAATCTTCAGGCGCACGGCTGATTCCTACCGCCGTATCCGCAATACCGCGCGTTTCCTGCTGTCGAACCTCAATGGTTTCGACCCGGCGGAGCATAGACTGGCATTTGATGACATGCTGTCGCTGGATCGCTGGGCAGTAGACCGGGCCGCGCGACTGCAGGCTGAACTGATCGAGGCCTACGACAGCTACCAGTTCCACCAGGTTTACCAGAAGCTGCATAATTTCTGTGCCAGTGACCTCGGCGGCTTCTACCTGGATGTGATCAAGGATCGGCAGTACACCACGGGGGCTGACAGCATGGCCCGCCGCTCTGCCCAGACCGCCATGTATCATATCGGCGAGGCCCTGGTGCGTTGGGTGGCCCCGGTCCTGAGCTTCACCGCCGAGGAAATCTGGGAAAACCTGCCGGGCGAACGCCCCGAGTCGGTGTTCCTGGTCGGCTGGTACGAAGGCCTCGACATGATTGCGGCCGGAGAAACCATGGGCCGCGATTACTGGCGCCAGCTGATGGCCGTGCGCGCGGCGGTGAACAAGGAGATGGAGGAGCGCCGGGCCGCGGGAGAATTGCGCGGTTCCCTGGACGCCACGGTGAACCTGTACGCCGAGCCGGAGTTGCTGGCGCGCCTGCAACTGTTGGGAGATGAACTGCGATTCGTGCTGATTTCCTCCGCAGCGACGCTGGAACCCCTCGCGGCCGCTCCGCAGGATACGGCGGTCACGGAACTGGCGGGTCTGCGGGTGCGGGTGAGCGCGTGTGCTGACGAGAAATGCGAGCGCTGCTGGCACCGGCGCCCGGAGGTAGGGCAACTCGCCGACCATCCAACCCTCTGTGGCCGCTGTGTAGAGAATGTTTACGGCGATGGCGAGCGCCGCCACTTTGCGTAACGGCTGGAGCAGCCTGCGCTGGTACTGCCTGGCGGTTGTCGTCGTGGTACTGGATCAGTACACCAAGTTCCTGGCGGAGAGCGCTCTGGAATACGGCCGCCCCGTGGAGGTGTTTTCCTGGTTCAATCTCACCTTGCAGTACAACACCGGCGCGGCCTTCAGTTTCCTGAGTGATGCCGGCGGCTGGCAGCGCTACTTTTTCAGCGCGGTGGCGCTGATTATCAGCGGCGTGCTGGTCGTCTGGCTGTTCGTGATGCCGCGGCAGCAACGACTGCTGGCGCTGGCGCTTGGCCTGGTATTGGGCGGCGCGCTGGGCAACCTCTGGGACCGCATGGTCCTGGGACACGTGGTAGACTTTATTTCAGTGCATTACGGTGGCCGTTATTTTCCGGCGTTCAACCTGGCCGATTCCGCGATTACGCTGGGTGCGGCCTGCATGATTTTTGATAGCCTGTTTGGTCGCGATGTCGATCACAGGACCGAGCGAGGTCTCAACCCCAAATGAGCGTCGTCAACGTACCAGTCAGCGAGGGTACCCGGGTTTACGTCAACTTTTCGGTAAGCCTGGAGGATGGCTCGGAAGTGGATTCCAATTTTGGCGGCGAGCCCGTGGCATTCGTTGTGGGGGACGGCAGCCTGTTACCCGGCTTTGAGCGCCTGCTGTTTGGGATGTCCGCCGGCCAGCGCCAGATGTTTACGGTGTCGCCCGAAGATGGCTTCGGCCAGCCGAACGACAACAACGTGCAGTTTTTGCCGCGCTCCCAGTTTGATGATGACAGTGAGCTTGAAATTGGCCTGGTGTACTCCTTCGCCGACGCCAGCGGTGGTGAGATGCCTGGCCTGATCGTCGCATTTGATGATGAAGAGGTCACCGTAGACTTCAATCATCCCCTGGCCGGGCGCAATATTCTTTTTGATGTGCTGGTACACCGGGTAGAGCCCGTGGAGCTTCATTGATGGAAGTGCGTCTTGCCAATCCCCGCGGTTTTTGCGCCGGGGTCGATCGGGCGATTGATATCGTCAACCGTGCGCTGGAAGTGTTCGGCGCGCCGATCTACGTGCGCCACGAGGTCGTGCACAACAAGTTTGTCGTAGAGGACCTGCGTGCCCGCGGCGCGCTGTTCGTGGATGAACTGGATGAGGTGCCCGCGGACAGTATCGTTATCTTCAGCGCCCACGGCGTGCCGCAGACCGTGCGCAAAGAGGCGGAGCGCCGCGGCCTGAAGGTATTTGACGCCACCTGTCCGCTGGTGACCAAGGTGCATATAGAGGTCGCCCGCTACAGCGAGGAGGGGCGCGAGTGCGTGCTGATCGGCCATCGCGGCCACCCGGAGGTAGAAGGCACCATGGGGCAGTACGATAGCCGGGCCGGTGGGGACATTTACCTGATAGAGGATGAGGGCCAGGTGGCCACCCTGAAGGTGCGCAACCCGGAAAAACTTTCCTATGTCACCCAGACTACCCTGTCCATGGATGATACCGCCCGGGTGATTGACGCCCTGCGGGAACGTTTTCCAAATATAAAAGGCCCGCGCAAGGATGATATCTGTTACGCCACCCAGAACCGCCAGGACGCGGTGAAGCAACTGGCGGTGGATTGCGACCTGATGCTGGTGGTGGGTTCTCCCAACAGCTCCAATTCCAACCGCCTGCGGGAGCTGGCCGAGCGCATGGGCGCGGAGGCGCACCTGCTGGACGGCGTCGATGATATTGACCCGCGCTGGCTGGAAGGCAAATCCCGCATCGGTGTCACAGCCGGCGCCTCCGCACCGGAAGTACTGGTGCGCGAAGTACTCGAGGGGCTGCGCGCACTGGGAGCCCGCGATCCCGTGGAAGTGGAGGGTCGGCCTGAATACGTCACGTTCTCGTTGCCCCGTGAATTGCGCATCGACGTAAAAAACCTCTAGAAAAACCGCTGCAAAAAACCATGGCGCCGGGTTTCACCTGTCGCTGCCCCGGTCAGTACCACCTGCCTGCACCCCGCCTCGGCGCGCGCCGCGCGCCGCTGCCAAATCCGCTCCGTTCATCTTCCACCATCTCCCGCCAGTTGCTGGCGCAAGGCTGCGCCAGCTTATAAGTTTCCACAACAGGAGGTATGGGTTGTGGACAGGATGTCTTGCGAATTTAACCACCGGGGCCTGACCCTGATTGAACTGATGATCACCCTGGTGGTGTTGGCGGTGACGGTTACTGTGGCTGCCCCGGCCATGCAGCAGATGGTTCATGACAGCCGCCTGCGGGCAGAAACGAGCCGTCTGCTGGACGCCGTGAATACGGCTCGCAGCGAGGCCATATTCCGTAACCTGCCCGTCAGCCTGTGCCCGTCGCGCATGGCGGCTACCGGTGTTGCCCTGTGCGACGGCAGCTATGCCGACGGCTGGATCGTGTTTGCCAACCGCAACGGCGACGAGGTGGTGGATGCGGGTGACGACGAGGTCATCGGCGTATTCGACTCCATACCGCGTGGCTATCGTCTGACCAACGCCCAGGGCACACGTGCGGTCGACTCGCTCATCACCTATCGGGCGGACGGTTCCTCGCGTCGCAACCTGTCAATGCTGCTGTGTCCTCCCGATGGCCATCGCCTGCTGCCCTGGACTGTCGTTCTCAACAACGTCGGCCGGGCGCGGGCGGAAAAGGGGGATGCGTTATGCACCGCGGTCGACGGCTGAACGGCTCCTCCCAGCGCGGTGCGGGCCTGATTGAGGTCTCTGTCTCACTGCTGGTGCTGGCAATCGGCGTCCTCGGACTCGGTGGCCTGCAGATTTCCTCCAAGCGGATGGGCTACGAGGCGATTCAGCGCGGCGAGGCGGCGGCTCTGGCTATGGACCTGCTGGAGCGGGTGCGGATTAACCGGGCTGAGCTGGCGGCTTACAGCACAGAGGGTCTGGGGCAGGGCAGTGGTGTCCAGTCCACCGAGCCCGAAGCCGACTGCGGCGCCGGCGCATGCTCTCCGGTCCAGCTGAATACCTGGGACTTGTGGCAGTGGCAGCAGGCGCTGGACGGGGAACCCATCGAGGGCGGGGCTGGCGGCCTGGTTAGGCCCACAGCCTGTGTCGCGGTTAGCGGTCGCCAGATAACGGTGGAAATCGCGTGGCAGGGCTACCGACCGCTGTCCGCACCCGTCGAGCAAGGTGATTGCGGTCTTGGCAGGTACGGCGCCGACGATGCCGACAGGCAATGGCTGCAGATGGTTTCCTGGATAGGAGCGGAATAGGCATATGGCGGTTGTTCATCGGTATACGTGGCAATGTAAGGGGCTGTCGCTGGTGGAGTTGCTGGTGGCATTGAGCCTGGGCGTGGTGCTGTCCTTCGGGGCGATGAACCTGTTGTTGCAAAGCAAGACAAGCTATTACGAATCGGAGGCGCTGGCGCGGTTACAGGAGAACGGCCGCTATGCGCTGCGCTATCTCTCCCACGAACTCACCATGGCCGGACATTTTGGCAGCGTACTGCCCGGCACACCCGTTGGCTCGACGGAATCCGGCAGCGCCTGCTTCGATTACCTGATGACGACGGCCAGTCCCCTGGAGCATCTCAGCGATGTCAATAGCAATGGTGAGGCGGACAATGGCCAGTCGGTCCTCCCGCAGGACTGCCTGGTGCGGGGCAGGCATCGGCCGGGCACCGACCTGCTGCTGGTCAGGCGCACCCTGAATGCCCCGGCGGTGGCCGCGGGAGAGCGCTTCGCCACCATAGATTCGGACGCCATTTACCTGCGCACGGCGCCCACTCACGCGATACCGGCCTTGCAGCGCGGGGGCGGCGGTTTGCAGGCCGACTCGGAGCTCTGGGAATACCTGCCGCAGGTTCTGTTCCTGCGCAATTACTCCCTCGCCACGGATGATGGTATCCCCACCCTGTGCCGCAAGCGGCTGGGGAGGTCTTCGAATGGTATGGCGCCTACCGAGTGTCTCGTGGAGGGTATCGAGAACCTGCAACTGGAATTCGGTATCGATGAGACCGGCGATGAGCAGGCCGACCGGTTTGATCCCGCGCCTGATCCAGCCGAGATGGCCGCCGCGGTGGCGGCGAGAATTTATCTGTTGGTACGCAGTGTGCATCCCGTGGCTGGCTACAGGGACGAAAGGTCGTACACGCTGGGCCGCACACAGGTGGAGGCACCCCGGGACGGCTACTTCCGGCGGGTTATGCAGACGACAGTGCTGCTGCGCAATCGCGGCATATCCGGTCGATGAACGGGCTGCGACCGCGAGCAGGGCAGCGCGGAATGGTGTTGGCGATATCCCTGCTGGTGCTGCTCATTCTGAGCCTTGTAGCCACTACGGTAGCGAGAACCAATCGCCTGCAACTGCATATGGCCGGCAACGACGAAGCCCGCATTGCTGCCATGCAGCGGGCGCTGGCGGTGGCGGATTCAGTGTTGCCCGTTGCTATCGCCCCGGGGCGGCCCGCGCAGGTCGGTTACCGCCTGTGTACCGCCCTTAGTACTGATACCCGCTGCGATGAAAGAACAATCACGCTGGACCCGTCGGTACAGACCGCGATTGGCAGTCTTGATGTTGCCGTGGTGCGAGTGGCGCCCCTGCAGGACCGGCTGCCGGTGATGGCCGAAGCGAAGGCGAGCAGCACGGTTCACTACCGCGCCGCCCGGATTGAGGTGCAGGTTGCCTATGACGGAAGCTCCGGGGGGCGCGGCCGGGCGATGCTGACCCAGGGCTTGCTGGTGCGCTTGCCCGCAGCACCCTGAGAAGAAGGAGGAAAGCCATGAAAGTCCTGTTGACCATTGCACTCTACTGCGTACTTGCCGGTCTCATTGCCACTCGCCCCAGGGCGGATGATATCGATATCTACCTGGATGGATCCGGGGCGGTGCAGGCCCCTTTAAGGGTCATGATCGCGGTGGACCTGCGGCCGGAGTTTGCCGATATCCTGTGCGTCGATGCTGCTTCTGATAGTTGTAAAGCGGCGCTTTCCGAAGAACTTCATACCGCACTGGATCTGTTCTCCATCGGCGCCGGCAACGGCGACCGGGCGTCAGTTGAGCGCAGCGCCGACGGGGTAGCCGATACGCTTCAGGACGACCCCAGGGGGAGTGCCGAATCGCTGGCGGCTGCCCTGTGGTCGGGAGTGGCGGTGGATCGCTACGATGTGTTGCGCGCCGCCCTCCGGGTTGTGCTGTCGAACGTAAGTGGGGGGCTTCGCGAGGCGGGGCAGGGGCGGCGGGTGGAGGTGGGCCTGATGGCGCTGCATGCCGATGATTGTGGTGGTTCCGGGCCCCTGTTTGCGCCGGATTTCGAGTCAAATCCGGCATCCGGCTGTAGCCAGGGCGCCTACATTTTACAGGGCTTTACGGATATCTCCGAGCCCGCCAACCTGAGCAGACTCCTGTTCGCGCTGGCCGCCCTGCCCGACCCCGGCAGGCAGGCGCCCTGGATGACTGCTCCCTGGCGCGGTCACCCCTATAAAATTCGGGACGTTTACCTTGAGCTTTATCGCTATCTCACCGGCGGCGCCGTATTCAATGGCTTTCTTGGCACGCGCGACTATGGCAGCCGCCTGAGCGGCAATCTTTACCACACCAATCTCGGTGATGTGAAGAACGACGTGTTGCTGGACCTGCCAGGTGGCGCTGCGCTGCAGCCCTTGCTGGCACCAGCCACGGACGTCCTGCTTGCCGGCTCCTTCAATCTGGAGACAAACCGGGTAGCTGGCGCGCAATATATCAGCCCCATCGGGCAACAGGAGGCGTGCTCCGGTATCGCCATGCTGAATCTGATGTTCGGGGCAGTCGGCGATTCGCATGCGGACACCAATGCCGCGATAGCGGCACTACCCGCTGCCGGTGGCCTCGGGCTTGACTTGAGCGCGGGCGGGGAGGGCGACCGCGCACTGGTGGCGCGACTGGCCGCAGGTGTGACCTCGCAAGGTGATGGCGGAGAATTTGCGACGGTGCCACCGGTTCGCAGTTATTTTTTCTCCCATCGCGCCGATGCGTCCACGAATTCACTGGCGGCCGCCGGAGGGACCGCTTACGCGCGCAGCCTTGCCGATCCGCGGCGAATGGTGCCAGCCCTGGAGTCCGCGTTTGCACAGGTAGCCGGCGGCAGCACCACGCTGCTGTCGGCCTCAATCCTGGCTGACGACCATGGCCGGGGTGCGCTTGCGGGCGACATCTACCTGACACTGTTCCGGCCCGAACCCGGCCCCCTGTGGCCGGGAAATATCAAGAAGCTCAAGCTTGTCGAGTTGTCCGGAAGCGATTTCGGGGCCGGACGCAAGTACATCGCGGCCCAGGCGCCCCTTGTCCAGCCGCCGACGCCAGCGCTTTCCGCTGAAGACGGACAGATTCTGACCGACGCCCTGACCTTCTGGACTGACCCCGCCGGCCGCGATGTACAGGCTTTCGACGGGGAGCGAGGGGAGACCCCGGGGCGGGATGGTCGCTCCGTCTCGCGTGGCGGGGCAGGGCAGCAGATCACAGGGTTTCTGGCCGACACTGTCGGGGCCAGCAACAGCGAGCCGGGTGCCCGCCAGTTGTTCACCCTGAATCCCGATGAGCCGGGCGAGATGCTCGCCCTGGATGCCTCCCGGGGAACACAGTCTGCCTTGAGCGCGTTGCTTGACCCCGCTGACCTTTTGGCGGCGGAGGATGAGTTGAATCTCATCCGCTGGATTCGAGGTCAGGACAGTTTTGATGCCGATGGCGACGCCGACCGCACAGAATCCCGGGACTGGCTGCTGGCAGACCCGATGCACTCCCGGCCACTGGCTGTGAACTATGGCGCCCGACCGGGCACCGCCTACAGCGACGTCAACCCGGATATCCGTATTTTCTTCGGCACTAACGACGGCATTTTTCATATTCTGCAAAACACCACCCCCGCGGGAGCTGAATCCGGGCGCGAAAGCTGGGCGTTTATTCCACCTGAAATGCTGGGTATGCAATCCCGGCTGGCTCGCAACAGTATCAGTGCGATGCAATCTCATCCCTACGGACTGGATGGTGAGGCCGTCTCACTCGTCAATGACCGGGATGGCAACGGCGCGATTGAGCTGGACCAGGGCGACTCGGTCTGGGTTTTCATCGGCCAGCGTCGCGGCGGCAGCGGGCTTTATGCATTTGATGTGTCGGATCCTGACAACCCTCGATATATGTGGAAGCTCGACAATGCGAGCCCGGGATTCGAGCAGATGGCGCTGTCTTTCTCAACCCCCCGCGTTGCCAGGCTGGACCTGGGTGAAGCGGAACCCACGCCGGTTCTGGTCTTCGCCGGCGGTTACAACGGCGGCTGGCAAGGCTCGCAGCGGGTTGGCAAGGACGCCGGCGCCGGCAACGACCTGATCGGCAACGCCATTTATGTGGTTAATCCGGCAGATGGACGGCTGATCTGGCGGGCGGTCGGCCCCGACGGGGGCGCGGCGCCGGATTCGGACCAGCGGCGGTTGTTTGTGCCGGGGCTGGTCGACAGTATTCCCTCCCCGGTGACGCTGGTGGATGCGGACCACAATGGCGTGGACGACCGCGCCTATGTGGGGGATAGCGGTGGTAACGTATGGCGCATAGAGCTGACTGAGTACGAACACCGGCAGGCCGATACAGAAGTAACCGATGCCAGCAACTGGCATCTTACCCGGCTGGCAACACTGGGCGGCGCTGCAGAGGACGACCGGCGTTTTTTTCACGCCCCGGATGTGGTCCAGAGTCGGGACGGCTTCGGGGAGTACGATGGCGTTGTGATGGTTTCGGGGAATCGCGCAGACCCGCGGGAAATTCAAACGCGAAATTACGCCTACCTGCTGAAGGATCGGCGGACAGCCGACCACGGCTCGGCTAGCCAGGATTCATCGTTCACCCGGATAGGGCACGGCCAACTGGCGGACATTACCGGAGCCTGTATTAGCGACTCATCGCGCGACTGCATGGAGGCCGAGCTCGAGCCCGGCTGGAAGCTTGCATTGCAAACACCCGGCGAAAAGGGGCTCTCCACGCCGCTGGTCAGTAATGGCAAAGTACTGTTCACCAGTTATGTTCCCTCGGCCGAGTCGCACCAGGGCGATTCTCTTGAGGACGCAGCCAATACCTGCATCCCCCGGGTAGGCCACGGGCGAATCTACGCTGTGAACCTGCGCAACGGTTCTCCCTCCATGACCCGTAGCGGAGAGATTCGGCTGCCGGAAGCTGAGGACGCCACGCGGTTTCTGTCGATCGGTCCGGGCCTGCCCGGCGCCGTGCAGCCATTACATAACGGTGTATTGATCCCGGGCGGGACTCTGCAGGACGGAGCCCTGGCCTCAGTCCCCGGCAGGACCTGGTGGCGGGCTTACTGGCGAGAAGAAGAGGTGGATACCCTGTGACGGGGTTTCATCCCGGATTCGCAGGCCACCCTGTCGCAGGTAGAAATGCGGTGCCTGGGTGGTCATCCGGTTTCAGCCTGCTGGAAATGATGGTGGCGCTGGCGGTGGCGGGGATACTGTTTTTTGTAGCCCTTCCCGGATACCAGACCGCGGTGATAAAGAGTGGCCGGGCGGCGGCGAGGGCGGGGCTGCTGGAGGTGGCGGCCCGCCAGGAGCAGTTTTTCGTCAACCGCAAACAATATGCAGTCGGGCTCGAAAGCCTGGGGCTGGGTGAGCCCTACTACATCGACAGTCAGGGTGAGGCGGTGGCGAGGGCTGCGGCGGTCTATCGCCTGACTCTCGTGATCGCGGACGGGAGCTACCTGGGAGCGATGGCAAGCCCGGTTAATCGACAGCGTGAGGACACGGCCTGTGCGACCTTCTCGCTTTCACGAACGGGTATCAAGGCCGTAACAGGGGACCTGTCAGCCAGCCCTGCCGATTGCTGGTAAGCCGGATTCCGATTGCTTACCAGCGTCGTGGTGGCGGGGCGCTCCGGAGCGGGGAAAACTGCCTCACGGCACGCCCGATGCCCAAACCCGAAATGACTGGGGCCAGGCTCCAGACCACAGTACTCCTTTGCCTTTTTGTGCGTTAGTTCACTTTTTTCGGTTTATTCATACCGTTTGTCGGACGAAAATACCTGCTGTCGGCGCTGGCAAGACAAAAATTATCGCTTTCGTATTATGCTGGTACATAAAGCAATAAGTGATGTGGCAGACAGGTGACGTGTTGCGTATGAAAACAGGCAAGGCGGGCGGCTTCACCCTGGTAGAGATGATGATATCGCTGGTTATCGTGGCCATCGTCATCGCGGTCGTCGCGCCCGGCTTTTCAGATCTGATCAAGAACAATCGCATGTTGTCCCAGGTTTATGCCATGCGGGCCGCGCTCAATGGCGCACGCTCGGAAGCCCTTTCCCAGCGTAATTTCGTAACCCTTTGTCGCAGCGCCGACGGTGCCAGTTGCAGCAGTGGCGACTGGAACGCCGGATATATCGTTTTCCTCGACGATGATGGGGACAGGCAGGTGGACGATCCCAATGACCAGATAGTTATTTCCAGGGTGCTCGATGAGGACACTTTGGGCATCAGCTACAGTGGTGGTGACTGGGTACAGTTCGACGGCAGGGGGTATGTGGCGAAGGGGTCCCAGGGTACTTTCACTGTATGTGATGACCGTGGGGAGAATCATGCGCGAGGCCTGGTAGTCTCGGCCGGTGGAATTGTGGGTTCGGCGGCGCTGGACCCCAATGATCCGCTCTGCGACTGACCCAACTGGAGCTGAGCATGAGTGCAACCGGTTATAGCAGTGTACGAAGCCAGCGCGGCTTCACCCTGATTGAAGCCCTGATCGCTTTCGTTATTCTTTCTGTGGGTCTGCTGGGTATCGTCAGCCTGCAGTCCATGGCGAAAACATCCCAGCACCTGGCCATCCAGCATTCCCGGGCGGTCACTCTGGCAGACGCGATTATTGAGCGTATCCGGGTCAATCCCGCGGGCATGAGTGACTATGCAGGAGCGGGCCCGCTGGGCGGCGCCACCCTGGGAGTAGATGAGCCCGCCGAAAACTGTCGGGACAGCGCCTGTGACCCGAACCAGTTGGCAGAGTATGACCTGTGGGCCTGGGAGCGGGCCCTGGATGGCGCCGGCGCGACCATCGGCACCACCAATACCGCCGGCCTGATTGACCCGCACGGTTGCATAGAGTTCTCCGCCGCCACCGGCAAAACCAATACCGGGCAGTTGCGCGTGATCATCCAGTGGCGGGGCCTGAACAAATCTTCGGATGCAGTGCAGTCCGGTGAAACGACCTGTGGCGGACTCGACGCCGGTACGGACGAGTTCCGTCGCCAGGTGGTGACCAATACCTATGTGGTTGATGAGGAGGAGTTGTAGGTATGGCTGGCGCGAGAACGGCATCCCAACAGGCTGGTTTTTCCCTGGTTGAACTCATGGTCGGTATGTTGTTGGGCGTTATGCTGATGGCTGGCGCGGTTTCCATATACCTTTCCACGAAGCGTTCCTACGTGGAGGTAGAGCAGGTCGCCGCGTTGACCGAGAACGCGCGTTTTGCCGAACAGATAGTCGGCGACTCACTGCGGCATGTGGGCTTTTTTGGCGAACTGGCCGCCAACCGGGTTGAGGTCGATCCGGACCTGACAGCGACCGCCCTGGCGGGAGACTGCTCAACGCCAGCCGAGGCCGGCGCTTACAACCTGTCCCGCATGGGTTTCGCCGTTACCGTCGCCAGCGGTGGCGGCGCTCTCGGCTGCATCACCGACGGGGCCGAGGGTACTGACGTGCTGGTGATCAAGCGCTCCCTGACCCAGCCCTATACCGCAGGTCCGCGGGTGCGCGATCCCAATGACCCTCCCGGAAATGTGATTGACAATCCGGGGCCGTTGGAGCCGGGCAGGGCCTACGTGATGACCAATAATATTACTGGTCTGCTGTTTGATGGTACGGCGCCGCCCTCGATTACAACCGGGGGCGAGATACCAGGGGGTACTGCCTGGGAATATCAGTACGAAGTATTCTATATTCGCCAGGTGGACGCGGACCCCGATGTGCCCAGAATGTTGAGCCGCCGTGTGCTGTCCTACAACGATACCACCGACTCGATGGAATTCATTACCGAGGATCTGGCCGAGGGTGTGGAAAACATGCAGCTGTTGTTCGGCTACGACAGCGACAGTGATGGCGAGGTCGACACCTACAAGGATCCATCCACGATTTCCGGCAACTGGCCGGGGGTGGAATCGGTGGAGGTGTTCATGTTGGTCAGAAGCGCCACCAAGGACGCCCAGTATACTGACGAAAAGACCTATCAACTCGGTGATGTATCAGTCGGCCCCCTGAACGATGAATATCGACGCCTGATCAGCCATACAAGCGTATCCCTGCGCAATCTGAAACTGATGATACGAGGTGGTGCATGAAAACCCATGACGCGATTCGGCAGCAGCAGGGCGTGGCCCTCGTGGTTGCCCTGCTGTTTCTGCTGGTGGTCACCGTGATAAGCGTGATAGCCGCCAGCAACAGTGCACTGGGCCTGAAGATGTCGGCCAACATGCAGGATGCCTCCGAATCCTTCCAGTCGGCTGAAGCGGGCATAATAGCCACGCTCTCACTGGCAGGTACCGCCAATGATCCCTTCGACGGGGATGGCTCCCAGGACATTTTTCGCGCCACTGACGGCTCCAAGTACTGGGTGTGTGACGATGCTGATAATCCATTGGGCAATCTCAATGACGCCGGCGCCTGCAAGGTGGAAACCGATGTGTTTCTCACTACAGAGGCAACCGCATGCCCAAGAAATCTGGTGGCCTCCAGCGTGGGCCTGTTTGATTGTGATTTCTATCGGGTCGCGGCTGAACACGAGGCACCCAGGCAGGCGCGCACCAAAGTCGAGTTGGGCGTTGTAAAAACAATAATCGGCGGCAGCACCCCATAGCTGCCAGCCAGTCGTCCGGGCTGATAACCGGTCGACGAAACAGGGTTTGGAGGATACGCACATGGTGGGCAAGGGCAGGTTGAACACGCTGCGCGTGCTGTTGGCAGCACCTCTGGCGCTGCTTATCGGCGGCGGCGCAGTCAATGCGGACGATACCGAGATATACCAGGCCACCCCGGCAGCTACCGGGGCCCGCCCCATGGTCCTGATCCTTTTCGATGACTCACTCAGTATGAATGATGTGGTGGCGGACCGGCCGCCCTACGATCCGGCGGAAACCTACGTCAATGCCCACCCCGGCAACCGTTTCTACTGGTCAAAAAATGGTCGGCCACCGGTGAAAGGTTCGAACGACTTCCTGTACACCAACCGTAATCGCTGTGACACATCGATCGATTCGCTGGCGGATTACGGTTTTTTCCAGACCAAAGCACGGCGCTGGTTTGCCGGCGGACAGGACCAGTTCTGTACTGCCTTCAGTTGTGTAGGTGGCCAGCAGCGCGACCCGGGTTGGCTGGAAATCAACAGCGGCTCGATCAAAGCGCCGGATGTGGAATGCCTGGCCGACGTCGTCGAGAACAACCCCCTGAACCCCGGCAGGGCTCCTGGCTATCCGCAGAACACGAGCACGGTTGGGCAGGAATATGGGCCGAATCCCGACCCCAGCATGAATTGGGGCGAAAGCGCCTATACTTTCTACAGTGCCCATTACATGGACTGGTACTATGACGAGACGCTGAGGTTGGACAGCCCCACAAAGCTTGAGGTAGCCCAACAAGTGGTCTCCACACTGGTAGAGGCGAACAAATCGATAGATTTCGGCCTCGCCTTGTTCAATGACGGTCGCCTGGTCGGGGATTACGATGGCGGCAGGATAGTCCAGCGCCTGATACCCGATATGACTGACGGCGTGGACAGTGATCGCGCTGACTTCACGGCCGCCCTGGAAGGCACCATCTCCGCCGGCTACACCCCGCTGTGCGAAGCCACCATGGAAGTCTACCGTTACCTCGGCGGCCTGGGTGTGGAGTACGGCTATGAAACGCACCCGACCAATGATCCCCAGCCAAAAGACGATCTCGCCGAAAGCCCCGCGGGCACCTATGCCACGCCCCTGAATGACTGCGCCAAGACCTTTGTCATCCTGATGACGGATGGCAGGCCTACCTATGACCAGGATGCCAATGACGTTATCGAAGCGCTTACCGGTAAAAGCTGCGAAACCTACCTGAATGGACTCCTTCCGGTGCCTTATCTGGAAAAGAGCTGTCTGCCTGAAATTGTCGGGTATATGGCAAGCCACGATGTCGCTGGCAATCCATCAGAAGATAACGCCATGGCCCAAACCTACACCATTGGTTATGGCCTGGAGGATGACGAGCCCTTGCTGACAAGAACCGCAGAGATGGGCAAAGGAAAGTATTTTCCGGCGGCGAACGCCCAGCAGTTGACCGAGGCCTTCAACGAGGCAATTCTGGATATACTATCCACGGACACCACATTCACCTCGCCGGCGGTCGCGGTGGATACCTTCACCCGTACGGAGAGCCGAAATGAGGTTTTCTTTGCGATGTTCAAGCCCGACAGCAAAGTGAACTGGCCAGGCAATATCAAACGCCTCGATATTGATTTGAGCACAGGCACCGCGGTGCTGGTTGACCAGAGTCGCAATCCCGCCAATCCTGGTATCGACCCGGCTACCGGCCAGATCAAAACCAGCGCTACCACCTTCTGGAGCATAGACAGCCAGGACGGGCCGCTGGTGGAAAAAGGTGGGGTAGGCGCGCTGCTGAAGGCGCGGGACCCGGCTACTCGTGAGCTGTACAGTAATACCGGGGAGGATGAAGCTCTGCAGGAGTACAGTGCCGACAATATGACTCCCGAGGCTTTTGGCCTCGATGAGAATGATTACACGACACTGTATGAGCAGATTTTTGGCGTGAGCGACGAGGCCGGGTTTCTCGACGCGCTTAATTGGGGTGCGGGCTATGACGTCGCGGATGAGGATGAGGACAATGCCACGAATGATACCCGCTGGGTTCTGAGCGACATGTTGCACAGCAAGCCGCTGGTGGTTAACTACGGCGCCCGTACCAATGAATTCAGCGCCTCCTCGCCGGATTTGCGGATTGTTGTCGGTACCAATGCCGGCTTCCTGCACATGTTCAATAACAGTGACGGGCAGGAAGACTGGGCTTTCTTCGCCAAGGAACTCGCCCCGGTGCTGCGCAAGCGCAGGACGAATGCGGTTTCCTCGCAGCACGTGTACGGTATCGATGCGCCTGCCGTGCTGTATACAAAGGATCGTAACAAGGATGGAAACCTCGTGGTGACGGGCGACCCGGCTACCAGCGACCAGGCATTTTTATACTTCGGCCTGCGTCGCGGCGGCCGCCACCTGTATGCGATGGACATCTCCGATCCCGAATCCCCCGAATTGTTGTGGCGCATCGACAACACCATGCCCGGGTTTGCAGAACTGGGGCAAACCTGGTCAGTACCGGTGGTAACGCGGGTTCCCGGATACAAAGATGACGATGGCGTACCCAGGCCGGTACTTATCTTTGGCGCCGGGTATGACATCAACAAGGACTCGCCGGGGCTGGCGACCGCGGATGCGATGGGGCGTGGCCTGTTCATCGTCGATGCGGTGACAGGTGAGTTGGTCTGGAGTGTGACACCCGCAATCACGTCGGTCACCAATCTCCAGGAAGCGGACCTGCAACACTCCGTTGCGGCTACCGTTACCGCACTGGACAGCAACGGTGACGAATTGACGGATCGTATTTATTTTGCTGACACCGGTGGCCAGGTGTGGCGGGTGGACCTGCCGGGGTCCGTGCGGCCGGATGCCAATCAGGACAGCTGGCGTGTTGTGAAGTTAGCCAGGGTCAACGAGGGTACGGTCGCAACCGACCGCCGCTTCTTTAACGCGCCCGACGTGGTTCGCACAACCTACGCAGGTGTGCCGTTTGACGCCATACTGATCGGCAGCGGTGACCGCACGAATCCCAATGACCTGGGCAATCCGGATGATCTGAATCCGCAACCGGTGGAAAACCAGTTCTATATGTTCCGCGATATGGCGATCAATCCCTATTTTGGCGCCGCGCCCAGCGCATCGGATTGTGGCGCCGATCCACCCGATCCGGACTTTCGCTGCAGCTTGCCGCTGATGCCGGATGATCTCTATGACGTTACGCCCAACCTGCTGCGCAGCCTTGACGCCGAAGAGCGCAACGCGGCTCAGGCAGCGCTGGCGGCGGCCAGCGGCTGGCGCCTGGATCTGGAAGCGGCGGGGGAGAAGTCCCTGGCCCGCTCCCTGACCATCGGTGGCAAGGTGTATTTCACTACCTTTTCCCCGGCAGTGGTGTCTGCAACCGCCTGTACGCCCCTTGCCGGCACTGGCCGCCTGTACGTTGTCAATCTGGCAAACGCAACCGACGTGGAAGACTTTGACAACGATGGAAACACCGACCGGTTCTGGGCAATTGGTGAACTCCTGCCCGATACCCCGTCTCCGCATTTTGGCAGTGACGGCGAAATTCGTTTGCTGTTGCCCCCCGGCGGAGGCAGTGGATCAATTGGCAGCCCGTTCCTGACCGGCACTACGATACCCCGCCCCTACGGCTCTTACTGGTTCCAGGAGGAATATTGATGAGTGCGCGCGCTCCACAGGGTTTTCCAGGCAGTTCCCGCGGCTTCACCCTGGTCGAGGTCGTGATTGTCGTCGCCATCATCGGTATTCTGATGGCGATTGTTCTGCCCGGCTACCAGGACAGTCTGCAAAAGGGCCGGCGCGCGGATGCCAAGGCCGGCTTGATGGACGCGGCCAATCGGCAGGAGCGCTTCATGCTGGATCGCTCCAGCTATACCGCTGATATGACGCAACTTGGCTTCGCGGCCGACCCTGCGATCTCGGCAGAGACTCACTACGCTATCGATGTCGCGGCCGACCCGAACTGTCCTATTGCCAGCTGTTATATTCTCACTGCGACGCCGGTCGTTGGCGGCGCGCAGGCCGACGACTCACGCTGCACGAAATTTATTCTGGACTCCAACGGGGCCAGGGACGCGGAAGGTTCCGCCGCGGCGGAATGTTGGTAAAACCCTTTTGAAGAGGTGCTGGAAATGAAATCTCCAAGGTGCGCTAAACCGGGATGGGCCGCCGTGCTGGTGCTATGCGGCTCCTGCTTTGTCGGCTCGGTCAGCGCCCAGACCGCCGCTGAATTCGCCTGCCAGGTAGTGGCGGAAGGTGGCAAGCCCGGGCTGGTAGTCGTCGTGCAGGCGAGTTCCAGGGCAGTCGCCGAGCGACTCGCGGTGGGCGCCAAGGCGTATACCGCCGACCGTATACTGAGCCCGGCGACCAAAGTGGTTCAGTGTATCGTAATGGGCGAGGAGAGTTTCAAGGATCAACAGTTCCAGCAGTTTTACCAGACTGTGCCGCGCTAGTCCTCCAAGCCGAGCTTTTTCAGCCTGTAACGAAGGCTGCGAAAGCTGATGCCAAGCAACTTGGCCGTTGCGGTCCGGTTCCAGCGCGTCTCTTCCAGGGCCTTGCCAATGATTTCCTTCTCTATCGACTCCAGGTATCCCTCAAGGTTGCCGTAAGCCGCCTCGAAATCCAGGCCCGCGGAGCTGTTCGCCGCGCTACGCGCTGGCGCGAGATTGCCGGCATCGACCTTGCCTGCTGGCTGCGGACGCGGCGCCGAGTTTGAAAACTGCAGGTCATCCGCGGTGATCGTGGCGCCGTCGGATAGGGCCAGAGCCCTTTCCAGCATGTTCTCCAGTTCCCTCACGTTGCCCGGAAAGCTGTAGGCACACAGGGCCGCGACCGCGGATTTCTCAAGCTTTGGCTTATGACTGCCCTCGTCGTCCGCGATGCGCCGCAGCAGCGCTTCCGCGAGCTCTGGCAGGTCTTCGAGGCGTTCGCGCAGGCTGGGAACCTTCACATCGATCACGTTGATGCGGTAAAACAGGTCGTTCCTGAATCGCCCCGCTTCGACTTCAACGGCGAGGTCTTTGTGAGTGGCGCTCAGCAGGCGCACGTCGGTGGCCTGTTCTTCGTTGGCACCCACGGGCCGGATGGCCTTTTCCTGTATCGCGCGCAGTAGCTTGACCTGCATGGCAAGCGGAAGGTCTGCTACCTCATCGAGGAACAAGGTGCCTCCCGCGGCGGCCTGGAACAGCCCCAGTTTGTCCTGGTTGGCACCGGTAAAGCTGCCCTTGGTGTGACCGAACAGTTCACTTTCCATCAACTCCGGTGGAATGGCGCCGCAGTTGACCGCGACGAAGGCACCGGAAGCCCTGGGTCCGTTGTTATGAATAAGCCGGGCCACCACTTCCTTGCCGCTGCCAGATTCTCCATGGATGTGCACCGGAGCCTGGCTGCGTGCGAGTTTGGTGATCTGCCTGCGCAACTGCTGGATAGCCAGGCCGGAGCCGATCAGGTCCTGGTCGACCGCGTCGTCTGCCTTGCGGGTGTCGCCTTCCAGTTGCAGGGCGCTGCTGACCAGTTTGCGCAGTCGGTCCAGTTCGATGGGCTTGCTGATGAAGTCGAAGGCACCGGCCTTGAGCGCGGAAATGGCCGCTTCGACGCTGCCGTGCGCGGTAATCATGGCCACAGGAATGTGGGGGAAGTCCTGCTGTATGTATTCCACAAGACTGATGCCGTTGCCGTCGGGCAGGCGCATGTCCGTCAGGCAGAGGTTGGGTGGGGTTTTAGCCAGGCTGTCCCTGGCCTCGGTGAGGGTGGCCGCGGTAACCGTCTTCAGTCCCATCCGGCTGAGCGTGATATCCAGCAGTTCCCGGATATCCGGTTCATCGTCCACGATCAAAACACTTTGCCTGGTCATTGTTTCGCCTATAGCGCTCGCTGGTTCAGGGAGATGCGAAAGCAGCTTTCGCCCCGGCTGGTGGGCCTGTAGCTCAGCCCCGCGTTGTTGATTTCACACAACTCATTGCACAGGTACAGCCCCATGCCGCTGCCCGCTTCAACGGTGGTGAAAAATGGCTCGAATAACTTGGCCTGGTCCGCGGCCTGGACCCCGACCCCGGCGTCGATGATGTCTATCAGGCACTGGTGGGCGGTGAAGTCAATGCTGACGACAATTTTCGCAGTCTCCTTCCCGGTTGCCATCGCGCTGTGGCGCAGGGCGTTATCAAGCAGGTTCGCGAAGACCCGCTCCAGGTTTTCCGGATCGAACTCCACCAGCAGTTCCCGGTAGTCGCACTCGATGGAAATATCGGCCGGGCGGTTAAGTGCCTTGAGGTAATTGGCGACGAACTCGCTCAGCCATGCGGAAAGCGCGATGTACTCCGGTTTGGGAGGCTCGCGCCTGGAAATCTGCATGACACTCTCGACGATCTGGTTTACCCGCAGGGAGTGGTGCTGGATGATATCCGCCATACGTTGATCTGTGGCGCTGAGGTCCGGTGATTCCTGCAGCAGTTGTGCCGCATGGCTTATCGCGCCCAGCGGGTTGCGTATTTCGTGCGCGATACTGGCCGTGAGCCGCCCCAGGGAAGTGAGTTTCAGTGACTGGGCATACTGTGTAACCGGGGTGTAGTCTTCCACGAATACCAGCGCTTCTCCCCTTGCATTGGATTGCAGTTCCCTGAAATGGGCGATTATCGGGGGCGCCTCGTCCATCACGCTGAATGGCCTGGCGCGATGCGTTCCGGCTACCTTCCAGTGCTCAAACTGGTCCGCCAACTCGGCACTGTAGTCCGACAGGGGGCGACCCTGTTCAACCGCCACCGGGCGCTCGGGCGCCAACAAGCCGGTTGCGGCCTTGTTCATAACCCGAACCAGTCCATTGGGGTCCACCAACAGGATTCCGGTGTCCATGTGCTGGACGATCTGCTCATTGAGACGTTGCAGGTTGTACAGGTCGCTGGCCCTGTCTCTTGCCAGTTTCTCGGCTTTGCCGAGGCGGCCGGCGATAGCCTGTACCATGATCGAGACACCAAAGATCAGTGCGCCCAGCAGGCCGGCGGGAAACAGCGCATTGGTATCGACAACGCCGTATAGAATCAGGCGAATGGTGTCCACCAACAGGGCGATGACGCTGAGCGCGGCAATCAGTGTCGCAACGGTGCGGTTGGTCAGCAGCACCGCGCTGGCCGCCGCGGTAATCACCAGCAGAATCGGCAGCCCGCTGGTCATGCCGCCGCTGCAGTCAGCCAGCAGGGTAATCGCAACGATATCCACCAGGAATACCAGGAACAGCATTTTCTGGTTCTGGTGCATCCGGGTGGAGAGGGAGCCCACCAGCGGGACACTGGTCGCCAGGTAGCCCAGGGCAACCGTGAGGTAGAGTGTCGGGTTCATGGAACCCACCAGCTGTCGGGTATTGGGGCTCACCAGCATGATCAGTAGTACCACCGACAGCAGCGAGCGGTAGGCCACATAGATTCGGAACAGGGCCAGGTTTTGCTGTCCTGAGGAGTGGGGCAGTGGACGCGTGAGTATGGCTGGACGATTCACGGTGATGCTTGTCTGTTCCTGCAACGGGTCTATTGTAACCGCGCTAGTGTAACAGGATTGCGAGGAAATCCGCGTACCGCTGTAGCCCTTGCGGCGGCTTTACTACCCGCTCGATCAGAATGGGCTGGTCATGCGGGATACTTTTTCGGACAATAGCGCCTGCTTTTTTCACCGGGGATATCCCATGACTACCCTCAGTATCCTGATGGCACAGATGAATACGCTGGTCGGGGATTTTGCCGGGAATACCAATCGCGTCATCGAGACGATTGCGCAAGCCAGGGGCGACGGGGATGCCACAGTCCTGGTATTTCCCGAACTGACGCTGAGTGGTTATCCGCCGGAGGACCTGCTGCTGCGGCCGAGTATCGACCGTCGCGTCAATCAATCCCTGGAGCGTATCCTGGGCGCTATGAATGATACGGTTTACGTAATCATTGGCTATCCGCGCCGGCACGACGGCCGCCTCTACAACATAGCGGGCGTGTTGCACCGGGGTGAGATCATTGCGGAGTACCGCAAGCAGGAACTTCCGAACTACCAGGTGTTCGATGAAAAACGCTATTTCAGCGCGGGCACCGGGCCCTGCGTTGTGGATATCGCCGGTATCCCGGTGGGGCTGAGCATCTGCGAGGATATCTGGGAGGAAATGCCCAGCCAGCAGGCCGCAGCAGCTGGCGCGCGGTTGCTGATCAACATCAATTCTTCTCCCTATCACCGGGGTAAGCGCGCGGAGCGCTGGGAACTGGTTTCGCGGCGAGCGCGCAGTTGTAATCTGGCAATTGTCTACGTCAACCAGGTGGGAGGGCAGGACGAACTGGTATTCGATGGCGGTTCCTTCGCCGTCGGGGCCGATGGCACGGTGGCCGCCGCAGCCCCCAATTTCGAGGAGGGGGAGTACTGGATACAGGTGGCAGTCGACGATGCGGCGGCGGTGATTTCCGGACTGTCGGTCGCGCCCCCGCTCGATGAAATGGCCGCCACCTGGCAAACCCTGGTGCTGGGAGTGCGCGACTATGTCAATAAAAATGGCTTTCGCGGCGTGGTACTGGGGCTTTCCGGCGGGGTTGATTCGGCCTTGACCCTCGCCCTGGCTGTGGATGCCCTCGGGCCCGAACGGGTCGAGGCAGTGATGATGCCTTTTCGCTACACCTCGCAGATGAGCGTGGAGGATGCCGCCCTGCAGTCGCGCCTGTTGGGTGTTTCGCACAAGGTCATCTCCATAGAGCCAATCTATGAAGCCTTTATGGCCAGCCTGGCGGAGGAGTTCGCAGGGACCAGGGTGGACACTACCGAGGAGAATCTGCAGGCCAGGTGTCGCGGCGTGTTGCTGATGTCCATTTCAAACAAGAAGGGAGTGCTGGTGCTCACAACCGGCAACAAGAGTGAGATGGCAGTGGGCTATTCCACCCTGTACGGCGATATGGCGGGCGGACTGGATGTGCTCAAGGACGTGCCCAAGACCCTGGTGTTCGAGCTGTGTCGCTATCGCAATACCCTTGGGCCCTGCATCCCGCAGCGGGTTATCGACCGACCACCGTCCGCCGAACTTGCGCCCGACCAGAAAGACGAGGACAGCCTGCCTGCCTACGATGTGCTTGATCGTATCCTGGAGTTATACGTGGAGCAGGATGTCAGTGCTGACGATATTATCGCCACCGGCATGGATCCGGATCAGGTGCGGCGGGTGCTGCGCCTGGTTGACATCAATGAGTACAAACGGCGCCAGGCGCCCATCGGTGTGCGTATAACCCGTCGCGGCTTTGGCCGGGACCGGCGCTATCCCATCACGTCGGGCTGGGTCATAGGGGATTGAGGCGCGCCTACTCCGGGTCGCGATTGTCGAACTGGGGGGCTTCCGGCGGATCGAACAGGCCAAAGCTTATCTTGTTGATCCATGAACGCTGCAGTCCATTCAGCGTATACACGCTCTGGAATTCGCCATTGTCGTCCAGCGAGTAATGGTCCGGGTAGTTGAGCGCCAGCACCTCGATGGTTTTGCGAGCCAGGTTATCATACCCCAGCAGGATGTAGCCCTGTGCCATGACCGCGAGGCCGTCGGCAACCGCTGGCGTTTGCTGGAAATTCTCTACCACGTAGCTGCCGCGATTGGTCGCTGCCAGGTATGCCCCGCGGCGGAAATAGTAGTTGGCCACGACGATTTCATGGCGGGCCAGCAGGTTGCGCAATGACACCATTCTGGCGCGGGCGTCAGCAGCATAGGGGCTGCCCGGATAGCGGCTGACCAACTGGGCAAACTCAGCGAACGATTCTTTCGCATGACTGGTGTCGCGTTCGGAGGGGTCTGTGGGCACGAAACGGTCGAAGATGTCCTCGTTGCTGGTGTAGGCGGCAAGCCCTTTCATGTAATAGGCATAATCGACGTTGGGACTCTGCGGATGGAGCCGGATAAAGCGGTCCGCCGCTTCCACGGCCGCTTCGTGCTCATGCGCCTGGTAGTGGGCGTAGATCAGCTCCAGTTGCGCCTGCTCGGCGTATTTTCCGAACGGATAACGTGATTCCAGCAACTGCAGGGCGCGCACCGCATTGCTGTAGCTTTCATTTTGCAGGTACTCCTGTACCTGTTCGTACATGTCCTGCTCCCCGGTATCGGCGATATCGGGAATTTCATCATTGCCCGAACATCCCCACAGGAACAGGCTGATCAATATGGATAGGACGTATTTCAATGAACTCACCAGTTTGGAATGGGGCCGGCGTGCTAAGATTCAGCCCAGGCCAGCGGCGGTATTTAACCACAGGCGGCCGGGTGCATAAACAGGAAATGTATGAAGGAAATCATAGAGCTGGTGGCCCAGGTGCCGGCGGAACTGGATGGTGAGCGCCTCGACCAGGCGGCCGCCCGCCTGTTTCCGGAGTATTCCCGTTCCAGGTTGCAGACCTGGATCAGGAACGGGGAGCTGCTGGTGGGTGGCGAACAGCGCAGGCCCAGGGACAAGATTGCCGAGGGCGAAACCCTGGCGGTCAGCGCCGAACTTGTGGTGGAGGTAGGCTGGCAGCCACAGGCCATAGACCTTGATATCGTGTATGAAGATGCCAGCGTACTGGTGTTGAACAAGCCGGCCGGGCTGGTGGTTCATCCCGCCGCCGGCCACGCCGATGGCACCCTGGTCAACGCCCTGCTGACCCATGCGCCTGAGCTGGCGCAGCTGCCCAGGGCCGGTATCGTGCATCGCCTGGATATGGAAACATCGGGCATCATGGTGGTGGCCCGCAATCTGGCCGCGCACCATCACCTGGTGGCGCAGCTGCAGTCCCGCACGGTAAAACGCGAGTACTGTGCCGTGTGTATCGGTGCCATGACCGGTGGTGGAACGGTTGACGCCCCCATGGGGCGCCATCCGAAGCAGCGCAAGAAAATGGCCGTTGTGGCAGCCGGGGGCAAGCCCGCGATAACCCACTACCGGGTGACTCGCCGCTTCGGCCATCACACGCAGGTGGCGGTCAACCTCGAGACCGGTCGCACCCACCAGATTCGGGTACATATGGCCTACCGGCACTATCCACTGGTGGGTGACCCTGTCTATGGTGGCAGGCCGCGTATTCCCCGCGGCGCCTCCGGCGAGCTTATCGAAGCGCTGCGGCGCTTTCCGCGGCAGGCACTGCACGCCCGGGCGCTGGGCTTTATTCATCCCGAATCCGGCGAGGAACAGCAATTCGAATGCCCCTTACCCGAGGATATCCTGGGACTTCTGGACATTCTTGGACGCGAGGACCCGGTTACTCCCCATGAGCAGCCACTGTATTAGGCCCGATTGGCCCGCCCCGGCCAACGTCATCGCCATGACTACCCTGCGTACCGGGGGGTACAGTCTGGGGCCCTATACCAGTTTTAACCTGGCCGATCATGTCGGGGATGACCCGGCCGCGGTCGCAGCCAACCGGGGTCTGCTGGCCAGTATGTTGCCGCTGCAGGCGAGTGTGCTCTGGCTGGAGCAGATCCATGGCACCCGGGTAGTTTGTGCGGATGGGGGCCAGGTCTGCCCGCCCGCCGATGCCAGCTGGAGCAGCACGCCCGGCAGGGCATGTGCCGTGCTGACGGCGGATTGCCTGCCGGTGTTGTTTTGCTCCCGCAAAGGGGATGTGGTCGCCGCCGCCCATGCGGGTTGGCGCGGTCTGCTGGGTGGGGTTCTGGAAAGTACGATTGCCGCCATGCCGGTTGCCCCTGGGCAATTGATGGCGTGGCTGGGGCCAGCCATCGGACCCGCCGCATTTGAGGTGGGCGCGGAAGTCAGGGCGGCGTTTCTGGCGGCCGCGACGCCTGCTCAATTGCCCTCTACCGAGGCATGCTTTATCCCCAGTCGAACCAGGTCCGGTCATTTTTTCGCCGATTTGTACGCATTGGCCCGGCTGCGCCTGGACGTCCTGGCTCCCGCAAGCATATTCGGCGGGGGCGCCTGTACCTTCGCCGGGTCCGACCGGTATTTTTCCTATCGCCGTGACGGCGTCACCGGCCGCATGGCCAGCGTTATTCTCCTGGGTCAAGACCTCACTTGAAATATGGCCATTTCGACCCAATAAACAGGGTATGGAAAATGGACGCGCCGCTGGGACGGGCGGGTTAATCGAGGAGATGTAGCACGATGAGAATGGATAAACTGACTAACCAGTTACAGTTGGCGCTTGCGGACGCCCAGTCATTGGCGCTGGGCAAGGATCACAATTTTATTGAGCCGGTGCATTTGTTAAGCGCCCTGCTGGAACAAAAAGGAGGCTCAACCCGCCCTCTGTTGCAGAAAGCGGGTGCCAATGTGGCGGGCCTGGTGACGGGCGTCAAATCGGCTGTGGAAGCGTTGCCCAGGGTGAGCGGTACGGGTGGTGACGTACACCTGTCCAATGACCTCGGTCGGATTCTCAATGTCGCGGACAAACTCGCGCAGAAGGGTGGCGATACCTACATTTCCAGCGAGTTGGTGTTACTGGCGCTGTTGGAGAGTAAAACGTCTGCCGGAGAGCTTCTCAAAGCGAGCAGGGTGTCGGCCCAGTCGCTGCAGGCCGCCATCGACGAAGTACGGGGCGGTGATGCTGTGGATAATCCCGAAGCGGAAGAGTCCCGCCAGGCACTGGACAAGTACACCATAGATCTTACCGAGCGCGCCGAGCAGGGGAAGCTGGACCCTGTGATCGGGCGCGATGACGAAATTCGGCGCACCATCCAGGTGCTGCAGCGCCGCACCAAGAACAATCCGGTACTGATCGGTGAGCCCGGTGTTGGCAAGACGGCCATTATCGAGGGCCTGGCCCAGCGCGTGATCAATGGGGAGGTGCCGGAGGGGCTCAAGGACAAACGCATTCTGTCCCTGGACCTGGGTGCCCTACTGGCCGGGGCCAAGTTTCGCGGTGATTTTGAAGAGCGCCTGAAGGCTGTCCTTAACGAGCTCTCCAAGCAGGAGGGCAGAGTCATACTGTTCATAGACGAACTGCATACCATGGTGGGCGCGGGTAAGGCCGAAGGCTCCATGGACGCCGGGAACATGCTCAAGCCGGCGCTGGCGCGCGGTGAATTGCACTGCGTTGGGGCGACCACCCTGAACGAGTACCGTCAGTACGTTGAAAAGGATGCCGCTCTGGAGCGCCGCTTCCAGAAAGTGCTGGTGGATGAGCCCAACGAGGAGGACACCATCGCCATCCTGAGGGGCTTGAAGGAGCGCTACGAAGTTCACCACGGGGTTGATATCACAGACAGCGCGATTATCGCCGCCGCCAGGCTGTCCCAGCGCTACATTACCGATCGGCAATTGCCGGACAAGGCGATCGACCTGGTGGACGAGGCGGCCAGTCGAATCCGCATGGAAATCGATTCCAAGCCGGAAGTCATGGACAAGCTCGAGCGTCGTCTCATCCAGCTCAAGATTGAGCGTGAGGCGGTCAAGAAGGATACCGACGCGGCAGCGCTGAAGCAGGTGGAACTGCTCAATGCCGAGATTGGCAAGGTAGAGCGCGAATTTTCCGACCTCGAGGAAATCTGGAAAGCGGAGAAAGCCTCGGTCCAGGGCGCCGCCCAGATCAAGAGTGATCTCGAGCAGGCGAAGCTGGATCTTGAGACCGCGCGTCGCGCCGGCGACCTTACCCGCATGTCAGAACTCCAGTACGGCCGCATGCCCGAGCTGGAAAAACAACTGGCGGCAGCCCAGGAGTCCGAGTCCAGGGAGGCAGTGCTGCTGCGCAACAAGGTGACCGAAGAGGAAATCGCGGAAGTGGTTTCCCGCTGGACCGGAATACCGGTGTCCAAAATGATGGAAGGCGATCGCGAGAAACTGTTGCGCATGGAGTCAGCCCTGCACAAGCGGGTCGTTGGCCAGGACGAAGCGGTGATCGCGGTATCCAATGCCGTTCGGCGTTCCCGGGCCGGTTTGTCCGACCCCAAGCGTCCCAACGGGTCGTTCCTCTTTCTCGGGCCCACCGGGGTGGGCAAGACCGAGCTGTGCAAGGCGCTGGCGGATTTCCTCTTCGACAGCGAGGACGCCATGGTGAGAATCGACATGTCCGAGTTCATGGAGAAGCACTCCGTGGCGCGGATGATCGGTGCGCCCCCCGGCTATGTTGGTTACGAGGAAGGCGGTTACCTGACCGAGGCGGTTCGCCGGCGCCCCTATTCGCTGCTGCTGCTGGACGAGGTGGAAAAGGCCCACCCGGACGTGTTCAACATTCTGTTACAGGTGCTGGAAGACGGCCGCCTGACCGACGGCCAGGGCCGCACCGTGGATTTTCGCAACACGGTGGTGGTCATGACATCCAATCTCGGCTCGGACCTGATCCAGGAAATGTCCGGCGAGGAGAACTACGTTGCAATGAAGGCTGCGGTTATGAATGTGGTGGGCAGTCACTTTCGCCCGGAGTTCATCAACCGGATCGATGAGACTGTCGTATTCCACCCGCTGGCACGGGACCAGATCAGCGGTATCGCCGAAATCCAGCTGCGCGGCCTCAAGCAACGGCTGGCGGAGCGGGATTTGGGACTGGAACTCAGTCAGACGTTCATGGATCAACTGGTGGCGGCCGGGTACGACCCGGTATATGGTGCGCGCCCGTTGAAACGCGCGATCCAGCAACAACTGGAAAACCCGCTGGCCCAGCGCATCCTCGGAGGCGAGTTTGAACCGGGCCAGACCATAGTGGTTGATCTGGAGGGCGACACGGCCACATTCAGCCCGGCTTGATGAAACGGCTGAAAAAAAGCCCCGTAAGGGGCTTTTTTATTGTCCGCCGGGGAGAAGACCTTATTCGCAGTGGGCTTCGATGGTGTCCTGGGCCTGCTTGCGCTGGATCTCTTTTTCCTCTTCGCTCAACGGGCGCAGTTCACCCTGGTCATTGCGGATCTGGATGCGAACCTTGGTGCTGAGTGTCTGCAGGTTCTCCTGCGCTATTTTGCACTGCTCGGGGTTCTTCTTCGGTGGCGTCTTGCTCTCGTCCGACTGCTCGAACTCGTTACCCACGGTAGGTTTGGTGGTGGCCGGTACCGCGCCTTCATCGGCATCCACGTGGCGCACCAGGCTGGATTCGGTGGAAATGACCTCGTAGGGCGTTCCTGTTGGAGGAGGCCTGTCGCTGTGGACAAGGTTGCCCCTATCGTCCTGCCAGCGATAGTAGGTAGCGCCCGCATGGACAGCCAGGCTCCCGCAAACCAGAACTACTAATGACAAGCCAGCCAGACAGGTTCGTATAACACCTTTCAAGCCCCGTTCCCCCGATGATTTTGCCCTATTGCGGCCTAAAGTACCCCACAGTTACCCCGGAGGCAATCATACACTTGCCATTTGCAACATTCGTCCACAGCCCATGCGGTAGTTGACTTTACTGGCGTTCCTGCGAACAATAGGCGCGTCTTGCAGATGGCAACGGCTAACGTCGGGTACCCTCGATCTCTGGTCTACTGCCCCGATCCGATTATTCGGGTGCAGCTGTTTGTAAGTCCCGTATTCGATCCTGCCTCAAAGGCAGGGTTGAGGGCCAGACACTGCGCTATCCCGCAGGGCGACCGATACACGGGTGTTCGTGATCGTAATTCCCCCAAGGAGCGTCGCTGGGGGGGTGTTTTCCCGGGCAGTGTGTCGAGCTTGTAAGGGGTGGCGTCGCCAATCGAAGACCGGTTTCAGGTCGTTCAAGCGCAATGTCCACACATGATTTCGGAATGTTCCGACGAGGGTTACGCGTCGGGCGTTTTATTATGGGAGAAATATTGTGGAGTTGTTATCCGGTGGCGAGATGATCGCCCGCGCTCTGGAAGATGAAGGCGTCGAGTACATCTTCGGCTACCCCGGCGGCGCTGTTTTGCATATTTACGACGCCCTGTTCAAGGACTGCAAGGTACCTCACATCCTCGTGCGCCATGAGCAGGCCGCTACCCATGCCGCCGACGGCTACGCCAGGGCCACCGGCAAGCCCGGTGTGGTGTTGGTAACCTCGGGGCCCGGTGCGACCAATGCTATCACCGGCATCGCCACTGCCTATATGGACTCCATACCCATGGTCGTTCTTTCCGGCCAGGTGCAAAGCCACCTGATCGGTGAGGATGCCTTCCAGGAAACCGATATGATCGGTATCTCCCGCCCGATTGTGAAGCACAGCTTCATGGTCAAGCGCGCGGAAGATATTCCGCTGATGATCAAGAAAGCATTCTATATTGCCTCCACCGGCCGCCCGGGACCGGTGGTTGTCGATATTCCCAAGGACATCACCCGCCCGGATGAGAAGTTCGAGTACCGCTATCCGGACTCGGTAAAAATGCGATCTTACGCACCTGCCCAGCGCGGTCATACCGGCCAGATCAAGAAAGCGGCGAAACTGCTGCTGTCCGCCAAGCGCCCCGTTATCTATGCGGGAGGCGGGGTTGTCCAGGGAGAGGGCAGCGAGTTGCTTACCCGGCTCGCGCGCGAATTGAATTACCCGGTGACCAATACCCTGATGGGCCTCGGCGCCTTCCCGGCAACCGACCGCCAGTTCCTGGGCATGCTGGGTATGCACGGTTTCTATGAAGCCAACATGGCCATGCATCACAGTGATGTGATCCTGGCGGTCGGTGCACGCTTTGACGACCGGGTGACCAACACGGTGAGTAAATTTTGTCCCGGGGCCAAAGTGATTCACGTTGATGTGGACCCCGCGGCTATCTCGAAAACGGTGATGGCCGATATTCCCATCGTCGGGCCGGTTCAATCGGTACTCGAGGAAATGCTGAACCAGATCAGCTTGATCAGTGAAAAAAACGCCGACCAGCCGGACCAGGGCGCTCTGGAGCGCTGGTGGCACCAGATCGATGAATGGCGGGACAAGCACGGCCTCTGGAGCGGACGTCGCTACGGCGAGAGCGAGAAGATCATGCCGCAACAGGTTATCGAAAGCCTGTACCGGGTGACCAAAGGCGACGCCTATGTGACCTCCGACGTCGGCCAGCACCAGATGTTCGCGGCCCAGTATTACCGCTTTGACCAGCCGCGGCGCTGGATCAACTCGGGCGGCCTCGGAACCATGGGCTTCGGGCTGCCGGCCGCCATGGGGGTGAAGTTGGCGTTTCCTGATATGGATGTGGCCTGCGTCACGGGTGAGGGCAGCATCCAGATGAACATCCAGGAGCTTTCCACCTGCACCCAGTACAACACGCCGGTAAAGATCATAAACCTGCGTAATAACTACCTGGGCATGGTCAAGCAGTGGCAGGACATGCAGTACGAGGGCCGCTATGCCATGAGCACTTACGAGGACTCACTGCCCGATTTCGTCAAGCTGATGGAGGCCTATGGCCACGTGGGTATGCAGGTCAGGAAACTGGAAGACCTGGATGCGAAAATGGAGGAGGCCTTCGCCATGAAGGATAAACTGGTATTCCTCGATATCATCATCGACCCGATGGAGCATGTATATCCCATGCATGTGGCGCCCAATGGCTCGATGAAAGATATGTGGCTGAGCAAGAACGAGAGGACCTGACATGCGGCGGATTATATCGATACTTTTGGAAAATGAACCCGGTGCCCTGTCCCGTGTGGTGGGGCTGTTCTCCCAGCGTGGCTACAACATTGAAACGCTCAACGTGGCGCCGACCGATGATCCGACGCTGTCGCGGCTGACCCTGACCTCGGTTGGCGACGACAAGCAGATCGAGCAGATCACCAAGCACCTGAACAAACTGATAGACGTGGTGAAACTGGTTGACCTTACCGAAGGCGCCCACATAGAGCGGGACCTGATGTTGATCAAGGTGCGCGCCCAGGGTGCCCTGCGTGACGAGGTCAAACGCACGACTGATATTTTTCGCGGCCAGATCGTCGATGTGGGGCCCAACGTCTATACGATCCAGCTTGCGGGCACCAGCGACAAACTGGATTCATTCGTTGCCGCCATGGCAGGTATGGATATCCTCGAGGTGGTTCGCTCCGGCGTGGCCGGGATATCGCGTGGCGAGAAAGTCCTGAGCCTCTAGCGCCTCTGGTCAGGCCTGTGGCTAGCTGCTGGCCGAGGTATTCGGCCGACAGCTAGTGGCCTCTGCGGGCTTCCATGCGTTTCAGCATGGTGCTCATCACCCGCCGGTAGAGGTCCATGCCCAGGTATTTGTCCTCTACGCCCTTGTCCACATTGGGGTTATCGTTCACCTCAATGACGCAGCCCTGACCATTGTGTTCCTTGATATCCACCCCGTAGAGACTGTCACCGATGGGCTTGGTCGCCCGCAACGCGGTCTCTACGACGGAGTGCGGTACATCGGCTATCGGCAGGGTATCGAAACCACCGGAGTCGGTGCTCTTGCCGTGGCGGTATATCTGCCAGTGGTTCTTCACCATGTAGTACTTGCAGGCAAACAGCGGTTGGTTGTCGAGAACGCCTATACGCCAATCGAAGTCGGTATACAGAAACTCCTGGGCCAGCAACAAAGTGGAGTGGCGAAACAGCTTTTTGCAGATGATGGCCAGTTCCTCCACGTCCCTGGCTTTTTCAACGCCCTTGGAGAACGCCCCATCCGGAATTTTCACCACAATTGGGAAGCCCAGGGCCTCTTCCAGTGTGTTCAATTGCTGCGGCTGGTCCTTGTACAGTACCACGGTGCGGGGCGAGGACACTTTGTTTATCCTGAACAGGTCCGCCAGGTAGATCTTGTTGGTGCAGCGCAGGATGGAATTGCTGTCATCGATCGTCACCAGGCCTTCATTCTCCGCTTTCTTGGCGAAGCGATAGGTGTAGTGGTCGATGTTTGTGGTTGTGCGTATGAGTAAACCATCATACTCAGGCAGGCGCAGATAGTCCCGCTGGCGGATGATCTCGCAATCGATGCCCATCTCCTTGCCCGCCCGGATAAAACGCTTGAGCGCGCCCTTGTCGGACGGCGGCATTTTCTCTTCCGGGTCACACAGAATAGCCAGGTCGTAGCGAGCGGCCTTGCGTTTGCGACGTTTGTGCCAGACCTTCCTGCTGAACACATTGAGTGACTCGGCGAAGTCATCCGCCTCCTGATCATTCAGTTGCCTGGGTGATTTTGGCTTGAGGCCGGTAACTTCCCAGCGCTTGCGGAAGCGCAGGGTAATTTCGAGGATAGGGCACGGAAACTCCTCAAACAGTTTCTCTGACAAGGCGTCGTAGTGGCTGTTCCCGGTCTTTCCGAAGTAACTGTGCAGAATCAGTGGCTGGGTTGGGTCCGCCTCTTGCAGGGATTTGTATACAGCCTCGCCAAAATCATCGACGTGGATGCGATAGAGTGCCCGCTTGCTGAGATCGTTCAGTGTCCGCACGGACGGTATGACATTATGTCCCCTGGCTTCGGCCAGCAGCGAGCAATAGTAGCCTTCGGACAGGTAATCGAAATTGCGACACAGGTTTATGACGCGCGTACGGGGCGCTTTGCGCAACTGTTTGCCGTTCATATAGTCGCTGAAGCTGATGACCTGTTCGCTGGGGTAGTAGGGTGTCCAGTCTTTCAGGCTATGTACAACGATCAGTGTTTGCGACATGAAATGGAGTCCTGGCAGGCAATCGTGGTGCGGGGATGGAATAACCGATTACAAGTATTTTACACCAGTGGCTGGTAGTCAATTGCGGGCCGGGATATATTTCAGCGCTTAACGATGGAGTAATGATGCCCTTCCTGCCTATTTGCCAACACCGGGCCGCCAGGCCGTATGGGCGGGGTCTGGAGCATGGGCCTGTAATCCTTGTGGGAACCAAATGACTGGCGTACGCAAAGCCGTGGCTTCAGATATCGACGAGTTGCTGCGCCTGGAAGGCCTCGCCTTCCGGGGGGACAGGTTGAGTCGACGTTCCTTCAAACGCTGGTTGAAACATCCCGGTTGTGTTTTCCTGGTTTCCGAAGAAAACGGGGTCCTGTGCGGTTATATTCTCGTTATCCTGCGTCGCGGCACGCGTCTGGCCCGCCTGTACTCGCTGGCGGTCGATCCTGCGTGCCGCGGCAGAGGTATAGCATCCTCGCTTATTGAACTCGCGGAACAGCGCGCCCGTGAAGAGGGCTCGCTGTATATGCGTCTGGAGGTTGCCGGTAATAATGACGCCGCCATCAAATTGTATCGCCGGCTGGGGTATTCGCAGTTTGGTATGTACCAGGATTACTACGAAGACCATAGCGACGCCTTGCGGATGGAAAAGTGTGTCCACCGCCTGACACCTGCCAACGACCACAGACGGATACCGTGGATCTCCCAGACAACGACTTTCACCTGCGGCCCGGCTTCGCTGATGATGGCGATGAACGGGCTAGACCCGGATTACTCTCCAAGTCCCCTGGAGGAGGTGCAGATATGGCGCGAGGCCACCACGATCTTCATGACCTCGGGTCACGGGGGATGCCACCCCGTGGGGCTGGCGCTGGCGGCGGCCAGTCGTGGTTTTGAAGCCGAGGTCTGGATCAGCAACAGGGGTCCGCTGTTTGTCGATGGGGTGCGTGATCCCAACAAAAAGCGGGTGATGGGCCTGGTGCACGAGTCGTTTCTCGAGCAGGCGAAAAAGCTGAAACTGCCGGTGCGCTATGCCGATATCGACCAGGCCAAACTTGCGGACTGTTACGCCAGGGGCGATAACGTGCTGATCCTGATTTCCACTTATCGCCTGGATAATCGCAAGGCACCGCACTGGGTGGTGTTGAGCGGGTATGATGAACACTGCCTGTATTTTCACGACCCCGACCTGGAGATGGGTCCCTACGAGACGATAGCGGATGAAAACCGCGACTCGATAGAGTGCCAGCACGTGCCAATAGCGCGTCAGGATTTTGCCTCCATGAGCCTGTTCGGCTCCAGACGGTTGCGTACTGCCGTTATCCTGCGCAAGCCGTGACAGCAGCGGAGCCCTTATATGGATGGATTATGTGCAATGGATAACGCCGATGCATGAGAGTAATGCAAAATACCTCGAGTTGGTGCGGGAACTCTCCGACCGTATAGTCGAAGCCCAAAGGCCGATTCGAATCCTGGATGGCATCAAGTGGTGTAATGAAGTACGCGGCAAGTTTTTTGAGGGTGGTTGCCGGCAGCTGCCGGAGGTCGATGCAGCTTATTATCAGCGCAAGAATCCCCTGGATTTCGACCCGGCCGCCGTGCGGGCTCAGTTCCACCAGATAGACCGGGATATCGCGCGCAAGCTGGGGCAGCTAAACCCCCTGGCGATGATCATGCGGCGTATATGCCGGGAATACCAGTCGGTCGTTCGTATGCTGGAGGCCCGCGGCACACCCGACTTTGGCATCTACTCGGAAGAGTTGTACGGTTCGGCCTCGGATGTCTTTCATGCCGGAGACCCAACCCTGGCTGACCTCGGCACCACGATGGAAGGCACCCTCATTAACCTCCTTAAAAACCAGTCGATGGTCGAGATGGAAAAAAACATCACGGCTGAACGCGCCGTAAAAATGCTCAACAGGCGTTTGCTGGATGCCTTTCCCGATGCCGGTATTCGGGTATTGCTGAATGACCAGATGACCGCGGATGCCGCGGCCGGTTCGGATTACCTGAAAATCCGCAGTGACGCGCGATTTAACGCGCTGGATATCGATGTGCTTGAGGTGCACGAGGGCTGGGTTCATTTGGGGACCACGCTCAATGGTATGGCCCAGCCGTGGTGTACTTTCCTCAGCAAAGGGCCGCCGTCCTCCACTACCACCCAGGAGGGCCTCGCCGTACTGACGGAAATCCTGACCATGCGTTCCAGTCCCACGAGGCTGTACCGGCTGATCAATCGGGTGCGCGCTGTCACCCTTGCCGAGGAGGGCGCGAATTTTATCGAGGTATTCGAGTATCTGCGCGGAAATCATATGTCCGATGACGATGCCTACGTGATCGCCGCACGGGTTTTTCGCGGCAGCACTCCCCAGGGCCGTCCCTTTACCAAGGACCTCGCCTACATGCGTGGCTTTATCCAGACATATAACTTTATGCGGCTGGGCATGAGTGAGGGCAAACTGGACAGCCTTCCCGTACTATTCTGTGGCAAGGTAACGCTGGAGGACATCAAGACTTACCGGCTATTGATGGATGAAGGCGTTGTCGTGGCGCCAAAGTTCCTGCCGCCACACTTCGCCGACATGAAGGGGCTTGCCACATGGATGAGCTTTTCGCGGTTTATTTCAAGCCTGAATTTTGAGCAGTTGGAGGCGGACTACAGCGCCCTGCTCTAGGTGCCACCTTGAATAGTTTTACGCGGAAGATCAGTGAGCCGCGCCGTGGGAGTCCAGGCATGTGCTGCTGCGGCCCCCACCCGTTTTCAGGACAGGCGATTCCGAAAATCCGTATAGTCAAATTCCCGAACGATCTCCAGTTCGTTTGTCAGGGAATTCCAGATGGCGATGGCGGGCAGCAGCGTGCCATTGAAGGTGGATGTTTTCACCATTGTGTAGTGCGCCATATCGCCAAACACCAGACGCTGGCCAACTCTTAGAGGCTCGGCGAAGCTGTAATCCCCTATAACGTCTCCGGCCAGGCAGGTGAGCCCTCCGAGCCTGTAAGTGTGGGCCAGTTCGGTGGCTTCTCCCGCGCCGATAATGTCCGGGCGATAGGGCATTTCCAGGGTGTCAGGCATGTGGCAGGTTGCAGATATGTCCAGAATAGCCTGGTCCAGGCCGTTCCAGGTCAGGTCCAGGACTTCGGCAACCAGTACACCGCTGCCTATGGCCACGGCCTCCCCCGGTTCGAGGTAAACCTGCACGCCGTATTTTTCGCTGAACGAGCGAATTCTCGATACAAGTTCATCCAGTTGGTAACCGGGGCGGCTGATGTGATGTCCGCCACCGAAATTCACCCACTCCATTTTCGCCAGCAGGTGCCCGAACTTCTCCTCCACCGCATCCAGGGTGCGCTGCAGCGGCGGGAAGTCCTGTTCGCAAAGGGTGTGAAAGTGCAGCCCGCTGATGCCCTCCAGTTGGCTTTCATCCAATTGCGAAAGCACAATGCCCAGGCGCGAGCCCGGCGCACAGGGGTCGTAAATGGGGACGGCGCCCTCTGAGTGCTCGGGATTGATTCGCAGCCCGAACTTGAGCTGCGGCCGCTGTAGCCGGGCTTCTTTCAGGAGCGGTTGAAAGCGTGACCACTGGCTGCAGCTGTTGAACACCACGTGGTCAGCCAGTGGCAGGATTTCACGCAGATTAGCCTCGCTGTAGGCGGCGCTGAAAACATGAACCTCGCCGTCATAGAATTCGCTGCCCAGGCGAGCCTCGTGCAGGCCGCTGGCACAGCTGCCGTCAAGGTAACGCGAAACCAGCGGGGCAAGACTCCACATGGAGAACGCTTTCAGGGCGGCCAGCACCCTGGCGCCGCTGTCATCGGCGACTTTTCGCAGAATTCGCAGATTGCGTTCGACGGCCACCTCGTCAACCACAAAGCACGGGGTGGGCAGGCGGCTCAGGTCCAGTTTGCTGAAATCAGTGAATTGCATATCCGGCGGCTAGAGCTCTTTGCCTTTGACCAGGTCCAGCGTAAATCCGGGATCCAGTTCGACTACCTTCCACGGCAGACCATAGCGATTCATATCCTCCATGAAGGGGTCGGGATCGCACTGCTCAATATTCCATACACCCGGCTGGCGCCACATACCCTGTACAATCATCTTCGCGCCGATCATGGCGGGCACGCCCGTCGTATAGGAAATGGCCTGGGACTGGACCTCCTGATAACACTCCTGGTGGTCACAGATATTGTACAAATACATGACCCGTTCCCTGCCGTCCTTCAGTCCGCGTACTATGCAGCCGATACAGGTTTTACCCCTGGTGCGCGGACCAAGGCTGGACGGGTCTGGCAGGAGGCGGGCCAGAAATTGAATAGGCACAATCTGCTGCCCCTGGAATTCAACGGGTTCGATACCGGTCATGCCGACATTCTCCAACACTTCGAGGTGTTTGAGATAATTGTCGGAAAAACTCATCCAGAACTGGGCCCGCCGCAAGCCCGGGAAATTTTTACTGAGTGATTCCAGTTCTTCGTGGTACATACGGTAGATATTGAAGGCGCCGACTTCTTCCGGGCATTCAAAGCGCGCCATCTTCGACATCGGGGCGGTGGTGACAAACTCGCCATTCTCCCAGTGGCGGCATTCGGCGCTGACCTCCCGGATATTGATTTCCGGATTGAAGTTGGTCGCGAAGGGGTAGCCGTGATCGCCGCCGTTGACATCGATGATGTCCAGCTCGTGTATTTCATCAAAGTAATGTTTGGCCAGGTATGCGGTAAACATATTGGTGGCGCCGGGGTCGAAGCCGCTGCCAAGTAACGCGGTCAGTCCCGCCTGCTTGAATCTGTCCTGGTATGCCCACTGCCATTTGTACTCGAACTTCGCGGTATCCCTCGGTTCGTAATTAGCGGTATCCAGGTAGTGCACCCCTGCCTCGAGGCAGGCATCCATGATCGTAAGGTCCTGGTAGGGCAGTGCCACGTTGATAACCAGTTCCGGTTGTTCGCGCTTTAACAGGGCGGCGAGTTCCGGGACATTGTCGGCGTCTACCTGCGCTGTGCGGATGGGGCGATTCAGCTGCGCAGCGATAGCCTGGCACTTGGCCTCGGTCCTGCTCGCCAGCAGGATATCGGGAAACACATCGGGCAGTTGCGCGCATTTGTGTGCGACGACTGCTCCGACGCCGCCGGCGCCAATAATAACTACTGTGGACATTCCCTGACTCCTTGTTGCATCAACACTCAATGGTTTTCAAAGTAGGTGTAACCGTGCAGACTCTCCCGGAAAGCTTGCACTATCCGGCTGCGTTGGGCAACGCTGATCTTGCCGCTGCGCACTGCCTTTTCCGCGACCAGACGGAAATTTTCCTGCAGTTGCTTGGGCTCGTACTCCACATAACTGAGCACGTCCGCAATGCTGTCGCCGTGAAATTCCCGGGCAAACTCAAAAGTGCCGTCGGGGTTAATCGCAACATTGACCACATTGGTGTCACCAAACAGGTTGTGCAGGTCTCCCAGGGTTTCCTGGTAGGCACCGACCAGGAATACGCCAAGGTAGTACTCCTCGTCCTGTTTTAGCTCGTGCAGCTGCAATACATTGCGCTCCCCGTCGGGTGTGGAAAAGCGGTCGATCTTGCCATCACAGTCGCAGGTGAGGTCGGCCAGTATGGCCGAGCGACCCGGTTTCTCGTCAAGGCGGTGAATGGGCATGATCGGGAAAAGCTGGTCTATCGCCCAGATGTCGGGCAGCGACTGGAACAGGCTGAAGTTACCGTAGTAGATGTCCGAGAGTTGCTCCTGCAGGTGTTGTAACTCTGGCGATACCCGGTTGAGTTCAGGCAGCATCGAGGTGATTCTGTGCACGACCTCCAGAAAAATGTTCTCTGCCAGCGCTCTTTCACGCAGGGTTGCCTGGCCGTGATGAAACAGTTCACGCAGCTCGTCGCGATAAAAGACCGCATCGTTGTAGCATTCCTGTATATTCTGTACGGATAGCCTGGCCTGTATCCCGTCCAGGTTCTTCAGCATTTCGACGCAGTCTTCGGGCAGTTCACCAGGAGTGGTTACCGGCATGCTATTGCTAACGTTCAGGATATTGAAAAGCAGCATGGAAGAGTAGGCGACTGTTGCGCGGCCTGATTCTGAGATGATGACGGGGTGGTCAATGCCCAGTGGGTCCAGCGTTTCGCAAATACTCTCAACAATGTTGACGCAATACTCGTCCAGCCGGTAATTCATGCTGTGGGTGCTGTTGGTGCTGGCACCCTCGTAGTCCACCGCCAGTCCTCCGCCAAGGTCGATATGGCCCATTGGCGCGCCCTCTTCGACCAGTCCGGCATAGAAACGACAGGCCTCCAGTACGCCACTGCGAACATTGCGAATATTTGGGATCTGGGACCCCAGGTGGCAGTGCAGCAGGCGCAGGCAGTGCAGCATTTCCGCCTGCCGCAACTCATCCACCAGGCGCATCAGGCTGGCCGTGGACAGGCCGAAGATGGACCTGTCGCCGCTGTCCTGGCTCCAGTAGCCGTCCACTGCCACGGTTGTCTTGATGCGAACGCCGATAAGGGGTTCGATACCCAGGGCGCGGCTGCGCTCGATGATAATGGGCAGTTCCGACAGGGTTTCGACCACGAAAAAGCACGGAATGCCCATCTGCACTGCATACAGGCCGAGCTCGATGAACTCGGCATCCTTGTAGCCATTGCAGATAATAAGCCCCTCGGAGTCGCGCAGTTGCGACATGGCGATTATAAGCTCCGCCTTGCTGCCGGCCTCGAAGCCGTGGTTGTACTGGCGGCCGTAATCGGCAATTTCCTCCACCACATGGCACTGTTGGTTTACCTTGATAGGGTAGACGCCGCGATAGCAGTTGCGATATCCGCCGTCCTCTATCGCCTTTGCGAACGCGGTGTTGAGAACTTGTACACGGTGGTCCAGCAGATTTCGGATACGCAGGACGGCGGGCATGTGCAGGCCGCGATCGTGCATTCCGCGCACGATCTCCATCAGGCTTACCGCTACGGGATTGCCCTCGAAGTCGACGTTTACCTGAACTTCGCCAGCGTCCGAAACATTGAAATAGCCTGCGCCCCAGGAATTTATGCCGTACAGCTGGGCACTGTCGTTAGCATCCCAGTTGGGGGTTGCGCCGCCACGTGGCGGCCTGTCATTCGATGCGGATTTCATGTGCGGTCCTTAAATACCAAAAAACCACTGCCCGCCACGAGGGAGTGACGAGCAGTGGATTCCTGCCGCCCGCGCTTCCGGGCGGCTATATAACCATTCCGGCTCGAATATTGAGCCGGGACTACAACGCGTTCAGACGATGCGTTTCATAGCCGTCATATGGCCGCGCAAGGTCTTCCCGACGATTTCAACGGGGTGGGTGCGAATCGCTTCATTGACAGCGATCAGTTCGGCGTTATCCACCCCATTGTCTCCTTCGATGCCACGGCCGATGACGTCGGTGTCGATCTTGCTCATGAAGTCAGCCAGCAAGGGGCGACAGGCATGGTCGAAGAGGTAGCAACCGTACTCCGCAGTGTCTGAAATCACAACGTTCATTTCGTAAAGTTTTTTGCGCGCTATGGTATTGGCGATCAATGGGGTCTCGTGCAGCGATTCATAGTAGGCCGACTCGGCGATGATGCCGGCCGACACCATGGTCTCGAAAGCCAGCTCCACTCCGGCCTTGATCATGGCGACAAGCAGGATACCGTGGTCGTAGTACTCCTGTTCAGCGATCTGTGCCGGGGTATTGCCTGCCTTTTCGAAAGCGGTTTCCGCGGTTGCCGCGCGCCATTTGAGCAGGTTGGCATCATCGTTTGCCCAGTCTTCCATCATGGTTTTCGAAAAGTGCCCGGTCATTATATCGTCCTGGTGCTTCTCGTAGAGCGGGCGCATGATGTCTTTCAGTTCCTGCGCCAGGTGGAAAGCCCTGACTTTTGCGGGGTTGGACAACCGGTCCATCATATTGGTGATGCCGCCGTACTTGAGGCCTTCAGTGACCGTTTCCCAGCCGTACTGGATCAGTTTGGAGGCATAGCCGGGCTCGATACCTTTTTCGACCATTTTGTCAAAGCACAGAATCGCGCCTGTTTGCAGCATGCCGCACAGGATTGTCTGTTCGCCCATAAGGTCGGATTTAACCTCGGCGATAAAGGATGACTGCAGTACTCCAGCGCGGTGTCCGCCGGTCCCGGCCGCGTACGCCTTGGCCAGTTCCAGTCCCTCACCGTTGGGGTCATTTTCGGTGTGGACGGCGATCAGGGTGGGTACCCCGAAACCGCGCTTGTACTCTTCGCGCACCTCGGTGCCCGGGCACTTGGGCGCCACCATGATGACCGTGATGTCGTCCCGGATTTTCATGCCTTCCTCTACTATATTGAAGCCATGGGAGTAGGCCAGGCATGCGCCCTTCTTCATAAGCGGCATGATCTGGCTCACCACAGCGGTGTGCTGCTTGTCCGGTGTGAGGTTGAGCACCATGTCCGCGCCGGGAATCAACTCTTCGTAGGTTCCGACCGTGAAGCCATTCTCGCTGGCGTTCTTCCAGGACTGGCGTTTTTCGGCGATGGCGCTGTCGCGCAGGGCGTAGGAGACGTCCAGGCCGCTATCGCGCAGGTTAAGTCCCTGGTTCAGCCCCTGGGCGCCGCAGCCCACAATAACCATTTTTTTACCCCGGATCTTGTCCACCCCATCGGCAAACTCTGAGCGATCCATAAAGCGGCACTTCCCCAGTTGTTGGAGTTGCAGGCGCAGTGGCAGGGTATTGAAGTAATTTTGTCCCATGGGGGTCTTCCTCGGTAGTTGGGTTTGCAAATTCGGAGTGCACCATACGTTAAAGCAGTACTTGCGTAAAACGCTATATTGGTAATACTGTGTTGCCAAATTCGCAACATGGTGCGTGTATGGATAGCCGGGCACTTGCGGTGTTCATTTGTGTCGCCGACACGCTGAACTTCAGCCGCAGTGCGGAGATACTTCATATGAGTGTCTCCGCCGTGAGCAGGACGGTGCGGCGGCTGGAGGATGAGCTGGGTCAGCCGCTGCTGGAAAGGGATAATCGCAGTGTGGCCCTCACCAGGGCGGGCCTGGAGTTTCGAGAGTACGCGCTGCGCTCGGTTGCGGAGTGGCAACAATTGCGCCGCCGGCTCGGCAGTGACGCGGAGCTGGCGGGTGAAGTGAGCCTGTACTGTTCAGTCACGGCGACCTACAGCGTATTGGCGCCCATTCTGGAGGCTTTCAGATCGACCCATCCTGCCGTTGAAATCATGATGCACACCGGTGATCAGGCCGACGGCATCAGCCGCGTTCTGGCTGGTCAGGATGATGTGGCAGTCAGTGGCCGCCCCCAAAATTTGCCCCGCAGGCTTGAGTTTTTACCTCTGCTGGAGTCTCCTCTGGAATTCTGGGCCCCTACTGCTGACTGCGCCGTGCGCCAGATGGTACTTGCGGGCGAAACAGCCGCCGGGGGGTTTGACTGGGCGGGTATCCCGTTTATCGTACCCGAGCGCGGAATCACGAAAGACATCCTGGATAAATGGCTGCATGAGCGCGGTATTCGCCCCCGCGTCTACGCACAGGTGGCAGGTCACGAGGCCATCGTCGCCATGGTGGGACTGGGCCTGGGGGTCGGGATAGCCCCGACTCTGGTGGTGCAGTCCAGCGGCATGGCGCAGAGCGTCAGCCGGATTGCGGTGCCGGATGGCCTGCCTCCCCTGACTGTCGGTCTGTGCAGTCTCAGGCAGCGTTTGCAGAGCCCACTGGTAAATTCTTTGTGGGAGGTGGCAGGGCAGACCTATGGCGTCGGGGTTTGATAGAATGGGCGGGCATTTTTGGCAAGGTGTGTTTATGGACAAGCAGGATTCAGGTGTTGGCCAGCAGGAGCCCCAGTCTCCAGGCGATGATTCGACGCGACCGCAGGTGGGTCTTGCACCGGGTCTCGACCTGTTGGTGGACGAGCACGAAGAGGAGGAGTCGGTAGACGGGCTTACTGTTCGGCATCGCGGAATTTATCTTCTGCCCAACCTGTTTACCACGGGTGCCTTGTTTGCTGGCTTCTACGCAATAATTGCCGCTATGCGGGGAAACTACGAGGCCGCCCCCATTGCGATATTCGTAGCCATGGTTTTTGATGGCCTCGATGGTCGCGTTGCCCGGCTGACCCATACTTCCAGCAAGTTCGGAGCGGAGTACGACAGCCTGTCTGATATGGTGTCTTTTGGTGTTGCGCCGGCTCTGGTCGTGTTCAGCTGGGGTCTGGGAGACCTCGGTAAGTTTGGCTGGAGCGCCGCCTTCATCTATGTGGCTTGCGCAGCCCTGCGTTTGGCACGGTTCAACACCCAGATAGACAGTGCCGACAAAAATTATTTTACCGGCCTTGCGAGCCCGGCTGCGGCGAGCGTCATCGCCAGTTCGGTATGGGTATGCAACGATGCGGGGTGGGTAGGGCAGGCGCTTCCCTGGGAGCTGTCGGTTTTTGTCGGTCTTCTTACGGCGCTTACCGGGTTTCTGATGATCGCTAACTTTCCCTACCACAGTTTCAAGAACATCGACTTTCGCAGCAGGGTACCTTTTGTCGTAATGATCGTGATGGTGCTTATTTTCGGTCTTGTCACCGTTGACCCGCCCAGAGTACTGCTGCTTTCATTCCTGGCTTACGCGGCCTCCGGTCCGTTGACGCAGTTCTATAAGCTGCGAAAGCAACGTCAGGGCTGACCGGGAGCAACTAAACTGGTAGACCGTTCCTTACCCGTGCAACGCCCGGGCGGGTGCAAACAAGCGTTGGTGGCACCTGTTCCGACAGGTCTCGGGCGGGGCCATTCCCCATGCCTTCTGGTCGATAATTGAGCAGTATTTTGCCGCCCTGAAAAAAGTCTGAAATATTTCTGTAAAAGGCCTTGCAGGGGGAAGGTCGATCCGTATAATGCGCATCCTCGGTCGGGGGCAACCCCCACGATTCGTAA